>NZ_CP157948.1:0-3795961 GCF_040208325.1 Rhodanobacter sp. IGA1.0
ATGAGTGATCTGTGGCGGCGCTGCCTTGAGCGCCTGGAGGGCGATCTGAGCGCCGAAGACCTGCATACCTGGCTGATGCCGTTGCAGGCGCGCGAAGATGGCCATGGCCTGCAGCTGTTCGCACCCAATTCGTACACCCTGGAAACGGTTCGCGGACGCTACCTGGAGCAGATCGAAACCGTGCTGGCGCAACTTGCGGGCAAACCCTGCGCCGTGCGCCTGGAAGTGGGTTCCAGCTCGGTCCGCCCGGCCCCGGTCAGCAAGCCGCCGGCAGCAGCCGCTCCGCGCCCGGCGGCGGCGCCGGCGACTCCGCATCTCCACAACCTGGACCCCCACTACACCTTCGAAACCTTCGTCGAAGGCAAGTCGAACCAGCTCGGCAAGGCCGCCGCGATGCAGGTGGCGACCAACCCGGGGCGGGCCTACAACCCGCTGTTGCTGTACGGCGGCACCGGCCTGGGCAAGACCCACCTGATGCACGCCGCCGGCAACCTGATGCGCGAGCACAATCCCGACTGCAAGGTGCTGTACCTGCGTTCCGAGCAGTTCGTCGGGTCGATGATCGAGGCCTTGCGTGCCAAGAGCATGGACCAGTTCAAGCAGCGCTTCCGCTCGGTCGACGCCCTGCTGATCGACGACATCCAGTTCTTCGCCGGCAAGGACACCACGCAGGAGGAATTCTTCCATACATTCAACGCCTTGTTCGAATCCAAGCAGCAGATCATCCTCACCTGCGACCGCTATCCGAAGGAAGTGGACAAGCTGGAGCCCCGGCTGAAATCGCGGCTGGGCTGGGGCTTGAGCGTGGCGATCGAACCGCCGGATTTCGAAACCCGGGCGGCGATCCTGCTGGCCAAGGCGCACGAGAAGGGCGTGGCGGTCGACGAGAACGTGGCGATGCTGCTGGCCAAACGCATTCGTTCCAACGTGCGCGACCTCGAAGGCGCGTTGAACACGCTGGCGGCGCGGGCGAATTTCTACGGCAAGCCGATCACCACCGACTTTGCCGAGGAGACCCTGCGCGACCTGCTGGCCACCCATGCGCAGGCAGTCACCATCCCGAACATCCAGAAGATCACCGCCGAGTATTTCAACGTCCGGCTGCAGGATCTGCTGTCCAAGCGCCGCGTCCGCTCCCTGGCACGCCCGCGCCAGATCGCGATGACGCTGTCCAAGGAACTGACCGAACACAGCCTGCCGGAGATCGGCGAGGCCTTCGGTGGGCGCGACCACACCACGGTCATGCACGCGTGCAAGACGATCCGCAAGTTCATCGAGACGGACCCGCGGATACGGCAGGACTGGGAACAACTGATTCGAACACTGACCGGTTGAGGCGGAAATCAGCGAAAGCTATGGATAAGCGGGCGCGCAGGTTGTGGATAATGGGTGGATGGATTGGCCGCTAGACTTATCCACAAATCACACACCGGCAACCCGCCTCTCAGGGCACAGGGTAGAAACAAGGCAACTTTCTGATTTATCTGTGTTTTTTTAGATATAAAAGTTATACACCGCACCAACAACCACTACCAACTTCTTTTAAAGATAGAACAGCAGGTATAGGGGAAGCACAGCCATGCAATTCAGCATCCAACGAGAAGCCCTGCTCAAGCCGCTGCAACAGGTTGTCGGCGTGGTCGAACGGCGGCAGACCCTGCCAGTCCTGGCCAACCTTCTGGTCAAGGTCGGCGACGGCAAGCTGTCCCTTACCGGCACCGACCTCGAAGTCGAGATGGTGGCCACGGCAGACGCGGAGAAGCTGGCCGACGGCGAGATCACGATTCCCGCACGCAAGCTGTTCGACATCGTCCGGGCCCTGCCGGACGGCGCCCGCATCGACCTGAAGTTGAACGGCGACCGCGTGGCGTTGAATGCCGGACGCAGCCGCTTCACGCTGACCACCTTGCCGGCCAGCGAATTCCCCACCGTCGACCAGATCGAACTGGTCGAGAAGGTCAGCCTTCCGGAAGAAGTCCTGCGTGATCTGATGGAACGCACGGCGTTCGCGATGGCGAACCAGGACGTGCGCTACTACCTCAACGGCATGCTGCTGGACCTGCAGGAACACACGCTGCGCTGCGTGGCCACCGATGGCCATCGACTGGCCATGAAGGAGACCGAGCTGCAGAGCTCGGTGAGCACGCGCCGGCAGATCATCATTCCGCGCAAGGGTGTCAACGAACTGGTCGGTCTGCTCGAAACCGGCGACGGTGAGGTCGAGCTGGAGTTCGGTCGCAATCACCTGCGCGTGCGTCGCGGCGAGGTGGTATTCACCTCCAAGCTGATCGACGGTCGTTTCCCGGACTACGAGGCGGTGATTCCGCTGGGTGCGGACAAGACTGCCACGCTGGATCGCGAAGTGCTGCGCGGCGCCTTACAGCGTGCCGCCATTCTCTCGAACGAGAAGTACCGCGGCGTTCGCCTGGAACTGTCGCCGGGCAAGCTGCGCATCGTTGCGCACAACCCCGAGCAGGAAGAGGCGGTTGAGGAAGTGGAGGCCGATACACACGTGTCGGATCTGGCCGTGGGTTTCAACGTGGGATACCTGCTGGATGCGCTGGCCGCGTTGCGTGGCGACCAGGCCCGCTTGAGCCTGCGTGACGCGCAATCCAGCTGCCTGGTGCAGGAACACGACAACGAGCACGCCCGTCACGTGATCATGCCGCTGCGGCTCTGACGGCCAGGCATGGTTTTCAGCCGCTGCGGCAGGTCGTCGAAGCGCCGGAGTATCCGTGAGGAACTCCGGCGTTGCTGTTTGCGGCGTGACTGCACATGAAGATCGAACAGCTGCGCATTGCCGGCCTGCGTTGTTTCAGCGAAGCGACCTTGGCACTGGATCCCGGGATCAACGTTTTTGCGGGGGACAATGGCGCCGGCAAGACCAGCGTGCTGGAAGCGGTATTCCTGTTGTCCCACGGCCGCTCCTTTCGTAGCGGCGCCCGGGAAGCGTTGTTGCAGCGGGGGGCGTCGGGGCTTTCCATCTTCGCCGAGTTGCGCCACGCCGATGGTCGGCTCGCACGGCTTGGACTGGGTCGGACGGGGTCCCGCTGGGAGGGGCGGATCGATGGACTCAACGCTCCGTTGGGTGAACTTGTCCGGGAGTGTGCCGTGGTCTGTTTTGATCCCGGTTCGCACGCACTTATCTCCGGGGGGGCCGAGGAACGCCGCCGCTACCTCGACTGGGGCGTGTTCCACGTGGAACATCAGTTCCTGTCGATCTGGCGCCGTTATCAGCGGGCTCTGAAACAACGGAACAGCCTGCTTCGCAGCTACCCGCTGCCCGCTGACGCACTGTTCCTGCCCTGGGAAGCCGAGCTGGCCCAGACGGGGCAGCAGATCGACCAGCAACGGCAAGCGTACCTGGATCTCCTGCGACCCAGGCTGGCGCGAAGCATGCAAGGACTGCTGGGTGAGCTGGGCGCCTTGGAGCTGCGTTATCGCCGGGGGTGGGCGGAAGACCAGGAGCTGGCCTCGCAGTTGCGCGTCCAGAGGGAGAGGGACGTCACTCGTGGGCATACCACGATGGGAGTCCACCGCGCAGACTGGACGCTGGCGTTCGAGCATGCTCCGCTGCGGGAGCACCTGTCGCGCGGCCAGGGCAAGCTGGTCGCATTGGCCTGCATGCTCGCTCAAGCCGAACTCTACGCCGAGCATCACGGCGACTGGCCCATTGTTTGTCTGGACGACCTGGCTTCGGAACTCGACCAAGCCCATCAACGCGCCGTCATCGGTCAGTTGGTGGGGGCCAGCGCCCAGATCCTGCTGACCGGTACCGAGCTGCCGGTGGCAATGCGGGACCTACCTGCCCGGGTGTTCCACGTGGAACAAGGCGAGCTGTCCCGCCTGCTATAATCGAAAGGTTGCATCCCCATGGATTGCATAACCCTGTCCGGCCTTTACGGCGCCGCGTCGGGCGGGTAGCTGGCGCCAGGAAACGGTCACCGCATGAACGAATCCACGAACGAATCGCACTACGACTCAAGCAACATCAAGGTCCTCAAGGGCCTGGAGGCGGTGCGCAAGCGCCCGGGCATGTACATCGGCGACACCGATGACGGTACTGGCCTGCATCACATGGTGTTCGAGGTGGTCGACAATGCGATCGACGAAGCGCTCGCGGGTTATTGCGACAAGGTGGTAGTCACCATCCTTGAAGACGGCTCGGTCAGCGTCAGCGACAACGGCCGCGGCATTCCGGTCGACATCCACCCGGAAGAAGGTCGCTCCACCGCCGAGGTAGTGATGACCGTGCTGCACGCCGGCGGCAAGTTCGACGCGAACTCGTACAAGGTTTCGGGCGGCCTGCATGGCGTGGGCGTCTCGGTGGTGAACGCGCTGAGCGACCACCTGTGGCTGACGATCTATCGCGACGGTTTCGAATACCTGCAGGAGTACGCGCTCGGTGAACCGCTGTACTCGTTGAAGGAAGTCGCTCCTTCGACCCGGCGCGGTACCGTGGTGCGTTTTCTTCCCAGCCCGGCCACCTTCACCAACAACATCGATTTCCACTACGAGATTCTGGCCAAGCGCCTGCGCGAACTGGCCTTCCTCAACTCGGGCGTGACCATCGAGCTGAAGGACGAACGCGGGGAAGGGCGATCGGACACGTTCGCGTACGAGGGCGGCATCCGTTCGTTCGTGCAGCACCTGGCGCAGCTGAAGACCGCGCTGCACCCCAACGTGATCAGCCTGCTCTCCGAGCAGGACGGCATCGTCGTGGACCTCGCGATGCAGTGGACCGATTCCTACCAGGAGACGATGTTCTGCTTCACCAACAACATTCCGCAGCGTGATGGCGGCACCCATCTCACCGGTTTCCGCGCCGCGCTGACCCGCTCGCTGCAGAACTACATCGAGAAGGAAGGCCTGGCCAGGAACGCCAAGGTGGCGCTGTCCGGCGACGACATGCGTGAGGGCATGATCGCGGTGCTGTCGGTGAAGGTGCCCGATCCGAAGTTTTCCTCGCAGACCAAGGACAAGCTGGTTTCCTCCGAGGTGAAGACCGCTGTGGAGCAGGCGGTCAACGAGAAGTTGAGCGAGTTCCTGCTGGAACACCCGAACGAGGCCAAGGCGATCGCTTCCAAGGCGGTCGATGCCGCGCGTGCCCGCGAGGCTGCACGCAAGGCGCGCGAGATGACCCGCCGCAAGGGTGCGTTGGACATCGCCGGCCTGCCCGGCAAGCTGGCCGACTGCCAGGAAAAGGATCCGGCGCTGTGCGAACTGTTCCTGGTCGAGGGTGACTCCGCCGGCGGCTCCGCCAAACAGGGCCGCAATCGCAAGACCCAGGCCGTGCTGCCACTGAAGGGCAAGATCCTCAACGTCGAGAAGGCGCGCTTCGACAAGATGCTGTCCTCCGCCGAAGTCGGCACCCTGATCACCGCGCTGGGCACGGGCATCGGCAAGGACGACTACAACCCGGACAAGCTGCGTTACCACCGCATCATCCTGATGACCGACGCCGACGTCGACGGCTCGCACATCCGCACCTTGTTGCTGACCTTCTTCTACCGCCAGATGCCGGAGCTGATCGAGCGCGGCCATGTCTACATCGGCCTGCCGCCGCTGTACAAGGTGAAGCAGGGCAAGCAGGAGCTGTACATCAAGGACGACGCGGCGCTGAACGATTACCTGATCTCCAGCGCAGTCGACAACGCCTCGCTGACCTACAGCCCGGAAGCGCCTCCGATCACCGGCGAGGCCCTGGAAAAGCTGTTGCGCGGTTATCAGCACGCGCTGGACCAGATCGCCAAATTGGCGCACCGCTTCGATGCGGCGGTGTTCAACGCGCTGCTCGAACATGCCCCGATCCGTGCCGAACTGTGGACTGATGAAGCCGCCATGCAGGCGTGGCTCGATGGTGCCGCTGGGCGGCTGGCCGCCAGTGGCCTGGGCAAACCGCACTACCGCATGGCGTTGCGCCCCGCCCAGGGCGAGCAGGTGGCCGCGATCGAAGTGGTCAGGGAGCAGCACGGGTTGACCCACACCTGGCTGTTGCCGCAGCCGTTCTTCGGCAGCAACGAGTTCCGGCCCATCCTGGCGATGAGTCAGCAGATCGCCGGCATGATCCAGCCCGATGCCGTGGTTCGCCGTGGCAACGCCTCGCGTGGCGTGCTGAGCTTCCTGGAAGCGCGCAACTGGCTGCTGGACGAGGCCAAGAAGGGTCGCAGCATCCAGCGCTTCAAGGGCCTGGGTGAAATGAATCCCGAACAGTTGTGGGACACCACCGTGAACCCGGAAACCCGACGCATGCTGCAAGTGGGCATCGAGGACGCGATCGCCGCCGACCAGATGTTCTCGATGCTGATGGGCGAAGCTGTCGAGCCGCGTCGCGACTTCATCGAGGCAAACGCGCTGAAGGTGGCCAATCTCGACATCTGACCATTCGCCCGAGTATGCACAAGCCGCCGCCAAGTGGTTGATTTTGAACAATCTTCCATGCCGCATCGCAGCTTGTTATCGCACGCCGGCTCGGGTTAATCTCCATAGTTCCCCCGCGTCACTCGATCGATACGCGCAGACAACACGAGGATCACCATGAAGCATGTCCGTGGATTGACCATGCTGGCGAGCGCGGCATTGTTGCTCGGCCTTGCCAGCAGCCCGGTACTGGCGCGCAAGCACGAAGACACGTCGAAGAAGGAAGTGCTCTATCCCAATGCCAGCCGTACCGAGCCGAAGCTCGACCTGACCAGCGCAAAGGATCAGACAAACCTCAATGAGGGTCTGGACGCGGTCAACGCGGGTGACAAGGCCAAGGCCCAGCAGATCCTGCAGCCGATCGTCGATGACAGCAAGAGCAAATATGCACAGGCGCTGGCGCTTCAGGGGCTGGCCAACCTCGCCTACAACAACCAGGACGTGAAGGGGGCGATCAGCCTGCTGCAGCGCTCGCTGGCCATCGGCGTGCTGCCCAACGACACCTATTTCCAGCTGCAGTACATGCTCGCCCAGTTCCAGCTGGCCGATGAGCAATACCAGGCTGCGCTCGACACCGTCGCCAAATGGCGCGCCGAAGGCAAGAAGGAAACCGCCGATTCCTACGCGCTTGAAGGCAACGCGTATTACCGTCTCGCCAAGTATCCCGAAGCGATCGCCGCGATCACCAAGGCCAAGTCGCTGACCACCAAGGCGGAGCCGAGCTGGGACCAGATCCTGATGGCCAGCTACGCCGAATCCGGCCAGGACGACAAGGCTGCCGCACTGGCGACCAATCAGCTCAATTCGAATCCGGACGACCCCAATGCGCTGAACAACGCCGTGGCCGTGTTGATGCAGGCGCACAAGTATCCGGAAGCGATCCAGCTGATGGAGAAGGCTCGTGCGGCCGGCACGCTGACCAAGGAATCGCATTACGTGAACCTGGCCAAGCTGTACCTGATCACTGGCCAGGAAAGCTCCGATCCGGCCCCGAACGCCGCCAAGGCCACCCAGGTCCTCGAAGAGGGCATGAACAAGGGCGTGGTCAAGCCCACGGCAGAGACCTATGTGCTGCTGGGTCAGGCCGCCGAGATCGGCAACAAGACCGACCAGGCCGTCGGCTATTACACGAAGGCCCAGCCGCTGGCCAGCGACGGCGAGCCCGCGCTGCGCGCCAGCCGCCTGATGCTCAGCGAGAACAAGTACAAGGAAGCCAAGACCCTGATCCAGACCGCCCTCGACAAGGGCGTCAAGGAGAAGGGCAAGGCCTACATGATCCTGGCCGAGTGCGAGCGCGGCATGAAGAACAAGCCTGCCGCCGTCGCTGCGATGAAGAAGGCTGCACAGGATCCGGAAACCGCCGCCAAGGCCAAGGCCTGGTTGCAGAAGGCCGGTGCCGGCTGAGGCGGCAAATCGCATGGCAAGCCGCGGGATGGAATGGCCGCCCATCCGCCCCGCAGCGCTATACAAAAGCCATGTGCTGTTGTAACGTTGAAACCTTCCCCTGCGTCTCCCCAGCGGCAAGTTCTCTCCGGCTCCGTCCAGGCATCAGACGGATCCGGGCCAAGCCCTGCGGCAACGTTCTCTTCCGATTGATCAGCTCCAGACTAGTGACAGATGGCCTCAAGTAACGAAGAAATCGGGCGCGAGCCATTCAGTTGGAAGCGCACCTGGGCATTGGCTGTAGCTATTGGGCTGCACGCGTTTGCGTTCCTGTTGATCGTGGCGCCAATGGCGCCACCGCATCAGAACCACAAGGAGAAGGAACGCATCGTCCAGGTGAACTTCATCGAACCGCCGCCGCCGCCGCCGCCACCGCCGCCGCCGCCGCCGGAGCCGCCGAAGCAGCCGCCGCCGAAGATCATCCAGCAGATCAAGCCGCCACCGACGCCGCCGCCGCCGACCCCGCCACCCCCGGTGGAGGAAGTCTCGGCGAACGCGACCCCGGCGCCGCCGCCGGCACCGCCAGCTCCACCGGCGCCGCCAGCGGACATTACGGCCAGTTCGGACCTCAGCTACAACAGTCGTCTGCAGCCAAAGTACCCGCCACAGGCGATCCGCCAGCGGCATGAGGGTACGGTGGTGCTGATGATTCTGGTGGGCGTGGACGGTTCGCCGAAGGACATCAAGATCGATCGATCCAGCGGTTACCATGAACTTGACCGTGCAGCGATGGATGCGGCACGTCGTTGGCGCTTCAACCCAACGATTCGAAATGGACAAAAAGTCGAGGGGTACGCCCGCGTTCCCGTCAACTTCAATCTCAACCAGCTGTAACCGGCTCACCCCGGTTTACAGTTACAGTTCACGCTTGACTTCCCTAGGGTAGCGTTATGTTCCTACAGACTCCTGCAACGACCGATGCCGCACAGGCCATGGGTGGCAATACCAACGCCGAAGCCATGAAACAGATGGGCTTCGACAACCTGATCCAGAACTTCGACTGGCTCGGCTGGGTCGTCTTCGTGACCCTGGTCGTGATGTCGTTCCTGTCGTGGTACTTCATCATCGCCAACGGCATCCGCAATGCCACCGTCCGCGCTCGCGCCGACAAGGTGATCGACGGCTTCTGGGGCAACGGTTCCACCCAGGACGCGATCCGCGAACTCGAGGCGCAGCCGCGCAGCGAGCCGTTCTCGAAGATTGCGCTGGACGCCGCCTCGGCGGTCGCCCATCACCAGCAGGCCACCGCGGCTGCCGGCACCACCGGTCGTCTGGCCGAGTCGCTGAGCCGTTCGGAGTTCATCGATCGCGCCCTGCGTCAGGCCGTGGCCCGCGAGAGCCTGCGTCTGGAAGGCGGCATGACCCTGCTCGCCACCGTCGGTTCGGCGGCTCCGTTCGTCGGTCTGCTCGGTACGGTGTGGGGCATTTACCACGCGCTGATCCGCATCGCCGCTTCGGGCAACGCCTCGATGAACGCGGTGGCCGGTCCGGTCGGTGAGGCGCTGATCATGACCGCCTTCGGTCTGTTCGCCGCTATCCCGGCGCTGTTCGCGTACAACTTCTTCAGCCGCTCGAACCGCCTGACCTACGCCCGCTTCGACGAATTCGCACACGACCTGCACGACTTCTTCGCTACCGGTTCGCGCGTCGACAGCTCGAAGTGAGGGATTGACCCATGGCGATGAGCACTGGAGGCAATTCCGGCGGTCCGATGTCGGAAATCAACGTCACGCCGCTGGTCGACGTGATGCTGGTTCTGCTGATCATCTTCATGATCACCGCACCACTGATGTCGCACTCCATCACGATCGACCTGCCTACCGCCAATCCAAAGACCAAGGAACCGGAAATGGTGGTTCCGCCCCTGGATCTGGCGGTCAAGCAGGACGGCAGCATGTACTTCAATGACCATGCGGTCACGGAAGCCGAGCTGAGGTCGCTTCTGGCGGTGAACGCCCAGAAGTCGCCCCAGCCGGAGCTGCAGATCCGCGCGGACAAGGGTACCGAGTTCAAGATCGTGAAGAAGATCATCGGCGACACGAAGGATTCCGGCATGGTGCATGTCGCCTTCATGACCACTGACGCGCCGAAGGGGTGACCTGAGATGGCTTTCACTACCAAGACAACAGGTCCGATGTCGGAGATCAACGTCACGCCGCTGGTCGACGTGATGCTGGTCCTGCTGATCATCTTCATGATCACGGCGCCGGTGCTGGCCCACAAGATCCAGGTCGACCTGCCGCAGCCGAACGTGAACAATCCGCCGCCGACCAATCCGCTCGATCCGATTCATCTGAAGATCGATCAGGCCGGTGCGCTGTATTGGAATGACACCCCGGTCGACGAACTCGGCCTGAAAGCCCAGCTGGCGGTGATCGCGCAGCAGAGCAATCAGCCGGAGATCCAGATCGCGGCAGCCGACGGCGTGGCCTATGAGCACGTGGCCCGGGTGCTGGCCGATGCGAAGAGCTACAATCTGGTCAAGATCGGCTTCACTGAAGACTTCTGATCGGGCTGCCTCGGCAGCATGCAACAGACAAGACCCCCGCCCCGTGCGGGGGTTTTTGTTGGCGCGACGGTTGGTCGGAACAGTGTCAGCGCAGGATCTGCAGGTAGTTGCGCACGGTGGTGGCAAGTCCCTCGTACAAGGCCTCGCCGATCAAGGCGTGTCCGATGGAAACCTCGGCCAGGCCGGGAATCGCGGCGCGGAAGGTGCCCAGGTTCGCCTGGCTGAGATCGTGCCCTGCGTTCACGGCCAGTCCGGCCTGTTGCGCGCGCCGCGCGGTATCCGCACAAGCGGCCAGCACCGTGGCGGGCTCGCCATCGGCAAAAGCCTGGGCGTAGGGCCCGGTATAGATCTCGATGCGCTGTACGCCGATCACGGCGGCCAGGTCGAAATCCTGGCTGCCGGCATCGACGAACAGGCTGACCCGGCAGCCGAGATCGCACAGCTCGCCGACCAGCGGGCGCAGCTGCGCAATATCCCGGCGCAGGTCGAAGCCGTGATCGGAGGTGATCTGGCCATCGCCATCGGGAACCAGGGTCACCTGGGTGGGACGCACTTCGCGGGCCAGCTCCAGCAGGCCCGGGTAGTCCCCTCGCGGGTCGGCGAAGGGGTTGCCTTCGATGTTGTATTCGACCCGTCCGCGCAGCATCGCGGCGAGTGCCCGCACGTCGTGGGGACGGACATGCCGCTGATCGGGGCGGGGATGGACGGTAATGCCGCCGCAGCCCGCGTCGATGCAGGTCTGCGCCGCACGGCAGATGTCCGGTTCGTCGCCGCCGCGCGAGTTGCGCAGCACCGCGATCTTGTTGAGGTTGACGCTGAGCAGGGTCATGGCGTTCCGGCAATCCGCTGGGAATGAAAGGCTATCGCAAGGGAGATCGACCGAGGCAACCGAGTGTCGATGCGCGGCCGACGACCGACCGGAAACAGTGCGCCGATCACTCGCCGCTGGCAAGCGTCCCGAACCGTATCCGACGCGCGTCGCCTCGCCATGCCACCGCCGCGACCAGATCGGGGTCCAGCTCGAGGCGGCGCAGTTGCCAGGCGTCGACGTCATCACCCTGCAGGTAGCGCAGGCGCAGTTGTCCGGCATCGCTGGCAACGCTGAAGCGATCCAGCCCGAACGCGATGCCGCGCCCCAGCGCCTTCACCACGGCCTCCTTGGCCGTCCACAGCTCAAGAAAGGCCGCGTTGCGCGCGGCCGCCGGCAGCCTGGCCAAGGCTGCCGCTTCATCGGCGCTGAAGAAGCGCCGGGCGATCTCCAGACTGCGCTGGCGCGGGCGAGCACGCTCGAGGTCGATCCCCGGCGCCACGTTTCGTCCCACCGCGATCAGCGCGTGCTCGCCACTATGTGACCAGTTGAAGCCCAGCGATGGATCATGGGGCGCGGTCAGCGCGGGACGGCCATGTTCGCCGTCCACCAGCGCCACCCGCTCCGCGGCGACATCGAGATAGGCGGCGAGCACCTCGCATAGGGGCTTCCGCCCCAGCGCCTGCCGGTAGTGCACGCGCCACACATGAATCTCGTCATCCCGCAGGGCCTCTGCTACGTTGGCAAGCACGAGTTCGGGCGGGGCGATCATCCAGGCATGGTGCCGCCGGGCTGGCCGGGGCACAAGCGCGGATCGCCCGCCGCGCTGCCCATCTGCCGGGGAGATTGGCTTGATCCAGGGCTGGTTGCTGTTGCTGGTGTCGCTGCTCTACGTGGGGCTGCTGTTCGTGGTGGCCTACGCAGGCGACCGGCGACCGCTGTATCCGCGTCAGCCGCGGCTGCGCCCGATCGTCTACAGCCTGGCGCTGGCCGTCTATTGCTCGTCGTGGACGTTCTATGGCGCCGTGGGCACGGCTGCCCGCGACGGCCTGGCTTACCTGCCGATCTATCTGGGTCCGATCCTGCTGTACGTGTTCGGCTTCGGCCTGCTGCGGCGGCTGGTGCAGGTGGTCAGGCAGCGCAACATCACGTCGATCGCCGACTTCATCGGCGCGCGCTTCGGCAAGTCGCACGGGCTGGCGGCCCTGGTCGCGGTGATCGCGGTGATCGCCGTGGTGCCGTACATCGCGCTGCAATTCAAGGCCGTGGCAATGTCGTACGGCGTGCTGGGCGGCGCGGCGTTCGGCGCGGTGAAGGCGGGCGGAATCGACAGCGCGATGTGGTGTGCCGTGCTGCTGGCCCTGTTCGCGATCCTGTTCGGCACCCGCAGCATCGATGCGACCGAGCATCACCATGGCCTGATGCTGGCGATCGCGCTGGAGTCGCTGATCAAGCTGCTCGCCTTCGTGGCGCTGGCCGGCTACGCGCTGTGGCGGGGCCCCGGCCTGCTCGGCACCGTGCAGCCGCCGGTGGTCCAGCTGAGCCACGGACTGACCCCGGGTTTCATGGCGCAGACGATGCTGGCCTTCTGCGCGATGTTCTGTCTGCCGCGCCAGTTCCAGATCGGCATGGTCGAATGCGAGGACGCCAGCGACCTCAGCCGCGCGCGCTGGATGGTGCCGCTGTACCTGGTGATCGTCAGCCTCGCGGTGCTGCCGATCGTGGCGGCCGGCGCGCACATGCCGCTGGTGCGCGACGGCGCGGCTGACGCGTGGGTGCTGACCCTGCCGTTGTCGCACGGCGATCGGGGCATGGCCCTGCTGGCCTTCGTGGGCGGATTCTCGGCCGCCACCGGCATGGTGATCGTGGCGGCGGTGGCATTGTCCACGATGATCAGCAACGACCTGGTGATGCCGGCCCTGCTGCGCATCCGCCGCCTGCGGCTGGAACATCGCAGCGACCTGTCGCAGCTGGTGCTGGGCGTGCGGCGGATCGCGATCATCCTGCTCGCGGCGATGGCTTATGCGTACTACCGCGTCGCCGCCAATGCGGAGAACCTGGCCGCCACCGGACTGCTCGCTTTCGCTGCGGTGGCGCAATTCGCGCCGGCCCTGGTCGCCGCGATCTACTGGCGGGGCGCCAGCCGTCGGGGCGTGGTGGTCGGCCTGGCCGGCGGCTTCATCGTATGGGTCTACACCCTGCTGCTGCCGGCGCTGATCCGCTCGGATCAGTGGCTGCAGCAGGGACCGTTCGGCTGGGACTGGCTGCGCCCGCAGGCGCTGTTCCATCTCAGCGGCTGGGAACCGGTGATGCACGGCACGTTCTGGTCGCTGCTGGTCAACATCGGCTGCTTGGTGTTCGTCTCGCTGCGCTTCCGGCCCAGCCTGGAAGAGCGCCTGCACGCGGCGGTGTTCATGGACGCCGATCCGGCCAGCCGCGGCGGTGCGGGTGACTGGCGTGGCCGCGTGGTGGCGGCGGACCTGCGCACGATCGCCGAGCGGATTGTCGGCGAGCGCAGCAGCGCGCGCGCGTTCGAGGAATATGGCCACCGCCTGGGCAAGCCCCTGCTGCCCGGCACAGCCGCCGACCGCGCGCTGATCCAGTTCACCGAACGCCTGCTCGCCTCGGCCGTCGGCGCGGCGAATGCGCGGCGCATCCTGATCAGCGCGCTCTCCGGCAGCGGCCTGGACCTGGCCGAGTCGATGGCGTTGCTGGACGAAGCCTCGCAGGAACTGCGCTTCAACCGGGAACTGCTGTCCACCACGCTGGAGAACGTCTCCCAGGGCATCAGCGTGGTCGACGCCGGCATGCGCCTGGTGGCGTGGAACCGTCGCTACCTGGAACTGTTCGACTATCCCGACGGCATGGTCTACGTCGGCGTGCCGGTGGCCGAGCTGATTCGCTGGAACGCCGAACTGGGCGAATGCGGCCCGGGCGAAGTGGACGGCCATGTGGCCAAACGCATCGACTACATGCGTGCCGGCTCCTCGCACCTGTTCCAGCGCATCCGGCCGGACGGCTCGGTGATCGAGATGCGCGGCCGGGCGCTGCCCGGCGGCGGCTATGTGACCACCTATACCGACGTGACGGCGTACAAGAACGCCGAACAGGCGCTGATGGAAGCCAACGAGACGCTGGAACTGCGCGTGGAGCAGCGCACCGCCGAACTGTCCGAAGCGCTGGTGGCCACCGCCCAGGCGCGTCGCGCGGCCGAGGCGGCGAACATTTCCAAGACGCGCTTCCTCGCTGCCGCCAGCCACGACCTGCTGCAGCCGCTGAATGCCGCGCGGCTGTTCACCTCGGCGCTGCGCCAGCATCCGGGGCTGGACAGCGAGGCCGAACAGCTGGCCGAACGCATCGATGCCTCGTTCCGCGCGGCCGAGGACCTGCTGGACGCACTGCTCGATACCTCGCGCCTGGACACCGGCAGCTATCGTCCCGACGTGTCGGGCTTTGCGCTGGCCGACCTGTTCGATTCGCTGAAGGCGCAGTTCGCGGTGGTCGCCGAACAGCGCGGCCTGCGCCTGCGCGTGGTGCCAACGCGACTGGCCGTGCGCAGCGATCCCCAGCTGTTGCGGCGGATCCTGCAGAACTTCCTGTCCAATGCCTTGCGTTACACGCGCCACGGCGGCGTGCTGCTGGGTGCGCGCCGGTTCGGCGACCAGGTGCGCATCGAGGTGTGGGACACCGGGCCGGGGATTCCGCCGGAGCAGCGGGCGCGGATCTTCGACGAGTTCCAGCGCCTGGAGCAGCCGTCGCCGTGGGGCGAGAAAGGCCTGGGCCTGGGCCTGTCGATCTGCGACCGGCTGGCCGGCATCCTCGGCCATCGCCTGGACCTCGACTCACGCGTGCAGCATGGCAGCCGTTTCGCGGTGAGCGTGCCACGCAATGAAAGCGTGCCGATGCGGCGTCGGCGCGTGGCGCGCAGCGGCCCGGACACGCAACTGCCGTTGACCGTGCTGTGCTTGGACAACGACGAGTCGATCCTCGACGGCATGCGCGCGCTGCTCGGGCGCTGGGGCATCGACTGCCGCACCGCGGTCGACGTGGACCAGGCGCGGGCGGAACTGCGGCGTGGTCCGATCGACCTGATCCTCGCCGACTACCACCTGGCCAACGATGTCGATGGTCTGCAGGCCCTGCAGCAACTGCGCGACGCGGTGATGCAGTTGCCGCCGGCGGCGATCATCACCGCCGACGGCAGCAGCGAGCTGAAGCAGCGGGCGCGGGCGCTGGGCTACCCGCTGTTGCACAAGCCGGTGAAGCCGGCGGCCCTGCGCGCGCTGCTGGCTGCGCCGCTGCGCGGCCAGCACTGAGCAGGCTTCAGCCAGCTCAGCGCGGCAGCAGCGAACCGCCCATCAGGTACTCGTCGACTGCACGAGCGCACTGGCGGCCTTCGCGAATCGCCCACACCACCAGCGACTGCCCGCGCCGCATGTCGCCGGCGGCGAACACCCGATCGACGCTGGTGCGGTAGTCATCGGTACCGGCCTTGGCGTTGCCGCGGGCGTCCTTCTCCACGCCGAACGCGTCCAGCACATGCTGCAGCGGCGAGACGAAGCCCATCGCCAGCAGCACTAGCCCGGCAGGCACCTCGAACTCGCTGCCGGCGATCTCGGCCATCCGGCCGTCCTTCCACTCCAGCCGCACCGCGGTGAGGCTGCACACGTTGCCCGCGCCGTCGTCGTTGAAACACTTGGTGGCCACCGCCCAGTCGCGCTGGCAGCCCTCCTCGTGCGAGCTCGACGTGCGCAGGCGGATCGGCCAGTACGGCCACACCAGCGGCTTGTTCTCCTGCAGCGGCGGTTGCGGCAGCAGCTCGAACTGGGTCACCGACGCGGCACCGTGGCGGTTGGAGGTGCCCACGCAATCCGAGCCGGTGTCGCCGCCGCCGATCACCACCACGTTCTTCGCGGTGGCCAGGATCTGCCGGTCGAGCCGGTCGCCGGCGACCACCTTGTTCTGCTGCGGCAGGAAGTCCATCGCGAAATGCACGCCATTCAGTTCGCGCCCGGGCACCGGCAGGTCGCGCGGCGTCTCGGCACCGCCGGCGATCACCACCGCGTCGAAATCCTGCTTCAGCTGCTCGGGCGTGATCGTCTCGCCGGCTGCTCCCGCGGCGGCATCGCCCACGAACACGCCGGTGCGGAACTGCACGCCCTCGCCGCGCAGTTGCTCCACGCGGCGATCGATCAGCATCTTGTCCAGCTTGAAATCGGGGATGCCATAGCGCAGCAGGCCGCCGATCCGATCGTTCTTCTCGAACACCGTCACCGCATGTCCCGCCCGCGCCAGCTGCTGCGCGGCGGCCAGGCCGGCCGGACCGGAGCCGATCACCGCGACGCTCTTGCCGCTGAGCCGCGCCGGCGGTTGCGCGGTGACCCAGCCCTCTTCCCAGCCCTTGTCGATGATCTTGTGCTCGATCGACTTGATGCCCACCGCCTCGCTGTTGATGTTCAGCGTGCACGCCGATTCGCACGGCGCCGGGCAAATCCGCCCGGTGAACTCGGGGAAGTTGTTGGTCGAGTGCAGCACCTCGAGCGCGCGCCGCCAGTCCTGCTGGTGGACCAGCTCGTTGAAGTCGGGGATCAGGTTGTTGACGGGGCAGCCGTTGTGGCAGAACGGAATGCCGCAATCCATGCAGCGGGCGGCCTGGGTCGACGCGTCGGCGTCGCCCAGATGGCGGATGAACTCGCGCCAGTGCTTCTTGCGCTGCGCGGGCGCCTCGCTGGTTTCGCTGAGCCGCGGATAGTCGAGAAAGCCGGTGATCTTGCCCATCTGTCTTCCCCTGGCCTCAGGCCGTGGCCTTCGCGGTGGATGCCGTGGCGGGCGCGGCGTTCGCATCGCCCAGTGCGCGCCGGTATTCGTGCGGCATCACCTTGACGAAGCGCGAGCGCGCGCTTTGCCAGTCGTGCAGGATGTCCTTGGCGCGGAAGCTGCCGGTGTGGCGGAAGTGCGCCTCGATCAACTGGCGCAGGATCGCCTCGTCGGTGGCCCGCGGCGCGCCGCGCGAAACGGCATGCCATTGATGGGGCGGCACGCGGACCTCCTGCTCCACGCCGGAAAGCACCGGCTCGAGCGCCACCAGGGCGAGGTTGCACTTGCGCTCGAACGTGCCGTGGGGGTCGTACACATAGGCCACGCCGCCGGACATTCCCGCCGCGAAGTTGCGTCCGGTTTCGCCCAGCACCACCACGGTGCCGCCGGTCATGTATTCGCAACCGTGGTCGCCGACGCCTTCGACCACCGCGCTGGCGCCGGAATTGCGCACGGCGAAGCGTTCGCCGGCGACGCCGTTGAAATGCGCCTCGCCTTCGGTGGCGCCGTACAGCACGGTGTTGCCCGCGATGATGTGCTCCGGGCCGAAGCCGTGGAAGTCGTTCGGCGAGCGCACGATGATGCGGCCGCCGGACAGACCCTTGCCCACGTAGTCGTTGCCTTCGCCGACCAGGTCGAGGGTGATGCCGCGAGCCAGGAACGCGCCGAAACTCTGCCCGGCGACGCCGGACAACTGCACGTGGATGGTGTCGTCGGGCAGGCCGGCGTGGCCGTGGCGCCGCGCCACTTCGCCGGACAGCAGGGTGCCCACGGTGCGGTTCACGTTGCGCACGCCGAGCATGAAGCTGGTCTTCTCGCCCTGTTCCAGCGCGGCGCGGGCCTTCTCGATCAGCACATGGTCGAGCGCCTTGCCGCCCTTCTCCAGGCCGTGGTCCTGCGATTCCACGTGGCGGCGGGCGACCTCGGCGGGCACCTCGGGGCGATGGAACACCCGCGAGAAATCCAGCCCGCGCGCCTTCCAGTGCGCGATGCCCTGGCGCACGTCGAGCAGGTCGGCGCGGCCGACCAGGTCGTCGAAGCGGCGGATGCCCAGCTGGGCCATGATCCGCCGCGCTTCCTCGGCGACGAAGAAGAAGAAATTCACCACGTGCTCGGGCTTGCCGGCAAACTTCCGGCGCAGCACCGGGTCCTGCGTGGCCACGCCGACCGGGCAGGTGTTGAGGTGGCATTTTCGCATCATGATGCAGCCTTCCACCACCAGTGGCGCGGTGGCGAAGCCGAACTCGTCGGCGCCCAGCAACGCACCGATCACCACGTCGCGGCCGGTCTTCATCTGGCCGTCCGCCTGCACCCGGATGCGTCCGCGCAACCGGTTCAGCACGAGGGTCTGCTGGGTCTCGGCCAGGCCCAGTTCCCATGGCGTGCCGGCGTGCCTGATCGACGACCACGGCGAGGCGCCGGTGCCGCCGTCGTGGCCGGCGATCACCACATGGTCGGCCTTGGACTTGGCCACGCCCGCGGCGACCGTGCCCACGCCGACTTCGGACACCAGCTTCACTGAGATCGAGGCCTGCGGATTGCAGTTCTTCAGGTCGTGGATCAGCTGGGCCAGATCCTCGATCGAGTAGATGTCGTGGTGCGGCGGCGGCGAGATCAGGCCCACGCCGGGCACCGAAAAGCGCAGCCGCGCGATGTATTCGGACACCTTGTGGCCGGGCAGCTGGCCGCCCTCGCCGGGCTTGGCGCCTTGGGACACCTTGATCTGGATCTGGTCGGCCGAGACCAGGTAGGCCGCGGTGACGCCGAAGCGGCCCGAAGCCACCTGCTTGATCCGCGAGCGCAGTGAATCGCCGGCTTCCAGCGCGATGTCGCTTTCGATGTGCTGCGCGCCGATCACGCTGGCCAGGGTGTCGCCGGACCGGATCGCGATGCCGCGCAATTCGTCGCGGTAGCGCGCCTCGTCCTCGCCGCCTTCGCCGGTGTTGGACTTGCCGCCGATCCGGTTCATCGCCACCGCCAGCGTGGCGTGCGCCTCGGTGGAGATCGAGCCCAGCGACATCGCGCCGGTGGCGAAGCGCTTGACGATCTCCCTGGCCGGTTCCACCTCGTCCAGCGGAATCGCCGCCGAAGGATCGATGCGGAACTCGAACAGCCCGCGCAGCGTCATGTGGCGGCGGGTCTGGTCGTTGATCAGCTGCGCGTATTCCTGGTAGGTGCCGGTGCTGTTGGCGCGGGTGGCGTGCTGCAGCTTGGCGATCGAGTCCGGCGTCCACATGTGCTCGTCGCCGCGCGTGCGCCAGGCGTACTCGCCGCCCACGTCGAGCGCGTCGGCCAGCAGCGGGTCGTCGCCCCAGGCCGCCCGGTGCTGGCGCAAGGCCTCCTCGGCCACCTCGAACAGGCCGATGCCCTCGATGTTCGAGGTGGTGCCGGTGAAGTAGCCGTCGACCAGCTCGCGGCTGAGGCCCACCGCCTCGAAGATCTGCGCGCCGGTGTAGGACATGTAGGTCGAGATGCCCATCTTGGACATCACCTTCTGCAAGCCCTTGTCGATCGCCTTGATGTAGTTGTGGATCGCCTTGTCGGCGCTGACGCCGCCCGGGCTGGCGGCGAACTGCTGCGCCAGCACTTCCATCGCCAGGTAGGGGTGGATCGCCTCGGCGCCGTAGCCGGCGAGCAGGGCGAAATGATGCACCTCGCGCGCCGAGCCGGTTTCCACCACCAGCCCGGTGCTGGTGCGCAGGCCGCGGTTGACCAGATGCAGATGGACGGCCGAGGTGGCCAGCAGGGCGGGAATCGCCACGCGCTCGCGGTCGGCGTGGCGATCGGACACCACCAGGATGTTGTGGCCCTGGCCGATCGCGTCCACCGCCTGGGCGCACAGCGAGGCCAGCCGTGCCTCGATGCCCTGCTTGCCCCAGCTTGCCGGATAGGTGATGTCCAGTTCGAAGCTGCGGAACTTGCCCTTGGAGTAGCGGCCGATCTTGCGGATCTTCGCCATCTCGGCGAAATCCAGCACCGGCTGCTGCACTTCCAGTCGCAGCGGCGGGTTGATGTTGTTGATGTCCAGCAGGTTCGGCTTGGGCCCGATGAAGGACACCAGCGACATCACCAGCTGTTCGCGGATCGGATCGATCGAGGGGTTGGTGACCTGGGCGAACAGCTGGCGGAAATAGCTGTACAGCGACTTGTCGCGATCGGACAGCACCGCCAGCGGCGCGTCGTTGCCCATCGCGCCGATCGCCTCCTGGCCGTCCAGTGCCATCGGCAGCAGCTGGAATTTCAGGTCTTCCTGGGTGTAGCCGAACGCCTGCTGGCGATCGAGCAGGTCATCGCCCAGGCGCGCCTCGGCGCGGGGCTCGGGCAGCGCGTCCAGCTTGATCCGGATGTGTTCGATCCACTGCTTGTACGGCTTGGCGTTGGCGAGCTGGTCCTTCAGTTCCTGGTCGTCGATGATCCGTCCGGCCTCCATGTCGATCAGCAGCATCTTGCCCGGCTGCAGCCGCCACTTCTTCACGATGCGCGATTCGGCCACCGGCAGCACGCCGGCCTCGGAGGCGAGGATCACCAGGTCGTCGTCGGTGATCAGGTAGCGCGCCGGGCGCAGGCCGTTGCGATCCAGCGTGGCGCCGACCTGACGGCCGTCGGTGAAGGTGATCGCGGCCGGTCCGTCCCACGGCTCCATCATCGCGGCGTGGTACTCATAGAACGCGCGATGGTTGTCGTCCATCAGGGTGTGCCGTTCCCATGCCTCGGGAATCATCATCATCATCGCGTGCGACAGCGGGTAGCCGGCCATCGTCAGCAGTTCGAGGCAGTTGTCGAACGAGGCGGTGTCGGACTGGCCCGGGTAGATCAGCGGCCACAGCTTGGCGAGGTCGTCGCCGAGCACCGGCGAGGAAATCGCGCCGGTGCGCGCGTTGATCCAGTTGACGTTGCCCTTGACCGTGTTGATCTCGCCGTTGTGCGCGATCATCCGGTACGGATGGGCCAGCTCCCACGCCGGGAAGGTGTTGGTGGAGAAGCGCTGGTGCACCATCGCCAGCGCCGACACCGTGCGCGGATCGACCAGGTCGAGGTAATACTGGCCGACCTGGTCGGCCAGCAGCAGGCCCTTGTAGACCACGGTGCGGGTGGACATCGACGGCACGAAGTATTCCTTGCCGTACTTCAGGCCCAGCGCGCGGATTGCGTGGCTGGAGGTCTTGCGGATCACGTACAGCTTGCGCTCCAGCGCGTCGGGCACCATCACGTCCGGACCGCGGCCGATGAAGATCTGCCGGATCACCGGCTCGCGGCCCCGCACGGTGGGCGACATCGGCATCGTGGCGTCCACCCGCACGTCGCGCCAGCCCAGCACCTGCTGGCCCTCCGCCCGCACCGCGCGTTCGAGTTCCTGCTGGCAGGCCAGCCGCGACGCCTGCTCGCGGGGCAGGAACACCATGCCCACGCCGTACTCGCCCGGTGGCGGCAGCACGATGTCCTGGACGGCCATCTCCTCGCGGTAGAACTGGTCGGGGATCTGGATCAGGATGCCGGCGCCATCGCCCATCAGCGCATCGGCACCGACCGCGCCGCGATGATCGAGGTTGCGCAGGATCAGCAGGCCCTGCTCGATGATGGCGTGGCTCTTCCGACCCTTGATATGGGCGACAAAGCCCACGCCGCAGGCGTCATGTTCGTTGCGCGGGTCGTAAAGACCCTGGGCCTGCGGCTGATCCATTGACTCCCCTCCACGGGAATGGCTGCCCATCGACTATAGTGCGATGCAACAAAAGCGCAAGAGTTTTTCGCGCAATTGGACGTCTATAGGGATGGACGGCCATTCGCCAGAAAGTCGGCGACGGCGGCAAGCGGCCGGTTCAGTCTTCCTCGGGCGGCAGCAGCGGCATCGCTTCCTGGTCGACCGCCAGCTGGCTGGCCGCGAGCGCCACCTGGGTGCGGTTGCTGACCCCGAGCTTGCGCATGATCGCGGTCATGTGGGCCTTCACGGTGGCCTCGGAAACGCCGAGCTCCCAGGCGATCTGCTTGTTCAGCAGGCCTTCGGCGATCATCGTCATCACCCGGAACTGCTGAGGCGTCAGCGTGGCGATCTGGGCGGCGGCGGCGGCTTCGTCGGGTCGCAGTTCGTCGGAGCCGCCCAGCAGCGCGTGTGGCACCCAGACGTCGCCATCGAGTACCGCACGGATCGCCGCCACGATGTCCTCGCCTGCGGTGGACTTGGGCACATAGGCCGACGCACCGTGGGCCAGTGCGCGCCGCGCCACCTGGGCCTCTTCATGGCCGGACACCACCATGATCGGCAGCCCCGGATACTGCCCGCGGATGTGCGCCAGCGCCGAATAGCCCCGCGCGCCGGGCATGTGCAGATCCAGCAGGAGCAGCTCGGCGTCGGGGAATTGCTCGATCAGTCCGAGCAGCGCATGCACGCTGTCCGCACTGTGCACCCGCGCCGGCGGCACGGCCGCCAGCACCGCGCGCTGCAACGCGTCGCGGAACAGCGGATGGTCGTCGGCGATCAGGATGTCGGGCATGGGGTTTTGGAGCAGGGAACGGGAAACGGGGAACGGGGAACAAAAGCGCGATATTTCGCATTGCTCGTGGCGGAGCGATCCGCCGGCGTTCCCCGTTCCCCGTCCCCTGTTCCCCGCTTCTTCACTTGATCAACCGCTCGTCGACCAGGTTCTTCACCACCCCCGGGTCGGCCAGGGTAGTGATGTCGCCGAGCTGATCGGGCAGGTTCTCGCCAATCTTGCGCAGGATGCGGCGCATGATCTTGCCGGAGCGGGTCTTCGGCAGGCCGGGCGCCCACTGCAGGTAGTCCGGCGTGGCGATCGGGCCGATCTCCTTGCGCACCCAGGCGATCAGTTCCTTGCGCAGCTCGTCGCTGCCGGTCTCGCCGGCGACCAGGGTGACGTAGGCGTAGATGCCCTGGCCCTTGATGTCGTGCGGGCAGCCGACCACGGCGGCTTCGGCGACTTTCGGGTGGGCCACCAGCGCGCTCTCCACCTCGGCGGTGCCCAGGCGATGGCCGGACACGTTGATCACGTCGTCGACGCGGCCGGTGATCCAGTAGTAACCGTCCTCATCGCGGCGGGCGCCGTCGCCGGTGAAGTAGTTGCCGGGATAGGCGCTGAAATAGGTTTCGATGAAGCGCTGGTGGTCGCCGTAGATGGTGCGCACCTGGCCGGGCCAGGAGTCGGTGATCAGCAGGTTGCCTTCGGCGACGCCGTCCTTCACCTCGCCGTCGGCGTTGACGATGGCCGGCTTGATGCCGAAGAACGGCAGGGTGGCCGAGCCCGGCTTGGTGGCGATGGCGCCGGGCAGCGGCGAGATCAGGATGCCGCCGGTCTCGGTCTGCCACCAGGTGTCGACGATCGGGCAGCGCTCGTCGCCGACCACGCGGTGGTACCACTCCCACGCCTCGGGATTGATCGGTTCGCCCACCGATCCGAGCAGGCGCAAGCTGGCGCGCGAAGTCTGCTTCACCGGCGCCTCGCCTTCGCGCATCAGGGCGCGGATCGCGGTGGGCGCGGTGTAGAACAGGCTGACCTGGTGCTTGTCGATCACCTGCCAGAAGCGGCTGAAGTCCGGGTAGTTCGGCACGCCCTCGAACATCACCGTGGTGGCGCCGTTGCACAGCGGGCCGTACACCACGTAGCTGTGGCCGGTGACCCAGCCCACGTCGGCGGTGCACCAGTAGACGTCATCCTCGCGCAGGTCGAACACCAGTTCGTGCGTGTAGCTGGTGTAGACCAGATAGCCGCCGGTGGAATGCTGCACGCCCTTGGGCTTGCCGGTGGAGCCGGAGGTGTACAGCACGAACAGCGGGTGTTCGGCCTCGACCGGGGTGGGCGCGCAGTCGGCGCTCTGGCCTTCCATCAGGGTGTGCCAGTAACGGTCGCGCGGCGACTGCATGTGCACCGCGCTGCCGGTGTGGCGCACCACGATCACGGTCTCCACGCTGTTGGTGCCGGGACGCTCCAGCGCGGCGTCCACGTTGACCTTAAGCGGAATGCGCTTGCCCGCGCGCAGGCCTTCGTCGGCGGTGACCACCACCTTGGCGGTGGAGTCGGCGATGCGCCCGGCCAGCGAATCGGGCGAGAAGCCGCCGAATACCACCGAGTGGATCGCGCCCAGCCGGGCGCAGGCCAGCATCGCCACCGCAGCCTCGGGAATCATCGGCAGGTAGATTGCCACGCGGTCGCCCTTGACCACGCCGAGGTGCTTCAGCGTGTTGGCGAACCTGCATACTTCCCCGTGCAGCTCGCGGTAGGTGATCCGGCGGGAGTCCTTCGGATCGTCGCCTTCGAAGATGATCGCCACCTTGTCACCGCGTTCGGCCAGATGGCGGTCGAGGCAATTCGCGCTGACATTGAGCTCGCCGTCCTCGTACCAGCGGATGTGCAGATCCTGCGGATCGAACGACACATCCTTGATCTTCTTCGGCGGCTTGATCCAGTCCAGTCGTTCGCCGATGCGCCCCCAGAAGCCTTCCGGATCGCCGACCGACTCGGCATACAGCCTGGTGTAGTCGTCGTGGCGCAAACGCGCTGCGGCGGCAAACGACGGGTCGACCGGATAAAGCTTGGACATGGCTGGCTCCTGCTGGCGGCGTCACCAGTGGCGACGGGATTCGCGCGCCTGGCGTCAGCGCCCGGCGCAGCACGGAGTTTGAGTGTAGCCCGATCAAGCCGGGGCCTGCGGTGGCTGGCGCGCTCGACTTTGGTCGAAGTTCGACCAATGGCGAATAGTCGCGCGCGCTGCAGCATGGCCATGCTCGGCCTGTCATCGACCTGGGGAGACGCACGCATGACCACGCGACACACCAATCGCCGCAACACGCTTGCCCTGAGCATGGCATGCGCACTGATGCTTCCGCTCGCCGGCCACGCGCAAGGCGACACGCGCGAACAGCAGCTCGAACAGCGGGTGGCCCAGCTCGAACAGCAGTTGAACGAACTCAAGGCGATGGTGCAGGCGCAGAAGGCCGCGCCCGCCCCCGCGCCCGCCCCGGTGCAGCAGGTCGCTGCCGCGCCGGCGACGCCGGTGTTCAGCAGCGCGCCCGGCGTGTCGGTGGCCCTGCATGGTTTCATCAGCGCCAGCGCCTTCAGCCAGAACAAGAGTTTCTCCTACGGCAACGGCCAGAACGCGCTGTATCCGACGCCGGGTTCGAGCGGCTCGCTCAGCGGCGTCGACGTGCGCAACACGCGCTTCTGGCTCGACTTCAAGGGCGCCAAGTTCGCCGGCAACTGGAGCGGCGGCGGTCGCATCGAGATGGACTTCTTCGGCGGCTTCAACGGCACCGGCGCCTACAGCCAGCAGCAGCCGACGCCGCGCCTGCGCCAGGCCTACATGGACCTGACCAACCCCGAGAGTGGCACCACGGTGCGCATCGGCCAGCAATGGGACCTGATGTTCCCGATCGACAACTCGGCCACCTCGCTGGCGCATATTGCATTCCCGCTGGGCTACGGTTCGGGCGTGATCGGCTGGCGCTTCCCCGGCCTGGTGGTGATGCAGGACTTGAACCATGGCAGCACCGGCGCACAGTGGCGACTCGACGTGGGCGTGTTCGAAGGCCACTGGAGCGGCCCGGGCAACAACCTCAATTACCTGACCGCGGGCAGCGCCGGCTTCCGACCGCAGCTCGAGGCGCGCCTGCACGTGCAGGACAAGAACTGGCTGGCCTACTTCGCGGCGCACTACAGCCAGGCCGACCTGCGCGGCGTGGGCGGCACCGCGGCCACGCCGGTGAAGTCCGAGGTCACCAGCGTGGGCTACGAGCTCGGCGGACAGTGGAAGCCCGGCCCGTGGACCTTCAAGGGCGCGGCGTACAGCGGCAAGGGCCTGGGCCAGATCTTCGGCGCGATGTCGCAGTTCGGCGACATCCAGGAAACCGGCGGCTACGCGCAGGCCGGTTACAGCTTCACGCCGAACTGGAGCCTGTACGCGTTCTACGCCTACAACAAGCCGGACCGGAACGACGTGGTCGACTGGATGGGCAACGGCGCCACCGGCCTGCTGCGCAATCGGCAGACCGCGTTGAGCCTGCAGTACGCGGCCGGTTCCTACGAGCTGGGCATGGAGTGGCTGCACGACAAGCTGGATTCGACCAGCAACGGCACCGACCACAAGACCACCAGCGGCAACCAGGTCAGCCTCAACGCGCTGTACCGCTTCTGACTTCACCGGCGATGCCTGGCATCGCCGCACAGCCTCCCGCCTTGCGGGGGGATGACGGGGTGCGGTCCGGGGCTTGCCGGGGGACCGCATCGGTCGACTTCTCTTCCACCCTGGCGGAGAGCGGCATCCCACTATCCTGAGAGGGGAAACTTCCATGGCCACCACCGCGATCGACGGGCGCGCCGCGCTCGATGTCAGCCACAAGCGGGTCATCCTGGCGTCCAGCCTGGGTACCGTGTTCGAGTGGTACGACTTCTACCTGTACGGCTCGCTGGCCGTGATCATCGGCAAGCAGTTCTTCTCCGGGCTCAACGAGGCCAGCCAGCTGGTGTTCGCCCTGCTCGCGTTCGCCGCCGGCTTCGCCGTGCGTCCGTTCGGCGCGCTGGTGTTCGGCCGGGTCGGCGACCTGGTCGGGCGCAAGTACACCTTCCTGATCACCATCGTGATCATGGGCCTGTCCACCTTCTTCGTGGGCCTGCTGCCCAGCTACGGCTCGATCGGCGTGGCGGCGCCGGTGATCCTGATCCTGCTGCGCATGCTGCAGGGCCTGGCGCTGGGCGGCGAGTACGGCGGCGCGGCCACCTACGTGGCCGAACATGCACCGCCGGGCAAGCGTGGCCTGTACACCAGCTTCATCCAGATCACCGCCACCTTCGGCCTGTTCCTGTCGCTGCTGGTGATCCTGGGCTGCAAGTGGATGATGGGCGACAAGTTCGAGGACTGGGGCTGGCGCATCCCGTTCCTGATCTCCTCCCTGCTGCTGGCGGTGTCGGTGTACATCCGCCTGCAGCTGGCCGAGTCGCCGGTGTTCCAGCAGATGAAGGAAGAGGGCAAGACCTCCAAGGCGCCGCTGACCGAATCGTTCGCCCGCTGGGGCAACCTGAAGCTGGTGATCCTGGCCCTGCTGGGCGCCACCGCCGGCCAGGCCGTGGTGTGGTACTGCGGCCAGTTCTACGCGATGTACTTCCTCGGCAGCACGCTGAAGATCGACTCGACCACCACCCAGTTGCTGATCGCGGCCGCGCTGCTGATCGGCACGCCGTTCTTCGTGGTGTTCGGCTGGCTGTCGGACAAGATCGGCCGCAAGCCGGTGGTGCTGGCCGGCTGCCTGCTGGCCGCGCTGACCTACTTCCCGATCTTCAAGGCGATCACCCACTACGGCAATCCCGGCATCGAGGCGGCACGCACCACGGCACCCGTCGTCGTGCACGCCGACCCGGCCAACTGCCACCTGCAGATCAACCTCACCGGCACCTCCAGCTTCACCAGCTCCTGCGACATCGCCAAGAGCACGCTGGCCAAGCGCGGCGTGCCGTACGACAACGAAGCCACCCCCGCCGGGTCGGTGGCGAAGGTCACGGTGGGCGGTGCCAGCATCGATGCGTTCGAAGGCAGCACGCTGGCCAAGGCCGACTTCGCGGCCCAGGGCAAGGCGTTCGCGGCCAGCCTCGGCGCGGCGCTGGACCAGGCTGGCTACCCGGCCAAGGCCGATCCGGCACGCAGCAATTACCCGATGCTGGTGTTCCTGCTGTTCCTGCTGGTGCTGTACGTGACGATGGTCTACGGCCCGATCGCGGCGTGGCTGGTGGAAATGTTCCCCACCAAGATCCGCTACACCTCGATGAGCCTGCCGTACCACATCGGCAACGGCTGGTTCGGCGGCTTCCTGCCCTCGGTGTCGTTCGGCATCGTGGCGCTCACCGGCAACATCTACGCGGGCCTGTGGTATCCGGTGGTGATCGCGCTGATGACCTTCGTGATCGGCATGCTGTTCGTGCGCGAAACCAAGGATGTCGACATCACCGCCTGAATCATGCGGGCGCGGCACGAAGAACGCAGCGGCGGGAGCCGCTGCGTTCTTCGTTGCGAAGCGCGTCAGGCGCGCTTGATCAGTCCGATGATCACCAGCAGCACGATCGCACCGATCATCGCGTAGACGATGCTGGTGACGATCGGGTTGCCCAGGCTGAAGCCGACACCGAGCGTCGGCAACAGCCAGCCGGCCAGGAACGCGCCGATGATGCCGACCACGATGTTGCCAAGCAGGCCGAAGCCGAAACCGCGCACGATCAGCCCGGCCAGCCAGCCGGCGATGGCGCCTATCAACAAGAAGATGAGCAGGGCGGTAAGCGTCATCATGAACTCCTGGTTCGAGCGAAAGAGTCGACGGTGGCCACATGCCGGGCCACGCCGCCGCAGCGTCCGCGCTCGCGTGTGCAGCGGTCGTGACGGCTGCGGGCCGGGGTATGCTGGCGCCCAGCATTCAGCGGTGACGCCAGCGGGAACCAGCCGATGACCACAGCCACACCGAGTTACGTGCATGGCGCCAGCCTGCAGCCGCTGCTGGGCGAAACCGTCGGTGGCCTGCTCGATCGGGTGGCGGCGAAATACCCGCAGCGTCCCGCGCTGGTCGTGCGGGCGCAGGACGTGCGCCTGAACTATCGGGAATTCCATGCCGAGGTGGAACGCGTCGCCGCGGGCCTGCTGGCGCTGGGCCTGGAGCGGGGCGAGCGCATCGGCATCTGGGCGCCGAACCGGGCCGAGTGGGTGGTGCTGCAGTTCGCCGCGCCGAAGGCCGGGCTGATCCTGGTCAACATCAACCCGGCGTATCGCACGCACGAGCTGGAGTACTCGCTGAACAAGGTCGGCTGCCGCGCACTGGTGCTGCCGCGCCGCTTCAAGACCTCGCACTACCTGGCGATGCTCACCGAGCTGGCGCCGGAACTGGCGACGGCGTCACCGGGCCAGTTGCAGGCAGCCAGGTTGCCCGCGTTGCGCGAGGTGATCCTGCTGGACCAGCAGGACGAGCCCGGTGCCCGCCGCTGGACGCAGCTGGCCGCGCTCGGCGACGAGGCGGCGCTCGCGCTGTTGCGCGTGCGCGAAGCGACGCTCAACTTCGACGACGCGGTGAACATCCAGTTCACCTCCGGCACCACCGGCGCGCCCAAGGGCGCCACCCTGACCCACCACAACATCGTCAACAACGGCTGGTTCATCGGCGAGGCGATGCGCCTGACCGAGCAGGACAGGCTGTGCATCCCGGTGCCGTTCTATCACTGCTTCGGCATGGTGCTGGGCAACCTGGCCTGCGTCACCCATGGCGCCTGCATGGTGATCCCCGGCGAGGGCTTCGACGCGCTGACCACCTTGCAATGCGTGGCCGAGGAACGATGCACCGGCCTGCACGGCGTGCCCACCATGTTCATCGCCGAGCTGGAGCATCCGCGCTTCGGCGAGTTCGACCTGAGCTCGCTGCGCACCGGCATCATGGCCGGCTCGCCGTGCCCCATCGAGGTGATGCGGCGGGTGGTCGGCGAGATGCACATGGCCGATGTCACCATCGCCTACGGCATGACCGAAACCAGCCCGGTGAGCTTCCAGACCGTGCCCGACGATCCGCTGGAACGCCGCGTCGACAGCGTGGGGCGGATCCATCCGCAGCTGGAAGTGAAACTGGTCGACGAGGCCGGCCAGGTGGTGCCGCGCGGCACCCCCGGCGAACTGTGCACGCGGGGCTACTCGGTGATGCTGGGTTACTGGGACGAGCCCGCGCGCACCGCCGAGGTGATCGACGAGGCGCGCTGGATGCATACCGGCGACCTGGCGGTGATTGACGCGGAGGGCTACTGCAGCATCGTCGGCCGGCTCAAGGACATGATCATTCGCGGCGGCGAGAACGTGTATCCGCGCGAGATCGAGGAGTTCCTCTACGGCCATCCGAAGATCCGCGACGTGCAGGTGTTCGGCGTGCCCGACCCGAAATTCGGCGAGCAGGTGTGCGCGTGGATCGTCCTGCGCGACGGCGTCAGCGCCAGCGTGGCCGAGATCCAGGATCACTGCCGCCATCACCTTGCCTATTACAAGGTGCCGCACTACGTGCGCTTCGTCGACGCCTTCCCGATGACGGTGACCGGCAAGATCCAGAAATACCTGATGCGCGACGCGATGGCGGCCGAGCTGGCGCCCTGACCGGGGTCAGGGACGCTCGTGCCGGAGCGGTGGCTTGCCTTCGCGCAGACGCTTGAGGTCGTACTCGGACAAGCTGGCTTCCCGTGCGTTGCCGGCGATGCGGGCGTGGACGAAGGCCAGCGTGGTGGCGAACACCCCGAGCAGCCCGGCCAGCATCCAGAAACCCCACGCGCCCGCACTGTGGCGGGTGAAGCAGAGCACGAAGGCGAATACGGTGGAAACCAGCAGCAACCAGCGCATGGGCACGACCCGGCAAGTGGATGGAGCGTCGCTCCCGCGACGACGGACGGGCAGATCATAGCGCCGCCCATGCGCGCCGGGCGCGCGCGGCATCACGACCTGGCGTGGTGTCGCCACGACTGAGATTCCGGCACGCCACACTGCCCGGATGAGCTCGCCGCCACCACCCGATTCACCCCGCGCCCCGCGTGCGCACAAGGGGCGCGGCGCCGCGTCGAATCCCGAAGGCCGCTTCGAAAGCGTCCGCCACCAGGCCGAGGATGACGGCTGGCAAGGTGCGCTGCTGGACGAGGATGCGCCGCGCCCGCGCACGGAAGTCACCAACGAGCGCGCGCGCAGCGTGATCAGCCGCAACGACTCGCCGGACATTGCCTTCAGCCAGGCGATCAATCCGTATCGCGGCTGCGAGCATGGCTGCATCTACTGCTTCGCGCGACCGTCGCACAGCTATCTCAACCTGTCGCCGGGTCTCGACTTCGAGACGAAGATCCGCGCCAAGGGCAACCTCGCCGAGGTGCTGCGGGCGGAACTGGGCAAGCCCGGCTATGCAATCAGCCCGATCAACATCGGCAGCAACACCGACCCCTACCAGCCGATCGAGAAGCGCTGGCGGCTGACCCGCGCCGCGCTGGAGCTGCTGGCCGAATGCCATCACCCGTGCACCATCGTGACCAAGAACGCGCTGGTCGAGCGCGACCTCGACATCCTGGCGCCGATGGCGCGCGAAGGGCTGGTGCAGGTCCTTGTCTCGGTCAATTCGCTGGACAACCATCTCGCCGCGAAACTCGAACCCCGCGCCAGCGCGCCGCACCGGCGGATCAAGGCGATCCGCAACCTGGCCGAGGCCGGCGTGCCGGTCGGCGTGCTGGTGGCGCCGATCATTCCCGCGTTGAACGACAAGGACATGGAAGCGGTGCTGGCGCAGGCCTTTGATGCCGGCGCGCGCAGCGCCGGCTACACCACGTTGCGCCTGCCGCACGAACTGAAGTCGCTGTTCCGCGAATGGCTGGCCCTGCATGCGCCGCAGCGCGCCGAACACGTGATGAGCCTGGTGCAGCAGATGAACGGCGGTCGCGACTACGACAGCGACTTCGCCACCCGCATGCGCGGGCAGGGCGTGTTCGCCGACCTGCTGCGCCGCCGCTTCGAGCTGGCCTGCCGCCGGCACGGCTTCGGCCGTGCCCGCGAGCTGCAACTGGATATTTCGCGCTTCGTGCCGCCGCGCAAACCCTCGCCCCAGGGCGAGCTGTTCTGAGAGAGCCGCTCAGCTCTGCACAAACGGATGCGGCAATTGCGTCAACCCATGCCAGCCGCGCCGCGCCAGCCAGATCATGCCGGCGACCAGCAGCAGCCACGCACCGACCAGGGGCAGCAGCAGTGGCTCGACGCCCGCGACCGGATGACGGCCCCAGCTGATCGCCGGCAACAGCAGGCTCGACATGCAGAGCACGAAACTGGTGACCAGCACCGCGCCGGTCACCCAGATGGACAGCCGGCGGCCGCCGAAAAGATTGAGCAGCATCGCCACGGTGACGGTCGCGACACCCAATTGGGCCAGCAGCAGGAACGACAGCATCGCGACATGGCCATGCCAGCACAGCATGGCGACACCGATCAGCAGCGCCAGCAGCGCATGCAACACCAGCGGCAGACCCAGTCCGGCGCGCACCACTTGCCGCCGCGCCTGCGCAGGCTCGCCCAGCCCCGGCAGGAGCGCCAGCAGGGGCAGTTCGGCATTGGCCTGCTGCCAGCGCCGCTTCAGCCAGACCAGGCTGAACGTGCAGATCATCGGGCCGGCAACGCCGCCGACCATGCCAAGGCTGCCGATCAACACGCCGCGCATCGCGACGGCGGCCTGCGCGCCCTGTCCACCCCAATGCAGCAGCCACGCGACACCCAGCAAGGGCAGCGCGATGAAGGCGATCATCAGGCCCAGTTGCCTGGCGTAGCTGCGCCAGGTTTGCGGCAGGTACCAGCCCCCCAGTGCCACCCGCAGTGCCTTGCGCGGCGCCGTCGGGCCCACGCCGTCGAGGCTGACGGCCAGTTGCAGCCAGTCCGGTCGCTGCTGCAGCTGGCGCAGGTCGCCGATGGCGCTCCACTGGCCCCAGCCGCCGCTGCGATATTGCAGCACCATCGGCGAACTCCAGCCCTGCGCGCGGCTGGAACCGTTGCGCAGCAGCCGCCGCCAGCAGGGCACGATCAGCAGCAGTGACAGCAGGATCAGCGGCAGCGCGATCAGCACGAAGCGGGGGTCGTCAATGCCTGGCAGGTGCAGGCGGTGCCACAGCGTATTGCCCAGGGTGGGGGTCAGCCCGAAGAAGATGGCGCAGTAGCGTGGCATCAGCGCGAACGCGAGCCCGAGCGACGTGCACAGCGTCAGCACGACCGCGGTGTTGAGCACCGGCGCGCCCAGCATGCCCAGCACGAGGGTCGGCACGGCGATGCCGAGCCCGGCATGCAGCAGCAGGGACGCCACGATCTGCCGCTGGATCGCCGGCACGCGCAGCTGCCACGCATCGATCGCCAGCAACAGGGTGGTCGACAGGAAGAATGCCCACACGAACAGCAGACCCACGCCAAACATGAAGATCGCGCCGGCGAAATGGCCGGGCTTGCTGCCGAACAGGCCGAGGCCGATGGCCGAACCGGCACACACGGTCAGTAGCACCACCGCCATCCAGCGCAGCGAGCGATGGGCCGCGTACCAGGGAATCCGGAACAGCTGAGACAGTTTCATTCGGCCACCTCCACGAACAGGTCCTCCAGCCCCAGCGCGTCGACGCGGGCGCCGGCCAGGCTGGCGGCCTCCGGCCAGCGGCCGCGCCCGTCGAGCTCGACCACCAGGCTGAGGCTGCCGTCGTCGTGGCGCCGCCGGCTCAGGCTGTGGGCAGGAGCGGCCGAGCTCAGCCGCTCGGGCAGCCACAGCCGCGCATAGCGCTCCTTGGTTTCATCGACACTGCAGCGCATCAGCAACTTGCCCCGATGCAGGAACGCCACCTCCGAGGCCACGCGCTCCAGGTCCGACACGATATGGGTGGAGAACAGCACGGTGGTGCCGGACTCGCCGGCGCGCAGCGCCACCTCGCGCAGCAGTTCGCGGCGGGCGACCGGGTCGAGCGCCGCGGCCGGTTCGTCCAGCACCAGCAGCTCCGGTTGCGAGGCCAGCGCGCGGATCAGGTCGACACGCTGGCGTTCGCCCGGCGACAGCTTCGCCAGCAGCCGGTTCGGCTGGATCTGCCAGCGCTCCAGCGTGTTCCTGACGAAGGTCTTGTCCCAGCGCGGGTAGAAACGGCCGACGAAGTCGAGCATCTGTTGCGCGGTGAGCCAGGCCAGCGCCTCGGGCTGCTGCGGCACGTAGGCGATGCGCGCCTTGGCCTCGTCGCCGAGCGCCAGCGCCGGTTCGCCGAATACCGTCGCGACCCCGGCCATCGGTTCGAGCAGGCCCAGCATGATGCGGATCAGGGTCGACTTGCCGGCGCCGTTGCGGCCGATCAGGCCGAGCACGCTGCCCGGTTCCAGCGCCAGGTCGACGCCGTTCAGCGCATTGCTGCCCTCGTAGCTGTGGACCAGCCCGCGCACCGCGAGCGGGGCGATGGTGGATTCCGTTTCACTCGGCATGGCGTTCATCTCATTCTCCCAGCAGTTTGGTCAGGCGCCGCAGCACCGGCGCGGCGGGCAGTTCGAGTTCGTGGGCATGGCGCGCCAATGCCTGCAACTGCGGTTCGAGCAGGGCCAGCCGGTGGCTTTCGCTTTGCGCGGCCTTGCGCGTGGCGATCACCGCCATGCCCTTGCCGCGCAGGCGCTCGACCAGGCCTTCGCTTTCGGCGATGCCGTAGGCGCGCGACACGGTCATCGGGTTGATCGCATGGAAGCCGGCGACGTCGCGCACCGATGGCAGCAGTTCGCCATGGGCGAGCTGGCCGCCGGCAATCAGCCGGCGCAGCTGTTCGACGATCTGCCGATAGATCGGCTCGCTGGCGGTCGGTTGAACGGTAAGCAGAGAGGCATCCATGTGTATCAGTACAGCAATACACACAGGGATTGTCAACAATGACTTCCGACCCTGCCGGCAGTAAGCCCGTCGCCTGGCGGGAAACACGGATGGTCGCCGCCGCCGGGTAGCGCCTCAGACCCTCTTCACGCGCCGATGAAGTCCGATCGGCTGCAATGCGGACATTCGTCCAGGCGTGTTCGTCGCGACGCCCCGCACCCGGGAGGCACCGATGTCTTCATTCGCGCTCTATCTGATCGGCATGATCGTCGTGATCGGCGGTCTGGTTTACATCGCCACGCTGCTGCACGTGCCCAACCAGTGGATCATCGGCGGCGCCGTCGTGCTGGTGGGGGCGGGCATCCTGGGTGCGGTCACCAAGACCCGCAGCAAGGATCCGCCCGAGCACTGACGGCGAGGCGCGACAAAAAAGAGCGGGCCGATCGGCCCGCTCTTTTCATGCCCGTCGGTTCATGCCGCACGGTTCATGCCGCTCGGTTCAGCGGCTGGCCGGCAGGTATTTCTCGAACCAGCCCAAGGCCCGCTGCAGCACGTCGCGCTGGTGGGCGGGATCGACGAAGTGGTGGCCCTCGTTCGGGTACACCACCAGCGAGGTCGGCACGCCCTGCGCACGCAGCGCGTGCCACATCTCGAACGACTGCGGCGCCGGACATTCGGCGTCGCGATCACCGACCACGATCAGCATCGGCGTGTTCACCTGCCTGACGAAGTTGATCGCCGAGCTCTTCGCGTACACCGCCGGGTCGTCGTAGACGCTGGCGCCGAAGAACGGCGGCATCCACTGGTCGATCAGGTTCTGGCCGTAATAGCTCTGCCAGTTGGCGATGCCGGCGCCGGCCACCACGGCGCGGAAGCGCCGGGTCTGCGTGGGCGCGAACATGCTCATGAAGCCGCCGTAGCTCCAGCCGGTGAGACCGAGCCGCCGGTCGTCCACCGGAAACTTCTTCTCCACCGCGTCGACGCCGGCGAGGATGTCGCGCAGGTCGCCGTAGCCGAAGTCCTTGCGGTTCGCCTGCACGTATTTCTCGCCCTGGCCGAAGCTGCCGCGCGGGTTCGGCTGGAACACGAAATAACCCAGCGCGGACAGCGGCGCGGCGCCGTAACCCACGCCGGGCCAGCGCGGGATCACCGCACTGGACGGGCCGCCGTGCACCACCACCACCATCGGATAGGTCTTCTTCGGATCGTAGTGGGCCGGGTACAGCAACCAGCCCTGCACGTGGAAGCCCTCGTTGTTCCACTCCACCGACTCGGCCTTGCCCCAGGCCGGTTTCAGCGCGGCGTTGAACGCGGTCACCGCCGGCGGCGCGCCCTTGTCCAGCGCGCCGGCGTGCACCTCGCTGGCGGCGGCGTACGAGCTCTGCACGAACGCGACGCGCTTGAAATCGGCCGACAGCGACATCGCCATCGAGGCGCTGCCGTCGCCGATGCTGGCCGGCACGGTGAAGTGCACGCGCCGCTGCTGCGCGCCCGTGGCGGATATCGCGTAGTCGGCCAGCTGGCTCTGGCCGTTGCTGACCTGGCTGACCAGCATCGAGCGCGGCGAGGTCCAGTGCAGCCAGCTCGGCGTGACCTTGATGCCGGGCGTGAGATCGACCAGCGCACCGCCGGCGGCAGGCACCGCGTAGATGTCGCCGCCGGTGGCGCCCTGGTCGCTCATCAGGCCGCCGATGAAGGCGATCCGCGAGGCATCCGGCGACCAGCGCGGCAGCGCGATCTGAAGACGCCGCAGCGAGCCGCTGGCGGCGTCGGCCGGATCGACCAGCACGGTCGCGCCGGCGTCCACCTGGGCAGGTTGCACGTAGAGTTTGGCGATCCACCAGGTGTTGTCGCCCGGCGGCAGCGCAGCGGTATAGGCGATGCGCGAGCCGTCCGGCGACCAGTCGAACTCGTACGCGTACATGTTGGCCGGAGTCAGCTCGCGCACCGTGCCGCTGGCCACGTCGAGGCTGGCCACGCGTTGCACTTCCACCCCGGTCACGCCGATTTCGCCGGCGGCCGGTTTCGCCGCGGCGGTGGCGCTGGCATGGCGGGTGGCGCCAGCCACGTAGAGGAAGCCGAGCGACTTGCCGTCATCGGTCCATTGCAGCGCGCGCACGTAACCCTTCAGCTCGGCCAGCCGCGCGGGCGCGTCGTGGCCGGTGGTATCGGCCAGGTAGATCGCGTTCTGCATCACCCTGGTGCTGGTGAGGTCGACGTTGCAGTTGGAGACGAAGGCGAGGTGGTGCGAATCGGGTGCCCAGGCGATGCCGGACTCGGCGCAGCTGCCGGATCGGGCCGCGGCGGTCACCCGGCGCGCATGGCTGCCGTCGGCCTTCGCCACCTCGATCGCCGGCTTGCCGTCGCGCTGGATCACCCAGGCGAGCTGCTTGCCGTCCGGCGAGATCGCGGTGGCCTGGATCGACTGCGCCTTGCCCAGTTCGGTCAACACCTGCCCGATGCGCGGATCGACCTCGGCCGGGGCGGCGAAGGCTTGCGGTGCCAGTGCGAGAGCAAGCAGCGACAGCGGGGCGATCAGGCGTGAGCGTTTCGGCATGGGAGGGATTCCGGCGTGGGGAATCCCGAAGCTACAACCCGATGCCACCCGCGCCAAGTGCAGGACGGCATGGCGACCGGATCAGTGCCGCGCCGTCTTTCCGCCGGCGTCCTGGCGCGCGGAGACCATCGCGGCCAGCTTCGCCCGGATCGTGGGGATCGCCGCCAGCGCGGCCTTCTCGCCGGCCAGGATGGCCTGGTTCTTCTGCTCGAAATCGGTGGGGCCGATGCCGCGCAGGTCAGGCCGGATCACCACCTCGGCGCGCGCGCTTTCCTGCGCCGCCAGTTGCCGCCCCATGATGTCGATCGACTGGCCCACGATGCCCATCATGTCCTGCGGGTTGCTGCCGTCGGGCGCGGCGGAGATATCCACCGCGATCACGAAATCGGCGCCGAGCTGGCGCGCCGCGTCGACCGGGATCGGACTGACCACGCCGCCGTCGACGTAGTGCTTGCCGTGGATCTCCACCGGCTCGAACACCCCGGGGATGCTGGACGACGCGCGCACCGCGCGGCCGGTATTGCCGCGCACGAACACCGTGCGCGTGCCCGTTTCCAGCTCGGTCGAAACAGCGGCGAACGGCAGCTTCAACTGTTCGATCGGCTGCTTGTGCAGCAGTTGGTTGACGTAATCCTGCAGCGCCTGGCCCTGCACCAGGCCGCCGGAGAACAGCCGCACGTCGCGGATCTTCGCCTCGTCCAGACCGAACGCGGTCTGCTGCAGCGCGAACGCGTCCATGCCGCTGGCGTACAGCGCGCCGACCACGCTGCCGGCGCTGGTGCCGGCGACCACGTCCGGATGGATGCCGCTCGCCTCCAGCATCTTGATCACGCCGATGTGGGCGAAACCCTTGGCCGCGCCGCCGCCGAGGGCGAGGCCGATCTTCAGCTTCACCGGTGCGGCTGGTGGCGGCACGGGTTTCGCTGCGTGCGTGCAGGCGCCCAGCACGAGCGTGGCAAGCAGGGGCAGGAGCAGGCGACGGAAGGGCATGGGGTGGTGTCGGGAGATTTTGATTGGCTCCTCCCCCTGCATGCAGGGGGAGGCTGGGAGGGAGCAGGAAGCGTCAGCTCATGGCGCCGTCGGCTTCGAGGTGATAGTGCGTGGCCAGCTCCACTTCTTCCTTCGAGCCGAGGAACACCGGCACGCGCTGGTGCAGGCCGGTGGGCTGGATCTCCATGATGCGCCGGCGGCCGGTGGTCGCCGCGCCGCCGGCCTGCTCGACGATGAAGGCCATCGGGTTGGCCTCGTACATGATGCGCAGCTTGCCGCCCTGCTTCTCGATCTTCGCGTCCAGCGGGTAATAGAACACGCCGCCGCGGGTCACGATGCGGTGCACGTCGGCGACCATCGAGGCGACCCAGCGCATGTTGAAATCCTTGCCGCGCGGGCCGGTCCTGCCGGCCAGCAGTTCGCCGACGTAGCGCTGCATCGGCGCCTGCCAGTGGCGCTGGTTGGACATGTTGATGGCGAACTCGGTGGCCTGTTCCGGGATGCGGATATTGCGACGACTGAGCACGAAGCTGCCCACCTCGCGGTCCAGCGTGAACTCGTGGGTGCCATGGCCGAAGGTCAGCACCAGCACGGTGGCCGGCCCGTACACCACGTAGCCGGCGGCGAGCTGGGTGGTGCCCGGCTGCAGGAAGTGCTCGGCCTTCGGTTCGGTCACGCCGTCCGGGCAGCGCAGCACCGAGAAGATCGTGCCGACGGAGATGTTCACGTCGATGTTGGAGCTGCCGTCCAGCGGATCGAACAGCAGCAGGTGCTGGCCTTTCGGATAGCCGTCAGGAATCTGCTGGGGGTCTTCCATCTCCTCCGAGGCGCAGGCCGCGAGGTGGCCACCCCAGGCGTTCGCCTCCAGCAGGATCTCGTTGGAGATCACGTCCAGCTTCTTCTGCGCCTCGCCCTGGATGTTGCCCGTGCCGGCCTCGCCCAGCACGCCGCCCAGCGCCCCCTTGCCGGTGGCCACGCCGATGCGCTTGCAGGCGCGCGCGACCACTTCGATCAGCAGGGAAAGTTCGGCATTGATGTGGCCGGCGCGGCGTTCCTCGATCAGGAACTGGATCAGCGAGACAGGCTTCATGTCGGGTCCATGGCGTAGGGGATGGCTATTGTCGCATTTGTTCCTGAGCGGGGAACGGGGATCGGCAGCGCCGGGGAATGGGGAGCTTGGCGGTCCTCCCGCTTGTTCCCCGTTCCCGGCCCTGCTGACAACACGTTGGCAGCAGCCCCCCCGCAAGCTGCACCTCCAAGGCGGAGGATCAAGACATGCGCGATGTGGTTTATTTCCTGGTGTTCGAGGGCTTTGCCGACTGGCAGGCGGCGCTGGCCCTGTGCGAGATACGGCGCCCCGGCGACTGGCGGGTGCAGGCGGTGGGCTTCAGCCGCGCTCCGGTCACCTCGATGGGCGGGCTGTGCGTGCAGCCGGAGCTGACCCTGGATCAGCTGGACGACGCAAGCGCCGCGATGCTGATCGTGCCCGGCGGCCATCTCTGGCAGCGTGGCGAGGGCGCGCCCGCGGTGGTGGCGATGCGCCGGTTGCATGCGGCCGGGGCGGTGGTGGCCGGCATCGACAGCGGCGTGCTGGCGCTGGCCCGCGCCGGCCTGCTCGATGATTGCCGCCACACCGGCAACTGGTCGGGGCAGCTCGCTGCCCAGGTGCCCACCTATGCCGGCGCGGAGCAATACGACAGCGAGGTGCTCGCGGTCAGCGACGGCGGCGTGATCAGCGCCAGCCACCTCGGCAGCGTGGAATTCGCCCGCGAGGTGATCCGCACGCTCGACCTGTACAGCCCCACCGACCGCGAGCACTGGTATCGCCTGTTCAAGCACGCGCAGCTGCCGCCCTGGTGCGTCGGCGAAGTCATGGCGGCATGAGGAGGTCACGATGAACAAGATCCTGCAACGCACCTTGATGGCTTATCGCCCGCTGTACCTGCACGGCCTGCTGCTGGACGGCCAATACCGCTTGCCGAAGGCGAACCCGGCCGGCGCCGCTGGCCCGGCACCGCGGCGCCAACGCGCGCTGCTCGCCGCACTGACCCACATCGTCTTCCACCACCGGAGCAAATGATGATCAAGACGTATCACGGCAGCTGCCATTGCGGCACGGTACGCTACGAGGCGGAAATCGATCTCGCCGCCGGCACCGGGCGCTGCAACTGCTCGATCTGCACCAAGACGCGCCAGTGGGGCGTGACGATCAAGCCCGCCGCCTTCCGCCTGCTGGCCGGCGAGGACGCGTTGTCGGATTACCAGTTCAACACCCGCAGCGCCCACCATCTGTTCTGCCGGCATTGCGGCGTGCGCTCGTTCGGCCGCGGCCATATCGCGGAAATCGGCGGCGACTACGTGTCGATCAGCCTGGCCTGCCTCGATGACGTCGAACCGCAGGAGTTGATCGAGGCGCCGCTGCGCTTCGCCGACGGTCGCCACAACAACTGGATGTCCGCACCGGCCGAAACGCGGCATCTCTGAAACTTTCCACCCGTTCGCCAGGAAACCACGATGAGCAAGCCACGCGTCTCCTTCTTCCATTCGACACAAAGCCGCTCCACCGGCACTCGCGCCCTGCTCGAGGAGCTGGGTGCCGACTACGAATTGCACCTGCTCGACCTGAAGACCGGCCAGCAGCGCCAGCCCGAATATCTGGCGATCAATCCGATGGGCAAGGTGCCGGCGATCCTGCATGGCGGAGCCCTGGTCACCGAGCAGCCGGCGGTCTTCATCTACCTGGCCGACCTGTATGCCGAAGCCGGGCTGGCGCCGCCGATCGGTGATCCGTTGCGCGGTCCGTACCTGCGCTGGCTGGTGTTCTACGGTTCGTGCTTCGAACCGGCGGTGACGGACAAGTCGCTGCAGCGCGAGCCGGCGTCGACGTCGACCTGCGGCTACGGCGACTACGACACCATGCTGAAGACCGTGGTCGACCAGCTGGAAAAGGGTCCGTACCTGCTGGGCGAACGCTTCAGTGCGGCGGACGTGTTGTGGGGCACCGCGTTGAACTGGACCACGATGTTCAAGCTGGTGCCCGAGCTGCCGGTGATCCGCGCCTACATCGACCGCGTGCTGGCACGGCCGGGCGTGCAGCGTGCCGCCGCGCTGGACGCCGAACTGGTGGCCGCCCAGGGCGCGTGATGCGATGAGTCGTGACGTTCGACGCTGTTCGCCGTCATCGTTCCCGGGGATGATGTACGGATGCGTCGAGCGGACCGGCTATTTCTCATCATTCACGCACTGCGCGGTCGGCGTACCGCGCTGCAGGCGCGTTCGCTGGCGCAGACGCTGGGCGTGTCGCTGCGCACGGTCTATCGCGATGTCGCCGACCTGCAGTTGTCCGGTGTGCCGATCGAGGGCGAGGCCGGGGTCGGCTACGTCCTGCGCAAGGGTTCGGACATCCCGCCGCTGATGTTCAACGCCAGCGAACTCGAGGCTCTGGTGGTCGGCTCGCGCTTCGTGCGTGCATTCGCCGGCACCCGGCTGGCGGAAAACGCGCAGACGGCGCTGTTGAAGATCGAGGCGGTGCTGCCGCCGGAACTGCGCGAGCGCGCCAGTCGCACGCGCATCTTCGCGCCGGTGTGGCGCGACCAGTACCGCGACGATTTCGCCGCCCTGCTCGACCAGCTGCACGCGGCGATCATCGGCAACCAGGTGCTGCGGATGGCCTATCGCGACGAGGGCGGCAACCCCAGCACCCGCGAGATCGAGCCGCTGTGCCTGTCGTTCTGGGGTGGCAAGTGGACCCTGGGTGCGTGGTGCCGCATGCGCGGCGACTTCCGCAACTTCCGCCCGGACCGGATCGCCGAGAGCACGGCCAGCGGCGAGGTTTTCATCGAGACCGAAGAGCGCAACCTGGCTGCCTACCTGCGTTCGGTGGGAGCGGGCGAACTCAATCTGGGCTGAGCGGGCCGTGGACGGACCGGGGCGGCACCCTCGACACCTCCGCTGGATGCTGGGCGCCGTTGCCATGGGCCGTCATGACGGCCACGATAGACGCTCGCATCGCGTCACCTGATCAATGGCGCCGCCGCCCGGAAAGAGGAGTCCGCGTGAACAAGATCCCGATGATGACCCGGTGGGCCGTGCTTGCGCTTGTCTGCGGCGCTCCGGCTTACGTGACCGGCACCCCGGCCGGCGAAACCGCCGCCGATGCCCGGCTCAGGAACATCTACACCACCGAGTGGGCCTGGCGGACGGGACAGGCCGGCATCAGTGCGTCGGGTGAGTCCCAGCCCAACAACGGCCGGCTCGATGACGTCGATGCGGCCAGTCAGCAGCGGCGACTGGATTACTGGCAGGACGTGCTCAAGCAGCTGGACGGCATCGACGCGGCCACGCTGTCGCCTGCCGAACAGGCGAACTTCGCGATCTATCGCGAGCAGATCGGCAACTTCGTCGCCGACCAGCGCTTCCGCAACTGGCAGATGCCGTTCAACAGCGATTCGGCGTTCTGGTCGGACATCGGTTACCAGCTGGGCGGCGGCCGGTTGCGCACCCCCCAGGACTACGAACAGTACCTGGATCGGCTCGACCAGATCCCCGCCTACTTCGACCAGCAGATCGCCAACATGCGGGCCGGGCTCAAGCGCGGCTTCAGCGTGCCCCGCGCGGTGCTGGACGGGCGTGACGTATCGATCGCCGCGGTCGCCGAATTGAAGGATCCGACCGCGAGCAGCTTCTATGCGCCGTTCAGGCAGCTGCCGGCCACGATGCCCACCGATCAGGCGCAAGCCTTGCGGGGCAAGGCGCTGCAGCGCATCCGGGACGGGGTGATCCCCGCCTACGGCAAATTGCTGCGCTTCTTCCGCGACGAATACGTGCCGAAGGCGCGCAAGACGCTCGCAGCCGAGGCGCTGCCCGACGGCAAGGCGTTCTATCGCCAGCAGATCCGCGAGTACACCACGCTCGACCTCGACCCGGATCAGATCCACCAGATCGGACTCGAGCAGGTGGCGCAGATCCATGCGCAGATGCTGGAGGTGATCAAGGACACCGACTTCAAGGGCAGCTTCGCCGGGTTCCTGCAGTTCCTGCGCAGCGATCCGCAGTTCTACGCGAAGTCGCCGGAGGAACTGCTGATGCGCAGTGCCTGGGTGGCCAAGGAGGTGGACGGCCAGATGGCCAGATACTTCGGCCACCTGCCGCGCCAGCGCTTCACCATCGTGCCGGTGCCGGCCGACATCGCCCCGTACTACACCTCCGGTCGCGGCGGCGCCGACGAATACCTGGTCAACACCTATGACCTGTCGTCGCGGCCGCTGTACAACATGCCTGCGCTGACCCTGCATGAGTCCTATCCGGGTCACGCGCTGCAGCTGGAACTGGCCGACGAGCAGCACGACCAGCCCGCGTTCCGCCGCAACAGCTACATCTCCGCCTACGGCGAGGGCTGGGGCCTCTATTCGGAATATCTCGGCAACGAGATGGGCATCTACAAGACCCCGTACCAGCGCTTCGGTTACCTCACCTACCAGATGTGGCGGGCCTGCCGGCTGGTGGTCGACACCGGCATCCATCACCTGGGCTGGAGCCGGCAACAGGCGATCGACTACCTCACCGTCAACACCGCATTGTCCGCCCGCGAGATCGCCAACGAGGTCGATCGCTACATCAGCTGGCCGGGACAGGCGCTGTCCTACGAACTGGGCTACCTGAAGATCCGCGAGCTGCGCGCGAAGGCCGAAAAGGCGCTGGGTGCGAAGTTCGACATCCGCCACTTCCACGACACCGTGCTGTCCACCGGTTCGGTGCCGTTGCCGGTGCTGGAACAGCGCATCGACCGCTTCATCGCCGACGGCGGTCCGGAGCCGGATTACGGCTGCGACTGCGCCGCAAAGGCGAAGGAGCAGCCGTCGGGGTCGTGAAGCGGCACTGGTCAAACATTGACCACAGCTTCCCTTGTAGAGTAAATTGCATGTCAACTTTACAAGGAGAGTGACCGTGCTGGCCCAGTCGCTGCCTGAAAACACTCCTGACGCAGACCTCGGTGGTCCGGCGCTGCGCGCGTTCTTCCGCCTCGCCGAACACTGGAAGTTGCGCATTGCCGACCAGCGCAAGCTGCTCGGCGATCCGCCGGAATCGACCTTCTACAAGTGGAAGCGCCAGCAGGATGGCGCACCGGGACGCGACACCATCGAGCGGATCAGCTACCTGCTCGGGATCTGGAAGTCGCTGCAGATCCTGTTTCCCGAACCGGCCCAGGCCGACGCCTGGCTGCACAAGCCGAATGCGGCGTCGCTGTTCGGCGGCCACTCCGCGCTGGAACGCATGCTGTCGGGCAATGTCGCCGACCTGTACGTGGTGCGGCAGTATCTGGACGCGCAGCGCGGCTGAAGCGGTGACGGGCGTCGCGGCGAGCGAGACGGCGATGCCGCACGCTCTGCGCCTCTCCCTGCAGGCAAGGAAGCATATCCAGGAGCCCTGATGCCAAACGAGTTGCCGCCCCTCAAACGCGTCCGCTGGAGCCAGGCGTACCGCATCGTGCCCAGTCGCTTCCCGCCGGTCGGGGTGTACGACCGCATTGCCGACCCGGCCGACATGGACGCGGTGTTCGCGATCGAGGCATTGACCAATCCGCGCCTGCGCGAGGAGATCGACGCGCTGAAGCTGGTGCCGAAGGCGCATCGCGTCAGCGGCCCGGGTTCGACGCCGGTGATGGCGGCGTTCACCCATCTGAATCCGGAAGGCAGCCGCTTCTCCGATGGCACGTGGGGCGTGTTCTACGCGGCGCACAGCGTGGCCACGGCGGTCGAGGAAACGGTGTATCACCGCGAGCAATTCATGGCCGCCACCAGGGAACCGCCGTGCGAGGTGCAGATGCGCTGCTACCGGACCAGCGTGGACAGCAAGCTGCACGACCTGCGCGGTGGCTGGCCGGCGGAACAGGCGGCCGACAGCTACGTGGCCAGCGTCGCGCTGGCGCGCCGGCTGCGCGATGCCGGTTCGCCCGGCATCGTCTTCGACAGCGCCCGGCATGCCGGTGGCGAATGCATCGCCGCATTCTTTCCCGACGTGGTCGCCTGCTGCGTGCAGGCCAGGCACCTGGTCTATCGCTGGGACGGCACCCGCATCGCCCAGGTGCTGGAGGTGAGCGAGCTCAAGCGGCCCGCTGCGGGCGGTGCGCAAGAGCGCTGATCGTCGCGAGTCGGAGCGACCGGCCGCCGGGGCGACTGCCGGTCGAGGCCGAGCCGGAGGCTGTCGAGGTGGCGGCGCCGGAAAGGAAATCGATCCGGCTTCCCTGCGACATCAAGACCGAGATGGCGCGCCTGGAAGTGGACCTGGTCCAGCGCGCGCTCGTCGAAGCCCGCCACAGCCAGGTCGAGGCAGCGCCGCTGCTCGGACTCAGCTATCACCAACTGCGCGCACTGTTGCGCAAGCACGGCATGGTGAAGTCGCGCCGTCGCGGGGACGCTCCATGAGTGACAACCGTGAAATCACCCTCGCCGTCGTTGCGCTACGCTCGCGGACGGCGTTTCCCGCTGTCTGCAGGCAGCATCGATAGTCTGCAGCCGGCATGACCACGACGGGGCGAACGATGAAATGCATGCGTCATCTGCTGTGGACCCTGCTGCTGTGCCCGCTGCTGGCCGCGGCACGCGACAACCGGGAAAACGATCATGCGCAGTGGAAGCGGGATATTGCCGCGTTCCAGGCCACGGATCGGGCGCAGCCACCGGCGGCGGGCGCGGTGTTGTTCATCGGCAGTTCGTCGATCCGCATGTGGAACTCGCTGGCCACGGATTTCCCGCAGGTGCGCACGCTCAACCGCGGCTTTGGCGGTTCGGAGATCGACGATGCCACCTTCTTCGCCGACCGCATCGTGGCGCCATACCACCCCCGCGCGATCGTGATGTATGCAGGCGACAACGACCTGGCCGACGGCGACAGCCCGGCCCATCTGCGCGACGACTTCGCCGCCTTCGTGCGCAAGGCGCGCTCGTACGACGCTGATGTCCCGATCGCCTTCATCGCGATCAAGCCCAGCGTGGCGCGCAAGGTGTTGCTGCCGAAGATCCGCGAGGCGAATGCGCTGGTGCGCGCCTACGCCGCCAGCCAGCGGGACGTCAGCTACCTGGACGTGTTCACCCCGATGCTGGGCGGCGACGGCCAGCCGCAATCGCGCTGGTTCATCGCCGACGGGCTGCACATGAACCGGCAGGGTTATGCGCTGTGGACCGGCGTGGTGGAAACGTGGCTGGACGCCACCTTGCGCTGATCCGGCGGATCAGGTGTCCGCGTTGGTCGCCCAGCCCACGCGATCGCCACGGGTGAACACGCGGTCCCCATCGAGCACGTCGCCGGCGGCGTGCGCGGGCGATTCGCGCAGCTTCGCGTAGATCGGCGTGAAGTCCGGATGGGTGGCTTCGAACAGCTGCTCGAAGCTGTCGATCACGAAATAGGTCTGCTGGTAGGTGTCGATGCGGTAGCGCGTGCTCATCACGCGTTCCAGGCCGAAGCCGATGCGGTTGGGCGAGGGCGAATCGAGCGAGTAGATCGACTCGCCCTTGGAGCTGACGATGCCGGCGCCGTAGATGCGCAGGCCGTCGCCGGTATTGATCAGGCCGAACTCCACCGTGTACCAGTACAGCCGGGTCAGGTTCATCAGCGCTTCGGGGCCGATCGCGAACGCCTTCATGCCGCCGCGGCCATAGGCCTGCATGTAGTCGGCGAACACCGGGTTCAGCAGCAGCGGCACGTGGCCGAACATGTCGTGGAACAGGTCCGGCTCGCTGAGGTAGTCGAGCTGGTCGGGCTTCCTGATCCACCAGCTGACCGGGAAGCGGCGGTGGGCCAGGTGGTCGAAGAACACCTCGTCCGGCAGCAGGCCCTCCACCGCGACCAGCTCCCAGCCGGTGGCGGCGCCGAGCACCTTGTTCAACTCGGCAAATTTCGGGATGCCGCCATCGCCCAGGCCGAAGCGCTCGACGCCGTCGAGGAATTCCCGGCAGGCGCGGCCGGGCAGCAGTTCGCGCTGGCGCTTGAACAGCGTGTCCCAGACTTCATGGTCGGTCGCGCTGTAGCTGTCCCACGGCTGTTCGACCACGCCGGTGGCATAGACCGGCACGTAGCCGCGGTCGGTCTGCTGGTGTTCGACTTTGCGAGGGGTGTCCATGGCGCGGCTCCGGGTGGGACAGGCGATCTCAAGGATACGGTGGATCGCCCGCAGCAGGCTTGCTTTATTGTCCGTTTATGGGCCAAGAATGAACTATTCTTGCGCCAAGCACCAAAATAGAAGGAGATCATTGCATGACCTCGCTGGATCGCACCGACCTGCGCATGCTCGCCGTGCTGCAGAGCGAAGGCCGCATTACCAATGCCGAACTGGCCGAGCGGGTCAGCCTGTCGCCCTCGGCCTGCCTGCGCCGGCTGCAGCGGCTGGAGGCGGACCAGGTGATCACCGGCTACGCCGCCCAGGTCGATCCGCAGGCGGTCGGACTGGGCCTGCAGGCCTTCGTGCGGGTCCAGCTGACCCGACACGAGAGCGCGGCGATCGAGGGTTTCGTCGAGCGCGTCAGCGGCTGGGACGAAGTGGTCGCCTGCCATGCGCTGACCGGCGACATGGACTACCTGCTGCACGTTTACGTGGCCGACCTCAAGGACTTCTCGCGCTTCCTGCTCGACCATCTGTTGAACGCCAGCGGGGTCGGCGATGTCAATTCGAGCTTCGTGCTGCGCACGGTGAAGCGTTCGCCCTCGCTGCCGCTGGCGCAGTTGGAGCGACCGGGGCCTGCGGCGGCGCGGAACTAACGTTAAACTGGGCAGCTGATGAGCATCGACACCACCACCGTGCCCGAACGCGACCTGCTGCGCCCGCTGCGCTACCTGTGGCGCGTGCCGCTGGTGGTGCTGCACGTCGTGCTGGGCATCCTGCTCTGCGCACTGCTGCTCAGCTGGAACCAGCAGGCCGTCATGAAGAACGGACGCGAGCCGTTCGCGCACCGGATGATCCGGCTGTGGTCGGTGACCCTGCTGCGCATCCTCGGCATGCGCGCCCGGCGCTTCGGCGAGGCGCTGCGCGACCCCGTGCTGTTCGTCGCCAACCACACCTCGTGGCTCGACATCATCATGCTGCACAGCCAGCGCGCGGCCTGTTTCGTGGCCAAGGCGGAGATCGCCGGCTGGCCGCTGATCGGCTGGCTGGCCGCCAACGGCGGCACCATCTTCCACCGTCGCGGCAACAACCATTCGCTGGCGACGGTGATGCAGGCCATGGTCGAGCGCCTGCGCGCCGGGCGTTCGGTGGCGGTGTTCCCGGAAGGCGGCACCGGTTATCACGGCGTGCTGAAAGTGTTTCATGCGCGGATCTTCCAGGCCGCGCTCGACGCCGACGTGACGGTGCAGCCGGTGGCGTTGCGCTTTGCCCGTGGCGGTCGGCGGGTGGTCGATGCTGGCTTCCGCGAGGACGAGAGTTTCTTCGGCAACATCGTGCGCCTGCTGGGCGAGGCGCCGATGGACGCCGAGATCCACTTCCTGGCGCCGGTGCCCGCCACCCCCGATGCGCGCCGGCGCATGGCCGAGCTGTCACGCGAACGCATCGCCTCCGCACTGGAAGACCGCCAGGAATGAGCCTGCTTTACGGAAAGGATTTCCGTCCACCCTGGCCGCTGCGCAGCGGTCATATCCAGACCATGCTGTCGTCCAGCGGCGTGCGCCGCGTGCTGCTGCCGCGCGCGGCCAAGACCGTGCTGCAAGGTGCCGAGCCGGTGGTGGTCGATGGTGGCAGCGGCGTGCGCCTGACCGGCGCCTACACCGCGCAGGGGACTCGTCCACGGTCGCGCGGCCTGGCCGTGCTGTTCCATGGCTGGGAGGGCAGTGTCGACTCCACCTACGTGCTGCAGACCGGCAGCCGCCTGCTGGCCGATGGCTGGGACATCTTCCGCCTCAACTTCCGCGACCACGGCGACAGCCACGGACTCAACGAGGCGCTGTTCCACTCCTGCCGGCTCGACGAAGTGGTGCACGCGCTGGGTGACATCGCCCGGAGTTACCCGGGCCGGCCGATGGCACTGGCCGGCTTCTCGCTGGGCGGCAACTTCGCGTTGCGCGCCGCGATGCAGACCTCGCGGCTGGGCATTCCGCTGAGCTACGTGCTGGCGGTGTGCCCGATCATCGATCCGGGTGCGGGGCTGTTCGCGCTGGAGGAATCGGCACCCTGGTTCTACCAGGCCTACTTCATGCGCAAGTGGCGCCACTCGCTGCTGGCCAAGCAGCGGGCGTTTCCCGAGCACCAGTTCTTCGAGATCTCCGAGCTGAAGCAGCACCTGCGCGGGCTGACCGAGTCGCTGGTGCTGCGCCACACCGACTTCAAGTCGCTGCAACAGTATCTGGACGGCTATTCGGTGGCTGGCGATGCGATGCAGGCGATGCAGATCCCCGCCACCATCCTGACCTCGCGCGACGACCCGGTGATTCCGGTGGGCAGTTTCGAAACGCTCGAACTGCCGCCGAACATCGAGCTGGACATCGCCGAGTACGGCGGCCACTGCGGCTTCATCCGCGACTGGGGCATGACCAGCTTCTCGGACGACTACATCGCCGGCCGCTTCAACGCGATTGCCGACGCCGAATCATCCATCGACCGCGTGGCGGCTCAGGCATCGGCGCCGACGGCGCGCTGACGCATCCAGCTGGCAATGCTCATGCGGTCGCGCGTGGCCGGCAGCACCTCGTGCTCGAACCGGCCGGACAGGAACAGCAGCAGGTCGCCCGCGCGCGGAAGGATGTCGCGATGGCTGCCGTCGTCCAGATACAGGCGCAGCGCGCCACCGTCCGTGTCCAGCCAGTCCTGGTTGAGATAGAACACCGCCGAGATGACCCGGGTGTCGCTGCCGCGCAGGCGATCCAGGTGCCGCGCGTAGCCGGCGCCGGGGCGGTACATCGCGTAGTGCGATTCGCAATCGACCAGGCTCAGCATCAGTTCGCGCCCCAGCCTCTGGCGCAACGCGTCCATGCGTTCGGCGAAAACCTGCTGCGGCCCGGTCGGGGCGTCCGTGGCGAACCAGTGGATGCTGTCGCCACGCAGCGCCGATGCGGTGCGGCTGCTGCCGGTGCGGGCAGGCAGCAGTTGCCGCGTATCGTGCATTGCCGCGCACTCGGCGCCCAGCGCACGCGTCTGCGCGTCATCCAGCAGGCCGGGCAGCATGCACCAGCCATCGACCGCCAGCGCGCTGGCCGCGGCATCGAAACAGAAGGGGGGAGACATCGAACGCCCGGGGTGCGCGAAGCAGCGAAGTGGCCGTTCCGGTGCGCCCGGTCGGGCGGCGCTGGGGGGCAGGCTGCCATGACCGGCAGCGGCGCAGCATACGATGATTCGTCAGCGCGTGCGCAGTGGGTCGAGCAGGCGGCCCAGGCCGTTGTGGTCGAGTTCCAGCATCAGGGCCAGCAACTGGCCCAGCTGCCCCGGGGGGAAGCCCTTGCGGGCGAACCAGGCCAGGTAGGCGCCGGGCAGGTCCGCGATCAGCCGACCCTGGTACTTGCCATAAGGCATGCGCACGGTCACCAGTTTCTGCAGGTCGGCGGGGTCCATGTCATGGCCTCGGTGGCGGGAAAAAAAGCGCGGCGCCGGAACGGCATGCACGAGCTGAATACAACATCCCGAGCCTCGTGTCCCGGTCCGGACCGCGTGCGCGGTGCCGGCTGGCGTGCCACGGCGCTTGCTGGCAGACTCAAGTGCGACCAAGGGAGTACCAGGGTGCCACCAACCACCGCCAGACGGGTATTGGTCGTCGAAGACGACCCGATCGTGGCCATGCTTGTCGAAGACATCGTGCGCGACATGGGACACGACGTCCTGATCAATCTCACCCTCGAGCATGCGATGTTCGAGATCGAGGACGGCCAGATCGATGCCGTGCTGCTGGACATGCATCTGCGCGGCGAGGACGCGCGCCCGATCCTGCTCGACCTGCTGGCGCGCGGGACACCCTTCATGGTGCTGTCCGGTTCCGATCAGAGCGGCCTGAGAGGCGAGTTCCCCGGTATCCGTTTCCTGGCCAAGCCGTTCGGCAGGAACGATCTCGAAGCCGCCGTGCGCGACCTGCTGGGCTGAAGCCCGGCGTCAGTCCGCCGCCACGCAACGCCCCTGGGCCCAGGCCCGCAGCGCGTTCACCTGTTCGCGCATCAGCACCGACAGCGGGCGGGTCTGCCTGAGGGCATGCAGCAGGACCGGCTGGTCCGGCGGCGTGCCGTTGCCCGCCGCGTCGTACAGCGCGCTGACGATGGTCTGCTCGATCTCGGCGCCGGAAAAGCCATCGCTCGCCGCCGCCAGGGCGGGCAGCTCGAAGCTGGCGGGATCGAGCTGGCGCCGTGCCAGGTGCATCGCGAAGATCTGCTCGCGCACCGTGGCAGCGGGCAGGTCGACGAAGAAGATCTCGTCGAAACGGCCCTTGCGCAGCAGCTCGGCGGGCAGTTCGTGCACCGCGTTCGCGGTGGCGACGACGAACACCTTGGCCTTGCGCTCCGCCATCCAGGTCAGCAGGTAGCCGAGCACGCGGCGCGACACGCCGCCGTCATCGCCGCCGCCGGCCAGGCCCTTCTCGATCTCGTCGATCCACAGCACGCACGGCGACAGCAGCTCGGTGCTGGCCAACGCCTCGCGCAGGTTCTTCTCGGTCTCGCCCTGGTACTTGTTGTACAGCGTGCCGAAATCCAGCCGCACCAGCGGCACGCCGAAGCCGCCGGCGATCGCCTTCGCCGCCAGGCTCTTGCCGCAACCCTGCACGCCGAGCAGCAGCACGCCGCGGGGCGGATCGAGCGCGGGATCGGGCGTGGCGGCCAGGAACACCGCGCGTCGGCGCTGCACCCACTCACGCACGCGGCTGACCCCGGCGATGTCGGCGAAGCTGGCGGTGGCGTATTCGTAATGCAGCAGGCCGGAGCGGTTGAGCAGGTCGAACTTGGACTGCATCAGCTCGGGCAGGTCCTGCGGACCCAGCGCGCCGTCGTTGTAGATCAGCTTGCGCACGATGCGCCGGGCATCCGGCGCGGACAGGCCGAGCAGGTTGCGCACGATGGTGCGCGCAGCGTCGTTGTCCACCTCGACCTTGCGGTTCTGTTCGCGCTGCCAGGCCACCGCCTCGGCGCGCAGGATGCCGGCCAGTTCCTTCAGGTCGGGCAGCGACAGCGGTACCCGCAAGGCCAGCGCCTCCAGCTCATCGGGCAGCTCCACCCTGGCACCGACCAGCACGATGGTGTGCGCGGCCGAGCGGTGGCGCTGCACGATCTCGCGCAGCTGGCGCAGGCTCATCGCGTAGCGCAGCAGGCCGTGGAAATCGAACATCAGGTAGATGCCGCGTTCGCCCTGGGCGCGGATCGCGTCCAGGGTGGCGGTGGCGTCCGGCGCCACGTCGCCCTCGCGCTGGGCGAAGTCGAGCCGGTTCAGGCCGTCGGTCAGGGTCCAGCGCCACAGCGGATGCAGCGCCTGGGAAATCACATGGCGGAAGCACTCGATCACCCGCTGCTCGTCCACCGTCTCGATCACCAGCAGTGGCGTGGCCGCGCGAACCAGCGTGGTGAGATCCTGCAATTCGCTCATGTTTCCCCCTCGAAGAGGACAAGTTTACAGAGCGCCGACGCTTCTGGCTTCACGCGCGGCGGTATACGCTGGCTGTCCGCACGCCAAAGGAGCGCCGCCATGCGCCTGCTGTTGTCGTTGTTGCTGCTCGGCTCGTCGTTGCCCGCGCTGGCGGCGACGAAGCTGGACAAGCTGGCCCTGCCGAAGGGCTTCCATGTCGCGCTGTATGCCGACCAGGTGCCGAACGCCCGCGAAATGGCGGTGGGCGCCAACGGCACCGTGTTCGTCGGCTCCACCGGTGCGGGCAAGGTCTATGCGCTGACCGACCGGGATGGCGACGGCGTGGCCGAACAGGTGCGGGTCATCGCCAGCGGCCTGCAACTGCCGATGGGCGTGGCCTTCCATGATGGCGACCTGTACGTGTCGGCGGTGAGCCGCATCGTGGTACTGCGTGGCATCGAGCAGCACCTTGACGCGCCACCGAAGCCCGAGCTGGTTACCGACAGGCTTCCCACCGAGACCCATCACGGCGGCAAGTTCCTGGCCTTCGGTCCCGACGGCAAGCTGTACGTGCCGATCGGCGCGCCCTGCAACATCTGCGATCCGGCGCCGGACCACGGCAAGCTGATCCGGATGAATCCCGACGGCGGCGGCTGGGAAGACGTGGCCAGCGGCATCCGCAACACGGTCGGTTTCGACTGGCAGCCCGGCAGCGGCCACCTGTGGTTCACCGACAACGGCCGCGACCTGCTCGGCGACGACATCCCCAGCGACGAGCTGAACGAGATCACGGCGACCGGCCAGCACTTCGGCTACCCGTACTGCCACCAGGGCGACACGCTCGATCCGGACTTCGGCAAGGGCAGGAGCTGCAAGGACTACGTGCCGCCGGTGCTGAAACTCGGTGCACACGTCGCCTCGCTCGGCATGCGCTTCTACGACGGCAACCAGTTCCCGGCCAGTTACAAGGGCGCGATCATCGTGGCCGAACATGGTTCGTGGAACCGCACGCAGAAGTCCGGCTACCGGGTGATGACGGTGCGCCTGAAAGGCAACAAGGTGCTGTCGTACGCACCGCTGATCACCGGCTTCGAACAGGACGAAAGCGCCTGGGGCCGCCCGGCCGACGTGCAGCCGCTGGCCGACGGCAGCGTGCTGGTCAGCGACGACCTGGCCGGCGCGGTGTATCGGGTGACGTACAAGCCCTGACTTTCGCGTCATCTGAACCCAATGCGATTCCTGCCTTCGCAGGAATGACGAGCGTGGAGCGTTGTCGCGTTTTTTGCCGTCATTCCTGCGAAGGCAGGAATCGCACTACGCTGGTCATCGCAGTCCACCAACAAAGGACAAAGCCATGGACAGGCGACAACCTTGCGTCTATATGCTGGCGAGCAAGAAGAACGGTGTCATCTACATAGGCGTCACCAGCGACCTGGTCAAACGTATCTGGCAGCACAGGAACGATTTGGTAGAGGGGTTCACGCATCGCTATCAGGTGCATGAACTGGTCTGGTTCGAGATGCACCCGACGATGGAGTCGGCGATCCTGCGCGAGAAGACACTCAAGCGGTGGAAGCGCGATTGGAAGATGCGCTTGATCAACGAAGGCAATGCGGAGTGGCGGGATTTGTATCCGACTATTCTGTAGTTGCCGAAGTGCGATTCCTGCCTTCGCAGGAATGACGAGCGTGGGGTGCGACGCCGATGTTTTCCGTCATTCCTGCGAAGGCAGGAAGCGCCTTACAACAGCGAAGCTGGTCATCGCATTTCAACACGCCACCCAAGCGGACACACACCATGCAACTACGCAGCGACAACTTCGAAAACCACCAGCCGATTCCGGCCACCTTCACCTTCGGCAAGCGTGCCGATCCGTTCGCGCTGTCCGACAACCACAGCCCGCACCTGGCGTGGAAGAACGCGCCGTCGGCCACCCGTTCGTTCGTGCTCACCTGCATCGATCCGGACGTGCCCAGCCGCGGCGACGACGTGAACCAGCCCGGTCGCACGGTGCCGGCGGACCTGCCGCGGGTGGAGTTCGTGCACTGGCTGATGGCCAACATCCCGGTGGAGTGTGGCGAGCTTGCCGCTGGCGCGTGCAGCGACGGGATCACCCCGCGCGGCAAGCGCGAACCGTTCGGTCCACCCGGCAGCGTGCAGGGCGCCAACGACTACACCGGCTGGTTCAGCGGCGATCCGGACATGGCCGGTGAATACCTGGGCTATGACGGCCCGTGCCCGCCGTGGAACGATGCGTTGCTGCACCATTACCACTTCACCGTGTACGCGCTGGACGTGGCGGCGTTGCCGCTGGTCACCGGCTTTTCGCTGGCCGACCTGCGCGCGGCGATGGCGGGCCACGTGCTGGAACAGGCCGAGCTGGTCGGCACCTGCACGCTGAACCCGGAGGTGGCTGGCTGAACGTCGGCGCCGCGTGCATGCCCGCGCGTCTTCTCTTCACACCGGCAAGGCATGGGCTATGGGTGAATGGCTGCACGCGGTCGCACCGCGGGCACGTCTTACCCCACACGAGGATTCCCCCATGCTTCATTACGCCCTGGTCTTCCTGGTCATCGCCATCATCGCCGCCGTGCTCGGTTTCGGCGGCATTGCCGGCGCCGCCGCCGGCATCGCCAAGATCCTGTTCGTGATCTTCCTGATCCTGGCGATCATCGCGTTCTTCCGTCGCGCCAGTTGACCCCTGCCGATCGCGGCGCGGGCGCGCCATACTGAGTCTTTCCGGAGCCAAGCCATGAACAACCAAGTCAGCAGCAACGACAAGCCGACCGGCGATCGCATCGACGAGCGCGCCGAGCGGATCAAGCAGGCCACCTCGGCCGCCGTCGCCAGCACCAAGGACAGCGTCGAGCGTGCCGCCGACCACGTCGAGGAAGGTCTGCACCGGGCCACCGACAAGGCGGCCGGCGCGGCGCACAAGGCCAGCGACAAGGCTGCCGAGGTCAGCGAGCGCAGTCGCGAGGTGTATGACCAGACGATGGACCGCGCCGATGCATGGCTGGAGCAGGCGCGTGACTACGTGCGCGAAAAGCCCGTGCAGTCGGTGGCGATCGCCCTGGGCGCCGGCTGGTTGCTCGGCCGCATCCTGCGGCGGTGAGCGATCCGGAGCAAACCGATCCCGTGGACGGCGACGGTGCATCGACTCATGCGACAGCGGCGCCGGATCCGGCGCCGCTGTCGTCTGGTCTGCTGGCCGAACTGGGCCAGTTCGGGCGCGCCATCCGGCATCTGTTCGGCGCCCAGCTGGCCTTGCTGGCCGCCGAACTGGGGCTGGCCCGCAGCGCCGTTTCGTGGATGCTGCTGGCTGCGCTGGCGGCCACCGTCGCGGGCGTGGGGCTTGGCCTGACCCTGCTGGGCCTGGTCGGCGTGGTGCTGGCGTCGTGGTGGGGCTCGTGGTTCTGGGCGCTGCTGGGCCTGGCCGTGCTGCAACTGCTGTTCCTGCTCGGCGCGATCATCCTGTTCCGTCGCTGCATGCACTGGATGAGCTTGCCCGCCACACGCAACGAATGGGGTGCGATGATGCGCGAAACGCTGCACAGGGACGCGGACGAGCCGGCCGCACCTTCCGGGCAGCGTGACGGGGGAACGCCATGAGCCTGTTCGACCGCCTGGCCAAAGTGAAAGCCGCCCAGCTGCGCATGCGGTTCGCGCGGCAGGAACTCGCGACGCCGGCCGCGCTGCTGCTTGCACGGGGCCGCGACAACCCTTTGACCACCGTGGGCGTGGCCGCCGGTGCCGGCGTGGTGCTGGGCACGCTGGACGTGCACCCGCTGCGCGTGCCGGGAGTCGGCTCGCTGTTGAGCGGCGGTCTTGCCGAAGTGCTGGCGCAGGGCACCCGCCTGGTGGCCGACTTCGCCGAGGTCAGCATGGCGAAGCACGCCGCGGCGGACATCGCCGAGCCCGGCGAACAGGCATGAGCAGACCGGCATGAGCGAACCCGAGCCACTGCCGTCGCTGGCGCCCGGCACCCCCGTCGGCCTCGTCGCCGAGGTCGCGGTCGCCGAAGGGTTCGAACCGCCGTCCGGCCAGGACACCCCGCTGCGGCGACGCAATCCGGTGCTCGGCATACGCCGCCACCTGCGTGCGATCCGCCTGGTCTTCAACGCCTTGCTGCTGCTGGCCCTGCTGTACACCATCACGCTGACCAAGGCCTTGCTGATCCCGCTGGTGCTGGCCGCCTTCATCGGCCTGGCGCTGAATCCCATCGTGGCCTTCGGCGCCCGCCTGCGCATCCCGCGCTGGCTTACCGCGATGGTGCTGATGATCGGCCTGATCACCGGCATCGGCAGCGGCGTGGGCCTGCTGGCCCAGCCGGCCATCGGCTGGTTCCACGGCGCGCCCACCGCAATCCGCAGCTTCGTGCCGAAACTGCGCAGTTTCACCAAGCCGCTGGAGGCAGCCAACCGTGCCACCCAGACCCTGGTCAGCGGTTCCAGCACCCGCGCGGCGGTGCCACAGTCCACGCCGATCTCGATCAGTGCCTGGGACGTGGTCTCCACCGCACCGAAGGTGCTGGCGGCCGTGCTCAGCGTGCTGCTGCTGGTGTTCTTCTTCCTGATCTACGGCGACTCGATGCTGCGCCGGCTGGTGGAGATCACCCCCAGCTTCGCCTACAAGCGACACGCGGTGACGATCGTGCGCGGCATCCAGACCGAGATCTCGCGCTACCTGCTCACCGCGCTGCTGATCAACGCCAGCCTCGGCGCGATCACCGCCGGCATGCTGTGGCTCTACAAGGTGCCCGACCCGCTGCTGTGGGGCGCGGTGGCGATGTTCGCCAACTTCATTCCCTATGTGGGCGCGATCGTCACCACCACCTTGCTGGCGGTGGTGTGCATGCTCTACGCCAACGACGCCAGCCTCGAAGTGTTCCTGCCGGTGCTGACCTTCGCCGGCATCACCGCGGTGGAAGGCAACCTGATCACCCCGCTGATCCAGGGCGCCAGCATGCGGCTGAGCCCCATCGCGATCCTGCTGTGGCTGCTGGTCTGGGGCTGGCTGTGGGGCATCCCCGGCGCGCTGCTGGCCGTGCCGATGCTGACCTGCACCAAGCTGATCACCGAGCGCGTGCGTGGCTGGGAGTGGTTCGCCCACATCGTGCAGCGCTAGCCGGCAGGATCAGCTGGCATCGGTTCCGCGCTCGCTGTCGGCGTGATGCCGTGGGCGCGCAGCACCCGGGAAATGTCGAAACGCCAGAGATTGCGCGAGCCGTTCAGCGGCGACTGCAGCCGCCGCTGCAGCGAGGCGTCGTCGTCGCGGGGCTTCGGAAAGCGCACCTCGCCGCGGCGCGCGCTCGACACGAACAGTTCGCCGAACGCCGGCCCCAGCGACGGCGCGTTCTCCAGCGTGCGGCTGTTGACGTCGCCGCCCAGGTGCTCGGGCTTGCTCCAGCCACCATCCGGCTGGCGGAACACGATGTAGATGTCGGCGCTGCCCAGCGCATCGCCTTCGTTGCCCGCGTACAGCAGGAAGCGCCCGGCCGGGTCCACCGCGGGGTCCATGCGGTTGTTCGCGGGATCACCCAGCGGCACCTGCTCCGGCATGGCATGGCCGTGATCGCGCGCCACGTAGATCTGGTAGGCCTTGCCGGAATCCGCGCGATGCGCCGAGAAATAGATGTCGCCGTTGGCCGCCACCGACGGGTTGTAGATCATCGCCCCGTCGTTGAGCGCGCCGTCGACATGCACCGGCGCGGCCCATCCGCCAGCGGCCTGTCGTTCGACGAACCACAGGTTCGTGCCGGGAAAACTGCGTCCGTTCATGGTCGCCGTCACCGGCGTGCCGCCCGGCCGCAGCGGCCGATTGGAGACGAAGTACAGGCGCCGGTCATCGGGCGACAGCGTCGGCTCGGAGTCGTGCCACTCGCCGGAGAACCCGGCGACGCGGCGTCGACCAGCGATCGCCCGCGCGATGCGAGACCATGATGGTGTCGTCGGCTTCGGCAAGATCCGAGCGCATGAAGTACAGCGTGTTTCCGTCCGGCGTCAGCGCAACCGAGGTTTCCTGCAGGCCGGTGGAGATCACGCCCGCTCCCAGCAGTTCGCCAGCGCTAGCCAGCGGTGATGCGAACGCGAGTGCGAGGCTGGCGACGAGGGCGAGGTTACGTGGCGTCATGGCTGGTTCCGGTCGAGTGATGGGGGCTTGCCGCGGCCTCGCGCGAGCGGGGCGCGTCAAGCCACGGTGCCAGCGACATTTTCCAGATGTGGTCGTTGCCGTTGTCCCACGCGCGCATCCGCGCCAGGTCGGCCCGTGCCTGCGCGCCCGTGCGCGGGTAGCTCACCTTTGCGGTGTAGTTGCTGGTGAAGTACAGCGTGCGGGCGTCCGGGCCGAGGTGCGAACCCCAGGGCTCGTAGCGGTTCACCGCGTCGCCCAGGTCGATCGGCGTGCCCCAGCCCGCGCCGTCGCGGAAGGCGATGTACAGCCGGTCGGGTTTGTCCTTGCCCGCGTAGTTCGCGTCGAACACGATGAACGACTGGTCCGGCGCCACCGCTGGATCGAGTTCGTGTGCGGCCGGATCGCCCAGCGCGAGGCGCTGCGGTGCCTGGTAGCGGCCATCGCGCCAGGCCGTGCGGTAGAGATGGAACTCGTGGGTGGCCTCGTCGCGCCGCTGGTAGTACACGTCGCCATTCGCCGCCACGCTGGGCGAGTACACACTGGTGCCCACGTTCACCGCGTCGGGCAACCGCTGCGGCTCGCCCCAGCCGCTGCCGTGGCGGTCCACCCGCCACAACTGGCCGCCGCGCAGCGCCGGACCGCCGGCCACCGCGGCGCGGTTGGAGGTGTACACCAGGAACGAACCGTCCGGCGCCATCGCCGGATCGTGGTCCTGCCATTGCCCGGAGAACGAGGCGATCCGCGGCGTCGACCAGCCGTTCCCCACGCGATGCGCTTCCATGATGAAACCGTTCCAGCGCGCCTGCTGGTCGAAGTAGACGGTATTGCCGTCCGGCGCGAAGGTCAGGCAGTCCACGCCGGACGGACCGGAGATCGCGCCGGGGGCGAAGATTTCCGGCGATGGGGAAGTCGCGCTGGCCGCGTGGATCGCAGTCGCGCCGAAAATTTCCAGCGCGACGAGGCTGCTGGCGAGCAAGGTGAGCGAGCGGTGGGCCATGCGTATTCCTCGACGCGATGATGTGCGGCCGAGTCTGTATAGCGGCGCCAGCGCATCGCCGCCGCTTTGTGACGAGCGGGGAGCCGGCGTGACCAGCGGTCATCAGCGCGGGACAATCGGTCCGGTGTCATCAGGCGAGCCTCGCACCTCACCCCGCGATGATGGCAGGCATCGCACTTCAGCGAATGGGCGCCCAGTCGAGCTTGTACGCTGAGCAATTCGCCGAAGACCAGGCGGCACGACGGATTGCTTGACGAACCCCATCGTGCCGTCGACCATCCGGGCTCACCAGCCGCACAGACGATGGTCACTCATGGGCAATGCTCCCTGTGTGTTTCGTGGCAGCTGGGCCCAATCCAGGAAAAATCACACCACATGTTTGAAAACGCCTTCAACAACATGGACCGCGTCATGCGCAATGACGAGGGCCTGGCGTCCGAACTGGACTACGCCGAACAGACCTCGTGGCTGTTATTCCTCAAGTACCTCGACGACATGGAGAAGGAGTGGGAGGACGAGGCCGGGCTGGAAGGCCGCGAGTACAGGCCGATCCTCGACGAACCGTATCGCTGGCAGTCGTGGGCCGCGCCGAAGACGAAGGATGGCGCGCCCGACCTCAACGCCGCGCGCACCGGCAAGGACCTGATCGAGTTCGTCAACGGCGAGCTGTTCCCCTACCTGCAGACCTTCCGCGAAACCACCGAAGATCCGGATTCGCTGGAATACAAGATCGGCGAGATCTTCTCCGAAATCGCCAACCGCTTCCGCTCTGGCTACTCGCTGCGCGACGCGCTGGAGATCATCGACCAGCTCAACTTCGGCAGTCAGCAGGCCAAGCACGAGTTGTCGGATCTCTACGAAACCCGCATCAAGCGCATGGGCAACGCCGGCCGCAACGGCGGCGAGTACTACACGCCGCGCCCGCTGATCCGCGCCATGATCAAGGTGGTCAATCCGCAGATCGGCGAAACCGTCTACGACGGCGCCTGCGGCTCGGCCGGGTTCCTGTGCGAAGCGTGGAACGCGATGCGCCGCGACGACCTCTCCGCCGCCGACTGGGACACGCTGCAGCGGCGCAGCTTCTACGGGCAGGAAAAGAAATCGCTGGCCTACGTGCTGGGCGTGATGAACATGATCCTGCACGGCATCGACGCGCCCAACATCCGGCATACCAACACGCTCAGCGAGAACGTGCTCGACATCCAGCAGAAGGATCGCCACGACATCGTGCTGGCCAATCCACCATTCGGCGGCGGTGAGCGCAAGGAGGTGCAGCAAAACTTCCCGATCAAGTCCGGCGAAACCGCCTACCTGTTCCTGCAGCACTTCATCCGTAAGCTGAAAGCCGGCGGCCGCGGCGCCGTGGTGATCAAGAACACCTTCCTCAGCAACACCGACAACGCCAGCGTGGCGCTGCGCAAGGAGCTGCTGGAAACCTGCAACCTGCACAGCGTGCTGGATTGCCCCAGCGGCACCTTCCAGGGCGCGGGCGTCAAGACCGTGGTGCTGTTCTTCGAGAAGGGTTCCAGGACGCGCAAGGTCTGGTACTACCAGCTCGATCCGGGGCGCAGCCTGGGCAAGACCAATCCGCTCAATGACGAGGATCTGGTCGAGTTCGTCGCCTTGCAGGCGGACAAGGACGACAGCGCGAAAAGCTGGTCGGTGGCAGTGAGGGATCTGGACACCGCGACGTGGGATCTGTCGGTGAAGAATCCGAACGCGTTGGAAGCCCAGGCGCTGCGCAGTCCCGAGCAGATCATCGCCGACATGCTGGCGCGGGATGCGGAGACGGCGCAGATTCTGGAAGAGATTCGGGGGATGTTGTGAGGTTGCCCGGTGTTGCTCGTGGGTTGAGCCAGCAGAACTGTGTCCCGCTTGGCTCTGTCGTCTCAGTGGAGAAGACCAAGAGCAGGGGACTTTTGCCATACGTAGGACTTGAAGACATATCGAGCAACACTGGTGAATTCACCGGATCGACGTTGCCCGCTCAGGTCAAAAGCGACACCTTTTACTTCACTCCGCGTCACGTTCTTTATGGGCGATTGCGCGCCTACTTGAATAAGGCGCTGCTGCCAACGTTCGAGGGACATTGCTCGACTGAAATCTTCCCGTTGTTGCCATGCGAGAGATTGGATCGGAATTTCCTGTTTCACTGGCTTACATGGTCTGAGACCTGCGAGCGCATAGCAGCAACTGCGACGGGAGCGAGAATGCCCCGTGCCAACATGAATGAGGTGATGGAGTTTGAGATTCCATTGCCGCAGTTGGAAGAGCAGAAGCGGATCGTTGCGGTGCTCGATCAGGCCTTCGCCGCCCTCGACCGCGCCCGCGCCCATGCCGAGGCCAATCTGGTGGACGCGAACGAGCTACTCCGATCGGTGCAGATCACCGCGGCAGCAAACCACAAGGATTGGATCACGGCAGAAATTTCCACAATCATCAAGGTTAGAAGCGGTGATTTTCTGCCGAGCAAAGCTATGGCTGCGTCGGGAACCATTCCAGTGTTCGGAGGCAACGGACAAACCGGGCTGCATAATGAGTCAAATCTGAAAGGAAGAAATATTCTCATTGGCAGGGTGGGCGCCAAGTGTGGGAATGTGCGCGTTGTAGATGGCCCGATATGGCTCACGGATAACGCGTTTCATGTCAGCAAGCTTTACAGAGACTTCGATCTGGACTTCCTAGCCCTTCTTCTGAGCAAGGCTGATCTTAGAACTACGGCGAACCAAGCCGCACAGCCTGCTATTTCAGGTACAACGATTGGAGTAGTGAAGGTTCGGTTCCCAGATTCAATTGAAGATCAAAGACGTCACGTCATGCGAGTGAGGTCCATTGAGACAAAGACCTTGGAGCTTGTCGAAGCTTATGAGCGGAAGCTCTCAGAGCTAACCACCCTCCGCCAATCCCTCCTGCAAAAAGCCTTCTCCGGCGAACTGGCATGAGCGAGCAAACCCCCGTCAAACTGGCCGACCTCGAAGATGCGCTGCTCTTCCTGGACGCGGGTGGCGACACGGAGGCCTGGGTGTGCCGGGACACGGGCACGGTGCTCCGGCACAGCGACGAGTTCGACGAGTTCGATCCGCTGCCGGCGGACATCGAAGACGCGGCGCGCTACGTGGCGTTGCCGAACAAACGCGACCTCGACCTGGGCAAGCCGCTGGCGCTGGAGTTCGCCCGCACGCAGCTGCCGGATTGCTACGAGCAGGTATGCGCGATGTTCTCGCACCGCGGCGCCTACGCCCGCTTCAAGGACCTGCTGGATCGCCACGACAGCCTCGACGCCTGGCATCAGTGGGAGAGGGAACAGACCCGACAGGCGCTGCGCGAATGGTGCGCGGACAACAGCATCACGCTGGCTGAGTGAGCGATGGCGCCAACGTCTGCGCGGTCCCTGCCGCAATATGCGTTTTCGGCCAGCTGCCGTAATGCCGCGCCGCAACCTGTCCACTCGTCAAGGACAGGTCTTACGCGTTGGGATCGGGAGCTGAGTCGCTGACCCAGTCGATCTGCCCATCGTCGCGCAGTGCACTGGCGTCGAAGCCGTTTTTGAGTGTGATGGCACGCGTTTTCAGATGCCCGCCTGAGCGCAGGCGTTCACAGTATTTGTGCAGCGTGGAGGCATCTTCGGTCAGGATGAAATCGATGCCCTCGTGGCCGGCCTGGGCCAGAAGTTTCACGTCGTCGCGCACCACCGCACGGCTTTCCCGGGCGTCCCGCTGACCGAGCGCGCTCCACAGGTTTGCGGCCTTCTGTCCATGCGGAACATTGAAGTCGAGAACGCGGAAGTTGTTCAGTGGCAGATCCGTGATGGGTTGCTTGATTCCGAATTCCGCAGCCACGATGGCCGAGAAGATCATCGGCATGTTGTTCTTCAGCAGGTAGCGGTAGTACTGCTCGGCCGTGGCGTGGTGGGCGCGGTGTTGACTGACGAATGAAATCAGAAAGCTGGTATCCAGCAGCACCGATGCGCTCATCCCTGTCCGCTCCGCAGGCTTTCCAGCCAGTCATCAGGCACGTCCGCCCAAGCCTGGGTGCCCTTGCGCACCAGTTCGCCGAATGCCGCCGCGTCCCAGCTCGGCTGGTGATCCTCGAAGCCCAGCAGGGTGAGATTGCGCAGTTCGCCGCTCTGCAGGTTTTCCTCGGCGGAAATCCGCAGGACGGCTGGCTTGTAGAGACGATTGCGCTCGTCATCGCCCAGCAGCTTTTGCGTGCTGGCGATGGTCAGCACCTTGCCGTTGTCCAGCTTCAGGTGGACGTTGGCCTTGCTGGTGCCGCCCAGGTCGGTGATCTGGCCGTGCAGGTACTTGCTGACTTCCACCCACACGGCGGCTGTCTGGTCCCGGTAATCGGAGTCCGCATCCACACGGATGATGGCCGCGCCGCTCTGATCGGCCAGCGTGTAGCGGCGGCGAGGATTTTTGCGTGCAGCCACCTGCCAGCGTTCCATCACCGCGGCGCGCTTGGGGTCAATCAGACCCAGTTGGGCGCTGTTTTGCAGCTGTTGAACATCAGCCCACAGGGTGGTGGCTGTCAGCAGGCCGACGGCAACCAGGGCGAGTGACCCTTCTTCGATGGCAACCATCACTTGATTGAGGTTGACGTCCTTGCCGGAACCAGCCAGAAACTCGCCTACATCGTTCTGGAACTGCCCCAACAACGCCAGCGGGACGTGCGCAGGCCCGACCTCGGCATCCTCGATGCGGTCGTTCAACGCGAAGCGAAGGGTGTTGGCCGGTTGCATGCGCTTGATTGTAGTGTTTGGCGGTGCCGATTGGGGTAGTCGCCTACCTGAGCGTTGCGTCATCCGCTATCACAAGAGCGACGGTCCGTCGGTGGCGTGAGCGCGCCCGGTGGCTGGCGAGGGTGAGGGCGGCTGAAGGACCGGCAATAAGAACCCCCGCGTAAGTTCCGAGGAACCAAGAGGAGGGGGCATGTTGGGTGCAACTTCAATACATGGGCACGGCGGCAGGCGCACTGGCATTGGAAGGGGTCAGGATTCGCCCCGCCAGAAAAGCGAAAGGCCCCGGTGAACGCACCGAAGCCACGACGCCGGCCGGGATCTCCCAACCCACTTGCGGGCAAGTTTGCTTAGCAGGGGCCGGGCGCGCAAGCGTCCGGCCATCGCGGAACGTTGCACCGAACGTGGCTTCCGGCCACCATCCGGACATCAGGGGCAACATTGACAGGCATGAACGAAACCGAAGCCGATACCCGCGCCAACCGCATCGATCCGGTGCTGCGCGAGGCCGGCTGGGGCGTGGTCGAGGGATCGCGCGTGCATCGCGAGCTGATCTGCCCCGGCCGCATCACCGGCGGTGGCGGGCGCGCCAATCCGCTGTCGGCCGATTACGTGCTGAGCTACTGCGACCGCAAGCTGGCGGTGATCGAGGCCAAGCGCGCCGGCCTTGGCCACACGGTGGGTGTGGGCCAGGCCAAGGACTACGCCACGCGGCTGCAGGCGCGTTTTGCCTACGCCAGCAATGGCATCGGCTGGTATGCCATCGACATGATCACCGGCACGGAAGGCGATATCGCCTTGCCGTTTCCCTCGCCGCAGGAGCTGTGGGCGCGCTGCTTCCCCGAGGGTAACGACTGGCGCGACCGTTTCGGTGCGGTGCCGTTCGAGACCGGCGGCGGCAAATGGCAGCCGCGCTATTACCAGCACAACGCGATCACCGCGGTGCTGGAGGCGATCGCCAAGGGCGAGCAGCGCATCCTGTTGACCCTGGCGACCGGTACCGGCAAGACCTCCATTGCGTTCCAGATCGCGTGGAAGCTGTTCGAGTCCAGCTGGAACCTGAGCCGTGATCCGGTGCGCCGTCCGCGCATCCTGTTCCTGGCCGACCGCAACATCCTGGCTGACCAGGCCTACAACGCGTTCAGCGCGTTTGCGCCCGACGCGCTGTGCCGCATCAGCCCGGACGAAATCCGCAAGCAGGGCCGGATTCCGAAGAATGCCAGCGTGTTCTTCACCATCTTCCAGACCTTCATGACCGGTACGGACCAGGACGGCGAACCGCAGTTCACCTTCGAAGGCTATCCGCCGGACTTCTTCGACTTCATCGTCATCGACGAATGCCATCGCGGCGGTGCCCGCGACGAAAGCAGCTGGCGCGGCATCCTCGAATACTTCGCGCCCGCCGTGCAGCTGGGCATGACCGCCACGCCCAAGCGCGACGCGAACGTGGACACCTACCGCTATTTCGGCGACCCGGTGTACACCTACGCGCTCAAGCAAGGCATCGGCGACGGCTTCCTCACCCCGTTCAAGGTGCGCCAGATGGCCAGCACGCTGGACAGCTACACGTACTCCGACGAGGACGAGGTGATCGGCGGCGAGATCGACCCGGACAAGGAGTACACCGAGGCCGACTTCAACACGAAGATCATCATCGACGCGCGCGAGGAAAGCCGCGTGCACGAATTCATGGACCAGATCGACCAGCGCCAGAAGACGCTGGTGTTCTGTGCCACGCAGGACCACGCCGCGCGCGTGCGCAATGCCATCAACCAGATCAAGGACAACCCCGACCCGCATTACTGCGAGCGGGTGACCGCCGACGACGGCAAGCTTGGCGAGCAGCATCTGCGCGAGTTCCAGGACAACGAGAAGACGCTGCCGACGATCCTCACCACGTCGAAGAAACTCTCCACCGGCGTCGATGCGCGCAATGTGCGCAACATCGTGCTGCTGCGCCCGATCAAGTCGATGATCGAGTTCAAGCAGATCATCGGCCGCGGCACGCGCACCTTCGACGGCAAGGACTTCTTCACCATCTACGATTTCGTGAAGGGCTACGAGAAGTTCGAAGACCCCGAGTGGGATGGCGAGCCGTTGCCGCCGGATGAGCCGACGCCGAAAACTCCACGCGAAACCGATGGGCAGGACGATCCGCCGAAACAGACCGACGGCGGCGTAAGGGAGACGCCGGAACCCACGCCAAAAATCATCGTGAAACTGGCAGACGGCAAGGAGCGCTCGATCCGCTACCTCGCCGCCACCACGTATTGGCACGAGGGCCGGCAGATCACCGCGCAGGAATTCATGCAGCAGTTGTTTGGCGACCTCAACAATCTGGTTGCCTCGGAAGAAGATTTGCGTGCGGTATGGAGCGACCCAGATCGGCGCGAAGCCTTCCAGCAGCGGTTGAAGGATCTCGGCTACGATGCTGATCGTCTGGACGACATGCGGCGCCTGATCGACGCCTCCAACAGCGACATCTTCGACGTGCTGGCCTATGTCCGCTTCACGCTGGCGCCGTTGTCGCGCCACGAACGCGCCGGTAGCGCGCGCGCGACGGGACTGGATGGCTACCAGCGAGAGATGCGCGGTTTCCTCGACTACGTGCTGGAGGCCTACGAGAAGCACGGCGTGGACGAGCTGGCATCAAGGAAAATCGCCGACTTCCTGCGCATCCGCTACGGTGGCACCAACGATGCCAAGCGCCTGCTCGGCCCGGTGCCCGCAATACGCGAGGCCTTCATCGCGATCCAGGCGCATCTCTACCAGTAGTTGCAGCGGTACGCCGAACCATGGAGTAGGCGGAAGCAGGTCGAATCACATGTTCGCAGAGAAAGTTCACTCTGGCCCTTGAGGTTGGCTCAGTAACGCGGGCGGGGCTTTTTCGGCGGTGGACCGGGTTCGGTAAAGGCCATGCCCACGATGGCGGCATCGGCAATGATGGTTTCCAGAGCAGCCTTGCCCGCTTCGTTGACATAGAGCACCGCGGCGGCGGTCAGCGGGTCCTTGAACACGGCCGCGTCGACTGGCACCCGTTCCTCAATGAATGCTTCTTTCACGATCGAGCCGCTCGGACGCTTGGCCGAGCGAGCCTCGTCGATGCATGGGATGAGATTCGTCACGTTGTAGAACCAGCGCGATTCACCCGCGCAGTCCATCTCCAGGAACTGCCCGAAACGTGACAGGAAGGGCTCGAGCGCCGTCTTCGACTTGTCATTCATGACCAAGGCACCAGGCGTCAGCGCACTGACGTCCGCCAGCGGCCTGGGTTTCTTCTTTCCAGGTTCCACGAACACTTCGACCTTGGGCTTGCTTGACCAGGAGAGGTTGGCGCCAGTGGCGTCGAACATGCCCGACTCGACGTCCTTGTCGCTGGCAAAGACCAACGGAGCGAAGTCATTGACGGAGCCACTTTTGAGTTCCCATACCTTCACTTCCATCACCTCAGTAGTCGAATTCATCATTGAGGATGTCGTACCGGATGTCCTGCAGAGCCTTCCGGCCGTTTGCCTGGTTCGAAGGCTTCGCGAGGATCAGCCGCGAGGTCACTGCGAGGTGGTAGGCCGTCGTGTGAATGACTTCGTGCGCTGTTGCCGCATCGAGACCAGGGACCACTGACGTCCATTTCTTTGGGAGGTACGAGCCGTTGTCTGCGTCGTTGATGCCTATGCCCAGCGGAAGAGCAGTGCACGCGAACGGCTCGCGCGTTTGTCTGCGACAGCTACGATGTGATGCGCATCGGCCTGGGCGTGCTTGGTGTGGCCAGTAGCCTTCGAGATGTTGCGGGCAAGTGTGCGCGAATGCCTCACCTTGCGGTTCGCGTCGGCGCGGAGCTTCTTCGCCTTGGCCGGCAAGGTCACGCCGTTTTGATAGCGTACCCGCGCCAGGCGCCGCTGCATAAGAAACTCGTTCCTGAGTTCGTAGGCATTGGCTTGCACGTCGGTCGCGACGATCAGGTTGGCTTCGACCGTCAGCTCGAGGATGTCCTGTGTCGTGTCCGCTGGGGGTGCCGCGAGGTTTGGACTTCCTGTGTCCATCTTCATCTCCCTGTGGTGCATCAGCCGGAATCAGTGGCATTTCGCCGAAGGAGGTACGCCAACTTGCCGCAAGAGTAGTGCGCAACGCGGATGGGTGACAACGCTCGCCGGCGACAATGCGACGTGTTTCAACGCAATCCGAGCACGCTCCGCGCCCCCGCCCGAAACCGCCGACTCAGATCCAGCCGCGTCCCGTCATGGAGCACCACCTCGGCCCCGCCCTTGAACATCGGATGCACCTCGCGAACCCGCGCCAGGTTGACCAGGGTGCCGCGGTGGATGCGCAGGAATTGCGCGGGGTCGAGTTGCGCCAGCACGTGGCGCAAGGTGTCGCGGTGCAGGTAGCGGACGGGGCCGACGTGGATGTGCAGGTAGTTGCCGTCGGCGCGGATCCAGTCGATGTCGTCGACGGCGAGCACGCGGATGTGTTCGCCGTGGCGCACGCTGAGGCGTTGGGCGTAGCCCCCGGCGGCCACGCTTTCGAGCGCCGGGCCGGCGGTGGCGTGCAGGCCTTGCCAGTGCTGGTTGACGCGCGCCATGGCCTGGTCGAAGCGGGCCTGTTCGATCGGCTTGAGCACGTAATCGAGCGCCATCGCGTCGAACGCGCGCAGCGCGTGTTCGGCGAAGGCGGTGGCGAACACCACCAGTGGCAGGCGGTCGGGGGCGAGTTCGTCGAGCAGCTCGAAGCCGTCCATGCCGGGCATCTGGATGTCGAGGAACAGCAGGTCGGGACGCAGCACGCGCACGGCCTGCATCGCTTCGGCGGCGTTGCCGCATTCGCCGACGATGTCCACTTCGTCGTGGCTGGCCAGCGCCTGGCGCAGGGCGAGGCGCGCCAGCACTTCGTCGTCGACCAGCACGGTGCGCAGGCGCGGCGTGCTCATGCGGCGTGCTCGATGTAGGGCAGGCGCACTTCGGCGCGGGTGCCGCCGCCGGGGATCGCGCTGAGCTCGAGTTGCGCCGCGTCGCCGAACAGCATGCGCAGGCGCGAGCGCGTATTGCCCAGGCCGATGCCTTCGGCCGTACCCGCCGGCGGCAGGCCGAGGCCGTCGTCATCGACGCGCAGTTCCAGCTGGTCGCCGTCGCGGCGCGTGGAAATGCGCAGGACACCGGCGCCGGGCTTGTCCTGCAGTCCGTGGCGCAACGCGTTCTCCACCAGCGGTTGCAGGATCAGGTTCGGCACCGCCGCGGCCAGCGTGTCGTCGTCCACGTCGAGCTCGGTGCTGAGCCGGTCCTGGAAGCGCACCTGCTGGATGCCGAGGTAGCAGGCGAGGAATTCCAGCTCGCGCGACAGCGGCACCTGCGGCGCGTGGCGTTGCTCCAGGGTGAGCCGCAGGAAGTCGCCCAGGCGGGCGATCATCAGCCGCGCCTGCAGCGGGTCGGCCAGCGCCAGCGCGGAGATCGCGTTGAGCGTGTTGAACAGGAAGTGCGGCTGCAATTGCATGCGCAGCGCCTGCAGTTGCGCCTGCGCCAGTTGCGTCTCCAGCTGCGTGCGGCGCAGCCGCTCGTCGCGCAGGTGGCGGCGTGATTCCATCCCGCGCAACACCACCAGGATCACCCAGTAGGTGAGCACGGCGAGGTGGAAGCTGTAGGCAAACTCCATGCGGATGTACGCGCCCAGCGTGTGCACCTCCATCCGCCCCGGGCCGCTCAGGTTCCAGAACAGCACCAGATGGGCGAGCAGTTGCAGCAGCGCCACGCCCAGGCTGGCCGGCACCTGCACGGCGAGGAAGCGGCGCCAGCCATGCGTGGCGCTCTGCCGCCCCAGCCAGGCGACCAGCGGCACCAGCGCCATCCACAACCAGGAGTTGGAGAGGTTCCAGCTGAGTGCGCGCAGCCAGCTCGGCGGATAGCCCTCGCTGATCGAGGACAGCCCGCCGCTCAGCGCATAGGACAGCGCCAGCCCGGTCCAGAAGGCGAACGCCAGCGCGTGCTTCTTCCAATGAGTAGTGTCGTGCCCGGTCACGCGATGCTCCCGCGCGCCGGTCGATGGGTGACGCGCCAGGACGGCAGTGTGCCGCCGTGGCGCCGGAGGAAACAGTGCTGGACGGCAGGGCGGTTCCGCAGGGTCGAACTCCGGACGCCCGGTGCCTCGCGCCAGTGCGCTGACAGCGACCGTGTTCGTGGTGGCTCACGCCGAGCCGGAAGCGGCCATCGGCGGGACTCGCGCGCATGAAGTGGATGCTGCCGTCGCCACGGCCCGGCCGCGGCCGATGTATCGGACTTCGCCGCGGCGGACGCAGCCATCGTCGCCGCCGCCGCCAGGCCCGGCGCAAGGATCGAGGAGCAACGCGCGGATCGTCGTTTCATGCCTTCACCCCGGCAGCAGATGCCGCCGAGGCGGGCATCGCGCCGCATCGGGCGTTGCCGTTGCGGTGACAGCCGGCCCCGGCGCGTTGACGAACGGCGTGTTCGCGCCGGCGGGCGGTCGGCGGGATTCACGGCCTGCCGTCAGGCGCTGGATCATCGGCGAACCTCACCACCGTGTTGCTGCCGGGCCATTCGTGGTGCCGGACGATGTCGCTGTCGGCGGGCCGCCACGGCTTGCCCAGTCGGGCGATGTCGTCGTAGCGGCCCAGCCGTTCGAACCTGCGGATTTCGAACGGCAGGCCTTCGCCGCCGAGCGGAGAGCTCGCGTCGGCGACGTGAAAGTGCAGGTGCGGACCGGTCGATTCGCCGGAGAAGCCCAGCGCTGCGATGACCTGGCCCGTGCGCACGCGCTCGCCCACCGCGACGCGGATGCTGCTCTTGCGCAGGTGCTCGTAGAACGCGTAGCGGCCGTCGGCAAGCTGCAGGGCCACGTAGTTGCCCGCATCGTCCGCGGGGACGGGATGAGTGCGCTGCGAGATGCGGGTCGGTTCGTCCATGCCGTCTCGCACCGCCGCCACGCGCGCATCCGCCACCGCCAGCACGTCGGCGCCGTGGCCGTACCATGCCTGCGCCAGGTCGGCGTCGCTGGTGGCGAAACGGCCGTGTTCGTCCAGCTTCACCCAGTCGATGGCGAAGCGGCCGGGCAGGCGGGCGTGGCCGTCGAGGCGGTAGAACACTCGCCGATGGCCGCGCGGCCAGTCCGCGTCATGGATCGCGGCCCACGGCCCGCCGCGCAGCGGTGGCGCCAGCAGCGATGGCCTGGTCCGCGGCAATGCCAGTGGAGTGTCGCTGACCCGGGACCTGCCGCTTGCGCCGGCAACGCGATAGCTCACGCGGTGGCGGAGGGTATCGATGCCGGGGTGGCCCGGCAGGGAAACATCGATGAACAGCACCACCTGCTGGCCGGGCTCGATCACTGTTCCCGCGGCTGGCAGCGAAGATGTCGTGTCCGACGAGGGCGCAGGCACCGCGCCGAAGCGAGCGATGTGCTGATCCAGCGTCTTGCCCGACAGCTTCGCGATGGGCCGTCCGTCGTGCCCGTCGCCCACGACGAATTCCTCGAGCGTGATGCGCCTGGCGGAGCGATTGGCCAGCAACACTTCATAGTCGAGCTGCCCATGACCTCCCACGCGCACCAGCGTGGGTGGTAGCGGAATCGTCAGGTCCAGGCCATCGCCAACCGGGGCGCCGTGTGCGCGGGGGGCGATGGCGCAGGCCGCGACCAGCACCAGGGCCAGCCAGGCCTTTGTCGCAAGGGAAGGTTGCATGGCTACGCTCGGTTCCTGGTCATGACGCCGTCGCGGGAGTCGTGCAGGGTGACAGTGGCCGATGCCGTTGTCGCCGATACCGTGACGACCGGCGACCTGGCGATGACAAGCGGCACGGCGACGGTACGGGCGGCGGTCCGTGCAATGTCATGACCGCCGGGTGCCTCGCTGCATCCGCCTGTCACCGCATGGCGCACCTTCGTCACCGCGACGATGCGGCACATGCGCACGCGCCCCACATTGGCCTGGCGGCGCATCGTCCGCGCAAAGAGGGTCGCAGCAATGCACAAACAACGCAGGTTTTCCGCGGCCGTGGCGTGCACCGCCGTGCTGGCGCTGGCGGTGAACTGGACCATGGCGGCGACCGTCGCCACGGCGACAGGCAGCGATGAGGAAGAACATTCGAGCGCAGCGGTGATCGCGGTCGACCAGCACTGGCTGGAAGCCGAACTCGGTGGCGACACCGCCTGGCTCGACGCCCTGCTGCTGCCCGAGTACCGCTCGATCAGTGCCGACGGGACGGTGCATGCGAAAGCCACGATCATGGCGCACGCCGCGAAGAACCGCGGCAACGACGAGGAGCGACGCAAGGTCGAGGCGTGGCTGAAGACGCACCCGTCGGGCCAGGACGTGGTGATCCACGGCGACACCGCGATCCTCACCTTCCACGACCCGAAGCAGGGCGCGGCCAGCGGTGTGCGTTCGTGCGACGTCTTCGTCTACGTGGACGGGCGTTGGCACGCGCTGTACTCCCAGCACAGCGCGGCTGGTGCCGGCTAGCGCGGGGAGTCTGCCCGTCGAAGATGGAAGCTGCTCACCGGTGGAAAGCGTCGCCGTTCCATCGAGCGTGGAGGGTCGATGCCGTTCGACTTCGGTGCTGCGCACCTGCGTTCCGGGCGAACGGCGGGACGGGCCTCAAACCTCGGGCCGGCTCCGTTCGCGCGGAAGCTCGCCCGCGCCAGCAGGCCCGCGCGGCAGCGGGAGCAGGCAAGCCGACCTGCCCGGCCTCACCAGGCGATGCGCTGGCGGTCGCGATAGAAGCCGCCGGTGAGTGGCGCGGGCAGGCAGGCGGCCCAGACGATGCCCGCTGCGCCGTCGGCGACGGGGCGTCCGCCGGGGCCGCCCATGTCGGTGGCGACCCAGCCGGGGCAGACCGCGTTGACCTGGATGCCGCTGCCGTCGAGTTCGTTCGCCAGCACGCGCGTGTACGCATTCAGCGCCGACTTGGAGACGCGGTAGGCCGGGCAGTTGGCGCTGTCGGTGGTGCTGGCGCCGCAGCCGCTGGAGACGTTGACGATGCGGCCGTAGGCGTGCCGGCGCATCAGCGGCAGCATCGCGCTGGACAGCCTCCAGCTGCCGAACAGATGGATGTCCATCGCGTCGCGCGCCGCGGCAATGTCGGCGGTGGCCGGCCGCACCGCGGGGTCATAGTGGGCACCGGCGTTGTTGACCAGCACGTCGAGCCGGCCATAGGTGATCTCGATCCAGCGCGCCAGCGTGTCGATCTGATCCTGCCGGGTGACGTCGAGCTGCACCGCGATCACCTCGCCGGCTGCGCCGGCCAGCTTGCGCGCCGCATGCAGGCCCTTGTCGAGATCGCGCGCGCCCAGCAGCACGGTCATGCCGCGCTCGCTGAGCTGGCGCGCGACCTCGAAACCCAGGCCGCGATTGGCGCCGCTGACCAGCGCCACGCGGTAGACCGGCGTGGTCGCGGGCGCCGCCGGGACGCGTCGGGCGGGCCGGCTCATGGGGCCGCGTCGCCCTTGGCGACGGCGCTGCACTGCTCGTCGCCGCAGGCCTGCCAGCCGCCGCCCAGCGACTTGTACAAGGCCACGGCGCGGGTGTTGATCGCCGCCTCGGCCTGGGCCAGGTCGTCCTCGGCGGCGAGCTGGGTGCGCTCGGCATCGAGCAGTTCGAGGAAGCCGGTGGCGCCTTCCTGGTAGCGCACGCGGGCCAGGTCGGCCGCGCGCTTGCTCTGCGTGGCTTGCTCGATCAGGTGGTCGACGCGGATGCGCTGCTGGTTGAAGCCGGTGACCGCGTTGTCGATGTCCTCGATCGCCTCCAGCACGCTGCGCTGGTAGTTCGCCTGCGCCGCATCGGCGCGTGCCTCGCTGGCATGCAGGTTCGCGCGCACGCGCTGCACGTTGAGGCCGGACCAGCTGATGCTGGGCGCCAGCGACCACGCCCGCGTCGACGGGCTGCCGAAATCATTGCTGCGCCCGGACAGGAAGCCGAGGAAGCCACCCAGCGAGATGTGCGGGAAGAAATCCGCCTTGGCCACGCCGATGCGCGCGGTGGCGGCGGCGTACTCGCGTTCGGCCATCCGGACGTCCGGACGGCGCGCCAGCACGTCGCCGGCGTCGCCGATCGGCAAGGTCGTGGCGATCGGCGTGAAGCTCTTCGGCGACACGTCGATGTCGAGCTCGCCCGGGCGCTCGCCGAGCAGCACGGCGAGGCGGTACTCGCTGGCGCTGGCCTGGGTCTGCAGCAGCGGCAGTTGCGCCTGCACCGCGCTGAGCCTGGCCTTGGCGCTGGCCACGTCCTGCTCCGCGCCGGTGCCGACCTGCTGGCGCACTTCGGTCAGGTGCACGGTCTGGCGCTGGTTGTCGATGTCGCGCCTGGCGATGTCCAGCCGCAGCTGGCTGCCGCGCAGTTCGAAATAATTGCGCGCGACCTCGGCCAGCAGGCTGACCTGGGCATCGTGCAGCGCGGCCTCGCTGGCGCCGAGATCGGCGCCGGCCGCTTCCACCGAGCGGCGCACGCCGCCGAACAGGTCCAGTTCCCACGACGCGTCGAAGCCGGCCTGGTAGGTCGTGGTGGTGCTGCGCTGGTCGCTGAAGCCCGGCTGCTGGCCGCGGCTGCGGGTGTAGTTCACGCCGGTGTCGATGGTCGGCAGACGGTCGGACTTCGCGTTGCTGAGCAGCGCCCGCGATTCCTGCAACCGCGCCACCGCGATGCGCAGGTCGAGGTTGTTCGCCGCCGCCCGCTGGATCAGCGCGTCCAGCGTCGGATCGTTGAACTGCTTCCACCACGCGGCCTGGAACGCCGCGTTGCTTTCCTGCACGGCGTCGAGGCCCTGCAGTTGCGGCGCGGCAATTTTCCCGGCGTGGTAGTCGGGACCCACGCTGGCACAGCCAGCGAGGATCAGGGCCGCGCTGAGCGCGGCGATCTTCAGCATCGTTTTCATCAGTGGTTCTCCAGCGCCGGCAGCGCATGCGCCGCGGCTCGTTCGGCTGCGCGCGCCTCGCGGCGTTCGACCAGGGCGCGAATCAGGACGTAGAACAGCGGCGTGTAGATCAGCCCGAAGATGGTCACGCCCAGCATGCCGGCGAACACCGCCACGCCCATCGCGTGACGCATCTCGGCGCCGGCGCCGTGCGAGGTAACCAGCGGCACCACGCCCATGATGAAGGCGAACGAGGTCATCAGGATCGGGCGCAGTCGCAGCTTGGCCGCTTCCAGCACCGCCTCGTGGCGGCTCATGCCTTCATGCTGGCGTTCGCGGGCGAACTCCACGATCAGGATCGCGTTCTTGCACGCCAGTCCGACCAGCACGATCAGGCCGATCTGGGTGAAGATGTTGTTGTCGCCACCCGAGAGCCACACGCCGGCGATCGCGGACAGCAGCACCATCGGCACGATCAGGATTACCGCCAGCGGCAGCGACCAGCTTTCGTACAGCGAGGACAGCACCAGGAACACCAGCAGCACGCACAACGGGAACACCAGGATCGCGGTGTTGCCGGCCAGGATCTGCTGGTAGGTCAGCTCGGTCCACTCGAAGCTGAAGCCGTTCGGCAGGTTGTCCTTCGCCAGCTTCTCCATCGCCGCCTGCGCCTGGCCCGAGCTGTAGCCCGGCGCCGGGCCGCCGTTGATCTCGGCGGTGGCGTAGCCGTTGTAGTGCTGCACGCGGTCCGGGCCGGCACCCTGCTGCACGGTGACGAACGAACCCAGCGGCACCATCTGGCCCTGCGCGTTGCGCGTCTTCAGCTGCAGGATGTCCTGCGGCGTGTGGCGGAACGCGGGGTCGGCCGACACATTGACCTGGTAGGTGCGGCCGAAGCGGTTGAAGTCGTTGACGTAGAGCGAGCCCATGTAGGCCTGCATGGTCTGGTACACGTCGCCCAGGTTCACGCCTTCGGCCTTGGCCTTCTCGCGGTTCACGTCGGCGTCCACCTGCGGCACGCTGACCTGGAAGCTGGAGAACAGGCCGGCGAGCGCCGGGTCCTTGCGGCTGGCCGCGATCAGGTTCTGGGTCTGCTGGTACAGCTCGTCGAAGCCGCGGTCGCCGCGATCCTCGATCTGCAGGCGGAAGCCGCCGATCGTGCCCAGGCCCATCACCGGCGGCGGCGGGAACACCGCGATGTACGCGTCCTGGATCGAGGCGAACTTCTGGTTCAGCGCGCCGGCGATCGCACCGGCCGACAGCGAAGCGTCACGGCGTTCCTCGAACGGCTTCAGCGTGACGAACACGATGCCGGAGTTGGTCGAGTTGGTGAAGCCATTGATCGACAGGCCGGGGAAGGCCACGGCATGTTCGACGCCCGGCTGCTTCAGCGCGATCGCGCCCATGCGCTGGATCACGTCTTCGGAGCGGTCGAGCGACGCCGCGTCGGGCAGCTGCGCGAACGCCACCAGGTACTGCTTGTCCTGGCCCGGCACGAAGCCGGTCGGCACGTGCGAGAAGCCGAACCAGGTCAGCGCGATCAGGCCGGCGTAGATCACCAGCGCCAGCTTGCCCTTGCCGACGATGCGCTTGACGCCGCCCACGTAGCGCTCCGAGCCGCGATGGAAGATGCGGTTGAACGGACGGAACAGCCAGCCGAAGGCGCGATCGATGCCGCGGGTGAGGCGATCCTTCGGCGCGTCGTGGCCCTTCAGCAGCACGGCGGCCAGCGCCGGGCTCAGGGTCAGCGAGTTGAACGCGGAGATCACCGTGGAGATCGCGATGGTCAGCGCGAACTGGCGATAGAACTGGCCGGTCAGGCCGCTGACGAAGGCGGTCGGGATGAACACCGCGCACAGCACCAGGGCGGTGGCCACGATCGGGCCGGTGACCTCGTGCATCGCCTTGCGCGTCGCGTTGCGCGGCGTTTCGCCCAGTTCGATATGCCGCTCGACGTTCTCCACCACCACGATCGCGTCATCGACCACGATGCCGATCGCCAATACCAGTCCGAACAGACTCAGCGCGTTGAGCGAGAAGCCGGCCAGGTACATCACCGCGAACGTGCCGATCAGTGACACCGGCACCGCCACCAGCGGGATGATCGAGGCGCGCCAGGTCTGCAGGAACAGGATCACCACCAGCACCACCAGCAGGATCGCTTCCAGCAGCGTGTGCGCCACCGCCTCGATCGAGCCGCGCACGAACACGGTCGGGTCGTAGACGATCGAGTAATCCACTCCCTGCGGGAATTCCTTCTTCAGCTGCGCCATGGTGGTGCGCACTTCGTCGGAGATCTGGATCGCGTTGGAACCCGGCCGCGCGAAGATCGGCAGCGCCACCGCGGGCTTGTTGTCGAGCAGGCTGCGCAGCGCGTAGTTGTTCGAGCCCAGGTCGACCTTGGCCACGTCACTAAGGTGGGTGACACCACCGTTCGCGTCGGTGCGCACGATGATGTTGCGGAAGTCGTCCTCGCTGACCAGCCGGCCGCGCGTGTTGATGTTGAGCTGGAAGGCGGAGTTGGACGGACCGGGCGGCGCGTTCAGCGCACCGGCGGCGACCTGCACGTTCTGCTCGCGGATCGCGCTGATCACGTCAGCGGTGGTGAGCGAGCGCTGCGCCAGCTTCTGCGGGTCCAGCCACACGCGCATCGAGTATTCGCCGGCACCGAAGATCTGCACGTCGCCCACGCCGTTCAGGCGGCCCAGCACGTCCTTCACGTGCAGGCGCGCGTAGTTCGACAGGTACAGCATGTCGTAGCGCTGGTCGGGCGAGGTGAGGTGCACCACCATGGTGAGGTCGGGCGAACTCTTCTGCGTGGTCACGCCGAGTCGCTGCACTTCCTCGGGCAGCTTCGGCAGCGCCTGCGCCACGCGGTTCTGCACGTCGACCTGGGCAGTGTTGAGGTCGGTGCCCAGCGCGAACGTCACGGTCAGGGTGAGCGCGCCGTCACTGGTCGCCTGCGAGGAGGTGTACAGCATGCCCTCCACGCCGTTGATCTGTTCCTCCAGCGGCGTGGCGACGGTTTCGGCGATCACCTTGGGGTTCGCGCCGGGGTAGGCGGCACGCACCACGACGGTCGGTGGCACCACTTCGGGGTACTCGCTGATCGGCAGCTGGAACACCGCGATGGAGCCGGTGATCACGAACAGCAACGACAGCACGGCGGCCATGATCGGCCGGTCGACGAAGAATTGGGCGATGTTTTTCATGCAAAGAGTCCTCGACGAAGCCGTTTCGCGGCTTCGGTCTTTCTTTTGCTCCTCCACCTGCGCAGCAGGGGGAGGTGGGGAGGGGGTAACGCTTTTGCTCTGTGGCGGACTGGAGGGAGTTCACCCCTCCCCAACCCTCCCCTGCTGCACGTCCCGCAAGGGGACTTCCTTCGGTCGCAGGGGAGGGAGCGCGTCGTCAGCCTTGCGGTCGTTTCGGCGCAGCCGCGGCAGCCAGCTCCACATCCTGTTTCGGTGCGGTGGCGCCACGCTCGACCAGCGCCTTGTCCGCCGCCTGCAGCCGGTAGCTCATCGCCACCTTCTGCGGATTGACCTCGACGCCGGGACGCACGCGCTGCAGGCCGTTGACCACCACCAGGTCGCTCGGCTGCACGCCGCTGTCGATCACGCGCAGGCCGTGGAACAAGGCGCCGGTGTCGACCTTGCGGTATTGCACCTTGTGATCCTTGTCGACCACGTAGACGAACTGGTTGCCGAGGTCGGTGCCGATGGCGCGGTCATCCACCAGCACGCGCGACTTCGCCTGGCCGCTCTGCAGCTGCACGCGGGCATACAGGCCGGGCGTGTACAGACCGTCGGCGTTGTCGAACACCGCGCGCAGGCGCATCGTGCCGGAGCCGGTGTGCAGCTGGTTGTCGACGAAGTCCAGGCGACCCTCATGCGGGTAACCGGACTCGTCGGCCAGGCCCATCGCCGCCTCGATCCGCGCGTTGTGGCCGGCCTGCTTCGCGCTGGCGCGCAGATGGTCGAGCTTGAGCCAGGTCTGCTCGTCGACGTCGAAGTAGACATAGACCGGGTTCACCGAGACCACGCTGGTCAGCACGTCGCTGCTGGTGACCAGGTTGCCGGGAGTGACGCGGGCGTTGCTGACGCGGCCGTCGATCGGCGAGCGCACCTTGGTGAAGTCCAGATTCAACCGCGCCGCGGCCAGGGCGGCGGTGGCCGCACCGAGCTGGGCCCGCGCGCTTTGCGCGGTGGTGTCCTGACGATCGGCTTCCTGCTTCGCGATCGCGTGCTGGGCCAGCAGCATTTCGGCGCGGCGCTGGTTGGTCTGCGCCAGGTTCAGTTCGGCCTGCGCCTGCGCCTGGTTGGCGACCAGCCGATCGACCTCGGCCTGGTACGGGCGGGCGTCGAGCTGGAACAGCACGTCGCCCTTGTGCACCAGTGCACCTTCCTGGAAGTGCACCGACTCGACGAAACCGCCGACCCGTGGCTGCACCTGCACCGTGTTGACCGCTTCCAGCCGGCCGGTGAAATCGGCGCTGTCACTGACCTTGCGGGTCAGCGCCTGGGCCACGGTGACTTCGGGCGGCGGACCGCCGGCGGGGGTTTGCGCCTGGCTGTCGGTGCCGTGCAGCAGCACCCAGCTGCCCAGCACGGTGACGGCGATCAGCGGGACCAGCATCCATTGTTTTTTCATCTTGCGCTCCCAGAACCTTGGTGGCCGGGCAGGGGTTCCCGGCGAGGGTCGAGAGAATAGGTGTACTTGTCGGTATAGAAAACCCGGTTCTTGCGCATTACACTCGTGCGCCACAGTCACGAATCGACGAGGAATTGAAGCAATGGAAGACTTTTCCGCCATATCGACCTTCGTCCGCGTGGTCGAGGCCAAGAGTTTCGCCGCCGCCGCCAGCCAGCTGGGCATGACCCCTTCCGGCGTCAGTCGGGCGGTTTCCCGGCTGGAAACCCAGCTTGGCGCCCGGCTGCTGTTCCGCTCCACCCGCTCCCTGCGTCTGACCGACGACGGGGCGTCGTTCCATGCACGTTGCAAGGAGATCCTCGCCGACCTGGCCGAGGCCACCGAGGCGCTGAACTTCGCCAACAGCAAGCCGGCCGGCAAGTTGCGGGTGGGCATTTCGCTGTCGGTGGGTCGCGCCGCGGTGATCCCGCGGCTGACCGAGTTCGAGCAGCGCTACCCGGACATCCGGCTGGAGCTGTCGATGAGCGACTCGCCCTCGGACCTCAACGGCGAAGGCCTGGATTGCGCGATTCGCGTCGGCGAGCTGGAGGATTCCAGCCTGATCGCGCGCAAGATCGGCTACCTCAGCAACGTCGTCTGCGCCTCGCCCGAGTACCTGCGCAAACACGGCGCGCCGCGCAGCATCGAGGACCTGAAGGACCACCGCTGCATCAACTACGTCTACCCGAACGGCCGCCCGCGGCAGTGGCAGTTCGACACGCCGGGCGGCCAGATGAGCGTGGACATCGACGCGCACATGCTGATCAACGACGGCGAATCGGTGCTGCAGGCGGTGGCGGCCGGCATGGGCATCACCCAGATGCCGCGGATGATGGCGGCCTGCCTGCTGGACAAGGGCATGCTCGAACTGGTGATGACCGACACCACCTCCACCGGCAAGCCGGTGTGGATCGTCTATCCGCAGAAGAAGCACCTGTCTGCCCGGGTGCAGGCCTTCATCGAGTGGGTGCGTGAGCTGTTCGACCGCACCAACCAGTGCACGATCGCCACGCCTGGCGTGCCCAGGCCCGTGCGCGAGAAGCCCCTGGCCGCCGTCGCCTGACCGTCACGCTGGCGCCGGCACGGGCAGGGCCACACTGCTCGGCCGTGCGCCGGATCGCGACCGGCGAGTGAGCGGCAGCAAGCCCTCGCTGCCGGCTTGAGCGGCAACTTCATAATTCTTCAGGTGCGTTTCCGGCATTTCATCCGCCGCTCTGGCCTCATGCGCCAGCGGCCGATCGACCGCATTGCCAGGAATTCCCATGAAACATCTGCTTGCCACATTGCTGCTCGCCACCACCACCGTCCACGCCACCGACCTTGCCCGATTGAGCTCGGTCGAGGCGAAGATCGCCGACAAGACCTACAAGGACATCACCAGCATCATGGTGGTCCAGGACGGCAAGACCGTCTACGAACACTATTTCAACGGCAGCACGGCCGACACCCTCAACGACGTGCGCTCGGCCAGCAAGAGCATCACCGCCCTGCTGGTCGGCGCCGCGATCGATCGCCATCTGATCAGCGGGGTGGACGCGCCGGTCTACGACTTCTTCCCCGGCCACAAGCCGGCGGACCCGCGGCTGGCCAAAACCACGCTCGAAGACCTGCTGACGATGAGCTCGCTGTGGGAGTGCAACGACGAGAACGAATTTTCCAGCGGCAACGAAGAGCGCATGTACGTCACCGAGCGCTGGCTGGACTTCGCCCTGGCGCTGCCGGTGAAGGGCTTCGCGCCGTGGATGGACAAGCCGGCGGACAGCCCGTTCGGGCGTTCGTTTTCCTACTGCACCGCGGGCGCCTTCGTGGCCGGCGCCGCGGTGGAGCGCGCTGCCGGGCAGCCGCTCGCCCGGTTCGCGGCGCAGGTGCTGGAACAGCCGCTTGGGATCACCGCGGTGAAGTGGAACACGTCGCCGGAAGGCATCGGCATGGGCGGTGGCGGCACGCGCTACCGCACCCGCGATCTGGCGAAGATCGGCCAGCTGGTGCTCGATGATGGCCGCTGGAACGGCAGGCAGGTGATTTCGGCCAACTACATCAAGGCGATGACGACCCCGCATGCGCAGCCGCGCGAGGACGCGGAATACGGCTACCTGTGGTGGCACTTCCACTTCACGGTCGACGGCAAGGACGTCGCGGCGTGGTCGATGTCCGGCAACGGCGGCAACTACGTGTTGCTGGTGCCCGAACGTCACCTGGTGGCGGTGGTCACCAGCACGGCCTACAACCAGCGCTACGCCCATCCGCAGTCGCGCGAGATCATCAGCCGCTACATCCTCGGCGCAACCACACCCTAGGGCGTGGCTGGCGGCAGGCCGGCGGGCTTCCAGTCGGCGGCCAGCACCTGCTGCCGCTGCCGGGTGACGTCGTCGTTGATGCGAGCCAGCTGGCGGGCGAAATCGGGGTCGCCCGCCAGCGCCGCGAACAGCGGCGACACCTGCAGATAGGCGCGGTCCCGATAGCCCGCATCGATGGCGCGGGCTATCGCCGCCACAGCGCCGTTCCGGTTGCCGTGGGCCAGTTCGAGGATCGCAATTTCCAGCATGCTGCCTGGCCATGGCTGGCCTTGCCGCAGCTCGGAGGTCAGTTCGGCGATGCGCTGATCGATCCGGGCATTCGCCACGCGGGGTTCCCCATACAGCGCCAGCAAGGTCTGCGGCAAGGTCGCCTCTGGACGAAGTGCAACCGCCTTCCGGAATGCGGCCACGGCGCCGGCACGATCGCCGCCTTGCAGCGCCAGTTCTCCCTGCAACACCAGCAGGTCCGGGTGCGGCGTGTGCCGCGACAACGCAGTGGCCAGCGCCACGCGCGCATCGCCATGGCGTCCCTGCGTGTACAACGACCTTGGCCAGGCGATATTGTTGAAGACGTTGTCCGGGTCCAGCTGGAAGATCTTCGCGAAGCGCGCGTCCGCGGCAGCGGTGAAGCCGAGCAGTTCGAGTTCGCGCGCCACTTGCGTGTCGCGAAAACGTACCCGCGGTGCTTCGGCCGGCACCTGCAGGTTCAGGCGCAAGGCGTCGGCCAGTCGGCCTTTCTCCTGGTAAAGATAGGCCACCGACGCGCGGGTGGCGTTGTCCGCGGGATCAAGCGCGATGGCGCGGTCATAGCCGGCGATCGCGTCGTCGATGCGGCCGGCGCAGTCCTGCGCGTAACCCAGCGCGGCCCATGCGGCGGCGTTGCGCGGATCGCGCGCCAGCACGCGCCGCGCCATCGCCTCGCCCTGGGCGATGTCGGCACGGCCGCCATTGAACAGGCATGCCCGCGCACTGGATGCACGACTGAGGCCGAGCATGGCCCGGGTGTCATCGGGATTGGCCTGCAAGGCCTGCTGGTACAGCGATAACGCGCGCTCGTTATTCTCGGGCTGACCGATGACGGCATAGTAGGCGGCGCGGCGCACCAGCGGGCTGACCGGGTCAGGCGCCGCCGAGCGCGACGAGGCCAGCCAGAAGCCCGCACCGGCAAGCACGAGAATGAGCGCTGAGCCGGCGGCAAGCCAGGGCCGGGACGGCTTCCGGCCCGGCTCGGCAGGTTCCGGCGCACGGCACAGTTGATATCCCTTCCCGCGCACCGAGCGGATGTAGCGCGGTTGCCGGCTGTCGTCGCCAAGCGCTTGCCGCAGCAGCTTCACGCGTTGCGTTACGGTCTCTTCGTTGACCACGGCGGGCGCCCAGACCTCGGCCATCAGGGTGTCGATGTCGACCACCGCGTCACCGCTGGCAAGCAGACAGGCCAGCAGGCGGAAATTGAGGCCGGCAACGTTCAGCGCCACGCCGTCGCGGGTGACCCGTTGACTGGCCGTGTCGACGATCAGGTCGAGCAGGCGCATCCGGGTCATGTGGGGCTCAGGTTCCCGCCGGGATGAACAGCAACAGCGCGACGCCAAACGCGATCCGGTAGATCGCGAACGGGGTGAAGGTGTGCGTGCGGATGTAGCCGAGCAGCCACTTCACCGCGATGAACGCGACGACCGCCGAGACCGCGAAGCCGACCAGCAGGGCGGTCCAGTCCTCGTGCACCGCGCCGCCGTCCCTGACCACCTTCAGCAGTTCGTAGCCGGTGGCCGCGTACATGGTGGGAATGCCAACCAGGAAGGCGAACTCGGTGGCCGCGGCGCGGTTGCTGGTGCCGAACAGCATCGCCGCGAAGATCGTCGCCGCCGAACGCGAGGTGCCGGGGAAGATGCCGGCGATCATCTGCGCGATGCCGACCAGGATCGCCACGCGCCAGGTCACCTCGCTGCGCTCGGGCTGGCGCGCGGCCAGCCGCTCGGCGGCGATCATCCACAGGCCGCCGATCACCAGCGCCCACGCGATCGGGGTCACCTTCTCCGGCAGCTTGAAACCCAGCTTCACCGCGATGAAGCCGAGCACGGCGGTGATCGCGAAGGCGACGGCCAGCTTCAGCAGGTAGTCGCGGTTCAGCGGATCGCGCCATTGCGTCAGCAGCTGCCAGATGCGCTTCCAGTAGATCAGCGTCACCGCCAGGATCGCGCCGGCCTGGATGCCGATGTTGAACAGGTCCGAGCGGGCGCCCAGCCCGAACTTCTCCGCGATCAGCAGGTGGCCGGTCGAGGAGATCGGCAGGAATTCGGTGATGCCTTCGATGATGCCGAGCAGGATGACGTGGAGCAGATCGATCACGGGTAAGTCCGTTGCGTGGATGGAGGGTGCCGGCCGGCAGCAGGCGCCATAGCTTACGGGTTTTGCCCCACGGTGGCGCGCGGCCAGGCGGCGTCGGCATCGAACGCGCAGCGCACTGGAACGGTGCAAAGCCCCCCGCTCCGCGCGTGCGACTGGTGCGGAGGCCCCATGGCGGAGGCCCGGCTGCAGCCGGGATCGGGCTGCAGCAAGGCCTGCGCCCGCTGGCACGCGGCTTGCTGAAGCGGCTTGAGGGTCATGCAAAGCGTGAACCGACAAAGATGGACGGACGTCTGGACGTCCATCTGCCGCAAGCTCCGAACGCAGGGGGATGAATTCATGACGCGATACGGATTGGCAGTGCGGTTCTTCGCTGCGTCCTGCATGGCATCGGCGATGACGCCGGCAGTGGCCGGCGAGGCGCCGGCCAGCCAGTGGGTCGGCAATGCCGGCGTGGTCAGCGACTACCTGTTTCGCGGGCTGTCGCAGAGCAACCGCAAGCCCGCCATGCAGGCCGGGGCGGAGTTCGATCATGCCGGCGGCTGGTATGTCGGCGGCTGGGGCAGCAATGTGAGCTGGCTGTCCGATGGCTCGACCACGGCCGCGCCGGTTTCCAGCAGCGTGGAGCTGGATTTCTACGGCGGCTGGCGCGGCAGCCTCGGTGGTGACTGGAGCGTCGACCTCGGCGCGTATCGCTACCAGTACCCGGGCAGCTACCCGGCAGGCTTCACCCTGCCGAACACCAGCGAGCTCTACGCCGCGCTCGGCTGGAAAAGCCTGTCACTGAAGTACTCGTACGCCCTCACCAACCTGTTCGGCTATGCCGACAGCGAGCACAGCGGCTATCTGGACCTGTCGTGGAACCAGCCCCTCGCACCGGGCTGGCAGCTCAACGCGCATGCCGGCCACCAGCGCGTGGAGAACGTGCCCGGCGCCTCGTACAGCGACTGGAAGCTCGGCGTGACCCGCAACTTCGGCAGCACCTGGTCCGTGGCGCTGGGCTACTACGACAGCAATGCGCGCCGTTCCGTCTACACCAATGCGCAAGGCCGCTACCTGGGCCGCGCCACGGCGCTGCTGAGCCTGGCCAGGTCGTTCTGATTCCATTTCCCGCGGAGCCGCCCATGAAAATGATCACCAGCATCATCCGCCCGTACAAGCTCGACGAGGTTCGCGATGCGCTTGCGCGCGTCGGCGTCTCGGGCATCACGGTGACCGAGGTTCGCGGCTTCGGCCGCCAGAAGGGTCACACCGAGTTGTATCGCGGCGCCGAGTACGTCGTCGACTTCCTGCCCAAGCTCAAGGTCGAGGTGGTGGTTCCCGACGAGCTGCTCGACGCGGTGCTGGACGAGGTCCAGCAAGCCGCACGTACCGGCAATGTCGGCGACGGCAAGGTCTTCATCACCGGCGTGGATCAGGTGATCCGCATCCGCACCGGCGAACTCGACGCCGACGCCCTGTGAACCATCCACGCGAGGTTGCCATGAAAGAATTCGAGCTGTTCCGCTTCATCCGCGCGGGCCTGCCCCTGCTGTTGTGCATGTTCGCGCCGCTGCTGCACGCCGAGACCGCCGCGCCGGTGGTCGACAAGGGCGATGTGGCGTGGATGCTCACCTCCACCTTGCTGGTGTTGCTGATGACGGTGCCGGGGCTGGCGCTGTTCTACGGTGGCCTGGTGCGTTCGAAGAACGTGCTGTCGGTGCTGATGCAGGTGATGACGGTGTTCTCGCTGCTGCTGCTGCTGTGGGTGGCCTACGGCTACAGCCTCGCGTTCAGCGGCGGCGGCGCGCTGATCGGCAACTTCGACAAGCTGTTCCTGCACGGCGTCACGAAGGACACGCTGGCCGCCACCTTCAGCGCGGGCGTGGCGTTGCCGGAATACGTGTTCGTGGCATTCCAGGCCACCTTCGCCGGCATCACCGGTGCGCTGATCGTGGGTTCGTTCGCCGAGCGCATGCGCTTCCGCGCGGTGCTGCTGTTCGCGGCGCTCTGGTTCACCTTCGCCTACCTGCCGATCGCGCACATGGTCTGGTACGGGCCGGACGGCTATCTGTTTGCGAAGGGCGCGCTGGATTTTGCCGGCGGCACGGTGGTGCACATCAACGCGGGCGTGGCCGGTCTGGTCGGTGCCTGGCTGGTCGGCCCGCGGCTGGGTTTCGGCCGCGAGCCGATGAAGCCGCACAACGTGAGCTTCACCATGATCGGCGCGGCGCTGCTGTGGGTGGGCTGGTTCGGCTTCAACGCCGGCTCCAACCTGGAGTCGAACGCGGGCGCGGCACTGGCTTTCATCAATACCCTGCTGGCCGCGGCGGCGGCGGTGCTGGCGTGGCTGGCGGTGGAGGCGATCCTGCGCGGCCACGCGTCGATGGTCGGTGGCGCCTCCGGTGCGGTGGCCGGGCTGGTCGGCATCACGCCGGCCTGCGGCACGGTGGGCCCGATGGGCGCGATCGTGATCGGGGCGCTGGCCAGCGTCTGCTGCGTGTGGGGCGTCACCGGCCTGAAGCGCCTGTTGCGGGCGGACGATGCGCTGGACGTGTTCGGCGTGCACGGCATCGGCGGCATCGTGGGCGCACTGCTGACCGGCGTGTTCACCGCACCGGCGCTGGGCGGCACCGGCGCGGCGGGTTTTTCGATCGCCCACCAGCTCGGCGTGCAGGCGCTGGGCGTGGGCATCACCTTGGCGTGGAGCGGGCTGGTCTCGGTACTGGCCTGGTTCGCGGTCAAGGCCGTGTTCGGCCTGCGCGTCTCCGGCGATGCCGAGCGTGAGGGGCTGGACATCACCACCCATGGCGAAAGCGCCTACGATGTCTGAACTGGCCGGTCGGCCCGGATGAGTGTCAGTATTGGTGCAACGGCCCATGGCTGTTGCACCAATATGCCGCATCCGGCTACGCCCGGAACCCCAGGAAAGCCCGCCAGGCCTTGTCCCGCAAGGATTCCGGCCATTGGCACGGGGCTTGCTCAACTCCGTCCATCATCCATCGCCGAGGTTGCTCCATGTCCGCCAACAAAGTGCTCGACCTGATCCAGGAACACGAGGTCGAGTTCGTCGACTTCCGTTTCGCCGACATGCTCGGCGTGCACCACCACGTCACCTTCCCGGCCCACGCGATCGACGAGTCAACGTTCGAGGACGGCAAGATGTTCGACGGTTCCTCGATCACCGGCTGGAAGGGCATCAACGAGTCGGACATGATCCTGCTGCCCGACCCGGACACCGCCCACCTCGACCCGTTCAGCGCGCACGTGCAGCTGATCCTGCACTGCGACGTGCTGGAGCCCAGCACGATGCAGGCCTACGGCCGCGACCCGCGCTCGATCGCCAAGCGCGGCGAGGCGTTCCTGAAATCCACCGGCATCGCCGACACCGCGTTCTTCGGCCCCGAGCCCGAGTTCTTCATCTTCGACTCGGTGCGCTGGCAGAACGACCCGGGCCGCGTGTTCTACGAGATCGGCTCGGAAGAGGCAGCGTGGTCGTCGCGCTACAAGTACGACGGCAGCAACACCGGCCACCGTCCGGGCGTGAAGGGCGGCTACTTCCCGGTCAGCCCGGTCGACTCGCTGGGCGACCTGCGCGCGGACATGTGCAAGGTGCTGGAGTCGCTGGGCCAGACCGTCGAAGTGCATCACCACGAAGTGGCCAACGCGGGCCAGTGCGAGATCGGCGTGAAGTTCAACACGCTGGTGAAGAAGGCCGACGAGCTGATGACGATGAAGTACGTCATCAAGAACGTGGCGCACCAGAACGGCAAGACCGTCACCTTCATGCCCAAGCCGCTGGTCGGCGACAACGGCAGCGGCATGCACGTGCACCAGTCGCTGGCCAAGAACGGCGAGAACCTGTTCGCCGGCGACCTGTATGGCGGCCTGTCGCAGACCGCGCTGTGGTACATCGGCGGCATCTTCAAGCACGCCCGCGCGATCAACGCGTTCGCCAACTCCACCACCAACAGCTACAAGCGCCTGGTGCCGGGTTTCGAGGCGCCGGTGATGCTGGCGTACTCGGCGCGCAACCGCTCGGCGAGCTGCCGCATCCCGTACGTGGCCAGCCCCAAGGGCCGCCGCATCGAGGTGCGCTTCCCCGACCCGATGAACTCCGGCTACCTGGTGTTCACCGCGCTGATGATGGCCGGCCTCGACGGCATCATCAACAAGATCGACCCGGGCGCGCCGGCCGACAAGGACCTGTACGACCTGCCGCCGGAAGAGGAGAAGAACATCCCGCAGGTCTGCTCCAGCTTGGACGCCGCGCTGGAAGCGCTGGACAAGGACCGCGACTTCCTGAAGGCCGGCGGCGTGTTCACCGATGACTTCATCGACGCCTACATCGAGGTGAAGATGAAGGAAGTCACCAAGTACCGCGCCAGCACCCACCCGCTGGAATTCCAGATGTACTACTCGCTCTGAGCGAGTCGGCGATGCGGTGAAGACAACGGGCGCCAGGGCGCCCGTTGTCATTTCCGCGACCGCCCCCGGGCGTTCTGCAACGGCCCGGTCGGGCTCGTGTCCGGCGCGCGTCAGCGCGGTCCGGCTTGGACAGCGCCGGCGGCAATCAGGGCCGCGACGGCCTCCTGGATGGCGGCCAGGCTGGTGTAGCGTGGCTGGTAACCGAGCCGACCGCGCGCCTTCTCCATCGACATGCACGGGCTTCGCGCGATGTGTTCCCAGGCCTGCTCCGCCTGCTCGCGGGTCTGCCCGGCCTTCCATTCGTCGAAAGGCTGGAACCGGATCCTCGGCTCCACGCCGAACCAGCGGAACATGGCCTCGGCGTAGCCACGCAGGTTCAGCGCTTTCTCCGCGACGACGTTGAACGTCTCGCCCACGGAGGCCGGCCTGTTGGCGATGGCCCGCATGACAAATTGCGCGATGTCGTCCGCGTGGACGTGGTGGAGCGTTTCCAGGCCGCAGTTCGGCAGCGAGATCTCCTCGCCGCGCGCCATCCGCGAGAACACCTCGACGTCGAGGTTGCCGCAGGGGCCAATCGGTGCCCAGCCCGGCCCCACGATGTGGCCCGGTCGAAACACCGTGGCCGGGAAGCCGGTGCGGCGGGACTCATGCAGCAGCCACGTCTCGATGGCCGCCTTGTTGATGCCGTATTCGCCGAACGGATTCACGGGTTCACCTTCATCCACCGGGATGGCCGGCTGGTGGCCGTACACCCAGATGGTGCCGCAATGCAGGAAGTGCTCGACCTTCCCGCGCAGCGCATGCACCAGGCTCTGCGTGCCGGGCAGGTCGAACGAAATCAGGTCGACGACGATGTCCGGGCGCAGCCCGGCCATGCGTGATGCGAACGTTCCCGAACGCTCCTCGGCCGTGCGGTCGAGCGTGACCTGTTCCACCGATTGCCAGGCCGCGTGCGGGCGGTACTTGCCGGATTGGCCGCGGCTGACGTTGACCACGTCGTGTCCTTGTTCCACCAGCGCGGGGATCAGATAGGCGCCGATGTGGCCGCTTCCTCCGATGACGATGATTCGGGACATGGGTTCTCCAGTCAGCCAGGCAGAGTCGCGCCATCACGGTCGAGCCGCCCCGATCGGCCAGCGGCCGCCTGCGCCCGCTGGATCATCGCGCAATCGCGGGCTGCTTCGCTGGTCCGGGTGGGCGCCGGCGAGGCGACGATGGCTCGTCAGCGGTCATCGGAAGCGCGGTCCCCGCACCCGCCGCGGGCGCCGACCCCCAGTCGCATCGGCGGCCGGCACCGCACGCGGGACCCGGCCGGCGTGACCTCGGCTTGCGCGGTTCAAGCGCTCCGGGGCGTGAAATGCTGCGCCGCAACCACGTCGACCCGGATACCGGCTCGTACCAAAGACAAAAAGCTATATCAATCAATTGATTGTTCGTCATATTCCCTGGCGGACCGGCGTGCTGTCGTGCAAGTTGACACCGGTGACAATGAATCCCAATCTGATGCCGTTCCGGTGCGGGGAGGCACAGTGGACCTGGCGATCAATCATTCCGAGCTATCCGCGCGCGTCCCGGCGATGCCATTTCTGGCGGCCGACGTGGGCGGGACGTTTGCCCGCGTCGCGCTGATGCAGGCACCCCGTGGCGAGGGGCGCGAGCCTGAGGTGCTGGCCTATCGCAAGCTCGCCTGCGCGGACTTCGCCGGGCTGACAGAGCTGCTGCAATCATTCGTGGACAGCGACGCGGGAGCCGACGTGCGGCACTGCGTACTCGCCTGCGCCGGCCACGTCAGGGACGACGAGGTGCTGAACGACAACTCGCCCTGGCCGATCCATCTGGCGCAGCTGCGCCAGGCGCTGGCGCTGGACGACGTTGCCGTCCTCAATGACTTCGAGGCCCTGGGGCATGCGCTCGGCAACGGCCCGACCGGTGGCTCCCGACGCCTGTGCGGACCGACGGTCCCGAGCGATGGCCCGGTGCTGGTGATCGGGCCGGGAACCGGCCTGGGCGCGGCGGTGCGCTTGCCCGCTTCGGCAGGCGGCCACGTGCTGGCGACCGAAGCCGGCCAGATGGATTTCGCACCCGGTTCGATCCGTGAACGCGAGGTGCTGGCCTTGCTGGCGCCGCACGGCGGCTACGTGGCGTATGAGCGCCTCGTGTCGGGCCCCGGCCTGCTGGCCACGTATGCGGCCTTGTGCGCCTTGCGCGGGGAAACGCCGGCGCTCGCCACACCCGGGGAAGTCACCGCTGCGGCCGCGGCATGCAGTGATGCGCAGGCCGTGGAAGCCGTGCAGGTCTTTTGCGCGTCGCTCGGAAGTTTCGCCGGAAGCCTCGCGATGACGTTCATGGCCACCGGTGGCGTGTACCTGGCCGGTGGCTTCCTGCATTCCATGTTCACGTTGCTCGAGCACAGCGCCTTCGAAGAGCGGTTCCTGCACGGGCGCAGCGTGCGCGCATTCCTTTCACAGGTTCCGGTATGGGTCACGGAGCACGGGCGCCACGGCGTGCTCGGGGCGGCCCAGTGGTATCTCAGGCGTGGCGTGCCCGGTGCGGTACGACAGGCATCAACCAAGAGGTAAGGCTCATGTCCACCCTACATCGCAGACACCCCTTGTCACTGGCCGTATCGATGTCCCTGCTGGCGGCGGTGGCGACGTCGGCAGCGGCATCACCGCGCACGGGTGCGCCGGTGGACGCCGCCGCGCCGCAGGACGCGTCGGCAACGCCCTCGCGCGATGCGGGCAAGGCCGAGCCCGGCAAGAAGGGCGCCGCGGCAGACAAGGACGCGAAGAATGCAGTCGCGCTGTCTACCGTCAACGTCGTCGGCGTGCGCGCCTCGCAGATGCGCGCGATCGAACTGAAGCGCCAGGCGCCCAGCATCCAGGACAGCATCACCGCCGAAAGCATCGGCCAGTTGCCCGACGTGACGATCACCGATGCCTTGCAACGCGTCACCGGCGTGCAGATCAACCGCGACGCCGGCGTGGGCACCACGGTGGACGTGCGCGGCCTGCCCGAGGTGGGCACCATGCTGAACGGGGAGGCGTTCATCACGGCGGACCAGATCGACTCGCAACAGCCCGACTTCACCATGCTGCCGGCCACGCTGTTCCATGGCGTGGACGTGATCAAGTCGCCCACCGCCAGCACCACTGATGGCGGCATCAGCGGCGCGCTCGACCTGCATACCTATCGCCCGTGGGACCTGCCCAGCGGCTTCACCTACAGTTACTCCGCCAACGGCGAGCGCGGGCGCAGCAGCAGCAAGTGGGGGCCGGAAGCCAACGGCCTCATTTCGTACAACGCCGATGGTCGCTGGGGCCTGCTGGTTTCCGCCGACTATTCCGACACCACGCGATCCAATTCGAACGAAGGGCTGGACCAGTACGGCGTGGTCCTGAACGGTGAAAACGCGGCCAGTGCGGGCGGCTACAACGGCTTCCTGACCCCCTGGAACGGCGCGCCGATACCCTCGCAGATCGTGCAGAACCCCGACGGCAGCGTCGACGTCAACGGCGACGGCAGATCCAACGGCGTGTTCATGGGCAGCCAGAACATCGGCCTGTACGACATCACCACCCAGCGCAAGCGCAAGTCGGGCAGCGCCTCGTTCCAGATGGATCTGGGCGGCGGATTCACCTTCACCAGCGACTACTTCTACGCACAACAGAAGCAGTTCGACCGCAACGTCGGCATCCAGATCAACTCCACCAACTGGCAGGGTGCGACCTACGTGCCGCTGCAGTCGCGCGACACCGGCAGTCCGGTGGCCGGTTCCTACGGCACCCCCGAGCCGGGCTGGGACGGCACCCACCTGTACACCACCCAGGTCTACCAAAAGTGGCCGGGCGACGTGGAATCGTTCTCGCAGATCATCCGCAAGGACTCCACCGCGAAAAACTTCAACATGCAGCTGGATTTCGACGACGGCGGCCCCTTTACGGCAAGCCTGCGCGGCATCCACGACACCGCGCGCCAGTCGAACGTGGAGACCGACATCAACATCTCCAACTCCGATGGCGGCCTGTGGTCCAACGTGCTGATGGACGGCGTGCCCGATGACGCCGTGCCGCCGGGTACCTACATCTTTCCCGACCAGCTGGGCGGCAACCGCGTCTTCAACGCCAACGGCATGCCGCAGAATACGGTTCCGGTCACCGCCGACCTGCGTGGCCGCTACCTGACCGTCGGCCTGCCCGCGTCGCTGGCCAGCCAGTTCGCCGATCCCAACGGCTGGACGATGAAGACGCTGGAGTCCTCCGGCGACTACGACCGCAAGGTCGCCCTCAACGTGCTTCGCCTCGACGGGCACTACGACTTCGACAATGGCATCAAGCTGGATTTCGGCGTGCGCAACAGCATCCGGCATGCCGACAACATCGGCTACACGCTGGTCACGCCGGTGTACGCCGGCATGGGCGCCAGCGACCCGAACGGCTGCCTGGTGCGTTACGTCGGCGCCGACGTGGTGTTGAACAGCGGCGCGTGCACCGCCGGCAACGACCAGGGCTATTTCCGTGCCGGCCCGATCTCGGCCTTGCAGATTCCGAACACGCCCGGACCGCTGGCCGACAACTGGAAGAAGTACAGCAACCTGCTCGGCTCGGGGATCACCTTCTGGGCGATCGATCCGCATGCCATGGACAACCCCGAGGCCTACTGGAAGTCGCTTTATCCGCAGACCCAGCGGCAGGGCGAGCCGGGCAGCACCTGGGCGGTGGGCATCAAGGAAACCTCGGCCTACCTGCAGGCCAACTTCGACGGCAGCCTGGGCAGCATGCCGTACAGCGCGAACGTCGGCCTGCGCGTGATCCGCACCAACCTTGGCGTCACCCAGCGGCTCAGCGGCGACCCGGGCGCCTACGGCACGGAACCCGCCGACATCGGCGGCCAGCTCACGCAACGCAGCTACAAGGACTACCTGCCGGCGGCCAACTTCGGGCTGGATCTCACCGACAGCCTGAAGTTTCGCCTGGGCTTCTCCAAGAACATGATGCCGCTCGACCTCAGCACCTGGGGCGGCGGACTGCAGCTGAACTACTCGCTGGTGGAAACCCCGCAGGGCCCGCTGTTCCGCGTGGCGGCCGGCAGCTCCAGTGGCAACCCCAACCTCGACCCGTGGCGCTCCAAGAACTACAACGCCTCGCTCGAGTACTACATCAACCCCACCAGCATGCTCAGCCTGGCGCTGTTCCGCATCAACGTGCAGAGCTTCATCAAGAGCGGCAGCGTCATCGACTGCACCCTGCCCGACGAGGACGGCGTCGTGCGCAATCATTGCGTCACGATCAGCGAACCGATCCAGGGCACCGGCAACAGCATCCACGGCCTGGAGTTCGACTACCGCCAGGGCTTCACCTTCCTGCCCGGCATCCTGTCCCGGACCGGCATGGAGATCAACGCGACCTACGCGCCGAGCAACTCCGGAGCCACCGACCTGGCCGGGCACAAGATCCCGTTCCAGGACAATTCGACCAAGTCCGGCAACTTCATCCTGTGGTACCAGGACGACCGCTTCCAGGCCCGCCTCGCCTACAACTACCGTTCGCGGCGCGCCGTGTCGGAGGATGTCGGCGGCATCAGCGGCATGGAGATGTACGAGGCGCCGCAGAAATATCTGGACGCCTCGGTCTCGTACAAGATCGCCAAGTCGGCCGAGCTGTTCGTGGACGGCACCAACCTCACCAACGAGTACCAGCGCTACTACCTGGTGTGGCCCGACCAGCCGGCGCATTCGAACTTCTCCGAACGCATGTTCATGGTCGGCATCCGCGGCCAGTGGTGATCGCAGCAGGGGCCTCCGCGTGCGTGCCCGCCGCGGCACGGGCGCGGAGGCGGCCCGATTGAGGCCATCCCGCCGAGGCTGCTGGCTGCACCAGCAAGCCGGCGCCACGCAGATACCATTCCTCCCACCATCGAGCCGCGTCCGACGACGCCAGGGTTGACATGCAGGCCAACAGCACCCGATCCACCCGCGGCAGCAGCTTCCATCGCTCGATCGGCCTGTTCACCGGCACCGCGATCAACATGACCCAGATGTGCGGCATCGGGCCGTTCATCACCATCCCGATCATGGTCGCCACCATGGGCGGGCCGCAGGCGGTGATCGGCTGGATCGTCGGCGCCATCCTGGCGATCGCCGACGGCATGGTCTGGGCGGAACTGGGCGCCGCCATGCCCGGCTCCGGCGGCACCTACGTCTACCTGCGCGAAGCGTTCCAGTACCGCACCGGCAAGCTGATGCCGTTCCTGTTCATCTGGACGGTGCTGCTGACGATCCCCTTGCTGATGTCCACCGGCATCATCGGCATGGTCGAGTACCTCGGGTTCTTCTTCCCGCACCTGGGCTGGTGGCCGGTGCACCTGGTCAGCCTGGCGGCGACCGCGCTGGTCACCCTGCTGCTGTACCGGCGGATCGAATCGATCCGCGTGATCACCATCGCGCTGTGGGTGATCATGCTGCTCTCGGTCGTCGGCGTGTCGGCGGCGGGCTTCTCGGATTTTCACCCGGCCTACGCCTTCACCTATCCGCAAGGCATGTTCGGCGGAAAGTTCTTCGTGGGCCTGGGCGCGGGGCTGATCATCGGCATCTACGACTACCTCGGCTACTTCACCACCGCCTACATGGGCGACGAGCTGCGCAACCCGGGCCGCACCATGCCCGGCTCGATCATCATCTCGGTGATCGCGATGATGTTCGTCTACCTCATCCTCAACATCAGCGTGCTCGGCGTGGCGCCGTGGCAGGAGATCGCGCAGTCCAAATCGATCGCGTCGCTGGTGGTGGAGCACAGCTGGGGCCACGGCGCGGCGGCGGTGATGACCATCCTCATCATCGTGACCGCGTTCGCCTCGGTGTTCGCCGGCCTGCTCGGCGGCTCGCGCGTGCCGTTCCAGGCGGCGCACGAAAAGGTGTTCCTGTCGGTGTTCGGCAAGCTGCACGCCAGGCACGGGTTTCCGCACGTGGCCCTGCTCACCATGGGCGTGATCACCGCCATCGGCACCTTCTTCGACCTGGCCGAAGTGATCAACATGCTGCTGGCCGCGACCATCATCGTGCAGTTCATCGCGCAGATCGCCGCGCTGGTGGTGCTGCGCAAGCGCCAGCCGACGCTGCACCGGCCGTACCGGCAATGGCTGTATCCGGTGCCGTGCGTGATCGCGCTGGCGGGCTGGGTCTACGTCTACGCGTCGGCGTCCACCCTGTCGCTGATCCTGTCCGGCATCTGGATCGTGGCCGGCCTGGTGGTGTTCGCGATCTGGGCCAGGGTGAATCACTCCTGGCCGTTCGCCCCCGTGGAAATCCGTGAAGCCTATCTGGAGAAGGACTGACGCCATGCGCATCCTGGCCACTTCCGTGTTGATGATCATGTTGGCCCTGGCCGCATCGGCGGTTGCCCCTTCGGCTCGCGCCGGCACCGCCGCCGCGCCCACGCGGGCCGAGGGTGGCGCCGGTTCCACCATCGCCGTGGCCGGTTGGCAGATCCAGGCCAGCGACAAGGCGCAGGAAAGCGGCGCCGAGATTTCCAGCGCCGCCTTCTCCGCCCAGGGCTGGTACCCGGTCAGCGGCCGCGCCACGGTGATGGCGGGGCTGCTGGAAAACCACACCTACAAGGACGTGTTCTACAGCGACAACCTGCGCGCGGTGCAGGCGCCCGATGCCAGCGGCACGGTGTTCGTGAACCCCTGGTGGTATCGCAGCGAGTTCACCCTGCCCGCGGCGACGCATGGGCGGCACACCCTGCTGCGCAGCAACGGCATCATCGCCAGCGCCGACGTGTGGGTGAACGGGCATCTGGTCGCCGACCATGCCGCGGTCGCCGGCGCCTACCCCGTGCACGAGTTCGACGTGACGCGCTGGGTGCATGCGGGCACCAATGTGGTCGCCTTGCAGGTGCATCCGGCCGATCCGCGCAGGAGCCTGTCGATCGGCTGGGTCGACTGGAACCCGACCCCGCCGGACAACAACATGGGCCCGTGGCGCGGCGTGGACATCGTGCAGAGCGGGCCGGTGCAACTGCGCTTTGCCCACGTGACGCCGACGCTGTCGCTGCCCGATCTCGCCCACGCCGCGCTGACCGTGAAGGTGGAGGCGCGCAACCTCGACGCGGTGGCGCACGAGGCGACGATCAGCGGCGTGGTGGCCGGCGTTTCGCTGAATCGGACCGTCCATCTTGCCGCCGGCGAAACGCAGACCGTCGCGTTCACCCCGAAAACCGATCCCGCGCTCGACCTCGATCATCCGAGGGTCTGGTGGCCTGCCGGCATGGGTGCGCAGCCGCTGTACGCGTTGCAGCTGGCCGCCAGTGTCGGCGGCACCATGTCCGACCAGGCCGGCGCCACGTTCGGCATCCGCAGCGTCAGCTCCAGGCTGACGAAGCAGGGCTATCGCCAGTTCCTCGTCAACGGCATGCCGATCCTGATCCGCGGCGCGGGCTGGGCGCCGGACATGTTCCTGCGTGACGATCCCGCCCGGATGGAGGCCGAGTTCAGCTACGTCCGCAACCTCGGGCTCAACACCATCCGCAGCGAAGGCAAGCTGGAAAGCGCGCGCTTCTACGAGCTGGCCGACCGCGACGGCATCATGATCCTGGCCGGCTGGGAGTGCTGCGACAAATGGGAGTCCGCCGCGAAGACCGGCGGCGCGCCATGGGACGCGGCCGATCTGAAGGTGGCGCAAGCCTCGATGGCCAGCGAAGCGCGCCTGCTGCGCAACCATCCGTCGGTGATCGGCTTCCTGATCGGCAGCGACAACCCGCCGCCACCGCCCATCGCGAAGATGTACGTCGACACCTTGCGTGCCGAAGACTGGGCGCGGCCGATCATCGCGGTGGCCACCGACAAGGGCACCGCCGAAACGGGGCTCTCCGGCATGAAGATGACCGGGCCCTACGCCTGGGTGCCGCCTTCCTACTGGTATGCCGACCAGCTCGGCGGCGCGTTCGGCTTCAACTCCGAAACCAGCGCCGGCGCCGACATCCCGCGGCTGGAGGACCTCGCCCGCATGCTGTCGCCGCAGGAACAGGAAGCCCTGTGGAAGCACCCCGAGCTGCGCCAGTTCCACGCCGCCGCGGACTGGTCGACCTTCGCCAGCATCGCGCCGTTCGCCACCGCGCTGGCCAGGCGCTACGGCGCACCGAAGAGCCTCGCCGACTACGTGGCCAAGGCGCAACTGGAGAACTACGACAACGTCCGCGCCCAGTTCGAGGCATTCAACGCGCACCGCGACGCGGCCAACCCCTCGACCGGGGTGATCTACTGGATGCTCAACAACGCCTGGCCGTCGCTGCACTGGCACCTGTACGACTACTACATGAATCCGGCCGGCGCCTACTTCGGCGCCAAGAAGGCCAACGAACCGGTGCACATCCAGTACTCGTACGACACCCGCGCGGTGGTGCTGGTCAACCAGACGCTGACCGCCGAGCACGGCCTGCAGGCGCGCATCCGCGTGCGCAACCTGGACGGCAGCGTGCGTTACGAGCAGCGCGTGCAGGACCTCGACCTGGCCGGCAACGGCACGCGCCAGGTGGCGACGCTGCCGGCGCTGGCCGGGCTGTCGCCGACGTACTTCGTCGAGCTTGAACTGGCCTCCGCCGATGCCCGCCCGATCAGCCGCAACGTGTACTGGCTTTCCACCCAGGCGGACACGCTCGACTGGGTGCATTCGAACTGGTATCTCACGCCGGTGACGCACTACGCGGACCTGACCGCGCTGCAGTCCCTGCCGACCGCGACCGCCGAAGTGCGGGCCACCCTGCAGCACGAGGGCACGCAAGACGCGGTCAGCGTGACGCTGACGGTGCCGCCGTCGTCGAAAGCGATGGCGCTGTTCCAGCACGTGTCGATCAAGCGGTCTGCCGACGGCGAACCCGTGCTGCCGATCCTGTGGAGCGACAACGACATGACGCTGTGGCCCGGCGAATCGATTACCCTGACCGCGCGCTACGCGAGGCTGGGCACGGCGACGCCAGTCATCGAAATGAGCGGATGGAACGCGCCCGCCCGCAGCGTTCCGGTGGTCCTCCAGCATGCTTCGCCGGAACAGAGCCCTTGAACAAGACCAGACCGTCATGACGCGCGTGACCATCACCGACGTCGCCCGCGCCGTCGGCACCTCGAAGAAGACCATCTCGCGGGTGCTCAACAACGACCCGAACGTCAGCCAGTCCATGCGCCAGAGCGTGCTTGCCGCGATCGCGCAGCTCAACTACCGGCCGCTCACCTCGGCGCGCAGCCTGGCCACCAACCGTTCCTTCATGATCGGCCTGCTGTACGACAACCGTTCGCCCAGCTACATCATGGAAGTGCAGGCCGGCGTGCTGGAGGCATGCGAGGCGCAGCACTACAGCATGATGGTGCAGCCGCTGGTGTCCACCGCGGCGGACTTCGTCGAGCGCGTCGAGGACATCCTGTCGCGGCAACGGCCCGACGGGCTGATCCTGACCCCGCCGCTCACCGATCACCCTCAGTTGCTCGATTGCCTGCAGCGCAACGGCGTGCCGTTCGCCTCGATCGCGCCGCGCCACCCCGAAGGCTGCATCGGCGTGATGCTGCGCGAGCGCGAAGCCGCCGCGGCGATGGTGGACCACCTGGTGGCGCTGGGCCACCGACGCATCGCGCACATTCTCGGCGATCCCGAACACGGCGCCGGCATCTGGCGCCTGGCCGGCTACCGCGACGGCCTGGCGCGCGCCGGGCTGCAGGAAGACCCCGCCTACATGGTGCAGGGCCGGTTCTCCTTCGAGTCCGGCGTGGCGGCCATGCGCCAGCTGCTGGCCTTGCCGCGGCGGCCGACCGCCGTCTTCGCCGCCGACGACGACATGGCCGTCGGCGCGATCTGGGCAGCGGCGGAAGCGGGGGTATCGATCCCGCGCGACATCTCCATATGCGGCTTCGACGACACCACCATCGCGACCCAGGTGTGGCCACCGCTCACCACCGTCCATCAACCCGTGCGCGAGATGGGTCGTCGCGCCACCGAGGAACTGCTGCGGCGCGTGCTGAACAAGGGCGAGGCCACGATGGTCGAGGTCGATTACCAGATGCGCCTTCGCGCCTCGACGGCGCCCACCGCATAGCCCCGCCGCGCTGGCATCCGTGCCGGTTCCGCCCGGGTATGCTGCTGCCGTACCCGTCATCGATCCACAGGAGAGTGCCTGCATGCCCGCCGCCCACGATGCCGCCACGCCGGCCCGGAAATTCCACTTCATTTCCGGGCTGCCCCGCTCGGGCAGCACGCTGCTGGCCGCCATCCTCAACCAGAACCCGCGCTTCCGTGCCGGCATGACCAGCCCGCTGGCCGACATCATGGGCATGGTGATCGCCGAAGCCAGCAGCAAGAACGATTTCTCCTTCGACGTCTCCGACGAGCAGCGCGTCGCCATGCTGCGCGGCCTGGTCGAGAACTTCTACGCCGAGCAGGCGGACGCCGGCGTGGTGTTCGACACCAGCCGGCTGTGGTGCAGCCGCATGCCCTTGCTCGGCACGCTGTTCCCGCAGGCGAAGGTCATCGCCTGCGTGCGCCAGTTGTCCTGGGTGCTGGACAGCATGGAGCGGCTGGTGCGCCGGCAACCGGTCGGCGTCAGCAAGGTGTTCCGCTTCGACACCAACACCACGGTGTACTCGCGCGTCGAGGCGCTGACCGACCCGCGCGGCATGGTGGGCTTCGCCTTCCAGGCGACCAAGGACGCGTTCTACGGCCATTACGCCCCCGGCCACCTGCTGCTGCTGACCTACGAAAGCCTGGTGCGCAACCCGCTGGCGGCGATGCGCGCGGTCTACCAGTTCATCGGCGAACCGTGGTTCGAGCACGACTTCGAAAACCTGGCGTTCAGCGCCGACGAGTTCGACGCCCGCGTCGGGATGCCCGGGCTGCACAGCGTGCGCCCGAAGGTCGAACCCATCGAGCGCAGCTCGATCCTGCCGCGCGAAATTTTTGGGCGCTTCGTCAACGAGTCGTTCTGGATGGATCCGAAGAACAATGTGAGTCAGGTGCCGATTGTGTAGCGCGACCCTGCTGCTTATAGAGCAAGAGCGTTTCGTCCTCCTGCGGAGGCCGAGTGGCTTTCTCTTGCGTGGCCAAGAGAAAGTCACCAAAGAGAAGGCCACCCTCCTCGGCGCTTGCCGGGCTGCGCCCGACAAGTCCGTGAGCCGCGGCCGGGCTTTTCGACAGCACATCCCTGTGCTGGCGAAAAGGCATCGGCGTCATGCCGATGCCCCTGCGGGCCTGTCGTCCACGGCTCACCGCCTCACAAGGGGGATGACCAAGGTCAAAGGCAAACGGTCAGAGCAACGGCACTGAAGTGCAACCTGCCCGAGTAGTCGGGCATATGTGGCAAAACAAGACCTGACCCTGAGGTCACTTCTACGGCCAATACGCTCCGGGCCACCTGCTGCTGCTGACCTACGAGAGCCTGGTGCGCAACCCCCTGGCGGCGATGCGCGCGGTCTACCAGTTCATCGGCGAACCGTGGTTCGAACACGACTTCGAAAGCCTCGCCTTCAGCGCGGACGAGTTCGACGCGCGCGTCGGGATGCCCGGATTGCACAGCGTGCGCCCGAAGGTCGAACCCATCGAGCGCAGCTCGATCCTGCCGCGCGAAATCTTCGGCCGCTTCGTCAACGAGTCGTTCTGGATGGATCCGAAGAACAATGTGAGTCAGGTGCCGATCGTTTAGGAGCCGCGGTTGGGCATCGGGCTCGGGATTGAAACGAACCATCGCGGGCGGTGATGGCGGCTGTCGAGGGGGTGCTCACCGGATATCGGCGAGGTGAACGTCGGGTTTCGACCCATTGCTGCCGGTCGCGGAGTCAATGACCGACGACACGCAGGGGCTTGGTGTGGGACGATCAGAGTCGAGGTATGCCCTAGATGTATGACCCGACCCAGGTCGGTCTATTAGGTACTTAGGAGGCTCAATAGGCACATCATGATCTGTCAAGAAATTATCCGAGGCATAGTTACTCTTCTCGTCGGCTTAGCAATCGCTTGGATCGGGCTGTTGATCTACTTTCGACAGAAAGAATATGAGTTGGTAAAGCAACGATACCTCGAAAATTCTGTCGACCTCATCTCGGCTGAGATAGAGACTTTGGCGGGCGCATTTGGTCACAACTGGGCACGCTGCTTACATATCCTCAAAGAGTTTCGCGACTCCGAAGACAAGTTCGATCAGAGCCAGCTAGCTCTCGGATTCGTAGATGTCTCTGGGTCAAAGTTTCAACGGCCTGCCCATCACAGGTTAAGAACTCTGGTTCAGACAGACACATTTTGGGAGGTTTATCAATTAGCTCTTTCCTTCTATCACTCAGCTAATTCGGTGATAGAAAGGGAAATACCTCATACACTCCGCGCAAAAATGACAGGTGATCTGACCAATGCACCCTATGCGGGCATAGTGGATCGTGCGCTTGATGAGCTGAAGAAGCTTGATGCGGAGAGCCAGAAGTTTGCAGAGTTGCTGGGAGCTCTTCAATCAGTAGCTTCCGAGCTGGAACAGGAGAATTTGAGTTTCAAAGATGTTCGTACTTTTTCTAAGCGCAGAGCGATAGTTGCCTCAGCTCGCGCGCTCAAAGACCGCTTCGCTAGTGAGTTGAGCTCGCGCGTATGAGTCTGCCCCTAAAGATCAAGGCGAAGCCGCTACGCGGCTCGGCTTAGTTCAGGCGTTGACTGTCTGCTCCTTGCCGATCACAGACCTCGCAGGCGCGATGACGCCAAGCAAGCTGCGATGGGCAGAGTTTGACCCTTCTTGGACGTTCGATGTTACGCGATAAGACTGGCGGCTTTTGAGACACATCGGTCATCGATTTGATTGCACAGAATCATGACGCACGGTCCAATTTAAATATATCGGTGCCTGCTCTGGCTTTCGGGTTAACCTTGCAAATACATCAAACGATGTCCTCACAAACTTCGGATTCCCACGAAACAGGTATGTCGTGAGAACACGGCTAAATGAATCAGACATGGACCTGCGTTTCGGAAAGTCTTTTCACCTCCTAGCGCAAGAGGGGCATCTCGCGAAGAGTGCGTTGCTTTCGGGGTTCGACTTTTTGCTGAGAGCCGAGGCGAACGCGAACAAGGACGGGCAGTTTTATGCGGCTTTTTTTCAGCTTTCGATAGGCATAGAAAGGCTTCTAAAACTTGTCGTCGTCGCGCAACACATGCTGGAAAACAATTTTGTATCCCCCACTCCGAAGCAACTCAAGGGGGACTATGGACACGATATTTTGGCCTTGTACGCCAGCGCATTGTCTACTAGGGAAAAGCACGGCTTGCCCCTTTACAGCCCTGAAAAACAAGCTATTTTCGTACTGTCCTTTCTGAGCAATTTCGCCGTCCACACTCGGTACTACAACCTAAATACCCTGAGTGACCGGGCGAAAACGGATAGTCCGCTTGATGAGTGGGCGGATGTAGCGAGCGACTTGTACAAAGGTTCGGTCTCCGCTGGCAAGTCTGAGTCGCAAGCGCTCAAACTGATGCAACAACTCGACAAGATGCCGGGAAACACCGGGGGGACCTATCAACTGGATCGCACCGGGCACCCAATGACCGTGTTTGACGTGTATTGGCGCGCATATAAGATAAAAGCGGCGCGCCCACTAGCGATCTGGATCCTTATACAGGCTCTGCATCCCCTTTACGCTGTTTTCGACGCGATAGGAATGGCAACGCATGAAATAGACGTATCGACCGGTAAGCAGGTTGTTTCAATTCCTTATTTGGAAGAGTTTTTCCCTTTCCTCTTAGCCGACAAACCCACAACTTTGCGGCGGAAAAGATGGCTTTCGATCTTCGAATAGCTCCGAATGACCGATTGATGGACGGAACCGACACCTGAGTGGTCCAGCGAAGTTGCGGACGAACGTCGCCTCTTGGCCGGGAGCCGCCATTGAGACGCTTTGGCGCCCGCCTCGCTTACCCATCCATTCCCCTGACGCCTACTGCCAGAACTCACGAGCGCAAGATCAGGGCCAAGTTCACTTTCTCACGGTAGCAAGTGAACTTCACCCCGATAGTCGTCAGTCAACAAGAAAGACCCGCCCGCGATCCTCCCAGCACCAAACCCGACTCCTTTCCACGGGCGCCTGGCTCGCCGAGTCCCGACGCCGGGTCTTTTCCAGCCGAGCGCGGCTCTTTTTCGGCGGAGCTTGGCTCCCGCGAGTGCCAGGCTTGGTTCTTTTCCTGCGGCGCTTGGCTCGCCGGGTGCCAAGGCCGGCTCTTTCAGTGTGGCGTCTGGTTCCCGGCGCGCGGCGCCTGGGGCTCCCGGGTGCCGCGTTCGGCTCTTTCAGTGCCGGCGCTGCATCGAAACGACCTGGCGCCTGCCTCGCTCGTCATCCGACTCCCCTGACGCCCGCCGACAGAACCTGCGAACGAAAGTCGCTCGTGAGTTTCACTGCACGAGAATCTCGTCAGTGAACAAATGCGCCGGCTTCCCCGCGCCCTCGTGGCCCGGCGGCAGCATGCCGTAGTTCTGCGCGGTGACGCGCAGGTAGCGGGCGGTGACCGGGGTGGCGGTGTCGAAGCGTACGGTGCGGATCATCGCGCGCAGGTCCTTCGGGTCCACCGGGATCGGGGTGGATTGCAGCGTGCGCCAGGTCTTGCCGTCGTCCGACACGGCATAGGTGACGTGGCGCGGGAGCAGGGCCCATGAGCCGCTCTGCTGCAGGAAGCGCATCTGGATGTGGTGGAACGGCGTAGCGGGCAGCAGGTCGATGGTGGCGTCGAGGTCGTTGCCGCGCCAGCCCATCCACAGGCCGTCGTTGAAGTTGTCGTCGCCGATCACGCCGTCGACCAGCGGGCTGCCGGCACCGGCGTAGTGCGGGTCGGGCGCGGTGAGGTAGGTGACGGGCTTGCCCAGCGCCTTGTTGTCGACGGCCTGGAACGTCTGGCTGGGCAGGTACGGCACGCCGTGGCGAAACGGCGCTACCTTGAGCGTGGCCGGCACGTAGCGGTCCAGCACGTCGCCGAAGCTGGGCGACTGTGCGGTGGGCTCGCTGCCGTCCACGGTGTAGTGCAGCGCGATGTCGTCGAAGCCGCGTGCGGCGCGCACGCGCCAGCGGTGTTGCAGCGGGTTGTAGTCGAGCTTGTAGTCGACCAGGTCGCGGTCTTCCGGGCCGTAGGCAATGTGCTGGGCGTCCAGCCACGGGTACTGCGCGCGCAGTCGCTGCTGGAAGTCGGCGTAGTCGTTGGCGTCGGGATTCCACAGGCGTTCGGCCAGCGCGACCGCGCGCGGGTACAGCATCGCCTCCAGGTTGCGCGGGGTGACGTATTCGCTCCACAGCGGCGCCTCGGCGCCGAGCACCTGGTCCTGGTGTCCCGCGAAAGCCGGCGAGGCGAACGGGTTGATGCGGTAGATGTCCTGCGTGGTGAGTTCCTCGATCGGCGTGTCCAGGTAGAACGGCCCGGCGACGATCAGCCGGTTGCCGTTGGCCAGGGCCTTGGCCGCCTCGGCGTCGCCGCGCCACATTTCCACGATGGCGTTGCGGTCGGCGCCGCCTTCGAGGATCTCGTCCCAGCCGACCAGGGTCTTGCCGCGCGCTTCGAGGTCGCGCTGGATGCGCTGGATGAACCAGCTCTGCAGGGCGTCGACGCCGGCCAGGTGCTCGTCGCGCATGCGCTGCTGCGAGGATGCGCTCTGCGCCCATTGCTGCTTGGGCACCTCGTCGCCGCCGATGTGGATGTACGGCGCGGGGAACAGCTCGGCCACTTCACTGAGCACGTCGTGCAGGAAGGTGAAGCTTGCCTCGTCGCCGGCGCAGTAGATGTCGGTGAACACGCCCCAGGTCGCGGGCACCTCGATCGGCTGCTGCGGGCAGGACAGCGACGGGTAGGCCGCGACCGCCGCCGAGGCATGCCCCGGCATCTCGATCTCCGGCACGATCATCACATTGCGCTGGCGTGCGTACTCCACGACATCGCGAATGTCCTGCCGGGTGTAGAAGCCGCCGCTGCGGCTGCCGTCGGCCTCGGTGCGCCAGGCGCCGACGCTGGTGAGCCTGGGGTATTTGCGGATTTCGATGCGCCAGCCCTGGTCGTCGGTGAGGTGCCAGTGCAGCACGTTGAGCTTGTAGCGCGAGAGCAGGTCGATCTGCTGCTTGACCAGCGCCACCGGAATGAAGTGCCGTGCCGCGTCCAGCATCACGCCACGCCAGGCGTAGCGCGGCGCGTCGTCGATGCGCACGGCGGCGATCGACAGGCTGGCGTGATGCCCGGGCGGCAGCAGTTGCCGCAGCGTCTGCACGCCCCAGAACAGGCCGCGGTCGTCGGCCGCCGCGATCTCGATGCGCTGGGTTGTCACGCTCAGCCGGTAGGCCTCCTCACCCTGCACGGAAGGGTCGGTGCGCAGTTCGATGCGCGGCTGCCGGGTGGCTGCGCCGATCCGCAGCGCGATGCCGCTGTCCTCGCGGATGCCGTCGCGCAGGAAGGCCGCGATCTCCTGCGCGCGGCGATCGGCCGGCGCGACGATGCGCACGTTCGGACTCAGTGCGAAGCTGCCGCGGCCTGCCTCGATCCGTTCCGGTTGCGGGATGACCCCCGTTGCCGTTGCCTGAGTGCAGAGCGGAAAGGCGAGCAGCAACAGGGCGACGAGGTGTCTGGGCATGGCCGACGTTCCGGTCAAAGGTGGCGGGGTGATCAAGGGGAATGGATTATCTGCGCCCCCTTCGTTTGTCGAGCGGTCAGTAGCCCACCGTGAAGCGTTGCCGCGAATGCTTCGGCGCTTCCAGTTCATCGACAAGGGCAATCGCGTAGTCCTCCATCGAGATCCAGCTCTTGCCATGGGCATCGTTGAGCAGCTGGTCGCTGCCCACGCGGAACTTGCCGGTGCGCTCGCCGGGGACGAACTCGGCCGACGGCGACAGGAAGGTCCAGTCCAGGTCGCGCTCGCCGCGCAAGGTGTCGAGGAAGCGGCGACCGCCCTCGGCCTCGGGCCGGTAGGCCGCGGGAAAGCCGGGCGCGTCGAGCAGCATGTGCCCCGGCGCCACTTCCAGCGTGGCGGCTCCGCCGACCACCAGCAATCGCTTGACCCCGGCCTGTTTCACCGCCGCGATCAGGGTGGCCGCGTCGGTGGTGGCGAACTTCAGCGCGCTGACCACCGCGTCGTGGCCGGCCAGCAGCGGCGTCAGTTGCGCGGGCTGGCCGGCGTCGGCGTTCTTCAGCACCAGGCCCGGCTGGCCGGCCAGCTTGCCGGTGTCGCGGGCGATGCCGGTGACGCGATGGCCGCGGTGCAGCAGTTCGGCCAGCAGGCGCGAGCCGACGCGTCCGCTGACGCCGAGCAGGGCGATGTCCATGGGTTCCTCCAGGAAGCGTGACACGTCGTTCATTGCCACGACGCGGGGCGTCGGCTCAGACTGCCACGGCGAATGTAAGTCGGGCGTTACACCGATCTTCTTCCGGCGGAGTGCTGACATGAGTGGACAACCCGATACCCCGCGGCGACTGCCGACGATCTTCTTCGGCCACGGCAATCCGATGAACGCGCTGCACGAGAACGACTGGAGCCGCGGCTGGGCCGCGATCGGCCAGCGCCTGCCGCGGCCGCGCGCGGTGCTGTCGGTGTCGGCGCACTGGTACCTGCCGGCCACCTTGCTCACCGCGATGGCCAGGCCGCGCACGATCCACGACTTCGGCGGCTTCCCGCGCGAACTGTTCGAGGTGGAGTACCCGGCGCCGGGCGACCTCGACCTGGTGCGCCGCGTGCGCGACCTGCTGCAGCCGCTGGACGTGGGCGAGGACCGTTCGTGGGGACTGGACCACGGCACCTGGTCGGTGCTGCGCCATGTCTATCCCGACGCCGACGTGCCGGTGGTGCAGCTGTCCATCGACGAGTCGCAGCCGCCGGCGTTCCACTACGGCCTGGGCCGATTGCTGCGGCCGCTGCGCGACGAAGGCATCCTGCTGATCGGCAGTGGCGACGTGGTGCACAACCTGCACGCCTATGCCTGGGGCCGCCACCCGGCCGAGCCGTTCGACTGGGCGCTGCGCTTCGAGGCCAGGGTGCGCGAGCTGATGCGCCAAGGCGACCATCACGCGCTGGTGGATTACCCCGCGCTGGGCCGCGATGCCGAACTGTCGATCCCCACGCCGGAACACTACCTGCCGCTGCTGTACGTGCTCGGCGCCAGCGACGAGGACGATGCGGTGACATTCCCGGTCGAGGGCATGGACGGCGGCTCGATATCGATGCTGAGCGTGCAGTTCGGCTGAGTCGTCCGCCGCGGGGATCAGTCGCCGGCCCCGTTCGCCAGCCACGCCCGCGCGGCCACCATCAGCGTCTGCACGCCGGTTTCCAGGGTCGGATGCAGCACCGGCAGGAAGCGGGGGTTGTGGTTGGTGGGGATCTCGTTGAGGCGATTTTCCGCCTTCGCCTTCGCGTAGGTGTCCGGGTCGGTGCCGCCGACGAACCAGAACACCGAGGGCGCGCACCACTCGGCGCCGAACGAACCGAAGTCCTCGCTGGCCGAGGTCGGCCCGGTCTGGTGGATGCGTTCGGCGCCAAAGTGCCGGCGGAAAGCCTCGGCCACCGTGGTGGTCGCCGCCTCGTCGTTGCTCACCAGCGAGTAGTTGTCCAGCGGGGTGATCTCCGGTGGGCGCGGCGCGCCCGACGCCGCCGCCTCGGCGTTGACGATGCGGGTGATCGCGGCGAGCACGCGCGCACGCACGCCCTCGTCGAAGGTGCGCACGTTGAGCTTGATCACCGCCTCGTCGGGAATCACGTTTTCCTTGGTGCCGGCCTGCAGCGAACCGATGGTGAGCACCGCCGCCTCGGTGGGCGAGAGCTCGCGCGCCACGATGGTCTGCAGGCGCAGCACGGTGGCCGCCGCCATCACCACCGGATCGATGCTCGCCTGCGGCATCGAACCGTGCGCGCCGCGGCCGAACAGGCGGATCTGCAGGCTGTCGGCAGCCGAGGTGATCACCCCCTTGCGCCCGCCGATCGCGCCGGCGGGACCGACCATCACGTGCTGGCCGAGCACCACGGCGGGCTTGGGAAAGCGCTGGAACAGGCCGTCGTCGATCATCGCCTGGGCGCCTTCGGCGGTCTCTTCCGCGGGCTGGAACACCGCCATCAGCGTGCCGTTCCAGCTGTCCCGCGTCTGTGCCATCAAGGTGCTGGCGCCGACCAGCCAGGCGACGTGCATGTCGTGGCCGCAGGCGTGCATCACCGGCACGCTGTTGCCTGCGTGGTCCGTTGCCGTGAGCTTGCTTGCGTAGGCCGCGCCGGTGGCCTCCTCCACGGGCAGCGCGTCCATGTCCGCACGCAACATCACCACCGGCCCGTTGCCGTTGCGCAGCAGGCCGACCACGCCGGTCTTGCCGATCCCGGTGGTCACCTCATAACCGGCCGCGCGCAGGCGCTCGGCGGCCAGGCCCGCGGTGCGGGTCTCCTGCATCGAGAGTTCGGGATGCGCGTGGATGTCGGTGTACAGCGCTTCCAGTTGCGGCAGCAGGTCCTGCAGGTTGCCGGGCAGGGATTCGCTGGCAGGTGTCGACTTCTCGTTCATGGTCCGGGTCCCGTGATTCGATCGTTGTAAAGCTACTCCACGGTGGTCCATCGCAGGTGAGGACGACACGCGGATCTGCGGCGTTGCACCAAATCGAAACATTGTCCATGATGGTGCAATGAACGAACTGGCGTGGCGGACGTGGGCGGAGCAGATGGCGACCGGGCTGGTGCTGGTCGACGCGGAGCTGCGCCTGCGCTGGGTCAATCCGGCGCTGACCGAGTGGCTGGAACTGGGCTTGCGCAGTCCGCTCGGGCAGCCGCTCGGGGTCTTGCTGGGCGATGACGGCGCGGTGGCGCAGGCGGCGCGGGTGCTGACCGAACAGCGGCCGGCGCAGTGGCGCGGGGTGTCGCTGCCGGCGGCCAGCGGTCGCCAGCTCAGCGCGGACATCGCCGTGCAGCCGTTCGACGACGGTCTGCTGCTGGAAGTGCACGCGCTGGCCGAGCCGGTGGAGAGCAGCTCGCCGCTGTCGGCCACGCTGCGCGGTTTCGCCCATGAGGTGAAGAATCCGCTGGCCGGCCTGCGCGGCGCGGCGCAGCTGCTGCAGCGGCGGGTCGACAGCGACGACCTGCGCGCGCTGGCCGGGCTGATCATCGACGAGGCCGACCGCCTCGGCGTGCTGGCCAATCGCCTGCTGCATCACGACGGCGCGCCCCAGCTCGGCCCGGTCAACATCCACCGCTTGCTGGAACGCCTGTGCGACCTGCTGCAGGCGGAACCCGCGCCGCCCCGGCTGTGTCACGACTACGACCCCAGCGTGCCCGACCTGATGGGCGACGCCGATCGCCTGCAACAGCTGCTGCTGAACCTGGCCCGCAACGCGATGGAAGCCGGCGCGCAGACGCTGACCCTGCGCACGCGGATCGAACACGGCCTGCGCGTGGGCGAGCGGATGCTGCGCATGGCCTTGCGCGTGGACGTGATCGACGACGGCGCCGGCGTGCCCGCCGCGCTGCGCGACAGCCTGTTCCAGCCGCTGGTCTCCGGCCGCGCCGACGGCACCGGTCTGGGCCTGGCGCTGTCGCGCGAGATCGCCCACGAACACGGCGGCGAACTGCGCTGCGCCAGCCGCCCCGGCCACACCGTGTTCTCGCTGTACCTGCCGCTGGAGCGCGCCCATGACTGACCCGCGCGCACGCGCTCCACTCCCTCCCCTGCGCAGCCGGGGAGGGTTGGGGTGGGGTCAGCCCTTGATCTTCCTCGCCCGCCCGAGCAACCCCCTCCCAACCTGCATTCGGGCCATCCATGGCCCTCACCCTCCGGGCGGCTGCCGCCGTGCAAATCGGCAATCCTGCCGATTTGTCCTCTGCCAGGCAGGGGGAGGAGCACGGCGGACTCGCTGCACGGCTGACGCACGCGCCCTGCTCCCTCCCCTGCGCAGCCGGGGAGGGTTGGGGTGGGGTCAGCCCTTGATCTTCGCGGCCCGCCCGAGCAACCCCCTCCCAACCTGCATTCGGGCCATCCATGGCCCTCACCCTCCGGGCGGCTGCCGCCGTGCAAATCGGCAATCCTGCCGATTTGTCCCCTGCCAGGCAGGGGGAGGAGCACGGCGGACTCGCTGCACGGCTGACGCACGCGCTCCGCTCCCTCCCCTGCGCAGCAGGGGAGGGTTGGGGTGGGGTCAGCTCTTGATCTTCGCGGCCCGCCCGAGCAACCCCCTCCCAACCTGCATTCGGGCCATCCATGGCCCTCACCCTCCGGGCGGCTGCCGCCGTGCAAATCGGCAATCCTGCCGATTTGTCCCCTGCACGCAGGGGGAGGAGCAAAGCCGCGGCGGAGTAAAGCCATGACGCAAGACATCTGGATCCTCGACGACGACCGCGGCGTGCGCTTCGTGCTGGCCGAGGCCTTGCGCGACGCGGGCCTGGCGGTGCGCGAGTTCGGCGAGGTGGCCGCGGTACGCGCGGCGCTGCAGACGGCACGTCCCGCGCTGCTGCTCACCGACGTGCGCATGCCGGGCGAGGACGGCCTGAGCCTGCTCGGCGAACTGCAGGCGCAGGGCATCGGTCCGGTGATCGTGATGAGCGCGTACACCGACGTGGCCACCACGGCGGCGGCGTATCGCGCCGGCGCGGTCGACTACCTGGCCAAGCCGTTCGACCTCGATCACGCGGTGGCCTCGGTGCAGCGTGCCCTGGCCAGCGTGGCGGCGCCCACCGCGGCGGCCACCCACACGCTCGCGCCCGGTCATGCGCTGCTGGGCGAGAGCGCGCCGATGCGCGAGGTGTTCCGGCTGATCGGCCGCGTCGCCGCCAGCGACCTCAACGTGCTGGTCACCGGCGAAACCGGCACCGGCAAGGAACTGGTAGCCCGCGCGCTGCACGAGGAAAGCGCGCGCCGCGACCAGGCCTTCGTGGCGTTGAACACCGCGGCGATTCCCAGCGAGTTGCTGGAGAGCGAGCTGTTCGGCCACGAGGCCGGCGCGTTCACCGGCGCCACCCGTCGTGTCGCCGGCCGCTTCGAGCAGGCCGAGGGCGGCACGCTGTTCCTCGACGAGATCGGCGACATGCCGCTGGTGCTGCAAACCCGGCTGCTGCGCGTGCTGGCCGGCGGCGAGTTCTATCGCGTCGGCGGGCGCGAGCTGATCCGCTGCAACGTGCGCATCGTCGCCGCCACCCACCAGGATCTGGCGGCGCGCGTCGCCGCCGGTGCGTTCCGCGCCGACCTGATGCACCGGCTCGACGTGGTGCGCATCGAACTGCCGCCGCTGCGCACCCGTCGCGGCGACATCGCGCTGCTGGCCCGGCACTTCCTGGCCGCCACCGCGCAGGAGTTGAAATTGCCGCCGAAGCGCTTCTCGAAGGCGGCCCTGAAACAGGTCGCCCAGCGCGACTATCCGGGCAACGTGCGCGAGCTGGAAAACCTGTGCCGCCGACTGGCGGTGATCGCGCCGGGCAGCGAAATCCTGCCGGCCGACCTGGGCACGCCGGAAGGCGGCAGCCGTGGTGGCGAATGGACCGACGCGCTGCGCGAATGGGCCACGCAGGCGCTGGCCGACGGCGAGGCGGACATCCACGCCCGTGCCCGCGAGGCGCTCGACCAGATCCTGCTGCAGGCCGCGCTGCAGGCGCACGAAGGCCATCGGCAGAACGCGGCGCAGGCGCTGGGCGTGGGCCGCAATACGCTGACCCGCAAGCTGGGGGCTTCGCGTACGCGGCGGCGCTGAGCAGCGTCCCGAACGGGCCCGCTCGCCCGGTGCCGGGCTCCTATGCGGCCACCCGTCCCAAGGTGATGCACAGCCGATGCACCGCACCGTCGGTCGCCAGCGCAATGGGCTCGGCCGCGTCCAGCGTCTGGCCGTCCATTTCAACCTGCAGCACGCCGCGACAGACATGCTCCGGGTTGCGCACCTCGACCTCGTGGATCGTGCCGCGATGACGGTAGCTGATGCGGAAGCCGTCCCAGGCCTTCGGGATGCATGGCTCGATGCGCAGCCGGTCGCCGCGCAGGTGGAAGCCCAGCACCGCCTCCAGGCCTGCCCGGTACAGCCATGCCGCCGAGCCGGTGTACCAGGTCCAGCCGCCGCGGCCGACGTGGGGCGCCACCGAATAGACGTCCGCGCAGACCACGTACGGTTCGACCTGGTAGCGGGCGATGGCCTCGGCGCTGCCGCCGTGGTTGATCGGGTTGAGCAGCTTGAACTGGTCGCCGGCGCGGTCGCCGTCGCCCAGCCCGGCCCAGGCGAACACCGACCACGTCGCGCCATGCGTGTACTGCCCGCCGTTCTCGCGCACGCCGGGCGGGTAGCCCTTGATGTAGCCGGGGTCTTCCTTGCCGTCCTGGTCGAAGGGTGGCGTGAACAGCCGCGCGAGCTGATGGGGATGATCGACCAGCAGGCGGTCGACCGAGGCCATCGCCTGGGCCGCGTGCGCGCGGTTGCCGGCGCCGGCCAGCACGCTCCATGACTGTGCGATGGTGTCGATCTGGCATTGCGCGTCCTGCGCCGAACCCAGCGGCGCGCCGTCGTCGTAGTAGCCGCGGCGATACCACGCGCCGTCCCACGCCTGCTCCAGCGCCTGGCGCAGCGTCGCGGCGTGGTCGCGCCAGCGCTGCGCCCGTGCGTGCTCCCCGCGTTGTTCGGCGACCGGCGCCAGCTGCGCGATCGTGGCCAGCAGGAACCAGCCCAGCCAGCTGCTCTCGCCGCGGCCCTGGGCGCCCACCGCATTCATGCCGTCGTTCCAGTCACCGGTGCCGATCAGCGGCAGGCCATGGGCGCCACGGGTCAGGCTGGTGTCGATCGCCCGCGCGCAGTGCTCGTACACGGTGGCGGTCTCGTCCGAGACGCCGGGCTGGAAGAACGCGTCGGTGGCGTCGTCGGGAATGGCCTGGCCGCTGAGGAAGGGTAGCACCTCGTCGAGCACCGCGCGGTCGCCGCTGACCTCGACGTAGTGCATCGTGACGTAGCCCAGCCAGACGCGGTCGTCGCGGATCTTCGTGCGGATGCCCTGGCCCTTGGGCGGCAGCCACCAGTGCTGCACGTCGCCTTCGGCAAACTGGCGGCCGGCGGCGCGCAGCAGGTGTTCGCGGGCCAGGTCGGGCCGGCTCACGCACAGCGCCATCACGTCCTGCAGCTGGTCGCGGAAGCCGTAGGCGCCGCTGGCCTGGTAGTACGCGGTGCGCGCCCACAGCCGGCAGGCGGTGACCTGGTACAGCGCCCAGTCGTTGAGCAGCAGGTCCATGCTGCGTTCCGGCGTGCTCACCTGCACGGTGTCGAGCACGCCGCTCCAGCGCGCGGCGACTTCGTCCAGCACCTCATCGATGGCGATGTCGCGATACTTCGCGACCAGCGCCTGCGCCGCCGCGGCATCGGCACCTTCGCCGAGCAGGAAGCGCAGCTCCAGCGACGTGCCCGGCGGCAGTTCGACCCAGGTTTGCAGCGCACCGCACGGGTCCAGGCCGGCGCCCACGCGTCCGTCCAGCGGCGCCTCGTCCTGCAGCGCGGCCGGGGTGGCGAGGCTGCCCAGCGCACCCAGGAAGTGCGCGCGGTCGCCACTGATCGACTGCTGCATTCCGCCCATGTCGAAGAACGCCACGCGCTCGCCGAAATCCGCGCGCCAGCGATTGCGGGCGAACAGCGCGCCGGTGTCGTCGTCGCGCGAGGTCACCACGAACGGGGCCGGCGTGCTGCCGTTGGGGCCCAGCGCCCATTCGACGTAGCCGGTGATCGCCAGCCGCCGCGTGCGGGCGGAGCGGTTGCACAGGCGCAGGCGCGACAGCTTGATCGTGTCGTCGACCGGCACGCACTGGACGAGCTCCAGCGCGATGTCGTGCGCGTCGTTGCGGAAGCGCGTCCAGCCCTTGCCGTGGGTCGTGGTGCAGCGGGCCCCGTCGACGCGGATCGGCAACGCGGTGGCCGTCCACAGCGCACCGTCGTCCGCGTCGCGCAGGTAGATCGCCTCGTGCGGCATGTCGCTGACCGGATCGTTCGGCCACGGCGTCAGCGGATTCTGCTGGCTGTTGCCCGACCACGCGTAGCCGCCGCCCTCGGCGGTGACCAGGAAGCCGAAGGCCGGGTTCGCGATCACGTTGCTCCACGGCGCCGGCGTGCGGCGCGCCGCGTCCAGCTCGATCCGGTAGGCGCGGCCGTTTGCGACGAAGCCGCCGTGGCCGTTGGCGAATTCGGCTGCCGCGTCGTCGTCGTCGAAGTCGATCGCGGCGACGCTGGCGATGATCGGGGAAGGCCGGGAAGCCGTTTCCGGTGGCGGCGAAGGCGACGCCGCGGCGGGGTTGTTCAGCACCAGCCGCGCCACGGTCAGCAGGCCGTCGCGCAAGGCGTCGCCGACCTGGTCGTCGCGCAGGCAGAACAGTTCGGCCTTGGGCGCGTCGCCCGGTTCCTTCAATTGCTGCCGTTGCCGATCGACGCGCTGGCTGAGTTCGTCACGCAGCGTGTCGGCGTCGGCGCCCAGCTGATCGAGCACCACCACGTCCATCGCCAGCTGATGGGCTTGCCACCAGCGCTGGGCCAGCAGCAACTCGTCCAGCTGCGGGACATCCGCGGGAGCGCGCAGGAACAGCAGGGCGATCGGTCGATCGCCCGAGATGCCGGCGCCCCACAGCGTGGGCGGCCCGCCCTGGCCACGCTGGCGCTGGTCGGCATGGGCGCGCTGGCTGGCGTCGCTGACCAGCAAGGCCTGTCGCCATCGCGCAAACTGCCGGGCACGCGTCGCGTCGATGCCGAAGCGCTGGCGTTCCTCCTGCGCGTGCCGGGCCGCGGCGGCGAACAACTGCGTGGCCGCGTCGGCATCGTCCAGGCGCGCGCGCAGGTCCGCGGCGCCGTCGCGGGTATCGGCCAGCCGCGTCCACAGCAACAGGCGGATGCTGCCGCCCGGGGCCAGGGTGAACCCGTGGCGCAGGGCGAACACCGGATCGAGCACGCAGCCGGTGCTGCCGGAAAGCTTCGCGCCGGGCTGCATCGCGCTCGCGTCGCGCAGCGTGCGGCAGCGGCCGAGGAAGCGGGCGCGATCGGTTTCGTGCGTGGTGGCGACATGGGCCGCGCCCTCGACCTGCAGCGCCTGCGCCGCCCACACCTGGGCCTGGCTGTCGCTGCGCCGGCGGCGTGTCGCCAGCAGCAGTCCGCACGCGTCGTCCCATTCGGTCTGCACGAACATCTTGGAAAAGGCGGGGTGGGCGTTGTCGTCGCCGATCGGGCCCAGCACCAGTTCGGCGTAGCTGGTCAGCGACAGGTGCCGGGTTCGATCGCCGTGATGGGTCACCGTGAGCCGGCGCAGTTCGATGTCGGCATCGGGCGCCACCGCGATTTCCAGCGAACTTTCGATGTCGCCGTGTCGATGGCCGAACACGAGGCGTCCGGCGTCGTAACCGGCTGCGCGGTTCGTCGCCGTCTCGCCCAGTGGCTGCGCGGTGGCGCCCCACACCGCGCCGCTTTCCTCGTCGCGGAGCAGCAGGAAGCTGCCCCAGGGATCGGTCACCGCATCCTCGCGCCAGCGGGTCACGGCCAGGCCGTGCCAGCGGACGAAGCCGGCGCCGCTGGCGTCGAGCATGCTGGTCAGCGTGCCGTTGGAGAGCAGCGGCAACGCCGTGCGGTGGCCATCGGCAGCGGAGGAAACGGGGGATTGGGAAGACATGGCGGGCGTGGACTCCTGACGCGATCATCGCGGGCCTTGCGCGCCGCGATCTCCATCCAGCCTACGGCGGCGGCGGGGAAACATCGCGTGAAAGCAGCGCTCGATCAGCGTGGCCTTACACGCCATCCATGCAGTCGCCTGCGCAGACTGGTGGATGGATGGCCGCGCCGCGGCACCGGGCACGAATGCCGGGTGCGGTTGTCCCAAGCCTTGCCCGATGCCGGACGATGCCGTGCGCATGGCGCGCCCGTCCTGCCCTCAACGACTACAGGGACCCGCTGGATGCCACCGATGCCGCTGTGCTCGCTTCCCGACGACGCCCTGCTGGAGCGCCTGCAACGGGCGGCGCTGGGCTACTTCGTGGAGCTGATGAATCCCCGCAACGGACTGGTGCCGGATACCTCGCGCGACAACTCGCCGGTCAGCATCGCGGTGGTCGGCTTCGCGCTGTCGGTGTATCCGCTGGCGGTCGAGCGCGGCTGGATGGATCGCGACGAGGCGGTGCGGCGCTGCCTGCTGGCGCTGCGCTTCTTCCGCGACAGCGACCAGAGCGGCAGCCCCACCGCCACCGGCTACAAGGGTTTCTACTACCACTTCCTCGACATCCACCAGGGTCGGCGCGTGTGGCAGTCGGAGCTGTCGATGATCGACAGCGCCCTGCTGATCGCCGGCATGCTCACCGCGGCCACCTGGTTCCAGGCGGACAACGCCGCCGAAGCCGAACTGCGCGCGCTGGCCGACACGCTGTATCGCCGCGTCGACTGGCGCTGGGCGCAGGACGACGCGGGCACCATCCGCCAGGGCTGGAAGCCGGAGTGCGGCTACCTGCACTACGGCTGGGAAGGCTACAGCGAGGCGATCGTGCTGTACGCGCTGGCGCTGGGCTCGCCCACCCATCCGGTGTCGCCGGAGTGCTACGCGGGGTGGGAGTCCACTTACCAGTGGGAGAACCTGTACGACCAGGATTTCCTGTATGCCGGGCCGTTGTTCGTGCACCAGTTCTCGCACGCCTGGCTCGACCTGCGCGGCATCCGCGACGGCTTCATGCGCGAAAAGCAGTCCGACTATTTCGAGAACACCCGGCGCGCGATCAACGTGCAGCGCTGCTACGCCGAACTCAATCCCCACGAATTCGCCGGCTACGACCGCAACTGCTGGGGCCTGTCCGCCTGCGACGGTCCCACCGACGAACGCCCCGACGTCAACAACGAACGCCGTCGCCTGTTCGGCTACGCGGCGCGCGGCGTGCCCTACGGCCCGGACGACGGCACCCTGTCGCCGCCGGCGGTGCTGGCCTCGGTGCCGTTCGCGCCGGAGCTGGCGCTGTCTGCGCTGCGCAACATGCTGCTGCGCTACCCGGAGGTTCTCGACGGCGACCGCCTGGCCACCAGCTTCAACGCCAGCCTGGTCGACGCAAATGGACGGCCATGGGTGTCGGGCGGTCAGTACGGGCTGGACCAGGGCGTCATCTTCATGATGATCGAAAACCATCGCAGCGGCGGCATCTGGCGCACGTTGCGCCGCTGCCAGCCGCTGGTCGAAGGCCTGCGCAAGGCCGGCTTCAGCGGCGGCTGGCTGGATGCGCCGACAGCGGAGGCCGCGGCATGAGCACGAAATTCGACGCCAGCGTCAGCACGCCGGTGGACGCGTGGGAACGCAAGCGCCTGGCCGCGGTGCGCCCCGCGTCGTGGAACAACCCCGCGCCCGCCGCGCCGTACCAGTTGGTGATCATCGGCGCCGGGCCGGCCGGCCTGGCCGCGGCCCGCGAGGCGGCGGCACTGGGCCTGCGCGTGGCGCTGGTCGAGCGCCACGAGATCGGCGGCACCTGCTTCAACACCGGCTGCGTGCCGTCCAAGGCCTTGCTGCGCACCGCCGCGGTGTACGCGGAAATGCGCGACGCCGCCCGCTACGGCGCCGAAGTGCCGGCCGACATCCGGGTCGACTTCAGCGCCGTGATGGAGCGCCTGCGGCGCATCCGCAGCCATCTCACCAACACCACCTCGGTGCGCCTGCTGGCGGCCAGCGGGGTGGACGTGTTCTTCGGCAGCGCGCAGTTCAGCGGACCGGACAGCCTCACCGTCAACGGCCAGCCGCTGCAGTTCGACAAGGCGCTGATCGCCACCGGCGCGCGCCCGGACATCCCCGACGTGCCGGGACTGAAGCAGGCCGGCTTCCTCACCAACACCACCATCTTCGAGCTGGCCGAACTGCCGCCGCGGCTGCTGGTGATCGGCGGTGGTCCGCTCGGCTGCGAACTGGCGCAGGCGTTCCAGCGGCTGGGCTCGCGGGTCACCATCGTGCAGAAGCTGCCGCTGTTCCTCGAACGCGAGGAACGCGACGCGGCGCAGACGCTGTCCGACGCGTTCGCCCGCGACGGCATCGAGGTGCGCCTGAACACCATGGCGGTCGCCGTCCGCAGCGAGGGCGACGAGAAGGTGGTCGACCTGGTCAGCGACGATTACCACAGCACGATCCGCGTCGACGCCATCCTGACCGGCGTGGGACGCCTGCCCAACGTGCAGGGGCTGGCGCTGGAAAAGGCCGGCGTCGCGTATGACGACGTCGCCGGCATCCGGGTCGACGACCAGCTGCGCACCGCCAATCCGCGCATCCACGCCGCGGGCGACGTCTGCCTCGACGAAAAGTACACCGACACCGCCGAGGAATCCGCGCGCGTCGCGATCCGCAACGCCGTGCTCGGCGGCTGCGAAAAAATGAGCGAGCTGGTGGTGCCGTGGTGCACCTACACCGACCCGGAGATCGCCCACGTCGGCATGTACGTGCGCGAGGCCAATGCGCGGGGCATCCCGGTGAAGACCTTCACCGTGCCGATGCACCAGGTGGATCGGGCGATCACCGACAGCGAGCAGGGCGGCTTCGTGAAGATCCACGTGCGCGACGGCAGCGACCGCATCCTCGGCGCCACCATCGTGGCGCGCGACGCCGGCGACATGATCAGCCAGATCACCCTGGCGATGGTGGCCGGCGTGGGCATGCGCACGCTGGCGAAGGTGATCCACGCCTATCCCACCCGCACCTCGGCGATCCGGCTGGCGGCGAAGGCATACAACCAGACGCGGCTGAGCGCCCGCGTGGTGACGCGCCTCAAGCACTGGCTGGCGCGGCCGCGCTGATGTCGGTCACGCCGGCTTTCCCCGCCAGCACCTACACTGTTTTCCCTTACTCCACTGACGCAAGGACTCTCCCATGCAACTCGGCATGATCGGCCTCGGCAAGATGGGCGCCAACATGGCGCAGCGACTCCTCCAGGGCGGCCACCAGGTGACCGGCTTCGACCCCAGCGCCGAAGCGCGCAAGGGCCTCGAAGGCCACGGCGGCGGCGCGGCCGAGTCGCTGAAGGCGCTGGTGCAGGCGCTGCCCGCGCCCCGCGTGCTGTGGCTGATGGTGCCCTCGGGCAAGATCACCGACGACACCGTCGACGCCCTGCTGGCCCTGCTGGACAAGGGCGACACGATGATCGACGGCGGCAATTCCAACTACAAGGATTCGCTGGGCCACGCAGCGAAGTGCAAGGACAAGGGCGTCAACTACGTCGACTGCGGCACCAGCGGCGGCGTGTGGGGACTGGCCGAGGGCTACAGCATGATGGTCGGCGGCGACGAGCAGGTCGTCGACGGCCTGAAGCCGATCTTCGAGACGCTGGCGCCGGGCAAGGACAAGGGCTGGGGCCGCGTCGGCCCGGTCGGTTCCGGCCACTTCACCAAGATGGTCCACAACGGCATCGAATACGGCCTGATGCAGGCCTACGCCGAAGGCTTCTCGATCCTCAAGCACAAGGAGGAATTCGGCCTGGACCTGGCGCAGATCGGCAACATCTGGCGCGACGGCAGCGTGGTGCGCTCATGGCTGCTGGAGCTGGCCACCGACGCGCTGAGCAAGAACCCGGAAATGGACGGCATCGCGCCCTACGTGGTGGATTCCGGCGAAGGCCGCTGGACGGTGAACGCGGCGCTGGAACTCAACGTGTCCGCCCCGGTGATCACCCTCTCCCTGATGGAACGCTTCCGTTCTCGCGACGACGACTCGTTCAGCGACAAGTTGCTGGCTGCGTTGCGCAATGAATTTGGGGGGCATGCGATCAAGAAGGAGTAGCCGGCCGTGCTCCCTCCTCTGCTCGCCCCTAAAGGGACTTCCTTCGGTCGCAGAAAGGGTTGGGGTGGGGTTAGCTCTTGATCTTTCTTTTGGTTCTTCGCTCCTTGCCGACATCCAGAGCAAAAGCTTTCGTCCTCCTTCGGAGGGCGAGTCCCTTTCTCTTGAGTGGCCAAGAGAAAGGAACCAAAGAGAAGGCCACCCCGCTTCCGCGCTTTCCGGGCATCCTGCCCGGAAAGTTCGCGAGTCGGGGCCGGGCTTTTCGACAGGGCATCCTGCCCTGGCGAAAAGGAGCCGACATCCCTGTCGGCTCCCGCTACGCGGCCTGTCGCCCCCGCCTCGCCGCTGCAGAGGGGTCCCGGGTAGAGCAGCGGGCCATCGTGGCCCGCACACTTCAGAAGAGCTGGAGCAGAGCAAAAGCCGCAGCGCAAAGCCGGAGCTACGAACAGATGCTTCGTCATTTTTCGAAGATGAGGTGATGCAGGATCAGGCTTCGGAAGCCGGCTTTCGACCCGTTGCAGCCTGTCGCGAACGACTGCTTTCGGGCGGGACAGTCTTCAAGGCTGGTTCTAAGCGGCGGCGTAACCGTCCGCATTGAACAAGAACTGTTAGACCTCAAAGCCGCTCATCCAACTTGTGGAAAAGGAGGCTCGCGAGAAAGAAGTGGTGGATTGCTCGTTCTGGCGTAATGACAATGTTCCCATGAGCCTTAGGATTGCGTACTCCGATCATCGCGCCCGCGAACAGATCCATGTGGCCTTGCTGAATGTTGCGACCCGTTTCTGTCGTAAGGTCATCAAGCGTAATAGTGGGCCTGTTGGGCGTAAAAGCCTTGCGCATCAAAGGCGCACCATCGAGCTCCTCATTTGCCGCCGCCCTGTGCAGCAGCTTAACGACAGAATTGAGTTCTTTTAGAATTGCCTCGACAGCATCGGCATAGTGACCGGCTTCAAATCGAGGTTTCGCCAACGCGACTACACTCGGGTGAAGTAGCATCCATACCTGATCTATTTGATTGGCGGGCCTAGTCGGCTGCTGAGCGACCACATCTGGGTTGCGCTTGATGCGAGTAATTGCCGAGCGCAGCACTGAAATGATGTCTTCCACGCTCTTGAACGATGGGGACTGAAAGAAATTACTGACGCCCTCATTGGCAATGGTGGCAATGGAATGTGCGTAGGTGTTTCGGCCCAATGAGTCGTTCAACAGGTCAGCAAGCTCTTGGACGATCTGGCGGTACTTCGGATCGTCATTATGGTCGATGCTTATACGATCTCTGGTCTCAGTGAAGCGAGAGAGAATTCCCAATAGGTCATGCTCATATCGCTCCAGATGCTCGATAAGTTCTGCCGGGCTCACGATAGGGTCCTTGAGGTCGAACGCTGGAATTGAGCGGCGGCGTAGCCGTCCGCCTCGAATGAATTGTCAGGCGCGTGATCTGCGAACCGTCGTGTAGAAAGAGTACATCTCATCAGCGAATCCCTTTGATGAAGATGTCATCCTGAGTGACTTAATGAATTTTTCGTACCACTCCGAGCCGTAGCGTTGCATTGCTTCAATCTCTAGAACGAGACTCAGGCCATGACCACGGCGGATTTTCTGGTGCTCTGAAAGTATTGCGTGCGCAAGCAACTTGGCGTGTGGGGTGTGCCGCGCCACAAGCTCATCTAGCTGTCCCATGGTGGATATGTTCAACGCAGTCACCATATCAAGTAGCCACCTTCCATCCCCAACAAATGGATCAACTGTCGACCTTGTATTAAGTGCGATGTCATTGTCGAGATTTAACGGCTTAACGCTCGAATTGACATACAGGATGATGGCATGTACGGAGGTCGGCTCGTCGTCTGCAAGCGAAGGTCCCGTCGGGTTCGCCTTTTTGCGGCTGAATTGAGTTGCGATCCATTTCCGTGGCGTGTCAAAGACGATCAAGATGCCAAGTAACGCAATGATGAGTCCGACAATTTCCATACGCGCCTAACCATTGAATATGAGGACCCGTGCATCCGGCTTTACATCTCGTGCTTGACTCCGGGAACGGTAGCACAACCCCATGATGCAGAAGGAACTTCGCGGAGCCGCATCGGGCTAACCATAAGCGCTGCGGCGGGACACAGATGTCGCTGGAATCAGGCTTCCGCGCGCCGCCGCAAGCACCAACTGAGCAAGCAGTCCAACGACTGCTATCCGGCAGCTTGGTGGAAGCCGCCTTCGGCAGTTCCTGGCCGATGACAGCCCTTGCGGATCCGATGACGCGCGGGCAAGCGCGATAGGCAGAGATCGACCCGTAGCAGACATTTCGACGGGGCAAACACAGGGGAAGGAAATGAATCGCAACGGAGCATGCTGGATAGCTGGTCTGATACTCGTCACAAGCACCTGTCTTCTCGCCCGAGGAAGCCCGCAGGATGCGACACTGGCCGCGAAGCACGTGTCGGGTTCGTTTCGCGCCGTTTCAGAGTATGTGGCTTCGCTCCGCCTTCCGCGCGATTGGGAGGTACAAACTGCCGACGGCGATCTGAATGGGGACGGGCTACCCGATGCAGTGGTTCTTACGGTTGGGCATGGTCGATGTCTGACGGGTCAAATCCATGTCCTGATGCGCACCACGGATCAGGCGCTGGTTTCGTCTACCTTCACCGATTTGGGGTGCAATGCAAATTTGGTTGCTTCGGTGGCCATCAAATCGGGCAGCATCTTCGTCACCATGGACACGCCCAAAGGGGCGGATGTGCGCTACCAGTTCCGCTGGAACAAGGGGATGTTCGAGCTTATAGGTTTGCAGGCGCAGTTCGCGGAAGGCGGCCTTAACGACGAGCCATTCTTCGCCAGTAGTACAGATTTCAACTTGCGCACAGGGAATGCTGTTTTCAAACGCGACGTCGATATGGGGCTTTCGGACTCACCGGCGCCTGTGGACAAGCGACCAACTCGTGTCCATGCAAAAGGCCCGACTTGTTCGATAGACAGGCTCAAGTTTGAGCTCGACTTTTGCGTCAACAAATGGAAAACAGGCGAAGCGACTGTGTCGAAGCTGATGCTCATTCGCTAGGACCTTTGTGGGTGCGAAAAAGACGGATGTTAGGTCCGCTTCCGACCCATCGCGGACGTTGTTTGTGGCAACGGGGTGTGCACGCCCATCAAACGCTAATTTACGTGCAAAATGGGAAATTACCGCAGAAGGATCAAGCAAGTGGTGAAATCAAGAGCACCGACGACTGAACCCCCCAAAAAACCAACAGTGTTGCAACTGCACCGCGCTGACGTCGCAGAAAAACTGACCCAAAGAATTTTGCTTGGAGAGGAACTGCGGTCTTCGCAGATTCGCAACGAGGCTGAACTAGAGAGTGCGCGCTCAAATCGGACTAAGTGGAATTCATACAACATCGAGCTTCTGAAGAGATGCTTTGAGCCAGACACCATATCCGACGAGTACGATCAAGTTTCGCTATACGGCTCAATGATGATGAACCCATCACTAGGACAGATGATTGAGTCGTTTCGCAGCAGTATGCAGAAAAAGATCACCAACCTGGAGTCGGTTAGGGAACGATTGGATTTGTTTCCTGAGCCTGGAGATTCGTCGGCCCAGATTGCTAAGACACATCTCAATCAACGACCAAATTCTGTTTTTGTCGTTCATGGCAGAGATGAAGCGGCAAAGACGCGCGTAGCTCGCTTCATAGAACGTCTAGGATTGGAAGCAGTCATTCTTCATGAGCAACCGAATAGGGGTCAAACGATAATTGAGAAGTTTGAACAAAACGCTGCGAATGTAGGGTTCGCTGTTGTTCTCCTCACTTCAGATGACATCGGTGCTCCAAAGGAGACGCCTGAAGCTGCTAAACCGCGCGCAAGACAAAATGTCTTGTTGGAGTTGGGCTACTTCTGTGCCTCGCTCGGACGCCATAAAGTTTGCGTTCTATACGAGGAGGGTGTGGAGATCCCGACCGACTACCTAGGGGTCGTGTACACACCCTTCGATGGAGCCGAAGGGTGGCATCTGAAACTTGCCAAAGAAATGAGGGAGGCGGGTCTCAATGTCGATATGAATAATGCCATATAGACATCCTTGCGCTAGTCGGTGTGTAAAGCCCCTAACGAGGCTTTTCTTTCATCTTCCTGCCTTTACCGCGTTAAGCCTACTCTAAGGCAACATCTTGACCGTCAGCTCTTGGCCGGATAGCGACCGTGCATCGTGTCGCCATCCGGCTTGGCGTTGATCTGATCAGACCTCCGTCTGCTCTGCAATCTCAAGAGCATCTTCTACTTCGATGCCGAGGTATCGCACCGTGCTTTCCAGCTTGGTATGTCCAAGGAGCAGTTGCACGGCACGTAGGTTCTTGGTGCGTCGGTAGATCAAAGTAGCCTTTGTACGGCGCATGGTGTGCGTACCGTACGCAGCAACATCCAAACCAATTCCTGCGATCCACTCATCGACGATCCGTGCGTATTGCCGGGTCGAAAGGTGGTCCGAGTTGTGGATCCGGCTCGGAAACAGATAGGCGTTCGATTGAAGCTGAGCCTGCTTGATCCAAACGGAAATTGCCTCTCGCGTCGGCGCGGTAATTTCAAACTGAACGGGGCGCTGCGTCTTCTGTTGAAGGACGATGGTGCGAGCGGAAATGTGATCCGCAGAACCAACATCGCGTACCCGAAGCTTGACCAGGTCACACGCCCTCAGTTTGCTGTCGATCGCCAGATCGAATAAGGCAAGATCCCGAACCTTCCTTGCCAGCTGAAGGCGGATTCGAATTGCCCAGATGTCGCGGAGCCTGAGCGGAGCCTTTTGTCCGGTAAGTTTGCCCTTGTTCCAGGGTTCGTGGCGTTGGGTGGATGTATCGATCGTATTCATGGTGGACTCCTACCGAGGTGGTGGAGCCTGCCAGCGTGCGCCGATATCTCGAATGGGCAATGTTCGACCCAGAGCAGACGTTGGAATAAATGAACCTAATCCTGAGGTTTCCTGCAAAGCAGACATTTCGACTTGATGCAGAAATTGGGTTTCTAATTGATGTGTGACGCTTCTTTTGTCGAGGATGGCCGAATTGGGATGCTACTAATGTCGGCTAAAACGGAGGCACAAACAGCTTCATATTCTGAAGAATGAAATGGGTTGCCCATTTCTTTTGGATCATTGAGGAGACCTTGGGTGGCACGATCACGATTCTTGCTAAACCATATCGCGACCCTCAGCGCAGATATCGATGTTGCCCGATCGTTAGCTGTTGCCCGAGCAGTATCTGCCCATACGGCCGCATCATCAGGCTCTCGCACTAGCGCATAGCTAAGCTGACGTACTGCCTCACCATTATGCTTCGCCATAATCAATAGGACACCAAACTCATATCGCATGCGCAGGTCAGCTGGATCAGCATTGATCGCCTGCGTAAAAGCGTCAATGGCATCTGACAAATGGTCGCCGGCTTTATCTGATTTTAGATCTGTCATTGCCTCTTCGTAAGCAATATGCGCGGCATTTTTATCGCCAACCGGAGCGCTTTGAGCTTCCGCTGTCATTGCAGTAACCTCCTGGTCAACGGCTGTCCAATTGTTGGCGCGGGCAAACTCCATGACATTTCCAAGTCTGGTGGCCCGCAAGTCGCTAATTGCCTGAAGCAGTTGCCGCTGCTCGCCCCGCGATATTTGAGGAGCGCTTGAACTGACAGGGGATGATTGAGTGTCAGAACCGTTCTCAGTCGACTGACTGTTTACTAGAGCTAGACTTTGAGAACTGTGCGAGCTTGAGGATGTATCTACAGATGCGGTGGTGTCATCTTTTGACGACAGTGCTATGTAAATTAGAAATAGAACAACGAGTCCCCCTATAACCCATGGCCATCTCGCCACACTCTTTGTTGCGCTACCCCGTTTCGTCGGAGTCTCTGCGATCGTGGATTGATATGCGAGAGCGTCGTATGAATTATTATAAAACTGTTGGCAGTAATTTTTGAATTGTGCGCACCAGCCAAGATCTGGCTCAATGTATTCAGAGTCCCCCTTGAGTCTTATTTTCAATATCTCAGAATCACATATTTTCTTGATATCATCCTGACTTAGCAAATAATAGCCGGTTTCAAAACAGAACAATTTATCACCGACGTGATCAACGTTGGTTTGTGTCTCGGAGAATTCAAACTTATAATTTTCTTGATCACAATTAAATATTAAATCACCATTGCGTGCATGGTACCAATCATCTAGCGTTGTAAGGCTGCAATCAAGAACGAGAAGATCGGATTCTTTCGTTTTCACACGGCGTAGTTGGAATTCAAAGTTATAGCGTCGCAGCTGACTCAATGCTAAGTCGAAAGTGTTCTCCATGCCCATAGTTGAAACAGTGCCAAATCGCCAAGCAATCTTTGCTCTGTGCTTTATGACTGTTTTGTCGTTAAACTCATCAAATTCTTTAGTTATGAATTTAGCTGAACTATCAAGCATCGTAATCTTCGCTCTGAGGTTGTTCGAGTATAGTTTTCAACTTTCGTCTGGCGTTTTCCAGTTTTTTTATAATACTAGGATTAGAAGTTTCCTCATATTGTTCAGCAAGAAATGCAATTTCCCTCTCCAATGATGCAATGGCGCGATCACTCGGATGCATATGAATGATTTTGAATTTTCCAACGAGACCATCGCCATTGCCGTGTTTAGTGGCTGGATTTACCATCTCTGAAATTGATGAATTTCCGCAATAGGAGCAACGCAACACGTTGGCCGCCGTAGGCGCCCCACAATATGGACACACCGAATGTTTTTTCATACAAATTCTGCAATTGCTTAAGCGTGTGTGCGCAGCGCTTTGAGTGCAGCTTCTCGCTGCATCAAGGTGGTCTCAAGGTGGATTGCCTCGGCATGGGTTTTCTCGCGATCATCGCTCGCGATCGCGGAGGCTAGTCGCGACAAGCTGACGTTGATCGTTTCGTTTTCCGGCACGACAAGACCGCGTGGATTGCTGGCGGCGTATCGAACGCTTTCGGAAAGACGCGCTAGTTGCGCGCGCATATCATCCTTCTTCACAAGAGGCTTCATGGATTCGAGAAGTTGAGTCCAATGTGAGGGTTGTGAGGACGCAGGGGACGCCACCGATGTACCCACGATGGCGCTGGTCGCTTTCATCAGCGAAAAACCAAGAATAAAGACGCCGACCGCAAATATATTTAATGCCCAGCACATTCGATTGTGGCCGTTGAGTCCAACAAACAGAGCGAAACCGGTGATAGTCAGCAATGCGAAGGTCAGCAGAACGGATGTTCCTAGTGAAGCAATAGCCGGGCCGCTATCCCCTCGTGTGACCGTGGAATGGCGGACAAGAACTAGTTGCACAAATCCGGCATATAACAGGACGAGTGAGGTCACAGAGTCCGCGGACCAATGTTGGCCCGGGGCGATGATGAGAATGATCGCGACAACCGTCAGCGAGACTGCAAACGTGGCGACAGTAACCCATGAACGTGCATTCATCTTGTCTCCCCTGTTCAGCACGTCGCGTTGCAAGCGTGCTGGTGTCCATTTCATTGCAAAAATATGGGGGAGCCGTACGGCTCTACCCTTCTGAAAACCGTCGTGCGATCCATCAGCCTTGGATAATTCGGTTCTTTTCCGCCCTGAATTCTTCCTCGCTCAGCACGCCTTGTGCTTTTAGCTCCGCGAGATCCTTGAGGTGCCGGATACGCTCTACGGCGCTCATGGAAGGGTTCGCTGGTGGGGACTGTATGGGTTGAATCTGGCTAGTCACCTGCCCGAAGGCTTGTCCAAACTGCGGCCCCATCGCGACGCCGACTCCGAGACCCAACCCGGTTCCAATCATCGTGCCAGCGCTGCCTTCATTCCCAGCGGCAGCCTCCATGACATCAAAACTGCGCTCCTGCTGGTAGTCAAAGCCGACGATCCCCATCTCTGCGCGGCGTGACAGTGCAGTCTTGAGGCTCTGCATCGCCGCATCGTCATCGGGCACATTGATCGAGTGGATATTGAACTGTGACAGTCCAATTCCGTACTCGGCGGATTCAACTACGAAGTGCACCACGATTGAAGGAAGCATCGAAAACGTATTGTGGTGTACGGAAGTCTAAACGCTTTCGTGGCCGTTGGTTGATCTTGTCTTCAATCGCTTGAATGTCGGCGTCGGAGTAAACACTGAGGTCGCACCCTTTGGGCAGGTACTGCCGTATCAGCCCGTTGGTGTTTTCGTTGGTGCCGCGCTGCCAGGATGAGTACGGCTCGGCGAAATAGCTCTTGGCAACCAAGGCAATATCGACCAAAGCGTGTTCGGCGAACTCGCTGCCGTTGTCCCAGGTCAGGGTATGCACGCGAGCCCGCAGGGGATGCAGGGCATGGACGATGGCGCGCATGACCGTGTCGGCCTCGCCGTTGGGTACGAGCCGCATGCGCAGCAGGCCGGACTTGCGGTCGACCAGCGTCACGACCCGCGCAAGCCCCTTGCCCACGATGGTGTCGCCTTCCCAGTCACCCACCCGCTTGCGGCTCTCCACGATAGCCGGCCGCTCGGCGATGCGCCGCCCGTGGAAGCGTTGACGCTGCCGCGGAGTGCCACAGCGATGACGTCGGCGGCGTTGCTTGCGGCGGCAGCGCAGATGTAGCCACAACTTGCCACCCCGCTGACGATCGACAGCAATGTGCTGATAGATACGTTCGTGGCTGATGGACACCTCGCTGGCAATCTGCGCAGGGCTCCATTGCTCGACTGTCAGCCGTGCCTCCACGGTGGCCCACTGCTCCGGTCCGATCCGAGGTTGCGCGCTCGCCGCACGCCGGCGCTTGGCGCCCTGTCGCTGTGCAGCCCGCGCGTGATACTTGGCCGCCTCGCTCGAGTTGCGTCGAAGCTCGCGACTGATTGTCGTCGCCGCGCGCTTCAACTCCGCGCCGATCTCTCGAGCTGAAAAGCCGCCCCCATGGAAATGCTGAATCTGATAGCGTTCGTCTTGGCTCAGGTGTGTGTAGCTCATGTGCAGTTCCACTTGGCGGTGAAGCTGTGCAGGCTACCGCACCTGCGCCGCTCTACCGCTGGGGGTGGTGCACTTCAGAATTGAACTCGCCCTCCAGCATTTCGGCAGCAAGCGATTGCTTCAGTTTCTCCGAAAGGCTATCCAGCTGCGTTGATATCTCGAGGACGGACTGCCGTTGGCTGATGATGGCATGGGCGATTCCCGTCTTGATGCGGGTAATGAAGGCTCCGCGCAAGTACTCAGATAGTGTTGCGACATCAAATTTGCTTACTGTGCCGACGAGCTTTAGCAAGAATCGTTTTGAATCGATAATGCGTACACCGTACTGCCCGAACGCCCGTACTGAGACCATCACCTTGTACATGGGGTCTAGGAGCTGGATGGGATCCGGCGTGCCCCAACGGACATCGAGATTAGTTACCCGGTTTACGAACCAGACCTCTGCGGAGAACGGCGATTTGCCTCCGAAGGGTAGTCCGATTGCTTTTGTGAGGAGCGGTATGTTCGCCGTGGTCAGGGTATGACGTCCAGCACCGAAGGGGCCGTCATACACGCCTGCACTTACCACAAAGGCTTCTTGCGACTCATTGACGATAAGTTGCGTCCATGTCGATAGTTCATCTGACGGGTAACGCCATGCCAATGTGTCCGGGCTACCTGCCCAGCTGACGCGATCAATCACTGCCATAGTCAGTCCCAGTAGCCAAGATAGTCAGCCTCTCCCAAGCCAAATGTACTCCATAGGCGCCTGATTGGCCGCCACGTGTGATTTTGTCGAACAGCGGATCTGACTGTTGGTTGTTGTTGCAGGTTCCGAGGGTGCCTACCCGAGGCAGTCGCACCGAGTGACGTGGCCGCTTCTGGCCGAACTGAGACATTCGCGGTATTGAATAATCCCGCTCGCAGCGGGTCTTTTGTCCTTGGCTTTTTTGCTTTCGCAACCGCAACGCGGTTGCGCACCGGGTGTGCGCCATGGCGAGGGCATGGATGCCCGAGTTGAGGCAACGCAGGAGCAGTTGCCCGATGCCTGCGAGGCGCGGAAGCGGGGTGGTCGGCAAAAGACCGATCACTTCCAAGGAAGGAAGATCGAGAGTGAACCCCATCCCGGCCAGGGAGTGAATCAAGCCCTTTCAGCCCTGCACAAGCTCATCAGCAACCTTCCCGCACGCCGCAACCAGATCGGCCACGATGCGCTCGTCCACATCGAGAACTCCTTCGTACTCGGCGACGTTGCGCATGTGATGGCACTTGTCCAGCACGCGCCATACCTCCGGTCCCAGCCCGAGGGTATGCGGCTATGCCTGGAACACGATGTAGCGATGACGGGCGCGATAGCCCTGACGGCGCAACGCGGCCAGACACAATGCGTGCGCCGCGTTGTAGGCCAGGTCGAAGCGGCTTTCCAGGGCCAGCGATGCGTTGCGTGCGTCGACCAGTCGCGCCGTGCCGGAGCGGAGCAAGCCCTCGAACTCCGCCGCATCCATCGGTTCGGCTGCCAGCGGTTTGCCGGTGCCGGCCAGGTTCTCAAGCGGCGAGGTCATGCTCACCCCCGATGACCCAGAGCCGCGGCTGTGCCAGCACGCGGGTCACGAAGCTGTTGCCCGCAGCGAGGCGCTTGCGCAGCTCGGCGCGGGTGTAGAGCGTTGGATTGATCTCGCGGCCCAAGTGCTCGATCAGCGGATGCAGGGCGGCCATGACGTCTGCATAGGTCAGCGTATCGGACACCAGCATCAGGTCGATGTCGCTGGCCGCGGTGTCGCTGCCCTTGGCCACCGAGCCGTAGACGAAGGCAACCGCGACGTGCTCGGCCAGGGGTGCCAAGGCTTCGCGCAGGGGAGCGGCCAGGCCGAAGGTCTTGCGCACGAGGGAGATCAGCTCGGCGTGGATCGGCGAGGCGGGATCGGCGCGGTAACGCTTCTGGTTGCCGACCGGTTCCACGGTGAGCAGGCCGCTGCCGGCCAGCCGCGCGACTTCACGTTGCACGGCGCCGCTGCCGGCGCCGGTGGTCTGGATCAGTTCGCTGACCGTGAAGCTGCGCTCCGGCTGGCCGAACAGGCAGCCGAGGACACGTTGCTGGGTGGTGGTGAACAAGGCATCGGACAGGCTGGTGCTGGCGTAGAGCGCCGCTGCCTCGCTGATTCCCTTGCTGGCTTTAGTGCCCATATTGGGCATGTTAATGCCCGAAATGGGCATGTGCAAGATCGCAGGGCCCAGGGCGAAGCTCTCCCGCTTCCGAATGCCGGGTCGATCTCGTCTTATGCAGACGAACGGAGACATGCACGGTATTGAAAAGTCCCGCTCGCAGCGGATTCCCGGCTCTGCGGCTTTCGCAACCGCAACGCGGTTGCGCACCGAGGGTGCGCCATGGCGAGGGCATGGATGCCCGAGTTGAGGCAACGCAGGAGCAGTTGCCCGATGGCGCGCTGCTCTGCCCGGGGCCCCTCTGCAGCGGCGAGCGGGTGGAGGATCAGCCCGCAGGGTGGTCGACATGGATGCCGACCAGTTTGGCGTCAGTCCAGGGATGGGCTGTCGACAAACCCCGTAACCCGCACGCGGACTTTCCGGGCAGGCGACGGCATGGATGCCTGAGTTGAGGCAACGCAGGAGTAGTTGCCCGAAGCCCGGAAAGCGCGGAAGCGGGGTGGCCTTCTCTTTGGTTCCTTTCTCTTGGCCACTCAAGAGAAAGGGACTCGCCCTCCGTCAGGAGGACGAAAGCTTTTGCTCTGAACGCCGCATCGGCAGCAAGTTGCCGCCGTTCTGAAGCGAAGATCAAGAGCGAACCCCTCCCCGGCCCTCCCCTGCATGCAGGGGAGGGAGCAAGGCCTGGATGACTTGTGACGCACGGCGGCAAGACGGCCGGAAACTCCCTGTTAGACTCGCCCGACCGATCCGCGAAGGCGCTGGCGCACGCTGGATCGTCCGGGGTTCTCGACTGTCTTGCTGGGGGTTGGACGTGATGGCCGTGCCGTTGTCTTGGAAGGTGGGAGGTGCGGTGGCGGCGGTCGTCGCTGCCGCGCTGGCGTGGCATGGGGTCTCGCTGTATCTGGCTGCGCGCCACGCCGACGAGCTGACCATGGACGTGGCCCGCAATGCCGAGCTGGAGGCGCAGCAGGCCAGGGCGCAGGCGCAGCAGCGCAGCGCGCAGCTGGCCGCCACCCTGCAGCGCCAGCGCGAGGACCTGGCCAATACCTATCGGCAGGTCAGCGAGGATGCCGCGCAATACCACGCCGAACAGTTGCGGCGCGAGGAACGGCAGCGGCAGGAAGCGCTGCGGATCAAGGCCAGTTATCGGCTGGGGCCGGATCAGCGCTGCGCCGACGGCATCGTGATCAATCGCAAGGGGTCCAGCTTCACCCAGGCGATCGGCAATACCGGCGCGCCGATCAAGTGCAGCGGCGACACCGCGGAAGAGCCGCTGCGCTGACGCGGCGCCGTTACAGCAGTTCGCCTTGCGCGGGCGCGTAGCTGAGCCGGCCGTCGACGATGCGGGCCGGCGACGTGTACGGATGTTCGGTGGCGTGGCTGGCGTCGATGATGTGGATGACCTCGATGCCGCGCAGTTTCAGCACGTCCGACACGATCGAGCGGTGGCAGCGCCACCAGACCACCTCGGCGCACATCATCGCGGTGCGCTTGCCGGCGGCCAGTTGCAGCAGTTCGGCCAGGCCCTCGGCGAATTCCTCGCTGGCGGTGTAGTCGGCGTAGCCCTGGAACGAGGCGTTGCGCCACGCCGTGTTCGGCGAGCCCGGCTGCACCTTGCGGCGGCCGCCGAGTGCGGGAATCCACTGGTAGGCGATGCCGTGCGCGGGCAGCGACCGGGCCAGCGCCTCGCTGGCGAAGTGCGGGTGGCGGCGCGAACCGGGGAAGCGGCGCACGTCGGCGATCGCTTCGATCCGGTATTCGTCGAGCAGGCCGAGGAACTCCTCCAGCGTGCGGGTGGAGTGGCCGATGGACCAGATCGTGGCGGGAACGGCGGGCATCGCCTCAGTCGATTTTGCGCAGGGCCGCGCCCTTGTGCATCGCCACGTGGTCGGTCCTGTCGCTCCTGATCTCGTACTGCGGATCGTCCTCGCTGCAATGACGCGTGTGACCCTTGTAGTCGGTGTCGCGGGTGTGCACCTTGATGATCTTTCCGCTGACGTGGCCGGCTTCGGAATTCCAGCGGACGTGGTCGCCGACCTTGAAGGCATGGCTCATCGCGATGTGCTCCGCAGCGTGGACATGCCGATCATTCCAGCACGAACGCCGTGCACGAAGCGTGGCGACCCGGGGCCGCGCAGCAGCACGAGGTCACCGCGTGCCGACGTCGCGCACGAAGATCAAGAAGAACAGCACGTGCATCGCCACGAGCGCGGCAAGCCAGTAGCCGACGAGGTCACCGCTCCACACCCGGTACAGCGCCAGCGGATGCACCAGCAGCACGAACCACCAGCACAGGCGGGCCAGCTGGCCGGCCAGCCCGGGGTGTGACTCGCGGAAGTGCAGGGTGCCGAAGCCGCCGGGAAAGACCGCCCAGCCGAGGCTGAAGACCAGGAAGAAGGTAAAGGCCAACCGCCCCAACACCCACATGCGCGACTCCTTGCGTTGACGCGTTCCGGTGGGAACGCGTTGTCGTGTGTCTACAGCGGCCGCAGCAGCTTGCGTACCGCGGGCAGGTTGCGCCGGCTGATTTCCGGCGCCAGTTCGGTGCCATCCAGCCGGGCCAGCACGCGGCCGTCGGCGAGGGTCTTCAGGCCCAGCAGCCGCGCCGGCGGCACCAGGCAGTTGCGATGCAGGCGCACCAGCTGTTCGGGGTAGGCCTCTTCCAGCTGGCGCAGCGATTCCTCGATCAGCAGCTCGCCGCGGCGATGATGGACCACCACGTATTTCTCGTCGGCCAGCAGGCAGGTCACTTCGTCCAGCGCGATGCGCACCTGTTCGCTGCCGTGGCGACCGTGCAGCCAGGCGACGGCTTCGCGGGGCGCATCGGCCACGCGTCGCTGCGCGCGCTGCAGCGCTTCGCGCAGGCGTTCCAGCCGCACCGGCTTCAGCAGGTAGTCCGCGGCGCCCAGTTCGAACGCCTTCAGCGCATGCGCTTCATAGGCGGTGCAGAAGATCACCTGGGGGCGGCTGCGGCCGGCCAGGCGCTGCGCCACGCCCACGCCGTCGATGCCGGGCATGTTGATGTCCAGCAGCAACACGTCCGGCTGCAGTTCGCCGATCGCGGCCAGCGCCGCCTCGCCATCGGCCACGTTGCCGACGATCTCGACGCCGCTGCACTCGCCCAGCAGGGCAGCCAGGCGCGCCCGCGCCAGCGGTTCGTCGTCGACGATCAGCACGCGGGTCATGCCGGGCCTCCGGGAAGTTGCAGCAGCACCACGAAGCGATCGCCACGGGGCTCCGCCACCACCCGAGCCTGCGGGCCGTAGCGCCAGCCGACGCGGCGCCGCACGTTGTCCAGGCCATGGCCGTTGCCGCCGACCGCGGGCGTGGCCGGCAACGGATTGATGATCTCGATGCGCACGCCGCGGCCTTCGCGCTGCCCGCGCAGGATCACCTCGCCGCCTTCGCGCAACGGCTGGATGCCGTGGCGCACGGCGTTCTCCACCAGCGGCTGCAGCAGCAGCCGCGGCAGCGGGAAGTCGGCCGGCAGGTCATCGAGTTCGCGCGTCACCCGCAGCCGCGGGCCGAGCCGCAGCTGTTCGATCGCCAGATAGCGCTCGACCAGGGCCAGCTCCTCGCCCAGCGTGCCGTCGGCGCTGTCGTGCTGGCCCAGCGCGGCGCGGAACAGTTCGGACAGATCTTCCACCGTGCGTTCGGCGGCGGCCGGATCGACCCGGATCAGGGCAGCCACGGTATTCATGCTGTTGAACAGGAAGTGCGGCCGGATGCGCGCCTGCAGCGCCTCCACCTGGGCCCGCGTCACCGCGGCCAAGCGCGCCTGCCACTGCGCCAGCACGTAGAAGTAGCGCAGCATCGCGGCGCCGAGCAGGGCCGCGATCACCAGGTTGTCGCGGGTATAGGCGAGCGTGCTGCTCTTGATCAGCCGCATCTGCAGGGCGCCGTCGAACCAGTGCGCGACCAGGCTGGCCAGCAGCACGATCAGCATGATCAGCAACCACACCCCGACATACGGCAGGTGGCCGGGCAGGCGCTGCAGCGCCGGTCGCAACTTGCACAGCAGCACGCCGACCACCAGCACCAGCCAGGTCACGAACAGCATGCTGACGCTGTACGCCGACCACACGCGCGGGTCGTCGCCGGCCAGCCACATCACGGTCACCGTCAGCGCGCCGACCACGAACATCGCGAACAGTGCCGGCAGCCGGCAGAAGTCCGGCAGCGGGCTTTGTTCGGCGGGTCCGCGAGGCGTGCGGCTGGGCGTGGATTCGCGCATGCGGCAAGTATGCCGCAGCCTGAGGCGACGCTGATCAGGTATCGCCTCCTCATTTCAGATTGAAGTTGAGGCCCACTCTCTCTGTCCGCATACCTTCGGTCCGTCGTCTCGACAGACGGCCAGTCTGCCTTCGTCGACGCCCCCGTGGTCTGCGAACAGAGAGGTGGGTGACGGTGGTGATACCTGATCAGCGTTGCCTCAAGCCGCTCAGGCCAGCCGCTGGCCGAGCCAGTGACGCAGGTCGCCGATCTCTTCGGCGCAGACCGCATGGGCCATCGGATAGGTATGCCAGTCCACCGTGTAGCCCAGCGCCTGCAGCGCGTTGCGCGAGTCGCTGCCCCGCTGCAGCACGACCACCGGATCGGCCGTGCCGTGGCCCCAGAAGATCGGCGTGGCGGCGTTCGCCGCGTGGCGCTCGCCAGCCACCGTGGCGGAGATCGGCAGATAGGTGGACAGCGCCACGATGCCGGCCAGTTTCTGTGCATGGCGAACGCCCGCCGAAAGCGCGATCGCGCCACCCTGCGAAAAGCCGACCAGGATGATCCGCTCGCTGGGCACGCCGCGCTCGTGCTCGCGGGCGATCAGCGCCTCGGTTTCGGCGATCGAGGCGCGGATGCCGGCCTCGTCCTGGCGCGAGGTGAGGTCGAAGCCGGTGATGTCGTACCAGGCCCGCATCGACATGCCGTTGTTGATCGTCACCGGCCGCACCGGCGCATGGGGAAACACGAAGCGCAGCGCCGGCCATGCCGGATCGACCAGCTCCGGCACGATCGGCGCGAAGTCATGGCCGTCAGCGCCCAGCCCGTGCAGCCAGATGATGCTGTGGGTGGGATGGGCGGCGGTTTCGTGTTCGACGGCGGGCAGGGTCATGCGGTGCTCGGCGGGTCAGGGGGCGCTGATGATAGTGGCGACGGCATGCGGTTGCAGCGGGCTGTCCAGCGCAATCTCCTGCTCCGATGGCAGCGGGATGCCGAGTTGGTCAGCCTCGGCGTTCGCCACCGCGGCTTCCCTGCTTGCGGCTTCGCGCAGGATCCTGATTTGTTCCGGAGTGAGTATCTGGTCGCGCAAAGTGAAGTTCATTGGCACGCGCACTTGCGTCGCAACCGGCTGGCCGTCGACCTGTTCCGGAGTGAAATGCCAGCTCCTGGCGGCCTTCAGTGCGGCATCCCTGAATGACCGGGCCACCGGCCATTCGGCAAACTGGCTGTCTACCGTGATGTCGGCCAGGCGACCGTCAGGTTGCACGGTAGCGTCGATGAAAACGAACGCAGCCTGGCGCCTTTGCACCGCGTCCCGGGGATATCGCGCTTTCCACCCGGCCCGGTGGAATTTCGGGCCGTTGCCCGCGTAGATGACGTGCAAGCTGTACTGGCCACTTGCGTTTGGCAATGCCAGCAGCCTTGCGGAGATGAACGTGTGTGCAGACACCGCTTGACCATTGCGCCTGGCCGATACGAACTGCCATTGCCTGAGCGCGGAAGTCAGCACACCGGCGATTGATGGCGGCACGTCCGGCTCGATCTGGGTGGCGATGACGTGCCCCGTGGCATCCACGTCGGCGCCAACCTGGTAAGTCTGTTCGCGCCGTTCGGCGGCGTGCACCGCTTGGGCGCAGGCCAGCAGCAAGACTGCACCGATCAAGAAATGTTTCATGCCACGTCCCCCTGTGAGCGCCGCGACCGCGCGCCGGCAGCGGCCATCATCGACTGGCGGCGAGCTTTGTACCAGTACCGCGTTCCCCGACAGGCATGTGCAGTCGGCGCGAGGCCGGCGTCCCTGACCTTTGGCACGGTGCTCCGGCTTCGGCGTGCCGGCTCGGCTATGCTGGCTTTTTGTCCGGGAGGAATCCATGCGTCGACTGCTGCTTGCCGCTCTCGTTGCCTTGACCGTCGCGCCGCTGGCAGTGGCCGCCGCACCGGCGTCGACGCCGCTCGACCTGGAAACCATCATGGCCAACCCCGACTGGATCGGCCAGGCGGTGGAGTCGCCGTACTGGAGCGTGGATGGTCGGCATGTCTACTACTCGCTGAAGCGCGACGGCAGCCAGGTGCGTGACGTGTATCGCATCGATCCGGCGGGCGGCCCGGGCGTGAAACTGGACCCCGCCGCGCTGGCGCAGGCGGACGGCCCGCCGGTGTTCGATCGCGACCACCGGCGGGCGGCGTTCATCCTGCATGGCGATGTCTTCATGGTCGACCTGGCCAGCGGACGGCGCAGCCAGATCACCCGCACGCTGCAGGACGAATCCGCGCCGCGCTTCTCGTCCGACGGCCGCGCATTGCAGTTCCGCGACGGCAACGACTGGTACAGCCACGACCTGGCCAGCGGCGTCACCGCGCCGGCGGCGGTGCTGAAGTTTGTCGATGACCCGCAGGCGAAGCAGCCCGATGCGCTGGGCGCGCGCCAGCTGGAACTGTTCAAGACACTGCGCGACATCCGGGACGACAAGCAGGCCCGGCGCGACCAGGACAAGGCGCTGGATGCCGCCGATGCCGGACGCGCGGCGCAGCCGTTCTACCTCGGTGACCAGGTCAGCCTGGTCGACAGCGAGCTGTCACCCGACGGCCGCTGGCTGCTGCTGATCACCGCGCCGAAAAGCTACGACGCGGGCAAGTCGCCGGAACTCACTCACTACATCACCGACTCCGGCTACCCCGAGCAGCAGGAAGCCCGTGTCTACGTGGGTCGCAACGATCCGGCGCCGCAGTCGCTGCTGCTGCTCGACCTGGCCAGCCACCAATCGTGGCCGCTGGCCAGCGACACGCTGCCGGGCATCAAGGACGATCCGCTGAAGGACCTGCGCGCAAAGGCCATCGCCGCGCTGCAGAAGGCCGGCAAGGATGACCAGGCCAAGGCGCTGAAGGCGCCCGACCTGCGCCCGGTCACCGTGCTCAGCGCCGACAATGGCGGCGGCATCGTGTGGAGCGACGATGGCCGCAACGCCGCCGTGCAGTTGCGTGCGATCGACAACAAGGATCGCTGGATCGCCAGCGTCGATTTTGCGAAACACGCGCTGGTCAACCAGCAGCGGCTCACCGATCCCGCCTGGATCAACTGGAACTTCAACGATTTCGGCTGGCTGAAGGATGGCCGCACGCTGTGGTACCTGAGCGAACAGGACGGCTACTCGCATCTCTACACCAAGGCGCTGGACGGCAAGCCCAGGGCGCTGACCGGCGGCTCGTTCGAAACCAGCCATCCGCAGCTGAGCGAGGACGGCCGCTGGTTCTACCTGCGCACCAACCAGGTTGCGCCGTACAGCTACGACGTCTACCGCGTGCCCTCCGCGGGCGGGAAACTGGAGCGCATCACGAACTACCAGGGCATGGACGACTTCGTGCTGTCCCCCGACGGCAGCCGGCTGGCCGTGCTGCATTCCTCACCGTACGTGCTGTCGCAATTGGCCGTCCAGCCGTCCGCGGGCGGTGCGCCGCACGAACTGACCGACACCATGAAGCCGGCGTTCACCGCACATGACTGGATTGCGCCGAAGGTGGTCGAGGTGCCGTCCAGCCACGGCGCCGGCAATATCTACGCGAAGTATTACGGTCCGGCCGACGAGAGCGCCGCCTCGAAGCCGGCGGTGATCTTCGTGCACGGCGCGGGCTACCTGCAGAACGTCACGCTGTCGTGGTCGAACTACTTCCGCGAGCAGATGTTCCACAACCTGCTGGTGCAGCAGGGCTACGTGGTGCTGGACATGGACTACCGCGCCTCCGAGGGCTACGGCCGCGCGTGGCGCACCGCGATCTACCGCCAGATGGGCCATCCCGAACTGGAAGACCTGCTGGACGGCAAGGCCTGGCTGGTGCAGAACCACCACGTCGATCCCGAACGCGTGGGCATCTACGGCGGCAGCTATGGCGGCTTCATGACCGAGATGGCCCTGCTGCGCGCGCCTGGCGAATTCGCGGCGGGTGCGGCGCTGCGCCCGGTCAGCGACTGGACGCTGTACAACCACGAGTACACCTCGGACATCCTCAACGACCCGCAGCTCGATCCGGAGGCGTTCAAGACCAGCTCGCCGATCGAGTACGCCGACAACCTGCGCGATCCGCTGCTGATCCAGCACGGCCTGATCGACGACAACGTGCTGGCCGAGGACTCGATCCGCCTGTACCAGCGCCTGATCGAACTGCACAAGAAGAACTTCTGGATCTCGCTGTACCCGATGGAGCGCCACGGCTTCGTCCACGCCGATTCGTGGCACGACGAATACCGCCGCATCGACGAATTGTTCGAGACGTATGTGAAGCCGGTGAAGGGCGCTTCCGCCGCGCACTGAAGGCGGGCGCACGAGGGCCGTCGGCATTCCGGTGCCGACGGCCTTGTTGCATGATGGAGCCGGGGCAGCGCCACAATAGGACATCAGGGGAAGACATGAAGAAGTTGGGTTTCGCCGCGATTGCGGCATCGATGCTGTTGGCGTGCACGGGTTGCACGGTGGTGTCGCCGGATGCCGGCCAGCAGGCCGTGCTGATCGACAAGCCGGTCCTGTTCGGTCACGGTGGCGTGCGCGACCAGCCGGTGACCACCGGTCTGACCTATACGTGGTTCTCCACGAAGCGCATCTACGTCAACATGTTTCCGCAGCAGTACGACGGCAACTTCGGCGACCTGATGTCGAGCGACGGCGTGCCGCTGGATTTCCACGCGATCATCCGCCTGCAGGTGACCGATCCGGTGGCGCTGGTGAAGAACTTCGGCCAGGACTGGTACAAGAACAACGTGGAGCAGGAGTTCTTCAACCGGGTGCGTTCGGCGGTGAAGAAGCACGGCATGAACGAGACCGCGATCCAGACCACCGCCATCGACGAGATCGACAGCGAAGTAAGCCGCGAGATGACCGAATACCTCAACCAGAACAAGCTGCCGATCCGCCTGCTCAAGATCACCGTGGGCAAGGCCAATCCGCCCGACGCGGTGCGCAACCAGCGCGTGGAAACCGCGCAGCAGGAACAGCGCGTGCTGACCGAGCAGAAGCGCGACCTGGCCGAACAATCGCGCAAGGCCGCCGAGCAGAGCCGCGCCGAGGCCGACAACGCCTACCGCCTGGCGATGAACCTCAGTCCGGCCCAGTTCGTCGAGATGGAACGCATCAAGATGCAGACCGAAGTGTGTGCGGTGAAGGATGCGAAGTGCACCTTCATCATCGGCAGCGCGGTCGATCCGGTGGTCAACGTGAAATGAGCCGGCCTCCCGCACGCCGACGCGTGCGCGCCGCATGCCAAGGGAATGGTTGCCGATGAATCTCGCCCTGTTCGATTTCGACGGAACGATCACCAGCCGCGAGATGTTTTCCGACTTCATGCACTTCGCGGTGACGCCGCGGCGGCTGGCTGCCGGCAGGGTGCTGCTGGCGCCGGTGGTGATCGGCTACAAGCTGGGGCTGGTCTCCAGCAACGCCATCCGCTCGCAGGTGGTGCGCTTCGGCTTTCGCGACGAACCGCTGGCGCGGCTGGACCAGGCCGGGGAACGGTTTGCGCGCGAAGTGCTGCCGGGCGTGCTGCGCGCACAGGCGATGGAACGCATCGCCTGGCACAAGGCGCAGGGCGACGTGGTCGTGGTGGTCTCCGGCGCGCTCGACGTGTATCTGCAGCATTGGTGCCGGCAGCATGAATTGGAGCTGATCTGCTCGGAGCTGGAAGTGGTCGACGGCCGCTACAGCGGCCGTTATCGTGGCCGCCAGTGCGTGGGTGCGGAGAAGCCGCGGCGGGTGCTGGAGCGGTACAACCGCGGCGATTTCGACCGCGTCTACGCCTACGGCGATACCAGCGAAGACCTTGACCTGCTGCGCATCGCTGACCGAAAGTATTTCAACTGGCGGGAAGTAGCCTGATCACGCAGCGCAGGGGGAATGCCCTGCATGGGGGAAACATGCGCAACAAAGGGATGGGTGTGCTCGTGTCGTGTTGCCTGCTGCTGGCCGCCTGTGCCAAGCCGCTGCCGCCGGAGAAGGCGGCCTACGCGGGCTACTGGAGGGCGCAGAAGATGGCCTTGCTGATCACCGCGGGCGGCAACGTCCAGTACAAGCGCATGCAGGACGGCAGCACTACCTCGGTCAACGGCCCGCTGCAGAAGTTCGAAGGCGACAACTTCGTGGTCGGCGTCGGTCCGGTCAAGACCACCTTCGTGGTGTCCGTGCCGCCGCATCAGGATCAGGGCGCCTGGAAGATGGTGGTCGACGGCGTGGAGCTGACTCGCACCCCGCCGGGCGGCTGAGCCGCAAAAAGAATCCGGCCACGACAGGCCGGGGTGGGGCGCGTCATGGCCGGGAAGCCGGCGACGCCGCAGGTGGCCAGTGCGGGCCTGCAGCCTCGGGGTTGGCGAGTTTGCCGCCGGATTACCTGACCACCACTACCTGACCAGCAGGGTGGCGGTCATGGTGGGGTGGAACTTGCAGAAGTACGTGTGGCTGCCGGCGGTGACGGTGAAGCGTCCGCTGGCGCCCGCCTTCAGGTCGAGATCGACGCTGCCGTCGCGCGCGGTGACGCTGTGTTCGAGGATGTCATGATTGGTCCATTCGATGATGTCGCCGGCGCGCACGCCGGTCGGCATCGGGCCGTACTGCATCTTGTCGATCATGATCACGTGCACCCGCGCGGCATGCGCCGCGGACGCCGGCGCAGCGGCGGCCGGGGCGACCGGCAGCGAGGCGACGGCCAGCAGCCACAGGCCGCACCGCAGTGTCGTCATGCGCAGCATCGCGTTCTCCCTACTTCAGGCTCTGCGCGAGATGCTCGGCATGCATCTGGTGCGACTGGAACAGCTTCAGCCCGGTTTCCAGCAGCGACTTCAGTTCCGCGTTCTGCGCCGACGGGATCAGGTTGTCGGCCAGGGCCGCGTTGACCGCCTTGTGGTAGGCCACTTCGTTGGCGGCGTAGGCCTTGTCGTAGGCGCTGCCACTGAGCGCGGCCAGCTTCTTCTGCTCGGCCGCGGCGTTGCCGGCCAGCGACTGGCTGGTCGGGTTGTCCTGCGGGGTCACCCCCAGTTTCTTCACCAGCGCCAGCGCCTGGTCGTTGACCGCGGTGTGGTCGCGGGCCATTTCCTCGGCGAACGCGCGCACCGCCTTGTTGTGCGACTTCTGCAGCGCCTGCTTCGCCGCGGTGACGTCGATCACGCCGGCGGTATAGGCGATGTGGGCGATCTGCGCGTCGTTGATCGCGGGGGCTGCGGCCGGTGCCTGCGCGGCGCATGCGCTGGCGAAACTGCCCAGGCCGAGAGTGAGGACGAGGGCGAACAGGGACTTGGTCATGACGAATGCTCCGTGAGGAAGGGGACCGGCATCGCTGCCGGCGCCCATGAGATGCAGCAGCGGGGCACAGGTTCCGGCCGGCGAAGCGGGCGCCGCGGGAACCTCGCGCGGGGCGCCTGCATCGGATCAGCTGTCATCCCACCGATACCGCCTGCATGCTCGAACTGGATCAGAACCCCACGCCGGCCGCCGCTGCGCCGTTGTCGCTCGCGGATTGCCGTTGCCCCACCCGCGCCGAGGCCGAGGCCGCCGTCCGCACGCTGATCCGCTGGGCCGGCGACGACCCCGCCCGCGAAGGCCTGCTGGCCACGCCCGCCCGCGTGGTGCGGGCGTACGAGGAATGGTTCGCCGGCTACCGGCAGGACCTGGCCGAACTGCTCAGCCGCACCTTCGGCGAGGTCGGTGGCTACGACGAGGTGGTGATCCTGCGCGACATCCCGCTGCAGTCGACCTGCGAGCATCACATGGCGGCGATCACCGGCATGGTGCACATCGCCTACCTGCCGTGTCGGCGCGTGGTCGGCATTTCCAAGCTGGCGCGGCTGGTCGAGGCGCTGGGTCGCCGTCTGCAGATCCAGGAGCGGCTGACCGCGGAGATCGCCGACACCCTGTCCTGGGTGCTGCAGCCGCGGGGCGTGGCGGTGATCGTCGAGGCCAGCCACGCCTGCCTGTCGTCGCGCGGGGTGCGCGCGCACGGGGTGTCGATGCAGACCCGGCGCCTGCTCGGCGAATTCGCCCGGGAGCCGCGGCGGCGCGAGATCCTGGCCGCGCTGGCCGGCTGAACGGGAACCTCGGAGCGCCCTGCCGCATCGGATCGGTGTAAAAGGAGAAAACCATGTCAGCCCATGCCCATCCCGCATCCCTGGATTACGCCGCGCTGGACGACCACGCGCTGGTGGCCGAGGTCCGCGCCGGCCATCGCGAGGCGTTCCGCCACATCATGCAGCGCTGCAACCAGCGGCTGTTCCGCGTGGCGCGCGCCGTGCTCGGCGAAGACTCGGAAGCGGAAGACGTGCTGCAGGAATCGTATATGCGTGCCTATCACAAGCTGGATTCGTTCCGCGGGGACTCGACCCTGCTGACCTGGCTGACCAGCATCGTGCTGAACGAGGCACGCGGCCGGCTGCGCAAGCGCCACACCATGGTCGGCCTGGAGCAGGTCGACGCGGCGCCGGACGACAGCCACCAGATCATCCAGTTTCCGTCGAAGTTCGGCAGCGAGGACCCGGCCGTGTCCGCCGCCCGCCTGCAGATCCGCCGCCTGCTCGAACACGCCATCGACGCACTGCCGCCGGCGTTCCGCACCGTGTACATGATGCGCGACGTGGAAGAGTGTTCGGTGGAGGAAACCGCAACCCTGCTGGCGATCAAGCCGGAGACCGTGAAGACCCGGCTGCATCGCGCCCGACGCCTGCTGCGCGCCGCGCTGCACGATCAGCTGGCCGCCACCATGGGCGAAGCCTTCCCGTTCATGGGCCAGCGCTGCGCCCGCGTCACCGACGCGGTGATGGCGCGGCTGGACACCGAGTCGACCTCGACTACCCTGGTGTAACCGCGCACTGCCGCGGGTGCGCGCAGCCCGTGCTGTCGCCAAAGAGAGTAGTGCGTGCTGACGATAGACTTTGGCCGCTTGGAAATGACCTGTCTTGTAGTTGCGCTAGAATTCTTTCGCTGGCCCGCCCCTTTCCGTGCGCGATGTACAAGGCGGGGCAGCAAGATTGCAATCGTAATAAAACGGACGTCATTACACTAAACAGAGGGATGTATGTATATACAGATTGATAGGGACGACATCTGGAATGTATACACAAAGGAAAGTGCCGCGGAAGGCCTGTATCGCGGCGGGGGCAATGCAGCGACAGCACGCATGTACAAGGACGAAAACGGAAATGAAACCGTGCGTCCAGCAGACTTCAAGATAATTTTCGACAGCAGCGCTGGCGAATACATGGTGTATCCAGATATAACCAAAGGCCTCTCGTTCTCAAGCTCCCTTCAGCGTCTAAAGGATATTCCGATAAAGGGAAAAGTCTGGTTGCTTCCAAGAAATGCCGAATTACCCAAGGATCTGGTAATAAACTATAAGACGATCGACCACCCTTTGCTTAATGTTGGCAAGAAAATGAGCGTGAAGGATCTTGTTGAAAAACTGAAAGAACTGGAAAAATCCATGAAGGCCACGGGAGTAAAAATTCTATGAGCACGACCGTGGAATTTCCGTCATCCATAAAGGCTGCGCTCAAAGCCGTTGCGATTGAGCGGGACTATCCAGCTGCACTGGACATCCTGGGCCGCGGCGGTGACGACCAGTTGATACTTGCGAACCACGAAGAGGCCCAAGTGCTGATGAACGTGGCAAGGGTCGAAATGCTGAACGCATCGTTGAAGTACCCTTATTGGGACGAAGATGCGCCACGTTATGACCCGGCACATGAGGATGCCTTCCAGGACGTGCAAATGGGATTGTTTGAGAAGGTGGCGATGTATCTCGGTCAGGACTTCGACATCGTGACCAAAGTCTGAGGGATCGTGAGTTCATCGACCTCTCAGCGCTCGTGAAGAAAATCACTTCCTGTGGTTTTCTTCGCTCATGTGAATCAGTTACTTGCGTGACCGATCCGCGACCGGCTGTTCCTGGCCGGGCTGGGAGGTTGAAGAACTCACAACCTCTCAGCGCAGCCATCGGGCATGTGCCGGACACACGTTGAAAAGCAGAGGATTTCTTCACAGGTTCTGAAACGTGAGGCGCAAGAGCAGCAGGTGGACGATGACGGCGCTACGCCAATCGGTAGCGCCGCAGCCAACTTGCCGCCAGCAGCAGCCACGCCAGGATCAGCGCGATCACCAGCCGCTGCTCCAGCCCGCGCGGCATGCCATGCCACAGCGCATCCACCCAGATCGCGGCGAAGCCCGCCAGCGCCAGCCCGAAGGCCGGCGCGAACCGCGGGCGCCAGCGTGGATCGACGCGCAGTCGCCACGACTGCAGCAGCGCGGCCACGGTGACGCACAGGAACGCCGCCTGCGCCGCCACGCCGTGCACGAAACCTTCCAGCGTGGGCGCACGGCCGGGCAGGTTGCTGTGCGCCAGCGCCGTCACGCACAGGCCGAGGCCGGCAGCGGTGAACAGCAGCCACGGCGCCGCGCTGCGCTGGCGCGCGTCGAGCGCCCGGTAATAGCCCGCGCCCAGCACGCACAGCGCGATGGCCAGCACGACGTAGGCGGCCTGCAGCCAGTGGCCGTACGCATCCAGCAGGTAGAAGCTGGGCGGCGCCTCCCGCCAGTCCAGGTCGCCGCGCAGCAGTTGCACCGCCACGGCAACCAGGATGAAGAACAGCAGCCCGGCCTGCGCAATGTGGCCGAGCGTGGCGGGCCTCGGTGCGTGCGGCCGTTCCATCAGCGCCCCGCGGGGGACGGCGGCAGGTCCGCCTCGATGCGTTGCAGGCGATCGGCCAGGGTCGCTCGGGACAGTTCGCCCATGTGCGTGTCGCGCAGCCGGCCGCGGGCATCGATGAACAAGGTGGTCGGATAGCCGCGCACGTTGTAGTAGTTCGACAGCTGCAGGTTCTCGTCGGTCAGCACGTGTTGCAGCGTCAGTTGCTGCGCCTGCAGGAACTGCCTCACCGTGGCCGCGGACTCGCCCTGGTCGGCAAACACGAAACGCACCTGCGGCATCGTGCGTTGCGCCTCGGCCAGCACCGGCATCTCGCGCCGGCAGGGACCGCACCAGGTGGCCCACAGGTTGATCACCGTGGGCTGGCCGCGCAGGCTTTCGACATCCACCGCGCGCCCGTCGAGATCGCCGAGCTGCAGCGTGGGCAGCGGCGCCTGCGCCTGCGCGGTGAGCTTGCAGGCGAGCAGGGCGGCGAAGCCCGTGGCCGCGATGCCGATGACCACGCTGGCGGCCAGCGGACGCCGCAACGATGGCCGGCGCCAGCCGACCAGCAGCGCGGCCACGATCACGCCCAGCGTGCCCGCGAGCGGATCGAAGCCGTGATCGCGGATGTTCAAAATGCTCAGCGGTTGCTGCGCGTACTGTGGCCACCAGCCGGCCACATAGGCCAGCCGCGCGCCGAGCAGGCCGAGGCCGAGGATCAGGAACAGCGGGTTGCCGGTGTCGGCGTAGCCACGCCGATGCAGGAAGCCGGCCGTGGCCAGCGCGGCGATCACGCCGAACAGCAAGGCCAGCAGGCCGGAGGAAAGAGCGAGTGGTCCGAGATTCACGCGATGAAGTCCTGGCCGATCAGGCGCGCGTGGGCCGCGCCGAGTGCGAGCCACCTTAACCGGTTCGGCGCCCGGGACGGGCGTTCAGGACAGCGCGGCGGCCTCGCGGGCCAGCTGCTCGATCCCGGACCAGTCGCCCGCGGCGAGCTTGTCCGCCGGGGTAAGCCAGGAGCCGCCGACGCAGATCACGTTGGGCAGGCGCAGGAATTCCGGCGCGCTGGCCAGGCTGATGCCGCCGGTGGGGCAGAAGCGGATCTGCGGCAGCGGGCTGGCCCAGGCGCCGAGCAACTTGGTGCCGCCGGCGGGTACGGCAGGGAAGAATTTCAGGTGGCGATAACCGCGTTCGAGCAGGGCCATCGCCTCGCTGGCGGTGGCCACGCCGGGCAGCAGCGGCAGCTCGCTGTTGTCGGCCGCATCGAGCAGCCGTGGCGAGGTGCCTGGAGACACGGCGAAGCGGGCGCCGGCCTGCCGCGCAGCCTCGAGGTCACGCGCGGTCAAGGCGGTGCCGCAGCCGACCACCGCCCCTTCCACCTCGGCGGCGATCGCGCGGATCGCGTCCAGTGCAGCGGGCGTGCGCAGGGTGACCTCGATGGTGGGGATGCCGCCGGCGACCAGCGCGCGCGCCATCGGCACGGCCGCCTTCGCGTCGTCGATGATCACCACCGGGATCACCGGCGCCAGCCGCATCAGGGCTTCGACTTGCTGCTGCTTTTGTTCAATGGAGGTGGTCACGGAAAGCTCCGGTTGTCTTGGCTCCTCCCCCTGCGCGCAGGGGGAGGTCGGGAGGGGGTTGTCCGAGGTGGCGGGGAAGATCAAGAGCGACCCCACCCCGACCCTCCCCTGCTTTGCAGGGGAGGGGGCAAAGGTTCACAGCACGCCGGCGCCGAGGTCGGCGTTGGCGGCGGCCTGGCGGAACAGGCCGAACAGCTCGCGGCCCATGCCGCTGTGCTCTCGAGAGAGGTCGGCCACATGCGGCAGGCGTGCGTCCAGTTCATGCGCTTCCATCAGGACGTCCAGACGTCCATTCGCCGCGTCCAGCCGGATCATGTCGCCGTCGCGGATCTTGGCGATGTTGCCGCCGGCCACCGCCTCGGGCGTGACGTGGATCGCCGCCGGCACGCGGCCGGAGGCGCCGGACATGCGGCCGTCGGTGAGCAGGGCGATGCGGTGGCCGCGATCCTGCAGCAGGGCCAGCGTGGGGGTGAGCTTGTGCAGCTCGGGCATGCCGTTCGCGCGCGGACCCTGGAAGCGCACCACCGCCACGAAGTCGCGGTTGAGTTCGCCGCGCTTGAATGCACCGGCCACGTCGTCCTGGTCGTCGAACACGATCGCCGGCGCCTCGATCAGCAGGCGGTCGTCCGGCACCGAGGACACCTTGATCACCGCGCGGCCGAGGTTGCCTTCGAGCATGCGCAGGCCGCCGTCGGCGCGGAACGGTTCGTCGATGCCGCGCAGCACGCCGCGATTGCCGCTCTGTTTGTCGACCGGCTTCCAGTGCAGCGCGCCGGCCTCGTCGAGTTGCGGGATCTGCGCGTAGCCGTCCAGGCCAGTGCCGAAGATGGTCTGCACGTCGGCGTGCAGCAGGCCGGCGCCAAGCAGCTGGTCGATCAGGAAGGCCATGCCGCCGGCGTCGTGGAACTGGTTCACGTCGGCGTAGCCGTTGGGGTACACGCGGGCCAGCAGCGGGACCACGCCGGACAGCGCATCGAAATCGTCCCAGCGCAACTGGATGCCGGCCGCGTGCGCGATCGCCACCAGGTGCAGCAGGTGATTGGTGGAACCGCCGGTGGCGTGCAGGCCGATCACGCCGTTGATGATGGCGCGCTCGTCGACGATGTGGCCCAGCGGCAGGAAGGCGTCGCCCAACGCGCTGTGCGCCGCGACGCGGCGCACGATTTCGGCGGTGAGCGCGTCGCGCAGCGGCGTGTCCGGGGCGGTGAAGCTGGCTCCGGGCAGGTGCAGGCCCATGATCTCCATCAGCATCTGGTTGGAGTTGGCGGTGCCGTAGAAGGTGCAGGTGCCGGCGCTGTGGTACGAGGCGGCCTCGGCTTCCAGCAGTTCGGCCTTGCTCGCCTTGCCGTCGGCGTAGGCCTGGCGCACCTTTGACTTTTCCTCGTTCGGGATGCCGCTGGGCATCGGCCCCGACGGCACGAAGGCGCCGGCCAGGTGGCCGAAGGAGAGCGCGCCGATCAGCAGGCCCGGCACGATCTTGTCGCAGATGCCGAGGAACAGCGCGCCGTCGAACATGTCGTGCGACAGCGCCACCGCGGTGGCCAGCGCCACCACGTCGCGCGAGAACAGCGACAGCTGCATGCCGGGCTGGCCCTGGGTGATGCCGTCGCACATCGCCGGCACGCCGCCGGCGACCTGGGCGGTGAAGCCGGCGTCGCGGGCGATCTGGCGGATCAGCGCGGGGTAGCGTTCATACGGCTGGTGGGCCGAGAGCATGTCGTTGTAGGCGGTGACGATCGCCAGGTTGGCGCGCCGACCGTTGCGCAGCGCGTCCTTGTCATCCGTGCCGCAGGCGGCGAAGCCGTGCGCGAGGTTGCCGCAGGACAGATGCTCGCGCTGCGGCCCGCTGCGGTCGATCGCGTCGATGCGCTTCAGATACGCCGCGCGCGTCTCGCGGCTGCGCTCGCGCAGGCGTTCGGTGACTTCGGCGACAACGGGATGCAGCGTGGTCATGGGAGATCCGGAATCGTTGGGTGGGAAGGCAAGAACGCAAGCAAGGGCGTGCGTTCGATGGATGTCAGCCGCCTTCAGCGGCCGACTACGGGCACCAGTACACCGCCACCGACACGCGCTGCTGGGTCAGCACCGCGCGCACCGGATAGTCCCGCGCCGCGCCGATGCCGAGGCGTGCATCGGCGAGCAGGTCGCGCTTCTTCTCGCCGGTCACCAGCAGGTACAGCGCCCGGGTCTGCAGCAGGGTCGGCAAGGTCAGCGTGATGCGTGGTTCGCCCGCACCTGCGGCATGCATCGGCAGCACCGGCGCCGATCCATCGGGATCGAGCGCCTCGGCCAGGTGGTCGCCGCCGGGGAAGAACGAGGCGGTGTGACCGTCGTCGCCCATGCCCAGCACCACGGCGTCGAACGGCAGCGGCAGCGCCCCGATCCGTGCGCTGGCGGTGGCCAGTCCCGCTTCGGGGCTGGCATCACCGGTGTACAGCGGAACGAAGGACGCCGCGGCGGCGGCGTGCTGCAACAACAGCGACTGCACCAGCCGCGCGTTGGAGCGTTCGTCGGTATCGGGCACCCAGCGCTCGTCGACCAGGGTGACCTGCACCCGGCTCCAGTCGAGCTGCTCGCGTGAAAGCTGTTCGAACAATTGCTTCGGTGTGCTGCCGCCCGATACCGCCAGCACGGCGTGGCCGCGTTCGGCCAGCCCCGCACGCAGGCGCCCGGCGATGCGTTCGGCCAGCGCGGCGGCCTGGATGCGGCAGTCGGTGAAGCTGTGGGTGGTGACGTTGAGTGATGGAGTCATGAGGAATGGTGGCGCCGTGGGCAGTCAGCGGATGCCGGCGCGCGTCGCTTCGGGAAGGAGGCTGCAGTCTGTGTCACGCGTCGGCATGGCGGGGTGAATCGTGCGGCGCGAGGACGACTTACTCACCGTCTTCGTTCCAGGTGCGGCCGTCGCGTTCGATCAGCGCCACCGCAGCGCTCGGCCCCCAGCTGCCCGCGGTGTACGGACGCGGCGGCTCGCCGCTGTCGGCCCAGGCGGCCAGGATCGGACCGGCCCAGTGCCATGCCGCTTCCACTTCGTCGCGGCGCATGAACAGGGTCGGGTTGCCGCGCACCACGTCCAGCAGCAGGCGTTCGTATGCGTCCGGCTGCTGCACGCCGAAGGCCTCGGCGAAGCTCATGTCCAGCGGCACGTGGCGCAGGCGCAGGCCACCGGGCCCGGGGTGCTTGATGGTCAGCCACAGCTTCACGCCTTCGTCCGGCTGCAGCCGCAGCACCAGCCGGTTCTGCGCCAGCGTGCCGGCGTCGCCGCCGAAGATCGAATGCGGCACCGGCTTGAAGGTCACCGCGATTTCCGACACCCGGCTGGGCAGCCGCTTGCCGGTGCGCAGGTAGAACGGCACGCCGGCCCAGCGCCAGTTGGCGATCTCCGCCTTCAGCGCCACGAAGGTCTCGGTGTTGGACTTGTTGTTGCCCAGCTCCTCCGGATAGCCCGGCACGCTGGCGCCGTCGGCCACACCGGCGCGGTACTGGCCGCGCACGGTGAGCTGGCTGACGTTGCTTTCGTCGATGGGTTTCAGCGAATGCAGCACTTTCAGCTTCTCGTCGCGCACCGCATCAGGCGCCAGCGACGAGGGCGGTTCCATCGCCACCATGCACAGCAGCTGCAGCATGTGGTTCTGCACCATGTCGCGCAGCGCGCCGGCGCGGTCGTAGTAGGAACCGCGGTGGCCCACGCCCAGCGTTTCGGCCACGGTGATCTGCACGTGGTCGATGTGCCCGGCGTTCCACAGCGGCTCGAACAGCGCATTGCCGAAGCGCAGCACCAGCAGGTTCTGCACGGTCTCCTTGCCCAGGTAGTGGTCGATGCGGAAGGTCTGCGATTCGCTGAACACCTTGCCGACCGCGTCGTTGATCTGGTTCGCGCTGGCCAGGTCGCGGCCGATCGGCTTTTCCAGCACCACCCGCGAGGCGCCTTCGTTGAGCTTGTAATGGCCGAGCCGGGTGCAGATGTCGACAAAAAGCTCGGGCGAGGTCGACAGGTAGAAAACCCTGACATGTTCCGGTTCGCTGCCGATCAAGGCGGCGAAGTCGTCCCAGCCCTCGTCCTTGCGCGCATCCAGCGGGCGGTAGAACACCTGCTGCAGGAACACGTCGAGCTGGCGCGCATCGCAGATGCCGATCAGCGCCTCGCGCAACTGGGCGCGGTAGCCTGCGTCGTCCAGCGTCTCGCGGGCGATGCCGACGATGCGGCTGCTGCCGGGGATCTGGCCATCGAGGAAGCGGTGGAAAAGTGCAGGCAGCAGCTTGCGCAGGGCGAGGTCGCCGGTGCCGCCGAAGATCACCAGGTCGAACGGATCGACCGATTGGGTAGAAGCAGTCACGCAGTCACCTCGAACGATGCCGGCTGGCGGGCAAGGCCGAATGGCGCGTCTTGCCCGAAGGAGGGTCGATAGTACCAGTGAAATACCAGAACGACTACGGGGTTGCATACGAATTCATTCGGCCCACCCGATAGCTCCATATGGCGCGATCGGTTGCATCTGAAACGATCGGCCACGCCCCCGGCCTTGCGGTCAGTGGTTTGCCATTGGTATCTTTGCCGAATGGAAATTGCCCTGGCCAACGAATATCGCCGGATCTGCCAGGATCCGGCCACGCACCAGCCGCTGGCCTACCTGCGCCTGCGCCGGGCGATCCGCAACATCGTCGAACACCGCGACATCGAACCGGGCCAGGCGCTGCCCAGCGAGCGCGACCTGTCGCAGGTGCTGAAGCTGTCGCGGGTGACCGTGCGCAAGGCGATCGCCGGCCTGGTCGAGGAAGGCCTGCTCACGCAGCGCCACGGCGCCGGCACCTTCATCGCCGAACGCATCGTCAAGCCGATGTCGCGGCTGACCAGTTTCACCGAGGACCTGCGCGAACGCGGCCTGCGCCCGCGTTCGGAATTCTTCGAGCGCGGCATCGGTGAAGTCACCCCGGAAGAGGCGATGGCGATGAACCTGTCGCCCGGTTCGCTGGTGGTGCGCCTGCACCGCGTGCGCTACGGCCAGGACGAGCCGCTGGCGATCGAGCGCAGCGTGGTGCCGGCCAGCGTGCTGCCCGATCCGTTGCTGGTGCACGACTCGCTGTACGAGGCGCTGGAGAAACTCGACGCGCGCCCGCGCCGCGCCCTGCAACGGCTGCGCGCGGTCTCGCTGAATGCGCAACAGGCGCGGCTGCTGCACGTCAGCGTGGGCAGCGCCGGCCTCAGCATCGAACGGCGCAGTTTTCTGGACGACGGCCGCGTGGTCGAGTTCACCTGTTCCTGGTATCGCGGCGACATCTACGACTTCGTCGCCGAACTGCAGACCGACTGAAGGACGCCCATGGCCGCCCGCGACACCTTGATGTACTCCGAAGCGCACGAATCGGCCGACGTGGTCGCGCGCCAGTTCGCCGCCAACGAAGCGGTGGTCGCCGCGCTGGCCGCCGCGCTGCGTGCCGAGCCGCCGCGCTTCATCGTGACCTGCGCGCGCGGCAGTTCCGATCATGCCGCGGCTTATGCCAAGTACGTGTTCGAGACGCGGCTGGGCATCGCCACCGCCTCGGCGTCGCCGTCGGTCACCTCGGTGTACGCGGCCGAGCAGCAGTGGCAGGGCGCGTTGTTCCTGGCCATCTCGCAGTCGGGCAAGAGTCCGGACCTGTTGCGCAACGCCGAGGCCGCGAAACGGGCCGGCGCGCGCGTGGTGGCGCTGGTCAACGTCGAGGATTCGCCGCTGGCGGCGCTGGCCGACACGGTGATCCCGCTGCACGCAGGACCCGAGCGCAGCGTGGCCGCGACCAAGAGCTACATCGCCGCGCTGGCCGCCGTGCTGCACCTGTGCGCGCACTGGCTGGACGACGCGGAACTCGGCGACGCACTGCAGCGGTTGCCGCAGGCCTTGCGCGACAACTGGAGCGCGGACTGGTCGCCGCTGTGCGACGCGCTCGCCGATGCCCACAACCTGTTCGTGGTGGGCCGCGGCTACGGCCTCGGCATCGCGCTGGAGGCGGCGCTGAAGTTCAAGGAAACCTGCGGCCTGCACGCCGAGGCGTTCAGCGCAGCCGAGGTGAAGCACGGGCCGATGGCCCTGGTCGGCCCCGACTTCCCGGTGCTGTGTTTCGCCCAGGACGACGACACGCTGGACAGCACGCTGGCCGTGGCGCGCGAGTTCCGTGGCCGCGGCGCCCAGGTGCTGGTGGCCGCGCCGGGCCTGCACGGCGCGGGGATGCTGCCGGTGGCGACGGGCCTGCCGGCCATGCTCACGCCGCTATTGATCATCCAGAGCTTCTATCGGGCGGCCAGCGAACTGTCGCTGCGCCGCGGCTTCAATCCCGACGTGCCGCCGCACCTCAACAAGGTCACCGAGACGGTCTAGGAGCCAGGAGTGAGTGGGGAGGAGTGAGGAGAGAGAAAGCAGTGGCGAGGCCGAATGAGTGCCTTGGCTCCGCTCCGACCCTTGCTCTGGCTTTGCTCTCTCACTCACTCCTCACTCCTCCCACTCACTCCTCGCCCATGCCCATGACCATCGCCCTCACCAACGCCCGCGTACTCACCCCCGACGGCTGGCGCGACGATCTTGCCGTGCTGCTCGATGGCGAATGCATCGTCGACCTGCTGCCGCCCGCCGATCCCCGCGTGCGCGCGGCGCAGCAGCACGATCTCGACGGCGCGACGCTGCTGCCGGGTTTCATCGACGTACAGGTCAATGGCGGCGGTGGCGTGCTGTTCAACGAGGCACCCACGGTGGAGACCCTGCGCCGGATCGGCGCGGCGCATCGCCGGTTCGGCACCACCGGCTTCCTGCCCACGCTGATCAGCGACCGCGTCGAGGTGATGCGCGCAGCGCTGGCGGCGGTGGAGCAGGCGCTGGCCGAAGGCGTGCCCGGCGTGCTGGGCATCCACCTGGAAGGCCCGTACCTGGCGCCGGCGCGCAAGGGCGTGCACGACGCGAAGTATTTCCACGCGCCCGGCAGCGACGAGATGGCGCTGCTGTGCGCGCCGCATCGGGGCGTGCGGCTGATCACGCTGGCGCCCGACCAGGTGCCGCTGGCCAGCATCGGCGCCCTGGTCGACGCCGGCCTGGTGGTCTGCGCCGGGCACACCGCCGCCGACTACGCCACCACCCGCGCCGCGCTGGATGCGGGCGTGCGCGGCTTCACCCACCTGTTCAACGCGATGACCCCGTTCGGCAGCCGCGAGCCCGGCGTGGTCGGCGCGGCGCTGGATGACGCGGACAGCTGGTGCGGCATCATCGTCGACGGCCACCACGTGCATCCGGCCAGCCTGCGCGTGGCGATCGCCGCCAAGCCGCGCGGCAAGATGCTGCTGGTCACCGACGCGATGCCGCCGGTGGGCGCCGACAGCCCGGAATACATGCTCAACGGCGAAACCATCATCGTGAAGGACGGCATCTGCCAGACCGCCCAGGGCGTGCTGGCCGGCTCCGCGCTGGACATGGCCACGGCCGTGCGCAACGCCGTGCACCTGCTCGGCCTGCCACTGGACGAGGCGGCGCGCATGGCCAGCACCTATCCGGCCGATTTCCTCGGCCTCGGCGAAAGCCACGGCCGCATCGCGGCGGGCCATCGCGCCGACCTGGTCGTGCTCGACGACGAGTGCCGCGTGCGCCAAAGCTGGATCGGCGGGATGCCCTCCCAGTAGCTACGCGTGAGGCCTGCACCGCTGCGCACATGGTCCGAGGCGCATTGCCCAAATGGACGTCCGCCGCTACAGTGGCGCGGTTCAGGTGTCCCGCCGGCGTACAAGCCAAGGGATGAAACGGGAAGCCGGTGCGTGGTGTGCGATCACACTGCAAGGCCGGCGCTGCCCCCGCAACGGTAAGCGAGATCCACGAGCGGCGAATGCCACTGTGCAAGGCACGGGAAGGCGTCGTTCGGGGCATGCGCATCACGGCATGCCGCTCGCCAGCCCGGAGACCGGCCCGAACGATTCCTGGTGGCTCGCGGTGGGCGAGGCCGAACCACGTGTCGGTCGTTCCTGCCTGCCCGTCGTTCCGTCTTCCTCTTGCGCGCTTCCGGCCCATGACATTGATGGCGGCGCGCGGGTGTGTCGCCTTGAGGAAACGATCCGACATGAAGAAGACCTTGCTGGCAGCGGCGCTGCTTGGCTGCACCCTGGCGGCGCACGCCGCCGACCAGAACGAAGCGGCCCATCCGGGCGCCGTGGTGGTCACCGCCACGCGCACCGCGATCACCGTGGACGACGCGCTGTCGTCGGTCAGCGTGATCACCCGCGCCGACATCGAGCGGCTGCAGCCGCTGTCGCTGGCGGACCTGTTGACCGGCCTGCCCGGGGTGAGCTTCGCCAACGCCGGCGGCTATGGCCAGCAGACCTCGCTGTTCCTGCGCGGCACCAATTCGGCGCATACGCTGGTACTGATCGACGGCGTGCGGATCGGCGGCATCGGCAGCGGCCTGGCTGCGTTCGAGCAGATCCCGGTGGAACAGATCGAGCGGATCGAAGTGGTGCGTGGCCCGCGTTCGAGCCTGTACGGCGCCGATGCGATCGGCGGCGTGATCCAGATCTTCACCCGGCGCGGCTCGCAGGACGGTGCCCTGCGGCCCTCGTTCAGCGTGACCACGGGCAGCCAGAACCTGCTGCGCGGCCAGTTCGGCCTGTCCGGCGGCAACGAGCACGCCTGGTACAACCTTGCGGTGGGTGCGCAGCACACCCGCGGCATCAACTCCTGCCGCGTCGGCGCCGGCACCGTGTTCGCCGGCTGCTACACCGACGAGCCCGACAACGATCCCTACCGCAACGAGAACCTGGTGGCCAATGGCGGCTACCGCTGGGACAACGGTGCCGAACTGCGCGGCAGCTGGCTGCGCAGCCTGGGCGAGATCCATTTCGACGGCAGCTACCAGAACCGCAGCCGCACCGTGCAGCAGACCGCCGGCGCCGCCTTCAGCTTCAATCCGCTGCAGGCGTGGAAGACCACCTTGAGCGCGGGCCAGAACATCGACCGCTACGACAACTACGAGAACGAGAGCTTCGTCGGCTACATCTGGTCGAAGCGCAACCAGGCCTCGTGGCAGAACGACGTCAGCCTTGCCGACAACCAGCTGCTGACGCTGGGCGTGGACTGGCAGGGCGAGAAGATCGAGAGCGACACCGGCTTCCTGGCCACCCGCCGTCACGACACCGGCAGCTACCTGCAGTACCAGGGCACGTTCGGCCGCAACGAGGTGCAGCTGTCCGCGCGGCGCGACCACAACAGCCAGTACGGCGACCACGACACCGGCGCGGCGGCCTGGGGCTATCGATTCGATGGTGGGCTGAAGCTGTCGGCCAGCTATGGCAGCGCGTTCCACGCGCCGACCTTCAACGACCTGTATTACCCCTATGGCAGCGGCAATCCCGACCTGAAGCCGGAGCAGTCGCGCAGCGCCGAGCTGGGCCTCGGCCGGCAGCTGGGCTCGTGGAACTGGGCGGTGAACGCGTATCAGACCCGCATCGACCAGTTGATCGCGCTGGACAGCAACTACTTCCCGATGAACGTCAGCAAGGCGCGCATCCGCGGTGTCGAAGGCCAGCTCGGCGTGAACCTCGGTGGCTGGCAAGCGCAGGGTTATGCCAGCTGGCTGCAGCCGCGCAACGACGACGGCGGGGTGAACGACGGCAAGGTGCTGCAGCGGCGCCCGGGACGCACGGCGCGGATCGACCTGGATCGCCGCGTCGGCGAGTGGGCCATCGGCGCCACCGTCAACGGCGCCGGGCGGACCTTCGACGATGCCGCCAACCGTCATGCGCTTGGCGGCTACTCGACCACCGACCTGCGCGCCAGCTGGCACTTCGCACCGGGCTGGCAGCTGGAGGCACGCATCGCCAACGTGTTCGACCGCGAGTACGAAACCGTCTGGTACTACAACCAGCCCGGGCGCAGCGGCTTCCTGACCCTGCGTTACAGCCCCGCGACACGCTGAGTCGGCCGGCGAAGTTCGAGCCGGCAGGGAAGCCGGCGCTTAGACGCCATCGACGGAACGGAGGCGGAACGAACAGGGATGTTCGCGTCCTTGCCGTGTGCATTGCCGGCACCGGGACGCCATCGCGATCGGTTCTCGCCGATCGCCTTGCTCCGCTTGGGCCACCGCTGTTGTCGATCGGCGGCGCGCTCCCGTTATGCTTGCGCATCAGGGAGGGCCATTTGAATATTTTCGCACCGTTGATCCGCCGCCCCGTCGGCACCTCGTTGCTCGCCATCGGGCTGATGCTGGCCGGCTTGTGGGCGTACCTGCTGCTGGGCGTGGCCGCGTTTCCGTCGATCGAGTTTCCCGGCGTGGCGGTCTTCGCCCAGATGCCCGGCGCCAGCGCGCAGACCATGGCCTCGACCGTGGTGGCGCCGCTGGAGCGGCACCTGGGCCGCATCCCCGGGGTCAAGCAGATGTTCTCCAGCGCCAGCGAAGGCGGCGCCCAGATCCAGGTGCTGTTCGACTTCGGCCGCACCACCGACGCGGCGGCGCGCGACGTGCAGGCGGCGATCAACGCCGCGGCCGCCGACCTGCCGCCCGGCCTGCCCAACCCGCCGGGCTTCTTCAAGTTCGACACGTCCCAGGTGCCGGTGCTGCTGGTTTCGCTGACTTCGACCAGCCTGCCGCCCGACCGCCTGTTCGACCTCACCGACACCTTGCTGAAACCGGCGGTGGCGCAGATACCGGGCGTGGCCCAGGTGCAGGTCAGCGGCGGCACGCCGCACGCCGTGCGCATCGCGCTGAACGCCTCGTCGCTGGCGGTCAAGGGGCTCACCACCAACGATGTCGCCAACGCCTTGCGCGCGGCCAACGTCACCTCGCCGCAGGGCATGCTGAGCAACGGCGTCACCCGCATGACGGTGACCGCCAACGACGCGCTGCACACCCCGCAGGACTTCGCCTCGCTGATCATCTCCAGCCGCAACGGCGTACCGGTGCGGCTGTCCGACGTGGCCACGATCAGCAGCGGCCAGCAGGACCAGTACACCGCGGCATGGTTCAACGGCACCCGCGCGGTGACCATGCAGATCAGCAAGCGGCCGGAAGCGAACGCGGTGGCCACCGTCACCGCGATCCGCGCGCAGTTGCCCGCGCTGCGCAACCTGCTGCCCGCCGACGTGACGATCACCCCGATCTTCGACCTCACCCCGACCACCGAATCGGCGCTGCACGAGGTCGAGGTGGCCCTGCTGATGAGCATCGTGATGGTGGCGCTGGTGATGCTGGTGTTCCTGCGCCGGCTGCGGCCCACCCTGATCGCGATGCTCAGCGTGCCGCTGTCGCTGGCCGGCGCGCTGGTGGTGATGTGGATGATGGGTTTCACCCTGAACATCTTCTCGCTGGTGGCGCTGGTGCTGTGCGTCGGCTTCGTGGTCGACGACGCGATCGTGGTGATCGAAAACATCGTGCGCCACATCGAGCGCGGCATGGCGCCGCTGCAGGCGGCGCTGACCGGCGTGCGCGAGATCGGCTTCACCGTCATTTCGATCACCCTGTCGCTGGTGGCGGTGTTCGGACCGATGGTGTTCGGCAACAACATCTTCACCGTGCTGATGCGCGAATTCGCGGTGACCCTGGTAGCGACCATCGTGATCTCCGCGGTGGTCTCGCTGACGCTGACCCCGGCGCTGTGCGGCCGCAGCCTGCTGCAGGAGCGGCCCGACGAGCACGCGCCGGGCCGGCTGGAGCGATGGGCCGAACGTTTCGACCGCTGGATGCTCGGCGTCTACGAGCGCGCGCTGGACTGGGCCATGCACCACCGCCGGGTGATGCGCTGGCAGCCGCCGATCCTGCTGGTGCTGACCGTGGTGCTGGCGATCGCCGTCGGCATCACCGCCGGCGGCGGGCTGATGCCGAAGGAAGACACCGGCCTGTTGCGGGCGCGGATCAGCGCGGCGGCGAACATCTCGCCCGCCGAGCTGGCCAGCCGCACGCGGGCGATGGCGGCGATCATCCAGGCCGATCCGGCCGTGCTGGACGTCTCGACCATCCTGGGCGGCGGCAACAGCGGCGGTGCGGTCGGCAATCATTCGGTCCTGTTCGTCGACCTCAAGCCGGTGGGCGAGCGCAACGTCAGCGGGCAGCAGGTGGTCGACCGTCTGGCCGTCCACTTCAAGAACGTCAGCGACCTCGACGTGTCGCTGTCCGCCGTGCAGTTCTTCGGCGGCGGCGGTGGCGGCGGGGGTGATGGCGGCGTCGGCCAGTATTCGTTCCAGCTCAACAGCACCGACGGCACGCCGCTGCAGGAGCCCACCCTGCGACTGGCGCGGGTGATGCGCGGAATGACCCAGTTCAAGGATGTCAGCAGCAGCTTCGACGGCATCGGCAAGCAGCAGATGGTGCAGGTCGACCGCGATGCCGCCGCGCGGCTGCAGGTGGGCATGGGCCAGATCGACTCGGCGCTGTACAACGCGTTCGGCCAGAACCAGGTGTCCATCATCTATTCGGACATCAACCAGTACCGGGTCGTGCTCACCGCCGACCAGGCCGGCGAGCTGAGTCCGCAGGCCCTGCTGGGCATCTACGTGCGCAACAGCCAGGGCAAGATGATTCCGCTGTCCGCGCTGGCGAAGATCGAGCCGCACCTGGCGCCGGTCACGGTCAGCCACTTCGACCAGCTGGAGTCCGCCTCGATCAGCTACAACCTGGGCAAGGGCATCAGCCAGGCCGACGGCCTGAAGCTGGTCGACCAGGCGATCTTCGCCGCCCAGCTGCCGCCCGGCGTGCAGAAGAAGTACACCGGCGACAACCAGAACCTGCTGGACGCCCTGAACAACGCGCTGCTGATGCTGCTGGCAGTGATCCTGGTGATGTACGTGGTGCTGGGCGTGCTGTACGAAAGCCTGATCCATCCGCTGACCATCCTGTCCACCCTGCCGGCGGCGGGCATGGGCGCCTTCCTGGCCATGCTGGTCACCCACACCCAGCTGACCCTGATGTCGATCATCGCGGTGCTGATGCTGATCGGCATCGTCAAGAAGAACGCGATCCTGATGGTCGACTTCGCCCTGGTCGCCGAACGCGAGCGCGGGTTGTCGCCGCCCGCGGCGATCCGCGAGGCGGCGCTGGTGCGCTTCCGCCCGATCACCATGACCACCCTGGTGGCGATGGGCGCGGCGCTGCCGCTGGCGATCGGCTTCGGCTACGGCTCGGAGCTGCGCCAGCCGCTGGGCATCGCCATCCTCGGCGGCCTGCTGGTGTCGCAGCTGCTGACCCTGCTGAGCACGCCGGCAATCTACCTGTGGCAGCACGACCGCCGCGAGCGCAAGGCGGCGCGACAGAAACTGCGCGCCGAAATCCGGCGCCAGCGGGCGCTGCAGCAGCAGATGCCAGCCCTGCCACGATGATCCCCGCCACCCCTGCCTTCCGGCAGGGTGTGGACTTCAGGCACATTCGCCGCGCCCCCCCGGGCGGGCATAAAGCCCGCATGAACGGAACTCTCGCCTTGCACGTCGCCACTCTGTTTCGCCGCCGCCTGCGGGTGCCGGCGCGATGAATGTCTTTGCGCCACTGATCCGCCGTCCGGTCGGCACCTCGCTGCTGGCCATCGGCCTGATGCTGGCCGGCCTGTGGGCCTACATGCTGCTCGGCGTGGCCGCGCTGCCGTCGCTGGATTTCCCCGGCGTCTACGTGGTGGCCAACCAGCCCGGCGCCAGCGCCCAGACCATGGCCAACACCGTGCTGGCGCCGCTGGAGCGGCACCTGGGGCGGATTCCCGGCATCGACGAGATGTACGGCAACGCCAGCGAGGGCTCGGCCTCGGTGATGGTGCGCTTCACCATGGACCGCACCGCCGACAGCGCCGCCCGCGACGTGCAGGCGGCGATCAACGCCGCCGCGGTCGACCTGCCCAGCGGGATGCCTTCGCCGCCGCAGTATTTCAAGTTCGACACCTCGCAGATCCCGATCCTGTTCATCACCCTGACCTCCAGCGGGATGCCGCAGGACCAGCTGTTCGACCTGGCCGACACCTTGCTGAAACCGGCGGTGGCGCAGATCGATGGCGTGGCCCAGGTGCAGGTGTTCGGCGGCACCCCGCATGCGGTGCGGATCGAACTGGACACCGCCGCGCTGGCGGCCAAGAACCTCACCGCCAACGACGTGGCCAACGCGCTGCGCGCGGCCAACGTCACCTCGCCGCAGGGCATGCTCAGCGACGGCCGCACCCGGATGACGGTCAGCGCCACCGACGGCCTGCAGTCTCCGGCCGAGTTCGCCCACCTGCTGATCTCGGTGAAGAACGGCACGCCGGTGCGGCTGTCCGACGTGGCGAAGGTGTACAGCGGCCAGCAGGACGAATACCAGGCCGCCTGGTTCAACGACCAGCACACCGTGGGCCTGCAGATCAGCAAGCGGCCGGAAGCGAACGCGGTGGCCACGGTGGAGGCGATCCGCGCCCGCCTGCCGCAGCTGCGCGCGTCGCTGCCCTCGAACATCGAGATGTCGCCGGTGTTCGACCTCACCCAGACCACCAAGTCGGCGCTGCACGAGGTGCAGGTGGCGCTGCTGATCTCGATCGTGATGGTGGTGCTGGTGATGCTGCTGTTCCTGCGCCGGCTGCGGCCCACCCTGATCGCCACGTTGAGCGTGCCGCTGTCGCTGGCCGGCGCCTTCGTGGTGATGTGGACGCTGGGCTACACGCTGAACACCTTGTCGCTGGTGGCGCTGGTGCTGTGCATCGGCTTCGTGGTGGACGACGCGATCGTGGTGATCGAAAACATCGTGCGCCACATGGAACGGGGCGAGCCGCCGATGGCGGCGGCGCTGACCGGCGTGCGCGAGATCGGCTTCACGGTGATCTCGATCACCCTGTCGCTGGTGGCGGTGTTCGCGCCGCTGCTGTTCGGCAACAACATGCTAGTGATGCTGCTGCGCGAGTTCTCGGTGACGCTGACCGCGGCGGTGGTGATCTCGGCGCTGGTCTCGCTGACCCTGACGCCAGCCCTGTGCGCGTGGATGCTGGAACACGAACCGGCGACCCGCAAGCCGCCGGGCCGGATCGAGCGGGCGGTGGAGAGTTTCGATCGCCGCTTGTCGCGCGCCTATGAGGGTGCGCTGGACTGGGCGATGCACCATCGCCGCATCATGCGCTGGCAGCCGCTGCTGCTGCTGTTCCTCACCTTCGCGCTGGGCTTCGCGGTGGCCAAGACCGCCGGCGGCACCTTCATGCCCGACGAGGATACCGGCCAGCTGCAGGTCGACATCAACGCCGACGCCAACATCTCGCCGGCGCAGATGACCGAGCGCACGCTGGCGGTGGCGAAGATCATGCAGGCCGACCCGGCCGTGCTCGACCAGCTGACCATGCTGGGCGGCAACAACGCCGGCGGCGCGGTGGGCAACAGCGCGCAGATGTTCGTCGACCTGAAGCCCCGCGGCCACGGCGCCGGCCATCGCGAGGAAGGCATCAAGCAGGTGGTCGAGCGGCTGTCGAAGCAGTACGACCAGCTCGCCGGCGTGAAGGTCTCGGTCAGCGCGGCGCAGTTCCTGGGTGGCGGTGGCAGCGGCGACGGCGGCGGCCAGTACGAATTCCAGCTGGTCAGCAACAACGGCGAGGACCTGCAGCCGTGGGTGCTGAAGATGGTGCGGCAGATGCGGTCCATCAAGGAGTTCCGCGACGTCGGCAGCAACTTCGACCAGGTCGGCAAGCAGCAGCTGCTGAAGATCGACCGCGAGGCGGCCGCGCGCCTGCACGTGGGCGTGGGCACGATCGACTCGGCGCTGTACAACTCGTTCGGCCAGCGCCAGGTGTCGCAGATCTATTCCGACATCAACCAGTACGCGGTGGTGCTCAGCGCCGCCGCGGCGCAGACGGTGAGCCCGGAGTCGCTGCTGAACATACGCGTGCGCAACGAGCAGGGCCTGATGATCCCGCTGTCCGCGCTGGCCACCATCGCGCCGAACATCGCCCCGCTGCGGGTGCGCCATCACAACCAGCTGGAAGCGTCCACCATCACCTACAACCTGGCCAAGGGCGTGCCGCAGGACCGCGGCGTGAAACTGGTCGAGCAGGCGGCTTTCGCGGTGGGCCTGCCTAACGGCATGAAGGTCGAGTACACCGGGGCCAACGAGCGCCTGCAGAAGTTCCAGTCCAACGGCATGGTGCTGCTGTTCGGCTCGATCCTGGCGATGTACATCGTGCTGGGCATCCTCTACGAAAGCCTCGGCCACCCGCTGACCATCCTGTCCACCTTGCCCGCCGCGGGCGCTGGTGCCTTCCTCGCGATGCTGGTGACCCAGACGCAGATCTCGATGATGGCGATCATCGCGATCCTGATGCTGATAGGCATCGTCAAGAAAAACGCGATCCTGATGGTCGACTTCGCCCTCGTCGCCGAACGCGAACGCGGCCTGTCCGCGCCCGAGGCGATCCGCGAAGCGGCACTGGTGCGCTTCCGCCCGATCACCATGACCACCCTGGTCGCGATGGGCGCCGCGCTGCCGCTGGCGATCGGCTTCGGCATCGGCTCGGAAATGCGCCAGCCGCTGGGCATCGCCATCGTCGGCGGCCTGCTGGTGTCACAGCTGCTGACCTTGCTGAGCACCCCGGCGATCTACCTGTGGAACCACGACCGCAAGATCCGCAAGGCAGCGCGCAAGGCGCGCCGGGCGGAGAAGAAGCGCTTGAAGGCGCTGGGTGGGGCACAGACGGCGGGGTGATTCGCCGCATGCCTTGACCACGCGGAAAGCCGAGATCCCTGCGTACTTCCCGGCCCCGGAGCATGCCGTGTGCAGCGGCATGAACCCCGCTTGTCGCAAGAACCTGCTCATTGACACGGCGCCGGGACGAGGCGGAGTCTTTCCGGGAGCCCGAGCATCAAGCCGGGCACAGGGGAAAACTCGATGCGTATCGTCCGGCAAGGGATCTGCCTGTGGGCAGTTGTGCTGCTTTTGTTGGCCAGTGTGGCCCACGCCCAGACGGCAGTGACGCCGGAGGACGAGTTCAAGCAGAAGATCCGGGTGTCGCAGGACATCCAGCCGCTGGGCGACAAGCCGTTCGGCGAGAACATCAACCTCTACAACGGCAGCGTGTCGTTCACGCAAACCGATGTCGATGCACCGGGCAATGGCCCCGACTTGCTGCTGACGCGCACCTATTCACCCGCCGATCTGCCGGCGACACAGTATTTCGTCGGCATCGAAACCAGTGCGCTCACCGACTGGACGCTCAACGTGCCGCGGATCGAAACCTTGTCGGCGCGCGATCTCACGTCAAGCGGGCAATGGTTCTTCCTGGACAACACGCAGCGCTGCACCAGTTTTCACGCGGCACCCGACATCACGGTGCAGCAAACCCCCAGTTCCACGCCAACGGAATACGAGCCGGGTGACTGGTGGCACGGCTACCAGATGATCACCGCCGACGGCACCAGCCAGGACCTGCTCAAGCGCGATGCCGCCAACACCTTGTCGCCCACGGTGAGTGGCAAGACGTTTCCGATCGTCACCAAGCAGCAGTGGATGATCAGTTGCCTGGCGCAAACCTCCAACGGCCAGCCGGGCGAAGCCTTTCTCGCGGTGGCGCCGGACGGCACCCGCTACTGGTTCGACTGGCTCGCCTACAAGCAGGCGCCCTCCATCATCCAGAAAGCGGGCGCGGCGCTGCAGCGCCGGGTCGCGATGATGCTGGCCTCACACATCGAGGATCGCTTCGGCAACAGCCTCACCTACACCTACGACGCGCAGGGCAATCCCACCCGCATCGAGGCCAGTGATGGTCGTGTGCTGACGCTGGCCTACCAGACATGGACGACGGGCGGCTCCATCACGGGTTCCCGATTGACGTCGGCGACGCTGCAACCCACCAGTGGGACGCCGCGTACCTGGACGTATGCGTACGCCGTTTCCGATGACACACCGGTGCTGAGCCAGGTGCAGTTGCCGGATGGCACGTCCTGGGGGTTCGATTTCCCGGTGATGACCACCTACGCCAGCGAACTGTTCGATTACGTGAGCGGATGCCAGACGATCGTGAAGCGGGTGGGCGACAGTCGCGATTTCGTCGTCCGCCATCCCTCCGGATTGCAGGGCACCTTTACCCTGACCAATCTGGTGCGGGGGCGCTCCGATGTACCGGGGACGTGCAGCAAGGCCAATCCGAATCACTGGAAGACCTTGAGTCCGGATGCCTACTCGGTCCGTGCGGTGACCCAGAAGGTGCTGTCGGGCGCCGGGCTGACTAATCAGACCTGGAACTTTGCCTACTCCCCCGCCAACGAAAGCGCCATCGAGGACTGCACCAGCGGTTGCGCCTCGACCGTGTGGACCGACGTCACCGATCCGGAAGGTCACGCCACCCGGCATACCTTCAGCAATCGCTTCGACGCTTCGGAAAGCCTGTTGCTGCGGACCGACTACTACGCGGGAGCGATCGGTTCTGCAATCCTGCGCAGCGAGGCAAACACCTACGCTGCGCCGGATGCGGGGCCGTGGCCCAGCGTCTACGGCTCGACGCAGCAGATGTACCTGAATGCCGCGCAGACCGAACGGCTATCGCCCGCCAACCAGCGCGTGATCACCCAGGATGGCGACACCTACACGTGGCAGGCGGAGTCGTTCGATGCCTATGCGCAGATCACGAAGACCAAACGCTACAACTCGATCACAGGCCAGGTTCCGATCGAGGAGGCCACCGCCTATCGCAACGACACCAATCTGTGGGTGCTCGGCCTGCCATTGACGGTGACCAACGTCGCCACCGGCGAAGTGGAGTCGAGCAACACCTACGACACCAGCAACGACACCCTGCTGACGCGCTCGCGCTTCGGCCAGACGTTGATGCACTACACCTTCAACAGCGCCGGGCAGCTGGCCGGCTTCACCGATGGCAACACCCATACCACCACGCTGGACAACTACAAGCGCGGCATTCCGCAGGCGATCGGCTACCCGGACGGCACCAGCGAAAGCCTGGCCGTCGACGACTTCGGCCAGATCACCAGCATCACCGACCAGGCTGCACACACCACCAGCTACACCTACGATCCGGTGGGACGCGTCACCCAGGTCACCTATCCGGTCGGTGACGAGGTGGCGTGGTACCCCACGCACTTCGCCTACGCCTTTGTGACCAGCGCCGAACGCGGCATAGCCGCCAACCACTGGCGGCGCACCGTCACCACCGGCAATGCTTCCACCGTCACCTACTTCGACGCGATGCTGCGCCCGTTGCTCAGCGACACCTCGATCATCGGCACGGCCGGCTCGGATACCAGCACGGCCAACGCCTACGACGCCCAGGGCCAGGCCACGTTCGCGTCGTACCCGGTGGCCGGTACACCGGCACTGTCCGCCATCACCAGCGGTACGCACCATAGCTACGACGCCCTGGGCCGCCCCACACAGAGCATCCAGGATTCCGAACTCGGCCCGTTGACCCGCCTGACCGCCTACCTGTCCGGTGCGCGCCGCCAGCTCACCGACCCCAAGGCCAACATCACCACCACCAGCTACCAGGTGTTCGACCAGCCCGGTGGCGATGCCGTCATCAAGGTGCAGGCGCCGCAGGGGATCACCCAGACCATCGCTCGCGACCTCTATGGAGCCCCGCTGTCGATCACCCAATCCGGCCTGTACGGCACCGAGCAGGACAGCCTCACCAGGCACCTCTACTACGACATCTACCATCGCCTGTGCCGCAGCACCGAGCCGGAAAGCGGCAGCACCGTGATGCACTACGACGCGGCCAACAACCTGGACTGGAGCGCCACGGGCCTGGCCATCACTGGCAGCGCGTGCAGCCAGGATCAGGTGGCCGCCTCGGTCAAAACCGCGCGCACCTACGACGCGATGAACCGGGTGCTGACGATCAGTCCGCCGACGGGAACGCAGGGCACGACGTACACGTACGACACCCGAGGCCACGTCGCCAGCGCCAGTTCGGGCATCAGCCTGTGGTGGGCCAACTACGACACGCGTGGAAACATCACCGGCGAAGCTTTGTGGGTGGACGGCCAGAGCGCCTGGGGCATCGGCTACTCCCACGATGCCTATAACCATCTATCGGCTATCGGCTATCCCGGCAGTCCCGGTGAAGGCGTCGCCTACGCACCCGATGCACTGGGCCGGGCTACCCAGGCAGGCAGCTATGCCAGCAGTGCGCACTACTTTCCCGACGGCAGCGAACAGGGCCATCTGTTGGGCAACGGCATCAGCGCCCTGATCCAGAAGAACACGCGCCTGCTGCCATCCGGCCTCAGTTACGCCCTCGGCGGTACGCAGCGCCTGAATGAGGCCTATGTTTACGACAAGGACGCCAACCTCACCAGCGTCACGGATCTGGTCAACGGCCAGAACAACCAGACCCTGGGCTACGACGGGCTGAACCGGCTGACCTCGGCGATCGCGCCGAATGCGTGGGGTACGCAGTCCTACGCCTACGACGCCCTCAACAACCTGCGCCAGAACGTCAACATCGGCTTTCCGATCAACATGCACGTGGACGCCAACAACCGCCTGACCAGCGTGACGTTCGGCACCACTCCGTTCACCACCTACCAGAACGACACCCGCGGCAACCGCACCGCGATGACCTACAACGGCGTCACCACCCAGTACAGCTTCGACGCGAAGAACCAGCTGCTGGCGGTGCCGGGCGTGGCCAGTTACGCCTACGACGCGGCGGGGCGGCGGATCATGAAGACGCCCGCCGTGGGCGGCGCCGCGGCGGCCACCTACAGCTTCTACAACCAGGCCGGCCAGTTGATGTTCGGCTACGACGCGGCCACCGGGCAGGGCACCAACTACATCTACCTCAACGGCAAGCTGATCGCGCGGCACAAGGGCAGCACCGTCACCTACCTGCTGACCGACCGGCTGGGCAGCCCGGTGCGCGAGGCGGATGCCAGCGGCAATGTCACGGCGAGCTTCAGCTACCTGCCATACGGCGGCCTCTCCAGCGGGCCGAACCAGAGCCAGCCGGGGTTTACCGGGCATGTGAATGATCCGGAGACGGCGTTCGTTTATATGCAGGCGAGGTATTACGATGGGTCGACGGGGTACATGCTAAGCGTCGATCCGGTGGGGCCGGTGCCGGGGGATGTGTTTGGGTTTAATCGGTATGCTTATGCCAACAACAACCCAATTATTAATGTCGATCCGGATGGTCGTGCAACCGACCCAGAGGACGATGTAAAAGAAGGTCGTGTAGAGACCCCTGGCGTTGCCCTGCGGGCTGCGATGAATGAGGCAGTAGGAAAGGAGCTGCTTGCGCAAATACGCGACATCGACCCAACATATCAGCTGCCGTCTGTTTCTGGCCCACAGGGTGGGCCGTATTACACCGATACGAGCAACGAAATACTTTCAAGTGATTTATCGAAGCTGCAAAAAGATGGACCACCTCAATGCGTGGCTCCGGCCTTGCCTACTACGCTGGTAGGAGACACAGCTGACCCAAGAGCTGGTAGCAACAGAAGTGGAACAAAATTTACGTCTGGAAACTTACTTCCAAAATTTGGTGGGGTAGGCGATTATCAGTCAGACTTAAAGACCCTTGCTGGAGATACGAGGCTGCAAGTGACGGGAGATAGCGCTCCACCGGGTTCTCAGGTTGGTGCCAACGGAGTTTTTGGACGTAGTCCCAATAGTTCAGGTGGTAAGAGCATTGATATTCCAGCCAATGGAGATAAGCCACATGAAACGTTGCACTACGAGGAGTGATTTAAACCAAGTACGCTTCCGATTTGATTATGAGTGCATTGGCTTCGGTTTAGATGAAATTAAATCAATTATCCGAGAGAACGAAATTGTCTCCTATTCTATCCCGATAGGTCAGTCGCTAACTACAACTTGGAATTTCAGATTGAATTTTCGAAATTTAGTCTGTATTGAATTTTTTTCAAGGGCAAATGCTGTATCAGGATGGGATGAGACGGGTAGCATTGTTTTGAGGCTCGCGGATGTGGCAGCGGACGACGCGAGATCGGGTGTATTCGAGACTCGCCTTATATCCGGCTTTAACGTAGATTCGGTTTCTCTCTTGGTATATCAAGAAGACCAGATCAATTCAGAATGCGGTATGATTTTTCGCGAAAAATATGGGCGTGAAATGATTGTAGCTGCCGGAGTATCGCCAGGTTCTGTTTCAATATGTGCCGATTTTTCTGGAGATATTTTTGCGCCGGAACATTCTCTATCAAAATATTGTGAAAGTCATTTATTTAATTAAATCAGTACTGCCTGGTTAATCCGGCTAACTAAGGATGGTCTGATCAATTAAGTTCGAAACGGCCGTCCAGACGGCCGTGCGAGAGCTCAGGAATTGGCTGCGCCGAACGATGAATTATGGGTTGATTCTTGCCGGCACTCTGCTGCCATACCTCGGTTGATGTCTCATTGCCTGCCTCACAGGCGCACCTCTCCTGCGGTCGCCAACAAGGTTCGTCGGGCCATCCACAGATTGCTCAGCGCAAACAGCGTCAGTACTTGCGCACCGTTCTTGGCCAAGCCACGATAGCGCGCCCTGACATGACCGAATTGCCGTTTGACCACGCGGAACGGGTGCTCGACGGCGGCGCGGATCGACGCCTTGAGGTGTTCGACCTCTTCGGTCAGAGCGCGCAATGCCTCATCCTCGATCGCCTTGACCTTGCTGCGCTTGGCAGCGATATGCCACGTCCGCCCTCGCTTGGCAGGCGCGTGTTTCTCGGCACCCGTGTAGCCGGCGTCGCCAAACACGACTTTCTCTTTGCCGTGCAGCAGATCGCCGACCTGGGTGACATCACCCACGTTCGCTGCCGTCGTCACCACGCTGTGAACCAAGCCGGTGGCCTCGTCCACGCCGATGTGCGCCTTCATGCCGAAATACCACTGGTTGCCTTTCTTCGTCTGGTGCATCTCCGGATCACGCGCCTTGTTTCGGTTCTTCGTCGACGACGGTGCACCAAGGATCGTCGCGTCGACGATGGTGCCCTGCGACAGCTTCAACCCCTTGTCGTGCAGATGTCGATTCACTGCCTTGAACAGCTCTTTGGCCAGCCCGTGCTTTTCCAGCAGGTGGCGGAACTTGCACACCGTCGTTTCGTCCGGCGCCGGCTCGCGCCCCAGATCGATGCCCACGAAGCGGCGCATCGACGCCGAGTCGTACAATGCTTCCTCTACCGCGGGATCGCTCAGCGCGTACCACTGCTGCAGAAAGTGGATGCGCAACATGCGCTCCAAACCCACGGGGCGACGCCCGCCTTCGGCACGTGCCTTGGGATAGAACGGTTCGATTACCGCGCACAGCTCCGGCCACGGCACGACCTTGTCCATCTCGGCCAGGAACACATCACGTCGCGTGGCCTTGCGGTGGGCTTCAAATCCACCGTCGACCTGCGTTGCCAAGGTCAGCTGATCGGCCATCGTCTACACTCTCTTGGACAGGTGCGTGCTTCGACAGCGAAGCAAAATCAGAGTTTCCTTAGATGACAAGCCCGCGGAGGGATATTCTTTAAGAGATTCGGAAACAGGCGAGGTGCAGAAATATGGAGAAACGACGCGTGGTGAGCGGCGATTTGGCACGCAAAAAAGATATTCAAAAAAGTATATGAAGGAAAATAAAGTCGATTATCAGAAGGAGGCTACTGGGACAAAAAAGGAGATGCATGAATGGCAGCATCAGAAAATAAGGGAGTATAAGAAGGTAAATGGCCGTCGCCCTCCGAAAAATAAAAATGACTATTGAGGTTATCTGCGTATGAAATTATGGATTGGTGCGGAGATCGAGGCAGATATCGGTGATCAATTCAGAAATGTGAGAAGGTGTGTCGTCGATACGATTAATTCCTATATTGATTTTCGTGAATATGATTTAGGAGTGGAAAGTTGGGACTGCATTGCTATAGTGCGGGACGATGATTGCTTTCCCGAAAAATTTGTTTTAAATAGAAAAAATGGCGACATGGATTTCAGAATTAGAATCGATTATTCGAAATTCAAGTCTGGAGACCGTTATGAGCAAAAGCGCTTGATATTTGAAATGTTAGAAAAAAGTCTATTGATGCTCAAGGAAAAGAATCACAATAACGGCATCGATGCGCTTTTGAGTGACATTAAGTCAATTTGGTCATCAATTGAGAAGTAGTCAGAACAACATTAGGGTCATACGACTATCAAGTGCAAGCAAAAGGTGGGCAAAAGGGGTTGGGCAAAAGGGGTCAGAGACATTATCCGACGAGGAGTGGTGGTCTGAGCTGTTGATGGGGCTTGGTTCGGGCTGCGAGGATGGGGCTGGTCAGAAGATGGCGGGAGGCCGTCATGCCACGTCAGTGCCGTCTGGACTTGCCCGGGGTTCCGCAACACGTCATCCAGCGCGGGAACAATCGCCAGCCGTGCTTCCTGCGCGTGCAGGACTACCTGTGCTACCTGAGTCAGCTCGGTGAGGCAGCGCTGGCAGATCTTGGGGTCAGGTCTTGTTTTACGAACTAAAGGGGACGTGGCTAATTAAATCGGTTGGGGGGTACATGCCGCCATAGTGCTGCAGGTGGCTGACCAGATCTGCCGGCGGGCGCTCTGCCGAGGGTGGCCTCGGCTTAATTGGCCACGTCTCTTTTTTGACGGCGAAACCGATCCGAACTACGGTCGTACGCTGTCGTACCAGACCCCGCGCACTGTTCGCCTGGGCGTACGTTACGACTTCTCGCTGTAATTCAACACCGCCGGGGGGCAACCCCCGGCACGCTGCCCAGAGTTGAGCCGCCGGTAACCCCGGCGGCTTTTTTTGGATCAAGAAACCCGGTGAGGAGGGGCGGTGGCGTCGAGCGCATGAGTTCGTTGAAGACGGCCCCTTCATCACCGGACCAAGCCGCTTCTCGTTTCGCGAACGTGCTTGCGGTCCGACTGGTTGAAGGCTGGCAGATCATCGTGAGTGCCGCTCCGCCGTACGAAGCGCGGCCCACGGGTTGTTCACGATAGCGGGCAAAGCTCAGTCGCTCTTCACGTGCTGCGCCAGGCAATGAACGCAATGCTCGGGCCTGCCGCCGACGCGCCGCTGCAAGCGCCGCCTGCTTGGCCGCCTCACCGACCGATTGTCACAATCCCCCTGCACGATGGCGGCAGTCGATTCGAGGACACCGCCATGCTGAGTATCGAGCAGTCACTGGTCGAGCGCCTGCCGTGGCTCGCGCGGTATCCGGCCATCCGTCGCCCGGTGTCGGGCATGCTCGGGCGGCTGGCCGACGAGGACGGTTTCAATCGCGTGCTGAGCCGGGTCGGCACGGCCGAGGGTTTCGATTTTGTCGAGCGGGTGCTGGATGTGCTGGGCACCAGCTGTCAGCTCAACCTGCGCGAACGCGAACACATCCCGCTGGAGGGTGCGCTGCTGGTGGTGGCCAATCATCCGCTGGGGATGCAGGACGCACTGGCGCTGCTGCAGCTGATCGGTTCGGTGCGCCCTGACGTGCGCATCCTCGGCAACGACTGGCTGGCGACGGTGCCGCAACTGGGTCGGCTGCTGCTGCCGGTGGATGTGTTCGGCAAGGGTGCGGCATCGCAGCTGCGCGGGATCTACCGTGCGCTCGACGATGGCCAGGCGCTGATCATCTTTCCCGCTGGCGAGGTGTCGCGGATGCGCCCCGATGGCGTGCGCGACGGGCGCTGGTCGGACGGTTTTGCGCGGCTGGCATTGCGGCGAAATGTACCGGTGTTGCCGGTGCACGTGGCCGCGCGCAATTCGACGATGTTCTACGGCATGTCGATGCTGGCCAGGCCGCTGAGCACGGCGATGCTGCCCCGCGAGGCGGTGGCGCCGGGCAGCCGGCGCATCGGTTTCAGCATCGGCGCGCTGGTGGCGGCGAGCGAGCTTGCACAGCGCAGCGGTGGCTCGCCGACGCAGGCGGCCAGGTTGATGCGACGGCATGTGTATCGGGTCGGCCGGCATCGTGGGCTGATCTTCGGTGGCCAGGCGCCGCTGGCGCATCCGGAGCCGGCCGGGCAGGTGGCGGCCGAACTGGCGCGTGCCGAGCTGCTGGCCGAACTCAACGATGGCAAGCAACTGCTGTTGCTCAAGGGCAGTGCCGACAGCGCGGTGCTGCGCGAGATCGGCCGCCTGCGCGAGCTGACCTTCCGCAAGGTCGGCGAGGGCGTGGGTGCGCGTCGCGACCTGGATGCGTTCGATCCGCACTACGAGCATCTGGTGTTGTGGGACGGCAAGGCGTTGCGCATCGCCGGGTCGTACCGGTTTGGCCATGGCGGCAAGCTGCTGGCCGAACGGGGCATGCAGGGCCTTTATACCTCCGGCCTGTTCGACTATTCGCCGGCGCTGGAATCGCGGCTGGCGCAGGGACTGGAACTGGGGCGCAGTTTCATTGCGCCGGCGTACTGGCGTTCGCGCGCGCTGGACCAGTTGTGGCAGGGCATCGGCCTGTACCTGCAACGCCACCCCGGGCTGCGTTACCTGTTCGGCCCGGTGAGCATGTCGGTCAGCCTGCCGCGCGAGGCGCGCGAATGGATCGCCGCCGCGCACCAGCACTATTTCGGTGCGCCGGGGCTGGCGGCGGCCAGGCAGCCGTTCGTGATCTCCGCGGAAGTCAGCCAGGGCGTGCGACAGGCGCTGGAAGGACTGGACGCTCCCGCCGGCCTGGGCAAGCTGAAGCATCATCTGGATGCGCTGGGCGTGAGCCTGCCGGTGCTGTATCGCCAGTATGTCGACCTGGTCGAGCCGTCGGGCGTGCAGTTCCTGGACTTCGGCGAAGACCCCGGTTTCTCCGGCTGCGTCGACGGACTGGTGATGCTGGACCTGGCGGCGCTCAAGCCCGCCAAGCGGGCACGCTATCTGGGCAAGCCGGCCGGCGCCGCCTGACATCCGGAACCGCCCCTGAAATCGCGACGCCCCGGTCCTTGCCATAGCGGCGGCGTCGGATCGCCAGGCCGGAACGCACCGACAGCATCTGCGCCTGATCGCGCCTGCCCATCTCGCGGTCGGCGGCCATGGCTGCCGGCCGGGGGAACTGGCATGGCGCGACACGCGGACTTGCGCAATTCGTGCTCAGGGTCTGCTTCCGCCACCTTGCCAGGCATGGTCCGCGTTGTAGGCTCTGCTGCGTTCACGAGATTGGCGAGGGCACATGGGCCAGAGTCCCGAACTGTTGCGGCGTCTGCTGCGGGCGAAGGACCGGATGGATGGGTCACCCCACGAAGAGTGGCCGGTGCGTCGGCTGGCGCAGGTAAGCGCGGTGTCGGCAGCGCATTTTGCGCGCTCGTTCCGGGGTGCGTTCGGCATGCCGCCGCACCGCTATCTGCTCACCCGGCGCATCGAGCGCGCCACGGCGTTGCTGCGCGATACCGATATGGCCGTCACCGAGATCGCGCTGCAGACTGGCTGGAGCAGCATCGGCACCTTCGGGCGGATCTTCCGCGACATCACCGGCGAGAGCCCGGGGGAGTTCCGCGCACGCCAGCGGGCGATGCCGCACGGGCACGGGCGTGTTCCGGAGTGCATCGTGCGCGCCGCGCATCGGCCCGATCTCAAGAGCGCAGTTTCGGAGAAGCGGCGCAGCGCGGTGGCCGGTAAAAAGGCACTCCAATCCACGGAGGTTCCACCATGACCCAAGGTGTCGATGTAGCCGGACTGTATGTCCGTGACCAGGATGAGGCGCTCGCGTTCTATGTCGGGAAGCTGGGCTTTGTCGTCCATGCCGATGCGCGCAACGGCGACTATCGCTGGCTGACCGTGCGGCATCCGGAGCAGCCCTCGTTCCAGCTCGGCCTGTTCCGGCCGGGGCCGCCGATGCATGACGCGGCGACCGCGCAGACGCTCTGCGAAATGGTGGCCAAGGGCGCGATGCCGCCGCTGGTGCTGGTGGTGGACGACTGCCGGGCGGCCTTCGAGCGGCTGCAGGCGCTGGGCGTGGAATTCACCCAGGAACCCACCAGCCGCTACGGCACCGTCGACGCGGGCTTCCGCGATCCCTCGGGCAATGGCTGGAAGATGATCGAGGCGAAGGCGTCGGCGCAGGGGGCGGCATGAGCGCGAGCCAGTGGATCCGCCAGAGCCATCGCTGGCTGTCGATCGTGTTCACCCTCACCGTGATCGCGAACTTCGCCTGGCGCGGCATGAGCCCGCACGAACCGCCGGCGTGGCTGACCTACTCGCCGCTGCCGCCGCTGTTCGCGCAGTTGTTCAGCGGCCTGTACCTGTTCGCGCTGCCGTATGCCGCGAGGCGGCGTATCAAGGCGTGAGGCCGTAGCACGCGGTCGCTTCAGCCGGCCGCCACCGGCGCGGGTCGCTCCATCCCGATGCTGCGCAGCGCCGGGCTGCGCATGCAGGTCAGGGCGATCGCGGTGAGCAGCAGGCCGGCGCCGGCGAACAGGTCGGTGAGCGGGATCAACCTGAGCAGGCTGCCGGCGATCGCGGCCGAGATCGGCCCCAGGCCCATGAAGGTGAACATCAGCACGCTCATGGCGCGGCCCATCATCTCCGGCGCCACCCGGCGCTGGATCCAGCTGACGATGGCGATCTGCGCGATGCCGGCGAGCACGCCGGTGGCGGCCAGCAGCACCGCGCCGGTGACCGTCGCATGCACCAGCGCCAACGTGGCCAGGGCCAGGCCGGCGAGGCTGTCGATGGTCAGCACCATCAGGCCGAGGCGGCCGCGCATGATGCGGCTGGCGTGGCCGGACAGGAAACTGCCCAGCAGCATGCCGCCGCCGTTGGCAGTCATCAGGATGCCCAGCGAGGCGGCGCCCAGATCCATCCGCGTATCGGCCAGCACCGGCAAGCCCACCTGCAGCGGGCCGCCGACGAACACCGAGACCACCGCCGCGTAGAGCATGAACGCGCGCAGCGGCAGGTCGGCCCAGATCATCCGCACGCCGCTGGCCACGTTGGCCAGCACGCCGCCCGCGGCGGGTTTCGGATCGAAGTCGCTGTGCACGCGGATCAGCAGCAGCGATGCCAGCGAGAAGGCGAAGCTGACCGCGTCGACGGCGAATGCCAGGCCCAGCCCTTCGGCATCCTGCATGGCCTGCGGCTGTGCGCCGTGCGTGCCCACGCTGATCACCACGCCGGCCAGCGCCGGGCCGACGAACATGCTGAGCTGGCGCATGCCCATCACCAGCGCGTTGGCCGGTTGCAGCTGATCCTTGCGCACCAGTTGCGGCAGGATTGCCGAGCCGGCCGGGTAGGCGAACGCGGTGGACAGGCCGATGCCCAGCGCGATCAGGTACACCAGCCACATGCGGATGTCGCCCAGCAGCACCAGCGCGGCCAGCAGCGCCACCAGCAGCGCGTTCACCCCGCGCGCGGCCAGCAGCACGCGGCGCGGCGACAGCCGGTCCACCAGTGCGCCGCCGATCAGCATGAACAGCGCGCGCGGCAGCGCCATCGCCGCCAGTACCAGGCCCAGCGCGGCGGGGTTGCCGGTGAGCTTCAGCACCAGCCACGGCAGCGCCACCAGGGTGAACTGGTCGCCCAGCATCGAGATCGTGCTGCCGCCGAACAGCAGGCGGAAGTTGTGGTTGGCGAAAACGGAATCGCGGTGGGCGGTGGCCATCGGTGGGTTCGCAGGTCGGGTGGCTGAGCGGGATGAAAATGCAATGGGCTGCCGCCCGGGTCAGCCGGCGTCCGCGCGCTCGTCCCAGGCGATCGCCGCCAGCTGTTGCAGGTGCGCGCTCACGTCCGCCGGCCACGCGGCGATCAGCGCGCCGAAGCGCTCGCGGTCGCCGCGGTAGAAGGCGCGCGAGGCTTCCTCGTAACCCGGTTCGTCGCCGGCCATCACGCGCATGAAGCGATCGACCGATTCGATCGCCTGGCGTGCGCGCTCCTTCGCGCCACCCTGGCGGATGGACTGCTCGACCAGTCGCCGCAGCACCGCCGAGGCGCCGCCGGGTTGCTGGCCCAGCCAGTCCCAGTGTCGTGGCAGCAGGGTGACTTCGCGTGGCACCACGCCCAGCTTGGGGCGACCGGGTCCGCGGCTGGCCGGCTCGGCGGGTGTGGCAGGTGCCAGCCGGGCCAGCACGTCGTCGACGCTGCCGCGGAAGTCGATCTCGATCGGCCGGCTGTCGCGCTCGTCGAACACCAGCAGCGGTCCGGCGGCGCCCGCGTCCAGGCGCTGTTTGGCGGCACGGGCGACATCGGCCAGGGCGCCCTGGCCGATCCGCTGCGGGCCGTCGAAGGCGATGCAGGAGGTGGTTGGCAACATGTTTTGTCCGGGTAAATTCGTTTGGCGGATTTTATACGGATCAAATCCCCTGTCAATACTGCCCGGGTAAAAAGCGAGATGCGGCCGGGCATTCCCGCCCGCCGCGTGCGCCTTGTATGGTTGAGGCTTTCCACCCGAAAGGACTACGGATGACCAAGCGTCTGCGCACGGCCAGCTTGCTGGTTTCACTCGGTGTACTTGCCGCCACCGCGATTCCCCTGCCGTCAGCGGCCGCGGAACTCGCCGTGCCGCCGATCGCCTACCACCAGCGCACCTTGCCGAACGGCTTGCAGGTGCTCAGCGTGGAGGATCACGCCAGCCCCAACGTGGCGGTGCAGATGTGGTACCACGTCGGCTCGAAGGACGACCCGCAGGGGCGCTCCGGTTTCGCGCACCTGTTCGAGCACCTGATGTTCAAGAGCACGAAACACATGCACGCCGAGCAGTTCGACCGGCTGACCGAGGACGTGGGCGGCGCCAACAACGCCTCCACCGGCGACGACGTCACCAACTATTTCGAGATCGTGCCCAGCAACTACCTGCAGACCCTGCTGTGGGCCGAGGCGGAACGGTTGTCCAACCTCAACGTGGACGAGAAGAACTTCAAGTCCGAGCGCGCCGTGGTGGAAGAGGAATACCGCCAGAGCGTGCTGGCCAATCCCTACGGCAAGCTGTTCAACGCGATCGATCCGAAGTCGTACACGGTGCACCCGTACCAGCGCCCGACCATCGGCAGCATCGAGGACCTGGAAGCGGCGTCGCTGCAGAACGTGATCGACTTCCACGGCACCTTCTACCGCCCCGACAACGCCACCCTGATCGTCGCCGGCGACTTCGACCCGAAGCAACTCGATGCCTGGGTCGACCAGTACTTCGGCGGGATCGCGAAACCGGCCACGCCGATTCCGCAGGTCACCGCGAAGGAACCCGCGCGCAGCAAGGACCAGCACTACACCGTCACCAGCGAGACCGCGCCGCTGCCCGGCGTGGCGATCACCTGGCTGATCCCGCCGGCGTCCGACAGCGCCGACAGCATCGCCCTGAAAGTGGCGGCGGCGCTGCTGTCGCAGGGCGAATCCTCGCGCCTGTACCAGTCGCTGGTGTATCGCCACCAGGTTGCCCAGGAAGCGGGCGCCGATGCCGACAGCCGCGTCGGCCCGGGCCTGTTCACCGCCTACGCGATCCTCGCCAGCGGCCACCAGCCGGCCGAGGCGGCCAAGCTGCTGCATGAAGAGATCATCTGGCTGGCGACCCAGCCGATTCCCGACGCCGAGCTGGACAAGGTGAAGACCCAGTTGCTCACCTCCGCGCTGAAACAGCGCCAGACCGCCGAGGGCCTGGCGTTCGCCCTGGGCCAGGCCAGCCTGATCGACGGCAACGTGGAGCGCGTCAACACCGACCTGGATGCCTTGCAGAAGGTCAGCGAGAAAGACGTGCACCGGGTGTTGCAGAAATACGTCACCGGCGCGCACAGCGTCACCATCGACTACCTGCCGCAGGCTGCCGCAGCCAAGCCGGCCGCCGCACAGGGAGCAGTGAAATGAGCCGTCCGATGAAGCACTTCCGCCTGACCGCGCTGGCCGCCGCGCTGATCGCCAGCGGCAACCTGTTCGCCGCCGACTTCCCGGCCACGCCGCCGGCACCGGGTCCGGCACCCACGCTGAGCGTACCCACGCCGTCGTCGCAGACGCTGGCCAACGGCCTGCAGGTGATCAGCGTGCGCCGCGCCGGCCTGCCGCTGGTCACCGCGCAGCTGGTGGTGCGCAGCGGCGGCGAGATGGACCCGCCGACCCTGGCCGGCCTGGCTGACCTCACCGCCAACCTGCTGACCAAGGGCGCTGCCGGGAAGACCGCGCCGCAGATTGCCGCGGCGGCTGAAGCCTTGGGCGGCTCGCTCGGCGCCAGCGCCGGCTGGGACGAAAGCGCGGTGGGCATCACCGTGACCACGCCGAAAGTGCCGCAGGCGCTGCAACTGCTTTCCGAAGTGGTGCGCCAGCCGGACTTCAGCGAGGCCGAGCTGAAGCGCTCGAAGGCACAGGCGCTGGATGACCTGCACCTGATGCTGAGCCGGCCCACCACGCTGGCCTCGTTCGCGGCCAGTCGCGGCGTGTACGGCGATGGCGCCTACGGCCATTCGCGCAGCGGTACGCCCGGCTCGATCCCGCGCATCACGCGGGCCAGCGTTCAGCAGTTGCACGCGGCGCTGTATCGCCCGGACAACGCGATGCTGATCCTCACCGGTGACATCACGCCGGCGCAGGCGCAGCAACTGGCGCAGGCCAGCTTCGGCGACTGGGCCAGGCCGGCCACGCCGCTGCCGGCGCGACCGACCGGCAGCCACGCCGGCCGGCTTCCCGCGGTGCTGCTGATCGACCAGCACGGCGCCGGCCAGGCCGGCGTGGTCGCCGCGCATCCGGCGCCGTCGCGGGCCGATCGCGGCTACTACGTGGGCACGGTGGCCAATGCGGTGCTCGGTGGTTCGTACTCGGCGCGCCTCAACGAGGAGATCCGCATCAAGCGCGGCCTGTCCTACGGCGCCAACAGCCGCCTGATGCCGCTGCACGACGCAGGCATGTGGCTGGCCGCGGCGCAGACCAAGAACCCGTCCGCGCCCCAGGTGGTGGAGCTGATGCTGGGCGAGTTCAAGCGGCTCGGCGGCACGCGGGTTTCCGCCGACGAACTGGCCGCGCGCAAGGCCACCCTGATCGGCGGCTACGGCCGCAGCCTGGAAACCACCGCCGGGCTGGCCAACGAAGTCGGCGACCTGGCCGTCTACGGCGTGCCGCTGGACGAGATCGGCAAGTACATCGCCCAGGTGCAGGCGGTGACCCCGAAGCAGATCGAGAAGTACGCCGACAAGTACCTCACTGCTGATGCCGGCACCGTGGTGGTGGTGGGCGACGCCTCGAAATTCGCCGCGGAGATCCGCAAGACGCACCCACAGGCGGTGCTGCTGGAGTCGACCGCGCTGGATCTGGACAGCCCGACCCTGCAACCAGGCTCAGCCGCCAAATAGCCGTCTCGACACAGCCGTCTCAACCCGGCGTTCACCCGACCCCGGCCATCGTGCCGGGGTTTTTCGTGCCTGGTGAAACACCGTGTTGCCGAGATCACCCGAATCGATGGGGCGGGAGGCGCGCGACGTTTGGTAAACTGTAAGGTACATTAATTCCTTCCACTCCCCGGAATTCCCATGTCCCTCCGCACTCTTGCTCGTCACGCCCTCGCCCTCGGCCTGATTGCCGCCGCCGTGCCCGCCACGGCCGCCACCCGCATCGAGATCCAGGGCGGGCGCAGCTACATGGACAGCTACGGCAGCCATGCCGCCTTCGTCGAGGCGGTGTTCCCGGCGCAACCGATCGGCGGCACCCGCTACAGCTGGTCGCCCGACGTGTCGCTGGGCTGGATCGATGGCCGCGACGTGCATCGTTACGACTACAGCTCCTACACCACCCGTCCTTCGGTGGCGCTGCTGGCCGCCGGTGTGCGCGTCCACCACGGTGACGCGGGCGACTGGTACCAGCCGCTGTTCGCCAGCTTCCAGGTGGCCGCCACCAACCATGCCACCCAGGCGCTGTCCAGCCACTACCAGTTCGTCAGCACGCTGGGTTGGCAGGCGAAACACTTCACCCTGGCGATCCGCCATGTCTCCAACGGCGGCCTGAGCGGACCGAACCGCGGCGAGACGATGGCGGTGGTCGGCGTGGCCTTCGATATCTGAATCAACGGAAGCACGACGGCCCCGAACGGGGCCGTCGTGCTGTTGCGGGTCGCCTGCGCGGTGAGCTCAGTGGCCGCCGGCGGCCGGTCCGGCCTTGGCACCGAACGGCGGCTTGGCCAGCCAGATCACCAGCACCAATCCCAGGAAGATCCAGCCCAGCGCATGGAACACCTCGTTGAACGCGATCTGGTAGCCCTGCTGGGTGATCATGTTGTTGATCAGGCTGCTGGCGCCCTGCGCGTCGCCGTGGCCGAGCTGGCTGATCGCTGCCTGTGAAGTGGGGTCGTAGGCGGTGATGTGTTCGGTCAGCTGCTCGTGGTGGCTGACCGCGCGGCGCTCCCACAGCAAGGTGGTGATCGAGGCCGAGAAGCTGCCGCCCAGCGTGCGCAGGAAGGTGGCCAGGCCCGATCCGGAGGCGATCTCGTTCTGCTGCAGGTCCGACAGCAGGATGGTCAGGATCGGCATGAAGAACAACGCCACGCCGAGGCCCTGCCACAGCTGCACCATCGCCACGTGGTAGAAATCGATGCCGATGAAGAAGTCCGAGCGCATGAAGCAGGTCATGCCCATCACCACGAACGCCACCGAGGCCAGCAGTCGCAGGTCGATCCGGCTGGCGTACTTGCCCACGAAGAAGGTCAGCAGCACCGGGATGACGCCCAGTGGGGCAGTGGCGTAACCGGCCCAGGTCGAGGTATAGCCCAGGTTGCGCTGCAGCCACAGCGGCACCAGCAGGCCGATCGAGAAGAACGCGGCGTAGGCCAGGATCAGCGCGATGGTGCCCGCGGTGAAATTGCGGTGGCGGAACAGTCGCAGGTCGACGATCGGGTCCTTGTCGGTCAGTTCCCAGATCAGGAAGATCGCGATGCTGATCGCCGAGACGATGCTGGTGACGATGATGAAGGTGGAGTTGAACCAGTCCTCGTCGTTGCCCTTGTCCAGCACGATCTGCAACGCGCCGACGCCGATGATCAGGGTGATCAGGCCGACGTAGTCGATCTTCGGACGCTCGGTCTTCTCGACCTTGCCGCGCAGCTGGCTGGCCACCACCATGCTGGCGAAGATGCCGATCGGCACGTTGATGAAGAAGATCCACGGCCACGAATAGTTGTCGGTGATCCAGCCGCCCAGGATCGGCCCGGCGATCGGCGCCACCACCGTGACCATCGCCAGCAGCGCCAGCGCCATGCCGCGCTTGGCCGGCGGGTAGATGCCGATCAGCAGGCTCTGCGTGATCGGATACATCGGCCCGGCCACGGCGCCCTGCAGGGCGCGGAACAGGATCAGCATCTCCATGCTTTGCGAGACGCCGCACAGGAACGAGGTCAGCGCGAACAGCAGGGTGCAGGCGGTGAACAGCCGCACTTCCCCGAAGCGTCGGGTGAGGAAGCCGGTCAGCGGCAGCGAGATCGCCATGCTCACCGCGAACGAGGTGATCACCCAGGTGCTCTGGTTGTTGCTGACGCCGAGGTTGCCGGCGATCGTCGGCAACGACACGTTGGCGATCGTGGTGTCCAGCACCTGCATGAAGGTCGCCAGCGACAGGCCGATCGTGCTCAGTGCCAGATTGGGTGGACGGAATTGGGTGGTCATCGGCGTCGGTCAGTGATGGGGCTTTTGCTTGCTCCTCCCCCCCTGAAAGCAGGGGGAGGTTGGGAGGGGTGACGCTCTTGACCTTCCCTCAAGATCAAGAGCGAACCCCACCCCAACCCTCCCCTGCGAGCAGGGGAGGGGGCTTCATTTTCCGCCAGCCATGTTGGCGTGGATGATCTGGTTGATCGTCGCGTCCGCGGTGACCAGCTGCCGTTTGTAGACGTCGGTGCTGAAGGCAGGCTGGGTCGGCGACTTCTGCGCCAGGGTCGGGCCGTTCTGGTCGTGCAGGTTCACGTCCACGGTCACCGACATGCCCAGTCGCAGCGGGTGCTTGTCCAGGGTGGCCGGATCGTCGAACACCACGCGCACGGGAATGCGCTGCACGATCTTGATCCAGTTGCCGGTCGCGTTCTGCGCCGGCAGCAGCGAGAACGCGCTGCCGGTGCCGACGCCCAGGCTCTGCACCTTGCCCTTGTACTTCACCGAGCCGCCGTAGACGTCCGACTCGATCTCCACCGGCTGGCCGATGCGCATCTTCGTGAGCTGGGTTTCCTTGAAGTTCGCATCCACCCACACGCCGTGCAGCGGCACCACCGCCATCAGCGCGGCACCCGGCTGCACGCGCTGACCGACCTGCACCGAGCGTTTGGCCACATAGCCGTCCACCGGCGCCACCAGGCTGGCGCGGGCGTCGTCCAGATAGGCCGCCCGCAACCTGGCTGCGGCAACCTGCACGTCCGGGTGCGAGGCGACCACGGTGTCGTCGACCAGCACCTTGCTGGTCTGGTACTGCTGTTGCGAAGTGATCAGCGCGCTCTCCGCGGTGGTCAGCGCGTCGCTGGCGTGCGCCAGTTCCTCGGCCGAGATCGCCCCGGACTTGGCCAGCGCCACGCGGCGCTTGTAGTCGGCGCGGGCCTTGTCGACCGCGGTCTTGCGCGCGGCCACGTCGGCCTGGGCGCCGTTCACGCTGGAATACAGGCCGCGCACCTTGCGCACGGTATTGGCCAGGTTGGCCTTCGCCTCGGCCAGCGCCACGTCGGCATCGCTGGGATCGAGTTGCACCAGCACGTCGCCGGCGTGCACCAGGTCGCCGTCGTCGGCGCCGATGCTGACCACGGTGCCGGGCACCTGCGGGGTGATCTGCACCACGTTGCCGTTGACGTAGGCGTCGTCGGTGCCTTCGTACCAGCGGCCATCGAGGAAGTACCACAGCGCCCAGGCGATGATGCCGAGCAGCACCACCAGGCCGAGCAGGCGCAGCATGAAGCCGCGCGGATTCTTTTTCGGGGCGGCGGGAGCCGTGGCGGCCGTGCTATCGGCCGGAGTGGAAGTCGGGCTGGACATGGGGCTGCCTCAGGAACGTGGGATGGGGGAAGAAGAGGAGGGGGCGGGCGCGTCGGCCTGCGGCTGGAAGCCACCGCCGAGCGCCTCGATCAGCTGTACGGAAAGGTCGACCTGCTGCGCTTCCAGCGCGGCCACGCCGCGGTTGGCCGTCAGCAATTGCTGGCGCACCACGAGCGCTTCGAGATAGCTGCCGATGCCGGCCTGGTAACGCTGCTCGGCCAGCTGCCAGGCCTGCCGCGCCGCGGTCTGCGCCCGCCGCTGCGCGTCCAGCTGCAGTTGCACGGCATGCGCGGCGGAGAGTTCGTCGGCCACTTCGTTCAGTGCGCCGACCAGGGTCTGGTTGTACTGCGCCACGGCCAGGTCGTACTGGGCATCCTTGCCGGAAAGGTTGGCGCGCAGGCGGCCGCCGTCGAAGATCGGCAGGCTCAGCGTCGGGCCGAACTGGTAGAAGCGCGCGGGCAGGGTGAACGGATTGCCGCCACCCAGCGTGATCACGCCGGCCATCGCGCCCAGGCTGATGTTGGGCAGGAACTCGGTCTTCGCAGCCTTGATGTCCTTGCCGGCCGCCTCGACCCGCCAGCGCGCGGCGACCAGGTCGGCGCGGTGGCCGAGCAGGTCCAGCGGCAGGTTGTCGGGCACCGCGAGCTGGGCCGGGGTGAGCAGGTGCGGGCGGTCGATCTGCAGGCCGCGATCCGGGCCCTTGCCCAGCAGCACCGACAGCGAGGAACGGGCGGCGTCCACCGCGCGATCGGCCAGTGCGGCATCCTGCTGCGCCACGGCCACTTCGCCATCGGACTGCTTCAGCGCGATCTGGTTGTCGATGCCGGCGGCGACCCGCTGGCTGGTCAGCCTGCGGGCCTGGTTGGCGCGTTCCAGCTCGCCCCGGGCCAGATCCTGCTGGGTGAACGCATAGCCGAGCTGCGCATACGCGCGCGCCACGTTGCCGGACAGCTCGATGCGCGCGGCGCGGGCGTCGATCTCGGCGGCGCGGGCGGAACCCAGCGCGGCTTCCCACGCGGCGCGCTTGCCGCCCCACAGGTCGATGCCCCACTTGAAGCTCACGTCGGCGTACTTGGCCAGCGCGAAATGGCCGCCACCGGCATCCGCCGGCATCAGCGTGGTGGGGATGCGCGCGCCGGATACGCTGGCGCCGGCGTTGATCTCCGGCTTGCGCGCCGCGTCGGCAATCCCGGCCTCGGCCTGGGCCGCGCGGGCGCGCGCATCGGCCACGCCAAGGCCGGGATTGTCGTGCAGCGCCTCATCGATCAGTGCATCCAGCTGGCTGTCGCCCAGCGCATGCCACCAGTCCTGCGCGGGCCAGGCGGCCGGCGTCAGGTCCAGCCGCGCGAGGCTGCGCCCGGCTTTCAGCGAGGTGGCGTCGATGGGCGTGCCGTCCGGCTGCAGGCCGCCGCTGCTGGCGCAGCCGGCCAATGCCAGGGTCAGGGCGGTCGCAGCCGCCAGTAGGTGCAGACGCATGGGTGGAAGTCCGGGGAGGAGGGGGATGGGGGAGGGATCAGTTCTTGTCGCGAAGCGCGCTCAGCACGCGCCCCAGGTAGTCATGCAACCGGGCCTGCTCGGTCGACGTCATCGAACGCTGCGCCGCCGTCATCACCCGCTCGCTGCACAACGAGGCGGAGTTCTGCCAGACCGCGTTGCCGGCACTGGTCAGCTCGATGCGCAGGGCGCGGCGGTCCTGTGCGTGCGGCGTGCGGCGCAGCAGGCCCTTGCGTTCGAGCTGGTCGAGCTGGCGCGTCATTGCGCCACCGTCGAGCTCCACCGCGCGGGCCAGCTCGGTGGCCGACACCGCGCCCAGCTGATGGGCCTTCTTCAGGATCAGGAACTGGGTGAAGCTCAGGTCCAGATCCTGCTTGGCCAGCTCGGCCTCGACCGCGCGCACGATTTCGGCGCGCACCATGTTCAGCAACATGCCCAGGCTCGGCGGGTGTGCCGGGTCGCCGGGGGTCGAGTGCAAAAGCGGGGCTTCGGTCTTCATGCCGCGCATTCTATTGCCAAAACTATAGTTGTCAAGGCAAATATGTCTGCGTCGATGCTTGCACGGGCAAATTACGCTCGAGCGCCGCCCCCGCCCAGTTCCGCCAGCTCGTCGGCCAGCCAGGCCCGCAAGGCGGGATCGCGCAATTCGAACAGGTCGAACACGCCCAGCGCCCGCAAGGTGGGCAACTGGGCCAGCAACCGCGGTTCGACTTCGCGGCGCAGGGTTTCGGGGGTGGCGGGGTCGAGCATCAGCTGCGCCGCGGCGACGAAGGTGACGCAGGCCTCGTTGGCGTCGAGCGTGGGCCGGGTTCGCAGCAAGGTGGGGGTATTCACGGGCATCGGTTTCCTCCGGGATCAGATGGAAGACGTTTCTGCCGGCAGGGAATGGACAGAGCGCCAGAGGGACGTGCTGGATGGGTCGAACCAGTGTAGTTTTCCGCCCGCCTGGCCTGATAACGTGAATAAGTCAAAAAGTGTCGAGAACCCGCCAATGGGACACCAGGAACAATTTCTGCGCATCGAGCGGGCGGACGGCCCGGGCCTGATTGCCTTCGTCGTGAAGGACCTGGCGCCGGAACGGGAGAGCGTGTGGCACCGCCACCTGCGCGGCCAGTTCATGTACGTGGAAAGTGGCCTGGTATGCGTCCGCACCCGGCTCGGCCTGTGGACGCTGACGCCGCATCGGGTCGGCTGGATGCCGCCGGGCGAGGAACACACCGTCAGCGTGATCCAGAGCACCCAAGGTTGGGGCGTGTTCGTGGCGCCACAGGCCGCCGTCGGCATGCCGGACGAGCCCAGCGTGCTGGGCGCCAACGAGTTGATGCGGGCGCTGGTGCATCGCGCCTCCGCCTGGGCCGACAGTGACCGGCTGGACGAGGGGCAGCAACGCATCATGGACGTGCTGATGGACGAGATGCGCCGCGCGCGGATCGCCGATCATCCGTTGCACCTGCCGATGCCGGATGACCGGCGCCTGCTGCGCATCTCGCGCAAACTGCTGGCCGAGCCGCACGACAATCGCAGCCTGGAAGCGTGGGCCGACTGGGCCGGACTTTCGGCGCGCAGCCTGAGCCGGCTCTTTCGCAGCGAAACCGGCTGCAGCTTCGCCCAGTGGCGACAGCAGGCCAGGCTAAGCCGGGCGCTGGAACGCCTGGCCGCCGGCGAGCCGGTGGGCGAGGTCGCCGATGCGCTGGGCTACGTCAGCGTCAGCGCCTTCGTGGCCATGTTCCGGCGCCAGTTCGGGCGGCCGCCGGGTCGCTACTTCGCCCAGCGCTCCGCTCCGGTTGACGGGCCGCGTGATGATCCAGGCGGGCACCGATAAGTCCGGCTTATCGGCCTGATCACAAATCCGTCCTTGGTCGAAGCACCGGTGCGGCATAGCATGACCCGGCGCCATTTCGCGCTGCCGGAAAGTCCGCGAGGTCATCATGATCCGTCCGTTCGTGCCCGCGTTGCTTGCGCTGGCCCTGTTTTCCACCGGCGCCGTCGCCGGCAACGATTTCTGGCAGACCCCGACCATCCACGGCGCCGGCCGGATTCATCCGATGCCGCAGGCGGCCTATCAGCCCGATCGCCAGGCCACCTACAAGGTCGTGTTCAGCCTGGGCAAGGCCGGCGACAAGCCGACCATGGTGAGCCCGTCGCTGGATCACGTGGCGCGGGCGGTGAACCTCTACGTCAACGCCGGCGTGCCGCTGTCGCAGCTGAAATTCGTGGCGATCGCGGCCGGGCCGGCCACGCCGATCGTGTTGAACGACGCGCAGTACCGCAAGAAGTACGGCGTGGCCAATCCCAACCTGCCGCTGATCGCCCAGCTGCGCAAGGCCGGGGTGGACGTCGCCGTGTGCGCCCAGGCCGTCGCCGAACACGACTTCCAGTACGACTGGGTCGATCCGCAGGTCACCATGGCGCTGTCCGGGCTGACCACGGTGATCGACCTGCAGCAGCAGGGTTACGCGTTGAGCCCGCAGTAAGTCCATCCACAGGAGCCGATCGTCATGCGCCATCCGATTCCCCGGCTGTTGCTGGCCGCCGCATGCGTGCTGAGCGCTGCCGCCAGCGCCACCGACCAACCCGACTACCTGCCGCCGTGGAATCCGCCACCGGCCGGCCTGCAGTTCAGCGTGCCGCCGTTCGACGCGATCGCCGACCTGCACGGCGACATCGTCGATCCGCAGCTGGTGGTGTTCTTCGCCGGCAACCAGTTCATGGTGGTGCACGACCTGATGGACGCATTCCGGCAGGCGCATCCCGCCTACCAGCGGATCTTCGTGGAAACCCTGCCGCCGGGCATCCTGGCCAAGCAGATCGAGAGCGGCTCGCTGGTCATGGGCAACTTGCGCATCACCCATCGTCCGGACGTCTATACGGCCGGCAAGGGCGCCATCACCGACCGCCAGAAGGAGCGCGGCTGGTTCGCCGAGATGCATGACTACGCGCGCAATCCGCTGGCGATCCTGGTCGCCCGGGGCAACCCGAAGCACATCGCGGGGCTGGCCGACCTGGGTCGCGGCGACGTGCGGGTCAGCATGCCGAACCCGGCCTGGGAAGGCATCGCGAAGCAGATCGAGGCGAGCTACCGCAAGGCCGGTGGCGAGGCGCTCGACCACGCCATCATGCAGGCCAAGGTGGCCGACGGCACCACCTTCCTCACCCGCATCCATCATCGCCAGTCGCCGCTGCGCGTGCTGCAGGGCGAATCGGACGCGGCGCCGGTGTGGTCGACCGAGGCCTATTTCCAGCAGCAGATCCTGCATCGTCCGGTGGAAACCGTGGCCATCCCCGAGGCGCAGAACGCGGTCGCCACGTATACCGCCGCGCGCATGAAGAACGCACCGCACGCGCAGGCGGCGAAGGACTTCATGGCCTTCATGCAGAGCCCGGCCGCGGCCGCGGTGTATCGCAAGTACGGCTTTCTTCCCGCTCACTGAGGTGCACGCCATGTTCCGGCCAGCCATACGTCGTTTGTTCGGGATCGTCGCGCTGGCCGGCATCGGCATGCCGCCTGCTGCGCTGGCCGTCGATGCCGCCGCCATCGCCCATGCAGGCAACGGGCGCGGTGCCGCGCCGTGCATGGCCTGCCACGGCGCGGACGGCGCCGGCCAGGCGGCCGCGGGCAATCCGCGACTGGCGGGTCTGGATGCCGCGTACCTGCGGAAGCAACTGGACGACTTCGCCAGCGGCACGCGCAGCAACCCGGTGATGCAGCCCATGGCAACCGCGCTGAGCGAAGACGAACGCCACGCGATGGCGGCCTACTACAGCCAGCTGCCGCTGGCGACGAAACCGGCGACGGCGCTGCCCGCGCCCGACAGCGCCGGTGCAGTACTGGCCACGCGGGGTGACTGGAGTCGCGGCGTGCCCGGCTGCGTGCAATGCCACGGCCCGGGCGGCAGCGGCGTGGGTGCGAACTTTCCGCCACTGGCCGGCCAGCCCGCCAGCTACATCGAGGCCCAGTTGAAGGCCTGGCAGCAAGGCACGCGACACAACGATCCATTGCAGCTGATGCAGCATCTGTCCGCAGCGCTCAGTGCGCAGGACATCGACTCGGTGGCGGCGTGGTTCGCGGCCCAACCTGTTCCGGTCGCGGAGACTGCGCCATGAAGTACGTGCTTGCGGCTTTCGCGTTCGTCTGTGTCCTGACCGCTTGCACCCAGAAGCCAGCGCCCGCGCCTGCACCGGCGACCGCCGCCTCAGTGCCGAAAGCGGTGGCCGCCGCGCCCGCGCCGACGACGTTCTCGCCGCCGGCCGAGTCGGCGATTCCCGCCGGCCCGCTGGGCGACGTGATCCGCCAGGGGCGCGACATCTTCACCGACACGCCCACGCACGCGAAGGCGTACGTCGGCAACGGACTGAGCTGCAGCAACTGCCACCTCGATGCCGGTCGCCAGGCGAACTCGGCACCGCTGTGGGGTGCCTATGGCGTGTACCCGCAGTACCGCAAGAAGAACGGCAAGGTGAACACCTTCGGCGAACGCCTGCAGGGCTGCTTCCGCTTCAGCATGAACGGCAAGGCGCCGCCGCTGGACAGTGCCGAGATGGTGGCGCTGGAGACCTACGCCTGGTGGATGGCCACGGGCGCGCCGGTGGGGAAGAAGCTGCCCGGGGCGGGCTATCCGAAGGCCGGCTTCAAGCCGCCGCAGCCACCGGACTACGCGCGTGGCGAAACCGTGTTCAGGAACAACTGCGCGCTCTGCCACGGCGACGACGGCCAGGGCCGGCAGGTTGCCGGGCGCAACGTGTTTCCGCCGCTGTGGGGGCCGCAGTCGTTCAACTGGGGTGCGGGCATGCACCAGCTGGACAACGCCGCGGCCTTCATCAAGGCGAACATGCCGTTCAGCCGGGGCAACACGCTGAGCGACCAGGACGCATGGGACGTGGCGATGTACATGGACGCGCACGAGCGGCCGCAGGACCCGCGCTTCGACGGCAGCGTCGGCGAGACGCGCAGGAAGTATGACGACACGCCGATGTCGCTGTACGGCACGGAAGTCCAGGGGCATCTGCTGGGCTCGCCGACCGGCATGCACTGAGTTTCCAGGAGGCTGCCGGCCTGGTGGCGGCAAGCCATGGTTGACCGGATTCATGCTCCGGCGTGTTGCGCCAGGGAGTGTTCGCCGGGCGTGCGCCAGGAGTAGAGTTCCGCCGACGGCGCAGGCGATGCCACCACCCACAGGAATGACCATGTCTCGTGTCTGGCTGCTCGTTCTGCTCGTCCTGGTATCGCCGGCCAGTGTTGCCGTCGAGCGCTGGCAGACGCTGCCAGCGGCACCCGCACCGGTCGCCATGGCGCGCCACGGCCACGTCGAAACGCAGGGTGCGCGACTCTATTACGCCGTCACCGGCAAGGGTTCGCCGGTCCTGCTGCTGCACGGCGGACTGGGCAGTTCCGACGATTGGGGCAACCAGGTCGGCGCGCTGTCCGCGCACCACACCGTCATCGTGATGGACAGCCGCGGCCAGGGTCGCAGCAGCCACGATGCGCGGCCCTTCAGCTACGACCTGATGGCCGATGACGTGGTGGCGCTGCTCGACGCACTGAAGCTGGACAAGGTCGACGTGGTCGGCTGGAGCGACGGCGCCAACATCGGCCTTGACCTGGCGATGCGTCATCCCTCGCGCATCGGCAAGCTGTTCGCGTTCGGCGCCAATGCGAGCACCTCCGGCATGTCCACCACCGGAGAGACGAATCCGATCGTCCCCCTGCTGATGAAGCACATGGGCGCCAGCTACGCCCGGTTGTCGCCCACGCCGAAGGGTTTCGAGGCGCTTGCCACGCAAATGGGCACGATGTGGTCGACCGAGCCGGACTGGAGCGATGCGCAGCTGAAGACGATCACGTCGCCGGTGTGGATCGTCGATGGCGACCATGAGGAATTCATCCGCCGCGAGCACACCGAACACGTCGCCGCCGCGATTCCCGGCGCCGGCCTGATGATCCTGCCCAACGTCAGCCACTTCGCCCCGCTGCAGGCGCCAGCGCTGTTCAATGCGGCGGTGCTGCAATTTCTCGATGGTGAATCGACCGCCCACTGAAGACGGCCCCCGCGGGCGGACTGTCAGGACCCGCATTGCAGGCCGGGGGAAGCGCCGCGAAGGTCAGGCGCTGCAATAGATTTCGTGCAGCGCCAGCATCAGCCGTTGGCTCGGCCCCCGAGTCAGCGCGTACCAGATGGTTTGCGCTTCGCGCCGCGTGGTGACCAGTCCCCGCTCGCGCAGCCGCGCCAGATGCTGTGACAGCGCCGACTGGCTCAGGTCGGTCAGCTGTTCGTTGATCTGTCCCACGGTCATTTCCTGATCCACCAGCAGGCACAGGATGCGCAGCCGGTACGAGTTGGCCAGTGACTTCAGCAAGTCCGAAGCCTCTTCGGCACGGCCCTGCATGGCGCCCATGTCCGGAAGCGCCGGTGCTTGCTTGCGACGGTTGGCCGCACCCGTTGGGGCAGGCGCGCGAGTTGACTTCCTGGCAGGCATATATATAAGATATTTCTAAATTAGACCATGTTCATATTCACGCGCCGGTGGCACGCTGTCAAGTTGGCAACGCAGTACCGATGCAAGGGTCACGCTGGTTGGAGGCTGGGCTCATGGCAAGCATCGTCATTCTGGGTGCAGGGTTGGGCGGGATGTCGGCGGCGTACGAAGTACGTGCGCTGCTCGGCAGCGAGCATGGCATCACGGTGGTGGGAGAGGGGCCGCAGTTCAACTTCACCCCGTCCAACCCGTGGGTCGCGGTGGGCTGGCGCGAGCAGAAGGACATCCGGGTGGATGTGAGGCAGCCGCTGCAACATCGCGGCATCCACTTCATCGAGATGCGCGCCGACAAGCTGCTGCCCGACGAAAACCGGCTCCTGCTGCAGGACGGACGCAAGCTGGATTACGACTATCTGGTCGTGACCACCGGGCCACGCCTTGCCTTCGAGCGGGTTCCCGGCTCGGGCCCCGCGGGCCATTCGCAGTCGATCTGCACGGGTCCCCACGCGCATGCCACCTGGCTGGCCTATCAGGAATTCCTCAAGCATCCCGGCCCGATCGTGATCGGTGCGGTGCAGGGAGCGAGCTGCTTCGGCCCGGCCTACGAGTTCGCGATGATCGTGGATACCGACCTGCGCCGCCGCAAACTGCGCGACAAGGTACCGATGACCTTTGTCACCGCCGAGCCGTACATCGGCCACATGGGGCTGGGCGGGGTGGGTGATTCCAAGGGCCTGCTCGAATCGGAACTGCGCCAGCGCCACATCAAGTGGGTAACCAATGCAAGGGTGACCTCGGTCGAGTCGGACAAGGTCCATGTGGAACAGCTCGACGACAGGGGACAGCTGCAGCAGACCCACGAGCTGCCGTTCGCCTTCTCCATGCTGCTGCCCTCGTTCGCCGGCGTGGATGCGCTGCAAGGCATCGACGGCCTGGTCAATCCCGGCGGGTTCGTGTTGATCGACGAGCATCAGCGCAACCCGAAGTATCCGAACATCTTCGCGGCGGGCGTGTGCGTGGCGATTCCTCCGGTCGAAGCCACGCCGGTGCCCACCGGTGCGCCGAAGACCGGCCTGATGATCGAGTCGATGGTCACCGCGATCGCGCAGAACCTGCACGACGAACTCGCCGGCAAGCCGGCGCGGGCACGCGCCACCTGGAACGCGATGTGTCTGGCCGACATGGGTGACAGCGGCTTCGCGTTCATCGCCTTGCCACAGATTCCCCCGCGCAACGTGACCAGGGCCATGACCGGCAAGTGGGTGCACCTGGCCAAGGTCGCCTATGAAAAGTATTTCCTGCGCAAGATGCGCAAGGGCCAGGCCGAACCGCTGTACGAAAAGTACGTGATGCAGGCGTTCGGCATCGAGCGCCTGAAGCACGACGTGCAAGACCAGGCGTGACCAGTTCACCCAAGGAGATCCACATGTATTACATCGTCGAAACCGACAAGTCGTTCGAGCAGGCCGCCGCCGATCTGGACGCCGCCGTCAGGCGCCACCAGTTTGGCGTGCTGCACGTGCATGACCTGGGTGCCACCTTGCGCAGCAAGGGCATCGCGTTCGCCGAGCAGTGCAAGGTGTTCGAGGTGTGCAATCCGCAGCAGGCGGCGCAGGTCCTGGCGATCGACATGCAACTCAACATGGCGTTGCCGTGCCGCATCTCGGTCTACACGAAGCTCGGCCGCACCCATATCGGCATGATCGAGCCGGAGCGGATGCTGGCCCGGCTTTCGGATGACCCCCGCCTGGCGACGATTGCCGCCGAGGTTGAACGTTCCACCCGCCAGATGATCGACGAAGCGCGCTGAGCCCCCGACTTCGCAACCAGCCTCCCACCTGACCGAGAACCATGCAATGAACATCGACCGTGTCGTCTTCGCGTTTGCCGGCAGCGTGATCCTGCTGAGTGTGGCGCTGGGGCATTTCGTCTCGCCCTGGTGGCTGCTGCTGTCGGTGTTCGTTGGTGCGAACCTGCTGCAGTCGGCTTTCACCGGTTTTTGTCCGCTCGCCAGGATCCTCGCCCGGCTGGGCCTGAAGCCCGGCTGCGCGTTCGGATACTGATTCATTCACGCCCGCAACGAGCGCCATCCATGAAGTTCAAGCTGCGCCTTCTCGGGCTGTCCGTCACGCTGGCTGCTCTGGCCGGCTGTGGTGACAGGCCTGCCGTACCGGCTGCCCCGTCGCCACCCGCTTCGCTGGCCGGCAGCGTGGTGCACGGGCAGCCGTCCCGCCGGGAACAGGTGTGGGATGGGGTGGTCGAGGCGGTCAACCAGGTGACGATCACCGCACAGACCAGCGCGCGGGTGGTCGAGCTGCCCTACGACGTCAACGACGTGGTGGCCAAGGGGGCCGTGCTGGTGCGCTTCAGCGACGTGGAACAGAAGTCCGCGCGGAATGCGGCGCAGGCGCAGATCGCGTCGGCACAGGCGACCTACAGGGATGCGCAGGCCTCCTACGAACGCATCGCGGCGGTGTACGCGAAGGGCTATGTGTCCACGGCGCAGATGGATCAGCAGCGCGCGGCACGCGATGCGGCCAGGGCTGCGCTGGAATCGGCGCGCGCCCAGTCGGGCGCGGTCGGCCAGCAGCTCGACTACACCGTGTTGCGCGCGCCGTTCGCCGGCGTCATCACGCAGCGCTTCGTGCATGTGGGCCAGGCCGTGCAGGCCGGCCCGCCGTCGCCGCAGCCGCTGATCCAGTTGCAGGCGCTGGACGATTTGCGCGTCAACGTGCAACTCCCGCAGAGTGCGGTCGACGCCGTCCGCAAGTTCCACGCCGCCAGCGTGATGCCGGCGGATGGCCAGCCGATCGCGGCCAGCTCGATCGAGGTGTTCCCGTATGCCGATGCGGCCACGCACAGCTTCAACGTGCGCGTGCAGCTGCCGGCCGGCACCACCGCCCTGTATCCGGGCATGACGGTGAAGGTGGCGTTTGCCATGGGCGATGCCAGGCGTCTGCTGGTGCCGGCCACGTCGCTGGTCCGGCGCGGCGAGCTGGTGGCGGTGTACGTGATCGGCGAGCGCGACGTCACCTTGCGGCAGGTGCGCCTCGGCAACCGCGAGGGCGACGAGGTGGAGGTGCTCGCCGGGCTGGATGATGGCGAGCGCGTGGCGCGCGATCCGCAGGCGGCGGTGGCCTGGCTGACCCGGCGCAATGCCAGGCCGGGTGCCGCTCATGAGTGAGCCGTCCAGGCTGGGCATCTCCGGCCGCATCGCCCGCGCATTCCAGGTTTCGCAGATCACGCCCCTGCTGGCGGTGGCGGGGCTGCTGCTGGGTATCGCCGCGGCGATCATCACGCCGAAGGAAGAAGATCCGCAGATCGAAGTGACCATGGCCAACGTGCTGGTGCCGTACCCCGGCGCCAGCGTGCGCAGTGTCGAGAACCTGGTCAGCTTTCCGCTCGAGCAGAAGCTGTCCGAGATCAAGGGCGTCAAGCACGTTTACTCGATGAGCCGCGCCGGCATGGCCGTGGTGACGGTGGAGTTCGATGTCGGCGTGCCGCGCCAGCATGCGCTGGTCGATCTGTACGACAAGATCTATTCCAACGCCGACTGGGTGCCGCAAGGCCTTGGCGTCGGCCAGCCCCTGGTCAAGCCTTACGGCATCGACGACGTGCCGATGATGGCGGTCACCCTGTGGTCCGACCGCCCCGAGACCACGCCCGAGCAGCTGGCCAAGGTGGCGCACACGCTGGAAACCGACCTCAAGCGCGTGCCCGGCACGCGGGACGTCTACACGCTCGGCGCGCCGGACCGCGCGGTGATGGTCGAGATCGATCCGGCCAGGCTGGCCAGCTACCAGCTCACCGTGGGCGACCTGTCACGCAGCCTGAGGGCGGCGAATGTCGCCGCCGACATCGGCAGCGAGGTCGGCGGCAACCAGGATCTGCCGGTGAAGGCCGGCAGCCTGCTGATGAATGCGCAGGACGTGTCGCACCTGGTGATTGGCCTGGCCGGCGGGCACCCGGTGTATCTGTCCGATGTGTCACGGGTGGTTTCCGGCACCAATCACGCCACGCGGCTGGCCTCCTTCGGTGCCCCGCCGGGCCGCTCCGGCCCGTCCACCGGGCTGGTGCCGGCGGTGACCCTGGCGATCGCCAAGAAAGCCGGCAGCAATGCGCACACCATCGCCAGCAGCATCCGCGAGCGACTGGATGCGCTGCAGGGCGTGGACATTCCCGAAGGCGTGCATGCCACGATCACCCGCGATTACGGACAGACGGCCAATGACAAGGCCGACGAGTTGCTGCTGCACCTGGCGCTGGCCGCGTTTGCAGTGGTGCTGCTGGTGCTGTTTGCACTGGGCTGGCGCGAAGGCGTGGTGGTTGGCGTGGCCGTGCTGATCACGCTGGCGGTGACTTTGTTCGCATCGTGGGCGATCGGTTTCACCATCAACCGGGTATCGCTGTTTGCGCTGATCTTCTCGATCGGCATCCTGGTTGACGATGCCATCGTGGTGGTGGAGAACATTCACCGGCACATGGTACCGGGTGAGAAAAGCCTGCTCGAGGCGATTCCGCTGGCCGTCGACGAAGTGGGTGGGCCGACCATCCTGGCCACTTTCACGGTGATCGCCGCCCTGCTGCCGATGGCCTTCGTCGGCGGCCTGATGGGTCCGTACATGCGGCCGATTCCGATCAATGCCTCGGTCGGCATGCTGATCTCGCTGGCGGTGGCTTTCGTGGTCACCCCGTGGCTGGCGTATCGATTGTTGCGCGGTCACATGCCGCCACCGCGCGGCGAGGCGGCGAGCAGCGCTGCGCCCGCGGAACCGAAGATCGACCGCTTCCTGCAGCGCCTGTTCATCCGCGTGATGACGCCGTTCCTGGGCAACCCCGGGGCTGCGCGCAATCGTCGCCGCCTGTTCATCGGCATGGGCATGCTGGTGTTGCTGGCCGCGGGCCTGGCCGGGGTCAAGCTGGTGATCCTGAAGATGCTGCCGTTCGACAACAAGTCCGAGTTCCAGATTGTGCTGGACATGCCCGAGGGCTCGACGCTGGAACAGACCAACCGCGCGCTGGTGGACATGAGCCAGCTGCTCAACCATGTGCCCGAGGTCAGCGACTACCAGTTGTACGCAGGCACCTCGGCGCCGATGAACTTCAACGGCCTGGTGCGCCAGTACTACCTGCGCAACCAGCCGTACCAGGGCGACATCCAGGTCAACCTGGTCGACAAGAGCGAGCGCAAGCGGCAGAGCCATGAGGTGGCGATGGCGGTGCGCCCGGCGCTGGCCGAGGTGGCCAGGCGCTTTCACGCGCACCTGGTGGTGGCCGAGGTTCCGCCGGGGCCGCCGGTGATGGCGCCGATCGTCGCCGAAATCTATGGCCCGGACTATCAGGGGCAGCGTGCGGTGGCCTTGTCGATGGAGAAGCTGTTCGCGCAGACGCCCGGCATTGCCGACGTCAACCTCAGCGTCGAAAACGCTCGGGCCAGGCGTCAGTTGATCGAGATTGATCGCGCACGGGCGGCCGCCCTCGGCGTCAGCCAGGCTGAAATCGTCGACGTCTTGCGTGCCGGCATGGGCGGTGACCCTGCCAGCTATGTCGCCGACGAAAACGCAAAGTACGCGGTACCGATCATGCTGCGCCTGCCAGCGGCCATGCTCGGTTCGATGGACACGATTCTCAGCCTGCGCGTGCGCTCCCGCGCCGGCCAGCTGGTGCCGATCTCCGAGGTGGTGAAGGTGGTCGAGGAGCCGTGGGCCGGCGCGGTTCACCACAAGGACCTGCTGCCCTACACCTTCGTCACCGGCGACGACGTCGGCACGGAGGACAGCCCGGTCTACGGCATGTTCGGCCTGGTCGGCAGGATCCGCGACACGCGCCTGGCGGGCCAGCAGCTGACGCAGGAATTCACCGGCCCGCCGGCCGGTGACACGGGCTATTCCGTGCGCTGGAGCGGCGAGTGGGAAATCACCTACGAGACCTTCCGCGACATGGGCATCGCCTACTCGATGGGCCTGCTGCTGATCTACCTGCTGGTGGTTGGCCAGTTCAGGAGCTACGTGGTGCCGCTGATCATCATGGCGCCGATTCCGCTGACCGTGATCGGCGTGATGCCCGGCCACTGGCTGTTTGGCGCGCAGTTCACCGCCACGTCGATGATCGGCATGATCGCGCTGGCCGGCATCATCGTGCGCAACTCGATCCTGCTGGTGGACTTCATCAACCACTCGCTGGCGGCGGGGCTGAGCCTGGAGCAGGCGGTGGTGAAGGCAGGCGCCGTGCGCGCCAAGCCGATCATCCTCACCGCGCTGGCCGCCATGCTGGGCGCGTTCTTCATCCTCACCGACCCGATCTTCCAGGGGCTGGCGGTATCGCTGGTGTTCGGCGTGATGGTGTCGACGGTGCTGACCTTGCTGGTGATTCCGCTGCTGTACTACACGTGGCTGTCGCGCGGCAATGGGCGGCATCTTCCATCAGCCGCGGGCCAGTGATGGCGTCCGGATGACTCGATGAGGCGGCGGTCGCATACTCTGGCCGCAGCGGTATCCGTACACGCGTTGCGCACGCGACCCATGCCTGCAGCCGAGCTGATGGAAAGTTGACCATGCACCGCCCCGAAGTCAGGTCGTTCTTCCACGAACCCAGCAATACCTTCAGCCACGTGGCGTGGGACCCCGCCACGATGAAGGCGGCCGTGTTCGACGTCGTGCTCGACTACGACGCGGCCTCCGGGCGCACCGGCCACGCGTCGGCCGACGCGGTGATCGCCTTCGTGCGGGCGCAGCGGCTCGACGTCGAGTGGCTGATCGAGACGCACGCCCATGCCGATCACCTTTCCGCGGCGCCGTACGTGCGCGAACAGCTGGGCGGCCGGCTTGCCATCGGCGAGCACATCCGCGAGGTGCAGGCGACCTTCGGGGCGCTGTTCAACGCCGGCGGCGGCTTCGCCCGCGATGGCAGCCAGTTCGATCACCTGTTCGCCGATGGCGAGCGCTACCTGCTGGGCAGCATCGAGGCGCTGGCGCTGCACACGCCCGGCCACACGCCGGCGTGCATGGTGCACGTGATCGGCAACGCCGCCTTCGTCGGCGACACCTTGTTCATGCCCGACTACGGCACCGCCCGCTGCGACTTCCCCGGCGGCGACGCGGCCACGCTGTACCGCTCGATCCGCAGGATCTTCGCGCTGCCGGACGCGACGCGGCTGTTCCTGTGCCACGACTACCCCGTGCCGGGACGCGACGGGTTCGTCTGCGAAACCACCGTGGCGGCGCAGCGCGCGGGCAACGTCCACGTGCGCGACGGCATCGATGAGGCCGCCTTCGTGGCCATGCGCAGCGCCCGCGACGCCACCCTGAAAGTGCCGCAGTTGCTGTTGCCCGCGGTACAGGTGAACATGCGCGCCGGCCACCTGCCGCCGGCCGAAGACAATGGCGTGCGCTATCTGAGAATTCCGCTGGATGCGATCTGATCGCCGGCGCGGCTTCACCCCGGAGGGAAACCCATGCAACCCCGTCAACTCACCGAGCAGCTCAGCGTCGCCCCGCAGATCGCCGTGGCCGACATGCCGGCGATCGTCGCGCAGGGCTTTCGCAGCATCGTCAACAACCGGCCCGACGGCGAAGAGCCGGGCCAGCCGGACAACGCCGCGCTGGAGGCGGCAGCGCACGCGGCGGGCCTGGAATGGCGGCATATTCCGGTGGTGTCGGGCAAGGTCAACGATGACCAGGTGCGCAGCTTCAGCGAGGCGATGGCGCAGCTGCCCGGCCCGGTGCTGGCGTTCTGCCGCAGCGGCACGCGCTGCAGTGCGCTGTGGGCGCTGTCGTCCGACGACACCGTCGACAACATCCTGGCCACCACCGAGGCGGCCGGCTACGACTTGTCGATCCTGCGCGGCTGGCTGGAAATGAGCCGTCGCTGATGGCCGCCGTCACCCGCCGCAGGCCTCGCGCACGGCATCGCCACGTCGGCCACCCTGTCGCAGCGGCATTCCCTGCTGCTTCGCGAGGGCGCGGTCAGGGGCGAGGTGCGAGGTGCGGACGATTCATGGCCGCATCGGCGCCCCGCACCTGCAGGCGTTGGTGACCACCTTGTTCAGGCCGTTCCGTGTCGACGACTGACCTCCACCCAGCATGGAAACCGCGATGACGCATCTGCTGACCATGCAGGCCCTGCTGGCGATCGCCTGCGGCTCGGCCGTGGGTTTCTCGCTGGCCCTGATCGGCGGCGGCGGCTCGATCCTCGCGGTGCCGCTGCTGCTGTACGTGGTCGGCGTGCACGACCCGCACCTGGCGATCGGCACCAGCGCGCTGGCGGTGTCGTTCAACGCGTTCGCCAACCTGGTTCCGCATGCGCGTGCCGGCCACGTGCGCTGGAAGGTGGCGTTCACCTTCGCCGCCACCGGCGTGCTCGGCGCCTTCATCGGCTCCAGCATCGGCAAGGCGATCAACGGCCAGCACCTGCTGGTGCTGTTCGCGCTGCTGATGATGGTGGTGGCCGGCTTCATGCTGCGTGGGCGGCGCGGCGGCGTGGATCGCTATCCGCTGCCGGGCATGTATCCGCGGCTGGGCGCGGTGGGCCTGGGCACCGGCAGCCTGGCCGGCTTCTTCGGCATCGGCGGCGGCTTCCTGATCGTGCCCGGGCTGATGTTCGCCAGCGGCATGGAGATCATCTACGCGATCGGCACCTCGCTGTTCGCGGTCGGCGCGTTCGGCCTCACCGCGGCGACCAATTACGCGATCTCCGGCCTGGTCGACTGGCCGGTGGCGGCCGAGTTCATCGGCGGCGGCGTCGTCGGCGGCTGGCTGGGCGCGATGGGTGCGAAGCGGCTGGCGAAGACCCGCGGCGCGCTCAACATCATCTTTGCGCTGGCGATCATCGCGGTGGCGATCCTGATGCTGGTGAAGAGCCTGCGCGGCTGATGCCCGACCGCGCCGACGACTTTGGCCGGTGCTGCGGCACAATGCGCCCTGGTCGCGCTGGAATCCCCCGATGATTTTCGTGTTGCTGAGCGTGTTGTGCAGCGTGCTGGTGTCGGTGTTGCTGAAACTGGCGCGTCGATTCCGGCTCGACGTGGGCCAGGCGATCGCCTGGAACTACCTGGTGGCCAGCGTGCTCACCGCGCTGCTGCTGCAACCCGCGCCGGCCAGCCTGCGCGCACCGGGCGTGCCGTGGCTGGCGCTGGTCGCGCTGGGCGTCCTGCTGCCGACCATCTTCCTGGCCCTGGCGGCCGCGGTGCGCCACGCCGGCATCTTGCGCAGCGACGCGGCGCAGCGGTTGTCCCTGCTGCTCTCGCTGCTGGCCGCGTTCGTGCTGTTCGGCGAGCGGCTCTCCGCCTTCAAGCTGGGCGGCATCGCGCTGGGCCTGCTGGCGCTCTCGTGCATGGTCTGGCGCAGCGGCCAGGCACCGACGAGCGAAGGCGCCGCCGGCGGGCTGTATCCGCTGCTGGTGTTCGCCGGCTTCGGCGTGATCGACATCCTGTTCAAGCGCGTGGCGCAGGCCGGCGTGCCACTGGGCACGTCGCTGCAGGCGATGTTCGCGCTGGCGCTGCTGGTCGCGTTCGCGATGCAGCTGTGGCGTCGCGTCCACCGCAGCACCCGCTTCACCGCCCGCAGCGCCGTGGCCGGGCTGCTGCTCGGCCTGGCCAACTTCGGCAACATCTTGTTCTACCTGCGTGGCCACCGCGCCCTGCCGCAGCATCCGGCGCTGGTCTTCGCCAGCATGAACATCGGCGTGGTGGCGCTGGGTGCGGTGGTGGGACTGGTGCTGTTCCGGGAGCGCCTGAGTCGGCTCAACCTGGCTGGCGTGGCGCTGGCGGTGGTGGCGATCGGCGTGCTTGCGCGGGGGTGAGTTTATTCCGCTGGACTCGATCGGGCGAACCACCCGCCGCTTGGTGGAAGGTTTGTTTGATGCGGGACGATGTGGCAAAACAAGACCTGATCCTGAGGTTTGCGTGGAGAAACCTCAGCCTCCGTCCCCTTTGCTTGAAAGAGTCTTGATCAAGGACAGTGCCTTGGCCTTGGTCAGGTCACCATTGATTTCAGGGTTGGCCAATTCGAACAGCACATCATTGATGCCAACGTCTCTTGGTGTGTCGACATTGACACGCTCATTCATCTCAAGCGCTTCCATCAAATCAACAACACCTTCAGCAGAAATATGATCCTCAAGATATCGGCGTAGCAATGTAACAAGTGCGAACCGACTCAATTTCAAATGCCGATCGACATCAAGCAACATTTCATGCAAATCTGAGAGACTCTCTTGCCCTGAGATGATTACAAATCGCGCGTCACTGGTCATGGGGAATGATCGTGTTGTTGATCTTGTCTTTAATGTGAACAACAGACCCATTTGGCGCAAATGTCGTTTTTAGATAGCTCGACGTCTGTCCAGCGTTATCTACGGTCTTCTGATAGACCGCCGATGAGCCGGGAACCCTTCCTGGAACAGTTGCAGAGAAAACGACACCGCCTCCCAGGCTGTCAACGTCTACCCCAAGGTTCCCGCTTGGGAGGCTCTTTTCGAAGCGAGCCAAATTTGAAGACTGGCCTGTTGTTAAGGAAATCTCCCCATCCATCATTGTGGACAACGGAGACATCGGCGCGTTGACGCCGTTGGCTGCCGCGACCCCTTCCGCAAGCAATGATCCACTAGCAACCACGGCAGGCCCGTTTGCCATCAATCCAGCGGCAAGACTCCCGGCAGCAAGTGAGTCATAGACGACAGCGACGGCGGTTTTCGCCACGAATCCCGCTGCCGGAGAAGCCGCCGCCGTCGCCAAGGTTCCCAACACAAGTTGGGCTTGCGCCGCGTTTTGTTGGTTGAGCTGCTGAACCTGCTGAGGACTTTGCTGAGCCATGATGGCTTGGCCTGTCCACCACCCCGCATCCATCGTGCTTTGTCGCCCGTCCGGATCAATGTTGGCAATGGGATTGTTGTTGACGTACGCATAACGATTGAAGCTGAAAACATTACCCGACGTCGGCCCCATCGGATCCACGCTGAGCATGCGCCCCATCGGGTCGTAATACCGCGCCTGCATGTAAACGAGCCCAGTCTCCGGATCGTTCACGTGCCCCGTATACCCCACCCCGTCCGGTGAGCCGCTCATGCCCGCCACCGGCACCCCGTACGGCGTGTACTCGTAGGTGGCGATGATGTTGCCTTGCGCGTCGGTCTTGGCCAGCACCGTACCCTGCGGGTCGGTGTAGTAGTAGTGGTGAGTGCCGGCGTGGGCGGCTCCCCACAGCAACAGACCCAGTACGATGATTGCTAGCTTCGTTGCTTTTGTCATTGATCGTTATCCATGAAAATGATCAATCCGAACTCCGTGTACAACATTTTTCGTTGATTCTTACTATTCGATTTTTTGGGGCACAGAGGTAATTAAACGCCAATCTTCGACTTCGCCAGACGCACGCCCAGGTTTCCGACAGGCTCTCACGCCCCCGGCTTGCGCCGCCCACCGCCACCCCGCGGCGCCTGCGCCACATGCCGCGGCGCCGTCGATCCGCGCACCACCAGCTCCGGGCTGAAGCCTTCGTTCGCATGCCGGGCCGGTTCGCCGTTGGCTTCGCGCTGCAGGTCGCCGATCAGGCGCTGGGCGGCATGCCGCGCGATTTCCTCGGTGGCCTGGCGGGCGGTGGTCAATGCCGGCCAAGACTGCTTGGAGAACGGGCTGTCCTCGAAGCCGGCGATCGACAGTTCGTAGGGCACGTTGATGCCGTCGGAATGGGCGGCGGCCAGCACGCCGGCGGCGATCTCGTCGTTGGAGCCGAAGATCGCGGTGGGGCGATCCTTCAGCGCCAGCAGTTTGCGGGCGCCGCGGAAGCCGTCGTCGAAGGTGTAGTCGCCGGCGAGGATCAGCTTGCGGTCGAGCGGGATGCCGTAGTCCTTCAGCGCGTCCTCGTAACCCTGGTAGCGCTCGGGGCTGGAACGGTGTTCGCGGCCGCCCCACAGGAAGCCGATGCGCTGGTGGCCGAGCTGGATCAGGTGTTCGGTGATCGCGTAGGCGGCGTCGCGGTCGTCGACGTAGACGCAGGGAAAGCCGTCCTGCGGGTCCTTGCGCGCGGAGATGATCCGGATGAACGGGATCTTCGCCTCGACCAGGCTGCGGATCAGTTCCGGCTGTTCGGACATCGGCGGCGCCAGCACCAGGCCGGCCAGGCGCGAGCGCTGCACCAGGGTGCGCAGCTCGTCGGCCAGTTTCGGCGAGCCCGAATCGCAGGGATGGATCTGCAGGCCGAAGCCGCTGGAGCGGCACACCGACAGTACGCCGCGCTGCAGGTTGATGATGTAGTGCGCGTTCGGATTGTCGTAGACCAGTCCGATCGCGTAGGCGCGGGTGCTGCGCAGGCTGCGCGCGGAGGGGTCGGGCTGGTAGCCGAGCGCGTCGATCTCGCGCTGCACCTTCTCGCGGGTGCGGGCATGCACGGACGGTTCGTTGTTGATCACCCGCGAAACGGTCTTCAGCGAGACGCCGGCCCGTTCCGCGACATCCTTGATGGTGGCACTGCGCACCGGTTGAACCTCATGCATCGTGATTGGTGACGCCGCTGCCGTCGAACCGAAGCGGGCGCCGCCGGATTGCGCGGCGGCGCATGCATCCTAGCTCAAGTGCCTTGTGCCGCGCTGCTGGCGGCGGCCTGGCCGATGCGGTGCCCGGCCAGGCCGTAGTAGAGGATGTACAGGTAGCACGGCACCATCACGCACAGGAAGGCCAGCTGGAAATCGATCAGCTGCTTCAGGTGCACGAAGACCTGCGGGATCAGCGCGCCGCCGACGATGCCCATGATCAGCAGCGCGGAGGCCGCCTCGGTGTGCCGGCCCAGCCCCTTGATCGCGAGCGGGAAGATCGCCGGCCACATCATCGCGTTGGCGAAGCCCAGCGCGGCGACGAAGCCCACCGACACGTAGCCCCGGGTGACGTACGCGCCGATCGCGAACAGCACGCCCAGCACCGCCGACACCGCCAGGTAACGCTGCTGCGAGATGAAGCGGGGGATCACCAGCAGGCCCACGACGTAGCCGGCCAGCATGCCGAGCATGGTGTAGGAGGTGAAATGCTTGGTGGCGTCCAGCGGCAGGCCGAAGCCCTGGCCGTAGATGCCGATCGCGTCGCCCGCCATCACCTCCACGCCGACGTAGAGGAACAGGCACAGCACGCCCAGCCACATGTGCGGAAAGCTGTAGATGCTGCGGCCGGCATGGCCGATCGCCCTTTCGTCGTTGGCGCCGGCGGGCTTGATCTCCGGCAGCGACGAGCGCACCACCCAGATCGCCAGCAGCACCAGCAGCGCCGCCATCGCCATGTACGGCCAGTACACGCGCGCCGCAAAGCCGTTGAGCAGGGCCTCGCGCGCCGCCGCGGTGGGCGCGTCCTTCACCTGCTGGTCCAGCGTGTCGATGCCGCTGAGCACCAGCGCGCCGAACACCAGCGGCGCCAGCGCGCCGGCCACCTTGTTGCAGATGCCCATGAAGGCGATCCGCTGCGCCGCGCTGTCGATCGGTCCCAGGATGCTGATGTAGGGATTGGACGCGGTCTGCAGCAGCGACAGCCCGGCGCCGATCACGAACAGCCCGACCAAGGCGCCGTGGTAGACGCGGATGTTGATGAATTCGCCGAACAGCACCGCGCCGATCGCCATCACGAACAGGCCCAGCGCCATGCCCTTCTTCATGCCGGTGCGTCGCAGCACCACCGACGAGGGCAGGGCCAGGCAGAAGTACGACAGGTAGAACGCCACCGGGATCAGGAAGGCGCTGACGTCGTCGAGGTTGAAGGCGAGCTTCACGAAGATCGTCAGCGGGCCGTTCAGCCAGGTGACGAAGCCGAAGATGAAGAACAGCACGCCGATGATCAGCATCGGACCGAAATAGCCGCGTTGGGACGGTGCCGCCGTCAGCGTCGTTGCCATGGATGTTTTCCCCGAGTCGCCGCGTGCGCCGATCGGATGATCGGGCTGGCTGGAATGTCTCTTTATTCGCTGAAAAGTGCAACGTTGTCAATTATGGCCGGGCGTACGCCATGGCCAGGCGTCTCCGGGGCGGCCGTCCAGACGTCCGAAACGAAGCCTCGTGTGGCGTTGCGTCAGCGCCCGGAAGGTCGGTTCCAACTCGCGCCATCGCCGTGCAGCAAGGCCGCAGCGGGCAAAGTTCAACGCCGGCGCAGGAGTGTCGCGACAGCTATGTTGCGACGCCGCAGGGCGCTTTGAAAAAACTGTCGGGCACCCTGTTGACAACGTTGTCATTTTGACAGCAGACTCGGCCCCCATCAGCCCCGGCCGGGTGCGTCCATCGCACCGCTTTCGCCAGCGGGCCAGACACGGGAGAGGGCAGTGGGGGAACGCGCCAACCAGCGCCATGCATCCGCGGCAACCGGCACGTCGCTGGGCGGCGGCCTGTCGTCGACAGGCGTCGGTCGTGCCGGCCCCGTTGCGGCGCAGCCGTTCCTGGCCGCCGATGTGGGCGGCACGCACGCGCGCATCGGCCTGGTGGTCGCGGCGCCGGGTGGGCAGTCGGTCAAGGTGCTGCACTACCACCGCTACAGCTGCGCGGACTGGTCCGGCCTGCCCGCGATGCTCGGCGACTTCGTGGCGCAGCTCGAGGCATCACCGCACGCGGGGCTGTGCAGCCAGCTCAGCGATTGCGCGGTGGCCTGCGCCGGCTACGTGCTGGACGACGCCATCGTCAACGAGAACCTGCCGTGGCCGGTGTCGATCGGCGAGATCCGCGCCGCGCTCGGCATCCGCCAGCTGGCCGTGATCAACGACTTCGAGGCGGTCGCCTACGCCACCCAGTTCATCGGCGCCGACGACGCGATGTCGATCATCGAGAGCAACCGGCCCGCCACTCGCGGACCGGTGCTGGTGATGGGCCCGGGCACCGGCCTGGGTTCGGCGGTGCTGCTTCCCGGCCAGCCGCGCGCCCAGGTGCTGGCCACCGAGGCGGGCCAGATCTCGCTGGCGCCGGGCACCGAGCGCGAGATCGAGATCCTGCGCCTGTTCCGCCGCGAGCGTTCGCACGTGTCGTTCGAGGACGCGCTGTCCGGCCCCGGCCTGCTCAAGCTCTACGGCGCGCTGTGCGAGCTGCGCGGCTGCACCGAACGCCAGCTGACCCCGGCCGAGATCACCGCTGCCGCACTGGCCGGCAACGATGCCGCCGCGGTCGAGGCGCTGCAGGTCTTCTGCGGACTGCTGGGCAGTTTCGTGGGCGACCTGGTGCTGCTGTACGGCGCCCGCGCGGTGTATCTGGCCGGCGGCATCCTGCCACAGATCCAGCCGTTCCTGCTGGCCAGCACGTTTGCCGAACGCTATTTCAACAAGGGCGTGATGCGCGCCTGGCTGCAACAGGTTCCGGTTCGACTGATCGAGCACGGCCAGCTTGGTGTCATTGGCGCCGCCGGCTGGTTTCTGGATGAGCACAAGGGAGATTGAGATGAGATTCCGTCCGCCATCCGGCGACACGGCGCCAAGCAAGTCACAACCAACGTCCGCGACCGTCATCAGCCGGTCCTGATTCAAGCCAGCCTCTGAGGGGAGGAGATCATGAACTACCGCAAGACATTGCTAGCCGCGAGCATCATCACCGGTCTGTGCGTATCCGGCGTGGCGTTTGCGCAGGACGCACAATCGACCGGCGACACGACCAGCACGACCCGGCAGAAGGACAAGGACGCCACCCAGCTTGGCACCGTCACCGTGGTGGGTATCCGCGACAGCGAGGCCGAGTCGCTGAACCTCAAGAAGACCGCGGCGTCGCACGTGGAAATCGTCACCGCCGAAGACATCGGCAAGCTGCCGGCGAAGAACGTGGCCGATACGCTGCAGCGCCTGCCCGGCGTCAACATCAGCTCGTCCAGCGCGGCCGAAGGCGGCTTCGACGAGAACGATCGCGTCAGCCTGCGCGGCACCAACCCCAGTCTGACCCAGACCCTGGTCAACGGCCACACCGTGGGCACCGGTGACTGGTTCGTGCTGAGCCAGGTGCAGACCGTGGGCCGCAGCGTCAGCTACAGCCTGCTGCCGTCGGAAATCGTCAGCCAGGTCGTGGTGCACAAGACCTCCGAGGCGAAGATCGTCGAGGGCGGCGCGGCCGGCTCGGTCGACATCATTTCGCGCAAACCGCTTGAGTTCGCCAAGAACATCACCGCCGAAGCGTCGATCGGCGGCGTCTACTCCGACCTGCCCAGCAACACCAAGCCGCAGTTCAGCGGGATGTTCAACTGGAAGAACGACAGCAACACCGTCGGCCTGCTGGTGCAGGGCTTCTACGAGAAGCGCAGCCTGCAGCGCAATGGCCAGGAAGTGGTCGGCGGCTACAACCAGATCACCGCGGCCTCCGCGCCGAACACCGTCGCGGCGCATCCCGAACTGGCCGGCCTGTACTACCCGAACGAGATCGGTGCAGTGCTGTTCACCCAGACGCGCGAGCGCAAGGGCGGCGTGGTCGACCTGCAGTTCAAGCCCACCGACAACCTCACGCTCGACTTGAACGGCTTCTATTCCAAGCTCAAAGCCGACAACTACAACCGCAACTACATGATGTGGGCCAGCAGCGCGCTGGGCGGTGCGGGTGGCGGCGTGCTGACCCCGGGCTCGGTCAACAACAATGTGGTCACCAACGGCACGATCAGCGGCGGCACCAACCCCTATGGCGTCTATGACCAGATCTCCCGCCCGGGTGCGGCCTCCGAATCGAAGTTCCTCACTCTCGACGCCAACTGGCGGGTCACCGATCACCTGACCCTGAAGGGCCAGGTGGGCAGCACCCGCGGCACCGGCAGCAGCCCGACCCAGGACGTGATCGAACTGGGCACCGCGGGCGGCGCGGGCGCCAGTTGGGACATGCGCGGCACCGGCCAGCCGATCAACTGGACGCTGGGCGGCGACAACGCCTCGCCGTCCGGCATCCTGCCCGGTTCCGGCTGGATCTTCGGCGGCCAGGGCATCAAGGTCACCGACAAGGAGAAGTGGGGCCAGCTCGACGGCGAGCTCGCGTTCGATGATGGCGCGTTCTCCTCGCTCGAGTTCGGCGTGCGCTACGCCGACCACACCCGCGAGAACCCGTTCGAAGTGGCGCAGGGTCCGAACTGGGCCACCGACTGGACCAATCCGGCGCTGTACCCGACCTCGCACCAGAACTACCCCGGCGATTTCGGCAACTCGGTGGGCGGCAGCTTCCCCAGCAACATCTGGTACTACACGCCGGGCCAGCTGGCGCAGATCGATTCGCAGTTCGCCAATCGTGATCCGGTCGGGCGGTTCTACTTCAACGACATCTACCGGGTGAAGGAGAAGGACACCGCCGCCTATCTGCAGATGAACTTCGAAACCGGCGCGGTCGCCGGCAACTTCGGCGTGCGCTACGTGCAGACCAAGGAAGACATCGGCTACAGCAGTACCGCACCCGATGGCGACGCCAATACCGTGGAAGGTCCGATCACCGGCTCCGCGTTCGGCGACTACTACTGGAACACCTACAAGAAGACCCACAGCAAGTTCCTGCCCAGCGCGAACCTGCGTTACAGCATCAACGACGACCTGCTGCTGCGCGTCGCTGCCTCGCAGACGATGACCCGCCCGGACTACTCAGCGCTGGCCGGCTACGTCTCCGCCGACGATCTCACCCACACCGGCAGTGGCGGCAACCCGAAGCTCAATCCGCTGATCTCCAGCAACTTCGATGCGTCGCTGGAATGGTATTTCGCGCCGCGCGGCCTGCTTTCCGCCGGCGTGTACGCGATGAACCTGAAGGACTACATCAACTTCGGCAACGAGACGCGCACGTTCAAGGACATGCAGGCCTCCCAGGCGGCCGGTCACGACGTGTTCAACGACTACCTGATCAGCGTGCCACGCAACGTCAACGGCCAGGTGCGCGGGGTGGAGCTGAACTACATCCAGCCGGTCGGCGAGCACTTCGGCGTGCAGGGCAACTACACCTACGCCGATGGCCATGCCACGGGTGACGAGCCGTTGCAAGGCACCTCGAAGAACACCTATAACGTGTCCGGTTACTTCGAGAACAAGCTGCTGAACGCCCGCGTCAGCTACACCTATCGTTCGGAGTTCTACGCCGGTGTCAGCCGCACCGACACCTACTTCCAGCAAGGCATCGGCAGCCTGTCCGCTTCGCTGGGCGTGAACCTCACCGACTGGATGTCGCTGTCGCTGGACGCGATGAACCTCAACAACCCGAAGCTGAAGTACTACACCAAGAACGACGCCTACGGAAAACAGCCGTATGCGTTCTACGTGAACGGTCGCCAGTACTACCTGAACCTCCGCTTCAAGCTCTGAGCCGCGTTTTCTGACCTGCGTGCTCTGAGCGGCATGCAGAAAACGCGAGCCATGGATGGCGCCGCATCCTCCCCGAACGGGCCCGGGCAAGTCTTTCCGGGCCCGTTTTTTTGAGCAGGCCTTGCGTCCACGTCCATGGCATCCTGCGTGGACCATCCTGCGGAGACCGCCGATGACCTTGTCGACAACACGCCGCCAGATCGTCCTGTTGCGCTGCATGCTGGTTGCCGTGACCTGGCTGCTGGCCAATCCGCTGCTGGCCCGGCCACCCATCACCTCCCTGATTCCCCAGCCGGCCCATGTCGACCTGGCCGAAGGACATTTCACCGTAGACCCGGCCACGCCGATCGTGGTTGTCGACCAGGGCGCGGCAAGCCTGCGCACCGCGCAATGGCTGGCTGACCTCACCGGGCGCACGCGGGGCCTGAAACTCGCCGTGCACCAGCGCGCCGCCGTCACCGGCGAGATCGTGCTGCAGCTCGACCCCGGGCTTGCGCCGGCGAACGACGAAGTCTATGTGCTCGACGTGAAGCCGCAAGGCATCAGGCTTGCAGCGCGCACCGACGCCGGACTGTTCCGTGGCGCGACCACGCTGTGGCAACTGCTCACGCCCGATGCGAAGCAAGGCGCGGTGCAGGTGCCGGCCATGCACATCGCCGACCAGCCCCGCTTCGCCTGGCGCGGCCTGATGCTGGATTCGGTGCGCCACTTCCAGAGCGTGGACGAGGTGAAGCGCCTGCTTGACCAGATGGCCCAGCACAAGCTCAACGTGTTCCATTGGCATCTCACCGACGACCAGGGCTGGCGGATCCAGATCAGACGCTATCCCGAGCTGACACGCATCGGTGCGTGGCGCACGCCACCGGACGCCGGCAAGGACGGCGAGCCGAAACGCTACGGCGGCTTCTACACGCAGGCGCAGATCCGCGAGGTGGTCGCCTATGCCACCGCGCGCCACATCACCATCGTGCCGGAGCTGGACATGCCCGGTCATGCGCAGGCCGCGGTGGCCGCGTACCCGCAGCTCGGCGTCACCGGAAAGCGGCCGGAAGTGTCGGTCGACTGGGGCATCAATCCGTATCTGTACAACGTGGACGATGCCACCTTCGACTTCATCGACAACGTGCTCGACGAAGTGCTGGCGCTGTTCCCCTCCAGATACATCCACGTCGGCGGTGACGAGGCGATCAAGGACCAGTGGCAGGCCTCGCCCGCGGTGCAGGCGAAGATGCGCGCGCTGGGGATCACCGGCGAGGATGCGCTGCAGGGCTGGTTCATCGACCGCATCGGCCAGTACCTCGACAAGCATGGCCGCAAGCTGATCGGCTGGGACGAGATCCTCGAGGGCGAGCATCTGCCGGCCGATGCCACGGTGATGTCCTGGCGCGGCACCGACGGCGCGATCAAGGCGACGATGATGGGCCACGATGTGGTGATGTCGCCGGCGCCGGCGCTGTACTTCGACCACGTGCAGGGCGACCGGATCGACGAATACGCCGGGCGCATGGGGGTGGAATCGCTGCGCAGCGTCTACGCTTTCCAGGTGGTGCCCGCCGTGCTGGGCCCGAAGCAAGCCGCGCATGTGCTCGGCGTGCAGGCCAACGTGTGGGCCGAGCACATTCCCACCTTCGCGCATGTGGAGCATGCCGTGTTCCCGCGGCTGGATGCGCTCAGCGAAGTGGCGTGGTCGCCGGCCACCAGCGACTGGCCGGGCTTCCTCGCCCGGCTGCCGGCGCAGCTCGCGCGTTACCGCACCCAGCATGTCGGCTATGCCGACAGCGCGTTCGCGGTGGACATCGCCATCGATCGCACGCTTGCCCTGGTCACCGGCAAGGCCACCGTCACGCTGTCGAACCAGACGGACTTCGGCACCATCCGCTACACGCTGGACGGCAGCGCGCCCACGCAGGCTTCGCCGCGCTACGACGCACCGTTCAACGTGAGCCTGCCGACCACCGTGCGCGCGGCCAGCTTCGCCGCCGATGGAAGCGTGCTGGCCAGCTCGCGCCAGCGTGTGCTGGATCGCGCCAGCCTGCTCGGCCTCGACGGCAACGACTTGCCGAACTGCCCCGGCAGCGACTTCCGCCTGCGCGTGCAACCGCTGCCCGATGCCGCCTCGGCGTCGCCGGTCTACAGCATCAACGTGTTCAACAGCTGCCAGCTGTATCCCGCCACGCCGCTGGAAGGGCTGCGCCGCATCCATGTCGACGCAGTGCGACTCGAACGCAACTATGCGCTGGCGCACGAGCAGAAGCTGGTGGCGTCGCATCCGAACGAGACGCCGTTCGGCGAACTGGTGGTGCACCTGGACACCTGCGCCGGCCCGGTGCTGGCCAGCATGGCCTTGCCCGATCCCGCGCACAGCGCCCGCAACTTCACCCTGGACGCGGCGCTGCCCGCGCAGCAGGGTGAACGCGCGTTGTGCCTGATCTACACCGCGCCGATCGACGGGCCGCTGTACGCGTTGGGCCGCGTGGCGTTGCAGCCGTGAGTCACGGTCGACTGGTGGCATCGCGCTCCCTCCCCTGCAAAGCAGGGGAGGTTTGGGGTCGCTCCTGATCGCCCACGCGACCCTGAGCTACCTCTTCCCTCTGCCCGCGCTGGGCCGGGCGACGTGGTGTCGCATCCGGTTCGCCGGCTGGATGAAGCCGCGCTTCGGCCCGTAGGTGCCGGCGCTGGCGTTCGCCGCAATATTCGTGGCGGTGTGGTGGCTGATAGTTCGGGCGATGGATCGCCGGCACATCCACCTCAAGCTCTAGCGCCGCCGCCGCATCGCCCGGACCAGCAGGATCATCAAGCCCAGGCCAAGCGTCAGGCCGATGCCGCCGCCCCAGATGCCGCCGACGTCGCCGCCCACCAGATAGCCAAGCCCGAAACCCAGCGGAAACAGCAGCAGCACGGGCAGGCAGCCCATCGCGTCAGCGCGCCGCCGCCACGGCTTCCGGCTGCGAGGGGGGATGGCGCAGCAACACCTGCTTCGCCAGCCGGGCATCGGCTGCCGACAACTCGATCAATGGCACGACCTTGCCGCCGACCAGCGCGGCGATCGGCATGCCGTCGCGGTACAGCACGCGCGAGCCGGCCAGCGCCGGCACCTTGTCGCCGACCAGCACGGTGCCGACCAGGTTCAGCGGATCGCTGCCGCTGACGCAGACCAGCTCGCCGTCATCCGCGCGCTGGCGAATCGCCCGCAGCGGCGCAATAGCCTCGGGCAGGGCGAACTGCTCGCCGACCAGGCCTTCGACGAAACGGCCGCCGCGGATTTCGCCGCGCGCCTCCAGCCGGTGATAGACGCGCAGCAGTTCACGCCACGACGGCAGCCACGGCGCCTCGCGTTCCAGCAGTTTCCAGAACACCACGCCGTAGCGACGAAGCAGGGTGCGCGCGATGTGTTCGATGGCGTCAGGATCAAGAGCTTCACCCCCTCCCAACCTCCCCCTGCTTGCAGGGGGAGGAGCAGGAGCGGTTGTGCTCCCTTCCCTGCGAGCAGGGGAGGGTTGGGGTGGGGTGCTCTTCGCCGTGCTGCGCGCCAGCGACCAGCGCCCCGCATCCTCGATGCCGCCGAAGGTGTGCCGGCGCATGCGCCGATGCCGTGCGCCGTCGCGCTTGGCCGCCGGCAGCAGCAGGGCGCGCAGGCCGGCGAAGCTGTCCGCGCTGATCCGGCCGGCAGCGACCAGTTCGCCCAGCGCGTCTTCCAACTCGGTGCGCAGCAGGTGGGTCTCCGCCAACAGTTCGTCGAAGAACAGCGCACCATGTTCCTGCAGCGCATCGGCCACGGCCTGGGCGCGTGAGGACAGCAGGATCTCCTGCGGGTCGCCCGCGGCGACGGCCGTCCAGACGGCCATCTCCCGCCGGGGAAGCAGCACGATCGGCGTACTGCGCACCGGTCCGCCACCGCCGCCACTGCCGGTGCGCAGGCGGCTCCAGGCGATGCGGCCGGAACGGCACAGCTCGTCCAGCCAGCTGATCGAGTAATCGCCCACGCGCGCCGGCAGGATCTCCGCTTCCCACGCGCCGGCCGCGGCTTCGTAACCTTCCAGCTGCGCCAGCGTGGCGACCAGCGCGTCCGGCCCGTTCGAGCGCGTGGCCGCCGACACGTGCTGCCAGTCGAACAGGAAACGCATCAGCGCGCGCCGGCTGACCGGCTCGATCTCGCGGCGCAACCGGCCGATGGTGTAGCGGTGGATGCGCGCCAGCAGGTGCCGCTCGCACCATTCGGTGTCGCTGGCATCGGCGGTGAAGCGACCCTGCATCACGTAGCCTTCGGACTGCAGCCGCAGCAGCGCCTGCTCGACCTCGCCCGCGTCGACGTTCATCGACTGCGCCAACTCGCGCGCGGTGACCGGGCCAAGCCCGCCGAGACGGTGGCGCACCAGTTCCAGCAGCGCGTCCTCGCGCGGCCACGCCTGCGCGGCGTACTCGGCGGGCGCGGCGATCGGCGGTTGCATGCTGGCCGCCGGATGCAGCGCAAGCCACAGCGGCAACTGTTCCGCGGTGGTCCACACGTCGGTGAGGCGCGTCGCGCGCCTGGCCGTGGCGAGCGCCTGCAATCGTTCGGCCCAGCCGGTGTTGGCCTCGACCTCGGCGACGGTTACGAAACCCAGCAAGGTCAGCGCCTCGTGCATCTCGTCGGCATCGCGCACCTGCGGCCAGGCTTCCTCGCGCACGGCGGCGATCGCGTCGGGATCGAGCCGGCCGAGGTCGTCGGCGTTGTCGGCGTTCCAGCGGCGTGTCTGCACGGCCTGGGTGCGGCGCTCCTCCAGCGGCGCGTCGTCGAGAAAGGCATACGGTGCCGCGTTCAACACTTCGGCCGCGAGCGGGCTGGGTGCGGTGAGGTCGCGGGCGACGATGGCGATCTCGCCGGCTTCGAGTTGGCGCAGGATCGCCAGCAGGCCATCGACGTCCATCGCCTCGCGCAGGCAGTCGTGCATGGTCTGGTTGACCAGCGGGTGATCCGGCACCTCGCGCTCGCCCACGATGTTTTCCAGGCAGGCGACCTGGTCGGGGAACACCGCGGCGAGCAGGTCCTCGCTCTTCATCCGCTGCAGCGGCGGCGGGGTCTTCTTGCCGCCGGTGAAGCGCGGCAGCGCCAGCGCGGTCACCGCATTCCAGCGCCAGCGCGCGGGAAACAGCGGCGCGTCGAGCAGCGCCTGCACCAGCACGTGCTCGGCGGTGTTCGAGTGCAGGTAGTGCGCGACTTCCTCCAGCGGAAAGCTGTGGCTGGTGGACAGCGACAGCACGATCGCGTCCTCGGTCGCCGCCGCCTGCAGCTCGAAATTGAACTGGCGGCAGAAGCGCTTGCGCAGCGCCAGCCCCCACGCGCGGTTGATGCGGCTGCCCCACGGCGTGTGGATCACCAGCTGGGTGCCGCCGGATTCGTCGAAGAAGCGCTCCAGCACCAGGGTGTGCTGGCTGGGGAGGACGCCGAGCGCGGCCTTGGCGCGGGCGAGGTAGTCGGCCAGCTGCTGCGCGGCAGCTTCGTCCAGGCCGAGTTGATCATGCAGCCAGGCGATCGCCGCCGATACGCCACCGGCATCGAGCTGCACGGAAATCTCCTCGCGCAGCCGCGACACGCCGAACGACAGCTCGTCGCTGCGCCCGGGCGCCTCGCCCAGCCAGAATGGGATGCTCGGCGGCGCGCCATGCGCGTCCTCCACCCGCAAGCGGTCGCGCTCGACGCGCTGGATGCGGTAGCTGGCGTTGCCCAGCTGGAAGATGTCGCCGGCCATGCTCTCGACCGCGAAATCCTCGTTCACCGTGCCCACGATGATCGCCTGTGGTTCCAGCACCACCTTGTAGTCGGCGGTCTCGGGAATGGTGCCGCCGGAGGTCAGCGCGGTGAGCCGCGCGCTGCGCCGCGGGCGCAACTGGCGGTTCACCGCATCGCGATGGATGTACGCCGCGCGCGGGCCTTGCCGGGTGGTGAAACCTTCGGCCAGCATGCGCACCACCGCATCGAAATCCGCGCGCGAAAGATCGCGATACGGATACGCGCGGCGCACCAGCGCGTACAGCGCGTCTTCGTCCCATTCGGCGCAGGCCACCTCGGCCACGATCTGCTGGGCCAGCACGTCCAGCGGCTGCGGTGGCAGGATCAGCGCGTCCAGCTCGCCGCGGCGCACGCAGTCGAGCAGGGCGGTGCATTCGATCAGGTCATCGCGGGTGGCCGGGAACAGCCGTGCTTTCGGCGTGCCGTCGATGCTGTGGCCGGAACGCCCGGCGCGCTGCAGGAAGGCGGCGATCGAGCGCGGCGAGCCGAGCTGGCAGACCAGGTCCACCTCGCCGATGTCGATGCCCAGTTCCAGCGAGGCGGTCGCCACCAGCACCTTCAATTCGCCGCGCTTCAGCCGCTGCTCGGCGTCCAGCCGCAGTTCCCTGGCCAGGCTGCCGTGGTGCGCCGCCACGTGTTCCTTGCCCAGCCGCTCGGACAGGTGCCGCGCGGCGCGCTCGGCCATGCGCCGCGTGTTGACGAAGACCAGGGTGGTGCGATGCGCCTCGACCAGTTGGGCGAGGCGGTTGTAGACCAGCTCCCAGCTGTCGTTGGACATCACCGCTTCGAGCGGTACGGGCGGCACTTCGATGGCGAGGTCGCGGGGGCGGGTGTGGCCCGTATTTATGATGGTGCAACGAACTCCCTTCTCCCCTGCGGGGAGAAGGTGGCCCGAAGGGACGGATGAGGGGTGGGTGCTCGCGGGGGAGTCACATTCGTGAGCCGCTTTGTTGTTGCTTTTTCGCGACCCCGAACCCTCATCCGCCCTACGGGCACCTTCTCCCGGAGGGAGAAGGGAGTGTCGAGCGCCGACTAAAAAGTCGGCGATCTTTTCTATGGGCTTCTGCGTCGCCGACAAGCCGATCCGCAGCAACCGCCGCTGGCACAGCGACTCCAGCCGCTCCAGCGACAAGACCAGGTGCGAGCCGCGCTTGCTGCCGGCGATGGCGTGGATCTCGTCGACGATCACCGAGCGCACGCCCGCCAGCATCGCGCGGCCCGAGGCCGAACCGAGCAGCACGTACAACGATTCGGGCGTGGTGACCAGGATGTGCGGCGGCAGCTTGCGCAGCAGGTTGCGTTCGGCCTGCGGCGTATCGCCGGTGCGCACGGCGGTGCGGATCGCCACGTCGGGCAGGCCGAGTTTCTCCAATTCGGCGCGGATGCCTTCCAGCGGCGCTTCCAGGTTGATGTGGATGTCGTTGGACAGCGCCTTCAGCGGTGACACGTAGAGCACGCTGGTGGCGTCGGCCGGCACGCCGCCGTGCGCCACGCCTTCGCGCACCAGTTCGTCGATCGCGGCGAGGAAGGCGGTCAGCGTCTTGCCCGAGCCGGTGGGTGCGGCGACCAGGGTGTGGCTGCCGGCGCGGATCGATGGCCACGCTGCCGCCTGCGCCGCGCTGGGCGCAGGGAAGGTGCGACGAAACCAGGCGGCAACGGCCGGATGGAATGCGTCCAGCGGGCAGGGGGCGATGTGCATCGATGCGGATTCGCGCAGCGGTCGGGGAACACTAGTCGATCATATATGGGGCCTGGCAGGCCCGAATCCACCGCTTCGACGGCTCCTGTCATGGCTTCGGCCGATCCCCGCCACCCGTACGCCGGTGCAGCGCCGGACCTGCCATGGCAGTATTCGGAATCGGCAGTATCCAGATTCGGCCGTCACAGCCAGGGGCCCGCGGGGGGAATCCGGTGGCGGCGTTGATGCGAAGGACACTCATGCACGTAATGGAATCGCCGCGGCGCAAGCCCGGCTTCATGCGCACGGCCTGCAGCCGGTTCGCGCTCCTTGCCCTGGTGAGCCTGTTCGCTGCGGCCGCCAGCCATGCGGCCAGTCTCGATCCGGCCGTGTTGCCGAAGATCCAGGCGGCCACCTTCGAAGTGGTGGCGGCCAAGCCGGTCAAGGACCCGCTGACCTACGAGAAGCCGCTGCCGCTGGAGCTGCTGCCGTTCCAGGAGCGCAACGACAAGTACTACTCGATCGGCACCGCTTTCGCGCTGGGCAACAACCGCTACGTGACCGCGGCGCACGTGCTGCAGGTGGGCATCGACAGCCTGTGGGGCGAGCCGGCCCTGCGTGATGCCGACGGCCATGTGTATGCGATCGACAAGATCGAGAAATATTCGCTGCAGCAGGATTTCGTGGTGTTCAGCCTGGCCACGCAGCCGGCGAAGGCCGCCGCGCTGGAGGCGGACACCAAGCCCAGCCTCAACGGCGTGGTCTATGCGGTGGGCAATGCGCTGGGTACCGGCGTGGTGATCCGCGACGGCCTGTACACCTCCGACACGCCGGAAGACCAGGACGGCCGCTGGAAGTGGATGCGCTTCTCGGCGGCGGCATCGCCGGGCAACAGTGGCGGCCCGCTGCTGGACGCGACCGGCAAGGTCATCGGCATCGTGCTGATGAAGTCGCAGAACGAGAACCTGAACTACGCGCTGCCGATCGGCCGCGTGCTGGACGCGCCCGACCACGTCGCCTCGATCGACCAGCGCATGCCCTACCAGTTCGACGTGTTCGACACCACGCTCAGCAACACCTTCAAGGCCGAATTCAGGTTGCCGCTGAGCTTTGCCGACTTCAGCGCGGCATTCCAGCAGCGCTTCAACGCCTATGCCGACAGCCAGCTCAAGGCTTTGCTGGCGAAGGAGCCGGAGCGGCTGTTCCCCCGCGGCCAGGGCTCCAACGAACTGCTGCATTCGACGCCGTCGATGGACGACTTCCCCTCGCTGATCACCCGCGACAACGACGGTACCTGGAGCCTGGCGAAGAAGGAGGGCGGCAAGACCAGCCTGCCCAACAACGGCTACGTCACGCCGGGCGTGGTCGGGCGCAACCTGCTGTTCCACGTGCGCCGGCCCGACAACGTGACGGCCGCCGCGCTGTACCGCGACCCGGCCAAGCTGATGGACATGATCGCCAGGGTCGGCTTCCTCACCCGCAACGTCGGCCCCGAGCAGGTGCGCATCACCTCGCTGGGCAAGCCGGTGCGCGACACGCTGTATACCGATGCCTGGCAGCGCCGCTGGCAGGTGCGGGTATGGCCGATACCGGCCGAGAACGCGGTGGTGATGAGCTTCGCCCTGCCGGTGCCGGACGGCTACGCGGTGCTGATGCGGATCGCCCCGGCCAGCCAGGAGCACGACTACCTGATCAACCTGCAGGCGCTCACCGACTTCTTCTACGTCACCTACGACGGCAGCCTGGCCCAGTGGCAGGATTTCCTGAAGCAGAAGGACCTGCTGCCGGCGGCGTTCGACGACATCCACATCGACATCGACTACGGCCATCGCTTCGCCTACAGCTCGAAGCGGCTGCGCTACGCCTATACCCCGGCGCTGCAGAAGATCGACAGGGACAGCATGCTCACCATCGGCTTCAGCTACTTCCTCGACCACGGCAAGGTGGTGTGGGACGTGACCGACGTGTGGCAGGCGGCCAGTGCGCACGACAAGTACTGGAGCAATTTCGCCCGCGTGGTGGCACCGTCGGACGACCTCAACGACGACTACAAGAGCAACTGGAGCAAGATCAGCAACCGCCAGCGGCCGTTCGACGGCGTGCCGCGCAGCGAGAACGACGTGATGAAGATCAGCAGCGTGCTGGCCGCGCCGGGCCAGGCCCGGCCCGACGTGCTGTACACCGTCTACCACTACGCCGAGGGCAGCCACCCCGCCGCCGACATGAAGGCCAAGCTCGACCTGCTGCTGAAGGACGCCCGGGTCACCGAGCACTGAGAGGTTGTGAATTACAACCTCGAAGCCCGGCCATGAATGGCCGGGCGCGGATCGGGAACGCAAGTGCCAGATTCGCGTGAGCACGTCCGGGCGTGTACCGGACGTGCGATAGAAGAAAACCACAGTAAGTGGTTTTCTTCACAGGCACTGAGCGTCGGGCGCATCGGCCGGTGGTGACGACACCGGCCGATCCGGCTACGGTATCCCGTTGAAACAGGCGAGGAGGAAGCGGGTGGAACGACGGGTACGGGCGCCGGCGCCGGATACGCCAGCGCAAGACGACAGCAGCATCAGCTGGCTGGAGATGGCCGACGGCCAGCCGCTGTGCCTGCGTGACTGGCCACTGGCCCAGCCGCACGGCGCGGTGCTGATCGTGCACGGGCTGGGCGAACACGGCGGGCGTTACCAGCGCCTGGCAGCGTGGTTCAACCAGCGCGGCCACGCGGTGCGCAGCTACGACCAGCGCGGCCACGGCCGCAGCCCGGGGCGGCGCGGTGCCCTGCGCCAGGCCGACGACCTGCTGGAGGATCTGGCCACCGTCTACAACGACTACGCCGCCAGCCAGCCGCACCCGCCGCTGCTGCTGGGCCACAGCATGGGCGGCCTGGTCGCGGCGCGCGCGGTGCTGGATGGCCGGGTCACGCCGCCGGCGCTGGTGTTGTCATCGCCGGCGCTGCGCAGCTGGGAGTCGCCCCGGATGATCGCGCTGGCCCGGCTGCTCAGCCGGCTCGTGCCGAACCTGCCCCTGCGCAACGGGCTGGATGCCAGCAAGCTGTCGCACGAAGCCGGCGTGGCCGCCGCTTACCGCAACGACCCGCTGCGCCACGGCTGGATCACCCCGCGACTGGCCGACTTCATCTTCCATGCCGGAGCCGCCTGCATCCGCGATGCCGCCGGCCTGGCGGTGCCGACCCTGCTGCTGGTCGCCGACAGCGATGCGCTGGTCGATCCGTCCGGCAGTCGCTCGTTCGCCCGCAAGGCGGCCGGCAGCGGCCAGCTGACCACCCGCTTCTTTTCCACGCTGTACCACGAGCTGTTCAACGAGGCCGAACCGGGGCGCAGCCAGGTGCTGATGCAGCTGGCCGACTGGCTGGGCCGGCAGGATCTCGCGGCGGCTCCGTAGAGGACCTCGCGGGGAAGCGCGCTGCGGCCGGTTTTCGACCCGCCCGCTGGGGCGTTCGACGCGAAAAAAATCGGCGCGCCCGCTGCGCGCCTCCGGATCGCCATGATTGGCGGCGATACTTCCACGCAAACCTACAGGGAGAAGGTTGCATGTCACCTCGATCGAGCCGGCGCATCTCGCGCCACCTTGCGTGGCGAGTCCTCGCCTGCCTTGCGATCGGCCTGGCGCTGGGCGCCTGTCATCGCGGTGGCGACGACGGCAAACCCGCCTTGCAGGGCAAGCCTGCCGCCAGCGCGTCGACCGCGCCCGCGAAGGACGCGGGCACGGCCGGCTTCGCGCTGGTCTCGGCCAGCTCCACCCCGCGCGATTCGCGCACCGCGCTGATCCTGCGCTTCAACGCGGCCCTGGCCTCGGCCCAGGCGTTCGACAGCCTGATTGCGGTGACCGGCCCGAACGGCGAGGTGGTCAGCGGCAGCTGGAGCCTGGACGACGACGGCAAGACGCTGAGCTTCCCGTTCGTGCAGGCCAACACGCGCTACGTGGTGCAGCTGAAGTCCGGCGTGCTGGCCGCCGACGGCCGCACCCTGGGTCACGAGGTGAAGCACGAGGTGTATTCCGGCAACTTGCCGGCGGCGGTGGGCTTCGCCTCGCACGGCAGCGTGCTGCCCGCGCGCGGCACCCGCGGCCTTCCGCTGGTGTCGATGAACGTGCACGACGCCGACGTGGAGTTCTTCCGCGTGCACGAGGACGCACTCTCGGACCTGTTCTGCGCCTATCCACGCAACGGCCATCGCGAGAGCTACGAGCTCGACCACGAGGTCCGCTACTACAACCAGTGCGGCGAAGGCGACGATCGCCGCGCCAGCGTGCCGATCACCGACATCGCCGACTCGGTCTACGCCAACCACTACACGCTGGGTGGCGAGGCGAACGAGCGCACGGTGACCTACCTGCCGGTGCAGAACATCAAGGAGCTGGCCACGCCTGGTGTGTACATGGCGGTGGTCAAGGCCGGCGGCACCTTCAAGGACGGCTACGACACCGCCACCTTCTTCGTCAGCGACCTCGGCCTGCACCTGCGCGTGTACCGCGACAACGTGCTGCTGCACGTGGCCTCGCTGCGCGACGGCACGCCGGTCAATGCGGTGGATGTCGAAGTGCGAGACGTGAACGGGCGCAGCAAGCTCAAGGCCACCACCGACGCCGACGGCAATGCGCTGATCGCATACAAGGTCAAGGCGTCCGACGTGCTGGTGGCGCGCCACGGCAAGGATGTCTCGGTGCTGCCGTTCAACCGGCCCGCGCTCGACGTGTCGAACTTCGACATCAGCGGTCGCAGGCAGGCGCCGTTCGAGGTCTATGCATGGTCCGGGCGCGACCTGTACCGCCCCGGCGAGACGCTGCGTGCGTCGGCCCTGCTGCGCGACTACGACGGCAAGCCGATGAAGCCGCAGTCGCTGTTCGTGCGGGTGAAACAGCCCGACGGCCGCACCCTGGTGGAGAAACGGCTGGAGCCGCAGCAGCTGAACTATTTCGAGCTGAGCCAGGCGATTCCGGCCGATGCGCCGACCGGCCTGTGGCAGCTGGAATTCCGCCTCGACCCTTCAGCCAAGGACACCGTGCAGGCGTTCCCGTTCCACGTCGAGGAGTTCCTGCCCGAGCGGCTCAAGGTCGAACTGTCCAGCCCGCAGCAGCAGCTGGCGCCGGACGAGCCGCTGAAGCTCAAGGTCGCCTCCAGTTACCTGTACGGCGCTCCCGCCGACGGCAACCGCTTCACCGCGAAACTGCTGGTAGCGCCGGAAGTGCATCCGCTGGAGAAGATGAAGGACACCTTCTTCGGCAACCCGCTGGTCGAGCTGCCCAAGAGCGCCGACGACGTGATCGACGCCAAGCTCGATGCGCAAGGCGTGCTGGAGCAGGACGTGGCGCTGCCCGACGACGTGCAGCCGGTCGCGCCGCTGGCGGTGACCCTGTCCGGCAGCGTCTATGAAAGCGGCGGCCGCGCGGTGACGCGGCTGCTCAAGCGCAGCTACTGGCCGGCCGATGCGCTGGTCGGCGTGCGCCCGTTGTTCGACCCGAAGCAGGGCGCCGAAAGCGAGGCGCCGGCCGGTTTCGAGATCGTGCGGGCCAATGCGAAGGGCGAGCTGATCGCCGGCAGCCACCTGAAGGTGCGCCTGCAGCGTGAGCTGCGCGACTTCTACTGGCTGTATGAGCAGAACGGTGGTTGGCAGTCCAGCGCGAACCAGCGCCTGCAGCTGGTCGACGAGAAGGATGTCGACGTGGCCGCCGGCCAGTCGGCCCACGTCGAATTCCCCGTGCAGTGGGGCAGCTACCGCGTCGAGGTATACGACCCGCTGACCAAGCTCACCACGGTGTTCCCGTTCTTCGCCGGCTACAACTGGGATGACGAAAACCTCGGCAAGGAGGCGCGGCCGGACAAGGTCAAGCTGCAGCTGGACAAGGCGCGCTATCGGGCTGGCGACACCATGAAAGTCACGGTGACGCCGCCGCAGGACGGCCCCGGCGTGTTGCTGGTGGAGTCGGATCATCTGCTCTACACCAGGAACATCGAGGCCAAGGCCGGCGCGGTATTCGATATCCCGGTGACGAAAGACTGGGAGCGCCACGACGTCTACGTGACGGCGCTGGTGTTCCGCGGCGGTGAAGCGGCCGAGCACACCACGCCGGCCCGCGCGATGGGCGTGGAATACGTGGCGATGGATCGCAACGACCGGCGCATTCCGCTGAAGCTCGACGCGCCCGCGCTGATGCGCCCGGGCAACCCGCTCGAGGTCGGCGTGCAGGCCACCGGCCTGGCCGGGCAGAAGGCGTTCGTCACGCTGTCGGCGGTCGACCAGGGCGTGCTCAACATCACCGACTACCCGGTGCCCGATGCGTGGGCGTGGCTGTTCGGCAAGCGTGCGTTGAGCGTCGATGCGTACGACCTGTACAGCCGCATCATCGAGGCGATGGACGGCGAGCAGGCCAGGCTGCGCTACGGTGGCGACATGAGTGCAGGCGCGTTGCCGAAGGCGAACCGGCTCAATCCCAAGGTGCAGATCGTCGACCTGTTCAGCGGCCCGGTGGCGTTCGACGCCCAGGGCAAGGCCACGCTGCATGTGGATGTGCCCGACTTCAACGGCAGCCTGCGTCTCGCCGCGCTGGCGTATACCGACAGTCGCTACGGCAATGCCGACGGCAACGTCACCGTGCGCGCGCCGCTGGTGGTCGAGCCCAGCACGCCGCGGGTGATGGCGGCCGGCGACAAGGCGATGATCAGCCTCGACCTGAAAAACCTCTCGGGCAAGGACGGCACCGCCAAGGTCAGCGTCAAGGGTGGTGGCCTGATCACCATCGAGAAGGCCGTGCAGGACGTGGCGCTGAAGGACGGCGCCGGCACCACCTTGCACATGCCGGTGACGGCGCAGGCGGGCGCGGCGGTGGCGACCGTGGACATCCACGCCGAACTCAACGACTACCGCGTGGATCGCCACTTCGAGTTCGCGGTGCGCCCGGCCTGGCCGGAAACCGTCACCACCACGCCGCTGGCGCTGGAAGCCGGCAAGCCCGAACGCTTCGGTGCCGCCGCGATTGCCGGCCTGCTGCCGGCCACGGTGAACGCGCGGCTCACCCTGAGCACCTTGCCGCCGCTGCCGTACGCCGCCGCCCTGCGCGACATCCTGCGCTACCCGTACGGCTGTATCGAGCAGACCACCAGCAAGGGCTACGCCGCGCTGATTCTGGACGGCCAGACGGCCAAGGCGCTGGGCGCGCCGGTGATGAGCGATGACGTGCGCAAGGCGGCGGTCGAGGGCGCGCTGTCGCGGATCGCCTCGTTCCAGGCCAGCAACGGCCACTTCAGTTTCTGGGGCGGCAGCAGTCCGATCGTCACCTTCACCACGCCGTACGTGGTCGACTTCATGCTGGACGCCCGCGACGCCGGTTTCGCGGTGCCGCAGGACGTGCTGCAGAAATCGCTGCAGCGGCTCAACGACGACCTGCTCGCCGGCGGCCACCCGTACTACGACTATGAGCACCACGACCACCTGCGGCTGGCCGACGAGGCGTACTCCGGCTTCGTGCTGGCGCGGGTCAACCGCGCGCCGCTGGGCACGCTGCGCGCGCTGTTCGACAACGAACGCCAGAAGCTGGTCGCTCCGTTGCCGCTGGTGCACCTGGGCATCGCGCTGAAGCTGATGGGCGACAACGAGCGCGCGCAGAAGGCGATCGACGAGGCGTTCGCGTGGAGCAAGGAACGCCCTTGGTACGTCGGCGACTACGGCTCGGACCTGCGCGACCTGGCCCTGATGGTGGCGCTCACCCATACCTACGGCGTGAACAAGCCCGCCTACGACGCCAAGCTGGTCGACTGGGCCCGCAACGCCACTGCCAACGTGCGCCAGCGCCAGCAGCAGGACAAGGACTACCGCTGGTCGTGGTCGTACCTGAGCACGCAGGAGCAGGCGGCGATCGCCCGCGTGGCGAGGGCGTTCGACGCGAAGAGCAACGCCCCGCTGGCTGCCACGATCACCGCCGGCGGCAAGACCGAGCAGGCACCCGACCAGCGCGTGTGGAGCCGTCCGCTCAGCGTGGCCGAACTCACGGCTGGCGTCAGCGTGCAGCCGACCAGCGACGCGGCGATCTTCGCCACGCTCGACGTGGCCGGCATCCCGCAGAAGGCACCCGCAGCCGACGACAGCCAGATCGACGTGCGCCGCAGTTACTTCACCACTGACGGCAAGCCGTGGACGGGCGATGAGCTGAGGGAGGGCGATACGCTGATCGTCGAACTCGACATCGAGGCGCGCATGGACATCCCCGATGCCCTGGTCACCGACCTGCTGCCCGGCGGGCTGGAAGTGGAGAACCTCAACCTGGGCGGCGCGCAGACCTGGTCCGGCGTGGTGATCGACGGCATCAACCTGGACGAACACGCGTCGGCCGCCGACATCCAGCACGAGGAGTACCGCGACGACCGCTACGCCGCCGCGCTGAACCTGCGCCGCGGCGACAAGGCCCGCGTGTTCTACCTGGTGCGTGCGGTGACCCCCGGCAACTACACCGTGCCACCGCCGCTGGTGGAGGACATGTACCGCCCCGCCGTGCGCGGCATCGGCAAGGTCGAGCCGGCGAAGATCACCGTGGTCGAACCGTGATGCTCCTGCTCCTCCCCCTGCTCGCAGGGGGAGGCTGGCGACCGAAGGGAGTCCTTCAGGTGAGGGGGTAGGGCTTTTGACTTTCGCTTGGGTATGACAAAGAGCACCCCACCCCAGCCCTCCCCTGCTGTGCAGGGGAGGGAGCCAGGCAGCCTGCACCGCACCATGACTGCGATTCCAACCGCCACGCCGCTCGCTTCCACACGCCGCTCGCGCGCGTGGCGCTGGCTGCGTGCGGTGCTCATCACTGTCGGCGTGCTGCTGCTCGCCGCCTTCACCCTCGACCGCCTGTTCCCGCTCCACCTCCCCGCCCCCGACACCGGCAGCACCGTGGTGCTGGCGCGCGACGGCACGCCGCTGCGCGCGTTCGCCGACAGCGACGGCGTGTGGCGCTATCCGACCACGGCGAAGCAGGTGTCGCCGCTCTATCTGCAGGCGCTGCTGACCTATGAAGACCGCTGGTTCTACCGCCATCCCGGAGTGAATCCGTATGCGCTGCTGCGCGGCTTTGCCGGCGGCATCGTGCACGGGCACATCGTGTCCGGCGGTTCCACCTTGACCATGCAGGTGGCGCGGATCATCGAGCCCATCTCGTCTGAGTTCGGCCCGCACACGTTCCGTGGCAAGCTGGTGCAGATCTTCCGGGCGCTGCAACTGGAAGCGCATCTGTCGAAGGCGCAGATCCTCGACCTGTATCTCAACCACGCGCCGTTCGGCGGGCCGATCGAAGGCGTCGAGGCGGCGTCGTGGGCGTACCTGGGCAAGCCGGCCACGCGCTTGTCGCATGCCGAGGCCGCGCTGCTGGCGGTGTTGCCACAATCGCCCAGCCGGCTGCGCCCGGATCGTCGCGCGCAGGCGGCGCGGACCGCCCGCGACAAGGTGCTGCGCCGCATGCGCGATCTCGGGGTGTGGAGTCCGGCCGAGGTACGCGACGCGGCGATCGAGCCGGTCGTGGCGCGTTCGCTGCGCGCGCCGCTGTCGGCCGCGCTGCTGGCCGAGCGGCTGCAGCGCCAGCAGCCGGCTTCGCGGCGGATCACCAGCACCATCGATGCGAACCTGCAGCGCGCCGCCGAGGATCGCGTCGGCGCCTACCTGTCGCGACTGCCGCCGCATACCTCGGCCGCGTTGCTGGTGGTGGACAACGCCACGCTGGAGGCGCGCATCTACGTCGGCACCAGCGACTTCGCCAACCCGCAGCGGCACGGCTACATCGACATGGTGGCCGCGCCGCGCTCGCCCGGTTCCACGCTGAAGCCGTTCCTGTACGGACTGGCGCTGGACGATGGCCTGATCCATTCCGAAAGCCTGCTGGTCGACGCGCCGCAGGATTTCGGTGGCTACAAGCCGGGCAATTTCGACGAGGCATTCTCCGGCCCGGTCAGCGCGGCCGAGGCCTTGCAGCGCTCGCTCAACGTGCCGGCGGTGGATGTGCTGGATCGGGTCGGGTCGAGCCGTTTCGTGGCCCGACTGGCCGCGGGCGGCGTCGACCTCGGACTGCCGGCGGGCGCGCAGCCAAACCTGTCGATCATCCTCGGCGGCGCGTCCACGCGGCTGGAAAACCTGGTGGGCGCCTATACCGCGTTCGCCAACGGCGGCATCGCCGGCACGCCGCGTTACACCGCCGACCAGCCCGCCCGCCCGCGACGGCTGCTGTCGCCGGGCGCGGCGTGGATCATCCGCGACATCCTTGCGCACAACCCCGCCGACGTCGAAGGCGCGCCGCTGGCCGGCGCGATCAACCGCCACGCCAGCGTGGCGTGGAAGACCGGCACCAGCTACGGCTATCGCGATGCGTGGTCGATCGGCGTCACCGACCGCTGGACCATCGGCGTATGGATCGGCCGTCCGGACGGTACGCCCTCGCCCGGCCAGTACGGCGCGGTGACTGCGCTGCCGCTGCTGTTCCAGATCGCCGACATGCTGCCGTCGCGGGGTGGTCATGTCGCGGCCCGACCGGCCAGCGTCAGCCAGCGCGAGATCTGCTGGCCACTGGGCGGCGCGCTGGAGTCCACCGCTCCGGCGCTGTGCCGTCAGCACCGCACCGCCTGGCTGCTGGACGATGCGTTGCCGCCCACCTTCGCCGAACGCGGCCTCGGCGCGTGGTCGGCGGGCCTGATCACGCTGCGTGTCGACGGCCGCGGACATCGGCTCAGCGGCGCCTGCCATGCGCCGCACGAGCAGGCCATCCAGCTGGCACGCTGGCCGGCGCTGGCCACGCCGTGGCTCAGTCGCGACGACCGGGAGAGTGCGGCATTGCCGCCACTGGCGCCGGGCTGCGCCGCCGACTCACTGGACAGCGCCAACCCGCTCCGCATCAGCGGACTCGGCGATGGCGTCACCCTGCGCCAGGCGCCGAACAGCGACCAGCCGCTGCGCATCAACCTGCGCGCGCTGGGCGCGCAAGGCCCGGTGCAATGGCTGCTCAACGGACGACTGCAAGGCCGCAGCGAAGCCGGCACCACGATATCGATCGACCTGCCGCAAGGTGGCGAGCAACGCGTCACGGCGCTGGCCGGCGACGGCGCCTTCGCCACGATCCGCTTCCAGGTGCTGGGAGCAGTCGGCGAATCGACGCGCCGCTGAGTCGTGAATCTCCCAACCTCTCAAGCCGGTCATTCCGACGCGGCCACACCGGCGTGCGGCAGCTCCTTGCGTTGACAGGTGATGGTCTTCACCAGGATCTCACAGTCCTCCATGAACAGGTCCCACCAGTCTTCCCAGGGTTCGGAGTTCATGCGCGTGATGTGGAAACACACCGTCAACAGCACGTCGGGTAGCAGAACCGTGGTGTAGTTGAGGGTATTCGGCATGCCTTGCATTGGATCCCAAAGGTAACGTAGCCAATGCATGTCATTGCTGATCAGTGGCTCATAGCTTGAAGGGGGGCTTTTCAAGTGGGCCGCAAGAATGTCGTCGATCTGGTATTGCGGCAACGGGGCGCCGCTGATCGTCTTGCCCTTGTACGTCTCATCGCGCAGCTTCCAGTTGGGACCGCCCTCGGATTCCAGGTAGGCGACGTAGTCATGGCGCAGGTAGTCCTCGAGCATCGCCATGTCATCGGGCTTGAGCTGGATGTCGTGTTTGACCCGTTCGAGTTGCCAATGAGTGGTGATGATGGCGTAGGGAGGATGCGGTACAGGAAAGATCCGCGAACTGTGCCAGCGCGGCAAGTGATAGATCCAGTTGCTGATCCCCAGCCAGATCGCTTGATGGTTGGCCCGCGCGTTGGGGGCTTCGGTCGGGGTAAAGGCGCCCGCATCCAGGTTCACTTCGTCGGGGTCGGGCGTGCCCATGCCCTCACCGAACGCGGCCGCGGGTTCGAGGAAGCTCAGGGTGAAGGGTCCGCAATCGATCCGCCTGGGTACGACGGGTGCAGCCGGCACACCACCGCGTGGAGCGTTGAAGGCCGCGGTAGCCCGTTTGTACCAAGGTAGTGGACGGCGCTTGAAGGGCGTACTCGGTGGCGGCGAGGTGTTCATGATTCAGGCCATCTCGGAAGGGTGAAACTGCTGCGCATAGCGTGCCAGTTCATGGTGGCCGGTGAACCTCAGTTGCTCCACATAGGTTTCCAGACCCAGATACGGCAAGGTGTGCGGACTGGCCAGCGGACCACCCTCCTTCACCAGACCGCGGAATTTCAAGGACCGTTCCAGCCCGCCGAGGCTCCAGTCGTTGGGGCCGCAGATATTGGGCACCAGGTCGAACGGGTTGTTGCGCACGCGCTCGATCGTGATGCCTGCGCGGGTGCAGACGAGCTCGGCCCGCCTGACGTAGCAACCGGTGCCGTGCAGGCAAACGCTGTGGTGATCGAGACGGATCCCGTCGTGCTTCAACGCAAATTCGACGGCGGTGATGAAGATGATGGCACCTTGGCTGTGCGCCACCCAGCGCGTGCGGTGTCCGCGCCGTTGCGCCTCCACCAGCACTGCCGCCAGATGCTGGCTGTTGTGACTGCACTCCATCAGGTTCTGCTTGTCGAAGCCACATTCGAAGAAGTCCCGACCCTCTCCCTCGGTGGGGTTGAAGAACAAGGTGTAATTATCGATGGGCACAGAGTTTTCCCCGTAGGCGGTTTCGAGGTGCGTGCCCATCAGCCAAGCCGCCTTGGCCAGGTTGTTCTGCATGCCGTTGACGGCGGCGTGGAGGGTGTCGATGCGATGTGTAGGCAAGGGACTGTCAGTCCCCCAACTGCCAGTCAGCGCTTTGATGACATCCCCTGGTTCCTTACCCAGTTGTTTGAACTCGGGCGTAAAGCGCGCCGTCCCCACCTTGCTTACTTGGTACAACGCGTTTCGTTGCACGGAATCCGGAAGTTTCGACCGCAGCAGGTCTTGGTCAAGAAAGATATCGACAATCACCACCGGTTTGCCCGGCACGATCGCATAGCGGATCTTGTAGTGGTAGCCCTTGAACGGGTAGCGACTGGGGAGCAGACGCTGAAACCAGTCCCCGCGGCCGGTGTCGGCGTCCAGTCGGTTTGGGTGGAGGGCGATATCCAGCAGTTCTTCCGCCACCTTGCGGCGATCGAAGTCGTTGAGTGCGCGCAATATGCAGAAGGCCTCGTCGCCGAGGACGAGCTTCTTGTCCAGCGTGCGGAACGTGGGGCTTCGGGGTTCGAACAGGGCCGCGATCTGTGGCGCCCCGGCTGCTGCTTCTTGCCACGTATGGCGCCGTGCGGCGCGCTGCTGCAACTGTTCGCGACTCAACGACTGTCGGCTCATCGGGGCACATCTCCTTGTGCGCGCGGCCAGCTGGAGTGGCCACGCAATCCTGGTGGCCATGGTATCTCCAAGGTATCCCCGCACTGCTGCGGCGATTCTGCCCTGTCGCTTGTAGGCAGTTCCGATCGGCCGGAGGGCAGCCGATCCGCGACGCAGCTTCGGGAGAGCTGCGCCGCGGGAATGCGTCGGCCGATGCAGACGTGGCGTGGTCACCAGGCGACCACGCCACGTCGAATCACTACGCGGCGAAAGTGCTCAGAAGCGAAAGCGCACGAACAGCGAGGGGCCGTCGAGCTTCATGTCGAGGTTGGCGTTGTAGTCGTGCTTGCGCTGATGCAGCACGACGCGGCTGTAGCCGTATTCGGCGCCGAAGCCCACGTTCTTCCACGGGAAATACTCCACGCCCAGCGCGGCGTTGACGATGTGTCCGTTGAGGTTGCCACCGTTCTTCTTGACGCCGGCGGCGTCGATGTACATGCGCCACTGGTCGTTGAACGCATGTCGCCAGCCCAGCTGCAGCATCGGCGCCCAGGCGCTGTCGGTGGTGCTGGACGAGGCCTGGCCCACGGGGTCGCCGTTGACGCTGGCCTCGCCGCTGATGCTGGCGTGCACGCGGTAGTAGGCGCCGCCCAAGCCGAGGCCGAACACGTCATTGCCGTGGCCGAACCACCAGCGCCAGGACGCGCTGCCGAAGTCGAAGTTGAGCTTGCCCTTCACCGTGGCCGCCGCGCTGTAGTCGTTGCCGGCGTAGCTGATGTCGCGCGCCAGCGACTTGCTGCGGGTGCGATTGACGCTGTAGTAGTCCAGCGAGAATCCCTGGCTGTCGCCGACCAGGAAGTCGAGCCGGGCACGAGGCACCGTCTTGCGGTCGGGAAAGCCCAGGTCCTTTTCCAGATTGAAGTCGCCGTGGTACTGGCCACTCTTGTCGCTGGCGCCGATGGTGGTATCGGCGTTGGCGTTGTAAGCGCCCAGCCAGACGCTGACGCGATCCAGCGCGGGTGACTGCTGCGCGCTGGCGACGTGGCAGGTGAGCAGCAGCGGGACGAAGGCGAGCATCCCGCCGGCACGGCGAAGCCGACGTGGCTGTCGATGATTCATGTTGTTTTCTCCGGGGTCGCGGAACGGATGGGAAGGCTTGGCCGGTCAGGCCATCCTGGGGATTCCCGCCTGCATGGTACGAAGCCCGGGCGTGCAGGCTGCGTGCACGCCGCATGGCAGTCTGCCCAGTCGTGCTTGCCTGCGGGACCGCGCACGAGAGGCATGATTCCATCCGGCCGTGTGCATCGGCGTATCGATCCGTGCAGCGTCGGCATGCTGCATCGGCGCGTCGCCGCGACCGCCCGCATTGCCGGCCATTCACGCCGGACGATAGACTGCGGGGGCAGCGGGCGGGACGCGCGCTGCGGCGAGTCCCGAACGATCCCGTCATGCCCGTTCGAGGGGCTGCGCCTGTCGAGCGCAGTGCCATGGCGGGGCCGAAACGTTGTCCGCGGCCAGCGCCGTCGCCGAGGTTTCAGCGAACGAAGTGCGCGGATGCTCTTGAAGTGCCAGGTTTCGCCGCCTGGGTTTCTTGCCGGAGACACCGACAAACCCCGGGAGCCCGTGACCGATGCCGCACCAATTGCCCAGCCTGATCCTCTGCTTGCCCTTCGTGGCCAGCGTGGTGGCGTGGCTGATGCGCGGCCGCGGCCACAACCGGGCGGCGTGGCTGATGACCGCCACCGCGCTGCTCGGCCTGCTGCTTTGCCTGTGGCTGGCCCCGCTGATCCTCGCCGGCGACGTGCTGCGCCAGGTGATTCCATGGGCACCGGGGCTGGGCCTGGACCTGGTGCTGCGGATCGACGGCTTCAGCTGGCTGATGATGCTGCTGATCTGCGGCATCGGCGCGCTGGTTGGCGTGTACGCGCGCTACTACATGTCGCCCGACGATCCGCTGGCGCGCTTCTTCGCCCTGCTGCTGGCCTTCATGGGCTCGATGCTGGGCATCGTGATGTCCGGCAACGTGATCCAGCTGGTGTTCTTCTGGGAGATGACCAGCCTGTTCTCGTTCCTGCTGATCGGCTACTGGCACCGCGGGCCTTCGGCGCGCGACGGCGCGCGAATGGCGCTGATCGTCACCTCCGGCGGCGGCCTGTGCCTGTTCGGCGGCATGCTGCTGCTGGGCCACATCGCGGGCAGTTACGAGCTGGACGCGATCCTCGCCGCGGGCGACACGGTGCGCGCGCATCCCTGGTACACGCCCACGCTGCTGCTGATCCTGCTGGGCGCGTTCACCAAGAGCGCGCAGTTCCCGTTCCACTTCTGGCTGCCGCAGGCGATGTCGGCGCCCACGCCGGCCTCGGCCTACCTGCATTCGGCGACGATGGTGAAGGCCGGCGTATTCCTGCTGGTGCGCTTCTGGCCGGTGCTGGGCGGCACCGCGGAGTGGTCGTGGATCGTCGGCGGCGTGGGCTTGGTCACGCTGATCCTGGGCGCGTACGCGGCGATGTTCGAGCAGGACCTGAAAGGCGTGCTGGCCTATTCGACGATCAGCCACCTGGGCCTGATCACCATGCTGGTGGGGCTGGGCAGCGCGCTGGGCGTGGTGGCGGCGATCTTCCACATCGTCAACCACGCCACCTTCAAGGCCTCGCTGTTCATGGCCGCCGGCGCGGTCGACCACGAGGCCGGCACGCGCGACCTGCGCAAGCTGGGCGGCCTGCGCCGCTTCATGCCGGTCACCGCCACGCTGGCGCTGGTCGCCGGCGCGGCGATGGCGGGTGTGCCGTTGTTGAACGGCTTCCTGTCCAAGGAAATGTTTTTCGCCGAGACGCTGGCCGCGCGGCAGGGGCCGCTGCTGGACGCGATCTCGGTGGTGATCGCGGTCGCCGCCAGTGCGTTCGGCGTGACCTATTCGATCCGCTTCGTGCGCGGCGTGTTCTTCGGCCGCACGCCGGCCGAGCTGCCGCGCCAGCCGCACGAGCCGCCGTTGTGGATGCGCTTCCCGATCGGCTTCCTGGCGCTGACCTGCCTGCTGGTGGGCGTGCTGCCCGCGCGGGTGATCGGGCCGACCCTGCAGGCGGCGGCCGCCTCGGTGCTGGGCAGCGACCTGCCGGTCTACAGCCTGGCGGTGTGGCACGGCGTGACCACGCCGCTGCTGATGAGCGTGTTTGCCTTTGTGGCCGGCTGCCTGCTGTTCGCGGGCTTGCGTCGGCGTTTCGCCGAGCGCGAGGGGGCGCCGTTGATCGGCCGGCTCGGCGGCAAGCGGATCTTCGAGCGGGTGATGGCGGTGCTGGCCGCCGACCTGCCGCAGCGGATCGAGCGGCGCTATCCGGGCCGGCGGCTGCAATCGCAACTGCTGCTGATCGTGCTGCTGGCCTTGCTGGCCGGCACCCTGGCCGCGGCGGGCGCATCGCTGGACATGGAGCTGCGCTGGTCCAGCGTCGACCCGGCGTTCGCGTTGCTGTGGCTGCTGGGCGCGGCCTGCGCGATCGGCGCGGCCAGCCAGGCGAAGTTCCATCGCCTCGCCGCGCTGGTCCTCACCGGTGGCGCAGGCCTGGTCTCGTGCGTGAGCTTCGTGTGGCTGTCGGCGCCGGACCTGGCGGCGACCCAGTTGCTGGTCGAGGTGGTCACCACGATCCTGATCCTGCTGGGCATGCGCTGGCTGCCCAAGCGGATCGAGGGGCTGTCGGTGGAAAGCCGCCGGCAGCGCTTCCGCCGCCGGCGCGACGTGGTGATCGCGATCGTGGCCGGCCTGGGCGTGGCCAGCCTGGCCTATGCCGCGATGACCCATCCGGTGGCCGATTCGATCTCGCGCTTCTTCCTCGAACGCGCGTACACCGAGGGCGGCGGCCACAATGTGGTCAACGTGATCCTGGTCGACTTCCGCAGCTTCGACACGCTGGGCGAGATCAGCGTGCTGGCGATCGTGGCCCTGACCGTGTTCGCCCTGCTGCGACGCTTCCGCCCCGCGGCCGAAAGCATCGGCACGCCGCTGCAGCAACGCCAGCAGACGGCACGGGACGCGGCCGCGCCCGATCGCGCTGCCGATCACTCGCTGACCGACTACCTGATGATCCCCGGCCTGATCATCCAGCTGATGTCGCCGGTGATCCTGCTGTTCGGCCTGCACCTGTTCCTGCGTGGCCACGACCTGCCCGGCGGCGGCTTCGTGGCCGGCATCACCGTGGCGGTGGCGCTGATCCTGCTGTACATGGCCCGCGGCGCGCGCTGGGTGGAGACGCGCCTGCGCGTGCTGCCGGTGCGCTGGCTCGGCGCGGGCCTGCTGCTGGCGGTGCTGACCGGACTGGGCTCGCTGGCGTTTGGACGTCCATTCATGACCACGTACTTCCAGTACCTCGACCTGCCGCTGCTGGGCCGCGTGCCGCTGGCCACCGCGCTGCTGTTCGACCTGGGCGTGTTCGCAGTGGTGGTGGGCACCACCATCCTGATGCTGGTCGCGCTGGCGCACCAGTCGCTGCGCCGGCCGCGCCAGGCGCCCGCGCCCGCCGCGGAAGGAGAGCGCTGATGGAACTGGTCCTGGCCGCCGCGATCGGCATTCTTGCCGCCTCCGGTGTGTGGCTGCTGCTGCGACCGCGCACCTTCCAGGTGATCATCGGGCTGACCCTGATCTCCTACGCGGTGAATCTTTTCATCTTCTCCATCGGCGGTCTGCGCACCGGCGCCGACCCGGTGCTGCATGGCGGCGATATCGCCCAGTACACCGACCCGCTGCCGCAGGCGCTGGTGCTCACCGCGATCGTGATCGGTTTTGCCACCACCGCGCTGTTCCTGGTGGTGCTGCTGACCTCGCGCGGGCTGACCGGCAACGACCACGTCGACGGCGAGGACGGTACGCCGTGAGCAACCACCTGATCATCGCGCCGATCCTGCTGCCGCTGCTGGTCGCCGCGCTGCAGTTGCTGGTCGGCGAGAAGCGGCGACGTACGGTGCTGGCGCTGAGCATCGTCTCGTGCCTGGCGCTGGTCGCCGGCGCCGCCGCGCTGACGTTCGCGGTGTCCGCCGACGGTGCGCTGGCGGCGGTCTACCGCATCGGCGACTGGCCGGCGCGCTTCGGCATCGTGCTGGTGGCCGACCGGCTGTCCGCCCTGATGGTGCTGCTCACCTGCGTGCTGGCGCTGGCCGTGCTGCCGTACGCGCTGGGCCGCTGGCAGCATCGCGGCGGCCACTTCCAGCCGCTGTTGCAGTTCCTGCTGATGGGCCTGAACGGGGCCTTCCTCACCGGTGACCTGTTCAACCTGTTCGTGTTCTTCGAGGTGCTGCTGGCCGCGTCGTACGGCCTGGCGCTGCACGGTTCGGGCGCGCGGCGGGTCAGCGCGGGGCTGCACTACATCGCGGTCAACCTGACCGCCTCGATGCTGTTCCTGCTCGGCGTCAGCCTGATCTTCGGCGTCACCGGCACCTTGAACATGGCCGCGCTGGCCGAGCTGATCCCGCACGTGCCCGAGCGCACCCGCGCCCTGCTGCACGCGGGCGCGGCGATCCTCGGCGTGGCGTTCCTGATCAAGACCGCGATGTTTCCGCTGGGCTTCTGGCTGCCGCGCACGTATGCCGCCGCCTCGCCGGCGGTGGCGGCGATGTTCGCGCTGATGACCAAGGTCGGCATCTACGTGCTGCTGCGCCTGGGCCTGCTGCTGTTCGGCGATGACGCGGGCCCGGTCTCCGCCCATTTCGGCAGCGACTGGATGCTGTGGGGCGGCGTCGCCACGGTGGTGGCCGGCATCGTCGGCATGCTGGGCGCGCGCGACCTGGCCAAGCTGGCCGGCTACAACGTGGTGATTTCCTCCGGCACCCTGCTCGGTGCGATCGGCCTGCAGCAACCGGCCGTGACCACCGGCGCGCTGGCCTACCTGGTGATCTCCAGCCTGGCGATCGCCGCGTTCTACCTGGTCGCCGGACTGCTCGCCTCCGACGGCGACGACGACACCGACGACACGCTGAGCCTGGAGCCGTACGAACAGGCGGGCGAGAGTGTGCCCAACGAAAGCCTGTACGCGCAGGAGGACGAGAGCCGGGTGGTGATCAGCGCCCCGATGGCGATGCTCGGGCTGAGCTTCTCCGCCTGCGCGGTGCTGCTGGCGGGCCTGCCGCCGCTGTCCGGCTTCCTGGCCAAGTTCGCGCTGCTGGCGCCGATGCTCGAACACGGCGCGCGCCCCGGCGCGGTCGCGCTGTTCGCGTTGATCATCGTGGCCGGCTTGTGCACGGTGATCGCGTTGTGCCGCGCCGGCATCCAGATCTTCTGGGTCGAGCCGGAGCGGATCTTCCCCGGGGTGCGCCTCACGGAAGCGACTTCCATCGCGATCCTGCTGGGGCTGTGCCTGCTGCTCACCGTGCTGGTCGAGTCGCCGCTGCGCTACCTGCGCGACACCGCCGTCCAGCTGCACGCGCCGGCCAGCTACATCCATGCGGTGTTGCCGCCGGCGGAGGCCGCGCCATGATCCGTCGCTGGTTGCCATACCCGATCCTGTCGGCGCTGCTGCTGGTGATCTGGCTGTTGCTCAACCAGAGCGTGGCGCCGGCCGCGATCCTGCTGGGCACGCTGCTCGGCATCGCGCTGGCAAAGGTCTTCGGCCGGTTGCGCCCGCCAAAGGCGCGCGTGCGCAACCCGCACCTGCTCGGCCTGCTGTTCGCGCGCGTGATGCTGGACATCTTCCGCTCCAACCTCGCCGTGGCGCGGATCGTCCTGCGCCGCGAACGGGGCATGCACTCCGGTTTCGTGGCGATCCCGCTGGCGCTGACCGATCGCCACGGCCTCGCCGTGCTCGCCTGCATCATCACTTCGACACCCGGCACGATCTGGGTGAACTACGACTCCACTGCCAACGTCCTGCTGATCCACGTGCTCGACCTGGTCGACGAGCAGGGCTGGATCGACACCATCAAGCAACGCTACGAACGCCCGCTGCTGGAGGTCTTCCAATGAGCCACGGCCTGCTCCACATCGCCATCATCGCGGCGCAATGGCTGTTCCTGCTGGCGATGAGCTTCTCGATCATCCGCATGGTCCGCGGCCCGCGCGCGCAGGACCGCGTGGTGGCGCTGGACGCGCTGTACGTCAACGCGATGCTCCTGCTGCTGACCATCGGCATCCGCAGCGGCAGCATGCTGTACGTCGAAGCCGGCCTGGTCATCGCCCTGCTCGGTTTCGCCGGCACCGTGGCGCTGTCGAAATTCCTGATGCGCGGGCAGGTGATCGAATGAGCCACCTCGACGCCCTGCCGCCGTGGGCGGCCATCACCGTCGCCGTGCTGGTGCTGCTCGGTGCGCTGTTCGCGTTCATCGGCTCGCTCGGCCTGCTGCGCCTGAAGAACTTCTACCAGCGCGTGCACGCGCCCACCTTGGGCACCACGCTGGGCACGTTCTTCATGCTGGCCGCCTCGATCACCTGCTTCTCGGTGCTGCACGGTCGCCCGATCTTCAACGAGATCCTGATCGGTGTCTTCCTCACCCTGACCACGCCGATCACCCTGATGCTGCTGGTACGCGCCGCGTTGTACCGCGATCGCGAGGAAGGCTCGCAGGACGTGCCGCAGGTGACGACGCCGGAATGAACGCGGCCGGGCCGGCAGAAGGCTGCCGGCCCGGCACCGGACGCGCTGGCGTTCACAGCGTACTTTCGAAGTCCCTGACCTGTCGGGCCGCCTCGTCCTTGGCGATGCCGTAACGCTCCTGGATCTTGCCCACCAGGTATTCGGTGTTGCCCTCGGCCTGGGTCAGGTCATCGTCGGTCAGGTCGCCCCACTGGGCCTTGATCTTCCCGGTGAGCTGTTTCCAGTTGCCCTGGATGCGGTCGTTGTTCATGAGTGTGACTCCATGGTTGGGAAGGTACGCGGCAGGCGCCGGTGGCGACCTGCGCGTGCCGACCACTCTCCGGAATCGGCGTGAGCGGCAGGTCGTCAAGACGTTCATGGAGGAAGTCTTCGTTCACGTTCGGCGCGACGGCGAAGCTCGACATGGCGGAGGATTCGCGTCGTCCAGCGGCACTCGCGACCAGGGACGCCCGGCGCGCGGGGAGGGCTGGCAATCCAAGCTGTGCGCTGCACTCCCGAGCAAGACTCACTCGCCAGCGTATTCGTCATGGCGACGCCACCACACGCCGGTTTCGTTGCGCCCCAGCGGCGCGCGATCGAGCCACTGATACATGCCCCACAGGCCGTCCAGGCCGCGCGCGTAGGTGGAGTAGGTGTGGTAGATCACGCCGTCCTCGCGCACGAAGGCGCTGAGGCCCGGACGGTCGCGCGTGTAGGTGGGCGCGTCGGTGCCGCAGCTGGCGGCCATCTGGATGACCGGCGCGGGGGCCGAGCTCGCGTCCATCGCGTGGCCATCGCGCCGGTAGTTGTATTCGATGTTTCCGGCGCGCTGCTGCGCTTCGGTGAACGAGACGTTGAAGTCGAAGTTGAAGTCGCCGTCGGACGAGGACGCCCAGGGGAAACGCCAGCCCATGCGCTGCCGGTACGCCTGCAGCTTCGCCAGTGGCGCCCGCGATACCGCCGACAGCGTCACGTCGTGATTCGCCAGGTGTACGGCGAAGCCGTCGAAGCCGTCGGCGATCGACGAACACGAGGGACATCCCGCGCGGTAATCGGCGCCGAACATGAAATGATAGACCAGCAGCTGTGAGCGACCCCGGAAGAGGTCGGCCAGGGTGGCACTGCCCTCGTCGGTATCGAAGCGATACGCCTTGTCGACCCTGACCCACGGCAACGCCTGGCGTAGCCGGGCCACTTCGTCGCTGCGCCGGGTCAGCTCCTTTTCCGCGTCGAGCAGGCCGAGTCGGGCGGCCAGCCATTCGTCGCGTGTTCCGGTCGTGTGCATGGTCATTGCGTTCTCCCGCTGGGTTCCGGCCTTCGTTCGGGGATCGATGCGACTTGCCGGTGGATCGTGGGCTAGATTAGAAACCGGACATCGGACGGTGGGAGTGACAAGCGTGGCGCGATGGGTTCCGCTCCGATGGACTTGCTGATCACGGCGGCGGCGCGTGCGCTGGCGGCGGGTGATCCGCTGGGCGCGCTGAACCGGATCGCCTTGCGCGACGATGCGCCCGCGCTGGCGCTGCGCGGCATCGCGATGGCGCAGCTCGGCGATTTCGTGCGGGCGAAAGCGCTGCTGCAGCGCGCGGCGCGGGCGTTCGGTGCCAGCGAGGCGGTGGCCCGCGCGAAGTGCGTCATCGCCGAAGCCGAGATCGCGCTCGCCTCGCGCGAGTTGGGCTGGCCGGTGAAGGCGCTGGATGCTGCGCGGGCGACCCTGGAGGCGCACGGCGATCCGGTGAACGCGGCGCATGCGCGCTATCTCGCGGCGCGGCGCCTGCTTCTGCTCGGTCGCCTCGACGAGGCCGAGCGGGCGCTGGCCGGATTCGATGCCGCGCCGCTGCCACTCGCCTCGCGCGCGGCCCGCGAGCTGGTCAACGCCGGCATCGCCCTGCGCCGCCTGCGCACGAAACCGGCGCGTGCGGCGCTGGCCCGGGCCAGCTACGCCGCGCGCCACGCCGGCATCCCGGCGCTGCTGGCGGAAATCGACGATGCTGCCCGCGTGCTCGACGCGCCCGCGGCGCGGCTGATCACGCATGGCGGTGAACGGCTGATCAGGCTGGAGGACGTCGAGGCGTTGCTGGCATCGAACGCCTTCGTCATCGACGCCTGTCGTCACGTCGTCTGCCAGTCCGGCACGCGGGCGGCGCTGGCGAAGCGGCCCGTGCTGTTCGCGATCGCCCGTCTGCTGGCCGGGGCATGGCCGGGCGACGTGTCGCGGGACACGCTCATCGCCGAAGTCTTCCGCACCGGGTACGCCGACGAATCGCATCGGGTGCGCCTGCGCGTCGAAATCGGCCGGCTGCGCACCGAACTGCAGGCACTGGCCGGCGTGGGCGCGACGAAGCGCGGTTTTGCGCTGGCGCCGCATCGGGCCGATCAGGTCGTCGTGCTGGCGCCGCCGTTCGATGAGCGCCACGCGGACGTGCTTGCCTTGCTGGCCGACGGCGAGTCGTGGTCGAGCTCGGCCCTGGCGCTGGCGCTGGGCACCAGTCAGCGCAGCGTGCAACGCGCGCTCGATGCGCTGGCGGCGACCGGCAAGGTGCAGTCGTTTGGCCGCGGGCGGGCGCGTCGCTGGCTGAGCCCGCCGGTGCCCGGATTCCCGACGAGCTTGTTACTCCCCGCGCCGGTGCAGGGCGGCTAGGCTGTCTGCATCGAGACACATCAGATGGACCGGCGCGCCGACCGCGAATCCCGAAACTCCCCCATGACGTCATTCCCGCGCAAGCGGGAATCCACCTTGATCTCCCACAACACGCCCTGGATGACCCGCTTCGCCCTTGATGCAGCACCTCCGGACTTTGCAGGGGTGACGGCGCGGAAGCAGGTTCCCGGGGCCCGATCAGGAAGCAGCATGAAACGATCAGCCGCCCGAATCGTCCGCGAACAAGGTCCGTTTGCAGGTGTCGACGGCGTGCATGGCGTCACCTACGACGGCCGGCACGTGTGGTTTGCCTCAGGCGACAAGTTGAACGCGATCGACCCGGCGAGCGGCAGGACGCTGCGTTCGATCGATGTGGTAGCGCATGCGGGAACGGCGTTCGACGGCCGGCACCTGTTCCAGCTTGCCGAGAACCGCATCCAGAAGATCGATCCGCACACCGGCCAGGTGCTCGCCACGATCCCCGCACCCGGTGGCGGCGCCGACTCGGGGCTGGCCTGGGCCGAAGGATCGTTGTGGGTGGGGCAGTACCGCGCGCGACAGATCCACCAAATCGATCCCGCCACCGGGGCGATCCTGCGCACCATCGAATCGAACCGCTTCGTCACCGGCGTCTGCTGGGCCGATGGCGAACTCTGGCACGGCACCTGGGAGAACGACGAAAGCGAACTGCGCCGCATCGATCCGGGCAGTGGCGAGGTGCTGGAAATTCTCGAGATGCCGGCGGGCACCGGCGTGTCGGGACTGGAGTCGGACGGCGGCGACCAGTTCTTCTGTGGTGGCGGCAACAGCGGCAAGCTGCGAACCGTGCAGCGTGCCGGTTGAGTTCGAGGCCGTCAGGAGTCCGCGTCGTTGTCGCCTGAGTCCCGTGGCGACACGCCGGCCGGCTCCGGCGCAGCTGACGCCGGCATCGGCGATGCGCCCCGCGCCATGCTGGGGAACACCTCGTCGCGACGCACCCAGGCATGGAACAGCGCGGCGGCCAGGTGCAGCAGCACGGTGGCGAACAGCAGCAGGGCCAGCCAGGTGTGGGCGCCGCGCAGCGCGGCGTAGACGGTGGCGTCGTGGGGCACGATCGGCGGCAGGTTGAAGCCCTTGAACATGGTTACCGGGTAACCGCCGGCGGACAGCATCGACCAGCCGATCAGCGGCATCGCGAACATCAGCGCGTAGAGCAGCCAGTGCGAGGCCTTTGCCGCCAGCACCTGCACCCGGGGCAGGTCGGCCGGCAACGGTGGCGGGCGATGGCGCAGCCGGTTCACCAGCCGCACGATCGCCAGCAGCAGGATCGCGATGCCCAGCGGCCGGTGCAGGCTGACCAGGGTCGGGCGCAGGCTCAGGGAGGCGACCATGCCGATGCCGACGAACAGCATGGCCAGGATCGCCAGCGCCATGCTCCAGTGCAGCACGCGCGCGGTGAGGTTGAAGTGCCGCGGAGCGAGCCTGGCGGGATGAAGATCGTTCATGGCCTGGCCTCCGGCGCGGCGGTCTTGCCGATGGCGGTGTCCGCCTTGCCACTGGCGATGTCGTGTTCGCGGCGGTTGAACGACACCGAATAGACGGCCGAACGCGCGGCCAGGATCGGATCATCCGAGCCCTGCACGCCGGTCGGCAGCACCAGCGGGTCGTAGTTGATGTCGCGGCAGGCACCGGTGGCCTGCGGCGTGCTGCTTTCGATCACCACGGTGCCGACGGTGACGTGCTGGCGATCCTCGGGCCAGGGTTGCGCCGGGTCGGCCGTGGGATCTCCGGGCTGCGCCAGGGTCACCACCATGTCCCAGCGCAGCGGCGCGCGGGCCAGTCGCGCCTGCAGGTCCTCGCCGAGGAAATTGCCGTCGGCGGCGGCGCGCTGCTCCGCCGTCATCGCCGCGAAGGCCGCCTGCGGCTGCATCGACCAGCGTACGTTGCGCACCTCGCCACGGGCGTTGATGAAGCGGAAGGCGTTGACGCCGTTGAAGGTGGTGTTGGCCCAGCTGGTCGACCACGGCGCGCTCTTCGCCCAGCTGGCGAAGCGGGCGAATTCCGGATGGGCGCGGAGGAAGGCAGCCTGCTTCGCCGGATCGGGCTTGCCGGTGGCGGGGTCGGGGGTATTGGCGCGGGTCTGCTCGTAAAACGCCGACACCGTGGACACGCCGAAGAACGGGAAGCTGTTCATCGCCATGCGCCACTGCTGGCCGTCGTCGCTGTTCAACTCCAGCGCCATGCTGCGCACGCGCGCCTTGCCGTCCAGCCCGTAGGGCGAGCCTCCGGCGATCGACAGGCGGCCCGTGAACGGCGTGCGCACCGGTGCAAACAGCCGCGCGCTGGACAGCGCCACGCCTTGCCCGTTGCCTTCGAAATAGCCCGCCACGCAGACGCCCTTGGCATGCGCGCGACGGTAGCCCCGGTAGATCTGCCCGTTGCCGCTCTCGATCGCGTTGGTGAAACGTTGCGGGGTCAGCCGGCCAGGCGTCAGCCAGCCGGCGATCCAGCCGAAGGCAAGCGCGACGCCACCCACGATCAGGGCGATCGCCAGCAGGGCTGGCCAGCGATGGCGGGTCATTGGAGCGTCGGCGGGATCGTTGACGGGCATGGCGGCTGCTTGTCCTGGCGAGTGTGTCAGTCTCTCCATTCGCTGCCGCGGGCGCACCGGTTACATCGCCCGCACGGACCCCCTCCGGGTCCGCTTGCCGCGCCGCCGTCAGAGCCGCCGTGCCGCATGGTCGGCGCGGGTCCGGCGCGGCTAACGGCCGGATCTGGCTGCCGGTTCCTGCTGCGGCACCTTGCGCACCTTGTCCATCGGGTAGCCCAGCGCCCGCACCCGCGCCAGCAGGGCGTCGTAGTCGGCCTGGGCGATGGTCGGCGTGCGCGCCATCACCCACATGTAGTCGCGCGCATCGCGGGCCACGATCACCTGGCTGTAGTCGTCCTTCAGCCAGGCCACGATGTACTGGGCCTTCAGCGGCCAGAACACCTGCACGCCCCACACCGCGTTGCCGCTGCCGGGCTTGACGAAGCCGGTGGAGTGGATGTCCTTGCGCTCGCCGTCGAAGCTGCCGTCGCGGAAGTGGAACGAGGTGGCGACGTGGCCATCGGGCTTCAGCGTGTACACCTCGACTGCGTCGTAAGCATGCTTCTCGAAGCGCGTGGGAATGGTGGCGATCACGTACCAGTCACCCATGAAGCGGGGCAGGTCGACATGGGCCACCGGCGTGATCGGCGGCAGTTCGCGGGCGCCGACGTTGAGGTTGAACAGCATGGCGCAGGCTACCAGCAGGGTCGACGGGAGTTTCATGGTGTCTCCGGGGTGAAGGATGGTCGGGCTTCGGCGGCGGGTCGCACGAAGCGGTAGTGCGCGACCAGCCACTCCTGGCCGTCGGCGTAACCGAACAGCTCGGCGCAGGACATCCAGAACATGCGCCAGCGCTGGAACCACAGCGGTGCGGCCTTGCTGCCGTAGGCCTGCGCCAGCACCTCCATCGCCTGCTCGCGGTGCGCGTCCTGGTTGGCCAGCCAGTGGTTGGCCGTGCGCTGGTAGTGCGTGCCGTCGACATGCCAGCGCTGCTCGATGTGCAGCGCGGACTGGAACCACAGCAAGGTGTCCGACGCCGGCATCAGCCCGCCGGTGAAGAAGTGCCGGCCCATCCAGTTGTCGTCGCCCTCGGTCTCGAACGGATACATCGCGGTGCGGTGCGCGAAGATGTGCACGAACAGCTTGCCGCCGGGTTTCAGCCAGCCGGCGATGCGGCCCAGCAGGATCTCGTAGTTGCGCATGTGTTCGAACATCTCGATCGACACGCAGCGGTCGAACTGCGCCGGATCGAGTTGCAGCGCGTTGACGTCGCAGGTGATCACCTGCACGTTGAACAGGCCGCGCCGGCGGCACTGCGCCTCGATGTGCTGGCGTTGCGGCGCGGAGTTGGAGACGGCGGTGATCCGCGCATCCGGAAAGCGCTCGGCCATCCACAGGGTCAGCGAGCCCCAGCCGCAGCCCAGTTCCAGTATCGACTGGCCATCGGCGAGCTGGGCGCGCTCGCCGTACAGCTTGAGCATCGCCTCCTCGGCTTCGTCCAGCGACTCGTCGCCGCGCGGGTAGTAGCAGGACGAATACTTCAGGCGCTTGCCCAGGCAGAGCTCGAAGAACGCCGGCGGCAATTCGTAGTGCTGCGCGTTGGCCGCGTCAGTGTGGATCGCCACCGGGCTGTGGCGCAGCATCTCGATGCGCTGCGCATACCGCGCGGCCTGCGCGTCCAGGCCGCCGGCCTGCTCCTCGCGCAGGCGCTGGGCGCACAGCCGGCGGATGCCCTGGCGCAGCAGCGCATCGGGAAGATGGCCGCGCTCGGCCATGCCGAGCAGGCCGGGGGCCGGACGCTCGCTGGCCAGTGTGGTGGAAGCGGGGGTAGTCATCGCGGGGTTCTCCTGGGGAACCATGGAATCAACATGGGCGTGGTGCGCTGGTAGTCGCGGTAGTCCTCGCCACGCGTGCGCAGCGCCTGTGCCTCGGTGTAGGGCACGCCGCTGATCCAGCGCAGGAACACGTACATGACCACGGGCCCTGACCACGCCAGCCAGCCGATCGGCGAGCCGACCGCCAGGCAGACGTAGGCGAACCAGTGCAGCCATTCGAAGAAATAGTTCGGGTGGCGCGAATACCGCCACAGGCCGTCGCGGCAGGTCGTGCCGCGGTGGGCCGGATCGGCGCGGAAGCGCGCCAGCTGCGCATCGGCGATCGATTCGCCGAGCACGCCCAGCAGCCAGAGGGCAGCGGCCGCCGCCAGCCACGGCGCGGACACCTGCGGGTTGCGCGCCACCGCCGCGAACGGCAGCGCGAACAGCACGATCAGGAAGGCCTGGAACTGGAAGAAGGCGAAGAATTTCCACTGCACGCCCTGCCAGTGCGCCCGCAGGTTGCGATAGCGGCCGTCCTCGGCTTCGCCACGCACGCGGCGCCAGAGGTGCGCCGACAGACGCAGGCCCCACGCGCCGCCGAGCAAGGCCAGCATCGCGCGCGTCCACGCGGCGCCGCTGCCGGTGATCGCCAGCAGGACGGCGCTGCCGCCCACGCCCGCCGCCCACAGCACGTCGACGATGCCGGCGTTGCTGCGCCTGCGCTGCCATTGCCAGCCCAGCGTCATCATCAGCGCGGCCAGCAGCCACACCAGCAGAAGTTGCCACCACGGAGTCATGCGCGGGCTCCTCGCGTTGCCGACCGCGGCGGCGTCGAGGCGCTGCCGCGCCGCGCCAGCCACGCCAGCGCCGGGGTCGCCAGCGCCCAGCCCAGCGCCAGGACCAGCAGGGCGCGCCAGGTCGGTTCGGCTAACGTCACCACCTGCCAGCCGCGCGCCGCACCCAGGTACGCCAGCGGACCGCTGACCAGTCCCAGCAACGCCGCCAGCCACAGCCGTGTCTGCAGGTAGCGCAAGGACTGGCTGAAGGTCAGCGCGAAGGTGACCCACAGGGCGAGAATCCAGCCCGGTGCCAGCGCCGGGTTCGGCCAGCCGGCCGCGTAATCAGCCAGCCCGCTGCGACTCAGCGCGCCATCCAGCAGGAAGCCCATCACCAGCCCGGCGGCGATCAGGGCGAGATCGGTGCGAACGTGGCGAGCGCACGTCAGCTGCACCAGCGCGTAGACCAGCATGCCGAGCACGCCCGGCCACGCCAGCCCGTGGCCCGCGCCGATCACCGCGACAAACCACACGGCCTGGTAGCCGATCAGGCTGAGCCAGAAGCTCATGCCATCCGGCCTGGTGACGATGCGGCGGGGCGGTGGCCCGGCTTGGCCATCAGCAGGTGCGCCACGCCGATCGAGCGCTCGCGGAAGCCGCCTTCGCAATACGCCAGGTAGAACTCCCACAGGCGCACGAAACGCTCGTCGAAGCCCTGCGCGCGCACCTGCGGCAAGTGGGCCATGAAGCGCTCGCGCCATGCTTCCAGGGTCTGCGCGTACGAACCGCCGAAGTCCTCCAGCCGGATCAGGCCAAGGTCGCTGGCGCGGGTCTTGGCCGCGAGCAGCGCGCTGATCGACGGGATGAAGCTGCCGGGGAACACGTGGCGCTTGATGAAGTCGACCGACTTCAGCGCCTGCGCGTAGCGGTGGTCCTCGATGGTGATCGCCTGCACCAGCGCCAGCCCGTCCGGCTTCAGCAGGCTGCCGAGCTTGCCGAAATAGACGTCCAGATACGGCGCGCCGATCGCCTCGACCATCTCGATCGAGACCAGCTTGTCGTATTGCCCTTCGAGGTCGCGGTAGTCCTCCAGCAGCAAGGTGACATGTCCCTTCATGCCGGCTTCGGCGACACGCCGGCTGGCCAGCGCATGCTGCTCGCGCGAGATCGTGGTGGTGGTGACGTGGCAGCCGTAATGCTGCGCCGCGTACAGCGCGAAGCCGCCCCAGCCGGTGCCGATCTCGATCACCCGGTCGGTGGGCTGGAGATCGAGCTGGCGGCAGATGCGCTCCAGCTTGCGTGCGGAGGCGGTTTCCAGCGTGTCGGCCGGGTCGCTCCAGATCGCCGAGGAATACATCAGGTCCGCCGAGAGGAACAGGCTGAAGAAGTCGTTGCCCAGGTCATAGTGCGCGGCGATGTTGCGGCGGCTGCCGTCGCGGGTGTTCCGGCGCAGCGCGTGCCACAGCCGCATCGCCACGCCGCCGACTCGGGCCAGTCCGCTTTCCATGCCGTCGAGCAGGTCGCGGTTGCGCACCAGCAACTGGATCAGGCCGACCAGGTTGTCGCAGCGCCACTGGCCGTCCATGTACGACTCGCCGGCGCCCACGCTGCCGTTGCGGGCCACGGCGCGGTAGAAATCCGCATCCAGCACCTGCAGGTGGATCTGCAGGTCGGCCTGCGTGCCGGCGGGCTCGCCCAGCTCGACGCGGCCGCAGGCGTCCTCCAGCACCAGCCGGCCATGGCGCAGGCCGCGCATCCGCTCCAGCAGCTGCCGGCGCAGGAAGCGGTCGAGTCCGCCCAGTGGTCCAGCGTTGCGTCGGCTGGCGGTGCCGATGTCGTTCATGGCAAACCTCGGAGAGTGTGTTTCAGTCGGCATGGCGGGAGGCCCCGGCGGGGTGATCGTGTACGGGATTGCGCTTCAGCCACAGCCGCAGCGCGTGCCAGTGGATCGCGCCGACCACCTGGGCGGTCATCAGCGGATAGCGCCACAGCACGCGCGCCAGCGAGGCGCCGGTGAGCGGCAGGCGCTGCAGGTTCAGCGTGGCGTCGAACGTGCGCCGGCCTTCGCGCATCACGTTCATGTGCACGCGCAGATCCTCGCCGGGCACGGTGAAGCGCCAGTCGTAGGTGCAGTCCATCGGCATGAAGGGCGACACGTGGAAGCGCTTGGCAAAGTTCCAGTGCAGCGCGCGGCCATGCACCTGTGCGTCCTCGACCGGCAGCACATAGGCGTGGCGCTGCTTCCACGGCGTGTTGGTGATGTCGGCCAGCACCGCCAGCAGGGTCTCGCCATCCTCGGCGTAGCAGTAGTAGAAGCTGACCGGGTTGAACACCATGCCGGCGTAGCGCAGGTGGGTGAGCAGGCGGATCGGGCCGGTCGGCCGCGCACCGGTGGCCTGCTCCACGCGCTGGCGCACCGCATCGGACAGCGACAGGGTGGCCGGGCCCAGGTAGTCGCTGCGGCGGAACTGCGCCAGGTTGCGATGGGTGGTCGACCACAGCCAGCGCTCGGCGAAGATCCGTTCGACCTCGTCCAGGTCCAGGTACAACTGGGCCATGCGATAGCTGAACGCATGCGCCTGCGGCTCATGCCGGCGATGGCGCACCACGCCTTCATACACGGCGCTGGCCAATCGCAGCCTCGAGCTGGCCGGTTTCGTCGTCACGCGATCAGCTCCGCCTGGTGCGCAGGGGGCGTCGCCACCGGCGCGTGGTCCGGCGGCCAGTGCACGCCCAGCGCCGCAGCCACCTCGACCGCGCTGCGCATGCCGTCCTCATGGAAACCCCAGCCCCAGTACGCGCCGGCAAACCAGGTGCGACGCCAGCCCTGGATTTCGGCCTTGCGCGCCTGCGCCTGCACCGAGGCACGGCTGTAGACCGGATGGTGGTAGCGCATGCGCGCCAGGATTCTGGACGGGTCGATCGCCTCGCTGCGATTCAGGGTCACCACGAACGGCTCGGGCGAGGCGATGCCCTGCAGCAGGTTCATGCAGTAGCTGACCGTGCACGGCGCGGCGGGATCGCGCGGCAGCCACGCATTCCAGGCCGCCCACGCCTTGCGCCGGCGCGGCAGCACGCTGGCGTCGGTGTGCAGCACGGTGTCGTTGGCCTGGTAGGTCATCGCGCCCAGGATCGAATGCTCGCGCTCGTTCGCGTCGCCCAGCAGGCGCAGCGCCTGGTCGCTGTGGCAGGCCAGCACCAGCTGGTCGAAATGCTCCACGCCCGCCGCGCTGCACACCTCGACGCCGCCGGCGTGGCGCAGGATCGAATGCACCGGGCAGTTCAGCCGCTCGCGCACCGGCCAGTGCGCGCGCAGCGCCGCCACGTAGGTCGACGAGCCGCCCTTCACCACCCGCCACTGCGGCCGGTCGCTGAGCTGCAGCATCTGGTGGTTGGCCATGAACTGCACCAGGTAGCGCGCGGGAAACTGCAGGATCTGCGTGGGCGGCGACGACCACAGCGCGGAGGCCATCGGGATCAGGTGCTCGTCGCGGAACGCGGCGCCGTAACCGTGCTGCAGCAGGTAATCGCCGAGGCTGGTGGTGTCCTCGCGCGTCAGCAACAGCGCGGGCGCCTCGCGATAAAAGCGGGTGAGGTCGCGCACCATGCCGAGGAAGCGCGGCGACAGCAGGTTGCGGCGCTGGCAGAACAGCGTGTCCAGCGTGCTGGCGTTGTACTCCAGCCCGCTGGCCTCGCTGTGCACCGAAAAGCTCATCGTGGTCGGCTGCGAGGCCACGCCCAGCTGCGCAAACATCCGCGTCAGCAGCGGATAGTGCGCCGGGTTGTGCACGATGAAGCCGCTGTCGATGCGGTAACTCGTTCCGGCCTGCTCCACCTCGTGCGTATGGGTGTGCCCGCCGAAATAGTCGCTGGCCTCGAACAGCGTCACCTCATGCTTGCGCGACAGCAGCCACGCCGACGCCAGCCCCGCGATGCCCGACCCGACCACGGCAATGCGCATCGCTCAGCTCCCCGCCCTGGCCAGCACCCACGCCGGCACCGGTTTCAGTCCGCGCACCAGGCCCAGCATCGCCATCAGCTTCAGTCCGTACCAGGTCATGTCCACTTCCCACCAGCGGAAGCCCTGGCGACTGGAGCCGGGAAAGAAGTGATGGTTGTTGTGCCAGCCCTCGCCGAACGTCAGCAGCGCCAGCCACAGGTTGTTGCGGCTGTCGTCCTTCGTGGCGTAACGGCGGCGACCGAAGCGATGTGCCAGCGAATTGATCGTCACCGTGGCGTGGAACAGCACGATGGTGGAGACGAAGAAGCCCCACACCAGCATCTGTCCGCCGCTGGTGCCCAGCTGCGGCGCCACCTGTTGCAGCAGGGCGCCCAGTCCGTACATCGCCACGGCCAGCAGCAGCGGCACCGCGATGTCGAAGCGGTCCAGCCAGCGCAGCTCCGGATACTTCGCCAGGTCCGGCACGCGTGTCAGGTCGGTGCGGAAATTGCGCGGGGTCAGGAACCAGCCCACATGGCTCCACAGGAAACCGTGCACGCGCGGCGAATGCGGATCGGCCGGCGTATCGGCGACCCGGTGATGCTGCCGGTGATGCGCCGCCCACCACAGCGGCCCGCGCTGCACGCAGGACGCGCCGATCAGCGCGAACACGAACTGCACCGCCCGCGAGGTCTGGAACGTGCGGTGCGAGAAGTAGCGGTGGTAGAAGCCGGTCAGGGCGAACATGCGCAGCGCGTAGAGCGCGCCCGCCACGCCCAGCGCCACCGGCGACACGCCAACCCCGATCACCGCGAGACACGCCAGGTGCATCGCCACGAACGGTGCGGCGCGCAGCCAGTCGATCCGGTCCTCGCGACCCTCGTCCACCTGCACGGTGGCGCTGGTATCAAACCAGCGACGCAGGGTGCGGCCCGGCCAGGAGCGGCCATGGCCGGCCGGCATGCCGGCCGGGCTGGCGGGTGCGCTGGAAGGGGCGGGTGAACGGGGCATGCGGCGTACCTGTGGGCGAGCCGCAAGTAGGGCTCGATGACAGATACGGGGGAAACGGCGGAGTGGATGCGTGGGCTGGCTCGCAACGTGGCTCTTGCCGGGCACGGCCGTTGCGGGGACCGCTCAGCCCGGTTGCGACGGGTTCGCGGCCGTTCGACGTGCGGCGCGCGGATGGCGACGGGAACCTTCGCTCACAGCGGATGCTGGCGATAGAACTGCTCAAGTTGCCGATAGACGTCGGGCAGGTGTTCGCGCAAGGCGGCGGGCGCTTCGAAGAACTGCTCGCTGAGGACGGCGAAGAATTCGGCATGGCTTTCCAGGCCGTACGGATCGATCGGCAGCTCGATGCCATGATGCCGGGCTTCGGTCAGCTGCGCCCAGGCTCTGGTGAAAGCCTGCGCCCAGGCGCGGCGATCCATGCGCCGGTGCAGCGGCGGGAAGCCGTCGGCGTCGCCGTTCAACATGTCGAGCTTGTGCGCCATTTCGTGGACGACCACGTTGTGCCCGGGCCGCCGACCGATCGCCTGCACGTCATCCCACGACAGGATCACCGGCCCCCGGCTCCAGGCTTCGCCGGCCAGGATGTCGCGGCTGCGGTGCACCACGCCCGCGTCGTCCACCCGCTCGCGCTGCGGGCTGAAGGCGCGGGGGTAGACGATGATGCTGTGCCAGCCGTCGTACCAGTCCAGGCCGAGTTTCAGGATCGGCAGGCAGGCCTGGGTCGCCAGCAGGACGCGGTCGGCGTCGTCCAGATGCAGGCCCTCGACCGGCTCCAGCGACTTGCGTTCCAGGAACAGGGTGACCAGCACGCGCAAGCTGGCCTGGTCCGAAGCGCCCAGCCGGCGTGCGGCGCCGCAGCGCCGCAGCGCGTCGCGCCAGAGCCCTTCGGCGATCGGTCGTCGCGCGACGAGGCGTCGCATGCGCCAGTTTCTGATCTTGTCGAACATGACCCATCCCGAAGAGCCGCACGAACGCGAATCACCGGGTCAGCGGCGAGTCCTGATCCGGCGCCTGGCGGCGCGGGACGAGCGCATGCGGACGAAGCGTTGCTGCGGCCGTTGGCCATGAACCCAGGAGATGGGGCGGGCGCGGGCCCTTCACAATGTGCGTGCGGGACTTCCCGCACAGTGGGCAGATAAGCTCCGCTACGGGAGCCACTTTCAGACATGCACATCCGGAGTCAGGCATGACGTACGCGAAACAGATCCTGGGTCTGGTCGGCTGGCTGCTGCTGAGCTTCGTGGCCGCCGCCATCGGCGCAGTGGCGTCGGTGCAGGCGGCCGACTTCTATCAGCAGCTGGCCCAGCCCTCGTGGGCGCCGCCGTCCTCGGTGTTCGGTCCGGTATGGTCGGTGCTGTATGCGCTGATGGGAATTGCTGCGTGGCTGGCCTGGCGCGAAGGCGGCTGGCGTCGGCAGCGCGGCGTGCTCGCGCTGTTCGTGATCCAGCTGATGTTGAACGCGTTGTGGAGCTGGCTGTTTTTCGGCTGGCATCGCGGGGCGCTGGCCTTTGCCGACATCGTGGTGCTGTGGCTGCTGATCGTGGCCACCGTGCTCGGCTTCTGGCGCGTGCGCGCGCTGGCTGGCGCCCTGTTGCTGCCCTACTTGGGCTGGGTGAGCTTCGCCTCGGTGCTGAACTTCGCCGTGTGGCACCTGAATCCGCAGATCCTGGGCTGATGCTGCGGCGGGTTTCGATCTCAGCGGGACAATGCCGCGTAGGCACCGAGCGCCTGCTGGCGTGACTGGCCGAGGTCGACCATCGGCGCCGGATAGCCGCTGCGCCTGAGCAGGGCCGCGTCCTTCCACGGTTCGTGCAGCAGTGCCACGGGTGCGTCGCCCAGTTCCGGCAGCCAGTGGCGCAGGTAGGCGCCGTCGGGATCGAACTTCTTCGCCTGGGTGAGTGGATTGAACACCCGGAAATACGGCGCGGCGTCCGCGCCGCAGCCGGCCACCCATTGCCAGCCGAGCGTGTTGTTGGCCAGGTCGGCGTCGACCAGCGTGTCGTGGAACCAGCGCGCACCGTGCAGCCAGTGCTGGCGCAGGTTCTTGGTCAGGAAGCTGGCCACGATCATGCGCACGCGGTTGTGCATCCAGCCGGTATGCCACAGCTCGCGCATGCCGGCGTCGACCAGCGGAATGCCGGTGCGGCCGCGTTGCCAGCGTTCGATCGCGACTTCGTCGTCGTCGGCCCAGGCGAACTCGTTGAAGCGAGGGTTGAAGTTCTCCGTGGGCGTGTACGGAAAATGGAACAGCAGGTGATGGGCGAACTCGCGCCAGCCCAGTTCGCGCAGGAATGGTTCGAGGTCGGGTCGGCGTCTGGTGTCGATCGCGCCGGCGCGTCGGTCCAGCTCGAAATGGATCTGCCGCGGCGAGATCTCGCCGAAATGCAGGTGCGGCGACAGCCGCGAGGTGCCGTGCCGCGCGGGCAGGTCGCGCGCGCGGGCGTAGTCGTTGATGGCGTCGTCGGCGAAGATTTCCAGCAGCTCGCGCGCTCCGGCTTGGCCCGGCTGCCAGTGTGCGCGCAGACCGCCGGCCCAATCGATGCGCGGCAGCAGTTCCAGTGCCTCGAGTGGAAGGCCGTCGGGCAGTTCGCGCCAGCCCGGAACACGCGGCGCGGGCAACGGGGCGACCGCTTGCAGTTCCGGTCGCAGCTTGCGCCAGTACGGCGTGAACACCTTGTACGGCTGGCCTTGCCCGGTGGCGATCCGCCACGGCTCGCACCACAAGGCGGCGTTGTGGCTGTGTACCGCGATGCCATCCTGCCGCAAGGCACTCTTGAGCTGCGTGTCGCGGCTGATCGCGGCCGGTTCGTACAGGCGGTTCCAGTACACCGCGACGGCGCCGCTGCGGCGGATCAGCTCGCGCACGACGTCCAGCAGCTCGCCACGACGCAGGTGCAGGGCGGCGCCGGCATCGCGCAGATCCCGGTCCAGCGCGCGCAGCGCATGATGCAGCCACCAGCGGCTGGCGGAACCGGCCGGGCAGGCTTCGTCATCGGCATGGATGAACACCGGCAGCACGTAGGCGTGCTCGGCGCAGGCCGCGCTCCACGCGGGGTTGTCCGCCAGGCGCAGGTCGCGCCGGAACAGCACCAGCGCCGTGCTCATCGAGGCAGGCTCCGCGGCGGCACCGCGCTCAGAACCCGAACAGTGGCTGCAGCGTGCGCGCCATCCAGCTGGAAAACACCAGCGGGGCATCGGTGGCTGCCACGCAGATGCACGGCACGCCGGGTGAGGTCACCGGCTGGTGCAGGGTCTCGCCGTCCAGGTCGGCCACGTCGCCGGGGCCGAAGTGGCCGAGCAGGTCGTCGTAGGCGCCATCCAGGATCATCGTCAGTTCGCTGCCGCCGTGGCTGTGCAGCGGCAGCTTGCTGCCCGGCGCGATGCGCAGCAGCATCAGGTCGCCGCCGGCGATGCCGCTGGCGCGGATGCGCTGCACGCCCGGCGCCACGCGGCGCCAGCGCAACGCCCGCATGGACGGGCCGAACCACGGGTGCAGCGCGCTGGGCAGCCGGTCCGGGTTCCGCTCCTCGATGACCTCGGCGGGCGCCGTCGGCAGCGCCTCGGCCGGTTCGGCGTCGAGCAGGGCCAGCATCGCGGCGCGCGCATCGTCGGCCGGTACGTCGACGCGTTGCTGCTGCACCAGCACGCCACCGATCCGGTCGGCGTCGAGCAGTCGCTCGCGACAGGTGGTGCAGCGCTCCAGGTGGGCGGAGGCGACCACCGCCAGCGCGGCCGGCAAGGCGCCGGCGGAATAGCTGAGCAGGGTGGCGTCGTCGAGGTGGCGATTCGGTTTCATCGCGGGGCCCTCATGCTGCCCTGCAGTTTGGCAAACGAGCGCCGCAGAGAGGACTTGACCGAGCCCAGCGGCATGTCCAGCTCGCGGGCGATCTCGCTGTGACTTTTGCTTTCGAGGTAACACATGCGAACAAGCTTGGCCTGCACGGGTGGAAGGTGATCGATGGCCTGCTTCAGCAGATCCTGGTCGAAGGAGGATTCGGGTTGCGAGTCGAGCCGACCGGATTCGAGATGGTCGAGCCGGTCCAGGCCTTCCTGGATCGGCAGCCAGTGCGGTTCCCTGCGCACGTGGTCGATGTAGAGGTTGCGCGCCACGCGATACAGCCAGGTGGCGAGGCTGGCGCGCGCCGGATCGAACATCGCCGCCTTGCGCCACAGCGTCAGCAGCGCCTCCTGCACCAGCTCGTCGGCGATCGACTCGGCCACGCCCAGGTTGCGCAGGTAGCGCTGCAGGCGCGGCGCGAAGTGATCGTAGATGCGCATGAAACTCGCACGGTCGCGCTGTACCGACACGGCCGCCATCTGTGCCGACCAGTACGATGCATCAGGCGCGCTGTGGTTCATGGGAGCGGACACGGATCGTTTGGCCCCGGCGGGCGTCATCCCGGTGACAGAGTGGTTCCGAACCATCATACGCAACTTCCCGCCCACGGCTGCGGCGCACCCCGACCCGGGGTGTGCTCCATGCCGGTGCATACGGAGAAGCTGCGGATTCGGATGCATCGCAACCGGGGCGATGGCCGGAGATGCCGCTTCGTGAATGGTGGGCCCACGAGGACTCGAACCTCGAACCAAGGGATTCGCGTGTTCCGGAGGTTTCCCTTCGGCGCGGACTATCTCTTCACCCTTCGCACGTTGCATGGCTTCGTGCGGTTGGGGTGCGGGACGCTCTAGCCTGTAATGAAGGGCGCTGAAGCCCTCAGGTAGTCTCTGCACCTTCCGCCGGTGTACCGGCGGCTTGGCTCAGGGTTGCCACCGGCCGCGTCTGCGCCGCTGAGGTTTCCCTGAATTCATCCCGTTCCCGTCCATGCATTCCTGCACGGCGGCACCTTTCGATGAGTCCCCTGCTCTAACCATTGAGCTATAGGCCCGTATGCCTATGGTAGCAACGCCCGCAGACAAAGCCACGCCTTGCGCGCGCTTTGGATTATGCTGATAAAATGAAATCCGAACTTGCCTGCATGGTGTGCGGTGCCATCCTGACAGGCAGGCAGCGCCGATTCTGTTCCCGGGTCTGCAAGAACCGGGATACCAATCATCGACACCAAAGCTACTCCAGCCAGCAGTCACGCGGCCTGTTACGCAAACGGCAACTGGTTGAGTCAGCGGGCGGATGCTGCGTGCGGTGTGGTTATCGCGCGAATCTTGCAGCGTTGACCTGGCACCATGGCAAACACGCACGCAAATCATTCAACCTCGACCTGCGCGCGCTCTCGAATCGAAGCATGGCCGAAGTCGAGGGTGAGCTGACCAAATGCATCTTGTTGTGCGCCAATTGCCATGCAGAAGAGCATCACCCCGAAATGGCCACGACAAATCGTGCTTCCAGAAAAGACAACGGCCGCATGCGCGGCCGTTGAAAAGAAGCATCGCGGAGCGAGCAGCGGTTACTCGACGTCGAGGAACGAACGCAGCTGTTCGGAGCGGCTGGGATGACGCAGCTTGCGCAGCGCCTTCGCTTCGATCTGGCGGATGCGCTCGCGGGTGACGTCGAACTGCTTGCCGACCTCTTCCAGCGTGTGGTCGGTGTTCATGTCGATGCCGAAGCGCATGCGCAGCACCTTCGCTTCTCGCGGGGTGAGCCCGGCGAGCACGTCACGCACGGTTTCCATCAGGCCGGTTTCCGTCGCCGAGTCGATCGGCGAGCTGGCGTTGCCGTCCTCGATGAAGTCGCCCAGGTGGGAATCCTCGTCGTCGCCGATCGGGGTTTCCATCGAGATCGGCTCCTTGGCGATCTTCAGCACCTTGCGGATCTTGTCCTCGGGCATCTCCATTTCCTTGGCCAGTTCTTCCGGCGTGGCCTCGCGGCCGAACTGCTGCAGCATCTGGCGGGAAATGCGGTTCAACTTGTTGATCGTCTCGATCATGTGCACCGGGATGCGGATGGTGCGTGCCTGGTCGGCGATCGAGCGGGTGATCGCCTGGCGGATCCACCAGGTGGCGTAGGTCGAGAACTTGTAGCCGCGGCGGTATTCGAACTTGTCGACCGCCTTCATCAGGCCGATGTTGCCTTCCTGGATCAGGTCGAGGAACTGCAGGCCGCGGTTGGTGTACTTCTTGGCGATCGAGATCACCAGGCGCAGGTTGGCCTCGACCATTTCCTTCTTGGCGCGACGGGCCTTCGCCTCGCCACTGGCCATGGCGCGGTTGATGTCCTTGATGTCGATCAGCGGCAGGAACAGCTTGCGCTCGATCGCGGCGAGCTTCTCCTGCTCGGCGTCGATCGCCTCGCGATGGGTCTTGATGTTCGGCGACCATTTCTGGCGCTTGCGGCCCAGTTCGGCTGCCCACTCGAGGTTGCCCTCGTTGCTGGGGAAGGTCTTGATGAACTCGGCCTTGGGCATCTTCACCTGCTTGACGAAGATGTCCAGCAGCACGCGCTCGTGATGGCGGATGTCGCCCACCACTTCGCGCAGCTTGCGCACGAAGCCGTCGATCAGCGCGGACGGCAGCTTGAGCTTGAGGAATTCCTCGGCCATCTGGTCGCGCAGCTTGACGATCTTCTTGTCGGTGATGCTGGCGGCTTTCGGCGCGGCCTTCTGGAACTTGCCGTAGTAGTCGCGCAGCAGCTCCATGCGGCGCTTGACCTCTTCCGGGTCGGGGCCGCTGGGACCGGCTTCTTCCTCGTCCTCGGAAGACTCGTCCTCGTCCTCGTCGCCTTCCTCGCCTTCCTCGACTTCGGGCGCGAGCAGGGCGGCGGCTTCCTTTTCCTTGCGGGCGAGGTCGGCGGCTTCTTCCAGGTCGAGGAAGCCGGCCAGGATTTCACTGAGGCGGCGCTTGCCGTCCAGGTGCTGGTCGTATTCCTCCAGCAGCAGTTCGATGGTCAGCGGGAAGCTGGCCAGCGCAGTCTGCACCTGGCCCAGGCCTTCCTCGATGCGCTTGGCGATGGCGATCTCGCCTTCGCGGGTCAGCAGCTCGACCGTGCCCATCTCGCGCATGTACATGCGCACCGGGTCGGTGGTGCGGCCCACTTCGGCGTCCACGGCGGAGAGCAGGGCCACCGCTTCTTCGGCGGCCGAGTCGTCGTCGCCGGTGCCGCCGCCGGGGGCGGCGCCATCGGAGATGGTGTCGGTGTCCGGCGCGGCGTCGTGCACTTCGATGCCGACGCCCTTGAGCACCGCCATGATGTCTTCGATCTGCTCCGGATCGACGATGTCGTCGGGCAGGTGGTCGTTGATCTCGGCGTAGGTCAGGTAGCCCTGCTCCAGACCCTTGGAGATGAGCGCCTTGATTTCAGACTGTTGCTCGTGGGGAGCTTTGCTATTCATTCACCGACCGCCGCAAGGTTCAAGAACCGGACATTATAGCGATGTGCTGCTTTTTTGACCAGTTTTCAAGTGGGAAAGGGTTGCGATCAGGCACGCAAAAATCGCGCCAAATCACGGAATTGCCGTGCATCGGCTGGCATCGGGCCGGGCCTCGCACGCGTCGATCCGTTCAGGGCTTGTGAAGAAAACCATGTCCTGTGGTTTTCTTCTATCGCGCGTCCGGTACATGCCCGGACGCGCTCACGTGGATCAGTCACTTGCGTGACCGATCCACGTTCGGCCATCCATGGCCGGGCTTCGAGGTTGGAAAGTCACCACCTCTCAGCCGGTGTCGAGCCAGAAAGTCACCGGGCCGTCGTTCACCAGCTGCACCACCATATGGGCACCGAAGCGGCCGGTTTCCACCCCCGGGTGCGCCGCCCGCGCCGCGGCCAGCAGGTGCTCGAACCAGCACCGCCCATGCTCGGGTGGCGCGGCGCGGGTGAAGCTGGGGCGCATGCCCGAGCGGGTGTCGGCGGCCAGGGTGAACTGGCTGACCAGCAGCAGGCCGCCACCGGTGTCGCCGAGCGAGCGGTTCATCTTGCCGTTGTGGTCGGCGAACACGCGGTAGCCGAGCAGGCGTTCCAGCATGCGCCGGGACTGCGCCTCGCCGTCGTCCGGCTGCACCGCCACCAGCGCCAGCAGGCCGGGGCCGATGGCGCCGACCGTTTCGTCGTCCACGCTGACGCTGGCTGAAAGGACTCGCTGGATCAGGGCAATCATGGCGGTGCGCTGGCGACGGAGTGCCCAGCTTACGGTGCCGACCGTTGCGGTGAAAGATCGGCGGAGCGTCGCTTACACTGCGCGGATGCGTATCGACATGTTTCTGGTCTATCTCCTGCTGCGCCTGCTCGCGTTGCTGCCACTGCGTGCGCTGCATGGCGTCGGCGCCGGCTTCGGCCGCCTGCGGCTGCGGCTCGGCGGCCGCACGGTGCGCAACACCGCGGTCAACCTGCGCATCGCGCGACCGCAGCTGGACGGGGCGGCACAATCGCGCCTGCTGCGTCAGGTGATGACGGAGAACGGCAAGTCGGGCAGCGAGATCGTCAAGGTCTGGGGCGCCGGTGCCGGGCGTGCTCTCGCGCTGGTGCGCGAGGTGCGCGGCGAGGCACTGCTGGATGCCGCGCTGGCGGCGGGCAAGGGCGTGATCATCGCCGCGCCGCACCTGGGTTGCTGGGAACTGCTGAATTACTGGCTGTGCCGCAAGACGCCGATGGCGATCCTGTACCGGCCGCCGCGCTTCGCCGCGATCGAGGGGCTGCTGCGCAAGGTGCGCGGGGCGCTGGCGCCGGAGCAGGTGCGGGCCGATGGCGCCGGCGTGCGCACCTTGTACAAGCGACTGGCGGCAGGGGGCACGGTCGGCATCCTGCCGGACCAGAAGCCGCGCGCCGGCGAGGGCGAGTTCGCGCCGTTCTTCGGTCGCGATGCGCTGACCATGGTGCTGCTGCCGCGGCTGGCCGCCCGCACCGGCGCCAGCGTGCTCTACGCGTTTGCCGAACGGCTGCCGCGCGGGGCGGGTTTCCGCATCCATCTGCTGCCGGCGCCCGCGGGCCTCACCGATGCGGACCCGGCGATCGCCTGTCGCGCGCTCAACCAGGGCGTGCAGGATTGCGTGGAGCTGGCGTTTGCGCAGTACCAGTGGCAATACCGGCGCTATTCCGCGGTGGGGCTGGTCAATCCCTACGACGGCAAGAACGACTAGGAAGCCGCCACGCGCGCCGGTGTTCCCGGCGCTCAGCCGAGGCGGCGCAGGAACACGGTCATTTCCTTTTCGGCCTGCTTGTCACCGCGCGCGGTGGCCGCGGCGATGCCGCTGCGCCATGCCGCGCCGGCCGCCCCGTCGTCGCCGCTGGCCAGGCAGGCCTTGCCCAGCAGCTTCCATGCGGCCGAGTAGCCCGGGTCGAAATCCGTGGCGCGACGCAATTCCTCGATCGCCGCCGCGTGGTCGCCCCCGGCGAGCAGGGCGCTGCCCAGCGAGAAGCGCAGCAGCGCGCCGTCACGGGGACCGCCGCATTGCCGGCGCAGGTTGGCGATCTGTTCGGCACTCATGGCCGTGGCGAGTAGCGGCGATCGTCCGACGGGTAGACGCGGGTGGGTTGCGCCGGTTCGGGTGGCGTTTGCCCTGCGCGCAGGTCGGCGAGTGCAACGGCTGGCCAGACTTCCAGCCATGACGAGCGGAATGGCTGCACCAGCAGGGCATAGCGCAGTGCCGTGGCATCCGGCTGGTCCACGCGGCGTACCACCACGCCATCCGGGTGGGCGCGGGAGAAGTCCTGGATCGCCTGGTCCTGCACTGCCTGATTGCCGAACAGTTCCCGGATCGGCCGGGTCAGCCGGCCTTCGAAATGGAACTGGCCCTCGTAGTTGCCGAGGAAGGCGATCGGCCGCCCGGTCTGCTCGGCGGCGCCCAGCATCTGCGAGATCGGCCGCAGGTCGAAACGGTTCCACAGGGTCAGGGTGAACAAGGTGTTCAGGGCCAGCACGCCGATCAGCCCGGCCACCGCCAGGCGACGCAGTTCGCCACGGCCGCGCAGCAAAACCAGGGCGCCCAGCAGCAGGAATACCACGCTGAAGTAACGACTGTAGGGCGCCGCGGCATCCAGCCATTCGCCACGCAGGTGGTTGCCGGCGACCAGCAGCGGCAACGCGAACAGGAGCAGGGCGAACACGATGCTGCCCAGCGCCAGTGGCCACGTGCCCAGCCAGCCGCTGGCCGCCAGGATGGGGCGACGCTCGCGCAGCACGGCGATCGCACCGGCCATCAGCAAGGCCATGCCGCCCAGTTCCGGCAGCGGGTAGTAGACCTGCTTGCCACTGATCAGCGAGAACACCACGAAGCTCGGCCCCAGCCAGCACAGCGCGAAGCGCAGGCCCGACTCCAGCGGTCGACGCAGGCTGGCCACGGCCACCCACATGCGCGGCCAGCCGCTGAACGGGAACAGCATCACCGGCAGCCACAGCAGGTAGAACCAGAACGGTTCGGCGTGGTTCTGCAGGTCCTTGCCCTGGGCCAGCTTGTCGACCACGCGACCGGCGGTCTGGGTGAAGAACAGTCGTTGCCGGTACGCCTCGCCGCCGGAGAATCCGGCCGGCAATGCCCAGGCCAGCAGCATCGTGCCGCCGAGCAGGAAGGACAGCAGGCCGCGACCGTACCAGCGCGCGCGATGCTCGCTGGCCCAGTCGTTCCACAGCGGGCCGAGCAGCCACGGGAACACCACGTGGAGCAGCATCACCGGCCCCTTGGTCAGCAGGCCGAAGCCCAGGCACAGGCCGAACAGCAGCCAGCGCGGCTCGGCGCGTTGCGACTTCGGGGTCAGGCACAGCAGCGCCGCCAGCGTCCATGTCGCCAGCAGCACGTCGTACATGATCTGCAGGCCGAACAGGAAGGCGTAGCCGAAGGCCAGCAGCATCCACGGCGTCGCCCTGGCCATCCACGGTCGGTGCGGGAACAGCCGGCGCGCCAGCAGCGAGACCAGCACCAGCTGGGCGCCGCCGACCAGCACCTCGAGGATCCGCGGCCACACGTCGCTGACGCCGAACACGAACCAGCCGCCCTGGATCAGCCAGAACAGCAGCGGCGCCTTCTCGCTGTAAGGCTGGCCGTTGATGTGCGGGACCAGCCAATGGCCCTGGTTCCACATTTCCCACGCCACCGCCAGGGTGCGGGTGGAGTACAGCGGCATCGGGCCGTGCGAGAAGATCGCCGCCAGCGCCACCGCGGTCCACAGCGGCAGCCACGGCCAGACGGCGCGAAGTTGTTCGGAACGGCTATACGGGCTCAGTGACACGGGCGGGCTCTTGGCGGGCAGGGGATGATTCTAGCCTGCGCCGTGCGGCCGCAAGCGGCGCAGGCGCACGGTAACGATCAGGCCGGGCCCCAGTAATCGATGCGCCGGCGGATCTTCAGTTTGCGCCACAGGTTCAGCGGCTTGCGCCGGCGATTCTTCGCGCCGCGGGCGATGAAGGTGTCGATCGCGTCGAGCACGCGTTCGCTGGAACGGCCGTCGCGGTAGGGATGGATCGCGTCGGCGTAGTCGCGGATCGCCCGCATCAACTCCGGCGGCCGCGCCAGCGCCCGCTCGATCGCGCTCTCGAACTGCGCCGGGTCGTCGATGTCGATCAGCTGCGGACCGGGCCGGCGGTTCCTGAATGTCACCACCGGCTTGCCGGTGAGCAGGAATTCGTTGAGCGCGGAGGAGGTGTCCGAGCACATCATGTCGACTTGGGGGAACAGCTCCAGGATGTTGTCGTTCTCGGCGAACGTGAGGTACTCGTTCTGCAGCGCCTTGAACTTCGCCGTGGTCTCCGGGTTCATCTTCGGGTGGAAGGTGACGATCCAGCGCCAGCGGCCATCGCGCGACAGCCGCCGCACTTCCTCGTACAGCGTCTCGGCCGCGCTCCACGAGGGCGAGAAGGTGGAGTGGTAGAGGATCACCGGGGGCTGGCGCACCGGCGGCAGCGGGCCGTCGATCTGCTTCATGAACGGATCGATCTTGGGGAAACCGGTCTCGATCACGCTGAAGTGGCCGACCTTGTCGGCGATCGCCTGGAACTGGGCGGTGTCACGGGGGCCGGTGGTGCAGTACAGGTCGAAGAAACCGCGCACGTAGATGTGCCGGGGCTTGCCGGCGTCGAAACCGTGGAAGGTCTCCACCTTCACGCCGGGAAAGAAGTGCGGTACCGCGTTGGACGAGGTGATCACCGCGAGTGGACGCCAGGCGCGCACCTCGGCCACGCTCAGCAGGCGCTCGCCTTCGACCAGGTCCTCCGCGCCGGGGCCGTCGAAGAACCAGGCGGTCTCGTCGCCGCGGGCGCGGATGGCTTCCTGCAACGGGCGCAGGATCGCCAGCGCGTAACGCTCGGAGCCGTACAGGAGGTAGTGCTTCTTGGGGGTCATGGGCGAGTCGGGGGTGAGTTAGTTGGAGTTTGTGGCGAGCCCTGAACCCTCACCTCAATCCTCTCCCGGAGGGAGAGGAGGCAAAGGTGCCGTGCGGGTTCGCTACCTCGTGCATGGCTGCAAATCTGTGTTCAGCGATCTATGTGATGTTTGTTCAATAAGTCGGTCGCATCCGCAACCGACTCCGGATGGTTGACCATCTCGTAATAGCGCATGCGCTTGTACAGCGCGTAGCTGGCCGCGGTCTGGGCGATCAGGAAGCCGCGCCAGCCGTCCATGAAGGCCAGCCGGAACAGGTAGTCCTTGAGGAAGGCCAGCAGGTAGACCAACGGCGCCTGCCACATCCGCACCGGCTTGCGCCGGTCCAGCCAGTCGCGGCATTTCAGCTCGGCGTAGCGCAGCACCTTCAGCTGCTTGTGCGGCAGGCTGGGGTTGTTGGCGTGGTCGAAGGCGGCGTGCAAGGTCGGCGCGGCGCCGTCGAAGCGCAGCGATTCGTGCACCCGCGCATCACTCCAGCGCGCACGGCCGCGATGGTATAGCCGCGCCAGCTTCTCGCCCACGTTCGGCCGGTACCAGCGCATCGGCCGGCCCATGTAGATCGTGCGACGGCGCAGGTACGCCGCCGGGGTGTTGCCGGCCATCAGCTCCGGCAGCCGCTGCTGCAGTTCCACCGCGAGTTCCGGGCTGAGCCATTCGTCGGCGTCCAGCACCAGGATCCAGTCGTGGCTGCACTGGCTGCTGGCGAAATTGCGCTGCGCACCGAAGCCGAGCCAGTCCTGTTGCACCACGCGGGCGCCATGCGCCCGGGCAATCGCCACGGTGTCGTCGTCGCTGCCCGAGTCCACCACCAGCTTTTCGGCGGCGAACGGCACGCTGTCCAGGCAACGGGCGATGCTTCCGGCCTCGTTGTGGGTGATGACGGCGAGGGTCAGCGGCAGGGTCGGCATGGGCGGGATTCTAGCCCATGGCCCGATTGAGCCGGGTGGAGGCGGCGTTTCGGGGCAATTCGTCCGTTCGGCCGGCCAGGTCGCAACTTCGTGGCGCCATCCGTGACAAAATTCACCGGCGTCGATTGACCGTGCACACCTCGGCACGCCCCCGCCATCGCTAATTAACGGCTTTTCATGAAACGAATCCTTGTCACCGGCGGCGCCGGCTTCCTTGGCTCGCACCTGTGTGATCGACTGCTCCGCGACGGCCACGACGTATTGTGCGTGGACAACTTCTTCACCGGCAGCAAGCGCAACGTGGCGCATCTGCTCACGCATCCGTATTTCGAACTGATGCGGCATGACGTGACCTTCCCCCTCTATGTGGAGGTCGAGCGCATCTTCAACCTGGCCTGTCCGGCCTCGCCGGTGCACTACCAGCACGACCCGGTGCAGACCACCAAGACCAGCGTGCATGGCGCGATCAACATGCTGGGCCTGGCCAAGCGGGTAAAGGCGCGCATCCTGCAGGCTTCCACCAGCGAGGTCTACGGCGACCCGGAAGTGCATCCGCAGGTGGAGGGCTACTGGGGCAAGGTCAATCCGATCGGCATCCGCAGCTGCTATGACGAAGGCAAGCGCTGCGCCGAAACGCTGTTCTTCGACTACCACCGCCAGCATGACCTGGACATCAAGGTGGTGCGCATCTTCAACACCTATGGCCCGCGGATGCACCCGGACGACGGACGGGTGGTGAGCAACTTCATCATGCAGGCGCTGCGCGGCGAGGACATCACCATCTACGGCGACGGCAGCCAGACGCGCAGCTTCTGCTACGTCGACGACCTGATCGAGGTGATCGTGCGGATGATGGATTCCGGGCGCGGCTTCACCGGCCCGGTGAACATCGGCAACCCGGTCGAGTACACCATGCTCGAACTGGCCGAGAAGGTGATCGCCCTGGTCGGCGGACGCTCGAAACTGGTGAACAAGCCGTTGCCGTCGGATGACCCCCGCCAGCGCCAGCCGGACATCTCCGTGGCGCGCGACAAGCTCGGCTGGCAGCCCAGCGTGACGCTCGAGGACGGCCTCAGGGAGACCATTGCCTATTTCCGTCGGCTGCGCGAGGAGGGTGCGGCGGCATGACCAGCTTCGCGGTCGTCATCACCAGCTACAACTATCGGGATTTCGTCGGTACGGCGGTCGACAGCGCGCTGGCGCAGACCCGCGCGGCGGCGCAGGTCATCGTGGTCGATGACGGCTCCCGCGACGGTTCGGCGGAGCTCCTGCGCGAACGCTACGGCAACGATCCGCGGGTCACCCTGGTCTGTGGCGAGAACGGAGGCCAGCTGGTGGCCTTCCAGCGTGGCGTGGCACGCGCCACGGCCGACGTGATCTGCTTTCTCGATGCGGACGACCGCTGGGAAGCAGACTATCTGTCACGCCTCGGCGAGCTTTACGACGACCGCCGCGACGTCGATTTCGTGTTTTCGGACATGCAGCTGTTCGGCGACGAAAATCGCTGGATGGGCTATTCGGAACGCACGCAGGATCTGGGTCACACCGCCATCTGCACCTACATGCTGATGCACTGGTACGGTGCGCCGACTTCGGCGCTGTCGATGCGCGCGCTGTGGGCGCGGCGCACGCTGGAACTGCCGGAAGAATTGAGCCATACGTGGCGGCTGTCCGCCGACAACTGCCTGGTGTTCGGCGCCAGCGTGCTGGGCGCACGCAAGTATTACCTGCGCACCGGCGCCGTGCATTACCGCATCCACGGCAACAATGGCTGGTGGGGAAAGCAGACGGCGACCAGCATCTATCTCAACCGCTTCCGCTCGCGTTGCCTGATCGAGATCTATGCCAGGAACATCGGCCTGGACACGCGCTCCGTCGACAACGCGAAGCACGAGTTCCGCACCAAGCCCGAGCCCTCCTGGCGCGAGGCCAGGCGCTACGCCAGGCTGGTGCGCATGCGCCGCGGCAGCTGGCTGGGCAATCTGAACCGCGCACTGGCCATCCTTGGCCCGGTCTGGTGGCGCGGCATCCGCGGCGGTCATCGCCTGACCGAAGACGAATGAGCGGGGCTGCCGTGCGCATCAGTGTCGCCGTGATCACCTACAACTGGCCGAGCGCGCTGGCGCTGGTGCTGCAGTCACTGGCGGCACAGAGCGAGCTGCCGTACGAAGTGATCGTCACCGACGACGGTTCGCAGCCGGCCACCCGCGCATTGCTCGAAGGCATCGCGCCCGGCTATCCGGTGCGGCTGGTGCACCTGTGGCAACCCGACGACGGTGCGCGCATGAGCCGCGCGCGCAACCGGGCGATCGCCGCTGCCCGCGGCGACTACGTGATCCTGCTCGATGGTGACATGGTGGCCGAGCGGCACTTCATCGCCGACCACCACGCGTTCGCCCGCCGCGGCTGCTTCGCGCAGGGTTCGCGGGTGCTGACCGATGCCGGGCTGACCCGGCGGATGCTGGAAGAGTCCGCGCCGATGCCCGGGTTCTTCAGCCGGGGCATCGAGCGCCGGCGACACACGCTGCGGCTGCCCGCGCTGGCGCGTTGGTATGCGCGGCCGGGCACCAAGCAGCGCGGCATCAAGAGTTGCAACATGGCGTTCTGGCGCGATGACCTGCTGCGTCTGAATGGCTTCAACGAGGCGATGACCGGCTGGGGGCGCGAAGACACCGAACTGGCGATACGCGCCTTCCACGCCGGGCTGCTGCGGCGTGAGCTGCGCTTCAGCGCGCTGGCGACCCACCTCTACCATCCCACCCGCAAGCATGTGGTGGGCAATCCGAACGACCTCATCGTCGACGATACCCGGGCACGCGGGCTGGTCCGCTGCGAGCTGGGGTTGGATGGCCATCTGGCCGAATTCGCGCAGCCACCGGCTGATCTGCGCCCCGGCTGAGGGACAGCGGGAGCGGGACGGCCGGTTCAGGCCAGCTCGGCCAGCGCGGCTTGCACCCGCTGCGCGAACGTCGCCTCGTTCTTCTCGAACCATTCCCGCGCCTGCCGGCCCAGGCTGGCAAGCTCGGAGAACGGCAGGCTGGTGAGGCGTCCGATCGCCTCTTCCAGCGCCGATTCGTCGAATTGATGGAGGGATGCGAGGTTGAACGAGCCTTTCCCGATGGCCTTCACCAGGACACCGCGGTCCGGTTGCACCAGCTCGTTCATCGGGGCGGCGTCGGAGGTGATCACCACGGCGCCGCAACTCATCGCCTCGGCGATGTAATGGCCCCAGCCTTCGGTTTCCGACAGGCACAGGTGGAACAGGTGGGCGTTCTGCAGCTGGCGTATCTCGCCCACGTCACGCACATGGCCCAGTCGGTGCTCGATATTGGCCGGCGTCGGCCCGGCTGCTCGCGCGGCCGTTCGCGGTGATTGCAGCACCAGCAGCTTCGGCCATTCCGGGTGGCGTCGCCACAAGGCCAGCAGGCGCTGCGTGCCCTTCATCCGGCTGGCGCCAGCCAGGTGCAGGAAGCTGGCCTTGCGCGGCACGGCGGCATCCAGGCAGTCGGTGCTGTCGAAGCCGATGTACAGCGCGCGGCAACCCAGTGAATTGAACAGGTCGACGCCGTAGCGCGTCTTGCACAGGATCGCGTCGTAGCGCGGCAGGTATTGCCGGCTGCGCGGCGACAGCCATTCCGGATTCGGCACCAGCAGATTCCGCCGGGCCAGCGCGCACCAGTCCGGCCGGACGTGCTCCAGCGCGATGTTGATGTCGTACGGCGTCGTGTGCCAGTCGCCGTGGCGCAGGCGTTGCCACCACATCCGCGCATGCAGCCTGAGGGCCTGCCAGCGACCGTCATGTCGGCGCGGGCCGAGCCGGGTCACCTGCACCTCATGGCCCAGTCCGGTGAGCGTGCGGCACAACAGGCGGATGTCGTGGGTGAGTCCGCGCTGGTTGTCCCAGGCAAGCAGGTTGATTCGGGCCATGTGGATCGACTTCAGGAATGGGCGGGATGGCGCAGCTGTCGACCGATGTCGACCGTCAATCCCAGCACGAGGAACAGGAAAAGTGATTGCGGCATCGCCCGATAGAACACATTGTCGGTGAATGCACAGAGACTGTAGAGGCCGATCACCATCAACCCGGCGACCGCCGCACAGGCAACCGGCTCCCTGGGGTGGTTCAGGTGACGGGCGAAGAAGGCCGCCGGCACGATCAGCAACAGCAACAGCACCAGCAGCGCCGGCACGCCCCCGGCGACCATCGATTCGAGGTATTCACTGTGCGGGTGGACGTAACTGGCAATCGTGGGGCTGGCCTTGCCCGCGGCCACCTGCGCACGTGCGTACACGCCGAACTGATCCAGCCCGATGCCCGCCAGCGGGTGTTCGGTGAATGCCTGCCATGCGGTGCGCCACATCTCCAGACGCTCGCCAATGGCGCCGCTGCTGCCGGCGGCGTTGTCGCCGTACTCGCTGATCTGGGCGGGTACATCAGCCAGCCGGTCGACCATCTCCCGGTGCAGGGTGGCGGTTACCGCCAGCATGCCGAGCAGGGTGGCCGCCAGCGGAATGAATACGCGTTTCCAGTGCCTCGTGCGTATCGCCTGCCACGACATCAGGCCCAGGAAGACCGGTGCGAACGACAGCAGCGGCCCACGGCTCTGGGTAAGCACCGCGCCATAAAGACCCACCACCACCGCCACGCCGTGCAGCCAGCGGTCCGCACGACGCGTGTCCGGCCGTATCGCCTGCAGCATCGACAACAGCGCCATGACCAGCAGGTACATCGCGAATTCGACCGACGCCCAGTCGCCACCATTCAGGCCGTAGGGACGGTCGGCACCCATGCCGTAGCGTTGAACCATGCTGGCTGCGCCCAGCAGCAGCGTGGTCATGCTGAAGCCGATCGCGATCACGCGCTGCTGCAGCGGCAGGGTGAAGACGGCGGCAATCGCCAGGAACAGCAGTGTCTGGCCCGGCAGGTCGAGCGTGTTGCCGTCGAGCCCGTGGCCGAGGAAGTTGCCAAGGTCGTAGAGCAGGCGCAGCAGGCACACGGCGACCACCGGCCACACCCGCCGAAAGATATCCCGGGTTTCCGCGCGGGAAGCGAGCAGGACCAGCCCGGCCAGGAACAGCAGCCCCATCGGCACCGCCTTCAGGCGTCCGGATACTGCAAAACACAGTGGCAAGACTGCGAGCAGCACCGACGCCGTCCGGATCTTCCATGAAACTTGTTCTTCGTGCACGGGCCAACCTTTTTTGCACCTGAAACTCCCCCCGCGCGCCCATGCTAACCGTGGCCCGCCGCTATGCGCGTGTCGGCCGGCCACGGTGTAACGCTCGGGTTCATCTGCGATGTGCGGGGGTGGGTGCTGCCCGGATGGGACCCTGCGCCCCTCAAGGCGGCTCGTCGCCACCCTGATCGCCCTTGTCCGTCGGCGCGCAGCCAGGTTTCACCGCGTCAGCCCGGAACATCCACCATTCACGGCGGTTGGCGTGGCCGACATGGATCGCGTGCTGGCGATCCACGCAGTCGCCCATTGCCTGGTCGAGGCTGAAGATCCAGCGCCTCGACGCATCCTGCCGCAGCCAGGCCACGGCATCGACGTATTGCTGCGGCCAGGGCTTCAAAAAGCCGAACTCGGCCACCGGCCCCTCGGCCATCAGCAGGTTCTGCTCCTTCCAGGCGAGCAGGCCGATCTCGGCCTGCGGTCCGGCGATGGAACGTGCCTGCAGCATCACGTCGCGGGCGGAGCGGTCGCCGTTGAGCATCGGATATCCCCACAGGCCGTAGATCCCCCACAGGACGCCGGCGAACAGCAGCCAGCCCAGCGGCGCGTGGCGTACGCGGGTGAGCGCCACGATGACCAGGCCGGCCACGCCGATCGCCAGCAGCAGCCACCAGATCCGCGCGTCCAGGCTTTGCTCGATCTTCACCGCCCAGGCCGGGTGGTGATGGATCGCCAGCGCGGCCGCCGCCGCGAGCGTCGCGGACAACAGCAGGGTCAGTGCGAACACGGCGAGCCGCACGCCGCGTCGCCGCAGCACGCCGGGCAGCAGCGGCGCCAGTGCCAGCGCCATCATCGGCAGGGCCGGCAGGATGTAGACGTCTCGCTTGCCCGGGCTGAACGAGAAGAACAGCACGATCAGCACGATCCACCCCAGCGGCAACAGCAAGCGCGCATCGCGCCGCTTCAGTCGCCGCCACCAGGCCGGCAGCGCCCATGGCAACAGCAGCGACAGGGGCAACCAGTCGAACGCGATGATGCCGAGGAAATAGAACGGCGAATGGATGTGTCCGGTGGGCGTGGCATAGCGATGCACGGTCTGCCCGAACAGGATGTTCTGCACGTACTCGGCGTGCTGCGGATCGCCGTCGGCACGGGCCACCAGCAGCATCGGCAGCAGCCAGCCCAGGATCGGCACCAGGAACAGCGCCAGTCCGCCGGCCCAGCGCCAGCCGCCCGCGGGCAGGGCCAGTGCGCGCCAATGGCCGCGCCGGGCGATCAGGTAGGGAACCAGCATCAGCAGGGCCAGCACGCCGACGCCCTTGGTCGCCACGCCCAGGCCGGCAAAGAAGCAGCCGATTGCAAACCAGCGCCACGACGGCCCCAGCAGGAGGTGGCGCAACAGGCCGTAGTTGGCCAGCGTCATCCAGCCCAGCAGCAGCGGGTCGATCTGCGCGTTGCGCATCTGGTAGGTGAAGTGGATCGTGACCAGCAGCGTGGCCGTGGCCAACAGGGCGCTGCGGTGGTTCCACAACCGTCGGGCCAGGTCGTAGACCAGCGCCAGTGCACCCAGCGCCGCCAGCAGGGACGGCAACAGGAAGGCCACGCGCCAGCTGCGGGTAAGGAAGTAGGCGAGCGCCTGCAGCCACATGAACACCGGCGGCTTGTCCGGATAGAGCTCGTGACCGCGGTGCGGGAACAGCCACTGGCCGTGCTCGACCATCCAGCGGGCGACCAGGGCGAAACGCGGCTCGTCCGACGGCCACGGATCGCGCAGGCCCAGCCCCAGGCCGAGCAACAGCAGGGCGAATACGCCGAACAGCAGCATTTCGATGCGCGCATCGCGCAGCCACAGCGGGCGCGCGCTCGACAGGGGCACGGGGGGCTTCATGACGTCGGGGTATCCGTCAGCAGTGCGAGGGGCGCGGCAAGCATAACGCGCCGATGTCGGCGGCGGCGTGAGTCACGATCTCAGTGCCGTTTCTGCAGCACGGCGTAATACATGCCATCGAGGTCGCCGTCACCGGGCAGGATCTGCCAGCCGGTCGCGGCCGGCTGGCCGGCGGGCAGGCTGAAGGGCACGACCTCGGCGTCAGCCCGGGTCGCCAGCAGCTCGCCCACGATCGCCTCGTTCTCGGCACGCAACACCGAGCAGGTGATGTAGACCAGCCGCCCGCCCGGCGCCAGCAACGGCCACAGCGCGGACAGGATGCGGCGTTGCTGCGCGTGCATCGCGGCGATGTCGCTTTCGCGCCGGTGCAGGCGCACGTCGGGGCGACGGCGCAGCACGCCGGTGGCCGAGCAGGGCGCGTCGATCAGGATGCGGTCGAACGGCTGGCCTTTCCACCATGCTTTGGGTGCGCCCGCGTCGCCGATCACCAGCTTCGCATCGAGGCGCAGCCGCATCAGGTTCTGGCGGATGCGCTCGGCCCGCGGGGCGTCGAATTCCAGCGCGGTGAGGTCGATGTCGGCGCGTTCGAGCAGATGGCAGGCCTTGCCGCCGGGCGCGGCGCAGGCATCGAGCACGCGCAGGCCGTCGCGCAGGTCGGCGAGGTCGGCGGCCACCTGGGCGGCGCCGTCCTGCACGGCGAAATGGCCGTCCTCGAAGCCGGGCATGCGGGTGACGTCGCCGCTGTGCGGCAGCACCAGTGCGTCGGTGAGCCAGGGATGCGCTGCCGCTTCGTAGCCGGCCGCGCGCAACTGGCCGATCAGCGCGTCGCGTTCGCTGCGCTGGCGGTTGACCCGCAGCATCAACGGCGGTTCGCCGTTGTCCGCGGCCATCACGGCTTCGGCCTGTGCGGGCCAGTCACGCTGCAATGCGTCGGCCAGCCACTGCGGATGGGCGTGGCGGGTCTGCGCCTTCGCGTCGAGCCTGGCCAGCAGGCTGCTGCGTTCGCGCTGCCAGCGGCGCAGCACGGCGTTGGCCAGGCCGGCCAGTTGCGGCCGCTTCAGCGCCCGCACGGCTTCGACCGTGGCGGCCACCGCGGCGTAGTCCTGCAGTTCCAGGATTTCCAGCTGGACCAGGCCGAGCACCAGCAGCGCATGCACGGCCGGATCCTTGTGCCGCAGCGATTTTTCCAGCAGGCCGTCGACGGCAGCGTCGAAACGCAGCCACCAGCGCGCGCCCTCGCTGAGCAGCGCCATCAGCAGGGCGCGATCGCGTGGATCGGCCAGCTTCGGCGCGTCGCGTTGCATGACCTCGCGCAGCGAGGCGCCACGCAGGGCGATTTCAGCCAGTCCCCTGGCGGCCAGTGCGCGGGTGTCGACCTTCATGGCAGGCGCCGCAGTTCGGGCCGGGCATTCAGATAATCGACCGCCCCGATGCGCTTGCCGCCGGCGCGTTGCACGGCGGTGATGCGCAGCGCGCCGGTGCCGCAGGCCAGGTCGATGCCCAGCCGCCCCGCGCCAAGCACCTCGCCGGGTGGCGCCTGATGATCCTGGGCGATCGCCTGCGCGGCCCATACCCGCAGCGTCTCGCCGGCGATCTCGCCTTCCGCCACCGGCCACGGGTCGAACGCCCGCACCTGTTGTTCCAGGGCGATCGCGGGCCGGCTGAAGTCGAGCTTCGCCTCGGCCTTGTCCAGCTTGTGCGCGTAGGTCACGCCCGCTTCGGGCTGCGGCGTGGCCGGCAGGATCTCGCCGGCCAGGGTGCGGCGCAGGCCTTCGGCCAGCGCGTCGGCACCGAGCTGCGACAGCCGGTCATGCAGCGAGCCGCCGGTGTCGTCGCGACTGATCGGCGTGCGCCGTTGCAACATCACCGGGCCGGTATCCAGGCCCGCTTCCATCCGCATCAGGTCGACGCCGCTCTCGGCGTCGCCGGCCAGGATCGCGCGCTGGATCGGCGCCGCGCCACGCCAGCGCGGCAGCAGGCTGGCGTGCACGTTCCAGCAACCGAGCCGCGGGATCGCCAGCACCTTGCGCGGCAGGATCAGGCCGTAGGCGACCACCACCAGCAGGTCCGGCCGCCAGGCCGCCAGCGCCTGCTGCACCTCGGCGGACTTCAGCGACTCGGGCTGTTCGACCGGGATGCCGGCGGCCAGCGCGGCCTGCTTGACCGGACTGGGGGTCAGCTTGCGGCCCCGTCCCGCGGGACGGTCGGGTTGCGTATAGACGGCCACTACCTCGGCGCCGCTGTCGCGGCAGGCTTCAAGGCAGGGCACGGAAAAGTCGGGTGTTCCGGCGAAGACGATGCGCAGACCCCGACGATCAGGCTCGGCGCCGCTCAAGCACCGACCGCCTGCTTGCGGTGCTTCTCCAGCCGCTTCAGCAGCAGGCTGCGTTTCAGCGGTGACAGGTAGTCGACGAACACCTTGCCTTCCAGGTGATCCAGCTCGTGCTGGATGCACACGGCCAGCGGGCCTTCGGCCTCGATGACGATGTCCTTGCCGTCCACGTCCTGGGCCTGCACCCTGACTGCCAGCGCGCGGGTCACGTCGGCGTACAGGCCGGGGAAGGACAGGCAGCCTTCCTGATAGACCTGCGAGCCGTCCTTCTCGACGATGCGGGCGTTGATCAGCACCAGCGGCTGGTTGCGTTCGTCGCTCATGTCGGCCACCAGCACGCGCTGATGCACGTTGACCTGGGTGGCGGCAAGACCGACGCCGTTGGCGGCGTACATGGTTTCGAGCATGTCGGCGACGAACTGCTTCAGTTTCGCGTCGAACACGGTCACCGGTTCGGCGCGGGTGCGCAGGCGCGGGTCGGGGAATTCAAGAATGGACAAGACGGACATGATTTTTACCTCGGCGCCGAAAATGCGGGCGATTTGGTAAAAAGCCACCCTCGGAGCCATCTAGAATGTGTCTCATTGTACGTCGGCAAGCATCCGAGTGCAGACGATTTTTGCCAACTCGCACCTGTTGCGCGGGTTAACCATTCGGTTACACTCGACCGAGCATCTGGGGAAGGGGGATTCCCACCAATGATCAAGAAAATTATCGTGTTGCTGACGGGCATGCTGGTCACCGTGGCGGTCTATGCCGCGGGAGCGCAACTTCGCGCCGACCACCCCGACAGCTACACCGTTCGCCGCGGCGACACCTTGTGGGCAATCTCCGCCAAATTCCTCGCCAAGCCGTGGCTGTGGCCGGAGATCTGGCAGGCCAACCCCCAGGTGCGCAACCCGCATCTGATCTATCCCGGCGACGTGCTGAACCTGTCCTTCATCAATGGACCCCGCGTGGGCCTGCAGCCCAGCGTCCATCGCGAAGGCGACGCAATTCCCGCCATTCCCCTGTCCGAACTGAAAATGTTCCTCAAGGAAATGCGCGTGATGGATTCGAATGCGGTCAGTTCCGCGCCTTACGTGGTGGGCCTCGAAGAGTCCCGTTTGCGTGGTGCCGTCGGCCAGAACCTGTACGTGCGCGGCCTGCAGGGCGAGCCCGGCCAGCGCTGGGCCATCGTGCGGCCGAGCCACGTGTTCCGCGGCTTCAACCAGGATGACGCCTCCAGCGCCGACCTGGTCGCCCACGACATGGACAGCAACGCGGCGATGGTCAAGGCGCCGTGGAGCGAGGATTCGCGCAACGACGGCCATTACGGCAAGGGTGACGACCTCGGTGTCGAAGTCAGCGTGATCGGCACCGCCGAGACGCTGCGCACCGGCGATCCGGCCACCCTGCTACTGCTCAACGCGACCCAGGAAGTGCGCAGCGGCGATCGCATCATGCCGATCGACGACAAGCCGTACGACGCCTACTACTACCCGCATGCGCCCAAGTCGGTGCCCGCCGATGCCAAGGTGATCGGCTTTGCCGATGCGATGGCCGCCGCCGGCCCCCGCCAGGTCATCATGCTGTCGGTGGGTGCCCGCGACGGAATCGACAACGGCAGCACGTTCACGATCTTCCAGCCGGGCGAGACGATCCACGACGATGTGGCCAGCAACAGCATGAACCGCGGTTTCGGCGAGACCGTCAAGCTGCCCGACGAGTACGTCGGCCACGTGATGGTGTTCCGCACCTTCGACCGGGTCAGCTACGGTCTGGTGATGGATGGCCTGCGTCCGGTGAGCATCGGCAGCCGGTTGACCGCGCCGCAATAAGCGCAGCGGCATCTTCCTACACGACGGCGCGGTTACCACCGCGCCGTTTTCTTTGCCGGGTGCTCCGTAAACTCGACGCATGACCAGGGACGATCTGCAGGAACAACGCGCGTGGCTGATCGCCCTGCGCACGCCGGGGCTTGGGCCGGGCGGGCTGCGGGCCCGGCTGGATGCGGCCGGCGGAGACATGCATGCCGCGCTGGCGCAGTTGCAGCGCCAGGCCACCTCACTGGGTGAGCCTGCGCAAGCCTGGCTGGCCCGGCCCGATGCCGCGCTGCTGGATGCGGACATGGCCTGGCTGGCCGGGCCGGCCCATCGCCTGTTGCGCTGCACGGACGCAGACTTTCCGCCCCTGCTGGACGACATCCCGCAGCCGCCGGCCGCGCTTTTTGTGGTGGGCGACAGCGACCTGTTGCTGTATCCGCAGGTGGCGATCGTGGGAGCCCGCAGCGCCAGCGCCAAGGGGCTGGCTCATGCCCGGGCGTTTGCCACGGCGCTGGCCGACGCCGGCTTCGCGATCACCAGCGGCATGGCCGACGGTGTCGACGGCGCCGCCCATGCTGCGGCCCTCGATGCCGGCGCCAGGACGGTGGCGGTGATCGGCACCGGGCCTGATCGCGTCTATCCCCGCAAGCACCATGCGCTGGCCCGGCGGATCGCGGCCCAGGGCGCGATCGTCAGCGAGTTTCCGCCCGGCACGGCGGCGCGCCCCGATCACTTCCCCCGCCGCAACCGGATCATTTCCGCGCTGGCGCTGGGTACCCTGGTGGTCGAGGCGGGGTTGAAGTCCGGTTCGCTGATCACCGCCCGCCTGGCGGCCGAGCAGGGTCGCGAGGTGTTCGCGCTGCCCGGTTCCATCCATGATCCGCTGGCCCGCGGATGCCACCAGTTGATCCGCGACGGCGCCCGGCTGGTCGAGACGGCGACGGAAATTGTCGAGACATTGGCGCCTGCAGCGCGCATGCTTGGCGGCCAGCTGGCTGCCCGGCTGGACTCGGCGGGGTCGGATGATGCTGATCCGCGAGCCGTCGGAACCTCGGGAATCGATCGTTCCGGCACTTGTGGCGATCCGGATTATCGGCGGCTTTTGACGGAACTTGGTCATGCACCGGCGACGTTGGACGAACTTGTGCAGCGTACCGGGCAGTCTGCCGGCGCGCTTTCGTCGATGCTGCTGATGCTGGAACTGGAGCGACGCGTCGAGAGCCTGGCAGGCAACCGCTACCAGCGCCTGCCCGACGGCTGAGCCTCGCCGGCGTGGCTCGGCCCCGCGCGGCGGGCTTGACAGCCGCCGGCGGCGCGTGGTTTCAACTATATATATGTCCGGCACGGAAGCGCCGGTGGTTCACTTTCGGATATCCCGCTTCATGGCAAAAAACCTGCTCATCGTCGAATCACCGGCCAAGGCCAAGACGATCAACAAATACCTCGGCAAGGATTTCCAGGTCCTCGCCTCCTACGGTCATGTGCGCGACCTCAAGCCGAAGGAAGGCGCGGTCGACACCGAGCACGGCTTCGCGATGACGTACGAGGTGATCGAGCGCAACCAGAAGCACGTCGACGCGATCGCCAAGGCCGCCAAGCTGGCCGACGACATCTACCTCGCGACCGACTTGGATCGCGAAGGCGAGGCGATCAGCTGGCACATCAGCGAGATTCTCGGCGAGCGCGGCCTGACCAAGGGCAAGCAGTTGCACCGGGTGGTGTTCTCCGAGATCACGCCGAAGGCGATCAAGGCGGCGGTGGCCGCGCCGCGCCAGCTGTCGCACGACCTGGTCGACGCCCAGCAGGCGCGTCGCGCGCTGGACTACCTGGTCGGTTTCAACCTGTCACCGGTGCTGTGGCGCAAGGTGCAGCGCGGGCTGTCCGCCGGCCGCGTGCAGTCGCCGGCGCTGCGCATGATCGTCGAGCGCGAGGAGGAGATCGAGGCGTTCAAGGCGCGCGAATACTGGACCGTCGAGGCCCAGCTGAAGCATGTCGACGGCGACTTCAGCGCGCGGCTGTCGCGCCTCAACGGCAAGAAGTTCGAGCAGTTCGACCTGACCAGCGAAACCGCTGCGCATGCGGCCCGCGAGGCGCTGAAGGCGGCCGCCCGTGGTCGCCTCGTCGTCAGCGAGGTCAGCTCGAAGGAGCGCAAGCGTCGCCCGGCGGCTCCGTTCACCACGTCCACCCTGCAGCAGGAAGCCGCGCGCAAGCTCGGCTTCACCACCAGCCGCACGATGAAGGTGGCGCAGGGCCTGTACGAGGGCGTGGCGCTGGGCAGCGAGGGCAACGTCGGCCTGATCACCTACATGCGTACCGACTCGACCATGCTCGGTGACGACGCGATGGCCGAACTGCGCCAGCTGATCGCCCGCGACTTCGGCGGCCACGCATTGCCGGATGCGCCGCAGGTCTACAAGACCAAGTCGAAGAACGCGCAGGAAGCCCATGAGGCGATCCGCCCGACCTCGGCGATGCACACGCCGAAGTCGGTGGCTGCGTTCCTCAACGACGACCAGCGCAAGCTGTACGAGCTGATCTGGAAGCGCACCGTCGCCTGCCAGATGATCCACGCCACCCTGAACACCGTGTCGGTGGAGTTCGCCCTGCCGGACGTCGCCGGCGGCGATGCCTCGTTCCGTTCGACCGGCACCACGGTGGTCGATCCCGGCTTCCTCGCGGTCTACGAGGAAGGCCGCGACCAGAAGAACGCCGATGACGACGACGAAGGCCGTCGCCTGCCCCGGCTGGAGAAAGGCGAGGCCGTGCCGTTGCACGAGATCGTCGCCGACCAGCACTTCACCGAGCCGCCGCCGCGCTACTCCGAGGCGAGCCTGGTCAAGGCCCTGGAAGAACACGGCATCGGCCGTCCGTCGACCTACGCCAGCATCATCCAGGTGTTGCAGAACCGCGAGTACGTGTACCTGGACAGCCGCCGCTTCAAGCCCAGCGACGTGGGTCGCGCGGTCAGCAAGTTCCTCACCCAGCATTTCACCCAGTACGTCGACTACGACTTCACCGCCAAGCTCGAGGACGAGCTCGATGCGGTCAGTCGTGGCGAGGAAGCCTGGGTGCCGCTGATGGAGCGCTTCTGGAAGCCGTTCAAGCAGCAGGTCGACGAGAAGGCCGAGTCGGTCGACCGCAGCGAGGCCACCGGCGCGCGCGAACTGGGCACCGATCCGAAGACCGGCAAGCCGGTGTTCGTGCGACTGGGCCGGTTCGGGCCGTATGCCGCCATTGGCGACAAGGACAGCGAGGAGAAATTGCAGTTCGCCTCGCTGCGTCCCGGCCAGAGCATGCACACCATCGAGCTGGCCGAGGCGCTGGAGCTGTTCAAGTTGCCGCGCAAGCTGGGCCAGGCGGAAAACGGCGACGAGGTCAGCGTGGCGATCGGCCGCTTCGGGCCGTTCGTGAAGCAGGGCAGCACCTATGCCTCGCTGAAGCCCGAGGACGACCCGTACACCATCGAGCTGCCCCGCGCGCTGCAGATCGTCCAGGAAAAGCTGGAAATGCTGGCGAACCGGCTGATCCTCGATTTCGGCAACGGCGTGCAGGTGCTGAACGGCCGCTACGGCGCCTACATCACCGACGGCGAGAAGAACGCGCGCATTCCCAAGGAGCAGGAGCCGAAGGAACTGACCGAAGCCCAGTGCCTTGAGCTGCTGGCCGCGGCGCCGGTGCGCAAGGGCCGCTTCGGCAAGAAGACCGCGAGCAAGAAGGCGGCCGCGAAAAAGGCGGCTCCGGCCAAGAAAACGGCGGTGAAGAAAACGGCGGCGAAGAAGGCGGCGGTGAAGAAGACTGCGAGCAGGAAAGCCGCGACCACGAAGACCGCGACGAAGAAAACCGCCACGAAAAAGACGGTCGCGAAGAAGACCGCCGGCGATGGCGCCGAGGCCTGAGTGCTGCAGCGTTTCACGCTCGCCGACCTGGATGCCGCCGCCGCGCTGCTGCACGGCGGCGGCGTGCTGGCATATCCGACCGAGGCGGTCTTCGGCCTCGGCTGCGATCCGCATGACCGGGTCGCGTTCGAGCGATTGTTTGCGCTGAAGCAGCGCCCGCCGACCCAGGGCGTGCTGCTGATTGCGGCGGACTTCGGCCAGGTGGAGCGCTACATCGACCGGGCCTCCGTGCCGCAGGCGATGTTGCAGCAAGTGCTGGCCAGCTGGCCGGGGCCGTACACCTGGATCTTCCCGCGTTCGGCCGAAGTCCCCGACTGGGTGGCTGGCAACCATGCCGGCATCGCGCTGCGGGTGACCGCGCACGAACCGGCAGCGGCGCTGTGCCGCGCCTACGGCGGTGCGCTGGTGTCGACCAGCGCCAATCCCCACGGCCAGCCGCCGGCGCGGGGGGCCGCGCAGGTGGCGGGCTATTTTGGCGACGCGCTGGACGGCGTGCTGGAAGCCCCGCTGGGCGGCCAGCTCAGCCCAACGGTGATTCGCGACGTGCTGTCGGGCGCTATCATCCGCGGCTGAGCGTGCGGGGGAGCGCATGCCAGGCAGGTCGGGTCGAACCGTCGCGGATCTGCGCGACCGCGTTCACGTCGCTGTTCACATGGCCGCGCGATGCTCGCGGGCGCAACGTATCGAAGATCAGGGAGACAGCAGTTTGGTTATCGTCCACGACCCGCGCCAGCGCGAGCTTTCGCCGTTGCTTCCCCTGCTGGTGGCCGCCGATCCGGCCCGGGTGGTGGCCTGGCGGCATGGCCAGGCGATCAGCGCGGCGCATTTCCTGGCCGATGTCCGGGCGGTGGCGGCCTTCCTGCCCGACGCGACGGCCGCGGTGAACCTGTGCGAGGACCGTTACGCCTTCCTGGTGGCGTTCTGCGCGGTGGTGTTGCGCGGCCAGACCAACCTGCTGCCTTCCTCGCGCGCGTCGCAGGCGGTGGACGAGGTGATGCGGGCCCATCCGGGATGTCATGCCCTGGGCGAGCAGCGGCTCGATCCGCCGCCGCCGAACTATCGCCAGCTGCCGTCGTTCGACGCGCTGCCGCCTGCCCAGGTCGAGGCCGGCTGGCCCGCGATTCCCGCCGATCAGGTGGTGGCGATCGGCTACACCTCCGGCTCCACCGGCGTGCCCGGGGCGAACCGGAAGACCTGGGGCAGTTTCCACGCCAGCAACGCGGGCAACCTGGCGCGGTTGCATGCCACCGTCGGCGACCGCTTCGAAGTGGTCGCCACGGTGCCGCCACAGCACATGTACGGGATGGAGATGTCGGTGTTGCTGCCCCTGCTGGGCAATGTGGGTGTGCACACCGGCCGTCCGTTCTTTCCCGGCGATGTCGCGGCGGCGCTGGCCACGGTGCCGCAACCGCGGGTGCTGGTGACCACGCCGGTGCACCTGCGTGCGCTGATCGAATCGGGCATCGGCCTGCCGCCGATCGCGGCGATGGTGTCGGCCACCGCGCCCTTGCCGATCGAGTTGGCACGGGCGGCCGAGCAGCGCTTCGACGCGCCACTGCTGGAGGTGTTCGGCTCCACCGAAACCTGCGTGTTCGCCAGCCGCCGCCCCACCGTGGACGAGGACTGGTCGCTGTATGACGACGTGATCCTGCACCCGCAGCCCGATGGCACCGCGATCGAGGCGCCCCAGCTCGGCGCGCCGGTCACCCTGGCCGACATCGTCAGCCTGTCCGGCGGCGGTCGTCGCTTCCGCCTGTGCGGTCGGCATGCGGACATGCTGGAAATCGCCGGCAAGCGTGCCTCGCTGGCCGACCTCACCCGTCGCCTGCTGGCGATCCCCGGCGTGCGCGACGGCGTGGTGTTCCAGCATGGCGACGGCGATGCGCTCGGCGTGCACCGGATCGCCGCCCTGGTGGTCGCGCCCGGACTGGACGAACAGGTCATCCTCGATGCCCTGCGCCGGGCCATCGACCCGCTGTTCCTGCCGCGCCCACTGAAGCGGGTCGACGCGCTGCCGCGCAACGAGACCGGCAAGTTGCCGCGAGCCGCCCTGCTGGATCTCCTGCAAGCCCGCGACTGAACGCCATCCATGCCTCACGGCGATCCCGCCGCAGCCGTTACAATGCGCCGCTGCGTCGTGTGGCGTGCGGGAGTGCAGGCATGAAGGTTCTGGTGATCGGCAGTGGCGGGCGCGAACACGCGCTGGCGTGGAAGCTGCGGCAGTCGGCGCAGGTCGACGAGGTGATCGTGGCCCCCGGCAATGCCGGCACGGCGCGCGAGCCGGGCGTGCGCAACGCCGATGTGGCGATGAACGACATCGACGGACTGCTGCAGCTGGCTAGGCGCGAGAAGATCGGCCTGACCGTGGTCGGCCCCGAGGTGCCGCTGGTCGCCGGTGTGGTCGACAAGTTTCGCGCCGCCGGCCTGCGCATCTTCGGCCCGCGCGCGATCGCCGCGCAGCTGGAAGGCTCCAAGGCGTTCGCCAAGGATTTCCTGCAGCGGCACAACATTCCCACCGCGCACTACGCGGTGTTCACCGAACTGGCTCCCGCGCTTGCCTACGTGCGCAAGCAGGGCGCGCCGATCGTGATCAAGGCCGACGGTCTGGCCGCAGGCAAGGGCGTGGTGGTGGCGCTGACCCTGGCCGATGCCGAACTGGCGCTGCACGACATGCTCGGCGCGCACAGCTTCGGCGACGCCTCGGCGCGGGTGGTGATCGAGGAGTTCCTGGACGGCGAGGAAGCCAGCTACATCGTGATGAGCGACGGCAGTCATGCCTTGCCGATGGCCTCCAGCCAGGACCACAAGCGCCGCGACGAAGGTGACCTCGGGCCCAACACTGGCGGCATGGGCGCGTACTCGCCCGCGCCGGTGGTCACGCCGGAAGTCGAGCAGCGCATCCTGAAGGAAGTGATCGAGCCGACCCTGCGCGGCATGGCGATCGAGGGCGCACCGTTCATCGGCTTCCTCTACGCCGGCCTGATGATCGACAAGTCCGGCGCGCCGAAGGTGATCGAGTTCAACGTGCGCTTCGGCGATCCGGAAACCCAGCCGATCATGCTGCGGCTGAAGTCCGACCTGGTCGACCTGATCGACGCGGCGCTGGATGGCCGCCTGTCCACCACCACGGCGCGCTGGGATGCACGCCCCGCGATCGGCGTGGTGATGGCCGCCGGTGGCTATCCGGGTAGGGTGCGCCTGGGTGACGCGATCAGCGGACTGGACGCGCCCGAAGGCGGCGACGTGAAAGTGTTCCATGCCGGCACGCGGCTCGATGATGCCGGGCGCGTGGTCAGCGCCGGCGGCCGCGTGCTGACCGTGTGCGCGCTGGGCAAGGACATCGGCGCGGCTCGCGAAAGCGCCTATGCCGCGGTCAGCCGGATCCGCTATGACGGCGCGTTCTGCCGCCGTGACATTGCCCATCGGGCGCTGCACCGCGAGTGATCCTGCAGCCAGTACGCCGGCGCATGGTAGGCCATTGGATGGCTTGACTTTTCCGGGTCGCGTTTTTTGGGCTATGCTTGGAACTTCCCCCGCGTAAAAGTCGTGGCGCCGAGCGCCTGAACGGACACGTGCCTGATTTCACGCTTGAAGAGGTTTCCCCGATGCGCAAGACGGTTTTGTCGCTGATGTCGGTTGCTGCACTGGCCCTGGCCGGTTGCAACAACGCTTCCAATTCGTCCACGCAGGCGGACTCCGCCGGTCCCGCTTCGGCGAACACCGCGGGCGCCGTGGCGAAGACGCCCAGCCAGGTGAGCGGAACGATTTCGCTGCGTGCCGGCTCGCCGACGCCGTCGGACAAGGCCAGCCTGGTGCTGAACCTGGTCGACGTGTCCTCCAACGCGGTGGGTTCGGCGCCGCTGGCGAGCAAGACCTCGCCGGCCGGCACGTTCCCGCAGTCGTTCACGCTCAGCTTCAACCCGGCTGACGTGAAGCCGAACGACCTGTACGTGATCCAGGCCACCATCACCGACGGTGATCGCCAGTACACCATGCCGATCCAGGCGCCGGTGCTGGCCAAGGGCAGCAACAACGACGCGGTGGCGATCCAGTTGCAGTCGGAGCAGACCCCGTCGGAGAAGCTGCTGGCCGAATTCGGCGAGGTCAAGGCGCAGATCGGCGGCATGAAGATCAGCCATGGCACCAAGCTCGAGGCCAATGACTCGCGCGGCTGGCAGCTGTTCCGCCAGGCCGGCGAAGTGAAGTACATCCGCGAGGAAGTCGACTACGGCGACAAGGGCTACACCAGCACCGACTATGCCTACAAGAACGGCAAGCCGTGGGTGATCGTGCAGGAAACCAAGGCGAACCGCGACGGCAAGCCCAGCGCAACCGACCGGGCCGGCTGGAGCGAGGACGGCACCTTGGTGCTCAAGCAGCACCAGGTCGGCGCCGACGTGCAGCCGCTCGACGCCGCCGCTGCCGCCACCATGAAGAAGGACGCGCTGTCGATTCTCAGCCTCGCCACCGGCGGCAAGAACAAGTAAGCCGTCCGGACGTCCAAAAGAAAAGCCGCCGGGAGACCGGCGGCTTTTTTGTGCCTTGCGAAAACTCGGAGCCTGTGAAGAAACCCACTTCCTGTGGTTTTCTTCCATCGCAAGTCCGGTACATGCCGGGACGTGCTCACGTGAATCCGTCATTCGCGTGACCGATCCACGTCCGGCCATCGGGCAACTGCTCCTGCGTTGCCTCAACTCGGGCATCCATGCCCTCGCCATGGCCGGGCTCCGGGGTTGAAAAAAAAACACAACCTCTCAGAACTTGATCCGGAAGCCCATGTTGAAGGCGTTGTAGCGCTGGCTGGTATCGCTGAAGCGGGCGTTGTAGCCGATCCAGCTGGTGACCTTCGGGGTGAGCTGGGCGGACAGGCCCAGGTCGGCCGTGCCCCAGGCCTTGTCCGGAATGAAGCCGACCATCGAGAACGAGCCGTTCATGCTGTTCAGGCCGGTGGTGACCGCGCGCACGGAGTCAGCCTTGCTGTCGCGCGTCCAGGCCAGTTCGGCATAGGGCGACATGACCAGGTTGGCCACCTGCCACTGACCCTGCAGTCGCCAGCCGATGCTGCCCAGCAAGGCGCGGCGGCGCTGCTTGCCGAACCACATGGCAGTGGCGTCGCTGCCGATCTCGGCGTAGCCGTCGACCTTCGCGTCCTGCCATTCGAGGCTGGCAAACGGGCCGGTGCGGATGTCGTCGAAACTGAACCACCAGCCGCCGTTGATGTTCGCGCCCAGGTGCGAACCGTCGGTGTTGCCGACTTCGCTGATGCGCGCCGCGCCGACCTGGAAATTGCGTTCGATGTGCTTGAAGTTGGACTGGCCGTAATGGACGATGCCGCCCACGTAGCCGCCGCCGGCCTGCCACGTCACGTAGCCGAGGCCCGAGTAGTCGACCAGGTGGTAGCCACCGCCGCCGTTCATGTGCGCGGTGTCACGGGCGATGCCCAGCGCCACGCCGGCGGACAGGTTCTCGTTGACCCGCACGTCGTAGCCCAGCGTGAAGTGCGCGTTGTCGCTGTTCACCGACGGCGAGCTGGGGCTGGCATCGAAACGCTGCTGGGCGTAGTCGATGTTGACGAAGGCGCGGGTGCCTTCGCCCAGGCTGTCCTGCAGGATCTGGTTGTGCAGGGCACGGCCGTAGGCGCTGATCGCGGACAACGGCGCTTCGCCGAGCAGGGAGATCTGTTGCGGCGCGGCCAGTTCGGACGACACGACCTGGCCGAGCATCCGGTGCGCGGCGGTCGTGGGGTGGACGCCGTCGGCGAACAGGTAGTTCTGGTCCGCGCCGGCGGCGACCAGAGTCGTGCCGTCGCAGTCGTGGGAGCTGGACGTGGTGCAGGCAGGCGTGGTGACGTTCACGAAACCGTACTTGCCCGGATCGGCCAGCACCTGGTCGAACAGCGCGTAGGCATTCACCGCCAGCGTGTGGTCGCCCAGGCCGGCATTGAGGATCTGGTTGTAGGACTGCGACACGTCGGTGAGCACGCCGCTGATGCCGGGCACCAGCGCCTCGTTCGCCCGGGCCGACGGGGTGGCGCCGATGTTGGGCAGGTTGAACACCACCAGGTGTTGCGCGCCAGCCTGCTTGAGCTGGTTGATCAGCGCCACTTCCTGGGTGGCTGCGGCGTTGATGTTCGTCGTCGCCTGCTGCAGGGTTTCGCCGTAACCGGGGATGACCACGCCCACACCGTACTGGGTGGAGTGATAGAAGATGTCGTTCGCGCCGCCCCAGATCATGTACAGGCTGTGCGGATCGGCCCTGGCGCCGTTGGCCAGATAGCCGTTGACCTGCTGGGTGATCGTCTGGATCTGCGGTGCGGGATCGCTGTTGGTGGTGACGCCGGCGCCGCCGTAGGCGTAGTCGCTGCCGCCCAGTCGGGACGGCTGCAGGTCGAGGCCCAGCTGGTCGGCCACGTTCTGCACGGCAACCTGGCCGGGATTGGTGGTGAACTTGTCGTAGGCGCCGGCGGTGTTGGGCAGGTTGCCCGCATCACTGAGGCTGTCGCCGAACACCACGACATGGTTGAAGGTGGAGCGATCGGTGGCCTGCGCGGCGTTGGCCAGCAGCATGGCGGCGGCGATCGCGCCGGCCAGATGACGTGTGCGAAGCATGCATGGACTCCTGGAGTAGCGGCCCCGGCAGGGGCCGCGTAGATATTCACTAAAGTAACGGAAAGCCTGCGGCTGCACCATCGACGTCAGTTCTTGCGGGCTTTCGCGAAAGCGTCCGCGAAGGCGCCGCTGGCGGGAGGCGGCGTGGGCATGGGCAGTCCTGCGCCACGGCTGGGCGAACGGCCATCGCGTGGTCCGCGGCCGTCCGCTGCGCCGGCGCCGCGTTCGCGCGTCTGTCCGGGCTCGTCGTCCAGCCGCATGCTGAGGCCGATGCGCTGGCGCGGCAGGTCGACCTCCATCACCTTCACCTTGACGATGTCGCCGGCCTTCACCGCGTCGCGCGGGTCCTTGACGAAGGTATGCGACAGCGCCGAGACATGGACCAGGCCATCCTGGTGCACGCCGATGTCGACGAAGGCGCCGAACGCGGCCACGTTGGTGACGCGGCCCTCGAGGATCATGCCCGGCCGGAGGTCCTTCACGTCCTCGACGCCTTCGGCGAAACTCGGCGCCACGAACTCCGGGCGCGGGTCGCGGCCGGGCTTCTCCAGTTCCTTCAGGATGTCGCGCACGGTCGGCACGCCGAACTTCTCGTCGGTGAACTGTTCGACCTTCAGCCCGCGCAGGAAGCCGGTGTCGCCGATGATGTTGCGCACCGCGCGGCCGCACTGGGCGATGATCCGCTCGACCACCGGATAGGCTTCCGGATGCACCGAGCTGGCGTCCAGCGGGTTGTCGCCGTTCGGCACGCGCAGGAAACCCGCGCACTGCTCGAATGCCTTGTCGCCCAGCCGCGGCACTTTCAGCAGCGCCTTGCGGTTGGCGAACGGACCGTTGGCGTCGCGGTGCTTCACCACGTTCTCGGCGACGCTGGCGCTGAGCCCGGCGACGCGGGACAGCAGGGCGGCCGAGGCGGTGTTGACGTCCACGCCGACGGCGTTGACGCAATCCTCGACGCGGGCATCCAGCGCCCGGGCCAGCTTGATCTGGTTCACGTCGTGCTGGTACTGGCCCACGCCGATCGCCTTCGGCTCGATCTTCACCAGTTCGGCCAGCGGGTCCTGCAGGCGGCGGGCGATCGACACCGCACCGCGCAGGGTGACGTCGAGGTCGGGGAATTCCCTGGCGGCGGTTTCGGACGCCGAATACACCGAGGCGCCCGCCTCGCTCACCACGATCTTGGCGATGGTGTGCGAGGCGTCGGCCTTGGCCAGGCCCTTGATCAGTTCGCCGGCCAGCTTGTCGGTCTCGCGCGAGCCGGTGCCGTTGCCGATCGAGATCAGGTCGACGCGATGCTGCTTGCACAGCCGCGCCAGCGAGGCCAGCGATTCGTTCCACTGCCGCTTCGGCTCCAGCGGGTAGATGGTGTCGGTGGCGAGGACCTTGCCGGTGGCGTCGACCACGGCGACCTTGCAGCCGGTGCGGATGCCGGGGTCCAGCCCCATCACCGTCTTCGCGCCCGCCGGGGCGGCCAGCATCAGGTCCTTCAGGTTGTCGCCGAACACGCGGATCGCCTCGTCCTCGGCGGCCTCGCGCACGCGGCCGAACAGGTCGAGGGTGAGGTGCAAGTGCAGCTTCACGCGCCAGGTCAGGCGCACGGTTTCGCGCAGCCAGGCATCGGCGGCGCGGCCGCGGTTGTGGATGTTGGCATGTGCCGCCACGCGGCCCTCGGCTTCGGCGTGGCCCTGCTCGCTGTCGGCGGCAGGTGCCAGTTCGATCTCGATCACGCCTTCGTTGCGGGCGCGCATCAGTGCCAGCAGGCGGTGCGAGGGAATCTTGCCGATCGGCTCGACGTGGTCGAAGTAGTCGCGGAACTTCGCGCCCTCGTTCTGCTTGCCCTCGACCACGGTCGCGCGGATCTGCCCCTGCGTCCACAGCCAGTCGCGCAGCTCGCCGACCAGGTGGGCGTCTTCGGCGATCGATTCCATCAGGATCGCGCGGGCGCCATCCAGCGCCGCGCGCACGTCGGCGACGCCTTTCTCCGCGTCGACAAAGGACTCGGCGAACGCTTCCGGGGTCAGCGTGGGATCGTCGCGCAGGCCCAGCGCCAGCGGTTCCAGCCCCGCCTCGCGGGCGATCTGCGCCTTGGTGCGGCGCTTGGGCTTGAACGGCAGGTACAGGTCTTCCAGCCGCGCCTTGGTGTCGGCGGCGAGCAGGTCGGCCTTCAACGTGTCATCGAGCTTGCCCTGTTCCTCGACGCTGGCGAGGATCGCCGCGCGGCGTTCTTCCAGCTCGCGCAGGTAGCGCAGGCGTTCCTCCAGCAGGCGCAGCTGGGTGTCGTCAAGGCCGCCGGTGACCTCCTTGCGGTAGCGTGCGATGAACGGCACGGTGGCGCCGCCGTCGAGCAGTTCGACCGCGGCGCGGACCTGAGCGGTGCTGGCGGCGATATCGGTGGCGATGCGTTGTTCGATGCTTTGCATGAGCGACTTTCGATTCCTTGCAACGGCGCGTGGCGCCGGATAAACGGGACTGACCCCCGATGATAACAAGTGACCCCGAGGGTGCTGCCCGCCAAACAAAACGGCGCCGCGGATCGACCGCGGCGCCGCTGCCGTGCGATTCAGCCCGGGATCACGCGTTGAACGAGTTGTTCTTCCTGGCGGCGGGCGCGCCGTTGAACTCGCTGGCGCGGCCGTTCAGCACCAGGGTGCCGCAGATCATGTCGTGCAGGCCCTGCTTGCGCTGGGTCCAACCGGCCATCAGGAAGCCGACGCCGAGGATGATCGCGCTGAGGAACTTGGCGAAATAGCGGCCCAGTGCCTTCAGGAAGCTGATCCGGTTGCCGTCCAGATCGGTGACCCGGATGCCCAGCGCCAGCTTGCCCACCGTGCCCTGCCAGGCCGAGCTTTCGCAAACCACGAAATAGAGGATGCCCACCACCATGATCAGCAGCATCGCCGGCCACATCGTGCCGTAGTAATGCGCATTGGCGGCCATCATCGCGTCCGGGTTGCCGGCGCCATCCAGGATCGCCTGCTGCAGCGCGGCCTTCGCCGCGGTGCCACCGAACGCCTTCTCGATCAGTACCTGCGGGATGTACAGGATGATCGCGTCGAGGATGTAGGCGGCGAAGCGCTTCCAGAAGCCCGCATAGTCTTCCAGCGCGGCGGCCGTGGTCTGCGGCAGCAGCGGTGCGGCAGGCGCGGCGTACGGATTGCTGCCCGCGGCGGCTGCAGGGGGTGCCGCGCTTACCGCGTCGGGAAACAGCACCGACAGCGGCTGCCAGTCGGCGAGGCCTTCGTACCAGGCCAGGTCGGCCGGGCTGACCTGGCCGCTGCGCAGCCACTGGCGCACGTCTTCTTCCTTGTAGGGGCCATGTCGTTCACCGTCGCGGCCGATCCAGATTTCCATTGCGCACTCCCCATGCTGGTCAAAGTGGGCATGATGCCATGACCGGCCGCGATTGCCGCAAGCTCAGGCCGCGTTGCGGCGCTTCAGGTGCACCAGCAGCAGCGAAATCGCGGCGGGCGTCACGCCGCTGACGCGGGCGGCCTGGCCGACGGTGGCCGGCAGCGAACGCTTGAGCTTCAGCAGCACTTCGGCGGACAGCCCGCGCACCTTGTCGTAGTCGAACCCGGCCGGGATCGGCAGGTGCTCCTGGCGTCGCTGGCGCTCGATCTCCTCGCGCTGGCGCTCGAGGTAGCCGGCGTACTTCACCTGCACCTCGACCTGCGCCACGACGTCCTCGGCGGTCAGCGTCGGCCCCAGTTCGGCGACCTCGGCAAGCCTAGCGTAGTCGAGTTCGGGACGGCGCAGCAGGTCGGTCGCGCTGGTCTCGCGGGTGACCGTGATGCCGAGCTGCCGCTGCACGGCCGCGCCCAGCGCATTCGTCGGCGAGATCCACAGCGAGCCCAGCCGCTGCAGTTCGCGCTCCACCGCGTCGCGCTTGGCGCGCAAGGCATCGAAGCGCGTCTGCTCGACCACGCCCAGCTCGAAACCCCGTTCGGTGAGGCGCAGGTCGGCGTTGTCCTCGCGCAGGTGCAGCCGGTATTCGGCGCGCGAGGTGAACATGCGGTAGGGCTCGATCGTGCCGTTGCTGGTGAGGTCGTCGATCAGCACCCCGATGTACGCCTCGTCGCGACGCGGATACCACGGTGCCTTGCCCTGCACGGACAGCGCCGCGTTGAGGCCGGCGATCAGGCCTTGCGCCGCGGCTTCCTCGTATCCGGTGGTGCCGTTGATCTGGCCGGCGAAGTACAGGCCGGGGATCGCCCTGGTCTCCAGCCACGGGTTCAATCCGCGCGGGTCGAAGTAGTCGTACTCGATCGCGTAGCCGGGGCGGGTGATGTGGGCGTGCTCGAAACCCCTGATCGACTGCACCAGGGCCAGCTGCACGTCGTACGGCAGCGACGTGGAGATGCCGTTCGGATAGATCTCGAAGGTGTCCAGCCCTTCCGGCTCGATGAAGATCTGGTGCGAGGACTTCTCGGCGAAGCGCACTACCTTGTCCTCGATCGACGGGCAATAGCGTGGACCCACGCCCTCGATCTGGCCGGTGTACAGCGGCGAGCGGTCCAGCGCGCCGCGGATGATCTCGTGCGTGCGCTCGGAGGTATGCGTGATCCAGCAGCTGACCTGGCGCGGGTGCTCCTCGCGCGAGCCGAGGTAGGAAAACACCGGTGCCGGCGTGTCGCCGGGTTGCTCGTCGAGACCGTCGAAATCGATGCTGCGCAGATCGATGCGCGGGGGCGTGCCGGTCTTCAGCCGGTCGGCGGCCACCGGCAGTTCGCGCAGCTTTTGCGCCAGCGTGCTGGCCGGTGGATCGCCCGCGCGGCCGCCGGCGTACTGCGCCTGGCCGATGTGGATCTTGCCGGCGAGGAAGGTGCCGGCGGTCAGTACCACGCTGCGGGCGCTGAAGGTGAGGCCCATCTGGGTGACCACGCCGCAGACGCGGCCGCCCTCGATGATCAGGTCGTCCACCGCCTGCTGGAACAGTTCGAGGTTGGGCTGGGTCTCCACCATGTAGCGGATCGCCGCCTTGTACAGGGCGCGGTCGGCCTGGCAGCGGGTGGCGCGCACGGCCGGACCTTTCGAGGCGTTCAGGGTGCGCCACTGGATGCCGGCGCGGTCGGCCGCATGCGCCATCGCACCGCCCAGCGCGTCGATCTCCTTGACCAGGTGGCCCTTGCCGATGCCGCCGATGGCCGGGTTGCAGCTCATCTGTCCGATCGTCTCGATGTTGTGGCTGAGCAGCAGGGTGCGCGCGCCCGTGCGGGCGGCGGCCAGCGCGGCTTCGGTGCCGGCGTGGCCACCGCCGATCACGATGACGTCGTAACGGGTCGGGTGGTGCATCAAACTGACCTGAGCGTGCAAAAAGTGACGAAACGGGGCGACATGGTAACGCCATCAAGGGTTTGAGCGCCCGACCCGACGGATGGCACGCTTCCTGCTTTGAATACGGCAGCACTTTCCAGGGCAGACGCTGCGCGACTACGCGCGCCGAGATCGAACTGACAGGGGTTCGATCGCGTACCGGGAAAGGAAGCAAGACGGCACCCCTCGGGGTGCCGTCGTCTTTTGTGCCATCCGAACCGCTCTGATGCCTCCGGATCGACCAAATGACGAGGCCCCGCGGTGGTGGCCGCGGGGCCTCGTGCTTTTAGATCTGGCGCTCGGCGGTCTCAGGAACAGGGGGAATCCAGGATGACCGTATTGCCGAACGCCAGAAACCGGAAATTCGCTGAAACGAAAGCAGCGTCTGCCGTCTCGTGGTGCGGGTCGATATTCACCGAAAATGCGTGAACAAAGGGTGACTGAAAAGGAGTTTTGTGTCCGATCACGGCAGCTGATGACGTGCTGCGTCAGTCGTGTGATCCATGCCCGGAAAAACTGTGATGCACATCACACATGGCATGGCGGTTGCATCCATTTCGCTACCAACCACGAAGGGGATATGTCATGGACATGAGCTTCGATTTCCAGCCCGTCTATCCGCATCATGACCTGCTGGTCGAACTGGGTCAGGTCGAAATGGACATCGACGAGCTGTACGACCGCAATGACAGCGAGCGTGACGCGCTGCAGCCCGACCTGGAATCGCGCATGCAGAGCCTGCTGGACGCGCTCGATCATCTGGCCGTCTGAATGAAAGACCCCGCCCACGTGCGTGGTGACACCACCACGCACCGCAGGGCGAGATACCGGGGCAGCCCCACTGCGCGGCACCCCGTCGACGGTCAGTGATTCAACACGCTGCCGATGATTTCGGCGAGGTTGCGGGACAGCCCGCGATGCGCCGCCAGCTCCACGATCACCGTACGCGCCGCCTCGCGCCGCCGCGACTCCAGCCGCTGCCAGCCATTGAATGCCGTGGCCAGTCGCGCCGCGACTTGCGGATTCAACGCATCCAGCGACACCAGGCGCTCGGCCAGCAGGCGATAGCCGGCACCATCGATGCGATGGAAGCCGCTGGGGTTGTTGCGCACGAACGCGCCCAGTAGCGACTGCACCCGGTTCGGATTCTTCAGCGTGAACGCGTCGTCGCGCTCCAGCAGTTGCACGCGCTCAAGCGCGGGCTCGCCCGGCAACTGCGCCTGCACCGCAAACCACTTGTCCAGCGCCAGCGCATCGCCGGCATGACGTGCGCGGTATTCGAGCAGGGCCGTGGACGCCTGCGGCGCGCCACCGCGCACCAGCACGGACAGCGCGGCGAGGCGATCGGTCATCCCCGGCGCGTCGCGGAACTGTGCAGCCGCCAGTTCGGCCGCGCCGTCACGGTCCAGCAAAGCCAGCAATTCCAGCACGCGGCGCTTGAGCCTGCGACGCGCCTGGCTGACGGCATCCAGCGCGATGCTGGTGTGCGCGGCCAGCGCGGCGTAGCGCTGGCGCAGGGCGTCGGCGCCCAGGCGCGCGGCCAGCCGCTGCTGCAGTTCCTGGCGCAACTGGTGAATGCGCTGCGGATCGATCGCCGACTCGCGCTCGGCCAGTTCCACCTCGCCCGGCGGGGTCAGCAGGTCGGCCAGCAAGGCGTCGTCGATCGTGGCGTTGCCGAACAGCGAGGCCAGCGCATCGCACCAGGCCAGCAAGGCGTCGGACGCGTTGCCGTCGCGCAGGTTCTCGTAGGCGCGCGCCGCCAGTTGCTGGCCGGCTTCCCAGCGGTTGAAGCCGTCGATGTCGTGGGCCAGCAGCAGGGCCAGCTCGTCCGGCGCGTAGTCGCACTCCAGCACCACCGGCGCGGAAAAGCCCCGCAGCAGCGACGGCACCGGCGCGGTGACCACGTTGGTGAACACGAAGTCCCGCTCGGCCTGATCCAGCACCACCACCATCTCGTTCGATGATCCGGACGTCTGGCCGTCCAGATGCAGGGGCAGCATGTCGCCGTGGCGGGTGAACAGCGCCAGCTTCACCGGGATCGGCAGCGGCGGCCGTGCCTCGGCGCCGTTGCCGCCAGGCGCGCGCTGGCCCAGGCTCAGCGTGTAGGTATGCGCGGCTGCGTCGTACTGGCCGTGAGCCTTCAGTCGCGGCGTGCCGGCCTGGCCATACCAGGCCAGGTACGGGGTGAGGTCGGTGCCGTTGGCTTCGCCCAGCGCGGCGAGGAAGTCCTCGATCGTGGCGGCGCGGCCGTCGTTGCGCTCGAAATACCGGTCCATGCCGCGACGGAAGCCGTCCTGACCCAGCGCACCGGCCAGCATGCGCACCAGCTCCGAGCCCTTCTCGTAGACGGTGGCGGTGTAGAAATTGTTGATCTCGCTGTACTGCGCCGGGCGCACCGGATGCGCCAGCGGGCCGGCGTCTTCGGGGAACTGGGCGCGACGCAGCAGCGACACGTCCTCGATCCGCTTCAGCGGCGCCGAGTTCATGTCGGCCGAGAAGCTCTGCTCGCGGAACACGGTGAGCCCTTCCTTCAGGCTCAGCTGGAACCAGTCGCGGCAGGTGACGCGGTTGCCGCTCCAGTTGTGGAAATACTCGTGGGCGACTACCGCTTCGACGTGGCGGTACTCGTCGTCGGTGGTCGAATCCGGATCGGCCAGCAGGCACTTCGCGTTGAAGATGTTGAGGCCCTTGTTCTCCATCGCGCCCATGTTGAAGTCATGGGTGGCGACCACGTGGAACACGTCCAGGTCGTAGTTGCGGCCGTAGGCCTGCTCGTCCCAGCGCATCGAGCGTTCCAGCGCGTCCATCGCGTAGTGGCAGCGGTCGATCGCGTCGGCCTCGGCCCAGATCTTCAGCTGCACCGCGCGGCCGTCGGCGGTGACGTAGTCGCGCTCCAGCACTTCAAGCCGGCCGGCGACCAGGGCGAACAGGTAGCTCGGCTTGGGATGCGGGTCGACGAAGCGCGCCCAGTGCCGGCCGCCCTCGAGCTCGCCGGCGCCATCCGGATTGCCGCCGGCCAGCAGCACCGGGAACCGCTCGCGATCGGCACGCAGGGTGACCGTGTAACTGGACAGTACGTCGGGCCGGTCGGGGAAGAAGGTGATGTGGCGGAAGCCCTCGGCCTCGCACTGGGTCAGCAGGAAGCCGGCCTCGCGCGAGCCGGACAGGTACAGGCCTTCCAGCGCGGTGTTCGCCGCCGGGCGCAGCCGCACACGGGTCTCCAGCACGCTGCCGTCGTGGGCGCCGTCGACTTCCAGCACGTTGCCGGCGTAGCGGTAGGCGGTGGCCGGCAACGGCACGCCATCGAGGCTGATCGACAGCAGTTGCAGGTTTTCGCCGTCAAGGCGCAGCGGCGCATCCTGCGCGGGGTCGCGGCGCAGGCGCAGGCGCGAACGCAGTTCGCTGGCGTCGATGCCAAGGTCGAAATCCAGCTCGACCGTCTCCACGCGCCAGGCTGGCGCACGGTAGTCGCAAAGACGGATCAAGGCCGGGGCGGCTTGCTCGGGGAGTGCATGCATGGGGGAGAGATGGGGCGTGGGGAACGAAAAGGATACCATGCACCTGTTAAACCACAGGAAAATCCCATGGGTGCGACGCGCTACACCGCCCGGCTCAGCCGCCTTGGCGATCAGGACATCGTGGTGCTGACCGACGTCGACGGCGGTCGCTGCATCCGCATCGCGCGACGTGGCGCGGCCCTGCTCAGCTTCGAGGCCGATGTCGACGGCACAACCCGCGACCTCGCCGCCGGCTATGAAGACGCCAGCGAGATCGTGCACCGGCCGGGTTCGCGCTTCGCGATCATGGTGCCGTTCGCCGGCCGCATCGCCGATGCGCGCTACGACTTCGACGGCCAGCCGCAGGATCTCGATCCGGGCGTCACTGGCGCCGATCGGGCCAGCCGCCACGGCTTCGTCCGCGACGCGGTGTTCGAGGTCGCCGATCTCGGTGCGGACGACGATGCCGCCCGGGTCACCTTGCGCACCAGCGCGATCCGCCCGCAACCGGGTTATCCGCACGCGATCGACCTGGCGGTGACGTTTGTTCTCGACTACGCCGGGCTCACCCTGGAGGCCGTCATGCGCAACGTCGGCGACAGCGCGGCGCCATGCTTCTTCGGCTGGCACCCGTACTTCCGCGTGGCCGATGGCGAGGTCGACGACTGGCAGCTGCAGATTCCCGCGCAGACCCTGATCCGCACCGGCGCCGACCTGATCGCGCTGGCCGGCGCCGAGGCATATGTACCGCTGGACGCTGCGCCGGCGCTGGATTTCCGCCGGCCGCGGCTGCTCGACGACAGCATCCTCGACCAGGGCTACACCGACCTGGCGGCCGACGCCGATGGCCGCATCCGCACCCGCCTGGTCGACCCGGCCAGCGGCTTCGCCATCGCGGTATGGCAGGAGCGCGGCGTGATGCATGCGTTCACCGCCGACACGGTGAGTCGCGATGCGCGCCGCGCGATCGCGCTGGAGCCGATGGAATGCATGGCCGACGCGTTCAACCGTCCCGAATGCGCCGCGGCGATCCGGCTGGGGCCCGGCGCCGAGCGCATCTTCCGCTGTGGCGTGGAGATCGAATCGTGAAAGATGCCCTGCCGCGTTTCGACGACATCCGCGATGCCGCCGCACGCATCGCACCGCACGCGCGACCCACCCCGATCCTGCGCAGCGCCCGGCTGGACGCGCTGGCCAACGCCGAGCTGCACTTCAAGGGCGAGCACCTGCAGCGTGGCGGCGCGTTCAAGTTCCGCGGCGCCTGCAATGCCGTGTGGTCGCTCGACGACGCCACGGCGGCGCGCGGCGTGGTCACCCATTCCTCAGGCAACCACGGCAACGCGCTGGCGCTGGCCGCGGCCACCCGCGGCATCGCCGCCCACGTGGTGGTGCCCGAGGGCGCGGTGCGCGCCAAGCTGGAGGCGATCGAGCGCGCCGGCGCGATCCTGCATCGCTGCGCGCCGACCCAGGCGGCCCGCGAGGCGAAGTGCGCCGAGGTACAGCGCGACACCGGCGCCGAGCTGGTGCATCCGTATGCCGACACGCGGGTGATGGCCGGGCAGGGCACGCTCGCCCTCGAACTGCTGCAGCAGGCCGGCGCGCTGGACGCGCTGATCACCCCGGTCGGCGGCGGCGGCCTGGCCAGTGGCGTGGCGATCGCCGCCCACGGCATCGACCCGGCGCTGGCCCTGTTCGGCGCCGAGCCGCTGGGCGCCGACGACGCGGCGCGCTCGCTGGCCCAGGGCACGCGGGTCACCAGCGTGGTGCCCGACACCGTCTGCGACGGCCTGCGCGCCCTGGTCGGCGAGCGCAACCTCGACGCGCTGCGCGCTCATCATGTCGAGGTGATCACGGTCAGCGACGCGGAGACCATCGCGGCGATGCAGTTGCTGTGGTCCGAGCTGAAGCAGGTGGTCGAAGTGTCCAGCGCCACCGTGCTGGCGGCGATCCTGCAGCAGCCGCAACGCTTCGCCGGCAAGCGCGTCGGCGTGGTGCTGACCGGTGGCAACGTGGATCTCGCCGCGTTGCCGTGGTGATCAGGCGCGGCGTTTCGCACCCACGCCGCTGACCGCCACCAGCCCGGCCAGCACGAACACGATGCCGAGCAGCTCCATCATCGACGGCTGCTCGTGCAGGATCAGCCAGGCCAGCAGCACGCTGACGATCGGAACGCCCAGGCTGGAAATGCTGGCCACCGTGGTCGGCAGCCGCTGCAGCACGATCGACCACAGCCACCAGGCCAGGCTGGAAGCCAGCAGCACGCTGTAGGCCAGCCCCGCGACGAAGGCCGCGTTCCACTCGATCGCCCGCTCGGGCACGGCCAGCGCGATCGCGCCCAGCGCCACGCCGCCCAGCAGCATCTGCCACGCGGTGAGGTTGAGCACCGACGGCGCGTGCCGCTGGAACATCCGCTTGCTGAGCACCGTGCCGGCCGCCCAGGCCGCGCCGCCGGCGATCGCCAACGTGGTGCTCAGCGCGCTGCCCAGGTCATGCCACGGTTCGATGATGCAAAGCAGCCCGATCGCCGCCAGCCCCACGCCGATCCAGTGGCGTCGCGTGGGCCGGTCGCCCAGCACCAGCCAGGCCAGCAGCACCGCCCAGAACGGCATGGTGTAGGCGAGCAGGGCGACATGGCCGGCGCCACCGCCGATCAGCGCCCATTGCTCCAGCCCCTGGAACGCGGTGGTCTGGCACAGCCCGATCAGCAGGGTGGGCAACAGCGGCGGTGGCCGCAGCGATTGCCGCGACAGCAGCAGCGCGCCGAACAGCACGGCAGCGCCGAGCAGGTAACGCAGCGCCGCGAAATGGAACGGGCCGGCATACGCCAGCACCTGTTTCATCACGACCCAGCTGTACGCCCAGATCAGGATGGTGACGAACAGCGCGGACAGCGCGCCGCGTGAGGGCGAGGGCGACATGGGAAACCGGGCGCGGATGGGGCGACAAGTCTAGCGGGCTGGGTTAGCTTGTGCGGCACCTCGTGAGCACAAGCCAGCCATGACCAGGACCACCGAACCGCACCGTTGCCAATGGGCCGCCGCCGGCGACGCCCTGATGCGCGACTACCACGACACCGAATGGGGCACGCCGCTGCACGACGACCGCGGCCTGTTCGAGTTCCTCTGCCTGGAAGGTGCCCAGGCCGGCCTGTCGTGGCGCACCGTGCTCAACAAGCGCGACAACTACCGCAAGGCCTTCCACGATTTCGAGATCGCCCGGGTGGCTGCGATGACCGATCGCGAGCTGGAAAAATGCCTGCTCGACCCCGGCATCATCCGCAACCGCCTCAAGGTCTCCTCGGTCCGCGACAACGCCGTCGCCGCGCAGAAGGTGATCGGGGAGTTCGGCAGTCTGGACGTCTGGCTGTGGTCCTTCGTCGACGGCAAGCCGCTGCGCAATCGCTGGCGCGAGCAGGCCGAGGTGCCGGCCAGCACCGAACTGTCCGACCGCATGAGCAAGACGCTGAAGAAGCGCGGCTTCCGCTTCGTGGGCACCACCATCTGCTACTCGCTGCTGCAGGCCACCGGGATGATCAACGATCACCTGGTGGGCTGCTTCCGGCACAGGGCCTGCACGGAAGCTTGAGTCGCCGGGCCACAGGCTGAACCTTCGAATCCCCGGAGTCTTCGCATGCGCAATCTGGATTTCAGTTCGTGGCACGGGCTGCTCACGACGCTGCTCGGGCTGGCGGTGATCACCCTGATCGGCGTCGGCATCCGCCTGCTGGCGATGCAGACGATCCAGCAGCGGCGCGAGCGCGAGAACCGGCAGATCAACGAACGCCTGCGCACGCTGATCGCGGCGTACAAGACGCTGGGCGGCTCGTTCACCGGGAACCTCGCGGTCGACCCCAGCCACCTGCGAGACCTGCGCCGCCGGGCCGAGCCGGACGGCACTTCGGCGGCTGAACCGATCGGTCACGAAGGCGCCGGCAGCGACCGTTCGCGCCGCATCCGCGATGCGGTCGAGGCGGCGTTGTCGGACATCATCCTGCTGGGCACCGAAGAACAGGTGCAGCTGGCGGCGAAGGCCGCCGCGGACATGGTGGCCGGGCGTCCCGCCCACATGGCCGAACTGGTCGCGTCGCTGCGCAACTTCATCCGCCGGGTGCTGGACCTGGAACCGGTACCCTCCGGCCTGGCCATCCCGCAGCAGGGGCCGACCCGGATACCTGCATCGCGCGGCAAGGGCGACGGCGGTGCGAAGGATGGCGCCAGGGGAGGCGGCGGCAAGGGCATGGGCGGCGGTGCGGGCGGCATGGGCCTCGGCGCGAGCGGCGGCGATGACGACCACGAGCCGCGTCACTGAAGGCGTGGTGCCGGCGCTGATGTGAGCCACGCGGCGAGCGGTGCCGGCAGTAGGCGACCGACCCCGCTGCAGGCATCATGGCCGTCGTTGCCCCGTCGGCCCCACCCGTGTCCCCACGTTCCGACTACGCCCCGGTGTTGTTCGCCGTCGCCATGCTGCTGGTCAGCATGGTGTCGTACCAGTGCGGCGCCGCGCTGGCCAAGCAGCTGTTTCCGCTGATCGGTGCGCAGGGCGCCACCGCATGCCGGCTGGGTCTGGGCGCACTGATCCTGCTGCTGGTGCGGCGGCCGTGGCGTTCGCCGCGGCGCGTGCGCGACGTGCGTGCGCTGTGGGGTTACGGGCTGTCGATCGGCGCGATGAACCTGGTGTTCTACATGTCGCTGCGCACGATCCCGCTGGGCATCGCGGTGGCGCTCGAGTTCACCGGACCGCTGGCGCTGGCGCTGTTCGGTTCGCGTCGCTGGCTGGATTTTGCGTGGATCGCCCTGGTGCTGGCGGGACTGGCCCTGCTGTTGCCGTTGCGCGGGCAGGCGCACGCGCTCGATCCGATGGGCGTGATGTACGCGCTGGCCGCCGGCGTGGGCTGGGCGCTGTACATCGTGCTGGGCCAGAAGGCGGGCGCGGCGCACGGCGCGGACACGGTGACCCTGGGCAGCTGCATCGCGGCGCTGCTGGCCATCCCGTTCGGCGTCGCGCACGCCGGCAGCGCACTGTTCGCCCCGGCGTTGCTGCCGCTGGCGCTGGGCGTGGCCGTGCTCAGCTCGGCCCTGCCGTACTCGCTGGAGATGCTGGCGCTGACCCGCCTGCCCACGCGCAGCTTCGGTACCTTGCTGAGCCTGGAACCGGCCATCGCGGCACTCGCCGGCGTGGGCTTCCTCGGCGAACACCTGAGCGTGCTGCAGTGGCTGGCGATCGTGGCGATCATCGTCGCCGCGGCCGGCACGGCGCTCAGCGTGCGCCGGCCGGTGGCCGAGCCGCCGCCCAACTGAGCGTCCGCCTTCGTCTCGTCGACGGCAGCGCACGGCTCGTCGCACGACGCTCGCCGCAGCGGCATGCCGCCGGCTTCAATGCGGTCTCGACCCCACTTCAGGAGAGACGCATGCGGAAGATCATGGTGGTTTCCGGTTTGCTGGCCGGCCTGGCCTGCGCCGGCGTGACTGGCCCGGCGCGGGCAACGGACGATGCCGCGGCGCAGGCGCAGATCGGCCAGCTGGTGAAGCACTTCCAAGCCGCGATCATCGCCCACGACAAGACCGCGCTCGAAGGCATGTTCGTGGCCGAGGGCGGTTCCTGGTTCGAGGTGCTGGGCGAAGATGCGTACCGGCACATCAAGGCGAGAAAGCCGGATCTGTCGCGCGTCCACGCCGACGACCATCGCCACTTCGCGGCCTTCATCGGCGACAGCAAGCAGCCGATCGAGGAGCAGTTTTCCAACGTGCGCATCCAGACCGACGGCGCGGTGGCGTCGGTGTATTTCGATTTCGTGTTCCTGGTCGATGGCAAGCGCAACAACGTGGGCAGCGAAACCTGGCAACTGGTGCATACGGGCGAAGGCTGGAAGATCAGCGCGATGGCCTATTCGAGTTACCCGGATCGCACGCGCTAAAGTGGCGGGCAAGGTGCGGCTCGCGCGCCGTTTCTCAGGAGTCCGCATGATGCGTGTCGCCGCCGCCCGCGATGGGGCGGCCTCCATCTGGCTGCCGTGGCTGGCCGGCGCGCCGCTGGTGCTGTGCATGACGGTGATGGCCTTGCCGGAGATCGGCCACGAGCATGCGCTGGCGTTTCGCGGCGTCTATACGATCGCCTACCTGCTGTGGACCTTGCCGCTGGCCGTCGTGCAACGCTCGCTGCAGCGTCGCGTGAGCTGGCCACTGACCGTGTTCGCCCTGCTGGCGCTGACCTATCTGATGTCGATCGCCAACAACGCGATCGCCCTGCTGCTCGCCGTGCACTGGAAGGCCGTGCCGGCCTACGACTGGCATCGTCTGTTCGGCGGGCTGGATGGCTGCTGGCTCGCGCTGATCGCGTTCTGTGCGATCCATGCGGTGGTCGATCGCTACCAGGCGTTGCAGGCCGAGCGCAGCCGCGTCAGCGAAGCGCTGGCGCTGGCCCGTGACGCCGAGCTGCGCGCGTTGCGCTACCAGTTGCACCCGCACTTCCTGTTCAACACGCTCAACGCCATTTCCACCCTGGTCGCCGAACAGCGCGGCGCGGATGCGAACCGCATGCTGGCGCGGCTGGCCGACCTGCTGCGCGCCACGCTGGAACGCGGCGAGGTGAACGAGATTCCGCTGGCCGAGGAGTTGGCCCTGACCGGCCACTACCTGGACATCGAGAAGATCCGCCTGGGTTCGCGACTGACGGTGGATCTGCGCGTGGGCGCCGACCTGTTGCAGGCGGCGGTGCCGGCGCTGTTGCTGCAACCGCTGGTCGAGAACGCGATACGCCACGGCATCGCGCCGCGCAGCCACGGCGGCCGGCTGAAGTTGCAGGTGGAGCGCGTGGGCGGGCAGCTGCAGCTGCGCATCGACAACAACGGCGTGGCCTCAGCGGTCGATGCGAGGGCCACGCCGCGGCCGGCGATCGGCCTGCACAACGTGCGCGAGCGGCTGGCCCATCTTTACGGCAGCGCGCACGAGTTCGACTTTGCGCTGGCAGCGGACGGGGATTGCAGCGTGCGGATCACGATGCCGTTCCGCCCGATGACGGTCGCCGCGTGAGCCTGCGTGTGCTGATCGTCGACGACGAGCCGCTGGCGCGTGCCGGCGTCCGCGCCCGGCTGGACGGCCATGCCGACGTCAGCGTGATCGGCGAGTGTGGCGATGGCGCGTCGGCGCTGGCCTCACTGCGCTCGCAGCCGCCGGACCTGCTGTTCATCGACGTGGAGATGCCGGGGCTGAGCGGCCTGGAGGTGCTGGAAGCGCTGGCACCGGAGCAGCGCCCGCTGACCGTGCTGCTGACCGCCTACGAGCAGTTCGCGCTGCGCGCCTTTGAACTGCGCGCGCTGGACTACCTGCTCAAGCCGGTCGACGAGGAGCGCTTCGCCGATGCGCTGGAGCGGGCGCGCGACATGCTGGCCTTGCGTCGGGGTGAGGGCGCTGGCGTGCAGGCGCCGTGTCATGCCACGCGCTTCCAGGTGCGCCTCGGTCACCGCGTGCAACTGGTGCTGGCCGAAGAGATCGACTGGATCGAGGCGCAGGGCGACTACGCCGGCCTGCATGTGGGCGCGCACATGCACCTGTTGCGTGAGCCGCTGCAACGGCTGGGCACCCGGCTCGACCCGGCGCAGTTCGCGCGCATCCACCGCTCGACCATCGTGCGGCTGGATCGGGTGGCCGAGATGCAGGCGCTGTCCAACCGCGATCATCTGCTGCGCCTGCGCGACGGCACCGTGCTGCGTGCCAGCCGCACTCATGTCGATGCGCTGCGGGCGGCCTTGCTGACGGGCGAACCCGCCTAGCACCCGCCACACGATTGCCCGCCGGTTGCCCCGGTTTTGCCCTTATCGACGCGGGCCGTCTGGTCAGACTCGCAACCTTCCACGTTTCACCCCGATACCAGGAAACCTCATGCAGCGACTCCCCGGACTGGACCTGCTGCGCAGCTGGGCGATCGTCTGGGTGATGCTGTTCCACTCCTACATCGTGGGCGGCGTCGGCGAGCATTTTTCCTGGCTGTCGAACTACGGCTGGATGGGCGTGGACCTGTTCTTCGTGCTCAGCGGCTACCTGATCGGCTACCAGTTGCTGGCGCCGCTGGCGCGGGGCGAGCCGCTGGCGTGGCGGGATTTCTATCGCCGCCGCGCGTTCCGCATCCTGCCGGCGTTCCTGGTGGTGCTGGCCATCTATGTCGCCTTCCCGACGTTGCGCGAAGCGCCCGGCCTGCAGCCGGCATGGCAGTTCCTCAGCTTCACCCTCAACCTGCTGATCGACTACCAGCACAACCAGGCGTTCTCGCACGCATGGTCGCTGTGCGTGGAGGAACATTTCTACCTGCTGTTCCCGTGGCTGGCGTTCTGGATGACGCGCCGGCCGTCCACGCACCGCATGGTGGCCTTGGGGCTGGCGGTGGTCGCCTTCGGCATGATCGTACGCGGCTACGTCTGGCTGCACGACATGGCGCCGCTGCGCGACCAGGACGGTCCGGCGTTCGGCCTGCGTTTCGTCGAAGGCATCTACTACCCGACCTGGGCGCGGCTGGATGGCTTGCTGGCGGGCGTGGCGCTGGCGGCGCTGCGGATCGGCCGGCCGCAGCTGTGGCGTCGCTGGCAGGCACGTCGCAGCCTCCTGCTCGTGGCGGGCATCGCCGTCTTCGCTCTGGCGCTCTGGCTGTTCCACGATCGCCTCGGCTTCTGGCCGTCCGTGCTGGGCTACCCGCTGCTATCGATTGCGCTGGCGCTATGCGTCGCTTCCGCCACGGCATGGCCGGCGCATTGGTCGATTCCCGGTGCGGGCTGGCTGGCGCGAACTTCCTACAGCCTTTATCTGAGCCACAAACTGGCGCTGCATGCGGTGGCGACGTGGGTCGTGGGGCCTTGGCACGTGCACGGAATGGCAGCGTTCGCGCTGTACGCCGCCGGGGTGCTGAGTGTGGGCGCTGCATTGCATTACGCGGTGGAGCGGCCGTTCCTGCGCTGGCGTGAGCGCATCGATACCCGCCAACCGATCGGCGCCGCGCGGGCTTCCATCACCTCATGATGCGTCGCGGCCTTCGCACTAATCCGAACCGATGGTCCGTCGCACCATCGGCATGATCCGACGGCTCACTGGCACGACGGCTCCCGTGCTGATGCGCAGCTGGCCGATGCCGGAAGATTCCCGGCGGAGCGACTCGACGAAGGCGGTATTGACGATATGCGAGCGATGCACGCGCAGGAAAGCAGACGGCAGCTCCCTTTCCATCTCGTTGAGGCTGCCGTTGTGCAATCGCTTGCTGCCGTCGGCGAAGTTGAGTTCGACATAGTCTCCCGCGCCACTGCAATGGGTGATCTGGTCGGTTGAAACGAGCTCGATGCGGCTGGTGTCGACAATCCGGATCGTCTGCGATGGCAGCTGCTTTGGGGTGCGCGCCTGGTCCAGTGCGGCCTCGAGCTGCCGCGCGTGGCTGGCCAGCGCAATCCCCAGCTTCTGTTCACGGGCAAGCGCGGCGGCCTGCTGTGCGAACAGGAACAGCAGCAGTGCCGCGACCAGGTAGAAGAAGGCGACGTCGAGAAACTTTCCACCCAGGAAGAGGCTGAGTGCGCCGAACACGACCAGCGCAACGCAGTACACGGCAGCCCCTGGCTTGTGCTTCCACGACCAGCATGCGGTGCCCAGCGCGCAAGACAGCACCGGGCACAGCATCGCAAGCAGGGCCTTGCCGTCATAGGAAGCGGTCAGCACCACCCCTGCCACGGTCACCAACGCGACCACCGCGAACGACAGCCACGGTCGTCGCGGCTGGAACCTGCGAATGACATGGGCGGTCAGGCACAGCCCGAACCCGAGTGAGCACAGAACGATCAGCACCAGCCGCAGATCGTGGAACGGATAGCGATAGGCCAACAAGCCGCGTGAGGCCTCGGCCAGCAATTGCCCGGCGGCGAACAGCGAGATCAGGCAAAGCAGCGCCGCGCCCGCACGGTCGCCCCCGCGAAATGTCCCGACGCCGAAGTACAACGCGCCCAGCAGGAAGATGCCGAAGGTACCCAGCGAAGGCCAATAGGCGCGAAGAATCAGGTCCGTCGGGTTGGCATACGTGCCGATCATCAACGCCTGCATGGGTGAGTCCAGGCGAAGGAATCCCGAGACCCCCGACAGCTGCAGGGCGATCTCGTTGGCGCCCGCGTGGAGCAGGCCTGACGGAATCGGGATCACCGCATCCATCCGGCCCGGCGTCTCGCTGCGCCGACCGGCTCCGGGCCGGCCATTGCTGCCGATCAAGCGGCCGTTCACCCACGCGGTACTCGCCGCCTTGCCGGAAATGAACAGGCCCAGCGGGGGCGACTGTTCCAGCATGCTGCGGGGAACGGCAACGGTTGCCCGCAGCCAGAGCGTGCCGTGTTGGGGATCGACCGTCGGGATCTTCTCGGTCCGGCAGCCCGGAGCAGAGAAATCCGGCGGTGCGGTTTCGGCTTGCTGCGCCGGGCAAGTGATGACGTTGTCCACGTCGATCCACTGCGTCGATTGCGCCGCCGCCGATAACGGCAGCCAGGGCAGACACAGGCAAAGAAAAAGCGCGAGGCGGGAAATAGTCGACATACCGTCGGGCGAATATACCGTGCCGCCGTCAGGACGATGGCCGCCGCTCACCGAACCGACGCCGCCGTTGGCAGATCGGCCAGCGGTCGAGGCATCCGGCGCGCTTAGGCTGGCTCCATTCCATCAACGACCTGGAGCCTTCCCATGACGCATGCCCCCGTAAAACGCGCCGGCCTGAAACAGGCACTCATTGCCGTTGCCTGCCTCTGCCCGTTCGGCGCAGCCAGTGCGACAACACCCAAGGCGGTCGCCCAGACCTTCGTCTTCAAGAGCGTCGACGGGCAGACCACCGAGGCGATCCACGGTTCGTTCCAGGTGCCGGAGAACCGCGCCGATCCGCACAGCCGCATGCTGACCCTGCGCTATGTCCGCTTCCCGGCCACTACCAGCAAGCCAGGGGCGCCGATCGTCTATCTGGCCGGTGGCCCGGGCGGCTCCGGTATCGAGACGGCGAAACACCGACGCTTTCCGCTGTTCATGGCCATGCGCCAGTTCGGTGACGTGATCGCCCTGGACCAGCGTGGTACCGGTGCCTCCGATGACACGCCGGTGTGCAAGGCGTCGAAGACGCCCTCGGAATCCCAAGCCCTCACCGACCAGGCCTTCGCCGCCGCCTACCGCGCCGCGGCGCTCGAATGCGCGGCGTTCTGGAAAGCCAGGGGCGTTGACCTGCGCGGCTACAACACCAACGAGAGCGTCCGCGACCTGGACGCGTTGCGTCGCCACCTGGGGGCCGGGAAGATCACGCTCTGGGGCATTTCTTACGGTACCCATCTGGCACTGGCTGCGCTCAAGTCGATGAGTCCCCATCTGGACCGCGTCGTGATCGCCAGCGTCGAAGGGCTCGATCAGACCGTCAAGCTGCCAGCGCGCACCGACGCCTATTTCGATCGCCTGCAGGCCGCGGTGGACACCAACCCTGAAGCCCAGGCGGCTTATCCCGATATCAAGGCGTTGATCGCGCGCGTCCATGGCGCGCTGCAAGCCAAGCCGGTCATGCTGCACCTGAAGGACGCCAACGGGAAGGACGCCGCTGTGCTGCTGCAGCGTCGCACCCTGCAGATGATCGAGGCCGGAGCCATCTCCGACCCTGAAGGCGCGGTGCAGATGCTCGCGGTCTATCGCGCCGCCGACGCGGGCAACTACCAGCCGATCGCGGGCATCATGCAAAAGTACTTTTCACCCGGCGCGCCACTGGAAATGCAGGCGATGCCGCTGGCCATGGATGTGGCCTCCGGCATCGACGAAAAGCGCCTGGCGCTGGTCGAGCAGCAGGCCCGCACCGCGCTGCTCGGCGACCTTCTCAACTTCCCGATGCCGCAACTCGGCGGCGTGCTTCCGCAGCTCGATCTTGGCGATGCGTTCCGCACGGCGCCGCACAGCCACGTGCCAACCCTGCTGCTCAGCGGAACCCTGGATGGGCGCACCTATCCCGACAGCCACCGCGAAGCTACCGCAGGCCTGGACCACCTGCAGGCGATCACGGTGGTCAATGCCGGCCACAACCTGTTCATGGCGACACCGCAGGTCACGACGGCGATCGAGCGTTTCATGCGCGGCGAACCGGCGGCATCAACGCAGATCATCGCGCCGCTGCCTGATTTCAAGCCGGTGCTGCCGCCGTCGAAGAAATGAAGCGGTGGGTCGTGCCGGCCTCAGGCAAGACCGAAGGCCGGCTTCGCGCTACTTTCGTCGCGAGCCACGCAACGAATCGAGTGAGAACGTGGCCACCTCGCCGCCCGGCACGCGACGCGGCTGGCCGATCGGCGGGCCCCAGGCGTGGGCGCTGACCACTTCCCAGGTGGCCGGGATGCGGCCGTCCACGCGCATCGTTTCGTAGGCGGCCAGCATGCGCTGGTAGCGTGCCTTGCCGGCGAGGCCGCGCGAGCGCGCGCGGTCGGCGTTGGTGGCGCCCAGGCCTTGCAGTTCTTCCAGCAGCTTGCGCGGTTCGCTGTAGGTGAGGGTGTAGCGGGAACAGTCAGAGGGTCACCATTTCGCCGTCCGTGTCAACACCGTCAGAGGGTCATGTCTTGCTTTAACACGTCACGGGGTGTTGATTACCAGCCATCTTCTGCAATGCCCGGATGGTCATGCGGCAAAGCAAAGCCTGATGCTGAGGCTTTTTCAGCAAGAATGTTTAGTAGTTCATGGATTTAATGCCACATGGTAAATCGTGTAAAGATGTTCGGCGAGTTCAATTCTGAAGTGCACCACCCCCAGCGGTAGAGCGGCGCAGGTGCGGTAGCCTGCACAGCTTCACCGCCAAGTGGAACTGCACATGAGCTACACACACCTGAGCCAAGACGAACGCTATCAGATTCAGCATTTCCATGGGGGCGGCTTTTCAGCTCGAGAGATCGGCGCGGAGTTGAAGCGCGCGGCGACGACAATCAGTCGCGAGCTTCGACGCAACTCGAGCGAGGCGGCCAAGTATCACGCGCGGGCTGCACAGCGACAGGGCGCCAAGCGCCGGCGTGCGGCGAGCGCGCAACCTCGGATCGGACCGGAGCAGTGGGCCACCGTGGAGGCACGGCTGACAGTCGAGCAATGGAGCCCTGCGCAGATTGCCAGCGAGGTGTCCATCAGCCACGAACGTATCTATCAGCACATTGCTGTCGATCGTCAGCGGGGTGGCAAGTTGTGGCTACATCTGCGCTGCCGCCGCAAGCAACGCCGCCGACGTCATCGCTGTGGCACTCCGCGGCAGCGTCAACGCTTCCACGGGCGGCGCATCGCCGAGCGGCCGGCTATCGTGGAGAGCCGCAAGCGGGTGGGTGACTGGGAAGGCGACACCATCGTGGGCAAGGGGCTTGCGCGGGTCGTGACGCTGGTCGACCGCAAGTCCGGCCTGCTGCGCATGCGGCTCGTACCCAACGGCGAGGCCGACACGGTCATGCGCGCCATCGTCCATGCCCTGCATCCCCTGCGGGCTCGCGTGCATACCCTGACCTGGGACAACGGCAGCGAGTTCGCCGAACACGCTTTGGTCGATATTGCCTTGGTTGCCAAGAGCTATTTCGCCGAGCCGTACTCATCCTGGCAGCGCGGCACCAACGAAAACACCAACGGGCTGATACGGCAGTACCTGCCCAAAGGGTGCGACCTCAGTGTTTACTCCGACGCCGACATTCAAGCGATTGAAGACAAGATCAACCAACGGCCACGAAAGCGTTTAGACTTCCGTACACCACAATACGTTTTCGATGCTTCCTTCAATCGTGGTGCACTTCGTAGTTGAATCCGCCAACCAACAAACCGGCCGCCAGCGTGAGGTTGTAGGCTGGCGCGGTCTGCTGGCGAGCGCGCCCGTCATGGGCAGGCAGGAACCGTTTAACTACCTCCGTCCCCTTAAATTCCCGGCTCGACCGTCCGCTGTCCAGCGACGACTACATCTGCCGCACCGTGACGCTGCCCGCGTCCTATACGCCGGGGCGCTGAAGGGGCTCAGCGTCGCCGCGAGCCGCGCAGTGAGTCGATCGAGAACGTGGCTACTTCTCCGCCCGGCACGCGACGCGGCTGGCCGATCGGCGGGCCCCAGGCGTGCGCGCTGACGACTTCCCAGGTGGCCGGGATGCGGCCGTCCACGCGCATCGTTTCGTAGGCGGCCAGCATGCGCTGGTAGCGCGCCTTGCCGGTGAGGCCGCGCGAGCGCGCGCGGTCGGCGTTGGTGGCGCCCAGGCCTTGCAGTTCTTCCAGCAGTTTGCGCGGCTCGCTGTAGGTCAGGGTGTAGCGGAACACGTCGAGCACGGGGTCGCGCAGGCCGGCGGTGAGCATCGCGTCGCCGACGTCGTGCATGTCGAGGAAGCGGGCCACGTGTGCTTGCTGGTCGGCTTCGGCCCAGGCCGCGCGCAGTTCCATCAGGGTGTCCGGGCCGAAGCTGGAGAACGCCATGAAGCCGCCGGGCTTCAGCACGCGCATGCATTCGCCGAACAGCGCAGGCAAATCGTCGACCCACTGGAAGCACAGGTTGGAATACAGCACGTCGACGCTGTGGTCGGCCAGCGGCAGATTCGTGGCTTCGGCGCAGACGCGGCGGAACGGCTTCAGCCAGCTGTTGTGCTGCCTGGCGGCCTGCAGCATCGGCAGCGCCAGGTCGATCGCGATCACTTCGGCCTTGGGGTATTTCTGCTTCAGCAGCGCCGTGCCGCGACCGGTGCCGGCGCCGACGTCAACCACCCGCGCGGGCGTCTCCAGATAGAAATCCAGACGTTCCAGCAACGCCGCCTGCACCTCGCGCTGCAATGCGTCGTGCTGTTCGTAGCTGCTGGCGGCGTGGCCGAAGTTGCGGCGCACGCGCTGTTGATCGAGTTGGAACGTACTCATCGGATCAGGCTCATCGAACGAAAGTTGCCAGCAGCGGCTGCAGTGCCTGCACCACCGCGTCGGCATGGCCGAAGAAGGGCGCGTGACCGGCCTGCTGGACGTCGGTATACGTGCCGCCGCACTGGCTGGCCGACCATTGCATCGCCTGCGGCGGCACCAGCCGGTCACGGCGGCCGCTGATCCAGGCGTTGTGCACGCGCAGGTCGGGCAGGGCGGCGCGGCGGTCGCTGGTTTCCAGGATGCGGATGCCTTCCTGCAATACGCGCAGGTCCGGCTCGCCGCGGGCGAACACCAGTTCGCGCAGGTGGCGCAATTCGGCGCGCGGATCGGCGCTGCCCATGGTTTCCAGGGCGAGGAAACGATCGAGCGTGGCGCGGTAATCGGTTTCCAGATCACTGGCCAGTTGATGCACCAGCTGGGCATCGCTGCCGTGCGGCCAGCTGGCATCACGCACGAAACGCGGCGTGGCGCACAGCATCGCCAGCGCACGTACCTGGCGCGGCATCTCCAGCGCGGCGGTCAGTGCGATGGTGCCGCCCAGCGACCAGCCCAGCCAGATCGCCGGCGGCGTCGCGGCGGCGATCGCGGCGGCGCAGGCGCGCGGTTCCAGCGGCAGTCCGCAGTCGCGCGAGTAGCCGTGGCCGGGCAGGTCGACCACGTACATCGTGCACTGGTCCTCCAGTGCCTCGACCAGCGGTGCCAGCACGCCGCCGTGCATCGCCCAGCCGTGCAGCAGCACGAGTTGCACCGGGCCGTGGCCGCGCTGGTCGATGTACAGGCTCATGCCCCGCCCTCATGAAGCATCGCGCTTGTTGCGTTCGCCCCTTCTCCCCCTCGGGCGACCCTTGGGGAGTCCCCTTGCGGGTGAGAAGGTTGGGATGAGGGGCGGGTGCTCGCTGGGAAGTCCATCGAAGCCGGCTCTGAATCAGCTCCTTCCTCGGCGTGGCCCCTCACCCCAGCCCTCTCCCCGCGGGGGGGAGGGACTGGTACGCGCTTCGAATCAGCCTCTTCCTCAGCGTGTTCCCTCTCGTCAATCGCAGGGAGAGGAGGCGAAGGCAGGAGCGCTTTGTCTATGGCCACGCGTCCGTCGAACACGAAGCAGTCGCCCTGCCAGTGCTTGCCGTCGGTCTGTTCCAGATACTTCAGGATGCCGCCTTCGAGCTGGTAGACGTGCTGCAGGCCCAGGTCCTGCATGTGCAGTGCGGCCTTCTCGCAGCGGATGCCGCCGGTGCAGTACGAGACGATGGTCTTGCCGTCGTAGCGCGCGCGATCGGCGGCGATGGCGGCGGGGAATTCGGTGAAGCTGGCGATGCGGTAGTCGACGGCCTGCGGGAATTTGCCGAGTTCGGTCTCGTAGTCGTTGCGGGTGTCGAGCAGCACCAGTTCGCGGCCGTCGTCGTCGTGGCCCTGGTCGAGCCAGCGTTGCAGCGTGGGCGCGTCGACCGCCGGCGCGCGACCGCCTTCGGGGCGGATCGTGGGCAGGCGCATGGTGATGATCTCGCGCTTGATGCGCACGCGCAGGCGGCCGAACGGCACCTCGGCGGACAGCGATTCCTTCGGCGCGACATCGGCGAAGCGGGAGTCGTCGTGCAGGCTGGCCATGAAGCCGTCGATCTGCGCGCGGCTGCCGGCGAGGAACAAGTTGATGCCTTCGGGCGCCAGCAGGATCGTGCCCTTCAGCGCCAGCGCCTCGCAGCACGCGAACAGCCGCTCGCGCAGCGCGGGCAGGTCGTCCAGGCTGATGAACTTGTAGGCGGAGATGTTGACGATCGACATGCGGGGGAATCGGCAGAGCAGGCGGCGATTATACGGGGTCGCCGCCGGCTGCCCGGGATGCGGCCGGCAGACGCAGCGTTTCCAGCGCGGCCAGCAGCCGGTCGACGTGGGCCTCCTCGTGTGCCGCGGACAGCGTGATGCGCAGCCGCGCCTGGCCCGCGGGCACGGTCGGCGGACGGATCGCGGTGACCAGCAGGCCTTGCCGCTCCAACGTCTGTGCCGCGGCCAGCGCGGCGTCGGCGCCGCCCAGCAGCAGCGGCTGGATCGCGCTGGGCGAGGCCGCCAGCGGCAGGCCGAGTTCGGCGGCACCGTGGCGGAAGCGCCTGATCATCGCCGCGAGCTTTTCGCGTCGCCACGCCTCCTTCTGCGCCAGTTGCACTGCTTCCAGCGCGGCCCCGGCCAGCGCCGGCGGCATCGCGGTGGTGTAGATGTACGGTCGCGCGAACTGGACCAGACCTTCGATCAGCGGGGCCGAGCCGGCCACGAAGGCGCCGCTGCAACCGAGCGCCTTGCCCAGCGTGGCCATCAGCAGCGGCACCTCGTGCTGGCCGAGGTTCGCGGCACCGAGGCTGCCGGCGCCGTCGTCGCCGAGCACGCCGAAGCCGTGCGCATCGTCGACCAGCAAGGTGGCCTGCTCGCGCGCGCACAGCTGGGCCAGCTCGCGCAGCGGCGCGACGTCGCCATCCATGCTGAACACGCCATCGGTGGCGAGCAGGGCGGCTGCGTTCGGGTGGGCGGCGAGTTGCCGCGCCGCGGCGTCCACGTCGGCGTGCGGATAACGCTTCAGCTCGGCGCCGCTGAGCTTCGCGCCATCGAGCAGGCAGGCGTGGTTGAGCTTGTCCTGCACGCAGAGGTCGCCGCGCGCGAGCAGTGCCTGCAGCACGCCGAGGTTGGCCATGTAGCCGGTGGAAAACAGCAGCGCCCGTTCGCGCCCGGTCCAGGCTGCCAGCGCCTCCTCCAGCTCGGCGTGTTCGCGGCGATGCCCGCAGATCAGATGCGCCGAGGTGCTGCCGACGCCTTCCTCGCGGGCGGCGCGGTTGAGCGCGGCGATCAGCTGCGGGTGTTGCGCCAGGCCGAGGTAGTCGTTGCTGCAGAACGACAGGAGGCGCCGGCCGCCGATCTCCAGCCATGGCCCCTCGGCGCGGTCGATGGTGCGCAGGCGGCGGCGCAGGTTGGCGCTTTCGCGTTCGGCCGTCTGGACGGCCAGTCGGTGAAGGAGGTCAGGGCGGGGCGTGGTCATTGTTCGGCACAGGTTGAAGAGCACCCCCTCCCAACCTCCCCCTGCGATGCAGGGGGAGGAGCCAAGCCGGTGCTGCACGCTGTGCTCCCTCCCCTGCTTGCCCCAAAGGGACTTCCTTCGGTCGCAGGGGAGGGTTGGGCTGGGGTGCTCTCAAGCCGCCGCACTGCAGCCGCAACCCTGCCCGCAGCTTTCGCCTTCGCCGATGTCCGCATGCACGGTACCCGCACTCTCGACCACGTCCATCGGATGCAGGTCGAGCCGGCGGAACAGCGCGCGATCGGCTTCCACGTCCGGGTTGCCGGTGGTCAGCAACTTCTCGCCGTAGAAGATCGAACCGGCGCCGGCGAAGAAGCACAGCGCCTGCACCGCGTCGTCCATCTGCTGGCGGCCGGCGGACAGGCGCACGATGGACAGCGGCATCAGGATGCGCGCCACCGCGATCGCCCGCACGAACTCGAACGGATCGAGCGGCTCGGCATCGCCCAGCGGTGTGCCGGGCACCGGCACCAGCTGGTTGATCGGCACCGATTGCGGATGCTCGGGCAGGTTCGCCAGCGCCTGCAGCAAGCCGGCGCGCTGTTCGCGCGTCTCGCCCATGCCGACGATGCCGCCGCAGCAGGTCTTCAGGCCCGCGTCGCGCACCTGCTCCAGGGTGACCAGGCGGTCCTGGTATTCGCGGGTGTGGATGATCTCGCCGTAGAACTCCGGCGCGGTGTCGATGTTGTGGTTGTAGTAGTCGAGGCCGGCATCCTTGAGCTGCTGCGCGTGGCCGTCGCCGAGCAGGCCCAGCGTGGCGCAGGTTTCCAGCCCCAGGTCCTTCACCGCGCGCACGATCGCGGCGACCTTGGGGATGTCGCGATCCTTCGGTCCGCGCCATGCCGCGCCCATGCAGAAGCGGCTGGCGCCGGCGGCCCTGGCGGCGCGGGCGCGTTCCAGCACGTCGTCGACGTCCATCAGCTTCTGCGCGGCGACGCCGGTGTCGTAGCGCGCCGCCTGCGGGCAGTACGCGCAGTCCTCGGGGCAGCCGCCGGTCTTGATCGACAGCAGGGTCGACACCTGCACCGCGTTCGGGTCGTGGTGTTCGCGATGCACCGTGTGGGCGCGATGCAGCAGTTCGTTGAACGGCAGCGCGAACAGCGCGGACACCTCGGCGCGGCTCCAGTCGTGACGGAGGACGGTTTCGGCCATGGAATGCCACTCGCTTCAGGAACAAGCGCGAGAGTGTGGGAGCCGCTCCGAGGTGTGTCAACCAGGCCATGTCGATCGTGGTTGACGAGACTTGGCCACTCCGCTCCCGCTACCATCGCGCCTTCGCGATACCAACTGGGGGCGGTCGGATGAGTGAAGGGCAAGGCAGTACGGGCAACGTGCTCGCGGCGATCTGCAGTTTTTTCATTCCCGGCCTGGGCCAGCTGGTGCAGGGGCGATTGCTCAAGGCGATCATCATGTTCGTGCTGGCGGCGGTGTTGTGGATCGTGCTGCTGGGCTGGCTGATCCATCTGTGGTCGATCCTCGACGCAGCACTGTACAAGCCCGCGCGCTGAGCCCCCGGATGAACTTCCTGGCCACGCCGTGGCGAACCCTGCAGCGCTTCGTGCTGCCCTTGCATTGCCTGCTGTGCAACGCCCGCGGCGAGCACGACATCGATCTGTGCCAGGCCTGCGCCGCCGAATTGCCCCGCAACGGCAGTTGCTGCGCGCGCTGCGCACTGCCGCTGGCCACGCCGGCGGCAGTGTGCGGCGAATGCCAGCGCAGCCAGCCACCATGGGACAGCGCGTGGGCACCCTTCCGCTACGGCTGGCCGCTGGATCGACTGGAATCGCGCTACAAGTTCTCTTCCGATCTCGCCGCTGGCCGCGTGCTGTCGATGCTGTGGCAGCGCGAACCGCAACCGTCCCGCTTGCCCCAGCTGTTGCTGACCGTGCCCCTGCATCGCAGCCGCCTGCGTCGGCGCGGCTACAACCAGGCGCTGGAGCTGGCCCGCCCGCTGGCCAGCAAGCTTGGCGTGCCGCTGTCGCATGACGCCCTGCTGCGTCGTCGCTCCACCACCGCGCAGACCGAACTCGACGCCGTCGCCCGTCGCCGCAACGTGCACGGCGCCTTCGCGCTGCGCGAAGGCGTCACCCTGCCCGCGCACGTGGCGATCCTCGACGACGTGATGACCACCGGCGCCACCCTGGCCGAATGCACCCGCGTGCTGCGCCGCGCCGGCGTGCGGCAGGTCGACGTGTGGGCGCTGGCGCGGGCAGGCAACCGCTAAGAGCGGACTACTTCACCGCCAGTGCCAGCACGATGCCGATCCACACCGCCAGGCCCAGCCAGTTGTTGTGGCGGAAGGCGGCGAGGCAGGCGTCGCGGATGCGGTCGCGGATCAGCCAGTGCTGGTAGCCGAACAGGCCGGCCGCGACCAGCAGGCCCAGCCAGTACGGCCAGCCCAGCGCGGCGCGCTGGCCGATGAAGAACATGGTCAGCAGGAAGGTGCCCATCAGCATGCCGAGGATCGGCAGGTCGGCATCGCCGAACAGGATTGCGGTGGACTTCGCGCCGACCTTGAGATCGTCCTCGCGGTCGACCATCGCGTACTCGGTGTCGTAGATCACCGACCACAGGATGTTGCCGATGAACAGCAGCCAGCCGACCGGCGGCACGCTGCCGGCGACCGCGGCGAACGCCATCGGGATCGACCAGCCGAATGCAGCGCCCAGCACCACCTGGGGCAGGTAGGTCCAGCGCTTGGTGAACGGGTAGATCGCCGCCAGCGCCGCGCCGGCGAACGACAGCTCGATGGTCAGCCGGTTGGTGAACAGCACCAGCACGAAGGCGAAAGCCAGCAGCACGGCGAACACGATCAGCGCCTCGCGCGGGGTGACCCGCCCCGAGGCGATCGGTCGTCCGGCGGTACGTTCCACCTGGGGGTCGAGCTTGCGGTCGGCGTAATCGTTGATCGCGCAGCCGGCCGCACGCATCGCGAACACGCCCAAGGTGAAGATGACCAGCGGCTTCCACGGCGGGAAGTCGCCCGCGGCCAGCCACAATGCCCACCAGGTCGGCCACAGCAGCAGCAGCGCGCCGATCGGCCGATCCATCCGGGTCAGCACCAGATAATCCAGCGCCTTCTCGCGATACGGCGCCGGCAGCCTCTGCAGCAGCCAGTTCAGCACCCGCGTGGCGCGGGTCGAACTGTCCGCCGGCTGCGCGGCTTTGGGGGCAGCTTTCTTCACACCCGGCCGCGGCCGCAGCGCCGGCGAAGTTGAAGGCGAGGCGGCAGGCTTGCGTCGCTGGCGTTTGCGGGGTGGAGGGGCCATCCGCCGAGTTTAGCGTGCCAACCGGGGATGGACAGCATGGCGGGTCACGAACGGCAACAACAGGAGCAACGACAGGGCGGGATCGGGTTCACCTTGCCGAACAGCAGGACGTGAACCTGGCCTGCGTCAGAGATGATCGTTTCAGTCGGCACCGGGCAGCGCCTTGCGCTGGCAGGCAATGGATTTCACCAGCGTCTCGCAGTCTTCCAGAAACAGATCCCACCAGTCTTCCCATGGTTCGGAGTTCATGCGGACGATGTGAAAGTCCACCGTCAGCAGCACGTCGGGCAACAGCGTCGTGGTGTAGTTGAGTGCTTCCGGCATGGCCGGTCTTGGTGCCCAGAGGTAGCGCAGCCAATGCATGGCATTGCAGGTCAATACTTCGTAGCTCAGGGGCGGGGCCAATAGGCCGTTCTCGATAATGTGGTCGATCTGGTACTGCGGCAGCGGATCGCCGGTAATGGTCTTGCCGTTAAAAGCCTCGTCGCGCACCTTCCAGTTGGGGCCGCCCTCGGACTCCAGATAGGCGGTGTAGTCATGCCGCAGGTAGTCCTCAAGCAGGGTCGTGTCATCGGGCTTGAGTTGGATGTCGTGCTTGACCCGTTCGAGTTGCCAATGGGCCGTTATAACGGCATAGGGCGGATGCGGGACGGGGTAGAAGCGCGAGCTGTGCCAGCGTGGCAGGTGGTAGATCCAGTTGCTGAGGCCTAGCTTGATCATCGGGTGGTACGTGCGCGAATCACTGAGGTTTGATTCTTTGAAAGCGTTGGTGTCAAGGCTGACGCGATCGGAGTCGGGTGTACCCATGCCCTCGCCGAAGGCGGCCGAGGGTTCGAGAAAGCGCAGGATGAATGACCCGCAATCAACTTGCCGGGGTATGACACGGGCTACTGGAATGCCGCCTTGTGGGGCATGAAACGCTGCAGTGGCACGTTTGTACCAAGGGCGCGGAGGGCGCTTGAAGGGAGCGGCTGATACGGGGTGCTTGGTCATCGCTCAAGCCATCTCGGAGGGGTGGAACTGCCGCGCATAACGAGCAAGCTCATGATGGCCGGTGAACGCCAATTGTTCCACATAGGTGTCCAGACCCAGATAGGGCAGGGAATGCGGACTGGCGAGTGGGTCATCGCCGAGCACCAGGCCGCGGAACTTCAGGGATCGCGCCAGCCCGCCCAGGCTGAGATCATTCGGACCGGCAAGGTTGGGCACCAAGTCGAACGGATTGTTGCGCACGTGCTCGATTGTGATACCGGCGCGGGTGCAAGTGAGTTCGGCCCGCTTGATGTTGCAGCCGGCGCTGTGCAGGCAGACGCTGTGGCAATCCAGACGCATGCCGTAGTGCTTCAATGCAAACTCGACGGCGGTGCTGAAAATGATGGCACCCTGGCTATGCGCCACCCATCGCGTGCGGTGGCCGCGCTGTTGCGCCTCCTTGAGCACGGCGGCCAGATGCTGGCTGTTGAGACTGCAGGCAACGACGCTCTGCTTGTCGTAGGCGCACTCGAACAGATCCCGACGCGCACCGTCGGTGGGGTTATGGAACAGGGTGTAACTGTCCACAGGATGGGTCGCCTCGGTGTAGGCCGTTTCGAGGTGCGTGCCCATCAGCCAGGCGGCCTTGCCCAAGTTATTCAGCATGCCGTTGACGGCCGCGTGGAGGGTGTCAACGCGATGGGTAGGCAAGGGGGCTCTAGTGTCCCAACTACGAGCCAAAGCATCGACGACATCTCCGGGCTCGTTGCCCAAGCGGTTGAACTCAGGCGTAAAGCGGGCGCTACCGGCTCTGTCCACGCGGTACAACGCATTGCGTTGCACTGAATCCGGCAAATCCGGTCGCAGTAATTCCCGGTCCATGAAAATGTCCGCTATCAGCACCGGTTCGCCCGGCCTCATCGCGTAGCTGATCTTGTAGTGGTAACCCTTGAACGGATACCGGCTGGGCAGCAGCCGCTGAAACCAGTTTCTGCGACCAATGTCGGCGTCGATCCGGTTGGGGTGCTTGGCGATTTCCAGTAGCTCGTCCGCCACCTTGCGGCGGTCGAAGTCGTTCAGTGCGCACAGCATCTGCAACGCCTGGTCGCCAAGCAGGAGTTTCTTGTCGAGCGTGCGGAATGTGGGGCTTTGCGCACCGAACAAGGCGGCGATCTGCGGTGCCTTGGCCGCGGCGTCATGCCATGCATGGTTTTGCGCGGCGCGCTGGCGCAACTGTTCACGGCTCAGCAATTGTCGACTCATCGTCACGGATCCTTGTGATGGTGTGGCGGCGCAGGCGGAGCGCAGCCGGTGGTCCAGCTTCCAGCTTGGAAACAACCAGGACAGCAGCAAGGGCAGGTGTCGAGAAGACCGTGCCCTGGCGGAAGATATCATCGCCGCAAGAAGACGGACGCTTCGGTTTCCAGTTTCGGCGACGCCGGGCGTTTCGCCGACAAGCTCAATCAGATTTGCCTGTCGCCATGCGGGATATCCGTGCTTCCTGGCGGAAACGGCACATCGTCGACCGCGCCGTCGCGCAACAGCAGTCGATAGGCCGGATGTTCGCTGTCGTTGCGGTGCGGATAGCCGAGCGTGGCGAGGAAGCTCTGGAACAGTGGCCGCTCGGCGGCGGGCACCTGGATGCCGACCAGGATGCGGCCGTGGTCGGCGCCGTGGTTGCGGTAGTGGAACAGGCTGATGTTCCAGTCCGGGTGCAGTTTGGCGAGAAAGTCGGTGAGTGCGCCGGGGCGTTCGGGGAATTCGAAGCGGTACAGCAGTTCGTTCCGTGCCAGCACGGAGCGGCCGCCGATCATATGGCGCAGATGCAGCTTGGCCAGTTCGTCGTCGGTGAGGTCGAGCACGTCGAACTGCTGCGCGCGGAACGCCGCGGCCAGCGCCTCGCGCTCGTCGCGGCTGGCGATGCGCACGCCCACGAAGATGTGCGCGAGGCGGGCGTTGCCGATGCGGTAGTTGAACTCGGTGATGTCGTGCCGGCCCAGCGTGGCGCAGAAGCGGCGGAAACTGCCGCGTTCCTCGGGAATCGTCACCGCGAACACCGCCTCGCGCTGCTCGCCGACCTCGGCGCGCTCGGCGACGAAGCGCAGGCGGTCGAAGTTCATGTTGGCACCGGAGACGATCGCCACCAGCGCGCCACCGCCGCCGTGCGTGGCCACGTAGTGCTTCAGCCCGGCCAGCGCCAGCGCGCCCGATGGTTCGGCCACGCTGCGGGTGTCCTGGTGGATGTCGCGGATCGCGGCGCAGATCGCGTCGGTGTCGACGCGCAGCATCATGTCGACGTGCTGGCGACACAGCGCGAAGGTCAGCGCGCCGACCCGCTTCACCGCGGTGCCGTCGGCGAACAGGCCGACCTCGTCCAGTGTGATGCGCCGGCCAGCTTCCAGCGAGCGCGCCATCGCATCCGAATCCGCCGCCTGCACGCCGATCACCTTCACCTCGGGCCGCAGCGCCTTGATGCATGCGGCGACGCCGGCGAGCAGCCCGCCGCCACCGACCGGCACGAACACCGCCTCGAGCGGACCGGGATGCTGGCGCAGGATCTCCAGGCCGATCGTGCCCTGGCCGGCGATTACCGCGGGGTCGTCGAACGGATGCACGAACACCGCGCCCCGCTCGGCCTGCCACCGGGCGGCGGCGGCCTGGGCGTCGCTGTACGAATCGCCGGTCAGCACCAGCTCGACCATCGCGCCGCCGAAGCGGCGCACCGCGTCCACCTTCACCCGCGGCGCGGTCACCGGCATCACGATGGTGGCGCGGATGCCCAGCTTCGCCGCGGCCAGCGCCACGCCCTGCGCATGGTTGCCGGCCGAGGCGGCGACCACGCCGCGTGCGCGCTGCGCCGCATCCAGCTGCACCATGCGGTTGTACGCGCCGCGCAGCTTGAACGAGAACACGCTTTGCTGGTCCTCGCGCTTGAGCAGCACGGGCCGGCCCAGCCGCCCGCCCAGCAGCGGCGCCGCTTCCAGCGCGGAGGCCTGCGCCACCTCGTAGACGCGCGCGGCAAGGATCTGCGCCAGCAGGTCGGCAGTGTCGTCGGGCAGGGGCGCGACGGCATTCATGCCGCGAGTGCGGTGGCCGGATGCGCCACCTGCAGCACGTCGACCAGCTTGCGGGTCTGCTGCAGGATCTGGCTCAGGCCGGCGTCGTCGCACTGCAGGCTCAGGGTGAGCCGCGAGACGGCGGGGTCATGCGTGGCCGCCACGGTCAGCGTATCGATGTTGTAGCCCCGCGCGGCAAACAGCCCGGCCACGCGCACCAGCGCGCCGGCTTCGTTCTGCAACAGGATGGACAGGGTGTGGTTCATGGCGGTGCTCCGGTAGCGAGGTCTTTTTTCCGGATAGAAACTTTCTCGGCCGTCATTCCCGCGAAAGCGGGAATCCATGTGGACGTTCTGCAGGGGCAAAGTGGATTCCCGTTTTCGCGGGAATGACGGTGTTGAAGGTTTCCAGGTTGGAAAAGGGAAAAGTCAAAAGCTCAGAACATGTGCGATGCAGCGGTCTCGCGCTTGACCGGTGCCGCACGCGACGCAATGAACTCGCCGGTGATCATCTGCGCGTAGCTGGCGCCGGGGCCGACCATCGGATACACGCCGGCGTCGGGATCGATCATCACTTCCAGGAAGGCCGGGCCGTCGAAGGCGAGGAAGTCGGCAATCGCCGGCTCCAGTTCGTCCACGCGCTCCAGCCGCCGCGCCCAGCCGAAGCCGTCGGCCTGGGCGGCCAGCACGAAATCCTTCTTGTGCAGGCTCTTGTCCGACGCGGCAAAACGGCCCTTGAAGTACAGCTTCTGCCACTGCCGCACCATGCCGTCGCCGACGTTGTTGAGCACCACGATCTTCAGCGGCAGGTTGTAGGTGGTGACCGTCTCCAGCTCGCCGATGTTCATGCGGATGCTGGCGTCGCCGTCGATGTCGATGACCAGCTTGTCCGGATGGGCGAACTGCGCGCCGATCGCCGCGGGCAGGCCGAAACCCATCGTGCCCATCGAGCCGGAGGTCAGCCAGTGCCGCGGCGCGCGGAAGTCGAAATACTGCGCCGCCCACATCTGGTGCTGGCCGACGCCGGTGCTGACGATGGCGCGGCCCTGGGCGTGGCGGTTGATCGCCTCGATCACCGCGTACGGCTGGATCAACGCGCTGGCGCGGTCGTAGTTCATCGCGTGCACGCGTTTCAGTTCGGCCACGTGGGCGTGCCAGGCGTCTAGCCCCGGCCGCAGGCCATGGCTGCGGCCGTAAGCGGTGAGCCGCTCCAGCGCGCGCTTCAGCGGACCGACGTGGTGCCAGTCGACCTGCTTCACCTTGCCGATCTCGGCCGGATCGATGTCGACCTGGGCGATGAACTTCGCCTGCGGGGCGAACTTGTGCGGCACGCCGGCCACGCGATCGTCGAAGCGCGCGCCCAGCGCCAGCACGAAGTCGCAATCCTCCACCGCGTAGTTCGCGTACGCGGTGCCGTGCATGCCGAGCAGGTGCAGCGCCAGCGGGTCGGTGCTGTCGAAGCCGCCCAGTCCCATCAGGGTGGTGGTGACCGGCAGGCCGAACGCGTCGACGAAGGCGCGCAGCGCAGCGGCGGCCTCCGCCGCGATCACGCCACCGCCCGCATAGATCAGCGGCCGCCGCGCCTGCATCAGCGCGGCGAAGAACGCCGCGCACTCGGCGTCACCCAGCGCCGACTGCTCCACCGCACGCAGCCGCGCGCGATAGCCGGCCAGCGCCAGCTCGCCGCTGCCGCGCCAGGCGAGCGCGGCGTTCTGCACGTCCTTGGGCACGTCCACTACCACCGGGCCGGGCCGGCCGCTGCGTGCCAGGGTGAATGCGGTGCGCAGGGTCGCTTCCAGTTGCGCCGCGTCGGTGACCAGGAACACGTGCTTGGCGCAGGCGCCCATGATGTTGCTGATCGGGGCCTCCTGGAATGCGTCGCTGCCGATCGCCGCGGTGCCGACCTGGCCGCAGATCACCACCAGCGGGATCGAGTCGGCCATCGAGTCGCGCACCGGCGTGACCATGTTGGTGGCACCCGGCCCGGAGGTGACGATGGCCACGCCGACCTTGCCCGACGCGCGCGCGTAGCCGGCCGCCATGAATCCTGCACCCTGCTCGTTGGCCGGCACGATCAGCGGCATCGGCTCGCTGCCATCGGCGCGCGGGTGCAGGGCGTTGTAGCGGAATACCGCGTCGTACACCGGCAGGATCGCGCCGCCGGAATAGCCGAACAGCACGCCCACGCCCTCGTCGGCGAGTACCTGCACGATCACTTCGGCGCCGCTCATGTGCTGGCCGGCCAGCGGATGCCGGTCGGTCATGGTTTCGGCTTGCAGTGCGGGTGCATTCACAGGAAAAGTCCCCAAAGATTCGATGCCGTGCTCCCTCCCCTGCGCAGCGGGGGAGGGTCGGGGTGGGGTGCTCTTGATCTTCAAGTCAAAGTCAGGAGCGTTACCCCCTCCCAACCTCCCCCTGCGGTGCAGGGGGAGGAGCAAGGTGGCTCAGCCGGCCTTCTTCAGCGGCGCGACGGCGGCGGGTGCGGTGTTCGGCTGCAACCACGGCATCCGCGCGCGCAGCTTCGCGCCCACCTGTTCGATCGGGTGATCCAGGTCGGCCTGCTTCAGGCGCTTGTAGTTGGGCAGGCCGGCGGCGTATTCGGCCGTCCAGTTGCGGGCGAAGGTGCCGTCCTGGATGTCGGTGAGAACGTCCTTCATGCGTGCCTTCACGCCGGCGTCGACGACCCGCGGGCCGCTGACGTAGTCGCCGTACTGCGCAGTCTCGGAGACGAACTCGAGCATCTTGCTGAGGCCACCCTCGTAGAACAGGTCGACGATCAGCTTCAGCTCGTGCATCACCTCGTAGTAGGCGATCTCCGGCTGGTAGCCGGCCTCGACCAGCGTCTCGAAGCCGGCGATCACCAGCTCGCTGGCGCCGCCGCACAGCACCGCCTGCTCGCCGAACAGGTCGGTCTCGGTCTCTTCCTTGAAGTCGGTCTTGATGATCATCGCGCGGCCGCCGCCGATGCCGTCGGCGTAGGCTTTCGTCTTCGCCTCGGCCTGGCCGCTGGCGTCCTGGTGCACGGCCCAGATGCACGGCACGCCGCGGCCGCGTTCGTACTCGGTGCGGACCAGCGCGCCGGGGCCTTTCGGCGCGACCAGGATCACGTCGATGTCGCTGCGCGGATTGATCTGCCCGAAGTGCACGTTGAAGCCGTGCGCGAACAGCAGCGCGGCGCCGGACTTGATGTTCGGCTCGATCGCCTCGCGGTACAGCGCCGGCTGCACCATGTCCGGGGTCAGCACGGCGACCAGGTCGGCGCCGCGCACGGCCTCGGCCGGTTCCAGCACGGTGAAGCCGTCGGCTTTCGCCTTGTGCGAGGTGGGGCCGTTCGGGCGCAGGCCGATCACCACGTCGAGGCCGGAGTCGCGCAGGTTGAGCGCGTGCGCGCGGCCCTGGCTGCCGTAGCCGAGCACGGCGATGCGGGAAGAGGCGAGGATGGAATGGCTGCTCATGCGGTAGCTCCCTGGTTGGATGTTTCAGTGCGTGGCGTGCGGTCGGGTACACGGGTGTCGGGGTGGGTGGTGGCGCCGTCGGAGGCCGAGCCGACCAGCAGCGCGTACTTGGCCAGTGCGCCGCGGCTGACCTTCGGTGCCGGTGGCTGCCAGTGCGCGCGGCGTGCGGCGAGGTCGGCGTCGGTGCGCAGTTCGCGCTGGCCGGCATCGATGGCGATGCGATCGCCGTCGCGCAGCAGGGCGATCGGTCCGCCGCGCGCCGCCTCGGGCGCGACGTGGCCGACCATGAAACCGTGGGTGGCGCCGGAGAAGCGGCCGTCGGTGATCAAGGCCACGTCATCGCCCAGGCCGCGGCCGACCAGGGCCGCGGTGACGCCGAGCATCTCGCGCATCCCGGGGCCGCCAGCGGGGCCCTCGTTGCGGATCACCAGCACGTCGCCGGCGCGGATGCGGTCGCCCTGTACCGCGGCAAACGCTTCTTCCTCGCTCTCGAAGACGCGCGCCGTACCTTCGAAACTGCCGCTCTTGCCGGGAATCTTCAGGATGCAGCCTTCCGGCGCCAGGTTGCCGTACAGGATCGAGTAGCCGCCGCGCGGCTTCAGCGGGGCGCTGACCGGATGCACCACGTCCTGGTTGTCGGCGCGTGGCGCCGCGGCGACTTCGTCGAACAGCGAGCGGCCGGTGACGGTGGGCGTGTCCTCCAGCATGCCCGCGGCGATCAGCTCCTGCGCCACCCGCGCGCTGCCACCGGCGCCGAACAGTTCGACCGCGGTGTAGCGGCCGCCGGGCAGCAGGTCGGCGATCACCGGCGTGTGCACGGAGGCCGGCTCGAAATCCTCCAGCGTCCACTCGACGCCGGCCTCGCGGGCGATCGCCAGCAGGTGCAGCACCGCGTTGGTGGAGCCCGCGGTGGCGGCAACCATGCGGGCGGCGTTGCGCATCGCGGTGCGGGTGATCAGGGCGCGCGGCGTGCGGTTCGCGCGCAGGCATTCCATCACCAGTTCGCCGCAGCGGAACGCCGCCGCGCCCTTGGCCGGATGGGTGGCGGGGATGTCGTTGAAGCCGACCGGCGACAGGCCCATCGTGGTCAGCACCATCGCCATGGTGTTGGCGGTGAACTGGCCGCCGCAGGCGCCCGCGCCGGGGCAGGCGTCGCGCTCGACCGCGGTCAGCTCCTCGTCGCTGATCCTGCCCGCGCCGTGCGCACCGACCGCCTCGAACACCTGCTGCACGGTGATCGGATGGTGGTCGTGGGTGCCGTGCGCGATGGTGCCCCCGTACAGCGCCACCGCCGGGATATCCAGCCGCGCCATCGCCATCGCCGCGGCGGGAATGGTCTTGTCGCAGCCGCACAGCACCACCATCGCGTCGAGGCAGTGGCCGTCCACCGCCAGCTCGATCGAGTCGGTGATCACCTCGCGGCTGATCAGCGACGAACGCATGCCGGGCGTGCCCATCGCGATGCCGTCGGTGACCGCGATGGTGTTGAACTCCACCGGCGTGCCGCCGGCGGCGCGGATGCCGGCGGCGGCCTCGACCGCCAGCTCGCGCAGGTTGAGGTTGCACGGGCTCACGTTCGACCAGGTATGCACCACCGCCACCAGCGGCCGCGCGATCGCCGCATCGTCGAGGCCGGTGGCGCGCAGCATCGCGCGGGCGGGAGCGCGGTCGGGGCCGCTCTTGATCAGGTCACTGCGCATGGAAAAGCTCCGAAGGACAAATTCCCTTCTCCCCGCTGGGGAGAAGGTGCCCCGAAGGGGCGGATGAGGGGCGGGTGCTCGCCGTAAAGCTCATCGAAGCGAGCTCGCCTGGACCGCGGAAGTCCGAAAAAAAAGCGCCCCCGGCGTGCAGAGGGAGGTTGGCCGGACGGGACAGGGGGCGGCGCCATCACGGCGACCACGAACCGTCCTGGCCGCTGGCACGCCAGGGGCAGCAGAAAGCGCGGACACCTCCGTGTGTCCGCCGGGGAAAGCGTGGGTGCGCATCAGCCGCATGCGCGCGCTCCGCAGAAGAACGCGGCGGCGTTGTCGGCGTGATCCTCGATCGCGGCCAGCACCGCATCGAGCACCTCGGCAGTGCCGGCCTGTCCGCCGATGTCGCGGCTGTGCGGGCCGTGCCGCAGCACCTGCTCCACTGCCGCCTCGATCGCGACCGCCTCGGCCTCCAGCTGCAGCGAGTGGCGCAGCAGCAGCGCGGCGGAGAGGATCGCGCCGACCGGGTTGGCCACGCCCTGGCCGGCGATATCGGGTGCCGAGCCGTGGATCGGTTCGTACAGGCCCATGAGGGTCGAGGCGGCCGCAGGCCGCACCGAACTCCCTTCTCCCGTTGCCGGGAGAAGGTGGCCCGCAGGGCCGGATGAGGGGGCTCGATCGCCAAGCGACGCTGACGGCAGCAGCCCCAGCGAGCCGGCCAGCGCGGCGGCCTCGTCGGTGAGGATGTCGCCGAACAGGTTCTCGGTGACCACCACGTCGTAGCGGTTCGGCCGGGTCAGCAGCAGCATCGCCATCGAGTCGACCAGTTGGTGTTCGAGCTTCACGTCGGGGTAGTCGGCGGCGATGCGCTGCACCGTGCTGCGCCACAGCCGAGAGGTCTCCAGCACGTTGGCCTTGTCGACCGAGGTGACGTGGCGGCGGCGATCGCGGGCCAGCTCGAAGGCGCGGCGCACCACGCGCTCGATCTCGGCCACGGTGTACCTGCACTCGTCGGTGGCGGCGTCGGCGCTGCGCGTGCGTGCGCCGAAGTACATGCCGCCGGTAAGCTCGCGCACGAACAGCACGTCGACATGCCGGAGCCGGTCGTTCTTCAGCGGCGACAGGTTGGCCAGCGACGGATGCACCTGCAGCGGCCGCAGGTTCGCGTACACGCCGAGCGCGGCACGCAAGGCCAGCAGGCCCTGCTCGGGTCGCACCGGCGCGTTCGGGTCCGACCACTTCGGGCCGCCCACGGCGCCCAGCAGCACGGCGTCGGCGGCCTGGCACGCCGCCAGTGAAGCGGACGGCAGCGGCTCGCCGGTGGCATCGATGGCGCCGCCGCCGATCAGCTGCTCGTCGAAGACGAACTCGTGCCCGTAGCGCGCGGCCACGGCATGCAACACGGCCACCGCGGCGGCGGTGACCTCGGGGCCGACGCCATCGCCGGGCAGGGTAACGATGCGGGCTTTCATGCTGCTTGCTCCTGTTGTTCGTAATGGGCGATCGCCTTTTCGTGCTGCAGCAGATAGCCGAGCTGGTCGACGCCGTTGAGCAGGCAATGCCGCGCGAACGGCTCCAGGCGGAACGGGATGCGGCCGCCGTCGGGCAGGGCGATGAACTGTTCGCGCACATCGATCGCCAGTTCGATGCCCGGATGCTTGAGCAGCCAGCGGTGCTCCAGTTCGTCGATGACGATGGCGAGCAGGCCGTTCTTCAGCGCGTTGCCGCGGAAGATGTCCGCGATCTCGCTGCACAGCACCGCGCGGATGCCGTAATCGAGCAATGCCCACGGCGCGTGTTCGCGCGAGGAGCCGCAGCCGAAATTGCGCCCGGCGACGAGGATCGAGCAGCCGCGCGCCTCCGGCCGGTTCAGCGGGAAGGCCGGGTTGTCGCTGCCATCGGCCTGGTAGCGCCAGTCGTGGAAGCACAGCTGGCCCAGTCCCTCGCGGGTGGTGGTGGTGAGGAAGCGCGCCGGGATGATGCGATCGGTGTCGATGTTCTCGTCGGGCAGCACGGCGGTGCGGGATTGGATATGGGTGACGGGTTTCATTCGGATCTCCTCGAACTGGCAGCCTTGGCTCCTCCCCATGCTTGCAGGGGAGGGGGCAAAGCGGAGCGGGTCGTACTCATGCTCATGCCGCGACCTCCACCAGGTACTCGCGTGGATCGGCAATGCGCCCGGCCACCGCACTGGCGGCCGCGGTCGCCGGGCTCGCCAGCACGGTGCGCGCGCCCTTGCCCTGGCGGCCCTCGAAGTTGCGGTTGGAGGTGGACACCACCAGCTGGCCCGGCTGGGCCAGGTCGCCGTTCATGGCGATGCACATCGAGCATCCGGGCACGCGCCACTCGGCGCCGGCGGCGGTGAACAGGTGGTGCAGGCCTTCGCGCTCGGCGTCGCGGCGCACCGCCTCGGAGCCGGGCACCACCAGCATGCGCACGCCGTCGGCGACGCGGCGGCCACGCAGCACGCGGGCCGCTTCGCGCAGGTCGGACAACCGCGAGTTGGTGCAGCTGCCGATGAACACCACGTCCACCGGCGTGCCCTGCATCGGCTGGCCGGGGCGGCTATGCATGTAGTCGAGCGCGCGGCGTTCCTGCGCATTCGTCGCCGCCGGCACCGGCGCGTCCATCGCGATCGCCATGCCGGGATGGGTGCCGTAGGTGACGGTGGGTTTCACCGCGCCGGCGTCGATGCGCACCTCGCGGTCGTAGCGTGCGCCGTCGTCGCTGCGTAGCGCGCGCCATTGCGCCACCGCGTGCTCCCACGCTTCGCCTTGCGGTGCACGGGGACGTCCTTTCAGCCACGCGAACGTGGTGTCGTCCGGGGCGATCAGCCCGGCGCGTGCGCCGGCCTCGATCGACATGTTGCACACGGTCATGCGCTCGTCCATCGTGAGCGCCTCGATCGCCGCGCCCCGGTACTCCAGCACGTAGCCGGTGCCGCCGTCGACGCCGATCGTGCCGATGATGTGCAGGATCAGGTCCTTGGCGCCCACGCCCGGCGGCAGCTGGCCGTCGACATGGATCGCCATGGTCTTGGGCCGGCGCTGCAGCAGGCATTGCGTGGCCATCACGTGGCCCACCTCGGTGGTGCCGATGCCGAACGCCAAGGCTCCAAATGCGCCATGGGTGGAAGTGTGGCTGTCACCGCAGACGATGGTCATGCCGGGCTGCGTGGCGCCCAGCTCGGGGCCGATCACGTGCACGATGCCGCGGTCTTCGCTGTCCCAGCCGTGCAGCTCGACGCCGAACTCGCCGCAGTTCGCCTCCAGTTGCGCGACCTGGGCCTGCGCCTCGGCGTTCGCATACGGCCGGCTGCCGTCGTCGTTCGTCGGCAGGGTCGGGGTGGAGTGATCCAGTGTGGCCAGCATGCGATCGGGCCGGCGCAACTTCAGCCCGCGCTGGCGCAGTTCGCTGAACGCCTGCGGCGAGGTGACTTCGTGCACCAGGTGCAGGTCGACGTAGAGGATCGCCGGCGTGTCCGCGGTTTCGGCGGCGACGACGTGGGTGTTCCAGATTTTTTCGAAGAGCGTCTCGGCCATTACGCAGCCTCCTGTGCCGTAGCTTTGTTGTGCACCAGGCTCAACCAGTCGTGGCGATCTTCGGTGCGGCCGTCGAACAGCCCGAAGAAGGCCTGCTGCAGCGCCTTGGTGATCGGCCCGGGCATGCCCTTGCCGATCGCCTTGCGGTCGACCGAACGCACCGGGGTGATCTCGGCGGCGGTGCCGGTCATGAACACTTCGTCGGCGGAATACAGCGCCTCGCGGGGCAGCTCGCGTTCTTCCACCACGATGCCCAGGTCCGCGGCCAGGGTGATCACGCTGTCGCGGGTGATGCCGGCCAGGATGCCGGCGCTGGATGGCGGGGTGAGCAGCTTGCCGCGCTTCACCACGAAGAGATTTTCGCCGGCGCCTTCGCTGAGCAGGCCGTTGTGGCCCAGCGCGATGCCTTCGTCGTAGCCGTTGCGGCGCGCCTCCAGCCCGATCAGCTGGCTCGACAGGTAATTGCCGCCGGCCTTGGCCCAGCTCGGGATGGTGTTCGGCGCGGGACGGTTCCACGAGGACACGCAGACGTCGGCGCCGCGCTCGGCCGCCTCACCCAGGTACGCGCCCCAGTTCAGCGCGATCAGCGCCACGTCGACGGGCGCGTCCGCCTTCGCCAGCACGCCCAGCCCGCCGGCGCCGCGGAACACGATCGGCCGCACGTAGGCCGACGGCATCGCGTTGGCGCGGATCAGCTCCAGGCAGGCGGCGTTGATCTCGTCCTCGCTGTAGCCCACCTCGATCTCGTAGACGCGGGCCGATTCGAACAGCCGCCGCGTGTGCTCGGCCAGGCGGAAGTAGGCCGGCCCGCGCGGCGTGGCGTAGACGCGCTCGCCCTCGAACACCGACGAGCCGTAGTGCAGCGCGTGGGCGCTGACGTGGACGTTGGCCTCGGCCCACGGCTTGATCCGGCCGTTGTGCCAGACGAAAGGTGTGTGGCCAGGGTTCATGCGGTGGCTCCCAGGTTGCGGGTGGCGGGGGCGGCGGACGCCTGTTGTTCGATGCGATTGACGATCAGCAGCGCGGCCAGCGCGGCGGCTTCGACGATGTCGGTGCTGTCGCCGTGGCCGCGCCAGTCGCGTCCGGCATGGCGGGCGCTCAACTGGGCATGGCCCGGCGCGTCGGCGCCTTCGCCCATGGCGTCGATCTGGAAACGGGTCAGTTCCAGCGGCGTGCCGGTGGCGCGTTCGATCGCGCGCAGCACGGCGTCGACCGGGCCATCGCCGATCGCCGCTTCGGCGGCGTGATGCCCGTCGTCGTGGCTCAACCTGACCGACGCCGACGCGCTGCCGCCGAAGTGCGAGTTGGCGTGCAACTGCACCAGGTGCCACGGGCCGTCGGCGTCCGGGTCGCGGCCCAGCGCCAGCGCTTCCAGGTCTTCGTCGTGCAGCTCGCGGCCGTGGTCGGCGAGGATCTTGAAGCGGGTGAAGATGTCGTCCAGCGCGGCGTCGTCGGGCGTGTAGCCCATCGCCTGCAATCGCTGGCGCAGCGCGGCGCGGCCGGAATGCTTGCCCATCACCAGGCTGGTCGCGGCGATGCCCACGTCCTGCGGCCGCATGATTTCGTAGGTGCCGCGATGCTTCAGCATGCCGTGCTGGTGGATGCCCGATTCATGGGCGAACGCGTTGGCGCCCACGATCGCCTTGTTGCGCGGCACCGCCTGGCCGGTCAGCTCGGTGAGCAGGCGCGAGGTCGGATACAGCTGGCGCGTATCGATGCGCGTGTCCACCCCGAAGTGCGGCGCACGCACCTTCAGCGCCATCACCACTTCCTCCAGCGCGGCGTTGCCGGCGCGCTCGCCGATGCCGTTGATGGTGCATTCCACCTGGCGCGCGCCCGCGCTCACCGCGGCCAGGCTGTTGGCCACCGCCATGCCCAGGTCGTCGTGGCAATGGCTGGAGAAGATCACCCGCTCCGCTCCCGCCACGTGGCGGCGCAGGTACTCGAACAGCGCCACGATTTCCGACGGCGTGGTGTAGCCCACCGTGTCCGGCGCGTTCAGCGTGGTGGCGCCGGCCGCCACCGCGGCACTGAACACCTCCGCCAGGAATTCGGGCTCGGTGCGCAGCGCATCCTCGGCGGAGAATTCCACTTCGTGGCAATGGTCGCGGGCGCGTTCGATGGCGCGCACCGCGGTGTCCAGCACCTGCGCCCTGCTCATGCCCAGCTTGTGTTCGCGGTGCAGCGGGCTGGTCGACAGGAACAGGTGGATGCGCGCGTGCCGGGCCGCCTGCAGCGCGCGGGCGGCGCTGTCGATGTCGCCATCCTGGCAACGCGCCAGGGCGCATACCGTGGTGCTTTTCAGCGTGCCGGCGATTTCCGCAACCGCAGCAAAATCGTCTGGCGAAGCCTGTGGAAAGCCGGCCTCGAGCACGTCCACGCCCAGCGCCTCGAGCTGCTGCGCCATGCGCAGCTTGGCCCGCCGGTCCATCGAGAAACCGGGTGCCTGTTCGCCGTCGCGCAAGCTGGTGTCGAAGATCCGCACGCGTTCGGCGACTACGTCGTCGTCGCTGGCGGGGGCGTCGTGCTGGTCGGGGTTTTTCATCATGGCTCCGCTGTGTGGGCGTCGCCGAAGGCATAAAAAAACCCCGCATCCGTTACCGGGTGCGGGGTTCTTTGGGTGTTTTCAGGTGTTTTCTATTTACCTGGACACATGCCCTCAGCCCGCACCTCCGTTGGTAATGAGGAGTACGAGTACGAGGGCAAGAAGGAGCGTGCCGCGAGCCTGCAGCAGGCCGGCAACCGTCAGGAGACGGTTTCCATTGGCGAGGCTGCGGTGGCTGTTGCGCTGCGACATGTGATCGACCGTAAGCGATGCCCGCATCGGCTGTCAACAAAAATCTTATGACGAAATCTTCTAAGCGGTCAAAATCGCGTTCGGACGGCTATCCGTCCAAATGGATGCAGATGAAACCATCGGCGAAATCCGCATCCCGGTCGAACCCTGCCGAATCGGTGGCGTTCCGCGCGCCCTGCAAGACGCCCCGGGTCGGCACATCAGGCTTCGAAGGCGGCCAACAATCGGGCGCGCAGCGCGGTATCGCTGGCGGCGACGGGTTCGGCATGGGACCGGCGCGCGAGCATGTTCGCCAGTGCCGCGGGCACCTCGACCGGATGCTCGATCAGCGGCTCCACGATGCTTTCGAACTTGGCCGGGTGGGCGGTGGCCACCACGGCCCAGGGCCGCTGGTCGCCGCTGCCGCGCAGCCGGTCGAGACGGTGCATGGCCGTCGCGGTGTGCGGGCAGATCACCTCGCCTTGCCCGCGCGCATGCTGACGGATGGTCTGCCGGATCGTGTCGTCGTCCACGCTCTGCGCCAGCAGCAGCCGGCGCAACGCCGCTTCGTCGGGAAACGTCCAGCGCAACCGTTCGAAATTGCTGGGTGCGCCCACGTCCATCGCGTTGGCGATGGTGGCCACCGCTTCGCGCGGCCGGTAGTCCTCGCCGGCGAAGAACTCCGGCAACGTCGCATTGGCGTTGCAGGCCAGTTGCACCTCGCCGATCGGCGAGCCGATCTCGCGCGCCCACAGGCAGGCCAGCGCATTGCCGAGGTTGCCGGTGGGCACGATGAAGTCAAGCGGCGTGCCGTGTTCGCGCCACCAGCCCAGGGCGGCATGGGCGTAGTAGCTCATCTGCGGCAGCAGGCGGCCGAGGCTGATGCTGTTGGCCGAGGACAGCGGCATCTGTGCCTGCAGTTCGGCGTCGTTGAGCGCGGCCTTGACCATGCGCTGGCAGTCGTCGAAGCGGCCGGCCACGCGCAACGCGGTCACGTTGTCGCCGAAGCAGCCGAGCTGGTGCGCCTGGCGCGGCGAGACCAGGCCATCGGGATACAGGATCACCACGCGCACGTTCGGCTGGCGATGGAACGCTGCGGCCACCGCGGCGCCGGTGTCGCCCGAGGTGGCGACCAGGATCGTCAGTGGTCGCGCATCGCTGCGTGGCAGACGACGCAGGCAGGCGGCGAGGAAGCGTGCGCCGAAATCCTTGAACGCCGAGGTGGGACCGTGGAACAGCTCCAGCAGAAAGGTGCCCGGATGCGCCGGCAGTGCGCGCAGCGGCGCGTCGAAGGTGAACGCCTCGGCGCAGATCGCGGGCAGGTCGTCGGCCAGGGCATCGCCGGCGAAGAACGGCGCCAGCAAGGTGGCGGCGGTGTCGGCCAGCGTGCCGTGCGGGTCGAACGTGGCCGGGTCGAGGCGCGGCAGCCGTTCGGGCACGTACAGTCCGCCATCCGGCGCCAGCCCGGCGGCGATCGCCTGGCTGATCGGCACGGTCGGCGCGGCGCTGCGGGTGCTGTGGTAGCGGATGGACGCGTTCATGCGTCGTCCCCGAGCGAATCGATCAGCGTGGCCGCCGGCCCGTTGACCGGCGACACCCACGCATCGCTGTCCAGCCCGGCGTCGGCGAACGCGGCCTGCATCGCCACGCTGGCCGCCTCGGCGTCGCGGCGGTTGTCGTACCAGCCGAACACGCTGGGGCCGGCGCCGGAGATGCTGGCGCCCAGGGCGTGGTGATCGAGCGCGGCCTGTTTCACCTGCGCGAAATGGGGGATCAGCGGCGCGCGGCGCGGCTCCACCAGTACGTCCTTCAAGCCCTCGCGCACCAGTGCAGCATCGCCGCGATAGCAGCCGGCCAGCACCAGGGCGAGATGGGTGCTTTGCGCCACGAACTCGCCCAGCGCGTAGTTGCCGGCCAGTGCCGCGCGGGCCCTGCGCGTTTCCAGCACCACGTGCGGATGCACCAGCGCGCAGTGCCAGGCGTCGGGCACGTCGATGCGCAGCAGGCGCTCGTGGGTGGCCAGCACCAGCCCGCCGAGCAGCATCGAGCCCAGGTTGTCGCCGTGCCGGCTGCCGCTGGCCACCGCCTCGCCGTCCAGCGCGAACGCATACAGCGCCTCGCGCGAAAGCGGCGGGTCGAGCAGGGCGTTGGCCGCCACCAGCGCCGCCACGCACGAGGCGGCCGAGCCGCCCATGCCCGAGCCCAGCGCGATCCCCTTGTGCAGCACCAGTTCGAAACCGCAGGGCAGGTCGAGCGCGGCGCGCAGCGAGAGCAGGGCGGTGCCGGCGGTGTTTGCGCGCGGGTCGGTGGGCAGGTCGGTGACGCAGCCGTGGATCGCCGCGATGCGCACCTCCGGCTCGTCGATGCGACGCACTTCGGCGCGATCGCCGGCGCCGGCCACGCTGTGGCCGAGCAGGTCGAAGCCGACGCCGACGTTGCCAACGCTGGCGGGGGCGAAGGCGCAGGCGACGGGCGGGCGGGCGGCGGGGTGCGATGAAGCCATGACGGGTTCCGACAAGGAGGAGTTCATGCGCGCGCCTCCAGCGACTCGGCGATGCGCAGCAGGTCGGTGAACACGCCGGCGGCGGTCACTTCCGGACCGGCGCCGGGGCCTTGCACCGACAGCGGATTATCGCAGTAGCGACGGGTGGTGAACTGCACGATGTTGTCGGTCAGCCGGGTATGCGCGAAGGCGTGGCTGGCGGGCAGCACCTGCAGCCGCACGCTGGCGCGGCCGTGCCGGTCGAGCCGGGCCACGTGGCGCAGCACGCCACCTTCGGCATGCGCCTCGGCCAGCTTCGCGGCCATCGGCGCGTCCAGTTCGTCGAGCCGCTGCATGAAGTCGTCGCGCGGCAGCGCGGCCAGCGCCGGCGGCACCAGGCCCTGCAGATCGACATCCTCCAGCGACAGCGGCCAGCCCGCCTCGCGCGCCAGGATCACCAGCTTGCGCGCCACGTCCAGGCCGGACAGGTCATCGCGCGGATCGGGCTCGGTATAGCCCAGCGCATGCGCCTCGCGCACCAGCGCGGAGAACGGCTGGCGGCCGTCGTGGCGGTTGCACAGCCAGGCCAGGGTGCCGGAGAACATGCCGTCCACCGCCAGCAGCTCGTCGCCGGTGTCGAGCAGGTCGCGCAGCGTCTGCACCACCGGCAGGCCGGCGCAGACGGTGGCCTCATAGCGGAAGCGCGCGCCGCCGGCGCAGGCCGCGCGGATCGCCTGCCAGCGCGGCAGCGGCCCGCTGCCGGCCAGCTTGTTCGGTGTCACCACGTGCAGGCCGCCGGCCAGCCAGCGCGGATAGTGCGCCGCCACCTCGTCGTTCGCGCTGCAGTCGATCAGCAGGGCGTGGCGGCCGTCGTTGCCGCGGACGTGTTCGGCGAACGCGTCCAGGTCATTCGGCCGCCAGACCTGCGCGCCGTCGTGGCGGGCGTTGAGCTCGGCGTCGTCGCAGTCCAGCCACATGCGCTTGCTGGCCACCACGCCGCACAGCTTCAGTTCCAGTCCGCTGTCGCGGGCCAGTCGTGCCTGCGCCGTGCGCAACTGTTCCAGCAGCGCGCTGCCGACCCGGCCGGGACCGATCACGCCGATCGCCAGCACGCGGCGACGCGTGCTGGCGGTGTGTGGCGGCATCGGCGGCCGCAACGGAAAATGCTGGACTTGCTCGGGTGCACAGGTGATCACGACGGCCTCTCCCTTGGAGGCCCGATCTCGCTGGCGTGTCGGTGTGAGCCGGCCCGCCTCGTCGAGGGCGGGCCGTTGCGTGTAGAAAACTTACCTACGCACGACACCCCGCCCGGAACCCGTGGTACCGGTACCGGTGGTAATCGTGGTGGTGGTCATCGCGGCGACAACGCCGGCGCACGACGCCATGCGACCGGTGTGGACCGGTGCGCGGTGCATGCGTGCGGGCGTGGAAAGCGGCGACATGTGCTCGACCTTACGGGGATTGCTGCGCCGCGGTCAACAGATTCATCTGCAACCTTTTCGTGGCGGGAACCGGGCGGAATGGCGACGCCGCCGGCCTGCGGCAGGTTGTCGCGAGCCCGAAGCGGCCGCTTGCGCAGGCCTACAATTGGCGGATGAACCTGTCCCTTTCCCTGCGCACGAAGCTCCGCGCGGGCGTCGTGCTGCTCGCCTTCGGCGCCGGCGCCGCGGCGTCCGCCGCCACCCCGCAGAGCGCCGCGGCGCCGGTGCCCGACACCACCGAGCAACGCGTCGCCGCGTGCACCAGCTGCCATGGCGCACACGGTGCGGGCACGCCGGACAACGTGCTGATCCCGCGCTTGGCCGGCAAGCCGGCGGGTTATCTGTTGCAGCAGCTGGAATACTTCCAGACCGGCCAGCGCCAGCACGCGCCGATGGAATACGTGGTGCGCCAGCTCGGTCCGGCCTATCTGCGGCAGATCGCCGAATACTTCGCGCAGCAGGACGTGCCGTATCGCAAGCTGCCGGTGCCGCCGGTATCGAGCGAAACCCTGCGCCGCGGCGAACAGCTGGTGCTGCGCGGCGACTCCACCCGCGGCGTGCCGTCGTGCGTCAGCTGCCACGGCGCGAAACTGACCGGCGTGCAGCCGATGATGCCCGGGCTGATGGGCCTGTCCTACGACTACCTCAGCGCGCAGCTGGTGTCGTGGCGCACCCGCACCCGCGCGGCTGAAGGCCCGTATTGCATGGGCGTGGTGGCCAACCGCATGCGCGAATCCGACATCACCGCGGTAGCGGCATGGCTGGCCAGTCAGCAACCGCCGTCCGACCTGCACCCGGCACCGGCCAGTGCGCAGACCGAGCCGTTGCCCGGCTGGTGCGTGATGGGCCACAGCGGGGTGGCGCCATGAACCGGCTGCGACGTGGCTGGTGGTGGCTGGCCTTGCTGTTGCTGGTCGGCGTGCTGGCGTGGGTGTTCGCCGGTCGCGGCCAGCTGGCAACGTCGTCGCCGGCGCAGCGTGATGCCGATGCCGCCGCACTGCATGATCCGGCCATCATCGCGCGGGGCGAATACCTGGCCACCGCCGGCGATTGCGCGGCCTGCCACACCGCCCGCGACGGCCAGCGCTACGCCGGTGGTCGCGCGCTGGCCACGCCGTTCGGCGACGTGCCCGCGCCGAACATCACGCCCGATCCGGAAACCGGCATCGGCCAGTGGAACTTCGACGACTTCTGGCGCGCGCTGCACGACGGCAGGGGTCGCCATGGCCAGCTGCTGTATCCGGTGTTCTCCTATACCTCGTTCACCAGGGTCACCCGCGACGACGCGCTGGCGATCTTCGCCTACCTGAAATCGCTGCCGGCGGTGCAGCGCCCCAACAGCGAGCCTGGCCTCGACTTTCCGTACAACGTGCGCAAAAGCCTGCTGGCGTGGCGTGCGCTGTACTTCAAGCCGGGCGTGTTCCAGACCGAACCGGCGAAGTCACCCGAATGGAACCGCGGTGCCTACCTGGTGCAGGGCCTGGGCCATTGCAACGAATGCCACACCACGCGCGATTCGCTGGGCGGCATCGAGCAGGATCGCCACCTCACCGGCGGCCAGATCCCGGCGATGAACTGGTACGCGCCCGACCTCAGCACCCAGGCCGGCGGCGGCCTCGCGGGCTGGAGTGCGCCGGACATCGTCGACCTGCTGAAGACCGGCCAGTCGTCGAAAGGAGCCGCCTTCGGACCGATGGCCGACGTGGTGCGCCTGAGCACCCAGCACATGACCGACGCCGACCTGCAGTCGATAGCCGTCTATCTGCAATCGCTGCCGCCACGCGCACCGGCCGTGGCCGCCGCGCCGTTCAAGCGCGCGGCCAGCCACGAGCAGGGCGGCAAGCTGTACGCCCAGCGCTGCGCCGACTGCCACGGCGACAACGGCCAGGGCGTGGCCGGCATCTATCCGCCACTGGACGGCAACACTTCGGTCACCGAACCCACCGGCATCAACGCCACCCGCAGCGTGCTGCTGGGCGGCTTCGCCCCGGTCACCGCGGGCAACCCCCAGCCCTATTCGATGCCGCCGTTCGCGCAGCAACTGAGCGACGAGGACGTCGCGGCGGTGGTCAGCTACATCCGCCAGTCGTGGTCGAACCAGGCGGGGGCAGTGCAAGCCGCGGACGTGAGCACGTATCGGCATACGCCGATCGATTGAGGCGCGCCTTTCCCCCTCCCCTGCTTGCAGGGGAGGGCCGGGGTGGGGTCTGCTTTTGATCTTGCTTCCTTGATTCTTCGTGCCTTGCCGTCATCAAGAGCAAAAGCTTTCGTCCTCCTTCGGAGGGCGAGTCACTTTCTCTTTGAGTGGCCAAAGAGAAAGTAACCCAAGAGAAAGGCCACCCCGCTTCCGCGCCTTGCGGACATCCTGTCCGCAAGGTCCGCGTGCGGGTTACGGGGTTTGTCGACAGTCCATCCATGGACTGACGCCAAACTGGTCGGCATCCATGCCGACCACCCTGCGGGCTGATCCTCCACCCGCCCGCCGCTGCAGAGGGGCCCCGGGTAGAGCAGCGGGCCATCGTGGCCCGCACTCGGTGCGCAACCGCTGCGCGGTTGCGAGAGCTGAAAAGCGAAGAGCGAAGAGCGAAGAGCGAAGAGCGAAGGCGGAAAGTCTGCCGTCGGCAGGGCTGTCGACGGGCACAAACGAGTGACGGTGCGCGTCGTTCGTCTGAGGCGTGCGGCAGCGCCTCGCCTGTCTCCCCCCCCTGCCTGCCTCTGAAGGGACTTCCGTCGGTCGCAGAAAGGGTTTGGGGTGGGGTCGCTCTTGCTCTTCGGAGCCCTGCGAATGGCTTGATTTCGGCCTCAGGGAGGCGTTCAAAAGCGAGCCCGCACCTCAGGCTCGTTGCACTACTTCGCCCGGCAAACGCCCGCCGAACCTTGGGAAGTGTCTGCTTGACGCGCAACAGGCCAGCGCTGAACATCCGTGGCATATGCCCCCAATGCGGGGCCCAGCAAGCGTCGGACGGGCGGGTCGATGAGCTTCGATTTGGGTGTGTGGTACCCGCATGATCGCCTCACGGAGAAAGAGGCCGGCTTGCTCTATGCACGCTTGTGCTAGGACGAGGCGTGATCGAGCCGCATGCCTCCGTCGACGCTTTCTACGCCGAACTGACTGCGAAGCATCCCGAAATCGACACGATCCCGGACGACCTCGTCGACGACCACGATCTTTGTCCCTGGAGCTGTGCGCTCGATCGCTCTCCCGGGCACGTCATCATGCCGTCTGTCTGGTCAAAAGCAGAATACGTATCCGTTTTCGTTCACTCGCTCGCACGGAAGCATGGGCTGGCCGTATATGACCCGCAGGCCGAGCGCATTACGTATCCGGATAGCAACACTTCACCAACAGAAACAAGGCGGCCCTGGTGGCGGTTCTGGTGAGTCGTCCAGCATCTTGTTCAGGGCGAACGACTTCGCCGACGCTCAACTTCAGCGTCAGGCTTCCAATTCTGCGCGAACCACTTCAACGAATGTCATGGACCCTCTGCTGCTGGAAATGTATCCGCAACCGCCTCATCGAGTACGTTGAGTGGGTGGTGGAATATCAAGTCTAGAATGAGCCACGACTGGGTGTGGGCGACCACGCGGGTTCCGCTATAACTTTGTCAGAATAATGGGAAAGCGCATGCGCTCCAATATCTTTACCCGTCATCCAGCTCTCCATGTCGCGCACACCGTTTTCATCGCTTTAGCAGTTGTCAATTTCCTGGTGTTTGCCGCAGTGGCGTATCGCCTTGGCGGCGATGCGTTGAGCGGCAAAGTAGAGGCGGGTGAATACTTCCTGGGCGCCAAAGGTGGCTACACCGAGGTTTCCAGGGAAGTGTTCGAATACAGCAAGATGCACGAACTATCTGTAGTGGTGACATTGCCGTTGGCAATCCTTACAGGTCTTTTGTTCGGCGTGCCCAGGAAATCGGGCGACGCGTAACCAACCGTTCAAGCGGATGCGCGAAAACCCGCGTGCCGCCTCATTCCAGCGTAAGGCACATGCATACACGACTTCTAAAGAAAATGCGTCGGCGGCGCCGCGTCTTCCGTCTCGGGGTCATGGTGGGGATGTTTGGCGCCGGGATGATGTTGGTGTACTTCGTCTTGGGGATGACATCCGTTCACGGTGGCCGCCACGCACGGTTGCTTTGCCTCGGCTTTGCTCCGGCTCTTCTGAAGAGTGCGGGCCACGATGGCCCGCTGCTCTACCGGGGCCCCTCTGCAGCGGCGGGCGGGTGGAGGATCAGCCCGCAGGGTGCCTGACATGGATGTCAGGCAGTTTGGCGTCAGGGCAGGATGCCCTGTCGACAAACCCCGGAGCCCGACCGCAAGGCGCGGAAGCGGGGTGGCCTCTCTTTGGGCCACGTTTCTCTGGCCACTCAGAGAAAGGTGGCTCGGCTGCCGCAGGCAGACGAAAGCTTTTCGCTCTAATCGAACAATGAAAGGCAGAGCGGCGGGCAGTGCCCGCCCTACACGCTGCATCGCTTAATGCGAGAGGTCGATCGCGTAAATCGCCGTCCCATCCCCGTTGTCCTTCACCAATCGAATGTTCGTCAACCCGGCAGCCTTCGCCACACCGAGCTTGTTCTCCGCGCCGGTGAACACCACAGGCCCGCGCACTTTCAAAGGCGCGAAGTTCCATGAGGTGGGCTCGAGGTCGGCAACGCCGATCTGCTTCCTGTGCTCGATCCACTTCGCCAGGATCTCGCGGGTGCCGTCGGGTGCGGCAAGCACGATGTTGCTGCCGTCGAGGCCGGGGAAGTGGCCGCCGCCGCTGGCGCGGTAGTTGTTGGTGACGATGATGAACGGGTCGCTCGGCGCCACCGGCTTGCCCTGGTAGCTCAGCGTGGTGATGCGCTGGCCGACCGGTTTCGACACGTCGATGACGTAGTGGATGCCGCCCTGGATCTGGTCGAAGTTGTAACCGACGAAGCGGCTGTTGATCAGCGGCTGCTCGCCTGCCTTGGCCGGGTCGATGCGGTTGAAGCGGCCGGCGGATTTTTCCAGCCAGGCCTTGAGGCCGGCGCCGTCGGTCTTCACCGCGGCCAGGGTGTTCGGATAGAAGTACAGGTCGGCGGCGCTGCGCAGGGTGAGCGGGCCGGCGGCGACGTCGGTGTAGTCGTCGGGGCCGCCGAAGCCGGTGCGGAAGGCGGCGGCGGCGGACAGCACCGGCACGTCGGCCAGCTCGGGGTGCGAGCGGGGAAGTTCAGTGCGCACGTAGTCGGCCTGGGCGGCGTTGACCGGCGCCAGTGCGCTCATGTTGCCCTCGTCGGCGAAGTAGCTGCTCATTTGCACGCTGCTGTTGCCGATCGGCGTGTTGACGTAGGTGATGGCTGCTTCATGGGCCTGTTGCACCAGCGGCGCGATGGCCGGATCGGCCGGCACGCACTCGACAGCTTGCGAGCCCGACTTGTTCGGGCTGCCTGACTTGCTGCAGACCGGGCGCACTTCGCTGTGGCTCTCGTCGCGGTCGACCACCCAGCGGCCACCCTGGCGATCCAGCACCAGCCGGATCACGCCGAGGTCCTTGCCGAAGAAGCCGCCCATCACCGCAGGAACGCCGCGGACCAGGCCGCGCTTCGCATCGACGTCCTTCATCCCGGCGTAGTGCGGGCCGGGGAATTCGGTGTGCGAGTGGCCGAGCAGCAGGGCGTCGATGCCGGGCACGCCGGCCAGGTACCAGCCCGCGTTTTCCATCTGCGGCGTGTACGGGGCGGTGTTGAGGCCGCCGTGCAGGATCGCCACGATCAGGTCGGGGTGCTGCGCCTTGAGCTCGGGCAGGTATTTCTGCGCCGCCTCGACGACGCCACTGACGGTGACCTTGCCGGCCAGGTTCTGCTTGTCCCAGTCCATGATCGGCGGCGGGGTGAAGCCGATGATGCCCACCTTCAGCGGCACCTCGATGCGGCTGCCGTCCGGGGTGTAGGCGCTGATGGTTTTCGTCACCACGGTCCACGGCTTGAAGATCGGCTTGCCGTCGCGCGCGCCGTAGACGTTGGCCAGCACCAGCGGGAAGTGCGGGCCGGCGCAGCGGTTGTCGTGGCCGCCGTCCACGTTCATCGGCGTGCCGGTGACCTGCGACAGGAAGCCGAGGCCGTAGTTGAACTCGTGGTTGCCGGCGGTGCCGCCGTCGTAGCCCATCGCGTCCATCGCCTGGTAGACGGCCAGTTCCTGCGCGCAGCCGACCGGCTTCACCAGCGCCTGGTAGTCGGCCAGCACGCTGCCCTGGATGGTGTCGCCGCTGTCGAACAGGAAGGTGTTGGGAAATTCGGCACGGGCGCGGCGGATCAACGTGGCGGTGCGCTCGTAGCCCAGCGATGGGTCCGGCTTCAGCTTGTAGTAGTCGTAGCTGAGCACGTTCGAATGGATGTCGGTGGTTTCCAGGATGGCCACGTTGGCGCGCGCGCCGTCGGCCAGCCGGTTGCCGTGCCACGGCAGGCCGGCGCAGCCGGCGAGCAGGGCGCCGGCGAGGGCGAGCAGGGGAGTGGTGGTGCGCAACAGGCGTGACGACATGGGGATTCCGGGGCGGGGAGCTTGGGTCAGGCCGCAGAAACTAGCAGATCGGCATGGCCGGATGCGTGCCGGGGCCGATGAATGGCTCCGTGCCGGCGCGAGTCCGCCGCCGCGCAGCACGGCGGCCAAGACCGTAAGATGACGGCTCGGTGACAAGGGCGTGAGTGGCAGGGTTTGCAGTCCGGACGATTTCCGCTGCCCACGCCCATAGCGTCCTACAGGGGGACTGACCAGGCATGCGTCGATTATTTTTGCGCCCATCGCGAGCCGGTGTGGTGGTGTTGTGCGCGCTGGCGTTTCTGGGCGGCTGCATCGCGCTGACGGCGTGGCAGGAACCGCTGCCGCTGCAGCGCGCCTTCATCATGGCGCTGATGCTGTGCAGTTGCGGCGTGCTGCTGCTGGCGTTCGGGCGTTTTGCCAGCGGACTGGTGGTGGGCGGCGGGCTGTTCCTGCTGCTGAAGTCGGTGGCAGTGCTGAAGCTGCGTTATCTCGATTCGCAGCTGATGCCGTCGGACTTCATCTACTACGTGCGCACCAGCCTGATCGACACCTTGCGCCACTACCCGCACCTGTACACCGTCGGCCTCGCGCTGTGCCTGCTGCTGCCGCCGCTGCTGTACCTGGTGTGGCGCTGGGACTGGCGCCTGCTGGCCGGCTTGCGAGCGTCGCGGGCGCTGCCGATCCGGCTGGGCGGGATCGCGGCCTGCGCGCTGGGTTTCTGGCTGTGCATGCTGCCGGCCGGGCCGTTCGCCCGGGCCCATGCGCGCAATGCGTGGCAGAAGATGTCCGACGACGCGCAGCTGACCAATTTCTTCGTGAACCTGCGCGATGCCGACGTGCAGTTGCCGCCGATGGCCAGCGACGAGGTGGCCGAGCGCGACTGGGGCGCCACCGCGTCGGGCGCACCGGCCAGCCGGCCGCCGCCGTATCCGGACATCGTGCAGGTGCTGGAGGAAAGCACCTTCGATCCGTCGAACTACACCGACTGCAACGTGCCGGCGTGCCGGGTGGCGATGTTCCGGCCCGATGCCCGCACGCGGGGGCACGGCGTGCTGCGCGTGCATACCTTCGGCGGCGGCACCTGGGTCAGCGAGTTCGCCGCGCTGACCGGCATGCCGCAGGACATCTTCGGCTCCGGCGGCATGTATGCGCCCTACGTGCTGGCCCCCAACGTGCACGATGCGCTGGCGCTGCAACTGCGCCGGCTGGGTTACCTCACCATCGGCGTGTATCCCACCGGCGCCAGCTTCATCAACGGCGACAACGCGTACCGCGCCTATGGTTTCGACCATCTGTACGGCGCCGACGAACTGGGCCTGGAGGAATGGGAGGAAAGCGACGCGCAGATGTTCGCCGCGGCCAAACGCTTGTACGACAAGCTCAGGAAGCCGGGGCAGCCGGTGTTCATCATGATCCTGACCTTGAACCAGCACGGCCCGCACGACCACCAGCCGATGAACAAGCTGCCGGCGCCCTACCGCAACCTGCTGCGCGGGCTTGCGCCGGGCATGGCGCTGAACTTCGACACCTACCTGTCGCGGCTGCACGATTCGGACGTGGCGATGCGCGGGCTCGAACGCGCCTTCCTCGACCGCCCGCAGCCGACCGTGCTGGTGCACTTCGGCGACCACCAGCCCTCGTTCAATGGCGGCATCCGCGACCTGCAGCGGAACACGCCGCCCGCGCTGGCGCCGTATCACGACTACCTGACCTACTACATGGTGAAGAGCAATTTCGCCGGCCCGCCGCTGCCGGCGTATCCGATGCTCGACATCGCCTTCCTGCCCGGCATGGTGTTGCAGGCGGCCGGCGTGCCCACCGATGCGTATTTCACCGCGTCGCGCGAATTGCGCACGCGCTGCAGCGGGCTGTACGACGACTGCGCGATTCCCGGGGTGCTGGCTTCGTACCACGCCTGGACGATCAACCGGCTGCATGTCTACCAGTGACATCCCGGGGCAGTTTGCGCCGCCCTCCCGTCGCGGCGCCGATCCACGCCGGCGCCATGTGACGCAGCGAGGCGGCGTCGCGGCGGAAAGCTGAATGGCAAGTGTCTTGCTTCGTTTCCGGCATGAAAGACCGTCTGCCACCATCCCCGAACCCCACGCCCGATGACCCGCCCGTCGACCCCACGCTGGAACAGCAGATGGCCGAGTGCGGGCTGTCCGGCGACGAGCGCCGTTTCCTGCGTCATCTGCATGTGGCGGAGAAACAATTGAATGAGGCCTTCAGCCAGGCGCGCCAGGGCGGCACGCTGGAGGCGCGGGTCAGCGAGGTCTATCGCGAGATGTACGGCAGCCCGCGCCGACGCGCGACCGCGCCGCGCTGAGCGAGGCCGACCCGGCGTTCAAGCCTGGCCGACAGGTGGCGGCATCCGGCTATGATCGACGGCAGTCGTCCACGGGGCCACGCATGTCCGTTCTTGCCTTCGATACCGCCGCGCCACGCTACCCGCGGGGACTGGCCGCGGCCATCCTGCTGGCGGCGTTTGCCGCCATCGCCGGCGCGCTGCTCGCGGCCAGCCATCCGTCGCCGGCATGGCAGTGGCTGCACTGGCTGGGCAAGCCGCTGGCCACCGTGCTGATCTTCGTGCTGGCCTGGCAGTCGCGGCCGGCCCAATCGCCGCGCTACCGGCGGCTGGTGCTTGCCGGCATCGCCTGCTCGCTGCTGGGCGACGTCCTGCTGATGCTGCCGGGCGACCTGTTCGTGCCGGGGCTGCTGGCCTTCCTGTGCGGCCATCTGTGTTTCATCGCCGCGTTCACCGGCGACTGCCGCTTCGCGGCGCGGCCGTGGCTGCTGCTGGCCACGCTGGGTTTCGGCGCGGTGAACATGGTCCTGTTGTGGGGCGCGATCGGGCCGGCGCTGCGCATTCCGGTGATCGTCTACGTGGTGGTGCTGGCCAGCATGGGCGGCCAGGCGCTGGTGCGCGCACGGGTGCTGGCCCAACGCGGCGACCCGCAGGCGCCGGCGGCACGTCTGGCGGCGCTCGGCGGCCTGACCTTCATGCTCAGCGATTGCCTGCTGGCGTGGAACCGCTTCGATGGTCCGCTGCCGTGGTCCAGCCTGTGGGTGCTGGCGGCGTACTATCTGGCGTTGTGGTGGATCGCGCGCTCGGTGCAGCGCGTCGAGCCTTCGATCGAGAAAGAGGCGGCGAAGTGAATACGCAGGAACTCATCATCACCTGGGCCACACCGGTCTTCTTCCTGCTGATCGGCATCGAATTGCTGGTGGCGAAACTGCGCGGACGGCAGGCATACGCGGCCAACGATGCGATCAACAGCATCGGGCTGGGCGTGATCTCGCAGCTGGTCGGCGTGTTCACCAAGCTGGTGACGATCGGCATCTATGCCTGGTGCGTCGAGCACCTGGCGCTGTTCGCGCTGCCGGAGAACAGCCTGTGGGTGTGGGCCGGCGCGCTGCTGTTCTACGACTTCTGCTACTACTGGCTGCACCGCATGGGCCACGAGGTGAACATCCTGTGGGCCGCCCACGTGGTGCATCACCAGAGCGAGCACTACAACCTGTCCACCGCGCTGCGCCAGACCGGCAGCGGCGCGCTGCTGGGCTGGGTGTTCTACCTGCCGATGGCGATCGTCGGCGTGCCGCTGAAGGTGTTCGTGGTGGTGGCGCTGATCGACCTGCTGTACCAGTTCTGGGTCCACACCGAACAGATCGGCCGGCTCGGCTGGTTCGACCGGGTGTTCTGTTCGCCGTCCAACCATCGCGCCCATCACGCGGTGAACGATCGCTACCTGGACCGCAACTACGGCGGCATCCTGATCGTGTGGGATCGCCTGTTCGGCACCTTTGTCGAGGAGGATGACAGCGACAAGCCGGTCTACGGCACGCGCTCGCCGCTGCGCAGCTGGAACCCGCTGTGGGCGAACGCCGAGGTGTACTGGAAGACCGCGCAGGACGCGTGGCATGCGAAGCGCTGGCGCGACAAGCTGCTGGTGTGGATCAAGCCGCCGGGCTGGCGTCCCGTCGACGTGGCGGCGCGCTTCCCGAAACCGGACTTCACCATGCCCACCGAGCGCTTCGATCCGCCCCTGTCGCGGCCGCTGAAGCTCTACGTGCTGGCGCAGTTCGCCTTGTTGCTGGGCATGGCCACGCAGTTCCTCGGCATGGCCGGCAGCGCCGGCTTTTCCGCCCTGCTGCTGTACGCGCTGTACCTGGTCGCCAGCCTGTGCGTGGTCGGTGCGTTGATGGAAGGCCGGCGCTGGGCGGTGTGGGCCGAAGGCCTTCGCATGCTGGCCACCGCCGCCGTGCCGCTGCTCGGCAGGCGCTGGTTCGGGATCAGCCATCTGGACGGCCATATCGCGCTGGCCATCGCCGTGGTGTTCGGACTCAGCGCGCTGGCGCTGCCCTGGCTGGGCGGACCGCACCCGTCGTCTTCGCTGCGTCACGACGCTGCGACGGGGTGACGTCTCTCAAGAGCACCCCTCAGCCCTCCGGGCAGCTCCCCTGCGGGCAGGGGAGCGACGGCGGGTCGGTCAGAACTTCACGCGCGCTTCCACGCCCCACATCCGCGGGGGCGTGACGTAGGCGTACGGCGTGCCCAGCACCGACTGCGAGATCGTGCCCAGCCCGCTGACGTACTGCTTGTCGAACAGGTTCTGCACGTAGGCGCCGAGGCCCCAGCGGCCGTTCGCCGCGTTCCAGTCGAGGCGCAGGTCGGTGCGTTGCTGCGGCTCGCCCAAGTCGAAGTTGGTCGGCAAGGCGCACTTGCCCTGGTAGACCGAGGCATCGTTGCAGCGCATGCGCCCGCGATAGCCGTAGTTGGCGTGGAAGCTCAGCTCGCCCCGGGCCACGCCGTGCCAGGTGTAGTCGCCGCTGAAGCTGTAGGAGAACTTCGGCTCGTCCACCGGCTGGCCGGAGACATCCAGGTAGAGCGCGTCGCCGTTGGCGTCGACGCCGGCCGGCACGCGTGCGGTGGAGTATTTCGAGTCGATGTAGCTGCCGTTGAAGCCCAGCCGCAGATCGTCCAGCGGCACCCATTGCACCTGCAGGTCCACGCCGGTGGCGTCCTGGCTGGTGTTGCTGACCTGGTAGGTCGGCACGCCGAGGCCGTCGGTGGACGGCACCACCACCAGGGTCTGCTTGTCGGTGTAGCGGTAGTGGTAGATCGAGGCATTCAGCAGCAGGTGCTGGTCGGGGAAGGTGCTCTTGATGCCGAGCTCGGCGTTCCACACTTTCTCCGGCTGGAACTGCGAACCGGGCTCGGTGCCGTTGTAGCCGCCAGCCTTGTAGCCCCGGGCCAGCGACAGGTAAGCCATCGTGTCCGGGGTGAACTTGTAGTCGGCGACCAGGCGCGGGCTCAGGTCGTTCCAGCGGTTGTCCTTGCTGACCAGCTGGCCGACCGCGTTGGGGAAGATCTGGTTCTGGGTGAGGATGGCGCGCAGGGCGTCGGCACTCAGCGCACCGCCGGTGAGCAGCGGCGCCAGCGCCAGGATGCCGGCGGCGTCGAGCTGGTCGACCGTCGCGTCGAGCTGGGGCGCGTAGCGCACCGGCGTGTACCAGTCGAAATACTTGCGGTCGTGGGTGTAGCGCAGGCCGGTGGTGATGTTGAGCTTGTCGGTGACATGCCAGATCGCATCGCCATACACCGCGTACGAATTGAAGTGGCCGTGGTTGCTGATCGTCTCGGTCCATGGGTCGCCGAGCAGGCGGTAGGGCAGGCCGAACGCCTGCAGCAGCGAGTCGAAGTAGTGGAACAGCGTGCCGTCCGGCGTGAAGTTGGCGCCGAGGCCGCTGTTGATCGCCAGCGTGTCGTAGGTGTCGGTGTTCACCGTGGCCAGGCTGGTCTGTTTGGCGCGTTCCATGTAATAGCTGGCGCCGGCGACCCAGTCGACCCGCTCGTTGCTGCCGTTGAGCTTGAACTCCTGGTACAGCGTGCGCCCCTCGCTGATCACGCCGGTGTCGAGATGGGTGGTGACGTGGTTGGTGCCGTCGCCGTCCTCGACGTGCGAGATGTTGTAGGCCGCGTAGTTGGTGGTCGAGCTGAAACCGCCCCAGTCGAAGCCGTGGTCGAAGGCCAGGGTCCAGCCGTTGTACTGGCGTCGTTCGCGGCCGCTGTCGCTGTCGTTGAAGAACGGCGCGTGGCGCGGGTCGTACCAGGTCGACGGATCGGCCGGGAACGGCGCGCGCTGGTACAGGTCGGTGGAGGACAGCGGGATCAGGCCCACGTCCATGCGCGATGGCTGCTTCAGGCGATCATGGTCCCACGACAGGTGCACGGTGCTGTCGGGCGTGACCTGCCAGCGCGCCACCATCCGCGCGCCCCATTCGTCGTCCTTGCCGTAGTGCTGGCCGGTGACGGCATCCCTGAGATAGCCGTTGCTCTGGTTGTCCAGGAAGCTCATGCGCACGGCCAGGTCCTGGTTCACCGGCACGTTGAGCAGGGCGTCGCCGTAGCGCCTGCCGTACTCGCCGTAGCGCACGCGGGCCTTGCCCTCGAGCTTGTCGGTCGGCTCGTTGGTGACGATCGAGATCGCGCCAGCGGCGGTGTTGCGGCCGAACAGGGTGCCTTGCGGGCCTTTCAGCACCTCGACCCGGGCCACGTCGTTGAGCGCCATCAGCGCGCCGCCGGAGCGCGTCTGGTAGACGCCGTTGACGTAGACGCCGACGGCCGAGTCGGTGCCGATGCCGAAGTCGTTGGTCTCGATGCCGCGCATGCGGTAGGTCGGCTGGGTCGGGTCGCTGCCGTCGATCACCACGCCGGGCACGAACAGGTTGGTCTGGCTGAGATCGGTGGCGGCGATGATGTCGAGCTGCTTCGCGGTGACGATGTCCATCGCGATCGGCACGTCCTGCACTTCCTGTGTACGGCTCTGCGCGGTCACCGTGATCTTGCCCAGCTCGGTGGCATTCGTGGTGGCCGCTGCCGGCGGCGGGCTGGTGTCCTGCGCCGAAGCGTTGGCCGACACGCCGAACGAGCCGGCAAGCAGGGCGCAGGCGATGCCGGCAGCCAGACGATGGGTGCGGATGAACATGGATGTATTCCCCGGGTCGTGGTCGCCTCTATCGCCGCCCGCCCGCGGGCCGGTCGTGGATGCGTGGACGCATGTTCGCCCGCGTCGCGCGCAGGTGTACAGGTGCAGCGCAGCATGCCGCGCACGGGCCAACACGATGGGCGGTATTCGCTATGATCGCCGCTGGTTTCCGGCGGTCATGCGATCAGGGGTGTGCAATGGGTTTCCTCGGCAAGCTGGTGCGGCACAAGACGATCGAACAGTTGCAGGCCGAAGCCGGCACCCGCAGCGACTTCCGTCGGGTGCTGGGCCTGTGGCAACTCACCGCGATCGGCATCGGCGGCATCATCGGCGTGGGCATCTTCGTGCTGGCCGGCCAGCAGGCGGCGATGAACGCGGGCCCCGCGGTGGCCATCAGCTTCCTGATCGCCGGTTTCGGCAGCGCCTGCGCGGCGTTGTGCTACGCCGAGTTCGCCGGGCTGATCCCGGTCACCGGCAGCGCCTATACCTACGGCTACGCGGTGCTCGGCGAGTTCGCCGCGTGGATCATCGGCTGGGACCTGCTGCTGGAATACGCGCTGGTGGTCGCGGTGGTGGCGATCGGCTGGTCCGGCTACGTGCAGGTGCTGCTGAACTCCGCCGGCGTGCACCTGCCGGAGTGGGCGCAGCAGAGCATGAGCGCGCAGACCATGCAGTATTACCTGCAGCAACTGTTCGGCCTGCACGGCTCCGCGGCGATCGCCGGGCCCAGCGACGGCCACCGCTTCAACGTGATCGCGGCGGCGGTGTCGATCGGCGTGGCGATCCTGCTCACCGTGCGCACCGAGTGGGGCGCGCGCTTCAACACCCTGGTGGTGGCGATCAAGGTGATCGGCGTGCTGCTGGTGGTGCTGGTCGGCGTGTTCTACATCGACCCGGCGAACTGGCATCCGTTCGTGCCCGCCCGCGTGGTCGACGCCGCCAGCGGTGTCGGCCACTTCGGCTGGTCGGGCGTGCTGACCGGCGCCAGCGTGGTGTTCTTCGCGGTGTTCGGCTACGACACGCTGACCACCGCGGCGGAGGAGTCCAAGCACCCGCAGCGCGACCTGCCGCGCGCGGTGCTGCTGTCGCTGGCGATCGCGATGGTGCTGTACATCGCGGTCTCGCTGGTGCTTACCGGCATCACCCACTACAGCAACCTCGGCGGCGAGGCGTCGGTGTCCGACGCGTTCGAACAGATCGGCCTGCACTGGCTCAGCGTGGCCATCGCCGCGGCGGCGGTGATCGGCGTCACCAGCGTGCTGTTCGCCTTCATGCTGGGCGCGGCGCGGATCTGGTTCGCGCTGGCCCGCGACGGCTTGTTGCCGGCCTGGTTCGCCAAGGTCAGCCCGCGCTTCGGCACGCCGGCGCGGCCGACCCTGATCCTCGGCGTGTTCACCGCGCTGGTCGCCGGACTGCTGCCGATCGGCGAGGTGGCCGAGCTGGTCAACATCGGCACGCTCAGCGCCTTCATCATCATCTGCGCCTCGATCATGCTGCTGCGCGTGCGCCGGCCGGACCTGCAGCGCAACTTCCGCACGCCGGCGGTGTGGTTCACCGCGCCGCTGGGCATCGCGTTTTCGGCGGCGCTGATCTACGGCCTGCCGTGGATCACCTACGAGCGCTTCATCATCTGGATGGCGCTGGGCTGCGTGATCTACTTCGCCTACGGCATCCGCCGCAGCAAGATGGCCGGCTGATCTGGCAGGCCGGGCGGGCGCCGGCGCCGTTGCTCAGGGCCTGTGAAGAAAACCACTTCCTGTGGTTTTCTTCTATCGCGAGTCCGGCGCATGTCCGGACTCGCTCACATGAAACAGTCCCTTGCGTGACTGCTTCATGCTCGGCCGTCCTTGGCCGACCTGAGAGGTTGAAAAACTCACAACCTCTCAGTCGACCGTGCTGGCCACGCGGTCGCGGCCGGCGCGCTTGGCCTGGCGCATCGCCCGGTCGGCGCGGACCAGCAGGGTCTCGATCGCTTCGCCGTCCCGGCATTCGACCACGCCGATGCTGACGCTCATGCGCCCGTCGGGGCGCTGGATGGCGTGGATCGCCAGCCGCAACTGTTCGGCCCGTTGGGTCGCCTGGGCCAGGTCGAGGCCGGGCATCAGCATCGCGAACTCCTCGCCGCCGATGCGCCCGATCAGGTCGTCCGGACGCATCTGCCGACGCATCGTGCCGGCCATCGCGATCAGCGCGGCGTCGCCGGCGGCGTGGCCGAAGTCGTCGTTGAGCGGCTTGAAGTGGTCGGCGTCGAGGTAGAGCACGCAGGCGGGCAGCCCGCGGTGCCGGATGTCGGCCAGCGCCAGCCGCGACAGCTGCAGGAAGCGGTTGCGCAGCAGCAGCCCGGTCAGCCCATCGGTATTGGCCTGCTCGCGCAGGCGGCGCTCCAGCCGGAACTGCTCGAACAGCGTGCGCGCCATGAACGCGCGCAGCACCGCGGCCAGCACGATCGCCACCGCCATGTAGATCAGGTACTGCACCACCTGCACGTCGTCGCTGTTGCCCAGCAGCAGCATCGGCAGCGGGCCCAGCGCGCAGACGATCATGCCGGCGACGAAATCCCAGCGGCCGAGCCAGATCACCGACGAGACCACGGGCAGCAGCAGGCCCGGCAACACCATCGTCTGCCGATGCGGGTTGCCGAACGTATTGAGGTTGATGCTCACCTCCAGCAGCACCACGAACAGCAGGGTCAGCGCGCTGAGCAGGTGTGGCCGGCGCGCCTGCCGGGTGGACAGCGTCACCAGCGCCAGCGGCAGCAGCGGCAACGCGCGCAGCCAGCCTGACAGGAGCGGCCTTTGCAGCACGCTGCTGGCCAGCACGGCGACCAGGTAGACGATGGTCGCCACCAGCATCAGCGCATGGATCATCGGCCCCATCCGCTGCGCGAGGTACTTGCGGTAGTCGCGCTGCTGCAGGCTGTCGTCGTGGCGCGGAAGGTGGTCGAGCAGGTCGTGCATGAAGTTCCCGAGCGGTGAAGCCGAAGATGTCAGCGTGGATCGCAGCAAGATGGGTGCCAGATCCGGCGCAAGCACGGGGCGTGGCGTGGCGGCCGCGCTGGTCGTGACCTTCGGCAGGGGTGAAGGCGGTCGCGGCCGGTCTAGCATCGGGGTCTGGACTCCTGCCATGACAACTTCCCGTCGCAGGGATTCCCGGGCCCCGTCTGGCCCGAGCCGCGTCATGTCGTGACTACGGCAGGCGCGGCAGCGTTCGCCAGGCTCCCCTTTTCCATCCGGAGAACGCATTGAAAGTCACCCGCCTCGCTTCCGCCCTCGTCGCCGCCAGCCTGGGCCTGGCCAGTTTTACCGCATTGGCCGATGTCCCGGCGCCGCAGGATGTGCCGTACCACGGCACATTGAAGATCACCGTGGACGCCACCGACGTGGCGCACCGGATCTTCCGCGTGCACGAGACCGTGCCGGTCGCGGCCGCCGGCCCGCTCACCCTGCTGTACCCGCAGTGGCTTCCCGGCAACCATTCGCCGACCGGCCCGATCGACAAGATGGCCGGGCTGGTGGTCAAGGCCAATGGCCAGGTGCTGCCGTGGACGCGCGATCCGCTCAACGTGTACGCCTTCCATGTCGACGTGCCGCAGGGTGCGAGCAGCGTGGACGTGACGTTCCAGTACCTCTCGCCGCAGGATCGCAGCCAGGGCCGCGTGGTGATGACCCCGGAGATGCTCAACCTGCAGTGGAATACGGTGACGCTGTATCCGGCCGGCCACTACGCCCGCCAGATCCAGACCGAAGCCAGCGTGAAACTGCCCGTGGGCTGGCAGGCCGGCACGGCGCTGGACGTGGCCTCGAAGGACGGCGACACGATCCACTTCAAGCCGATCGACTACAACAACCTGGTCGATTCGCCGATCTACGCCGGCAAGTATTTCAAGCGCATCGATCTCGATCCGGGCGCGAAGGCGCCGGTGCACATGAACATCGTCGCCGACGCGGCGAAGTACCTGGAAACGAAGCCGGAGCAGATCAAGCCGTTCCGCGAACTCGTGCAGCAGATGTACAAGATGTACGGCGCGCACCACTACGACCACTACGATTTCCTGGTCTCGCTCAGCGACAAGATGAGCGGCAACGGCCTGGAGCATCACCGCTCCAGCGAGGACGGCACCTCGGCCGACTTCTTCACCGAGTGGAAGAAGAACGCGCTGGGTCGCGACCTGTTCTCGCACGAGTTCAACCATTCCTGGGACGGCAAGTACCGCCGCGGCGCCGACCTGACCACGCCGAACTTCAACGTGCCGATGAGCGACACCCTGCTGTGGGTGTACGAGGGCCAGACCCAGTTCTGGGGCCAGGTGATGGCGGCGCGTTCGGGCCTGTGGGACACCGACCAGACCCACGACATGCTGGCTTACGTCGCCGCCACCTACGACAAGGGGCGTCCGGGCCTGGCCAGTTTCCGCAACGTGCAGGACACCACCAACGACCCGGTCATCGCACAGCGCGCACCGCTGCCGTACCGCAACTACCAGGCCAGCGAGGACTACTACTCGGCCGGCCAGATGATCTGGCTCGACGTCGACGGCAAGCTGCGCGAGCTCAGCCGCGGCAAGAAGAGCATCGACGATTTCGGCAAGTCGTTCTTCGGCATGGAGAACGGCAAGTGGGACGTCAACACCTACACCTTCGAGGACGTGGTCAGGACGCTCAACGACATCGCGCCGTATGACTGGGCGAAGTACCTGCGCACGCGGCTCGACGGCCATGGTCCGCTGATCGGCGGCATCGAGTCGCACGGCTGGAAGCTGGTCTACACCGACAAGCCGTCCGACGCGGTGAAGGCGATCGAGGCGCGCCGGCATTCCGCCGACCTCACCTACTCGCTCGGCCTCTCCATCGGCAAGGCCGGCGCCATCGGCGACGTGCTGTGGGACGGCCCGGCATTCAAGGCCGGCATCTCGCCCGGCATGACCGTGATCGCGGTGAACGGCCACGACTACGACGCCGATGCGCTGAAGGAAGCCGTCACCGCCGCCGCGACGGACAGGAACCAGCCGGTCGAGCTACTGGTGAAGAACTTCGACGAGTACCAGACCATCCGCATCGACTACCACGATGGCCTGAAGTACCCGCACCTGGTCCGCGACACCAGCAAGCCGGACACCCTGAGCACCCTGCTCAAGGCCCGCTGAGGCCGTTCCGGCCTCATCGGGCATTGCGCTTCCCGCGTTCGCCTCCTCTCCCGCTGGTGGGAGAGGAGCGAGGTAAGGGAAGCGCATGCCCGCCCGCGGCAACTCGGCTATACTGCGCTCCCCGCGGGCCACTGCCCCGCGCGGCCACACATGCGCCTGTAGCTCAGCTGGATAGAGTACTGCCCTCCGAAGGCAGGGGTCGTGGGTTCGAATCCCGCCAGGCGCACCAACAGAGCCAACGACTTGGGCCACCTTTTCTGGTGGCCTTTTTCGTTGCATGGACGTTGGTATGGAACTCGAAACGAAAGCGTGGCCACAAGGGCCGCTCGAACTGCCTTGGGCCGGTCATTGACCACCATATGGCCGTGATGAAGACGGTGGAAATCGCCACGTGCCAGTGTTTTTCAGTTCAAGTCTGGGGACATGCCACAGCTTTGAGCTGCGACCTGGAGAGGGGATGGCAAGTGCCTATGAGGTCACATTCGTCCCTGTGGTCAGCGGATATTCTCGGGACGCTCCAGCATGGAGCCTTTGTCTTTGGAAAGGAAATCAGAATGCGTACTTCTGCTTATCTCGCCAGCCTCGCTGCTTTCGGCCTCGCTGCGGTTTTCCATGCGCAACCAGCCCGTGCAGCCATCGACTGTGCCCACTGTCAAGAGGTATATAGCCAATGCTTGTCGCAGGGTCATGACGAAGCGTATTGCGAGGCGCACGTTGCTCCGGCCTGCCTCAGGCAATGCGCGCTCGTTTCGGCAGGTGGTCAGAAAGATCCTTTCGCCCTCGATACCACGACGAAGGCATTTGCAATGAGCAAGGGCAAATCAGCTGCAAACCTTCTCGTCGCAGTTCAGTAAGTCATGTCAGCTGGAGTCCTTGGCAACAGGGGCTCCAGCTATCGTTCGACTGGTCGACTGACCTCACCCCCGAGAAACGGAGCCCTTGCCGCGTCGCTCGATCCGCGCAAGGAGGAGAGCGTGATCAAGAAGGTACGGGCACGCTACATGTTGCAAGCCGCAACTGCAGACGATGATGCGCGGACATGGCATTCGCACCCTGTGCAACAAGTGATCTCCAATGACACCACCGACAACAACCGTGGCGTGCCGATCGCGTCGAACCTATTCGTCGGTCCACGATGCCATGCTTGGCCGATGCGACTCCCTTCAATTGGTACCCCGCTAAAATGTGGGTCGCCGGTTCGTCCTGAATCTGGGGTTCGACTAGCGTGAGCCTGTCGAAGCTGTCATGTGGGATCTCGTCGCTGTAGTCGCCACTCATTGCAATCCGCGCTGGTGCTGGTGAAGATCGGGCGGATGGATCGTGGGTGATCCGGCAGCATCCGGGAGCACGGCAGTGACGGCAGCACGTGGCGAAATTCGCGAGGTGGTGGGCGAGCGGCAAACCACCGGGCTGCTGATCTATCGCGCCAGTCGGCTGGAGAAGCTGCTCGATCCGCTGGTGCAGTTGCTGGCGGTGACCCAGCCGGACAACGTGCTGGCGCCGCAGACCATCATCGCGGCGCATCCGGGCATGCGGCACTGGTTGAACGGGGCGCTGGCGCGCAAGTACGGCGCGGGCGGGATTGCCGCGAACCTCGACATCCTGCTGCCCAGTCCGTGGATCGATCGGCTGGCGCGGCAGCAGCTGGGCCAGCGCGCGGTGTCGTTGCCGCGCTACCAGCGCCAGCACCTGCGCTGGAGCATCCATGAAGTGCTGGGGGGCGACGTGGCGGCGCTGGGCATCAGCGATGCACGGATCGCCAGCTACCTGCGCGCCGACCGCACGCATCCGTCGGGCGGGGTGGCGGATCAGGCGCGCCGTCGCTTCCAGCTGGGCGACCGGCTGGCTCGGATCTACTCGCAATACCTGGTGTATCGCCCGGACTGGTTGCGCGGCTGGGAGCGCGGCCACTTCAGCCTGGTGACCGGAAACGCCGCCGAGCCGGTGCTGACGTCCACCGAACAGCGGCTGCTGGCGCCGCTGTGGAAGCACCTGCATGACAAGCTGGGCGCCCATCGCGGCGACGTGGTCGGCGACCTGATCGAGCAGCTCGGTCGCGTCGAGGCCGGCGGCGAGGCGCTGCACGTGTTCGGCGTCAGCCACCTGGCGCCGTCCGAACTGGCGGTGTTGCGCGCGGTGGCACGGCATCGGCTGGTCGCGCTGTATGTGCCCGATCCCTGCCGCGAATATTGGGGCGGGCTCGGCCGCACGCTGCCCGCGCTGCGGCTGCAGGGCGCCGAGGAACAGGCGCGGCTGGACGCGGCCGAAGGCAACGACTACTGGGCGGACCAGGCGCATCCGCTGCTGGCCAGCTGGGGGCGCATGGGCCAGCACTTCATCATGGAGCTGGCCGCGGGCGAGGGCGATGTGTTGTCCGACGTGCGCCATCGCGAGGACGAGCAGGCGCTGCACGGGATGAATCGTCTGCAGCGCGTGCAGCAGGGCATCCGCGCGCTCGATCCGTCACTGATGCAGGTGCGGCTCGACACGCCGATCGATCGCGCCGCGCGCGCCGATGCCTCACTGCGCGTGCACAGCTGCCACACCCGCCTGCGCGAACTGGAGGTGCTGCGCGACCAGTTGCTGGACGCGATCGCCGGTACCGATGCCGACGGCCAGCCGATCCGTCCCGCCGACATCGTGGTGATGGCGCCGGACATCCAGGCGTACGTGCCGCTGATTCCCGCGGTGTTCGGCGTGGCCGGCCATGCCGGCGGGCTGTTGCCGTACCAGCTGGCCGACGTGGCGGTGTCGCGCAGTCATCCGCTGTTCGGCGCGTTCCGCAAACTGCTGGACCTGCCCGGCACGCGGGTCACCGCGCCCGAGGTGGTGGACCTGCTGGCGGTGCCGGAAATCTGCCGTCGACTGGGCCTGGATGCGGCCGGCGTGGATGAGCTGGCCGAATGGCTGAAGGCCAGCCGGGTGGCGTGGGCGCTCGATCCCGCGTTTCGGGCGCGCTTCGGCGTGCCGCCGATCGCCGAACACACCTTCGGCTGGGCGATGGATCGCATGCTGGCCGGCTATTTGATGGCCGACGCCGCCGAGGCCGAGCGGCAGCCGTCGGTGCATCTGCCCGACGGCACCGAGCTGGCGCCGCTCACCGGCATCCACGGCCCGGCCGCGGGTTACCTGGGCGCGCTCGATCACCTGCTGCAGGAAGTGCAGGCGCTGTGCGACCTGTCCGCCGAAACGCGCCTCGCCAGCAACTGGGCGAGCGAACTGGAGCGCCGCTTCGAGGCGCTGTTCCGCATCGATCCGATGGATCGGGCGGCCCGCGATGCGCAGGCGATGGTGCTCGGTTTCATCCGCACCATCACCAGCGAGCCGACGGCTGCCGGCGAGGACCCGCTGCTGCACTTCAGCGTGGTGCGCGACCTGCTGGTCGAGCGGCTGTCCGCCGTGCCCGAGCAGCAGCGTTTCCTGATGGGCGGCATCACCTTCTGCGGCATGGTTCCGCAGCGCGCGATCCCGTTCAAGGTCGTCGCGGTGCTCGGCCTCAACGACGGCGACTTCCCCCGTTCGGGCAGCGACGCGGGGCTGGACCTGATGGCGCGCTATCGCCGCCTGGGCGATCGCGACGTGCGCAGCGACGATCGCTACCTGTTCCTGGAAACCCTGATGTCGGCGCGCGCACGCCTGCACCTGAGCTACATCGGCGAAGGGGTGAAGGACGGCAAGCCGCGCAATCCGGCGCCGCCGCTGGCCGAACTGCTGGCCGTGCTGGATGCGGCCGCGGGGCTGCGTCCCGACGACGAGGCCGACCGGCCGTGGCTGCTGCGGCATCCGCTGCAGCCGTTCGACAGCCGCTACTTCGACGGCGGCGATGGACGGCTGTTCTCCTACAACGCGCTGTTCGCCGGCATGCATGGCCGCGGCGACCAGGCCGATGTGGCGCCGTTCCTCGACCCCGGCGGCGCCGCGGGAATCGACCCCGGCGCGACGATCGCACTGCGCGAACTGCATGCGTACTACCGCGACCCCGCCAGGCAACTGCTGGAACACCGCATGCAGGTCAGCCTGGACGCGCTCGCCGACGATCGCCTGCCCCAGGACGAACCGATCGAAGCGCGCTTCGCCGCGCTCGACACGGTGGCCAGGAAGCTGTTCTTCAACGACGCGCTGCCGGGCTGGCCGCATGCCGCGTGGCCGCCGGCCACCGCGCCGGACTGGCTGCGCCTGGGTGGCGTGATGCCGCCGGGCCGGGCCGGCCAGCAGGCCTGGCAACAGGAGAGCGCCGTGGTCGGCCTGTTGCTGCAGGAAGCCGCGAAGCTGCCCGGTTTCGAACACGCGGCACCGGCCGGTGGCAGTTGCGGCATCGATGTGCCGATCGGCGGCTGCCGCGTGACCGGCCAGGTCACCCACGTCCATCGCAGCAGCATCGACGGTGGCGAATGCTGGCAACTGTTGCGCGTGTTCGGCGGCAACGGCGACCGGCTGAAGAAGGAGGCGGAGCTGGGCTTCCGCGAGCGCGTGCCGATGTTCCTCGACTGGGCGCTGCTGCGCCTGCACAGCGCCCGCGCGGGCGGCACGCTGCCCGCGCTGCGGCTGCGTCCGCTGCTGGACGGCGACGAGCGCCCCTGGCAGGACGGCATCAACGACTGGGACGCACGCTTCATGGCGGCCGATGACGCCGGGCGCGCGGCGCGGCTCGGCGAACTCGAACGGCGCCTGCAACAGTTGCTGGGCTGGTGGATCGAGGCGCAGTCGGCGCCGCGCTGGTACTTCCCGAAGTCGGCGTGGGCGGCGATCAGCGAGCGCATCTATCCGAAGAAGCGCAGCAGTCGTTCGAGTGACGTCGAGGCCGCCGACGAGCCGGCGCGGATCGACATCGGTTCGAGCTGGATCGCCGGTCATGGCGGCGTGGGCGAACGCGATTACGCACCCGGCTACAGCCATCTGCTGGCCGGTGAGGTGGACTTCGCCCAAGGCAGCGCGGAGCTGGCCGCGCTGGCGGAATTTGCGCTGACGCTTTATCGCTGCATCAGCTTCGACGCCAGCGCCGAGGTGTCGGCATGAGCACGGCAGCGGTCATCGATTGGCGCAGCCTCGACCTCGCCGATGGCGGGCGCAGCCTGATCGAGGCCAGCGCCGGCACCGGCAAGACCTGGACCATCGCGGTGCTGTATCTGCGATTGCTGCTGGAGCGACAGCTGTCGCCGCGGCAGATCGTGGTGACCACGTTCACCGACGCGGCCGCGCAGGAGCTGCGCGAACGCCTGCGCGGCAAGTTGCAGTGGGCCGTGTTGCGCGCCAGCGAGAACCTCGCCGAAACCGACGACGCCGGCAGCGACGAGGGCAGCGACGGGCAATGGCTGCGCGCGCGCTGGCGTGACGATGCCGAGCTGCGCGTGCGCGATCTGCAGCGCCTGCGCCTGGCCCTGGCCGAGATGGATGTGGCGCCGGTCAGCACGCTGCACAGCCTGTGCCGGCGCATCCTGGCCGATCATCCGTTCGCCTGCGGCGTGGCCTTCGTGATGGGCGACATGGTCCCCGGCGAAGCGCTGCTCGACGAAGTGGCCGCCGACCTGTGGCGGCGCCTGCAGCAGGCCGATGCCGGCGACCCGCTGGTGATGCTGGCCGCGCAGGCGGGCGACGAGTTGAGCCTGGCAAGACTCACCCGGCGGCTGAAGGTCTGCCTGGCGCCCGGCGTCAGCGTGAAGAGGGCATCGGCGGCCGAGGTCGACGCCGCGCTGGACCCGGCATGGGCAGCACGGCTGCGCGCCGTCGTCGCCGACGGCACGCATTTCCGCAAGGGCTCGCTGTTGCCGGAATACTGGAGCGAGCTGGCCGACTTCCTCGACGACCGCGCGCGCATGCCTGGCGCCAAGGCGTGCGCGGGGCTGAAGGAAGCCACGGCGTTGACCGGCGTGCTCAAGGGCAGCAAGGACAACGGCGAGCTGATCGCGCTGGCGGTGTTCGCCGAGCGCTGCGCCGAAATCATCGAAAGCCTGCGCGCCGGCTTCTGGCACGAGCTGGCCGCGCTGGCCCGCGCGGAAATGCGCTCGCGCCTCGCCGCGCGCCACCAGCTGACGTTCGATAGCCTGATCCAGTCGGTCGGCGACGCGCTGGCCCGCGAAGCGGAGCGCGCCGGTGATCGCCCGCTGGCCGATGCCCTGTTCAAGGCGTGGCCGGTGGCCCTGGTCGACGAATTCCAGGACACCGACGGCCAGCAATACGGCATCCTCGATGCGATCTACCGCGAGCGCGACGGCGGCACCCGCGGCCGGCTGGTGATGATCGGCGATCCGAAACAGGCGATCTACCGCTTCCGCGGCGGCGACATCCACGCCTACCAGCGCGCTGCCTCGGCGGTCGACGCGACGGGCCGGCTGACGCTGGACACCAACCATCGTTCCAGCGCGGCCCTGGTCCGGGCCTTCAACCAGTTCTACGCGGTGGGCGGCACGGCGCTGGATGCCGCGGGCGAGAGTCGCATCGCCTACGAAAGCGTGAACTGGACCGAGCGGCGCGCCGGCCAGCCGTACACGATCGATGGCGAACCGTGCCCCGCGCCGCTGGTGATCCACTACCGCAGCGATCCGCCGTCGTCGCAGCCGGCGCGTCGGGCCGAGGCGCTCGAGGTCTGCGCGAACCAGATCGCCGCCATGCTGCAGTCGGGCACGCATCGCATCGGCGGCGAACCGGTGCAGCCTTCGGACCTGGCCGTGCTGCTGCCCACCGGCAACGACATCATCAGCCTGCGCGATGCGCTGCGCGAACGCGGCGTGCCCTGCGTGACTTCCTCGCGCAGCAGCGTGTTCGACACCGAGGTGGCCCGCGAGCTGCAGGTCGTGCTGTACGCGATCGCGCATCCCGCCGAACTGGGCGCGTTGCGGGCGGCGGTGGCCACGCGGCTGTGGGGCGCCAGCTTCAGCGAGCTGCAGCGCTGGGGCGACGACGTGGCGCAATGGCAGCCGGTGGCGGACACCTTCCGCAGCTGGAGCCAGCAACGGGCCGAACGGGGCATCCTGCACGTGGTCGGCCAGCTGATCGATCGCCTGGCCGCGCGTTACCTGCAGACCATGGCCGGCGAGCGCGTGCTGACCGACCTGCGCCACCTCGGCGAATTGCTGCAGGCGCAGAGCGAGCAGCTCACCGGCATCGAGGAACTGCTGGCATGGCTGAAGCAGTGCCGCGAGGATGGCGCGGCCAGCGACAACGACGCCGCCGACGCGGCGCAGCTGCGCATCGAATCGGACAGCGCCCGGGTGCGCCTGATGACGCTGCACGCCAGCAAGGGCCTGGAGTTTCCCATCGTGTTCCTGCCGCTGATGTGGAACCACGGCGAACGCCCAGGCGACGGCATGTCCGTGGTCAACGATCCGCGCAGCGGGCAACGCCTGGCCGAGTTCTCCGCCGCGGCCCGGGCGCGCGAGGCGCAGGACCTTCAGGACGAACGTTTCCGCGTGCTGTACGTGGCGCTGACCCGCGCCATCCACGCCTGTCACCTGTTCGCCTTGCCGCCGCAGCGGCCGGCCAGCGCCAGCAGCAAGACGCCGGCCAGCGGCACCAGGCGCAGTGCGCTGGACGTGATGCTGGAGCGCATCGATCCCGCCCTGGGTTCGCCCGAACTGCGCGACGCCACGCCGGACATCCGCTGGATCGACGGCTGGCATCCGCTGGCGCGACACGACTTCAGCGGCGCCGCCGCGCCTGCCGTCGAGCGCCACGCGCGCGCGCTGCCGCCGCCGCGCTCCGGCCCGCTGGAGGCGAAGCACAGCTTCACCACGCTGACCCAGGGCGAGCATCGCGACGCGGTGAATCCCGGCGCCGCCGCCGGCGACGAGGATGCAGCGGGCAACGTCGAGCTGGCCGATGCCGACGCCGTGGTGGCGGTCGAGCAGCCTTCCCCGATGACGGCGACGGAAGCCCATCCCGGCCTGCTCGCCCTGGCCGGCGTGCGCGGCACCGACTTCGGCAACGCGGTGCATGCGGTGTTCGAGCATCGCGAGGTGGGCGCGCCGATGTCGGCGCAACGCGAGCTGATCGCCCAGTGCCTGCGCGACGCCGGCGTGCGACGCAAGGACATCGAGCAGTCCGCCCTGGTCGACCTGCTGGTCAGCCGCATCCAGGATGCACTGGACGCGCCGCTGGGCATCGCGGCGTCTCCCGCGTTGTGCCTGGCCGATCTTGCCGCGGCCGACCTGCGCGCCGAGATGGGCTTCCACTTCGCGATGGATCGCGTGTCGATGCCGCGCCTGCGCGCCGCCTGCGCCGCCCATGGCGAAGCCGAGCTGGTGCCGGCCAGCCAGCGTGTGCTGAGCGGCCTGATGAACGGCAAGATCGACCTGATCTTCCATCACCACGGGCGTTATCACGTGCTCGATTACAAGGGCAACTATCTGGGCGACACCCTGGCCGACTACGCGGGCGAGGCCTTGCGCGCCCAGATGGACGCCAGCCACTACCGCTTCCAGGCGCTGCTCTACACCGTCGCGGTGGATCGCTATTTGCGGCAGCGGCTCGGCGCGGATTATCGCCGCGAAGAACAGTTGGGCGAATGCGTCTACTTGTTCATCCGCGCGGCGGGGCTGGCGCCGGATGCGGGCATCTGGCGGCATCGTTTTTCTGCCGACCTGCTCGACGCGGTCGGCGAGGTGCTTGCCTCCGGACCGACCACCACGGAGGCCGCATGAACACGCCTGCACGCAGTTACCACTTCCGTCGCCTCGCCGGCGACGTCGCGCCGCCCGACGCGTGGCGCATGCTCGACGCCACGGTGGCGCGCTGGGTGCTGGCGCACGGCGGCTCGCCGCTGCTGGCGCGGATCGCCGGCTGGGCCAGTCATGCCGAAGGCCATGGCGACAGTGCGCTGCTGCTCGACGGCGAGGCGGCGACGCGCCACGGCATGCGGGCCTGCTCGAACGATGACATCGACGCGTTGCGCGCCGAGTCGATGGTGGCGCTGGCCGGCGACGGCGATGCGGGCGGCACGCCTTTCGTGCTCGATCCGCCGCACTTCTATCTGCGTCGCAACTACCTGCATGAAACCGCCGTCGCCCGGCATGTGCGCCAGCGCCGCGCGTCGTCACTGGCGGCCGGCGAGGTCGACCTCGCGGCGATCGACGCGCTGTTCCATGGCGACGCCGACGAGCGGGTGCGGCCGCAGCGCCAGGCCGTGGCCCAGGTGCCGGGCAAGCGCCTGTTCGTGCTGACCGGCGGCCCCGGCACCGGCAAGACCACCACCGTGCTGCGCATGCTGATGATGCTGATCAGGGAGCGCACCGCGCGGATGCAGGCGGCGCCCGTGATCCGCATCGGCGCGCCCACCGGCAAGGCCGCGCAGCGCCTGTCCGAGTCCCTGCGCGATGGCGCCGCGCGGATGCGTGCCCAAGCGAATGCCACACACGATTTCGACTGGCAGGCGCAACTGGACGGCGCGCTGGGCGCCGAGGCCAGCACCCTGCATCGCCTGCTGGGCAGCCGCGGCCGGCATGGCGGCTTCGTCCACCACGCCGACAATCCGATCCCCGCCGACATCGTGATCGTCGACGAGGCTTCGATGGTCGACCTGGCCATGCTGCGCAACCTGCTCGACGCGCTGCGCGAGGACGCCGCGCTGATCCTGGTCGGTGACGCCGACCAGCTCACCTCGGTCGGCACCGGCTCGGTGCTGCTCGACCTGGTCGGCGCGATGGAAGCCGAACATGCGCCGGACCTGGTGCGCCTGAGCCACAGCTTCCGCGCCGACCAGTCGCTGGTGCCGATCAACGAGGCGATCCGTCGCGGCGATGCGGCCGCGTTCGCTGCGGCGTGGCGCGACGCCGGCGACAAGGCGATCCGTCGCCCGCTGGCCGACGCACAGGACCTGGCCCGCGCGCTGGCCCGCTGGAGCAACGCGGTGGCTGCCATGCTGCAGGAGGCGGGCGCGCTCGACGTGGTGGCGAAGGCCGACCAGCGTGGCGTGCTGAGCGCATTGGATGCGTTGCGCCAGCGCCAGTTGCTGTGCGCATTGCGCGAGGGCGAGTTCGGCGCCGCGACCGCCAACGCGATCATCGAGCGCAGGTTGAAAGGTCGCCTGGGCGTGGCGCCGGATGACGAGTGGTATCCCGGCCGCGCGGTGATGATTACCCGCAACGACTACACCGCCGGCCTGTTCAATGGTGACGTGGGCCTGTGCCTGCGCGACGAAAACGGCAACCTGGCGATCTGGTTCGAAGTGACCGTGCAGGGCGGCGCCGCGATCGACGGCGAGACGCTGGCCACCGGCGCGGCCCATCACGCCGGTCGCCGCGCCGTCGCTTTTTCGCCGGCCGGCCTGCCCGAACATCAGGGCGCGTTCGCGGTCACCATCCACAAGAGCCAGGGTTCCGAATACGACCACGTCGCCGTGCTGCTGCCGCCGGACCCGCAGCACCGCATCCTGTCGCGGCAGTTGCTGTACACCGGCATGTCGCGGGCCCGGCAAGGGGTCGAGCTGTGGGCTGCCGACGCGGCCTGCGACACCGCGCTGGCCACGCCGGTGCGTCGTGCCAGCGGACTGGCCGCGCGCATCGCCTGACGCGCGCGACCGGGTCCGCGGTCAGAACACGCCGAGCAACCAGAGCACCAGCACGATCACCACGACCAGGCCCAGTCCGCCCACCGGACCGTAACCCCATGAGCGGCTGTAGCCCCAGGTCGGCAACGCGCCGATCAGCAACAGCACGAGAACGATGACAACCAGCAGGGACAGGGACATGTGATGCTCCTCGGTGCGCGCGCCCCCGATGGGCGCGGCGGCCACCGCGCGGTGAGGCGGTGCAGGCAGACCATCGCAGGCGCGCGGTGGATGAACCGTCAAGCGGCGCGGCCTGCGTGATCACGGGGCAGTCACGGCCGCGCTCGCGGGTGCCACGATTTCCTGGCCAGCATCGCCAGCGCGAACGGCACGCCGCTGCCGCAACGCAGCAAGCCTGCCGCGCCTCGTCCGTAGTAGCTTGCGTGACAACGGGGCTGCAATCATCGACCCGGGGGACGGACGATGCGACAGGTGGGGCGGGCCCGGCCAACGGGACATGTGCCTGTCATGCACGGACGACAATAATGAAACGCCGCCTTCGCTGGCGGCTCGTGCTTTTCCTGGGGAAGTCATGTCGAATCCGAATCCGCGTGCAGGCGCGCTGGCGCCATCTCGCAACTGGTTGTCCTGGTCGATCCGCTGCCTGCTGCTGGGGCTGGCGCCCATGGCGGTGCAGGCGCAACAGGCCGGCGACGCGCCGGCGCCGGCGGACAGTGCGCCGTCGGTGGCCAACGCGATCAATCTCAACCGGGTCACCGTGACCGCGCAGAAGCGCGAGCAGCAGGTGGTCGACGTGCCGATCTCGATCTCGGCGTACTCCGACGACTTCATGCAGCGCTTCGGCATCAGCGACGTGGAGACGCTCAGCCGCTACGTGCCCGGCGTGCAGGTGCAGGTGCAGAGCCCGAACAATCCCGGCATCGCGGTGCGCGGCATCACCACCGACGACGGCGCGGCGACGGCGGCCAGCCGCGTGTCGATCTTCCAGGACGGCGTGGACATCAGCCGTTCGCGTGGCTCGATGGTGTCGCTGTTCGACATGGACCGCGTCGAGGTGCTGCGCGGACCGCAGGGCACGCTGTTCGGCCGCGGCGCCGAGAGCGGGGCGATCTCGCTGATCCAGAACAAGGCGCAGGCCGGCAACTCGGGCGGCTTCCAGAGCGAATTCGGCAATTTCTCCAGCCGCAAGCTCACCGGCTGGATCAACACGCCGATCTCCGACAACGTCTTCGCCCGGGTGGCGGTGCACAACGCCTACCACGACGGCTACGTCGAGAACCTCAGCGGCGGCCGGCTCAGCGGCGAGGACACCAAGGCGATCCGCGCCAGCCTGCATTTCAACGTGGGCAGCGGCAGCGGCATCGACCTGATCGCGAACTACCAGCGCGACACCCCGCCGGGCACCGACTTCCACAGCGGCATCGTGCCGAACCGCTACGGCTCGACCGACGTCTATGGCGCAGCCGATCTCGATCACGGCGACCAGCTGGGCCTGCGCCGCAAGGTCTACGGGCTGACCGCGATCGGCGACTTCGCGCTGAGCGACAGCTGGCGGCTGTCCAGCACCACCGGCCTGCGCAAGTTCAATTCGATGGAGAAGTTCGACGCCGACGGTTCGCAGGTCAACATGCTGAACTTCGCCGAGCATTCGAAGAGCCACCAGCTGAGCCAGGAGTTGCGCCTGAACTACGACGCCGGCGGCAGCTTCACCGGCTTCTTCGGCGCCAACTATTTCTACGAGAACGGCAGCGAGGCGGTGCCGTTCAGCACCGACGAGCGCAGCCTGCTGCTGCAGCTGCTGGCGCTGGCGCCGACGCTCGACGGGTTGTCCGACTCCACCCGCCAGCTGATCGCCCTGCTGGGCCCGGCGCCGCCGCTGCTCGATGCCAACTACCAGCCGAACCAGCCCTACAGCGCGATCCCGCTGCTCGGCGTGCCGCTGAACACCAACGAGCAGGAGGCGTATACCAACTACGGCCGCACCCGCTCGTACGAGGCGTTCGCCGACGGCACCTGGCGCCTCAATGACCGCTTCGACATCACCGGCGGCCTGCGGGTCAGCCGCGAGGAGCAGGCCGGCGCCTACCAGGTCACCAACGCCTCGCCGGCGTCGGGCATCGGCACCACGCTGGCGCTGTTCGGCGCGGGCTTCAACGGCGTTACCGGACCGAACAACCTGTTCGTGCCGACCAACGGCCGGCTGCACAACGAACACGACAGCACCTCGGTGGTCGGCCGCCTGATCGGCAGCTTCCACATCAACGAGGACACCAACAGCTACCTCAGCGTGTCGCGCGGGCGGCGGCCCAACGTGCTGGCCTTCAACGTCAACGAGGCGGGCACCGGCTACGACAAGGTGGTGCTGCCGGCCGAGACCATCCTGAGCTACGAAGTGGGCCTGAAGGGCGAAGGCGACGGTGGTCGTTTTGCCTACGACCTGTCCGCGTTCTATTACGACTACAACAACTTCCAGAGCACCGCGTTCCAGGGCGGCCGGCTGCTGACGCTCAACGCCGGCCGCGCCAGCGTGCCCGGCTTCGAGGCTTCGTTGCAGCAGGCATTCAGCGATCGCTTCAGCGGCTTCTTCAACTACAGCTACCTGCACGCGCGTTTCGCCGACAAGGACAACCAGGGTCGCCAGCAGGGCTACGCCGGCAACCACCTGCGGCTGGCGCCGGACCACACCGTGGCGATCGGCGTGCAGTGGAACCAGCCGCTGGCGGAAGGTCGCAACCTGTACGTGCGGCCCAGCTACACCTGGCGCTCGAAGATCTATTTCGAGGACAACAACAACCCCGCCTATGTGCAGCCGGCGTATGGCCTGCTGAACCTGCGCGCCGGCGTCACCTTCGACAAGGGACGCTGGGATCTTTCGGTGTGGGGCGCCAACCTGCTCGGCAAGAAGTACCTGGTGGATGCCGGCAACGTGGGCGAGAACTTCAACCTGGCCACCTACATCCCCGGCGCGCCGCGGACCTTCGGCATCGGCATCAGCGGCAAGTTCTAGCCGATGCGCAAGCGTCGCATCGTGCTGGCGGTGGTGCTCGCGGTGGGCGCCGTCGCGGCGCTCGGGCCTCGCGCAAGGAAGCGCGAGCTGACGGTGACGCTGCCGCCGGTGCCCGAGGCACCGCAGCGGCTGCAGGCCTGGGTGGACGCCCACGAAGCCGCCCAGCCGGGCATCCGCCCGGACAACCAGGCGCGCATCGTGTGGGCCGATCCGCAGCACCCGGCGCGCACCGCCTGCGCCATCGTCTACCTGCACGGCTTCGGCGCCAGCCAGGGCGAGGGCGCGCCGGTGCATCGCGAACTGGCCCGCGATTTCGGCTGCAACCTCTACCTCAGCCGGCTGCCCGGCCACGGCCTGGCCGCAGCGGACGCGATGCGCGGGCTGGACGCGCAGCAACTGGTCGACGGCGCGGCGCGGGCACTGGCGATCGGTCACGCGCTGGGCGACCGGGTCATCGTGATCGGCACCTCGATGGGTGGCGCGCTGGCGATGCAGCTGGCTGCGCAACAGCCGCAGGCGGTCGACGCACTGGTGCTGTGGTCGCCGCTGGTGCGCGAACGCGACGACCGGCTGGCGCCGATGTTCTGGCCATGGGGCGGCACCTTTCTGCGTTATGCCTACAACCACGGCGACGAGGTGGTGCCGCAGACGGGCGATTCGGCGTACTGGTCGAAGTCGATCCACATGGACGGCTATCGCAGCGTGGCGGTGCTCAGCCGCAGCGTGCTCAACCCGCGCATGTTCGCGAAGATCCATGCGCCGGCATTCGTGGGTTACTACTACCGCGACGAGAAGAACCAGGACCCCACGGTGTCGGTGCCGGCGATCCTGGGCATGTTCGACCAGCTGGGCACCGCGGCGAAGTATCGACGCAAGCAGGACTTCCCCGATGCCGACGCGCACGTGATCGCCTCGTCGGTGTATTCGAAATCGGTCGAGTCGGTGCACCGGCGCAGCCGCGAGTTCCTGCACGACGTGGTCGGGCTGCCCTACGCGGATGACACTCGCGGGTCATCTGCCGCCGCCACACTGGACCGCGGTCGCTGAGCGGTTGTGAGGCTTTGAACTTCTCAGGTCGGCCAGGGCGAGGGCACGGATGCCCGAGCGCCGAGCATGAAGCAGTCAGGCAAGTGACTGTCTCGGGTGAGTCCGGCGCGTACCGGACTCGCGATGGAGGAGAACCACAGGAAGCGGTTTTCTTCACGGACACTGACCGGAGCAATCCATGCATCGCTTATGCTTCGCCATCGCCGTTTTCTGTGGAGTGCTCATGCCTGTGGTCGCCATCGCCGCCGAGAAGCCGCTGGCCGCAAAAGTGCTGGTGATCGGCCACCGCGGCGCCAGCGCCCTGCGCCCCGAGCACACGCTGGCCTCCTACGAAAAAGCCATTGCCGACGGCGCCGACTACGTCGAACCGGACCTGGTGATGACGAAGGACGGCGTGATGGTGGCGCGCCACGAGAACGAGATCGGCAGCACCACCGACGTGGCCAGTCATCCGGAATTCGCCGCCCGCAAGACGCGCAAGACCATCGACGGCGTGGCGGTCGACGGCTGGTTCAGCGAGGACTTCACCCTGGCCGAGCTGAAGACGCTGCGCGCGCGCGAGCGGCTGCCCAAGCTGCGCAGCACGCAGTACGACGGCCAGTTCCCGATCGCCACGCTGGACGAGATCATCGCGTTCGTGGCGGCCGAATCGGCAGCGCGCGGGCGCGTGATCGGAATCATCCCGGAGATCAAGCACGGCACTTACTTCCGCGGCATCGGCCTGCCGATGGAGGACCAGCTGCTGGCCACGCTGGCCGCACACGCCTATACGCGCACGGCGCCGGTGGAGATCCAGTCATTCGAGATCGGCAACCTGCAGTACCTGCACGGCAAGCTGGCCGACGGCACGCACGGCAACATCCGGCTGCTGCAGTTGCTGGGCGACGCCGACGAACAGCCGTACGACGTGACCGCCGTGGGCGGCCAGCTCGACTACGGGCAGATGATGACGCCGGCCGGGCTGCGCACCATCGCCACCTACGCGAACGCGATCGGCCCCGGCATCCGCGCGATCATCCCGCTGAAGTTCGATCACCTGCTGGGCGAGCCCACCGCGCTGGTGCACGACGCGCACGCCGCCGGCCTCGAGGTGCATCCGTACACGTTCCGGCCCGAGAACTATTTCCTGCCGCTCGACCGGTGGCAGGGCATCGATCCGCGCAACGTCAACGAGGCCGGTTCGATCGCCGAGATCCGCACCTATCTCGCCACCGGCATCGATGCGTTCTTCACCGACGACCCGGCAATCGGGCGCAAGGCGCTGGACGGGATGAACAGCGCGAAGTGAGGGAGCGGGGGCGAGAGACGACTTCCGCCTCCCGCTCCGTCCGCTTCAGCGGGCGGCGATCTGGAACTGCTGCTTCGTCACCGGCTTGCCGTCGAGCGAGATCTCGACCTGGTACTTGCCGGCCGGCCACAAGTCGGGGTTCTGCACCTTGAACGTGGTGATCGCCGGGCCATCGGTGGCGATCGACTGGCTGATGTTGCTGACCAGCTGGCCCTGGCCCTCCAGGTAGCTCCATTTCGCGTTGAGCGTGGCGCCGCCGGTGCTGCCTTCGGTGGCGACGCTGGCGTAGATCGCCTTGTCGTTGCTGGCAAAACTGTCGCCGGGGCGGGTGACCTGGTGGTCGGCGTTCACCGCGCTGCCCAGGGTGAGCTTGGCCACGCTGAACGGCGTGGGCGGCGGCAAGGTGGAGGCGGCGACCGCGATGCTGGCGGCGGTGGCTGGCGCCAGCGCGCTGGATGCCGCCGGTGAAACGGGCGCTTGCGCCACCGGTGCCGTGGAAGCCGGCGCCGGCGTGGGGGCGGGCGGCGGTGGCTCGTGCTTGCCGCAGGCGCTCAGCAGCAGGGCGCCGGCGAAGGCGACGCCGCAAAGCGCACCGGAACGCGGGAAGGATGTCATGCAGGTTTTCATGGGAACTCCGCTGTCGATCACGTGGCGGCGCCCGTCGCGGGCGTGGCCAGTGCAGCGAGGCTAGCTCGGCCGATCTGAAGCGCCGATTACCGGAGGTTGCCGTGGCCGGCGAACTTTCACGCGGCGGCCACGCGCTGCGCGCACAGCCTACTGGCGCACCGTGCGCGGATTGTCCGGCGTGGCCGGCGTGCTGCTGCGGAACGGGTTGATGTCCAGTCCGCCGCGGCGGGTGTAGCGCGCGTACACGCTGAGCTGCCGGGGCGCGCAGCGCTGCGTGAGGTCGACGAAGATGCGCTCCACGCACTGCTCGTGGAATTCGTTGTGGGTGCGGAACGAGACCAGGTAGCGCAGCAGGCCCGCATGGTCGATCGGCGCGCCGCGATAGGCGATCTGCACGCTGCCCCAGTCGGGCTGGCCGGTGACCGGGCAGTTCGAGCGCAACAGGTGCGAGACCAGGGTTTCGGCCACCGGCGTCGCCGTGGCGTCGGCCTGGAGGAAGTCCGCGTCCGGCGGTCCGTAGCTGTCGATGGCGATGTCCTGCTCGTCGAGCAATTGGCCGTCCAAAACGCTCACCGGCAGGCTGGCGCCGCCGGCGGCATGCAGCTGCACGCTCACCACGGCTCCCGCCGCGGCGGACAGGTCGTGCAGCAAGGTGTCAGTGAGGCTGGCCGCGTCGGCGATGCGCTCCTGGGCGAAGCCGTTGAGATACAGCTTGAACGACTTCGACTCGATGATGTTGGGCGAGGCCGCCGGCACGTGGAACTCGGCCAGGGCCACCTGCGGCTTGCCGCGCAGGTCGAGCCACGACAACTCGTAGGCGTTCCAGATGTCCACGCCGTGGAACGGCAGCACGTCGCCCAGGCCGATCTCGGCGCGCTTGTCGGCGCGGGGGATCGGAAACAGCAGGCCGGGATCGTAACGGTCGGCGTAGACGGTGTCCTTGCCGAGCGGGGAATGTTCGGGAGTGCTCATGCGGTGGAGTTTAACTGCTTGCGCTCCGCCTTCTGCGTTCAGGCACTTCGATGTCAAAAGCACCCCACCCCGGCCCTCCCCTGCGGGGCAGGGGAGGGCGTTCACGAGTACGCAGCAGGCTTTACACGTTGACCATGTGCATCATCGAGTCGACGTAGCGGTTGCCGGCGACGGCATCGGGCGGGAAGATCGCATCGATCGCGGCGAGCTCGGCGGCGGTGAGTCGCACGTCGAGCGCACCCAGGTTTTCGTCCAGCCGCGAGCGCTTGCGGGTGCCCGGAATCGCCAGCACCTCGTCGCCCTGCGCCAGCACCCAGGCCAGCGCCAGTTGCGCGGGCGAGCAGCCCTTGTCGGCGGCGAGCGACTTCACCTGCTCGACCAGCTGCAGGTTGCGGGCGAAGTTGTCGCCGACGAAGCGCGGGCTGCTGCGACGGTAGTCGTCGGCGTCGAAATCGTCGGGCGAGCGGATCGCGCCGGTGAGGAAGCCGCGGCCCAGCGGCGAGTAGGCGACCAGGCTGACACCGAGCCGCTGGCAGGCGGCGAACATGCCGTTGTCCTGCGGGTCGCGCGTCCACAGCGAGAATTCGCTTTGCAGCGCCGCGATCGGATGCACCTTGCAGGCGCGTTCCAGCGTGGCGCCGGACGCTTCGCTGAGGCCCAGATAACGCACCTTGCCGGCGGCAACCAGTTCGGCCATCGCGCCCACGGTTTCCTCGATCGGTACGTTCGGATCGACGCGGTGCTGGTAGTACAGGTCGATGGTGTCGATGCCCAGCCGCTGCAGGCTGGCGTCGCAGGCGGCGCGCACGTAGTCAGGGCGGCCGTTGACGCCCCGTGCGGCGGCGTTGTCCGGGTCGCGCACGATGCCGAACTTGGTGGCGATGAAGGCCTGCTCGCGACGGCCCCTGATCGCCTTGCCGACCAGCACCTCGTTGGTGTGCGGGCCGTACACGTCGGCCGTGTCGAGCAGGTTCAGGCCGCGATCCAGCGCGTGGTGGATGGTGGCGATCGATTCGGCATCGTCGTGGGCGCCGTAGAACGCGCTCATGCCCATGCAGCCGAGGCCGAGGGTGGAGACTTGCGGGCCGTGGCGGCCGAGCGTGCGGGTCTGCATGGTGTCGCTCCGTGGTTGAAGGTGGACGCATGGTGCACCCGGGCGGCCATCGGATAAATGTTCAATAATGGCCATCACCATTCAATCAACGGCAACAATGGCCATGGACCGACTCGAAGCGATGCGGCTCTATACGCGGATCGTCGAACTGGGCAGCTTCACCGCCGCGGCCGATGACCTGAACCTGCCGCGCGCCACCGTCACCCATGCGATCAAGCGGCTGGAGGCCCGCCTCGGCGCGCAGCTGCTGTTGCGTACCACCCGCCGCGTACGCAGTACCCGCGATGGCGAGACCTATTACGGGCATTGCGTGCGGCTGCTGGCCGACATGGACGAGGTCGAGGCCGATTTCCGCGAGGCCCTGGTGCAACCGAAGGGCCGCCTGCGCGTCGACCTGCCGGCGACGCTGGCGCGGCTGCTGGTGATTCCCGCGTTGCGCGACTTCTTCGCGCGCTATCCGCTGATCCAGCTCGACATCGGCACCGGCGACCGCTTCGTCGACCTGGTTCGCGAGGGCGTCGATTGCGTGCTGCGCATCGGCGAGCTGGGCGATTCGGGCATGGTCGGACGCCGCGTGGGCTTACTGCAGCAGGTTACCGTGGCCAGCGCCGCCTACGTGCGCCGGCACGGCCTGCCCGAGTCGCTGGCCGCGCTGCACGATGGCCACCTGGCGGTGAACTGGTTGTCGCCGACCACCCATCGCGCCGAACCACTGGAATTCATGGTGGGCCGCAAGCGGCGCGAAGTGACCCTGCCCGGTTGCGTCAGCGTCAGCGGCGTGGATGCCTATCTCGGGTGTTGCGAGGCCGGGCTGGGCATCGCGCAGATGCCGCGCTATCGCATCGGCGACGAATTGAAGAGCGGCCGGCTGCGCGAAATCCTGCCGGCGCATCCGCCACCGTCGTTGCCGATGACCATCCTGTATCCGCAGCAGCGGCAGATGCCCGCGCGCCTGCGCGTGTTCGTCGACTGGCTGGTGGAGTTGATGGCGCAGCAGCGCTGAGGCCTGATGCTCGTCCCCCTGCGCGCAGGGGGAGGTTGGGAGGGGGTTGCCCGGGCTGGCGAGGGGCTGAAGATCAAAAGCACCCCTCCCCAGCCCTCCCCTGCGTTGCAGGGGAGGGAGTCGTCAGGAAGCGCGGGGCGGGCCGGGGCGTGGCGCGCTGGTGCCCAGCGTGTCGCTGGTCAGCGGGGCGCCGGCGGTGATCAGGGCGCCGCGCTGTTCGGCCAGCGGCAGGCGCAGCATGCAGTCCTCGAAGCGGGCCAGTTTCTGGAACGCGGGCTGGGCCTGCACCTGCGCCACCAGGGCGGCCATCCGCGGCCAGCGTTCGGCGTCGATCGCGTAGCGCACGAACGAGGCGGTGCGGAAAAAACTGGCGAGGCTGATGTCGGCGATCGACAATGCGCCGAACACGAAGCCGTCGTCCGGCAGTTGCTGCTCCAGATAATCGAGCGCGGCGGGAATCTCCACTTCGAGCGCGTGCTGTACCACGACCTCGTTCGGCGCTTCGCCGAAGATGTGGCGCTTGATCGCCAGCTGGTGGAACAGCCGCCAGATCAGGCCGTCGGCCAGCCGCGTGTCGGCGTATTCCTCCAGCCAGCGGGCGCGGGCGCGATCGGCGATGTCGCGGGGGTAGAGCGAGGGCGTGGGGTGCTGGTCCTCCAGGTACTGGCAGATCACGCTGGAGTCGCTGAGCACCAGGTCGCCATCCACCAATACCGGGATGCGGCGCAGCGGACTGAGCCGGCTGAATTCGTCGTTGCCCACGAACGGCGCGATCGGATCGACTTCGTAGTCCAGCCCCTTCAGTTCCAGGCAGGCCAGCACCTTGCGCACGTAAGGGGAAATGTAGTTGCCGATGATTCTGAGGCGTTGCGCCACGGTTCATCTCCTCCGGACCGGATGCCGCAGCGTGCGATGGCCGTCGCCCGCGCGTCAAGCTGGCCGGCCCGCGGCGCCGTGGTCGGTCGTCACGCACCGATCGATGTCCGTGCGGCAGCGTATTTTTTGCGGCATGGACCGACAGTCGGGACCAATGGCAGGGGTGCCATTGGTCATGCGCACGCTAGCATCGGGCGTTCGGTTACATCTGGGCCATGGTCGGCAGTCGCAGCAATCCGCTTTCGCAAGGGGAACGCAACATGAGTTTGATGATCGGCAGTTCGCGCGTGCTGGGCGCGCTGGTATTGGGGTCGTTGTCCGCCGGTGTCGCCGCGCAGGGGCGAACCCTGAGCGCGAACGACTATGCACAGGCAGAGCGTTTCATGGGTTACAACACCGCACCGCTGGTCGACCACGCGGTGCAGAAGGTCGACTGGCTCGATGCCGGTCATTTCTGGTACGTCGACCACGACGCCACCGGCGACCACTTCGTCCGGATGGACGTGGCCAGCGGCAAGACCGCGCCGCTGTTCGACCAGACCAAGCTGGCGGCGGCGCTGGCCAAGGTCGGTGGCAAGAGTGTCGACGCCGGCAAGCTGCCGGTGCGCAGCTACAAGCGGATGGCCGATGGCCGCATCGATGTCGGCGTGAGCGGCAAGCATTACGCGTGTGACCTCGCCGCCGTCGAGGCCAGCTGCGCCGATCTTTCGAAGCTGGTGAAGACCGGCGACGAGCCGGGCGCGCTGTCGCCCGATGGCAGGAGCGAGGCGTTCATCCGCGGCTGGAACCTGTGGCTGCGCGACGTCGCCAGCGGCAAGGAAACCCAGCTCACCACCGACGGCGTCGAGAACTTCGGCTACGCCACCGACAACGCCGGCTGGAAGCACACCGACAACGCGATCGTCGAGTGGTCGCCCGATTCGAAGCAGATCGCCACCTTCCAGCAGGACCAGCGCAAGACCGGCGAGATGTACCTGGTCAGCACCAACGTCGGCCATCCGAAGCTGGAGAAGTGGAAGTACCCGCTGGTCGGCGACAAGGACGTGACGATGATCGAGCGCGTCATCATCGATGTCGCCGCGAAGAAGGTCACCCGCCTGCAGATGCCGCCGGACCAGCACCGTTCCAGCCTGTGCGACGACGTCAGCTGCGGCCCCGACGGTGGCTGGGACGACGTGAAGTGGGCGGCCGACGGCAAGACCCTGGCCTTCGTCTCCACCTCGCGCGACCACAAGCATGAATGGTTCCGCATCGCCGACACCGCCACCGGCAAGGTGCGCACCGTGTTCGAGGAGAAGGTGCCGACGTATTACGAGAGCGGCAACGGCGCGGTGAACTGGCGCTACCTGCCCGAGACCCACGAGGCGATCTGGTTCAGCGAGCGCAACAACTGGGGCAACCTGTATCTCTACGACCTCAACACCGGCAAGCTCAAGCGGGCGATCACCAACGGCGACGGCAACGTCACCGAGGTGCTGAAGCTCGATGCGAAGACGCGCACCGTGTGGTTCCGCGGCGTCGGCCGCACGGCGGGCGTGAATCCCTACTACCAGCAGTTCTTCAAGGTCAGCCTGGACGGCGGCAAGCCGGTGCTGCTGACGCCGGAGGCAGCCGACCACACGGTCACGCTGTCGCCGGACGGCAAGGCCTTCGTCGACGCGTACTCCACCCCCACCACGCCGCCGGTCACCGTGCTGCGCAGCGCCGACGACGGCCGCAAGCTGGCCGACGTGGCCACCGCCGACATCACCCGGCTGAAGGCCACCGGCTGGGTGCCGCCGATCCCGTTCACGGTGAAGGGCCGCGACGGCAAGACCGACCTGTACGGCATGATGTTCAAGCCGAGCCACTTCGATGCCTCGAAGAAGTACCCGATCATCGACTACATCTACCCGGGTCCGCAGACCGGTTCGGTGCGTGGGCGCAGCTTCTCCTCCGCCCGCGCCGACCACCAGTCGGTGGCCGAGCTGGGCTTCATCGTGGTGGCGATCGACGGCATGGGCACGCCGTGGCGTTCGAAGGCCTTCCACGACGCCTACTTCGAGCACGTCGAGGACAACACCTTGCCCGACCAGGTGGCCGGGCTGAAGGAGTTGGGCAGGAAGTATCCGTGGATCGATCTCGACCGCGTCGGCGTGTGGGGCCACTCCGGCGGCGGCAACGCCACCGCAGGCGCGATGTTCCACTACCCCGACTTCTTCAAGGTCGGCTGGGCCGAGAGCGGCAACCACGACAACCGCAACTACGAGGACGACTGGGCCGAGAAGTGGCAGGGCCTGCTGGTCACCGACAAGGACGGCAAGACCAACTATGACGCCCAGGCCAACCAGAGTTTCGCCAAGGACCTCAAGGGCCACCTGATGCTGGTGCACGGCACGATGGACGACAACGTGCCGCCGTCGAACACCTTGCTGGTGGTCGATGCGCTGATCAAGGCGAACCGCAACTTTGATCTGCTGATGATCCCGAACGCCCACCACGGTTACGGCGAAGCCACTCCGTATGCCACCCGTCGCCGCTGGGACTACTTCGTGCAGTACCTGGCCGGCAATACGCCGCCGGCGGAGTATCAGCTGAAGGCGTGGCCCTGGCGTTGAAACCGGCCTCGACGCCGTGACGGCACGGCGTCGAGCCAACCCGGAGGGTTGCCCTGACCCTCAGCGCAGGCTGGTCTTCTGCGCCAGCCCCTTGGCCAGGGCTTCGTCCAACAACTGGCTCATCGACTGATCGGCCGCCTGCTGCGCCTGCTGCTGCTGGCGGTCGAGCGCCTGCTGTTGCTTCTCGAAGCCGGCCTGTTGGGCTTCCAGCGACTGTTGCTGGGCGGCCAGGCGTGCCTCCAGTTCGGCGTGGCGTTGGTCGAGCTGCGCCTGCGCCGCGTCCATCTCGGCCTGCCGTGCATCGAGCTCGCGCTGCTGCGCCTGTGAATCCGCTCCGCTCGCCGCGACCGAGGCGATGCGCGCCGCCATCTTCGCCTGTTGCCGCGCCAGCCCGGCCTGTTCCCGTGCGAAGGCGGCATCCTGCGCAGCAAGCCCTGCCTGCCGGCCGGCGATCGCGCCCTGCTGGCCGGCGAGCTCGCCCTGTTGCCGCGCCAGCGCAGTCACCGGTGCGTAGATGCGGCTGGCACGTTCCAGCATGGCCTTGTCGTGGATCACGTAGGCCTCGCTGCCACGACGAAACCACAGTATCGACTTGTTGCTGGCGCGGAGCTTCTTCACCGCATCGAGATCGGCGTTCGAGCCGTTGACGGTGATCATCGCGTCGCCATCGAACAGGGCGAAGCCATTGTCCGCGTGATCCGTGGTGTCGATGTCGACGTGCCGCGCGGAGAGGCCGCTGTCGCGAGGCGGTGCCGGCGGCGCGGGAGGTGGCGGTGGCGGCGGCGGTGGGCTCATCGCCGGCAGTGCCGACGGCGGCGGTGGCGGAGGTGGTGGCGTCGCGACGGGCGTAACGGTCGACGTCATGGGTGCCATCGGGGCGAGCGGCGCCAACGGCGCCATTGCCGTCGTGCTGGCCGCCGGCCTGGCGTGGTCGTGCTTGTCGCTGGCGGCGGTGACGCGGTAGGGCAGCACGCCGATCAGGGCGATTGCGGCGACGAGCAGCCAGCCGCGCGTGCGGGACGTTGGCTGGTTTGCGTTTTGCTGAAGCATGGTCAGTCGCCTCTTCAGGTTGTGGAAGGTGGGGGATGCGCCGGCCAGGCCGGCATGGACGGGTTGGGCCACGCCGAGGCGCAACAGCAGGCGGCCGTAGTCCCGCGGCGTTGCCTGGTCGTGCTGCACGACCTGCGCATCGCAGGCCGACTCGCGGTTCAGTGCGTACTCGCGCATCGCCCAGCGCACCAGCGGATGGAAGCAGAACAGCCACTGGGCGAGCGCCGGAATCCAGCCCAGCCAGAGGTCGCCGCGGCGCAGGTGGACGAGTTCGTGGGCCAGCGCCATCGAGGACTCGTCGGCATCCAGCGTGTCGCGTGCCGGCAGCAGCACGGTGGGCCGCCACAGGCCGATGACCTGGGGCGAGACGATCGCGTCGGATACACGAAGCTGCGGGCAACGGCGCAGGCCGAGTTGGCGGGCCTTGCGTACACACAGCGCCTGCATCGCCCGGTCGCCGGTCGGTTGCGAGCCGAGCAGGACCTGTCGCGTGGCGCGCCATTCGCGCAGGCTGCGCGAGGCCAGCCACAGCAGCACCACCAGCCACAGCGCGACCACGGCGGCGCGCCAGGAAAGCACCGGTGCGGTGGCGGTCGCGACGGACGAGGCATGCAGCACGGCATCATGGCCGGCCAACGCCGTGGCGTGGTAGGCGACCGGATGGGCAAGCTGCACCGTTGCTTCCACCGCTGGCGCCGGCAACCACGGCAGTTCCACCGGGGCGTGCCACAGCAGGCCCAGCAGCAGCTGGGCGCCAACCAGCCACCACAAGGTGCAGCGCATCGCCGACGACAGGCGCGGCAACAGTCGTCCAAGCAGGTGGACCAGGCCGATCAGGACGATCGCCTGGATGGACGTCCACAGCATGCGGGTGAGCAGGGTCTCTGCCATGGCATTCAGCGCATCCATCTCACGACTCCTTCCGGCGCGACTGCAGCTGGGACACCAGTGCCTCGAGCTCGGCCAGTTCGTCGTCGCTGACCTCGGCGTGTTCGGACATCCACGCCACGAACGGCGAGACCGAACCGCTCAGGGTCTTTTCGACGAAGCTGCCCACCGCGCTGCGCATCGCCTCGCCGGCGCCGGTGACCGTGCTGTAGCGGAACATGCCGCGCAGCTGCTTGCGCTTGAGATAACCCTTGCCGCGCAGCCGTTCCATCATGGTCAGCACGGTGGAGCGGGCCAGCCCGCGCGGCTCGCCGAAACTCGCGGCGACCTCGCCGACCGAGGCGGCGCCGCTTTCGTCGATGTGCTGCAGCAGCGCCAGTTCCTGGTCGCCGATGGAAGGTTTGCGCATGACGGGCTCCGCTTGACTACAGATGTAGGCAAGCTACGCCATGCCTACATCTGTAGTCAATAGCCTTGGCGGCCGCCCTGCCGAAGGTCATGCAGCGCCCTACGGTGTCGGCACGCGGGTCGCCTGGGTGAAGATCACCTGCCAGTGGCCGTCGCGCTCGCGCCAGATGTCGGCGAAGCGCAGGCGTGCCTTGAACGGCTTGCCCTCGCTGGTGCCCTCCAGCGTGACCACGCCGCCCAGCACGGCGCCGCCGGGCCAGTGGCGCACGACCTCGTGCTCGATCGTGAACGGTTTCAGCGAGTAGCCGGGGGCGGTGTAGTCGCGGATGAAGTCCGCCTTGTTCTCGACCCGGGCGCGGCTGTTGAACAGCACGTAGTCGTCGGCGAGCAGGCGTTGCAGCGCTGCGCCATCGCCTTCGACCTGGGCGCGGTCGAACGCGGCCACCGCGCGGGCCAGCGCGGGCGGCAGCGAGGCGTGCGGCGCGGTTGCCGCGGCAGGAGCGATACCCAGCATCAGCGCGAGCAAGGTGGCGGACAGTTTCATGGTGGCCTCCGGCAAAGGCCCGGCAATCGGCCGGGCATGGCGCCGACGCTAGGACTCCGGCCGGTGTGCCGCTATCAAATTCTTGCCCGTGCGGACCAGCGTCGGCGGACGCAGGGTCTCGCGCGCAACGCGCGGGGTCAGTCCGACATGCCGCCGGAAGGTGGCGCCGAAATGGCTCTGATGACTGAAGCCGAGCTCGCTGGCCAGGGCGGCGAGGTTGTCCGCGCCGTGGGCGAGGCGGTCGAGCGCGAGCGCGATGCGCAAGCGCGTGCGGTAGGCGACCAGGCTGCTGCCGCAGGCGCGGCGAAACAGGCGGGAAAGGTGGAACGGCGAGCAACCGGCGTGGGTGGCCAGGTCGGCCAGGCCGACGGCCGAGGTCGGGTCGGCCAGCAGTACTTGCTGCACCCGACCCAGTCGACGCCGAGTGGAGGGAGACAGCGATGCGAGGCTGGTCGCCGCATCGTGCCCCAGCACGGCTGTGCAGAGCCCGGCGGCTGCCTCCTCCACCCGCAGACTGTCGCGCTCGCCGCGGGCGAGCGCCGCATGGAGCGCACGATGCCGGTACTGGTCGATGGCCTCGACCGGACGCGCCGCGTCGGCCGACCCGCGCAGGCGCCGGCCGAACAGCGCCTCCTCGTGTGCGGGCGCCACCTCGAAACCACTGCCGGCGTCGCCGCCCTCGAACGGGTGCGAGATGCGGTAGCTGTCGCCGGCGCGGTAGAGCAGCGCGGTGGCGGGGTCGCCCACGTATTCCGCCCCGCGCAGGTGGTAACCGAAGCCGCCGCGCCGCAGCAGCACCAGGTGGGTGCGCTCGTCGCCTCGTTCGCAGCCGCAACCGCCGCGCGGGTGGCTGCAGTCGATGTCGGTGATCCGCAGCAGCGGACTGTCGAACAGCACGGTGAGACGGGAGGCGCCCATGGTTCGCTCGCTCGCGGCAGGGCGCCCAGCGTCTCAGAACGCCATGTCGAATGCCACCTCGCCCTGCACGCCGACCTGATACGCCGAGACGCGACGCTCGAAGAAGTTGGCCAGTTCCTGCACGTCCTGCAGGTCCATGAAGTCGAACGGATTCTTCGCACCGTATTTCTTCGGCAGGTCGAGCTGGACGACGCGCTGGTCGGCGCAGTATTCGAGGTACTGGCGCATGTCCTTCACCGACATGCCGGCCACGCCGCCGGACAGCACGTCTTCGGCGAACTGCGTTTCGCAGGCGATCGCGTCCTCCATCATCTCCTCGATCTGCGCGCGCATCGCGTCGTCGAACAGCTCCGGCTCCTGTGCGCGAACGGTGCGCACCACGTCGAAGGCGAACGCCATGTGGCAGCTCTCGTCGCGGAACACCCAGTTGGTGCCCGCGGCAAGGCCGTGCAGCAGGCCGCGCGAGCGCAGGTAGTAGACGTAGGCGAACGCGGCATAGAAGAACAGGCCTTCGATGCAGGCGGCAAAGCAGATCAGGTTGAGCAGGAACTGGCGCCGGTGCTCGCGCGTCTCCAGCCGTTGCAGGCCCTGGATCGAATCGATCCACTTGAAGCAGAACGCGCCCTTCTGCCGGATCGACGGAATCGTCTCGATCGCCGCGAACGCGGCGTTGCGCTCCGTCGGGTCAGGGATGTAGGTGTCGAGCAGGGTCAGGTAGAACTGCACGTGCAGCGCTTCCTCGTACAACTGGCGCGACAGGTACATGCGCGCTTCCGGCGCGTTGATGTGCTGGTACAGGTTCAACACCAGGTTGTTCGACACGATGGTGTCGCCGGTGGCGAAGAACGCCACCAGCCGCTGGATCAGGTGGCGGTCGGCCGGCGACATCTTCGTGTCGAGGTCGCGCGTGTCCATCGAGAAGTCCACCTCCTCGACGGTCCAGGTGTTCCTGATCGCGTTGCGGTACATCTCGTAGAAGCCGGGGTAGCGCATCGGACGCAGGGTGAGTTCGAAGCCCGGGTCGAGGATGTGGGCGTTGCGAGTGGGTTGGGCGGACATGGTGTGGCTCCTCGGATACATGGATTTTCGTTCGTCATCCCGGCGAAAGCCGGGATCCAGTGCCTCTGCGTCGCGCTGGAAGACGCTGGATGACCAGCTTCGCTGTTGAAAAGCTCTTCCAGCATTCGCTGGAATGACGGTGGGGTGCCTTAGAACTTTCGTGCGTAGTCGTCATGCACGAAGCGGCTGACATAGGTGGCGAGGCCGCGGCCGGCACGCGCGAGTTGCCGCAGGTTCGCGACGTGCTCGGGGCCGGTGGCCTCGTCGGTGTATTCGTAGGTGTCGCCGTTGATGAAGCGGATGCGGATGAAACCGTCACCGCACTCGTAGGCGGTGACACCGGAGTTGCCGTCGAGATTGCGGTAGCGTTTCATCGCGACACCTCTCGCGTTATTGGCAGGCTTCGCAATACTCCGGGTTCTCCAGTGAACAGAACACCGCGGCGGTGGCCTGGGCCTGGTCGGGCAACGACGAGACGGTGGTCTTGGCGATCTTCGTCGCCGGTCGCGAGCGCAGGTAGTAGGTGGTCTTGATGCCGGCCTTCCACGCGTACATGTACATCGAGCTCAACTGGCCGATGTTCGGGTTTTCCATGAACAGGTTCAGCGACTGGCTCTGGTCGATGTACGCGCCGCGCGCCGCCGCCAGCTCGATCAGGGCCTTCTGCGGCAGTTCCCACACCGTGCGGTAGATCGCGCGCAGGCGTTCGGGGATCGCGGCGATGCCCTGGATCGAACCTTCGGCCAGCTTGATCGCGTCACGGATGTCGGACGTCCACAACCCCAGCGCCTTCAGCTCGTCGGCGAGATGACGGTTCACCTGCAGGAAGTCGCCGGACAGCGTCTCGCGCTTGAACAGGTTGCTGACCTGCGGCTCGATGCATTCGTAGCAGCCGGCGATGGACGCGATGGTGGCGGTGGGGGCGATCGCGATCAGCAGCGAATTGCGCAGGCCGTGCTGCCTGATCTGTTCGCGCAGGGCATGCCAGCGCGTGTCGTCGTGCGGCGTGGCCTGCGGCCAGTGGTCGAACTGCAGCTCGCCGCTGGCCGCGCGGCTTTCGGCGAAGCCGGGATGGGCGCCTTCGACCCGGGCCAGTTCGCACGATTGCGACAGCGCGTGGAAATAGATCTCCTCGGCGATGCGGGTGGACAGTGCCAGCGCCTCGGCGGAGTCGAACGGCAGGCGCAGCTTGAAGAACACGTCCTGCAGGCCCATCACGCCGAGGCCCACCGGCCGCCACTTCATGTTGGCGGTGCGCGCGGTGGCGATCGGGTAGTAGTTGAGGTCGATCACCCGGTTCAACTGGCGCACCGCGGTACGCACGGTGGCGGCGAGCTGGTCGTAATCGAACGCGCCATCGGTGACGTGTCGCGCCAGGTTCACCGAGCCGAGATTGCACACGGCCGTCTCGTCGACCGAGCTGACTTCGAGAATCTCGGTGCACAGGTTGGACAGGTGGATCACGTTATCGGGTTTGGCCGTCTGATTGGAGGTGGCGTTGCAGCGATCCTTGAAGGTCATCCAGCCGTTGCCGGTCTGCGCCAGCGTGCGCATCATGCGGGCGTACAGCTCGCGCGCCTTCACCGCTTTCACAGCGAGGCCGTCGGCTTCGGCCTTGCGGTAAGCGGCGTCGAACGCCTCGCCCCAGCTGTCGACGAAGTGCGGCACCACTTTCGGATCGAATAGCGACCAGTCGCCGTCGTTCTCGACCCGGCGCATGAATTCGTCGGGAATCCAGTTGGCGATGTTGAGGTTGTGCGCGCGGCGCGCGTCGTCGCCGGTGTTGTCGCGCAATTCGAGGAAATCCTCGATGTCGGCGTGCCAGGATTCCAGATACACGCAGGCCGCGCCCTTGCGCTTGCCGCCCTGGTTCACCGCGGCCACCGAGGCGTCCAGCGTCTTCAGCCAGGGCAGCAGACCATTCGAGTGGCCGTTGGTGCCGCGGATCAGCGAGCCGCGCGAGCGCACCCGCGAATAGGCCAGGCCGATGCCGCCGGCGAACTTGCTGAGTTTGGCCACGTCGGCGTACTTGTCGTAGATCGACTCCAGCGAATCGACCGGCGAGTCGAGCAGGTAGCAGGAGCTGAGCTGCTCGTGCGCGGTGCCGGCATTGAACAGGGTCGGCGAGCTGGCGATGTATTCCAGCGACGACAGCAGCCGGTAGAGTTCGAGCGTCTCGCCGATCTCGTTGCCGCCCAGCGCGCAGGCGATGCGCATGAAGAAATGCTGCGGCGTCTCGATCACCAGGCGCGTTTGCGGATGGCGCAGCAGGTAGCGGTCGTACACCGTGCGCAGGCCGAAGTATTCGAAGCGGCGAGTGGCCAGCGGGTCGATCGCGTCGTTGAGCTTGCGCGCGTTGGCGGCCACGAAGTCGCGCAGGCGATCGTTGAGGATGCTTGAGCTCGCGCCGCGCGCGATCGACTGCGAGAAACTCTGGATCTCCTGGCCGCTGACCTCCTTGTCGATGTACGCGGCGAGCAGGCGCGCGGCGAGCTGGCCGTATTCAGGTTCTTCCGCGGTCAATGCGGCGGCGGTGCGGATCGAGAGCTGATCCAGCTCGGCCGTGGTGGCGCCGTCGTACAGGCCGCCGATGGTCTTCAGGGCGACCCGTAGCGGATCGACGCCGTGCAGGCCTTCGGCGTTGCGCGTCACCGCGCGCACGATCTTGTTGACGTCGACGGCTTCCTGGCCGCCGTTGCGCTTGGTCACGCGCATGGAGGCCGCGCTATGCGGTGGGGTCAGCGCGAACGCAGTTTCGTTGTCTTGGGTCGGGGGTGTTTCGGCGCGCGCGACGGCGCGCTCCCGTTCGGCGGTATCGAGGGCTTGCATGGCAGGTAGCTCCGGCTGGACATCAAACGCCTGCTCCCGCGCGCAGGGCCTGATAGCGACGGATTCCGGAGGCGACGCGCAACCGGGCGCCGGGCGGCGACCTGCTCCACGACGCACTTCCCCGCGGAAGCCGTCACTACTCAACGGGACACGTTCGTCCCGCTGTGCCGGCAGGTCTTCGGACTTGCGGACGAGGATCAGAGCGATCCGCCTAGTTGCTCCCGCTTCCCAGCCACGGAGGGCCAGTGCATGTGGGGGCGTTCGTTTCCGCTTTACCGCTGCGGGGCAGTTCCGGAGTCACACCGGATTCCCTTTTAAGCCCGACCGATGTCGCATCGGGTCGGGCACCGACGCCCACAACATATCGTGTGATCCCGGAAGGGTCAACCCAACAACTTGTGCATAAGTCGTGTTGCAGCCCGGGTGCGCCGAGTGCCGGCGCGGGCTGTGGCGGCGTTACAGCGCGTCGTGATCCAGCTCGCCGGTGCGGATGCGGATCACCTGTTCCAGGGTGCTGACGAAGATCTTGCCGTCGCCGATCTTGCCGGTGCGGGCGGAGCTCTGGATCGCCTCGAGCACGCGGTCCAGCTGATCATCGGCCACCGCCACTTCCAGCTTGATCTTGGGCAGGAAGTCCACCACGTATTCGGCGCCGCGGTAGAGCTCGGTGTGACCCTTCTGGCGGCCGAAACCCTTCACCTCGGTCACCGTGATGCCCTGCAGGCCCACTTCCGCCAGCGCCTCGCGGACGTCGTCCAGCTTGAACGGCTTGATGATCGCCACGACCAGCTTCATGGGTTTGGTTCCTTGCCAGGGCATCGATTGCGTCGGAGGGCCATTTTGCCTGCCTGCCGGAACATTGTCGCCTGATCGCGACGGGTGTAGGACAATCCTTACAACTATTGATGGAGCGTACCGATGGCGACGCCGATTTGCATTCACCTAATATTCAATTCGACGAGTGCGAGGCGCTATCCATGATGGATAGGCAGGATATCGACCAGATTGCCCTGCGACTTGTGTCGTTGGTACCGCCAGGGTTGGCACAGGCGCATCAGGATTTGCGAACCAACTTCCAAGATGTTCTGGCGCAAGGATTGCGCCGCCTCGACCTGGTCACCCGCGAAGAATTCGAAGTCCAGTCCCAGGTACTGGCGCGTACGCGCGCCAAGGTCGACGAATTGGAGCGACACGTGGCCCAGTTGGAGGCTGCGGTGGCTGCCCGCGCGGGTTCGTAAAACCGCCTCCCGGGAGCCGCCTCCGATCCGTCACCCTCACCCCGAGAACGATCGGAGGCGGTTATTTATTCAGCGTTGCTGATGGAGCCGTCCATGTCCATGCCCGTCAGCACCACGCCCTCCGCGCCTCCCCCCTTGCCGTTCCATCGACCCGCGGCCGCATGAGTCTTGCCGTTACCCTCAGCCGTGCACAGGAAGGAATCGCCGCACCGCAAGTGATGGTCGAGGTGCATCTTTCCGGTGGTCTGCCGTGCACCAACATCGTCGGCCTGCCCGAGGCTGCGGTGCGCGAGGCGCGCGATCGCGTGCGCGTGGCGATCCAGAACACCGCGTTCGAATATCCCGGTCGCCGCGTCACCGTGAATCTCGCGCCAGCGGAACTGCCCAAGGACGGCGGTCGGTTCGACCTGCCGATCGCGCTGGGCATCCTCGCCGCCAGCGGCCAGGTGCCGCGCGAGAAACTCGACGACTGTGAATTCCTTGGCGAGTTGGCGCTGAGCGGCACGCTGCGCAGTGTATCGGGTGTGCTGCCGGCCCTGCTGCGCGCGCGGGCGCGCGGGCGCCGGGTGGTGGTGCCGCGGGAGAACGCCGCCGAAGCGGCGCTGGTGGCCGACGTCGACGTGCGCGTGGCCGATACGCTGGCCGAGGTCTGCGGCTGGTTGCGGGGCGCCCACGAGCTGTCGATGCCGGTCGGCATTCCCAGCAACGGCGGTGCGGAAGACGGCCCCGACCTGGCCGACGTGCGCGGGCAGTTGCAGGCGCGCCGCGCGCTGGAAATCACCGCCGTGGGTGGCCACCACCTGCTGCTGATCGGCCCGCCCGGCACGGGCAAGACCATGCTGGCCGAACGCCTGCCCGGCATCCTGCCGCCGCTGAGCGAGTCCGAAGCGCTGGAGACCTGCGCCGTGCTGTCGGTGGCGGGCCAGGCGACCGACCTGGTGCACTGGCGACGCCGCCCGTTCCGTTCCCCCCATCACACCGCGTCCGCGGTGGCCCTGGTCGGCGGCGGTTCGTACCCGCGGCCGGGCGAGGTGTCGCTGGCGCACAACGGCGTGCTGTTCCTCGACGAGCTGCCGGAGTTCAGCCGGCACGTACTGGAGGTGCTGCGCGAGCCGATGGAGTCGGGCCACATCATGATTTCGCGGGCGGCGCGGCAGTCGACCTTCCCGGCTCAGTTCCAGCTGGTGGCGGCGATGAATCCGTGTCCCTGCGGTTACGCCGGCGACCCCCGCTGCCAGTGCACGCCCGACCAGATCCAGCGCTACCGCGGGCGCATTTCCGGCCCGCTGCTGGACCGCATCGACCTGTGCGTGGAAGTGCCGCCGGTGCCCCTGGCCGATCTGGGTGCGCCCCGCAGCGATCGCGACGAGGACTCCGCCACGGTGCGCGCGCGCGTGCTCAACGCGCGGCGGCAATCGCTGATGCGGGCGGGTCGGCCGAACGCGGAAATCAGCACCCGTGAGCTGGAGCGCGATTGTGCGCTGGGCGCCCCCGAGCGGCGCTGGTTCGAAGCCGCGCTGGAGCGGCTGGGCCTGTCCGCACGCGCGTATCACCGCGTGCTGCGGGTGGCCCGCACGATCGCCGACCTGGACGGTGGCGCCGCCCTGCTCGAACGCGAGCACCTGGCCGAGGCGCTGCAGTACCGCCGCTTCTGAGCACCGGGGAAAACCTGCGTGACTGGACGTTCCGGGACGCGCATGTTTCGATAGCGCCCGGATCTTCCCAGGGAATGCGATGACTATCGAGCTCAGCCTGATGCTCGCCGGCATGCTGGTGATCGGCTTCCTGGCGCAGTGGCTGGCATGGCGGGTGAAACTGCCGGCAATCGTGTTCCTGCTGCTGGCCGGCATCATCCTGGGGCCGGTCAGCGGCGTGCTGCAGCCGGACAAGCTCTTGGGCGGGTTGCTGTTCCCGATGGTCTCGCTGTCGGTGGCGCTGATCCTGTTCGAAGGCAGCCTGACCTTGCGCTTCCACGAACTGCCGGGCATCGGCAAGGCGGTGCGCGGGCTGGTCAGTTACGGCGCGGTGGCATCGCTGCTGCTGCTGGCGCTGGCCGCCCATCTCGTCGCCGGACTGGCCTGGCCGATTTCCCTGCTGTTCGGCGCACTGGCCTGCGTGACCGGGCCGACGGTGATCGCGCCGATGTTGCGCACCCTGCGCCCGAACGCACGCATCGCCAACACGCTGCGCTGGGAAGGCATCGTGATCGACCCGCTGGGTGCGCTGTTCGCGGTGCTGATCTACGAGGCCATCGTGTCGCGCCAGGAAGGGCACACCATCGGCATCTTCGTCGCCACGATCGGCTGCGGCGTGGGAATCGGTGCGCTGTCGGCGTGGACGATGGCCTTCTTCCTGCGTCGCCAGATGATTCCCGAATACCTGCAGAACTACGCGGTGCTGGCCGCGGTGCTGCTGGCCTTCAGTGTTTCCAACACGCTGACCCACGAGTCCGGCCTGCTGGCGGTGACGATCATGGGCATCGCGCTGGGCAACCTGCGCGGTGTGCACATCGACGACATCCTGGACTTCAAGGAAAGCCTGACCACGGTGCTGGTGTCGCTGCTGTTCGTGCTGCTTGCCGCCCGGCTGCAATGGCCCTTGCCCGACGGCATGCTGGGCGCCGGCATCACCCTGTTCGTGATCGCGCAATTGCTGGTGCGGCCGGTGACCGTGGCGCTCGCCAGCTTCGGCAGCAGCCTGAGCTGGCGCGAGCGCGCGCTGATCGGCTGGGTGGCGCCGCGTGGCATCGTGGCCGCGTCGGTGTCGGCGTTGTTCGCGCTGCGCCTGGATGCGCTGGGGGTGGCGGATGCCGAGGCGCTGGTGCCGCTGGTGTTCACCCTGATCATCGGCACCGTGATCCTGCAGAGCGCGACCGCCCGCCCGCTGGCGATCTGGCTGAAGGTGGCCGAGCCGGAGCCGCGCGGCGTGCTGATCTTCGGTTCCGACGTGGTGGCCCGCGCGATCGGCAAGGCGCTGGACGAGGCCGGCTTCCGCGTGGTGCTGGCCGACGACGACTGGGATGGCATCCGCCTCGCGCGGATGGAAGGACGCGCCACCTTCTTCGGCAACCCCGCCTCACCGCATGCCGAGCGGCATCTGGACCTGACCGGCATCGGCCGGTTGCTGGCGGTGTCCACCCATCGCGAGCGCAACTCGCTGGCCTGTGTGCACTACCGGCAGGAATTCGGGCGCGAAAAGGTCTACCGCCTGCGCAATCTCACGCCTCAGGAAAACACCGACCGTGCTGCGCTTGCCGGCAGCCTGCTGGCGCCGCCGCTGTTCGACGAGACGATGACCCATGGCCGCTTCGCCGAGATGCTCGAGCAGGGCTGGCGGATCAAGTCGACGCGACTCAGCGCCACCTTCGACTGGCCGCACTTCATCGAGCAGTACGGCTCGAACACGGTGCTGATGTTCGGCGTCGAGGAAAAAGGCGCCCTGCGGGTAGCCTCGGCCAAGCGCGAACTGGAGCCGAAGCCCGGCTGGACCGTAATCGCACTGGTGCCGCCCAGCGAGAAGTGAGGAACAAGGAGAGAGGAGTGAGGGAAAGCGAGAGCAGTCCGTGCCTTTGCTCTCTCTGACTCCCCACTCCCCTGCACTCGCTTCTCTTCTTATCAGGCCGCCGAAGCCTGCTTGAATTGGGCTTCTTCGGTCGAGCCTTTCAGTGCGGTGGTCGACGACTGTCCCTGCTGGATCGCCTGGGTCACGGCGTCGAAGTAGCCGGTGCCCACTTCGCGCTGATGCTTCACCGCGGTGAAGCCGCGGTCGGCGGCGGCGAATTCCTTTTCCTGCAGTTCGACGAAGGCGCTCATCTGGCGGCGAGCATAGCCGTGCGCCAGGTCGAACATGCCGTAGTTGAGGCTGTGGAAGCCGGCCAGGGTGATGAACTGGAACTTGTAGCCCATCGCGCCCAGTTCCTTCTGGAAGTTGGCGATGGTGGCGTCGTCCAGGTTCTTCTTCCAGTTGAAGCTGGGTGAGCAGTTGTAGGCCAGCATCTTGCCGGGGAATTTCGCGTGGATCGCTTCGGCGAAGCGGCGCGCGTCGTCCAGGTTCGGCTTGCTGGTCTCGCACCAGATCAGGTCGGCGTATGGCGCGTAGGCGAGGCCGCGGCTGATCGCCTGGTCCAGGCCGGGCCTGACGCGGAAGAAGCCTTCGACGGTGCGTTCGCCGGTGATGAAGGCCTTGTCGTTGTCATCGATGTCCGAGGTGAGCAGGTCCGCGGCGTCGGCGTCGGTGCGCGCCACCAGCAGGGTCGGCACGCCGGCCACGTCGGCGGCCAGGCGCGCCGCGTTCAACTTGTCGACCGCCTCGCGGGTCGGCACCAGCACCTTGCCGCCCATGTGGCCGCACTTCTTCACGCTGGCCAGCTGGTCCTCGAAGTGCACGCCGGCGGCGCCGGCCTCGATCATCGCCTTCATCAGCTCGAACGCATTCAGCACGCCGCCGAAGCCGGCTTCGGCGTCAGCCACGATCGGCACCAGCCAGTCGCAGTCGTCCTTGCCTTCGGCATGATGCAACTGATCGGCGCGCAGCAAGGTGTTGTTGATGCGCTTCACCACCAGCGGTACCGAGTTGGCCGGGTACAGCGACTGGTCGGGATACATCTCGCCGGCCACGTTGGCGTCGGCGGCGACCTGCCAGCCGCTCAGGTAGATCGCCTGCAGGCCGGCCTTGACCTGCTGCATCGCCTGATTGCCGGTGAGTGCCCCAAGGGCATTGACGAAGTCTTCCTTGTGCAGGGATTTCCACAGCCGCTCGGCACCATGGCGGGCCAGCGAGTGCTCCACGTGCACGGTGCCGCGCAGGCGCACCACGTCCTCGGCGGAGTAGTTGCGCTGCACGCCGGTCCAGCGCGGATTGTTGTTCCAGTCCAGGGTGATCTGTTCGGCGGTCGGCAGGGTCGTGGTCTTCATGGCATGGCTCCGTGGGACGATGATTCGTGGCAGGCGGATCGGTGGGACTCAGGCGAGCTGGTCGTAGGCGGGCAGGGTGAGGAAGTCGCCGAGTACCTCGGCGTGGGTCATCGCCGAGAGCAGGGCAGCGGCCGCGTCGGCGCGGGCGGCGCCCGGGTGCTGGCTGTCACGCAGTCGGTGGGTGTGGCAGGCCAGCGCGTGATCGAACAGGGCGAAGTCGATCGGTGCGTGGTCGGGGAATGCCAGGGCGTCCGTGCCCGGGCCGTCGGCGTGGTGCAGCCACTGCCACAACTGGGCGCGGGCAATTTCGGCGGTGGCGGCGTCTTCCATCAGGTGATGGATCGGCACGCAGCCCAGGCCGTCGAGCCAGGCGGCGGTGTAGCGCAGGCACACCTCGACGTTGTTGTCGAAGCCGGCTCGGGTGATGGTGCCGTTGGGCGCGGCGAGCAGCTGCTCGCGGCTGACCTGCACATCCCGGCGCAGCACGCCAAGCTGGTTGGCGCCGGGCATGTGCTGGTCGAAGACCTGCTGCGCCACGGGCACCAGCGCCGGGTGCGCCACCCAGGTGCCGTCGTGGCCGGCCTGCACCTCGCGCAGCTTGTCGGCGCGCACCTTGGCCAGCGCTGCTTCGTTGGCGGCTTCGTCGCCCTTGATCGGGATCTGCGCGGCCATGCCGCCCATCGCGAAAGCGCCGCGGCGATGGCAGGTCTGGATCAGTAGTTCGGAATACGCCTTCAGGAATGGTGCGGTCATCTGCACCTGGCTGCGCTCGGGCAGCAGGCGGTCGCGATGGCCGCGCAGGGTCTTCAGATACGAAAAGATGTAGTCCCAGCGGCCGCAATTGAGGCCGACCGCGCGACGGCGCAGCGCATGCAGGATCTCGTGCATCTGGAACGCCGCCGGCAGCGTCTCGATCAGCACGGTGGCCTTCATCGTGCCCACCGGCAGCTGGAGTTCGTTCTCGGCATCGGCCATCACCGCATCCCACAGCGCGGCTTCCTCCATTGCCTCGAGCTTCGGCAGGTAGAAATACGGGCCACGGTCACGGCTGTGCAGGGCGCGGGCGTTGTGCAGCACGAACAGGGCGAAGTCGACCAGGGCGCCGGACATCGGCTCGCCATCCACGCTGAAGAACTTGTCGTGCAGGTGCCAGCCGCGGGGACGCACCACCAGCACGGCGGGGTTGTCGCCCACGCGGTAGTGCTTGCCCTCGGGCGAGGTGAAATCGATCGAGCCGTTCACCGCGTCGCGCAGGTTGAGCTGGCCGTCGAGCTGGTTGGCGAAGGTCGGCGCCGAGGAGTCCTCGAAGTCGGCCATGAACACCTTCGCGCCGGAGTTCAGCGCGTTGATGATCATCTTGCGCTCGACCGGGCCGGTGATCTCGACGCGCCGGTCGCGCAGCGCCGACGGGATCGGCGCCACGCTCCAGTCCGATTCGCGGATCGCCGCCGTGTCGGCGCGGAAGTCGGGCAGGCCGCCGGCGTCGTACGTCGCCTGGCGCTCGCGTCGCGCCTGCAGCAACTTCTGGCGGGTCGGTTCGAAGCGGCGGTGCAGCCGGGTCAGCAAGGCCAGCGCTGCCGGGGTCAGGATGCTCGCGTAACCGGCCGGGTCGGCATGAATCTCGATGGCGCCGAGTTCGAGTCTTTCCTGCGGTACTGCCATGGTGTCGCTCCGTGTCGGGAATGACTCGAAGCTAGGTACAAATCAGCTATTTGACAAAGTGAATGTTTCAATCATTACTATGAGCAAATGCAATACATACTCCAAAGTATTGAAATATGGCGATGAAAAAGCACAACGCGGCGCTGAACGGAGCGAAAAAGCCGCGCCGCAGCGCAGCAAGGAAGCGTGGCGAGTCCGTGCCGGCGGAGAACGGCGGGCGCTACTACTACAAAGGCAATCGGCACAAGCAGTTGCGTGCCTTCGTCAGCGTGGTGAAGCTGGGTACGCTGACCCGCGCGGCCGAAGCGCTGTACCTGTCGCAACCCACCATCAGCCTGCAATTGCAGGCGCTGGAGCGGGAACTCGGCATGAGCCTGCTGGAACGGCGCCGGCGCCGCATCAACCTCACCGACGCGGGCGAGGCGTTGTATGAACTGGCGCGGCCGCTGGTCGAAGGCTGGGACACACTGGATCGCGACTTCCAGGCCAGGGTGAAGGGGCTGCAGGCCGGTCGCCTGACCATCGCCGCCGGCACCTCGACCATCCAGTACCTGCTGCCCGACCTGGTGCGCCGCTACCGCGAGCGCTTCCCCGCGGTGCAGTTGCAGCTGGCCAACGTCACCGGCAAGGACGGCATGGCGATGCTGCGCGCGGACGAGGCCGACTTCGCCGTGGGCTCGATGCTCGACGTTCCCAACGACATCGCCTGGGCGCCGGTGCAGCACTACGACCCGATGCTGATCATGCCGCCGGGCCATCCGCTGGCGGCGAAGGAGCGGATCACCCTCGAAGACCTGTCACCTTACGGCCTGATCCTGCCGCCGCAGCGGCTGTCCACCTATCGCCTGGTCGACCTGGTGTTCCAGCAGCAGCAGGTGCCGTATCACGTGGCGATCGAGGTCGGCGGCTGGGATGTGATCAAGGAGTACGTGGCGATGGGCATGGGCATCTCCATCGTCACCGGCATCTGCATCACCGCTGCCGACAGCGAACGGCTGGCGGTGCGCAACATGAAGCAGTTCTTCCCCCAGCGCAGCTACGGCGTGGTGATGCGCAAGGGCAAGTTCCTCAGCGCCGAGGCGCGGGCCTTCATCGACCTGGTGCGCCCCGGCCTGCTGACCCATCGCGAGCACGATGATCCGGGCCATTCGCAGCGTTGACGGGGCGGCAAGGCGCGCGCATCCCGTCACACGTTGCGGCGCTTGCCACGGAACGGCGCATAGAACGCGCGCAGGCGGGCGAGATCCGCTTCCAGGTCGTCGCTGGTGTGGAACAGCGGGCCGACACCGATGGTCTTGTCCGGATAGTTGAACCAGGCCGTGACGATGGGTACGCCGGCCTCGTGGGCGATGCGCCAGAAACCGCTCTTCCAGCGCGCCACCGGCTTGCGCGTGCCTTCGGGCGCGATGCCCAGCCACAGCGATTCGTGCTGCTGCAGCTGGTCGATCATCTGCTCGACCACGCCCTTGGCGGCGCCGCGGTCGATCGGCATGCCGCCCAGCTTCAGCAGCAGCTTGCCCAGCGGGCCGCGGAACAGCTCCTGCTTGCCCATGAAATGGATGTCGGCGCCGATGCCGACCTTCATCAGCAGGCCCCACACGCCATCCCACCATGAGGAGTGCGGCGCCGCGATCAGCACCGCGCGGCGCACGTCGGGAAACTCGCCGACCAGGCTCCAGCCGCACAGCCGCAGCACGCCGCGACAGAGTCGGCGACGCCAGTTGTCGGCCAGATGCGGCATGCCCGGCGGCAGTTGCGCGGGGCTGGGCAGTTGTCCCTTCATTCGAGATCCGGCTTGCGTGAACGGGACTGCTTGATCTGGCCGCGTTGCTGCTTGCCCACCAGGCGACGTTCCTTCGAGGCGCGGGTGGGGCGGGTGGCCAGGCGCTTCTTCGGCGGCACCAGCACGCCGCGGATGATCTCCACCAGCCGCTCGCGCACGTCATCGCGATTGCGTCCCTGGTCGCGGAAGCGGCGGCCCTGGATCACCAGCACGCCCTCGGCGGTCAGCCGGCGATCGCGGCGCTGCAGCAGACGCGTGCGGATCTCCTCAGGCAGCGACGGTGAGCCGGCCACGTCGAAACGCAGTTCCACCGCGCTCTCGGTGCGGTTCACATGCTGCCCGCCCGGGCCGTCGGCGCGCAGGAAGCGCTCGACCAGTTCGGACTCGGGCAGGGCGATGCTGTGGCTGACGGTCAACATGCCCGGCAGTTTACGGGCAAGCGAAAGGCGGGGCGAGGGATGCCTGATCCCGACCGCGCCGAGCGCGGTGCCGCAGCCGTGGAGTCGAAACGCTGCGCCGCGTGTTCTCCGGTTTCGCCGCTGCGCGGCTACGCCGGGGACGAACCGGGGGGTGGCGGGAGATCGTTCGGCGACGCCACGATGTCTTCGGGCCGGGGCCAGCCGAACCGGGCGAGCAGGTGCGTGTAGGCCTGATCCAGCGGAGCTTCCAGCTGCATCGGCACACCGGTGACCGGGTGGTGGAAATCCAGCCGCCATGCATGCAGCAACATCCGATGACAGCCGAAGTGCTGCTTGTACAGGCGGTTGTGGTCGCCGCGACCGTGCTGGCAATCGCCGATCACCGGGTGATGGACATGCGCCAGGTGCTTGCGGATCTGGCGGAAGCGGCCGCTTTCGGGTTCGGCGAGAACCAGCGCGTAGCGCTGCTGTGGATAGCGGCCCAGTTCGATCGGCACCTCGATGGTGGCGAGGCGCCGGTAGCGGGTGCGTGCCTCGCGGCGCGGGCCGGTTTCGCGCGAGCCGGGCAGCGGATAGTCGATCACGTCCTCGACCGGTTCGGGCCAGCCGCGTACCACCACCAGGTACTGCTTGTGCATGCTGCGGGCCATGAACTGTTCGCCCAGCGCCGCGGCGACCTCCTTGCTGCGCGCCACCAGCAGCACGCCACTGGTGGCGCGGTCGAGCCGGTGCGCCAGGTAGACTGTGTCGCCGATCTGTTCGCGCAGCAGGTCGATCAGGAATTCCTCGGCATTGCCCACCATCTTCGAGCGATGCACGGCAAGGTTCGCGGGCTTGTTGACCGCGATCAGTGCGTCGTCCTGGTACAGGATCTCGATCATGGCTCGGTGCGCTCGCCGCGATCAGCGCGCGCGCGGCCAGCCGATCGCGAAGGCCAGCAGGCCGGCGACGCCGGTGCCGAGAGGCGGCCAGATGCCGTGGTGCGGCGACAGCGTGCCCAGCAGGGTCGCGCCGATCAGCAGCGTGCTGCCGAGCAGGCTGCAGGCGATCAGCTTGTGCTGGCGTCGGGCGTTGTCCAGGCTCAGTTTCAGCGCCAGCGGGTCGCTCAGCACGCGCCGTTCGCCGCGACCGATCTGGCGCAGTGCGTCGCGCACCAGCTCGGGGAATTGCGGTGCCTCGTGCAGCCATTCGGGCAACCGCTTGCGCACCTCGCGCAAGGTGCGCAACGGGCTGTAGCGTTCGCGCAGGATGCGTTTCAGCACCGGGTGCGCCACCGCCCAGATGTCGATCTCCGGATCGAGCATGCGGCCCACGCCCTCGATGTTGAGCAGGGTCTTCTGCAGCAGGATCAGCTGCGGCTGCAGGGTCAGCTCGAAACGGCGCGCAGTCTGGAACAGCTTCACGACCAGCTCGGCCAGCGAGATCTGCGACAGCGGACGGGTGAAGTACGGCTCGCACACCGTGCGCACGGCGGCTTCCAGCTCGTCCAGGCGCACGTCGGCAGGCATCCAGCCCGCGTCCACGTGCAACTTGGCGATGCGGGCATAGTCGCGTTCGAACAGCGCGATGAAGTTCTGCGCCAGCCAGTACTGGTCGGCCTCGGGCAGCGAACCCATGATGCCGAAATCCAGCGCGATGAAGCGCGGTTCACCGGTGCGCGCCGGGTCGACCCAGATGTTGCCGGGGTGGGCGTCGGCGTGGAAGAAGTTGTCGCGGAACACCTGCTCGTAGAACACCCGCACGCCCTTGACGGCAAGCGCCTTGCGGTCGAGTCCGGCGGCGTCGATCGCGGCGATGTCGTCGCTGCTGAGGCCGTGCACCCGTTCCAGGGTGAGCACGCGGGTGGCGGTCAGGTCCCAGTGCACCTCGGGCACGTAGAGGTCCACGCCGCTGGCGAAGTTGCGCCGGAGCAGGCTGGCGCTGGCGCCTTCGCGCTGCAGGTCCAGCTCGTTCTCCAGCATCTTCTCGACTTCGGCCACCACGTCCAGCGGGCGGATCTTGTCGGCGTTCGGGTGCCAGCGCTGGGCCAGTTCGCCCAGCGAACGCAGCAGCTTCACGTCGCGGCTGATCTGCGCATCGATGCCCGGGCGCAGCACCTTGACCACCACTTCGCGGCCGTCGTGCAGGGTGGCGGCATGCACCTGGGCAATCGAGGCGGAGGCCAGCGGTGTTTCATCGAATTGGGCGTAGAGACGGCCAATCGGCAGTTTCAGTTCCTGCTCGACGATCGCGCGTGCTTCGCTGCCCGGGAACGGCGCGACCTGGTCCTGCAGCAGGGCCAGCTCGTCGGCGATGTCGGCCGGCACCAGGTCGCGGCGGGTCGACAACACCTGGCCGGCCTTGACGAAGATCGGCCCCAGTTCGGTCAGCGCATGACGCAGGCGCGCGCCGCGCGGCAAGCCGTGGATGTCGACGCGCGGCTTCGCCACCAGCGGCCGCAGCAGCTTCAGCGGACGATAGAGATGCGCCGCGTCGACCAGTTCGTCGAGCCGGTACGCCAGCAGCACCGAGGCGACCCGCAGCAGCCGCGGCACGACCTTCAGCGGCGTCACGCGGCGTTGCCTGACACGCGCTGCAGCAGTCGCTGCACGCGTGATTCGAGTCGTTCGCTGCGTTCACGCAGCTCGTCCACGCCGTCGAGGAAACCCTCCACCTCGCCCGGCGCCATCGCCACGCGCGCCTCGTCGCGCAACCAGTCCGCGCCATCCTCGGTGAGGTGGCTGGCGGTTTCGCGGGCGTGGGCCAGGCCCTTGCGCACCGTCCTGGCCAGCGGCACGCCAAGCACGTCGCCGAACGTGCGCGCGAACGCCTCCTCGAAATCGGGAGCGAACTTGCTGGCCAGCTTTTCCAGCCGGCGCGCCAGCTCGGCATCGCCGGCGATCTCCACCTTGCCCGGAGCGATGCCGTCGTCGTCGCGGCGGAACATCATCGCCAGCAGACTGCCCGGTGAGGCGGCGACCTTCAGCTGGTCATCGGCCTGCGGTGGGCCCACCTTGAGGCGGGCGTCCTCGACGGTGATGGCCAACGCGATCTCGGGTCCGCACAGATGCAACTGCACGCTGCGTCCATGCAGCGCGGCCAGCTTCTGCTGCGTGTCCGGATCGAGCGACAAGGTGTGGTTCAGCGCGGTTTCCAGCGCTCGGCCGGCAAGCTTGCGCAGCGGTTGCGGCAACCAGGAGTTGGGGGTGGCGGCGTTCATCTGCCGATTGTAGCGGGGCGGCGCGGGCGCCGTCGGGAATGGGGAATCGGGAATCGGACAGGCTAAGGGCAAAGCAGCGGCGCACGTCCCTTTCAATCTCGCGGAAGAGCGCTCTGCCGATTCCCTATTCCTGGCTGCCGGCTCCGACGAAGCCGAGCTGCCGCCATGCCTCGTAGACGGCCACGGCCACCGTGTTCGACAGGTTCAGGCTGCGGCTGTCCGGACGCATCGGCAGGCGCAGGCGTTGCTCGGCGGGAATCGCCTCGAGCACGGCTGCCGGCAGTCCGGCGGTTTCGCAGCCGAACAGCAGGGCGTCGCCGTCGGCAAAACGCGCCTCCACATGGGCGACACGGCCGCGGGTGGTGAAGGCGAACACCCGGGGCGCGCCGATCGCATCAAGGCAACTGGCCAGGTCGTCGTGCACCGCGAGCCTTGCGTACTCGTGGTAGTCCAGCCCGGCGCGGCGCAGGCGGGCATCGTCAAGTTCGAAGCCCAGCGGACGGATCAGATGCAGCCCAGCGCCGGTGTTCGCGCACAGGCGAATCACGTTGCCGGTGTTCGGCGGGATCTCGGGATTGAACAGGATGACGTGGAGCATCCGCCATTATCGCCGTACGGCATCGCCCGGGATCAACCGTTGAGCGGCGACGCCGTGCCGAGCTGGGCGCACATCACGCCGTCGGGCGGCAAGGCGCAACTGCTCGGCGCCGCCAGCAGGATCGTCCGCAGCGAATGGCTGCCGGCCAGCCGTACCGAGGCGGGCGTGGTGGTCACCATGGCGCCGAAGATCAGGCCGCATACCGCCAGGCAGGCGATGAACAGTCCGCGCAACATCAGGGTTTCGAATTTCATGAGCTTGTCTCCGACGAATGGGGGAAGAGTCCCTGCACGGACAAGAGAGCAATCCGCGTGCCAACGGTTGCAAACGCTCCAAGTGCTTGATTTGACGCGGTCATCACGGTGGCTTCGGGCCGGCAATCCTGTCCGCGGACACCGCTGTCGACCGCCGCCGGACAGCCGGACACGCTGGCGGACGCCCCCGGCGTACCCTGCCGCAAGTCATTTGCGACACCCGTCCCGCGCCGCTAGCCTGTGTCGACTTATCCGTGAAACAGGAGGTTCACCGTGACAAAGAAACCACTCGCCCTGCTGATCGCCGGCGCGCTCACCCTGGCTGGCGGCATGCCGCTGGCATGGGCCGCTCCCGCTGCCGCCGCCGCGACGACTGCCGCCGCCTCGCAGCAGATTCCCGAGCTGGCCTACAGCCGTTTCACCCTGCCCAACGGCCTCACCGTGGTGGTGCACGAAGACCACAAGGCGCCGGTGGTGGCGGTCAGCGTCTGGTATCACGTCGGTTCGTCGTATGAGCCGAAGGGCAAGACCGGTTTCGCGCACCTGTTCGAGCACCTGATGTTCCAGGGCTCGGAGAACCACAAGGACGAATACTTCAAGCCGTTCGAACTGGCCGGCTCCACCGACCAGAACGGCACCACCTGGCTCGATCGCACCAACTACTTCGAGACGGTGCCGACCAGTGCGCTGGACATGGCGCTGTGGATGGAATCCGACCGCATGGGGCACCTGCTGGGCGCGATCGGCCAGCCGCAGCTGGACGAGCAGCGCGGCGTGGTGCAGAACGAGAAGCGCCAGGGCGAGAACCAGCCATACGGCCGTGCCGGCGAGCTGATCCAGGCCGAGGCGTTCCCGGCCAACCATCCCTACCACCACGACACCATCGGCTCGATGGACGACTTGAACGCCGCCTCGCTGGGCGACGTCAAGCAGTGGTTCCGCGACTACTACGGCGCGGCGAACACGGTGGTGGTGCTGTCCGGCGACATCACGCCGGCGGTGGCGAAGGAAAAGATGCAGAAGTATTTCGGCGACATCGCCGCCGGCCCCCAGGTGCCGCGGCCGCAGCCGTGGATCGCGCCGCGCGACAGCTCCACCCGGGGCACGATGACCGACAACGTGGCGCAGACCCGCATCTACCGCGAGTGGAACGTGCCCGGTCGCGGCAGCAACGACGAGAACCTGCTGGAACTGGCCGCCGCCGTGCTCGGCGGCAGCAAGACCTCGCGGCTCTACCAGCGGCTGGTCTACCAGGACAAGCTGGCCGACGATGTCTCGGTCGACGTCGAGCAGCATGTGCTGGCCAGCATGTTCAACCTGCAGGTGGACGTGAAGAAGGGTGTCGATCCGGCGAAGGTCGAGGCCGCCATCGCCGACGAGTGGCAGAAATTCCTGAAGACCGGCCCCACCGCCGACGAACTGGCGCGGGTGAAGACCGAGACGCGTGCCTCCTTCGTGCGCGGCCTGGAAAAGGTCAACACGCAGGCTTCGATTCTCGCCCAGGGCCAGCTGTATCACGGTGATCCGGGGCAGTACCTGAAGGACTTCAACGCGTTCATGGCGGCGACCCCGGCCAGCGTTAAGGCGGTGGCCGACAAGTGGATCAGCAAGGGCGACTACACCTTGACCGTCGTGCCGGGCAAGGTCGACGCCACCGACATGGCCAAGATGGCCGGTCGTGCCGCCGCCAAGGGTGCGCCGGCGCCGGTGCTTTCAGCCAGGGGCGACTTCAAGACGGTGGCCAGCGACGTCGATCGCGGCAAGGGCGTGCCCGAGGTCAGCAGCTTCCCCGACCTCAGCTTCCCGAAGCTGCAACGCGGCAAGCTCGACAACGGCATCGAGGTGGTCCTGGCCGAACGCCACACCGTGCCGGCGGTGCAGTTGCAGCTGCTGTTCGACGCGGGTTTCGCCGCCGACCAGGGGCGCAAGCTGGGCACCTCCAGCTTCACCATGAACATGCTCGACGAAGGCACCAGCAGCCTGGACTCGGTGGAGATCGCCAAGCGCAAGCAGCGTCTGGGCGCGATCATCGCCAGCGGTTGCGGGCTGGATTACTGCAACGCCTCGCTCAATGCACTCGATGACCAGCTCAAGCCCTCGCTCGACCTGTTCGCCGACATCGTGCGCAATCCGGCCTTCCGTGACGGCGACACCAGTCGCCTGCGTGGCCAGTGGCTGGCGCGCATCGCGCAGGAAAAGAGCCAGCCCACCGGCATCGCCCTGCGGACCCTGCCGCCGCTGCTGTACGGCAAGGACCACGCCTACGCGATCCCGTTCACCGGTTCGGGCACCGAGGCGTCGATCAAGTCGCTGACCGCGGCCGACATGCGCAGCTTCATGGACGACTACATCCGCCCGGACAACGTGAAGATCCTGGTCGCCGGCGACACCACGCTGGACCAGATCATCCCGCAGTTGAACGCGGTGTTCGGGGACTGGAAGGCACCGGCCGGCAAGGTGCCGGTGAAGAACATCGGCCAGGTCACGCCGCCGCAGCAGGCGCGCGTGTTCCTGGTCGATCGTCCCGGAGCGCAGCAGACGCTGATCCTTGCCGGCAGCCTGGCGCCTTCCACCGAAGCGGCCAACAACCTGGAAATCCAGACCATGAACGGTGCCTTCGGCGGCACCTTCACCTCGCGTCTCAACATGAACCTGCGCGAGGACAAGCACTGGGCCTACGGCGCCTTCAGCTTCCTGCAGAACGCGGTGGGGCAGCGTCCGTTCATGCTGTACGCGCCGGTGCAGACCGACAAGACCGCGCCATCGATTGCCGAGATGCTGAAGGAGGCCAACGGCGTGATCGGCGACAAGCCGCTGACCGAGGCCGAGATCAGCAAGGTCAAGGTCGGCGACGTGCGCAGCATGCCGGGCGAGTACCAGACCACCTCGGCGGTGATGGATGCGATGCAGGGCATCGCCCTGTACAACCGCCCGGATGACTACGTGCAGACCCTGAAGTCGCGCATCGAGGGACAGACCGACGGCGCGGTGGAGGCGGCGGCGAAGCAGATCATCCACCCGGACCAGCTGACCTGGGTGATCGTCGGCGACCTGGCGAAGATCGAGTCGCCGATCCGTGCGCTCAAGCTCGGCCAGGTGCAGGTGCTCGATGCCGACGGCAAGCCGGTGGCGGCGAAGCCGGCCAGGTGAGCCTGCATGCGGCGCCGGCATGAACCGGCGCCGCATGTCGTGCGGCCGCCGCGGGACGCGTCCGCGCCACCGCGTTACGATGGAGGCCGGATCGCAAGGTCCGGCCTCTTCCATATTCCAAGTCACTGTTGCGGAGCCCTCCATGCGCAAGACCCTGCTGTTGCTCGTCCCCGTGTTGCTGCTGAGCGCCTGCAACTGGGGCATCACCATGGACCCGGCGGCGAAGAACGTGCGCACCGCCTGGAGCGGCGACGTCTCGGCCTGTCGCGACCTGGGCAAGGTCACCGTCTCGGTGATGGATCACGTCGGCCCGGTCGACCGCAACGACATCAAGGTGCGCGACGAACTCGAAGTGCTGGCCCGCAACGAGGCCGCCAAGATGAATGCCGACACGATCAAGCCGCTGGCCGAACCCGACGCGGGATCGCAGCCCTGGGGCGCGTATCAGTGCGGTGCGCGCGTGCCGAGCGCCAACCCGGCGGGCCATGCCGCGCCGAATTCGACGCCCGGCAACGCGCAGACATTCCCGATCCGGCACTGACCCGATCCAGCACGGAGTCGCCAGGCCGGCCCCCACGCACCCCCCGCGTTGAGTGGCCTCACGGGGCAGTCAGGGTTTCGCCGTGGCGGGAATCCACAGCTCGATCACGTTCGGTTCGCCGCGGATGGAGAGCGGGAACGGCACGGCCTGGGGCGCGCGGGGCGAGTCGAACGGACGGGTGGCGCCCATCCATGCGCTGATCGCCGACGCGCACTGGGTGCCGGCATCGCTGTAGAGCACGGTGGGCACGTGCCACTGGAACGGCAGGGTGCGGCCACGGCTGGCGGCGCTGGCGGTGACGTTCTCGATGCCGGGCGTGGCCACGCCCAGGTCGCGCAGCTGGGGCAGCAGGGTCTCGGCTGCGGCGCGCTCGGCCTCGTCGTAGATCTGCGCATAGACCACGAAACGGCGCGAGATGCCCTGGGTGCAGGCGCGGCGTGCGGCGTCGGCCAGGGTGGCGGCGTTCGCCGGTGAGGCGTGGGCGACCGTGGTGGCGGCAGCAGTCGGGCGTGCCGTCCGGACCGGTGGCGGCGTTGCCGTTTCGGGCGGCGGCGGAGGCGGCGGTGGGGGAACATCTCGCGCGGGCTCCGGTGCCGATGCCAGCGTCGGGCTTTCGGACGGCATGTCGTCGACGGTGACGGGTGTCGTGTCGGTGGCGGATGTCGTGGTTGCGGAGTCCGGGGAGGGGTTCGCGCCCGCCACGACGGGTGCGTCGGGATCGAGCGCCACCACCGGTGGCCAGTCACGGTAGCCGACCATGGCGCGTTCCCAGCGGGTCAGCGAGGGGGCGCCGCCGAGGATGGTCAGGTCGTTGTTGCAATTGAGCGCGAGCTGGCCCGGTGGCAGTTTGGCGCATTTCGCCTGCAGCGAATCGACCAGGCCGTCCACCATCAGGCGGATCGAGTCCGGGTACGGCGGCGGCCCGGCCTGGGCGCGGAACAGCTGCACCGAGGCATCCATGCTGCCGTCGAAGGCGGCATCGTCGCCGATCGCCTTGCCCAGGTCGCGGGCGGCCTCGGTGACCAGTTTCTGCTGTTCGATGCCCTGTTTCAGGTGGGCATCCCACGCTTGCCAACCGGCCAGCGCCAGGCCGGCGATCGCGCTCAGTCCGAGCGAGGCGCCGACCGTGGCGGTGACCCGCTGGCGCAGCGACATCGCGCTCTTCTGCACGTCCGGAGCGAGCGGACCGATGCTGGCGGCGACCCCGTCCAGCGCCAGCGCGGGAAGTGCGTCGAGGATCGCGCGATCGAGCGGCCTGCCCAGCAGTTCGCCCAGCTGGCAATAGCTTTCCCATTGCGCCTCGTCGAAGAACTGGTCCTCCGTACCCTGCTGCGGGAAACGCATGTCGCGGTTGGCGTAGCCGACGATGTCGAGCGGCGAGTCCGCCGGCTGGCGCGGTTTCACCACCAGCAGGGCGCCGGTGTTGCCGCTCTGGTAGCGGATGCGGGCCAGCAGCAGGCTTTGCGTGCCCGGCCCCGGCATCACGCTGTCCGGCGTGCCGAGCCGGTCCAGCAGCGCGGGCTCGACGGTGCCCGGCGCGAGGCTGGCCGGGTCGATGAATTCGATGATGGCGGCATAGTCGATGCGCGCCTTGCGGACCAGGTTTTCGACGTCGGCGAACAGATAGTTCGGGTCGGCACCGCAATCGGCCAGCACGATCAGCTTCAGCTCGCGCTTGAGCAGGGCATAGACACCGGTGTTGTCGAAATGCCCGCCGTCGGACAGGTACCACACCGGCCCCTGCAGGCCGGGAAAGCGCGCCAGCATTTCCTGCAGGGCCGCCCGCGACTTGCCGAGCCATGACCATGACAGCGACGGCTTGCCGAGCCGGTTGCGCCACCAGTAGCCGAGCCGGAGGCCGCTCAGGAAGGTGAGCACGGCCACCCCGGGGCGGGTCATCGAACCCATGCCGGAACCGGCGGCGGCACCGGAGATGGCGATCCACTCGGCCAGCGTGGTGCCCTGCAGCGTTTCGCCGGCGCCCGCAGGCTGCGTTCGTGCGGGCCGGGTCCCGGTTTCCACGCCGAACGGACCGACGGTGAGGCAGATGCCCTTGCGATCGGCGTTGAACGCCTCGGTGCGATCGTCGACGGTCTGGTTGATGCAACAGTTGATCAGGTGGATCGGGCCGCCGTGCAGGTGCGGCGTGTAGTCGGGCAGTGCCACATCGTCGTGGTCGAGCAGTTCGGTCACCTTGACCACCGCCTGTGCGCTGGCGGAGTCCGTCGACTGCAGCGGCGAGACGGGGAAGCGCGTCGGGCCGGCGACGGCCACCGGCTGGTTGCCCACCGCGACGTAGGTGCGCGCGATGCGCGAGCGATAGAACGCGTGCAGCGACGAGCGGTTGATCGCCTGCAGGTTGCGCCCGGTCAGCCCCGCATAGGCAAGGCACGGCACCACTACGGCCAGCCAGCGCAGCCAGGCCGCTGGCGCGGACGTGGTGGTGCCCATGAAGAACAGCAGGTACTGCAGCGCGCTGAGCCAGAACAACAGCAGCAGGCCGAGCAGCAACAGGCCGCACAGGTTGGCGATCAGGGCCAGTGGCAGGCGCGCCAGGCTGGGCTTGCCGTTGTGCGGCTGCAGCGCCGGCAGGGCAAAGCGCGCCACCGCCACCAGCAGCGCGATCATGCCCGCGCCGTTCCACCCGGGAGCGCGCAGGGCGCCCGATTCCAGCAACCAGGCGAGGAACCAGCCGAGCAGGTCGGCGACGCCCAGCAGCAGCAACAGCAGCAGGCACTTCAGCAGGAAGGTGAGGCTGATCGTGTAGCGCACGCGGTCCTGGGCGGGTTGGCTGCCGCGGACGCGCGTCCACAGCCATGCCAGTGGAATGGCCAGCAGGATCACGCCGGCCACCTGCATCAGGCCCGGGCCGTGGCTGCTGTCCAGCGGCGGGGCCAGCCACAGCAGGCCGCCGCCGAGCGCGGCGGTCACCACGACGATGGCCAGGTCGCCCGCCAGCGAGCCGTCTTCCGGATCGCGTGCCCACCAGTAGGCGAAGGCGCAGGCCGCCGACAACCAGCCCAGCGGAACCAGGCCCAGCCACCACAGGTTCACCGTCAGCCATGGCAGGTGTTGAGCGTAGACCGGGTAGCAGAGCAGGTGTGGCAACACCACCGCCGATGCCAGCAGCGCCAGCAGCACGGCGATCTCGAACTGGGTGGCCACGAAGCCGCGCAGTTGCCCGGTGGCAGCCTGCAACAGGTCGCCTGCGCCGGCGGGCGTCAGGTAGCGACCGTTACTGCGCAACCACCACAGCAGCAGCGACCGGTCATTGGCCAGGCCCTGTTCGACCTGTTGCGGCGTGGTGGCGGCGTTGAACAGACGTCCAAACGCCGCGCCGATGTAGCCGCCACCGGAGACCGTCGACAGGTAGTCGAAACGGTGCAGCACGCCGTTGCGCGCCAGCGCCCGCAACAGGCCCAGGCAGAAGGTGGCGCTGCGCACGCCGCCACCGGACAAGGCCAGGCCGGCGTGTGGCGCCTGCGGCTCCACCCCGGCGCGATCGCGCCGCATGCCGAACAGCTGTGCTTCCGTCGAAGCCGGCTCGCCAGGCGAGGGCGGTGCTTCCCCGTTCTGATTCATGGCTTGCTCTCCCCCGGGCCTCGATGCCCCTGCCATGCCGCGGGTGAGGTTATGCGCCCGGGCGTCGCCCGCGGCAAGTGCCGTCGGCGGCGTGGAAGCCGCGCCGCGGTGTAGGCGCATCCGCCGTGGTTTGCGATGATGGGCGTTGTCGTCCATCGTTGTGGCCATGAACAAGCTGATCTCCGCTCCCGGCCGCATCGCGCGGCGCATCCTGCCGTTCCCCCGCAGGCGCAAGCCGGGCGCCTCGACGCAGGCGATGCCGTTCTTCGCGGTGCCCGCCGGCGCCATCGCCACCCTGCCTGACCCGGCTGCGTTCCGGCAGACCCTGCTGCGACTCATCGGCCAGGCTACCCGGCGCATCGTGATCGTGGCCTTGTACCTGCAGGACGACGATGCCGGCCGTGAAGTGCTCGATGCGCTGTACGCGGCGAAGGCGCGCGCGCCGGATCTGCAGATAGCCGTGTTCGTGGACTGGCATCGCGCCCAGCGCGGCCTGATCGGCAAGCAGAAAAGCGCGGGCAACGCGGGCATGTACCGCGAGTACGCGGCGCGGCTGGGGCCGGGGGTGGAGATCTACGGCGTGCCGGTGCAGAACCGCGAACTGTTCGGCGTGCTGCATCTGAAAGGCTTCGTGATCGACGATGCGGTGCTCTACAGCGGCGCCAGTCTCAATGATGTCTATCTCGCTCGGCATGGGCGCTACCGGCTCGACCGCTATCACCTGCTGCAGCACGCCGGCCTGGCCGACGCGATGGCCGGTTTCGTGCAGAAGCATTTCAACGGCAGCGATGCGGTGCGGCGCCTGAACGTGGCGGACGTGCCCTCGACGAAGTCGTTGCAGCCGGCGATCCGCGAATTCCGCCAGGCATTGCAGCGGGCGAGCTACGAGGTGCCGCAGGCCAGCCTGGTCGACGGCACGGTGGCGGTGACGCCCCTGCCGGGCTTCGGCCGCAGCGACAACACGCTGAACGAGGTGCTGCTCGACTTGCTGCGTGGCACGCGCCAGCGACTGATCGTGCTGACCCCGTACTTCAACCTGCCGCGGCCGGTGCGCGCGGTGCTGGGCCAGCTGCTGCGTCGTGGCTGCACGATCGACATCATGGTCGGCGACAAGACCGCCAACGATTTCTACATCCCGCCGGGCGAGCCGTTCAAGACCATCGGCCTGTTGCCCTACCTGTACGAAAACAACCTGCGCCGCTTCGCCCGCGCGCACCGCCGCCAGATCGACAGCGGCCAGCTCAACCTGCACCTGTGGCGCGACGGCGACAACAGCTATCACCTGAAGGGCCTGCTGATCGACGACGACGTGGCCGTGCTGACCGGCAACAACCTCAATCCGCGCGCGTGGTCACTGGATCTGGAAAACGCACTGATCCTGCGCGACCCGTCGCGCCTGCTGCAGGCACAACACGAAGCGGAGTGGGCGGCCTTGCGTCGGCACGCCACGCGACTGGTCGACTACCAGGCGCTGGAGAGCCCGCGGCAGTATCCGCCCGAGGTGCGCAAGCTGCTGAAGCGACTCAGCCGCAGCCAGCTCGACCACCTGCTCAACCGGCTGATGTAGGAGCGTATCCCGTGCGCGAACGCTTTTCGTGACGTGACGAAGAGCCATTGCGCATGGGTGCGCTCCTACGATGCCGCCAGCCGGCTCAGCCGCATCTCCAGCCAGTTCGACACGTTCGGCCATTCCCCGGCGAGGATGCTGAAGCACACGGTGTTGCGCAGGCTGCCGTCGACGCGGCGCCGGTGGGCGCGCAGGACGCCCTCGCGCTGCGCGCCAAGACGCTCGATCGCGCGCTGCGAATCCTCGTTCAATTCGTCGGTGTGGAAGGCCACCGCCACGCAGTCCAGGGCCTCGAACGCGTGCTCCAGCAGCAGCCGCTTGCAGGCGGTGTTGAGGTGGCTCTTCTGCCAGCGCTTCGCGTACCAGGTGTAGCCGATGGCGAGCCGTGGCAGCGCGGCGTCGATCTCGTAGTAGCGGGTGCTGCCGACGATCTGGCCGCTGCCGGACTCGCGGATCGCGAACGGCAGCATGTGGCCTTCGGCCTGGCCTTGCAGCGCCCTGGCCACGTAGTCACCGGTCTGCCCCGGCGCCGGGACGCTGGTGACCTGCAGGTTCCACAGCTCGCCGTCGGCGGCGGCCGCCTCCAGTGCCGGCACGTGTTCCAGGCTCAGCGGTTCCAGCACGACGTATTCGTCGTGCAGACGGATCGGGGCGAACGGGGCCATCGGGGATTCCAGTGGGCGCTCAGGCGTCGAGGTCGGGGATCAGCTTGCTCTCGAGCCGCGCGATGTGGTCCTTCAGCAGCAGCTTGCGTTTCTTCAGCCGGGTCAGCTGCAGCTCGTCGCGACCGATCGCCGAGGCGAGCTGGTCGATCGCGGCGTCGAGGTCGCGATGCTCCATCCGCAGCTCGGCGAGCAAGTGGACGATTTCTGCGTGATCCTGGACCTGCATGACGGTGATGAGGCTGGGCGGCGATCTCCCAAGTGTACCGCCGATTTGCCACGCCGATTTGCCGCCGTGCCCATGGATTCGGCCCGGCGGCGGCGAGGTCGCTACAATGGCAGGCTCCCGTTGCCGATCGCCCGACATGTCCGCCCCGTTGCCCATTTTCCGCCCACCCGCCGCCGACGGCGGCAAGCTGGCCCGGCGCCTGCGCCGCCAGGTAGGCCAGGCGGTGGGCGATTTCGGCATGATCGAGGAGGGCGACAAGGTGATGGTGTGCCTGTCCGGCGGCAAGGATTCGTACACCTTGCTGGACCTGCTGCTGCAGTTGCAGGCGAAAGCGCCGGTGCGCTTCGAACTGATCGCGGTGAACCTGGACCAGAAGCAGCCGGACTACCCGGAACATGTATTGCCGGACTACCTGACCGCCCGCGGCGTGCCGTTTCACATCATCGAGCAGGACACCTACAGCACGGTGACCCGGGTGATTCCCGCGGGGAAGACCATGTGCAGCCTGTGCTCGCGGCTGCGTCGCGGCGCGCTGTACACCTGGGCGGCGGCCAACGGCATCACCAAGATCGCGCTCGGCCATCATCGCGACGACATCCTCGCCACGTTCTTCCTCAACATGTTCTACCAGGCGCAGCTGAAGGCGATGCCGCCGAAGCTGCGCTCGGACGACGGCCGTCACGTGGTGATCCGCCCGCTGGCCTATTGCCGCGAGGACGACATCGCCGAGTACGCGGCGCAGCAGCAGTTTCCGATCATCCCGTGCAACCTGTGCGGCTCGCAGGACAACCTGCAGCGCCAGGCGGTGGGCCGGATGCTGGCCGAGTGGGAACGGCAGCAGCCCGGGCGCAGCGAGAACATCTTTCGCGCGCTGACCCATGTGTCACCCTCGCAACTGGCCGACCGCCAGCTGTTCGACTTCAGCTTCGGCGCCACGCCCGCCTCCGTCGCCTGGCCGGTCGACGGCACGGACGACACCGCCACCACGCAGGCCTGAACCCTCCCCGTCACCTCACTTCGAGTAACCGCCGTGTCCTACTTTGCATCCGTTGAAATGGCTCCGGGCGATCCGATCCTGGGTCTCACCGAGACCTACCTCGCCGACCCCCGGCCGGGCAAGATCAATCTTGGCGTGGGCATCTATGTCGACGAACAGGGCCGCATTCCGCTGTTGCCGAGCGTGCACGAGGTGGAGAACGCGCTGGCCGCCGCGGCCAAGCCGCGCGGCTACCTGCCGATCGACGGGCTGGCCGCGTACAACCGGCTGACCCAGCAACTGGTGTTCGGCGAAGCATCGCCGCTGCTCGCCGCCGGACGCGTGGCCACCGCGCAGACCATCGGCGGCAGCGCCGCGCTGCGCGTGGCCGCGGACCTGCTGAAGCAGGTCGGCGGCGCCGGCGCGAAGATCGCCATCAGCAACCCGAGCTGGGGCAACCACCACGTGGTGTTCCGCACGGCGGGTTTCGAATTGCTGGAATACCGCTACTACGATCCGGCCACGCACGGCCTGGATTTCACCGGCATGCTGGAAGACCTGGGCAGCCTGGAGCCCGGCACCGTGGTGCTGCTGCACGCGTGCTGCCACAACCCCACGGGCGTGGATCTGGACGCGACGCAATGGACGCAGCTGATCGAGCTGCTGAAGGAGCGCAAGCTGCTGCCCTTCGTCGACATGGCCTACCAGGGTTTCGACCGGGGCACCGAACAGGACGCCACCGCGGTGCGCCTGCTGGGAGAGTCGGGCATCGAGGCCTTCGTGGTCGCCAATTCGTACTCGAAGTCGTTCTCGCTGTACGGCGAGCGGGTCGGCGCCCTGTCGATGGTCGGTGTCGATCGCGACGAGGCCGCGCGGCTGCAGTCGAAGATCAAGCAGGTCATCCGCACGATCTACTCCAGCCCGTCGACGCACGGCGCCGCGCTGGTCGCCGGCGTGCTGGGCAGCAGCGAACTGCGCGCGCGCTGGGAGCAGGAACTCGGTGGCATGCGCGGGCGCATCCACGCGATGCGCGCGGGCTTCGTCGAAAAACTGGCCGCACTGGGTGCGCCGGACTTCGGCTTCATCAACCGGCAGGCGGGCATGTTCTCCTACTCCGGCCTGAGCAGGGCGCAGGTGCACCGTCTGCGCGACGAATACGCGATCTATGCCCTCGACAGCGGACGCATCTGCGTGGCGGCGCTGAACCAGGCCAACCTCGACACCGTGGCTGCAGCCGTTGCGCAGGTCATTCGCTGAACCCACCCAGGTTCTCGCGAGCGCTTGTCCATGGCGTTGACGTTGCGACTGGCGTGCGGGCAAGGGGAACTCCTGCACGCACGTCGGCTTGTCTCAATTCACCACCAGGCCGAGCACGCGGGCGCGATCGACAGCATGGCGGCGGGTGCCGGCCGAAAGTTTCTGGAACAGGTTCTTCAGGTGCCATTTCACGGTCTCGGCACTGATGTCGAGGTGGCGTGCGATCAGCTTGTTCGACAGGCCTTCCTGCAACAGCTTGAGTATCTCCGCTTCCTTCGCGGTCAGCAGGCCGGGTTGCCGAGGCATCTGATCCGTTGAGGGCAAGGTGGCTGTCGGCGAAGCGGCTGGCTGGTCCGCACGCCCCACTATCCGCAGTCCGGTGCTGTTCCTGTGCAGCTCCACGGCCATCTGGACGGCCAGCGGATGGGTCTCGGCGAGCAGCCTGGCATTGCCGCCCAGGCTCGCCAGTGACAGCACTTCGCCCAGCGAGGCCAGTGCGGTGTCTGCATGTTGCTGACGTGCCACCACCGCGCGAAGGACCTTGACCGTCCAGCCATCACGAGTCCGTTGCAGTTGGCGGGCCAGCCGGTCCGCCGTATCCAGTTGCCGATTCGCGCTTGCCGCATCGTGACTCGCCAGCGCCGCGTAGGCCCTGGCGATGCTCGCCCCGAGCTGATAGTGCGGCAGCAACGGCAGCTGATCTTCCTGCTGGAACGCCGGCGCCAGCCGATCCAGCAGGGGCATCAGTTCGCCCACCATGTCGCTGCGTTCGGCCAGGGCGTGGATGCGAATCCTCTCGGCCAGGCCGTGCAACTGCAATCGCGGCAAATGCCGGCGGCTGGCCAGGGCATCGAGGCTGTCCAGTGCATGCAGCGCGCGCCGCTCGTCACCCTGGCCGAGGGCGATCCGCACCAGGGTGCGATACGCGGTCAGAATCGCATCGGGGTAGCTGCTCTCGATGACGTCGAGGCGATTGGCGAGCAGTGCCTGCGCCGCGGCGAGCTGGTCGCGCTCCAGCAGGGCAGCGGCGAGCACGGCGGCATACAGACACGCGACCGTGCTGCGTCGTCCATCCTCCTTTTCCGCCAATGCCAGCGCAGGGCGCAACACGGCCTCGGCCTGATCGGCGTGGCCATCCCTGAGATGGCTCAGCCCGGTGATGGAAAGGGCCGACGCCGCCGCCAGCCGCATGGAGCCGGCGTGTCCATACGCCGCTATCTTTGCGGTGGCGGTACGGACATCGGCGCTCGAACCCGTATGCAGCGTCAGCAGGGCACCGCAGTTCAGGGGCGCGACAAAGTACAGGGGGTCCACGATCAGTCCGGGCAACTGTGGCCATCGGGACAGCAACTGCGGCAGCAGACCCAGGTTGTCGGCATAAATCGCCGCGCCGCCGGCGACGCGCAATGCCAGCCAGAGCAGCCGGGGCGACGTCGCCGGGTCGTTGGCGATGTCCAGGGAGATCCGCAACGCTTCCGCATTGCCGTCGCCGAGCGCGTTCACCCATGCCGCGACCAGCCGCAGCGACACGTTTTCGGCAAGGACCTTCGGCGGGATGCGATCCAGCCATTCGCGCGCCTCGGCCAGTTTTCCCTCGGTGCCGAGCGCCCACAGCGATTGCGCCGCGTAGGTGTGGGCGAGGGCTTCATCCCCGGCCGCCAGCGCGTGGCCCGCCGCCTCGGAAAAGCGCCCGTGCGAGGCCAGCCAGCGGGAGGCGCGGACATGGAGTTCTACCCGCTCGGCCGCTGGCAACTGTTCGAACCGGCCCATCAGGAAATCCCTGGCGAGCGGATGCAGGCGAACCCAGTCGCTGGTTTCGCCCACCATCATGATCGGCGTTTCCAGGATCAGATGGTCGAGCCGGCCTGCCGCGTCCGCGCAACCCGTCACGGCCTCGCAGAGCTCCGCGTTCATGTGCCCGAGGATGGCCGAGCGGACGAGGAAGTCGGTGGTGTGCGGGGGCAGGCGTGAAAAGAGCGACTCCACGAAATAGTCCTGCAGACTTTCCCGACGGGCGGAGAACGTGGCAATGGCCGCGGACGGGTCGGCTTCACGCTCGATCTTCGCGATGGCGAGCTGCAGGCCGACCGGCCAGCCCTCGGTCAGGTCGTGCAGCTTCGCGCGCAGGTCCAGATCCAGGCGCGGTCCAAGTCGGCGTTCAAGTATCTCGACCGATTCGTCGAACTGCAGCCGCAAGTCGTCTGTTTTCAGCACGGCGAAATTGCTCTTCGCAGCGAGTTCGCTGGTCTGCAATGGCAGGGGCGTTCTCGATCCGATCACCACATGCAGATTCGCCGGCGCATTCAGCAGCAGATACTGGATCGCTTCGTGCACGGTCGCCGCGGGCAGCCTTTCCGCGTCATCGATCATGAGCACCGTTTCGGCCTGCAGCTGGGCGATTTCCGCCAGCAACGCCGTCAGCGCCTCGACCTGCTGGCCGATCCCGCTCGCGTACTGGTCGGCAATGATGTCGAACGCCTTCCGCCCGCTTGCGCGGCGGATGGCCTGCAGCAAGCCTTCAACGAATCGGGTCGGCTGATCCTGCGCATCGGCCCCCAGCCACGCCACCAGGGCCTGCTCTTCCATCCAGCGCCGCCGCCACTGCAGCAACAGCGTGGTCTTGCCGAAGCCGGCCGGCGCGACAACGGCGATCACGGTCCGCTCGTGCATCTCGTCCAGGAACTGCAACAGCCGTTCCCGATCCAGCGCATTGCGTGGAAGGCGCGGTGGCGTGGTCTTCAGGATGATGTCGGGTGCGGACATCCGCGCAGATTACTCGATCCCCCAGGCGCCGGCGTGGCGCTGCCGCACCCTGCCGCGCGCCGTTCGCGGCAGGGCGAAGATCGGCTGTCGTGCCCGGATTTCCGCTGATTCGGGGGCTTGGCGCGGGCGCACCCCCCGCACACCCGGATGCCCCCCCCTTGTTGGGGGGTGTGGCGTGGCCCGGGAAGTCGTTCTACTCGGGGGTGCATGCCTGACCGTGGCGGCGGCCAAGGGCCCGTCCACGCAGGATCGTCAACTCGGGGGAGTCAGATGTCTTTGAAATGCAAAGTGCTGCCAATGGCAGCAATGGTCTTCTGTGCCAGCCAGGCGCACGCTGTCGACACGGCGCAGGCAGCCGTCAATCGCGCTCTCGATCTGGTTCACAGCCATGGCGCCTCGGCGCGCGCCTCGGTCAACGATCGCTACACCAGCCGCGGGGTGCTGGTCGACGCGGACGGCACCGAACATGTGCGCCTGGAGCGGACCTACAACGGCTTGCCGGTGATCGGTGGCGACCTGGTCGTGCACTCGCGCAACGGCAGCTATCGTTCCACCTCCGTCAGCCAGGGCGCGCCCCTGAATCTGTCGATCCGGCCGGTGGTCGGGTCGGACGAGGCCGCGGTCATCGCCGGCGCGGAATTCGGCAGCGGGTTCGTCGGAATGCCGGAGCGCACGCTGTCGGTGTATGCACGTGGCCACGGTGCGCCGCGACTGGCCTGGCGGGTTCGCATGCACGACGCGCAGGCCGACATGACCTACATCGTCGATGCCCGCACGGGTGCGCTGATCGAGCGCTGGAGCAACCTCGAAACGACCGCCGTCACCGGCCGGGCGAACACGCTGTACTCGGGAAATGTCCCGCTGGTCACCAACTCGGTCATCGGCGGCTACGAGTTGCGCGATCCGACCCGCGGCAGGATGCGCACCATCGATGGCTCCAACAGTCGCACCTCGGGCCAGATCTACAAGGACAGCGACAACGTCTGGGGCAACTCCACGACGCTGGACCTGGCCACCGCCGCCGCCGACGCCGAATACGGCGCTTCGATGACCTGGGACTTCTACAAGACGACCTTCGGGCGCAACGGCATCGGCGACGACGGCAAGGGTGCCTACAACCGGGTGCACTACGGCACCAAATACAACAATGCGTTCTGGTCGGACGCCTGCTTCTGCATGACCTACGGCGACGGCGATGGCGTCAACGTCGGTCCCCTGGTCGCGCTCGACATCACCGGCCACGAGATGAGCCACGGCGTCACGGCGCGCACCGCGGGCCTGATCTACTCGGGGGAATCCGGCGGGCTGAACGAGGCCAATTCGGACATCCTCGGCAGCATGGTCGAGTTCTACGCGAACAACAGTCACGACACGCCCGACTACATGATCGGCGAGTCGATCGTCCCGGCCAACGTACCCGGCAGCCCGGGCCAGCACGCGCTTCGCTACATGTGGAAGCCCAGCCTGGACGGCCGTTCGCCCGACTTCTACGTGAGCAACATCGGCAGCCTGGACGTGCACTATTCGTCGGGCGTGGCCAATCACTTCTATTACCTGCTGGCCGAGGGCACCACGCCGAAGACCTTCAGTGGCGTGGTCCACAGCTCGCCGACCATCAACGGCGCAAGCCTGCCCGGCATCGGGCGGACCAAGGCGCAGAAGATCTGGTATCGCGCGCTGACGGTTTACTTCACCTCCAGCACCGACTACGCGGCTGCCCGCGTCGCCACGATCCAGGCGGCGAAGGACCTGTACGGAGCCACGTCGGCCGAAGCGAATGCGGTTGCCGCCACGTGGACCGCGGTCAACGTGCTGTAAGCGGCCAGCTGCGGCGCGATCGCCACCAGGCCAACCATCACCGCCGGCGCGGGACCAGCCAGGTCCCGCGCCGGATCGATAGCCGATAGTCGGGGACACCATGAACCAATCCACGCAGCGCGGCGCACCGCGCAGAACGCGCGTACTCGCCAGCCAGCCCGTTGCCCCCATCAGCCGCGCGATCCGCGCGGCCCTGGCCGTATCGGCCACCATGCTGACCCTGTTTGCGCCCGCCGCGAGCTGGGCTGCCGATAGCGGCACCTGCAGCTACGACGCCGTCAGCAATACGTACGCCTGCAACGGTGATTTCAGCCAGCCGATTGCCGATGCCGGTTTCATCCCGCCGGCTGACCTGACGGTCGTACTGGGTGACCAGCTGCCGAGCAGCGTGCATCCGGACGCCGGGTACATCGGCATCGACGCGGCGTGGGCTGGCGACATTTCCATCCTGGTCAATGCCGGCAGCAGCATCCAGACCGCGGGCGCCGACGGCATCCATGCCTATGGTTCCGATGCCACGACCCGGGTGTCCAACTACGGCAGCATCGCCACGGCGGTAACCGCCGAGGATGCCGAAGCGATGGACATCGGTGGCGTTCACGACGTCACCGTCGTCAACGGCGGCAGCGTGCTCGCGAGTGACGCCGACGGCGGTCATGACGTCATCGGCGCCAGCGTGTTCTCCGACTATGGCAGCGTCCAGTTCGACAATCTCGCCGGGGCCGTGATCGGCGCCAGCGCCTACGACGGCAGTGCCACCGCACTGCTGGCAGCCAGCCAGGGCTATTACGGCCAGCTCGCCATCAGCAACGCAGGCGTGATCAACGCTGACTCGATCCACGGCGATGCCAGCGGCATCGTCGCCTCGGCGGCCAGCCAGGGCTACGCGAACATCCAGAACAGCGGCAGCGTCCAGGCCAGCGGCTACGCCAGCGCCGTGGGCATCGAAGCCTACGGCGAGTACAGCAGCACGGTCGACAACAGCGGCGATGTCGGCGCCGCCGCCAGCGCGGCGGGCGGTGCGACGGCCTACGGGGTGAGCAACCTCTCCTATCACCTGTCCTACCTCTACAACGACGCGCCTGGCACGATCACGGCCACGGCCCATGCCGGCTACGGCGGAGCGGTGGCGGTGGGTGCCTATGTCGTGGGCGGCGATGTCAGCACGCTGCACAACGACGGCAGCATCACCGCCAGCGCGAAGAGCGACTTCGGCTCCGCGCAGGCATACGGCGCCGTGGTCGAGGGCTACAGCGGGGTCGGCCTGCTGATCAGTGGCGGCGATGTCGACGCCAGCACCGTGGCGGGCATCGGCGGCTACGCGCAGGCCACCGGCGACCTGGTGGTCGCGGCGGTGGCGAGCATCTTCAACGATGGCAACGCCAGCGCCACGGCCACCGCCGGCGCCGCCGGCGTCGCGATCGCCACGGGCCTGCACGCCGAGGGCACCAACACGGCGATCAACAGCTATGGCGACGTGAGCGCCACGGCCAAGGCCGTGGGTGGCGCAGCCAGCGCCACCGGTACGTATGCCTACGGTCATTCGGGCTCGGCATCCTTCTACAACACCGGGGACATCTCGGCGCAGGCATCCGCCTATGCCGGCGTGGCCGAGGCCACCGGGGTCAACTCGATCGGCATCTACAACGCCTACGCCACCAACCTGGGAACGATTTCCGCCACGGCTTCGGGTGCCCAGGCGACCGCCGCCGGCGTGGTCAACCAGTCGTACTTCGAGGCGGCCACCAGCAACGCCGGCCGGATCACCGTGACGGCATCGGGCACCGTGGCGCCTTACGGTCAATATGAAGCGGTGGCGGTCGGCGTCTACACGTTCGCCACGATCTACGATGCCATCGTCGACAACAGCGGCTCGGTTTCCGTCACCAGCTCCGCGCTGGCCGACATCGACGACACCGGCGGCTTCCTGGTGGCCAAGGCGATTGGCGTGCGCGCGGTGAATCCCGCTGGCTACGGCGAAGCGCTGGTGACCAACACCGGTGACGTCGGCGCCTCGGCGGTCACCGGCCAGGGCTATGCGTCGGCCTGGGGCGCCATCGCCCAGTCCGGTTCCTACGGCTACGGCCAGGCAGAGATCGACAACGACGGTTCGATCGCGAGCAGCGCCCAGTCGGGCGCGGGCAACTCGGTGACCATCGGTGCGTACGCGCACAGCGGAAGCACGGCGATCATCGTCAATCACGGGGACATCAGCGCCACGTCGCAGGCCGGGCGTGGCATTCCCTACGTGTCGCTCGCCACCGCGTACGCCACCGGCGCCCAGGTGTACGGATTCGCCTATGGCGGCGGCGAAGCCAGCATCAGCAACGACGGCAGCATCGAAGCCGACGCGTCCCTCGCCGGCGGCATCGTTGCCGCGACCGCGCTGAAGACTTTCGGATCGAGTTCCACGGTCGACAACGCCGCGGGCGCCACCATTGCCGCCACGGCCGAAGCCACCCTGTTCGGCGGCGTCGGCGCGGTGGCCGTCGAAGCCGGCGGACTCTACGGCGTCGCCGTGGCCAACGACGGCAACATCAGCGCATACGCACGTGCACACGCCTATGCCGACGGTGTGCACGACTATTACGGCGCCAGCCGCGCCATGGCCGTCGAGGCCATCGCCAACTACCGGGGCAACGTGTCCGTGGTGAACCACGGCGACATCGCGGCCCACGCGGTCGCCGAAAACGGCATCACCTTCTTCAATGCCGGCGCGGGCGCCACCGGCGTGAGCACGTATGCCAAGTACGCCGCGACGGTCGAGAACGCCGGCGACATCTCCGCCGTGGCCGAAAGCGAGCTGGGCATCGTCGGCGCCTACGGCGTGATGGGCCGCGGCAAGTACTACACCCATGTGGCCAACGACGCCGGGTCCAGCATCGTGGCCTCCGCCAGCACCGCCAGCCTCGCCAGCGACCAGTACGGTGGGCGCGCCGTTTCCTTCGGCACCCATGTCTTCGGCACCGATCACGGCGTCACCTACAACGCCGGCAGCATCGTCTCGCACGCGGTCGTCACTGCCGACGGCGGCGAGAACGAAGGTCGCAGCCTGGCCAGTGCCTGGGGCAGCGCCGTCGGTGCCTATTCCTCGATCCAGACCGGCGAGGTGGTCAACGTCGGCGACATCGAGGCGGCCGCCTCGGCCGACTTCGGCTACGCAAACGCGTTCGGAACGTATGTGCTGTCGCACTACGATTCGAGCACGTCCAATGCCGGAAGCATCCAGTCGACCGCCAGGTCCGACCACGGCCACGCGTTTGCGGTCGGCAGCTACGCGTTTGCGCTGCACCAGCAGTACCACGTGGACTGCGACGAGAACGGCTATTGCGACTATTCCAACCCCACGTTCACCCCCGACGCCGGCACGGCTTCGCTGGATAACAGCGGCGGGATCATGGCGGTGGCCACGGCGCAAGGTGGCAGCGGACAGAGCTACGGCGCCTCGGTGCTCGGTGCATTCGTTTCGGGCATCACCAACAGCGGGCACATCGGCGCCAGCGCCGACGCCGATGACGCACGCGCCGTCGGTGCCCTGACCAACAGCGTCTACGGCTACTCGACGGTGCAGAACAGCGGCAGCTTCGAGGCGATCGCATCCGGCGGGACGGCCAGCGCCAGCGGCGTGTTCGCCGCCGGCGCCTACGGCAACGCCGACAACGGCCAGTTCGCCGCGACGATCGACAACCAGGGCAGCATCCTGGCCAGGGCGACGGGCACGACTACGGCCACGGCCATCGGCATCGAATCGGTCGGCTGGAAGGATGCGGGCATCCGCATCGACAACGGTGGAACGATCGGTGCGGCCGCCTACGGCGCGGACGCCACCGCCACCGCGGTGTCGATGGATGCCCGTGGCGCCAACGTGCTGACCAACACCGGCAGCATCGCTGCCTACGGTGACGGCACGCGGATCGCGGTCTCGTCCGGCATCGGTGCGACGGCCACGATCGCCAACCAGGGCTCGATGGTCGGCGCGGTCGTCACCGGCGACCTCGATGACAGCTTCGACAACGCGGCCGGCGCCAGCTGGCAGGCCATCGGCAGCTCCGATTTCGGGGCGGGCGACGACCACGTGGTGAATCGCGGCACGCTGTTCATGGCCGATGCCTCGATCAGCCTCGGCGGATACGTCAACGGCAACACGTTCGACAACTTCGGCACGATCAGCGTGTCCGGCGCCACCAACCTGATCGACATGGACAACCCGTTCCCGGTGTCCAACAACGGCGTGATCAGCTTCGTCGATGGCGCGCCCGACGACGTGCTGACCGTGGCAGGCGATTTCGCCGGCCAGGGCTCGCTCGATGTCGACGTCAGCGGGCTGCACCAGACCGGCGACCGCCTGTACGTCGATGGCAACGTGATCGATTCGACCCGCCAGGTCATCAACGTGAACCTGATCGACATGCCGACCACGCCGACGGTCGACATTCCGCTGGTCATCGCGAGTGGCACCCGGGGCGGAAGCTTCACGCTGGGGCAGACGCAATCGCAGGCCCGGGGTTTTGTTGCGCTGGATTTCGGCCTGAAGACGGCTGGTGGCACGACATCGCTGGTGATGGACGTCACCGGCCTGAACGCTGCCGGTTCACTGGCGTCCGCCCTGACGCCGGGTGCGCAGAGCCTGGTCAATGCGGAAGTGGGCACCTGGCGTCAACGCATGGGCGTGGTGCCGGAGCAGGGCAAGCGTGGGCTGGCACCGTGGGTGCGCACGTTCTCCGACAGTGGCGACATCCGCCCGGGAAGCAGCAGCAATTTCGGCGCCAGTGGCAACGCCGCGTTCCACCAGACCAATCGGGGCCTGGAGTTCGGGCTCGATACGCGCCTGTCCGACCATCTGTCGGCAGGCGTGCTGATCGGCAAGTCCGATGGCAGCCAGCGCATGGCCGACGGCAGCGGCTCCGATCGTCTGGACGGCAGGACGTTCGGCCTGTACGGCACGTGGATGGCGGACAACAGTTTCTACTTCGACGTTTCGCAGCGCTGGACCGGCATCAAGGCGCACCTGCGCTCGGGGATGGTCGCCACCACCACGGACGCCGACGCGGCAGTCTTCAACGTCGAGGCCGGCGTCACCGCGTGGACCCTGGCCGGTGTCCATGTCATGCCCCAGCTGCAGTACACCCGCACCCGCATCGAAGGCATCTCGTCGCTGCACCTGCAGCAGTCGGATTTCGTCGATCACGGTGGCGTGTCATCGCGTGGCCGCGCCGGCCTGGCTTTCGACAAGACCATCCAGGGCGCGCGCTTCAGCTGGACCCCTTATGGCTCGGTCAATGCCGTGCGCGAATTCAGGGGCAACCACAGCTACGCGATCAACGGCGGCCTGCTCGGTGCCACCAGCACCCGGGGTACCAGCGCGATGGTCGAGCTCGGTCTGGGTGCGCGTCGGGGCGGCCTGTCGCTCACCGGTGGCGTGAACTGGACCGATGGCGGCGCGCTGCAGAACGTTCTGGGTGGGCAGTTGGCCGTGCGTTACAGCTGGTAAGGCCGGACACCTCCGGCCGCGCAGTTTTTTGAAGTCCGCCCCGACAGCCGGGGCGGACGTGAGGAGTAGCAATCGTGGTCAAGAAAGCCATCCCGGGGCAGGGCAGCCCGGAATCCATCGACGAGAACGACAACGGAGCGGTGCTGCAGACGGTGGACGCCGGGCCCGTGGCCGCCGCCGTGCCGGCGCCACCGCCGCCAGCGGGCAAGCCGGCGCTCGACCTGATGAACCTGAAGGTGGAGAAGAGCTGTTCGCGCGGCCTCGCCAGCTGGCTCGCCGGCAACAAGCTTTCACTGGCGATATCGTCCTACCAGAGCGGACGCCTGTATCTGGTCGGCAGCGATCCCCAGGGACGCGTGTCGTTTTTCGAGCGCATCTTCGAGCGGGCGATGGGCATCGTCGGCAACGCCCAGCGGCTCTACCTCGGCGGCCTCTATCAGCTGTGGCGCTTCGAGAACGTGTTGCGCCCGGGCGAGTCGATCCACCAGCAGTTCGACAAGTGCTACGTGCCGCGCAACGCGCAGACCATCGGTGACCTGGACATCCACGAGCTCGGCATCCGCAGGAACGGCAAGGTGGTTTTCGTCAACACGCGCTATTCGTGCCTGGCCGAACTCAGCCAGACCCACAGCTTCAAGGCGATCTGGAAGCCGGATTTCGTCAGCAAGCTGGCACCGGAGGATCGCTGCCACCTCAACGGCCTGGCCATGGTCGATGGCGAGCCGCGATACGTGACGGCGGTGTGCCGCGGCGACAGTGTCGACGGCTGGCGCGATCGGCGGCATGACGGCGGCGTGGTGATCGACATCACCACCAACGAGATCGTCTGCGAAGGTCTGTCGATGCCGCACTCGCCGCGCTGGGCCAATGGCAAGTTGTGGCTGCTCAACGCCGGCACCGGCCACATCGGCTGGGTCGATTTCGCGGAACGGAAATTCGTGCCACTGGCCTTCGTGCCCGGCTTTGCGCGGGGCCTGTCGATCATCGGCAACGTCGCCGCCATCGGTCTTTCCAAACCGCGCAACCAGCGCTTCGAAGGGTTGCAGCTCGACGGGGAACTGCGCCGGCGCGACGCCGATCCCTGGTGCGGCGTGCAGATCGTCTCGCTGGGCAACGGCGACGTGCTGAACTGGATCCGCTTCGAGGGCGACATCAGCGAGATCTTCGACATCTGCTTCCTGCCCAAGGTGCGCAACGCGATGGTGGTCGGCCTGCGTACGGCGGAGATCCGCGAGTTGATCACCTTCGAGTCCGAACTCGAAGGCGCGGAGGCCGCTCCATGAGCCTGGGCAAGCTTCCCGGTACGGTGGCGACCGCCCTGGTGCTGTGCGCAGCCAGTGCGGCCTCGTCCGCCGCGCCCGCTGCCGCGACAGGCGGGGTCGCCACCGCCCCGCTGCCGCCGCCGGCGACGACGGCAGCGTCGATTTTCCATGCGGTGGACGCCAACAAGGACGGCGCATTGTCGCCGCAGGAGTTCGCCGCGGGATACGCCGCCGTGCAGCGGCTGATGACCCTCGAAATCCGCTTGCGCGAACAGTTCGGACGGGTCGATGCCGATCACGGCGGCTCCATCGACGCCGGCGAATACGCCAGGCTGATGCTGGTCAGGCGCGCGGGTGCAGCCGCTCCGCCGCTGGCCGCATTCGACGCCGACGGCAACGGGTCGCTGAACTTCGCCGAGTACGTGGTCGCGATCCGCCGACTGGCCGCGCTGCGGCCGGCGCCCGCGCCTGCGGGGAAATAGGGAAAAGCCATGTCGCACCCATCCGCGGACGTCCGCCCGAATGCCGATCCCTCCTTCGAGATCATCCCGGTCTGGCGGAATGTCTCGCCCGGGGTGATCGCCGAGCTGTCCGGCCTGTGGGCGCAGACCGGTGCGATTGGCGATCCGGCCAGCGCGGCCACGCGCGGGCAGCAGGCGGTATGCATCGGTCGCGACGCCAGTGGTGCAATTTGCGCGGTGGGCACTGCGGTCATCCGGACCCTGCCACGGCTGCGCCAGCCGATGTACTTCTATCGCCAGTTCTTCGCGCCGGGGTTTCGCGGCCAGCGGCAGACCGTGCCGTTCTTCAGGCGCGCGTGCGACATCCTGCAGGCCCATGACGCGCAGCTCGCTGTCCCCGAGGCGCTCGGCGTGCTGGTGGAACTGGAGAACACCCTGCTCGCGGCACGCTACGTCCACGCCTGCGACCCGCATTCCGGCACCACCTTCATCGGCTACTCGCCACGGGGGCTGCAGTTGCGGGTCTCCTACTTCGACCACGCCCGCCTGTTCCCGCCCGCCCTGCCGGGCCGGCGCCGCGAAGGCCGCCTCCCGACCCGGGAGTGAAGGGCTCCGGCCGGCCAACATCCCCGCTGCTATAGTTCGGGGTCAGCATGGCGGGCGCGAGGCATCGACATCCTTCGCGCGGACTTCCACATCACGGGAATCTCCGCGCCGGACGCGACTTGCCCCCACTGCGTGCCCTTCAACTACCGAGTTTTCATGCATGGCCACAGGCAGCAACGTCTTCTTCCGCAATCTCACCCTGTTCCGTTTTTCCCCCGCCGTTGCCACTGATCTCGACCGCCTCGACGAGGCGCTGGCCGAACATCGCCTGCGCCCGTGCGGTCCGCTGGAAATGTTCACCAAGGGTTTCGTGCCGCCGGTCGGGCGCGGCGAGGGCGAGCCGCTCACGCATTCGGTGAAGAAATGCACCCTGCTCACCGTGGGCGGCGAGGACAAGCTGCTGCCGGCCGCGGTGATCAATGACGAGCTGCATCGGAAGGTGCAGAAGATCGCCGAGGAAGAGGGACGCAAGGTCGGCGGCCGCGAGCGCAAGCGGATCAAGGAAGACCTGCTCAACGAACTGCTGCCGCGCGCCTTCGTGCGGCAGTCGCGGATGTCGGCCTATGTCGACAAGAAGAACGGCTGGCTGGTGCTGGACACCTCCAGCCGCAAGTCGGCCGAGAACGCGCTGAGCCAGGTGCGCGAGGCGCTGGGCAGCTTCCCCGCGGTGCCGCTGGCGCCGGAGGAAGGCCCGCGGGTGCTGATGACCGACTGGCTGGCCACCGGCAACCTGCCGGCCGGGCTGGCGCTGGGCGACGAGTGCGAGCTGCGCGACCCGGCCACCGCCACGGGCGCGATCGCCCGCTGCCGCCGGCAGGACCTGGACGCCGAAGAGGTCAAGGAGCACCTGCGCAACGGCAAGCAGGTGTTCATGCTCGGTCTCACCTTCGATGAGCGGATCAGCTTCGTGCTGGGCGAGGACCTGACCATCCGCAAGCTGAAGTTCCTCGACGTGGTGATGGACGAGATGGGCGACAGCCAGCAGGACGCCCAGGCCGAACTGGACGCCAGTTTCGCCCTGCTGACGCTGGAACTGGAGCGCCTGCTGGGCAAGCTGGAAGAGTGGTTCGGCCTGCCGCGCCCGGCCGATAGCTGAACGAAATATCCATACCCGTTTCACCCGCGCCCGCGCCATACTGGCAACCCCGTCGCTTTCCGGCGAAGGGGTTCCCCGTTCGATCTACATGAGCCCAGGCAAGAGCAGGCAGGATCATGGCGCAGCATCTGGAAGGCGACTGGCTGGAACTGGCCACGGTAGGCGGCAGCCTGATCCGGGTGCTGAAGTCCGCCCATCCGCGTGCGCGCCGCCTGCGACTGACCATCACGCCGCAGGGCGCGCGGGTGACCTATCCGGTCGGCACCCATCCGGCCCAGGTCAACGCCTTCCTGCGCAACCATGCCGAGTGGCTGGAACAGAAGCTCGATGAGCTGAACCTGATCGTCGAGCCGCTCCCGCCGCTGCGGGTAGGCTATCCCTGCAACTTCCCGCTGCGCGGCGAGATGGCGGCGCTGGACTGGGCCGAGGGTCCGTATCCGCGGATCGAGGCGCATGCTGGCGGGCTCACCCTGGTGATCCCGCGCCCGCACACCCGCGCGCTGCCGATCGCCCGCGGCCTGCTGGCCTCGCACCTGGAATCGCTGATCCGCCGCGACGTCTCGCGCTGGCTGGCCGCGTACGTGCCGCTGCTGGGGCTGGCGCCCACGTCGCTGCGCATCCGTCCGATGAAAAGCCTGTGGGGCAGCCTGGATACGCGCGACCGCATCAACCTCGACCTGGCGTTGGCGCTGGCACCACCGGCGGCGCTGCGCTACGTGCTGGTGCACGAACTGTGTCACCTGAAGGTGCGCAACCATTCGCCGCGGTTCTGGGCCCAGGTGGAAAACCTGCTGCCCGGCTGGCGCGAGCAGCGTGACTGGCTGCGCCAGCACGGCGCCATCCTCAAGGCCGAACTCGACCGGCTGGTCGACGACGTGGCCGACTGAGCCGGCGTTCGGCGCGCGCCGCCTTGCGGGCTGCCGCGGATACCTTGATCATCACGGCCTGCCGACAACGCGGCAGTCGACACTTGGTGGAGCAGACCATGCCATTCCCGACCCAGAGCGTGCTCAATGCGTCGTGGATTCTCTTCGTGGCGTACTGGATCTGGAGCGCACGCAAGGTCAAGAACACCCGTCGCACGGAGCCGGCCGTGTCGCGCTTCCTCAAATACTGGCTGCCGCTGCTGCTGGCGGCGCTGCTGCTGGAGCCGGGCCGCCTGTACGAAGGCGGCGTGCTGGCGGCGCGCTTCGTGCCCGCGGCCGGCTGGGTCGTGGCGCTGGGTACGCTGATGACCGCGGCGGGGCTGCTGTTTGCCTGCTGGGCGCGCCACGTGCTGGGCAACAACTGGAGCGCCGTGGTGCAGGTCAAGCAGGACCACGAGCTGATCGAAAGCGGCCCGTACGGGCTGGCGCGCCATCCGATCTACACCGGCCTGCTGCTGGCCTTCCTGGGCACGGCGGTGGCGCTGGGCGAATGGCGCGGCCTGCTGGCGTTCGCCATCGTGGCGGTGTCGTTCTGGTACAAGCTGCGCCTGGAGGAACGCTGGATGCGCGAGCAGTTCGGCGCGGCCTATACCGACTACATGCGGCGGGTGAAGGCGCTGGTCCCCGGCGTTTTCTGAAGGCCGACGTCCTGCGGCTGCGCGTGTCCCGAGCGATCCGGTCGCGCACGCGGCGCATTCGCATCCGGGCGGGCAGTGTCGGGTCAGCTGGTCTTGCGTCGCCGTCCCGGGGCGCTCGATGCCCTCGCCACGGCGTGCCCGGGCACGCGGAAAAACCGGCGCGGGGAAACCCTGCGCGTTCAGCCCTTCCTGGGCTGGCGCACGTACTTCGTGCCCAGCAACACGTCCCACAGCGACGAGGTCACCCCGAAATTGGTTTCGGGATGGTAGTGGTGCACGTGGTGTGCCCCGGCCCAGCGGCGCAGCAGCGGCTGCTTGAAGCGCACGTGGTGGATGATGAAGTGGCTGAGGCCGTACAGGATGTAGCCGAAGGTGATCGAGCTGGCCAGCAGCAGGGCGAAGCCGGTCGGCATGACCAGCACGAACACGCCGGCAAGGACCAGCAACACCACCGGCGGCAGGAAGAACGGCAGCGAGTCGTAGCCCAGCGGCCGGGCATGGTGCAGGTCGTGGCCCTGGGTGAACAGCGGGATGCGCGTGTGGAACAGCCAGCGATGGAAGAAGTATTCGATGAAGCTGAAGGCGAACAGGCCCAGCCCCAGCGCCAGCAGGGCAGTAAGGGCGCCCCCGTCATGCTGGCGCCAGCCCGATACCAGCAGCAGCAGGCACAACGCGCTGTCGATCGCCACCTCGGCCCAGTAGTTGGTCCGGGTCGAGGACATTCGCACGATGGCATCCACGCCGGTGCGCCAGAGGCTTTGGTTCATCGGTCGCTGCATTGTTCCCTTGCCACGCGTGGATACGCCGGAATGCGGCGCGATAACCTCATTCTCCCATGTTGTCACGTGCAATTCACGACAACCAGGCCGCATTAACGGTGTCTATTCAGTATTCCCGGGCCGCCGGCACCCGCCGTCCGCTTAAAGTCTGTGAAGAAAACCACTTCCCGTGGTTTTCTTCTATCGCGAGTCCGGCGCATGTCCGGACTCGCTCACATGAAACAGTCACTTGCGTGACTGTTTCATGCTCGGCCGTCCTTGGCCGACCTGAGAGTTGAAAAATCACAACCTCTCAGTGCGACAGGGCGAAGCCGGTGAGGATCTGCGCGGTCTGCTCGGGCTTTTCCAGCATCGGCATGTGATTGCAGCCGTTGATGGTGCTGCTGCTGATCGCGCTGGAGGCACTCAGGCCGTTGCGCAGGCTGTCCAGCGCGGAGATGTCGACGATGCGGTCGTCGTGGCACCACAAGCCCAGCACAGGCATGCCCAGCTGGCCCAGCCGGTTCTGCACCGCAAGATATTCCGACGGATCGCGCAGCGCATTGAAGTTGCGTTCGATGAACGCCCGGTCGCGCCGGTTGCGCTTGACCATGACGTCGACAAAGCGCCCCGGCAGGTCGAGCGGCTGCTCGAACGCCAGCGAGATGGCGCGCTCGAAGCCGGCGCGATCGTCGTAGACGAACGGGTTCCTGCCGGCCAGCACCTCGCGGTCGAACGCATTCTGCTTGCCCTTGAGGCCGAACGCATCGACCAGCGCCAGGCTGGCCACGTGCTCGGGATGTTCGCTGGCGTATACCGCGGCGATCGCGCCGCCCATCGAGTGGCCGACCAGCACGAAACGCTGCAGGCCCAGCGTGTCGACGAAACTGTCCAGCCGCGCCGCCTGCGACTCGACGGTGTAGCTGGCGGCGCTGTCGCGCGAGGAATCGCCCCAGCCGGGCAGGTCGGGGATGATCAGGTGGAAGTGCGGCGTGAGCTCCCTGGCCACCTTCAGCCACACGCTGCGATCCGCGGCAAAACCGTGCAGCAACACGATGGTGGGACCCTCGCCGCCTTCGTCGTAGACCCAGCGCGTATCGCCCGCCTGCACCGAATGCGTCTCCAGGTGCGCCGCCATCGCCTCGCGCTTGATGTTCGCCTGCAGCAGCCATTGCGGCGCGAACAGGTAGCTACCGCCCAGCACGATCACCAGCAACGCGACCAGCCACGCCAGGAATTTCAGCCGGCGCAACAGCATGCGTTTCCATAACGGGGTGGCGGTACTTGTCGATGGCTGCATGGAGGTTCTGCGTCGTTCGTTAGTGGGAACTGCTCCCTCCCCTGCAAGGCAGGGGAGGGCTGGGGAGGGGTCAGCCTGGTTACTTCGCCTTCTTCGCCTTGGCGATGATGTTCTCCACCACCTGCTGGGTCAGCGGGTGGTAGCCGTCCTTCGCCTTCGCGTAGACCTGCTCGGCCCAGGCCAGCCCTTCGGGCGTTTTCACGAAGGCCCGGTACAGCGGGGTGGTGAGGTACATGCGGCCGATCCGGGTCATGTGCTCGGCGGCGGCACTCCACACGGCCCTGTCGCCGGCGGCGATCGCGTGGCTGTACCAGCGCATGCCGATTTCCGCGTTCGGCGTGCCGGTGAGATGCCACGCGGCGTCCAGTTCCTGCATCTTCGCCAGCGGCGGCGCGTCCGGCAGACGGTCGAGGAAGTACATCCACTCCTGCGTGTTCCAGCCCTTCGCATCGAGCGAGCCGGCGGCCAGCGAGCCGGCGAGGAAGTCGCTGCGCTCCTTGTCGATCGCGTTGAAGCGCGGCGACTCGGGCAGCGGCGCATCCTTCGGAATGCCTTCGCCGTAGACCCAGGCCTTCACCTCGTCCCAGCTCATCTTGCCGGGATACTTCTCGATCAGGTTCGGCTTCATGTAGTCGAGCATCTGCTCGGTGGTGATGCTGTGCCAGGCGAAGTGGGCGAAATAGCCCTTCAGGTAGTTGTCGAAGTTCTCGCGGCCGAAGCGCTGCTCCAGCGTGCGCAGGAACCACGAGCCCTTGTCATAGGCCACGTCGGACAGCGAATCGTCGGCGCCCACGCCCCGCGGATCGGGCGCCAGCTTCTGCGAGTTGGCCGGCATCTCGCCGATGCCCTTCTGCAGCGCGCGCGCCGACAGCAGCGCCTCCTCGTCGGCCAGCGGCTTGCCGTACACCGCCTCGGTGATGCGGCCCTGCACGTAGGTAGTGAAACCCTCGTTGAGCCAGATGTCGCGCCACGCGGCGGATGTCACCAGGTTGCCCGACCACGAGTGCGCCAGCTCGTGCGAAACCAGCGAAACCAGGCTCTTGTCGCCGACCAGCACGGTCGGCGTGGCGAACGTCATGTTGGGGTTTTCCATGCCGCCGTACGGGAACGACGGCGGCAGCACCAGGATGTCGTAGCGGCCCCAGGCATACGGGCCGTACAGCTGTTCGGTGGTGGCGATCAGCTTCTCGGTGTCCTCGAATTCATGCGCGGCCTTGTCGACCACCGACGGTTCGGCATAGACGGCCGAACGCGGTCCGGTTTCCTTCACCGCGATGTCGCCGGCGCCGATCGCCAGCAGGTAGGACGGGATCGGATGCGGCTGGTCGAACTTGAAGTCGCCGTCCAGCGGATGCTTCGCGTCGTTGATCGCGCTCATCACCACGCGCACGTCCTTCGGCGCCTTGACGCGGGCGTCGTAGGTGAAGCGGATCGCCGGCGAATCCTGCAGCGGCACCCACGAGCGAGCGTGGATCGATTCGGACTGCGAGAACATGAAGGGCAGCTTCTTGTCCGCCGTCTGCGCCGGGGTCAGCCACTGCAGGCCGGTGGCGGTCGGCGCGGTGGTGTAGACGATGCGCACCTGCGCCGGATGCTTCGGCGCGCTGATCGTCAGCTTGCTGCCCAGCTGCTTGTCGCGCGGCGAAAGAATGTATTGAAGCCGGGTTGCCTTGCCGTCGGCGGCCAGCGCCTCGATCTTCGCGATCTTCAGGTCGCGCGTGTCCAGCACCAGCGACTGCGCCCGCGGATTCTTCCAGTCCAGCTTCAGCGTGGCCTGGCCGTCGAGCTGCTTGTGCGGAAAGTCGATCGTGAGGTCCAGATCCAGATGGGTCACCCGCACCTGATCGGGCTGCGCGTAGGAATTCGGATCGTTGGCGTAAGCGGCCAGCGGCAGGATCAATGCGCCGAAGGCGAAGGCGGGAAGAAGTCGCATGGAGAAACTCTCGGGCCGGAAAACCCGAGTATGCCATTGCTGCCGTTGGCGCCGCCCGTGACGAAAGCCGTGGCTGAGAGTTTGTGAAGAAAACCACGGTCCTGTGGTTTTCTTCTATCGCACGTCCGGTACGTGCCCGGACGTGCTCACGCGAATCAGTCACTTGCGTGACCAATCCGCGGTCGGCCCCTCCTTGGCCGACCTGAGAGGTTGAAAAACTCACAACCTCTCAGGGCAGTTCGTTCGCCGAATGCGGGTCGATCGCGTACGGATGCATCTTCGCGAGGAAGCCCGGCTGCGCCTCGACCCGCGCCACCCATGCGCGGAAATGCGGGTACGCCTGCAACGACAGGTCGGCTTCTTCCGCGCGGCTGGCGTAGGCGAACAGCGCGATGTCGGCGATGCCGTAATCGCCGCCGGCGATGAAAGGCCGCGTCGCCAGCTCGTTCTCGAGGATCTCCAGCGTGCGCGCGGCGGCGCGGCGTTTCGTCGCGATCAGTTCTGCCGAGCGACGCGCCAGCTTGCCGGTCATCGTCCAGTGGCGCAGCGCGCCGATCACCGACTCCACCCGTTCCTGCTCGAAGCACAACCACTGCTGCACCCTGGCGCGGCCGAACGCATCATCCGGCAGGTACGGCGTGCCGTCGGCGAGATACATCAGGATCGCATTCGACTCGGCCAGCACCCGACCATCGTCCAGCTCGATCGCCGGTACCGTGCCGGTCGGATTGATGCGCCGGAACTCCGCGCGTTGGCCCTCGCCCTCGAAGATGCTGACCGTCACCGTGCGGTACGGCCGATCGAGATGATGCAGCAACTGGCGCACCTTCCAGGCGTTCTGAGAGGGCAGGTAGTCGTACAGCGTGAGCATGGGAAATTCCGTCGCGGCCAGGGCGACGCCGATGCTGGTCGACCCGACGGGTTCGCGATATCCGTTTCTTGCGTTGCGAATGCCGGCAGCATCACCCCCACAACACCGGCTTCGCCACCATCAGCCAGAACGTGGCGATCACGGCGAGGAAGGCCGGCCAGCCCAGTGCGAACCAGGTGCGCATGCAGCGATGGTAGGCCGGCGGCAGGGCGGTGCCGTCGCGCAGTGCGGCGGCGGCCAGGTTGCGCGCGCGCCATTGCAACCAGACCACTGGCAGCCAGCAGGCGCCGGCCAGCAGGTATAGCGCGATGGCGGCTTGCAGCCACGGCGTGTGCAGGTCGAAACCCATCAAGCGCATCAGCAGGTAGCCGGACAGCGGCTGCACGATCACCGCCGGCGTGGTGAACAGGAAGTCCGCGCGCACGGTCAGCCGCGTGGCCACCGCGATCGCGGGGAGCTGGCCGCTGCGGTGGGTGAACCACATGAAGAAGGCCGTGCCCAGTCCGGTGCCGAACAGCAGGGTGGACGAGAGGATGTGCACGGTTTTCAGCAGCACGTAGGCATTCATCGGCGTTGTTCCGTCGCCAGCAGCAGCGCCAGTGCCGCGACCAGCGGCAGGTTCTTCAGCAGGCCGCCGAACGGGTCCAGCCAGTGGACGGGCCAGGCGATGCCGATGCCGAAGGTGTAGCCGAGCAGCATCGCCAGCATCAGGCCCAGCACCAGATGCGGCCGCCAGCGCAGCAGGCACAGCGCGCCCAGCAGCAGGTCGGCGCTGGCGGTGATGCGCGCCAGCGCGAGCAGGCTGCCGGCGGCGAGTGAACTGCCGTGCGTGGCGGCGACCACGTCGGTTGCCGGGGTCAGCCAGCCGACCACGCCCGAACCGATCCACAGCAAGGCCATCGACACGCGCAGCAGCGGCAGGCAGAAATACAGCCGCGCATGCCAGCGGTCCTGCACGTGGCTGGGCGCTTCGGCCAGCGCGCGTGGCAGTGATCGCGGAGTCAGGCCGAGGCGCTCGCGCAGGCGGGGGACGGCATCGGCGGCGCCGGCGTTGCCGCGTTCCAGCATGCGCCCGATGGTGTTGCCGAGCGGGCCGTTGCCGAGGTGTTCGCCCAGCGCGCAGGCCAGTCGCACCAGCGGCATCGGCACGGCGAGCGCGTATGCGTGCCCGAAGCCGAGCCAGCGTCGCCAGGCCAGCAGGTAGTCGCGCAGGGTCAGCACCTCGGGGCCGACCAGTTCGAGCACTTCGCGGGCGACTTGCGGTCGGGCCAGCGCGGCGACGACGGCCAGGCCGACGTCTTCGGCGGCGATCGGCTGCAGCGGCTGCGCGCCGCGGCCGGGCAGGGGCAGCAGGCCGGGTAGCCCGGCCTGCGCACGCAGCAGCGAACTGCCACCGTACGAGCCATGCGCGCTGTAGACCAGCGACGGGCGCAGCACCAGCCAGTCCAGTTCCAGCGCGGCCAGCGCCGCATCGGCACGATGCTTGGAGGCGATGAACTCGCCGTCGGTGGGATCGCCCAGTGCGGAGACCTGGATCACCCACCGCACGCCGGCCTGCACGCAGGCGCGGAACAGGGCCAGCGGCGCCTGCTCGTGCACCGCCGCGTAGCTGTCGGCGCCGCGCTCGCGCAGGATGCCTGCGCAGTTGACCACCGCCTCGATGCCGGCGAGGCGGGGCAGCCAGTCTTCGCTGCGCAGGTCGCGGGCCATGTCGCAGGCGATCGCGTCGAGTCCGGGGAAACGCGTGTCGAGGCGCGCGCCTCGCACGGCGCAGACGACGTCATGGCCCGCGGCGACCAGCGCCGCCACGATGTGCGCGCCGATGAAGCCGTAGGCGCCGGTGACCAGCACGCGCATGGACACTCCCTGTTTGCCTTGCGGGGGAACGATGAAGGTGCGCTTCAGGCGTAGCGGTCGGCCAGCCGATCCATCGCCTGCACCAGCTGGTCGACGATCGCGGGATCAGCGGCGCTGTGGCCGGCCAGCACCACGTGCAGCTCGGCTTCGGGCCAGGCCTGGCTGAGGTCGTATGCGCTCGTCATCGGGCAGATGATGTCGTAGCGGCCGTGCACGATGGTGGCGGGGATGTGCCGGATGCGTTCGATGTCGCGCAGCAGCTGGTTCGGTTCGAGGAAGATGCGGTGGCGGAAGTAGTGCGCTTCCATGATCGCCAGGCTGACCGCCTTGTGCGGGTCCTCGAAGTCGCCACCGCCGTGGGGATCGTGCAGCAAGGTGGTGCTGCCGCCTTCCCATGCGCTCCACGCCTGCGCTGCGGCAAGCCGGGTCGCCTCGTCATTGCTGGTGAGCCGGCGCCAGTAGGCTTCCAGCATCGAGTCGCGTTCGGCTTCGGGAATGAAGGCGAGGAAGCGCGCCCAGCGCTCGGGGAAGATCTGCGAGGCGCCGCCATCGACTTCGTTGAACCAGCGCAGTTCCGGTTCGCGGCCGAGGAAGATCCCGCGCAGCACCAGACCGAGCACGCGCTCGGGATGCGTCTGCGCATAGGCCAGCGCCAGGGTGGAACCCCACGAGCCGCCGAACACCACCCAGCGCTCGATGCCTAGGTGCTCGCGGATCGCCTCGATGTCGGCGACCAGGTGCCAGGTGGTGTTGTCGGTGAGTTCGGCGAACGGCGTGGACTGCCCGGCGCCGCGCTGGTCGAACAGCACGATGCGGTAGCGCGCCGGATCGAAGAAGCGACGGTGATAGGCGGACAGGCCGGCACCGGGGCCGCCGTGCAGGAACACCACCGGCAAGCCGTCAGGGTTGCCGCATTCCTCGATGTGCAGGGTGTGGATCGCGTCGACGGCGAGGCGATGGGTCTGGTAAGGCTGTATCTCGGGATAGAACTCGCGCATGGGGTTCATTGCGTTTCGCTGGAAAGCTGCAGCTTACGGGGAAATCGGCTTCGATGAAGTTCGACGCGGCGTGGACCCCACCCCTGCCCTCCCCTGCGGAGCAGGGGAGGGTATCCCGGTGGCGATGGAGTTTCGGGTGGCTCGTTCTGCTCCTCCCCCTGCCTGCAGGGGAGGCTGGCGACCGAAGGGAGTCCCTTCAGGTGAGGGATGCTCTGGGGCTCAACTGAACTGCAGCGCCGCGGTGAGGTCGCCGGGTGGCGGGCCGCCGGCGGCGATCATCGAGGCGTCGCGCAGTTTCAGGCCGGGCAGTTGCCTGAGGCCGAAGCGGCGGGTGAGGAAGCGCAAGATCGAGCCGGTGTCGTAGACGGTGTGGTCGACGAAACCCTTCTTCGCGTGGGGCGACACGATGATCGCGGGGATGCGCGAACCCGGTCCCCAGCGATCGCCCTTCGGCGGCGCCACGTGATCCCACCAGCCGCCGTTCTCGTCCACGGTGATCACCACCAGCAGGTTCGGCCACAGTGGACTTTTCTGCAGCGCCTCGACCACCTGCGCCAGATGTTCGTCGCCGGCATCCACGCTGGAATAGCCCGCGTGCATGTTCAGGTCGCCCTGCGGCTTGTAGAACGACACCGGCGGCAGCGTGCCGGCCTCGATCGCGGCGATGAAGTGGTTGCTGTCGGCGTGGTTGCCTACGCCGGCGTCGCGCAGGTGCTGCGCGCGTGCCGGCGTGCCCGGCGCGAAACTGCGGAAGTAGTTGAACGGCTGGTGGTGGATCTGGAAGTTCGGTACTTCCGGGAACGCCTTGTGGTCGCCGTCGCCATGGCCGTCCAGCGCGAGCTGCCAGCCGCCGGCGTACCAGGCCCAGTCGACGCCGGCGTCGGACAACGCATCGCCGATGCTGGCGTGCACCTGCGGCGGCAAGGTGTTGTGGCTGTCCGGGTCGGCAAAGCGCGGATCGTGCTTGTCGTGGCTGAAGGCGGGCGCGTAGGCCGGCCCCATCGTGTTGACCGCCCAGAAGTCCGGCGTCAGTGCGTCGCGCGAGGCGAACTCCGGGCGACCCTGCATCGCGCTGGCGGGCGAATCCTCGGCCATCACGCGCTGGAGGCCGGTCGGGTCGTCGCCTTCGACGGTGGCGATCTGGATCTTCGCCGGGTGCCGGTCGGCGTGCGGGAAATACGGCGGCTGCGCGGCGACCAGGTAGTGATGATTGAGGAAGGAGCCGCCGAACGCGCCCATGAAGAAGTTGTCGCACAGGGTGAATTGCCCGGCGAGTTTCCACAGCCGCAGATTGGCCGCGCCGTCGCCGTAGTGGCCCATCGTCATCGCGCCGGTGTTGCCCCAGGCCACGAAGCCGTCGTTCCTGCCGCCGTTGATCTGCAGCTGGTTCTCGTAGAAGCGGTGCACCAGGTCGCGGGTGATCACGCCGTGCGGCAGTGCGTCGCCGTCGGGCGTGCGCAGGACGAAGGGGCGGTTGGGCAGGCCGCGGATCGCGTCTTCGCCGATCTGGTAGTGACGTCCGTCGACGGTCTGCGCGTGTGGCGCCAGGCCGCCCCATACCGGCGGCAATGCGTCGAGCAATCGACCATCGCGATCGCGCTGGCGGTAGGCGGGTGAGTCGAGCGCCTGCAGCGGTTGCGCCAGTCCGGGGAAGTTCGCGAACAGGTTGTTGAAGCTGCGGTTCTCGGCGTACAGCACCACCACGTGGTGGATGTGCTGGCGCAGCTGTGCATCGAGTGCCGCGTCGCCTGCGCCTGGCGCCGCGGCTGCGCCGCGCTCGCCGAACGGCTGGCAGCTGCTCACGCCGAGCGCGGCTCCGGCCATCGCGAGGCCGCCGAGCAGGCGGCGGCGTTGCGGATCGGCGGGCGCGTCGACAGTGGTCGAAGGGGGCGGGGTGGCGGGCTTGTCGGTCATGGGGTGGGTCGCAGGGGAGAGGGTCAGTCGCGTGACGCGGCGAGTGCGGCGTTCCACATCGCGCGGGTCAGCGGGCGGTGTTCGTGCGGCGTCTGCAGCACGATCAGGGTAGTGGTGCTGTTGCTGGCGCCGGTCTTGAGCAGGCGGTCGAGCACCGATTCCAGGTGGCCGATCGACATCGCCACCACATGCAGCAGGGCGGAGTCCTCGCCGGCCAGGCGGCGACACTCGAGCACTTCGGGGATGTCCTCCACCAGTGCGCCGATGCGCGCGCAGGTGACGCCGTCGCAACGCAACCGGATCATCGCGCTGATGCCGTAGCCCAGCCGCCTGGGGTTCACCGTGGCGCGGTAGCCGCTGATCACGCCGGCTTCCTCCAGCCGTTTCACCCGCTCGGCCACCGCCGGCGCGGACAGCCGCACCTTGCGGCCCAGCTCGGCGTAACCCAGGCGCGCATCCTGCTGCAGCGCTTCGAGCAGCTGCCAGTCCTTCGCGTCCAGTTCGAGCTTTGATTCCATGACTTTCGATTCCAAGGCAGGATCAGGTATCGATGAATTCGATCGCTGGCGAAACAGCGCGAAAACGCTTCGGTGCATTATTCCTCGGCGCGAGCGGCAAGACTAGGATGCGCACTTCCCCGTTTCAGGAATGCGTCCCCATGGGTACCGTTGAACGTCTCGATGGCCGCGCGCTGCTGGCCATCGCGATCGCCCTGCTCACCTGGTCGTCGGCGTATGCCGCGATCGCCTATGCGTTGCCCTCGTTCACGCCGGGCGAGGTGGCCTTTGCGCGGCTGCTGACCGGCTCGCTGTGTTTCGCCGTCCTGCTGTGGGTGAAGCGGGCGCCCCTGCCGGCGCCGCGTGACTGGCCGCAGCTGGCTGTGCTCGGCGTGCTCGGCCTCAGCGTCTATCACCTGTGCCTGAATTACGCCGAGACGCGGATCGCCAGCGGTACTGCCTCGATCCTCATTTCGCTGGTGCCGGCCGCCACGGCGGCGGTGTCGGCGTTCTGGATCGGCGAGCGCCTGACCTTGCGCACCTGGGTCGGCCTGGCGCTGGCCCTGCTCGGCACGGTGCTGGTGGTGCTGGCCAGTGGGCAGCGGGTGGAGGTGGACCCGCACGCCTTGCTGGTGCTGGTCTGCGTCGCCGTCTCGGCGGTCTTCTTCGTGGGTCAGAAGGCGCTGTTCGCCCGCAGCAGCATGGTCGGCGTCACCGCGTTCGCGATGTTCGCCGGCACGCTCGGCGCGCTGCCGTTCGGCTGGCATCTGCCGCAGGCGCTGGCGGCCGCGTCGTGGTCGCACATCGGCGCGCTGCTGTGGCTGGGCATCGCGCCCACCTTCGTCGGCTACCTGGCCTGGAACATGGCGGTGCACCGTGCTTCGGCTTCGCAGGTCAGCAGCTTCATCTACCTGTCGCCGCCGATCGCGCTGCTGATCGGCTGGTTGTGGCTGCACGAAGTGCCGAATGCGCTGATCCTGGTGGGCGGGGCGGTCACCATCGGCGGCGTGGTGCTGGCCAATGCGCGGCGGCGGCCCGTGCGGGTCGTGCCGCCGATCGAAACCTGCGAACAGAACTGACCACGGGAGGTTGCACGACATGTACCAGCTGCACATCGCCAACAAGAACTATTCGTCGTGGTCGTTGCGGCCGTGGCTGCTGCTCAGCGAGCTTGGCATCCCGTTCGAAGAACATCTGGTGACGTTTGCCCAGGGCAACGGCGCCAGCTGGCAGGCGTTTCGCGCGTTCTCGCCCAGCGGCAAGGTGCCGTGCCTGCACGACGGCGAACGCGTGGTGTGGGATTCGCTGGCGATCGCCGAATACCTGGCCGAACGTCATATGGACGTATGGCCGTCCGATCCGGACGCGCGTGCCTGGGCGCGTTGCGCCGCCGCGGAGATGCACGCGGGCTTCGCGGCCCTGCGCAACCGGTGCGGCATGAACTGCGGCCTGCGCATCCGCCTGCCCGACGAGCTGCCGGCGGCGCTGCAGGTCGATATCGCACGCATCGATGAATTGTGGAGCGAAGGGCTGGCCCGGTTTGGCGGGCCGTTCCTGGCCGGCGCGAAGTTCGGTGCCGTCGATGCGTTCTTCGCGCCGGTGGCCTTCCGCATCCAGAGCTACGGCCTGCAGCTTGGCGCGCCATCCTCGGACTATGCGCAACGGCTGCTGGCGCTGCCCGGCATGCGCCGCTGGTATGACGCCGCGCTGCAGGAGAGCTGGCGCGACGAGGAACACGAGCGCGAGGCGCGGCAGTCGGGCACGGTCTGGCAGGACCTGCGCGTGCCGGCGAGCTGAGGCGCGCCGCGCGCTCAGTTCAACCGGGTCACGCGAACGACGGCGGGATCGTCGGCATGCTCCAGCAGCAGGCACTTCACCCGCTCCTGCCACGCCTGGCCGAAGGCCGCGCGCTGTTCCGGCGTGGCCTGCGGGTCGAGTGCCGCCCCCAGCAGCGGACGCAGGCTGGCCGGCGCGGGGACATCGCCGAGATCCAGCGCCACCGACACGCTCTTTCCGTTGTCGCGTCGATGCACCCGCAGGCCCGCACCTGCGTCAGGCGTGGAGAAGTGCAACAGCGAATGCCGGGCGAAGCGGCCGGCAATGCCGTGAAAGCCGTTGGCTGCGGCGGCGCCGGTGACTAGGGTGAACACCTGGCCGATCACGCCGTTGACGCCCTCGTCTTCCGCGCCGCTCATTTCCACGCTGACGCCGCCGCGCTCGGCGGGGCCATCGGGATAGAGCGCGCGCAGCGCGGCACGCGCCATCAGCCAGGCGCCGGCTACGGTGGGGCAGGAGTGGCCGGCCAGACGCACGGCGTCGATGTAGTGGTAGTCGAGCAGGCCGTCGTCGGCCGCGCCAAGCAGGTCCGCCAGCGGATCGCGCAAGGTGATCGCCGGCGCCTGGTCGAAGAAGGGCGGATAGCGCATCACTCCACCGGCAGGCCGGTGATGCCGAAGTCGATCACCACGGCGTCCGCATCGCGCTGGCGGTAGGTCACGCTGAGGTTGTCGCCGAGGCGTTCGCGCAACTGGGCGATCAGCGGGATCGGGTCGTGGTCGTTGACGAAGCGCATCGTCTCACCCGAACGCAGCGCGCCGATCGCACCGAAGATCGCCGAATGGCGGAAGCGGCGGGCCACCCCGCGGGCGTCGAAAAGATGGGTGTTTTGTTCTGCAATGATGTCGCTGGCCATGGGGCGGGCTCGTCGGGAAAGGGAGCCCAACATACGCCGCGCGTCGCGGCGGGCCACTGATCTGGATCACGTCCACCCGGCGCGAATCGCCTTCCATGCAAACGGAAAACTGCTCGCCGGGTCGATCGGGGGAGGGACGGCGATGAATGCGCAGGTTGCGGCCGATGACGACGAGCCGGGGCGGGTTTGCCTGGGCCGGTTGACCTGGCGGGAGTCGATCAGCTTCCGCCAGGTCGAACGCGATGGCCGTTCCGGCGACACCTCAGCTGGCACCCGTCACCTTGTCGGCCGCGGGCGCAGGTCGGCTGCGGAACAGCCACTGGTAATTCATGATCGGGTGGAACAGGGGCGCCACAGCCGCCAGCAGCGTCACCAAAAGCAACGTCGCCCCGATGACCACGCCCAGGCTCTGCCCGACACCCAGGTGCCGGAACAGCTTCCAGATGCCGTATGCGGTGGCCAGCTTGATCAGAAGCCCATGCAGCAAGTACACCGAAAGACTCTCTCGACCCATCTTTTCAAACGGACTTGCTGCGCGAGGGGTCAGTCGCAGTACCGCCCATACGCCTGCGGCGGATGCCGCAAGCAGGCCCGCCTGGATCGCGCCTCCCCAAAGATTGGTGTAGGGAGCGAGACCGAAAAGCCATTTGGCGCTGAGCTCGCGGATCAGCCAGGCGAAACCGGCAAGCGCCAGCAACACGCCGACGGCTGCGAGGCGCGGCCCTTTGATCTTCGTGCCATGCAGATAGCCCGCGACGAAGAATGGAAAGAACACCAGCGTGCGCGACAGGCTGAACGAGTAGCCGACGTCGTTGAGGTAGCCAGAAAGCACGGCCAGGGTGCAGGCGACCAGGAGCGGTCTGGTAAAGGAAAGTGCCGGGATCAGCATGATCCGCCAGCAGGCCAGGCTCATCAGATACCAGAGTATCCAGTTGGGGCTTGTCACGGAGTAGACGAATGGCTTGCCAAGCAGCCACGCGTCGAAAGCGAGATAGATCGCCTGGAAAACCAGGAATGGCAGAACCAGCCTGGTCAGCCAGCGTGTCCCCTGTTCGATGCCGAACTTCGGCCGGGACAATGCACCGGACAGATAGATGAAGGCCGGCATGTGGAAAAGATAGATGAACTGATAAATAGCCAGAACGACAGGCGACTTGTAGCGCCACTCTTCCATGCAATGCCCCAGGACAACCAGCGCGATCAGGATGAACTTTGTGTTGTCGATCCAGGAGCTGCGTTGCGGGTCTGCGACCTGCGCGGATATTTCTTTTGCCGGGGAGCTGATCATGGCCTGCTGTCTTCGATGGCCGGAAGAGAAGACGCGCGTCGAAGTCACGCCAGATGGAAGCGCAGCATGCAGGCAGTGGCTGACGGATGCAACGGCGCATGCCGTCGAGAGCCCGAGTGGCCGACCGCATGTCTCCGCAAGATCATCGGGCGGGCACTGGTCGATACGCGGAAGCCGCCGCGGGGGGCGGCTCGCCGTTCATCTCCCGCGAGCCTTGGCGGCGCGTTGCCGAATCCGCGATCGTGTGGACGAAAATTCTCCTCTTCGACGCGTATATTCTCGCTTTTACCCGACTTGCGGGATGACGACGGTTGCCCGTGTGATGACACACTGGTGGTCGGAGTCGGCCTGTTCCGGCGATCCACGTGATGAAATGGAGGACGCAGACAATGCGCCGCAGCTATCCCGTACTACTTCTGCTGGCGATGTTGCCTGCGGCTCACGCGGCGAACCCGTCGCTGTTGCGTGTTGATACGGCGCCTGTCCGTGCGCTACTTGCCACGCCGGCAAGAACGCCGGTCTTGCTCGATGAAAACGCAGCACTTGCCGCGATGCAGGATGGTGGCCTGTGGCTGGACAGCCCGACGGGCGGACGCAGTTACGTGCGCTACGTGCGGCACGAAACCTTTCCCAATGGCGACTGGACCTGGATCGGCAGCGTCGATACGCAGCATGGTCCGCAGTCGGTGGTGCTGACCTTCGGCGCGCATGCCAGCTTCGGCAATATCCCGCAGGCCACCGGCGCCTCCCTGCGCGTCTACACGGATCGCTCGGGCAGCTGGCTGATGGCGCCGGCGACCCAGTCGCGGCTGCGGCAGCGCGCGTTGGGACCAGGCCGCAACGATGCGCGGATTCCCCCACGCGACGCGCGAAAGGCATCGTTCGCGACCGCAGGAATGAGCCTGGCGGCACAGCAGGCGGCGATCAGCCCGCCAACCTCCCCGCCGACCGGCACCACCCTGGTCGATGTGCTGGTGGCCTACACACCGGACATGGTCCAGCAGCTGGGTTCGACCGACAACGTGCTGACCCGCATCCACTACCTGATCAGCTACGCCAACCAGGCCTATGCAAACAGCCAGGTCGACATGCGCGTGCGGCTGGCGCGCGCGGTCCCCGTCGACTACACCGCCGCCACCTCCAACGAGCAGGCACTGGACGACCTGACCACGGTCGGCGGCACCACGGCGCTGGAGCCGTTGCATGCGCTGCGCGACCGCTACGGCGCCGATCTCGTCGCGCTGTTGCGTCATTTCGACAACGCACGGGATGGCAGCTGCGGCAACGGCTGGCTCAGTGGCGGTGACGGCACCTCGATCACCGACCACTACGATTTCTCGGCCGGTTATGGCTTTTCGGTGGTGAGCGACGGCTCCGACGAGAGCGGGTACTACTGCGAAGACAAGTCCTTCACCCACGAACTTGGCCACAACATGGGCCTGGCCCATGACGTGGACAACGCCGACGGCACCGGCGCCTATCCGTATGCCTACGGCTACAAGAAGACAGTCGGTTCGGGTGGCTTCGGCACCATCATGGCCTACGAGGACGCGGGACAGGATTCGACCCAGGTGTTCTCGAGCCCGCAGCTGACGATCTGCCAGAATTTCCCCTGTGGCGTGCAGAATCAGGCTGACAACGCGCGCGCGCTGCGGCAGACAGACTGGCTCATCGGGGGCTTCCGGCACAACCGGATCGCGCCATTCAACGCCGATGGCGACACCACCTCCGATCTGCTCTGGCACAACCCGAACGATGGCCGGATGGTGTATTGGCCGATGCTTGGGGCAGGCCACGATGGTTATCGCAACCAGTCAGTCAGCACCTCGCTGCGGCTGCTCGGTACCGGCGATTTCAATGGCGACGGCTTCGTCGACCTGTTGTGGGCCGACAGCAGTCGTCGCATGACCATCTGGCTTGGCGGTCGGAATGCCGGCAAGAGCGACTACGTCGCCAGCAGCTTCGGCACCTACAACAGCAATGACTGGTATCTGGCCGGCATCGGTGACGTCGACGGCGACGGCAAGGACGATCTGGTCTGGCACAACCAGGTGCAGGGTACGCTCGCCTACTGGCTGATGGACGGTTCCAGCAGGAAGTCGGCGCGCAGCATCGGCGTCAACAAGGCCTACCGTGTTCTGGGCGTCGGTGACTTCAACGGTGACGGACTGGTCGACGTCCTGTGGGGCAATGCGCAACGCACGATGTATGTGTGGCTCGGCAATGGCAGCACGTTCTCGATCAACGCCTTCGGCACCTACAACGCCGGTGGCTGGAAGCTGAAGGGCACCGGTGACGTCGACGGCGACGGCAAGGACGACCTGCTCTGGTACAACCAGAGCCTTGGCACCTTCGCCTACTGGACGATGAATGGGGCCAGCAGGAAGGGAACGAAGAGCTTCAAGGTCAATGCGGCTTACGACGTGCTGGCCACCGGCGACTTTGACGGCAACGGCATGGTGGACATCATGTGGGGCAACGCTTCACGAGTGCTGTACGCCTGGCTCGGCAATGGCAGCACCTTCGACGTGCAGGCGGCCGGAAGCTACTCGACGGGCGGCTGGAAGGCGATCAATCGCAAGGGCGTGACCGACGCGGACATGGCGACGCCCTGAAGCGAGGAAGGTGGCAGCGGCGCGACCGTCTCCGTTCCGCCGTGTCGAATGCGCAGGGAATGCATGAACGGCGAGGCTGGAAGGCGAGGCCGGGAAAGGCAAGGCGACGATGGAGACGCTATGCCGCCGAACCGGGCACGCTGGTGCCGGCGGGTTCGCCGGCCGGCTCCATCGGGGCCGGCGGCTTCGCGATGTCGCCGGCCTGCCGGGCGGCTTTCTGCGCACGGGCGCGGGCGAGGCGGGCGAACAATCGGGTCAGCAGGGGAATCGTCAGCAGCACGAAGTTGTTCGGTCCTTCCCAGAACCATGCCAGCCCCAGCGACATCGCCGCCGCTACCGGCAAGCCCCACGCCCGTCCCAGTGCCCCGGCCACGTCCACGGGGCTGATGTCGGCATGCAGGAAGCCCGAACGCAGCGCACGGCCGAACAGCCAGCGCTGGAGCAGCGCTGCCAGCAACAGCGTGGCGGAATAGAACATTTCCGGCACGCGCGACAGCGGGTTCGAACTCATCAGCGCGGTGGCGAAGGGCATGAACGCGATCACCAGCAGCATCAGCAGGTTCGGCAGCATGACACTAGGACTGTAGGCGGAGATCATGCCGAATACGCGGTGGTGTGCCGCCCACAACGCGCCGATCACCAGGAAACTCAGCACGAAGCCAAAGATGCTCGGACCCAGCGCGGCGAGTTCGGAGAGAAACACCTGGTCGCTGGCCAAGCCCAGTCGCGGGACATGGATTTCGATCACCAGCAGGGTGATCGCGATCGCGAACACCGCGTCGGAGAAGAAGACCAGGCGTTCCAGCTGGTGGTTGTGGCTGCTCATGCGGCGACGGCTCTCGGGGCGATACGGTCGATATCCGGCTCAGAACTTGTATGCGCGATGGATCGCCACGATGCCGTTGGTGAGGTTGCGCACCTCGACGCGGCCGAAGCCGGCGCGCTCCATCATGCCTTTCAGGGTTGCCTGGTCGGGATGCTTGCGGATCGACTCGGCCAGGTACTGGTAGCTGTCGGCGTCGCCGGCGAACAGCTGGCCGAGCTTCGGCAGGATCCTGAACGAGTGGAAGTCGTAGAGCTTGCCGAACAGCTCGCTCTGCACTTTCGAAAATTCCAGCACCAGCGCGCGGCCGCCGGGTTTCAGCACGCGGCAGATGTCGGCCAGCGCCTTGTCCTTGTCGGTGACGTTGCGCAGGCCGAAGGCCATGGTCACCGCGTCGAAGCTGTTGTCGGGGAACGGCAGCGCTTCGGCGTTGAGCTGGGCCCAGCGCAGGCCGGAAACCAGGCCGCGGTCGGTCATGCGGTCGCGGCCGACGCCGAGCATGGCCGCGTTGATGTCACCCACCACGATGTCGCCCTGGTCGCCGACGACCGGCTTGAGCAGGGCGGCGATGTCGCCGGTGCCGCCGGCCAGGTCGAGCACCCGGTCGCCCCGGCGCACGCCGCTGGTGGCCACGAAGTGGCGCTTCCACAGCCGGTGCGTGCCGAACGACATCAGGTCGTTCATCAGGTCGTAGCTGCGTGCGACCGAGGTGAACACCTGGCCGACCAGCTTCTGCTTGTCGCCCACGGGCACGTCGCGGAAGCCGAAGTGGGTGGTCGATTCGGGCGTGGTCTTGGGCTGTTCGTTCATGGCCGGCAATGCTACAGGAACGCCGTGGTCAGGCGTCGGGAGTGGGGCCGCGACGATCGTCGCCGCTGCGCCGTTCGTGTTCGTGCTGCTCGGCGTCGACGTGGCGCCGGTGCAGGTCGGCGGCGGAGGCGTCGTCGGGCAGCGCCTGCACGGGCACGGCATCAACCGGTTCCTCGGTGGCCGTTTCCCGCTCGCCGCCGGGGGTGATCTTCAGGATCGAGTGGCGCACTTCGCGCGACAGGATCACCCGCGCATCGCGCACCATGCCTTCCAGCGCGCTGTCGTAGTCGAGCTTGCCGTCGGCATCGGTCCACACGATGCGCCGCTCGCGCAGCTTCTGGATGAAGCCGCGGAACAGCGCCTTGTCGAAGAATTCCGGCGCGCTCAGTTCGTTGAGCAGGGACAGCCGCTGCGCGGTCAGCGTGCAGGCACTTTCCAGTTCGCCGCCGCTCATCGTGTGCGGACCGTTCTTGGCCAGCGCGGCGATGGTGATGTAGTAGCGCTCGAACGCCTGGATCAGGCTGCGGGCGATCACCTTGAGCTGGAACGCACCGTCGTCCTGGCCCGGGCTGCGTTCGAGGCTGCGGCCGTCGTTGGTGGATTCGAGCAGGCCGCGGCGCACGAAGAAGTCGATGGTCGCTTCCAGCTGCGCCACGAAGCCGTCCGCATCCCATGGCAGGAACAGCTCGCCCTGGATGAACGGGTAGATGATCTGGCCCAGCCGCAGCACCGAGGCCCGCGACATGCGGCGGTTGTTGAGGAAGCAGCAGGCCACCCATGCCGCGGTGGCGTTGAGATGCAGCACGTTGTTGCGGAAGTAGCTGAGCAGCACCGCCTGCTCGGCACCCACCGTCAGCACGTCGCCCAGCGGATGCTGCACGCGCTGGATCCAGCCCATCTGTTCGCCGTAGGCGATGATCGCGGCCGGATTCATCGGCGTCAGCGTGACCCGGTCCGAGTACGGCAGTTCTTCCAGCATCGCCTTGCCCAGCTCCAGCTGGGTCAGCAGGTCGGCCTCGGCCATCGCGTGCTTGGGCGTGGCCAGCAGGGCCAGCGCCAGCAGGTTGATCGGGTTGACGTCGGCGGCGCGGTTGATGTTGATCTGGATCTGTTCGGCCAGCCGGTCGGTGACGCTGTTCAGCCACTCGGGCTTGACGTCGGGATCGGCACCGGCGGCGCGCCAGTCGCTGCTGGCCGCGTCGAGCAAAGGGGTCAGCTCGATCGGCTCGCCGAAGTTCAGCGCCACGTGGCCGTAGCGCTGGCGCAGCACCTTGAGGCCGCGCAGCAGGCCGATCAGCGACTCCTTCTCCTTCGCCTGGCCGCTCAGCTCGCCGGCGTAGGACTTGCCCTCCATCAACTTTTCATAGCCGATGTAGACCGGCTGGAACAGCACCGGCCGGCGCGGCGCGCGCAGGAACGCGCGCACCGTCATCACCAGCATGCCGGCGCGCGGCGCCAGCAGGCGGCCGGTGCGCGAGCGACCGCCCTCGATGAAGTATTCCATCGGCACGCCGCGGTCGATCAGCTGCGCCACGTACTCGTTGAACACCACCGAATACAGCGCATTGCCCTTGAAGCTGCGGCGCAGGAAGAACGCGCCGCCGCGGCGCAGGATCGGGCCGATCACCGGCAGGTTGAGGTTCACGCCGGCGGCGATGTGCGGCACCACCACGCCGGACACGTGCAGCTGGTAGCTCATCAGCAGGTAGTCGGCGTGGCTGCGGTGGCAGGGCACGTAGATCACTTCGTGGCCGGGCGCGGCGGCGCGGGCCTTGTCGAAGTGGTGCATCGCGATGCCGTCGTACAGCTTGTTCCAGAAGTTGCTGAGCAGGAACGAGGCCGAGCGCACCACCGGATGCGAATAGTCGGCGGCGATCTCCAGCAGCAATTTGTTGGCCTTGCGCCAGGCCTTGGCGTGGCTGATCTTTTCCTTGGCGGCGGCCGCGGCGATTGCCGCGCGCACCGGTTCGGCGTTCAGCACCGAGTCGACCACGGTGCGCTTGTGCGACAGGTCGGGACCGATCACCGCCGCACGGATGCGATGGAAATGGGTGCGCAGAACACGGGCGACCTTGCGCGCGAAACGCTCCGGCGCGATCGTGCCGGACTCGTCCAGCATCTGCCGCAGCGACACCGGCGCGGAGAAGTGCACCACGGTGTCGCGTCCGTTCAGCAGCAGCGCCAGCAAACGTCCAAAGCGGCCCACCATCACCCAGTTCTCGGAGAACAGCACGCGGAACCAGCCGCTGTCGCGGCTGGGCGCGCGGCCGACGTAGATCGACACCGGCACGATCTGCACGTCGAGCTCGGGCTGGCCTTCCAGCGAATGCACCAGCTGGCGCAGCGGCTCGCTGGCGGCACGCTTGCGGTTGCGTCCGAACAGCCAGCCGTCGCGGCGGGTCAGTGCGAACACCGAGCGGCGCCGGCGGGTGCCGGACAGCGCCTGCATCGGGCTGGGCAGGCCGGCCTCGCGGCAGGCGCGCTGCAGGATCAGCGCGTCGGAAAAGCCGTCACGCTCGATCACGTAGCAGACCGGCACGCCGGCCTGCAGCAGGGTCGCCGGTTCGGCCGGATCGCGGCGGATGCGCACCCAGGGCTGCAGCAGCTGGCCGGCGAGGTTGAACCACCAGGGAGCGGGTTGGCGGGCAGGAGCGTCCGCGGTCGTGATCATGGGCATCCGCCTATTCTAACGGTTGGGCGGATCAGTCTTTCGTTACGGGGCTGGCCGCGGCGGCGACCGTGCCGGCCACGGCCGCCTGCTGCTGCAGCCGGGCGTGCGAGCGGCGGGCATTCGCCAGCAATTCCTCGTTGTACCAGCGACCGTTTTCCTCGACCATTTCCGCTTCGGCGGACAGCGGCTTGCCGAGCAGGGTGTAGTCGATCTTCACCACGGCGTGGCCGTTGCCGTTCGTCAGCGGGGTGAGGCGGACTGAGTCCAGCGTCTGATCGATCGACAGGCCGTAGATCGCCAGCAGCTGCTTGGCGCCCGCGTAGGCGGTCGCGTACCTGGTCATGGTGGTGTCGAAATCCAGGCTGCGCAGCTGGTCGGCATCCTTGATGTCCAGCTTGCGGGCGGTGGCCACGGCCACGCCGATCGCCTGTTTCGCATGGGCCGCGTCGAACCACGGGGCCTGCTGCGCCCACGGCAGCAAGGTGTCCAGCACGCTGCCGAGCTGGGCTTTCTGCGTCTCGCCCAGGCTCGGGCTCCGCGCGATGGAACGCTTCAGGATCGCCTCGCCCACGCTGGCCAGTACCGGCAACTGATCCTGGTACTGCTGCTGCATCTGCGCCAGCTTCGGCTGCAGTTCCGCATATAGGGTGTCCTCCGCGTCCGGGGCCGTCAGCTTGCGCAGGGTTTCGCTGAAGCGGGCGCGTTGCCCGGCGCTGTCCGGCTGGGCGTGGCGCTGTTGCAGGGCCCAGTCCGCGCGCATGCTGGCGTAGTCGGCTGGCGGCAGCAGGTGCTTCCACAGCCCGTTGAGGTCACCGCTGCGGAGCAGGTCCACCGACGACTGCAGCGCCGCTTCGGGCGTGCTGCCGCCGGCCTGTGCCGGCTCGTCCTTGCCGTGGCAGCCAGCCAGCAGCAGGGCGGCGAAGAGCAGCAGGGCGTGACGCAGGACGGGCAGGCGCATCGAATCGGTTCTCGCGTGGGGAGCGGGCGCGGATGCGCCGCCTGGCGGGCAGGCGCGCAGGGTAAGGGGCGTGGCGAGGGCGAGACAAGCGCGGCTGCAGGTTTTTGCGAGGCCGCCAAAAGAAAACCCCGCGGGCGCTGGCCTCGCGGGGAAATCCGGCAGGGCCGGAAGGGAAATGGCCTTGCCTGCAATGCACTTCGGTCAGCAGGTGTCGGCAGCGAGATATTAACGATTCGTCAAAGCTGAGGCAACACTTTTCTTTTGTGTTGCAAGTTATTGATTTGATTGCGTGGATCAGTGCGTGCGCAAGGCCTCGATCTTCTTCTGGCGACGCTGGTCGGGCGAGGCGGACCAGTCGTTGTCGAACAGCGCCGGTTCCCACGAGCCGTAGGTGGGATTGGGCAGCACGAACCAGCGCGTGCCGATCCACGGCAGGTAGTCGGCCACCGCCTTGCGCCGGCCGTCGAGCGTGTTCAGCGGCACGTCGACGAAGTCGCCGATCTGGTCGCCGAACTGCATCAGCACGCGGTAGTGCCGGGCCACCAGCTGGCGGCGGCAACCCTTCTCCGAGCCGGCCTGTTCGCAGCCCTCGACCACGGTGCCCAGGCCCAGGAACGATTCCGGGCCGGCAACCGGCAGGCCGGCCTTGCGCAGGTTGGCCAGGGTCACCTGATCCAGATCCTTCGCGCGGTTGGAGATGTAGATCACCGCGATCCCGTGCTTCGCCGCGAACTGGGTGAACTCCACGGCGCCGGGCAGGGCGCGGGCGATGGCCTCGCGGCACCAGGCGGCCCACTCGGCCTCGTTGTACTCGCGGTTGCCCTGGATCATGCGGGCAGCGGATGGCGAGTTGTCCAGCACGGTTTCGTCGATGTCCAGGATCACGGCGGGCTTGAGGCCCTTCAGCGGCGTGGTGCGATCGTTGCGGCCCAGCGCATCCCAGTGGCGGTCATGCAGCGCGGCCAGCAGGCGCGACTGAGCGTCGCGGTAAGTCTGCAGGTAGATCAGGTCATGTTCGATCGCGTGCTGGCTCCACGCCACCGCGTTGAGGTTGTCGTTGGCGGCGACCGTCGGCGTGGCGACAGGTGGGGACGCCGCGGGCGGCGTGACGGCCGCGCGCTGCGTGGGTGCGGCGGCGCAACCGGCCAGCAGGGCGAACGCGAGCAGGGTCGAGGAAAGACGCAGTGACATGGGGAATCCTTGGCAAGACGAACTGGAGCTGATGCGGTACGAGAGCATGAACGGAGTCTACGACAGTCGCATGGCGGGGCTGGCCGCGGCGGCGGCCTGCTGACAGACTGGCGTCCCCGCCGCCACGACTTCACCCGCATGGATTCTTCCCTGCCCGCCTCGCGCGCGCCTTCGCCGGCCATCCGTTACGCGAGCTACGTGCTGACCGCGGCGGTACTGCTGCTGGTCATCGAGATCCACCTGCTGCCGGCGCTGCTGGCCGGCCTGCTGGTGTTCGAACTGGTCCAGGCGATGGTGCCGTTGCTGGGGCGGCGCATTTCCGGCGACCGGGCACGCGTGGTGGTGGTGGCGGTGCTGGGCGCGGTGGTGGTGGGCCTGCTGATCCTGCTGATCCTGGGCGCGATCAGCCTGTTCCACAACGAGATCGGCAACCCGCAGCTGCTGTGGCAGCAGCAGTTGATGCCGCTGGTGGAAAAGGCCCGCGCCCAGTTGCCGCCGCTGCTGGTGAACAACCTGCCCGACAGCATGGACGACCTGCGCGTGGGCGCGATCGAACTGGCGCGCAAGCACGCGGCAACCCTGCAACTGGCCGGCAAGGGCGCGGTGCGCGTGTTCGTGCACATCATCATCGGCCTGGTTCTGGGGGCGATCGTGGCGCTCAGCCGCACCCGTCCCGCGCACCAGATGGGGCCGTTGTCCGCCGCGCTGAGCCAGCGTTGCCAGCGCCTGGCCGAGGCCTTCCACAATATCGTGTTCGCCCAGATCAAGATCTCGCTGATCAACACCGTGTTCACCGCGATCTTCCTGCTCGGCGTGCTGCCGTTGATGGGCATCCATGTGCCGCTGGCCAAGACCCTGGTGGTGGTGACCTTCGTGGTCGGCCTGCTGCCGGTGCTGGGCAACCTGATCTCCAACACCGCGATCGCGGTGGCGGGACTGTCCGTGTCGCTGGGGGTGGGCATCGCCGCGCTGGTGTTCCTGATCCTGATCCACAAGCTGGAATACTTCCTCAACGCGCGCATCGTGGGCACCCAGATCCGGGCGCGCGCGTGGGAACTGCTGGTGGCCATGCTGCTGATGGAAGCCGCGTTCGGCCTGCCGGGCGTGATCGCCGCGCCGATCTACTACGCCTACCTGAAGAGCGAACTGGAAGCGGAGAACCTGCTGTAAGCGTGGGCGATGCCTGGTTGAATCCCGAATCCCGAATCCCGAATCACCCGCTGGCCAGCATCGCCTTGATCCGCGCCATGTGCGACTCGGCGGTTTCGCGGGTCACTTCCTTGTCCGCTTCGGGGTCCTTGCCCTGCCAGTGCAGGTCGTCCTGCGGCAGTTCGTGCAGGAAGCGGCTGGGCTGGTTGCGGTGGACCTCGCCGTAGCGTTTGGTCTGCGCGCACCACGACAGCGTCAACAGCTCCTTGGCGCGGGTGATGCCCACGTACATCAACCGGCGTTCTTCCTCGACCCGACCTTCGTCGATCGCGCCTTCGTGCGGCAGGGTGCCGTCTTCGCAGCCGACGATGAAGACGAAGCGGAACTCCAGGCCCTTGGCCGCGTGCATCGTCATCATGCGCACCGCGTTGCCCGGCTCGTCGCGATCGGCGTGGCTGAGCAGGGCCAGCTGCGAGGCGAGGTCGCCCGCCGTGTTGCCACCTTTCTGCATCGCGCGGAACCAGCCGGCCAGTTCCTGCAAGTTGCCCAGCTTGCGCTCGCGCGCGCTGGCGTCGGGCGTGCCGGCGATGATCTGCGCGGCGTAGCCGGTGCGCTTCAGGATCAGTTCGACCAGGTCGGCGGCGTTCTCGTGCAGCGAGGCGCTGCGCAGTTCGTCCAGCAGGTTGGCGAACGAGGCCAGCGCCGCCGCCGGGCGCGGGGTTAGCTGGCGCAGCACGCCGTCGCTGCGGGTGGCGTCGAGCAGGGACGAGTGTCGCGACTGCGCAAGCTGGCCCAGCTTCTCCAGCGTGGTCGCGCCGATCTCGCGTTTGGGCACGTTCACCACGCGCAGGAAGGCGGCGTCGTCGCTGGGATTGGTCAGCAGGCGCAGGTAGCACAGGATGTCCTTCACCTCGGCGCGGTCGAGGAAACTCAGCGCGCCGGTGAGGTGGTAGGGAATCCGCGCCAGGCGCAGTACCTTTTCCAGCGGCCGCGCCTGGAAGTTGCCCCGGTACAGGATCGCCATGTCGTCCCAGCGCGCCTTGTGTTTCTCGGCCAGGGTGGTGGCGATCGCGGCGACGCGCTCGGCCTCGTGTTCGGCTTCCTTGCATTCCAGCACGCGGATCGGCGCGCCTTCGGGGTGCTCGCTCCACAGCTTCTTTTCGTGCAGGTGCGGGTTGTTGGCGATCAGCTTGTTGGCCGTGCGCAGGATGCGCTTGCCGCAGCGGTAGTTCTGCTCCAGCTTGATCACGCGCAGGTTCGGCCAGTCGCGGCCGAGCTGGTCGATGTTCTCCGGGTTGGCGCCGCGCCAGGCGTAGATCGACTGGTCGTCGTCGCCCACGCAGGTGATCCCGCCGCGCTCGCCGGTCAGCGCTTTCAGCAGGCGGTACTGCGCGTCATTGGTGTCCTGGTATTCGTCCACCAGCAGGTAGCGGAAACGCTCGCGCCACGCCTCGCGGCATTCGGCGTCGGACTCCAGGATGCGCAGCGGCAGCCGGATCAGGTCGTCGAAATCCACGGCGTTGAACGCGCTCAGGCGCTGCTGGTACAGGTCGTAGATGGTGGCGGCCTCGATCTCGCGCGGGCTGCGCGCGGCGGCCAGCGCTTCCTCCGGCGACAGCCCGCCATTCTTGGCGCGGCTGAGCAGGTTGCGGATGCCGAACAGCACGTCGTTCTTCACGCCCTTGGGCGCCAGCTCCTTGACGATGCCGCTGCTGTCGTCCGCGTCCAGCACCGAGAAGCCGCGGCGCAGGCCGGCGCGCGCATGCTCGATCTGCAGGAACTTCAGGCCCAGCGCGTGGAAGGTGCTCACGGTGAGCGCGGCCGCGTCCTCGCTGCTGACCAGCTTCGCCACGCGCTCGCGCATCTCCTTCGCGGCCTTGTTGGTGAAGGTGATGGCGGCGATCTTGTGCGCACTGAGCTTGCGGCGCTGGATCAGGTACGCGATCTTCTGGGTGATCACGCTGGTCTTGCCGGAACCGGCGCCGGCCAGCACGAGCAGCGGCCCCTCGCAGTGTTCGACGGCGGCCTGTTGTTGGGGGTTGAGCATGGATTGGAACAGTGCGTGATGCGGAGGCCGATGTTAGCAGAGCCTCGCTGGCGCGCCGCCGCGCATCGGCCATAATCCGCCCACGACAGTCGCTGGGGAGAGGCATGGCGGAGCAGCAGGCAGAGCAGCAGGTGGAACAGTGCGACGTGGTGGTGATCGGTGGCGGCCCGGGCGGCAGCACCGCGGCGACGCTGCTGGCGCGCAAGGGCTACAAGGTGATCGCGCTGGAAAAGGCCCATCACCCGCGTTTCCATATCGGCGAGTCGCTGCTGCCGATGAACCTGCCGGTGTTCGAGCGCCTCGGCGTGCTGGACAAGGTGCGCGCGATGGGCGTGTTCAAGCCCGGCGCCGATTTCGAGGCGGACAACGAGCGCGGCTACAACACCTACGCGTTCGCCCGCGCGATCGGACAGAGCCCGCCACATGCGTACCAGGTGTGGCGGCAGGATTTCGACAAGATGCTCTACGACCACGCCCGCGAATCCGGCGCCGATGCGCGCGAGGGCCACGAGGTGGTGCAGGTCGAGCAGCGTGGCGCCCGCGAGAGCTGGCTGGACGTGAAGACCGACCAGGGCGACAGCTACGCGATCCAGGCCCGCTACGTGGTCGACGCCAGCGGCCGCGATGCCTTGCTGTCGTCGAGGAAGAAGCTGCGCCGCAAGAACGACCAGCACCAGAGCGCGGCGATCTTCGGCCACTTCCGCGGCGCCGAAACGCGCGCCGGCGAAGACGCGGGCAACATCAGCATCTACAGCTTCGGCTACGGCTGGATGTGGATGATTCCGCTGCCCAATGGCGTGATGAGCGTGGGCGCGGTGTGCCGGCCGGAGTACCTGAAACAGCGCAAGGGCCGCAGCGTCGACTTCCTGCTCGAAACCTTGAAGCTCAGCCCGGCGCTGTGGGCGCGCCTGCAGCACGCCGAGCTGATCGACAACGAGGTGCGCGTCACCGGCAACTACTCCTACGACTCCACCTGCATGGGCGGGCCGGGCTGGATCCTGGTCGGCGACGCATTCGCCTTCCTCGACCCGGTGTTTTCCTCCGGCGTGTACCTGGCGATGAGCGGCGCCGAGCAGGCGGCCGAGGTGGTCGACCAGGCGTTGCGCGAGCCGTCGCGCGAGCTGTCGCTGCTGCGCAAGCTGGAAAAGCGCCAGCGCGCCGGCATGGCCCGCTTCTCGTTCTTCATCTACCGCTTCAACGGCCCGGTGATGCAGCAGATGTTCCGCCAGCCCCGCAACACCTGGCAGCTGGAGCAGGGCGTGATCTCGATGCTGGCCGGCGACCTGTTCGACACACCGAAGGTGCTGTGGCGGCTGCAGCTGTTCAAGCTGGTCTACGCGATCTGCGGCATGCGCGACTGGCGCCGCTGGCGTGACGAGCATCGGTATCGACTGGCCCAGGCGCGCTTGCGCTTCACCGGCGGCAATACGCCCTTGGATCGGGAATAGGGAATGGGGAATCGGGAACAGGAAAAGCCCCGGTGATCGCGGTCGGGCGTCTGTGAGAAACTGGGAACATGGCCTGGTCGCCGCGCCGCTCTTGCCATTCCCGATTCCCCATTCCCGATTCACGGCACCCATGGCCAAGCTCTATTTCTATTACTCGGCGATGAACGCCGGCAAGACCACCACGCTGCTGCAGAGCGCGTACAACTATCACGAGCGCGGCATGCGCACGCTGATCCTCACGCCGGCGCTGGACAACCGTTTCGGCGAAGGCGTGGTGGCTTCGCGGATCGGCCTGAAGGCGAATGCGCGCCGTTTCACCAATGACGGGGACCTGTTTGCGCTGGTCGAGGCGGACATCGCGGCGCGCGGTGCGCTGAACTGCGTGTTCGTCGACGAGGCGCAGTTCCTCAGCAAGGCGCAGGTGTGGCAGATCAGCGACGTGGTCGACCGGCTGAACATCCCGGTGCTGGCCTACGGCCTGCGCACCGACTTTCGCGGCGAGCTGTTCGAGGGCAGCCGCCACCTGCTGGCCTGGGCCGACAACCTGGAAGAGATCAAGACGATCTGCCACACCGGCCGCAAGGCGACCATGGTGGTGCGCGTGGATGAGCATGGCCGTGCCGTCACCGACGGCCCGCAGGTTGAGATCGGCGGCAACGACCGCTATGTCTCGGTGAGCCGCGCCGAGTTCAAGAAGATCAGCGCGGGCGACGGCCGCATCGAGTTGCAGCAGACCGTGCTGCCGCTGGGCGAGCGCGAATGAACCGAACCATCAAGGAATCTGCATGAGCGAAGTCACCCCCGCCGTCAGCTGGCCGCGACCGTACTGGCAGCCTGGCGAAGAAGAGGCCGTGCTGCAGTTCTACGTGTTCGGCAAGTTCGAGCCCGAGCTGCTGATCCCGTCGCCCCGCTACGGCAGCCCGGGCCTGCCCGCCGGTGTCGAGATCCAGCGTTTCCAGAACGCGGTGCTGCGGCAGTGGGAAGGCTATCCGCTGAATGGCGCCCTGGGCCAGCTGATCAGGGAAGACACGCCGGCGGCGTACGAGAACGCGCGCATCGCGCCCGAGGTGCTGGTGGTGCGCGGCGTGCTCAAGGACACGGACACCCTGGACTACCTGCGCGACACGCTGGGCGTGCTGGCCGGCATGCTCGACGTGGGCGGCACGGCGATCCTCGATCCGCAGATCCTCACCCTGTTCGACGCCGACCACTGGCGCCGCCACTACCTGGTGAAGGATGGCGCGCCGCCGCGCAACCACGTGCTGATCCTGCGCAGTGGCGAGGAAGCGGCCGATCGGTCGTGGATACACACCCGCGGCATGCGCAAGTTCGGCCGTCCGGATCTCAGCCTGCACAACGTGCCCGAGGGCGACATCGATCGCGCCGGCGTGCTGTGCGAACGACTGGTGGAACTGTTGTCGCTGGGCGCGAACTTCGCCGCCGGCCAGGAACTGGAGGTCGACGGCCTGGCCGAAGGCCTGGTCGCGCAACCCGGCGGCAGCCTCGACGATCCGGATTTCAACAACAGCCATATCGCGTTCCACTGGCCGCAGTAAGCGCCGCCACGGCCGCAACGACAAAGGGCGACACCGCGGTGTCGCCCTTCTTGCGTCAGTAGGACGGCTTAGCCCTTGACGATGAAACGCTGGCTGTCGTCCATGAAGGCCTTCTCGCCGAAGCCGCCTTCGTGCGAACCGAATGGCATCTGCGCGCGCAGTTTCCACGTCGCCGGCACATTCCATTCCAAGCGGGTCGCCTCGTCCGCCACCGGGTTGTAGTGCTGCAGGCTGGCGCCCACGCCGGCCTCGGTCAGCGCCAGCCACACGGCGAACTGGGCCATGCCGCCGGCCTGTTCGGACCACACCGGGAAGTTGTCCGCGTACAGGGCGAACTGCTCCTGCAGACCCTTCACCACCGACTGGTCCTCATAGAACAGCACCGTGCCGACGCCAGCGGCGAAGCTGTCGAGCTTGGCGGCGGTGGGGGCGAAGGCGTCGGCCGGCACGATCCTGCTCAGCTCGGCCTTGGTCAACGCCCAGAACTTCTCGCTCTGCTCGCCGAACAGGATCACGGCGCGCGAACTCTGCGAGTTGAACGACGACGGCGTATGCCGGATGGCTTCCTTGATGCGCTGGGTCAGCGCGTCCTTGTCCAGCGACACGTTCTTGCCCAGCGCGTACTGGGTGCGGCGCTGCTTGAGCGATTCGATCAGGGTGCTGTTCATGGGGATTCCTCGGGCAATGGGGTCAATGCATGGGAATCGCGGATTGGAGAAGGCTTGTTTGAGAAACAGTGCAGGGAGGTCTTGTTGTCCCTTGCGACCACGGAAAAATCTCGCTTCGTCGCCTTCATCGCTGTATTTCGCGATCCATGGCGAATATGTTAGGCCCGAAAAGCAGCCTGGCTAGCCGGCGACTCGTGGTTAGTCTGTTTCCAAAAAGAAACAATGAGCGGAACACGCGCCGGCCGGCCCGCTTCAACGCTGGCAGTGCGGACACCAGAACGTCGAGCGCTGGCCCAAGGTGACCTGGCGGATCGGCGTGTTGCACACCCGGCAGGGTTCGCCGGCGCGGCCATAGACCATCAGCTCGCGGAAGAAATAGCCCGGTGCGCCGTCGGGGCTGATGAAGTCGCGCAAGGTGGTGCCGCCGCGCTCGATGGCCCAGGCCAGCAGGCGCTTCACCTCGGCGGCCAGTCGTGCGTAGCGTGCGCGCGAGACCTTGCCCGCGGCGAGCCGGGGATCGATGCCGGCGTAGAACAGCGCCTCGCTGGCGTAGATGTTGCCCACGCCCACCACGACGGCGTTGTCCATCAGGAACAGTTTCACCGCCGCCGTGCGTCCGCGCGACAAGTGCCACATCAGGTCGCCGTCGAAGGCGTCGGTCAACGGTTCCGGCCCCAGCTTCGCCAGCAGTTCGTGGGTCTCGCCGGGCGCCTGCCACAGCAGGCAGCCGAAGCGGCGTGGATCGGTGAAGCGCAGGATGCGCGGCGCCTGCCCCGTCGTGCGTTCCAGCGCGATGTCCACGTGATCGTGCTTGCCGATGGGCGCGTCCGGCGGCAGCACGCGCAGCACGCCGGTCATGCCCAGGTGCAGCAGCGCGCTGCCGGCTTCGGTGTGCAGCAGCAGGTATTTCGCCCGGCGTTCCACCGCGTCGATGCGCTGGCCGGGCAGTATGGCGCTGATCTCCGGCGGAATCGGCCAGCGCAGGTCGGGACGACGCAGGGTCACCCCGGTCACGCGCCGGCCGATCAGGTACGGCGCGATGCCGCGACGGGTGGTTTCGACTTCGGGCAGTTCGGGCACGTTCGATCCGGTCGCTCAGAGTTTGTGAAAAAAACCACTTCCTGTGGTTTTCCTCTATTGCACGTCCGGTACACGCCCGGACGTGCTCACACGAATCAGTCATTTACATGACTGCTTCGCGCCCGGCCATCGGGCAACCGCTCCTGCGTTGCCTCAACTCGGGCATCCATGCCCTCGCCGTGGCCGGCGTGAGAGGTTGAAGCTCACAACCTCTCAGTGCAGCTCGGTCACGGCGATGGCCGGCGATCGCGGCATGTAGCGCGACGACACCAGCGCCACCCGATCCCCCACCCGCACGTAATGCTGCGGCCCGGTGACCGAGCTTTCGCCGAACTCGAGCCTTTCGCCATCCAGCACCAGCACCGCGCGGGGCGGCTGCAGGCCTATCTTTGCCGGATCGAAGTCGCTGGCCGGGCGCCAGCTCAGCACATGGGCGGCGGCGATGCCGGCGAGATCGTCGAGGCGGTCATCCTTGGCGACGCGGCCGGGCGTGCCGTCGGTGCGCCACCAGTGGCCGTCGTCGTGCTTGCGGTAATCCAGCGGGGCGGCGCCCGGCAGGGTGAGGCTGATCTGCGTGATGGTCGCCGGGTCCAGCATGGTCAGCGGGCCGGTTTCCCGGCTGGCATCACGCTGCAGTTGCCAGCCGGCCACGCCGAGCAGGACCAGCACGCCCAGCAGCAAGAACAGATTGCGACGCTGCGCGCGCTTCATCGCTCAGCGCCGCCGCCGACGCCACACGATGGCGCCGCCGATCAGCAGCAACAGCAGCGGCAGCGCGATCAGGAAGCCGAAGCTCAGCGCGTTCAACTCCCCCTGCGAGATCTGCAGCAGCCGGTCCGGCGCGCCCCGCGGCGGCAGGTTGACCAGCTTGTCGTCGCCGAGCAGCCAGTCGAACACGCGTTCGCCCAGTGCGCGATTGCCGCCATTGCCCAGGTAGGTGTTGGACAGGAAGTCGCCGTCGCCGATCACCACCGCGCGCTGCTCGCTCTTGTCCGGGCTGGGCGACAGCCGGCTCAGGGCGAAGCCGAAGTCCAGCGGACCCTTCAGCTCGCCCACGTCGGCATCGAAGCGGATGTCGGACGACTTCGCGTTGTCGATCGGCTGGAATTCGGTCCAGCTTTGCGCGCTGGAACGCAGGAACGGCGCGAACGCCCAGCCGCTCTGGTCGAGCTGCGCCAGCGCGGAGGCCTGCGGAAACAGCGTGGTCAGGCTGAAGCCGCGGGTGATCGCCTGCGCCGGGTAGTCGCCCAGGGTGATCAGGCGCGGGTCGTGCAGCCCCAGCGCGGCACCCGAACCATCGACCAGCACGCCGGGCAGCACGCGCACGCCCAGCGTGGCGGCCAGCGGCCCGAGGCCCAGGTCGTCGTTGGCCGGCTCGGACAGCCACAGCAGGTTGCCGCCGTTGGCCACGTAGTTGACCAGCGCCTGCACCGCCGCCGGCGGCAGCGCCACTTCCGGACTGGCCAGCACCACCAGGTCGGTGTGCTCGGGCACGGCGCTGACCTGGCTGAAGTTCAGCGGCACCGCGCGCATGCCGCGACTTTCCAGCTGGGCGATGAAGGTGCCCAGATCACCATTGCCCTGGCCGTCGGCGCGGCGCTCGCCGTCGCCGGTGACGAAGGCCACGATGCGGTCGCGGCCGCGCAGCAACCGTTCCAGCGCATTGGTGAGGCTGCGCTCGGACAACTCGTCCAGGCGTTGCTCGCGATCCTGGTAGTGCAGGATCAGCGCGCCGTCGACCGTGATGCCCAGCTCGCGCATCTTCGCCGGGTCCAGTTGCGGGTCGACGAAGCGCAGCGTGAGGTCGGGCTTCACCGCCTGGTAGCGCTGCAGGAAGCCGGCGACGGTCTGGCGCAGGTCGCCCTGCGGCCGCGCGTAGCTGACGATTTCCACCGGGCCCTGCAACTGCGCCAGCACGGCCCGACTTTCCGCCGACAGGCTGGTGCGGCCGTTGGCGGTCCAGTCGGACTGCTTCGCGTAACGGGTCGAGAGATAGCCCAGCGCGACGCAGGCCAGCACCAGCAGCGCGGCGAACAGCCAGCCGTCCAGACGTCTGAACAGGTCTCGCATCAGCCACGCTCCCGGTCGGCGGCGAGCCGGCGCGCCGCCAGCGCCAGCGACAGCGCGGCCAGCAACACGAACCACGCGACGTCGGTGCTGGACACCAGTCCGCGCAGCAGCGGCTGCAGGTGCGAGCTCATTGCCAGCCAGTTGATTGCGCCGCCGTTGACGCCGGCCAGCTGCGCGCCCAGGTTCACGCTCCACAGCGCCAGCGCGATGACCAGGGCGGCGGCAGCCGCAATCGCCGGATGCGAGGCGAAGCTGGAGCAGGCCACCGCGATCGCCGCCAGCGTGGTCAGCATCAGGGCGAGGCCCAGGCTGGCGGCGGCCAGCTTGCCCCAGTCGAAGTGGGTGGCGTGCATCAGCACCAGCGGCATCGCCAGGGTCAGCGCCAGCCACAGCAACAGCCAGCCGAGCAGGGCCAGGTACTTGCCCAGCACGATGCGCGAAGCGGGCACGCCCGCGGCGAACATCAGCGGCAAGGTACCGTTGCGACGTTCGCCGGCGATCACCGACATGCCCAGCAGCGGCACCACCAGGAAGGCCAGCTGGGCGAGCTGGCCCAGCAGCGGCACGCCGACCAGGTCGACGAAGCCGGGGCCGTCCGGCTGGGCGGCGCGCTGGATCTGGCCGGCCAGGAAATTGCCCAGCAGCAGGGTGAAGTTCCAGGCCAGCCAGGCCAGCGTCAACGCCGCCAGCACCCAGGCCAGCGGGCGCACCAGCAACCGGCGCCATTCCAGTCGTGCCACCGCAAGCAGGGTCATGCGGCCTGCGCCTTGTCGCTGCCGTTCATCGCAATCCCGAAGAAGGTCTGTTCCAGTGCCGCGTGGTCGTCGGCCAGCACGGCGCCGTCATGGCGCAGCGTGCCCTCGTGCAGGATCGCCACGCGATCGCATACCGCGGTCACCTCGGCCAGCAGGTGGGTGGACAGGATCACCGCGGTGCCGGCGGCGGCCTGCTCGCTGATCAGCGAGCGCAGGGCGGCGACCTGCACCGGATCGAGCGCGTTGGCCGGTTCATCCAGCACCAGCAGGGCCGGGCGATGCAGCAGCGCGCAGGCCAGCCCGAGCCGCTGGCGCTGGCCTTGCGACAGCACGCCGGCCAGGCGCCGGGCCAGTGGCTGCAGTTCCAGCCGCTCGATGATCGCGCTGCGGGCCGCGCGCAGGTCGCTGCCGTTCATGCCGCGCAAGCGTCCGTGCGCGTCCAGGTGTTCTTCCACCGTGAGCTCGGCCCACACCGGCGCACACTCGGGCAGCCAGCCGATCTGCTGGCGGGCGAGTTCCGGATATTCGAGGAAATCCTCGCCGTTCAGCTGGATGCCGCCGCTGTCCGGGCGCAGCGCGCCGGCGATCATCGACAAGGTGGTCGACTTGCCGGCGCCGTTGACGCCCAGCAGGCCCATCACCTCGCCGCTTTTCAGCGCCAGGCTGAGCTCGCGCACGGCCTGGCGGCCGGCGCGTCGGCGGCTGAGGCGATCCAGTTGCAGCACGGTCCTGGGTGAGGCCGGAACGATGGTGGTCATTGCCTGATTGTCATGGCGCCCCCATCCTGAAACAACAGGCGCGTGAATAACGTCGCCTTAGCTTCCACGGCTTGACCAACTGCTATCATTCGTGGTTCGCAACATGCTGGTGGGTACGGAAGCCCCTGATTTACACTGACTTGTCCCTCATCCGGTGCCTTCCATGCTCGACGCGGTAATCAATTTCCTCAACGATGGTCTGACCGGCGCAAGCTGGGGCCAGATCGCCGTGTACATGCTGGTGATGACCCAGCTCACCATCTTCACGGTGACCCTGTACCTGCATCGCAGCCAGACCCACCGCGGCGTGGATTTCCACCCCGTGCTGGCGCACTTCTTCCGTTTCTGGGGCTGGCTCACCACCGGCATGGTCACCCGCGAATGGGTGGCCGTGCATCGCAAGCACCACGCCAAGGTCGAGACCGAGGAAGACCCGCACAGCCCGATGATCTACGGCATCAGGAAGGTGTTCTGGGATGGCGTGTCGCTGTACCGCGACGCCTGCGAGAACAAGCAGGACATGGAGCAGTACGGCCGCGGCACCCCCGACGACTGGGTCGAGAAGCACGTCTACGGCGCGCATCCGTATTGGGGCCCGACCCTGATGCTGTTCATCAGCGTGGCGCTGTTCGGCGTGATCGGTGCGGCGCTGTGGGCGCTGCAGATGGTGTGGATTCCGTTCTGGGCCGCCGGTTTCGTCAACGGCATCGGCCACTGGGCCGGCTATCGCAACTTCGAAAGCGCGGACACCGCGCGCAACCTGATCCCGTGGGCGTTCTGGATCGGCGGCGAAGAGCTGCACAACAACCATCATGCGTTCCCCAGCTCGGCCAAGTTCGCCCTGCGCAAGTGGGAATTCGACATCGGCTGGGCGGTGATCTGCGGCCTGCGTGCGGTGGGCCTGGCCAAGGTGCTGCGGGTGGCGCCCACCCTCGACATCCGTCCGAACGTGCGCCTGCCCGATGCCGAAACGCTGAAGGCCGTGCTGACCCATCGCTTCCAGGCGATGACCGACTACTACCGCGGCGTGATCCTGCCGACCATCGCCGAAGAGGCGCAGCATGCCGGCGAAAGCCTGAAGTCCACCCCGCGTCGCCTGCGTCGCGCCCTGGCCGACGGTGGCCGCTGGCTGGACAGCGAAGGCCGTGACCGCATGCAGGCGGTGCTCGCCAGGCGTCCGACGCTGGCCACCGTGGTCGAGTTCCGCAGCCGCCTGGCGGCGCTGATGGAGCAGCGCGGTGCCGAGCAGGCGCTGAAGGGCCTGCAGCAGTGGATTCACGAAGCGGAGGAAAGCGGCATCCGGGCGCTGCAGGAATTCGCCCAGCGGCTGAAGGGCTACGGCGTGGCCACGGCCTGATCGGAAGCCAGCATGTTTCAGCAGAACCCGCCGTCCGGCGGGTTTTGTTTTTCGGGGATCGCCACGGGGGAATGGATGGCCTTGCGCGTAGTGTTGATCGGCGCCACCGGCGTGTTCGGTTCGCGGATCGCCCGCCAGCTGGCCGGCGATCCGTGCTTTCAGCTGGTCGTCGCCGGCCGACGGGCGCAGAGCCTGGCGGCGCTGCGTGAGGCGCTGGGCGATGCATCGGTGCAGCTGGCTGCGCTCGACGTGGCCGCGCCGGGTCTGGCCGATGCGCTGGCCGCGTTGCGGCCGCAGCTGGTGATCCACGCGGCCGGTCCGTTCCAGCAACAGGACTATCGGGTGGCCGAGGCGTGCCTGGCTTGCGCCAGCGACTACATCGACCTTGCCGATGGACGCGACTTCGTCGGCGGCATGAGCCGCCTGGACGACCGTGCACGGGAAGCCGGTCGCCTGCTGGTCAGCGGCGCCTCCACGGTGCCCGCGCTGAGCAGCGCGGTGGTGGATGGCCTGTTGCCGCGCTTCGCTGCGCTCGACGTGATCGAGCACGCGATCAGCCCAGGCAACCGCACGCCGCGTGGCGACGCCACGGTGGCGGCGATCCTGGGCTATTGCGGTCGCCCGGTGGAACTGTGGCGCGACGGTCGCTGGCGGCGGGGCCACGGCTGGATGCTGACGCGTCGTCCGCGGTTTGCGTTCGGCCCGCGCTGGGTCGGCTTGTGCGACGTGCCGGATCTGGCCCTGTTCCCGTTGCGCTATCCGGGCGTGCGCACGGTGATCTTCCGGGCAGGGCTGGAGCTGAAGCTTCTGCACTTCGGCACGCTGGCCGCGGCGTGGCTGGTGCGACTGGGGCTGCTGCGCGACCTGGCCCGCCACGCCACGCGCCTGCGCCGGATCAGCGAATGGTTCCTCGGCGCGGGCAGCGACGTCGGCGGCATGCTGGTCGAGCTGCGCGGGCGCGACGCCCAGGGGCGGGCGCTGAAGTTGCGCTGGTCGTTGCGCGCCGGTGCCGGCGATGGCCCGCAGATTCCCGCCACGCCCGCGGTGGTGCTGGCCCGCAAGCTGGCCGACGGCAGCCTGTCGGCACGCGGGGCGATGCCGTGCATGGGCCTGTTCACGCTCGACGAGGCGCTTGAAGCACTCGATGGCTTCGCGATCCAGACGCAGCTGGAAGCGCTTACGGGCTGAAACGCGCGCGTTGTTCCGGCGTGGGCACGAAGCAGCTGCGGCTCTGTCCGAAGATCCGGTAGCGGTGGCGGGCCACGAAGCGATAGGCCGGGTCGGCGAGCCAGCGCGGCACCCGATGCAGCGCATGGCCCAGCCAGCGCCAGCGACGCTGGCCCAGGCTGCGCAGGATCTGCACGATCGCCCGGGTGTCGGTGTAGCCGTACTGGTCTTCGACCAGCAGGAACGACAGCGGCGAGTCCGGGTCCAGCCCGTGCGCCAGCAGCAGGGCGCGGCCGTGCTCCGATTGCATCGCGGCGAAGTGGTAGCGCGATGCGCGATCGTGCTTCAGCAGGAAGCGCACCCAGCGACTGCACAGCAGGCAGACGCCGTCGAACACGATCACCGGTGCGGCGGTTTCAGCCTTCATCCGGTGTTGCCCCGGTTTGCGAAGGTTCCAGCCAGCCGTGGTAGGCGACCAGCTGGCCCAGCCACGGCAGCCGCACGTCGACGCTGAACTGGTAGCGACCGTCACGGATGCCGCTGCGCGAAAGCACCTGGCCATGCAGCGCCCGCGGGCAGGGCAGGCCGAGGAAGTGCACGCTGCGCAGCTGCCAGTCGATCGCGTCACCGTCCTGGCGCAGGGCGAAACCCAGCCGGGCCGGTCCCAGCGTTTCGAACAGCAGGGGCGAGCCGTTGCGCCGGCCCAGCGTGGAGCGCATCCGCCTGCTGGCGAAACGGCGGGTCCAGACCTCGCGGTCGTTGCGGCGTTCGATGGTCAGTGCCAGTGCCTGCGCCGGGCCTGGCGACGGCAAGCCCAGCAGCCGGCGCAACCAGCGTGCGGGCAGGCGGGGGTCGCCGGTGATGTCGGCCAGGCCGCTGGCCTGCAACCGTGGCGACGAGCCGTGCATGGCCTGCACCGCCGCTGGCAACTGTCGCCAGCTCTCGTCGCCGAGCAGCTCGGGAAACAATGCGATCAACGGGGCGGGACTCATCCGGCGATGATGCGTGGCAGTCGCCGGCCCGGCAAGCAGGCAAAAGAAAACCCGCCACGGGGGCGGGTTTTCTTCGGCGCGTCGATCAATTACTTGATCTTGCCTTCCTTGTACATCACGTGCTTGCGAACCACCGGATCGTACTTCTTGAACTCGAACTTTTCCGGGGTGTTCTTCTTGTTCTTCTGCGTGGTGTAGAAGTGACCGGTGCCGGCCGTGGAGATCATGCGGATCTTGTCTTGGGTCTTGTTAGCCATGGTTTGATCCTCAGACCTTTTCGCCGCGGGCGCGCATGTCGGCAATCACGGCCTCGATGCCATTCTTGTCGATGGTGCGCAGGGCGTTGTTGGAAACGCGCAGCTTGATCCAGCGATTCTCGCTGGCCACCCAGAAACGACGCTCATGCAGGTTGGGCAACCAGCGGCGACGGGTACGGTTGTTGGCGTGCGAGACGTTGTTGCCGCTCATCACACCCTTACCGGTGACTTGACATACACGGGCCATGACGACCTCCGTAAATTTTTTTGACACCCGTTGGCCAGGGTGTGATCGGCCCAGCGGCGCCATGCGCCACGCGATGCTGGAGGTCTTGCGTCGCGTGAGCGTGAGGTCCGTACCGCGTGGCGGACCGCCCGGAAACACCGGGTCGACAGAGGCGAGCCGCGTATGATCGCAGAAAAACAGCGCCCTGCGCAATCTTTGCCGCATTTGGCGGTCCCCGCCGGCGTGCGCGCGGCGGGGATGTATGGAACAATCGTCCTCTTTTATTCAAACGACCCGACTCGAGGAACGCCCGATGGCACAAGAGATCACCAACGACCAGGCCAACGGCCAGTCCAGTCAGCCGCAGCTGGTGATGCAGAAGATCTACGTGAAGGACGTGTCCTTCGAGGCGCCGAACGCGCCGCAGATCTTCCAGGAGATCGACGAGAAGGATCAGCCGCAGGTGCAGCTGAACCTGGGCCAGAAGGCCACCGATCTGGGCAACAACATGTACGAAGTGGTGCTCAGCCTGACCCTGACCTGCACCATCGGCCAGCGCACCGCGTACCTGGCGGAAGTGGAGCAGGCCGGCGTGTTCGGCATCGCCGGCTTCAGCGAGGCCGACCAGGCCGGCATCATCGGCAGCTACTGCCCGAACCTGCTGTTCCCGTACGCCCGCCAGGTGATTTCGTCGCTGGTGCTGGAAGGCGGCTTCCCGCCGTTCCTGCTGCAGCCGATCAACTTCGATGCGCTGTTCGCGGAACAGCAGCGCCGCGCGATGGGCGGCGACGAAGCCCCGGCCACGCTGAACAGCTGAGTCCGGCCCATGCCTGACCACCCGAAGCTGACCGTTCTCGGCGCCGGCTCCTGGGGCACTGCGCTGGCGGCCCTGATCGCACGCAACGGCGTGCCCACCACCTTGTGGGGGCGCGATGCCGGGGCCCTGGCGGCGATGGCGGCCGCTCGCGTCAACCAGCGCTACCTGCCGGACATCGAGTTGCCGGAGCAACTGGGCTACGAAAGCGACCTGGCCCGCGCCGTGCGCGGCGCCGGCATCGTACTGATCGTGGTGCCCAGCCATGCCTTCGCCAGCATGCTGGACGAACTGGCACCGCTGCTCGATGCGGATACCGCGATCGCCTGGGCCACCAAGGGTTTCGAGCCGGGCACCGGCCGTTTCCTGCACGAGCTGGTGGCGGAGAAGCTGCCCGGTCGCGCGGCGGCCGTGGTCACCGGGCCCTCGTTTGCGAAGGAAGTGGCGTCCGGCCTGCCCAGCGCCGTCACCGTGCACTCGGACGATGCGGCGTTCGCGCAGCAGCTGGCGACCCTGCTGCACGCGCCGAACCTGCGCGCGTATTCCGGCGGCGACGTGCTGGGCGCCGAGCTTGGCGGGGCGATGAAGAACGTGCTGGCGGTGGCCACCGGCATCGCCGACGGCATGGACCTGGGCCTCAACGCCCGCGCCGGCCTGATCACCCGCGGCATGAACGAGATGCTGCGGCTGGGCGTGGCGCTGGGCGCGCGGCCGGAAACCCTGATCGGGCTTTCCGGCCTGGGCGACCTGGTGCTGACCTGCACCGGCGACCTGTCGCGCAACCGCCGGCTGGGTCTGGCGCTGGGCCAGGGCATCGCGATCGACGAAGCGGTGCGCCGGATCGGCCAGGTGGTCGAAAGCATCCTCACCGCCGACGAGGTGGCACGGCTGGCCGACAAGCACGGCCTGGACCTGCCGATCAGTGCCGGCGTGCGCGCCGTGCTGCATGGCGAGGTCACTCCGGTGGCAGGGCTCAAGGCGCTGATGGCGCGCGAGCAGAAGCCGGAATATCCGCACGGGCTGTTCGGCAACGCCTGAGAGGTTGTGATTTTTCAACCTCGAAGCCCGGCCAGGGATGGCCGGACGCGGATCGGTCACGCAAGTGACTGATCCGCGTGAGCACGTCCGGGCGTGTACCGGACGTGCGATAGAAGAAAACCACAGGAAGTGGTTTTCTTCACCGGACCTGATTCTCCCCCGCGCCCCGGTCCGCATTGGCCGGGGATGCGATCGCAACGATCGCATCCAGCCCGCGCGCTGCTAAGCTCAATGTTTTGGTCATCGCCACGGACCGCATGCGCATGCAGCAACCGGACGAGAAACAGCACGCCGCCAGCGCAGCATCCGGCGACGACGAAGCCCTGCCGCAGGCATGGCGACGGCTGCTGGCTGCGCCCCGGCCGACCGCGACGGACGAGCCGGGCGTGCTCGGTTTCTTCCTGGAAGTGATGCCCGAAGAGAATGCCCCGTTCGCGCGCCTGGACGTGGCGCCGGTGCTGCTCGGCGTGGTCGAGCACGGTCGCTACGCGCGGCCGGTGCCGCTGGACAGTCGGCACCTGGCGCAGTCGCCGCTGCAGCCCCACGAGCAACGCCTGGCCGCGACCATGCTCGGCCTGCCGCAGAACGTGCGCAAGGGGCGCAGCTATGCGCGCATGGGCGGCCACGTCGGCGACACCCTGTTGGCCGAGATCCTCGACACCGCGCCCTGTTTCCTCGGCGGGCTGGCTGGCCTGCGCCTGTCGCGCGGCAAGTCGCACCAGCTCAACTGGCACTGGAAGATGGAGCCGGACGGCAGCCAGCGCCTGTTGCCGGTGCTGCCGCACAGCCAGCGCCTGCTGCGCATCGACTGCCTGTGGTATCTCGATGTGGAGCGCGCCACCGTGGGCCGCTTCGATGCCGCCGGCGAGGAGACCCACTGGCTCGACCTGCCGCCGCTGAAGCATGAGCACGGTCGCCGCCTGCGCAGCCGCTTGAGCGGCAGTCGCCTCGCCACGCGGGTGCCGCCGCCCCAGGTGTTCGGCGAGGTGCGCCGCTCGGAGCTGGCGCCCAAGCCCATCCTGATCCTGCACGCGCTGACCCGGCATGCCCGGCTGGCCGCCGGCACGCCGCCGCTCGGCTACGCCAGGCTGGCCTTCGACTACGCCGGCGAACGCCTGCCCGGCCGCGGTGGCGAACCGCTGGTGCGCCGGGTGCGCAACGGGCAACTGGTGGAGATCAACCGTCGCCGCGCCGAAGAACTGACCGCGATGGAACAGCTCGAGCGCGCCGGCCTCACCCCCGGCGTGGATACCGAAGGCCTGCCATGGGACGTGGCCGAGACCTTGCCCGACGACGCGTGGCTGTTTCCCGGCACCGGCTATGCCGGCGCGCTGGAGGTCAACACGCCCGCCCGCTGGCTGGCGCTGCGGCCCAAGCTGGAGGCCGAGAACTTCCAGGTCGAGTACGCGCCCAGCTTCCCGTTCGAAGTGCTGGAAGGCCCGGTACAGTGGTACGGCCACGCGGTGGAGGACGCCGACGACCATGCCTTCGACCTGGAAATCGGCATCGAGCTGGATGGCCAGCGGCACAACCTGCTGCCCGCCGTGGCGCAGGCGCTGGCCGAGCATCAGCTGAACCTGAGCCCGGCGCCGAACGAACCGGAAGACGCGGTGTGGTACGCGCCGGTCGATGCGCGCCGGCGCGTGCCGGTGCGACTGAAGGAACTGCGCGGCCTGCTGGCGCCGCTGGCCGAATACCTGGAGAAGCCGCGCAAGAAGCTCCACCTGCCGCGGGTGCAGGCAGGCCGGCTCGAAGAGCTGGCCGCGGCGATGCCCGGCGGCAGCCAGCTGGAAGCGGCCGAGCCGTTGCTCGGCTTCGCCGCGCGCCTGCGCGATGCCGCCGAGCGCGCCAGCGATGCGGTGCCCGAAGGCCTCACCGTCGAGATGCGGCCGTACCAGCGCGAAGGCCTGCGCTGGCTGAATGCGCTGGCCGAGGCCGGCGTTGGCGGCGTGCTGGCCGATGACATGGGCCTGGGCAAGACGCTGCAGCTGATCACCCATCTGCTGTCGCTGAAACAGGGCGGTGCGCTGAGCCAGCCTGCGCTGATCGTGGTGCCGACCAGCCTGATCCCGAACTGGCAGTCGGAAATCGCCCGCTTCGCGCCGATGCTGCAGGTGCTGACCCTGCACGGCCCGCAGCGCGCCGAGGAGTTCGACCAGCTGGGCGCGCAGGACATCGTGCTGACCAGCTACGCATTGTTGCCGCGCGACGTGGTGGCGCTGCGCCAGCAACCGTTCGCGCTGATCGTGCTGGACGAGGCGCAGCAGGTGAAGAACCCGCGCACCCAGGCGCGCCGCGCCTTGCTCAGCCTGCGCACGCCGCGTTATGTCTGCCTTACCGGCACGCCGCTGGAAAACCATCTGGGCGAGCTGTGGTCGCAGGTCGACCTGGCGGTGCCCGGCCTGCTCGGCGACGAGAGTGCGTTCCGGCGTTTCTACCGCGTGCCGATCGAGAAGCAGCACGACGAGGAATGCCAGCAGCGGCTGAACCTGCGCATCTCGCCATTCATCCTGCGCCGGACCAAGTCGCAGGTGGCCAAGGAGCTGCCGCCGAAGACCGAGATCACCCGCCGCGTGGTGCTGGAAGGCCGCCAGCGCGAGCTGTACGAAGGCCTGCGCCTGTCGCTGGCCGAGGAACTGCGCGAGGTGATCGCCGAGCGCGGCATTTCGCATTCGGGCATCGTGGTGCTGGACGCGCTGCTGAAGCTGCGCCAGGTCTGTTGCGATCCGCGCCTGGTGAAGCTGGAGGCCGCGCGTGGCGTGCATGAATCGGCCAAGTTCGAACTGCTGATGGACATGCTGCCGGCGCTGCTCGACGAAGGCCGCAAGGTGCTGCTGTTCTCGCAGTTCACCGGCATGCTGAAGCTGATCGCCGCCGAGCTCGATCGCCGGCGCATCCGCTACGTCACCCTCACCGGCGACACCCGCGATCGCGCCGAGCCCGTGCAGCGTTTCCAGAGCGGCGACGTGCCCCTGTTCCTGCTGTCGCTGAAGGCCGGCGGCGTGGGCCTGAACCTCACCGCCGCCGACACCGTGATCCACTACGACCCGTGGTGGAATCCCGCCGCCGAAGCGCAGGCGTCCGACCGCGCCCACCGCATCGGCCAGGACAAGCCGGTGTTCGTGTTCCGCCTGATCACCTCGGGCACGGTGGAGGAGCGCATCGAGGAACTGAAGGAGCGCAAGGCCGAACTGGCCGCTGCCGTGCTGGAAGGCGGTGGCAGCCGGCAGAAGCTCAGCTTCGACGAAGGCGACCTGGACGCGCTGCTGGCGCCGGGCTGAGCCGCTTCGGCAGGTGCGACGCGGCGGTGGATCTCCGCCGTGGCACAGATACTTGTCAAAGCAGTCATCAACCGCAACACTCGAGGAAGTGCTTGACGGGGGCGGCAACACGATGGTGCGCATGGAGGCGGTGACACGTCATTACCGGATCGGCGGGCAGCTCATCGCCGCGCTGGACGGGGTCAGTTTCGCGGTGCCGCAGGGCCAGTTCATGGCCATCGTCGGGCCGTCCGGTTCGGGCAAGTCCACCTTGCTCAACATGCTTGGTTGCCTCGATCGGCCGGACAGCGGTCGTTACCTGCTGGATGACGTCGACGTCTCCACCTTCGACGACGAGCGCGCCAGCGATTTCCGCAACCGCCGCATCGGTTTCGTGTTCCAGTCGTTCCACCTGCTGCCGCGCCTGAGCGTGCTGGAGAACGCACTGCTGCCTCGGCGCTTCCTGCGCGGCTCCGACGAAGGGCTGGAACAGCGCGCCCACGAACTGCTGCAGCGGATGGGCCTGCAGCGGCACCTGGCACATCGCCCGGGGCAGCTGTCCGGCGGCCAGATGCAGCGCGTGGCGATCGCCCGCGCGCTGCTGATGAAGCCGGCCCTGCTGCTGGCCGACGAGCCCACCGGCAACCTCGACTCGAAGAGCGCCGCCGATGTGCTGGCCCTGCTCGCCGAAGTGCATGGCGACGGCCAGACCGTGGTGATGGTCACCCATGACGCCGACGTCGCTGCGCGGGCGCAGCGGCAGATCAGCCTGCGCGACGGGAGGATCGAGCATGATTCGGCGGCTTGAGGCGCTGGCGCTGCTGCTCCTGCTGCCGTCGCTGGCGTCGGCGACGGTGTTCAGCGGCGAGGTGCAAGTGGCCGGCGCGCAGGAGATCTTCACGCCGCCCTCGATGAGTTCGCCAGTGGTGTTGCGCTATTACATCGCCGACGGCGCGAAGGCGAAGCCCGGCGACGTGCTGCTGCGCATCGACGCCGGCCCGGCCGAGACCCAGCTGCGCACGCTGCAGGCGCAGCTCGACCAGGCCATCGCCAAGAACGCCAAGGAAATCGCCGAGCTCGAACTGAAGCAGGCCGACGCTGAACTCGCACTCGCCGATGCCCAGGCCGAACGCGACACCGCGGCGGTGGACGCGGTGATCCCCAAGTCGCTGATCTCGGCGCTCGACTACGACCGCCACCAGGGCGAGATGCAACGCACCGAACGGGCGCTGGCGCTGAAGAAGCAGGAGGTGGCCCAGGCCATCGCCGCGGTGACGAGAAGGCGGCAGGACAGCGAGCTGGAACTGGGCAAGCAGCGCGCCTCGCTGGATTTCTACCGGAAGCAGGTGGCCGGCGCGGTGGTGCGCGCCAGCCACGCCGGCACCGTGGTGCACGGCTTCGACGACGTGTTCGGCAATGGCGGCCGTTACGAGGAGGGTTCGACCAGTTTCCCCGGCGTCAAGGTCGGCGAGCTCGTGGGCGAGGCCAGCGGCTACACCGTGCGGGCCTGGGTGCTGGAACCGGATCGCCCGGGCCTGCGCGTGGGGCAGCCGCTGCAGTTGCACGTGGACGCGCTGCCGGGCAGCAGCCTGCGCGGCAGCATCACCAGCATCGCCGGTGCATCGGCCAGCAAGGATGCCTGGGGCGACGGCCGCTACTTCGAGGTCGACATCGCCTTGCCCGCCGGGATGAAGCTGCCGTTGCGCCAGGGCATGAGCGTTCGCGTCGACAGCGACCTCGATGATCCGCAGCCACACGCCGGCGCGTCGGGTGGCGGCATGCTGGCGCCGCTGAAGGCCGATGGCGAGGTGTTCGCCCAGCGCAGCCTGGCGATCTCGCCGCCGTCGGTGGATGGCCTGTGGCAGATGACGGTGAGCCAGATGGCCGGCGATGGCGAGTCGGTGAAAAAGGGCGACATGCTGGTGGCGTTCGAGGCCTCCGAGGTGGTCAAGAACCTCACCGCCAAACAGGGCGAGCTGGCCGAAAAACGCCGCAAGCAGGAACAGCTCAAGCTCGACCTGGCCGATCGCGCCCGCGAAGCCGAGCTGGCCACCGCGCAGGCGCGCGCCGAGATGGAGAAGGCCCAGCGCAAGGCCGACCAGCCGAAGGACTACATCGCGCGGGTGGATTACCAGAAGCTGGTGGTGGCGCGGACCAAGGCAGAGCGGCGGCTGAGCCTGACCGCGCAGCGACAGCAGGTGGCGGCGCGCGAGCGCAGCGCCGAGCAGGCCATGGCCGATGAGGACGTGGACGCGCTGGAAACGGAGGTCGGCAAATTGCAGGAGTCGCTGGGTGCGCTGACCGTCAAGGCGCCGCGCGACGGCATCGTGGTGCACGAGGACAGCTGGCAGGGCGGCAAGGTCGATGTCGGCACGCAGATCTGGCGCGGCCAGTCGGTGGCGCAGATGCCCGACCTGTCGACGCTGGCCGTGCGCGCCGCACTGCCCGAGCGCGAGCTCACCCGGGTGAGCAGGGGACAGCGCGTGCGCGTGCTGGTGTCCGGCGGCGATCGCAGCCTGTCGGGCGTCGTCGCCGAAATCGGCGGCACCGTGCACAGCAAGTCGCGGGTCGAGGCGATACCCGTGGTCGACCTGATCATCCATCTGGACCAGGGCCAGCCACGCCTGAAGCCGGGCCAGCCGGTGCAGGTCGAGATCACCGCGGCGGTGGGAGCGAAACGATGAGCCGGTACGCTTGGCTGCTGCTGTTCCTGCTGGGCGGATGCACCCATGCAGACGCCGATCACACCGTGCTGGAACAGGCGCACGCGGGGCCGCTGGAATTCAGCGTGCTCGGCGAGGGCGAACTGCATTCGACCCGACCGACGCCGCTGCTGGTGCCCGGCAAGCAATGGAGTTCGCGCCAGCTGAACTGGATGCTGCCCGACGGCAGCACGGTGGAAAAAGGCGAGCTGGTGGCGCGGTTCTCCGCCGACCAGAGCAAGCAGGACCTGCTGGAAGCCCAGATCGACCTGCAGCGCAACGCGTTGGCGCGTGCCGGCAAGCAGGCCGAACTGGATGACAAGAATGGCCAGCTCGATGTCGACCTGATCCAGGTGGCGGCGCAGCACGCGATCGCCGCGCGCTACGCCAACGCCAGCCTGGACGCGATGGCGCGCAACGACATCCTCGACGCGGTGCAGGATGTGCACTACCTCGACGTGCGCCAGCGCATCCTGCAGTGGCGCGAGGACCAGTCGGCGTCACGGGGAGCCGCCGAGCTGGCCGTGCTGGATGCCCAGCGCAACAGTTTCGAAACCCTGGCGAAGCAGAAGCAGGCCGATCTGGAGGCGCTGGAACTGCGCGCCCCGCATGCCGGCGTGCTGGTGCTGGAAAGGGACTGGAGCGACCAGGTGCCGCACGTGGGCGGCAGCCTCTACGCGGGCAACACCTTCGCCAGCCTGCCCGACCTGGCGGCGCTGGAAGTGCAGCTGAGCGTGCCGCAGATCGAGGCCCAGGGCATTCGCGTGGGCGACGTGGTGCAGCTGCATCGCTGGGGCATCCCGGCGCAGACGGTGAGCTCCCGCATCAGCTGGATCGCCTCGGCGGCGCAACCGCGCAGCCGCGACAATCCGGTGAAATACCTGTCGCTCAAGACCACCCTGCCGGCTGACGTGGCGCGGCGCTACGGCTGGATTCCCGGCCAGCGCTTCGTCGGCAAGATCATCCTGTTGCAGGCGCAGGGCTACAGTGTGCCGAACATGGCCTTGAGTCACGACGACGGCCACGACAGCGTGCAGGTACTGGCCGGCAACGAAGTGCGCACGAAGCGGCTGAAGCTGGGCGTGCGTGGCGCCACCCGCACCCAGGTGCTCGACGGACTCCGGAGCGGCGACCGCATCCTGCTCGCCGGCAAGGCCGGGGAAGAGAAATGATTTCCGCATTGTGGCGCGAGGCCATCGAGGAACTGTCGCGGCGCAAGCTGCGCACCCTGCTGACCCTGCTCGGGATGATCTTCGGCGTCGGTGCGATCGTGGCCATGCAGGGCGTGGGCGAAGGCAGCCGGCGCGAGGCGCTGAAACTGGTCGACAGCCTGGGCCTGCACAACCTGATCGTGGAAGCGAAGAGCCAGGATGGCGATGCGCTGAAGGAAGCCCGTGCCCGCAGCATCGGCCTCACCGTGGCCGATGCGCGGGCGGCGCTCGACGTGGTGCCGTCGGCCGAACGCTACGCCGCCGAAAAGCGGGTCAAGCGCTGGGACGTCTACAGCGATGACGGACATGCCGACGCCGAGATCAGCGGCATCAGCCCGGACTACTTCCAGCTTGCCTCGCTGCATCTGGCCGAGGGCCGCGCGCTCTCCGCGGACGACGATGCCGGCCTGGCCCCGGTGGCGGTGCTCGGCCACCAGGTGGCGCACGACCTGTTTCCCGATGGCAAGCCGCTGGGCCGGCTGTTCAAGGTCAACCAGGTGTGGCTGCGCGTGGTCGGCGTGCTGGCCGATCGCGACCTGGGCCAGGACAAGTTCGAGGGCGTGGCGCTGGGGGCGGAGAGCAATCGCGTCTTCGTGCCGCTGGCCAGCGCCCGGGCGCGCTTCCGCTTCCAGCCGATGGAGGACGAGGTCGACCGCTTCCTGTTGCGCCTGAAGGACCCCGAAGGCCTGGCTGCCGGCGCTCGCGTGCTGACCGTCCTGCTCGACCAGCGCCATGCCGGCGTGGGCGATTACCGGCTGATCGTGCCGCAGCAGCTGTACCGGCAGAACCAGAAGACCCAGCGCATCTTCAGCGTGGTGATGGGCTCGATCGCGGGCGTGAGCCTGCTGGTCGGCGGCATCGGGATCATGAACATCATGCTGGCCAACGTGCTGGAACGCCGCCGCGAAATCGGCCTGCTGCGGGCGATCGGTGCGCGCCGCCAAGACATCGTGCAGCGCTTCCTGCGCGAGGCGCTGGTGATCTGCCTGGCCGGTGCGCTGGCCGGCCTGCTGTTCGGCGCCCTGCTGGCCTACGCGATCGCGGCCTTCGCCGGCTGGCAGGTGGCGTGGGCACCGATCGGCGTGATCGCCTCGGTGCTGGCCTGCGTGCTGATCGGGCTGGCCTTCAGCATCTACCCGGCACGCCAGGCGGCGGCACTGGACCCGATCGCGGCGATCCGCGACGAGTAACCGGCAATCCGGGCGTCAGGACGACTGCGGCGGCAGTCGCGTGCGCAGCAGGGCGTCCACCGACTGCTGCCATTCCGGCGAGCCGGGTTGCGACTGGGGCGCTTCCTCACCCAGCTTGCGCTGCACAGCCTGGTTCCATTCGGCCGAACCCTGATCCGGGCCGTGGCCGTCGTCGCTGATATGCAGGGATTGATCGACCCAGGCATACCAACCGGCCGAGCCGAGCGCGGCATTGGCCTTCGCCACCTGGGCGGTGCCGGCTGCCGGCGGCGCCGGCGAGCAGGCGGCGAGCAGCAGGGCGAGCGGCAGACTGGCGAGAAGTCGACGCATGGGCGGCTCCCTTGGCGATGATTGCACGATGCAGCGGAGCCTACTGCGTCGCCCGTGGCCGGTGATTAATTTTTCATGAGATGGCGCGTGGCGATTCAGCTGCCTTGCGCGTTCAATCGCGCGCCGCCACTTCGTCCACATGGCGCAGAAGGTCGGCCGGATCGTCATACACGCGGAACGCGCCCGATTGCTGCAATTCGGCCAGGCCGTAGCCGCCGCTGAGCACGCCCACGCCCAGCGCCCGGGCACGCTGGGCGGCCAGCATGTCCCACACGCTGTCGCCGATCACCAGCGACTGGCGGATGTCCACGCCGAGGCGTTCGGCGGCGGCGATGAACAGGTCCGGGTCGGGTTTGGCATGACGCACCTGGTCGCGCGTCACCACCGGCACCTTCGCCGGATCGACGCCAAGCGCCTGCAGGTTCGGCGCGGCGGTTTCCATCCGCCCGCTGGTGGCGATCGCCCACGGAATGTCCTGCGCGGTGAGGTAGTCCAGCAGTTCGCGCGCGCCGGGCAGCGGTCGCACGGCACCTTGCGCATGCTGTCGGTTGAACGCCTCGGCATGCCAGCGGCGTAGTCGTTCGAGGCGGTCCTCGGTGATCTCCAGCCCGGTCTCGCGCAACAGCATGTGCGAGAACAGCCCGCCGCTCATGCCGATCTTGCGATGGATGCGCCACACCGACAGCTCCACGCCCTCGCGATCCAGCGATTCCTTCCACGCCAGCACGTGCTGGTACACGCTGTCGATCAGGGTACCGTCGAGGTCGAACAGGAAGGCGGTGTCGCGGCGGGGCATGGGCGGTTCTCCGTGAAACGGCGGTCAGCGCAACAGCTTGATCCTGCGCATGCCGCGCCGGATCGCGTCGAGGTTGCCACCGGGCGGCCAGCCGACCACGGTGTCGACGACGGTACCGTGGTCGAGGAAGTAGAACACCGGGGTTTCGATGCGCTCGACCATCGGCAGCGCGGAGCGGTCGTAGGCGACGCCGAGCCGCAGCGCGGGGTGCAGCTGGTTCCATTCGCGCAAGGCGTCGAAGGCGGTGACTTCATCCGGTGGCGCCACCCATTGCCCGAACTCGCGGAACAGATCGCTCAGCAGCGGGTCCGCCTCGATGTCGTGCGCGGCGCTGGCGGAAAAATGGCATCCGGTCGAGGCCAGCACGATCACTTGCGCCGGCGCGCGGATGTTGAAGCGGAAGCGCACCAGCTCGCGTTTGCGCGTCCCCGGGGTGACCACCCACAGGCTGGGCTGGCCCTTGCGAATGCGGTTGAACGTGCGCATCGATGGTGGCGGGTTGCGTTCGAGCGCGGGGTGGGCGGCGAGCAGCGCGCGCGCTTCGTCGTCGTGATGCGCGGTGAGCAGCGCGTCATGGAAATCGGCGAGCTGCGGCCGGTCGATCCGATGCCGGCGTTGCAGTTCGGCAAAGTCGCCGCGCATGTCGGCGAGGTAGGTCGGCTGGCCGGTAAGGCGGAAGGCCAGGTTCGCGGCGCGGAACAGGAACTCCGTGTCGCGGTCGCCGAGTGCGTGCCGTTGCGCGTCGTTCTGTGCAGGTGCGAAAGCCGCGGCGTATTCCTGCACGACTGTCGGTGTCTGTGCTCCATCGACCTCGGCCTGATCGACGGCCTTCAGCAGGCGATCGTAGGCGGGCTCCAGCGTGCTGGTCGCGGGTGATTCCGGCGCCCGCGTGGTCAGCGCGTCCAGGTCGATCGCGTAGTTCTGCGCACCGAACAGTTGCAGCAACACGTAGGCCTGCTCACGGGTGAGCTCGTAGCGCAGGTCGGCAAGGCTCATGCCGCCCAGGCCGTGTTCGCGGTACACCAGGCTGTCGATGAAGCGGCGCCTTGCGCCAGGCGTCAGCCAGCTCAGTGGCGAGCTTTCGGGTGGCGTATCGCGCTGATAGGCGTCCAGCGCCGCGCGCGAGGTGATCGGCGTGGCCGGGATGGCCAGTACCGCGTCGCGGGTGACGCCGGGATCCGATGCCGGCGCCGCCAACGCGGCGAACGGCAGCGCGGCGAACGGCAGCGCCAGCAGGCACAGCAGGCGAACGATGGTGGAGCAGGACATGCACATTCCTCGCAATCCGTCGGAAGGATACGTGTTCGCCCGTGGCGTCGCCGCGGACTAACGCGATGGCAGCAGCGTGCGGCCCGATTCCAGCACCGCCAGCGCCGCCGCGCCCAGCAGGCCCGGCTCCGGATTCATGATCGCCTGGGTCGGCACTTTTTCCATGATGTCGCGGAAGCGGCCCTTGGCCTCGAAGCGTTCGCGGAAGCGGCCGCGTTCCAGCCACGGCAGCAGGATCGGGATCAGCCCGCCGGTGAGATACACGCCGTCCCACGCGCCCAGCGTCAGCACCAGGTCGCCGGCGACGCTGCCGAAGATGCCGGCGAAGGTTTCCACCGTGCGCGTGCACAGCGGGCAGCTGCCGTCCTTCGCGCGGGCGGTGATGTCTTCCGGTTTCAGGTCGGCCGGTATCGCGCCGACCATGTGGCAGATCGCGTCGTAGAGGTTGACCAGGCCCTGGCCGCAGATCAGCCGCTCGTTGGAGACGCGGCCGTACTTGTGGTTGAGGTAGTCGAGGATCGCGATGTCTTCCGGCGTGTGCGCGGCAAAGCCGGCGTGGCCGCCCTCGGTCTGCAGCACGCTGCAGTGGCCGGCGCGCACCAGCAGGCCGCCCACGCCCAGGCCGGTGCCCGGCCCGACGATGGCGAAGGTCTGCTCGGCCTCGGCGCCGATCACCGGTCGCGGCAGCGTGCCCACGTCGACCAGGTCGTCGCCGTGCAGCAGGGTCACCGCCATGCTCTGGGCGGCGAAGTCGTTGACCAGATGCACATACTCCAGGTCCAGCGCGCTGGCGGTCTGCTGCGCCGAGATCGCCCACGGATTGTTGGTGACCTTGACCGTCTCGCCATCCACGATGCGTCCGGCCGCAGCCACGATCGCGCGGCGCACTTCCAGGCCGGTGTCGGCGAGGTACTGCTTCGCGGTGGAAACCAGCGAGTCGTGCTCGGCCACGCGGTAGCGCCGGATGCTGTCGGTGATCAGCGGCTTGTCGCGCGAGGGGTCGGCCACGCCGAAACGGACATTGGTGCCACCGAGATCGACCAGCAGGGTGGGGGCGCTGCGAGACTGGCTCATGGAGCTTCCTGACGACGTGAAGCGACAAGCCTGCCGGCCCGCTGGCGGTTAGTCCAGTGTTTTGCTCACCGTACGGCGCAGAATGGCCGGGCCGGCACATTCGGTGGAGGCTTGCCGCAACGGCGTAAAATGGCCCGATGCCCCGCCACGAGACCACGCCATGAGCTTCCCCGCCATCCGCATGCGCCGCATGCGCCGCGACGCCTTTTCCCGCGCCCTGATGCGCGAGCACACCTTGCTGGCCAGCGACCTGATCATGGTGGCCTTCGTGATCGAGGGCGAAGGCCAGCGCGAAGCGGTGCCATCGATGCCCGGCGTCGACCGTCTCTCCATCGACGAGTTGCTGAAGCTGGGTGGCGAATGCGTGCGCCTGGGCATCCCCGCACTGGCGCTGTTCCCGTCGCCCGGTGCCGACGTGAAATCGCTCGACGCCAGCGAGGCGTGGAACCGCGACAACCTGATGCATCGCGCCACCCGCGCGCTGAAGGCGGCGTATCCCGAACTGGGCCTGATCGGCGACGTCGCGCTCGACCCGTACACCACCCACGGCCAGGACGGCCTGATCGACGACACCGGCTACGTGATGAACGAGCCCACCGTCGAGGCGCTGATCAGGATGTCGCTGGCCCAGGCCGAGGCCGGCATGGATTTCGTGGCGCCGTCGGACATGATGGACGGCCGCATCGGTGCCATCCGCGAAGCGCTGGAAGACGCCGGCCACATCCACACCCGCATCCTCGCCTACTCGGCCAAATACGCCTCCGCCTTCTACGGCCCGTTCCGCGACGCGGTCGGCTCGTCGGCGAATCTCGGCAAGGGCAACAAGCACACCTACCAGATGGATGTCGGCAACAGCAACGAAGCGCTGCACGAAATCGAGCTGGACATCGCCGAGGGCGCCGATGCGGTGATGGTGAAGCCGGGCATGCCGTATCTGGACGTGCTGCGCCGGGTGAAAGACACGTTCGGCGTGCCGACCTTCGTCTACCAGGTCAGCGGCGAGTACGCGATGCTGAAGGCGGCCTCGCAGAATGGATGGCTGGACGAGAAGTCCGTGGTGCTGGAATCGCTCACCGCGTTCAAGCGGGCGGGGGCGGATGCGATCCTGACCTACTACGCGATTGATGCGGCAAGGTGGTTGCGCGGCGAGTAGCTGAGGTTAGGAAGCAGCAGAGCGTGTCGATTCTCCGAGGTCACCAGCATGGTCGGCGATGAAATCAGTGAGCCTTCGCCGTTCGGCATGCTGCGCTACGCGGAAAATTACCGACTTGCTGCCGAACGAGTGATTGGTGATTGCAGTCCACTCGAAAGCAGACTGCTGATGCCTTCTTACAATCTCATCGCCCAGTCGATTGAGTTGAGTCTGAAGGCCTATCTGCTCTCGAAGGGCTTGACCAGCAGGCGGCTGCGTGGACCGCTTCTTGGACATAACCTCGATGGCCTGATCGCTGAGGCTGAAGGCCTCGGTCTTAACGACCTGGTTTCGCTCGATGACCTTGATCGGCAACTCGTGTCTAGCTTGAGTAGACATTACGAGACGCATGAGTTTCGCTACATAAGGACTGGAGCCAAGGAACTCCCATTCTGGTCCTTGATTTCTCCGCTGGCGAAAAGGTTCACGCACGAACTGCATGACTATTGTTTGGCGCTTTTGATAGGTGAGGCGGGTGCTCGCAAGCGGATTGAAGCTTGCGGGAAGTTCTAGCGCTGGATCAGAGTCAGATCCAGTTTGCCGTGAGCCTTGATGTTTCCTGAAAGCAAGAGCTTTCGTCTGCCTGTGGCAGCCGAGTTACTTTCTCTTTGCGTGGCCAAAGAGAAAGTAACCCAAGAGAAAGGCCACCCCGCTTCCGCGCTTTCCGGGCTCCTGCCCGGAAAGTTCGCGGTCGGGCTACGGGGTTTGTCGACAGGGCATCCTGCCCTGGCGACAAACTGGCCGGCATCCATGCCGGCCACCCTGCGGGCTTTCCTTCGCCCGCCCGCCGCTGCAGAGGGGACCCCGGGTAAAGCAGCGCGCATCCTGCGCGCACTCTTCAGAAGAGCCGGATCAAAAGCCAAAGCAGAAGCCACGGCAAAGCGGCGCTTTGCTGTGGCTGTTGCTTTCCAGCTTCATCACCGAGTGCGGGCCAGGAAGGCCCGCTGCTCTACCCGGGGTCCCTTGCGCGGCGGTGAGGCGGGGTCGACAGGCCGCGTAGCGGGCGAGCCCATGGATGGACTCGCCTCTTCGCGCGGGCAGGAGCCCGCTCGAAAAGCCCGGCCCCGACTCACGGACTTGCCGGGCAGGAGCCCGGCAAGCGCCAAGCGGGGTGCTCTTTCTCTTTGGTTACTTTCTCTTTGAGCACGCAAAGAGAAAGTAACTCGGCTGCCGCAGGCAGGCGAAAGCTTTGCATGTTAATGGATGCACCCGGCGCAAGCCCGAAGCACCCCCGCGCGATACCATTACCATCTCCGATCGAAGCTCGAGTCCGCCTGCCATGACGCCAACCCGCCTGGAAATCACCCGCCCCGACGACTGGCACCTCCACCTCCGCGACGGCGAAGCGCTGGCCTCGGTGATCGGCCACACCGCCGAACGTTTCGCTCGCGCCATCGTGATGCCGAACCTGAAGCCACCGGTGACCACGGTGGCGCAGGCCGATGACTACCGCCGCCGCATCCTGGCCAGTCTGCCGAAAGGCTCGAGCTTCCAGCCGTTGATGACGCTGTACCTCACCGAGAACACGGCGGTCGAGGAGATCGCGCGGGCCCGGGCCAGCGACAGCGTGTTCGCGGTGAAGTATTACCCGGCCGGCGCCACCACCAATTCCGATTCCGGTGTGCGCGAGCTGTCGCGGGTGTACGACGTCCTGGAAGCCATGGAGAAGCACGAGCTGCCGTTGCTGCTGCATGGCGAAGTCACCGATTCCGACATCGACATCTTCGATCGCGAGCGCGTGTTCATCGAGCGCCACCTGCTGCCGCTGCGCGAGCGATTCCCCGCGTTGCGCATGGTGCTGGAGCACATCACTACGCGCGATGCGGTGGCATTCGTCCGTGCCGCGCCCGCCAACGTGGCGGCCACGCTCACCGCACATCACCTGCTGCTCAATCGCAATGCGATCTTTGCCGGCGGTATCAATCCGCACCACTACTGCTTGCCGATTCTCAAGCGCGAGACGCACCGCGCAGCACTGCTGGAGGCAGCGACCAGTGGCGACACCCATTTCTTCCTCGGCACGGACAGCGCGCCGCATTCGCGCGAGGCGAAGGAGACGAGCTGCGGTTGTGCGGGTTTGTACACCTCGCACGCGGCGCTGGAGTTGTACGCCGAGGCGTTCGAGCAGGCAGGCCGACTGGATCAGCTGGAGGCGTTTGCCAGTTTCCATGGGCCGGACTTCTATCGGCTGCCGCGCAACACCGAACGCGTCGTGCTGGAGCGCAAGGCGTGGGTCGTGCCGGACAGCTATCCGTTTGCCGGTTCGGTGTGCAAGCCGATGCGCGCCGGTGAATCGGTCGCCTGGTCGATGGTGGAGCAGGGCTCGTTCTGATCAGGCGGGCAGAGGCAATCAGGCGCCTTCATCGAAACTGTCCGGAACCTGCGTGTCCGGACTGGCGAACAAGATCAAGAGCGGACCCCACCCGGCCCTCCCCTGCGAGCAGGGGAGGGCGCAAATTTTTCAGTAGGCGAATTCGCGGAATACCGGATCGACGCTGCCGTTCCACGCGCCATGGAACAGTTCCAGCTTGCGTTCGGCCGGGGTCTGGTTGGCCTGCACGATCTCGATCAGCGGTTCGAGGAAGATGCTTTCGTCGGCACCGTGCTTGTTGAGACGGGCGCGCCGCTTGAGGCCGTGGGCGGCGATCTTCAGGGCTTCCTCGGCCAGGTCGCGCACCGTGCCGCCGCGGAATGGCAGCTTCAGCGCATGCTTCGGCACGCCGTCGCGCAGGGCATGGCGCTCGACCGGTGAGAAGTCCCTGACCAGGTCCCAGGCGGCATCCAGCGCTTCCTGGTCGTAGAGCAGGCCGACCCAGAACGCGGGCAGCGCACACAGCCGGTTCCACGGACCGCCATCGGCGCCGCGCATTTCCAGGTACTGCTTCAGGCGCACTTCCGGGAAGGCCGTGGTGAGGTGGTCGGCGAAGTCCTTCATGGTGGCGTGCGTGCCGGGCAGCGCGGCCAGTTCGCCGGTCATGAACTTCTTGAAGTCCTGGCCGGCAAGGTCGAGGTACTGGCCGTTCTGCAGGCTGAAGTACATCGGCACGTCGAGGATGTAATCGACGTAGCGCTCGTAGCCGAAGCCGTCGGCGAAGACGAAGTCGAGCATGCCGGTGCGATCCGCATCGGTATCGGTCCAGATGTGCGAGCGATACGACAGATAGCCGTTTGGACGTCCCTCGGTGAACGGCGAGTCGGCGAACAGCGCGGTGGCGATCGGCTGCAATGCGAGGCTGGTGCGGAATTTCCTGATCATGTCCGCTTCGGACGAGAAGTCCAGGTTCACCTGCACCGTGCAGGTGCGCGTCATCATGTCCAGGCCGAGCGAGCCGACCTTGGGCATGTACTCGCGCATGATCTTGTAGCGGCCCTTGGGCATCCACGGCATCTCGTCGCGGCGCCACTTCGGCTGGAAGCCCATGCCGAGGAAGCCCAGGCCGAGCTCGTCGGCCACCGAGCGCACGTCCTTCAGATGCGAGTTCACCTCGCAGCAGGTCTGGTGGATCGTCTCCAGCATCGCGCCGGACAGTTCCAGCTGACCGGCAGGCTCCAGCGTGATCGAGGCGCCGTTGCGCGACAGCGCGACCGGGTTCTCGCCCTCGCGCGCCACGTCCCAGCCGTAGCGGGTGGCCAGCGTCTCCAGCAGGACCTTGATGCCGCGATCGCCCTCGAAGGTGGGCGGGCGCAGGTCGTCGGTGCGGAAGCCGAACTTCTCGTGCTCGGTGCCGATGCGCCAGGCTTCGCGGGGCTTCTCGCCCGCAGCGAGGTAATCCGCAAGCTGCTGGCGACCCGCGATCGGGATGCTCTTCACGGCACTGGGTATGGACACGGGCAAGGCCTCGCTGGGGGAGCCGACACTATGGGGGCGACGTATGTCGACGAAAAGGGGTCTGGTGGCATACGGGCCGGACGGCATATTGGAGCACCACGCAGCCGGGTACGCCCTGCGCTGGATCAGCTGCTGGCCTCGTGTGCTCGGTCAGGGGGCGGAGTCGGGGAACCAGGCGCGGAGTCGCCGTTTCAGCGCCAGCGCCGGGGCCTCCACCGCATGCCACGAGCACCATGCCACCAGCAGGGTGGTGACGGCGGCCACGGTTGCCGTGGCCGGATACGAAGGCGGCGCCGGCCACAGATGCACGCTGAGCTGTTGCACGAAGTAGGCGTACAGATAGGCGCCGTAGGACAGGTCGCCGAAGCGGGCCGCCGAACGCAGTCCCGGCGTGCTTTGCTGTCCGAACCACAGGGTGAACGGCACCAGCACCGCCCATTGCGCCAGTCGCGCGTGTTGCAGCAGGGCGGCGGCCAGCAGGCAGGCCGCCGCGCCAACCGCCACGATCAGGCGCCGCCGGCTGATCTCGACGGCGTACTGGCGCGCGCAGACGCCGCCCAGGAAGAACGCCGTGTAGAAGTAGCAGAGGTTGTCGAAGCTGTTGTCGCGGGAGTGCCCGGGCAGCGTCTTGACGTACATCACCGCGACCACGAGCAGCGCAAGCAGGCTGAAGATCCTCCGGCGCAGGCCGATGGCGCCGAGCACGGCGACATAGGCATAGCATTTCGCCTCCAGGGGTATCGTCCACCAGCTGCCATTGACCGCCGACAGGATCGCGCTGGCCGGCGCCGTGGCGAATACGCCCGGCAGCGTGTAGTAGCCGCGCAACTGGGCATTGAAGGTGATGAAGCGACGGGTCTCGCGGCCGAAGTAGTCGTGCAGCGGCAAGCTGGTGAGCGCGGCTGCGGCGACCACGATGACCAGGGTGGCGACGATCAGCGCAGGCCAGATGCGCAGGAACCGGCGCATGGCGAAACGCATGATGTGCGGGTCGTGGTACCAGCTCTCGGTGACCAGGTAGCCACTCATGGTGAAGAACATCGCGACCGCGATCGAGCCGAGCGTCATGCCTTCGGCCAGGGTGGCCTCATGCAGGCCGAGCAGCACGAACTGGTGCGAGGCCAGCACCATCAGCGAGGCGACCAGCCGCAGCCCGTCGAAATTGTTGGCATGTCCGCCGGAGGGCGAAGGACGAGGGAGATTGATCACGAAGATCCTTTTCACCGCCATGCCGATGGCTCCGCGCATCGCCCGAAGCCATCGCCACGAACAAACAGGGCCGGCATGGCCGGCCCTGTTCTTCAGCGCTTCATGGAGTTGAAGAACTCGTCGTTGGACTTGGTGTTCTTCATCTTGTCGAGCATGAATTCCATCGCGCTCAACTCGTCCATCGGGTGCAGCAGTTTGCGCAGGATCCAGATCTTGGCCAGCATGTCCGGCTCGATCAGCAGGTCCTCGCGGCGGGTGCCGGAACGGTTGATGTCGATCGCCGGATAGACGCGCTTCTCGGAGATGCGGCGGGACAGGTGCACTTCCATGTTGCCGGTGCCCTTGAACTCCTCGTAGATCACCTCGTCCATCTTGCTGCCGGTTTCGGTCAGCGCGGTGGCGATGATGGTCAGGCTGCCGCCTTCCTCGACGTTGCGCGCGGCGCCGAAGAAGCGCTTCGGGCGCTGCAGCGCGTTCGCGTCCACGCCGCCGGTGAGCACCTTGCCGGAGCTGGGGATCACGGTGTTGTAGGCTCGTGCCAGGCGGGTGATCGAGTCGAGCAGGATGATCACGTCCTTCTTGTGCTCGACCAGGCGCTTGGCGCGCTCGATCACCATCTCGGCGACCTGCACGTGGCGCACGGCCGGCTCGTCGAAGGTGGAGCTGATGACCTCGGCGCGCACGGTGCGGGCGATCTCGGTGACTTCCTCCGGACGCTCGTCGATCAGCAGCATGATCAGGTGCGATTCGGGATGGTTGTACTGGATCGCCTGGGCGATGTTCTGCAGCATCATCGTCTTGCCGGATTTCGGCTGGGAGACGATCAGGCCGCGCTGGCCCTTGCCGATCGGTGCGATCAGGTCGAGGATGCGGCCGGTGATGTCCTCGCTCGATCCGTTGCCGCGCTCCAGCTTGAACGCCTTGCGCGGGAACAGCGGGGTGAGGTTCTCGAACAGCATCTTGTTCTTCGACGCCTCCGGCGGATCGCCGTTGATGTCGTCGACGCGCAGCATGGCGAAGTAGCGCTCGCCTTCTTTCGGATGGCGCACGCGGCCGGTGATGTAGTCGCCGGTGCGCAGGTTGAAGCGGCGGATCTGGCTGGGCGACACGTAGATGTCGTCCGGGCCGGCCAGGTACGACTCGTCGGCCGAGCGCAGGAAGCCGAAGCCGTCCTGCAGGATTTCCAGCACGCCTTCGGCCCAGATGCCGCCGCCGGAGCGGGCGTGCGCCTTGAGCACGTTGAAGATCACGTCCTGCTTGCGGGCGCGGGCGACGCCTTCGTGCACGCCCAGCGACTCGGCGAACTCGAGCAGTTGCGGCGCCTTCATGCGCTTGAGCTCGGTGAGGTTGATCAGGCGGGTGTCGCTGCCCGGATCGGCGTTGTCGTCGTCCATCGGCAGGCCGTTCGGGTTGGGCCGCGGATGGTTCTGCGGACGCCCCTGCTGCTGGTTGTTGCGCTCGCCGCGGTCACCGCGTTCGTTGCGCCGGCGGCGACCACGACCTTCGCGGGCGCCATTGTTCTGGCCGCCATTCGGATTCGGATTCGGGTTGGCCCCGGGCGCCGCTGCCGGGTTCGGTCCGCCCTGGTTCGCGGCCTGGTTCGGATTCGACGAGGGCGCATTCTGCTGGCCGTTCTGCTGGCCTGCGTTGTCGCGCGGTTCCTGCGCTGCGCGCGGTGCGGCAGGCTCGGTCGTGGTCATCGGCAGGCTCGCCTGGGCAGGTGCTGGCGCGGGTGCCGGAACAGGTGCCGGAGCAGGCGCTGGCGCCGCGGCCTTTTCGCCGCCGGCAGCCTTCTCGGCGTTCGCCGCGGCGATTGCCGCGGCGCTGCGCCGGGGCGTGCGGGCGCGCGGCTCGGGCTTGCCCTCGACCACGGGCCTGGTGTCGACACTTTTGGCGTCGTTCGGAATTTTGTTATCGGTATCGGACACGGGCAATCCTCGCGGGGCGCCGTTGAATTACAGGAGGGAGGGTGTGCGTCGCGCGGAGGGCGCAAGGGGACAGGACTGTCCCGACGGACGCGAGGAATCTAGCACCCGTCGTGGTTCGGCGTAAAGCCTCGCGAGCCTGCCGAGCGGCGCCGGACAGGCTGCGGATGACGGATCTGCAACGGGTGGATCAGATGGCCTTGTCGATCATCTGGGTCAGCTGACCCTTGCTGACGGCGCCGATCTGGGTCGCCTCGACCTTGCCGTTCTTGAACACCATCAGGGTCGGGATGCCGCGTACGCCGTAGGTGCGCGGGGTCTGCTGGTTCTGGTCGATGTTGACCTTGACGATGCGCAGCTTGCCTTCGTACTGGCTGGCCAGCTCGTCCAGCATCGGCGCGATGGCCTTGCACGGACCGCACCATTCCGCCCAGAAATCCAGCAGCACGGGGGTTTCGGACTTGAGCACCTGCTCTTCGAAGGCGTCGTCGTTCACATGGGTAATCAGGTCGCTCACCGGGGATCTCCGTGGCAGGGGGCCAGAACTGGCAGGCCGAAAACAATGGGGTGGTCGGGGCGGAAAAACAAGGAGTGACGACGGGCGGGGCCGTCATCGGCTACACTCAGGCGCCCACGAAGCGCGGGTTGAGCCGGAAACAGGTCTTGCCGGGACGGCAGATCTTCATTCCAGCGCAACTCCGGGCACGATTCAAGGGTGGCCTTCCAGGCCGCCTGTCAGACCGCCGGCAAGGACGGCGTCGCGGGAATCTGGATGGCAGAGGTCCAGCGAGCGAGGCAATGCAGATTTGGCCAGGTTTTCCGCCCGCCTGAGGCGAACAGCCGCAGCTGTTCAACGAAGGGAACGGGAAAGTTGACCAAATCTGCGCAGCCGCAGCCGCTGGCACTCTGCCAGGCAGCCTCCCCCGCGTCGCGAGCCTGTTGGCCCTGACGATTGAACGCTTCGCTGCGCATCGCGCACCCCGTCCTGCACCGTTTCGCGCCGAGGTTCGGCCGCCGAAACGGGTGCAGCGCATCACGCCGCCGTCAGGCCAAGGTCCCGAATTCCCCATATGTCCCAAACCGTACTCACCGAAACCTTCTTCACCAACTTCGATCTTCATCCGCTGCTGCAGCAGGGCCTGGACGACAGCGGCTTCACCCGCTGCACGCCGATCCAGGAAATGACCCTGCCGCTGGCGCTGGCCGGTCGCGACGTCGCCGGCCAGGCGCAGACCGGCACCGGCAAGACCTGCGCCTTCCTGGTCGCGCTGATGAACCGCCTGCTGACCACGCCCGCCGTGGCCGAGCGCAAGGACAGCGACCCGCGTGCGCTGATCATCGCGCCGACCCGCGAACTGGCGATCCAGATCGACAAGGACGCGCGCAACATCGGCCAGCACACCGGCCTGAAGACCGCGCTGATCTATGGCGGCGTCGACTACGACAAGCAGCGCCAGCAGCTGAAGGACGGCTGCGACATCATCATCGCCACCCCGGGCCGGATGCTCGACTACCACAAGCAGGGCGTGTTCAACCTCAACAGCGTCGAGGTGATGGTGATCGACGAGGCCGACCGCATGTTCGACCTCGGCTTCATCAAGGACGTGCGCTTCATCTTCCGCAAGCTGCCGCCGCGCGAACAGCGCCAGGTGCTGCTGTTCTCCGCCACCTTGAGCCATCGCGTGCTGGAGCTGGCCTACGAGCACATGCACGAGGCCGAGAAGCTGGTGGTGGAAAGCGACAACGTCACCGCCGACAAGGTGCGCCAGGTCGTCTACTTCCCGGCCAAGGAAGAAAAGATGCCGCTGCTGCTGAACCTGATCGACAGGCACCAGCCGAGCCGCAGCATCATCTTCGTCAACACCAAGGCGGCCGCCGAACGGATCACCGAGCGGGTGAAGCGTCACGGCTGCCGCGTCGGCGCGATCTCCGGTGACGTGCCGCAGCTGAAGCGGCAGAAACTGCTGCAGCGCTTCCAGGAAGGCCAGCTGGACATCCTGGTCGCCACCGACGTGGCCGCCCGCGGCCTGCACATCCCGGCGGTCAGCCACGTGTTCAACTACGACTTGCCGCACGATGCCGAGGATTACGTGCACCGCATCGGCCGCACCGCCCGGCTCGGTGCCGAGGGCGACGCGATCAGTTTCGCCTGCGACCTGTACGCGATGTCGCTGCCGGATATCGAGACGTATATCGGGCAGAGCATCCCCGTCGCATCGATGGACCCCGACCTGCTGGTGATGCCGAAGCCGCGCGCGGTCGACGCCGAGTTTGCCGCGAATGCCGCTGCCGACAGCGCCGAGTTCGGCGACGTGGTGCCGCCGCGTCCGGGCGAGAAGCCCCGGCGCGGCAGTGATTCCAGCCGTGGTGGCGAGCGTGGCCGCGGTCCCCGCAGCGGCGGCGCGTCGCGGCCGCCGCGCGAGCGCAAGCCCGCCACCGAGACGGCCGTCGCCAGCGAACAGCCGGTGGCCGTGGCCGTGCACAAGACCGAGGCGGTCGCCGGTGCCGGTGGCGATGTCGCCGCCGAAGGCACGCGCAAGCCGCGCCGTCGTCGTGGTGGCCGCAATCGTCGCCGTGAAGGTGCGCCGGCCGACGGCGTGGCCACCAACGGCCAGGCCGGCGCCGTCGCCGAGGGCAATCGCGCCCCGCGTGGCGAGCGTCGCCCGCCGCGCGAGCGCAACGTCACCCAGCCCACCGAGAGCCCCGCGCACAGCCGGCCCTCGCGCCAGGTGGCGGTGACCTCGGGCAAGGCCGTCGAGCAGACCCATCCGCAGAAGCCGGGCCTGTTCCGCCGCCTGACGAAGCTGTTTACCGGCCGCTGAAGCCCGACCGGGGCGGGCCCGCGGCCCGCTCCCGTTCCGCCGCGTTCCGAATCAACCGCGGCGGATCGGCGTGGCAAGACGTCATCTTGATGCCGGCATCCCTTATCCTTGCGGTTGATACGAAGCAACGCAGGCTCGGGGACGCTCGGTGATCCAATTCGACCAGGTCAGCAAACGCTACGAGGGCGGCCACGAGGCGCTCTCGCAGTTGTCGTTCGAGGTGCCCACGGGCGAGATGGCCTTCGTCACCGGGCATTCCGGCGCCGGCAAGAGCACCTTGCTGAAACTGCTGGGGCTGATCGAACGGCCATCGCACGGCACGATCAGCGTGGACGGCAAGAGCCTGGCGAAGATCCGTCACAGCGGCATACCGAAGTGGCGTCGGCACCTGGGCATGGTGTTCCAGGATCATCGCCTGCTGCTCGATCGCAGCGTGTTCGCCAATGTCGAGCTGCCGCTGGTGATCGGCGGCATCGCCCGGGCCGAGCGTGCGCGACGGGTGCGCGCGGCGCTGGAGAAGGTCGGCCTGCTCGCCTACGAACGGCAGCTGCCGGCCACGCTGTCCACCGGCGAGCAGCAGCGCGTCGGCATCGCCCGCGCCATCGTGGCGCGACCCAGCCTGCTGATCGCCGACGAACCCACCGGCAACCTCGACCCGCAACTGGCGGTGGAAATCATGGGCCTGTTCGACGAATTCCAGCAGGTCGGCACCACCGTGCTGATCGCCAGCCACGACCTGCCGCTGATCAAGCGCATGAAGAAGCGGGTGATCGTGCTGGACCATGGCCGGCTGGTCGCGGACCTCGCGGCGCAGGAGGTGTTGTGAGCGAGTCTTCCGGATCCGTGCGGGTGGCGGCGGATGCGCCGCAGCGCAACGGCCACAGCCGCGGCAGCCGTTTCGGCAGCTGGCAGGAGCACCATCGCTGGAGTGCCGGCTCCAGCCTGCGCCGGCTGGCATCGCGTCCGCTGGGCAGCCTGCTGACGATCGCCGTGATGGGGCTGGCGCTGGCCTTGCCGCTGGCGTTCTACCTGCTGCTGGGCAACGTGCAGCAGCTCGGTCAGGCGCTGGGCCAGAGCCAGTCGATCAGCGTGTTCCTGCAGCCGGGGCAGGGCGCCTCGCAGGCACAGTTGCTGGTGAAACAGATCGGCGACCGGCCCGAGCTGGCCGCGGTCAGCGTGAAGACTCCGCAGCAGGGCATGGACGAACTGGCGAAGATGCAGGGTTTCTCCGGCGCGCTGCAGACGCTGGACGACAATCCGCTGCCCTATGTGCTGCAACTGCAGCCGCGCGACGGGATCACGGCGCAGGCGCTGGAACAGCTGGTGGTGGACGTGCGCGGCATGCGCGGCGTCGAGCTGGTGCAGGACAGCGGAACCTGGCGCCAGCGCCTGGATGCGCTGCTCGGCGTGGGCAATCGCGTGGTGCTGGTGCTGGCCTCGCTGCTGGCCCTGGCCGCCCTGCTGGTGGTGGGCAACACGGTGCGGGTGGACATCGCCAGTCGCAGCGAGGAGATCAGCGTGCTGCTGCTGGTCGGCGCCAGCGGCGCCTTCATCCGGCGGCCGTATCTGTATGCGGGGATCTGGTATGGCCTGTTCAGCGGCGTGCTGGCCGCCTGCGTGGCGGTGCTGATCGAATGGACACTGGCCGCGCCGGTGGCCCGGCTGAGTCACGCCTATGATGACAGGCTGCAGGTCGGCGGCCTGCCGGCGTGGTTGCTGCTGGCCGTGCCGCTGGTTGCCGCGGCGCTGGGCTGGCTCGGCGCGCGCCTGGTCAGTGCCTGGCAATTGCGCAAGGCGGGCTGGGAGCGGTGACGTGAATCGCAGCGCCGGGGGCGGCATTCGGTGCACTATGCGCTTTCAGGCTTGTGCAGGGGATGCGCTTGCAGGTTCTCTGGCCGGGGATGGCCACGGGTCAAGTGGATGAGCCAAGCAATGAGTACGAAGATCAGCAGCCGTCTGCTCACCGACGCACCGCGGGTGCTGGTGGTCGACGGTTCGCGCGTGGTGCGGCAGTTGATCACCCGGGTGCTGCAGGCCGAGCTGCCCGGGGTCGAGGTGGTCGGTTGCGGCAGCGGCGCCGAGGCACAGCAGGTGCTTGGCGAGGGCGTGTTCGATTTCATCACCATCGCGCTGCGGCTGCCCGACATGGACGGGCTGGAGCTGGCGCGTTTCGTGCGCGAGTCGGCGCCGCAGACCTATGTGCCGATCGTGGTGGTTTCCGGTGACGTCGAGGGACGCCTGCACAGCCGCTCGCTGGGCGAGCACGTCACCGATTATTTCGACAAGTCGCTGGGCTTCCAGGCGCTGGCGGAATTCATCCGCGGCTATGTGAGCCCGGACACCAGCGCCGAGGGTGTGGTGCTGTATGTCGAAGACAGCCGCGTGGTGGCGCTGGCCACCCGCCGCATGCTGGAGAAGGTCGGTCTTACCGTGCGTCACGTGGTCAGCGTGGAAGATGCGCTGGCGCTGATGGAAACCTCGCGCGCGCAGGGCGAGGTGGGTGCCGACGTGGTGCTGACCGACGTCAGCCTGAAGGGCGAACTGACCGGCGGCGACCTGCTCGAACACATCCGCAACGAGTTCGGTTACGGCAAGGGCCGGCTGCCGGTGCTGGTGATGACCGGCGACGAGAACCCGGCCAACCAGGCCGCGCTGATCAAGTCCGGCGCCAACGACCTGGTCGAGAAACCGGTCGAGGAAAAGTTGCTGATCACCAAGGTGCTGTTCCAGTTGCGCGTGGCCAGGCACCTGCGCGAGCACACGGCCGAGGCATGAGCGGGGCGGCGAAGGTCCGGCTGGAACCCTCGTGGCTCGCGCGTATCGGCGACTACCTGCAGCGTCCGGACATGCAGGCGCTGGCGGCCTTCCTGCGCGACGAGATCCATCACGGCAAGCGCATCTATCCGCCCGGGCCGGAGATTTTTTCCGCATTCGCGCATACGCCGTTCGAGGCGGTGCGGGTGGTGATCCTGGGACAGGACCCCTACCACGGCCCCGGCCAGGCGCACGGCCTGTGCTTCTCGGTGCGCCCCGGTGTGCGGGTGCCGCCGTCGCTGGACAACATCTTCAAGGAAATCCAGCGCGACCTCGGCATCGCGCGCCCCGATCATGGTTGCCTGACGCCCTGGGCCGACCGTGGTGTGCTGCTGCTCAACAGCGTGCTGACGGTGGAGGAGGGCCGCGCCGGCGCGCACCAGGGCAAGGGCTGGGAAGGCTTCACCGATGCGGCGATCGATGCGCTCAACCGCGAGCGCGAAGGCATCGTGTTCCTGCTGTGGGGCAGCTACGCGCAGCGCAAGGGCCAGCTGATCGACCAGGCTCGCCACTGCGTGCTGAAGTCGGTGCACCCCTCGCCGCTGTCGGCGCACCGCGGCTTCCTCGGTTGCGGCCATTTCTCCGCGGCCAACCGCTACCTGGAAAGCCGCGGTCAGTCGCCGATCGACTGGTCTTTGCCGCCCCGGGCTTCGCTTCCTGCCGCTTGAGATGAAGACGGCCCATGCTGGCGACCCACAAGCACGGCTCGCACATGGGCTTTCGCGCGACCAACGGCATCGGCCAGCGGATCGCCACGGGCCATGCCGGCCGCGATGCCCGCCGAGAGCATGCAGCCGGTGCCGTGCAGTTCGCCGGTGTCCACCCATGCCGCGGCGAAGCGTTGCGTGCCGTCGGCGGTAACCAGCAGGTCGACCGCTTCCGGCAGCGCGGCATGGCCGCCCTTCATCAGCACCGCGCGCGCCCCGAGCGCGAGCAGGGCGCGGCCCTGCGCCGCCATGTCCGGCTCGCCTTGAGCACACGTCGTGCCGAGCAATGCAGCCGCTTCGGCCAGGTTCGGCGCAAGGCAATCGGCCAGCGGCAGCAGGCGCGAGCGCAGCAGGTGCAGCGCGCCCTCGTCCAGCAGTCGGGTGCCCGAGGTGGCGATGAGCACCGGGTCGATGACCACGAAGGGCGGGCGGCGGCGCTCCAGCTGTCTGGCCACGGCCGCGACGATATCGGCGTTGGCCAGCATGCCCAGCTTCACGGCGCGCACGTCGATCTCGTCGAACACGGCGTCCAGTTGCGCGTGCACCATCGCGGCGGACATCGCCTGTACGGCGCGGATGCCCCTGGTGTTCTGCGCGGTGACCGCAGTCACCGCGGTAGCCCCGTCGACGCCGAAGGCGGCGAAGGTCTTCAGGTCGGCCTGGATGCCGGCGCCGCCGCAGGAGTCGGAGCCGGCGATGGAGAGCACGCCGGCTGCCGTCGTCACGCGTCTGCGCGTCACGACGGCAGGCCGGCGAGCGTCACCAGCGCCAGTTGGCGGTAGCCACGGGATTGCAGCTGTCGGGCGGCGCGCCATGCGCGCAAGCCGCTTTGGCAGCACAGCACCACACGGTGGTTGGTGGGAGGGTATCCGGCAGCGAATTCGGCGATGCGTTCGGCGGTGAAGCGCAAGGCGTTTGCCAGCGGCGAGGTCGGCGCTTCGTCAAGGCTGCGCAGATCGATCACGACGTCACGGGGCATGACGTCATCGACGTCGATGAAGCGCAGCAGCTCGCCTTCGGGTTCGCCGGCATGGTAGAAATCGAAGCCGCCGAACGCCAGCCGGCCGGCGTCGAAATTCGTCAGTCGGCCCAGCGGCGAGGGTTCGATGTCCAGCAGCCACTGCAGCACGAACTGCGCCTGCAGGCTGCCGAGCAGGCCGACCACGCTGCCCAGCACGCCGGTGCTGCTGCAGCTGGCGGCGCGTGCGGGCATCTCGGGAAACACCGCGCGGTAGCTGGGTGCGCCGGCGCAGAAGCCGGCGACGTAGCCGGCCAGGCCGACCGCCGACGCGCTGATCAGGGGCGTGTGCTGTTGCAGGCAGGCGTCGCTCAGGACGTAGGTGGCGGCGAGACTGTCCGCGGCATCGACGACGATGTCGGCGGCGCCGACCAGCGCCGTCGCGTTGCCCGGCGTCAGCCGTTGCGCCAGCGCCTCCACCGCGATGTCCGGGTTCAGGCGCAGCAGCGCAGCGCGCGCCGCGTCCACCTTGCGTGCGCCGATGTCGGCCATCGTGTAGAGCGGTTGCCGGTGCAGGTTGCTTTCTTCGACGCGGTCGGGGTCGACCACGATCAGCCGGCCGATGCCGGCGGCGGCCAGGTAGTGCAACACGGGACAGCCGAGGCCGCCGGCGCCGACCACCAGCACGCGGGCCGCGGCGAGTCGGGCCTGGCCGCTCGGGCCGACTTCGGGCAGGGCGATCTGGCGCGCGTAGCGATCGGTCATCCGCGCGCGCCGGTGAGGGCAACCCAGTCCGCGACGCGGATGGCCGGTTCGGGATGCCGGGTCACATCGCTGACCACGGCGACGCTGTCCGCGCCGGCGTCGAAACATCCGGCGGCGCACTCCAGCGTGATGCCGCCGATCGCCACCAGCGGCAGCCTGCCGACCCGCCGTTTCCACTCGGCGATGCGCGGCAAACCCTGCGGCGCCCACGGCATCGCCTTGAGCGTGGTGGGATAGATCGGACCCAGCGCCACGTAATCGGGGTCACAGGCCAGCGCGTGATCGAGTTCCGCGTGATCGTGCGTGCTGATGCCGAGGCGCACGCCACGCGCGCGGATCGCCTTCAAATCGGCATCGGGCAGATCCTGCTGTCCGAGGTGGATGAAGTCGGCGCCTTCGTCCAGCGCGATCTGCCAGTGATCGTTGACCACCAGCTGCACCTGCCGCGCGCGGCAGACCGCCAGCGCCGCACGCACTTCACGACGGACCTGCGCCGGCGGCCGTTCCTTGATGCGCAACTGCAGCAGCCGGATGCCGAGCGGGGCAAGTCGGTCGACCCAGTCGACGCTGTCCACGATCGGGTAGAACGCGGGCAGCGCGTTCATGCCAGCCACGCCGTGCCCGCCACTGGCGTCGAGGGCACGGCGAAATCGCGCGGCTCCATCGGTTGCGCCTCGAAGCCGGCGCGGCCCGCCTCGATCGCCCGGGCGAACGCCCCGGCCATCGCCACCGGGTCGCCGGCCATGGCCACCGCGGTGTTCAGCAGCACGCCGTCGACGCCCAGTTCCATCGCCTGCACCGCGTGGGACGGTCGACCGATGCCCGCGTCCACGATCAGCGGCACGTCGGGGAAGCGGGCGCGCAGCGCGCGCAGGCCGAACACATTGTTGAGTCCGCGGCCGCTGCCGATCGGCGCGCCCCACGGCATCAGCACGCGGCAACCGGCCTGCAACAGACGATCGGCCACCACCAGGTCCTCGGTGGTGTACGGAAACACCTCGAAGCCGTCGGCGGCCAGTTCGGCCGCGGCCTCGACCAGGCCGAACACGTCAGGCTGCAGCATGTCGGCATCGCCGATCACCTCCAGCTTGATCCATGCGGTGTGGAAGATGTCGCGCGCCATCTTCGCGGTGGTCACCGCCTCCTTGGTCGAGTAGCAGCCCGCGGTGTTCGGCAGCACGCGCACGCCGAGGTCGCGGATCAGCGACCAGAAGTCCTGGCCGCTGCGCTGCGTGCCCGCTTCGCGCCGCAGCGACACGGTGACCACCTCGCTACCCGAGGCGCGCACCGCCTCGGCGAGGACCGCCGGCGAGGGGTAGCGCGCGCTGCCCAGCAACAGGCGCGATGCCAGTTCGATGTCGTAGAGCTTCATCGCTCAGCCGCCCTGCATCGGGGCGAGCACTTCCACCGCATCGCCATCGGAAAGGAGCGCCTGTTCGCGCGCGCCTGCGGGCACGAACACGCCGTTCACGGCGGTGGCGACGGCGGCCTGCCGATAACCGAGCACTTCGAGCGCCTGTGCCAGGTCGGTGACGTGCAGGTCGTGGCTGACGCCATTCACGCGGATGTGCATGCGGGAGTTTCCTCAGGTGTGGTGGAAAATCAGCCGTGCGGCCTGTTGCGCCATGGCCGGGGCCAGCAGGAAGCCATGACGGTAGAGCCCGTTGAGGTACACGTTGCGACCGTGCCTGAGCACGCGCGGCAGGTTGTCGGGGAAGGCCGGGCGCACGCCCACGCCCAGTTCCAGGACCTCGGCCTCGGCGAACGCCGGGTGCAGCGCGTAGGCGGCGTTGAGCAAGTCCATCGCCGAACGCACCGTCATCGGATCATCGCTGACGCTTTCCAGCAGCGTGCCGCCGAGCATGAAGACGCCGTCGCCGCGCGGCACCACATACAACCCGAAGCGCGGATGCAACAGGCGCACCGGGCGCGTGAGCCGGATGTCGGACGAGCGCACGACGATCATCTCGCCACGCACGCCGCGCAGATCTTCCAGCGTGTCGCGCGCAGCAAGGCCGCGGCAGTCGACTGTCCGGTCCGCATCGATGCGCGCGACGTCGGCGTCCACGCCGTAGCGGATCGTCACGCCCATGGCCGCCAGTTGCGCGGCCAGCGCCGGCAGCGCATGACGCGGATCGAGGTGGGCTTCGTCGGGAAAGAACAGGCCCTGGCGGAAACGTCCGGCCAGCTCCGGTTCCAGCGCGCCGATGCACTCGGCATCGATCGGTTCGAAGCGCTCGGTACGCCGGCCGAACAAGTCCAGCTCGCCGGCGTCGCGGCTGGCCGCGACGACCAGGGTGCCGCGCTGCACGGTACCGGCGAAATGGCGCTGCCACCACGCGATGGCGGGCGCGCCCAATGCGGCCACCTGCGGCTCGGCGGTGGCCTGCTCGCACCACGGCGCCAGCATGCCGCCGGCGACCCACGCGCAGGCCCGTGCGTGGTCTGGCGCGCGCTCGACGATCTCCACCCGGGCGCCGCGCCCGGCCAGCTCGATCGCCGTGACCAGGCCGGCGACGCCCGCGCCGAGGATGCCGACGTGCATGGCGGCTACTCCGCGGTCGGCACGTAGAGCGTGGCGCCATGTTCGATGAACTCGCGCGACTTGCCGTCCAGGCCGGCCTGCAGCACGGCCTCCTCCATCTCGCGTACTTCGCGGCGCAGGTCCCGGGTGATCTGCATCGAGCAGAACTTCGGCCCGCACATCGAACAGAAATGCGCGACCTTGTGCGCCTCCTTAGGCAGGGTGGCGTCGTGGTAGGCGCGCGCCGTGTCGGGGTCGAGCGACAGGTTGAACTGGTCTTCCCAGCGGAATTCGAAACGCGCGCGCGACAGCGCGTCGTCGCGGCGCTGCGCTGCCGGATGGCCCTTGGCGAGGTCGGCGGCGTGCGCGGCGATCTTGTAGGTGATGACGCCGGTCTTGACGTCGTCGCGATTCGGCAGGCCGAGGTGTTCCTTCGGCGTGACGTAGCAGAGCATCGCGGTGCCGAACCAGCCGATCATCGCCGCGCCGATGCCCGAGGTGATGTGGTCGTAACCCGGCGCGATGTCGGTGGTCAGCGGGCCCAGCGTGTAGAACGGCGCCTCGGCGCAGTGCTGCAGTTGCTTGTCCATGTTGAGCCGGATCTTGTGCATCGGCACGTGGCCGGGCCCTTCGATCATCACCTGGCAGCCGTGTTCCCACGCGATCCGGGTCAGCTCGCCCAGGGCTTCCAGCTCGGCGAACTGGGCCGCGTCATTGGCGTCGGCGATCGAGCCGGGGCGCAGGCCGTCGCCCAGCGAGAAGGCCACGTCGTAGCGGCGCATGATCTGGCAGATCTCGGCGAAGTGTTCGTACAGGAAACTCTCGCGGTGATGGCTCAGGCACCAGCGCGCCATGATCGAGCCGCCGCGCGAGACGATGCCGGTGACCCGCTGCGCGGTCAGCGGCACGTGCTGCAGGCGCACGCCGGCATGGATGGTGAAGTAGTCCACGCCCTGCTCGGCCTGCTCGATCAGGGTGTCGCGGAAGACCTCCCAAGTGAGCTTGGCCGGATCGCCGCCGACTTTCTCCAGCGCCTGGTAGATCGGCACGGTGCCGATCGGCACCGGCGCGTTGCGGATGATCCACGAGCGGATGTTGTGGATGTTGCGGCCGGTGGAGAGGTCCATGATGGTGTCCGCGCCCCAGCGGATCGCCCACACCAGCTTCTCGACCTCCTCGGCGACGCCGGAGGACACCGCCGAGTTGCCGATGTTCGCGTTGACCTTCACCAGGAAGTTGCGCCCGATCACCATCGGCTCCAGTTCGCCGTGGTTGATGTTGGCCGGGATGATGGCGCGGCCCAGCGCGATCTCGTTGCGCACGAACTCCGGCGTGACGAAGGAGGGCAGGGCCGCACCGAACGCCTCGCCATCGGCCAGCCGGGCGACGGCATCTTCATGCACCTGCGTGCGCGCCAGATTCTCGCGCTGGGCCGCGTAGACCATTTCCTCGGTGATGATGCCGGCGCGGGCGAACTCCAGCTGGGTCACCGGTTGACCTGCTTCGCCCATGCGCAGCGTGCGCTGCGCGGGACACGGCGCCACCAATCGTTCCGCGCCGACCCCGCCGTTGTCTTCCGGGCGGGCGGCGCGGCCCTCGATGGTCGCGAAGCCGCGCGCCGCGATCCACGCGTCGCGCAGCGGCGGCAGGCCGGCGGCGAGATCGATCCGCGCGTCGTCGTCGGTGTACGGCCCGGACGGATCGTAGACCTGCAGTGTCGGCGTCAGCGGGTCCTTCAGCGTGATCTCGCGCATCGGCACGCGCAGCGACGGATGCCCGGGCGGAGTCACGTAGACCTTGCGCGAGCCGCGGACTGGCCCGGTGGTAACGGTCGACGGTGCGGCTGCGGGATGGTTCATGGATCTCCTCCTTGGATGGAGATCCGGGGCGTGACGCTGCAACGGCGCACGGGCGCGCCGACTGGGGCCGCCCATGGTGATTCCCGTTCCTACGCCGGCATGACCCGGATCAGGTTCAAGGGTCAGCTCGCGCTATCTCAGCCCCTTGCGGGGCACCCCTCGGAATGCGCCGGAGGATGGCGGCGGGGTCGAAGGCTGTCAAGCGGATGGCACGACCTCTGGCACTCGCGACGACGGGGAAACCGCGTTCCGATGCGAACGTGGGAGACCCCTCGGGTCGATCGCGACGCGTCTGGACGTAACTCCGGCCAGGCTGGGGACGAAGGAAAGAAAGGGCTGGAAAGAAAGGGCTGGACAGTCCAGTTCAATATCTGTACCATTCGGTTCATTAAAAGCCCGGAACCAAACGCCGGACTTAGCACTCCAACCACCCGAGTGCTAAACTTTGATGTCATTGCAGGAGGTTCCATCCATGTCTCAAGCCTTGGTGACCGCCAACTTCCCGCTGCCGAGTGTCGTCGGCAGCCTGGATGCGTACATTTCCGCGGTCCATCGCATTCCGGTGCTGAGCTCGGAAGAAGAGCAGGCGCTGTCACGCGACTATCTCGAGGACGCCAACCTGGCGGCCGCGAAGAAGCTGGTGATGTCGCACCTGCGCTTCGTGGTGCACGTGGCGCGTGGCTACAGCGGCTACGGCCTGCAGCTGGCCGACCTGATCCAGGAAGGCAACATCGGCCTGATGAAGGCGGTCAAGCGTTTCGACCCCGACCAGGGCGTGCGCCTGGTCAGCTTCGCGGTGCACTGGATTCGTGCCGAGATGCACGAGTTCATCCTGAAGAACTGGCGCATCGTGAAGGTCGCCACCACCAAGGCGCAGCGCAAGCTGTTCTTCAACCTGCGCAAGAGCAAGAAGCGCCTGGGCTGGATGAACGCGGCGGAAGTCAGCACGGTGGCGAAGGATCTGGGCGTGCCCGAGGCCACGGTGCGCGAGATGGAATCGCGCCTGTCCGGCCGCGACATCGGTTTCGAGGCTCCGGCTGACGCCGATGACGACGCCAAGCCGGCTCCGGCGGCGTTCCTGATCGACGACGGTGCCGATCCGTACGAGAACGTGGCCGACGAGGACTACGCCGACAACCAGATGCAGACGCTGACCGATGCGCTGAGCCATCTGGACAAGCGTTCGCGCGACATCATCCAGCGCCGCTGGCTGGATGGCGACAACAAGGCCACGCTGCAGGATCTGGCCGACGAGTACGGCGTCTCCGCCGAGCGCATCCGCCAGGTCGAGGCGAACGCGATGAAGAAGATGCGCGGCTTGTTCGCCACGGCTTGATCCGATTCTCGTAGCGACGCCCGCCCAGGGATGGACGGACAGCAAGACGGCCCCGCGAGGGGCCGTTTTCGTGTGGGCGACTGCAGACGGCGCGCCTAGCGCCGTACCGCCGCGGGCTGGCGCAGCGCCATGCCCTTGAGCACGTTCAGTGCCTGCGACAGGGCGTAGTCGCTGGTGGCCAGTTTCCCGTCGGCGGCGCTGCCGTCGTCATTGATGTCGGTGCCGGCCTGGGCCTTCTCGTTGGCCAGATGGTTGGGCAGGTCGGCCTCCGAGCTGATCAGCACCGGGCCGCTGTCGGCCTTGTTGACGGTGAGGTCGGCCAGCGCGATGTCGGGCTTGATCCCTTCGGCCTGGATCGAGGTGCCGTTCGGCGTGTAGTAACGCGCGGTGGTGATCTTCACGGCGTGGTCGGCGTCCAGCGGCAGCACGGTCTGCACCACGCCCTTGCCGAACGTGCGCTGGCCCATGATCAGGGCGCGATGGTTGTCCTTCAGCGCGCCGGAGACGATTTCGGCGGCCGAGGCGGTGCCGTTGTTGGTCAGCACGATCAGTGGCGCGCCGTCGAGCTGGTCGCCGGGGTGCGCCTTGAAGCTCATGTTGGCGTCCTGCAGACGGCCGCGGGTGGTGACGATGGTGCCGGCGTCGAGGAAGTCGTCGCTGACGCCGACCGCGGCGGTAAGCAGACCACCCGGGTTGTTGCGCAGGTCGAGCACGGCGCCCCTGGGTGCGCCGTTCTTCCTGATCAGTTCGGCCAGCTTGTGCTCGAGATCGCTGGCGGTGTCTTCCTGGAACTGGCTGATCCGCACATAGGCGTAACCGGGCTCCAGTTCGCGCACCTTGATGCTGCTCACCGAGATGTTCTCGCGCACCAGTTGCAGATCGATCAGCTTGTCGCTGTTCGGATGCACGATGGTCAGCTCGATCCTGCTGCCCGGCTTGCCGCGCAGCTGGCGGAACATCTCGTCCACGTTCTGCGCGTCGACCACCGTGCCGTTGATCTTGACGATGTTGTCGCCGGCCTTGATCCCGGCGCGCGCGGCCGGCGTGTCGTCGATCGGCGAGACGATGCGCAGGCCGCCGTCGACCTGCAGCACCTCGATGCCCAGCCCGCTGTATTCGCCGGTGGTGTCCTCGTTGAGCTGGGTCAGGCCGTCCTTGTCCAGATATTCGCTGTGCGGATCGAGACCGGCCAGCATGCCGGTGATCGCGGCCTTCATCAGGGTCTTGTCGTCGACCTTCTCCACATACGCCTGGCGCACGACCTCATAGACGCGGCTGAAGTTGCGGATGTCATCAAGGTCCACCGCGCTCGGCGCACTGGTGGCCGTGCTGCTGGTGGCGGGCAGGTCGACCGGAGCGGCGACGCTGGCGCTGCCGGCGGGCGTGTCCTGGGCGTGGCTGGCCGGCAGCGCCAACGCAAGCGGAGCGGCCAGCAGCAGGGCGAGCGGGAGACGGGAGGTTGGACGCATGAAGGATGACTCCGCACAACGGACAGGCAACGCGCTCGCGCGCGGTGAAAAGGGGCACCGCCACTGGGACAACCGAACCCCGACGGAATTCCGCGCAGGCGTGCCTAGCCTGCGTTCCCGCCGCATCGGCGTCAACGGCGCTGACTCAGCCAGCTGCGCGGGTCGACCGGCTTGCCGTTCTTGCGCAGCTCGAAATACACGCCGGTGTTGATGCCGGTGGGCGGGCTGGCGGTACCGATCACCTGGCCGGCCTCGACCTGGTCGCCGACGTCGCGCAGCAGGCTTTCGTTGTTGCCGTACATGCTCATCCAGCCATTGCCGTGGTTGACGATCAGCAACATGCCGTAGCCGCGCAGGAAGCCCGCGTAGATCACCTTGCCGCGCGCCACCGCATGGATGTCGCTGCCGCCGCCGGCCTTGATCAGCACGCCGTTGCCGTAACTGTTGACCACGCCGCTGGCCGGCCATGGCAGGTTGCCGCGGATGTCGGCAGCGGCGCCGCCCACCTCGATCGGCGGCGGTGGCTTGCGTCCGGGGTGCCTGCGCAGCGCTTCGGCGCGCTCGGCGGCGGCGCGCCGGGCGGCCTCGTCGATTGCCCTCTGCAACTTGTCGAGCAGGTTGTTCAGCGATTGCGCGTTCTGTTTCAGGGCGGCCAGCTTCTGCGCCTGGTCCTTGTACTGGGCGTCGGCGGCGGCGGCCAGCTTCTGCTGCGCGGCACGCTGCTGGCCGAGCTCGGCGGCCTGCTGTTCGCGCTTCGCCTTGACCGCCTGCAGCGCCTGCTGCTCGGCGGTGATCGAGCTTTCCAGCTGTTGCAGGGTGGCCAGGTCGCCCATCAGCTTCTGTACCCGCTGCACGCGGTCCTGCTGGAAATACTTCGAGTACACCAGCGCCCGCGCGATGCGCGCCACGTCTTCGTCGCCCAGCAGCAGGCGCAGGTCCGAGCCGTGGCCCAGCGCATAGGTGGCGCGCAGCAGGTCGGCGATCGCGGCCCGCTGGCTGTGCAGGTTCTGGTTCAGCACGCCGCGTTGCTGCTGCAGCTGTTCGAGCTGGGCCTGCTTGGCGGCCAGTTCGGCGTCCGTCTGGCGCACCACCCGGGCCGCGCTGGCCAGCGCGGCTGCCTGGCTGGCCAGTTTCGCATTCACGCTGTCGCGGCGGGCCGCGGTGTCGGCCTGCTGCTGCGCCAGCGCCTTCATCTTCTGCTGCAGCTCGGCCAACTGCTTCTTCGCCGCGGCCTGTTCGGCGCTGCTGCCCTGGGCCGGGCGGGCCATCGCCGGGGAGTGGGACACGCCCAAGGCCAGCAGCAGGGCGAGCAGGGCGGGGGCGAATGAACGGGCGACGCGAGGGCGTTTGGGCATGGCCCGATTATCGCCGAGCAGGCCGCCCGTGGGCGAACCGGCGGCGAGCCGCTGGAGATCGCCGCCCCGCATGGCGTAGATTCGGATGATGTGCCTGATCGCTTTCGCCTGGAAAATCCACCCGCGCTGGCGCCTGCTGCTGGCCGGCAACCGCGACGAATTCCATGCGCGCCCGAGCCTCGCGCTGGCGCGCTGGGACGACCTGCCGGTCATCGGCGGCCGCGACCGCGAGGCCGGCGGCACCTGGTTGGGGGTGAACGAAGACGGGCGCTGCGGCGTGGTGACCAATGTGCGTGATCCGGCGGACCCGCAGCGGGGTGCATCGCGGGGCCTGCTGATCACCGACTATCTCGCCGGCAAGGTCGATGCACCACGCCATGCGCAGAATCTGCTGACTGCCGGCGCGCAGTACCGGCCGTTCAACCTGCTGACGTTCGACCCGCATGCCGCGTTCTACCTGGGCAATCGTCCCGAGCCGCGCATGCAGCCGGTGACGCCGGGCGTGCACGGCCTGTCCAATGCCGACTTCAACACGCCGTGGCCGAAAACGCGCGCCCTGATGCGGCGACTGCAGGCGTGGATCGACAACGGTGACGAAGCGGATTTCGGCGACCTGTTCGATGCGCTGGCCGACGAGCGGCAGGCGCCGGACGATCAACTGCCTGATACCGGGGTGGGGCTGGAGCGCGAACGCTGGCTGTCGTCGGCCTTCATCCGCGGCGAACGCTACGGCACCCGCGCCAGCACGCTGGTGGCGATCGGTCATGACGGCAAGGGCGTGATCGTCGAGCGGCGGTTCGGTCCGCTGGGTAGCTTCGAGGGGGAGACGACGCTGCACTTCACCAGCCCGTCGCCGGGCTGAGCCGAGGCCGGAAGCTCGGCACCTACGCGCGCCATCGGCATCCTCGACTGCCCGCATGGCGGCGGGGCAGCTAGCCTGCCTGCAACGTCCACGGAGGGGAGAAACGCATGCGTGCAGGGAAGCTGTCGATGATCGCGTTGCTGGTGCTGGCTGCAAGCGTGGCGCGCGCCACGGATTGTCCCGGCTGGTCGCCGGCGCAGGCGCGCGCCGAGATGCTGGCGCTGCATGATCGCCTGGATGGCTGGAACCACGCCTATCGGGTCAGCGGCCAGTCGCCCGTCGACGACGCCGTCTACGACCAGGCGCAGCAGCGGCTGGCGCAGTGGACGCGCTGCTTTCCCTCGCAGGCGCCAAAGGCGCTGGCGCATCTTGCCGATGCCGGCGGCGCGGCAAGCTCGCCGGTGGCCCAGACCGGCCTGGCCAAGGTGCCCGACGCAGCGGCCCTGGCGACGTGGATGCAGCAGCGCGGCCAGCGCGACCTGTGGGTGCAGCCGAAGGCCGACGGCGTGGCGGTGACCCTGCTTTACATGGACGGCCACCTGCGCCAGGCGACCAGTCGCGGCGATGGCCTGCACGGCTCGGACTGGCTGGAAAAGGCGCGGCGCATCGAGGCGATCCCGAAGACGCTGCTGCATGCTCCGAAACGCGTGGTGTTGCAGGGCGAACTGTACTGGCGCCTTCCCGGTCACGTGCAGGCGGGGGACGGCGGAGCGAATGCGCGCTCGGCGGTCGCCGGCGCGCTGGCGCGCGATACGCTGGATGCGGATACCGCCGCACGGATCGGCCTGTTCGTGTGGGACTGGCCCAGCGGTCCGGCCGACATGCCGGCGCGACTGGCCGGGCTGCAGGCGATGGGGTTGGCCGACAGCGTGACCTATACACATGCCGTCACCTCACTGGACGAGGTGCAGCGCTGGCGCGAACAGTGGTATCGCCACGCGATGCCGTTCGCCGCCGACGGCACGGTGGTACGCCAGGGCCATCGCCCGCCGGCCTCGAGCTGGCAGCCGGCGCCGCCGACGTGGGCGGTGGCGTGGAAGTACCCGGCGGCGTCGGCGCTGGCCCAGGTGCGAGCGGTGGACTTCACGGTGGGCCGCAGCGGGCGCATCACCCCGGTGCTCGAACTCGAGCCGGTGCAGCTGGACGATCATCGGGTGCAGCGGGTCAGCGCGGGCTCGCTCAAGCGCTGGCAGGAACTCGACATCCGTCCCGGCGACCAGGTCGAGGTGGTGCTGGCCGGCTTGACCATTCCGCGCCTGCAGTCGGTGGTCTGGCGAGCGCGCCAGCGCGTGCCGGTGACGCCGCCCGATCCGGCCCGGCATGGTCCGCTCAGTTGCTGGCAGGCCGGTCCGGGTTGCGAACAGCAGTTCCGTGCGCGACTGGTCTGGCTGGGCGGTCGCCAGGGTCTGCAGCTGGACGGCGTGGGCGAGGACACCTGGCAGGCATTGATCGACGCCGGCCTGATCCACGACTTGCTGGACTGGATGCGGCTCACCCCCGCGCAGCTGTCGACCGTGCCCGGGATAGGCGTCGATCGCGCGGCGGCGCTGGCCCGCGCCTTTGCCGCCGCCCGCGATCGCCCGTTTCCGCACTGGCTGCGTGCGCTCGGCCTGCCCGCGGGCATCGCCAGTGGCCTGTCCGACTGGCAGGCGATGAGCGCCCGCGCGGCCGGTGACTGGCAGGCACTGGACGGCATCGGCGCCGGACGGGCCAACCAGCTGGTGGCGTTCTTCGATTGCGCCGACGTGCGGGCGCAGGCCGCCCGGCTGCACGCAGAAGGCGTGCAGGGCTTCTGAGCGTCAGAGCCTGTGAAGAAAACCACTTCCTGTGGTTTTCTTCCATCGCACGTCCGGTACATGCCCGGACGTGCTCACGCGAATCAGTCACTGGCGTGACCGATCCGCGGTCGGCCGTGCCTGGCCGACCTGAGAGGTTGAAAAACTCACAACCTCTCAGTTCTTCAGTTCGCCGTCGAGGTAATACCAGCGGCCGTCCAGGCGCACGAAGCGGCTGGTCTCGTGCTGGCGTTGCGCGCGACCGCCGCCCAGGCGGTAGCGGGCCACGAACTCGACCACGGCATGTTCGTCATCGATCTGCCGGGCCTGCCGCACCTCCAGCCCGAGCCAGCTGGGCGGCGGTTGCTGCGCCGCCAGTCGCAGCGTGTCCGGCCGGGTGTCGGGATGCCAGCTGGCCAGCAGGTAGTCCTCGCGCTTGAGCACGTAGGCGCTGTAGCGCGAGCGCATCAGTTGCTCGGCGCTGGCGGCGACGCCGCCGTCATGCAGCGATCCGCAACAGGCGGCGTAGCCGGCCGGGTTGCCGCAGGGGCATGGGGTCAACGTATCGATGGACTTCATGCCGCCTTTGTACCCGGTTCGGCGGATTCGTGCAGGCGGGCCTCAGCGCCTGTGAAGAAAACCACTTCCTGTGGTTTTCTTCTATCGCGAGTCCGGCGCATGTCCGGACTCGCTCACATGAAACAGTCACTTGCGTGACTGCTTCATGCCCGGCCCTCGTGGCCGGACTGAGAGGTTGAAAAACTCACAACCTCTCAGCCGCGGCGATGCCACACCCGACAGCGGTTGTTCGCCGGCATCGCGATGTCGGCAACCAGCTGCAGGCCGGCCTGGCTCGCCAAGGCATCGACCGCTTCCGCATCGCGGATCGCCATGCGTTCGCCGCGTTCCTTCAACCAGACGTCGAACGCGGCATTGCTCTGGCTGCTGTAGCGGCCGTCGTAGTTGAACGGGCCGTAGATGACCACGACGGCATCGCTGGCGAGGATCGTGGGCAGTCGCGCAAACAGCTGCCGCACTTCGTCCCAGCACATGATGTGCAAGGTGTTGGCGCTGAACAGCGCGTCGAACGACCCGGCCGGCCAGTGGCCGCCGACGTCGAATTCCAGCGGCGCCGGCGTGTTCGGCAGTCGTGCATCGTCCAGCCAGGCGCGGATGCCGGGCAGGTTTTCGCGGCGGTCGGAACTCTGCCAGGTCAGCTGCGGCAGTGCCGCGGCAAAGTGCACGGCGTGCTCACCGGTGCCGCTGCCGATCTCCAGCACGTGGCGACGATCGGCAAACTGCTCGCGCAGCACGTCGAGGATCGGTTCGCGGTTGCGCTGGCAGGCAGGCGAGCGGGGTTTTTCCACGCCGCGACCGGTTCAGGCCGGATGGCCGCGCAGCACCCGTGCCGGCAGCATCAGCAGCGCGCCGAGGAAGGCGAACACCGCGCTGACGGTGATGCCGACCAGGCGGAACGGAAGAAGCACCAGCCACACGATCGGATAGAGCACCAGCGCGAGCAACGCCAGCGGCCAGCAGAACACCAGCAGCAACAGCCAGAGCAGGAAACCAGCCATCGGTCGTTCCTCGCGATTGGGGACGCCGGAGATTCTAGCGCAGCCAAAACGGCCGCCACAGGTGACTCTCGGCACCCCGCCGTCAGCCGGCCACGGCCCCGACCCGGACGACCAGGGCCACAGTGGCGTCATGCAGGGTGATCTCGACCGCGCCAGCCACCTCGGGGCGCCAGGCGTCGCCGGCCTGCAGGCGCCCGTCGGCGGTATCAATCGCACCGCGGGCACAGAACACCAGGGCGGTGCCGCTGGCCGTCATGCGCGTGCCGGCTTCCGTCCATGCCTGTACCTCGCCACGCACCCGGGCGCGCCGCAGCATCAGGTTGAAGTCGCGGGTAGGGCCGCCGGCCAGGGCCACGACGACCTTCGCTTCGCCGGGAAAGGCGAACGGGACGAACGGGGTGGTCAGCGCATGGATGCGGCCGTCGTCCAGCGTCATCGTGAAGCCGGCGCCGTCGAGCAGGGCGATCTGCCGGTCGATGCCCGGGAAGAGCGAGAACGGCGCCGCGCTGTCGACCTCGGCGATGCTGACCCGCCAGTCGAAATCGTCGCTGTTGGCCAGTTTCGGATGGACGGCTATTTCGCGGGTGCGGCCCAGGCCATTCTTCCACGGCTGCGACGGGCAATCGGCGAGGCGGATGATCATGCGGTTCTCTCGATGACGCGCTCGAACGGCGGCAGCGCCCGCAGCATGCCGGCGCCGTAGCGCTTGGTGACCACGCGGCGATCCAGCAGCACGATGCGGCCGTGGTCGGTTTCGTTGCGGATCAGGCGGCCGCAATATTGGGTGAGCAGGCGGGTGGCTTCGGGGATGCTGACCTCGATGAACGGATTGCGCCCGCGCGATTCCAGCCACTCGGCGTAGGTGGCGCCGACCGGATCGGTGGGCACCGCGAACGGCAGCTGGGTGATCACCACCGTCTCGCAGAACTTGCCCGGAAGATCGAGACCCTCGCCGAACGAGGCCAGCCCGAACAGCGTGCTGCCCTTGCCGGCCTCGATGTCGGCGCAGTGTTCGGCGACCAGCTGCGACTTGCCCAGCGAACCCTGGGCGCGCACCTTGCGCACCTGGGCGATCGGCAGTTTCTGCAGCACGCGGTCGAGCTTCTGGCGCGAGGTGAACAGCACCAGGTTGCCGGCATCCCAGTCGAGGTTCTCGGCCAGCCACTCGCTGATTTCCTCGGCGTGCGCCTCGCGTGCGTCGGGCAGCGTGCGCATCGCCGGCACTTCCAGCCTTGCCTGTGCCGCAAGGTCGAACGGCGAGGGCAGGCTCAGCGTCACCGCGTCATTGGGCAGGCCCACGGCGTCGGCGAACCCGCGGAAATTGCCGCCCGCGCTGAGCGTGGCCGAGGTCATCACCACGCCGCTGGCGTTGTCCCACAGCACGTTGCGCAGCAGTCCTGCCGCGGATACCGCCGAGGCATGGCAGACCAGTTGCTGGTCCGCGCCCAGCGTCACCCAGCGTGCCATGGGCGGGGCATTGTCGGCATCGTCACTGGACCACGCACGCCAGCACGCGGCCTGTTTGGCGATGCGCTCCAGCGCCAGGCCCAGTTCGCGCGACAAGGCTTCCTGGGTCGGCCCGCCGTCGGTCATCTCGACCACGGCGCGACGCACCGCGGCCAGCCAGCGCTGCACCTCGCCGGTGAGCAGGTCGAGCATGCGGGCGTGTTCCACCCACGGTTCGGGCAACTGCCCCAGCGAGCCCCGGTACATCGGTTCGTTCTCGGCCGGATCGGGCAGCCAGGCCAGGCGGATTTCCTTCTCCAGTTCCTCCAGCGTGTTGCTCAGTTCCTGCAGCTTCTCGTCGCCCTGGTCGAGGCCGAGCTTGCCCAGGCGTTCCTTGTCGGTCAGCGAATAGGCCGCGTGCACCTGCCGGCCGAGCCGGCTCAGCTGGCGCACGGTGGCGCTCATGTAGACCTCGGCGGCGCCGCGGTCGATCGCCTTGCCCGGCACGTGGTGGCCTTCGTCGAAGATGTACAGCGTTTCGTCCGGCCGCGGCAGGATCACGCCGCCCCAGCCCTGCACGCCCTCGGCGCTGCCTTCGCCCGGCATGGTCAGGTCGGCCAGCACCAGGTCCTGGTTGGCCACGATGATCTCGGCGTCGTCGACCGCACGACGCGCGGCGAAGAACGGGCAGTTCATGAACTGCCCGCACTTGCGTCCGGTGCAGCCGCCGGCGCTGGTGGTGATCATCGGCCGCAGCAGGTCGCTGACCGGTTCGGGCGCGCTGTCCATGTCGCCGTTCCACTCGTTGTGGTCGAACGCCACGCGCAGCTTCGCCAGCGACTGCTTGTCGCGCGCCTGTGGCGGCTTCGCCCACAGCATCAGGTCCGACTCGAAGCCGGCCAGGCCCATCTGCGCGTCATGGATGCTGTTGGCGGCCATCAGCAGGTTGCGCGGGCACAGGTAGCGACCACGGCCCTTGGCCAGCGCCACCTTGGCCTCGATGCCGTTGAGCTGCAGGTACAGCGGGATGTCCCGTTGCACCAATTGCTCCTGCAGCGCCACCGTGGCGGTGGCGATCAGCAGCTTCTTCTTCTGCGCGCGCGCCACCTCGACGCCGGCGATCAGGTAGGCCATCGACTTGCCGGTGCCGGTGGGCGCCTCGATCACCGCCACGCCGCCGGTCTGGCCGAAGGCCTTGGCCACTTCGGCGATCATCTTTCCCTGCGAGGCGCGCGCGCGGAAACCGGGCAGGCCGTCCTTCAGCCGCGCATAGGCGGCGCGGATGGCGTCTTTGGTGGTATCGGCAAGCATGGACGAATCGGCAACCTGTGGCGCGGTCGCGGCTGGGCGTCGGCAGGATCGACGGCCGGCACGGATGACCGGGTACAAAGGCACAGTCTATCGGTATTGCGTGTTCCGCCTCATGCAGGCAGGCTCGGTGGTGCTTGGCGAGGGCTTGCCGCGCCGGTACGAAGCGGTATCCTGACCAACCGGCGTTGGCAGGCCCGGGGCAGGGGGAGTCTTCATCGATGAAGCAGGCGGGTGCGGTTGGCTCGACACCGTACGAGGGAGCGCAGCAGCTGAGCTGGCTGGCCCGGCTGATCATCGCGCATACCCCGGAAGAGGTGGCCGCCGGGGTGGCCGACCTGGTCAGGGCGCATCCGGATTGCCTGGCGGCTGAAGTCCTGTGGGGCGACGGTGCCCTGGAATACGCGCGGCAGCACAGCCCGGGGCTGGTGGCGGCAGCCGACGCAGCCTGGCTCGATGGCGCGCGTGCCACCGCGCAGCCGCTGTGGCATGCCGACGGTCGCCGCGCCGCCGTGCGGCTGTGCGAGCAACCCGAACCCGTGCTGCTGGTGGTGCGCGCGACGCACCCGGCATCCGGCCTGTTCGAGGCCTTGCAGGAATCGCTGACGCTGGCTGGGCAACTGCTGCAGCGGGCGCTGGAATGGGTGGAACTGCGCGATTCGCACGAACAGCTGGAGCGCTCGGAGAACCTGCAGCGGGCGCTGTTCGCGATCTCCGACCTGGCCGGCTCCGAACGCGACATGCCGGCCATGCTGCGCGGCATCCATGCCATCGTCAGCACGCTGATGTACGCGGAAAACATGTTCATCGTGACGCGCAACGCGGGCGAAAACACGGTGCGCTTCCTCTACTACGTCGATGTCGTGGACCCTGCCATCCCCGGCGACGGCCAGGACATGCCGATGAGTGCGATCGAGCACACGCTGACCTGGTACGTGATGCGCGACGGCAATGCGCGGATGGGCGACGCGGAGGAGCTGCGCAACCAGGCGCCGGGTCCGGTGGCCGTGATCGGGCCGGACAGCCACGACTGGCTCGGCGTGCCGATGCTGCGTGACGGTCATGTCGGCGGCGCGCTGGTGGTGCAGAGTTACCAGCAGAACATCGGCTTCAGCGAGGAGGATCTCGCCCTGTTGCAGTTCGTCGGCAGCCACATTCTCACCGCGCTGGAGCGCAAGCAGGGCAAGGACGAACTCGAGCGCCAGGTGCAGCAGCGCACCGTGCAGCTGGCCGAGGCCAACCGCGGCCTGCAGATGGAAGTGGTCGAACGCCAGCGCGCCGAGCATCTGCAGGCGGCGCTGTTCCGGATCGCCGAGATGGCCACCGCCGACATCGATCAGGACGCCTTCTACCGGCGCGTGCACGGCGTGGTCGGCGAGCTGCTGAACGCGGAGAATTTCTTCATCGCGCTGCTTTCCGATGATCGCCAGAAGCTGACCTTTCCCTACTCGGTGGACGCCGTGCTGGCGCCGCCGGCCGAGCGCCCGCTGGGCCGCGGCCTAAGCGAGTACGTGCTGCGCCAGGGCACCGAGTTGCGGCTGGACAATGCGCAGATCGAGGAGCTCGAACGACAGGGCGAGATCGCGCCCGGCCGCATGGGCTCGCCGGCGATGTGCTGGCTGGGCGTGCCGCTGGTCGTCGGTGACGAGGTGATCGGCCTGGTCACCGTGCAGAGCTACCGGCCCGACGTGGTATACGGGCCGGCCGACCAGGAACTGCTGAGTTTTGCCGCATCGCAGATCGCCAACAGCCTGAGCCGCCGGCGCTCGGCCGAGACGTTGCGGCGCGCCTACGGCGAACTTGAGCAGCGGGTGGAGGAACGCACGCTGGCGCTGCGCAAGGAAATCATCGAGCGCGAGCGCATGCAGGACCAGCTGCGCCACCAGGTCATGCATGATTCGCTGACCGGCCTGCCCAATCGCAGCTACCTGCGCGACCGCATCGATCGCGTGCTGGCCACGATGCGGCACAACCCGGACCAGCGCTGCGCGCTGCTGTACCTGGACGTCGACCGCTTCAAGATCATCAACGACAGCCTCGGCCACCTTGCCGGCGATGAAGTGCTGAAGGAAGTGGCGAACCGCCTTGCCGCCTGCGTGCGCCATCCCGACCTGGTGGCGCGCCTGGCCGGTGACGAATTCGCGATCCTGCTGGAACAGGAAGATTTGCCGCCGGCGGCCACCACGGTGGCGCAGCGCGTGCTGGATGCGCTGGGCCCGCCGATGCTGGTGGCCGGCAAGGAACTGCAGGTGACCGCCAGCGTCGGCATCGCGATGGGCGACGACCACTACGCCACCGCTGACGAGATGCTGCGCGATGCCGACATCGCGCTGTATCGCGCCAAGGAACTCGGCCGCAAGCGCTTCGCGATGTTCGACGAGACGCTGGCCAAGAACGTGGTCGACGTGCTGGCGATGGAAGGCGAGTTGCGCCAGGCCTTGCAGCACGACCAGTTCGAGCCGTACTTCCAGCCGATCTGCGCCCTGGACGGCAGTGACCGCGTGCTCGGCTACGAGGCGCTGATCCGCTGGAACCATCCCCGGCGTGGCGTGCTGGTTCCCGGCGATTTCCTGAAGATCGCCGAGGACAGCGGCCTGGTCGAGGCGATCGACTGGCGCATGTTCGAATTGAGCTGCCGGGAACTGCTGCGCCATGGCGACGGCGAGGCGTTCATGACCATCAACGTCTCGGCCCTGCACCTGCGCCACACCGATTTCGACCGCCGCCTGGTGCAGCTGCTGGAAACCACCGCGTTGCCGCCGTCGCGGCTGGTGGTGGAAGTCACCGAGGGCGCCCTGCTGGACAATCCCGAACACGTGCGGGCCACGCTGGACCGCCTGCGGCTGATCGGCGTCGGTGCCGCGCTGGACGATTTCGGCACCGGCTATTCGTCGCTGAGCTATCTGCATTCGCTGCCGCTGCGCATCCTGAAGATCGACCGCGCCTTCGTGCACGAACTGGACAAGGGTGCGAACACCTCGGGGACCACGGTGGTCGCGGCGATCCTGGCGCTGGCGCGGGCGCTGAACATCCAGGTGATCGCCGAGGGCATCGAGACGCCGATCCAGCGCGGCGCGCTGATCGCGATGGGTTGCGAGATGGGCCAGGGCTACCTGCTCGGCCGCCCCGCGCCGATCGCCCGGCCATCGGCGACCGTCGGTGGCGCGGCCTGAGTCCGCAGCTCAGCCGTTCGCAGCAATCTGCCGCAAGGCCTGCTCGAACGCCTCCGGCGGCTGGCCACCGGAAATCAGGTGCTGGCCGTTGACGATGGTGGCCGGCACCGAATGGATGCCGCGCGAGGTGAAGAACCGTTCCTGCTCGCGGACATCGTCGGCGTACTCGTCGCCGGCCAGGATCTGCCGTGCGCGTTCACCGTCCAGGCCCGCCTCGATGGCCAGGCGCTGCAAGGTGTCGTGCGCGCTGACGTCTTCGCCATCGGTGAAATACGCGCGCAACAGGATCTGCTTCAGCGCCAGCTGGCGACCTTCCAGCCCGGCCCAGTGCAGCAGTCGGTGCGCATCGAAGGTGTTGTAGACGCGGCTGCGCCGGTCCATGTTGAAGGTGAAGCCCAGCGCCGCGCCCCGCTCGCGGATCGCCGCGCGGTTGGCGTCGATCTGCTCGGCGCTGCTGCCGTACTTGCGCACCAGGTGCTCGGTGGAATCCTCGCCTGCGGCCGCCATCTGCGGGTTCAGCTCGAACGGCTGGAAGTGGATCTCGGCGCTGATCTCGCCGTCGAGCCTGGCCAGCGCCTGCTGCAGCGAAGCCAGTCCCACCGCGCACCAGGGGCAGGAAACGTCGGAGACGAAGTCGATGCGGAGGGCGGCGGGGGTGGTCATGGCAGGTCTTCGAACGGGGATCGGATGCTCCAGAATTGGGGCGTTGCACGGCTGTTCAATGGCAACGGGGGTGATGCTCACCGGGTGATGCTCAAGGCCACCGCCTCGGCGATCCTGATCCCGTCGACGGCGGCGGAGAGGATGCCGCCGGCGTAACCGGCGCCTTCGCCGGCAGGATACAGGCCGCGGGTGTTGAGGCTTTGCAGGCTGTCGTCGCGCTTGATGCGTACGGGTGAGGAGGTGCGCGTCTCCACGCCGGTGAGGATCGCGTCGGGCATCGCGTAGCCGCGGACCTGCCGCTCGAATGCGGGCAGGGCTTCGCGGATCGCGGCGAGGGCGTAGTCGGGCAGGGCGCTGTCCAGGCTGCCAAGCATTACGCCGGGCTTGTACGACGGCTGTACCTCGCCGAACTCGCGCGAGGCCCGGCCGGCGAGGAAATCGCCGACCAGCTGCGCCGGCGCGCTGTAATTTTCGCCGCCCAGCACATAGGCATGGCTTTCCAGCGCACGCTGCAGCGCGATGCCGGCCAGGGGGCCGCCGGCGGGATCGAACGCGGCAAAGTCAGCCGGTTCGATGCCGACCACCACCGCGGCGTTTGCGTTGCGCTCGTTGCGCGAATACTGGCTCATGCCGTTGGTGACCACGCGGCCCGGTTCGCTGGTGGCCGCCACCACGGTGCCGCCGGGGCACATGCAGAAGCTGTACACCGAGCGGCCGCTGCCCGCGTGGCTGCCCTTGCAGTGGTGCACCAGCTTGTAGTCGGCCGCGCCGAGAATCGGATGGCCGGCCTGCGGTCCGAAGCGGGCGCGATCGATCACCGATTGCGGATGTTCGATGCGGAAGCCGATCGAGAAGGGCTTCGCTTCAAGATAGACGCCGCGGGCGTGCAGCATCTCGAAGGTGTCGCGTGCGCTGTGGCCCAGCGCCAGCACCACATGGTCGGAGCGGATCTGCTCGCCGCTGGCCAGGGTGACGCCGCGCACGCGGCGTTCGCCGTCCGTGTCGGTGTCGATCAGCAGGTCGTCCACGCGCTGGCTGAAGCGGATCTCGCCGCCCAGCGACTCGATCGTCTCGCGCATGTTCTCCACCATCGAGACCAGCCGGAAGGTGCCGATGTGCGGCTTGCTGACGTAGAGGATTTCCTCCGGCGCGCCGGCCTTGACGAACTCGGTGAGCACCTTGCGGCCATGGTGCTGCGGATCGCGGATCTGGCTGTACAGCTTGCCGTCGGAAAACGTGCCGGCGCCGCCCTCGCCAAACTGCACGTTGGACTCCGGATGCAGCTCGCGCTTGCGCCACAGGTCCCAGGTGTCCCTGGTGCGCTCGCGCACGGCCTTGCCCCGGTCGAGGATGATCGGGCGAAAACCCATCTGGGCCAGGACCAGTCCCACGAACAGCCCGCAGGGACCGAAACCGATCACCAGGGGACGATGGGGCAGTTGCGCGGGCGCCTTCGCCACGAAGTGGTAGTCGGTGTCCGGCGTCGGTTGCACGTGCGGATCGTCGGCATGGTGCTGCAGCAGCTCGGCCTCGCGCGGCGTGTCGATGTCCACGGCATAGATCAGCGCGATCGCGCCGCGCTTGCGCGCGTCGTGGCCACGCCGCGCCACGGTGAAGCTGCGGATGTCGGTCGCCGCGAGGTGCAGGCGCTTGCGGATCGCCGCCGCCAGTTCGGCCTCGTCGTGATCGAGGGGCAGCTTGAGGTCGCTCAGTCGCAGCATGGTCCAGCGTTCCGTGAAGGCATCAGTTGCATGCGACGATTTTCGCAGATATCGCGCCGCCGCGAAGGTCGCGGCGGCGCGCGGCGATCAGGCCTGGCCGATGAAGTCGGTCTTGCCGATGTCGGTGCCGGCCTCGCGCAGGATGTTGTACGCGGTGGTGCAGTGGAAGAACAGGTTGGGCAGCAGGAAGTGCAGCAGGTAGGTCTGGCCGTCGAAATTCATCTCGCCGTTGCGCATCTTCAGGTGGATGGCGCGGGTCTCGCTGCCGTCGATCTGCTCGGCGGTGAAGCTCCTGATGTATTCGATCGAGCGCTCGATCCGGCTGTATGCCTGGGCCAGCGTGGTCTCGTTGTCCTCGAAGGACTGCGGCTCGGCGCCGGCCAGGCGGGCGGTGCCGCGGGTGGCCATGTCGCAGGCGATCTGGATCTGCTTGATCAGCGGCAGCATGTCGGGGATCAGTCGCGTCTGCAGCAGCACTTCTTCGCTGACGTTCTTCGCCTTCGCATGTTCCTCGCCCTTCTTCAGCACGTGGGTGAGGTTGCCCAGCGCGCGGACGAAAACGGGAACGGCGGCCTGATGCATGGAAAGTGTCATGGGTGGGTTTCCTGGGGTGGGTGGGTCAGGGGTGGATGGGTCTGCGGATGGGGCGGTGAAGGCGGGTGGAGCGCGGCGAATGGCGGCATGTCGCCGGGCGGGACATCGGGTAGCGGGTCCGCGGGCGGGGCGACGGCGGCGGATTTCCCCGCTCCGCGCGTGGCGCGGGCGGCGATCACCAGGCCGATCAGCATCAGCGTGGCCGAAAGCAGGAAGGCTACACCCGGCAGATGGATGGCTGAACCCGGGGCGATCGACAAGGCGAAGATCTGCGCGAACAGGTACGGCCCGAAGATGCCCGCGAAACTGCCCAGGCTGCCGATCGCGCCCTGCAGCCGGCCCTGTTCGGACGGGTCGACTTGCTGCGTCATCAGCGACTGGATCGGCGGCATCGCCAGACCCCACAGCGCCAGCAGCGGAATGCCGAACAGGAAGACCCGACCCACGTCGGCCAGCCCCATCACCAGGAACGCGCCCACGCCGAACAGCATGCCGGCCAGCAGCACGCGGCGCTCGCCGAAGCGCGGCGCCAGCCTGCCGGTGAGCACCGCCTGCACGAAACCGTCGCAGCCACCGACCAGCATCAGCACGTAGCCGACCGCCTGCGGGCCCCAGTGATAGCGGTAATCCGCATACAGCACGAATACCGTCTGCAGCACGTAGTGCGCGAGGTAGACCAGGAACAGCACCACTGCCAGCTGGAACACCTGCCGCTGGCGGCGCAGCAGTTTCAGCGAGCCGAACGGGTGCGCGCTGTGCAGCTCGATGCGGGCGGTGCGGCGCTCCTTCGGCAGCGATTCGGGCAGGATGAAACAGCCGTACAGGAAGTTGCACAGCGCCAGTGCCGCGGCCACCCAGAACGGCAGGCGCAGCGCGATGCCGCCCAAGAAGCCGCCCAGCCCCGGCCCGATGATGAAGCCCAGTCCGAACGCGCTGCCCAGGATGCCGAAGGCGGCGGCGCGCTTCTCCGCCGGGATGATGTCGGCGACATAGGCATTGGCCGTGCTGAAGCTGGCCGCGGTCATGCCCAGCAGCACGCGCGCCCCGAACAGCAGCCACAGCGTGGGTGCCAGCGCCAGGATCACGAAATCCACGGCCAGGCCCAGGTTGGAAATCAGGATCACCGGCCGCCGCCCGAACCGATCGGACAGCGCGCCCTGCACCGGCGAGAACACGAACTGCACGATCGCGAACACCGTGCTGAACACGCCCACCCACCACGCCGCCCGGGCAATGCCGCCGCCGGCCAGCTGCTCGATCAGGTGCGGCAGCACCGGAATGATGATGCCGAACGCCAGCATGTCCAGCAGCACGGTGACGTAGATGAAGGCCAGCGCGGCGCGATGGCGCGGAGCGACAGGCATCGGCGACTGGTCCATGGGCGTGGCGAGGCGGAGGGACTGCGACGATAGCCGAAGCGGGGGCGCCGCGGCATGTGCATCCGGTCAGGTATCGGCGCGGCATCGGCGCGATACCATGGAGCATTCTCCTGCCAGGACTTCCCTCATGGTTCGACGTCTGCTTCCCGTCTGTCTGCTGCTGGCGCTCGCCGGCTGCTCTTCCCACCAGGACGCGCCGGCGCAGGCGCCGGTGTCGAAGGAGGAACTGGCTCCCGCGCCCGCCGCCAGTGCACCCGCCGCCGCAGCGCCGGATGCCGGCGAGTCCGTCGCGGCCGTGCGCAAGCATCTGGCCGACTATGCCACGGTGAAGCTCACTGCCGACCTGTCGAAGTTCGATGCGCAACAGCAGCAGATGATCGCGTTGCTGGTCGAGGCAGCGGACAGCATGAACGCGCTGTACTGGAAGCAGGGCTGGGGCGACAGGGACGCGCTGCTGGCGAAGATCAGCGATCCGTCGGTGCGCGAATTCGCCGAGATCAACTACGGCCCGTGGGACCGGCTGGACAACGACAAGCCCTTCGTCGACGGCATCGGTCCGCGTCCGGCCGGCGCGCAGTTCTACCCGGCCGACATGACGAAGGAGCAGTTCGAGCAGTCGCCGCTGAAGGACAAGACCGGGCTGTACACCCTGCTGCGTCGCGACGACAAGGGTCAGCTGATCAGCGTGCCCTACCACGAGGCGTACAAGGCCGAACTGGAAAAGACCGCCGGCCTGCTGCGCGAAGCCGCGAAACTGGCGAAGGATGCCGGCTTCCGGAAATACCTCACGATGCGCGCCGACGCGCTGCTCAGCGATGACTACCAGGCCAGCGACTTCGCCTGGATGGACATGAAGAGCAACCCGGTCGACATCGTGATCGGCCCGATCGAGACCTACGAGGACCAGCTGTTCGGCTACAAGGCCAGCTATGAATCCTACGTGCTGATCAAGGACCAGGCCTGGAGCGCGAAACTCGCGCGCTTCGCCAAATACCTGCCCGAGCTGCAGCGTGGCCTGCCGGTGGCCGACAAGTACAAGGCGGAGAAGCCCGGCTCCGACGCCGACCTCAACGCCTACTTCGCCATCTACTACGGCGGCGACGCCAACGTGGGCGCCAAGACCATCGCGATCAACCTGCCCAACGACGAGCAGGTGCAGCTGAAGAGGGGCACCCGCCGCCTGCAGCTGGAAAACGTGATGCAGGCGAAGTTCGACAAGATCATGCTGCCGATCGGCCATGAGCTGATCGCCGACGACCAGCAGAAGAACCTCACCTTCGACGCGTTCTTCCAGAACACCATGTTCCACGAAGTGGCGCACGGCCTCGGCATCAAGAACGTGCTGGACAAGAGCGGGCTCGACAGCAAGGTCACCGTGCGCAAGGCGCTGAAGGACCAGGCCTCCAGCTTCGAGGAAGGCAAGGCCGACATCCTCGGCCTGTACATGGTCAGCAAGCTGGCCGACAAGGGCGAGCTGGACAAGTCCAGGCTGATGGACAACTACGTCACCTTCCTCGCCGGCATCCTGCGCTCGGTGCGCTTCGGTGCTTCCGACGCGCACGCCAAGGCGAACATGGTGCGCTTCAACTTCTTCAAGCAGCAGGGCGCATTCAGCCGCGATGAGACCACCGGCCGCTACCGCGTCGACTTCGACAAGATGACCGCGGCGATGAACGCGCTGTCGGCCAAGCTGCTGACCATCCAGGGCGACGGCGACTACGAAGCGGCGAAGCAGCTCACCGAACAGATGGGCAACGTCGATGCCCAGCTCGCCGGCGACCTGAAGCGACTCGACCAGGCGCACATCCCGGTCGACATCCGTTTCGAGCAGGGGCTGGACGTGCTGGGCCTCAAGCAGCCCTGATGCGTGAGTACGTGAGGACGTAGGGCGGGCAGTGCCCGCCCTACGCGGCGGCGATCCAGTCGGCGACGGCCTGCGGGTGTTCCAGGTGCAGGTGATGGCCACCGTCCATGTGCGTCACGGCGATGTTCGCCACGCAGGCGGCGCGCGCCTGCATCATCGCGTCGGGCAGGTACGAGGTGGCCGGCTGCGCCAGCAGCAGGGCGGTGGGTGCGGTGATGCCGCGCAGCAGGGCCTGCACCTGCGATTCGGCCAGTCGGCTGGCGCTCGATCGGGTCAGCCGTGGATCGCTGCGCCAGCGCCAGCCGCCGGCGGTTTCGATCAGCCCCCGTTCGACGATGGGACGGGCCAGCTCGGCGGCCAGGCCGCTGACCATGCTGCGCGCCTCGACCGCCTGCTCGATGCTGTGGAATACGCGCAGGGGCTTGTCGCTGCGTGGCGCGAGCGTTTCGCGAAAGCGCTGCAGCGTGTGCGAGCCGTCGTCGCCGAGCGGGCCCAGTCCCTCGATCAGCAGCAGCCGCTCGATCCGCTCCGGCCGCGCGCTGGCCACCAGCGCGGCGACGCCGGCGCCCAGCGAGTGGCCGAGCAGGGTATGGCGCGCAAGCTGCAGGGCATCCGCCGCGGCCAGCACGTCGCGCACGTAGTCGAGGAAATGGTAGTTGCTGCCGGCGGGCAGGTGATCGGAATGGCCGTGGCCGGGCAGTTCCAGCGCGATGACATGATGGTGTTGCGCCAGCAGGGGCGCCAGCCGCGCAAAGCTGCCGGCGTTGTCGAGCCAGCCATGCAGGGCCAGCAGGGGCGGCAGTGCGGCGTCGCCCCAGCACTGTGCGCGCAGCGACCGCTGCGGCAGGTCGATCGTGACGAACTCACTCATCGCCGGCACGAATGGCCGTTGCCCGCTGCCCCGCCCGGATGCGCCGTTGCCGTTGCCCGGCGGCATCGTAGTCGGCGGCGAACTCGGGCCAGCCCTGGGTGTGCCGCAGCACCAGTGCGGCGAGGGCGTCGACCTGCTCCTGGCTGTCGTTGAGCGCGGGGATGTAGCGCAGCGTTTCGCCGCCGGCACCGATGAAGAAGTCGCGGTTCTGCATGGCGATCTCTTCAAGCGTCTCCAGGCAGTCCACCGCGAAACCCGGGCAGGCCACGTCGAGCTTGCGCACGCCCTCGGCGGCGAGCCGGCGCACGGTGGCGTCGGTGTACGGATGCAGCCAGCGCTCGCGACCCACCCGCGACTGGAAGCTCACCACCAGCTGTTGCTGGTCCAGCTGCAGGCGCTCGCGCAGCAGCCGTGCAGTGGCGTGGCACTGGCAGAAATACGGATCGCCTTCGTGCAGGTAGCGCTCGGGAATGCCGTGGAAGGACAGCAGCAACTTCTCGCCGCGGCCGTGCGCGGCCCACCAGCGTTCGATACTCCGCGCCAGCGCCTCGATGTGCGCCGGATCGTCGTGATAATCGTTGACGAGGCGCAGTTCCGGCGGCCAGCGCAGCTGCTTGATGGTGTCGGCGACCGCATCGAGCACCGAGCCGGTGGAGGTGCCCGAATACTGCGGGTACAGCGGCAGCACCAGCAGCCGGCGCACGCCTTCGCGCTGCAGCTCTTCGATCGCCTGGCGCACCGAAGGCTCGCCATAGCGCATCGCCAGCGCCACCTTCACCGGCGCCTGTGGCCGTTGCCGGGCGATTTCCGCCTGCAGTGCGGTGGTCAGCGCCTCGCTGCCGAAACGCAGCGGCGAGCCGCGGGTGCCCCAGATCTTTGCGTAGGCGTGCGCCGAGCGCTTGGGCCGCACGCGCAGGATCACCCCGTGCAGGATCAGCCACCACAACCAGCGCGGATACTCGATCACCCGCGGATCGGCGAGGAACTCCGCCAGGTAGGGGCGCACCGCACGGGCCGTCGGCGCGGTCGGCGTGCCCAGGTTGACCAGCAGGACGCCAGCCTGAACGGGCTGAACATCCGGGTCATGGGAATAGCCGGCAAGGCCGGTATAGTTGTTGCGAAATGGCATGGTGGTGATCGTGACGACGTCGATCAGGCGAGTCTGCCACAAGCCCGGCATCCCCACGGCGTCGGGCCGGGTTCCACCCGTGTCCCCGATTCCAGCCGAAACCGATCCCGAACCGAAGCGGAGCTGCCCATGTTGAACAAATCAATGCGACGACTGCTGCTGATCGGCATGGCCCTGTTGCTGCCGGCGCTGGCTGCGCATGCCGAGGATCCGCCGCTGGTGCGAGCCAGCAATGCCGTGCGCGTGATGAACGACATCATGCAGGCGCCGGACAAGGCGATTCCCCAGGACCTGCTGCGCAATGCGCGGGCCATCGCGGTGATTCCGGACATGATCAAGGCCGGTTTCATCTTCGGCGGTCGCCGGGGCGAAGGACTGATCTCGGTGAAGAGCCCGGACGGTACCTGGTCCAATCCCAGCTTCATCACCATGACCGGCGGCAGTGTGGGGTTCCAGGCCGGCGTGTCCTCCACCGACGTGATCCTGGTATTCCGCACCCAACGCGGCGTGGATTCGATCGTCAACGGCAAGTTCACCCTCGGCGCGGACGCTTCGGCCGCGGCCGGCCCGGTGGGTCGTACCGCCAGCGCCTCCACCGATGCGCAGATGAAGGCGGAAATCTATTCGTACTCGCGCAGCCGCGGCCTGTTCGCCGGTGTCGCACTCGACGGTTCGGCGCTGCGCATCGACTATGATGCAAACGCTGCGGTGTATGGCGCCGGCGTGACCCCGCGGCGCATCTTCGAGGGTGGCGTCAGCAACGTGCCGACGCCCGTGGTGGACTTCCGCGACCGCCTCGAAGAGTACACTTCGCGCTGATGCGGAACGCCGGCCCGTGCGGGCTGGCGTTTCCGGTTCGATCCGTTTTCGAGGTAATACATGAGCATCTGGCACCTGATCATCCTGCTGGTCGTGGTCGTAGTGATCTTTGGCACCGGCAAGCTGCGCAACATCGGCTCCGATCTCGGTGGTGCCATGCGCGACTTCAAGAAGGGGCTGAACGGCGACGAGGAAGAAGCCAGGCGCAAGGAAGATGCCGAGCGGCTGCGGGCCGATCCGCCCGCGTCGTCCGCTGGCCAGACCACGCAGAGTCAGCGCGACTCCAGCGATCCGAAGTAAGCCGGCGGGTTGCGGCGATGATCGAGATCAGCTTCGGCAAGCTGGTGCTGCTGGCGCTCATCGCGCTGATCGTGCTCGGCCCGGAAAAGCTGCCGGGCGCGGCGCGCACCGCCGGTGCGCTGCTGCGCCGCATGCGCAGTGGCTGGGACAACGTGCGCGCCGAAGTGGAGCGCGAATTGCAGATCGAGGAAATCAGGCGCACCGCGCGCGAGGCGGCCGCCCGCGCCGAGGCGGCGCAGGCCGAACTGGACGCGGCCGTGCAGAAGGTCCGCGACGTGGGCAACGAGATTCCGCCGTCTGCCGCGACAGCAGTCGAGGCCAGCGGGGAACCCCCGGTCATGCTGCCGCTGGCGCAGGCGCCCCCAACGCCCGCCACCGCAGCCGATGCCGCCGGGTCCGACGATCGTACCGGCGACCTGTTCGCCACGGTGAAGTCTCCCGCGGAGCCGCCGCATGGCCACGCCTGAGCCCGACATCGACCTGCAGCAGGGCCTGTTCTCGCACCTGCTGGAGCTGCGCACGCGCCTGCTCAAGGCCTGCGCCACGGTGCTGCTGGTGCTGCTGGTGCTGGTGCCGTTCGCCAACCGCCTGTACACCGAACTGGCCGCGCCGCTGGTGGCACGCCTGCCGCAGGGCGCGCACCTGATCGCCACCGAGGTGGCCAGCCCGTTCGTGACGCCGCTGAAGCTGGCGTTCTACGCAGCGCTGTTCATCAGCATGCCGATGATCCTGTACCAGCTGTGGGCCTTCGTCAGCCCCGGGCTGTACAAGCACGAGAAACGCCTGGCCCGCCCGCTGCTGGCCGCGGCGCTGGTGCTGTTCTACGTCGGCTGCGCGTTCGCCTATTTCCTGGTGCTGCCGGCGGCGTTCCGGTTCCTCACCGCGGTCACTCCGCAGGGCGTGGAGATGATGACCGACATCACCCACTACCTCGACTTCGTGATGCTGATGTTCTTCGCCTTCGGCCTGTGCTTCGAAGTGCCGGTGGCGGTGGTGGTGCTGGCCGCGGTGGGCATCGTGGACGTGGACAAGCTGCGCAGCGGCCGTCGTTACGCGATCGTGGGTGCGTTCGCGGTCGCCGCCTTCATCACCCCGCCGGACATCACCTCGATGATCATGCTGGCGGTGCCAATGTGCCTGCTCTACGAGCTGGGCGTGCTGGCGGTGCGCTGGCTGGTGAAGCCGACTCCTGCCGGCAGCTGATCGCGCGCCAACGGCTTCAGTACAGATCGATCGGGTCCACATCCAGCGACCAGCGCAGCTTGCGTGCCAGCGGCAGCGCGGCCAGGGCCGTTTGCCACGAGCGCAGCATGCCGTGCAGGCTGCGCCGGCTTTGTGCTTCCAGCAGCAGCTGGGCGCGATGACGCCCGGCGCGCAGCGGCATCGGTGCGGGCATCGGGCCGGCGATCTGCAGCGAGTCGTCCTGCGGCAAGGCCGCGCGTGCGCTGGCCAAGAAGGCGTCCACATCTTCGCGCCGTACCGACTCGGCCCGCAGCAGCACCTGATGGCTGTATGGCGGCAACTGGATCAGCCGGCGTTCGGCCAGCAGTTCGCGCGCCGCCGCCGCATAGCCTTGGGCCAGCAGGCTGCGCAGCAGCGGGTGTGCCGGCTGATGGGTCTGCAGCACCACGCGGCCGGGCTTGCGCGCGCGCCCGGCGCGTCCGGCCACCTGCACCACCAGCTGGGCCAGCCGTTCGCCCGCGCGGAAGTCGATGCTGTGCAGGCCTTCATCGACACCGACGATGGCGACCAGGGTGAGATTGGGCAGGTCGTGGCCCTTGGCCAGCATCTGGGTGCCGACCAGGATCGCCGGCTGGTCGTCGGCCAGCGTTTCCAGCAATTGCTCGAAGGCGTCCCGGCGCCGGGTGGTCTCGCGATCGACGCGCAGCACCGGCACCTGCGGGAACAGCGTGACCAGCGCCTCCTCCAGCCGCTCGGTGCCCTGACCCTGCGGCTTGAGGTCGCCGGCGCCGCATGTCGGACAGGCCTGCGGCGGCCGCTGGCGGTAGTCGCAGTGATGGCAGATCAGTTGGCGCCGACCCGCGTGGAGGGTCAGCGGCCGCTCGCAGCGTGGACAGTCGGCGTGCCAGCCGCAGGCGTGGCACAGCAGCACCGGCGCGTAGCCGCGACGGTTGCGGAACACCAGCGCCTGCTCGCCGCGCGCCACCGTCTCCGCCACCGCGGCCAGCAGGGCGGGCGACATGCCGTGCTCCAGCCGCTGCGCCCGCATGTCGATGATCTGCACCTGCGGCGGCCGGACCGCGCCGGGGCGTGCGCGCAGGTGCAGGGTGCGGTAGCGGCCGGCCTCGGCGTTGGCCAGCGATTCCAGCGATGGCGTGCCCGAGCCCAGCAGCACCGGCACGCCGAGCGCCCGGGCGCGCACCACGGCCAGGTCGCGGGCGTGGTAGCGGAAGCCGTCCTGCTGCTTGTAGGAGCCGTCATGTTCTTCGTCGACGATGATCAACCCGGCCTGCGGCAGCGGGGTGAAGATCGCCGAGCGGGTGCCCAGGATCACCCGCGCCGTGCCGGCGCGGGCACGCAGCCAGGCGCGGGCGCGATCGCCCTCGGACAGGTTCGAATGCAGCACTTCGATCAGCACGCCGAGCCGCTGGCGCAGGCGCCGCACGGTCTGCGGCGCCAGACCGATTTCCGGCACCAGCAGCAACGCCTGCTTGCCTTGGGCGAGCACCTGCTCGATCAGCGCCAGGTAGACCTCGGTCTTGCCGCTGCCGGTGACGCCGTCGAGCAGGAAGGGCTGGAAGCTGCCGAGGCTGGCGCCCACCGTGGCTACCGCCTGCTGCTGTTCCTCGTTGAGTTGCGGCGCCGGCGATGGCGGCGGACGTTGATCCGCTGGCGGGCGTTCGCTGCGTTCGAGCAGGCCGGCCGCGGCGAGCCGCCTGGCCGCTTCGCGCCAGCCCGGCAGGCGCTCGGTCAGTTCCTGTGCGCTCAACGCTGCCGTGGCGAGCAGGGCCAGCAAGGCCTTGCTGCCGCCGCGCCGGTTGCCGGCCTCGTGGGCGTGGTGGCCGGCCGCGGCAAGCGACCAGTATTCGTCGCCGATCAGCGGCAGCGGCTTCGCCTCGCGCAGGGCCAGTGGCAGCGCATTCCCGTAGGCCTCGCCCGGCGCGCCGAGCCAGTAGTCGGCGGCCCAGGCCAGGGTCTGCATCAGTTCGGCGTCGAGCAGCGGCTCGTCATCCAGCAGACGGGTTACCTGCTTCAACCGGCTGCCCTCGACGGCGGCGGCGGGCTCGATCGCCACCACCACACCGACACGCTTGCCGCGGCCGAACGGCACCAGCACCCGACTGCCCACGCCAGCCTCTCCCATGGCCGGTGGCAGGTAGTCGAACAGGGTGGGCAGGGGCACCGGCAGGGCGATGCGCAGGACGGCTGGCATGGGCGACCTCATGGGCGGGTCAGTGTAACCGCCGGCCTCGTCCGGCTGGCCACGCCGTGTGCGGCCCGTCGTACGGAGTTGCGTGAACTTGCTTCCCGTCTATCGAGGAGTCGAGGGTAAGTGGCTATCCCGGGGAGGGTTTTACCCTTATCCACAGCGGCTGTGGATAAGTCTGTGGATGCAACGGGGAGGGGGGGCCGCAAAGGGCGTGGTGGCGCCCTTCATGACGGCTTGACGACGTTTTGGTCACGCAGAAAATTTCTTTTCAATCAAATACATGTAAAATGCGTTCGGGCATGGTTCACACAATTGACAAACTCGCGAGCAGTGCCTTGACAGCTACTTGACGCTGTGCAAAACCGCCGGCAGAGCCTCCGAAAAGCGGGTTCAATGAGCCATGCCCAGCAACGCGGCGATCGTCAGCGCGAAGATCAGCAGCCAGAAGTAGAACCAGCCGATGAACCAGAATTTCACCACGGTCATCGGCCAGCCCTGGTGGTAGATCCGTTTCTGCATGATCAGCAGGCACATCGGTATCCACAGGATCAGCAGGGTCTGCACCCAGCCCAGCACCTCGCCGGTCCACGCCGCATGCGGACGCAGCCAGGTCGACAGCATGCCGACGAGGGTGATCAGCAGCAGGCTCATGAACATGAAGGCGTGGCTGTGCAGGGCCACGATCAGGTGTTCCATGTACAGCCGCCGCCGGAACACGTAGAACAGCTTGAGCAGGCCGGCGAACACCGGGATCAGCACGAACATGGTCATCGGCAGCGCGCCGAAGACGCCATTGATCATGCGTTGCTTGGCTTCGGCGCGGGTCGCGGGGTCGCCGTCCTTGAATGCCCGCACGTTGTCGTGGAAGCGCTGGGCCAGCGTGGTCAGGCGGGCGTTGGCCACGTCCGGCAGCCAGCTGACATGGATCGGTTCGGAGGCTTCCCTGGTGCTGTCGGACCGGGCTTTGGCTGGCGTGGTGCTGTCGACGCTCCGTGCCGGCGCCGGCGCCGGTGCCGGTGCCGACCCCGGCGATCCCGCGACGGAGCTGGCCGGCATCGGGGCGGCGCCCAGCGCAATCAGGCGCAGGTTGGCTTTCCGGCGAAGTTCCTGATCGGCGACCTGGATGCGTTCCAGCGCCTTGGGCGGCAGCACGCCGGTTTCCCGCGCGCTCTGCAGACCGTCAAGTTCCTGCTTCAGCGCCTTGCGCACTTCAGCCGGAGTGGCGGCGTCATCGATCCCCGAGCTGTCGACCTTCACCAGGGGCAGTCCGGTTGCGGGGATCTTGTCGGCAAGCTGGTCGATCGCCAGGTGAAACACGAAGAACGACAGCAGGCACAGCACGAACATCAGCCGGAACGGGGCGATGTAGCGCACCCGCCGACCAGCGAAATATTCCAGCGTGAGAAAGCCCGGCTTCAGCAGCAGTGGCGGCAGCGTGTGCACGATGCGACCGTCGATGTGCAGCACCGTCTCCACGGTCTCCTCGAACATGTGGTGCATCGGCTTGAGCACGCTGTGGATCGACTGCCCGCACTCGTGGCAGAACTCGCCCTGCATCGGGGCGCCGCAGTTGGCGCAATGCAGTCCTTCGTAGCTGGTGAGCTGCTTCATGGCAGTCCGTAGTCCGTCGCAGCGGGGAATAGTCGCACAGGTTGCCCGGGCGGCGGCCGTGACGAATGGCTCAGGTAGAATGGCCGGCTCTGGAGTCTGCTGTGTCGATGAAACCCTTCCGTCCCGAACGTGCCCGTCTGCAGCACGAGGTGCGCGCCACGGTGCGCCTTGCGCTGCCGTTGATCGCTGCCCAGCTGGCGGCGATCGGCAGCAACGTGATCGACACCGTGCTGGCCGGTCACGTCAATGAACACGTGCTGGGCGCGGTGGCGGTGGGCGCGAACATCTGGTCGCTGGCGATCGTCAGCGGCATCGGCATGATGATGGCGGTGCCGCCGTCGGTGGCCCAGCTCGATGGTGCCGGGCGCCGGCCGGAGGTGGGCGCGGTGTTCCACCAGGCGCTGTGGATGGCGCTGGGCATGGGCGTGCTGCTGTGGTTCGCGGTGCGCCACGCGGAACCGCTGATCGATTTCATCGGGGTGACGCCGAGCCTGCGCCACGACGTGCAGCGTTTCCTGCTGGCGATCAGCTGGGGTGCGCCGGCGCTGACCTGCTACTTCGCGCTGCGCGGCCTGTCCGAAGGACTGTCGCTGACCCGGCCCTCGATGTATTTCAGCCTCGGCGGGCTGGTCCTGCTGATCCCGCTGGGCTATGTACTGATGTTCGGCAAGCTGGGCATCCCGCCGCAGGGCGCGCACGGCTGCGGCGTGGCCACGGCGATCGTGCTGTGGCTGGAGATGCTGGCGTTCGGCATCTATGTGGCCTTCCGCCGCAACTACCGCGGGCTGGGGCTGTTCGAGCGTTTCGAATGGCCGGACCTGCGCCGGATCGGCCAGCTGCTGCACATCGGCCTGCCGATGACGGTGACCCTGCTGGCCGAAGCCGGGCTGTTCGTGGCCACCGCGCTGATCATCGCCACGCTGGGCGAGTCGGTGATCGCCAGCCACCAGATCGCGATCAACATCGCCTCGTTCTTCTTCATGATCCCGCTGGGACTGGCGATGGCGATCACCGTGCGGGTGGGCAATGCGGTGGGGCGCGGCGACGAACAGGGCGTGCGCTACGCGGGCTTCTGCGGGATCGGCCTGACCCTGGTGACCCAGCTGGTTTCGGCCGGCTTCATGCTGGGCCTGCCCCATTTCATCGCCACGCTGTACACGCGCGATCCGAAGGTGATCATGCTCGCCGCGCAACTGATCATGCTGGCCGGCGTGTTCCAGTTTTCCGACGGCATCCAGGTGGCCGCCAATGGCGCGCTGCGCGGGCTCAAGGACACCCGCGTGCCGATGGCGATCACCCTGTTCGCGTACTGGGTGGTCGGCATGCCGGTGGGCTGGTGGCTGGCGTTCCACCACGGCATGGGCGCGCGGGGCATGTGGATCGGCCTGATCGCCGGCCTGTCGGTGGCCGCGGTGATGCTGTTCACCCGGTTCTGGCGCAGCGCCTGGAAACAGCGCTGGCGCCGCCACCTGTCGATCACGGCAGCGGCCTGACCCTCGACCCGCTACGCTGGCCCATCAAACACGGATTACCCATCGCATGACCTCACCGCCACCGCTCCGTCGCAACGGCTTCTGGGCCTTTCTCTGCGCCGTGGGGCGTTTCATCAACGGCTGTCGGCTGATCATCATCAACGTGGTGTTCTTCGGCCTGCTGTTCATCCTGCTGCTGGTGCTCGGCGCCGACGTGGACCGCACGGTGCAGTCCGACAGCGTGCTGGTGATCAAGCCGCGGGGGCAGCTGGTCGAGCAGTCCAGCATCGATCCGCTGCAGCGCGCGCTCGACGGCTTGTCCGGCGAAGAGCCCCGGCAGGTGCAACTGCGCGACCTGACCGGCGCGATCGATGCCGCGGCGAAGGACCCGCGGATCAGCCGCATCCTGCTGCTGCCCGACGAATTGCAGGGCGGCGGCTTTGCCGCGTTGCGCGAAGTCGGCGCGGCGCTGGACCGGTTCCGCGCGGCGGGCAAGCCGGTGATCGCCTGGGGCGTGAACCTGGACCAGGGCCAGTATTACCTGGCCGCCCACGCCGACCGGCTGCTGGTCGATCCGCAGGGCGGCGTGATGCTCACCGGCCTGGCCAACTACCGGCTGTTCTACAAGGACCTGCTGGACAAGCTCGGCGTGGACGTCCACCTGTTCCGGGTCGGCGAGTTCAAGAGCGCGGCCGAGCCGTACATCCTCGACCACGCCTCGGCCGAGGCGAAGCAGGCCGACAGCTACTGGATGGGTGGCCTGTGGACGGGCTACCTGGCCGAGGTGGCGCAGCTGCGCAAGCTGGACCCCGCCACGTTGCGCGACGACGTCGACAACCTGCCTGAGCATATCGCGAGCACCCAGGGCAACCTCGCCGAGCTGGCGCTGAACCAGCACCTGGTCGACGGGCTGGCCACACGGGCCGACCTGATCGCGATGATGCGCAAGGAAGGCGTGCCGGCCGACCGCAAGGGCCACGACTTCCGCCAGATCGCGCTGGACCGTTATGCCTCCGCGGTGTCGCGCGATGGCGACCTGCCCGCCGCGGGCGTGGCGATCGTGGTGGCCGAGGGCGAGATCGCCGGCGGCAGGCGCGGTCCGGGTTCGATCGGTGGCGAATCGACGGCGGCGCTGATCCGCGGCGCCCGCGAGGATCGCAAGACCAGGGCGCTGGTGCTGCGGGTCAATTCGCCCGGCGGCGAGGTGTATGCCGCCGAGCAGATCCGCCGCGAGGTCGAGCTGACCCGCGCGGCCGGCATTCCGGTGGTGGTCTCGATGGGTGACGTGGCGGCCAGCGGCGGCTACTGGATCTCGATGAATGCGAACCGCATCTTCGCCGAGCCCAACACGATCACCGGATCGATCGGCATCTTCGGCCTGTATTACACGGTGCCCGGCACGCTGGCCAGGCTCGGCGTGCAGAGCGACGGCGTCAGCACCGGCCCGATGGCCGGCGCGTTCGACATCACCCGCCCGCTCGATCCGAAGGTCGGCACGGTGATCCAGACGATCATCGACAAGGGCTATCGCGATTTCGTGGGCAGCGTGGCCAAGGCCCGGGGCAAGAGCTACCAGGCGATCGACGCCATCGCGCAGGGGCGGGTGTGGACCGGCGAGCAGGCGCTGCAGCGTGGCCTGGTCGACCAGCTCGGCGGGCTGGACGCGGCGGTGGCCGAGGCGGGCCGTCTGGCCCGGTTGGGCAAGGACTATCCGGTGCGCTACGTGGAACCGCCGCAAGGCGGCTTCGAGCGCTTCCTGATGGGCCTCAGCCAGAGCGCCAGCGTGCATGTGCTGCAATCGTTCGGCGTGCGCCTGCCGGACTGGGTCGCCCAGCTGCCGGCGAAAGCCCCCGAACTGCAGTTGCTGCGCAATGCGAAGGCGGGCACGCCGAACATCTATGCGGACTGCCTGTGCCGTCCGCGTTGAGCTGAGGCCGCCAGCGGCTACTGCCCCGCGGCCTCGATCTGCTTGTCCTGCTCGGCGGATTTTTTCTCCAGCGCCTTGCTGACGTCCTTCGCGCGCTGCTCGTCGGCGCGCATCGCGTCGAACGGCGTGCTGACCGCGGCCGGTTTCGCCTGCGGTTCGGGCGGCTTGCGCGAGCATGCGCCCAGCGCGGCAAGGCAGAGCAGGAGCGGCAGCAGCTTCATGGCGATGTCCGTGCGTGATGGATGCGGCGAGTGTCCCGCCAGTGGCGGGCGCCAGGCAAGGAACGCGTTGGCAGCCTGCGTATGAGGCTTTAAGCTGACCGCATGAACAGCCGCCTCGATGCCTGGCAACTGCAAGGCCACAACGCCCTGATCACCGGCGCCAGCAAGGGTATCGGCCACGCCACGGCGCGCGAGCTGGCCGGGCTGGGCGCCAACCTGCTGCTGGTGGCGCGCGATGCGGATCATCTGGAGCAGGTCAGGGTCGAGATCGCCGACGATTTCCCCGCCAGCGAGGTGATGGCGTTCGCCGCCGACGTCAGCGAAGCGGAGGACCGGCTGGCCGTGTTCGACTGGATCGCCGACCTGGGCACGCCGCTGTCGCTGCTGGTCAACAACGCCGGCGGCAACCAGCCCGCCGCCACCCTCGACTATCGCGTGGACGACTGGCGCCGGATCTTCGAGCAGAACCTTTTCAGCGCATTCGAGATGTGCCGGCTGGCGCACCCGCAGCTGGTGCAGCACGCGCATGCGGCGATCGTCAACGTGGGTTCGGTGTCCGGGATGACCCATGTGCGCACCGGCTCGCCCTACGGGATGAGCAAGGCCGCGCTCCACCAGCTCACCCGCAACCTGGCCGCCGAGTGGGCGGTGGACGGCATCCGGGTCAACGCCGTGGCGCCTTGGTACATCCGCACCCAGCGTTCCGAACCGGCGCTGGCCGATGCCGACTACCTCGACGAGGTGCTCGATCGCACGCCGCTGGACCGGATCGGCGAACCGGAGGAAGTGGCCGCGGCGATCGCCTTCCTGTGCCTGCCCGCGGCCAGCTACATCACCGGCCAGGTGCTGGCGGTGGATGGCGGCTTCCTGAACTACGGCTTCTGAGCCAGGCCAGGCCCAGCAAGGCCTGGCGCGCGCGGCGGGATCAGAATTCGGCGACGTGGTCCTCGGCGGCAAAGCCGACCGTGACCGCGCCTTCGCCCACGTTGACCATGCCGGTGATGCTCATCGGCGCTTCCATCAGCTCGACGCCGCATTCCTCGCAGGCCTGGCGCAGCTCGAGATAGCCGGGCAGGTGCTCCAGCACGGCAAGGTCGCCGCCGTAGCTGGCGCACACCATGGGCACGATCAGGCCGGCGCGGACCCGTTTGGTCACGTAGCCGAACAGCGCCTCGGCGCCCTGCTCGAAGCCGCGGACCTTGCCGACCGGGCCGGTTTCGCCCTGGAAACAGCGCAGGATCGGCTTGATGTCGAGCGCCGAGCCCAGCATGGCACTGACCAGGCCCACGCTGCGATCGTTCTTCTTCTTGGCGCGGGCGCGCAGGTAGTAGAGGTCGCGCGGCAGCATGTAGCCATAGCTATGGTTGGCGACATGGGTGAGCCGCTCGCGGATCGCCGCAGGCGGTTCGTCGGCGGCGATCAGGCGGGTCGCCTCGTAGATCGCCGGCGCGGCGCCGGCGAAGATGTTGCGGGTGTCGACCACGCGCATCATGAACGGGCCGGGGACGCCGGCCTGGTCGCGTGCCTGGCGGTAGTTCTTGAGGATGGCGAAGCTGGCCTTGTTGACGTGCTCGTTGATCGGGCTGCGGGTGGCGGTGATGGTCAGGCAGAACACGCAGTCCTGTTCCAGCACCAGTTTTTCCAGGAACAGCTTCTGGACCTCTTCCACCGGGCACGGTTCGGTCTCGGCCGAATGGCTGCGGTTGCCCAGCCGGCGATTGATGAAGCGCTGGATCTCCTCCGGCCGGCGGTCATCCATGAAGACTTCGCGGTCGATCCGGACCGTGATCGGCATCACCGCGATGTCGTGTTTCTGAAGGAACTCCTGCGAAAGATCGCAGGCCGCATCGATTGCCAGACCCATCCGCATCAGGTAGTCCCCCCGCAACATTGATGGCAGGCGAAACATAACATGAGGGCCGTGATTGTGGCGTCTGTCGCGACTTTGGACGAACACCGCGACGATCCGGCTGGTCGGGGGCCGACCGCCCCCCTAAAATGACCCCACTGAACTGGCATCTCGCCGGCGTGGCGTCGCCGGTAACGTGATTCGGGCAATACCCAGATGAAAAGCAAACAGGAAATCGTCTCCAACTGGCTGCCGCGCTATACCGGCACCGCGCTGGAGCAGTTCGGCGAACACATCCTGCTGACCAATTTCGGCAACTACGTGGAACTGTTCGCCCAGTGGCATGGCGTGGAGGTGCAGGGCCGCGACCGGCCGATGCCGAACGCCACTGCCGACGGCATCACCCTGATCAACTTCGGCATGGGCAGCCCCAATGCGGCCACCGTGATGGATCTGCTCGGTGCCATCGAGCCGCAGGCCGCGCTGTTCCTTGGCAAGTGTGGCGGGGTCAAGAAGAAGAATCAGCTGGGCGACCTGGTGCTGCCGATCGCGGCGATCCGCGGCGAGGGCACCAGCAACGACTACCTGCCGCCGGAGGTGCCGGCGCTGCCGGCGTTCCAGTTGCAGCGTGCCGTATCCACCATGATCCGCGACCTCGGCCACGACTACTGGACCGGCACCGTCTACACCACCAACCGGCGCGTGTGGGAACACGACGACACGTTCAAGGATTACCTGCGGCGCACCCGCTGCATGGCGGTGGACATGGAGACGGCGACGATCTTCGCCGCCGGCTTCGCCAACCGGATTCCGTGTGGGGCGCTGTTGCTGGTGTCGGACCAGCCGATGGTGCCCGAGGGCGTCAAGACCGAGGCCAGCGATCGCACCATCACCGCCAAGTACGTCGAGGCCCACATCAAGATCGGCATCGAGGCGCTGAAACTGGTGCGCAGAAACGGACGCAGCGTGAAGCATCTGCGCTTCGAAGAAGAGATCGAGGCGGAATGAGTGGTGAGGCGAGCCGAACGGGAAGCTTCCATCTGACATAAAAAAGGCCGCCGGGGTAACCCGGCGGCCTTCTTGCAACTACCACACGTGTATTACTTCAGATCATCAGAAGTCGTACGACACGCCGAAGCGGAAGTAACGACCCGTCTGCATGCTGTACGGGCGCAGATAGCTTGAGCTGGTCGAGATCGGATAGGTCTGGGTGATCTTCTGGCTGTCGAACACGTTGTTGACCATCGCGTTGAACGCCAGCTTCTTGCCCGCCCACTCCGGCCGGTATTCCGCGCTCAGGCTGAGCGTGTAGGTCCACGGGTTGCGCGTATCACCCGGCGACGACGGCACGCCGTTGCAGAAGTGATAGTACGGACCATAACCCAGACCCGGGTTGGTCAGGTCGGCGCCATAGTAGCCCAGGCAGGTCTTCGGCGAGCCGGACAGGATTGCCAGGTTGCCCGACAGCATCCACTCCGGTGCGATCTGGTACGAGCCGTACGCCTTGATCTGGTGGCGGCGGTCGTTGGCCAGTGCGCCGTTCGCGTAGTCCATGACTTGGGCGTAGTCCCAGTCCACCGTTGCCGACACGTCGGTCTGACCAATGTCCGTGCGCACCTGGCCTTCGCTGTTGCCGTAGCTGCGCGAGAACAGGTAGTCGACCTTGCCGTACCACTTGCCGTCGAACGGATGTTCCAGATACAGATCCAGGCCGTAGTACTTGCGCTTCATCGTGGTGTTGAAGTGGAAGTCGTTCTTCCAGTCCATCTGCACGGTGTAGTAGCCGCCACCCAGCTTCGGAATGTTGAAGTAGGAGGTGCTGCCCGGGTTGATCAGGATGCTCGCCGGCACGCGGGTGGCGTCGTAGCTGTTCGGGTCGATGCCCATCGCGTTCATCTTGGCGATGATCGAGATGTTGTCGCCCACGTCGTCAATCGCGTTGCGCAGGTTGCGGTAGGTCGCCTTGGCGCCATAGACCCAGGAGTCGCCCAGCTTCTTGTCGAAGCCGAAGATGTACTCGTCCTGATATTCCGACTTCAGGTTGGTCGACGCCGAGGTCTTCGGATCGCGGGCCTGGCCGTACTCGCCGTTGGCCGACACCGGTGCACCGGCACCCAGATAGGTGTCGATCGGGGTCAGGCCGGTCGGGATGCCGTTGGCATCAATGCCGGTGTAGGTGTAGTACTGGCGGGTGTACAGCGAGGTACCGGCCGAGCGCAGCGCCACGCTGGTGGGCAGCGCGAGGTAGTAGCGGCCGGCGTTGCCGTAGACCTTGAAGCTGGAATCACCGTTCACGTCCCAGCTGAAGCCCACGCGCGGCGCCCACTGCGGGCTGGTCAGGCGCAGGTACGGTTCGCCCACGGCGTTGTAGTTGGTGAACTGGTCATTGCGCAGACCGAGCTTGACCAACCAGCGATCGTTCACCTGCCAGCTGTCCTCAACGTACTGGGCGCGCTGTGCCACGCGAACCGAAGCGTTGTCGTGGTACTGGTACTTGGCCACGTAGTAGCCATCTTCGCCGCCGGCGTAGCCGCCCGCGCCCGCCACCCACGGCGAGTTCCGCCAGTCGGCGCCCGGCTGAGCCGTGCCCGGACCGCCCACGATGTAGGCATTCGGATCGGTGCCGTCCACCGGCGGGTTGTATTCCCAGGCGTAGCCGAGGCCGCCGTCGGGGAACTTGGTGCCGCCATCGACGTTCTTCTGATCCTGGTTGTCGATACCGGCGGTCAGCGTGTGGTCACCGAGCTTGTAGCTCAGATCGATGCGCAGGTTCGTATTGGTCGAACGATGGTCTGGCAGGTTGATCGTCGACACCGTCTGGCTGTTGGTGATCGGCGAGCCGCCATTCAGAGCAGGGTTCTGTTCGTTGGGAGTGAACAGGTACGGATAGGTCGGATCGTAGTCGGCGATGCTGCTGTACCAGGTGCCCTTCATCTTGCCGTACAGGGCCGTCACGGTCAGGTCGTCGGTGATGTAGCTGGTGAACTTGGCCGAATAGACATCCGCACCGTTCTTGGTATGGGTGTCGTTGCTGTTGAAGCCGCCTTCCTTCAGGGTGGCGTAGTCGAAGTCGTTGAAGACGCCCTGGTAGGACGACTTGTTCGACGCACCGGTCAGCTCGAGGATGTTGCTATCGGTGATGTTCCAGTCCAGCTTGCCGTACCACTTCGGGTTGTCATAGCGGTAGTGGTCGACGAACGGCGCCACGTTCGCACCGGTCGACTCGCCCTGCTGGCGTTCGGCCTCGACGGCCGCGAAGATGAACAACTTGTCCTTGATCAGCGGGCCGCCGACATAGGCGTCGACCGTCGTGGTCCACGACTTGTTGTTCTTGCGGTACTGGCGCAACTTGCCTTGCGAACCGTCCTTGTTGACGTAGTACCAGTTATCCGGATCGGAACGCAGATCCTTCGGGGTCCACTGGATCTGGCCACCGAAGTGCCACTCGTTGGTGCCGCGCTTGCCGACCTGGCTGATCACGCCGCCGTCGGAACGACCGTAAGCGGCGCCGTAGCCGCCGCTCATGATTTCCTGCTGGTCAATGGCGCCATACGGCAGGGTGATGCCGCCGAAGCCGCTGAGCGGATCGGTGGTGTTGAAGCCGTTGATGTAATACGCGTTCTCGGTCACCGAGGAGCCACCGAACGAGACCACCGAGCCACCGGTCAGATTGGTGAACAGGCCGCTACCCTGGACCACGCCAGGAGCCAGCAAGGCGATGGCCTCGGCGCTGCGCGCCAACGGCAGACGGGCCAGCTGATCGGCGGTGATGACCGTGCGGGAGTCGACGCCGCTGACGTCGATGCTGGGCAGGGCATTGGCCTGCACCGTCACCGCCGACAGGGTCTGGGCATTCTGCCCGCCGAACGACACTTCGGTACCCGAGCCCACACGCAAGGTGACGTTGGAGCGCGAGTCGACGGTCTGGCCGTCATGCTGCAGCGTGACCGTGTAGTTGCCCAGCGGCAGGGAGTTCACGGTGTAGTGACCGGTCGAATCCACGTCTACCTGGCGGGTGACGCCGGACGAGCTCTTGACCAGCACGGAATCGCCGGATTGCGCCTGACCAAAGATGCTGCCGGTTGTGGCTTGGGCGTAGACCGCCCCTGTCATGCCGAATCCAACGGCGATGGCAAGTGCTACCGCAGTACGACGCCCCAGCGTCTTGTTGGAGACAGGCCTATGTAAAGTGGACTTCATTAACTCACCCTCCGTTGAGAGGTTTGGCGCAGCTGGTGCGGCGCCTCCCCAAATACGCAGCAAATAAACAGGCTGCAAACTGAATTTGAACAAGTATTTGTTTCCGAAGGCTTCTGCCCTTCCGTGGCCACCCTTTTGACGGTGTGTCCTTTCCGGCTTTCGATGCGCTGGCATCTGTGTTTGACGGTGTACCAAATGTCGTCACAGGCGGGTGCAGTCATCTTCGTGCAGACAAGTTACGACGCACAAAAACGTTACGCAAGAGTTATGAAACCAGAAATAAATCGAACATGGCACCGGTGGCCTGCTTTGTGCTTGTGCGTAAAAACATGTGTAATTCGCATGTATTAACGATATTCATCGGAACAACGCCGGAGTTGCACCCAAGTGCAAAAAATAACGGAGAAATGAGTCGCAAATAATTGCGTATTTACGCCGTTATTTGCGGCGTCGTATTTTATTTATTAATGCATGATGAACGTATTGACGGGCACCAAGCATAAAAAAACGCCCGGGCGAAGGGCGTTTTGAATGCTAGATCACGGCGCGGTCAGGTCTCGGCGCGATCCGCTTCTGTTGCATTGCGACCGGGGCATCCATTCGTTCCTTCTGCCGGGTTCGAACAAAGCGAGAAGCCGCGGCGCCGCCGAGACGGGGCGGCCTCATGGCGCATGAAAGCGTGCGCGTGCGTTCGCCGACCCCGCGGAGGCACGGACGCTTTCGTCGAATCAGGCGAGATCACTGAAGGTCAGTTTGCCGACCCCTTGAATGGCTAGATCTCGGGCGCGCCGGGGAATTTCAGGCTGAGGCCTTCGCCCTGCACGGTGGATACCCAGTCGATCACGATGCCCCGGGCACGCTGTGCGCTGGCCGGATCAAAATGCACTTCCAGGCCGTTGGCCACCGCCACGATGTCGTGCTCGCTGGCCGGCGCCAACTGGAAGCCGGCGCTGTGATCGGGGCCGATCTCCAGATGCAGCGCCACGCCCTGCGCATTCGCGGTGCCCTGGCGGATCGCCTCGGCGGCGGCGTCGGTGATGGTGATGTCCGGCGGCGTGCGATCCGGCGCGGACACGCCGAACAACTGGTGCAGTTCGCCGCTGCCGTACATCTGGCGAATGATGTCGGCGCCGCCGACCAGTTCGCCTTCCACGTACAGCTGCGGAATCGTCGGCCAGTCGCCAAACGCCTTGATGCCTTCGCGGATCTCCGGGTCGTCCAGCACGTTGACCGTGTGGTATTCCGGCAACAGCTCGTTCAGCGTGTTGGTGGCGGCAGCGGAGAAGCCGCACATCGGCTGGCTGCGGTTGCCCTTCATGAACAGCACCACGCGGTGCTCCCTGAGCAGGGTTTCGATGCGTTCGCGGGTGCCGGGATCGAGCGACATGGCGTGATTCCTGAAGATCGGGTGGGAGACCGTCCATGATACCGCGCCTGCGGGGCCGGCTGACTTGACCCGGATCAGGTTGAAAAATGACTTCCGGTCATTTATAAATGACCCATGGTCAACAAGACTTTCGCCATAATCGGTCCAGGGCGGCGCGCCGTCAGCGCCGACCTGAAGGATCGCCGCCGCAGCGAAATTCTTGCCGCCGCGCTGCGGCTGCTGTCGGCGCGACCGTATGCGGCGATCACGATGAGCGACGTGGCCGCGGCCGCCGGCGTGGCCAAGGGCACCAGCTACCTGTATTTCCCCACCCGCGAGGCGCTGTTCCTGCAACTGCTGGCCGAGCACTACCTCGGCTGGTTCGATGCCTTCGATGCGCAGTTGCAGGCGTCCGCCGCCACCGATCTCGACGGCTGGATCGACGAACTGTTGCAGGACTTTGTCCGGCGCCCGCTGCTGCTGCAGCTGATGGGCGTACTGCATGCCGTGCTGGAGCACAACGTGCCGGTGGCCGAGGTGCTGGCGTTCAAGCGGCAACTGGCGCAGCGGGTGAGCGCCAGCGGTGCCGCGCTGGAACAGGTGCTGCAGCTGCCGCCCGGTGCCGGCAGCCGCCTGCTGCTGTGGCTGCAGGCGATCGTCCCCGGTCTGGCGCAGATGGCGGCGCCGCCGGCGCCGTTGCGGGCCGCGCTGCTGGCTGCGCCGGATCTGTCCGGCTTCGTGATCGACTTTTCCGCCGAACTGCGGCGACTTCTGCTGGCCCTGATTGCCGGCTTGCGCACCTGCCCGGAGACCTTGCATGACCCCCGAACCTGATCACCGCACCGCCCTGGTGACCGGCGCCTCCAGCGGGCTGGGCGTGGCCTTTGCCCGCGAACTGGCACGGCGTGGCTGGAACCTCGTGCTGGTGGCGCGCAGCGAGGCGCCGATGCAGCAACTGGCCGACGAACTGCGCGCCGACGGTGCGATGGTGCAGGTGCATCCGGCTGACCTTGCCGACGCGGGCGCGCGCGAAGCGCTGCTGGCGAACCTGGCCAGCGCCGGCGTGCAGATCGATGCGCTGGTCAACAACGCGGGCTTCGGCGTGTTCGGCGAATTTGCCGACACCGACTGGGCGCGCCTGGAAAGCATGCTGATGGTGGACGTGATGGCGCTCACCCATCTGACCCGGCTGTTCCTGCCGGGCATGCGCCAGCGCGGCTACGGCCGCGTGCTGCAGGTGGCTTCGACCGGCGCGTTCCAGCCTACTCCGGGCTACGCCGCCTACGCGGCGGCGAAGAGCTACGTGCTGGCGTTCTCCCACGCGCTGGACGAGGAGCTGCGGGGCAGCGGCGTGCATTGCACCGTGGTTTCCCCCGGGGTCACCGCCACCCGTTTCCTCGAAGTCTCCGGCCAGCGGGCCACCTGGTACCAGCGGCTGACCCGGATGGAGGCGCCGGCGGTGGCCAGGCGCGGCATCGACGCGATGCTGGCCGGGCGCGCCGGGGTGATCACGGGCTGGGTCAACGCCTTGATGGCCCACTCGATCCGGCTGACGCCACGCGTGCTGTCGGCGCGGGTGGCGGGCAGGCTGATGCGCAACTGAGTCGGGGCGGCGGGCGATCAGTCCTGCGTGCGCAAGGCGTCCGCCGCCACCGGTGCGATCGCGGCCAGCCAGCGCCGGTACTGGTCGGCGGCAGGATGCAGTCCGTCTGCGGCGACCAGCTGTGGATGCGCCCGCGAGATGCCGGTGATGTCGACGAAACCGGCACCCGCGCGCGCACTCTCGTGGCGGGCGATCGCGTTGTAGACGTCCAGTTCCGCCGCGATCACCGAGCGGTCGCGGCCCTGTTCGCCGGCGAAGCGGGTGACGCTCCAGTCGGGAATCGACACCACCACCACGCGGGCGGCGCGGCCGCCCGCCAGTGCCGTGGCGCGGGCCAGCAGCGCGGCGAACTGCGTGCGGTATTCGTCGGCCGGCCGGCCGCGATACTGGTTGTTCACGCCGATCTGCAGGCTGACCAGCGCGTAGGGCGGGTGCAGCGCAGCCTGGTCCATGCCCTGCGCCAGTTCGTCGGTGGTCCAGCCGGTGACCGCGATGATCTGCGGCTCGTCGATCGGCAGGCCATCGGCCCGCAGCTGCCGCACCAGCAGGGCCGGCCATCGTTCATCGGCCGCCACGGCCTCGCCGATCGTGTACGAATCGCCGAGCGCGAGATAACCCGTCGGCACGGCGTTCAGGCCACCGCGGCGGCGGGCGACTGCTCGCGCGCCATTCCCGCCAGCACCCGTTCGATGCGCACGAACACCTCATGCAATTGCGCCGGCGGCGGCAGCAGGGTCAGCCGGAAGTGGCGGCTGCGCGGCACGTTGAAGCTGCTGCCGGGCACCACCAGCACCGACTCCTCTTCCAGCAGGCGCAGCGCGAACGCTTCGTCATCGAAGCCGGGGATGCGGTCGGCGCGTACCTGGGGGAAGGCGTAGAGCGCGCCATCGGGTGCGACCAGTTCCAGGTATTCGCTGGCGGCCACGCCGTCGAGCACGGCCCGCCGCGCCTCATGCAGCCGGCCGCCCGGCGCGGTCAGCGTGCCGATCGTGGGCGCGTCCTGCAGCGCGGGCAGCACCGCCCACTGCGCGGTGACGTTGGCGCACAGGCGCAACGCGGCCAGCAGCTGCAGTGCGTCGCGATAGGCGGCGCTGTGGGTCGGGTCGCCGGAAAGACTCATCCAGCCGACCCGGTAGCCGCAGGCACGATGGACTTTCGACAGGCCGCCGAAGCTGAGGCAGGGCAGCTCGCCGGCCACTTCGGCCAGCGGCTGGAACCGGGCGCCGTCGTAGAGGATCTCGTCGTAGATCTCGTCGGCCAGCAGCAGCAGCCGATGGCGCGCCGCGATCGTCACCAGCCGTTCCAGCATCGCGCGCGGGTAGGTGACGCCGGTGGGATTGTTCGGGTTGATCAGCACCAGGGCGCGGGTGCGCGGGCCGATCAGCGCCTCGATCTCGTCCGGGTCGGGCAGGTGGCCGTTGCGCGCCAGGCAGCGGTAATAGCGTGGCTGGCCACCGTTGAGGATGGTGGCGGCGCTCCACAGGGGGTAGTCCGGGCTGGGCAGCAGCACTTCGTCGCCGTCCCGCAGCAGCGCCCGCAGGGACAGGTCGATCAGCTCGCTGACGCCGTTGCCGATGAAGATCCGCTCGGCGTCCACGCCGCGGGCGCCGCGAGCGCGCTGCTGCGCGGCAATCGCCTCGCGGGCCAGCTCCAGTCCCTGCTCGTGGCCATAGGCCTCGCTGTCGTGCAGATGGCTGGCGATCGCCTCGCGCAGGCGCGCCGGCGCCTCGAAACCGTAGCGGCCGGGGTTGCCGATGTTGAGCTTGATGATGTCGCGCCCGGCCGCTTCCAGCTCGCGCGCGCGCCGGGTCAGCGCCCCGCGGATTTCATAGCGCACGTCCGCCAGGTGCGCACTGGGTGTGATCGAGACCAACGCCGGTATCCTTGTCGCAGGTTGATGACGGCGGCGGTCGTGCCGCCGGCAGCCCGATGCTAGCAGCGTGATGCAGTGCAGCGCGAGGGCTGGCCGGCCGTTTTGCGGTTCATCGTCGGGCAATCTTCGGGCAGGGCATAATCAGCGGCACCGTGCCGACTGATCTCCCCCATGAGTGATTCCGAAACGATCGAACGCCTGCGCAGCATCGGCTGGCGTGGTGACCGGCTGCCCGACGGCGGCTTGCGGTTGGCGCGGGTGGTTGCCCAGCACCGGGCCGGCTACGAGCTGCACGACGGCCAGACGCTGTTCGGCGCGCAGCCGGACGGGCGCTATCTCAAGCGCGGCATCGATGCGGGCGAGCGGCCGGTGGTCGGCGATTTCGTCGAAGTGAGCGACGGCAAGCCGCCGCACATCGTCAATGTGCTGCCGCGGCGCACCGTGCTGTCGCGCGCCGCCGCGGGCGAACGCTACGAGCGCCAGCTGATCGCCACCAATATCGACTACGTGCTGGTGCTGACCGGCCTGGACGGCGACTTCAATCCGGCGCGGATCGAGCGTTACTTGTCGCTGACCGAGGACTCCGGCGCGCAGCCGGTGGTGCTGCTCAGCAAGCTGGATACCCGCGACGACGCGGACGCGCAGATCGCCGCCTTGCGCGCACGGCTGCCGGCCGATGTGCCGATCCATCCCTTGAACGGCAAGGACCCGGCCAGCGTGGCCCTGCTGGCCCGCTACCTGGGGCCGGGCGACAGCGCGGTGCTGGTCGGTTCGTCCGGCGCCGGCAAGTCGACCCTGACCAACACCTTGCTCGGCACCGCCACGATGGCCACCGCCGAAGTGCGCAGCCACGACAGCCGCGGCCGCCACACCACCACCCATCGCGCCCTGCTGCAGCTGCCCAGCGGCGGCTGCATGATCGACACGCCGGGCATGCGCGAACTCAAGCTCACCGGCGAGGAGAACCTCGACCTGTTCGCCGACATCGAGGCGCTGGCCGAAGCCTGCCGCTTCGCCGACTGCGGGCACGGCAGCGAGCCGGGCTGCGCGGTGCAGGTGGCGCTGGACAACGGCGAGCTGGCGCCCGGCCGCTGGCGCAACTACCTCAAGCTGCACGACGAGCGCGAGGAGCAGGCGGCCACGCTGGAAGCGCGTCTGCGCAAGCAGCGCGGCGGTCGGCCGATCGAACGGCCGCACGGCCATCGCGGACAGCGCGAGCGCGACTGAAGAGCGCCTGCCAGGATCGCTCGAGGCACCGAAGAGCATCTACTCACCGACGCAGGGGGCCACATGCAACGACTGTCATCCAGCAGCACCGGGTTCTACAAGCGGGTGTTTCCGGTGCTCTGGTTCGGATTCATCGTGCTGTTCTTCGCGTTCTCGCTGTGGGCACGGCTCCAGCCCGGGAGTGCCGACGACAGGCCACCGGACCTGATTTTCCTGGCCATGCCCTTGATGATGGCCGCGATCGGATTCGTCGTCTTTCGTCGACTGATCTTCGACCTGATGGACGAGGTATGGCTGGACGGCGACTGGCTGGTGGTGACCAACCGTGGCGAAAAGCGTCGCGTGCCACTTGCCGACGTGATGAACATCAATGCCACCACGACGACCAATCCCCGGCGAATCACCGTGATGCTGCGCAGCGCGGGCCCGCTCGGCTCCGAGTTCAACTTCATGCCGGCCAGTCCGCGCGGATTGTTCAACCTGTTCAAGCCCGATCCCGTGGCCACCGCGTTGATCCGGCGTGTCGATGCCGCCAGGCAGGCTGCCCGATGAACGCGCCGGCTTCCACCGTCATGCCGGGGCTTGAGCGCTACGCCGCCCTCGACCAGCGCCTGCTGGCGGCGGTGCGCGGCATCCGCATCCTGCCCACGGTTGCGTGGCCGGCGTCGCTGGAAAACCGCATGATCGACGCCTACAGCCGCGGCCGGTTCAGCCTGCCGGAAGTGACGTACGCGCGGCCGGAGCTGGGTGCCGTGCGAGCCGAGCTGGCGGCGATCGAGGCCGCCGCTGGCGGCAGCGATCCGCTCGACATCGACCCGCTGGGCGACTACCTGCGGCGCACCGCCGAGTCCTGGCGCATCGCCGCCGAAATGCTGGAGTCGGTCGGCAGCGCGAGCGTCACCGCGCCGTCGATCGCCCTGTACGGACGTCCGGACGACATGATCCCCGGCAGCCAGCGCAGCAACCTGGACGCCGCCCACTACTTCGTCGCCCTGTCCGACGAGCTGGGCGCCGACCTGCTCGCCGACGACAGCATCGTGAACATGCCGGCCGATGCGCTGCGCGCCGACCTGTCCGCCACGCTCGACGACTTCTTCGGCGCCGGCACGATCAGCGTGGAAGTGGACCCCGAGCTGACCGCCAAGGCCGCCGCCGGCGCCACCCGCATCCGTCTGCGCGGTGGCGACTGCTTCAGCGACTACGATCGCCACCAACTGCTGGCACACGAGGCCTTCGTGCATTCGCTGACCGCCCTGAACGGCCGCCGGCAGCCGCTGCTGGCGTCGCTGGCGCGCACCTCGCCGCGGGTCACCGCCACCCAGGAAGGCCTGGCGGTGTTCGCCGAACTGATGTCCGGCGCCATCGACATCACCCGGCTCAAGCGCATCAGCCTGCGCATCCTGGCCATCGACATGGCGCTGAACGGTGCCGATTTCGTCGAGGTGCACAAGTATTTCAGCCTGTGCGGGCAGAGCACGGCGGACAGCTTCCACTCGGCCCAGCGGGTGTTCCGCGGGGTGCCGCCGGGCGGCGGCGCGGCGTTCGCCAAGGACAACGTCTACCTGTCCGGTCTGCTCACCGTGCACACTTTTTTCCGCTGGGCGCTGCGGCAGCGACGGATGGATCTGCTGCGCCACCTGTTCGCCGGCAAGCTGACCCTGCACGACGTGATCGCGCTGCAGCCGCATTTCGAGTCCGGTGCGATCCTGCCGCCGCGCTGGCTGCCGCCGTGGATGCAGCACGTGCATGGACTGGCTGGCAAGCTGGCCTTTTCGGTCTTCATCAACGGCATCCAGCTGAGCCAGGTGCAGGGCGAGGACTGGCTGGCCGGCGTGTGAATCCGCGGCGTGGTCGGAACCGGGGCAGGCCGCGCCGGTGTTAACATCACGGCACGTCGACTGCACTGTCGGCCGACGCTCCTTCAAGGACAACAACGCATCCCATGAGCCTCCCCGAAGAACTGCGCCTCGCCGCGCTCGAATATCACCGCCTGCCCCGGCCGGGCAAGATCAAGGTCACCCCGACCACCTCGCTGCTGACCCAGCGCGACCTGTCGCTGGCGTATTCGCCCGGCGTCGCCGCGGCCTGCGACGCGATCGTCGAGGACCCGACCACCGCCGCCGAATACACCGCGCGCTCGAATCTGGTGGCGGTGATCAGCAACGGCACCGCGGTGCTCGGCCTGGGCAACATCGGCCCGCTGGCCAGCAAGCCGGTGATGGAAGGCAAGGGCGTGCTGTTCCAGAAGTTCGCCGGCATCGACGTGTTCGACATCGAGATCGACGAGAACGACCCGGACAAGCTGGTCGACATCATCGCCAGCCTGGAGCCGACCTTCGGCGGCATCAACCTGGAGGACATCAAGGCGCCGGAGTGTTTCATCGTCGAGCGCAAGCTGCGCGAGCGGATGAAGATCCCGGTGTTCCACGACGACCAGCACGGCACCTCGATCATCGTCGGCGCGGCGCTGATCAACGCGCTGGTGGTGGTCGGCAAGAAGATCGAGGACATCCGCGTGGCCACCACCGGCGCCGGCGCGGCGGGCATCTCCTGCCTGGACATGCTGGTGGCACTGGGCGTGAAGCCGCAGAACATCCTGGCGTTCGACCGCGACGGCGTGATCCACACCGGGCGCACCAACCTCGACCCCGACAAGCAGCGCTACGCGCGCGACACGAAAGCGCGCACGCTGGCCGAGATCGTCGATGGCGCGGACGTGTTCCTGGGCCTCTCCGCCGGTGGCATCCTGAAGCCGGAGATGGTCGCCACGATGGCCGAGCGGCCGATCATCTTCGCGCTGGCCAACCCGAATCCGGAGATCACCCCGGAAGACGCCAAGGCGGTGCGGCCGGACTGCATCATGGCCACCGGTCGTTCGGACTATCCGAACCAGGTCAACAACGCGCTGTGCTTCCCCTACCTGTTCCGCGGCGCGCTGGACGTGGGCGCCACGGTGATCAACGAGCCGATGAAGATCGCCTGCGTCAAGGCGATCGCGGCGCTGGCGCGGCGCGAGTCGTCCGACGTCAGCGCGCGCGCCTACGGCGGCAAACCGCCCAGCTTCGGGCCGAATTACCTGATCCCGCAGCCGTTCGACCCGCGCCTGCTGCTGCAGCTGCCGCCGGCGGTGGCGAAGGCGGCGATGGATTCGGGCGTGGCCACGCGGCCGATGGCCGATTTCGCCGAATACAACGATCGCCTCACCAGCTTCGTGTTCCGCACCGGCCTGCTGATGAAGCCGGTGTTCGAGCGGGCCAAGTCCGCGCCCGCACGGCTGGTCTACGCCGAGGGTGAGGAAGAGACCGTGCTGCGTGCGGTGCAGGTGGTGGTCGACGAAGGCCTGGGCAAGCCGATCCTGATCGGTCGCCCCGAGGTGATCGACAAGCGCATCAAGCGCGCCGGCCTGCGCATCCAGCCCGGCGTCGACATCGAGATATGCAACATCAACTCCGACCCGCGCTTCGACGACTACTGGCAGCATTACCACCGGCTGATGGAGCGTCGCGGGGTCACGCCGTCGATGGCCAAGGCGGTGATCCGCTCGCGGCCGACCGCGATCGCGGCGCTGATGGTCGAGCGCGGCGAGGCGGACGCGATGATCTGCGGCCTGGTCGGCCAGTACCAGAGCAAGTTGCGCTACATCCGCGACATCATCGGCCTGGACGAGGGCGTGGTCGAACCGTCGGCGATGGCCGCGGTGTCCACCGACAAGGGCACCTTCTTCTACCTCGACACCCACGTGCAGGACGATCCCTGCCCCGAGCAGATCGCCGAGGCCACGCTGCAGGCGTCGATCCGGCTGAAGCTGTTCGGCATCCAGCCCAAGATCGCGCTGCTCTCCGGCGGCAACTTCGGCAGCCGCGACACCTGCGGCTCGAAGAAGATGCGCAAGGCGCTGGAACTGATCCGCGCCCGCGCACCGCGGCTGGAAGTGGAGGGCGAAATGCAGGCCGACGTGGCGCTGGTGCCGGCGCTGCGCGAGAAGCTGTTCCCGCATTCGCGGCTGGAGGGCAAGGCGAACGTGTTCGTGTTCCCCAACCTGGACGCGGCCAACATCGCCTACAACATGACCCGCATGCTGTCGGACGGCGTGGTGATCGGGCCGATCCTGATGGGCGTGGCCAAGCCGGCGCATATCCTGATGCCGCAGTCGACCGTGCGTCGCGTGGTCAACATGAGCGCGGTGGCGTGCGTCGAGGCGCAGATCCGCGCGGCAAATCGTTCGCAGGGCTGAAGTTTCGCGGCGCCCGCCATGCGCCGGCGCATGGCGGGCGGATTGGCTAGCCTCAGGCCCAGCGGCTAGACTTGGACGTTGATTCCCGCCGCACTCCCCGGCGGCGGGCATTCCCCCTCAAGCATGAGCGCTGCAACGGCGCTGCGGAGAATCTTCATGGATCAGCTCGACGATATCCTCAACCAGGACATCGACCCCACCGAAACCCGCGAGTGGATCGATTCGCTCGACGCGGTGATCCATCATGACGGCACCGAGCGCGCGCACTTCCTGCTGGAGAAGATGGTCGACACCACCCGCCGTTCGGGTGGCCATCTGCCGTTCAATCCCACCACCGAATACGTCAACACGATCCCGCCCAGCCAGGAGGCGAAGAGCCCCGGCGACGCGGCGATGGAATGGCGCATCCGCTCGCTGATCCGCTGGAACGCGATGGCGATGGTGGTGCGCGCCAACCGCAAGCCCGGCGAGCTGGGCGGCCACATCGCCAGCTTCGCCTCCAGCGCCACGCTGTACGACGTGGGCTTCAACCATTTCTGGCGGGCGCCCAGCGCCGACCACCCTGGTGATTTGGTATTCCACCAGGGCCATTCCAGCCCGGGCGTCTACGCACGGTCGTTCCTCGAAGGCCGCCTGGCCGAGGACCAGCTCGACCTGTTCCGCATGGAAGTGGTGGGCAAGGGTCGGGCGCTGTCGTCGTATCCGCATCCGTGGCTGATGCCGGATTACTGGCAGGTGCCGACGGTATCGATGGGCCTGGGTCCGATCCAGGCGATCTACCAGGCACAGTTCTTCAAGTACCTGGAGAACCGCGGCCTGGTGCCGAAGAGCGATCGCAAGATCTGGTGCTTCCTGGGCGACGGCGAGTGCGACGAGCCGGAATCGCTCGGCGCGATCTCGCTGGCCGGCCGCGAGGGCCTGGACAACCTGATCTTCGTGATCAACTGCAACCTGCAGCGGCTGGACGGCCCGGTGCGCGGCAACGGCAAGATCATCCAGGAACTGGAAGGCGTGTTCCGCGGTGCGGGCTGGAACGCGATCAAGCTGGCCTGGGGCAGTTACTGGGACCCGCTCCTGGCGCGCGACGACAAGGGCGTGCTGCGCAAGCTGATGATGGAAACCGTCGACGGCGAATACCAGGCCTGCAAGGCGTTCGGCGGCGCGTACACCCGCGAGCATTTCTTCGGCAAGTATCCGGAGACGCGCGAGATGGTCGCCAACCTCAGCGACGACGACATCTGGCGGCTGAACCGCGGCGGCCATGATCCGCACAAGGTCTATGCGGCCTACCACGCGGCGTCCAACACCAAGGGCATGCCCACGGTGATCCTGGCCAAGACGGTCAAGGGTTACGGCATGGGCCTGGGTTCGGGCGAGTCGCAGAACCCCACCCACCAGCAGAAGAAGCTGGACGACGAATCGGTGCGCCACTTCCGCGACCGTTTCCAGATCCCGATCCCCGACGACAAGCTGCACGACGAAGTGCCGTACTACCACCCGGGCATGGATTCGCCGGAAGTGCAGTACATGCTGGAACGCCGCCGGGCGCTGGGCGGCTTCCTGCCGCAGCGCCGGCGCAAGGCCGAGGCCAAGCTGAAGGCGCCGGAGCTGTCCGCGTTCGAGCAGATCACCAAGGGCACCGGTGAGCGCGAGATCTCCACCACGATGGCGCTGGTGCGCGGCATCAACCTGCTGCTGCGCGACAAGCAGCTTGGCGAGCGCGTGGTGCCGATCGTGGCCGACGAGGCGCGCACCTTCGGCATGGAAGGCATGTTCCGCCAGATCGGCATCTACGCGCCGTTCGGCCAGAAGTACAAGCCGCAGGACTCCGACCAGCTGCTGTACTACCGCGAAGACCAGAAGGGCCAGGTGCTGCAGCAGGGCATCAGCGAGGCTGGCGGCATGGCCTCGTGGATGGCGGCGGCGACCAGCTACTCGGTCAGCAACCAGGCGATGCTGCCGTTCTTCATCTACTACTCGATGTTCGGCTTCCAGCGCATCGGCGACCTGTGCTGGGCGGCGGGCGACATGCGCGCGCGCGGCTTCCTGATCGGCGGCACCGCCGGCCGCACCACGCTGAACGGCGAAGGCCTGCAGCACGAGGACGGCCACTCGCACCTGCTGGCCGGTGCGATCCCCAACGTGAAGGCGTACGACCCCACCTTCTCCTACGAGGTCGCGGTGATCCTGCAGGACGGCGTGCGCAGCATGCTGCAGGAGCAGGAAGACCACTACTACTACATCACCGTGATGAACGAGAACTACAGCCACCCCGACCTGCCCAAGGGCAGCGAGGAAGGCATCATCAAGGGCATGTACCTGTTCAAGGACGGCGGCAAGCCGAAGAAGGGCGAGCCGCGCGTGCAGTTGCTGGGCTCGGGCACGATCCTGCGTGAAGTGATCGCGGCGGCCGAACTGCTGGAGAAGGACTTCGGCGTGAAGTCCGACATCTGGTCCTGCCCCAGCTTCGTCGAACTGCGTCGCGACGGCTTCGACGCCGAGCGCTGGAATCGCCTGCATCCGGAAGCGGAGCAGCGCGTGCCGTACGTCACCAGCCTGCTCGACGGACGCTCCGGCCCGGCGATCGCCGCCACCGACTACGTGCGCGAGTTCGCCGACCAGATCCGCGCCTTCATGCCCGACGGCATGCGCTACACCGTGCTGGGCACCGACGGTTACGGCCGCTCGGACACCCGCGCGCACCTGCGTGACTTCTTCGAGGTGGATCGCTACTGGATCGCGCACGCGGCGCTGGCGGCGCTGGCGAAGGACGGCAAGATGAACGCGAAGGACGTGAGCCGGGCGATCAAGGAATACAAGCTCGACCAGGACAAGCCGAACCCGCTTGCCGTCTGAGCCGTCTGGACGTCCCAATGAAAAACCCGCCGATCGGCGGGTTTTTCATTGCGCGGAGGAATAGCGTGGACGGGGCGGATTCAATCCTCGTCGTCGCTGCGGAACGCCCGGCGCAGCAGCAGGAACGCGCCGATGGTGCCGGCCACGATCGCCACGGTGGCCGCCGGATGGCGGTTCACCTTGCGGCGCAGGCGGCGATACTGGTAGTTCGCCTCGTCGGCGAAATCCTCGGCGGCGCGGCTCAGCTGGCGGCGGTAGTCGGCCCGCTTGTCGAAGCGCTGGCGGATGGTGCGGCGCCCGCGTTCCAGCAGGTCCTGCGCGCTGCTGGTGGCGCCGTCGGCGTAATGGCGGGCCCGCTCGCCGGCGCGCTCGGCGGTGTCCTGGAGCTGGCGTCCGATATCGTGTTTGCGCATGATCGTCTCCTTGGCGTCTGAGCCCTCAGGCTGGCAGCGCCACCGTGAGCGAGGCGTAAACAGGAGCGGCGAAAGCGCGGCCTGCATTCAGCCAAGCCGGTAATCGCCGCCCTTTTCCAGTGCGCGTCGATAGGCCGGGCGGGCGTGGATGCGCTGCAGGAAGGCAGCCAGGTTCGGGTGGCTTGCGTCCAGTCCGCCACGGGCGGCGAAGGCTTCCAGCGGAAAACTCAGCTGGATGTCCGCCGCGCCGAAGGCGTCATCGACGAACCACGTCCTGCCGACCAGTGCGCCTTCCAGATAATCCAGGTGCAGGCGCAGCTGCGGATCGACGAACGAGCGCATCACCTTGCGCGCGATGCTCCCGGCGACGGGCCTGACGAAGAATGGCGCCGGCGCGGCCGCCACCTTCCGGAACACCAGCTTCAGCAGCAACGGCGGCATCGCCGAGCCTTCGGCGTAGTGCAGCCAGTAGTTGCAGCGCAACCGCGCCGGCGTGCCGTGGGCGGGAATCAGCACGCCGGCGCCGTAGCGGTCGGCCAGGTATTCGATGATCGCGCCGGACTCGGCCAGGGTCAGTTCGCCATCGGTGATCACCGGCGACTTGCCCAGCGGATGCACGGTGCGCAACTCGGGCGGTGCCAGCATGGTCTCCGGATCGCGCTGGTAGCGCCTGATCTCGTAGGGCAGGCCCAGCTCTTCCAGCAGCCACAGGATGCGCTGCGAGCGCGAATTGTCGAGGTGATGGACCGTGATCATGGTGGCTTCCGCAGGATGATGTGGCACGAGGACAAGCGTGCCGCGCAACGCGCATACGGAAATCGGGGCTCAGTAGATCTCGCCCACGCAGCAACGCAGGCTGCCGCCGGCCTTCTCGATTTCGCCGAGCTCCACCGTCCCCACCGCGAAGCCGTAGTCGCCCAGCGTCGCCAACTGCGTCTCGGTCAGGGACGCCGCGGCGCAGGCGCTCATCCAGACCCGTTCGTCCGACAGGGCGATCGCATTGCCGGCGAAGGCCTGTTTCTGCGCCGGGCTGATCCAGAGCGCACGACCGCCGCAGGCGTCGGCGATCGCCTGCGCGGCGGCGGGATCGCGGAAGCCGTCGGCGGCGATGATCGCGGCGCGGCTGGCCAGCAGGGTCAGCACCACGTTGGTGTGGTATTCGCCCTCGGCCAGTTCGAAGCAGAACATCAGGCGCAGCTCGAACGCCTTCAGCATCGCCCGTGCGCCGGCCATGTCGCAACGCTCGCCGAGGCCGCAGTAGCCGACGCCGCGGGCGCGGTCGATGATCAGCGAACCGGTCAGCTCGGCGACCAGGTCGTCGCAGCCGGACAGGTCGATCTCGTCGTAGCCCAGCATGTCGCCGAAGAACGCGCGGATGTCCGCGCGTTCGGCCTCGCGCTGGCGCACCGGATGACGCATGCGGCCCACGATCAGCCGGCCCGGCGCGGTGGCGAACACGTTGTTGGGAAACACCGCGTCGGGTGTGGCGGGATCGCCGGGGAAGGTGATCACCGGCACGTCCGCCCGCAGGGCCTGCGCCAGCGCGCCGTGCTGGGCCAGCGCCTTGAGCGGGTCGACGACCTGGTCCATGTCCATGTAGCGGTTGTCGCGCGCCGATTCCGCCGCCAGCGCAAACTCCGCGGGCGCCACCATGAAGGCCGCACGTGCCGTCGCGGCGGCGCCGGGCAACGGTGCCAGCGTGGCAAACGCTTCGAGGAATTCGGCGGGCGACGTGGTGATGATCACGGTGCGGTTCCAGACGCGAAGAGACGTCAGAGAATATCCGCTGCCGGTTCTTCCCGCGCGGCGGTTTCCACGTGCAGCCGCTGGCGCCGGCGCAGGGTCGGGAACACCGCCATCCACAGCCCGACCACCACCAGCGTGCCGACGCCGCCGAGCACGGTGGCGTTCACCGCGCCCAGCCATGCCGCCAGCATGCCGGACTCGAACTCGCCCAGCTGGTTGGAGGTGTTGATGAAGATCGCGTTCACCGCGCTGACCCGGCCGCGCATGTCGTCCGGCGTGTCCAGCTGCACCAGCGCGCCGCGGATCACCATGCTGACCATGTCGAATGCACCCAGCGCGAACAGCGCGAGCAGTGACAGCCACAGGGCGGTCGACAGCGCGAACACCAGGGTCGCCACGCCGAAACCCGCCACCGACGCGAACATGATCATGCCGACCCGCCGCTGCATGTCATGGTGCGCCAGCCACACCGACATCAGCAGCGCGCCCACCGCCGGTGCGGCCCGCAACAGGCCCAGGCCCCACGGGCCGGTATGCAGGATGTCCCTGGCGAAGATCGGCAGCAGGGCGGTGGCGCCGCCCAGCAGCACGGCGAACAGGTCCAGCGAGATCACGCCCAGCACGTCGGGGCGGCCACGGATGAAGTGCACGCCGGCAAACAGGGTCTTCAGCGTGGCCGGTTCGCGCTTCGGCGGCGCCTGTTCGTAGCGCAATCGCGCCATCAGCACGATCGACACCAGGTACAGCACCGCGCAGGTCGCGTACACCACGCCCGGGCCGGCCACGTACAGGAGGCCGCCGACCGCCGGCCCCATGATCATCGCCGCCTGGCCGGCCGAACCGTTCACCGCCATCGCGCGGGGCAGCACGGTGGCCGGCACCAGCGCCGGCAGCATCGATTGCAACGCGGGAAATTCGAAGGCCTTGGCGATGCCGATCACGAACACCAGCAGCAGGATGCCCGCCTCGTGGATGCCGTGGGCCAGGCTCATGCCGGCCAGCACGGCGATGGCGATCCATTCCACCAGTTGTCCCAGCAGCACGACGCGGCGTCGTTCGAACTGGTCGGCGACATGGCCGGCCGGCAAGGCCAGCAGCACCGATGGCACGAACTGCACCAGGCCGATCAGGCCGAGGTCGAAGGCGCGGCCAGTGATCGCGTAGATCTGCCAGCCGACCGCCACCGACAGCATCTGGAAGCCGAAGCCCGAGGCGATCCGGGCGCACCAGAAGGCGACGAAGGCGGGGTGTCGAAGCAGCGAATCCGTGGCCGTGGAACGAGGCAGAGGCATGGGGTGTCCTTGCGGGGGCGTCATTATCCCGCGGGCGGGTTCGTCCACAAGCGGCGGCGGTTCAGCTGGCAGACGGCCGATCTTGACGCGCCCTTGCCATGTTCCGGCCTAGCGTCCTGCCCACTACCGAGCCGAAGGACAGTCCCATGGGCCGCCAGGCAAAACATGTCTACACCGACCATGCCAGCATCCGGCAGCTGGAATCACTGGTGGATGAGTTGCCCGCCAACGGCCACGTGGTGCTGCTGCTGAAGGACGGCAGCAGCTGCGACGGCGTGGTCAGCACGCGGCCGAACGTGCAGGTGTTCCGAGATGCCCAGGAGCGCGAAGGCATCAATGCCACCGTGCAGCTCGAACGGCCGGACGTGCCGGAGTGGAGGCGCCAGGTCTGGCTCGACCAGATCGTGCGGGTAGAGCACCTCGACTCGATCATGGCCAGCGAGAACTGAAGCTCAGGCAAGGTCGTCGGCCACGCTGGCCGGGATGGCCCGCGGTGATGCCGCGCGCGCCGGCGCATCCAGGCCGAACAAGGGCCGCAGCCAGCGGCTCCGGCGTATCACGAACTCGTGCAGCAGCGCACAACCGCCCACCGTGGCCAGCACGATCAGGGCGGGTTCGATCACCGGCCCCAGCCCCAGCGGCATCAGCTGCCAGGCGAACAGCAACAGCAGGCTCTGGTGCAGCACGTACCACGGATACACCGCCTCGCGCGCATACGGCAGCCAGCGGAACGGGCGGTTGAGATACGCGTGACCCCAGCCCAGCACGGCCACGATCGCGCTCCACAGGTACAGGTAATGCAGCGCCCGCACCGCCAGCACCAGGGGCGGGGCGGCATCGTCCGGCAGGGTCTCGATGCCCAGCAGGTAGAACGCGAAGCAGCCCAGCGCCAGTGGCAGCGAGGCCCGGCGCAGCCGCGCCAGTTCGGCCCAGATGCCGGTGTCGGTGCCCAGCAGGTAGCCATACACGAACACCGTGGCGTAGATCGCATGGGCGTACCAGTCGCCCCACAGCGCGCCGGTCACCGGGTAGCGGCCGGCCAGCAGGGAACCCCACAGCAGCAGCGGCAGGGCAGGCAACAGCAGCAGGCGCGTGCCGCGCAACTTCAGGCAGGCGTTGCGCAGGCGCTGGCCCGCCCGCGACTCCAGCAACGGCAGCAGGGCCAGCAGCAGCATCGTGTATACCCACAGGTAGGGCAGGTACCACAGGTGGTTCCAGGTGAAGCCGTACTGCCAGCCGGTGAACGCGCCCGCGGGCCACGGGCCGCCGCTCCAGTAGCGCAGCAGGAACTGGCCGAAGCCGGGCTCGACCAGATGGTTCGACAGTCCCTGCACGTACGGCTGGATCGGCACCACCACCAGCACGCCGAACACCAGCGGCAGCAGCAGGCGCAGGCTGCGCTTGCCGGCCAGCCGGCCGATGCTGCCGCGCCGGCGCATGAAGTTCACCGCCAGCCCGGAGACCAGGAACAAGAGCTCCATCCGCCAGCGGTTCAGGAACAGCATCGGGTACTGCAGCCATTCGGCGGTGTGGCTGCTCTTGAGGTGGAAGTCCCAGCCGTCCCCGGCCACGTACAACATCGCGGCGTGGTACAGGATCAGCAGGCCGAAGGCGAGGACGCGCAGTGCGTCGATATCGTGGCGGCGGTTCATGGCGGCATTCCCGTGTGAAAGTGGCCCCAGCCTGGGTCGCCGCGCGCCGCCCGTCCCGTCCTAAGTGACCGCCTGACGGGCCCTGGGGACGAACGGCGGCCGGCAGGGACGAGTGGCGGGGACGACTTCGGTAAACTCCGGCCGATGGGCACGACTCCCGGCTTCGACATCTACCAGCGCTGGCGGCGACCGTTCGAGGTCGCGGTCTGGCTGGTGTTCTTCGCGATCAACGGCGTCTTCAACAGCATCAACTCGGGCATCGACCACGCCGGCGCGGCGGCGTGGGAACCCTGGCTGTGGGAGTGGAGCAGCGTGGTGATGCTGCTGGCGCTGTTGCCGGGGGTGATCGCGCTGGAGCGGCGCTGGCCGATCCGCTTCGACACCTGGCGCCGCAACCTGCCGTTGCATCTGCTGTTCAGCGTGCCGTTCAGCCTGATCCACGTGGGCGGGATGCACGTGTTGCGGAAGCTGGGCTACACCCTCGCCGGTGCGCATTACGACGCGTTCGGCGCCTCATGGTGGATGAATGCGGGCTACGAATACCTCAAGGATGTGCGCACCTATTTCGTGATCGTCGGCGCGCTGGTGCTGTACCGGCTGTGGCTGCTGCGCCAGCAGGGCGAGGCGCGACTGCTGGCCGCGCCGGACGAAGGCGCGCCGGTGGAGCCGGTCGAGCGCCCCGAACGATTCCTGGTGCGCAAGCTGGGCAAGGAATTCCTGCTCAACGCCAACGAGATCGAATGGCTGCAGGCTTCGGGCAACTACGTGAACCTGCGCGTACGCGGTCGCGACTACCCGCTGCGGGCCACCATGGCGGGGATCGAGGCGCGGCTGGACCCGGCCCGCTTCGTGCGGGTGCATCGCGGCTACTTCGCCAACCTCGACTATCTTGTCGAGATCGAGCCGCTGGAAACCGGCGACGCGCGCCTGCAGATGCGTGACGGCACCAGGCTTCCCTGCAGCCGGCGTTACCGCGCCGCACTGCGCGAGCGTTTCGGGCAGCCCGACTGATCGCCCGACCGCGGGCCGGTTGCGCCGCAGCGACGGATCGTTACAAGCTAGCCGTCTGTTCCCCCCAGGTATGCCGCTGATGAATGTCGCCCTTCCCTGTCGCGCCGTGATGGCGTTCGGTCTCGCCGCACTGCTGGCCGCCTGCTCGCAGGGCGGGGCTGCGGCGCCAGACGCCGCACGGCAGCAGGCGCAAGCCGCGAATGCGGACGCCGTGCGCAACCTCGACGCGTATCGTCAGTTGCTGCGCATCCACAACGACGAGATGGCAGTGACGATGGGCAAGGAAATCGTCAGGCGCTTCCCGGACAGCGACGCCGCGAAGGAAGTGCAGCAGACCCTGCCGGCGATCGAGAAGCGCTACACCGAGGCCAGCGAAAGGAAGCGGCTCGAACGCCTGTGGCTGTACCAGGTGGCGCCGATGGCCGGCGGCACGCAATCCACCGCGACCATCGAAAACAGCCAGCCCGCCAGCGGTGACCGCGTGCGGCTGGTGCTGCGCCGGCATACCAGCTGGGGCCAGAGCGTGTTCCTGTATGGCAGCAAGCCCGGCTTCGTCTGCCGTGGCAACTGCAGCATCGCCACCCACGTCGACGGGCGCACGGTGGCGGTGAAGGCGTTTGCGCCGTCCACCGGCGAGCCGGCGCTGATGATCCGCGACGACAAGGCGTTCATCGCCATGCTCGGCAAGGCGAAGAAGCTCAGCATGGACGTCACCCTGGTCGATGGCGAGAAGAAAGAGACCCTGGTCTATGAAGTGGCCGGCTTCGATCCCGCGAAGTGGACCGCCGTGGGCAAGAGCAGGTCCGCCGGGAAATAGCCGGCGGAGTCATCCGCGACACCGCTGCCGCGTTACTGGCAACAGGCATCCCACATGAGGTTGGCGTCATGGACAAGTCATGGCTGATCCCCGCCGGCGCGCTGGCGCTGGCCGCGTTGACTGCAGGATGCTCCAGCGTGCCGTACGCGCAGCGCATGCAGCAGCGGCAGGCGGCGTACGCTGCGGCGGCCGGCGCGCCGGTGCGCAGTTTCAGCTACTTCAGCCTGTACTCGTGGGAGCCGCTGAGCGACACCGAGCTGGCGGTGTATACCCGGCCGAACCAGGCGTACCTGCTCGACCTCGGCGGCTGCCAGGACCTGATGTTCGCCAACACCATCGGGCTCACCTCGAGCATCAACCAGGTGACGGTGGGTTTCGACAAGGTGCTCACCGGCCGCCACAGCTTTCCCTGCACCATCACCGGTATCCGCCCGGTCGACGTGAAGAGCCTGAAGATCGCCCAGGAAAAGCAGCGCAAAATCGAGGCGGCCGCGCGCAGCGCCGCGCCGCCAGCGGCAAAAAACTAGCGGGGCTGCCGAAGACCCGCCGTCAGCGCACCACGGTGACCGGCACGTGGGCGCGTGCCAGCACGTTGCCGGAGACCGAGCCCAGCAGCCATCGCGCCAGGGCGCCGCGCTCGGTGTGTCCGATCACGATGTGATCGATGCCGTGCTGTTCGACCTGGCTGAGCAGGACGTCGCCGGGGCTGCCGTAGATCAGCTCCACATCGACCATGTCGGCCGCATCGGGGACCACCGCGGCCAGTTCCTGCAGCAGTTCCTGTGCCCGCCGGGTGCCGGAGTCGGCGATCATCAGTGCCGAGACGTCGGTGCCGCCTTCGGTCACCTGCAGCACCGATACCACGCGAACCCGGCCACCGGAGCAGCGCGCCAGATCGATCGCGAACTGGAACGCCCGTCGTGACACGTCCGAGCCGTCGTAACCCACCAGCGAGTGCCTGACCATCGTTTCCCTTCGCGCCTGCGCGGCCATCGGGCCGTGGCCTTCGAGTCTAGGAGCGTGGGGAGTGGAAACCAAGCGACGCACGCCGCCTGCCGTGCCTGGCGGTCCATGCATGCCGCCGAAAGCTGAACGGACGGTCATTCGTCTGCACGTCTCTGTCACGCCGCCCTGCACAGGATTCGTTCCACCCGCATCCACGACGGCCGTGCCACCCAGGCTGGCCGCGGGAAGCGCACCAACCGCTGTTCCGCACACTCGAAGGAGAGACCTCATGATCAAGCGTACTTTTGGATTGGCTGCCCTGGTAATGGCCTGCGCGGGTGCGATGACCGTACTGCCGACGAGCTCCGCACAGGCTGCCGAAGCGAGCGTGAAATGCGATCTGGTCTACAACCTGTCGGGCTGGTCGCTGATCTACAAGCATGCCGAAGGCACCGGCATGGTCACCTGCAGCAACGGCCAGAGCGCCAAGGTGAAGATCGCCGTGGTCGGCGGCGGCCTGACGGCCGGCAAGTACCACATTGACAACGGCAAGGGCGAGATCAGCAAGGTGCACGGCATCGCCGATGTCTTCGGCGACTATGCGCAGGCCGGCGCCGAAGCGGGCGTGGTCAAGAGCTCGACCGCGCAGGTACTGACCAAGGGCACCACGTCGCTGGCTCTGGCCGGCACCGGCGAGGGCGTGAACCTGGGCATTTCGGTGGGCAAGTTCACCATCAGCCAGCTCTGATCACGGCCACGGCCTGATCCGGAAGGGCGCCATGGGCGCCCTTCCTTTTGCGTGCGCGTAAACTGCAGCGATTGCGCACACCCGCTCGGAGACTCCTGTCCATGCGTCGTCTTGCTGTCCCGTTTGCGTTGCCCCTGCTGCTCGCCACGAACGGAGCGGCGTTCACCGCCATGCCCCGGGTGGGCAAGGCGGCCCCGGCGTTCCATTTGCAGAACTCGGCCCAGGTACTGGCCGATCTGGCTCCCCTGAAGGCGGCGCACTGATGCCGCTGGCACCGAACGTCGCCGGCGCGGCGAACCGGCGCTTCGCGCCCTGGGCGATCGGCCCCTGGGTCCTGCTGTTGCTGGCCGCGATCGGCTTCGTGCAATACCTGCGGCATGCCGATTACCTGTATCTCGGCGTGGCCGTCGCGATCATCGTGGTCTGCGCCGGCTGCATCCTGCGCCAGGCCTGGTCGCGGCCGGCGATGCAGCTGCTGGCGCTGCTGCTGGCGGTGTGGTCGCTGGTGACCGCGGTGCTGATGCTGCAGCAATCGGGTGACTTCGAGATCGCCCGCCAGCACGCCCGGGCGCAGCCGCAACTCGGCGAGATGGCGCTGTGGATGATCGCGCGGGCACAACGCACCTGGCAGGTCGGCATCGCGCTGAAGCTGGTGGCCATTCCCGCGCTGCTGTGGCTGGCCTGGCAGCTGGGGCGGCCCGCCGTGCGCACGCAATTCCGCTCGCGCCGGCCCTGACGGTCGGTGATACTGCAGCCGGGCACTTGCGCGGATCCGCTTCGGGGGAAGGGATGAAGAACTGGCTGGCGGGGTTGTGCTGTCTGTTGCTTTGCGGCGTGGCATTCGCGTCGGGCCCGGGCGGCGTGCGCAAGCGGGTCCAGGCGAGCATGCTGCTCACCGGGACGATCGTGGTGGCGCCGGACGGCAGCGTGCGCAGTTACGCCATCGATCGCGCCGACCAGGTCGACCCCGCGGCGATGAACCTGGTCAACCGCAGCATTCCCGCATGGAAGTTCGAGCCCGTGCTGATCGCCGGCAAGCCGGTGGCGGCCAGGGCAAAGATGAGCCTGCGGGTGGTTGCCAGACCGATCGGCGATGGCAACTACTCACTGGCCATCAACGGCACGCATTTCGGCCAGGAAGTGCCCGGTCAACATGTCACCTACCAGAATCGCGTGCCGCCCACCTATCCGCCGCAGGCCATCAAGGGGCGCGTGACCGGTACGGTCTATCTGGTGCTGCGAGTGGGACGGCAGGGGCAGGTCGAGGATGCCGAGGCGGAACAGGTCAATCTGGCCGTGATCGCCAGCGACCGGGACATGGTGCAATGGCGCAATGTGCTTGCGAAGTCCGCGCTGGCGGCCGCCAGGAAGTGGACTTTCCATACGCCGACCTCGGGCGAATATGTCAATGCGCCGTACTGGGTTGCACGCGTGCCGGTTGCCTACCATCTGAAAACTCTCGACGAGCCCGAAGTCGATACCTACGGGAAATGGCAGGCGTACGTCCCCGGGCCGAAGGAACTGGTGCCGTGGATCGATAGCAAGCGCCTGCTGTCCGGCAGCGCCGATGCACTGCCGGGCGACGGCATCTATCAGCTCGATCGGGACGGGCTGCAGCTGCTCACGCCGCCGAGCGGCGCCTGACTCCACCGGGGGTATTCCCGACGAATCGTGCAGGTCAGGTGCCTGCCATGGTTGGCGGCTCCGGTATTCCAAGGGCTTGCAGGGGAACACGGATGAAGCGATTTCTGATCGGGCTGTCCTGCGCTTTGCTGTCGGTCGCCGCATTGGCTACCGGCCCGACCGCACTGCGCAAGCGGATGCAGGCCAGCATGCTGCTCACCGGGACGATCGTGGTGGCGCCGGATGGCAGCGTCCGTAGCTACGTCATCGATCACGCGGAAAAAGTGCCGAAGGACGTGGGCAGCCTGATAGAGAGGAATGTGTGGCAATGGAAGTTCGCGCCCGTTCTGGTGAACGGCGCGCCGGTGGCGGCCGAGGCGAAGATGAGTTTTCGCGTCGTTGCCAAACCCGTGGGCGATGACAAATTCTCCATCGGCATCAGCGGCGCCCAGTTTGGCGAGGGCAGCCCGGGGCAGTCGATCAGCATCCGGGAAATGTCCTGGCCGGCTTATCCGGCAGTGGCGGCACGGGCTCGCGTGGAAGGCACGGTCTACCTGCTGCTGCGGGTGGGGCGGCAGGGGGAAGTAAAGGAGGTCGTGGCCGAACAGGTCAACATGGGTGTGCTGGACAACGAGCGCCAACTGGCGCGATGGCGCCCCCTTCTTGCCAAGGCGGCCATCGCAGCCGCCAGGAAATGGACCTTCAATCTGCCCGCATCGGGGCGTGGGGTCGATGACGACAACTGGTTTGTCAGGGTGCCAATCGGGTTTGGCATCGGCCCGCGAGCCGACGACTATGGCCAGTGGGAGGTCTACATACCGGGGCCGCGCCAGCCGATTCCCTGGTTTGACGGAGGGAGGCAGGTCTTGTCCAGCGCGGACGCCTCGCCTGATGGTGCCATCAGCCAGCCCGACCGGGGCTTGAATCTGCTCACTCCGCTGGACGGCGCCTGAGGGCAATGCGGGGAGCAAGGAGCCGGTCGTGAACGTGCGTGCACTTTCCCGGCGAAGGTATTCAGCGAGGGTTGCTGCGTGGGCAGTTATCGCTAGGGAACCGTTTTCCGGGATCGGGTTGATGCCCATGCGTGCGTTTCGAAGCTTCGCCTCTCTGTTGCTGTTGTCGGGTGCGTGTTCGCTGCAGGCGCAGGATCTGGCGGCGACCTGCCATGCCAGCAGCAGTTATGACGTCACCCTGAAACCTGACAGCCTGTTGTTCGACCGGCCTGCGCCGGCGCCGTTCCATGTCGAGTTGCAGCAGGGCGCCCTGCGCACCGATGGCGCCAGCGTGAGCTTGAACGCGGAGAGCCAGGACCGGCTGACGCTGTTCGAGCGCGAGCTGCGCGAGCTGGCGCCGCGCGTGCGCACGGTGGCCCGCAACGGGGTCGACGTCGCGGCGCAGGCCCTGCGCAGCGAGGCCGACGGCATGGGTCTGGGCGCCGATACCCGGGCCGAGTTCCAGCGTCGGCTGGACGCCCATGCGGCGGAGCTGAAACGACGCATCTCGGTCAGCCAGAGCACCCACGACTGGCAGGGCGATGCCGCCAACCAGGCAATGAACCAGATCGCCGGCGATCTGTTGCCGCTGCTGGCGGCCGACCTGGGCCAGCAGGCGATCAACGCGGCGCTGTCCGGCGACCTGCAGGCCGCCGCCACGCTGCGCGATCGCGCCGCCGACCTGGCCACCGAACTGCAGCCGCGATTGCAGGCGCGGTTGCAGGTATTGCGTCCGCAGGTCGAGGCGCTGTGTCCGGCGATCCGCCGGCTTGCCTCGCTGCAGCAGGGCGTGCGAGGCAGCGACGGCCAGCCGCTGAACCTGCTGCAGGTCGGGCCATGACACCCGCGCACCGGGTGCGTGTTTGCATGGTGCGCGTGCTGGCGGGCATGGTCGGAAGCCCCGCCACTGCCTGAGGGAAGGATCATGCAGGCCAGCGCCAGCGATGTTCTCGACTTCTGGTTCGCCGAAGCGCACGCCGAGCACTGGTTTGCCGCCAGCGCCGACTTCGACGGGCAGATCCGCGCGCAATTCGGCGGCGCCGTGCAGGACGCCGCGAACGGACGGCTGGACGGCTGGACGGCCACGCCGTCAGGCTGGCTCGCGCTGCTGATCCTGCTCGACCAGTTTCCCCGCAACCTGTATCGCCACGACCCGCGCGCCTGGGCGACCGATCCGGCGGCGCAGCGCGTCGCATTGTCGGGGCTGTCCCGTGGTGATGACCGCCAACTTCCCGCCATCCGGCGCGTGTTCGCCTACCTGCCGCTGGAGCACGCGGAGAATCCCGCGCTCCAGCGGCGTTCGGTCGAATTGTTCGAGGCGCTGAGGGTCAAAGCACCGCCCGGTGAGGTCGCCCGCTTCGACAATTTTCTGGACTATGCTCGAGGCCATCGCGACGTAATCGAGCGCTTCGGCCGCTTTCCCCATCGCAACGCCGTGCTTGGCCGCGCCAGCACCGCCGACGAGATGGACTATCTGGCCCGGCCGGGGGCGGGATTCTGAATCGCGCAACGCCGTCCGCCTGGCGGCGGCACATTCCACCGACCAGGGAGCAGGTCATGCGTATTCGTCCAGTCATTGTGTTGTTCGCCTTCAGTGCCGCCGTGCACGCGTCCAGTACCTTGCGGGTCGGCAACCAGGTGCTGGTTGCCGGCGACAGCCGCGAACGGGTGGTGGACCTGCTCGGCAAGCCAAGCTCGAAATCGCATGCGCACAAGTCGCGCAGCCACGGCAGCCGCCGCGGCGGCGTGCGGGTGATCGACCGCAACGAGGGTGGCGAGCAGTGGCGTTACCGCCGCGATGGCCACGTCACCGTGGTGACCCTGGTCGACGGCAGGGTCACCGATATCGAGGACGATCGGCTCTGAGGCAGGTCCCCGCGGCGTCGGGGAGTTGTCGGGCACGATCCGTCCGCCTGCGTGCGTGTCACGCGGCTTTTGCGGCGGTTTGCTAGGCTGGTGGCGTTTCCGACCGGACCGAAGCAATGCACGATTTCCTCGACAACCTGCTGGGCCAGGCGCTGTCCGCCAGCGTGATCCATGCGGGACTGAACCTGCTGTTCGCCTTGCTGATCCTGCTGGTCGGCATCTGGGTGGCGGCGCGCATGGCCAACTTCAGCCGCCGCGCGCTGCAGCGAGCGAATGTGGACGACACCCTCAGCGGCTTCCTGCGCAACGTGATCTACGGCGTGCTGGTGGCGATGCTGATCGTGATGGCCCTGACCCGCGCCGGCGTGCCCTCGGCGCCCCTGGTTGCTGCGCTGGGTGCCGGAGGCCTGGCCATCGGCCTGGCCCTGCAGGGCTCGCTGAGCAACCTCGCGTGGGGTGTGTTGCTGGTGATCTTCCGGCCATTCCGCGTCGGCGATTACGTCACCGCCGGCGGAATCGATGGCACGGTGCAGGGCATCAACCTGATGCATACCCTGCTGCTGTTGCCGGACGGACGCGAGGCGGTGGTGCCGAACGGCAAGGTTGGGGGCGACGCCATCGTCAATTTCAACCGTCGCGGCCGGCGGCGGTTCGAGTTGAAGATCGGCATCGGCTACAAGGATGACATCGGTGCGGCGATGGCCGAGATCCGCCGCCTGTTCGAGGTCGACCCGCGCATCCTGCAAGATCCCGAGCCGGGGGTTTGGACAGTCGGGCTCGGCGAGAGCTCGGTGGACCTGGTGGTTCGCGCGTGGACGGGCACCGATGACTTCTGGGCGGTGCAGACCGACCTGCTGCGGGCGATCAAGGAGCACTTCGACGCCGCGGGCATCAGTATCCCGTTCCCGCAGCGCGAACTGACCATCACGCGTGGCGACCTGCCCGGGCCTGCTCCGAGGCAGGCGTGACGTCGGCGGGATGCCACGCGGGTTGACCGCTAGTCGACGGTCACCCCGCGGCGATTGTCGGTGGACACCTTGTCGATCAGCTCGTTGTAGGGATCGACGCCGGCCAGTGCGGGCTTGCCGTCGACCACCACGGTGATCGTGCTGTCGCCGTCCTTCAGCAGGCGTTTCTCCAGGTACAGCGGCTTGCCGTCCCGGCCGCCGCCGGGCGAGGCCGCGAACACGCCGATCTCGATCGGGATGTCCGCGCTGGCCGTGGTTTCCTTGCCGCTGCCGTCCAGGTAGACCTTGCCGGCGTGCAGCTTCAGGGTCACTTCGTATTTCCCGTCCGGCAGTTTCTTCGCACGGGCATCGGTGAGCCGGTTGTCGAACAGGGTGATCTTCCAGAAGAAGTCGTCCAGCAGCGATTTCCACTGCGGCCCGGCGGTCTTGTCCAGCGCGTCCATGAACTCCTGTGAAGTGGTGTAGGGCGGCTGCTGGAAGCCCTTGTCCAGCAGGAACTGCTTGAGCATGCCGTTGAGCTTCGCTTCGCCCAGGTAGTCCTGCAGCGCATAGAAGACCAGCGAGCCCTTGCGATAGTGGATGTACGGCTGGTTCTCCACCTTCGCCAGCGGCTCCTCGGCCAGCTTCTCGGTCGCGCGGCCAACCAGGTAGGCATCCAGTTCGTACTTCAGGAACTTGTGCATCTGGTCGGCGCCGTATTTGTGCTTCATCACCATCAGCGACGAGTACTGCGCCAGCGACTCGCTGAGCATGGTCGAGCCCTGCATGTTCGCGCCGATCACCCGGTGCGCCCACCACTGGTGGGCCACTTCGTGGGCGGTGACGTCGTAGACGTAGTCGATCTTCGACTTGTCGCGCAGGTCGGCGATGAAGCCGATCGATTCGGAGAACGGGATGGTGTTGGCGAACGACTGGGCGAACGCGGCGTAGCCGGGGAACTCCAGGATGCGCAGCTGCTTGAACTGGTACGGCGTGTAGTTGGCGTCGTAGTAGTCCAGCGAGTCCTTCGCGCTCTCGATCATCCGGTCCACGTTCCAGGCGTGCGCCGGGTTGTAGTAGACCGAGATGTCCACGCCCTTCCACTGCACGTGCTTCACCGAGTAGCGCGCCGACAGGTAGGCGAAGAAGTTCAGCATCGGCCGCTGCATGGTGTAGTGGAAGTAGTGCCGACCGTTGGCCGTCCATTCCTTCTGCAGCGTGCCCGGTGCCAGCGCGATCTGGTCGGCGGCGGTGGAGACGGTAGTGTCGAAGTCGATCCAGTCCGCATCGTTGCTGATGTAGGTATTGGCGCGGGCCTTCTCGTCACCCAGCTTCGGCATCCGCGGCACCTCGGCGGACAGGCCGTACTTGCGCCGGTCGTTGCGATCGGTGAGCTGGTACTCGGTCTGGTAACCGAACTGCGGCAGCATGCCGCTGTTGAAGAAGCTGCCGTTGTGCACCAGGAAGGTGGCACCGGTGTCGTTGGTGAAGCCCCTGGGCGCGTATTCCAGGCTGAAGTCGAAATCCATCGACGCCCCCGGCGCCAGCGGCGTCTTGAGGCGGTACACGGTGAAGCCCAGGTCCTTGTCCTCGCTGACCGTGTCGTGCGGGGCGAACTGCAGCGACTTCACGGTGAACTCGTCAGTGAAGTTCACGTACAGCTCGCTGATCGGCGCGGTGGATTTGTTGACCAGGGTGTAGTGGGCGCGGATGTCCAGCCTGCGCCGGTAGGGATGGATGTCCACGTCGGCCTTCACCGCGGTGATGCGCGGTTGCGGGGCGTCCTTGTACTTCGCGTACTTCTTCTCGTAGTCCGCGCGCTGCACCGTCTTCGCGGTGCTGTTGCGGTAGGTGTTGAGCACGTTGGTGTTGCAGTAGATCCACCCGCCGGTGCCGATGAAGCCCAGCGCGGCGACCACCAGCACGATCAGGGCCGGTGCATGCAGGCGGGCGCGGGCTTCGCGCAGGCGGTCGCGCCACGCATCGTCGGTGCCGCGCGCCCAGAACAGCGCAGCCAGCACCAGCATGACCACCGCCAGGCAGGCCCAGTAGCCGTCGAACCACAGTGCACCGGTGAGGAAATGGCCGAAGCCGTTCATGTCCGAATACGGCACGCTGGGACCGCTGCCGTAGTTGTACAGGTTGTGGTCCCAGTGCAGCAGGCCGAAGCCGATCGAGCTGGCCGCCACCCACAGGATGGTCAGCAGGTAGCCCAGGAACTTGTTGTTGGACATCACCTGCAGGAACAGCGCCAGCACCGCGATCAGCACGAACGGAATCGCGTTCAGCGCCAGCATGCCCAGGTACAGGCCCGGCTCCAGGTGCGTGTAGCCGTGCGCCAGCTGCCAGACGATGCCGACCACCGCGCCGATCAGCAGCATCAGCACGATGATGGTCAGCAGGGCGCCGAACTTCGCCAGCAGCGGTACCCAGTCCGGCACCGGGAAGGCGTCCGTGACTTCGGCGGAGTGCTGGCTGCGCTCGCGCCAGACCAGCTCGCCGGCATAGAAGATCACGATGATGATCAGCGGCAGGCTGAAGCTGCCGTTGATCGCGGTGAGCACCTGGTGTGTCACCGGCCACACCGGCGTGCCGTAGATCAGCCCGGACGAAACCAGCGACACCAGCATCAGCACCAGCGACAGCGCCAGCAGCACCAGCAGGGCCACGCCACGCACCACGCCGAGCGTGTCGAACAGGAACTGGGCGCGCAGCTGCTGCAGGTGGATACGCCAGCCGCGGCCGATGCTCACCCGGGGCAGGGTCAGCGCGGCGCCGCTGGCCGGCGGGCGCAGCATCGGCGGTTCGGCGCGCTTCTTGCGGCGCGGCAGCTGCAGGCCCTCGCGATTCGGCCGGAACAGCCAGTAGGCCGCCACGAACAGCACGACCGCCACGCCGATCCACAGCAGACGGTTGAACAGCAGCACGCCGTCCAGAGCGGGCAGCAGATGGTTGCTCTGGTCGGGTGACCAGTAGCGGGTGACGATGCCCAGCGTGCGGCCACCGAACGGGTCCAGCATCGCGGCGATGGTGTGGCTGTCGATGTCCCGGCTGAGATAGCCGGTGACGCCCGACAGCACGAAATACGCGATCACCCCGATATAGGTGGCCAGCAGCGAACGCGTGGTGGTGGCCAGCAGGAACAGCAGCGCGGCGATGAACAGCATGTTCGGGATCACCATCACGCCCAGCGACCACGCATAGCCGTACCAGCTGGCCGGGCCCAGTCGCGCCGCGTCGATCCACGGCATCGCGGCGCCCAGCGCCAGCCCGAGGGCACACACCAGCATGATCGCCAGCGCGGCCAGGTAGCCCGCGGCGAAGCGGCCGCCCAGGTAGGCGCCGCGACTCATCGGCGTGCTGAAAAACAGCTCCGAGGTGCGGTTGTCGAAATCACGCAGGGCGGCGCCGGCCACGAAGATGGTGATCAGGAACACGCTGAGCACGGTGAGCACGCCCAGCAGGCGCACGATCACCAGCGGCGCATTGCGCAGCACGTTGCCGCTGGCGCCTCCGGCAACCACCATGTCGGTGCTGGAAAGCGCGAAGGCCAGCGCGCCGAACGCGGCGGCGACGATCCAGAACAGCGGCGCCTTCAACTGCTGGCGCAACTCGAAGCGGAGTATTTCGAAGAACATGGGTGATCCTGGCTGCTGCAAGGACGCCGTGTGCGCGATGTCCTCCATCGGACGGAACATCGCACGCAGGTGGCCCCTGCGGATTCGGGGCGCCTTCAGGCGGCCTTGGCGGTGGCCTGCGCCCGCAGGCGACCGAAGTAGACGTCCTCCAGGTCCGGTGCGACCGCTTCGAAGCCTTCCTCCGGCTTCGTGTCGGCCAGCACGTGCAGCAGGGTGCGGCCGCCGGCAAGGCGGGTGGACAGGATGTTCATGCGGGCGCGATAGCCGTCCAGCTGGTTCTTGTCGATGCTGCGGCGCCAGACCCGGCCCTCCAGCGAGCGGATCGCCTCGCCCGGTTCGCCGGTCAGCAGCACCTGGCCCTGGCCGATGATCGCCATGCGCGAGCACAGGTCGGTGACATCCTCAACGATGTGGGTGGACAGGATCACCACCATCCGCTCGCCCAGTTCGGCCAGCAGGTTGAGGAAGCGGTTGCGTTCCTCCGGGTCGAGTCCGGCGGTGGGTTCGTCGACGATGATCAGGCGGGGCTCGCCAATCAGCGCCTGGGCGATGCCGAAGCGCTGGCGCATGCCGCCGGAGTAGGTGCCCAGCTTGCGCTTGCGCACGTCCCACAGGTTGACCTGGCGCAGCAGCGCTTCGACCAGGTCGCGCCGCTCGCCTTTCACGGTGACGCCCTTGAGCACGGCGAAGTGATCCAGCATCGCCTCGGCCGAGACCTTCGGGTACACGCCGAATTCCTGCGGCAGGTAGCCCAGCAGGCGCCGGGTGTCCTGCTTGTCGGCCAGCAGGTCCATCTCGTCCAGCCTGATCGTGCCCTCGTCCGGGTCCTGCAGCGTGGCGATCGTGCGCATCAGCGAAGACTTGCCGGCGCCATTGGGGCCCAGCAGGCCGAACATGCCGCCGGGAATGTCGAGCGACACCCCGCGCAGCGCCCGGACGCCGTTGGCATAGGTCTTGGACAGGTCGCGTATCGTCAGCATGGGTTCCTTCCGGTGCCGCGCGGTGCGGCGTGAACATGGGCTCAGGTTAGGCTACGCAAGCGCACGGCGCGTCCGCTCAAGGTCATGGATACGCCGGCGCATGGTGGGGTGCGAAGGCCCGAAGTTACACGATCCGGCATACGCAAGGCACGCCCCTTCGCTATGATTGACGTCTTGTATGCAGCCGCCATCCCCGAGCGGCGCGCCCTCGCCAGCAGGAGTCATCATGGCCGACCTCAAAGAAGCCCGCGTTCCCGACATCGGCCACGCCGACGTCCCCGTCATCGAAGTGCTGGTGAAGGTCGGTGACCGGGTCGAGAAGGAACAAAGCCTGATCACGCTGGAGTCGGACAAGGCCACGATGGAAGTTCCCTCGCCGTTTGCGGGCGTGGTGAAGGAGATGAAGCTCAAGGTGGGCGACGAGGTTTCCGAGGGTGCGGTGATTGCCGTGATTGAAGCCGACGGCGCAGCCGTCTCCGCGTCCCCCTCTCCCGTATCGGGAGACGACCGCAAGGATGCGGGAGGTAGAGCAATGCAGGGAGCGATTGCCGAGGGCAGGGGTGAGGGAGCTCAGGCCCCCGCTCAGCCAACCGCCCCCGCTCAGCCGACCCCCGCGCCAGTAGCCGGCCAGGGCGTGCAGCCGGGCATCGCCCCCGAGGGCGACGTGCCGCCACAGGTGCGCCCGCCGGTCGATGCGCGCGTGGTGATGCCTGGCGACGCGCCCTATGCCAGCCCGGCGATCCGCGCCTTCGCCCGCGAGCTTGGCGTGGACATCCAGCAGGTCAAGGGCAGCGGCCGCGGCGGGCGCATCCAGCGCGACGACGTCAGCGCCTACGTCAAGCACGCGCTGGCCTCCGGCGCGCGTCCGTCGACGGGCGCCGCCGCTTCGGTCGGCGGTCTCAGCCTGCTGCCGTGGCCCAAGGTCGACTTCGCCAAGTTCGGCGAGATCGAGGAGAAGCCGCTGTCGCGCATCCAGAAGATTTCCGGTGCGAACCTCGCGCGCAACTGGGCGATGATCCCCCACGTCACCCAGCACGAGGACGCCGACATCACCGAGATGGAGGCGTTCCGCAAGCAGCTGGGCGCCGAGAACAAGGACCTCAAGATCAGTCCGCTGGTATTCCAGATCAAGGCCGTGGTGGCCGCGCTGAAGGCGTTCCCGCAGTTCAACGCCTCGCTCGACGAATCGGGCGAGAAGCTGATCCTGAAAAAGTATTTCCACATCGGCATCGCGGTGGACACGCCCGACGGCCTGGTGGTGCCGGTGATCCGCGACTGCGAAAAGAAGGGCCTGCTCGAGCTGGCGCGCGAGCTGGGCGAGATCTCGAAGAAGGCGCGTGACAAGAAGCTGGGGCCGGCTGAAATGTCCGGTGGCTGCTTCTCGATCAGCTCGCTGGGCGGCATTGGCGGCACGTATTTCACGCCGATCGTCAATGCGCCGGAGGTGGCCATCCTGGGCGTCTCCAAGGCCGCGGTGAAGCCGGTGTGGAACGGCAAGGAATTCGCACCGCGCACGATGCTGCCGCTGTCGCTGTCGTACGACCACCGGGTGATCGACGGTGCGCTCGCCGCGCGCTTCGCCAGCTTCCTCGCCAACCAGCTCGGCGACATCCGCCGGCTGCTGCTCTGACGGAGGCGATGACGATGGCGAACACGATCGAGATCAAGGTTCCCGACATCGGCGGCCACGACAACGTGCCGGTGATCGAGGTGCTGGTGAAAGCCGGCGACACGGTGGCGAAGGAACAGAGCCTGATCACGCTGGAGTCGGACAAGGCGACCATGGAGATTCCCTCCAGCGCCGCCGGCGTGATCAGGGAAGTGAAGTTGAAGGTGGGTGACGAGGTTTCCGAAGGGGCGGTGATTGCCGTGGTGGAAGTGGCTGGTGAAACGGCTGCGGCGCCGGCTGCGAAAGCGGAAGCGCCCGAGGCCGCTGCACCGATGCCGGCCGCCGTTCCGGCGGCCACCCCTCCTCAGCCCTCCCCTGCGAGCAGGGGAGGGAGCGAATCGGCACCGAAGGCTGCCGCGGCATCCGGTCGCAAGGCCGACATCGAATGCAAGCTGGTCGTGCTCGGTTCCGGTCCGGGTGGCTACAGCGCCGCATTCCGCGCCGCCGACCTCGGCGTCGACACCGTGCTGGTCGAACGCTACGACAGCCTGGGTGGCGTCTGCCTCAACGTGGGCTGCATCCCCTCCAAGGCATTGCTGCATGCTGCGGCGGTGATCGACGAAGCCGCCGCGATGTCCGCGCACGGCGTCAGCTTCGGCGCGCCGAAGATCGACCTCGACAAGCTGCGCAGCTTCAAGACCAAGGTGGTCGGCCAGCTCACCGGCGGCCTTGCCGGCATGGCCAGGGCGCGCAAGGTGCGCACCGTGACGGGCACCGGCATGTTCGTGTCGCCGCATGAAATGGAAGTCCGGACGGCCGAAGGCACGAAGCTGATCCGCTTCGAGCACGCGATCATCGCCGCCGGTTCGCAGTCGGTGAAGCTGCCGGCGTTCCCGTGGGACGACGAGCGCGTGGTGGACTCCACTGGCGCGCTGGAACTGAAGGATGTGCCGAAGAACCTGCTGGTCGTCGGCGGCGGCATCATCGGCCTGGAGATGGCCACGGTGTATTCGGCGCTGGGCAGCGCGGTGACCGTGGTCGAGTTCATGGACCAGCTGATCCCGGGTGCGGACGCCGACCTGATCAAGCCGCTGGCCAAGCGCCTGGGCGGCAAGCTCAAGGGCGTGCACCTGAAGACCAAGGTGGTCAGCGCCAAGGCCACCAAGAAAGGCATCGAGGTCGGCTACGAAGGCGACAGCATTCCCGAGACCACGCTGTTCGACCGCGTGCTGGTCGCGGTGGGCCGCTCGCCGAACGGCGGCAAGATCGGCGCGGACAAGGCCGGCGTCGCGGTGACCGAACGCGGCTTCATCAACGTCGACACGCAGATGCGCACCAACGTGCCGCACATCTACGCCATCGGCGACCTGGTCGGCCAGCCGATGCTGGCGCACAAGGCCACCCACGAAGCGCACGTGGCGGCGCAGGCGGTGGCCGGGCTGAAGAGCCACTTCGACGCGCGGGTGATCCCGTCGGTGGCCTACACCGATCCGGAGATCGCCTGGGTCGGCGTGACCGAGCGCGAGGCGAAGGAAAAGGGCCTGAAGGTCGGCGTGGGCAAGTTCCCGTGGGCGGCCTCGGGCCGCGCCATCGGCATCGACCGCACCGAAGGCTTCACCAAGCTGATCTTCGACGAGGAAACCCATCGCATCGTGGGCGCCGGTATCGTGGGCGTGCACGCGGGTGACCTGATCTCCGAACTGGCGCTGGCGATCGAGATGGGCAGCGAGGCAGCCGACATCGCGCTCACCATCCACCCGCATCCCACCCTGGGCGAGTCGGTGGGCATGGCCGCGGAAGTCTACGAAGGCACCATCACCGATCTGTATCTGCCGAAGAAAAAATAGGCATTCCCGACGAAGGCCGCGAAGAGCGGGAGTCTCGGTTCACTCCGGGCGTGGCGCAGCGAAGTCGAAGGATGATTGCGCGGAGGTCGTCTGCACGCCGCGTCCATGAAGAAGCCCGGACCAGTCCGGGCTTCTTCCATTTGCGCGACCGGTCGGTCGCCGATCACTTACCCGGCTGACGGCTGCGGGTGCTCCGCCCGGAACTGCTTCCACTGGGCGCGGCGGGCCTGCGCCTGCGCCTTGAGCGTGGCTGCCTGCGCCTGCTGCGCCGGGGTCAGCAGCGCGTAGATCTGCGCCCGCAGGTTGGCCATCTGCTGCACCCGCTGCTGGGCGGCCTGGCCTTCGGCCTGGGCCAGCCGGGAAGCGGCGGCCTGGTAGCCGACCTGGTTCGGCGTCATCGATTCGAAGGCGCTGCGCTGTTGCCGCAGGGCGTCGCGCGAGGACTTGTTCTGCTCGCGGCTGCTGCGGATGATCTGCTTGACGCTGGCCTTCTGCGCGTCGCTGAGGTTCAGCTTGCCCAGCATCATCATCTGGCCGTCGCCCCGATGATGGTGGCGCCCATGGCCGAAGTCGCCATGTCCTGCGCCGCCAGCGGGCGCGGCCAGTGCGACGGAGCTGCCGATGGCCAGTGCCGAGGCCAGGGCCAGGCCGAGGAGGGTGTTCTTGCGCATGACGTGTACCTCTGTGGTGGGGAGTTTGTACGCCATCATTTGACGACACCGCTGCGTATATGTTCTTTGCGGACAGGTAAAGATCGGTAAAGAACGTGGTGTCCCGACCGGGCCATCCCATTGAATGGCGGCCATGCAAACTCCGAATCCCCCTCGCATCCTGATTGTCGATGACGACCGCGCGCTGTGCCGGCTGCTGGCGGAGTACCTGCAGCGCGAGGGCTTCGTGGTGGATCTCGCCCACGACGGCGACGCCGCGCTGGCCCGCCTGCGCAACGCTGCCGAGCGGCCCGACCTGCTGATCCTCGACGTGATGATGCCCGGTCGCGACGGCCTGGAAACCCTGCGCGAGCTGCGCATGCAGCACCGCTTGCCGGTGATCATGCTGTCCGCGCGGGGCGAGCCGGTGGACCGGGTGATCGGGCTGGAGCTGGGCGCTGACGATTACCTGGCCAAGCCCTGCCTGCCACGTGAACTGCTGGCGCGGGTGCGCGCGCAACTGCGCCGCAACGCGCCACCGGTGTCCGGCACGCTGCAGGTCGGCAACCTGCAGCTGTTTCCGGGCGAGCGCCGCGCCCAGGTCGGCGGGCAGGACCTGGTGCTCACCGGTGCCGAGTTCCTGTTGCTGCTGGGCCTGGCGCAGCGCGCCGGCGAACTGGTCGACAAGGCCAGCCTGACCCGGCAGGCGCTGGGTCGCGAAATCGAGCGCTTCGACCGCAGCATCGACGTACACGTCAGCCGCCTGCGCCACAAGCTGGCCGACGCATCGCCCGACGCGCCGCGGATCGACGCGGTGCGCGGCTCCGGCTACGTGCTGGTGGCGGCCGCGCCATGAAGCCGATGCGCACTTCGCTGTACTGGCGATTGCTGGTCTGGTTCTGCGTAGCCAACCTGCTGGTGCTGGCGCTGGGCGGACTGTTCGCCCGCCGCTTCATCGAGTTCACCACCAGCATCGAAATCAACTGGGCCGCGCTGGCGCAGGACGCCGACCAGGCCTATGAAAGCGGCGGCCGCGACGCGCTGGCCGCGTGGGTGGCCCAGCAGCGTCAGCAGGGTGTGGAGGCCACCCTGTTCGAGCACGGCGAGATGCTCTACCCGATCCGCCTGGGCGTCTCGGTGCGTTCGCAGCTGCCCGCGTTGCTGTCGTCCGATCGCAGCGTGGTGATGCAGCCGCGGCCCGGTTTCTACGTCGCCGTCCAGCAGGTCGTCGGCAACGACGGCCACGCCCGCCAGCTGCTGGCGATGAGCCACTCGCACGTGCGCCTGCGGCCGCAGACCCGCGAGAAGATCTACCTGGCGATGCAGCTGGCGCTGTCGCTGCTGTTCATCGGCCTGGTCGGCTGGTGGGTGGCGCGCAGCGTGGCACGTCCGGTCGAGGCTTTGCGCCGCGCGACCCGGCGCATGGCCGAGGGCGAACTGTCGACGCGGGTCGGCCGCCAGGGTGGGCTGGCGCATGACGAGCTGGCCCAGCTCGCCGGCGACTTCGACGTGATGGCCGGGCGGATCGAGGCACTGGTCGCGCACGAGCGCGGCGTGCTGCAGGATCTGTCACACGAGCTGCGCTCGCCGCTGGCGCGATTGCAGCTGATCCTCGACCTGTCCCGGCGCGGCGGCGACAGCCCGGAGGGTGCCGCCTACTTCGCCCAGGCCGAGCAGGAAATCGCCCGGCTCGACCGGATGCTGGGCGAGATGCTGGCGCTGTCGCGGATGGAGGGCGGCCTGCCCGGCATGGAGCGCGAGCTGCTGGAGCTCGCCGAGGTGGTGCATGAAGGCGTCGAGCAGTCGCGCCTGGAAGCGGATGCGCAGCGGGTCGAATTGCAGCTGACCGGCGTCGACTCCGCGAAAATTTCCGGCAACGCGATGCTGCTGGAACGGGCGGTGGCCAACCTGCTCGCCAACGCGATCAAGTTCAGCGCGGCAGGTGGTCGGATCGAGGTGGCCCTGCGTGTTGACTCGTCGTTTGCCGAGATCAGCGTGCGCGATCACGGGCCGGGTGTGCCGGCGAATGAACTCGCGCTGCTGTTTCGGCCGTTCTTCCGTGGCAGCAATGCGGCGCGGGCGGAGGGGCATGGCCTTGGATTGGCCATCGTGCAACGGGTGGTGCAGGTGCATGGGGGCACGATCGACGTGGCCAACGCCGAGGGTGGTGGGTTGGAGGTGAGGTTGCGGTTGCCGCTGGCTTGACGGCGTCCGCAAGGTCCGCGTGCGGGTTGCGGGGTTTGTCGACAGTCCATCCATGGACTGACGCCAAACTGTTTTGCATCCATGCGAACCACCCTCCGGGCTGATCCTCCACCCGCTCGCCGCTGGAGAGGGGCCTGGGTAGGGCAGCGAGCCAGGGTGGCACGCACTCGGTACGCAACCGCTGCGCGGTTGCGAAAACCGAAGCGAAGAGCGAAGAGCGAGGCAAAAAGCCTGCTGTCGGTAGGACTGGCGGCGGACGTGAGCGTGCAACCGCACACGTCGATCGCCTGATGCATGCGGCGCAGCGCCCGGCCTTTCTCCCTCCCCTGCTTGCAGGGGATGGCTGGGGTGGGGTCCGCTCTGGATCTCTTTGACTCCTTGCATCTTGCCGATACCTCGATCTGCGGGATATGCAAGGTCGCCCCAGGCCGTCCGAGCCTCTCACATCCTCATGCAAGCCTGCCAAACCGAATAATCAACTCGCTTGACGGGCCCACTTCGAAAGCTGAACATCGAATGCATGTACCCGATATGGGTCCACCAAGCTTCGGGCCATATAGGCAGACGATGAGCCAGCAAAGACACTGCCCGTACTGCGAGAAACCATTCTCCATCGGGTATCTTGAGTTATGCACGTTGCCTCTGTGGCCAAATTTCAGGAGGTGGCGTGGCAGGTGTATTCATTGTGATTGTGGCTTGCAAGCATCAGGCCTTTGGGAAATTTTGACCGGGATCGTGTCAACTGTTGCTCTGGTTGCTGCTTTCGTACTTTTCGTGCCTGTACATCCGAGGCCATCAAACTCGCTGGGCTGGGCATATGCAGTTCTGGCTTTGCCGGCTCTTTATTTTCTTAATGGATCAATCAGATATATGACGATTTCGTATCCGGAACTTTCGTAGCATCGGCCAATCGTTCAAGGCGGATGGCTTCGCCGCCGCTTAACCCCATGGTCATTCTTCATATGGGTGTTCACGCGAATTTGAAAGCGTCGCCACTACTGGTGATCGTGTTCTGCAAAGCTCCCCTTTGCCCTTGGGCGTCATCGCAGCGATTCCGTACTTGTAACGCTTACTGTAGTTGGGGAGCGCGTCGAAATTGACGTCTTTGAGGATGGTCACGCGGAGGTTTCTCGGTTCAGAGGGCACGAAGATATTGAGGGCGGCCTTGAGCTGGTAAACAGCATCATTGCAGCTAACATCGATCCTGCTGCTTAACAGATCATTCGAGGCAGGCGGGACAGTTTCCATGTTTTAGTGGACACCCTGAATGAAATTTTCGGGAGTTCACGCCATGTCCACGAGCCGTCTATCGCTCCTCTGATCAAACGCACCGCCTCAGGTTAGAGCGTGCCTGAGCTGGCCAGCGCGGTTCAAAACCCCGGGTCAGTGTGAACTTTCGAGTGACCGTCCCGAGTACGAAGCCAGCTCCCGCAACACCGTCATCCTTGAAGGAGGGCGAAACACCTGTGCGTGGCGTGCGCGGTGCACTGTGCGTTGCGGCTTTGCTCTTGAGACGGCTCTTCTGAAAAGTGCGGGCCACGATGGCCCGCTGCTCTACCCGGGACCCCTCTGCAGCGGCGGGCGGGTGGAGGACCAGCCCGCAGGGTGGTTCGCATGGATGCGAACCAGTTTGGCGTCAGTCCATGGATGGGCTGTCGACAAACCCCGGAGCCCGACCGCGCGCCTGCGGACAGGCGACGGCATGGATGCCGGAGTTGAGGCAACGCAGGAGCGGTTGCCCGATGTCCGCAAGGCGCGGAAGCGGGGTGCCCCTCTCTTTGGTTCCTTTCTCTCGGGCAAGCGAGAGAAAGGGACTCGCCCTCCGCCAGGAGGACGAAAGCTCTTGCTCCGAAATTGAAATGACCCGGAGTCGCCTGCGACTATGCTTGCCCATCACCCCTCAACGAGACTCCCATGTCAATCAAGATATGCGTCGCCGGTGCCACTGGTTGGGCGGGTTCCGAACTGTCGCGCGGCATTGCCGCGACGGATGACCTCGACATGGTTGCCGCGGTGGCACGGCGACGTGCCGGTGAAACGCTCGGCGCGGTGCTTGGCGAGGCAGGCTTGCAGGCACCGATCTTCGCCAGCGTGGACGCGGCGCTGGCGCAGCCGTGCGACGTGTTCGTCGAGTACACGCGGCCGTCCAGCGCGAAGGCGAACATTCTCGCGGCGCTGGAGCATGGCGCGCATGTGGTGGTCGGCACCTCGGGGCTGACGGACGAGGACTATGCGCAGATCGATGCGCTGGCACGGCAGCGGCAGCGTGGCGTATTGGCCTGCGGCAATTTCGCCTTGACCGCAGTGCTGCTGATCAAGTTTGCCGAGATGGCGGCGAAGCTGATCCCGCAGTGGGAGCTGATCGACTACGCCAGCGCGACCAAGCCCGACGCGCCCAGCGGTACGGTGCGCGAGCTGGCCGGGCGGCTGGGCAAGGTGCGCCAGCCGCTGCTGGCGGTGCCGCTGGAGCAGACCGCGGGTGTTCGCGAGACGCGTGGCGGCACGCTGGCGGGCAGCCAGGTGCATGCGGTGCGGTTGCCGGGCTTCGTGCTGGGGGCGGAGGCGATCTTCGGCATGCCGGACCAGACCTTGACGATCCGCCACAACGCGGGAAGCAGCGCGAAGCCGTATGTCGATGGCGCGCTATTGGCGATACGCAAGGTGCCCGGCCTGGTCGGGCTGCATCGCGGGCTGGATGCGGTGATTGATTGGTAGTGACTCAGCGTTGGTGGCGATGTGTGCGTTGTTGCCACAGTCCCAGTAGCCACGACGCGCCGACGCAACCGGCCAGTGCCAACAGCCAGTGTGTGGCGGGTGCCTGCGGATTCGGTGCCAGCGCAGCGAATGAAGGCAGCCAGGCGCTGCCGTAGATCGCGATCACAGCGATTGCGGCCACCGCCATCGTGGCGGCGAGTACCAGCATCAGCTTGAACTCGAAGGAAGCGCTAGCCGATGCGGCGGGTGACGGAACGGCGCCGACTCGCGCAGCCAACTGCTGCGCAAAATCTGCCGGCAGCGATTCGGTCAGCGGCTGGCGCAGGCTGCGCGCGATCAGCCGGTAGCACCGGCTGCGTGCATCGTCGCCGGCGGGATCGAGCTGCAGCCGTTCGCGCCGCATGGCGCTCTCCTGCGCCTGCCATTCGCGCTCGAGCGCGGCATCGTCAAACGTGGGGATGTGGTCTTCGTCGTGCGGAATCATGCGGCAACTCCTGTCCGTGTTTCGAGCGCGTCGCGCAGGCGCAGGCGCGAGCGGAACAGATGGCTCTTGATCGTGCCCGCGGCCATGCCGGTGATGCGGGCGATCTCGGGTATGGACGTCTCTTCGAGGTAATACAGGGTCAGCAAGGTGCGTTGCAAGGGTGGCAGCGCCTCGATCGCCTCATGCAGGTGCCGTGCGGTTTCCTCGTCGGCGCAGGCGGCCTCCAGGTCGAAACCGTCCCCGATGCTGTCCACCAGCGACTCGCCGTCGTCGCCGCCGGGCTCGACCAGGGCGATGCGCTTGTGTTGCAGGTGGCGCAGCGCGATGGTGAAGGCGATCCGGCCAATCCATGATTTCAGCGCGCTTTCGTAACGGTACTGATGCAGGCACTGGTGCACGCGCAGGAAGGTGTCCTGGCACAGCTCGCGGGCGTCTTCCGGGTTGCGCACCATGCGCTGGATGATGTGCCAGCACAGTCCCTGATACTCGCGCACAAGGCGTTCGAACGCGCCCGGCCGGTTGGCCAGCACGGCGTCGACCAGCGCGCGATCGGCTTGGCGGATGTCATCCATGGGTGCAGAGATACGCGCACGGCTCGAACGGTTGCAAGCAGATCGCTGCAACCGTTGCCGGGTCACCCGTATCTGTGGATATCGAACGGTCGACCTTTTCGGCCATCTGCAAGGGAGCATTCCATGAATTTCGGTGATCTGATTCCGATGGTGTTGTTCGTCTGCATTGTCTACGCCATCAAGGTCGTGGTCGATGCCCGGGTCCGCAGTCGCATGATCGGGGCCGGGGGTTCGGAGGAACTGGTCAAGTCGATCCTGCTCGACGAGGAGCAGCGTCGCCGCCATTCGTCGCTGCGCTGGGGCATCGTGCTGCTGTCGGTGGGCGTGGGTTTCGGGCTGATCCAGTGGTTTGGCTGGCAGGAAGTCACCCCCGGCCTGATCGCCGTGCTGGCGCTGGCCACCGGCGCGGGTAACCTGGCGTTTTTCGCGATTTCGCGCAAGGTCTCCTGAAGCTGGTTCAATAGCGGGCATTCGCCGTGTCGTCGGCATGCCCGCAAGTGAGCCACCGCGTGAACGAGCAACTGTTGTTCAACCTGGTCGACCTGGCCGGCACGTTCGCCTTCGCGATCAGCGGCGCCACCGCCGCGCGGCGCTGCAACCTCGACCTGTTCGGCATTCTGGCGATCGCCTACATCACCGCCTGCGGCGGCGGCATCGCCCGCGACCTGTGCATCGGCGCGGTGCCGCCGGCGGGCCTGTCGGACTGGCGCTACCTGCTGACCGCGGTGATCGCCGCCCTGCTCACCATCGTGGCCTATCCGTGGGTGGAGCGGCTGACCTATCCGGTGCGGCTGTTCGACGCGATGGGGCTGGGCCTGTTCGCGGTGTATGGCGCGCACAAGGCGCTGGTGTTCGGCTACAACGCCGAGGTGGCGATCCTGCTCGGCATGATCACCGCCGTGGGCGGCGGCATGGCGCGCGACGTGCTGCTGGCGCGGGTGTCGATCGTGCTGCAGCAGGAGATCTACGCGCTGGCCGCGCTGGCCGGCGCCGCGCTGGCGGTGCTCGGCGAGTATCTGCACTGGCCCGCGGTATGGGCCACTTGGCTGCCTATCCTGTTCTGCTTCGGCCTGCGCTTTGCATCGCTGCACTGGCACTGGAACCTGCCACGCTTCGGACGTCCGCGGAACGAGTGAGCGCGGCGCGGGCCGCCTGCCGTCGGCGACCCGCTCGGCCGATGTCCGTGGGTTACTGCTCGACCAGTTCGACGCGCCGGTTGCGTGCCTTGCCGTCGTCGTCGCGGTTGCTGGCCACCGGCGCGTACGAGGCCAGCCCCTTCGCCGCCAGCCGGCCCGGCGCGATGCCGTAATCCGCGATGAGCGCCTTGGTCACCGCCTCGGCGCGCTGCTGCGACAGGGCGAGGTTGTGCGCCAGCGCGCCGCTGTTGTCGGTGTGGCCCACGATGCAGACCTTCAGCGCCGGCTGCGTCTTCAGCAGCTTCGCCATCTCCGCCAGCGTGCCGCCGGATGACTTGTCCAGCACCGCGCTGTCGCTGGCGAAGTGGATGCCGTACAGCGCGATGTGTCCGCTTTGCGCCAGGCCCTGGCTCATCGCCTTCGCGTCGACGGTCACCTGGCCGGTGGCCATCGCCCTGGCCTCGACGATCTGCAGCAGGACGCCCACGGGTTGCTGCTCGTTCTGGCTGACCAGCAGCGAAACATCGACGTTGCCGCCGGGTCGCTGCAGTCGGGCGGTCAGCGATTGCACGTTGCCGTCGGCGGATTCCAGGGTGGAGACCATCAGGTTGCGGTCGCCGTGCAGCTGGTCAAGCAGGGGCTCGATCAGCGCGCTGCCGAAATCGAAACCGCCGCAGCCCTCGTCACCGCTGCAATGAAAGCGCAACTGGAAACCGGCGGCCTTCAGCGCCTGGGCGAAATTGCGGTAGACCTCCAGCGCACTCTTGCCGGCCGGCACCGTGTAGGCGATGCGGGTGAGCCGGCCTTCCGCGGGTTCGCTGCGGGCGAAGCGACCGGGCTGGTCGGCATCGTAGCGGCCCAGTGGCAGGGTCGCGGTGCCGTAATCCTTCTGCGCGTAGCCCACGATGACCGAGCCGGCGAAGCGCGACACCACCGGATGGTCGTGGCTGCCGGACACGTCGTGCGGGGGCAGTGCGGCGGCGAGTGCCGATGCCGCCAACAAGGGGAGCGCGAGGGTGGGCAGGAGGACGAGCGGGCGGAGCAGGAGCTTGCGCATGTATCGAGGGTCTCCAGCGACTTTCGAAGAGCGGGCACCTTAGCAAATTCGCCGCAGGTGCCATCGTGATCGCCTGCCGTGTCGCCGCGCCCGTTCAGCTGCGGCGTTTGAATCGCGGCGGATTTTCGCCGTTTGTGTGACACGTTTCGCAAAAAAAGTGCTGCATGCCGCGACCTTCACAAATCTGCAGCAGGCCTTCGGTAAGTTCCTGCGACAGGAGAGGCCATCTGCGAAAGCATGACGTTGGCGCTCCTGCATGGTGCGTGGTCGAGACGACTGACCAGGGGGCGCACCACCTTCCATCGAAGTCTGTCTGGGCCGGCCGTGTCGGCGGTCCCACCATCACTTGAGAAAGGGGTAGCCCATGAAAGCTCGTTTCATTCGCAACACAGGGATCCGTGTCCGCCAGCGTGGCCAGGGCATGACCGAGTACATCATCATCACCGCCCTCATCGCGATCGCCGCCATTGCGGCCGTGACGTATTTCGGCGGCACCGCCCGCGCCCAGATCGGCGGCATGGCCAAGGAGCTCTCCGGCCAGAGCGCAACGCAGGACATCAACCGGGCGAAGAACCAGGGCAACAAGGCCCATTCCGAGGGTACCAAGGACAAGACCCTCAACAGCTACAACAACGCCACCGCCAAGTAAGCACCGCCACGAACTGACGAACCGGATGCGGCATCGCCGCGTTCGCGGGGATGCCCGTCGCGCCGGCAGCGATGCCGGCCTGCACGGGCGTCCGGTTCCCGACATGGGGGTGTGCAATGGCCTGGTCGATCGACGATGGAACAAGCGGCGACGGTGCGAAGCGGCCGTCGCGTGCCGGTGCGCCTGGCCGCCAGCGCGGCCAGGCGCTGGTGCTGGCGATCGTGGCGTTGCTGGTGCTTTGCATCGGCGTGATCGTGGTGTTCAACACCGGGCAGGCGGTGTCGAAGAAGGTGGAGCTGGTCAACGCCGCCGACGCCGCGGCCTACAGCGCCGCCGTGCAGCAGGCGCGCGCGTACAACCTGATCGCCTACATGAACCGTGCCGAGGTCGCCAACGAGGTGGCCGTGGCGCAGATGACCAGCTGGTATTCGTGGACGAATTTCACCCTGCGCGGCACCGACAACTTCAAGGATGCCGTGCAGGCGATCGCGATCATCTTCGACGTCAGCATCGTCGGCGCCGAGGTGGGCGCGGCGCTGCAGGAAGTGGTCACCGCGCTGAATGAAGTGAAGACGGTGGTGAAGACCCTGCGCGACGGCATGCAGGTGGCGTTCTCGGCGGGCGTGACCGCCATCGCGGCGATCAACAAGGCGTACTCCGTCGCCTCGCGCGGTATCGCCACGGTGGAATCGCAGGAGGCGCTGAAGCTGGTGCCCGAGGTGGTCAAGCGCAATACCGACGGCAAGGCGAAGATCGGCGCCCGTGGCTATGCGCTGCTGGAACAGGGCGCGCTCGACGCGCGCGCCTATGTCACCCACTACACGATCCCCACCTCCGGTCGGCGCGATGCCGGGGCCGACCGCTTCGCCAACGTGGTGATGGAGGCGCGCGACGGTTTCTCGCGCGAGCGCAACGGCGGCATCGGCCCGATCCACAAGCGCGGCGGCACCGACCTGGTCGGCTACACCCAGTGGGTGGGCGTGGACACGCTCAACGTCAAGGTCGGCTGGCTGGGCGTGAACGAGCCGCTGGCCTGGGGCGGCGGCGCGGCGGTGAACAGCATGTCGCGCTCGTTCCGCTCGGTGGCCAGCCCGGGCTTCAACAACGGCCGCGGCTGGGACTCGCCGTACGAGATCGATCGCGGCCACTACAAGCGCTACGCCGAAGGCATCGACAACGGCAAGGCGGGCAAGAAGGTGCTGTCGTCCCCCGCCATCGGCGGCAGCAGCAAGGCCTGGCTCAGGAACTACACGCCCGCCAGCAGTCCCGGCCTGCAACCCTACGACGACATCGCCGACAACAAGGCCACCGTGCCCTACGACAACGATCGCAGCGCGAAGCAGAACGGCGTGGAGGCAATGGACGTGGGCCCGGTGTTCACCGTGCTGGTCGAGCAGCCGATGAAGACGGTGCGCACCAGCGACAACGTGCCGGGCATCGGCGGGCCACCGGATTTCGAGGCGCCCGACCAGACCGTCGCCAACGACATGACCGCCCTGTCCTCGGCCCAGGTCTACTTCAGCCGTCCGCGCGGGTTCGGCCTGTTCGACAACGTGATCAGCCCGTCGAGCCGCGAGATGGGCAGCCTGTTCAGTCCCTACTGGCAGGCGCGGCTGATCGATACGCCATGCAACACCCGTCAGGAAGTCGCCATCGCCTATGGCGCCGTGGCCCCGTGCGTGCCGGGCAAATCCTGATGGCCAGCGGCACCTCCTCCCCTCACACCCAGTGGAAACAGCAAGCCATGATCGAAGCAAGAACAACACGGAGCGGCATCGCGCAGGGATCGTGCAGCAGCAACACTCCGGGTCACCGACGCCCCCTGCGGCAACTGTCGGTGGCGTTGTGCACCGTCCTGCTGGCAACCGTGCCGCTGGTCGGCTGCTCGTCAGGCGACGGTGGCGACAGTGGCGGTGATGCGCAGGACGGCGCGGTCAACCTGGCGCAGAAGACGCCGCCGATCCACCTCAACCAGACCAGCGTGCTGCTGCACGATGGCGTGCCCGCGGCGGAACACACCTATCGCCAGGCGCTCGCCCGCTGCAGCGCCGGGGCGGTGCCGGTGAAGCCGCTGGCCGACGACGTGGTGGCCAAGCTGGGCCACACCTATCTGGAAACCTGGTACGACGGCGAGCGGATGGCGGTCAAGGCGGATCGCTGGGACTTCAGGAGCGCCGGTCCGTCTGCCGCGGGCTGCGTGTTCGAGCCGGTGCACGAGGCGCGGCTGACCATCGTCGAGCCGGGCGCGACCACGGTCGCGGACCTGGTCAAGGGCACCGCCACCCGCGAGCGCTCCGACGGCGTGGTCCGTGAAGCCGTTGCCGGCGACGAGGACGGCACGGCACCGGATGACGTGGCACAGGACGACGCGAAGCTGCGGGCCCAGGTCATGGGCGAGCTGCAGAAGCAGGGCCAGGCTGACCTGGTCGGCCAGTCCGCGGGCGAGGCGAAGGTGGCCGGCCAGCCGTGCGTGCGCCTGAGCAGTGCCCAGGGCGAAGCCTGCGTGTGGAGTGGCGGCAGGAAGTGGGGCTTCGTCACCGATACCGCGGCCGACGCCGACCGCATGGATGCGCCGGTCGACAACATCACCTTGTCGAACAAGCCGGCCGACGGCAACGGCTACCAGCTGACCACCGACAGCATGAGCGTGGGTACGCCGATCGACGACAAGGTGTTCGTGCTGCCCGGCAAGCTTGCTGTGACCCCGGCCCGCTAGCGCGAACCGATGGAGACGACGATGCGCCCTGTTCGAACGCGGCCATTGCGCACGGCCACGCTGTCGTCGTCGATCGGCGGCCGGCGCCAGCGCGGGCAGAGCCTGGTGGAGATGGCGGTGGCCTGCATCGTGCTGGTGCCGCTGGCGGCGGGGGTGATGCTGCTGGGCCAGTACATCCACATCAAGCAGCAGACCCAGGCCGCCGCCCGCCAGGCGGCCTGGGCCGCCACCGTCGATCCGGCCCTGGCCGACGCCGGCCTGCCGCGCAAGGCCGCCGTGCAGACCGCACTGCGCGCGCGCCAGTTCGCCGATGCCAAGGCGCCGATCAAGTCCTCCGCGCGCACGCCGGCGGCGTTCGGCGATGCCATGTTGACCAGCTTCGCCAACCAGGCGCTGCTGAAGACTTCCGACGTGTCGTTGAGCGTCTACCAGCAGGAAACCGCGCCGACCTTCCTCGATGGCGCACTGGGCACCGTGGCCAAGGCGACCAGGACGCTGGGCAACCTGCCGCCGAATCCGAAGGGTTTCGTCACCGCCGAAGTGCATGCACGGCCGCAGAAGCTGAAGGGTGCCGATGGCCGGGCGCTGGACTTCCTCGATCCGCTCGACACGGCGCAACTGGACTTCTCGGCCCGCACCGTGCTGCTGGCCGATACCTGGGCGGCCAGCGGCGGTGGCGAACGCAAGAACGGCGAGGCCGCGTCGGGCGCCATGTACAACCGCACGGTACGCGAGGTGATCCGGCCGCTGGTGCCGACCAGTGCGCTGGGCGACAAGGTCGATGACGTGCTCAGCGACGTGATCAACGTGCTGGGCAAGATCCCCATCGTCAACGACCTGTTCACCCCCGGCTTCGACAAGTTCCAGCTGGGCCGGATGGCGCCCGACGCCGTGCCCGCCGACAAGCTGACGAGGTACCGCGATGTGCATTAGGCGTGGCCTGCCGCTGCTGGCCGCCGCCTTGCTGCCCGGCATCGCCGGCGCCGGCACGTGGCCGCAGCCCGACCTGCCGGCCGGCACGGATGCGGCCGACGTTTCCCGGCACATCGTCTTCAACGGGCTGGACATGCATGCCCGCGTGTTCACTTCGTCGCAGAGCCAGGCCGAGGTGGTGGCCTTCTATCGCAAGCTGTGGAACGGCCGGGTGGTGGTGAACCCGATGGGTGCGGCGCAGGTCGTCGGCCACATGGAGGGCGACTACTACGTCACCGTGCAGGTCAGCGCATCGGGCCGCGGCAGCAAGGGCAACATCGGCATCGTCGACGTGGCCACCGCGCCGAAACACTTCGAGCGTGGCAAGGGCCTGCCGCGACCGATGGGCTCCACCGTGTTCAACGACATCGCCTATCCGGACGACCCCACGCCCGCCCGCACCGTGGCGATGCGCAACAGGTTGTCGCCCCGGCAGAACGAGGCGTTCTTCCGCGAACGGCTGGGCGCCGATGGCTGGAAGCCGGCCGATGCGAATCGTTGCGCGGACGATGGCTGCGTCCTGCGCTACGAGCGCGGCGACAGCCGGATGACCCTGGTGATGAGCCCGCTCGACGGCCAGTCGCAAGTGACGATCAACCTGTTGAATCCGTGAACGGGAGGATGACGGACATGTTCATTCGACGGAACGCGCGCCACCCCGCCATGCCGCCGCGGCGTGGCCGCCAGCGCGGCAGTGCGCTGATCGAATACACCGTGGTGGTGCTGTTGCTGGTGACGGTGCTGCTGGCCAATCCCAACGTCATCCGCCAGCTCGCCGACGCGCTGCGCGATGCCTACACCAGCTTTGTCTACGCACTCTCCATTGCCTGGATCTGAACGAATGGAACGACGCATGCCGGCGGTCAACCGCAACTTCCTCTACCTGGGCGGCGCCATCCTGCTCGGCATCGTGGCCAGCCTGATGGCGGTGCACTACATCAACAAGCAGGTCGCCGCGCGCACGCAGACCAGGCCCACCGAGACGCGCCAGGTGGTGGTGCCGGTGCATGACCTGGAGAAGGGCGCCAGCATCAGCCAGGACGACATCGCCGTGCGCGATGTGCCGGCCGAGTTCGTACCTGCCGATGCACTGACGCCCGACAACTACGAGGACTACCTGGGTCAGGTGCTGCGGGTGCCGCTGGCGCAGGGCGCGCCGATCGGCGGCAGCGCGGTGGATCGGGTCACCGATCATTTCTCCAACGTGATCGAGCCGGGCAAGGTGGCGTACTCGATCCAGGTGGACGAGTCCAACTCGGTCTCCGGGCTGATCGTGCCGGGCGACCATCTCGACATCCTGCTGCTGCTCGACGGCGAGGGCAGCGAGCAGATCCGCCCGCTGCTCGGCGACGTGCCGGTGCTGGCCACCGGCAAGCGGGCGAAGGGCCTGCGCAGCAGCCATCCGGATGACGGCGACGACGACACCTACTCGAACATCACGCTCGGGCTCGCGCCGAACGACGCGCAGCGCCTCGGCATGGCGATGAAGGTGGGCGAGCTGCGCGTGATGCTGCGTCCGGCCGGCAACCGGCAGCCGTTCGACCTGAAGACGCTGAGCAGGGCGGAGCTGCTGCGGCTGGGCCGGCCAGTGCATGGCAACGGCATTCAATTCATCATCGGCGGGAACAGTTGAACATGGAAGCAGGCAAACATTCCGGCCGGGCGACGGCGACCTTTCTGGCATGGCTGGCGCTGTGCGCCGCGGTGCTCGCGCTGCCGTTGCGCGATGCGCGCGCGAGCTCCCCGGTGATCGGCGATTCGCTCAGCATGTATGCGGGACAGGCGCTGGTGCAGAGCGCGCCCGGCCCGCTCAAGCGGGTCGCGGTGGGCGACGGCAAGTTGCTGCAGGTCAAGGCGATCGGCAGCCGCGAGCTGGTACTGATCGCGAACCAGCCCGGCGACACCTCGGTGCAGCTGTGGATGGCCGACGGCAGCCAGCGCAGCGTCAGCGTGCACGTGGTGGTGGGCAACAGCGCGGAAGCGGCGGGGATGGTCGAGCGCCTGCTGGGCGAGGACAGCGCGGTCTCGGTCGCCACCGTGGGCGGCAACGTGGTGCTGACCGGGAGCGACCTGTCGCAGGCGGACATGGCGCACATCGCGGCGATCAGGAAGATCTACCCGCAGGTGCTCGACTTCACCAGCGCCAACGCGGTGGAGATGAAGCCCACCGTGATGATGCGCGTGCGCATCATGGAATTCGACAAGAAGGCGATCAACCAGCTCGGCATCAAGTGGGACAGCATGATCGCCGGCCCCGGCGGCGGGCTGGTGCATGACTGGGTCACCAATCCGTACTACCGGATGACCCCGCAGGGCTTTGCCGGCATCGGCGCCGACGGTGGCCCGGCCAACCTGCCGCTGCGGGTGCCCGGCACGCCGTCGTATTTCGGCATCGCCACCTCGATCGCCTCGCAGATCAACCTGATGATGCAGGACGGCAACGCGTGGGAACTCGCCGCGCCGCAGCTGTCCGCCCGCAGCGGCGGCGTTGCCGATTTCCTGGTCGGCGGCGAGGTGCCGATCCCGATCAGCCAGGGCCTGGGCGAGACCACGGTCGAATACAAGCAGTACGGCATCAAGCTGCACATCGCGCCGGTGGTCAACAGCAAGGGCGACATCTCCACCGACATCGAGACCGAGATCAGCAAGATCGATCCCAGCGTCAACGTGCAGGGCTACCCCGGCTTCATCACTCGTCGCGCCAGCGCCCAGCTCAACGTGCACGAGGGCGACACCATCGTGATCTCCGGCCTCGTCGACGCCAGCGCCTCGAAGACCTTCGACAAGGTGCCCGGGCTGGGCGACATCCCGGTGCTGGGCGCGCTGTTCCGCTCGCGCGACTTCCAGCGCAATCGCACCGACCTGGTGATCTTCGTGACGCCGATCGTGATCACCCCCGACTCGCCGGAGAACCGCGAACTGATCGAGAAGAGCGACCGCCTGCGCGACGACTTCCGCAAGGTCGCCGGCAAGGACATCGTGGATTGAAGGTGAAGCCATGTTCGAAGTGCTGATCGAAACCGCCAACCGCGACCCGCGCCAGGTGCGCTGCCTGCACAACGCCTGCGGCATCGGCCGCGGCGAGGACAACCTGGTGGTCCTGCAGGGCTGGAACATCGGCCGCGAGCACGCGATGTTGAGCGTGCGCAAGGGCGGCGTGTTCATCGAGGTGCTGGGCGGCCGCGCGCCGGTGGTGATCAACGGGGCCCGGGTGCAGCGCGAGCACGGCCCGCTGCGGCGCGAGGACATCGTCATCATCGGTTCGTACCGGCTGCGCGTGCTGGTCGACCAGGACGAGGCCGCGCCGGTGAGGGTGCCGCAGCGCGCCGCCAACGCGCCGGTCCATCTGGACCCGGTCGCTTCGCCGCCGGCCGTCGAACCGCCGGCCGCGCCGGTGACCGGCCTTCCCGCGACGCTGCAGCCATCGGCCGACATGCTGGCTTGGCGCACCCGCGTGCACCAGTCGCTGGTGCGGCAGATGGACCTGCGCCGGGTCGACGTGCGCGGCATGACGGACGACGACCTGCGCCAGAAGACCTCGTCGCTGATCGAGGAAATCATCGAGCGCGAGTTTGCCGACGAACTGCCGCGCACGATCAACCGCCGCCGGCTGGCCAAGCAGGTGCTGGACGAGGCGATCGGACTGGGGCCGCTGGAGGACCTGCTGGCGGACGAGACGGTCACCGAGGTGATGGTCAACTGCTCGGACGACATCTACATCGAACGCGCGGGCCGGATCGAGAAGTCCGAGGTGATCTTCACCAGCGACAAGGCGGTGCTGGCGGCGATCGAGCGCATCGTGGCGCCGCTGGGCCGGCGCATTGACGAGAGCTCGCCGATGGTCGATGCGCGTCTGGCCGACGGCTCGCGCGTCAACGCGGTGATCCCGCCGGTGGCGCTGCGCGGGCCCAGCCTGAGCATCCGCAAGTTCAGCAAGCGCAAGCTCAGTGGCGACGACCTGCTGCAGTACGGCTCGGTCAACCGGCAGATGCTGGAGTTCATGCAGGTGGCAGTGCGCGAGCGCAGGAACATCGTGGTGACCGGCGGCACCGGGTCGGGCAAGACCACCTTGCTGAACATCCTTTCGAACTTCATCCCCGACCACGAGCGCATCGTCACCATCGAGGACGCGGCCGAGCTGCGGCTGAGCCAGCCCAACCTGGTGGCGATGGAGGCGCGTCCGGCCAACCTCGAGGGCAAGGGGCTGATCACCATCCGCGACCTGGTGCGCAACTCGCTGCGCATGCGCCCGGACCGGATCGTGGTGGGCGAGTGCCGTGGCGGCGAGGCGCTGGACATGCTGCAGGCGATGAACACCGGCCACGAGGGTTCGCTGACCACCGCGCACGCCAACTCGCCCCGCGATGCGCTGTCGCGCCTGGAGGTGATGGTGATGATGTCGGGCATGGACCTGCCGATGACCGTGGTACGCGAGCAGATCGCCTCGGCGATCGACCTGATCATCCACCAGCGCCGCTTCCCCTGCGGCTCACGCAAGATCACCCACATCTCGGAGATCACCGGCATCGAGAGCGGCACCATCCAGGCGCAGGACCTGTTCACCTTCCGCGCCCGCGACCAGGGCGGCCCCGGCGGCAAGGTACGCGGCGAATACGCGGCCACCGGCGCGGTGCCGGAGTTCTACGAGGAGCTGGCCGATCGCGGGGTGCCGGTCGACCTGTCGATCTTCAAGATCAATGAGGACGATCGCGCATGAGCCTGCTTCCCGTCGCGATCGTGGTGTTTCTCGCCGTCGCCGCGATCGGCTACCTGGCGGCGCGCAGTTCGACGGTGTTCTGGGGGCGCTACCAGGAAGCGTTCACCGAGCAGGCCCGCTTCAATCTCGCCGACATGTTCATGTTCATGGACGAGCGGAACCTGTTTCGCCTCAACGCCGTGGCGATGGTGCTGGTGCCGCTGCTGGTGTGGTTCCTCAGTGGCAACCCGCTGCTGGCCATCGTGACCCTGGTGCTGATCCTGGTGCTGCCGAAGAAGATCTACCGATGGCTGCGCCAGCGACGCATCAACCAGATCCAGCAACAGCTGCCGGACGGGCTGATGATGGTGGCCGGCAGCATGCGCGCGGGGCTGGGTTTCACCCCGGCGCTGGAAAGCCTGGCGCGCGACGTCGAGCCGCCGCTGGCGCAGGAGTTCGCGCTGCTGCTGCGCGAGCAGCGCATGGGCGTGAAGCTGGAAGAGGCGCTGGAACATTTCAACGACCGCGTGCCGATCCAGGACGTGACCCTGTTCGTCTCCGCCGTGGGCATTTCCCGCGAGGTGGGCGGCAACCTGGCCGAGAGCATGGCCTCGCTGGCCGACACGCTGCGGCGGCGGCTGATCATGGAAGGCAAGGTGAATTCGCTGACCGCCCAGGGCCGCCTGCAAGGCATCGTGATGGCGATGATGCCGGTCGGCCTGATCGGCTTCCTCAGCTTCGCCTACCCCGACACGATGCACGAGATGTACCACTCCTACGTGGGCTGGGCGGTGATCGCGGTGGCCGCGGTGATGGAGTACCTGGGCTATCGCATGTGCCGCAAGATCACGAGCATCGACATATGAGCCCGGTCGTCATCCTGCTCGCGGTGGCCATCGGCGGTGGCGTCGGCTTCGCCTTCTGGGGCATCTACGGGCTGCTGCGCGAAGTGCCCGTGGCCGACCGCAATTTCCAGGACCCGCTGCCGTTCGGGCTGCGCCTGATCTGGCCGCTGGTCAACGCCGCCACCCACGTGCTGGCGCCGAAGCTGGGCGCGGACAAGCTGGAACAGGCGCACCGGCAACTGCAGACCGCGGGCCAGGATTTCGTGTTGAGCCCGGAACAGCTGTACGGATTGCGCGTGGTGGGTGCCGGCCTCGTGGCGGCGTTCTTCTGGCTGCTGCTGGGCATGCTCGACCGGCACGGCTACCTGCTCTACGGTACGGCGATGCTGTTCGGCGCCACTGCCGGCTGGTTCTACCCGAGCCTGTGGCTGGGCGAGCGGCGCAGCAAGCGCCGCCGCCTGGTGATCAAGGACCTGCCGGTGTACCTGGACTTCATCACCATGGCGGTGGAGGCGGGGCTGAACATCACCGGCGGCATCGAGCAGGCCACGCAGAAGGGCCCGGCCGGTCCGCTGCGGCAGGAGTTCACCCGCCTGCTGCGCGACATCCGTTCGGGTCTGCCCCGCGCCGAGGCGCTGAAGCGGATGTCCGAACGGATGGAGATGTCGCAGATCTCCAGCTTCACCGGCACCCTGATCCAGGCCGACCGGGTCGGCGCCAGCCTGGGCGCCACGCTGCGGGCGCAGGCCGGGCAGCGCCGCGAGGAGCGTTTCCTGCGCGCCGAGAAACTCGCGCTGGAGGCGCCGGTGAAGATGATGCTGCCGCTGGTGCTGTTCTTCTTCCCGCTGATCTTCCTGGTGCTGGGCTACTTCATCTACCTGCGCATGCGCCAGGAGGGCATCTTTTGAAATCGGGCGTGATTCTTCGCGATGGCCAGCCGATCGTGCCGCAGGCGTGGCGCGCCGATCGTCCATGGAGCCGCCTGCGCGGCCTGCTGGGGCGCCCGCCCTTGCACGGCGGCGCGGCGCAGGCGCTGTGGCTCACGCCCTGCGGCGGCGTGCACACGTTCGGCATGGGCTATCCGCTGGACATCGTTTTCCTGGACCGGGACGGGCGCGTGCTGGAGTGCTGCGAGAGCCTGCCGCCGTGGCGCACCTGCCTGCGCTCCGACGCGTGGCAGACGGTGGAGCTGGCGCCGGGCGGCATCGCCGCGCTTTCGCCCGCACGCGGCGAGGAGTGGACATGGCAGGCACACTGAAAATCCGCATCGCATGCCTGGTCATGCTGCTGGCGCTGGCTGGCTGCGCCGCGTCACCCACGCAGCGTCTGGTCAAGACGGTCGCCCGGCAGCAGCGGGCCGAACAGGCGTACCGCGGCGGCCATCCCGAACAGGCGCTGGCCGACTACCAGGCGCTGGTGCAGCAGTTGCCGCAGAACGCGGACTTCTGGTTTCGCCTCGGCAATGTCTACGTGCGGTTGCAGCGTCCCGACGACGCGGTCGACGCCTACCAGCACGTGCTGCGCATCGAGCCCGGCCACGCCAAGGCGTGGCACAACCTGGGCATCGTGCGGCTGCGCCAGGCCGAGGCCGCGTTTGCGCAGGGTGCGCAGCATGCGGCCGGCATCGACGCCGGCCTGCAGCGGGACAGCGCGGCGATGGCGCATGGCATTGCCGCGCTCGGTGGCGCCGCGCCGGACACGCCGGCGTCCTCCGCCTCGGCGCCACCGCCACCCGCTGCCGGACGGCGACCATGAACCGGCGTGGGCGCCAACGCGGCCAGGCCGTGGTCGAGACCTGCGTGGTGATCCTGGTGTTCGGCGTGTTCCTGCTGGGCATCCTGCAGGCGATCCTGTTCTACCGGGTCAAGACCACGGTCGACTACGCCGCGCTGGAAGCCGCCCGCAACGGCGCCACCCACAACGCGAAGATGAGCGCGATGCGGGTCGGCCTGGCGCGCGGCCTGATGCCGCTGTACGCGCACAAGGTCGGCAACGGCGAGGCGACCAGGGCGTATGCCGAGGCCTTCGTCGCCGCCAGCAACCCGCTGGTCAGCGAGATCAGGGTGATCAGTCCGACGAAGGCCGCCTTCGCCGACTGGAAGGAGCGGCAGTTCGACGGCGTCGAGGCGATTCCCAACGACAGCCTGGCATTTCGCGCGAAGTCCCCCGGCAGCCGCAGCGGGCTCACCGTGCAGGACGCGAACGTGTTGAAGATCCGCGTGGTGTACGGCTACAAGATGATCGTGCCGGTGATCGACAAGCTGGTGATCGCGATCTTCCGCGAGTCGTTCTACCAGGGCCTGAGTGCCCGGGAAATCGCCATGCTGGAAAGCGGCCGCCTGCCGATCGTGAGCCAGGCGATGGTGCGCATGCAGACGCCGATCCGCGACGCGGGCGTGCTGCCATGAAGCGATGCCTGATCGTCATGGCGTGGGCCGTGCTCGCGCTGCCGGCGTCTGGCCTTCGGGCGGCCGAGCTGCCCGACGTGAAGATCGACGCGGTGCTGCAAGGCAGCGGCATCCGCACGCTGGCCGGACACGATGGGGTCGCCGCCGAAACAATCTGGATCAAGGGCGACAAGACGCGGGTGGACTTCGACGCGGGCGCAGGGCGTCGCGGCCGCATCCTGCGCGGTGGCGATCATGCGTGGCTGCTGATGCCCACGTCGCGGCGGGCCTTGCCGGCCGACCACGTGCGGATCGGCGCGATCACCCGGCTCGACGTGGCCAGGCCGTGCTGGGATCTCGGTTTTGCCTGCGCGGCGGTGGAAAGTCGCCGCATCGCCGGTCGCCCGGCGCACGGCTGGCGCTACCGCCACGCCGGCCATGCCGGGCCCGGCGGCAGCGACAGCGGCGTGTTCTGGATCGATGCCGAATACGGCCTGCTGCTGGCCTTCGAGGCGAAGGACAGCGCCGGCCAGACCCACCGCATGGAAGCCACCGCGGTCGGCTTCGCAAAGATCCCCGAGGATACCTTCGCCATGCCGGAAAGCCTGCGCATGGACGTAAAGAAGGCCGATTCGCGGGCGGACCGCCTGCGTCGTTACGCGCAGTGAGCGGTCAGGCAAACAGGTCGGACTGGGCCTGGTAGCTGTCGCGGTCGACGAAGCCGGACAGGCCCACGCCGACCAGCCGGTAGCGGCTGTCGGCCGGGCGTTCGACCCGCTCGCGCAGGGCGCAGGCGATGTCGCCCAGTTCGTCGGCGGACAGCGGTCGGGTGGACGGCGTGAGGCTGCGGGTCAGGGTGCGGAAGTCGGAGGTCTTCAGTTTCAGCACCACGGTGCGCGCCACCCGCTCGCGCTCGCGCTGGTAGCCGGCCCAGGCCTTGGCGGCGAGCTGGCGGATGTGCGGTTCGAGATCGTCCAGGGTGAGGTCGTGCTCGAAGGTGTCTTCGGCGGAGATCTGCAAGGTGGGACGATCCGGCTGCACCGGGTGCTCGTCGATGCCCAGCGACAACTCGTGCAGGCGCCGGCCCCAGCGACCGAAGCGCTGTTCCAGTTCGGCCAGTGCCAGCGTGCGCAGGTCGGCCACGGTGACGATCTGCAGCGCCGCCAGCTTCGCCTCCATCACCTTGCCCACGCCGGGCAGGCGGCCCACTTTCAGCGGGGCGAGGAAGGCCTCGACCTGGTGCGGACGCACCACGAACAGGCCATCGGGCTTGCGGAAGTCCGAGGCGATCTTGGCCAGGAACTTGTTGGGCGCCACGCCGGCCGAGGCGGTCAGTTGCGTCTCCTCGCGGATCGCTGCCCGGATCGCCTCCGCCGTGGCGGTGGCCGAGGGCAGGCCGGTTTTCGTTTCAGTGACGTCGAGATAGGCCTCGTCCAGCGACAGCGGCTCGATCAGGTCGGTGTGCCGCGCGAAGATCTCGCGGATCTGCCGCGACACCGCCTTGTAGCGGACGAAGTCCGGCGGCACGAAGACCAGTTGCGGGCACAGGCGTTCGGCGCTGACCGCCGGCATCGCCGAGCGCACGCCGAACACGCGTGCCTCGTAGCTGGCCGCGCAGACCACCGAGCGGGCGCCACGCCAGGCCACCGCCACCGGCTTGCCGCGCAGCGAGGGATCGTCGCGCTGCTCCACCGACGCGTAGAACGCGTCCATGTCGACGTGCAGGATCTTGCGTGGCGAAGACATCGGGGGTTGCGGGAATCACGGCGTGCGGGGTGGGGCCATTGTACGCAGCGCCGTCGTTTCAGTGCCGCTGCGCAGCCGCCGGCGGCAGGTTCAGGCGTTGCGCCAGGTGCTGCGCCAGCCGTTCGGCCGCGTGTGCCTGCCCGGCCAGGAACAGGAACGGCTCGATCAGTTCCAGCTCCATGATCAGCAACCGTCCGGCGCTGACCACCCCGTCGACGCGGGCGTAGGCCAGCTCGCCGTGGTTCCGCGTGTCGACGGCGGCCAGCGCCGCAGCGGCCGCGGCAAGGATGGCCGCGTCGGGCTGGACCGCTTCGACGCTGCCGCCGAACTCGCTCTGCACCCGATAGTCGCAGGCGGCCGGACGCTTGATCACCGCGTGGCTGAACTCGCCGCCGAAATACAGCAGCGACCACTCGCCCGCGCTGACGATCTCCGGCACGAACGGCTGCACCAGGAAGTCGATGCCGCAGGGCAGCCGCGCCACCTCGTCGGCGAACGCCGCATCGCCGACCCGGCCGCGCAGCGTGTGCCAGGCGCCGCCGCTGATGCTCGGCTTGATCACCACCTGTTGACCCGGCATCGAGGCCAGCACGTGCGGAAGTTCGCCGGCAGCAGCGAGCCGGGTCGGGATGGTCGCCACGGCTTGCGCCGCCAGCTCGAGCAGGTAGCGCTTGTCGCTGTTCCAGCGCAGCACGCGACTGTCGTTGAAGGTGGCGACGCCGAGCCGGTCGAGCCGGTCCAGCCAGGCGATGAAGTCGGCGTGGTGCTTGTAGTAGTCCCAGATGGTGCGGATCAGCACCGCGTCGAACGACGCCCAGTCGATCGCCGGATCGTTCCACACGCACGACACCGGCGTGACGCCGCGCTGTTCCAGCCGGCGCGCGAGTTCGGCGTCATCAGGCTGGATCGAGGGAAGCTCGGCCGAGGTGGCGAAGGCGAGTCGGCGAGTGGCGGTGGCGGACAAGGTGACACCTCATGCGGGAGCGCAGGACGGCTCTTCGTGGCCATCGGGTGGGCGTGCTGCCGAGTCTCTGCACGGCGGGCGCCTTTCAGTGCTCATGTTCCCATCTCACCTCGATGGCGTCGCCATCCATTGCGCCGGTCCAGTAAGTGCCCAGCCGTACCCAGCCCGAGCGGATGCGCTTGAGCGAGTCGTCGTAGACCGCCACGTGGTAGACCACCTGGGATCTGGACGTGGTGAAGAACATGCCCAGGGGCATCATCAGGCGGCGCTTCGCGTGCAGGATCCGGTAGCTGTTTGCGTCGGCCCAGGACTGCAGCAGTGCGCGCGCCCTGAGGTAATGGCGGTAGCTGTAGCAGCCGGCCAGGACAAGCACGATCAGGCAGAGCGGCAGCAGGCCAAGGTTGTTCATCGTTTGCGGTCTTCCGGAAGGCGGGCGATGGATGAAGCCCGCTCGCGAGTGCGTGAACCGTAGCAGACGGCTGATGGGACTGGCTGAAACGGCCCGGACAATGGCAAGGTAGGCGGATGCTGACCGAACCCGCCAATGCCTATGCCCGTCGCCTGAACACCTGGGACGCCGCGATGATCGTCATCGGCGGCGTGATCGGGGCGGGCATCTTCCTCACCCCGGCCACCGTGGCACGCAGTACCTCCTCCGGGGCCGAGGTGCTGATGTTGTGGGTGATCGGCGGCCTGCTCACGCTGGCCGGCGTGCTGTGCTACGCCGAGCTGGGCGCGCGGCGCCCGCAGGCGGGTGGCATCTATGTCTACCTGCGCGAGGCATTCGGCCTGCTGCCCGGTTTCCTGTTCGGCTGGACCATGGCGCTGATCAACTACCCCGGCAGCGTGGCCGCGGTGGCGACCATGTTTGCCGACTACCTGTGCACGGCGCTGGGCCTGCCCTCGCAGGTCTACGTGAAGCCGGTGGCGGTGGGTGCGATCGTGTTCATCGTCGGCATCAACCTGTTCGGCATCCGTGCCGGCGCGTGGATGCAGAACATCTTCACCGTGCTGAAGCTGATCGCCGTCACGCTGCTGGTGGTCGCCGGCCTGGTGCTGGCACACGGCCAGCCGGGGCCGGCGCTGGCGACGGACACCCTCCATCCGGTGTCGTCCTGGGCGTTTGCCGGCGCGCTGCTGCCGGTGCTGTTCACCTATGGCGGCTTCCACTATCTCAACGATCTCGCCGGTGAGGTGCGCAATCCGCAGCGGACCCTGCCGCGGGCACTGGGCATGGGCATGGTCGGCGTGGTGGTCTGCTACGTGCTGGTCAATTACGCCTACCTGGCCGGACTGGGCCATGCCGGGCTTGCCGCCAGCACGGCGCCGGCGGCCGACCTGATGCGCGGCCTGTTCGGCGACGCCGGGGCCACCGTGATCGCCGTGGGCATCGCCTGTTCCACCTTCGGCTATTGCAGCATCGCGATCGCCGGTGGCGCGCGGGTGCTGCAGACGATGGGCGCCGACGGCGTGTTCTTCCGTGCCGCCGGACGCGTCGACGCGCGCACCCGCGCGCCGCAGATCGCGCTGGCCCTGCTGGGCGGCTGGGCCGCCGTGCTCACCTATTCGGGCAGTTTCAACCAGTTGCTCAACTACACCACGGTGGGCGAGTGGCTCGGCCACGTGTTCGGCATCGGCACGCTGTTCTGGTATCGCAAGCACTTCATCGACCAGCCGGCGCCGTATCGGGTGCCGTTCTATCCGCTGCTGCCGCTGATCTTCGTGATCACCGTGTTCGGCGTGATCGTGGCCAGCGCGATCCATGCCCCGGGCGACGCCGGCATGAGCCTGCTGATCATCGCGCTGGGCGTGCCGGTGTATTACGGCTGGCAGCACTGGGTCCGCCGGCATCCCGTCGGGTAGCGCGGGCACGCGCGATGAGATGGCGCGGCTGGCTCGCCCTGTGTTGCCTTTGCGGCCTGCAGCCCGGCCACGCCGCTGCACCGGCGCTGCCCGATCTGGCCGGTGCCGGTGCGCGGATCGGTCTCGACCAGGTGCGCCGTGTCGACGCGGTGGAACACGCGGCTGACGGCGTGGCGCAGCAGCGCTATGCGTTCCAGCCGGCGGCGCATCCATCGATCGTGATGACGCCGGCGGGCGATGCGTGGGACTGGTCGGGCGCGGGCGAGCTGCATGTGCGGGTGCAGAACGCGATGCCGTGGGCGGTGACGCTGGACATCGAGATCGATGGCACCGGGTCGACGCGTCTGCAGGCGCGCGTGGGCGTGCCGGCCGGGCCGGCGCAGACGCTGGTGGTTCCGCTGCGCGCCACTTCGCCACGCGAACAGGGCATGCAGGTGGGGCCGCCGATGCCGTTCGAGTTGCGCGGCCGGTCGATCCTGCTGGCGACCACCGTGCAAGGCACGCTGGATCGACACCACGTGCGCGCGATTCGCCTGGGCATCCCGGGGCCGCAGGCGGTGCAGACCCTGCTGTTCGGCAAGCTGTCCGTCACCGCGGGCGAGGCCACGCTGCACGAGGCCTATGCCGGCATCGTCGATCGCTACGGACAGTACACGCGCGGCCGCTGGCCGGAGAAGATCGATTCCGATGCCGCGCTGCGCGCGGCGGTCATGGCCGCTCCGGAGGCCGCGAAGCCCGCCGGCGTCGACGCTCATGGCGGACGTCTGGACGGCCAGAAGCTGCGCAAGACCGGCTGGTTCCACGCGCAAAGGCAGGCGGGTCGCTGGCAACTGGTGACGCCCGAAGGCCACCCGTTCTTTTCGCTGGGCGTCAATGCGGTCAACATCGGAGACCAGCGCACCCGCGTCGAGGGGCGCGAGTTCATGTTCACCGGGCTGCCGCCGGACCGTGGCGCATGGGCCGCGTTTCATGGGCGCGGCGACAGCCGGCGTCCGGGCCAGGCTGCCAGCAGCGGCATCGGCCATGACCACGGGCGCTGGTTCGACTTCCACGCGGCCAACCTGTATCGCATCGATGGTGCGGGCTGGTTGTCCGCATGGCGCACGCGCACGCTGGACCGGTTGCAGGCCTGGGGCTTCAACACCCTCGGCAACTGGAGCGATCCGGCGTTGGGCCGGGCCCACCGGCTGCCGTATACGCGCTCGATCAACATCGTCGGCGACTACGCGAATGTCTCCAGTGGCTACGATTACTGGGGCCGCATGCCCGATCCGTTCGATCCCCGTTTCGTCGCCGCCACCGAGGCGGCGGTAGCGAAGGCCAGTGCCGACGTGCGCGACGATCCCTGGCTGCTCGGCTACTTCGCCGACAATGAACTGGCCTGGGCCGGCATCGGACCGCAAGGTCGCTGGGGACTGGCGCTGGGCACCCTGGCGGGCGAGGCGGCAAGCCCGGCCAAGCAGGTCTTCATCGCGATGCTGCGCAAGCAGTACGTGACGCCGCAGGCGCTGGCCGCCGCGTGGGGCATTCCACTGGACTCGTGGAAAGCGCTGGACGCCACCGGCTACGCCGCGCCCGTGCCGAGCGAGGCGCATCCGGCGATTGCCCGCGACTACAGCGCATGGCTGAGCCACTACGCCGACGCCTATTTCCGCATCGTGGCCGCAGCGATCCGCCGCCACGATCCGCACCATCTGTTCCTCGGCGGCCGGTTCGCGGTGTACACGCCCGAAGCCGTCGCGGCCTGCGCGCAGTATTGCGACGTGGTCAGTTTCAACGCCTACGCCGACCTGCCGCAGCACCACATCGACATGGCCCGGATGCAGGCGCTGGACAAGCCGGTGCTGATCAGCGAATTCCACTTCGGCTCGACCGATCGCGGCCCGTTTGGCGCAGGCGTGGTGCCGGTAGGGAACGAGGCGCAGCGCGGCGAGGCCTATGCGAAGTACCTCGCGGCCGCCGCGGCGAATCCGCAGGTCGTTGGCGTGCACTGGTTCGAGTACACCGACCAGCCGGTGACCGGTCGCCTGCTCGATGGCGAGAACAGCCACATCGGGCTGGTGGGCATCACCGACATTCCGTTTGGCGGCTTTGTGCGGGCCGTGCGCCAAGCCAATGAACAGGCGCAGCCATCAGGCGGGCGTTGACGATGGACGCAAAAAAAAACCCGCAGAGGGGGATCTGCGGGTTTCGGGGGGTTCCATCTTGATCGCGTGGAGGAGGAGGGGAGCCTCGCCACGCAGCGGGAAGGTTGTCTCACGACATGGGCTTAATGTACTACGCGGTTTGTTAATGCCGCGTAACTGGGCTGCCACAACGGCTCGCCCGCTTTGCCGATGGGCTCCGCAGCGCCAGACTGTATTTTCACCACAAAAGGTGAAAACATGGCGGCCATGAGCCTGCACCTGACCAGCCGCCAGTCCAACATCCTCGAGTTCATCCGCGCCCGCGTGGCGCGGGATGGTCAGGCGCCCACGCTGGAGGAGATCGGCCAGGCGATGGGCCTGCCCCACGTCAGCGCGGTGCTCAAGCACGTGCGTTCGCTGGAGGCCAAGGGGCGGCTGGCGATCGAGCCGAACCGTTCGCGCGGCATCCGCCTGGTGGACGCGCCCGACGCGCTGGATGCGGACACCCTGGAGCTGCCGCTGGTCGGCCGCATCGCCGCCGGCGAGCCGCTGTTTTCCGAGTCGCGGATCGAGCGCAGCCTGCGCGTGTCGCGTTGGCTGTTCCGGCTCACGCCGGATTACCTGGTGCGGGTGGTCGGCGATTCGATGCGCGATGAGGGCATCCTCGACGGAGATCTGGTCGGCGTGCACGCCACGCCGGTGGCCCGGCACGGCCAGGTGGTGGCGGCGCGCGTCGGCGGCGACCGCTTCACGATCAAGCGGCTGTACTGGCAGGGCGAGGTGATCCGGCTGCTGCCGAACAGTCCCGGTTACCAGCCGATCGACCCCGACCCCAGCGAGGACTTCGCCATCGAAGGCCTGTTCGCCGGTCTGCTGAGGGGCGGCTGATGGCGGCCGTGATGCCCTTGTCGAACCTGCTCGATGCGCGCCGGGTCTGGCGCGGCCGGGCCGAACCGCTGCCGGCCGGCGAGCAGCCCACCGGCTGGGCCGCGCTGGATGCGGTGCTGCCCAGCGGCGGCTGGCCGGCGGCGGCGCTGTCGGAAATCCTGCTGCCGCTGGATGGCGTGGGCGAACTGCAACTGGTGCTGCCCACGCTGGCGCGCCTCAGCCAGGGCGCGCGGGCGGTGGTGCTGGTCGCGCCGCCGTATCTGCCCTGCGTGGCTGGTTGGCGCCAGCACGGCGTGGACATGCGCCGGATCGAGATCGTCAGCGCGACCGAGGCCGACGTGTTGTGGGCGACGGAGCAGTGCCTGCGCTCGGGCAGTTGCGCGGCGGTGCTGGCGTGGCCGCGGCAGGCGGACGATCGCGCGTTGCGCCGGCTGCAGGTGGCCGCCGACGGCGGCCGCGCGCTGGCCTTCGCATTCCGCGACCGACAGCATCTCTCCAATGCCTCGCCGGCCGCGTTGCGGCTGGAGCTGGAAGCGCGGCCGCAGGCGCGGGTATGGGTGCGCAAATGCCGTGGCGGCGCGCTGCCCGCCCAGCCGGTGGCGCTGCCGCGCGCCCTGCATTGATGGTGGGCGCCGATGTTGTGGGCCTGCATAGCGTTGCCGCAGCTGGCACTGGACGGTGTCCTCCGTCGTCGTGCGGACGCGGGCCCACTGGTACTGGTGGCCGGCACCGGACATGCGCGCAGCATCGTGGCGGCGAACGCGGCCGCGCGCGAGGCCGGCCTGCGCGTGGGCCAGCGACTGAGCGCGGCGCAGGCGCTGCTGGCGCAATTCGAGGCACTGCCGTACCAGCCTGAGCGGGTCGATCAGTGGCATCGGTTCCTGGCCGCGGTGGCCTATCGCTACAGCGCCGAGGTGAGCCTGCTGCCCCACGCGATCGTGCTGGAGGTCAGCCGCAGCCTGAACCTGTTCGGTTCGTGGCCGCGGCTGGAAAGCCTGCTGCGCGCCGATCTCGATGCGCTGGGTTTCCGCCACCGGATCAGCGCCGCGCCCACGCCGCATGCGGCGCATGTGCTGGCCGGCGTCGCCGACGGCCAGGCGGTGCTCACCGACGAACAGCTGCGTCACGCATTGCAGCGCATCCCGCTGGCCCAGAGTCGCCTGCCTGCGGCGGCGGCCGAGGCCTTGCCGGGCATGGGCATCCGCACGCTGGGCCAGTTGCTGGCGCTGCCGCGCGACGGCCTGCGCCGGCGTTTCGGTGCGGAGTTGCTGCTCGCGCTGGATCGCCTGACCGGCGCGGCCCCGGCCGGCCTGGAAGCGTATCGGCCACCCGACCGCTTCGACCTGCGCATCGAGCTGACGCACGAAGTCGAAGCCATTGGCGCGCTGGTCTTTCCGCTGCGTCGCATGACGTCCGATCTGTCCGCCTATCTGGCCGGTCGCGACGGCGGCGTGCAGCGTTTCACGTTGCAGCTGGAACATCGCGAGGGACACACCGAGGTGAAGGTGGGCCTGCTCGCGCCCGAGCGCGAGGCCGGCATGCTGTTCGAACTGGCGCGCGCGCGGCTGGAGCAGGTGCAACTGCCGCAACCGGTCATCGCCATGCGCCTGCTCGCGCGCGATCTGCCTGCGTTCGTGCCGGCCGGCCGCGACCTGTTCGACGAGCGTCCCGCCAACGCGTTGCCGATCGAACAGCTGCGCGAACGCCTGCGTGCGCGGCTGGGCGATCGCGCCGTGCATCAACTGGGCAGCACCACCGATCCGCGGCCCGAGCTGGCGCAGAAAGTGACGGCCCACGATGACGGCTGGCAGGAACCCTCGCCGCGACCGACCTGGCTGTTCGAGCGGCCGATTCCGCTGCGCGGTGCCGCGCCGCGCATCCTGGCCGGCCCCGAGCGACTGGAAACCGGCTGGTGGGATGGCGGCGAGGTGTGCCGCGACTACTACGTGGTGGAGACCGCGCAGGGCCAGCGCGGCTGGGCGTTCTGCGCGCCGGGCGAGCGCGACGGCTGGATGCTGCACGGCTGGTTCGCATGAACGCGTATGCCGAGCTGCATTGCCTGTCGAACTTCTCGTTCGGCCGCGGCGCGTCCAGTGCGCGCGAACTGTTCGAGCGCGCGAAAGTTTGCGACTACGAGGCGCTGGCGATCACCGACGAGTGTTCGCTGGCCGGCATCGTGCGCGCGCTGGAAGCCTCGCGCGCCACCGGCGTCAAACTGATCGTGGGCGCCGAATTCCAGCTCGACGACGGCCCCAGGCTGGTGCTGCTGTGCGAGAGCAAGGCCGGCTATACCGCGCTGTGCAATCTGATCACCCGCGGCCGCCGCGCCTCGGTCAAGGGCACCTATCGCCTGCATCGCGCCGATCTCGCCGATGGCGTGCCGGGCACCTTCGCGCTGTGGCTGCCCGGGCGCGAGCCCGATGTCGCCCACGGCCGCTGGATGCGCGACACCTTCGCCGGGCGTGCGTGGCTGGCGGTGGAACTGCATCACGGCCCGGACGACGCCGGGCGCCTGCGCGAGCTGCAGCGACTCGGGCACAGCCTCGACCTGCCGCTGGTCGCCGCCGGCGACGTGCACATGCATGTGCGTCGCCGGCTTGCGCTGCAGAACACGCTGACCGCGATCCGCCATCGCGTGCCGCTGGCCGAAGCCGGCGCGCTGATCTTCCGCAACGGCGAGCGCCACCTGCGCCGGCGCGAGGCACTGGCGGCGATCTACCCGGACGCGCTGATGCACGAAAGCACCGCCATCGCCGCGCGCTGCACGTTCAGCCTCGACGAACTGACATACCGCTATCCCGCCGAGCTGGTGCCCGAAGGCCACAGCGCCAGCAGCTGGCTGCGGCACCTCACCGAAAAGGGCATGCGCTGGCGCTGGCCGAATGGCGTGCCAGAGAAGGTTCGCGCACAGATCGAGCACGAACTGGGACTGATCGAGGAGCTGCAGTACGAGTCCTATTTCCTCACCGTGCAGGACATCGTGCACTTCGCCCGCAGTCAGAAGATTCTCTGCCAGGGCCGCGGCTCGGCGGCCAACTCCGCCGTGTGTTTCGCGCTCGGCGTCACCGAGGTCGACCCGGCGCGGATGAACCTGCTGGTGGAGCGCTTTATCAGCAAGGAGCGCAACGAGCCGCCCGACATCGACGTGGATTTCGAGCACGAGCGGCGCGAGGAGGTGATCCAGTACATCTACGCCAAGTACGGTCGCGAGCGCGCCGCGCTGGCGGCCACGGTGATCTGCTATCGCGGCAGGAGCGCCGTGCGCGACGTGGCCAAGGCGCTGGGCTTGCCGCCGGATCAGGTGGATCTGTTGAGCGGCATCTTCGGCTGGCGCGGTGAGCAGTCGCTGGACGAGCGCCTGCGCGAACACGGTTTCGATCCGCAGGGCGCGGTGCTGCGCCGGGTGCTGAAACTCACCGCCGAGTTGCGCGACATGCCGCGGCACCTGTCGCAGCACGTGGGCGGTTTCGTGATCAGCGACGCGCCGCTGGCCGAACTGGTGCCGGTGGAGAACGCGGCGATGGCCGATCGCACCATCATCCAGTGGGACAAGGACGACCTCGACACCATGCGCCTGCTCAAGGTCGATTGCCTGGCGCTGGGCATGCTCAGTTGCGTGCGCCGTTGCCTGGATCTGCTGCGCGCGCATCGCGGCCAGGATTACAGCCTGGCGACGCTGCCGGCCGAAGACCCGCGAACGTACGAGATGATCCAGCGTGCCGACACCGTCGGCGTGTTCCAGATCGAGAGCCGCGCGCAGATGGCGATGCTGCCGCGGCATCGCCCGGAAAATTTCTACGACCTGGTGATCCAGGTGGCAATCGTGCGGCCCGGCCCGATCCAGGGTGACATGGTGCATCCGTACCTGCGCCGTCGGCGCGGCGAGGAGCCGGTGGACTATCCGTCGGAGGATCTGAAGGCGGTGTTCGAACGCACCCTGGGCGTGCCGCTGTTCCAGGAGCAGGTGATGAAGCTGGCGATCGTGGCGGCCGGCTACACGGCCGGCGAAGCCGACCAGCTGCGCCGCGCGATGGCGGCGTGGAAACGTCATGGCGGCATGGAGCACCATCGCGAGCGGATCATCCGCGGCATGCTCGAACGCGGTTACACCGCCGAGTTTGCCGCGCGATTGTTCGAGCAGATCAAGGGCTTCGGCAGCTACGGTTTTCCCGAGAGCCACGCGGCCAGTTTCGCCGGCATCGTCTACGCCAGCTGCTGGTTGAAATGCCACGAGCCGGCCGCATTCGCCTGTGCCCTGCTCAACGCACAGCCGATGGGTTTCTACGGGCCCAGCCAGATCGTGCAGGACGCGCAGCGCCACGGCATCGCGGTGCGCCCGGTCGACGTGCGCCACAGCGAGTGGGACTGCACGCTGGAGGACGACGCACGCGATCAGCCGGCGCTGCGGCTAGGGCTGCGCCAAGTGCGCGGTTTTCGCGAAGATGTCGCCGAACGGATGTCGGCGGCGCGCGCCGCGCGTGCCTTCGTCGACGTGACGGATCTGTGCGCCCGCACCGGCATCGACCGCCGCCAGCAGGAACTGCTGGCCGAGGCGGGCGCCTTGCGCGGCCTGGCGGGTCATCGCCATCGGGCGAAGTGGGCGGTGGCCGGCGTCGAGCCGCAGCTGCCGCTGTTCGGACGCGCCAGCCCGGCGGAAGAGGCCATCGCGCTGCCGGTGCCGTCGGTCGCGGAAAACCTGCAGTCGGACTATGCGCGTACCGGGCTCAGCCTCGGCCCGCATCCGCTGCAACTGATCCGTTCGCGCCTGCGCGCGGCGCGTTTCGCCGACTCGCGCAGCCTGCGCGGCCAGCGGCATCAGAGCCTGGTGCGCGCCGCCGGCCTGGTCACCCAGCGCCAGCGCCCGCAGACCGCCAGCGGCGTCACCTTCATCACCATCGAAGACGAGCACGGCGCCATCAACGTGGTGGTCTGGAGCCAGGTCGCCGAGCGGCAGCGGCGTGCGTATCTGGAGGCGCGCCTGCTCGGCGTGGAAGGGCAATGGGAGTGCGTCGACGGCGTGGCCCACCTGATCGCCCGGCGGCTCACCGACATGAGCGCGTGGCTGGGCGAGCTGGACAGTCGCTCGCGCGATTTCCATTGAATGTTCCGCGTGCGCAACCCGTGCGCTGTCGCGCGCCGCGGAATCGGGTAGGCTGACGCCACCGTCGCGACCGGCATGGGGATGCCGTCGCGCGGTTCTCTTTCCAATCCGGGGGATTTATGGGTACTTCTTCGTTGGCTGCATTGGCCGGCATGGGCCTGTTCGCCATGCTGGTGATGATCGTGGTGGGCATCCTGGTGGCGGCACTGGTGCTGAGCGTCGCCTTCCGGCTGGTGGTCGGCGTCATGCCGTCCTACCTGCGTGCGCTGGGCGCGGTGGTGCTGAGCTGGGTCGCGGGCGCCGTGGCGATGGTGATCATCGGCATGGTCAGCTCCGGTGGCGGCGGCGGACTGCTGTCGCTGATCGTGCAATTCCTGGTCGGCGCCTTCGTGGTGAACTATCTGCTGCTGTCGCAGAACGGCAGCCAGATCGGCTTCGGCAAGGCCTGCCTGGTGCAGGTGATCTACCTGGTGATCTTCCTGGTGCTGGCGATGATCTTCGCTGCGCTGATGGCGGTGTTCTTCGGCAGCATGCTGGCGCACGGATGATGCATCGAAGGGGCGGGACACCCGCCCCTTCGTCGTGTTTCAGGCCAGGCTGGTGGCCACGCCGAAGCTGATCGCCATGATCGCGGCCACCGCCATGCAGGCGCTGCCCGGGCGGATGCGGTGGGCATCGATGCGCGGCACCAGCCGCCACAGCAGGACGGCGCCGATCAGCATGTCCAGCACCAGCATCCAGCGCAGCAGGCCGGAACTCAGCAGCGCGCCGTAGGGCGGGTGCAGGTGGCCTTCATGGGCGGCCACGCCGACGACCAGCAGCAGGCCGATCATCGTCCACAGCAGGCAGGCCAGGTAGATGCGGTTGAACACCACCGCGCAGCGCTCGGTCCAGCGCAGCACCGACCAGCCGATCAGGGCGAACACCAGCGCCGCCATGCTGCTGTAGAGCACCCACCACAGCAGGGTGCTGATCACCGTGAGAAGCGTCATGTGATCTGCTTGAACCCCAGTTTGCGAAACAGCTTGGCCATCAGCCAAGCCGGGCCGACCAGCAGATAGGAAAGGTCGGTGAGGAAGCTGGGCTTGCGTCCCTCGTACTTGTGCCCGATGAACTGGCCGATCCAGGCCACCACGAATACGCCGATCGCGAGGTAGCACAGCTGCGCGGCGCCGAGCCGGTAGTACAGGAAGTTGGTGAGCAGGCCGAACAGGGCGAACACCACCAGCAAGCCGAGCGCCAGCCGGTGCGAGCGCCGCCAGTACCAGTAGAACGCCAGCACCATCACCAGCACCGCCCACGAGCCGGGACGCAGCTGGCCGATTGGCACCGGGATCGCCCACAGCAGCGCGATCACCGACCACAGGATCGGCGGCACGCAGAACCAGTGGAACATCTGGTTGGTCGGGTTCTGGTGGTCGCCGCTGTAACTGTCGAGCCAGTCCTGCATGGTGCGCATGGCGTTCCCCCGTTGAACGTTTCAGTCGAGCCGGATGCCTGCCAGGCGCTGCAGGGCTTCGGCATATTTGGCGGCGGTGCGGGCGATCACGTCGTCCGGAATCACCGGGCCGGGCGCGGTCTTGTTCCAGTCCTGCGTTTCCAGCCAGTCGCGCACGAACTGCTTGTCGTAGCTGGGCGGGCTGATGCCCACGCGGTATTCGTCGGCGGGCCAGAAGCGCGAGGAATCCGGGGTCAGCATCTCGTCCATCACGTACAGCTTGCCGCTGGCATCGGTGCCGAACTCGAATTTGGTGTCGGCGATGATGATGCCACGTTCGGCCGCATAGGCGGCTGCCCAGCGATAGATCGCCAGGGTGGCGTCGCGCACCTGGCCGGCCAGTTCGCTGCCGACCGCATCGATCACCGCGTCGAAGCTGACGTTCTCGTCGTGGTCGCCCACGGCGGCCTTGGTCGACGGCGTGAAGATCGGTTCGGGCAGTTGCTGCGCCTGCTGCAGGCCGGCCGGCAGCGCGATGCCGCACAGCGTGCCGGTGGCCCGGTAATCCTTCCAGCCCGAGCCGATCAGGTAGCCGCGGGCGATGCATTCCACCGGCACCGGCTTCAGCCGCCGCGTCACCACCGCGCGCTTTTCGTACAGCGCGAGATCGGTGCCTGGCGGCAGCACGTCGGCCAGCGGCACGTCGAGCAGGTGGTTCGGCACCAGGTGGGCGGTCTTGCCGAACCAGAAATTGGACATCTGGGTGAGCATTTCGCCCTTGCCCGGGATCGGGTTGGGCAGCACCACGTCGAACGCCGACAGGCGATCGGTGGCCACCATCAGCAGGCGGTCGTCGTCCAGCGCATAGACATCCCGCACCTTGCCGCGGTGGATCAGTTCGAGTCCGGGAAGGTTCGATTGCGGCAGGATGGTGGGCACGGCAGCGGGTTCCACGTGGCGGGGAAGCAACCATTCTAGCCGTTGCGACAGCGTCGCCGGTAACGCGCTGTGGGGTTTCGGGGGCACTGCTAGAATTGGCGTCCTTTGGCCCCATGTGTTGCCGATGCGCATTCCATTGATCGCGGTGCTGGTCCTGCTCGCCGCCCCCACGCTCCACGCCGGCACGCCGGCAGCCCCGGCCCGGCTCGGCCTGTGTGCCGCCTGCCACGGTGCCGACGGCCACGCCAGCATGCCCGGCGTGCCGAACCTGGCCGGGCAGCGGCTTGACTACCTGCGCGACGCGCTGAAGCAGTACCGCGACGGTCGCCGCAACATTCCGGTGATGCGCGCCGCGATCGGCCCGGTCAGCGACGCCGAGCTCGACGCGCTGGCGCGCTGGTACAGCGCGCAGCTTCCCCAACCGCAAGCCCAACCGCAAGGGCAGCCATGAGCTTCACTTATACGCTGTGGTTCGCGTTCTTCGGACTGATCATCGGCCACCTGCCCGGTGCGGTCACCGGCGCGGTGCTCGGTTTCATCTTCGACAACATGCGCTACAGCCAGCGCAAGAACGCCACGCCGGAAGCCGGCGGGTTCGTGGGCCCGCTGTTCACCCTGCTGGGCGCGGTGGCGAAGTCCGACGGCCGCGTGTCGGAGCAGGAGATCGCGATCGCCGAACGGCTGATGACGCGAATGAACCTGGATACCGAGCTGCGCAAGCAGGCGGTGGTCAGTTTCAACGTGGGCAAGCAGCCGGAGTTCGATGTCACCCGCACCATCGCCGAGCTGCGCAAGTGGGTCGGCCTGCGTCGCGACCATGCCTTCCCCGTGCTCGACGTGGTGATCGAGACGGTGCTGGCCGAAGGCAATCCGCCCCCGGAGAAGATGTCGATCCTGCGCCAGCTTGCCTTCGCCCTGCGCATCAGCGACATGGAGCTGATGGCGCTGATGGCGATGAAGGGCTATGCATGGAATGCCGGCTCCGGCGGTCCGCGCGGCGGCAACCAGCATTACGGCAGCGGCGGTGGCTACGTGCCGCCGCAGCGCACCCCGCAGGGGCCGGACCCGTACGCGGTGCTGGGCATCGACCGCAACGCCGACGAACGCGCGATCAAGCGCGCCTACCGCAAGCTGATCTCCGAACACCACCCCGACCGCCTCGGCGACCTGCCCGAAGACATGCGCAAGCGCGCCGAATCGCGCGCCAGCGAGATCAATGCCGCGTATGACCGGATCAAGGAACAACGCGGCTTCAAATAGACGAGATGCGCTCCCTCCCCTGCAAGGCAGGGGAGGGCCGGGGTGGGGTCGCTCTTGATCTTCAAATCAAAAGCGCACCCCCTCCCGACCTCCCCCTGCTTGCAGGGGGAGGAGCAAAGCGTCAACGTCGTGGCAGACTTGAAGTTCGTTTTCGCGCACCCGTCGTACTCTTTATCCAGGCCCTGTCATGCCCAAGCAATCCCCCATCATCGCCCCTTCGATCCTCGCCGCCGATTTCGCCCGGCTCGGCGAGGACACCGCCGCGGCGCTGGCCGCCGGTGCCGACTGGGTGCATTTCGACGTGATGGACAACCATTACGTGCCGAACCTCACGATCGGCCCGATGGTGCTGCAGTCGCTGCGCAAGTTCGGCATCACCGCGCCGATCGACGTGCATCTGATGGTCAAGCCGGTGGACCGCATCGTGCCGGACTTCGCCAAGGCCGGCGCCAGCCTGATCAGCTTCCATCCGGAGGCCAGCGAACACATCGACCGCACGCTCGGCCTGATCAGGGAATCCGGTTGCCAGGCTGGCCTGGTGTTCAATCCGGCCACGCCGCTGGATCATCTCGACTACGTGATGGACAAGCTCGACATGATCCTGATCATGTCGGTGAACCCGGGTTTCGGCGGCCAGAAATTCATCCCGGGCACGCTGGACAAGCTGCGCCAGGTGCGCGAGCGGATCGAGGCCAGTGGCCGCGACATCCGGCTCGAAGTGGATGGCGGTGTCACCGCGCAGAACATCGGTGCGATCGCCGCCGCCGGCGCCGACACCTTCGTGGCCGGCTCGGCGATCTTCCACGCCGCGGACTATCGCGCCGAGATCGAGGCCATGCACCGGGCGATTGCCGGATCGCGCACATAAAAATCCCGACGCAGTGAACGGCTGCGCCGGGATAAACGTCGTCGGAGACGTGAGAGGAAACACCATGATTGGTGTGCCGGCACGGCCACTACGGGGAGGGACTCACGCCGTGCCGGCACGTTCCACGGCAAGGAACCGCACCAATCACCAGTTCTGACCGGGCTGGTCAGCTTTGGTTCCCGCGATGCGGGGCGAAACCGCCATGCCGTCATTCAGTTTCAGCCGGCGCGCCTGCACCACGTAGCGCAGCGGGCCGCCCGGGACCACCGCATCGAACGGATAGCAGGTGACCAGCCATAGCCCGTCCATGCTGTCGCGGGGCGGGATGCGCGCCTGCCGGCTGTCGATGACGCGGCTGTCCGTCACCACGTAGTCGCTGCTGCCGCGCGGGCCGTCCAGGACCAGCCGGTCGCCCGGGTGCAGCGAGGGCAGGAAGCGGAACTGGGTGTCGCGATGCGCGCTGATCACGCCGAGTCCCGCAGCACCCGGGCGCACGCCGCCGTTACTCCAGCCCGGGCCGAACGCCAGCGCCTGGCCGCTGTCGCCATCCAGCACGATCAGGTCCTGATGCAGGCGCGGTACGCGCAGCCGCGCCAGCGGCGCGATGTCGGCCCACGGCCACGGCCGCTGCGCCAGCCGTCCGTGATCGGAGCGCGCCCAGGCCCGCTCCAGCAGCAGCTGCGCCAGCGCGGCCTTGGCGTGGATCCAGACGCCGTCCAGGCCCAGCCCCGCGGCCAGCATCAGCGCGCCGAACATCAGCGCGCGCCATGCCCGCTGCCGGATCATCGGCATGCCCGTTGCCGCCACCACGCCAGCGACGCCAGCAGCAGCGCCAGCAGGGCCAGCCAGAGTTCCAGCTCGGCCGCCGTGGCGGTCTGCGCGAAGTGGGTGCCGGCGGGCATCACGTTGGGAATCTGCTGGTGCTTCAGCGCGGCATCGGCGCTGCGCGCCGGGGTCCGGTCCACCGCCACCAGGCTGGTATAGGCGCTGACCAGATGGGCGTCCAGCGCGGTGCGGGTGATCGCCTCGACCAGCTCCGGCGCATCGCCGCCGCGGGCCAGCTGGTCGGACAGGTCGGCGATGCGCGACTGCGCCCACAGCCGATCCAGTCCCGCGGCCGGCCTGGCGGCGGACAGATCCGCGGGCACCGTCCACGCCCGCTCGGCCAGCTGGCCGTGCACCTGCACGCGGTCGACCGGCGCGGCCAGCCGGGCGGTGACCAGCAGCGGCTCGCCCAGGTACAGGTCGGGCAACTGCCGCGGATAGACGTCGCTGCCGGCCGGCCAGTCCACCTTGAGGTCGCGCAGGGCAGGGTGATCCAGCCGGGCCAGCAGGCTGACCATCGCCTTGCCCACGTTGCCGGTGTCGGTGACCAGGGTTTCGCTGCCGCGACCATGACGCGCGGCGGCCTGCAGGAAGCCTGCGTTCGGCGCATTGCCGATGCCGATCGGGAACAGTCGCGAATCACCCAGCTGCTCGTCGATCAACTGCATCAGGCCGTTCGGATCGTCGACCGCGCCGTCGGTGGCGAACAGCACCTGGCGCACGTAGCCGGGCGGCGCATGGCCGGCCAGCGCGAAGCGCAGCGCCGGCGCCATCTCGGTGCCGCCGTTGGCCTGCAACTGGTCGACCCAGGCGCGGGCTTTCTGCAACGCCTCGGGCGTGGCGGCCACCGCTTCGCTGGACCACGGGTTCAGTGTCGAATTGAATTCGGCCACGTTGAAGCGGTCGCCCGGCTGCAGCTGGCTCAGCGCCAGATCCAGCGCCGCGCGCGCCTGGCGGATCGATTCGCCGCCCATCGAGCCGGAGGTGTCGATGATCAGGATCAGCTCGCGCGGCAGGCGCTGCGCCTGTTGCTGCGGCGGCATCAGCATCAGCATCGCGTAATGGGCGCCATCGATGTCCTGGCGGAAGCTGGCCACGTTGGGCTGGGTTTGCGGCTGCGGCTGCCAGCTCAGCACGAAGTCGCGGTCCGGCAGCACGCTGGCGTCGCGCAGGCGAATGTCCCAGCGCTGGTCGTGCCGCGTGCTGATGATCGCGTGACTGGAGCTGTCCACGCTGGCCAGCGGCACGCCGGCATCCAGCTGCACCGCGATGTGCGTGCGCAGCGGCGCCTGCGCGTTGTCGTCGGCAAACACCTGCGGCGTGTCGATGCCGGCGTCCCCGGGCCGGGCGCCGTCGCGCATGTGGTAGCGCGGGGTGAAGGTCAGCGGAAAGCGCAGCGAGAACCTGCCCGCGCCGTAGTCGACGCGCTGCCAGTAGCGCAGCACGATCGTCACCGTTTCTCCCGGCGCAACGTTGGTCACCGCAGTGCGGAACAGGTTGCCCTCGTCGGCTTCGACCAGGGCCGCGCGCTTGCCGCTGTTGCGTGCCTGTTCGAACACCTTCTTCGCCGCTTCCTTGCGCTGGATGTCGGCCACGACACGGCGTTCGCCGATCTCCAGCGACATCGAATACACCGCCGCGCCGTCGGGCAGCGGCAGCAGGTACTGCGCCTCCAGCCAGTCCTTGCCGCTGTTGCGGAACTGCTGGCGCAGCTGGACTTCGGCAACCAGTCCGCTGACCTTGTACTCGACATCGGTGTCGAGACTGGCAAGCGCCTGCAGCTGGCCGCTGGCATCGCGCCAGCGCAGTTCGCCGCTGCCCGGTTCGGTGGCGTGCGCGGCGAGCCCGAACGAGGGGCCGGCGAACAGCAGGCCGGCGAACAGCAGCAGGTGAAAGAAGAGTCTGGATGATGCGCGCATGGCCGTCCCTTGGTCGTTGGCGGGGTTGTTGGCGGGTGCTACGGCTGCATTGCCGCATCCGGCGCGGCGCGGGCCGCGTCGGGAATGCGGCGGCTTGCGGCGCAATCGGGGCAGAACGATGGCAGGCGCTACGGACAAAAAAATCCCCTCGCGAGGAGGGGACAAGGAACCACCATGTCGGACGGAACAGGGGAGGCCGGAACTAAAGCGGTTGCCAGTCCGCGTCGGGCTCGTCCTGGCCAACGCCCGCTGCGCTTCCCTGCGCAGCGAACGTGCCAGTGCCTTCCACGGCGGGCGGAAGCAGGCGGAACAGGGGGAATCGGTGGAGGGTCATGACAGTCTCCCGAATCAGGGGTGGAGCATCAGATGCCGAGCAGCAAGCCCAGCAGCAGGGCGCCCAGCGCCAGGGTGATGCGCAGCGGTTCGAAGCCGTGCAGTTCGGCATTCGCGTCGCGCGGGTCGGTATCGAGTTTCATGAGTTTTCTCGTCGGGGGGCGACTCCATCAAAACGCCGGTGGCGGCGCGTGCGGCGGCGGCGAGCGGCCGGTTTGCCGTTCGCTTGTGGCAAAACGCGGGCATTCGTCGCCGATGGCTTGCGTCCGGGTGCTTCGCATAGCACGCTGCGCCCACCATTCGAAGGGAACGCATCATGGGCCGCAGCATTGCCATCGTCGAAGACGAACCGTTGATCCGCGCCAACTACGTCGAGGCGCTGAACCGCTTCGGCTACGACGCGCGGGGCTACGGCTCGCGCCAGGAGGCGTCCAGCGCATTCGCGATGAAGCTGCCCGAGCTGGTGATCATCGACATCGGCCTGGGCGACGAGCCGGAAGGCGGTTTCGACCTGTGCCGCGAGCTGCGCGCGAAATCCTCGACGCTGCCGCTGATCTTCCTCACCGCGCGCGATTCGGATTTCGACGTGATCTCCGGCCTGCGCCTGGGCGCCGACGACTACCTCAGCAAGGACACCAGCCTGCACCAGCTGGCCGCGCGCATCGCCGCGCTGTTCCGCCGCATCGAATCGCTGAAGGCGCCGGCTTCCAGCGAGACGGTGATCGAGCACGGCCCGCTGAAGCTGGAATCCGAGCGCATGCGGATCACCTGGAACGACGAGGAGATCCCGCTCACCGTCACCGAGTTCTGGATGGTGCACACGCTGATCCGCTTCCCCGGCCACGTGAAGAACCGCGACCAGCTGATGCGCGAGGCGGAACTCGTCGTGGACGACGCCACCATCACCTCGCACATCAAGCGCATCCGCAAGAAGTTCATCGCGGTGGCGCCGGAGTTCGACGCGATCGAGACCGTGCACGGCGTGGGCTACCGGTGGAAGCCGTGATGCGTGGCGCATGGCTGGTCGTGGCGTGGTGCGGATGGGCCACGCTGGCGCAGGCCGCGACGCCGACGGATGACGTGCTGGCCCGCGGCGCCCGCGACGGCAGCGCGCCCGCATGGGCGATCAGCGTGGCCACGCCGGCCGGCTGGACGCGCGACTGCTGCACCTACGCCCGCGCCATCGGCGTCAATGCGGTGCTGTACCAGGGCGAATGGAGCGGCAAGCCGCAGCGGGTGATGGTGCTCAACGTGTGGCCGCGCGAGCTGGGTACGCTGGCCGATGAAGTGCAGGCCGATCGCAAGCGCTACCTGCAGCACGACCCGGTCGGCAAGGCCTCCACCTTCGTCGTGCGCCATCCGGCGATGCCGTGCGAGGCTTCGGTGTACGAAGGCAGCGACCACGTCGACGACGTGCTGGTGTTCTGCGACCCCGGCGCCGCCAGCGGCGTGCGGCTGAGCTGGTCGATGGCCTTCGACGATGCCGATCCCGCGCGCCAGGCGCTGCTCGATGACTTCATGCGCGTGGTGGTGGCCAGCCGCTGGATGAAGGACACCGCGGCACCGGCCACGCATGCACCCTGATCTTCCTCGCCCTGATCGACCGCTCCGATGAGCCTGCGCCGCAAACTGCTGCTGGTTGCGCTGTGCACGCTGGCCCTGCCGATCGCGGGCTGGCTGTACGTGCGGCAGATGGAAACGCTGCTGCGCGAGGGCCAGGCGCAAGCCCTGCTGGCCTCGGCCAATGCGGTGGCGCGCAGCCTGGTGGTGACCGGCGCGCTGCCGCCGGTGAGCGCCAGCAACTGGTACGTGGAATCGAGCGCGCAACCGATCACCGTCGATGGCTACGGCGACGACTGGGCGCCGCTGACGCCGTGGAGCCAGTCGCTGGGGTCGCACGGCAAGCTGCTGCTGGCGGGCGACGACAACTGGCTGTACCTGTATGCCGACGTGCGCGACACCCGTCGCACGCGTGCCGATGCCGATGATGCGAACGCGCTGGCGGCCGACCACCTGATCCTGGCGCTGGGCAATGCGAACGGCCAGCGCCGCTACCTGGTGGCCAGCGCGGCGCCCGGTGCGCTGGCGGCGCGCCCGCTCGATCCGCCGGTCGACGGCCTGCCCGAAATGATCCCCGCGCAATGGCAGGAGGATGGCAGCGGCTACCGCGTCGAACTGCGGTTGCCACGCAGCCTCGCCTTGCGCCGCCTTGGTGTCGGCATCTACGACGCGACGGCCGGCGGCGACCGCATGGCAGCCGACACGCGCCCGCTGCTCGACTACTCGGACAAGTTGTCCGGCGAACTGGCCCAACTGGTGCCCGACCAGGTGCAGGCGCGCGTGCTGGCGCCGCAGGGCTGGTTGCTGGGGCGCAGCGGAAGGTTGAACACCTTGCCGGGCAGCGATGGCCAGCCGGGCTGGTTCGCCGCGCTGGTCTATCGCTCGCTGCTGGCCAACCGCCTTGAGGATGCCAACCTGTGGGCGCAGGACGTGCCGCGGCTGGACAGCGGCGAAGTGCGCCGCGCCGCAGGCGGACAGCCCGCCACGGTGTGGCGCAGTGGCGAGGAGCGCGGCAGCGTGGTGCTGGCCGCCGCGGTACCGATCGAGCGGGCCGGCAAGGTCGATGGCGTGCTGCTGCTGGAACAGCCCAGCCGCACCGTGCCGTTGCTGGCCAACCGTGCCCTGCTCGGCCTGTTGCTGACCAGCTTCGGCGTACTGCTGGTGGCCGGCGGCATCCTGCTGTGGTTCGCCACGCGGCTGAGCCTGCGGCTGGGTCGCCTGCGCAACGCGGCCGAGCGCGCCCAGTTCAACGATGGACGTCTGGACGGCCTTTTCGACAGCGGCAAGTTCCCGATGACCGACGCGCCGGACGAGATCGGCGACCTGGCCCGCAGCTTCGAGCGGCTGTTCGAGGTGGTCGGCAGCTATACCGACTACCTGCGCACGCTGGCCTCGAAACTCTCGCACGAACTGAACACGCCGCTGGCGATCGTGAAGTCCTCGCTGGACAACCTCGAACACGCCCTGCAGGCGCAGGACCGCCTGCCCGCCGACGCGCAGCCCTACCTGGCGCGCGCCCGCGACGGCGTGGCGCGGCTGGGCGCGCTGGTGCGCGCGATGAGCGAGTCGAGCCGGATGGAGCGCTCGATCACCGCGGCGGAGCCGGAGGATGTCGACCTGCGCGAGGTGGTGCGCGGTTGCGCCGAGGCCTACCGGCCGCTGATCGGCACGCGCCGCCTGGCCTGCGAACTGCCGGCCGGCCCGATCAACCTGCACTGCGCGCCCGAGCTGATCGCCCAGGCGCTGGACAAGCTGCTCGACAACGCGCTGTCGTTCACTCCGCCCGACGGCTGGTTGCGCCTGAGCCTGGCGGCCACGCCCGACGGCGCCGAGATCGAGCTGGCCAACCAGGGCCCGCCGCTGCCGGCCGCGATGCAGGGCCGGCTGTTCGATTCGCTGGTCAGCCTGCGCGACAAGGCCACCCCCGGCGACGCGCCGCACCTGGGCCTGGGCCTGTACGTGGTGCGCCTGGTGGCCGAACGCCACGGCGGCGTGGCCAGCGCCCGCAACCTCGACGACGGCAGCGGCGTGGCGTTCTCGTTGCGCCTGCACGGAATGCCGCGGCCGCGGTTGTGAACCGCGCCGTTCGCTCACGCTGTCGCCGGCTCTGCCCTACAATCGGCGATCCTGCCAGCCACGGATTGAGCACGTGATCTCCCCAGACAAAATCAGCCGGGACGAATTCGACGCGCTGGTTGCCCAGGGCCACACCCGCATACCGCTGGTGCGCGAGGTGTTCTCCGACCTCGACACGCCGCTGTCGGTGTACCTGAAACTGGCCGATGGCCCGTACACCTTCCTGTTCGAATCGGTCGAGGGCGGCGCCACCTGGGGACGCTATTCGATCATCGGCCTGCCGGCGAAGCGGGTGTATCGCCTGCGCGGCCACGAGCTGGAGGTCGAGGATTCGGGCGAGGTCACCGAACGTCGCCACCTCGATGATCCGCTGGGCGAAATCGAGAAACTGCGCGCACAGTACGACGTGCCGCGGCTGCCGCAGCTGCCCGCGTTCTCGGGTGGCCTGGTCGGCTACTTCGGCTTCGAGACGATCGGCTACATCGAGCCCCGGCTGGCCCAGTGGGATCGCGCCGACGAGCTGGGCACGCCCGACGTGCTGCTGATGCTGGCCGAGGAAGTGGCGGTATTCGACAACCTCAAGGGCCGGCTGTACCTGATCGTGCACGCCGATCCGTCGCAGCCGCAGGCGTACGCCGAGGCGCAGCGCCGGCTCGATGCGCTGGTCTACCGGCTGCGCCAGGGCGGCGCGTCGTACCCCCAGCTGACCCAGTCGGTCGCGTTGGACGAGGGCGACTTCAAATCCTCCTTCACGAAGGAGGAGTTCGAGGCGATGGTCGAGAAGGCCAAGGAATACATCCGCGCCGGCGACATCTTCCAGGTGGTGCCGTCGCAGCGGCTCAGCGTGGGTTTCAACGCGCGACCGGTCGACGTGTACCGCGCGTTGCGCGCCCTGAACCCGTCGCCGTACATGTATTTCGTCGACCTGGGCGATACCCAGATCGTGGGTTCCTCGCCGGAAATCCTCGCCCGGCTGAAGGACGGCAAGGTGGTGGTGCGCCCGCTGGCCGGCACCCGCAAGCGCGGCGCCACCGACGAAGAAGACCAGGCACTGGAAGCCGAGTTGCTGGCCGATCCCAAGGAACGCGCCGAGCACGTGATGCTGATCGACCTGGGCCGCAACGACATCGGCCGGATCAGCGAGAACGGCACGGTCGAAGTCAGCGAATCGTTCGTGATCGAGCGCTACTCGCACGTGATGCACATCGTCTCGCAGGTGCAGGGCACGGCCAAGCCGAACCTGAGTTACATGGACGTGCTGAAAGCCACCTTCCCGGCCGGCACGCTCAGCGGCGCGCCGAAGATCCGCGCGCTGGAGATCATCCAGGAACTGGAACCGTACAAGCGCAACATCTATGCCGGCGCAATCGGCTGGATCGGCTGGTGGGGCGACGCCGACACCGCCATCGCGATCCGCACCGCGGTGATCCAGAACGGCCGCCTGCACGTGCAGGCGGGCGCCGGCATCGTCTACGACTCCGATCCCGCCGCCGAGTGGGAAGAGACGATGAACAAGGGCCGCGCGCTGTTCCGCGCGGTGGCGCAGGCGGCGAAAGGGTTGTAGCGCTACTGCCGCATGCGGCCACCGTCCGGGAGCAGGCGTCGGACGGTCAGCGCCAATGCCTGGATGCCCACAACGCGATGGCCACGACGACGACGACGATGCCGAGGATGCGTTCCCGGCGCGACTTCGCCGTGGCGATCAGGGCGGCCTGACTGATCACGATCGCGGCCAGCAGCAGCAGCGCGAACATCGCGCCGTTGTCAGAGCCGGCATCCGGCGGTGCGGTGATCGAGGGATCCATCTGCTGCATCCAGTCGTAGCGATGGACGGGCAGGGCAAGGAACACCAGTGCTCCCCACGCGAACAGCGCCCACGCGGCGATCCTGGCGAAAAGTCGGGTCGTTGCCGGTTTCACTTGAGCAGACCGCTGAAGCGGGGCCAGAACTTCACGATGAAATCGCCGTAGCTGGTGTTCTTGCGGATCTGCTCCAGGCTCAGGCCGATGCCGCGGTTGTAGCGCGCTCCTGCAATGCGAACCTCATCCATGCCCAGCGCGGGCGGCTGCGTCTGCAGTCCGTCGTGATCGATGAGCATGCGCAGGTGACGGGCGACCAGTGCGATGTTGAACACATCCTTCTGCAGGCAGTCCGCAAGGTTGCTCAACTGTGCGTGCGACATCCGGGCCGGGTCCATGCCGAGGGTCTGCGATGCCGTGCGCAATTGCATGCTGACCGAGCCGAACGATGTCCTGGCCGGGTGATGGGTCACCGTGAGGTGCCGATCAATCCAGTCCGGGCCGCTCCAGTCGAACGAGCGCACGTCGAAGGCCACCCGATCGATGGAGTCGGGATCGCCGCCCACCTCGATCCAGCACACGCCTGCCAGAAGTTCGGCTGGCATGGCGTATTGCGCCGCGTTCGAGGTGATCAATTTCCGGTTGTGCCGGACCCACGCATCCTTGAAACGCTGGATGAAGGGTATGCCGCCGCCGAGTCGTTCCGGCACCAGCTTCCAGGCGAACAGATCCAGCCATCCCCAAGTCGGGGAGCCGTTGGATACGGGGCACGCAAGGTCCGTCATGGTGCGGGTTCTCGGTCCGGGTCATGGCCGGGAGATGCGCCACGTTAGGCGGGCGGTCCGCAATTGACAAGCGGATTCGACGTAATTTCTTGCAGGCTTTCGCCACGGCTTGGTACGTTATATCGTTGCGGCCCCGATCTTTCCGTGCAGACGCCTCCGCATGAACAATCCGTGGTTCGAGCGCTTGCCGGTGCCGTCGAAGTGACGGCTGCGATGTTCGGGCGGGTGCGTTCCCCGGGGCGGCTGCTTGTCGCGGCCATCGCCGCGCTGGCGATCGGCGGTTGCGCGGTGGGGCCGGATTTTCATCGGCCGTCTGCGCCGGACATGGCCAGCGTGGCCGCGGGTCCGCTGCCCGCCAGCACGGCCAGCGCGAACGTGGCTGGCGGCCGGGCGCAACATTTCGTCGCCGGCGCGGATATTCCCGCGCAGTGGTGGACGCTGTTCCATTCCACCGCATTGAACGCACTGGTCGAACAGGCGCTGGCGCACAACGCCGACCTCAAGGCGGCGCAGGCCGCGTTGGACGTGGCGCGCGAAACCACGCGGGCCGGACGCGGCGCCCGCTACCCCAGCGTCAGCGTCGGCATGTCGGCCAGCCGCGAGCAGGACCCGCCCGGCGCGCTGGCGCCGGTGCCCAGCAACAACGCGTTCCTGTACAACCTGTTCACCCCGCAGGTCAGCGTGTCGTATGTGCCGGACGTGTTCGGGCTCAACCGGCGCACGCAGGAGTCGCTGCAGGCGCAGCAGCAGGCGGTGCGTTTCCAGATGCTGGCCACGCGCATCACGCTGAGCACCAACGTGGTGGCCGCGGCCGTGCAGCAGGCGTCGTTGCGGGCGCAGGTCGGGGCGACGCGCGAGCTGGTCGGGATCAACGCCCACATGGTGCAGATCCTGCAGTACCAGCGGGACAAGGGTTATGCCGGCGGGCTCGAGCTGGCCGCGCAGCAAGCGCAGCTGGCGCAGGTCAGGGCGAGCCTGCCGCCGCTGCTGACCCAGCTGGAGCAGCAGAACCACCTGCTGGCGGTGCTGACCGGGCAGTTGCCGGAGCAGGCGTCGTCGCCGTCGTTCAATCTCGCCGCCCTGCAGCTGCCGCAGGCGTTGCCGCTGAGCCTGCCTTCGACGCTGGTGGTGCAACGTCCCGACGTGCGCCAGGCCGAAGCGAACATGCATGCGGCCAGCGCCCAGATCGGCGTGGCCATCGCCAACCGGTTGCCGAACCTTTCGCTGAGCGCGAATGCGGGCAGCACGGCGTTGGCGATCAACCAGCTGTTCAAGTCCGGCACCGGCTTCTGGAGCGTGGGCGCGGACCTGGCTGCGCCGATCTTCCAGGGCGGCAGCCTGCTGCATCAGGAGCGGGCGGCGAAGGCCGCCTATGCGCAAGCCGCCGAGGAATATCGGGGCACGGTACTGACCGCATTCCAGAACGTGGCCGACGTGCTGTCAGCGTTGCAGCACGACGCCGAGGGCCTGCAGGCCGCGGCCGGCGCGGAGCAGGCCGCGAAGCTCACCCTGGACTTGTCGCGGCGCCAGTACCAGGCCGGCTACGCCGGCTATCTGTCGCTGCTTTCCGCAGAGCAGGGCTACCAGCAGGCGCGCATCGCGCTGGTGCAGGCACAGGCCAGTCGCTACGCCGACACCGCCGCGCTGTTCCAGGCGCTGGGTGGCGGCTGGTGGCATGCGGACGACGCTTCTTCGGATCAGCCAAGGCACAACCCGGGACATCGATGAAAAGCAGATCCTCTTCGGTGGCGCCTCGCACGCCGCCCGTTCGCCTGGCCTGCCTGCTTGCGCTGGGCATGCTCATCGGCGTGGCAGGTTGTTCCTCGAAATCCGCCGCGCCGCAGGTTGCGGCGGCCGACACGCCGAAGAACGTGACGATGACCGCGGCACAGCGCCAGCACATCCGCCTGCTCACGCTGGCGCCGGCGAGTTTCCATCGCACGGTCGACACCACCGGCGTGGTGGATTTCGACAACGACCAGGCCACCAGCGTGCTGGCGCCATTCTCCGGCCCGGTGGCGCGACTGCTGGTCGCGCCGGGCGACAAGGTGCGCCAGGGCCAGCCGCTGGCGCTGGTGGATTCGCCGGACTTCTCCGCGGCGATCGGCAGCTATCGCAAGGAGCTGATCACGGCGCGGAATGCGCGGCGGCTGGCCGACGCCGACAAGGACCTGCTGCAACACGAAGGCGTGTCGCGGCGCGAAACCGAGCAGGCGCAGATCGACGCGGCCAGCGCCGAGGCCGATCGCGATGCGGCGCTGCAGGCGCTGGTGGCGCTCGATGTCGATGCGGCCACGATCAAGGCGATCCAGGCCGGTCGCACGGTGGCGCGGGTGCAGGGCGTCATCCGCGCGCCGATCGCCGGCACCGTGGTGGACAAGCTGATCACTCCCGGGCAGCTGCTGCAGGCCGGCAGCACGCCGTGCTTCACCGTGGCCGACCTGTCGAAGGTGTGGGTGATGGCGCAACTGTCGGCGGCGGAACTGGCCGGGATCGGGGTCGGTGATCCGGCGCAGGTGGATGCCGGCACGCCGGGCGAGGAGTGGCCCGGCACGGTGGACAACATCGCCGCGGTGGTGAACCCGGATACCCGGGCGATCGCCGCGCGCATCGTGGTCAACAACCCCGAGGGTGTGCTGCGCAAGCAAATGTACTTGCGCGTGCGCATCCAGTCGCGCCAGGCCGGCGAGGGCCTGCGGGTTCCCGCCTCGGCGTTGCTGCGCGACGACGAGAACCTGCCGTTCGTCTACCTGCTGCAGCACGATGGCAGCTTCGCCCGTCGCCATGTCACCATGGGGACGCGCAGCGGCGACGGCTACCTGATCAGCGAAGGCCTGCGGGCCGGCGACCGCATCGTGGTCGACGGCGGCATCTTCGTGCAGTTCATGCAAAACCAATGAGCGAGCACCTGCCGCCCATGCCGCCGCGCGCGGCGTCGCTGATGAACCGGCTCGTCGGCGCCTCGCTGGCGCAGCGTTTCCTGGTTGCGCTGCTGGTGCTGGTGCTGGTCGGTGCGGGCGTGCATGCGCTGCACCGGCTGCCGGTGGATGCGTATCCCGACCTGTCGCCGCCCAGCGTGGAGATCGTCACCCAATGGCCCGGCCACACCGCCGAGGAAGTGGAACGGCTGATCACGGTGCCGGCCGAGCAGGGCATGACCGGCATTCCGAAGACCGACAACGTCCGCTCGATTTCGCTGTACGGCCTGTCGGTGGTCACGCTCACCTTCGACGACGGCACCGACAATTATTTCGCGCGCCAGCAGGTGTTCAACCGGCTCGGCGACCTCGACCTGCCCGACGGGGTGAAGCCGTCGGTGTCGCCGCTGTCGTCGCCGTCGGGGCTGATCTATCGCTATGTGCTGCAAAGCTCCGACCGCTCGCCGATGGAGCTGAAGACCTTCGAGGACTGGGTGGTCGAGCCGCAGTACCGCGCCGTGGCGGGCGTGGCCGACGACTCCGGTTTCGGCGGCGGCAGCATGCAGTACCAGGTGTTGCTGGACCCGGCGAAGATCGCCGGGGTCGGGCTCACCGCGCAGCAGGTGCAGGCCGCGCTGGCCGCCAACAACGGCAACGCCGGCGGCGGCTTCTACGCGCAGGGCGGCCAGTTCTACTACGTGCGTGGCGTGGGCCGGCTGCAGACGCTGGAGGACATCGGCAACGTGGTGCTGGCCGTGCACGACGGCACTCCGGTGCTGGTGAAGGACGTCGGCCGCGTGGTGATCGGCGTCGCGCCGCGGCTGGGCCAGTTCGGCTTCGAGCAGAAGAACGACGCGGTCGAGGGCGTGATCTCGCTGCGCACCGGCGAGAAGACCCAGGACGTGCTGAAGCGGGTCGAGGCGAAGACGAAGGAACTCAACGAACAGATCCTGCCGAAGGACATCAAGGTCCATCCGTTCTACGACCGCAGCGATCTCGTCGCGGTGACCACCCAGGTGGTCAGGGACAACCTGCTGCGCGGCATGCTGCTTGTCGTGGTGGTGCTGATCTTCTTCCTGTACGACGTGCGCGCCGGGCTGATCGTGGCGGTGACCATCCCGCTGTCGCTGCTGGTCGCGTTCATCGGGCTGGACCTGCAGGGCGCGTCGGCCAACCTGTTGTCGATCGGCGCGATCGACTTCGGCATCCTGGTCGACGCGGCGGTGGTGATGGTGGAGAACATCCACCGCCAGCTCGCCGATCGCGAAGGCACGAAGTTCAACCTGATCGAGGTGATCCGCGACGCGGCGGCCGAAGTCGATCGCCCGCTGTTCTACGCGGTGGCGGTGATCGTGGTCAGCTTCCTGCCGATCTACGTGCTGTCCGGCCCGTCCGGCACGCTGTTCAAGCCGATGGCCGACACCATGGTGTTCGCACTGATCGGTTCGCTGGTGGTCACCCTGACCTTGCTGCCGGTGCTGTGCTCGTGGCTGATGCGCAAGGGCGTGCGCGAACGGCGCAACCGCGCGTTCGAGGCGATCAGGTCGGTCTACATCCGGGGACTGGACTTCTGCCTGGCCCGGGTGTGGCTCACCACGATCGCCTCGGCCCTGCTGCTGGGGCTGTCGCTGCTGCTGATCCCGCGCATCGGCGCGGAGTTCATGCCGCACCTGGACGAGGGCGCGCTGTGGGTGCGCGCGACCATGCCGTACACCATCTCGTTCGACGAATCGGCGAAGATCACCCCGCAGATCCGCGACATCCTGCGTTCGTTCCCCCAGGTCACCACGGTGGCCTCGGAACTGGGTCGGCCCGACGACGGCACCGACTCCACCGGCTTCTTCAACGTCGAGTTCTACGTCGGGCTGAAACCGTATTCGCAGTGGACCGGAAAGTACCGCAACAAGGCCGAGCTGACCGCAGCGATCAACCAGAAGCTGCAGAGCTTCCCCGGCATCACCTTCAACTACACCCAGCCGGCCGAGGATGCGGTGGACGAAGCCGAGACCGGCCTGAAGAGCGCGCTGGCGGTGAAGGTGTTCGGCCCCGACCTCGACACGCTGCAGGCGAAGGGCAAGGCGATCAAGCGCGTGCTGGAACAGGTGCGCGGCATCCGCGACGTGACCCTGGTGCAGGAGCTGGGCCAGCCCAGCCTCAGCATCCGCATCAAGCGCGCGGCGATCGCCCGTTACGGCCTCAACGTGGACGACATCAACGGCCTGATCCAGACCGCCATCGGCGGCGACGTGGCGACCGAGGTGATCCAGGGCGAGAAGCAGTTCGACCTGGTGGTGCGGCTGGACCGGCAGTATCGCGACAACGCCGAGGCGATCGGCAACATCCTGGTGGCCACGCCGGGCGGCCAGCAGCTGCCGCTGAAGGAATTCGCAGATATCGAGGTGACCAACGGCGCCTCCTTCATCTACCGGCAGGACAACTCGCGTTACATCGGCGTGCAGTTCTCGGTGGAAGGCCGCGACCTGGCCGGCGCGGTGGAGGACGCGATCGCCCAGGTCAATGCGAAAGTGAAACTGCAGCAGGGCTACCGGCTGGACTGGGGCGGCGAGTACAAGGAATACACCGCCTCGCGCGCACAGCTGAACCTGATCGTGCCGCTCACCGTGGGGCTGATCTTCCTGCTGCTGTTCACCCTGTACAGCAACTTCAAGTTTCCGTTCATCACCGTGCTCGGCGTGGTGCTGTCCGCGCCGGCCGGCGGCATCATCGCGCTGTGGCTGACCGGCACACCGTTCTCGGTGTCGTCGGGGATCGGCTTCCTCGCGCTGTTCGGGGTCTCGGTGCAGACCGCCGTGGTGTACATCTCCTACGTCAACGAACTGCGCCGCAACGGTGTCGAGGTGGCCGAGGCAATCCGCGAAGGCGCGATCCTGCGCCTGCGCCCGATCATGATGACGGCGCTGGTGGCGGCGCTGGGCCTGTTGCCGGCGGCGCTGGCCACCGGCGTGGGCACCGATACACAGCGGCCGTTCGCCCTGGTCATCGTCAGCGGCCTGTTCACCCGCCTGCTGATCAGCGTGTTCCTGATGCCGGCGCTGTACGCGCTGGTGGCGCGGCCGGGCGACCGGCTGGAAGTGTGAGGCCACTTCCGGCAGGCTCGGGTTTTCCCGGGAGTCGCGCGTCGCTGCCCGTGCGGCAGGCGCGCGACAGATGACCATGACTCGATCGCTGCGGCGTGCCACCTCGGTTGTCCTGTTCTCGCTGCTGGTCGGCAGCGCCGCCGTCGCACGCGAACCGGTTGCCGGTGGCTGGCGTGATACGCCGCAGGGACGGATGCAGGCGCAGCGGATGCTGCAAACCCTCAATGCCGACCTGCTCGGCCATGACAGCGCCACGCTGACGCTCGAACGCTGGTGCGCCGTGCATCGGATGGCGTCGCCGGCGCGCGTGGTGGCGCACCGGGTGCGCGGCGTGGACAAGCCGCTGCCGCCCGAGCTGCGCGCGCAACTGATGGCGGGAGCCGACCAGCGGGTGAAATACCGACGGGTGCAACTGGCCTGCGGCGACCAGGTGCTGTCGGAGGCGGACAACTGGTATCTGCCCGGTCGCCTCACCGCGGCGATGAACCACCAGCTCGACAACAGCGACGTGCCGTTCGGCAAGGTGGTGCGGGCGCTGCATTTCCGGCGCAGGACACTGAGCGCCCGGGTGCTGTGGTCGGTGTCCGCGGCAGCCGGCACGCAGGCGATTCCCCACGCGATCCTGCAGCATCGTGCGCTGCTGTACGACGCAGGCAACCGGCCGTTCAGCGCCCTGATCGAGACCTATACCGACCAGGTGCTGGCGTTTCCGCTGCGGGCTGCCACGCCGGCCATGATGCCGCGCTTCGAGGACGCGGCGTCCGATCTACGGCGGATCGCCGGGCCGTCCGCGAAAACGCTCAGTCGCTAAGCGGCGTGCCGCGTTCGACGATCTGCGCCAGGTTGTAGAGGATGCGCAGATCCTGCGCGTCGAGCTCATCGCCGCCGATGCCGCGGTAGTGGTTGTGGAACGCGCGCACCGCCGCGGCACGGTCTTCCAGCGGGTAGCCGACCAGGCCCAGCGCCATCCACGGATCAAAGCCTGAGGGCGGATCGATCAGTTCGCCCTGCGGCCACAAGCCGAAGCCGGCGGCAGCCAGTTGCGGCCACGGAAACAGCGGGCCGGGATCGTCCTTGCGCGTGGGCGCGAAATCCTGGTGGCCGATGACCTGCGTGCGCGGGATGTGCAGGCGCGTGGTGAGGTCGGTGAGCAGGCGCAACAGGCTGTCGATCTGCGCCTGGGCAAACGGCGAATGGCCGTCGTTGTCCAGCTCGATGCCGATCGAGGCGGAGTTGATGTCGGTGATCGTGCCCCAGTGGCCGCCGCCGCCGTGCCAGGCGCGCAACTGGTCGGACACCAGCTGGTAGATGTGGCCGTCGCTGCCCACCAGGTAGTGCGAGCTCACCGGGCCGCCGCTGTTCTTCGTGCGCAGCGTGTCCAGGCTTTCCTGCGCCGAGTGCTGGTTGGTGAAGTGCACCACGATCAGCACCGGCCGGCGGATGTCGTGGTTGGGCGAGGGCACCCAGGTCGCCAGCGGGTTGCGCGGCGGCGCGTGGGCGCAGGCGGCGAGCAGGGCGACCAGCGCCAGGACGGCGACGCTGCGCGACAAACGGAGCGGACGGGACATCACGGTTCCTGCAGGTAAGGCTGCGCGATCGCCAGCGCGGTGCGGTACGGTTCCGGCCCGTTGCGGTTGCTGAGCAGGATCACGGTGAGGTGCTGCTTCGGCCAGCGCACGATCACGTTGCGGAAGCCGATGCTTTCGCCGGAGTGCCACAGCGTGTCGCCGGTGATGCGCCAGCCGTAGCCGTAGCTGGCCTCGTACGGTTCGCCGGTGACCTTCACGTGGGGGCTGAAGGCCAGCTGGCGCGAGGCGTCGCTGAGCAGGCGGTTGTCGTACAGCGCGGCGTCCCACTTCGCCATGTCCTCGACCGAGGAATAGATGCCGCCGTCGCCGCGGGTGGCGCTGGTGACGCTCTGGTCGGTGCGCGTCCACTGGCCGTGCTCTTCGCTGTAGCCGTAGGCGCGATGCTCCACTTCCGGACCACCGCTCATGTACATCAGGGTGTGGTCCATGTGCAGCGGACGGAAGATGTGCTGCTGCAGGTACAGCGGCAGGCTGACGCCGGAGGCGCGTTCCACCACCAGGCCCAGCAGCACGTAGCCCGAGTTGCTGTAGCGATAGCTCGTGCCCGGCGCGAAATAGCTCTTCGAGGTGGCGGACAGCATCCGCAGCACGTCGTTGTCGCTGACCTGGGCGGTGGTGCCGGGCGGAATCAGGTCTTCGTAGTCGACCAGGCCGCCGGTGTGCGTCAGCAACTGGCGCAGGGTGACGGCGGAGTCCGTCTCCGGCAGCGTGGGCAGCCAGCGACGCACCGGGTCGTCGAGGTGCAGCCGGCCGCTTTCGGCCAGCAGCAGGATCGCCGCCGCGGTGAACTGCTTGCTCACCGAGGCGAGCCGGTAGTTGGTGGCCGGCGTGGTCTCGTCATGGTCCTCGAGATTGGCCAGGCCGTAGCTGCGGCTGACGATGGCCCTGCCGTCCTTGAGCACCAGCAGCGAGGCGCCGGGCACGTCGCCGGCGTAGCGCGCCATCAGCGCATCGGTGGGATCGACCGGCTTGGTGGCGGAGGCGCAGCCGCCGAGCAGGACGGCAACGGCGAGGCTGGCAAGGGGTTTGTACATGGCATGTCGCCTTTGCGCTGCGGGTTTCGGGTCACTGCACCGGCACGTCGTAGAGCGTGTGCGGCGTCGGTTCCGGGTCGAGGGTGTAATGCCACCACTCCATCGGATAGTTGCGGAAGCCCTCGCGCTCCATCGCGTCGCGCAGCAGCAGGCGGTTCGCGTGCTGCTGCGGCGTGACGTCGGGCGTGTCGGTGTGCGCGCGCACGTCGAAGAAGTCGAAATCCGTGCCCATGTCCAGCGGCATGCAGCGGCTGCCGTCGGCGGCGCACTGTTGCATGGTCAGGTCGATGGTGGCGCCGCGGCTGTGGCCGGAGCTTTCCGCGATGTAGCCGTGCAGGAGTTCGGACTTGTCCAGGCGCGGGTAGTGCTGCGGCTTGGTGCGCTGGTCGGAAAGATCGTGGGCCCAACGCACGAAATGCGCCACCGCGCGGGCGGGGCGGTAGCAGTCCCAGATCTTCAGGCGCTGGTGGCGCGTGCGCAGGTCACGCTCGACCCGCGCCAGCGCTTCGGCGACCGGACGCAGCAGCAGGCAGGCCGGGGCGCGATAGCCGTCCGCCGGCGTGCCCATGAAATTGTCGCTGCCGGCGTACTTGATGTCCTCGGCGATGTCGGGCACCAGCGTGCGGATGTCGACCAGGTTGGCTTCGGCGGCGGTTTTCGCGGGCGACAGGGCGGGTTTGTCCTGGGCGTGGAGGCTGCCGATGCAGAGGCCGAACATCAAGGCCAAGACAACCTTCCTTCCCCCGCTGGCGGGGGAAGGTGCCCGGAGGGCGGGTGGGGGCACACGCCGACCCCAAGCCCCCCATCCGCCTTGCGTGCCGCTCCTGCGGCACGCCCTTCGGGCCGGCTTCGCCGTCCGCTTCGGCATCCTGCCTTCGCAGTTGGCACCTTCCCCCGCCAGCGGGGGAAGGGGTTTTGCGAGGGGCGCGTCCTTCATGGGCAGTCTCCCGTGCGCTGGAAGTCGAGGTCTTCGTAGTCGGAGCTGAAGTCGCCCTGCGGATCGAGCTTGGCCATGCGCAAGGTGGTCGGCGTGCCGGCGGAGGCGGCGTGGAAATCGAGCCATGCATCGAGCTCGCCGCCGTCCCAGTGCACCAGGTAGCGCTCGCCCAGGCGCATCACGGTGCCGGTCAGCGAAGGCGACTTCGTGGCGGCGAAACGGACCTTGCCGTCGCGCGGGCACAGCGAGACGCCGCCGAACCACGGGTCGCGGTAGGCGCCGGTCCATGAGGCGAGTTCGGTGGTGGTGGCCGGGCGTTGTGCCGAGGTGTCCGGCGCCGTGGCGTCGGCGGGGCGTTGCGCGGCCCGTTGCTCCAGCGCGTCGGCGTACCAGTTCACGTCCCGCGGTTCGGCCGGCGCGGTGAAGTGCTTGGTCAGCATTTCGCCGAGCACGGTGCGCGCATCGTCCGCCTCGCCGTTGATCATGAACACGAAGCCGCTGTTGCGATCCGGCAGCAGGGCCAGCATCGAGTACATGCCGTTCAGGGTGCCGGTGTGCCAGACCAGCCACTGGCCGTCCACGTCGGTCATGCGCCAGCCGTAGCCGTAGGCCATCACGTGCGAGTGGTCCCAGGCGCGGCGTTGCGCGGAGACCGGAATCAGCATGTGCGGCGCCTGCAGCACCTCGCGTTGCACCGGCGACAGCCACTGCAGCTGTGCGTGGGTCGGCACCAGCCAGTTGCGCGCCCAGCTCAGCATGTCGGTGAGGTCGCAGCGGATGCCGCCGGCCGGCGCGGAGGTGATCGCCGGGATCGCGGCGGCTTCCGGGATCGGCACGTTGCGCTCGCCGTCGCGGCGATGCGGCGTGGCCACGTCGCCCACCGTGTCGCGGTTCCACGCGCCGACCTGGCAACGGTCCAGCTGCAGCGGCGCGAACACTTCGCGATGCATCAGCGTTTCGTACGACGCGCCGCCTGCGGCGGCGGCGACTTCGCCGGCCACCACGTAGAGCAGGTTGTCGTACTGGTATTGCGAACGGAAGCTGTAGCCGGGCTTGATGAAGCGCAGGCCGTGGATGATGTCGGCGCGGGTGAACGCGTTCGGCTCCGGCCACAGCATCAGGTCGCCGCCGCCCTCGGGCAGGCCGCTGGAATGGGTGAGCAGGTCGGCCACGCGCATGTTCGCGGTGACCCACGGATCGTGCATGCGGAATTCCGGCAGGTACTTCGTCACCGGATCGTCCCAGCGCAGCTTGCCCTGGTCGACCAGGCGGCCGAGCAGGGCGGTGGTCATCGCCTTGCTGTTGGAGGCGATCTTGAACAGCGTCTGCGGGGTGATCTTCCGGCCGGAGCCGGCGACGGTTTCGCCGGCAGTGCGGGTGTAGACGACCTTGCCGTTCTCGATCACGCCCACGGCGATGCCGGGCAGGTGGTAGCGGGCGATGGTGGCGTCGACGATCTTGTCGTAGGCGGGGTTGGAGGTTTGGGCGACGGCGCCGGGCGGGACGGCGAGCAGGAGCGCAAGAGAAAGAGCAAGAGCAAGAGCACCCCACCCCAGCCCTCCCCTGCGGTGCAGGGGAGGGAGCAATGCTTGATCAGTGCTGTGCATGGCGCTCGACCTCGCCCCACACGCGCAGCAGGTTGCCGCCCCACAGCTTGGCGATATCCGCGTCGCTGAAGCCGGCCTGGCGCAGGGCGGCGGTGACGTTGCGGGTTTCGCTGGCGTCTTTCCAGCCGGTGATGCCGCCACCGCCGTCGAAGTCGGAGGAAATGCCGACGTGGTCGATGCCTGCCACCTCCACCATGTGGCGGATCTGCTCCACGTAGTCGTCCAGCGTGGCCAGCGGGTATTTCTTCTGGATCTCGGCCATGCCCGCTTCCATCTCGGGGCGGTAGTCGTCGCTGTCGCTGTCGTACTTCTTTTCGCCGGCCTGTTTCGCCACGGCGTCCTGCAGCTTCTTTTCCGCGGCCTCGCGGCCCGGGTCCTTCTTGAGGAATTCCTTGTAGGCGACGGCGTCGATCACGCCGCCCTTGGCGGCGATCGCCCGCAGCAGGTCGTCGGGCAGGTTGCGCGGATGGTCGAGCACGGCGCGGGCGCCGGAGTGGGTGGCGATGATCGGCGTGGCGGAGGCCTTCAGCGCGTCGCGCACGCAGTTGTCCGAGGCGTGCGAGATGTCGATCATCATGCCGAGCTGGTTGGCCCGCTTCACCACGGCGCGGCCGAAGTCGCTCATGCCCCGGTCGCCGGCGCTGTTCATCGCCGGCTCGCCGTGCTCGGTGTCGGGCAGCGAGCTGGTGCACAGGTCGTTGTTGCCGACGTGGACCAGGCCGACCGAGCGCGCGCCGCGGTCGTACGCGGCGTCGAGGCGGCGCAGGTCGTGGCCGAGCGAGTAGGCGTTCTCGATCTCGATGGTGGCCGAGAGCAGGCCGGCCTTGTGGTTGGCCAGCAGTTGCTCGGGCGTGGTGGCCAGGCGGATGCGGTCGGGATACATCATCAGCATGCGGCCGATGCCGTCGTACTTCTGGCTGGCCTGCTGCACCGCCTTGGCGTAGCCCGCGGCGTCGAGCTGGTGCTGCGGCACCCAGATCACGAAGAACGCCGCGTTGAGTCCGCCGCGTTCCATCTTGCCCAGGTCGACCAGCAGGCGGGTGTCCTTGCCGGCGTCGAAGCGCGGCTCGCCCATGTAGTTGAACGGGATGTCGACGTGGCTGTCGATGGTGACCGGCGGGTCCTGTACGGGCCGCGCCGATACGGCGGTGCTGGCGGCCAGTGCGGCGAGCAGGGCAAGGCGGAGGATGGTGTTCATGCGGTCTCCCATTGGCGGGCCGGCTGCTCGCCGGCAATCATTTCCTCGAAGTGCTGGCGGCGCCGCACGATGGCATAGCGGCCGTTCTGCAGCATCACCTCGGCGGCCAGCGGTCGCGAGTTGTAGGTGGACGCCATCGATGCACCGTACGCGCCGGTGGCCCTGATCAGCAACAGGTCGCCCGCATCGCAGCGGGGCAACTCGCGGCCGCGGGCGAAGGTGTCGCCGGTTTCGCAGACCGGGCCGACGATGTCGTAGGTGGTGACGGGGCGGCCCTCGTCGATGACCGGGACGATGTCGTGCCAGGCGTCGTACAGGCTGGGGCGCTGCAGGTCGTTCATCGCCGCGTCCAGCACCAGGAACTGGCGCTGCTCGCCCGGCTTGACCCGGATCACCCGGGTCAGCAGCACGCCGGCCTCCGCCACCAGGTAGCGGCCGGGCTCCAGCAGCAGGCGGCCGTGATAGCCGGCCAGCGCTGCGCGGATCACGGCCACGTAGTCGGCGGCGGCCACCGGCTGGTCCACGCCGGCGCGGTAGCACACGCCGAGCCCGCCACCGACGTCGATGCTGCGGATCGGGTGGCCGGCCTGTTCGAGCTCGCGCCAGAACGCGGCGACGCGCTGCAGCGCGAGCCGGAACGGTTCGACGCTGAGGATCTGCGAGCCGATGTGCACGTGCAGGCCATCGAGTTGCACGTGGCTCAGCGACTTGCGTTCGGCGAACCAGCGGCGCGCCTCGTCGATGCTGACGCCGAACTTGTTCTCCGACTTGCCGGTGGAAATCTTCGCGTGGGTCTGTGCATCCACGTCGGGGTTGATGCGCACCGCGGCGCGCGCCACCACATCCTGGGCCCGGGCCACGCGTTGCAGGGTGAGCAGTTCGTCGTGCGATTCCACGTTGAAGCGCTGGATGCCGACGTTCAGCGCGCCGGCGATTTCATCCGCATTCTTGCCGACGCCGGAGAACACGATGCGTTCGGCGGGGATGCCTGCATGCAGCGCGCGGCGCAGTTCGCCCACCGAGACGATGTCGGCGCCCACGCCGGCATTCGCCATCAGTTGCAGGATGGCCAGGTTCGAATTGGCCTTCACCGCGTAGCAGATCAGTGCGTCCAGCCCGTGCAGGGCGGCGTGCAGTTCATCGATGCGCTGGCGGATCGCGCTGGCCGAGTAGGCGTGCAGCGGCGTGCCCATGCGTTCAGCCAGCCGTGGCAGGTCGACGCCATCGAACAGGCGGGACTCGTCGGTGGTTTCTGAGATCGGCGCCGGCGATGCGGGACGGCTGGTTTGCGGAAACATGGCAGGTACGCCGTCTTTCGGGAAAGGGGTTTCAAAAAAGTGCGGCCCGCCAGCCGGCGGGCCGCGATCGGGGAGGTCGATCAGAAGTTGACGGACATGGTCAGCTGGGTGAACCGCGGCGACTGGAAGCCCAGCGGCTGGCGGAACGTCGGATTGAGCTGGCCGACGCCAGTATCGTTTCCTTGGTCGTCAATCACGTCGCCGATGTCGGTCTGCAGGTCCTGGTCCACCCGGGTGGTGCGCTTCTGGTTGAGCAGGTTGTAGACGGCCAGTTTCACCCGGAACTCTCCACCGTCAAATGGCTTCACGTAGGTGATGCCGGCGTTGAGGTTGTAGGTCCACGGCAGGCGGCCGTACTTGCCGCGCGGTGAGCGCTCGTAGACACGTTCCGCGGAAAACGGCGAGTTGCAGTTATCCACGCAGATGAAGTAGCTGTGGTAATTCTTGGTGTCGTAGGGATTGCCCACGCCGAAGCCGGTGATCGGGCCGCCGGAGGCCACGTTGAGGTCGGCGCCGAGCTGCCAGTGAGGAGTCAGCGCATAGGCGCCGCGCAGCTTGAACTGGTGACGGCGGTCGTTCGGCAGGTAGCCATCGCCGCCCATGTTGACCCACGGATCATCGAAGTTCTCGGTGCGGCCAGTGTCGTCGAAGTTGGTGTCGGAGTTGACCGGGCCTTCCGCGTTGCCGCGGTTCCACGACATCGTGTACGAGGCGTTCATCGACCACTTCTCGTCCCACGCACGGTCCAGTTGCAGCTCGACGGCCGCGTAGGTGCGCTTGGGCTTCACCCAGCCATGTTGCCCGATGTAGGTCATGATCGGTTCGTTGTTGGCATCGACGCCGTCCTGGCGATACATCGCCCAGCCTTCCTTCGCGGTATCGACAGTGAGGTAACCGTCAGGCGTGCCGTCGCAGTTGGTGTCGCCCCACACGGTAACTTTCGTTCCCGGGTTGGCCATCACCCAGCCGATGTAGCCGTCTTCACCACATTGGGCGGTGGCGCTGATTTCCATGTCGTCGATCGCGTTGTGCAGGCGACGATAGGTGCCCTTGACGCCCCACGACCAGCTGTTGCTGATCAGCTGCTGGAAGCCGAGGATCGCCTCGTCCTGGTAGACCGGGTCCATGTTCTTGTCGACTTCCGAGCGCAGGTCGCCGACGGTGCCGTCGCCCTGCGAATCGTCGACCGCACCGATCTGCGGGCCGAGCTTCGGGATGGCGTACTCGACGCCGTTGAGGGTCTGGTAGTCCCAGCCGTCGAACGCGTAATAGGTGCGCTCATCGAGCAGGCCGCCGGCCTGCTTGATGTTGATCACGTTGGCCACCGGCAGGTAGTAGCGGCCGAGGTTGCCGAACAGCTTGGTACTGCCGTCACCCTTCATGTCCCAGGAGAAGCCCAGTCGCGGGGCGATCTGCCGGTCCATCTTGATGTAGCTGCGGCCTGCCGCGTCCTGGTTGTCGAAGCTGTCGTTGCGCACGCCGAGGTTGAGCACCAGGTTGGGCGTGACCTGCCAGTTGTCCTCGATGTAGTAGGCGGCGTTCTTGGTGGTGAACGTGCCGGAGATCTCGTAGCGGCGGGCGCGGATGTAGGAGTCGTAGCCGGCCGGCACCACGCCGCCGTTCGGGATGGTGGTGCCGGCGTTGGCCGCATAGAGGTTGTAGTAGTACGCACCCGGGCCGGCGTAGTAACGGCTGTAGTCGGAGGTGTCGTTCTCGTGGTCGTAGCCGAAGCGCAGCAGGTGGTCGCCCAGCGTCCATTCGAAGTCGGCGCGCGCCTGCTTGCGGATGTCGTTGCGATCGTAGACGGTGGAATTGCTGGTGCAGCCCAGCGCGACGCCCGGGTCGTGGAGCTGCAGGAAGGCGTTGTTGCCCGACACGTAGTTGCAGCTGATGTCCAGCTGCGAGCGGGTGAACGCTTCGCGTTCGTTGCGGCCGTACATCAGCTTCATCGACAGGTCGTTGGTGAGGTAGCTGGTCCAGGTCAGCGCCCAGTCCTTGCCGCCGGTGTCGGAGAAGATCTTGTTGCTCAGGGCGTCGATGGTGTTCGTGTCGTAGTGGTAGCCGTAGACGTCGCCGGTGTTCTTGTTCTTGTTGGAGAACGCCATCAGCTGCAGAGCGTTGCTGTCGGTGATGTTCCAGTCGATCGTGGTGCCCCAGAAACCGGTGTTGGCGCTGTTCGAGGTGAGCGTGTTGCCGGGGTCGTTGGTATTGCGCGGGCTGCTGCCGCGGGCTTCGTACATCGCGAAGATGAACAGCTTGTCCTTGATGATCGGGCCGGACGCCCAGACGTTCGTCTTCACCAGCGAGTCCTGGTCGCGGCTGGCGGTGATGTAACGCTTGCCCTCGGCGTTGTACTGGTCATCGGCCCGCGAATGCCAGTTGCCCGGCTCCAGGGTGATCTCGACGCCGCCCTTCAGCTCGTTGGTGCCCGAGCGCGCCACCGCGTTGACCACGCCGCCGGTGGTGCGGCCGAACTCCACCGAGTAGCCGCCGGTCTTGACCTGGAACTGGTCGTAGAAGGCGAACGGGGCTTCGGAGAAGCCATTGCGGTTGTAGAAGTCGGTGACGTTGAGGCCGTTGACGTAGAAGGAGTTCTCGGCGATCGATGAGCCGCCGAAGGAAATGCCGCCGAAGCCCGCGTTGCCCTTGACCACGCCCGGCGCCAGCAGGGCCACCGAGGTGACGTTCTGGTCGACCGGCAGGCGCACCAGTTCGGCGCGCGAGACATTGGTGGCCGACTCGGTCGAGGTCACGTCGATCACCGGCAGGCCGTTGCCGGTGACCTGGATCGCCGACAGGTCGGTGGCGCTGGGCGAGGCGCCCAGGTCCAGCGTGGTGGCATTGCCGAGGCTGACGGTGACGGTGCGCGGCTGACCAACCGGCTGGCCATTCACGCTGGCGCTGACGGTGTAGTCGCCGACGGGAAGGAACGGGAAGCGGTAGTTGCCGCGCTGGTCGGCGGTGATCGTGCGGGTCAGCCCGGTGGCCGGATTCACCGCGGTGATCACCGCGCCGGCCTGGGCATGGCCCACCACCGAACCGTCATTGTTGCCGGCGAAGGCCGCCGGCGTTGCCAGTGACCCCAGGCCGAGGCCCAGCGCCATGCAAAGTACGGTTCTGCGCAAGCTGCGACTGTTGCTCATTTCCCCATCTCCCCATCGACGCCGTCGATGCCATGTTTATTGAAGGCTTTCTGTTATTTGCCGCTGCGTCCCTGCGCCGCCGGCAGAAGCTGCCAGTCGAAGTCGTAATCCAGCTGATCGAAATAGATGTTGCCGCCGCGCCACTCCGCCTCGCCGCGCTGCGAGTCCACGTTGTCCGAGCGGAACTGCTGCTTGGCCGGCTGGAACGGACGGTCGTAGTCGCTGTTGAAGGCGATGCGGTATTCGTCGAGCCCGCCGAGGTAGAACCATTCCAGCGCCGGGTCGTCCGCGGGCGACGGATGCAGGCGGCCGGTGGTGACGTCCATCGGCACCCAGCCGTAGGGTGCGAGGTAGGCGAAGCCCCAGTCGTGGATGTTGCTGTAGCCGCTGCCGTCACTGGAGAACACCATGCCCGACTGCCAGCGCGTGGGGATGCCGTTGAGCCGCAGCAGGGTCATCAGCAACAGGGTCTGCTGGCCGCAGTCGGCATGGCCGGCGTGCAGGGCGTAGTCGCTGATGTTGGAGATCGTCGAGTATTCGCGGGCGCCGGCCCAGGGAATCCGGTCGACCGCGGCGAACAGTTTCTGCGCGATGCGGTACGGGTTCTTCTCGTCGCCGACCACCTTGCGCGAGAACGCGCGCATCGCCTCGGTGAACACGATGTGCGGCGAGCGCTCGGCCACGAACGGCGCCAGCTCGGGGGTGATCGTGGCGGGTACCACGCGGTCCGGATCGATCGCGTGGTACTGCGCGTACTGGGTCAGTTCCCAGGTGACCGAGAACACGGTCTTCTGCCCGGCCACCGCTGGCTTCTCCAGATACGCGGTGCGCTGCGGCGCGGACTCGGGCGCGATGCGGTGCTGCGCCGGCACGCTGGCCACGTAGCGGATGTCTTCCTGCTGGCCGGGTATCGCCTGCGGATACGGAATCCAGGCGCGCACGATTTCGCCGGCGGGGACGGCGTCGGCGGCGACGGTCAGCGTCTGCGTCATGCGCAAGCGGCGCGGCAAAACGCTGCTGCGATGTCCGGCCAGCGCCGCCTTGTAGATCGCGCGCTGGTGATCGTTCAACGCTTCCATCGGGCCGTCGCTGATCGGCGTCTGCACGGCGCGCCGCGCCACCGCCTCGGCGCTGAGCCGGAACAGGTTGCCCGGCGAACGCTTGAAATAGAGCGTCTTGCCGTCGATCAGCTGATGCTCGAACAGGCCGGCCGCGTTCCACTTGGCGAACTCGGCGTCGGTGAGGTCGGGGATCTGCTTGCGCACGCGCGCCTTGACGTCGTCGGCGCTCAGGGTGAAGTCGAGCAGGATGCGGCGCATGCGCTCGCGCTGGAACGCCAGTTGGTGCTGCGTGTCGGCCGGCACGCCGGGTTGTGCCAGCGCAGCGGTGATCGCTGCTTCGGCCGCCTGGAAATGGCCGGCGTCGATCTGGGCGATGATGGGGGCGGTGGTTCCGTTGCTGGCATCCGCGCCGGCGAAGGCGACGGGGCTGGCAAGCAGCAGGGCGAACAGGCACGCCACCAGGCGCAGCCTGCGTGTGGGCTGACGTGTTGCCAGTGCGACAGGTAGCAACGTATCCATCGACAAACGTCCCCGCGATTGACCCCTGAAACGGTTGTGTAACACGCTTGCAAATGCCGGTCAATAATTTATGCTTCGGTTGAACTCAACAAGAATCAGCTATTCCTTGCTGGCCGCACACCGTCAGCCTGTGGATGCCCGCAAACGATCCACGAGGGGGTGCACGTGATCCATACGGTCTGGCCTTATCTGGCGCTGATGTTGCTGGTCGCGGGGCTGTTTCCGGCGATCGAGCGCCGCTTCGGCTGGAAGATCTTCTCGGTGCTGCCGCCGATCGTGCTGACCTACCTGCTGGTCACCGCGCTGGCGGTGTCGGGGCTGTGGCAGGTCAATGCCGAGATCAAGGCGGCGCAGTCGATGCTGGTGTCGCACATGGTGCCGGCCCTGCTGTTCCTGCTGATGATCAACTGCGACCTGCGCGCGATCTGGCGGCTGGGGCCGCGCGTGCTGGGGGTGTTCGCCTGCACCTCGGTCAGCCTGCTCGTGGCCTTCATCGCCAGCTTCCTGATCTATCGCCACTGGTTGCCGGGCAACCAGTGGCAGCCACTGGCCGCGCTGTCCGGCAGCTGGGTCGGCGGCACCGCCAACATGATCGCGGTGAAGCAGGCGATCGCCATGCCCGACGACCTGCTGGCGATGTCGCTGCTGACCGATGCGCTGTGCTACTCGATGTGGGTGGTGGTGCTGTTCTCGGTGGCACGGCTGGCACCGGCGTTCAACCGGTGGACCCGGGCCAGGTCCAGCGGCGACATCCCGCTGGCCGAGCCGAAGACCAGCGCGCCGACCACTTACGACAGCGTGCTGCTGTGGCTGGGCATGGCGCTGGCAGTGGCGGCGCTGTCGGGCTGGCTGGCCGGCTGGCTGCCGGTGTCGGGCATGGTCAGCGCCACCACCTGGACCATCCTGCTGGCCACCGGTTGCGGGCTGGTGGTGGCGCATACGCCGCTGGCGCGGTTTCCCGGCGCCGGCACGATTTCCAGCGCGATGCTGATCAGCGTGGTGGCGGTGCTGGCCTCGCAGAGCAATTTCCACGGCATCGCCGCGGCGCCGCTGTACCTGCTGTGCGGAGCCACCGTCATCGCGATCCACGCGGTGCTGCTGGTCGGCTTCGCCAAGCTGTTCCGCTTCGATCTCTACCTGTGCGGCATCTCCTCGCTGGCGCATATTGGCGGCGTGGCCGCCACGCCGATCCTGGCGGCCAGCTATTCGGCCGCGCTGGTGCCGGTGGGTATCCTGCTGGCCTTGCTCGGTTACATCCTGGGCACCGGTTTCGGCCTGCTGGTGGCGACGATCATGTCGACACTGGCGCTACCGTGACGCGTATTCGATACAGGATCGGAACGATGCGATTTTCCCTGATTGCCGCCAGCGTGCTTGCCTTCGCCTTCGCCTTCGCCGGCGCACCGCTGCAGGCGCGCGAGGCGAATGACGCGCTGACCATACCGCCGTCGGGCGTGCTGGGCGTGGGCGAGGCGCAGCTGACCCCGCAGTTCTGGATCGGTCTGCAGGCGCAGCCCGACCGGGTGATCATGGATCGCGCCACGATCGAGGCGGAGAACGCGAAGCTGCTGCAGCTCGACCCGTCGATGCACGACCTGCGCAAGCTGCCGGCCACGCTCTCCCGCGAGCAGGTCAGTGGCTGGATCACGCATGTTTCGGAGCGCCCCACGCACCAGCGCTACGACGTCGAGGGCAAGCCGGTGCCGTCGGCGACGTTCGATGCGCTGGTGGCGGATCTCGCCCTGGACAAGGTCCCGGCCAGCCAGCCCACACGTTATGGACTGATCGTGCAGCGCGCCGCGTTCCGCGCGTTTCCGACCGACCTGCGCGTGTTCAGCTCGAACGATGACACCGACATCGACCGCTTCCAGGAAACTGCCGAGTTCCCCGGCGTGCCGGTGGTGATCGCACATGCCGGTGCCGACGGCCGGTGGCTGTTCGTGCTGAGCCCGCGCTACGCCGCGTGGACGAAGGCGGAGAACGTGGCCGAGGGCAGCGCGGGGCAGGTCTTCGGTTACGTCGACAAGTCGCCGTACCGGGTGATCACCGGAGCCAGCGAGCGCACGGTGTTCACCCGCGAACGTCCCGAGCTGTCGCAGCTGCAACTGGACATGAGCACGCGCGTGCCGCTGGCCGGCGGCCTGGCGCCGGACCAGCCGGTCAACGGGCAAACGGCGTACGCCGCGTACACGCTGGAACTGCCGTGGCGCGATGCCGCCGGCAAGCTGCAGTTCTCGCCCGCGCTGCTGCAGAAGAACACCGACACGGCCGGCGACTACCTGCCGCTGACCCCGGCCAACATCCTCCACCAGGCTTTCAAGTTCCTCGGCGAGCGCTACGGCTGGGGGCATGCGTACGACGGCCGCGACTGCAGCGGTTTTGTTTCCGACGTGTATCGCAGCATGGGCGTGCAGATGCCGCGTGATACCAGCAAGCAGTCGATCAGCCCGGCGCTGGAGCATCGGCTGTTCACCGACAAGGACAGCCGTGAGGCACGCCTCAAGGCCGCGCATGAACTGCAGGTGGGCGACCTGGTCTACATCCCGGGCCACGTGATGATGGTGATCGGCCAGTACAAGGGACAGCCCTGGGTGATCCACGACGTGGGCGGCATGAGCTATCGCAAGGCCGATGGCAGCAAGGCCCATGTCAAGCTCAACGCGGTATCGGTGACGCCGTTGCTGCCGATGCTCTACAACGACAAGCAGACCTTTGTCGACCGCATGACCAGCATCGTGCGCATCCGGCCATGAAGGAAGTCCACTCACTCTCTCGCGGCGTCATTCCCGCGCAAGCGGGAATCCACTTTGCTTTTCGGGTCAGCGGCAAGATGGATTCCCGCTTGCGCGGGAATGACGTCGTGAAGTGTCATCGCACAGGATCAGAGCACGTCAAATCATGAAAATCACCGACATCCAGTTCGGCATGCTGCGGGTGCCGCTGAAGACCCCGTTCAAGACGGCCCTGCGTACCGTCTCCACGGTGGAAGACATCGTGGTGATGGTGCACACCGACAGCGGCGAGATCGGCTATGGCGAAGCGCCGGCCACCGCGGTGATCACCGGTGACACCCACGGCTCGATCATCGACGCGATCCGGCACTACATTTCGCCGCGGCTGATCGGCCAGGAGATCGCCAACCTCAACCACATCACCCAGCTGATCCAGTCCTCGATGGAGAAGAACACCAGCGCCAAGGCGGCGGTGGAGATCGCGGTGTACGACCTGTGGGGCCAGCTCTACAACGCGCCGCTGTACAAGCTGCTCGGCGGCGGCGATCCGGTGATCACCACCGACATCACCATCAGCGTCGACTACATCGACAAGATGGTGGCCGACTCGATCTCGGCGGTGGAGCGCGGCTTCGAGTCGCTGAAGATCAAGGTCGGCAAGGACATCGGCGTCGACATCGAGCGGGTCAAGGCGATCTACGCCGCAGTCGAAGGCCGCGCGCTGCTGCGGCTGGACGCGAACCAGGGCTGGACCGCCAAGCAGGCGGTGTACGCCTTGCAGACGCTGGAAGACGCCGGCATCAAGCTGGAGCTGATCGAGCAGCCGGTGAAGGCGCGCGACCTGGCCGGCATGCGCTACGTCACCGAACGCGTGCACACGCCGGTGATGGCCGACGAGAGCGTGTTCGGTCCGATGGAGGTGATCGAGCTGATCCGCCTGCGCGCGGCCGACATCATCAACATCAAGCTGATGAAGACCGGCGGCATCTCCAACGCGATCCGCATAGCCGACATCGCCGGCATGCACGGCATCGAATGCATGATCGGCTGCATGCTGGAGACCAGCATCAGCGTGGCGGCCGCCGTGCACGTGGCGGTGGCCAAGGCCGACGTGATCACCAAGATCGACCTCGACGGACCTTCGCTGGGCCAGTTCAACCCGGTCGACGGTGGGGTAATCTTCAACGAATCGGAGATCTCGGTGACGGACGCACCCGGCCTGGGCATCCGCGAGATACGGGGCCTGGAGAGGATCGAAGACTGATGTCGCCGCTGGTCAAAATCCGTTCGGAACGCGACCAGATGTCGGCAGTGGAGCGGCGCATCGCCGACTTCGTGCTGGAGAACGCGCAGCTGCTGCGCGACTACTCCTCGCAACAACTGGCCAATGCGCTGGGCATCAGCCAGTCCAGCGTGGTGAAGTTCACCCAGAAGCTGGGTTTCAAGGGCTATCCGGATCTCAAGTATTCGGTGGGCGAGGCGATCGCCCGCGCCGACAACAGCGACGCACCGCAGCTGGCGACGGCCAGCGACGGCGATGCCGGTGGCTCGACCCTGTGGCGGCGCAAGTCCGAGGCCGAGGAGGCGACCCGGCTGATCAACCCGCCGGAAACGCTGCAGGCGGTGGCCGAGGCGATCGCCCAGGCGGGCCGCAGCGGCAAGGTGTTCATCATCGGCCTGGGCGAAGACGACATCTACGCGCGCAACTTCGCGCTGCGGCTGTCGCTGCTGGGCATCCTGACCGTGCACAATTTCGACACCGCGCGGATGACCGCCAACATCTCCGTCGCCGGCGCCGGCGACGTGCTGCTGGTGTTCTCCGAGCACGGCAACCATCCGGCGCTGGGCAAGATCGCCCGCTACTTCCGTGAGCGCCGTGGCCAGGTGATCACGGTGACCCGGCACACCGCCAACCCACTGCGCACGCTGGCCGACCTCGCCCTGGTGGTGTCCGCCCACGACGAGCTGCCGTACATCCAGCCGCTGCTGTACCAGTCGGCGCTGCAGCACCTGCTGGACGGCCTGTTCGTGCAGCTGTGCGAAGGCGGCGACGACCGGCACGCGCAACTGCTGGCCAACCTCGATCGCATCCAGCTGATGCTGGAGCCTTGAAGGCGGGGAACGGGGAACGGGGAACGGGGAGTGGCAGGAGCCCGTTTGCCGGTGATGCTCCTGCAGATGACCGGATGATGATGGTTTACCGGATGGAAAGCTGATGACTGATAACCGCCGAACCCTTGCCTTGCTGACGTTCGCCGTCACCCTCGCCGGCGTCGCGCACGCCGGCACGGCGAAGACGCCGTGGCATGACGCGCGCCAGATGATCGTGGTGACCACGGCCGGCTGGAACGTGGACCATGGCACGCTGCGCACGTTCGAGCGGGCAGGCGATGGCTGGCGCGAAGTGCGCGCCGCGGTGCCGGTGACCGTCGGCAAGAACGGTGCCGGCTGGGGCCTGGGGCTGAACGCGCCGCAGACCGACGGGGGCGGCCCGGTCAAGCGCGAGGGCGACAACCGCAGCCCGGCCGGGGTGTTCCGCATCGGCGACAGCTTCGGTTATGCCGCCAGCGTCGACACCGCGATGCCGTACCTGGCGCTCAACGCCACCGAATACTGCGTCGACGTCAGCGGCGCGAAGCATTACAACCGCATCGTCGACGCCAGCGTGGTCGGCGCCGCGGCGGTCAAGGGTTCCACCGAGCCGATGCGGCGCGACCTGCACGCGCACGGCGACCAGCGCTACCGCATGGGCTTCGTGATCGAGCAGAACCCCGCGAACGTTCCGCAGGCCGGCAGCTGCATCTTCGCCCACCTGTGGAAGTCGCCCAGCGACGCCACCGCCGGCTGCACCGCGATGACGCCGGCGGTGATGCAGTCGCTGCTGGCGTGGCTGAAGCCGGAAGATCATCCGGTGTTCGTGCTGCTGCCGCAGGGCGAGTACGAGCGCCTGCGCACGGCATGGCAGTTGCCGGCCATCGCCGCCACGGATGCCGCCCGATGAGTGCGACGTCCCGCGTGCTGACCGGACTGGCCGCGGGCGCGGTGATCGGCCTGCTGCTGGCCGGCTGGAACGAAACCGCGGCGCTGCAGGTGGCCAATGTGGTGCAGCCGATCGGCAAGCTGTGGCTGAACGCGCTGCAGATGACCGTGGTGCCGCTGGTGGTGGCGCTGGTGGTGGTGGGCGTCAACACCGCCAGCGACGCGGCGGCGTCCGGGCGCATCGCGCGGCGGGCGATCGTGACCTTCCTGCTGATCCTGACCGGCGGCGCGCTGTTCGCGGCGCTGGCCGCGCCGCTGGTGTTCTCGCTGTTTCCGCACAATCCCGCCCTGGTCGTGGCGCTCGATCACGCCAGCGTGCCGGCCGCCGCGCAGGCGGCGCCGAACTGGATCGATACGCTGGTGGCGATCGTGCCCAGCAACGCGATCATGGCCGCGGCGCAGAGCGCGATGCTGCCGCTGGTGGTGTTTGCGCTGTTCCTGGGTTTCGCGCTGACCCGGATCGAGTCGGCACGTCGCGCGATGCTGGTGGAATTCTTCCAGGCGATCGCCGACGCGATGATCGTGATCGTGCGCTGGGTGCTGTGGGTGGCGCCGCTGGGCGTGTTCGCGCTGATCCTTTCGGTATGCGCCCGTTCCGGGCTGGGCATGCTCAGCGCGCTGGGTGTCTACGTGCTGGTGGAGTGCCTGCTGTACCTGTCCGTCACCGTGATGATGCTGCCGGTGGCGCTGTTCTTCGGCGGCGAACGGCTGCGCCGCTTCGTGCCCGCACTGGTGCCGGCGCAGGTGGTGGCGATCAGCACGCAGTCGTCGCTGGCCTCGTTGCCGGCGATGCTGGAAAGCGCCGACCGCCGGCTTGGTTACCCGAAACAGGTGGCTGCGCTGGTGCTGCCGATGGCGGTGAGCCTGTTCCGCCTGACCAGCCCGGTGCAGTACGTCACCTCGGCGGTGTTCATCGCCTGGGCCTACGGCGTCGACCTGTCCACCGCGCAGCTGCTGGCCGGCGCGCTGCTGGCGGTGGTGATCAGCCTGGGCTCGGTGGGCTTGCCGGGGCAGGTCACCTTCGTCGCCACCAACCTGCCGGTGGCGCAGGCGATGGGCCTGCCGCTCAGTCCGCTGGGCCTGATGCTGGCGGTGGACACGATTCCCGACGCGCTGGCCACCCTGGGCAACGTCACCGGCGACCTTGCCGCCACCAGCGTGGTCAATCGTCAGTCACGGCAAGTCGGGAATGGCGAAGCAGAGCCCTAGAACCCCCGCCTTTCCCGCTCCCCATTCCCCATCTTCAACCCCGAGCTCGAAATGGATCTGATCGAAACCGACGTGATCGTGATCGGTGCCGGCATGGCCGGCGCCTCGGTCGCCTACTTCCTTGCGCCGCATGCGCGCGTGCTGGTGCTGGAGCGCGAGTCCTACGCCGGCATGCATTCGACCGGCCGCTCGGCAGCCCTGTTCAGCGAAACCTATGGTTCGGCCCAGGTGCGTGCACTGACCCGCGCCACCCGGCCGTTCCTGGCTTCGCCGCCGGCCGGCTTCACCGCCGAGCCCATCCTCGGTCCGCGCGGCGCCACCCTGGTCGGCAACGCGGCGCAGGTGGATGACGTCAGCGCGTTGTACGAGGCGATCCGGCCGTTCACGCGCGACATCGAGCTGCATGACGCAGCGCAGTTGCAGGCCGCCGTGCCGGTGCTGCGGCCGGAGTTTGCGCAGATCGGCCTGCACGAGCCGGGCGCGGCCGACATCGATGTCAACGAATTGCATCAGGGTTTCCTGCGCGGGCTGCGCGCCCGCGGCGGCCAGTTGCGGGTGGACGTGGCGATCCGGGCGATCGAGCGCGATGCCGGCGGCTGGCGCGTGGAGGCTGGCGAGCACGCGTACCGCGCGCCGTTGCTGGTCAACGCGGCCGGCGCCTGGGTCGACCAGGTGGCCAGGCTCGCCGGCGTGGCGCCGCTGGGCATCGTGCCGAAGCGGCGCTCCGCCTTCGTGTTCGATCCGCCCGAGGCGCTGGCCACCGCGCGCTGGCCCTTCATCAACGACTTCGGCGAAACCTTCTATTTCAAGCCCGACGCCGGCCTGTTGCTGGGCTCGTGCGCGAACGCCGATCCGGTCGAGCCGCACGACGTGCAGCCGGAGGAATACGACATCGCGCTGGGCATCCACAACATCGAGCAGGCGACCACGATGACGATACGCCGGCCCCGCCGCAGCTGGGCCGGCCTGCGTTCGTTCGTCGCCGACGGCGACCTGGTCGGCGGGTTCGCCACCGATGCGCCCGGCTTCTTCTGGGTCGCCGCGCAGGGCGGCTACGGCATCCAGACCAGCGCCGCGATGGGCGAAGCCTGCGCCCACCTGGCGCTGGGCCTGCCGCTGCCGGCGCCGCTGGTGGATGCGGGACTGTCGGCGGCGATGCTGGCGCCCCGCGGCTGAGCCAGCTTCCCCGTCGGCGCGGGCGCGGCAGGCGCACTGTGGTTATCATGACGCACTGCGCCAATGCCACGAAGCGATGCCCCATGCTGCTGATGATCGACAACTACGACAGCTTCACCTACAACCTCGTGCAGTACCTGGGCGAGCTGGGTCAGCAGGTGAAGGTGGTGCGCAACGATGCGCTGGATGTCGCCGGCATCCGCGCGCTGCGCCCTTCGCACATCATGATTTCGCCCGGACCGGGCACGCCGGATGATTCGGGCGTGTCGCTGGACGTCCTGCGCGAGCTGGCCGGCGAGATCCCGGTGTTCGGCGTGTGCCTGGGCCACCAGGCGATCGGCCAGGTGTTCGGCGGCAAGGTGATCCGGGCCAAGCAGATCATGCACGGCAAGACCTCGCCGGTGATCCATCGCGGCCAGGGCGTGTTCGCCGGCCTGCCCAATCCGTTCGAGGCGACGCGCTACCACTCGCTGGTGGTGGAGAAGTCGTCGCTGCCCGATTGCCTCGAAGTCACCGCCTGGACGGAAAATCCGGACGGCTCGATCGACGAGATCATGGGCCTGCGCCACAAGACACTGGCGGTCGAGGGCGTGCAGTTCCACCCCGAGTCGATCCTGACCCAGCACGGCCACGACCTGCTGCGCAATTTCCTGGGGCAGCCGCTGCGGGCCGCGGCATGAACGGTTCCGCCCAGACCATCACGATCACGCCGCAGGAAGCCCTGCAACGGCTGATCGAGCATCGCGAAATCTTCCACGACGAGATGATCGCACTGATGCGCCAGATCATGAACGGCGAGGTGAGCCCGCTGATGACGGCGGCGATCATCACCGGCCTGCGGGTGAAGAAGGAAACCGTGGGCGAGATCACCGGCGCGGCGCGGGTGATGCGCGAGCTGTCGGCGAAGGTCGATGCGCCGGCACATCCGCATTTCCTGGATATCGTCGGCACCGGCGGCGATGGTGCGTCGAGCTTCAACATTTCCACCGCCTCGATGTTCGTGGCGGCGGCGGCCGGCGCGCGCATCGCCAAGCATGGCGGTCGCAGCGTGTCGTCGAAGTCGGGCAGTGCGGACGTGCTGGAGGCGCTGGGCGCGTCGATCGAGCTGGCGCCGGCACACGTCGCCGCGTGCATGGCCGAGACCGACATCGGCTTCATGTTCGCGCCGAACCATCATCCGGCGATGAAGGTGGTGGCGCCGGTGCGCAAGGAAATGGGCGTGCGCACGCTGTTCAACATCCTCGGCCCGCTGACCAACCCGGCCGGCGCCCCGAACATCCTGATGGGCGTGTTCCATCCCGACCTGGTCGGCATCCAGGTGCGCGCGCTGCAGCAGCTCGGCGCGCGGCATGCGCTGGTGGTGTGGGGCCGCGACGGCATGGACGAGATCTCGCTGGGCGCGGCGACCCTGGTCGGCGAACTGCGCGACGGCGTGGTGCGCGAGTACGAGGTGGAGCCGGAGGATTTCGGCCTGGCGATGGCCTCCAGCCGCAACCTGCGGGTGGAGAACGCGGAGGAATCGAAGGCGATGCTGCTGGGCGCGCTGCAGGGCGAGGCCGGCGTGCCGCACGACATCGTCTGCCTCAACGCGGGCGCGGCGCTGTACGCCGCCGACGTGGTCGCTTCGATCGCCGACGGCATCGAGCTGGCCCGCGCCACGATTGCCAGCGGTGCCGCGCATGCGAAAATGCAGGCCTTCGTGGCGGTCACCCGTCGACTTTCCGGCCTGGTGCCCGTGGGCGTTTGAACTTCGCCGACGTCGCCATCGCCTTCATCGCGCCACCTGCGCACCATCCAAGTGAGATGCCATGACTGACATCCTCAATCGCATTCTTGTCCGCAAGGCCGAGGAAGTGGCCGAGCGCCGCGCCCGCGTGCCCGAGGCCGAGCTGGTCGCGCGCATCGCCGAGCTGCCGCCCACGCGCGGTTTCGGCGCGGCGATCGAGGCGAAGATCGCCGCGGGAATGCCGGCGGTGATCGCCGAAGTGAAAAAGGCCAGCCCCAGCAAGGGACTGATCCGTGGCAATTTCGATCCCGCCGCGATCGCGGCCAGTTACGCGGCGGCCGGCGCGGCCTGCCTGTCGGTGCTGACCGACAGCGACTTCTTCCAGGGCAGCGAGGCGTTCCTGCAGCAGGCGCGCGAAGCCTGCGCGCTGCCGGTGTTGCGCAAGGATTTCATCATCGATGCGTACCAGGTGTACGAGGCGCGGGCGATCGGCGCCGACTGCATCCTGCTGATCGTCTCGGCGCTGGATGACGACATGTTGCTGCAGCTGTCGCTGCTGGCGGCCGAGCTGGACATGGACGTGCTGTGCGAGGTGCACGACGAGGAAGAGCTGGAGCGCGCGCTGGCCCTGCCGGTGCCGCTGATCGGCGTCAACAACCGCAACCTGCGCAGTTTCGAGACCTCGCTGGAGACCTCGCTGGCGCTGCAGGAGCTGATCGAATACGACCGCGTGCTGGTGGCCGAGTCCGGCATCCACACTCCGGAGGACGTGGCGCGCCTGCGCGAAGGGGGCATCCAGGCGTTCCTGGTCGGCGAGGCGTTCATGCGCGCCGAGGACCCGGGCAGCGAACTGCGGCGGCTGTTCTCGCTGCCGTGACCGTGATGCCGGAGCTGGAGACCCTGACCGCCGATGTCGAGGCGGTCGCGCCGCGGGTGGTGCTGTTCGATTTCGACGGCGTGCTGTTCCGCGGCGACGCGTTCCATCTGTTCATCCGCGAGCGTTATCGCCGCTCGTGGTGGCGCTGGTTGCCCGCCGTGCTGGTGGCGCCGTTGCTGCTGCTGATCCTGCCGTTCTCGTGGCGCGTGCCGATGCATGTGCTGGTGCGCATTGCGCTGTTCGGGCTGGGCGAGCGCCGTTACCGGCTTGCCGCGGAGACGTTTGCCGCCGATCTCGCACGCCGGCCCCGGCAGTTTCATCGCGACGCCTTGCAGGCGTTGCGCCAGCATCAGCTGCAGGGCGATCGGGTGATCGTGGTGACCGGTTGCGAGCACACCCTGGTCAGCGGGATCGTGCAGCAACTGGGGCTGACCGGCCTGGACGTGCTGGCCTCGCAACTGCGCCCCGGCTGGCTGGGCATGCACGTGCACTGGCACAACGTGGGCGGGCGCAAGGTGCAGCTGCTGGCGAAGCAGGGTCTGTCGGCATGGCAGGTCGCCTACGGCGATTCGATGCATGACGTGGCGATGCTGAAGGTCGCCGCCGAGCCGGTGCTGGTCAATGGCACACCGACCCTGTGCAAGAAGGTCGAGAAGGCGCTGGGCCGTACGGTCGCCCGCGTCGAGTGGTTCTGAGGACGATCCGCAGGTCGCGCGGTTTCCGTCTATCGAAGCAGGGTCTGCACCAGCTGGCCCAGGCTGATCAGCACGATCAGGCTGCCGACGGCCGCCATCACCGCGCGTTCGGGCAGGTGCCGCACCAGCCAGGCGGCGAATGGTGCGGCGATCACGCCACCGGTGAGCAGGCCCAGCACGATCGACCAGTGGCCGATGCCCACATGCAGCACCAGGGTGGCGGAGACGCAGAGGGTGACCACGAACTCGGCCGCGTTGACCGAGCCGATCGTGCTGCGCACGGCGCCGCCGCGGGCGAGCAGTGTGCTGGTGGCCAGCGGTCCCCAGCCACCTCCGCCGATCGCGTCGAGCAACCCGGCAAGAAAGCCCAGCACGCCGCTGTGCTGCACCTGGTGCCGGGTCAGCCGCTTGCCGAAGGCGCGCAGCAGGATCATCGCGCCGAGGATCAGCAGGTAGGCATTGACCCAGGGGCGGATCGCCTCGCCGGGCACGCTGGCCAGGAAGGTGGCGCCGAGGATGCCGCCGATGGCGCCGGGAATCGCCAGTTGCCAGAACAGCGTCCAGCGCACATTGCCGAACCACGCGTGCGAGGCGCCGGAGACGCCGGTGGTGACCACTTCGGCCGTATGCACGGTGGCACTGGCCACCGCCGGTGGCAGGCCCAGCGCCAGCAGGATCGAGTTGGAGACCAGGCCGTAGGCCATGCCCAGCGCGCCGTCGACCAGCTGGGCGAGCAGGCCGACACCGACGAAGATGAAGAACTGTCCGTAATCCAAGCGTGGTCTCGCAACTGGCGGCGGAAAGCCATCCTCAACCAGTCGTCGTAAAAAACCGGTTCAGGCAGGGCTTCCCGGGAGTGCGCCAGCGATCAGCGGGTGCCGCGCACCACGATGGTCTTGCCGGACACGTCGATCATGCGCTGCTCTTCCAGCTGCTTGAGCACGCGGCCGACCATTTCGCGCGAGCAGCCCACGATGCGGCTGACTTCCTGGCGCGAGATGCGGATCTGGGTGCCGTCCGGATGGGTCATCGAATCCGGCTCCTGGCACAGGTCGAGCAGGGTGCGCGAGATGCGATTGGTGACGTCCATGAAGGCCATCCGGCTGACCTGTCGCGACGTGCGCAGCAGACGGTTGGTGAGCTGGGCGCCGATCGCGAACAGGATCTTCGGGCACTCCTCGCGCAGCGGGCCTTCCATCAGCTGGAACAGGCGCTCGTAGCTGATCTCGGCCATCTCGCAGGCCGTGCGCGTGCGCACCATCGACTCGCGCTGGGCCTGTTCGACGAACAGGCCCATTTCGCCGATGAACTGGCCGCGGCTGATGTAGGCGAGGATGAGTTCGCGACCCTGTTCGTCCTCGGTGCACACCGCCAGCGAACCGTCCACCACGTAGTACAAGGTGTTGGCCGGGTCACCCGGACGGATGATGGCCGTCTTGCCCGGGTAGCGGCGGCGATGGCACAGCCCCAGGAAACGTTCCATCGCGGCGGGGTCGGGAGCGAAGCCCAGGGGGGCCTGCGAGCGTTCGAAAGCTTGTTGGAGCTGGTACTTGAGCTGAGCCACGGGCATCCCCTACAGGTAATTCTTGTCACGCCGGGCATCATGGCCACATGTCGTACACGTCCGTCGGGACATCATGACAGGCTTGCTCATTATGACAAAGCCGCGGATTCCACGCAGGTTCTAATTCCTTCGCTTTTGCCGCATACTTCGCGGTCTTTCGACAGCAGCCAGCACATCGCTGTCGTTCACAAGGGTCGTGCAGGCACCTGCCTGTACTCCAAACCAATGCCGCGGGGACCCTTGTCGCTAACCCGCCTCTGATGTTGGCCGATATCCGGTCATGGAGCGCCGCCCGTGGTCAAACCACTTCCCCGTCTGCGTCTGCAGGGTTTCAACAACCTGACCAAGGCGTTGAGCTTCAACATCTACGACATCTGCTATGCGGTGTCGGAAGACCAGCGTCGCCGCTACATCGAGTACATCGATGAGCAGTACGACGCCGACCGGCTGACCCAGATCCTCACCGACGTGGCCGAGATCATCGGCGCGAACATCCTCAACGTGGCGCGCCAGGACTACGACCCGCAGGGTGCCTCGGTGACGATCCTGATCTCCGAGGAGCCGGTGGTCGAGAAGCTCGGTCGCGACACCATCTCCGGTGCCGTGGTCGCGCACATGGACAAGAGCCACATCACCGTCCACACCTATCCGGAAACGCATCCGCACAACGGCATCGCCACCTTCCGCGCCGACATCGACGTGGCCACCTGCGGCGTGATCTCGCCGTTGAAGGCGCTGAACTACCTGATCGACAGCTTCGAGTCGGACATCGTGATCGCCGACTACCGCGTGCGCGGCTTCACCCGCGACGTGAAGGGCAAGAAGCACTTCATCGACCACAAGATCAACTCGGTGCAGGACTACCTGGCGCGGCACATCCGCCAGAAGTACGAGATGTTCGACGTCAACGTGTACCAGGAAAACATGTTCCACACGAAGATGCACATCAAGGACTTCGACCTGGACACCTACCTGTTCGAGGCCCACGCCGACGACCTGTCGTTCAAGGAGCGCCAGCGCATCGAGTCGCTGCTGCGACGCGAGATCGAGGAACTGTTCCACGGCCGCAACCTGATGTGACAAAAGCCCGCCGAAAGGCGGGCTTTTTTTTTCAGGCATGCGCCCGCCGAAAGGCGGTTTTTTTCAGGCATGCGCCCGCCGAAGGGCGGGTTTTCCTACAGCCGGTAGGCCACCGTCTTCATCACCATCGAGCTGGCGTGCATCAGCTGCGGCAGCGGAAACGGCAGGTCGATGCCGCCGCGTTGCTGCGCGGCCTGCGCATGGCGGATCTCGTCGGCCTGCATCCGGGTCAACACGGCGCGCGATCGCTCGTCCTGGGGTGGCAGCTGCTGCAGATGATCGGCCAGGTGGGCCTCGACCTGGCGCTCGGTCTCCACCACGAAGCCCAGGCTCAGCGCGTCGCCGGCCAGCGCGGCGGCGGCGCCGATCGCGTAGCTGCCGGCATACCACAGCGGGTTGAGCAGGCTGGGGCGGCTGTCCAGTTGCTGCAGGCGTTCGGCGCACCAGGCCAGGTGGTCGGTTTCCTCGGCGGCGGCATGCAGCAGGTGCTCGCGGTTGTCCGCGTCGCGGGCGAGCGCGGCCTGGCCCAGGTAAAGCGCTTGCGCGCAGACCTCGCCGGTGTGGTTGATCCGCATCAGGCCGGCGGCGTGGCGGCGCTCGGCCTCATCAAGTTCGCTTTCGGCAAGATCGGCGGATGGCGAGGGGCGCTGCGCCAGCGGCGCGCCGCCGACCGCTTCCAGTGCGCGCTCGCAGCCGGTCAGCAGACGGTCGAGGCGGCTCAGGTTGCGTACGCTCATGCGTTGTTCTCCAGCTAGAGGATCGGTCAGCAGATCAATGGGGGTTGCTTCGGCCACGGCAACGGCGCCTCACGCCAGCGGCAAGGTGCCGGGGACCCCAACGGCCATGCGGGTTGCGCCCGGGAACCCTGGGGGGTCTTTTCAAGCGGCCCGGTGGTCATGCTATCATTGCCAGCTCACAGCCCGCCGGTCGGTGGGCTTGCGCCGTGGATGAAGGCTCCGCTATCATCTCGCGCCTTTGATCCACCGATTACGCGTACCGCCTCACGGCGGCAGACAGGTATTCTGAAATGAAAACGTTTAGCGCCAATGCAGACAACGTCAAGCGCGACTGGTTCGTGGTTGACGCCACGAACAAGACGCTCGGTCGCCTGTCGACCGAAATCGCCCACCGTCTGCGCGGCAAGCACAAGCCGGAATACACCCCGCATTGCGACACCGGCGATTATATCGTGGTGATCAATGCGCAGAAGGTGCACGTTACCGGTGCCAAGCTGGACGACAAGATGTACCACCGCTTCACCGGCTACGTCGGCAACCTGAAGACCACCAGCCTGAAGGACCTGCTGGCGACCTACCCGGAGCGCGTGATCGAGATCGCCGTCAAGGGCATGCTGCCGAAGAACCCGCTGGGTCGCGAGATGTATCGCAAGCTCAAGGTCTACGGCGGTGCCGAGCATCCGCATACCGCACAGCAGCCGCAGGCGCTGGAAATCTAAGGAAATATCATGAGCATCCAGCAGAATTACGGCACCGGCCGCCGCAAGACCTCCGCCGCTCGCGTGTTCCTGCGCAAGGGCAAGGGCGAAATCATCGTCAACGGCAAGACGCTCGAAGCCTTCTTCGGCCGCGAGACCTCCTGCATGATCGTGCGCCAGCCGCTCGAGCTGACCGACAACACCGACAAGTTCGACATCAAGGTGACGGTTGCCGGTGGCGGCATCACCGGTCAGGCCGGCGCGATCCGTCTGGGCATCGCCCGCGCGCTGGTCGAGTACGATGAAAGCCTGAAGTCGCCGCTGCGCAAGGCCGGTTTCGTGACCCGTGACGCCCGCGAAGTCGAGCGCAAGAAGGTCGGTCTGCACAAGGCACGTCGCGCTACCCAGTTCTCCAAGCGCTAAGCTCAGTTCCACAGCCCCGTCGCCAAGCGGTAAGGCACCTGACTCTGACTCAGGCATCGGTGGTTCGAATCCATCCGGGGCTGCCAATACAAACGCCGTCGCTCGCCGCAAGGCGTGGCAAGTCGGCCGAGAAGCCCGCCATCCGGCGGGCTTTTTCGTTGGCGAGGGGCGTTGGCGCAGGATCTTTCGTCGCCGCGCGTGCTTCCGTGCCCTTCGGTTATGCACTGCAGCAGCGTAAAATTTCCGCCTTTGACTCGTGAGCACCCTGATGACGACGGCAAGCGACAGCGATCCCGGCCGCCCGGCGGTCCGCACCGAGGGCAGTACCGACGCGTTGCCGCTGGCGCCGACCATGGGCATGAGCCTGGATGCGGCGCGGATGCCGCGCCGCTCCACCCTGGTCGATCGACGGGTGTTGCGCATCACCGCGGTGTCGATCGTGCTGGGCGTGCTGGCTGCGCTGATTGCGCGATTGCTGACGGCTCTTATCGGCGTGGTGACCAATCTGGCCTTCTACGGCCGCTGGTCCACCGCGTTCTCCTCGCCTGCCGACGCGGTACCCCGACTGGGCTGGTGGGTGGTGCTGGTGCCGGTGGTCGGCGGCCTGATCGTGGGCGTGATGGCGCGCTGGGGTTCGCGCGCGATTCGCGGCCACGGCATCCCCGAGGCGATGGAACAGGTGCTGCTCAACGAGTCGAAGATTCCGCCGCGGATCACCTTCCTGAAGCCGGTCTCCTCGGCGATCGCGATCGGCACCGGCGGTCCGTTCGGCGCCGAGGGTCCGATCATCGCCACCGGCGGCGCGCTGGGTTCGTTCATCGGCCAGGTGCTGAAGGTGACCGGGAGCGAGCGCAAGGTGCTGCTGGCAGCGGGTGCGGCGGCGGGCATGGCCGCGGTGTTCTCGGCGCCGATCGCGGCCGTGGTGCTGGCGGTGGAGCTGCTGCTGTTCGAGCTGCGCCCGCGCTCGCTGATCCCGGTGGCGCTGGCTTGCGTTGCTTCGACCGGCACGCGTTACCTGTTGCAGGGTTCGACCGCGGTGTTTGCGATGGGGGCGGTGACGTCGCCGGGAGCGATGGCCTTGCTCGTCTACGTGCTGCTCGGCGCGCTGATCGGCGTGGTCAGCGTGTGGACCACCCGCATCGTCTACGGCATCGAGGACCTGTTCGAGAAGCTGCCCATCCACTGGATGTGGTGGCCGGCGATCGGCGGACTGGTGGTTGGTGTGGTCGGCTACTTCGCGCCGCTGACCCTGGGCGTGGGCTATACCAACATCGAGGACATCCTCAACGGCAGGCTGACGCTGACCGCGCTGGCCTTCCTGTGCGTGATGAAATTCATTTCCTGGTCGATCGCGCTGGGCAGCGGCACCTCGGGCGGCACGCTGGCGCCGCTGTTCACCATCGGCGGTGCGCTGGGCGCCCTGGTTGGCCTCGGCATCGCCGCCGTGGCGCCGCAATTCGGCGTGGACCCGCGCATTGCCGCCCTGGTCGGCATGGCGGCGATCTTCGCCGGCGCCTCGCGCGCGCTGCTCACCGCGGTGGTGTTCGCGTTCGAGACCACCGGCCAGCCCGCGGGACTGCTGCCGTTGCTGGGTGGCTGCACCGCGGCCTACCTGGTCTCGGCCCTGATGATGCGCAACACCATCATGACCGAGAAGATCGTGCGGCGTGGCGTGCGCGTGCCGTCCGAGTACGTGGCCGACTATCTCGACCAGGTCGGGGTGGGCGAGGCCTGCACGCGCGACGTGGTGACCCTGGGCAGCACGCAGACGCTGGCTGAAGTGCGGCGCTGGCTGGCCGAGGACGTCGCACAGACCCAGCACCAGGGGTACCCGGTGCTGGACGAGCGCCGCCGCGTGCTTGGCGTGCTGACCCGACGCAGCCTGCTCGACCCGCAGTGGCACTACACGCTGAGCCTGGGCGAACTGCTGACCCGGCCGCCGATCGCGGTCAGCGAGGCACATTCACTGCGCGAGGCCGCGGATCACATGGTGGCCGAGAGCGTGGGCCGGCTGGTGGTGGTGGGCAAGGATGACCCGCACAAGCTGGTGGGCATCATCACCCGCGGTGACATCCTGGCGGCCCATGCGCGCCGCCTGCGCGAAGCGCGGCACTCGGCCCGCCACCTGCGTTTCCGCGACGGCCTGAAGCCGCGGCCGGCGCAGTAAGGTGCTGAAACAAAAGACGGCCCGCAAGGGCCGTCTTTTTTCGGGAAGCGGACGATGCGACGAATCACATCTCCCGGTCGCCGATCAGCACCACGTCGGCGGGACGCCGCGCGAACAGACCCACGGTGACGATGCCGGCCAGCTGGTTCAGCTCGCTTTCCAGCGCGGCCGGGTCGACGATCTGCCAGCCGTGCACGTCGATGATCCAGTTGCCATTGTCGGTGACCACGCCGTCGCGCCAGACCGGGTTGCCGCCGCGCTTGACGATCTCGCGGCCGATCAGGCTGCGCGCCATCGGGATCACCTCGATCGGCACCGGGAACTTGCCGAGCAGGTCGACCCGTTTGCTGGAGTCGATGATGCAGACGAACTTCTCGCTGGCCGCCGCCACGATTTTCTCGCGGGTCAGCGCCGCGCCGCCACCCTTGATCAGCCGCTTGTACGGATCGCATTCGTCGGCGCCGTCGATGTAGATGGTCAGCGGGCCGGCGGCGTTGAGGTCCAGCACCGGAATGCCGAGGCGCTTCAGCTGCGCGGTCGATTGCTCCGAGCTCGACACCGCACCCTGGATGCGGTCCTTCAGGTCGGCCAGCGCATCGATGAAGAACGCCACGGTGGAGCCGGTGCCGACGCCCACGATGGCGCCGTCCTCGACGTAGCGGATGGCGGCTTCGCCGGCCAGCTTCTTCTCGTTTGCGTTGCTCATGGATGGATTCCGGTGAAAGGTGACGGGGCGGCGCTCATTCCAGCGCCAGGATGCATTTCCAGTGCGCCGCATCGACCGGCATCACCGACAGCCGGTTGCCCTTGCGCAGCAGCGGCATCTCGGCCAGCGCAGGATCGTTCTTCATTTCGTCGAGGCTGATCGTGCGCTTGAGCTTCTTCACGAACTTCACGTCGACCAGCATCCAGCGCGGCTTGTCGCGCGAGCTGCCGGGGTCGAAATACTTGCTCTCCGGATCGAACTGGCTGGGATCGGGGTACGCGTCGGAGGCCACCTCGGCGATGCCGACGATGCCGGGCACGGCGCAGTTGGAGTGGTAGAAGAACACCTTGTCGCCGGGACGCATGCCGTCGCGCATGAAGTTGCGCGCCTGGTAGTTGCGCACGCCGTCCCAGGCCTCGCGCTTCTTGCGCTTGAGGTCGTCGATCGAGAACGCGTCAGGTTCGGACTTCATCAGCCAGTGGTTCATGGATGAGTCTCACTGTCTTGCTGCGCGAGGGTGCAGTCGATCAGCTCGCGGTCGGTGGCGACGAAATCCAGCGGAACATCCCAGGGTTCCTCATTTACGATTTCCAGTTCCTGGAAGTCGTAGGCAATGCCGACTAGCAGCGGCTCGGTGGGGCGTACCTGTTCGTTGAGGAAGGCGAAGCCGCGGTCGTAGTAGCCGCCGCCGTGGCCGAGCCGGTTGCCGCGACGGTCGAAACCGAGCAGTGGCACCAACACCAGGTCGATCTGGAACGGCTCGAACAGTTCGGGCGGATCGACCGGCTCGGGAATGCCGTAGCGATTGGGCTGCACCTGGTCGCCGGCCTTCCATGGTGCGAAGCGCAGTTTCCGGCCCGCGCCGATCACCGGCAGCAGGAATTGCTGGCCGCGCGTGGCCAGCGGCGGGATCACCAGGTTCAACGGCAGTTCGCCGTGGCTGGCCCAGTAGCCGGCCACGCGCGCGTCGGTGAAATACTCGGGCAGTTGCTCCAGGCTGCGGCGCAGGCCCTGGGCCGCGGCGATGCGTTCGGCCGGAGGCAGGGCGCGGCGACGTTCGGCCAGTTGCTGGCGCAGATCGCGGCGTTGGGCGTTGACGTCCACGTGGCGCGCGGCTCCGGCGTGATCGTCCCGGTCGTGGCTCGACGATCGGAACGGGGAATAAGAAGTGGCGTAGACCGCGATGCCGCTGCCCACCGAACGACCTTGATCCAAGATGGATCAGGTGGGAGGGTTACATGGCCTAAAGGCTTTCCGCACGCGGCGGACATGCACAACAACCGATGTGAAACCGACCCGGGGCCGTATGTAGGAACAAGGCAAATGTAAGAGTGTGCTGGCGCACATCGCAGAAAACGCCGGGTGCCATTTTAGGCGCTTGGTCCGCAATGTGCCACTGGGGCGATGGATGTCGCAGGCTGCGGTTCAGCGCCTCGGCACTTCGTGCTCGAACGCGTCGTCGAGCTTGCGCTGCAAGGTGGCAAGGCCGTCGCTCAGGCGCTGTTCCCGGCTTTCATGCTGCTTGCGCAGGCCGAGGAATTCGTGCGCCACGCTGATCGCGGCCAGCACGGCCAGTCGTTCGAAGCTGGGTGCCTTGGCGTTCGCACGCAGTTCGCGCATCTTGCGATCGAGAAAGCCGGCGGCTTCGAGCAGGCCTTCGCGTTCTTCCGGCGCGCAGGCGATCAGGAATTCGCGGTCGATCAGTCGCAGCGCGACCGGTTCACTGGCGGGTGTGCTCATCAGCCGTTGCTCTCCAGCGACTTCAGGCGCTGGATCATCGCCTCGACGCGGCTGCGGGCCTGTTCGTTGCGCGCCATCAGGCCGGCGCGCTCGCCGGACAATTGTTCCTGGCTCTGCCGCAGGCTGCGGTTTTCCTCGTTCAGCCGGCGCACCGTCTCCAGCAAATGGTCAAGCTGGCGGGCCAGCGCGGCCAACTGCTGGTGAACCGGATCGGACGGGGCGGGATCGGGCGTGCTCATGCCCGAAACTATAGCAGGACGTTGCGGGAAATCTGCGAGCCGGTCGACGGGTGCGGAGGGCGCCGCCCGGTGCATTAAACTGGCCGCCATTCTTGCGAAGGAGCACCGCCATGGCGGCTACCGGGCCGATCGGCCACGATGATATCGATGCGCTGGTCATGCGTCTGCGACTGGGCACCGAAGCCAGCGAACTGCACGGGTCGCTGTGCGGCTACCTGGCCGGCGGCGCCCGTCCGCAGGGCGGCGACGTGCTTGCCGCCCTGCAGCTGGATGGCGAGGCGACCGACCCCACGGCCGAGGATCTTGCGCTGCTGCAGCGACTGACCCGCCAGTGCGAGCGCGAGCTGGCCGACAGCGAACTGGGCTTCGAGCCGCTGCTGCCCGATGACGATCGCCCGCTGGTCGAACGCGCCGAGGCGGTGGTGGACTGGTGTCGCGGCTTCCTCGGCGGCTTCGGCCTGGCTGGTACCGCGGCGCACGCGTCATTGTCGGAGGAGGCGCAGGAGATCCTGCGCGACTTTGGCACCATCGCCGCCTCTTCGTTCGACTTCAACAACGAGGACGAAGACGAGGATGCGCTGATCGAGGTGCAGGAGTTCGTTCGGGTCGGCGCGCTGCTGCTGCATGCCGAGTGCAACCGGCATGATCCGGCGTCCAGCGGCAGCGTGCATTGATACCGGTCGAACACGGCTCGACCCCTGCGGCGATCGACCCCGAGGAATTCGCCCGTCGCCGTCGCCAGCTGATGAAGATGGCCGGCGAGGACGCCGTGCTGCTGGTCGCCGCCGCGCCCGAGCGCATGCGCAACGCGGACGCCGCCTGGCCGTACCGGCAGGACTCGGACTTCCACTACCTGGCCGGCTTCCCGGAAAGCGACGCCGTGCTGGCGCTGTTGCCCGGGCGCCAGCACGGCGAAGTGGTGCTGTTCTGTCGCGAGCGCGATGCCGAGCGCGAGCGCTGGCACGGCCATGCGATCGGCACCGAACAGGCGGTGGCCGGTTACGGCATGGACGATGCGTTCCCGATCGATGACATCGACGACATCCTGCCCGGCATGATCGAGGGCCGTGCCCGCGTGTACTGCCATTTCGGCCGCGAGCCCCAGTTTGACGCGCAACTGCTGGGCTGGATGCGCCGCCTGCGCCAGTTGCGCGGCGGCGGCGTGGTGCCCAAGGAATTCGTGGCGCTGGGCCACCTGTTGCACGACCTGCGGCTGTACAAGTCGAGGGCCGAACTGCGACTGATGCGCGCGGCGGCGGGGATCGCGGTGGAAGCGCACATGGCGGCGCTGGGCGCGGCCAGGCCCGGACGCCACGAGTACGAAGTGGAGGCCGAACTGCTGCGGGTCATGCGCAGCCGGGGCGCGGTGCCGGCGTTCGTGCCGATCGTCGCTGGCGGCGCCAACGCCTGCGTGATGCACTATCAGAACAACCGGGCGCGACTGTGTGACGGCGACCTGCTGCTGATCGATGCGGGCGCCGAGTGGGATTGCTACGCTTCCGACATCAGCAGGACGTTTCCCGTCAACGGCCGTTACAGCCGCGAGCAGCGGGCGCTGTATGAAGTGGTGCTGGCCGCCCAGCTGGCGGCGATCGACGAGGTCCGTCCCGGCCGTCCGTTCAACGCGGCGCATCTCGCGGCGGTGCGCGTGCTGAGCGAGGGCCTGTGCGAGCTCGGCCTGCTCAAGGGCAGCGCCGATGCCGCGGTGGCCGATGGCAGCTATCAGCGGTTCTTCCCGGCCAAGACCGGCCACTGGCTGGGACTGGACGTGCATGACGTGGGCGACTACCGCATCGACGGCGAGTCGCGCCTGCTCGAGCCGGGCATGGTGTTGACCGTCGAGCCGGGGTTGTACGTGCCGCCGGACGACCGCTCGGTGGCCGAGCGCTGGCGCGGCATCGGCATCCGCATCGAGGACGACGTGGCGGTCACCCGCGACGGCAACGAGGTGCTCACCGCGGCGATGCCCCGGCAGGCCGAGGAGATCGAGGCACTGCTGGCCGCGCGCTAGGAGCGTGGGTCGCAGGAACCGTTCGGTCTGCAAAGTCGCCTGCTTGGTCCATTTTTCCGCCGATTCTTGACCCATAGAATGACTATGGGCCGGCGAATCGTCGAAAAACTGTCCCGGCGCAGGCAACTTTTCGCCACGAACGTTTCTGCGACCCACGCTCCTAGCTCAATTCGTCCGGCAGTTCGGCATCGGTCAGTTGGCGATTCGCCTCGTCCGTGGCGTGCACCTCGTACCACATCGCGTTGAGGATGGCGAAGGCGCAAGCCAGGCCCAGGCCGAGGATCCACGAGAAATACCACATCGGTTCGTACTCCTTTCAATAACCGCCGTGCGCCTTGCGCACCTGCTCCAGCGTCACCCGTCCGCGCATCACCCGATAGACCCAGCCGGTATAGAGCATGACGATCGGCAACAGCACCGCGGTGGCCAGCAGCATCAGCTGCAGGGTCCCACGACTGGATGAGGCATCCCATACGGTCAGGCCGGACCGCGGGTCCAGGCTGGAGGGCAGCAGGAACGGAAACAGCGCAAACCCGGCCGAGGCGATCGTGCCGCCCACCATCAGGCTGCTGGCGATGAAGCCGGCCAAACTGCGCCGGCCGATCAGGGCCTGCACGCCCACGGCCGAGGCCAGTGCCAGCAACGGTGCCAGCCAGAACCAGGGATACTGCATGTAGCCCGCAAACCAGCTGCCGCCCACCGCGACCTGCTTGAACAGCGGGTTGGCCGGGCCATCGGTCACCACCGGCCCGGCGATGGCATGGCCGGGGATGCCCCAGGCCAGCCACACCCCGGCCAGCACGTACAGCACGGCGAACAGCAGGGTGGTCCAGCGTCCGACCACCACCGCCCGCGCCGCGATGGCGTGGTCGGCCTTCATCGCGGCGAAACAGCTGCCGTGCGCCAGCAGCATGGCCAGCGAGACCAGGCCGCACAGCAGCGCGAACGGGTGCAGCAGGTCGAAGAAGCTGCCCTGCCAGCTCATCCGCAGATCGCCGTCGAAGCGGAACGGCAGGCCCAGGAACAGATTGCCGAACGCCACGCCGGCCACCAGCATCACCACCAGTCCGGAGCCGCTCAGCACCCAGTCCCACAGGGAAGCCCAGCGCGGGTCGTGGATCTTGCCGCGGAAGTTGAAACCGACCGGGCGCAGGATCAGCGCCAGCAGCACCAGCGCGATGGCGAAGTACATGCCCGAGAACGACACCGCGTACAGCATCGGCCACGCCGCGAAGGCGGCGCCGCCGGCCAGGATGAACCACACCTGGTTGCCTTCCCAGGTCGGCTCGATGCCTTCCAGCAGCACCTGTCGTTCCTCGTTGTCGCGGCCCAGCAGCTTCAGCAACGCGGCGACGCCGAAGTCGAAGCCGTCCATGATCGCGAAGCCGATCAGCAGCGTGCCGAGGAGGGCCCACCAGATCACCCGCAGGCTTTCATAATCAAACATCGCCTTTCTCCTTTGCCTCAGCTGCCCCTCGTGGAGAGGATCGAGGTGAGGGGCGGGTGCTCGCCATGGTGCTGATCGAAGCACGCTTCAACGTGTGCACGTCGCCAGCCCAGCCCATCATCCCAACCCTCTTTCCGCAGGCAAGAGGGGGCCATCCGTGGACGGCCAGATGCCCAGGCCATCCGGCCCCTTGCGCACGAACTTCAGCATCAGGAACACGTCGACCACCGCCAGCGCGGTGTAGAACAGCACGAAACCGCCCAGCGAAGTCATCACCTGGCCCGCGCTCACCGATGACACGCCCAGCGCGGTGGGCAATACACCCTCGATGGCCCACGGCTGGCGGCCGTACTCGGCGACGACCCAGCCCAGTTCGATCGCGACCCAGGGCAGCGGCAGACTCCACAGCGCCAGACGCAGGTACCAGCGCTGCGTATCGAGCTTGCGGGTGCTGGCCTTCCAGAACGAGAACGCGAACAGCGCGATGAAATAGAAGCCGCAACCGACCATGATGCGGAACGCCCAGAACAGTACCGGCACGTTGGGGATGGTGCTGTCGGCGGCCTTCTGGATATCCGCCGGCGTGGCCTGGCGCGGGTCGTCGACATACTTCTTCAGCAGCAGCGCGTAGCCCAGGTCCTTGTCGTGCGCGGCCAGCGTGGCCCTGGCTTTCGCATTGTTCCTGTCCTGACGCAGCACCAGCATGGCGTCGTAGGCCTGGATGCCGGTGCCGATGCGACCCTTGGCGGTCTCCACCAGCTCGGCGATGCCGGGCATCGCCTCGTCGATCGAGCGGGTGCCGATCAGGCCCATGACCCAGGGGATTTTCACGGCATAGTCCGTGCTGCGTCGCTGCACGTCCGGAAGTCCAAACACGGTGAACGGGGCCGGCGCCGGTTCGGTGTGCCACATCGCCTCGATCGCGGCCATCTTCATCTTCTGGTTCAGCGACACCGTGTAGCCCGAGGCGTCCCCCAGCACCACCACCGACAGCGCCGCGGCCAGGCCGAAGCTCGCGGCCACGGTCATCGAGCGTTTGGCGAAATCCACGTTGCGCCCGCGCAGCAGGTACCACGCGCTGATCGACAGCACGAACATCGCACCCAGCACGTAACCGGCGCTCACCGTGTGCACGAATTTTTCCTGCGCCACCGGGTTGAAGAACACCTCGGAGAACGAGGTCACCTCCATCCGCATCGTGGTCGGGTTGAATTCCGAGCCGACCGGGTGCTGCATCCAGGCATTGGCGACCAGGATCCACAACGCCGACAGGCTGGTGCCCAACGCGAGGAACCAGGTCACCAGCAGGTGCTTGATCCGCGAGATGCGATCCCAGCCCATGAAGAACACGCCGATCAGGGTGGCCTCCAGGAAGAACGCCATCAGTCCCTCGATCGCCAGCGGCGCGCCGAAGATGTCGCCCACGTAGTGCGAGTAGTACGCCCAGTTCATGCCGAACTGGAATTCCATGGTCACTCCGGTGGCCACGCCCATCGCGAAGTTGATGCCGAACAGCACGCCCCAGAAGCGCACCATCTGCTTCCACACCTCGCGTCCGGTCATCACGTAGACGCTCTCCATGATGGCCAGCATCCACACCAGGCCCAGGGTCAGCGGCACGAACAGGAAGTGGTACATCGCCGTCAGCGCGAACTGCAGGCGCGACAGCGTGACGACATCGGCATCGATGATCATGGGCGGGTTTCCGCGGCGGCTTGGGGTGCGGGGGCGAGTCGCCGAGCGATCGCCTCCGCGCTGGTGTCAGGCTTCGGCTGCGGCGCAAACACGACCCACCAGATCAGCGTCAGCGCCGCGATCTTCAGCGCGATGATCGCGAGCAGTTCAAGGCTCAACCGCCGCAATGGCTGCGGCGACGTGCCGAAGGTCTCGGCGGACATGCTGGAAACCGGGGAGCTGGACATGCGACGAATCCGGGCCTTGCCTGACCGTCAGCATACGCCGCGGCGACGTCTCGGCCATGTGGACGAATGTCGCAGCAGCGGCTTACGGCATGCCGAACGCATCCCGGGTGAGGTTTTCCGGTTCGCCATCGGTGCATGCCACGTCGTCCTCGATGCGGATGCCGCCGTACTGGCGAAAGTGGTCGACCTTCGCCCAGTCGATGTCGGCCGCGACCGGCTTGTCGCGCAGTTCGGCCAGCAGCATGTCGATGAAGTACAGGCCGGGCTCGATCGTCACCACCATGCCCGGCTCCAGCACGCGGGTCATGCGCAGGTACGGATGGCCGTCCGGACGCGCGATGCTGCCGCCGCGTTCGCCTTGCTGGAAACCGGCCACGTCGTGCACCTGCAGGCCGATCGGATGGCCCAGGCCGTGCGGAAAGAACGCGCTGGTCACGCCGGATTCGATCGCGCTTTCGGCGCTCATGCGCAGGAAGCCATGCTCGCGCAGCACGCCGGCCAGCACGTGGTGGGCGTGGATGTGCAGCTCGGGGTAGCTCTGCCCGGCGCGCACTTTCGCCGCGAAGCCGCGCTGCGCGGCGTCGACGCTGTCGATCAGCGCCTGGAATTCGCCTGCGTGCGGCGAGGCGTAGGTGCGGGTGATGTCGCTGGCGTAACCCGCCGCGCTGGCGCCGGCGTCGATCAGGAACGAGCGCGACGCCGCTGGCGGCGTGCGGTCGAAGTGCGTGTAGTGCAGCACCGCGCCGTGTTCGTTCAAGGCCACGATGCTGGCGTAGGGCAACTCGGCATCGATCTGTTTCGCGGCGGCGAGATAGGCCATGTGGATGCCGAACTCGCTTTCGCCGGCGCGGAACGCCGCTTCGGCGGCGCGATGGGCGCGCGTGCCGATGCGGCTGGCTTCGCGCATCAGGGCCAGTTCGTACGGCGTCTTGTAGCTGCGGTGCCAGTGCAGGTAATCGAGCACGGCCGGCGGGTTGTTCGCCTCCACGCCATCGGTGACGGGGCAGGCGGCGGCGATCACCGCGCGCCTGCCGGCGGGCAGTTGGGCGATCGCTTCGGCGGCGCTGCGCACGATCACGATGTCGAAGTGCTCCACCCAGTAGCCGTGGGGCGCCGCAGGTACCACGTGCCAGTAGTCGCGCGGTTGCACGAAGACCAGCTTCGGCTTGCTGCCCGGCGTGTACGCGATCCAGCTGCCCGGCGCGTCGGTCAGCGGCAGCCAGTGCCTGAAGTGCGGATTGGCCACGAACGGGTAGTCCTGGTCGTCGAGGAACTTGCCCGGTGGCGTGCCGGCGGCGACCAGCAGGTGGTCGTAGCCGCCCAGCGCCAGCGCGCGGTCGGCACGTTCGCGCACGGTGGCGAGGTGCTGAGGATACAGCGGGGCGAACAGGTCGGACATGGAGACTCCTGCGACGACGAATCATTGCGCGGCCGCCGCGCGGATGCGGCGGGTGCGAACGCTTCGCCATGGATCGGGGACGGGCGGGCCAGGCGTCATGATGACGCCGCCACGCCGCGACTTCCAGTCGGGGCCTGTGAAGAAAACCACTTCCTGTGGTTTTCTTCCATCGCACGTCCGGTACATGCCCGGACGTGCTCACGCGAATCAGTCACTGGCGTGACCGATCCGCGGTCGGCCGTGCCTAGCCGACCTGAGAGGTTGAAAAACTCACAACCTCTCAGGGTCAGGCCTGCGCCAGCCAGCTTTCGAGGCGTGCGGCGTCGGCGTCGCTGATCGCCACGATGCGATAGCCGGCCCAGATCTGCCCGGAACTGGCGGCCGCTTCGTGCCACTGCTCCTGGATGCCGACCTCGATCGGTTGCGACTGGGTCAGCATCCGGCCCGAGCCGGGCAGGGTCATGCTGACCTGGTACAAGGCTTCGCTGCGCGGTGCCTGGGCGCTGATCAGCAGCATGCCGGTGCTGGAAAGATTGCCGAGGTGGCCGATCGGCAGGCCGCTGATCACGTCGGTGACGATCGCATTGACGGAGGCGCGCTTGCGCTCGGCGCGCCGCTGGTTGCTGGTGCTCATGCGCGGGCGCTCCCGGACGGCGGGCGTCGTGGCTGCAGGCTGCCGGTGAGGCTGCGCCATGCGCGGTCGAGCAGGCTGTCCGGCTGGGCCGGCACTTCGCAGACGCGGCCGCTGGCGACTTCATGGGCAAGCTGGGTCAGGCTCATTTCCTCGCCGCGCTGGCCGCGCCGGCTGACCAGCAGGCAGCGGCCGGACATCGGCGAGTACCACGCCAGCTTGCGCCGGGAGATCTGTCCGCTGGCCGGGTCGATGAACTCGAACCAGCTGCCGAACGGCAATTCCTTCAGATGCTGCTCGATGCGCCGCAGCCGCGGATCGGGCGGGGCGTCCTGCTGCGGTGCAGCCGCCGCGACCGGCGCCTGCGGTGTTGCCGCATCGCCGCGGGCCGCCGGCGCGGTCGCGCTCCTGCGCGCCGGTGATGCCGCGGCTGCCACCACGGCGGCCGCCGGGCTCGCCGCCGGTTCGTGGCTGGACTGTTGCTCGCCAAGTCGCTGGTGCTGCTTCAGCCGCAACGCCAGGTCGGTGGCGCTGGGCAGTTCCGTGGAGGGGTCCGGCGTGCCGGCGCCCAGCAGCCGCTGGGCCACCTGCACCGCCTCTTCGGCGTGCATGCCGATCTGCTGCAGGCCCGATTCCACTTCCGTCTGCAGGTGCAGGCGATCGTTGACCGGCAGGCGGCCGAGCAACTGGTCGGTGATCTTCAACTGCTCGCGGAACGCGTCGCTCTGTTCGCCATGGCGCAGCAGGGTCAGCGCCAGCACGTCCGACCAGGCGCGGTCGAGCAGGGCGCGCAACAGGCCGCGCGGTGGCGATTGCGCGAAACGCTCGGCCATCAGCTCGCTGGCGCGGCGACGTGCCTGGTCGAGCCGCTCGCGGCCCTGGGCCGCTTCCACATGGCGCCGCTCGGCGGCCTGCGCCTTGCGCGTGAGCAGGGCCAGATGATGCTCGATGTCGGCCAGCAAGGTGGTGTACAAGCCGGCGCTGGGCGGCTCCTGGTTGGCGCGGCTGACCAGCTGTTCCAGCTTGCTCGCCAGCGGCCGGTTGCTTTCGTCATCGCTGCCGTCCAGCCAGTCGTTCGCGGCGGCGGTGACCGTATCCAGCAGCCGGCGTGCCGGATGCTCGCGCTTCTCGAAGAAGCCGTGGTCGGCCACGGCCATGCGCAGCACCGGCAATTGCAGATCGGTCAGCAGGTGGCTGGCGTTGCCGCCCTGCTGCAGCTGATGGCCCAGCTGTTCGAACAGGCGCGCGACCAGTTCCACCGTGTCGCCCTGTTCGTCGCTGAGCTGGGTGCGCGGGGCGCCGGCGGGTTTGCCGAAATTGAGCTGGGCGACGAGCTCCTCGCGCAGGCGGGCGGCGCTGCGCAGCTCGCGGCTGGCCTGGTCGGTGACCTGGGCGAGATGCTGCTGCAAGGCGCCCAGTGCCGACTGCAGTTCGTCCTCGCTGGCCGCGCGTCCGCCGGAGCCCCCGCTGAGGCCACCCTGCACGGCGCGTTGCTGCGCCAGCAGGTCGCGCAGGGACTCCAGCACCTCGATCGGTGCTCCCGGCGTGCCACCGGACGGATGGACCGGCGTGGCGCTTGCGCTTGCCGGTGCCGTCGCGGTTTCGCCGGCGGCATCGCCGCTCGCGCTGCTGGTGCGGGATCGCTTGCCGATGTGCCGCGGGATCGGGATGCTGCGCAGCTGCGGCAGGATGCCGTCGGCCTTGAGCTGGGCGTTGATGTTGTCGTACAGCGGGGCCAGCGCCTGGATCACCCATTGATCGAAGTGCTGCAACAGCAGCAACTGATGCTTGAGCGGCAGCTCGAACCCGCCGCTGGCGGCGTGGCAGGCCCTGGCCATGGCGTGGGGACCCAGCGGCAGCGCCGGGCCTTCCAGCGGTGGCGCGCCGATCAGCACCGCCAGCCGGTAGCCCAGTTCGTACAGGACGTTGCTGTGGCGAACCTCGCCACGGGCGCCCAGCTGTTCGAGCGTCATCGCCACTTCCTGCTCGCCCGGGTCGACCAGCTCGAGCGCCTGCCACGGCTTCTCGTGGCCGGCCGGCTCGGCCGCCGCCGGGGCGCTCTCGCCAACCTGGTCCAGCGCGGCCCCGAGCTGTTCCATGAAGCGCTGGGCGAACGCGGCACGATCCTGCAGAACGCGCTGCCGGCTGGCGAAGCAGTCCTGCTGGACGCCGGCATTGTGGGCACGCTCGGCCAGCGCAAAAAGCTGCTTCTCGAATTCGCCCAGGCAGCGACGCAGGGGTTCCTGCAGCCCTTCCACGCACAGCGTGTAGCTGGTTTCGAACAGGCGCTGCGCGCGCGCAGGCCAGCGCGCGCCGCCGCGACCGCCCTGATGCGACGCAAACGGGTGACGTCGATCGTGTCCGACATCCATGCAAGTGCCTGTAAATTCCCCCGGAGCGGCCAGTTTATGCTGGTTTCCACGGCCATGTCATGCGGAGGCCGCAATCCGGGGGAGCTGGCCGGCGAGGGCGCAGTGGACGCTGGGTGGGGTGGTCGCCCAAGCCGCCGGGGCGGATCTATATTGTGTGGCCGGACCGGTTGCGACGACGTTGCGTTGACCCTCGCTCGGGCAGGTTGGGAAACGCCGTGCCATGTCAGGGGTCGGCGTGCAGCGCGGTGCCGGACAGGGCAGGGGGCAGACAGGCAGTGCAAACGACATCGACAAGATCCTGGCGTCGCCGCCGGCCATGGCAGTGGATGGCGCCGTGCGCGCCACTCCTGCTGGTGCTGGTCGTATCCGGCTGCATGCGGGGGACCCGCTCCGTGGTGGTCAGCCCATCGGCCTCGCGCGCCCCGGGCATCGGCGAAACGGGGCGTGCCGATGCCTCGTTCGCAACGATTGTCGACGAGCTGCAGCGCGGTCATTACGCGGAAGGCGAACAGGCGCTGCGCCGGCATCTGGCGAGGCATCCGGGCGATCGCGCGGCGCAGGCCATGCTGCGCCAGCTCACCGGCGATCCGCAGCAGTTGCTCGGCCGCGCGTCGCAGCCCCATGTGGTGCAGGACGGCGAATCCTACAGCTTGCTGGCGGCCCGCCATCTCGGTGATGCCAGCCGGTTCCTGATCCTGGCGCGCTACAACGGTTCGACCAACCCGTCGCGATTGCAGGTGGGCCAGACGGTGCGGTTGCCGGTATCCGGGGCCGGTGTCCTGGCGGAGCCGGTGGCGGCTGGCACCGGCGAAGCCGGCGACGGCCACGCGAGCGAGCCGTCGGCACCGGCGCAGGCGGATGCCCGACGCCCCGCGGAGGCTGTCGCGGAATCATCGGCGCAGAAGGCGCGACGCTTGCAGAAGGAAAGCATGGCCCTGCTGGGGCAGGGACAAAGGCAGCAGGCGCTGGCGCGCCTCGACGAGGCGTTGACCATCGATCCGCGGCTGCCGCCGGGCGGGGCCGCGGCGGCCTCCCTGCGCAAGGATCTGCTGGCCGGATGCCACCAGCGGGCCATCGTGCTGTATCGCGACCAGCAGCTGGACCCGGCCATCGCGTTGTGGGACCACGTGCTGGCCATCGATCCGGGCTACGAGCCGGCCACCGTCTACCGCGCCCGCGCGCTCGAGCTGAAGCAGCGGCTCAAGCAGTTCTGACTCGCGGGCGCGGGCAGCCGTCAGGCACCGCCGGATGGCGTCGTCGATCAGGGCTTGTGGCTGGCGCCGTCGTCCTCCGCCACCGGCAGGATCAGCGTGGGCCGCGTGACGTCTTCCACGGGGGTGGCGGCAGCCGTTTCTTCGGGGCCTTGCCGGCGGGCCTGCAGGGCGCCGTTCATCAGGTTGAACGCGGCGAACAGCCGGCCCAGTTCATCGCGGCGGACCAGCCGGATGCGGTAGCGGAAGTCGCCCCGGGCCACCCGCAGCATCGCGTTGCCGAGCAGGTCCAGCAGGGTCAGCAATTGCCGGGACAGCCAGTACGTTGCGCCGATCACCGCGACAAGCGTCACCACCAGCACGGCGATGATGACCCACAGCGTGGTCTTGCGGGCCGCCCGCAATGGCGCGTCGCTGATGCCCAGATGCAGTTCGCCCACCGTGGCCGTCTGGTAATGGATCGGCACGTCGAACAGCAGCATCGCGTCGCGGCCGGGGGCGCCGGTGTCGCTGCTGCGATAGCTGTCGATATCGTCCGATCGCGACAGCGGCTTCCTGCCGGTCAGCGCCGGCAAGCGGGTGCCGACCTGGTCGGCCTGCGTGCTGGCGATGATTTCGCCGTAACGATCGGCGATGGCGAGGTAGTGGATCTGCTGGTTGCGGGCAATGCTCTCGACCAGCGCGCGGGTGGCGGCGCGATCGCCGAGCAGCAGGTTCTCCGCCGATTCGTTGGCGATCATGCGCCCCAGCGAGCCGCCGAAATCCAGCGCCAGGCCGGTGACCGCGGCGCCCTGCTTGGCGTGGATCGCCGCCAGCCCCAGCAGCAGGGTGAGGCTGAGCGTGGCGCCGAGGACGCCGACCCAGCGCAGGCGCAGCGAGGTGATGTGGCTGGTCAGCGGCCGTTCGCGCAGGCGCTCGTACTCGCGGCGGGCCAGCCGCAGGTCGGCGACGACTTCGCTCCCCCGCTGATAGCGCTCCGTTGCCGCGGGTGCCAGCAAGGTTTGCACGATGCCGACCAGGATCGACGGCGTGGACGGATCGCGTGGCTGGAGCGAGGGGCCGGGCAGGTGCCGGCGCGCATGGATCAACTGCCGGATGTCGCTGGTCTCGGGCCAGGGCAGCTTGCCGGTGAGCAGCCAGTACAACACCACGCCCAGCGAGAACAGGTCGCTGCGTGCGTCGGTCGGGTCGCCGCGCAGCTGTTCCGGCGCCATGTAGGCGGGCGTGCCGGCGATCTGCGTGCGGGTGGTACCGGGCCCGTCCTGCACGCCGCGTCGTTCGGCGATGCCGAAATCGTTGACCCTGGCGTGTTGCCAGCCCTCGGCCAGCATGATGTTCTCGGGCTTGATGTCGTGGTGCACGACGCCCTGGGCATGGGCATAGTCCAGCGCGGCGGCGACCTGCCCGGCCAGCTCCATGATCGCCGGCAGTGATGGAAAGCCGTCGCGGCTGACGCGGCTGGCCAGCGTCTCGCCGGAGAGCCGCTCCATCGCGATGTAAGGGCTGCCGTCGTCGGCCTCGCCCACGTCGAAGATGGTGACGATGTGGGGATGGGTGAGGTGGCCGGCGGCTCGCGCCTCGACCAGGAAGCGATCGCGATAGACGGGGTCGGCGGCAACCTCCCGATGCAGGCACTTGATCGCCACCGCACGCTGGATCTCGGGGTCGAAGCCGGCGTAGACGACGGCCATCGCGCCCTCGCCGAGCACGCCGTCGATGCGGTAGCGGCCGACCTTTGGGGGGATCTCGCGCGCGGTCACGGCAGCGGGTTCAGACCAGCGACCAGGCCAGCGCGACCAGCGCGACCAGCGCCACGAGCACCAGCGCGCCGACCGCGATCCGGCGTCCGTTTGCGGCGCGGGGTTCAGCATGTTCGCGGGTCAGGAACACGAACTCCGCGTGCCCCAGCCGGATGTGGTCGCTGTGCTTCAGCGTCGTCATGTGGATGCGCTTGTCATTCACGAACGTGCCGTTGGTGGACAGCGTGTTCATGATGATGTGGCGGCCCTGCTTGTTGGTGATCCAGGCATGGGAGGCGGACACGCTGGGGTCGTCGATGACGATGTGGTTGTCGTTGCCCCGGCCGATGGTCTGCCTGCCCTCGTCCAGGGTGAAGCGCCGACCCGCCAGTTCCGGGCTGATGCCTTCGAGTACCGGCTGGTGCACGCTGGCCAGGCCATCCAGGGGCGCTTCGGCCTCGCGGGTGTACCGGCGCAGCGTCTCGGTCGAAAAGAAGCGGGTTCCCTGCGGTCCGGAGGAGCGCTGGTCGGCAGGATCCGCCGGTGTCTGATTGTGGCCGTTCATGGAGATCCTGTGGATCGATTTCGTGGTCACTATAACCAACCGTCCGACCATGCGGACACCTCCCGGCGAGGCGTGACCCGCCGGTTCATCCCATCATTCAGCCATCGCGTGAGGGTGGTGTCGATGACCTCCCGAACCCGTGCCGCCGGGCGATCGCCTCAATCGAGAAAGCTGGCGATGACATCGTTGAGGAAGCGCTGGCCGAGCGCGGTGGCGTGCAGGCGCTCCGGATCGTCGCGCAGCCAGCCGCGCTGGCGGGCGGCGGCCAGGCCGGTCGCGATGCGTTCGACCGGCAGGCCGGTGCGCTCGGCGAAGGCCGCCATCGGCACACCATCGATCAGTCGCAGCGCGTTGAGCATGTATTCGAACGGCAGCTCGCCGGCCTCCACCCGGTTGTCGCCGCCGACGCGTGCGGGGCCGGCGGCGGCGTCCATGTAGGCGCGCGGACCACGGGTTTTCCAGCGTCGGTGGATGTCGCCGCTGGCGGCGTCGCTGAGCTTGCCGTGGGCGCCGGCGCCGATGCCGAGGTAGTCGCCGAATTGCCAGTAGTTGAGGTTGTGCACGCAGCGCCGGCCGGGCCTGGCGTAGGCGGAAATTTCATACTGGCCGTAGCCGGCGGCGGCCAGTTGCGCCTCGCACGCTTCCTGCATCGCCCAGGCGTGGTCGTCATCGGGCAGCGGTGGCGGGTTGGCGGCGAACACGGTGTTCGGTTCCAGGGTGAGCTGGTAGTGCGAGATGTGGGTGGGCTGCAGCGCGACGGCGCGTGCCACGTCGGCAAGGGCGCCATCGAGATCCTGCTGCGGCAGCGCGTACATCAGGTCGAGGTTGATGTTCTCGTAGCCGGCGTCCTGCGCGGACTTCACTGCGACCTCGGCCTCGTTCGCCGAGTGGATGCGGCCGAGCCGGCGCAGCTTGTCGTCGTCGAAGCTCTGCACGCCGAACGAGATGCGGTTGACCCCGGCGGCCAGGTAACCGTCGAAACGGCCATGCTCGACCGTGCCGGGATTGGTTTCCAGGGTGATCTCCGCATCGTCGGCCAGCGGCATGCGCTCGCGCACGCCGTCGAGCAGGCGGGCGATCAGCTCCGGCGAAAACAGGCTGGGCGTGCCGCCGCCGAAGAACACGCTGATCAAGGGCCGACTGACCACCGGCCGACCTTCCAGCGCCGCGGCGAAATCCGCGCGGTCCGCGTCGAGGTCGGCCAGCAGATGGTCGATGTACCCGGCATACGGCGGTGGCTCGCTGCGCAGGCCGTGCGAATTGAAATCGCAGTACGGGCACTTCTTCACGCACCACGGCATGTGGACGTACAGCGACAGCGGTGGCGCGATCAGGCTCATGCGTGATGGCGTTCGCGCAGCCGCTCGTGCAGTTTCACCAGCGCCTGGCCGCGATGGCTGAGCCGGTTCTTCAGCGCGTCGTCCATTTCCGCCACGCTCTGTTCGTAGCCTTCGGGGAGGAACACCGGGTTGTAGCCGAAGCCGCCCGTGCCGCGCCCCTCGGTGAGGATGCGGCCGTGCCAGCGGGCTTCGGCGATCAGCGGGGCGGGGTCGTCGGCATGCTGCAGCAGCACCAGCACGCAGATGAAGAACGCGCCGCGCTGATCGGTCGGCACGCCGTCGAGTTCGCGCAGCAGCTTCGCATTGTTCGCCGCGGCATCGCCGTGGCCGCCGCTGTAGCGCGCCGAGTACAGGCCGGGTGCGCCGTGCAGGTGATCGACGCACAGGCCGGAATCGTCGGCCAGTGCAGGCAGGCCGCTGGCCTGGGCGGCGTGGCGTGCCTTGAGCAGGGCGTTCTCGACGAAGGTCAGTCCGGTCTCGTCGGCGTCGCTGATGCCCAGGCTGGTCTGCGGGATCACGTCGAGCCCGCTGTCGGCCAGCAGCGCGCTGAATTCCTTCAGCTTGCCGGGGTTGCTGCTGGCCAGCACGATGCGTTGCATGGTGATGTGGTTTCCTTGAGTCCGGTTGCCCTCACCCCTTGCCCTCTCACCCGCAAGGGGACTTCCTTCGGTCGCCGCAGGCGGGAGAGGGGAGTGATTGTCGCGCTGCACGCGACGGCTTCAATGGGATAAAAGCGCCGCACGTTGCGCGGCAACCAATTCGCCGATGCCTTTTTCGGCCAGCGCCAGCATCGCGTCCATTTCGTCGCGACGGAACGCATGGCCTTCGGCGGTGCCCTGCACTTCGATGAAGCCGCCGCCGTCGTTCATCACCACGTTCATGTCGGTGTCGCAGTCCGAGTCCTCGGCGTAGTCGAGGTCGAGCACCGGCACGCCTTTGTAGACGCCCACCGAAACCGCGGCGATCGCGCCGATCACCGGATTGCGCTTGAGGTTCTCGCGCTTCATCAGCAGGTTCACTGCGTCGACCAGGGCCACATAGGCGCCGGTGATCGCCGCGGTGCGGGTGCCGCCGTCGGCCTGCAGCACGTCGCAGTCCAGCGTGATCACCCGTTCGCCCAGCGCCTGCCGGTTGATGCAGGCGCGCAGGCTGCGGCCGATCAGTCGCTGGATCTCCATGGTGCGGCCGCCCTGGCCGCCGCGCGCGGCTTCGCGCTGCATGCGGGTGTTGGTGGCACGCGGCAGCATGCCGTACTCGGCGGTGATCCAGCCCTCGCCCTTGCCGCGCAGCCAGGCCGGCGCGCGATCCTCGATGCTGGCGGTGCACAGCACGCGGGTGTCGCCAAAGCTCACCAGCACCGAGCCTTCGGCGTGGCGGGTGTAGTGGCGTTCGATGCTGACGGCGCGCAGCTGGTCGCTGGCGCGGCCGCTGGGGCGGGAGACGGAATTCATGGGGCAGATCCTGGGGGCAGCCTGGCCGGATTGGGCAAGCAGGATCGGAGAGTTTACCATTGCGTCCTTTCCCCACGCCCGGAAGGCGCCGATGATCCGCAGCATGACGGCCTATGCCAGCGCCGAAACCACCGGCCCCGCCGGTACGCTCGGCTGCGAGCTGCGCACGGTCAACCACCGCTACCTGGAGCTGAGTCCGCGGCTGCCGGACGACCTGCGCGCGTTCGAATCGCAATTGCGCGAGCGGGTGGCGAGCAAGCTGTCGCGCGGCAAGCTGGACCTGACCGTGCGACGTACCGGCGACGCTCGCAGCGAATCGCTGCAGGTGAACCGTGCGCTGCTGGCGCGCCTGTCGGAGTTGAACCTGGACATGGCCGCGCTGTTCCCCGGTCTGCAGGTGCAGTTCACCGAACTGCTGCGCTTCCCGGGCGTGATGCAGCAGGCCGAAAGCGATCCCGAGGCGCAGCAGGCCGCGCTGTTCGACGTGCTCGACCGCGCGCTGGATGCGCTGACCGCCACCCGCGAGCGCGAGGGCGCCAAGCTGGGCGAGATCCTGCGCGAGAAGCTGGACGGCATCGAGCGCGTGGTCGCCGAGGTGCGTGGCTGGATGCCGGAGATCCGCGCCGCGCTGCGCACCCGCCTGGAAACGCGCCTGGCCGACCTGAAGCAGCCGGTCGAACCGGGCCGGCTGGAGCAGGAACTGGTGCTGCAGATCACCCGCACCGACGTCGACGAGGAACTGGACCGGCTCAGCACGCATATCGCCGAGACGCGCCGCGTGCTGGGGCTGGAGGAGCCCGTCGGCCGCCGGCTGGATTTCCTGATGCAGGAGTTCAACCGCGAAGCGAACACGCTGGGCTCCAAGTCGGTCGACGCGCGCAGCACCAATGCGGCGGTCGAGCTGAAGGTGCTGATCGAGCAGATGCGCGAACAGGTGCAGAACATCGAATGAACATGGGCTTGCTGATCTCGATTCCGCGCAGGCCGTGGCTCCTCGCCCCGACCCTCTCCCCGGAGGGGAGAGGGTGCGAATGTGCTGCACACCATCATGAATATTGAGGCGGCGGGCACGCTGTTCGTGGTTGCCGCGCCCTCGGGCGCGGGCAAGTCCACCCTGGTGAACGCGCTGCTCGAGCGCGAGAGCGCGATCTCGCTGTCGGTGTCGCACACCACGCGGCCGCCGCGTCCCGGCGAGATGTACGGGCGGCATTACTACTTCGTCGAACGCGAGGAGTTCGAGCGCGAGGTCGCCGAAGGCGTTTTCCTGGAACACGCCGAGGTGCATGGCAACCTCTACGGCACCTCGCGCACCACGGTACAGGGACTGCTGGCGCAGGGGCGGGACGTGCTGCTGGAGATCGACTGGCAGGGCGCCGAACAGATCCGCCGCAGCAAGCCCGATTGCGTCAGCGTGTTCATCCTGCCGCCGTCGCGGGCGGAGCTGGAGCGGCGCCTGCGCGGTCGCGGCTCGGATGCGCCGGAGGTGATCGAGCGCCGCCTGCGCAACTCGCGCGGCGAGATCGCCCACGCCCATGAATTCGACTACGTCCTGGTCAACGACGTGTTCGACGATGCGCTGGCCGACCTGCAGGCGATCGTGCGGGCAGTGCGCCTGCGCAGCGCGCTGCAGTGGCAGCGGCACGAAGCCCTGATCGCCGAGCTGCTCGCCCCTGGCAGCTGAAACGCCGGCCGTCGCATGGTCTTCGCACCGCGCATCGGCTACCTTGTCCGCTTTCTCCACGTCGTTTGCCGCCCATGACCGACCCCGTTCGCGCCACACCCGACGACCCCACCCTGGTGCGGATCCGTGGCCTGACCACGGTGCTCAACGGCAAGACCATCTTCGACGCGCTGGACATGGACATTCCGCGCGGCAAGGTCACCGCGATCATGGGCCCCAGCGGCACCGGCAAGACCACCCTGCTGAAGCACATCACCGGGCAGATGCGTGCCGATGCCGGCAGCATCCACGTCGGCGGCCGCAACGTCGCCGGCTTGTCGCGCGAAGAGCTGTACAAGCTGCGCGAGGGTGTCGGCTACCTGTTCCAGAATTCCGCGTTGCTGACCGACTTCGACGTGTTCGAGAACGTGGCGTTCCCGCTGCGCCAGCACACGAAATTGCCCGAGGTGCTGATCCGCAACCTGGTGCTGCTGAAATTGCAGGCGGTGGGCCTGCGCGGCGCCGCGCGACTGATGCCCAACGAGCTGTCCGGCGGCATGGCGCGACGGGTGGCGCTGGCGCGGGCGATCGTGTTCGACCCGCAACTGATCCTGTATGACGAGCCGTTCGTGGGTCTCGATCCGGTGGCGCTGAACCAGGTATTGAAGTTGATCCGTACCCTGAACAAGACGCTCGGCATCACCAGCGTGCTGGTGTCGCACGAACTGGACGCGGTGCAACAGATCGCCGATCACGTGATGCTGCTGTCCAACGGCAAGGTGGTCGCGCAGGGCGATCCGAGGACGATCGCCGGCGACGGCTCGCCGTGGACGCGGCAGTTCTTCGGCGGCGAGGCGGACGGCCCGATTCCGTTCCGCTATCCGGCCGGTGACTACGCCACCGAACTGGGCCTTGCCGGAGTGACGAAATGAGCGCGCGCGGGCAGCACGGCAATGTGGTGACCCAGTCGCTGACGCAGATCGGCCTTTGCGGCCTGTTCCTGCTCACCTTGCTGGCGGCGATCCCGCGCAGCTTCCGCTACCTGCGCGAGACCACGCGCCAGCTGTGGTTCGTCGGCGCGATGAGCCTGACCATCATCATGGTCTGCGGCCTGTTCGTGGGCATGGTGCTGATGCTGCAGCTGTACCACGTGCTGTCGATTTTCGGCGGCACCTCGGCCAGCGGCATGGTGGTGGCGTTGTCGGTGTACCGGGAGCTGGGCCCGGTGGTCACCGCGCTGCTGTTTGCCGGCCGCGCCGGCACCGCGATCACCGCCGAGATCGGCCTGATGCGCGCCACCGACCAGATCTCGGCGATGGAGATGATGGCGGTCGACCCGATCGCCTACGTCGCCACGCCGCGCTTCCTGGCCGGGCTGATCGCGATGCCGCTGCTGTGCTGCGTGTTCTGCGCGATGGCGGTGTTCGGCGGCCACCTGGTCGGCGTCACCTGGCTGGGCATCGACAACGGCACGTTCTGGTCGAACATGACCGCGGTGGTCGACGTGCATACCGACATCGTCAACGGCGTGCTGTTCAAGAGCCTCGCCTTCGGTGCGGTGGTGTCGCTGATCGCGGTGTTCCAGGGCTTTACCACGCCACCCACCAGCGAAGGCGTGGCGTATGCCACCACGCGCACCGTGGTCGCCTCATCGATCGCCATCCTGGCGCTCGATTTCGTGCTCACCGCTTTCCTGATGTAACTGCCATGACCCATCGTTTTCCGAGGATTCTGCCGTGAGCCAACCCAGAAGTTCGTATGCCGTCGGCACCGGCCTGTTCATCGTGCTCGGTTTTGCCGCGCTGGCCTACCTGGCAACCCAGACCAGTTCGGTGGCTAACGTCCACCAGGGCGACAGCTACACCGTCCAGGCGCAGTTCACCAACATCGGCCAGCTGAAGGAACGCGCGCCGGTGAAGATCGCCGGGGTGCGGGTGGGCCAGGTGCAGTCGATCACGCTGAAGCCCGATCACGACGTGGCCGACGTGACGCTGTCGATCGACCGCAGCTACAACCACATCCCGCAGGATTCGGTGGCGACGATCTTCACCAGCGGCCTGCTTGGCGACCAGTACGTGGGCATCGAGTACGGCAGCGCGAAGCAGGCGGTGGCCAGCGGGGGCACGCTGGCGCGGACCAGGTCCACCCAGCCGCTGGAAGAGATGCTGGGCAAGTTCTTCGGTGCCGGCGGCGTGGTCGACAACGTGGGCGGCAGCTATGCGGTGAAGGCCAGCTTCACCAACGTCGGCACGCTGTCCGCCGGCGCGCCGGTGAAGATGGCCGGCGTGGTGATCGGCAGCGTGCAGTCGGTGCATGCCGATCCGGTCAAGCTCAACGCCGACGTCGTGCTGTCGATCGACAAGCGCTACGACGCGATCCCCGACGATTCGGCCGCCGCGGTGTTCACCAGCGGTTTGATCGGCACCCAGTATGTTGCGATCCAGCCGGGCGGTTCACCCGACGCGCTCAAGGACGGCGACGAGATGATCCTGACCCAGTCCGCGATGCAGCTGGAGGACCTGATCGGCAAGTTCCTGGTGAACGGTTCGTCCAGCGACAAGAAAGATGCCGGCAACGGCAGCAAATAGCCCGCCATCCCCGTCGGCTCGACGAGCCGGTACCGCTTGAGGAGTTACCCATGTTGCGCAGACTGGCCCTTGCCACCGCGATCGCCTTCGGCACCGTCGTCGCCGCCCCGGCGTTTGCCCAGACGCCCGCGCCCGCCGCGGCGGATGCCAGCCAGCCGACGCCGGCCCAGGTCGTGCAGACGATCGCCGACCAGCTGGCCTCGGCGATCGAAGGGCATCGCGACGAGCTGAAGAAGAACCAGGAGAAGCTCATCAGCGTCATCGATGAGGTGTTCCTGCCGCATTTCGATCTGGACTACGCCTCGATCCTGGTGCTGGGCCAGCATGCCCGCGAAGCGTCGCCTGCCCAGCGCGAGCGTTTCGCCAAGGCGTTCTACAACTCGATCACCCACCGCTACGCCGAAGGCCTGCTGAATTACACCCGTGGCCGGGTCAAGGTGCTGCCGTTCAAGGGCGACCTCAACGACAAGCGCACCGTGGTGCGTACCCAGGTGGTGCTGGACGACGGCAAGCTGGTGTCGATCGACTATGCGTTCCGCAAGGGCCGCAATGGCGACTGGAAGGCCTACGACGTGATCATCGAGGGCATTTCCTATGTCACCAACTATCGCAACCAGGTGGATGCGGAAATCCGCAAGGTCGGCATCGAGCAGCTGATCACCAACCTCGAGACCCAGGGCGAGAAGGCGCTGGAGACGATGGCCAAGGACAACAAGGACAAGCCGTGACGAGGGCCGTCGCTGCTTCCGGCTTCCGCCTGGACGTGGGCTCGCCGGCAACCCTGGCGGTGGCCGGCGAGCTCGGTTTTGACACGGCGAAGGACGCCCTGCAGGCGATGCAGTCTGCGCTGGCGGCCGACGTTCGCATCAACCGCCTCGACCTGGCCGGGGTGACCCGCAGCGACAGCGCCGGGCTGGCCTGCGTGCTTGCCGTGGTGGCCGATGTGCGTGGCCGTGGCCGATCGCTGGAGGTCACCCGCATGCCTGCGGGGATGCAGGCGCTGGCCCAGGTCTGCGAAGTCGACCGGATGATCGGCTGACCCGACGGAGCGGCAAAATGAAAAGGGGCCTCGCGGCCCCTTTTTCGTGGTCATCCGATCGTTCCCTGGGGAGCGCATCGGCACCGCCTCGGCGAGGCCGGCCCGGTCAGCGCTGGCTCGATTGGCCCGGATGGCTGTTTTCCCACTGATGCTGCTGGTCGAGCAATTCCTCGGGATCGAAGTTCTGCTCGTCCAGGCCCTGCATCTGCTGGATGATCTCCACCGGCGGATTGCCGTCGTAGATCTTGTACAGGCGCTGCTGCCGGTAGGCGTCGCGGATGAACACGTAAGGATCATAGGCGGACTGCAGGAAGCCCTCCGCGTCGATCGCGCGCGAGCGGATGGTCACCAGGTACATCATCTGCGGCATGTACTGCAGGCCGTTGTAGTGATGGTTGTTGGCGAACAGGGTCAGCGGATCGAAGAAGTAGCTGTCCACCGGGCGCTGCCAGATGTCGCGGACCGTGCTGGGGCCGAGCAGGGGCAGCATCAGGTAATCGCCTTCCGGCGCGCCCCAGCGCGCCAGGGTGACGCCGAAATCGTTGTCTTCCAGCGGCAGGCCCAGCTGGCTGGCCGGATCGAAGAAGCCGCCGATGCCCAGGGTCAGGTTGACCAGGAACCGGCCGGTGCTCTGCAGCGCCTGCTTCGGCCGCGCCTGCAGCAGGTCGTTGGCGACCGTGATCGGCATCCGGATGTTGGTGAAGAAGTCGCTGAACGAGCGGCGCACCGGCGGATTGGTCACCTTGCGGTAGCCCAGCGCGACGGGACGGATCACCGCCTTGTCCACGGCGTCGTTGAACTTGTAGGCGCCGCGGTTGAACTTCTCCAGCGGATCGTCGGTGCGCGGCTTGGCAATCGTGCAGCCAGCCAGCAACGCGATCGCCAGCACGGGCAACCAGCGGCCAAGCAGGGAGGAGCGAAGCGAAGAAGGCATCAGTGCAGGGTTCGCGTCGGGGGACAGTTAAGTGTACTGTCTGGTTTTGTATCTTGCACGGTTTTCGGCAGGTTTTTGTCCAGCGCGTCCATCCGTGGCCAGCCGGCCATGATACGCGCCGTGCGCATTGCCAGCAAAGCATCCGCTCAACTACACTGTCAGACCATATAAGTCTCTATTCCCTAAGGAATTCGCATGGCCCGTATTACCGTGGAGGACTGCCTTGAGGTGGTCGACAACCGTTTTGAACTGGTCCTGATGGCGACCAAGCGCGCGCGCCAGCTGGAAAAGGGCGCCGAACCGGCCGTCAATCCGGATCACGACAAGCCCACCGTGCTGGCCCTGCGCGAGATCGCTGCGCGCCGCATCGATCAGGCCACGATCGACCAGATCGACAAGGCCGAGCGCGAGCGCGCCGAGCGTGAGGCGCTGGAGTGGGCGGCAGCGGAAGTGGACGACGATCTCTCCAAGGGTGGCGACGACTGATGGATGGCGGCTGCTGTAGCACGTGCTCGCGCGACATCGGCATGACCGGTGTCATCCAGCGCGCACGTCCGGCAGTCGCACGCGCCATCCGGCTCGAGGTAGGCGCCTGAACAGGCGCCGGCAACGATGACTGCGGCCACCCATCCCGCCACGGTCGACCTGTCCGCGCTGCCACCGTATGCGCTGGCCCTGAAGGAACGCATCAACTACCTGCCCGAAGCGCAGGTGACGCGGGTCATGCGCGCGTTCCAGATCGGCGCGCAGGCGCACGCCGGGCAGGAGCGCAAGAGCGGCGAGCCGTACATCACCCATCCGGTGGCGGTGGCCGGCATCCTGGCCGAACTGGGGCTGGACGCCGAGACGATCATCGCGGCGATCCTGCACGACACCCTGGAAGACACCGAGCTCAGCCGCGAGGACATCGCCGCCGAGTTCGGCGAGGTCGTGGCCGAACTGGTCGACGGTGTCACCAAGCTGGACAAGATGCGCTTCGGCACCCGCCAGGAAGCCGATGCGGAAAGCTTCCGCAAGATGCTGCTGGCGATGGCGCGCGACATCCGGGTGATCCTGATCAAGCTGTCCGACCGGCTGCACAACATGCGCACGCTGGGCGCCAAGGACGGCTCCTCGCGCCGGCGCATCGCCCGCGAAACGCTGGAGATCTTCGCGCCGATCGCGCAGCGCCTGGGCATGAACAAGTTCAAGGCCGAGTTGCAGGACCTGGGCTTCCACGCCCTGTATCCGGACCGCTATCGGGTGATCAGCGAGCGCATCCGCGCGGCGCTGGGCAACCGACGCGAGGCGATGGGCAAGATCGAGGCGGCGCTGACTGCGCGCCTGCAGGCCGACCACTTGCCGGCCCTGGTGGTGGGGCGGATCAAGTCGCCATGGAGCATCTATTCGAAGATGCGTGGCGAGCACAAGAGCTTCGCCCAGCTGATGGACGTCTACGGTTTCCGCGTGGTGGTCGACAGCGCGATGAGCTGCTACATGGCGCTCGGCATGGTGCACGCGCTGTACAAGCCGGTCGACAAGCGCTTCAAGGACTTCATCGCGATTCCCAAGGCCAACGGCTACCAGTCCCTGCACACCGTGCTGCTGGGGCCGTTCGGCGCGCCGATCGAGGTGCAGATCCGCACTGCCGAGATGGATTCGGTGGCCGAGAGCGGCGTGGCGGCGCACTGGGCCTACAAGACCGAGAGCGGCCCGGCCAACAGCGCGCAGGCGCGTGCGCGGGAATGGCTGTCATCGCTGGTCGACAGTTCGGCCAACACGGTGTCGTCGTCGGAGTTCATCGAGAACGTCAAGATCGACCTGTTCCCCGACGAGGTCTACCTGTTCACGCCGCGCGGCGACATCCTGTCGCTGCCACGCAATGCCACCGCTCTGGATTTCGCCTACGCCGTGCACACCGACGTGGGCGACCACGCGGTGGCCGCGCGGGTCGACAAGCGGCTGCTGCCGCTGCGCACCAGGCTGGAATCCGGGCAACTGGTGGAGATCATCACCGCGCCGTCGGCGGTGCCGAACCCGGCGTGGCTGGAAGTGGTGGTGACCGGCAAGGCGCGTGCCGCCATCCGCCAGTACCTGAAGCACCTGCAGCACGAGGACGCGGTGGATTTCGGCCATCGCATGCTCGATCGCGCGCTGGACGCCCTGGGCAGCAGCCTCGATGGCGTCCCGCCGGCGGTGCTCGACCGCTTCCTGGAGACCTCCAAGCTCAAGCGGCTGGAAGAATTGCTGTCCGACATCGCGCTGGGCAACCGCATGCCCGACGTGGTGGCCAGCCAGTTGCTCGCCTCGCGCGGCAAGAAGGCCGGCAAGCCGCAACTGCCGGCGCACACGCACGAGAAGATCCGCATCACCGGCGCCGAGCGCGGCGTGCTCAGCTTCGCCAACTGCTGCCACCCGCTGCCGGGCGACGACATCATCGGCTACCTGTCCTCGGGCAAGGGCATCGTGGTGCATCGCGAGGAATGCCCGAACGTGTTCGAGCTGAGCAAGTCGCCCGAACGCCGCGTGGCGATCGAATGGGATCGCGACGTGCAGGGCGATTATCGGGCCGAGCTGCGCATCGAGGTGATCAATCGCCCCGGCGTGCTGGCCACCGTGGCCGCCGCGATCGCCGCCGCCGACTCGAACATCGAGAACGTGGAGTACGTCGAACGCGACTCCGCGGCAGCCACCCTGCTGTTCGCGATGGAAGTGAAAAGCCGCAAGCACCTGGCCGACGTGATCCGTCGCGTGCGCCGCACCGGCGTGGTCAGCGGGGCGTATCGGTATCCGCTGTAAGCCGGGAATCGGGAATGGAGAATCGGGAATGGTTCGCCGTTTCGATGCTCCGGGGTTTGCATGGCCACGACGACGCGATAACTTTCCCTATTCCCGATTCCCGATTCCCGATTCCCGATTCCCGATTCCCGATTCCCGATTCCCGATTCCCGATTCCCGATTCCCGATTCCCGATTCCCTGAGGAAACCCCATGTCCCGCAGCATCATCACCACCGAACAGGCGCCGGCCGCGATCGGCCCGTATTCGCAGGCGGTACGAGCAGGCAACACCGTCTACTTCTCCGGGCAGATTCCGCTGGACCCGGCCACCGGCGCGCTGGTCGATGGCGATGTCACCGCGCAGACACGGCGCGTGTTCGACAACCTCACGGCGGTGGCCACGGCCGCCGGTGGCTCGCTGGCGCAGATCGTGCGGGTGGGCATCTATGTCACCGACCTGGCGAACTTCGCCGCGGTCAACGCGGTGATGGCCGAGTACTTCCAGCAGCCGTATCCGGCGCGCTCCACGATCGAGGTATCCGCGCTGCCGAAGGCGGCCCAGGTCGAGGTGGATGCGGTGATGGTGCTGCCCTGAGCGACATCGGCTGATCCAGTGCGAGGCCGGCGCCGACAGCGTGCGTCGCCGTCCGGCTTACGACGGATGCGGATGCTCGGGTAGGCTTGTCGTTCATGGCCACACGTCCCGCCCGCCCCGCAGTCCCCGTCGACACCGATCCCGGCCTCACGCCGGTCGGCAAGCTGCCGGGAGTGGGGCCGGCGCTGGTCGCGTCGCTGGCCCGGCTGGGCCTGGAGCAGGTGCAGGACCTGTGGTTCCACCTGCCCTTGCGCTACGAAGACAAGACCCGGGTCACCCCGATCGCCGACCTGCGCCCGGGTGAACGGGCCCAGGTCGAAGGCGTGGTCGAAGCGGTCGAGCGGGGTTTTCGCCATCGACCCCAGCTGAAAGTGGCGATCGGCGACGACAGCCGGCAGACCCTGCTGCTGCGCTTCTTCCATTTCAATCGCGCCCAGGCCGAGCAGTTGCTGCCGGGTGCGCGACTGCTTTGCTATGGCGAGGTTCGTCATGGCGCGCAGGGCCTGGAAATGGTGCATCCGACTTACCAGCGTCTGACCGGCGAGGCCGTGGCGGCCGTCGACGACCTGCTCAGCCCGGTCTATCCGACCACCGAGGGGCTGGGGCCGAAGCGGCTGGCCGGGGTGATCGGCAAGGCGTTGGCGCTGCTGCCGCCCGCGGCCCGGCTGGAGCTGATTCCGTCGGCGCTGTGCGCCGAACATGGTCTTACGTCGCTGCGCGACGCGCTGCTGTACGTGCATCGGCCGCCCCCGGATGCGCGCCTGGACCAGCTGGTGCTGGGCCGGCACCCGGCGCAGCAGCGACTGGCGTTCGAGGAGTTGCTGACCCAGCACCTGAGCCTGCGCCGCATACGCGAGGCAGTGCGTCGCCGCCGTGCGCCGAAGCTCGGTGGTGACGGCGAGCTTCGCCGGCAGTTGCTGGCCAGCCTGTCGTTCCGGCTGACGGCGGCGCAGCAGCGGGTCACCGGCGAAGTGGCTGGCGACCTGGCGCGCAACCATCCGATGCTGCGACTGGTGCAGGGCGATGTCGGCAGCGGCAAGACCGTGGTGGCGGCGCTGGCCGCGCTGGCGGCGGTCGAGGCCGGCCACCAGGTGGCGTTGATGGCGCCGACCGAGCTGCTGGCCGAACAGCACCTGCACAATTTCCGGCACTGGCTGCAGCCGCTCGGCATCGAGGTGGAGTGGCTGGCCGGCAAGGTCACCGGCAAGGCGCGCCAGCAGGCGCTGGCCCGGGTCGCTGGCGGTGCACCGGTGGTAATCGGCACGCACGCCCTGATGCAGGAGGGCGTGGCGTTTGAGCGGCTCGGTCTGGTGATCGTCGACGAACAGCACCGCTTCGGCGTGCAGCAGCGACTGGCCTTGCGCGACAAGGGCAGGGACGGACAACTGGTGCCGCACCAGCTGGTGCTGACCGCGACGCCGATCCCGCGCACGCTGGCGATGAGTGCGTATGCCGACCTGGATGTGTCGTCAATCGACGAACTGCCGCCCGGTCGCACGCCGGTGCAGACCATCGCGATCTCCAACGCGCGACGGGTCGAGGTGATCGAGCGCATCCACGCGGCCTGCGGCGAAGGTCGCCAGGCCTACTGGGTCTGCACCCTGATCGAGGAATCCGAACAGCTGCGTGCGCAGGCGGCTGAAGTGGCGCACGCGGAACTGTCGGCCGCCCTGGCGGGCTTTCGCATCGGCCTGATCCACGGCCGCATGAAGCCGAAGGAAAAGCAGGCGGTGATGGATGCATTCAAGGCTGGCGAGCTCGCCGTGCTGGTGGCCACCACGGTGATCGAAGTCGGCGTGGACGTGCCGAACGCCAGCCTGATGGTGATCGAGAACAGCGAGCGGCTGGGTCTGGCCCAGTTGCACCAGCTGCGCGGCCGCGTCGGCCGAGGCGCGGTGGCCTCCAACTGCGTGCTGCTGTACCAGCCGCCGCTGGGTCAGCTGGCACGCGAGCGCCTGCAGGTGATGCGTGAAACCAGCGACGGCTTCCGCATCGCCGAAAAGGATCTCGAACTGCGCGGGCCCGGCGAAGTGCTGGGTACCCGCCAGACCGGGCAGCTCAGTTTCCGCATCGCCGACCTCACCCGCGACGCACACCTGTTGCCGGCCGTGCAACAGGTCGGCGAACGGATGCTGGCGGAGCATCCGCAGCAGACCATCCAGTTGATCGAGCGCTGGATCGGCGGCGCCGCCCGTTACGCGCATGCGTGAAGGGTGGAGCGGGAACGGGGAACGGGGAACGGGGATGGACCGGGATAGTCGCCGCTCTGGCCCTTCTTCCCTGTTCCCCGTTCCCTGTTCCCTTTAAGCTACTCAGCTGATCTCACCCGACCCGTCCACATGACCAAGCCGCAACTCCTGATCGATACCGATCCCGGTGTCGACGACGCCCTCGCCATCCTGATGGCTTACGCCCATGCCGATCTGGCCGGCCTCAGCATCGCCGCGGGCAACGTGGGCCTGGGCCACACCGTGCGCAATGCGCGCACCCTGGTCGACCTGGTGGGCATGACGACGCCAGTCTTCGCCGGGTGCGCCATGCCGCTGGTGCGCGCACCGGAAGAAGACGCCGCCTTCGTGCATGGCCAGGACGGCTTCGGCGACGTGGGTTTCGCCGAGCCTGCCGCCGCGGTGTCGGCCGAGTCGGCGGCGCTGGCGCTGTTGCGACTGACCCGCGAGCGGCCCGGCGAGCTGACCCTGGTGGCGCTGGGCCCGCTGACCAACCTGGCGCTGGCGCTGCGGCTGGACCCGAGCCTGCCCGAACGGGTGGCGCGACTGGTGGTGATGGGTGGTGCGGTCACCGGCCACGGCAACACCGGCAAGGTGCCGGCGGAATTCAACATCGGCTTCGACCCCGAGGCGGCCCACGTGGTGTTCGAGGCGTTCCCGGCATTCGACCTGGTCGACTGGGAAGCCACCCTGCGGCACGCCTTCGACGATGCCGAGTTCGACCGCTGGCTGGCCGCCGGTGACCATCGCGCGGATTTCTTCGGGCGGATCGTGGCCACGGCGCGCCGTTACAACGCCCTGCACGAACGCACGGGACTGGTCGCCGCGGACGCCCTGGCGATGGCCGTCGCGCTGGACCCCTCGATCGTCACCCGCAGTGAAAAGCGGGCGGTGGCGGTGGAACTGGATGGCCGCCTGACCCGCGGCGCGACGGTGGTCGACTGGGCGGCGCGGCTGGGCCGGCCGGCCCAGGCGAACATCGTGCTGGAGGTGGACCAGGCGCGCTTTGCCGCGATGGTGAAGCGTGCGCTGGGCGTGCCGGGCTGATCCGGGGGCTAGGGCGACTTGCACAGCCAGGCGCATCCTCGTTACAATGCCGCTCTTTTCACCACCGCTTTAGAGCCAGCCATGAAGCCTGATATCCATCCGAATTACGTCCCGGTGGTGTTCCAGGACCTGTCGTCCGACTTCTCGTTCCTGACCAAGTCGACCATGTCCAGCAAGGAAACCATCAAGTGGGAAGACGGCAACGAGTACCCGCTGATCAAGGTGGATATCTCCAGCCATTCGCACCCGTTCTACACCGGCAAGCAGAAGACGCTTGACGTGGGCGGCCGCGTCGACAAGTTCCGTCGCCGTTACGCGGGCTCCGTCAAGGAGTAATCGCCGGTCGTTGCGGGCCGGTCGCTGCAGGCGCCTGGCGCCGGTCAGCCGACCCGATCGCCGAAGCGGTTCGAAGACACGGGGCAGGCGCAGGCCTGCCCCGTGTCTTTTTGCGTCCGGCATTCGACCATTCGCCATCGAATGTGCACGTGGCCTTGTGCGATAATGGCCGGTGAGCTGACGCCAAGGCGTTCGTTGCTTCGGCTGTTTTCCCCGGCCGTCGAAGCCAGGCATTCCGCACCGGACGGCGTCGCCCCTGGCGATGGCCGCCGGTGATGACCCACATGCAAGGAGATTTCCGTGTCCGATCCCAAGATCGTCAAGTTGGTGGATGAGTCGACCAGTCGCAGCAGCGAGCTGCCCCTGGTCAGCGGCACGCTGGGACCGGCGTGCATCGACATCGCCACCCTGTACAAGGACACCGGCCACTTCACCTACGACCCGGGTTTCGGCAGCACCGCCAGCACCAAGAGCGCGATCACCTACATCGATGGCGACAAGGGAGTGCTGCTGTATCGCGGTTACCCGATCGAGCAGCTGGCCGAGAAGTCCAGCTTCCTCGAAGTGGCCTACCTGCTGCTGAACGGCGAGCTGCCCAAGGCGGACGAGTTCGCTGCGTTCGAGCACGATGTCTCGCATCACACGATGCTGCACGAGTCGCTGAAGAACTTCTTCCAGGGCTTCCACCACGATGCACACCCGATGGCGATGCTGGCCGCCGCCGTCGCGTCGTTGTCGGCGTTCTACCATGACGACCTCAACGTCGACGACCCGGCCGACCGCAAGCTCGCCGCGATCCGCCTGATCGCCAAGATGCCGACGATCGCCGCTGCCTGCTACCGCTATTCGATCGGCTGGCCGTCGCGTTATCCGCGCAACAATCTCGAGTATGTCGATCGCTTCCTGCACATGATGTTCGAGGTGCCGAGCGAGCCGCTGCAGATGAACCCGGTCGCGGCCAAGGCGCTGGACCTGCTGTTCATCCTGCATGCCGACCACGAGCAGAACGCGTCGACCTCGACGGTGCGCCTGGTCGGGTCCACCGGCGCCAACCCGTACGCGTCGATTGCCGCCGGCATCACCGCGCTGTGGGGTCCGGCCCACGGCGGGGCGAACGAGGCCGTGCTCAAGCAGTTGGAGGAGATCGGCAGCCCGGACAACGTCGAGTCGGCGATCCTGCGGGCCAAGGACAAGAACGACAGCTTCCGCCTGATGGGCTTCGGCCATCGCGTGTACAAGAACTTCGATCCGCGCGCGAAGATCATCCGCGAGATGTGCCACAAGGTGCTGGCCGAGCTGGGCGTGAAGGATCCGCTGCTGGACGTGGCGATGAAGCTGGAAGAGGCGGCGCTGAAGGACGAATACTTCATCGAGCGCAAGCTGTACCCGAACGTCGATTTCTACTCGGGCATCATCTACAAGGCGCTGGGCATCCCCACCGAGATGTTCACCGTGATGTTCGCGATCGCCCGCACCGCCGGATGGATCGCGCACTGGATCGAGCAGCATGAAACGCCGGGGTCGCGGATCGGTCGTCCGCGCCAGGTCTATACCGGCGCCGACGTGCGCGACTTCGTGCCGACGACGAAGCGCTGAGCATCTGCGGTTGAAGGAAAGCCCCGGCCATGGCCGGGGCTTTTTCATGCGGGACGGATCGCTTCAGCGCAGGGCGGCGCTCAACTGCTGCTCGAAACCCTCGGCGGGATCTTCCGCCAGCAGCAGTTCCACCTGGGTCAATGACGCGCGCCGCATCGGCCGGTCGTCGGCGCGATCCAGTGGCGCCCGGCGCAGCGCGTCGCGCGGCAACACGGTGAGGTCGAACGGCAGCTCGTCGGCGTCGAACAGCAGCACCTGATATTCCGGCTGATCCTCGTCGCGGCCGTAGCGCAGCCGGCGCACCTGGGTATCGAACGGCACGCCGTGTTCGCGCAGGTAGAGCATCACGGCTTCAGGATCGTCGCTGTAGACGTGCAGGCACACGGCCGAGTGGGCGTCCGCCGTGCCTTCCAGCACCGCGCCGACCAGGCGTGGTTCGAAGGCGGCCAGGAAACGCATCGCGTCGAGCGCCGCCTCCCGGCGTTGCCGCAGCAGTTGCGGCTGGCTGTCGCCGAGGAACAGGCGCTGATGTTCGCGCAGGGCCTGCTCGATCTCCTGGTTGCGCGGCAGTGCCTGGGTGTCGAGGATGCCCAGGCGTTCCGCCGCCTTCAGCTTGGCGTGGTGGAAATCGCGGATGCCGTGCTCGCTCATCAGCCGTGCCGCTTCCTGGGCGATGCGGACGCGGTTGCGTTGCAGGCGGTCGTGCGTGTGGATGCGGTGGTGCTCGCCTCGTGACATGGACAGGGCGCTCCTCATCGTGCGGTAACCGGCAGCTTCCATCGGACGGGCCGCTGCCGGCGAGGGTTCAGAAGATGTCGTAGGCGTGTTGCTGGTCCTGCTCCTTCTGCTGGGCGGCCTGGCTGCGCAACCGGTCGACGTCCTCCACCTTGAACATCTCGTTCATGGCATCGGGATCACCCGCGCCGGAAGGCAGTCCGCTGTAACGGTTGATCATTACCGTACTGATTCCCGGCGGCATCGGCAACGTGCTGGATGGCTGGTCCTTGAGCGCGCTGCCCATGTAGGACATCCAGATCGGCAGCGCCGCCTTGGCGCCGAATTCGCCCCGGCCGAGCGAGCTGTAGTCGTCGAAGCCCACCCACACGGCGGTCGACAGCTCGCCGTCGAAGCCGACGAACCAGGCGTCGCGGTGGTCGTTGGTGGAGCCGGTCTTGCCGGCCAGGTCGTCGCGCCCCAGGGCGCGGGCGGCCGAACCGGTGCCACGCAGGATCACATCCTTCATCAGCGACACCATCAGGTAATCGTTGCGCACCTCGATCACGTGTGGTGCCAGCACCGGAGCATGCGCGCCGGCGCCGTGCGCATCGGCCGGAAGCACGGCTTCGCCCACGCCGTCGACGCTGCTCGAACTGGCCGGCTCGCCGGCCTGGCTGGCCAGGTTGTTGGCTGGCGTCGGATTCATGTCGGCTGGCGGCGGGCCGGGCGGATTGGTGTCCAGCAGGCGCTCCTGGCAGTTGCGGCAGGCACGGGCAGGGTTCGCCACGTAGACCGGCGTGCCGTTGCGGTCATCGATCTCGTGGATGAAATACGGCGTGACCAGGTAGCCGCCATTGGCGAACACGGCGTAGCCGCGGGCCATGCTCATCGGCGACACCGAGGCGGTGCCCAGCGCCATCGACAGGTTGGCCGGGATCGCGTCCTGCGAGAAGCCGAAGCGGGTCGCGTACTCGCGCATGAAGCGCACGCCGATGGCGTCGAGCAGACGCACCGAGACCAGGTTCTTCGACTGCACCAGCGCCTCGCGCAGGCGCATCGGGCCGGCGAACTTGCCGTCGTCGTTGGAGGGCGTCCAGATACCGTTCGGGCGTGACGGGTCGGGCAGGGCCAGTGGCGCGTCGTTGATGATCGAGGCCGGGGTAAAGCCACGCTCGAACGCCGCCGAGTAGAGGTATGGCTTGAAACTGGAGCCGGGCTGACGGGCGGCCATGACCGCGCGGTTGAACTTGCTGCGTACGAAGCTGAAGCCGCCGACCAGCGCCTGGATCGAACCGTCCTCGGGATTCACCGAGGTCAGCGCGGCCTGCGCGGCGGGGATCTGCGCCAGCTGCCATTCACCCTTGTCGTCGCGGGCCAGGCGAATGATGTCGCCGCGCTTGAGCACGGCGTCGACCCGGGTCGGCGTGGCTCCGACCCGGTCGTCGCTGATGTGCGGACGCGCCCAGGCGAGGGCGGCCAGATCGAGGATCGCGCTTTCGTGACTGGACAGGTAGACGGTCGCCTGCCGGGCGTCGCTGGCGGTGACGATGCCCGGCTGCATGCCCGAGATGCTGCCGTAGCTGCCCAGCAGGTTGTCGAAATCGGCTTCGCCCGCGCTTGCCGGCAGATCCTGGTGGGCTTCCGGGCCGCGCCAGCCGTGGCGGCGGTCGTAGGCGATCAGCCCTTCGCGCACCGAATCCACCGCGGCCTGCTGCCGGCCGCTCTGCAGCGTCGTCTTCACCACGTAGCCTTCGGTCAAGGCGTCGTTGCCGAAACGGTCGAGCACCTGCCGGCGCACCATCTCGGCCAGGTAGGGGGCGTCCACCTCGATCGGCTGCTCATGCGGAAAGGCGTGGTTCGGCTCGGCGATCGCCTGCTCGTAGACGGGCTTGGTGATGTAGCCGTGGCGCAGCATCTCGCCCAGCACCCAGTTGCGCCGCGCAATCGCCCGCTTCTGCCCGTTGATCGGATTGACCACCGAGGGCAGCTGGAAGGTCGAGGCGATCAGCGCGCACTCGGCCACGCTGAGCTGGTCCAGGGTCTTGCCGTAGTAATACTCCGCTGCGGCGGCCACGCCATAGGAACGGTGGCCGAGGAACATCTTGTTGAGGTACAGCTCGAGGATCTGGTCCTTGCTGAGCTCGTGCTCGATGCGCAGCGCGATGAAGATTTCGGTGAGCTTGCGCGAATACAGCTTCTCGGGGCTCAGGAAGAAGTTGCGTGCCACCTGCTGGGTGATCGTCGAGCCACCCGGGCCCTTGTCGCCGCCAGTCACCACCACATGCCAGCCGGCTCGCGCGATGCCATGCCAGTCCACGCCGGGGTGGTGGTAGAAGTCGGCATCCTCGGCCGAAAGCACCGCATGCTTGAGCCGGTCGGGCACCTTCTCGATGTCCACCGGGATGCGCCGTGTCTCGCCGAAACTGGCGATCAGCTTGCCGTCGGCGCTGACCACCCGCAGCGGGACCTGCATGGGGTAGTTCTTCAGCTCGGCCACCGAGGGCAGCCGGGGAGAGATCAGCCAATACGCCACACCAACCGCGATAACTGTCAGGAGCAAACCGGAAAAGGCCAGGAGCAGAGCCCAGCGCAACAAGCGTTTGAAAATTTGCATGGTGTGGAGATAGCGAGACCTGAGTCAAAACATGGCAGAGTATAGATGTAGCAGTATTCGTCGCATGAGGCGTGGTTTGCCAAAGCTGGAACCGGCCCGCCGAAGCAAGGGTCGAGCCAAGAAGGGGTTTGGCCCAAATGTGGCCCGGATCACGCCAATCACTTGAGAAAGTTTCCGTAGACCGTTGCCATTGCATTAATTTTTCGATTTAATGCCACTGCGCACCCCGCCAGGTTTCTGGCTACGGGCGTCAGCGGCAAGGGGGAAACACCGTGGGGCTCTTTACACCGAAGAAGCCGGCGCTGATTGGTGTCGACATCAGTTCGACTGCCGTCAAGCTGCTGCAGCTAAGTCAGGCGGGTGGCCGTTATCGCGTGGAGCACTACGCGGTCGAGCCGCTGCCGCCGAACGCCGTGGTCGAGAAGAACATCGTCGAGGTCGAGGCGGTGGGTGACGCGATTCGTCGCGCGCTGGCGCGCTCGGGCTCCAAGCTCAAGCACGCGGCGGCGGCGGTGGCCGGCTCTGCCGTGATCACCCGCATCATCCCGATGACCAGCGAGCTGTCCGACGATGACCTGGAAGGCCAGATCCAGGTCGAGGCGAACCAGTACATCCCGTATCCGATCGACGAAGTCAGTCTCGACTACGAGGTGCTTGGTCCGGTCCGCGACAACCCCGACATGAACAACGTGCTGCTGGCGGCCTCGCGCACCGAGAACGTCGACATGCGGGTGGCCGCGCTGGACCTGGGCGGACTCACCGCCGCGGTGATCGACGTGGAGGCGTTCGCGATGGAGAACGCCTTCGCGATGATCGCCGACCAGCTCAATGTCAGTCGCGAAGCCCTGGTGGCCGTGGTCGACATCGGCGCCACCATGACCACGCTGTCGGTGCTGCGCAACCAGCGCACCATCTATTCGCGTGAGCAGGTCTTCGGTGGCAAGCAGCTGACCGACGAGATCATGCGGCGCTTCGGCCTTTCCTACGAGGAAGCCGGCCGCGCCAAGCGCAAGGGCGGCCTGCCCGAGTCCTACGAGACCGAGGCGCTGGAGCCGTTCAAGGAATCGCTGATCCAGCAAATCAGCCGTCTGCTGCAGTTCTTCTTTGCCGGCAGTGAGTACAGCAAGGTCGACCAGGTCGTGCTGGCCGGTGGCTGCGCGTCGATCGAAGGCCTTGGTCCGATGCTCGAAGAGCAGCTCGGCGTGCCCTGCGTCGTCGCCAATCCGCTGGCCCGCATGTCGCTGTCGCCTCGGGTCCAGGCGCAGTCGCTGGCGCAGGATGCCCCCGCGTTGATGATTGCGGTGGGCCTCGCCTTGAGGAGCTTCGACTGATGGCACACGTCAATCTACTTCCGTGGCGCGCCGAGCGACGCAAGCAACGCGAGCGCGAGTTCTACATGCAGCTGGTCGCGGCCTTCGTGGTCGGCCTTGGCGCGTTGCTGGTGTGGATGTTCTGGATGGACCAGCGCATCGACAACCAGAATGACCGCAACGCCTACCTGCAGACCGAGATCAAGCAGCTCGACGTGCGCATCGCCAAGATCAAGGAGCTGGAGAATGTGCGCGAGCACCTGCTGGCCCGCAAGCAGATCATCGAGCAGTTGCAGGCCGACCGCTCGCAGATGGTGCATCTGTTCGACGAACTGGTGAAGACGATCCCGACCAGCGCTCGCCTGACCGGACTCAAGCAGAGCGGCCAGTCGATGTCGCTCGACGGCGTGGCGCAGTCCAACGCCAGCGTGGCCGAATACATGCGCAACATCGAAGTCTCGCCGTGGATGGGCCATGCCGACCTGCGTCAGACGCAGAACACGCATGACGCCTCCCGCATGCCCTACTCGTTTGGCCTGAACGTGCAACTGAGCAAGCCGAAAACCGACGAAGTCGACTCCACCAAGACACCGCTGCCGCCCGCGGGCAGCAGCTCCAGCGCCACGCCGGCGGTGCCGGCACCGCTGGGTGCGGCGGCCAAGGCAGTGACCACGCCCGCGGCCCCGGTGACGCCGGAAGCCAAGCCGGTCGGTGCGCCCGCTGCGAAGGGAGGTGTCTGATCATGAGTTTCCTCAGTGATATCCAGAACCTCGATCGCAACAACGTTGGTGGCTGGCCGCAGTCGGTAAAGATCTTCTTCACCACGCTCCTGTTCGGCCTGGTCTTGCTGGCCGGCTGGTACTTCGTCATCAGCGACCAGCAGGACAGCCTGAATTCGCTGGTCGGCAAGGAAGGTTCGCTCAAGCAGGAATTCGCCACCAAGCAGGCCAAGTCGGTCAATCTCGAGGCGCTGCAACAGCAGCTCGACGAGATGCAGGACATGCTGCGCCAGTTGCTGCGCCAGCTGCCCAGCAAGACCGAGATGCCGGAGCTGCTCACCGACATTTCGCAGACCGCGCAGTCGGCCGGCCTGGAGACCGACCTGTTCCAGCCCGGTCCGGAGACGCCCAAGGACTTCTACGCAGAGCGGCCGATCGCCCTGAAATTCAGCGGCACCTACCACCAGTTCGGCACCTTCATCAGCGGCGTGGCTTCGTTGCCGCGGGTGGTGATCCTGACCCTGCACGACGTGTCGCTGACACCGAAGGCGGCGGGCGACAAGGGCGCGAACGGGCAACTGGTCCTGCAGGGCACCGTCAAGACCTATCGCTACCTCGATGACGATGAGAGCGCGGCATCAAGCAAACCCGCGGGCAAGAACAGGGCGGGGGGCCGGAAATGAACAAGCAGACATTCATCAAGCCGGCACACGCTGCACGCTTCGCACTGATGCTGGGCGCCGTGCTGGTCCTCGGCGGCTGCACCCGCGGCATGTCCGACCTGCGCAGCTGGGTTGCGCAGGAAAAGGCCAAGAAGGGCGCGCCGATCCAGCCGCTGCCGGTGATCAAGACTTTCGAGACATTCAAGTACGACGACCAGGATCGCCGTGACCCGTTCAGCCCGAGCACGGCCGAGCTGGACAACAACACCGCCGCTACCAGCGGTCCCAGGCCGGACGCCAACCGCGCCAAGCAGCCGCTTGAGCTGTTCGCGCTGGACAGCCTGAAGATGGTCGGCACGGTCGGTGCCGGCGGCAGCATGGAAGTGCTGGTCAAGGACCCGGGCGGGGTGATTCACCGCGTCCATGTCAACGAGTACATGGGTCAGAACTACGGGCATATCACGGCGATCAGCGAAGACCATATTGATCTGGTCGAACTGGTATCCAACGGTAATGGTGGCTGGATGGAACGTCCTGCCAGCATCGCGCTCGACGCGAAATAGGTAGACAGGGGCTGATGCAATGAGCAACCAAATCCAATCCGTGCGGGGCCGTGTCATGCGCCATGCAAGCCGTTACATGCTGATGGGCCTGCTGATCGCTGGCGCCACCTGGACCAGCGCTGCGATGGCAGCCACCACCACGCTGAAGAACATCAGCTACGACGCACTGCCCGGTGGCAGCGTGGAGTTGCACATGGACTTCGGCAATGGCCCGGTGCCGGATCCGAAGATCTTCACGACCGGCAACCCGCCGCGCATCGCGGTGGACTTCGCCGATACCGACAACGCGGCGCCGCGCCACCTGGACATCGGCAAGGGCTCGACCTCGGGCGTGTCCGCTGTCTCCGCTGGCGGTCGCACCCGCGTCGTCGTGGAACTGATGCGTGAGTCGAGCTACCGCTCGCGGATCGACGGCAGCAGCCTGATCCTGACCGTGAACAACGGCAGCGCCGACCAGGCGGTGACCACGGCCGCCACGATCGACCCGACCAAGGCACTGCCGTCCTCGTCGAACGGTCCGGCCATCTCCAACATCGACTTCCGTCGTGGCCCCAACGGCGAAGGTCGCGTGCTGATCAACTTCAGCGGCAGCGGCGCCAATGCCGAAATGACCCGCAGCGGCGACAAGGTGCTGGTCACCATCGATCATGCCAACCTGCCGGCCAACCTGGCCCAGCGTCTGGATACGCTCGACTTCGCCACGCCGGTGCAGTCGATCGTCACCCGTACCGGCAACGGTGGCGGCGCGCGCATGGAGATCGCGGTCAAGGGCAACGTGGAAACGTCCGCCTACCAGACCGCCGACCAGTACGTGGTCGAAGTGGCGCCGAAGAAGGCCGACGCCAAGCAGACGCAGCTGGGCAAGCTCGACCAGGAGCCGAACTACAACGGCAAGCGCGTCACCTTCAACTTCCAGGACATCCCGGTGCGTTCGGCGCTGCAGCTGATCGCGGACATCTCCGGCCTCAACCTGGTCGCTTCGGACAGTGTCGGCGGCAGCGTCACCCTGCGTCTGGTCAACGTGCCGTGGGATCAGGCCCTGGACGTGATCCTGCGCGCCAAGAGCCTCGACAAGCGCCGCAACGGCAACGTGGTCTGGGTCGCTCCGCAGGCCGAGCTGGCCAAGTACGAACAGGATCTGGCCGATGCCAAGCTGAAGGCGCAGGACACCGCCGAGCTGGTGACCGACTACGTGCCGATCAGCTACGGCAAGGCGTCGGACATCGCCACCTTGCTCACCACCGGCAGCAAGCAGGGCCAGGGCGGTGGCGGCGGCAGCAGCGGCAGTAACACCCAGCGCGGCTTCCTCTCGCCCCGCGGCAGCGTCTCCTTCGACGTGCGTACCAATACCCTGCTGCTCAACGACACGCCGGAGAAGATCCGCCAGTTGCGCGAGCTGATCGCGGTGCTGGACAAGCCGGTGCAGCAGGTGCTGATCGAATCGCGCATCGTGGTCGCCACCGACGACTTCACCCGTGAACTGGGCGCGAAGTTCGGCATCAGCGGCAAGCAGACCAATCCGAGCGGCCAGGTGCTGCAGTTGGGCAGCGGCGTGCCCAGCGCGATCGGCGACAACAGTGCTCCGGGCACGGTCGGCTCCGGCGGCCTCAACGTGAACCTGCCCACCACCCTGAAGGGCGGCAGCTTCGGCCTGGCCATCCTCGGCGCGAACTATGCGCTGGACCTGGAACTCTCCGCCGCCCAGACCGAAGGTCGTGGCGAGGTGATCTCCAGCCCCCGCGTGATCACCGCCAACCAGCAGGAAGCGGTCATCCGCCAGGGCCAGGAAATCGGCTACGTGACCTTCCAGAACAGCGCCGGCGGCGGCGCCGGCAGCGGTACCGCCACGGTCCAGTTCAAGGACGCCGTGCTGGAACTGAAGGTCACCCCGACGATCACCGCCGACAACCGCGTCTACCTGATGATCAACGTCAAGAAGGATGCGCTGGCCGGTTACGTCGACGCCCCGGGAAGCGGCAAGATCCCGACCATCGACACGCGTGAAGTGAACACCTCGGCCCTGGTCGACAACGGCCAGACCGTCGTCCTCGGTGGCATCTACGAGGTCAACAAGTCCAACACCATCACCAAGGTGCCCGGTCTGGGCGACATCCCCGGCATCGGTGCCCTGTTCCGCAGCACGTCGCGGGTCAACACCAAGGCCGAGCTGCTGATCTTCGTGACGCCGCGGATTCTCAGCGACACCTTGCAGTAAGTTCTGGCAGCACCAGGAAAAGAGGCGGCTTCGGCCGCCTCTTTTTTTATGCGTGACGGCTGGCATGTGCCCGGCGATGGAATTTCCGGCATGGTTGATGGTCTGTAGCACGCCGAGCGAACTTGCGGTCAGGTCGACCCATTGATCAGACCGCCTTCGCCTCAAACCACGGAACGCCTCATGGATACACCCGAAACCGGGCCTTCGAGCCACCTGCAAACCTCCTTTGCGCAGCTGCGCGACGATCTGCAGCAATGCATCATCGGTCAGCCGCACCTGGTCCAGTGCCTGCTGGTGGCGTTGCTGGCGGACGGCCACCTGCTGGTCGAGGGCGCACCCGGGCTGGCCAAGACCACCGCGGTCAAGGCGCTCGCGGCGCGGATCGAGGCGGACTTCCACCGCGTTCAGTTCACCCCCGACCTGTTGCCGGCCGACCTCACCGGCACCGACGTCTTCCGTCCGCAGTCGGGAAGCTTCGAATTCGAGCGCGGACCGCTGTTCCACAACATCATCCTCGCCGACGAGATCAACCGGGCGCCGGCGAAGGTGCAATCGGCCCTGCTCGAGGCGATGGCCGAGCAGCAGATCACCGTCGGTCGTCGCACCTGGCAGCTGCCCGAGCTGTTCATGGTGATGGCGACGCAGAATCCCATCGAGCAGGAAGGCACGTTCACCTTGCCCGAGGCCCAGCTTGACCGCTTCCTGATGCACGTGACGATCGGCTACCCCGATGCCACCGCCGAGCTGGCGATCCTCAAGCTCGCCCGTGAACAGGCCAGTCGCCGGGCCCATCCGGTGGCCGCCGCTCCTGCGCTGTTGAGCCAGGCCGACGTGTTCGCCGCACGCGATGCGGCGATGGCGGTGCACATGGCGCCGGCGCTGGAGGAGTACCTGACCCAGCTGGTGCTGGCCACCCGCGATGCCGGGCACTACGGGCCGGAACTGAAGCGCTGGATCGCCTGGGGCGGCAGCCCCCGCGCCACCATCGCGCTGGATCGCTGTTCGCGGGCCCAGGCGTGGCTGTCGGGGCGCGACTACGTGCTGCCCGAGGATGTGCACGCGGTTGCCCACGAAGTGCTGCGCCATCGCGTGCTGCTCAGCTACGAGGCCGAGGCCGAAGGCGTGCGGCCCGACCAGGTGATCGGTCGCCTGCTGGATCTCGTGCCGCTGCCGTGAACGCCGTCGTCTCTCGAGCCGCCGACGGCGATGGACTCAGCCGGGTATCGCTGTCCGAACTGATCGCCTTGCGCGCCAGGGTCGGCAAGGTGCGGCTGGCTCCCTTGCTTAGCCGTGCCGCCCGCAGCGGCCAGCAGTCCAGCCGTCTATACGGCCGCGGCATGGACTATGCGGAATCGCGGGTCTACCAGGCCGGCGATGACGTGCGTCGGCTCGACTGGCGGCTGACCGCGCGCAGCGGCAAGCTGCATACCAAGCTGTTCCAGGAGGACCGCGAAGGCTGCCTGCTGATCCTGCTCGACACGCATGCCAGCATGCGTTTCGGCACCCGCGTGCGCTTCAAGTCGGTGCAGGCCGCGCGCGCGGCGGCGGCGGCGGCCTGGTGCGCGGTGCGCGCCGGCGAACGCGTCGGCGTGATGGCGTTCGGGCACGCCGACCAGCTGGTACGCCCCCAGGCTGGCCCGCGCGGTGCGCTGGCGGTGTGCGGCGCCATGGCCGAGTGGGATGCGCACGCTGCACCGGATCGACTCGAACCGCTTTCCGATGCGCTGGCGCGTGCCGGTCGCGTCCTGCACGGCGCCAGCCGCGTGCTGCTGATCAGCGACGGTTTCAGTTGCGACGATGCGGCACGCAAGCGGCTGCTCGATCTGGGCCGCCATGCCCAGGTCAGCATGCTGGTGGTGGCCGACGTGCTGGAACTGGTGCCGCCGCCGCCGGGCCGTTACCCGCTGGAGCACGCCGGCGAACGCTGCGAGGTGATGCTGCAGTCCGAGCGCCAGCGTGGCGATTTCCAGCGCGTGCTGGGGGCCGGGCAGGCGCGGCTGGGTGAACTGGCCCGTTCACTGGGGCTGCGCTGCAGCAGCATCGACACCACGGCGGATGCCTTCGACGCGGTGAACGGCCTGCTCGGCACGCGGAGAGGCGCTCGATGATCGCGCCCGGCGGCCCGCAACTGCGCGACATCCATCTGCCCGTCGAGCCGGCGTGGTGGCCGCCTGCGCCGGGCTGGTGGGCGCTCGCGGTCATCGCGCTGCTGCTCATCGGGGTGGCGATTGCGTACGCCCGCAAGTATCGGGATGTGCTGCGCCGGCGGCGCGAGGTGATGAGCGAGCTGGAGCGGATGGCCGCGCAATACGCGCGGGATGCCGACGCGGCGCGACTGGTCAGCGGGTTGCATCAGCTGCTGCGCCGGGTCGCGCGTCGTCACGATGCGCGTTCCACCCGGCAGCGCGGCGAGGACTGGCAACGCACGCTCGCGCGGGTGCCGCTGGATGCGGCGACGATGGCGCAACTGGCGGAGCTGGAGCAACACCTCTATCGACCGCTGACGGCGTTCGACCCCGTCGCGACAATTGGCGCTGTGCGCCGCTGGCTGCAGCAGGCGCTGCAGCCGCGCCGCTGGAAGCCGCTGTCCCCGGAGCAGTCCGATGGCTGAGTTCGCCTGGCCCTGGGTGATCGTGTTGTTGCCGCTGCCGTGGCTGCTGCGGCGCTGGCTGCGTCCCGTCGCGCCCGGCCAGGCATTGCATCTGCCGCAACCCGGCGTGCGCCTGGCCAGCGTGGCCGGCCAGCGAGCGAGTGGACTGACGCCGTGGCTTCTGGCGCTGGCCTGGCTGTGCCTGCTGGCGGCCGCGGCGCGACCGCAATGGGTGGGCCCGCCGCAGGCGCAGCAGCGCAGCGGACGAGCGCTGATGCTGGCGGTGGACCTGTCCGGCAGCATGCGCACCGGCGACATGCAGCTGGCCGGGCAGCAGGTCAATCGCTTCGCGGCGGTCGAGGCGATTGCCGGCGACTTCATCGCCCGCCGCAACGGCGACGAGATGGGGCTGATCCTGTTCGGCAGCCAGGCCTTCCTGGTGACGCCGCTGACCTACGATCTTTCCGCCGTGCGCGCGCAACTGCAGGGCGCGGCGGTGGGGCTCGCCGGCACCGAAACGGCCATCGGCGACGCCATCGCGGTGGCCGTCAAGCGCCTGTCGGCCTTGCCCGAGCAGGCTCGCGTGCTGGTACTGCTCACCGACGGCGTCAACAACGCGGGCAACATTGCGCCCCGCGACGCGGCCCGCGCCGCGAAGGCGGCCGGCGTGCGGATCTACACCATCGGCATCGGCGCCACGCAGCTGCGCATCCCCGGCTTCTTCGGCAGCCAGCTGGTCAATCCTTCGGCCGACCTCGACGCCGACATGCTCACCGACATCGCCACGCAGACCGGCGGCCGCTTCTTCCGCGCCACCGACAGCAGCGAACTGGCCTCGGCGTATCGGGCGATCGATGCGCTGGAGCCGATGCCGCAGCACGGTCCGGCGTTGCGCCCGCGCCACGAACTGTTCCGCTGGCCGTTGCTGGCGGCCATCGTGCTGCTGTTGCTGGTGGTGCTGCCGCAGCGCCTTGCACGCGTGCCGGAGCGGCCGGCATGAACGAGTTGCTGCAGCAGTTCCATTTCCTCCGGCCGGGCTGGCTGCTCGGGCTGCTGGCGCTGCCGCTGATCGGCTGGTTCGGCACGCGCCGCGATGGCGGACAGGTTGCGTTGTCGCACCTGGTCGATGCAGCCCTGCTGCCGCATCTTTTGCGCGGGCGTGCCCGCCACGCGCATCTGCCGGTGTGGCTGTTCGCGCTGGCATGGATGCTGGCTGCGCTGGCGCTGGCCGGGCCGACCTGGAGCCGCATCGAACAACCGCTGTATGCCAGCCGCCCGGCGCAGGTGGTGGCGATCTCGCTGTCGCAGCACATGCTGGCCCGCGACGTCGCGCCCAGCCGGCTGGATCGCGCGCGCTACAAGGCACGCGACCTGCTGCATGCGAACCGGGACGGCCTCAACGCGCTGGTGGGTTACGCGGGCGAAGCCTTCGTGGTGGCGCCGCTGACCGCCGACGCACACAGCCTGGATGACCTGCTCGACGCGATGGCGCCCGACACCATGCCGGTGGATGGCGACAACGCCGCCGCCGCGATCGAACGGAGCGTGACGCTGATCCACGATGGCAAGGCCGGCGGTGGTTCGCTGGTGCTGATCACCGACCAGGCCGATGCCGCGGCGCAGGCGGCGGCGCGCAAGGCAAACGCCGCGGGTGTGCACGTGTCGGTGCTCGGCGTGGGCACGCCCGCCGGCGGTCCGGTGCCCTCGCCGGATGGCGGCTTCCTGCGCGACGCGGGCGGCAACATGGTGCTCTCGCGCCGCGATGACGCCGCGCTCGGCGCACTGGCCGCCGCCGGTGGCGGACGCTACGTGGTGATGAGCGCCGACCAGTCGGACATCGAAGCCTTGCACGGCGAGCTGCGCCACACCCGCCCGACCCTGGCCGAAGGCCAGGTCGGCGACGAGTGGCAGGATCGCGGACCGTGGTTGCTGCTGCCGCTGTTGCTGATCGCCGCGATGGCATTCCGTCGCGGCTGGTTGCTGGCCGTGCCGCTGCTGGTGCTGCCGCTGTTGCCCGGCACCGCCTCGGCCACCAGCTGGAAGGACCTGTGGCAGCGCCCCGACCAGCAGGCGGCGCAGGCCCTGCGCCAGGGCGACGCGAAGCGCGCCCTGCAGCTGGCCCGCGATCCGGCCTGGCGCGGCGCCGCCGCTTATCGTGCCGGCGACTACCAGGCGGCGGCGCAATCCCTGCACGAGGTTCCCGGCAGCGACGGCGCCTACAACCTGGGCAATGCGCTGGCGAAACAGGGCGAATACAAGCAGGCGATCGCCGCCTATGACGAAGCCCTGAAGCGCAATCCGGCCAACGCCGATGCCAAGGCGAACCGGCAGGCGGTCGAGGACTGGCTGCGCCAGCAACAGCCGCAGTCTCCGCAAGACCAGAAGGAGCACGAAGGCCACGACGGCAAGAAGAACCAGTCGTCGGCGGGCGAGCAGGGCAAGGCTGGGCAGCAAGGTTCGCAGGGCCAGCAGAAACAAGGCGAGGGCCAGGATCAGCCGTCCGGACAAGCCGGCAAGGGCGACCAGCCACAGGACGAGAACGGCAAGCGCGATTCGTCGCAGGACCCGTCCGACAAGGAAGGCGAGAACCAGGCCAAGCCGCAGACCGCGCAGGAACAGGCCGAGCAGAAGGCGCAGGCCGAACGTGCGCAGCAGGCGTTGAAACAGCAGATGGATGAGGCGCTGGCCCGGCAGGCCGGGGACAAGAGCAAGGACGGCCACCAACTCGGCGCGCTGGCCAAGGACGATCCGCAGGCGAAGCTGCCGGCGGATCTGCGCCACGCGCTGCAGCGCGTGCCGGACGATCCCGGCGCGCTGTTGCGGCGCAAGTTTCAGCTCGAGTACCAGCAGCGCCACGGTGGCGCCACGAACGAGGATGGAGAACCGTGATCCTGCGAAAGTTCATCGGCGGATGCCTGCTGGCGCTGGCCTTGCTGCCGGCGCTGGCACTGGCCGGCGACGTCTCCGCCACGCTGGATCGAAACGATGTCCAGCTGGGCGAGACGGTGACGCTCAACGTGCGCGTCAACGGACAGGGCATGGGTGTCCAGGCGCCCGACCTGGGCGCGTTGAACCGGGATTTCCAGTTCCTCGGCAGCTCGCAGAGCCGCAGCTACAGCGTGGTCAACGGCAAGGCCAGCGCCGAGCTGACCTTCGGCATCGCGCTGCGCCCGCGGCACACCGGCGTGCTGCAGATTCCCGCGTTGAGCGTGGCCGGCAGCCAGACCACGCCGCTGCAACTCACGGTGACGGCGCCCGACCCGAATGCGGCCAGCGCTTCGTCGAAAGACGTGTTCATGGAATCGCAGATCAACCCGGCGCAAGGCTATGTCGGCCAGCAGTTCACCTACATGACGCGGCTGTACTACGCCGCCCGCATCGGCGGCGACGCGCCGCAGCCGCCGCAGGTCGCCGGCGTGGAAATCGTGCCGCTGGGCAAGAGCCTCAACTACGACACCGAGCGCGGCGGCCGCAGCTATCACGTGCTCGAACAGCGCTATGCGGTGACGCCGCAACATGCGGGCAAGGTGGAAATTCCGCCGGTCGATTTCGAAGGCCAGGCGGCCGATCCGAGCGACCCGGACAGTTTCTTCGGCGCCACCGTGCCGGTCAGCGCCAGCGCCCCGGCGCAGACCCTCGACGTGAAGGCGGCGCCAGCGGACTTCGGCGGCAGCACATGGCTGCCCGCGCGCGAACTGAGCCTGAGCCTGGACGGCTGGCCCACGGCGCAGGATGCCGCGCCGCGGGTCGGCCAGCCGTTCAACCTCACGATGAATCTGCAGGCCACCGGACTGTCGCAGGAAGCGCTGCCGGCGCTGAGCCTGCCGCCGCTGGATGGCGCCACCGTCTACCCGGACAAGCCGGTGAGCGGCAATCGCCAGGACGGCGAATGGGTCACCGGCCGGCGCCAGCAGTCGTTCGCGATCGTGCCCGAACGCGCCGGCCCGCTGACCATTCCCGCCACCACGCTGAAGTGGTGGAACGTGGTCAGCGACAAGATGGAAGTGGCGCGGATACCCGCCCATACGATCGAGGTGCTGCCCGCCGTGGGTGCGCCAGCCACGCCGCCGGCAGCATCGGCTTCCACCGCGGCGGTGACGGGCGACCATACTGTGGCCACCGGCTCGACGAACGGGGCGGCAAGCACGCCGTGGCGCTGGATCGCGCTGGCCAGCCTCGGCCTGTGGCTGCTCAGCCTGGCGGCATGGTGGTGGTGGCGTCGCCGTTCCGCTGAGCCGGCGACGCCAGTCGTGCCCGCGCGGTCGTCCGCACGAAATGCCCAGCTGGCGTTCCTGGCCGCCGCGCGCGGCAGCGATGCGGCGGCGCAGGCGCGCAGCCTGTTGGCGTGGGCGCGGGCGGAACGTCCCGCGATCCAGCATCTGGGCGAGCTGTCGGCGGCTCTGGATGATCCGCGCCAGCATGCGGCGATCGCCGCGCTGCAGCGGCGACACTACGCCGGCACCGCCGTGCCGGAGACTGACGCGAATCTGCCCGAGGCATTCAGGCGCGGCTTCGCGTGGCGTGCGGCAAGTGCGGCAGGCAGGGACTCCGGCCTGGCGCCGTTGTATCCGTTCAAGCTGGACTGACCGTTGCGTCGCCGCGTGGCGATGGCGACAGCATCCCTAACTGGCCAGTGCCTGTGCGAACACCGCGCGCATCGCCTCGCTGAAGCAGCACAGCGTGACCTCGATGACCTCGTCGTCGGCCAGCTCCTCGCGCAGCGCGCGCACCGCCACCGCGGCGGCAAGTTCGGGCGGGTAGCCGTAGACGCCGCAGCTGATCGCGGGAAAGGCGATCGTCCGCAGTTCCCGTTCGCGCAGCAGGCGCAGCGCATTGCGATGGCACTGGCCCAGCAAGCGCGCTTCGTCATGGTGGCCGCCATGCCAGACCGGCCCCACCGTGTGGATCACGTGCCGCGCGGGCAGGGCGAAGCCCGGGGTGATGCGTGCCTCGCCGGTGGGGCAGCGCACGCCGGGAGCGGACTCGGGGAGCGCGCGACAGGCGGCCAGCAGGCCGGGGCCGGCGGCGCGATGGATCGCACCGTCGACACCGCCGCCACCGAGCAGGCCGGGGTTGGCCGCGTTGACGATGGCGTCGACGTCGAGGCGGGTGATGTCGGCGTGGAGGGTGCTGATCGGCATGGCTTCGCGCAATGGACGGCTTGCCCTATGCTTCAGGCAGGCATTCTGGCGCGCTGGGGTAGCAACGCATCATGGCGAAAACGGAAGACATTTCCTTTGGTTACCTGCTCAGCGACGTGACCCTGCTGTTCCGCAAGCACTTCGATCGTCGCGCGGTGAAATTCGGGCTGACCCGCGCCCAGTGGCGTGCCACCAAGATGTTGTACCACCGCGAGGGCCTGCGGCAAAACGAGCTGGCCGAGTTTCTGGAAATGGAACCGATCGCGGTGGGCCGCGTCATCGATCGCCTGCAGGCCGCCGGCTTCGTCGAGCGCCGGCCCGACCCCAAGGACCGCCGCGCCTGGCGCCTGTACGTCACCGACCAGGCCAAGGTGATCGTGGGCGACATGGAGGTGATCGCGCGGGAGCTGCGCCGGGACGCCACCCGCGGCATCGACCACGACGCCCTGAAGAACGCGCTGGCGGTGATCAACCAGATCAAGGAAAACCTGCAGGCGCTGGAGCAGGGCGCCGGCGCCGACGATTGATCATCCCGCGGCTGACCAGTGCCATCAGTCGCGGTCATGACTTGCGCCATGCGGGGCATAGTGGGCGATGTCCCGCCGCCGCGGGTCAACCGGAGGCGCGCTGCCGCGTTGAAACGTGGCTGCGCCAGCACGGCCAGAGACCCGCTTCGCCATCGGGCGATCCGTCGTCGTCGCATCAGGCAAGAAGACCGAGAATCCACCCCGCATGTCCTGGAAAAAAATCGTCCTCGCGCTGGCCGCCCTGCTGGCGGTCGCTGTCGCCGTCCACTTCGGGCGCGGCGGCGGAGGCGGGACCGACCCGGTTCGGGCGCCCGCGGCGGTGCCGGTGGAAGTGGCGACGGCCACCCAGGGCGACATCGAGTTGTCGTTGAAACTGGTCGGTCGCGTCGAGCCATGGTCGACGGTGACCTTGCGTGCACGGGTGTCGGGCCAGCTGCAGTCGCTGTCGTTCACGCCCGGCGCGCTGGTGCGCAAGGGCAGCGTGCTGGCGCAGATCGACCCTGCCCTGCTGAAGGCGCAGCTGGACCAGGCGCGTGGCAACGTGTCGCGCGACCAGGCGCTGTTGCAGAAGGCCGAGGCGGACCAGCGGCGCTATGCCGACATGCTGGGCAAGGGTTTCGTCTCCAGGGCCGACTACGACCTGTACCAGGCCAACCTCGCCGTGGCCAGGGCCAACCTGCAAAGCGATCGCGCCGCGCAGGAACTGGCGCAGACCCAGCTGGACTATGCGCGGATCGTGGCGCCGTTCGACGGCATCGCCGGCGCGCCGCTGGTCTATCCCGGCGCGCAGATCAGCGCCGACGGCACCGACATCGTGCGGCTCAACCAGGTCGAGCCGGTGCGTGTCGCGTTCAACATTCCCCAGGACAGCCTGCCGGCCGTGCGCGCCGCGCGGCAGAGTGGTGCGCTCGACGTGCAGGTGGCGATCTCCGGCGATCGCGCCGCGCCGCTGACCGGCGCACTGGACTTCATCGACAACGCGGTCGATACCAGCACCGGCACCATCGTGCTGAAGGCGCGCTTCGACAACGCCGAGCACCGGCTCACGCCGGGCCAGTTCGTGCAGGTGATGCTGCCGACCACGCGGCTGACCAACGTGGTCAGCGTGCCGGTGCATGCGCTGCAGAGTTCGACCAACGGCAGCTTCGTGTTCGTGCTCGGCGCCGACGGCAAGGTGCAGCAGCGCGCCGTCACCACCGGGCCGACCAGCGCGGGGCGCACGGTGATCGACAAGGGCCTGAAGGCCGGCGAGAAGGTGGTGACCGAAGGCCAGATGCTGCTGGTCGACGGCAGCGCCGCCACCGTCAAGCAGGGCTGAGAGCCTGCTTATGGTCTCCAAGCATCCCGCGTTGTCATCGAGTGGCCGCCAGGTGGTAGTGCGTGGCGCAGCGCCTGACTGGCCGTCAGGTCAAGCTGCGCGCTGCCGCATGGCGGCCACTCGATGGCAACCCGAAGGGCTGGGTCTGTTTGCCCACATGCCGGCGTCATCGCTCAGTCGTGGACTGACGTCCACTCCCTCATTCTTCCTTGGCCTGCGCGCAAACAGTTCCCGGCGCGGGGTGCTTGGAGACCATAAGCAGGCTCTACCATGAATATCCCGGAGCTCTGCATCCGCCGCCCGGTGATGACCACGCTGCTGATGACGGCGCTGCTGGTGTTCGGCCTGGTCGCCTATCCGCAACTGCCGGTGAACGAGCTGCCGAACGTCGACTTCCCCACCATCAGCATCAGCGCCAGCCTGCCCGGGGCGTCGCCGGAGACGATGGCCTCGGCGGTGGCCACGCCGCTGGAAGGCAAGCTGTCGACGATCGCCGGGATCAGCTCGATGAGCTCGACCAGCGCGCTGGGTTCCACCTCGATCACGCTGACCTTCGAGCTCGACCGCAACATCGACGCGGCGGCCCAGGACGTGCAGTCGGCCATTTCCTCGGCACTGCGCCAGTTGCCGAAGGAGATGACCACGCCGCCCACGTTCCGCAAGGTCAACCCGGCCGATGCGGCGATCCTGTACCTGGCGATGAGCTCGTCGACGATGCCGTTGACCCAGGTCGACGAATACGCCGAGACGGAACTGGCGCAGCAGTTGTCGATGGTCGACGGCGTGGCCCAGGTCAGCGTGTACGGTTCGCAGAAGTACGCGGTGCGGATCAGCGTGGACCCGGACCGGCTCGCCGCCGCCGGCATCGGCATCGACCAGGTGCAGAACGCGATCGCCGACGCCAACGTCAACCAGTCCACCGGCTCGCTGTATGGCTCGCGCCAGCAGCTGCCGATCCGCAGCGACGGCCAGCTGCAGCGCGCCGCCGCGTACAACGACGTGGTGGTCGCGTATCGCAACGGCGCGCCGGTGCACGTGGGCGACATCGGCGTGGCGCGCGACAGCGTGCAGGACGACCAGAAGTCCAGCTCGTACAACGGCACCCGCGCGATCGTGCTGGCGATCCAGCGCCAGCCCGGCGCGAACACGGTGGCCACGGTGGACCGGATCAAGGCCGTGCTGCCGAGCTTCCGTGCCAGCCTGCCGCCGTCGGTGAAACTGGAGACGCTGTACGACCGCTCGCAGTCGATCCGCGCCTCGGTCGACGACGTGCAGTTCACCCTGCTGCTGGCCGGCGCGCTGGTGGTCTTCGTGATCTACCTGTTCCTGGGCAGCCTGTCGGCCACGCTGATCCCCGCGGTGGCCTTGCCGATCTCGGTACTGGGCACGTTCGGCGTGATGCACGCACTGGGCTACAGCCTGGACAATCTCTCGCTGCTGGCGTTGACCCTGGCGGTCGGCTTCGTGGTCGACGACGCGATCGTGATGCTGGAGAACATCGTGCGCCACATGGAGGCCGGCATGCCGCCGTACGAAGCGGCGTTGCAGGGCGCCGGCGAGATCGGCTTCACCATCTTCTCGATGACGCTTTCGCTGATCGCCGTGTTCATCCCGGTGATGTTCATGGGCGGCATCGTGGGTCGGCTGTTCCACGAATTCGCGATCGTGATCAGCATGGCGATCCTGATTTCCGGCGTCGTGGCGATCACGCTGACGCCGATGCTGTGCAGTCGTTTCGTCAAGGCGCATGACCATGGCGATGTCGACAGGAGCAGGAAGAGCTGGCTGGTCGGCGGCTTCGACCGCGGCTTCAACGCGGTGCAGCGCGGCTACGGCGACAGCCTGCGCTGGTGCATGGACCGGCCGCGGCTGGTGCTGGCCGCGTTCGGCCTCAGCCTGCTGGCCACCGCGCTGCTGTTCTACGTGACGCCGAAGGACTTCATTCCGGCCGGCGACAACGGCACCCTGCACGTCAACACCGAGGGGCCGGAAGACGTGTCCTTCGATGGCATGTTGGCGCGGCAGCAGAAGCTGGTCGACATCGTGGCCAGGGATCCGAACATCGCCGGCTACATGTCCAGCATCGGCGCCGGCGGCTCGCGCAGCACGGTCAACAACGGTTCGATCCTGCTGCTGCTGAAGCCGGCGAACCAGCGCAGGCTGGACGTGGACGGGATCACCGCCGAGTTGCGCCGGAAGCTCGCAGCGGTCACCGGCATCCGCGCCTATATCCAGAACACGCCGGCGATCCGCATCGGCGGGCGCCAGTCCAAGGCGCAGTACCAGTACACCTTGCAGTCGATCGACATGCCGGCGCTGTACGACTGGAGTGGTCGGGTCACCCGTGCGTTCGCCGCCTTGCCGGGCTTCGAGGACGTCACCAACGACCTGGACCTCAACAGCCCCTCGATCGTGGTCAAGGTCGACCGCGCCAAGCTGGCGCCGCTCGGTCTCACCATGGCCCAGGTGCAGACCGCGCTGGGCATCGGCTTCGGCGAAAACCAGATCTCCACCATCTATGGTTCGGCCACCCAGTACTGGGTGATCCTGCAGGTCGAGCGCAAGCTGCAGGACGATCCCTCGGTGCTGTCGCAGCTCTATGTCACCTCGGCCAGCGGCGCGCTGGTGCCGCTCAGCGCAGTGGCCAGCTTCAGCCGCGAACCGCAGGCGCTGACCGTCAATCACCAGGGCCAGCTGCCGGCGGTCACGGTATCGTTCAACCTGGCCCAGGGCGTCAGCCTCAGCGACGCGGTGGCCCGCATTGATGGCGCCGTCCAGACGATGGGCATGCCGGCCACCATCAGCGGCAGCGTGCAGGGCACTGCGCAGGCGTTCCAGCAATCCCTGCAGGGCATGGGCATGCTGTTGCTGCTGGCGGTGTTCGTGATCTACCTGGTGCTGGGCATCCTGTACGAAAGCTTCATCCACCCGCTGACCATCCTGTCCGGCCTGCCGGCGGCGGCGGTCGGTGCGCTGCTGACCCTGGTGATCTTCCACGCCTCGCTCGACCTGTTCGCCTTCGTCGGCATCGTGATGCTGATCGGCATCGTCAAGAAGAACGCGATCATGCTGATCGACTTCGCGCTGGAGCGGCAGCGCGAGGAGGGCATGCTGCCGGCGCAGGCGATCTTCGAGGCCTGCCGCGTGCGTTTCCGCCCGATCATGATGACCAGCATGGCGGCGATGGCCGGCACCCTGCCGATCGCGCTGAGCATCGGCGCCGGCGCCGAAGTGCGTCGTTCGCTGGGCCTGGCGGTGGTCGGCGGGCTGATCTTCTCGCAGGTGCTGACGCTGTACCTGACGCCGGTGATCTACATCGCCATGGATCACCTGCAGCAGCGCTTCGGGCGCAAGCCGCACGTCGATGCGGCCGCCTTGCCGAACGGATCGCGCTGACGCGACGAATATGGCCCGCACGCCCGCTCGTCCGTGAAGGGGGCGCGGCGGCATCTACACGACAACGTCGCCCGGGTTGCGCTAGGGTCACCGCGACCTTCAACGGGAGTCATGCCATGTCACGCAACAGCATCCTCGTATCCGCCGCCTTCGTCGCCCTGCTGAACGCCGGTTGTGCCGTTCGCGCCAGCGAGCCGGGCCAGCTGGACGCCGCGGCGCTGCAGGCACAGGCCGCCAAGCCGTGGGACAAGGCCAGCCTGATGCACACGACCGTGGTTCTGGGCAGCTATCGCGGCGTGCCGGTGGTGGCCGAGCATCCCTGTTCGGACGTCTGCCCGCAGTACACCGTGCGGATCATCCACTACCAGCTGCCGGCGGATGCATCCTGCGCCAGCGTGGGCGGCGTGGAGAAACAGGTGCTGGTGCCGATCGCGATCACCGTGCGGCCGAAGACGTTCTGCGTGCCCGAACCGCTGGTGGCTTCGGGGGCGTATTACGCGAAGTAGGCGACGCGCTTGCTCCCTCCCCTGCAAGCAGGGGAGGGAGCCAAGAGCTACTCGCCGGCGCCGTCCTTGGCGAATGCGCCGGGCGCGGAACCGAAGTCGCCGTCCGCCTGGGCGGCCATGTACGAGAACGCGGCGTATACCGCCACGTTCTGGGCCAGTTCCTCCGGGTCGATCTTGTCCAGCGTGTCGGCGGCAGTGTGGTGCCAGTCGAAATACTTCGTGCCGTCCTGGGTCAGCGACAGCGCGGCCATGCCCTTGCCGTGCATCTGCGACAGGTCGGAGCCACCGCCACCGGGACGCCCGGCGTCGTACGCCACGCCGAGCGGCGCAAGCACCCGGGCGATCTGTTCGATCGCTCCGCGCGCCTCGGGCTTGACGCTGGCGCTCATCCGCCAGACCTTGCCCGCGCCGAAGTCCGATTCGGTGCCGAGCTGGAATTTCGCCACCTCGTCCGCGTGCTTTCCGGCATAGGCGCGGCCGCCCCACAGGCCCATTTCCTCGTTGGCGAAGGCGATCACCCGGATGGTGCGGTCGGGACGCTGCGGCAGGTCGCGGATCAGCTTGCCGGCAGCCATCGCGATGGCCACGCCGGCGGCGTCGTCGATCGCGCCGGTGCCCGGGTCCCACGAATCCAGATGGCCGCCGATGGCGACCACCTGGTCAGGATGCTTCGCGCCAGTGACCTCGCCGATCACGTTGGCGCCGGTGTATTCACCCTCGATGCCGCAGTCGAGGTCGAGCCTGACCGTCACCGGCTTGCCGTAGGCCAGTACCCGTCCGAGCTGGTCGGCGTCGGGATTGGATATCGCGGCGGCGGGGATCGCCTTGGCCGGATCGCGGAAACCGGTCACGCCGGTGTTCGGCGTGCGGCTGTGCGGGTCGGTGCCGGCGGTGCGCAGCAGGTAGCCGACGGCGCCCTTGGCCTGCGCCAACACCGGGCCCTGCACGCGGATCGGTGAGCCGACGCCGTAATCGTGGCCGTCCCGGTAGCGCTGCATGCGGTAGTCGACGAAGACGATCCTGCCCTTGACCGTGTCCGGGTCGGCCGCCTTGAGCGCGTCGAGGCTGTCGAACTTCACGACCTGCGCGGTGAGCCCGCCCTTGGGCGTGCCCGGCGAATAGCCCAGCGCGGTCAGCACCATCGACTGCGGGAACGGCGAGACGATCGCGCCGTGCTCGCTGCGGCGCACCCACTTCGGGTAGGTCACTGGCTCGGTGTAGACCTTGTCGAAGCCCAGCGCCTTGAACTTGGCCACCGCCCAGTCCACGCCGCGCTGGTCGGCTTCGCTGCCGGCCAGGCGCGGGCCGACCTCGGTAGTCAGCGACGTGACGATGCGGTAGCCGGTGTCGTCGCGCATCGCCTTGTCGCGCAACTGTTCGGCCGTCTTTACGGCCGTGGCGGGAATCGTGGTGTTGGCGGCGCTGGCGATGCCGCTGGCCAGCAGCAGGCTGGCGGCGAGCAGGGTGAGGGGGAGACGGCGCATCGGGAGACTCCGCGGAGGAAACCCCGATTATGGCGCTCAGGTCAGGCGGCGCTTAGGCCAGAAGTCATGGGTGGGGGACGGGGAACGGGGAGAGCGATGCGGCTTCGGCTTCCGCTCTTTGTTCCCCGTTCGCCGTTCCCGCTTGTTCCGTCAACCCGGCCGATGCTTCAACAGGTCGCGGATCTCGGTCAGCAGCGCCACGTCGGCGGGCGGGGCGGCCGGCGCTTCTTCCTGCTTGCGGCTGAGCCGGTTGATCGCCTTGATCACCATGAAGATCGCGAACGCGATGATGATGAACTGGATCAGGGTGTTGATGAAGGCGCCGTACTGGATCGCCACCTCGGCCACCTTGTGCGCCGGGTCGCTGGCGTCGGCCGGCTTGAGCACCCACTTCTTGTCGCTGAAATCGATGCCGCCGGTGAGCCAGCCGATCGGCGGCATGATGATCTGGTCGACCAGGGAGCTGACGATCTTGCCGAACGCGCCGCCGATGACCACGCCGACCGCCAGGTCGATGACGTTGCCGCGCATGGCAAAGGCCTTGAACTCGCTGAGCATGCTCATTGTCTGGTACTCCCTTGGTTTGCCCGGTTGGCGGGCCGAATGTAGCGCAACCCGCCGGGCTCAGGGGCTGTCGCCGATCACGCGATGCACCCGTCGAGTGCCGCCACGCCGACCAGTTCGGCGTGAAAGCGGTCGCCCCGCTGCAGGGCGGCGACGCCGGCGGGCGTGCCGGTGAAGATCAGGTCGCCGGGCTTCAGTTCGAACAGGGTGGACAGCGCCGCGATGATCTGCGGCACGCCGTGCACCATCTCGCCCAGCCGGCTCTGCTGGCGCAGCTCGCCGTTGACGCTGAGCCGCAGCACGCTGTCGTCATCCAGTGCCGCCTCGTGCGCGGGGCGCAGCGCGGACACCGGCGCGGAATGATCGAAGGCCTTGGCCACGTCCCACGGATGACCCTTGGCCTTGGCCTGTGCCTGCAGGTCGCGACGGGTCAGGTCCAGCCCCACGCCGTAGCCGAAGATCAGTGCGGCAGCCTGTGCCGGGGCGATGTCGCGGCCGCCGCCGGCTAGCGCCACCACCATTTCCACTTCGTGGTGCAACTCCGTCGTCATCGAGGGATACGGCACGTCCGCGCCGTCGCTGACCACCGCGTCGGCCGGCTTGCAGAAAAACATCGGGGCGGACTTGTCCACCACCGCGCCCATCTCGCGGGCGTGCTCGGCGTAGTTGCGGCCGATGCAGAACACGCGGCGGATCGGAAAACGCTGGTTGCTGCCGATGATCGGCAGGCTCGGGACGGCGGGAGTGGCGATGGCGTAGGTCATGCGGCAAGCGTAGCAAAGGCAGGCCCGTCGGCGCAGGCGGCGGAGCAGGGGGCACCGGGCCTGTCGATCCGTGGCGGCACCGTTCGTCGACAGACAGTGGGGTGGATGACAGCTGTCATGCCCGATGATTGATGCCGGATCATGGCGACGACCCGGCGCGTCGTTCATGCTTCGTCCCATGGGGAACATGGCCTGGAACGCGGGAGTGGATGTGGACAACACCGAGCTGCTGAAGGAACTGCGCATCGAGCGCCATCAACGCGAGGAACACGGCGGTGGCGGCGCCCGCTGGCCGTGGATCGTGGCCGCCGGGCTGGTCCTGGTCGTGCTGCTCGGCGGCGGCGGCTGGCTCTGGCTGGGTCATCGCGCCGTGCCGGTGCAGACCGCCACGGCGGTGGCGGCCAGTGCGGACAGCGACGCCGGCGCCGTGCTGCAGGCGACCGGTTACGTTACCGCCCGTCGCCAGGCCACCGTGTCCGCCCAGATCACCGGCACGCTGACCGCGGTGCTGATCGAGGAAGGCGACCACGTGAAGCAGGGCCAGGTGCTGGCCCGGCTGGACGACAGCGGCTACCGGGCCAACCTCGCCGCGGCCCGGGCCCAGGCCGACGCGGCGCATGCCCAGGTCGCCCAGTACCAGGCGCAACTGGCCCAGGGCGTGGCCGATGCGCGGCGGCTGCAGTCGCTGGTCGGTCGCGGGCTGGTCTCGAAGCAGAGTGCCGAGCAGGCGCAGACCCAGGTGGACAGCCTGCGTGCCCAGCTCGGCGCGCAGCGCCAGCAGGCCAAGTCCGCCGATGCGCAGGCCGCCGTGGCCCAGGTCAATTTCGACTACTGCGTGGTGCGCGCGCCGTTCAGCGGCGTGGTCACCACCAAGGACGCGCAGGTGGGCGAGATCATCTCGCCGCTGTCCGCCGGTGGCGGCTTCACCCGCACCGGCGTGGGCACCATCGTCGACATGAGTTCGCTGGAAGTGGACGTGGACGTCAACGAGGCCTATATCGGCCGGGTCAAGCCGGGCATGTCGGCCGAAGCCGTGCTGGATGCCTACCCGGACTGGAAGATTCCCGCCCGCGTGGTCGCCATCGTGCCCACCGCCGACCGCGGCAAGGCCACCATCAAGGTGCGCGTGGCGCTGGAACAGAAGGATGCACGCGTGGTTCCCGACATGGGCGTGCGGGTGTCCTTCCTGGAAGAGCGGCCCGATGCCGCCGCGCCGGTCCCGCAAGGCGTGCTGGTGCCGGCCACGGCGATCGTGCAGCGCGACGGCCGCAGCGTGGTGTTCGTGGTGGACGGCGGCGCAGTGCGCCAGCGCAGCGTCAGTCCCGCGTCGCAGACCCGGGGCGAGTTGCGCCTGCTGCCGGCCGCGGTGAAGCCGGGCGACAGCGTGGTGCTGGCCCCGCCAGCCGACCTGCACGACGGTTCGGCCGTGCAGACGAAAACGGCCACGCCATGAGTCATGAACAGATGTCCTCTTGCGGCGGCCTCCGCCGCGACCGTCACGAAGCCTTCGGAGAAACAGCATGGGCACCCTGATCGATATCCAGAACCTGGCCAAGACCTATGAGCGTGGCAAGCAGAAGGTCGAGGTGTTGCACCACGTCAACCTGGCGATCGCCGAGGGCGACTTCCTGGCCCTGATGGGCCCGTCGGGTTCCGGCAAGACCACCTTGCTCAACCTGATCGGCGGGCTCGATACGCCCAGCGCGGGCAGCATCAGCGTGGGCGGCCAGCGCATCGATCAGCTCGGTGGCGGCGCGCTGGCCAAGTGGCGTGCGTCGAACGTGGGCTTCATCTTCCAGTTCTACAACCTGATGCCGATGCTGTCGGCGCAGCGCAATGTCGAACTGCCGCTGCTGCTGACCAAGCTGTCGGCGTCGCAGCGCCGGAAGAACGCGGCGATCGCGCTGCAGCTGGTCGGACTTTCCGATCGCGCCAGCCACAAGCCCAGCGAACTGTCCGGCGGCCAGCAGCAGCGCGTGGCGATCGCCCGCGCGATCGTCTCCGATCCACGCCTGCTGGTCTGCGACGAACCCACTGGCGATCTCGACCGCCAGTCCGCCGAAGACGTGCTCGGCCTGCTGCAGCAGCTCAACCGCGAACACGGCAAGACCATCGTGATGGTCACCCATGATCCGAAGGCGGCCGAATACGCCAGCCAGACGCTGCACCTGGACAAGGGCACGCTGGTCGAGCAGGCCACGGCGTGATGGACATGTTGCTAAGAGCGACCCCACCCCGGCCCTCCCCTGCGATGCAGAGGAGGGAGCGCAGCGGCTTTGCCCCTCCCCCTGCTTGCAGGGGGAGGTTGGGAGGGGGCAAGGCTTTTGACCTTGCGATCAAGAGCGACCCCACCCCAACCCTCCCCTGTAAACAGGGGAGGGGGCTTTACGCGCACTTCTCCGGCTTCCGCGTCGCCATGCCGACGTGGCAGCACCGTGATCCGCAGAGGATTCCGTCATGAAATATCTCCACCTGATCTGGGCCGCGCTGTTCCGGCGCAAGACCCGCACCATCCTCACCCTGGTCTCGATCATCGCCGCGTTCCTGCTGTTCGGCATGCTCGACGCGGTGCGCACCTCGTTCGACCAGGCGGGTAAGAGCGCCAATGGCGCCGAACGCCTGCAGACCGGCTCGAAGCTGTCCTTCATCCAGACCCTGCCGTCGTCGCTGGAGCTGCCGATCGGCAAGGTGCCCGGGGTCAAGGCGGTGGCCTACGCGAACTGGTTCGGCGGGGCCTACCAGGACCCGCACAACCAGATCTTCAGCTTCGCGGTGAGCCCGAACTACATCGACCTGTTCCCCGAGGTCGAGGTGCCGGCGGCGCAGCGCAAGGCGTTCGACGAGACCCGCACCGGCGTGCTGGTCGGCGAGGATCTCGCGGCGAAGTATCACTGGAAGGTCGGCGACAAGCTGCCGCTGCAGTCCACCATCTTCCCCACCCATGACGGCAGCAAGAACTGGTCGTTCGACATCGTGGGCATCCTGCACCCGAAGGACAAGAACGCCGGCGGCATGTTCAAGCAGCTGATCCTGCTGCACTGGAAATACTTCGACGACAGCACGCCCTACAACCGCGGCTCGGTGGGCTGGTACGTCAGCCGCGTCAGCGACGTGAACCAGGCCGACCGCGTGGCCAAGGCGATCGATGCGATCTCGGCCAACTCCGACCACGAGACCCGCACGCAGACCGAACAGGCCGCCACGGCCAACTGGATCAAGCAGCTGGCCGACATCGGCCTGATCGTCAGCTCGATCATGGGCGCGGTGTTCTTCACCCTGATGCTGCTGTCGGGCAACACCATGATGATGGCCGTGCGCGAACGGACGTCCGAGCTGGCGGTGCTGAAGACGATCGGCTTCTCCAGCGCCAGCGTGCTCGGCATGGTCCTGGCCGAATCCGTGCTGCTGTTGCTGATCGGCGGGGTGATCGGGCTGGGCATCGCCACCGCGCTGATTCCCGCGGTGGCGGCCGGCAGCGGGCTCGGCCTGCCGCCGGTCGGCGCGGGCAACTGGGTGCTCGGCATCGTGCTGATGGCCGTCATCGGCCTGGTGGTGGGAGTGATACCCGCGGTGCGCGCGATGCGCCTGAACATTGTCGATGCACTGGCCGGCCGCTGAGGAGATCACCATGAACAAGTTCGGAAATTTCATGATCGGCCTGGGCCTGGTCGTTGCGCTGGTGGTGACGCTGGGCATATGGGTGCGCCTGCCATGGCCGGCGGTGCTGGGCCTGGCCGTGCTGTTCGCACTGTGGATGGCGCTGACCCGACTGGGCCGCCAGGCATCTTCGGTCACGGCGGTCGGCGTCAGCACCTTGCGCCAGCGGCTGGGTTCCTCCTCGGTGATCGTGATCGGCATTGCCGGCGTGGTCGGCGTGCTGGTGGCCTTGCTGGCGATGGGCGAGGGCTACAGCGAAACGCTGCGCAGGACCGGCAGCACCGACACCGCCATCGTGATGCGCGGTGCCTCTGCGTCGGAAGTGATGTCGGTGCTGGAACGCGACAACGTGGTGGTGATCCCGCAGGTCGCCGGCATCGCCCGCGACGCCCAGGGCAAGCCGATCGCCTCGCCGGAGATCGTGGTCGCCGCGAACCTGCAGCTGAAGGGCGGCACCGAGGACGACGTCGGCAGCGTGCAGTTGCGCGGCATCGGCGACGAGGCATGGACGGTGCGGCCGAACGTCAAGGTCGTCGCCGGGCGCAAGTTCAAGCCCGGCATGCATGAACTGATGGTGGGGCAGGGCGCGCAGCGCGAATTCGCCGGCCTCGAAGTCGGCCGCCAGGTGAAGCTGGGCAACCAGCTGTGGACCGTGGTCGGCCAGTTTGCCTCCGGCGATGCGCTGGATTCGGAGTTGTGGGCCGACGCCAACGTGGTCGCCGATGCCTATCGCCGCGGCGGCAGCCGCAACTCGGTGACGCTGAAGCTGGCCGACCCGAACGGCTTCGACGCATTCAAGGCTTCGCTCGAAGCCGACCCGCGGCTGAAGGTCGACGTCGACACCACCCTCGACTACTTCAGCAAGCAGTCCGAAGGCACCAGCAAGATGATCCAGGGCATCGGCATCACCGTCGGCGTGATCATGGCGATCGGCGCGATCTTCGGCGCGCTCAACTGCATGTTCGCCGCCGTCGCCGCCCGCGCCCGCGAAATCGCCACGCTGCGCGCGATCGGTTTCCGCGGCACGCCGGTGGTGGTGGCGATCATGCTGGAAACGATGCTGCTGGCGCTGATCGGCGGCCTGCTCGGCGGCGCCCTGGCGTGGCTGATCTTCAACGGCTACACCGCCTCCACGCTGGCGGCCGGTTCGGTGGGCAAGCTCAGCTTCGAGTTCAGCGTTACCCCCGCGCTGCTGTGGAGCGGCCTGAAATGGGCACTGGCGATCGGCTTCATCGGCGGCCTGTTCCCCGCCGTGCGCGCCGCGCGCTTGCCGGTGACCACGGCGCTGCGCGAGCTGTAAACGCAAACCGCAGGAGCGCACCCTGTGCGCTCCTGCGGGTGTTTCAGTGCATCACCGGCGGCACATAATCCAGCGTCATCCCCAGCAGCCACAGCAGGCCCAGCACCAGTGGCACGTGCACCACCAGTTGCACGAAGGTGTAGCCGACCACGTCGCGGGCTTTCAGTCCCAGCACGCCCAGCAGCGGCAGCATCCAGAACGGGTTGATCAGGTTCGGCAGCGCCTCGGCCGCGTTGTAGACCTGCACCGCCCAGCCCAGGTGCACGTGCAGATCGTTCGCCGCCTGCATCACGTACGGCGCCTCGACCAGCCACTTGCCTCCACCGGAGGGCACGAAGAAACCGAGGATCGCCGAGTACGCGCCCATCACCGCGGGGAAGCTCTCGGTGCCGGCGATGTGCACGAACAGGTTCGACAAGCGGTGCGCCAGGGTGGAACCGTCGGCGCCGGGTACGTGGGTCAGCAGGGCGGCGATTCCGCCGTACAGCGGGAACTGGATCAGCACGCCGGCGGTGCCGGGCACCGCGCGATGCACCGCATCGAGAAAGCTGCGCGGGCGCCAGTGCAGCAGGATGCCCAGGGTGAGGAACAGGAAGTTGTAGGTGTTGAGGTTGGCGATCGCACTGATCGCCGGCTTGCTGGCGAACTCGTGGCCGAGCCAGCCCAGGCCCAGCAGGCCGATCGCCAGCGACAGCAGCGGGCTGTATTCCAGCCATTCGCCCGGGCGCGTGCGCGGCGGCAGCGCCGGGGTCGAGCTTTCGCCGATGTCGAAATCCTGCGCGGTGCGCGCGTTCGCATCCGACGGCGCGGTGAACCAGCAGACCAGCAGCGACACCACGATCAGCACCGCGGTCAGCACGATCGACTGCCACAGGAAGATCGTCTGGCTGAAGGGCAGCACGCCGGTGATCGCCAGCAGGCCCGGCGGCATGCTGGCCGGGTTCGCCTGCAATTGCGCGGCGGACGACGACAGCCCCATCGCCCAGATCGCACCCAGGCCCAGATACGCCGCCGCACCGGCGGCGCGGTAATCCATGCGCAGGTCGCTGCGCCGCGCCAGCGCGCGCACCAGCAGGCCGCCGAACACCAGCGAGAAGCCCCAGCTCAGCAGCGACGCCAGCATGCTGACCAGGGCGATGTAGACGACCGCCCCACGTCCCGTGCGTGGTGCCTGCGCCAGCACATCAATGAAGCGCGCCACCACCGGTGCGGTGGCCAGCACGTAGCCGCCGATCACCACGAAGGCCATCTGCATGGTGAACGGTATCAGGCTCCAGAAGCCGTCGCCGAACGCCCCGACCGTAGCCATCGGCGTGGCGCCGAGCGCGAACGCGGCCAGCGCCACCAGCACCACGCCCAGCGCGGCAAACACCCATGCATCGGGAAACCAGCGCTCCGCCCACGCCGCGCTGCGCAGCGCGACGCGCGCCATCCAGCCATCCCGTCCTGCATTCATGTCCGCTCCCCCGCTTCAATAAAACCATGCCAACGCCGCCCCCGCTTCAATAAACCCACGCCAACGCCGCCCCGCGGCGTTACGTTCGCCCTTCCCCCTGCAAGGCAGGGGGAAGTTGGAAGGGGGTAAGCTTTTGATTTGAGCTCGGAAGAAGAGCCCCCCTCAACCGAAGTCCTTCCCCTGGCTGCCCGACACCCTCAACGTCTCTGTTTCGCCAGCGTGATCACCACCAGGCCGCCCAGGATCACCGCCATGCCCAGCAGATCGTACGGTCCGAGCTGCTCGCCGGCCAGCAGGATGCCCAGCAGCACGGCGACCGGCGGATTCACGTAGGCATAGCTGGTAGCCAGCGCGGGACGCGCGTGCTTGAGCACGTACAGGTAGGCGCTGAACGCCACGATCGAACCGAACACCGCCAGATAGATCAGGGCCAGCGTGGCATGCATCGTGGGATGCGCCGGCAGGCGTTCGCCGCTGAGGAAGCCGAACAGCAGCAGCGCGACGCTGGCGGTCAGCATCTGCGCGGCGGTGTTCATCGGGCCTTGCGGCATGTCGCGTCGACGGCTCCAGGCCGAGCCGAACGCCCAGCACATCGCCGCCACCAGCAGCGCGATCGCGCCGAGCCGCGAACCGGACAGGCTGCTGCCCAGGTTCAGCACGATCACGCCGACGAAGCCGATCACCAGGCCGATGCTCTCGCGCCGGTTCGGCCATTGCCCGTACATGCCGGTGAACAGCGCGGCGAACAGCGGCATGCTGGCCACCGCCACCGCGGCGATGCCCGAGCTGACCCGCTCCTCGGCAAAGCACACCAGGCCGTTGCCCATGCCGAGCAGCAGCAGGCCGGTGAACGTGGCGTTGCGCCATTGCAGCGGCGTCGGGGCCGCCATGCCGCGCCAGCGCAGGAAGCCATAAAGCGCGATGCCAGCCCCCAGGAAGCGGATGCCCGCCAGCAGGAATGGCGGATAGCTTTCCAGCGCGAACCGGATGCCCAGGTAGGTCGACCCCCAGATCACGTACAGCGCCAGCAGCGACAGCGGAATCAGGACGCGGGGATCAGTCAGGCTGCGCGGCCTTGTGGCCGCGGCGGAGGCAGAGGTGTCGTGCATGGGGGCGGATCGTGTGGGGACGGCGCATTATCCATCCCTGCGGCGGCGTGCGCCCCTGCCGGACGACTCAGAGTCTGCGCGAGGTTGAAAAACCCACGGCCTCTCAATGCGCGACGGGGCGACCCTGGCGGATCACCACGAATTCGCCTTCCAGCACGGCCGGCTGGCCATTGCCGGTCGCCTTCCGCTGCACCGGCGAACGTCCCTGCTTCCACTGGCGCACGGCCAGCAGCACGATGCCGCCAACCAGCAGCACGCCAGCCACCACCAGCCCGAACACCAGCAGCACACCCAGCACGGCCACGCCCAATACCAGCGAGAGGGCGCGCGCCAGCGGATGGCGAGGACGACGAAGGGGAGGCAGGGAGAAGTGCATGTGTTAAAAATCCGTGTGGTAAAATCAACGACTTACGCGACCACCATGGGGCCAACCGCCCCCCGAGGCAAGTGCCGATGGATATACCCACCCCCGCCGAATTGTCGCAACCCCCGGCACTGTGCCGGCTCGACGACATCCCCGACGGCGGCGCCACCGCGGTGGACGCCAGCCTGGTCGACGGCGAGGAAAGCCTGATCCTGCTGCGCCGTGGCGAGCAGGTGCACGGCTATCTCAATGTCTGCCCCCACGCCGGCCGTCGCCTCGACTACGCCCCCGGCAAATTCCTGCTGAAGAACGACACCCTGATCTGCGCCGTGCACGGCGCCACCTTCAACCAGGCCGACGGCTTGTGCATCGCCGGGCCCTGCCGCGGCGAGCACCTGCGCACGGTGGCGGTGCAGGTGGAAGAGGGTGAGGTGCGGCTGGCGTAGCGCGGCGGCTTTGGCTCCTCCCCCTGCTTGCAGGGGGAGGTTGGGAGGGGGTAGCTCCGGGTGGCGAGGAAGCAAGATCAAGAGCGACCCCACCCCAGCCCTCCCCTGCGAGCAGGGGAGGGAGCCGCGCCGCTTCGCCTCTCCCCTGCATGCGGGGGAGGGCTGGGGTGGGGTTACTCGGTGATCTTCTGCAGGTTGTCCTGCAGGGGGTCGCTGTCGCGGTCGCTGGTCAGGTCGTAGAGGTTGTAGCGCTTGGCCAGGCGGGCGCCGCCGTCGCGCAGCAGGGGCTGCCACAGGATGTTGGCGCTGCTGGTGTGCGAGCTGGGCAGCATCAGGTCGAACGGGATCGACAGGTAGATGCCCTTGTCGAAACTGCCTTCGCCGAACTGCTTCGCCGAGACATTGGTGAACGTGGCATATGCACCCATGCGCACGCCGTTGTGGAACTGCCGCGACACGTCGATGGTGGCGCCCCGGTCACCGGCCAGGTAGCGGCCGTAGCTGAGCGCCAGGGTGACGTCCTTGTAGCCCAGGTCGAAGTAGCCGGTCACGTGGCCGGTGGCGACGTGGTAGCGGCGGAACGAGAAGTCCTGGTCGAAGCCGCGCTGCTTCACCCAGTTGGCATCGACGCCGATCGCCCAGCGCTCGCCCATCGGGCGGTACAGCACTTCGCCGCCCACGCCGCCGTACATGCTTTCCAGCATGCCGCCGTATAGAAGGCCATACAGATCGGTGCCCAGGCGACGGCTGGCGGTCAGCTGGAACACCGGCATGGTCAGCCGCGAGCTGGTCAGGTACTCGCGCACGTAGGTGCGCACGCGGGGCAGGTTGCTGGGGGCGTCGTACTTGAAGTGGTCGTAGTTGTTAAGCAGGTTCGCGCTGAAGTTGCCGCTCCACCACAGGTTCGGGGTGAAGTGGAAGTTCGCGTCGTAGTTCGCGTACACCTGGTACAGGATGAAGGCATCGGGGCCGCCCAGCGACTGCGCGTAACCCACCGCCAGGCTGCCGCTGAACTTCTTCGGCTCGGCACGGTACAGCACGTCCTCGCGCTGTGGCAGCGGCGGGTTCTGCTCGACGCTGCGGCGGAAGTCGCGCAGGTCGATGTCGTAGTTGAGCAGTTCGTCGAAGCGCTGCCGATGCACGCTGGTTGCCACGATCGGCAGGCCTTCGCGGGTGGACACCACGGTGTACCAGTCGGTGCCCGGCGCCAGCTGGTTGTCCAGCACGCGAGCGGTGCGACCCAGCGCCTTGGCCGGATAGAAGTAGCGCTGCTGTTCGCCGGTCACCACCACTTCGCGGCCACGGCGGCTGATCTTCGACACCTCGATGCCGGCGTTGTCGCGCAGCTGCTTGCTCACGGCCGTCCAGTCGACCTGCTGCGGGGTTTGCGTGGGCGGCTTGCCGGCGCGCTCGGGTACAGGCGGATCGAGCAGCTTGGTGGGGCCGCTGCTTTGGGCGAGGTTCGTATGCAAGGTGAAGCCGAACATCGCCACGCGCCCGCGTTCCAGCGCAAGGCTGAAGTCGACGTTGCGGTTCAAGCGGTAGACCGCGCCGATGTTGATCGGCGTGCGTTGCGGCTGGTTGTTCCCCTGCGGCTCGTGCTTGTAGTCGTTGCCGTCGTATTCCAGCTTGAGGATCAGCGGCTGCCATGGTGTCTGGTAGCTGATGCCGCCGAACAACGCGGCGCGCCCCCGGAAATAATCGTGGCTGTTGAACTGGCCGCCGGGATTGTTGCCGCGACCGGGACGCGTATCGAAACGGTCGCTGATCAGCGAGAACGGGTTGCGGACATCGCCGCGATTGCCCATGTAACCCCAGGCCATGCCCAAGCTGGCATCGATCGGCCCGAAGCGCTTGCTGGCCACCACGTATTCGCTGGAGAACAGGCCGGTGCCACCCAGGTCGCGAATGCCCACCGACACGGCGGGCAGATAGTGGCTTTCACGCCACAACCGCACCTTGGCGTCGATCGACTTGTCCTTGTAGCTCTGGTTCCCCGCTATTGCTCCGTACAAACGATTGCTGATGCTGATGTAGCGAAAGCTGCCTTCGAGCCACGGCAGCGGCTGCAAGGTGAAGTTGTAGCGGGTATACGGCGACGTGCGGCTGGCGGTGAAGCCCACCTCGCCTTCGTCGGCCATGCGCGCGGTGGGCGTCTGCAGCAGGCCGGCGCCGCCCCAATCGCTCTGGGTCGGCGCGTTCTGCGCGTGCACCGAACAGGTCATCAGCCAGCCGGCCAGCGGCAGCAGGCAGGTGCAGTGACGGCGGATGTGCTGGAGGGTGTTCAAGCCTGTGAGGTCCGTGGCGTGGTGCGGTGGTGCGATGTGCCTGATGCGATGGGCAGGGGTTGGTGCAGGCGGGCAAGGAGATCAAGAGCGACCCCACCCCGGCCCTTTCTGCGACCGAAGGAAGTCCCTTTAGGGGCAAACAGGGGAGGGGGCACAAGCAGCGGCGCGCTCCGGCTCTTCTCCCTCCCCTGCTTGCGACCGAAGGAAGTCCCTATGGGACAGGGGAGGGTTGGGGTGGGGTGTTCTTCGCGAACTACCATCATCACGGCGACCTCTCCGGCCCCGGCAACACCTGCGTCGCCAGGAACGCGGCGATGTCGCTGTTCATCGTGGCGTCCACCTTGCTGGCGGCGCTTTCGCGCAGCGGCACATAGATCACCGCGCCCGGCGCCAGGGCCTGTGCCTCGCTGCGATTCCACAGGGCCACACCCTGCACGAACACACGGCCGTCCGGCTCGATCACGTAGATGCTGTCGCGATCCGCGGCATCGCCGAGCGGGCATGCGCCCAGGTACAGCCGCGCATCCTGCAATGGCACCAGCGGCAGGGTGCACGCCTGCTGCACGGCGCCGACCACCCGGATGCCCTCGGGACGCAGCGGATAGAACAGCTCGTCGCCGGCGGCCAGCAGGTGATTCTCCGGTGCATTCACTTCCACCGCGCGCGGATCGAGCAGCGCCGGCGACTCGCGTCCGGTCACCGGCAGCGCGCCGATCCAGCTGCGCAGCGCCGCGCTGCTCGCGGCCAATGCCTGGTCGTCGCCTGCCAGCGCCCGCTGTTGCAGGCTGGCCAGGTCGAACAGCACGCCGGCTTTCAGGCGCTGCTGGGTGGCCAGCAAGCCTGGCCGCAACCAGGCCGCGCCTTTCATGTAGGCCTGCGGCAGCGGCTGCGCGGCAATGGCGGCGTCGCTGAGGCGGGCAGGGCCGTTCAATTCCGTGTGACCCGGGTGCGCCACCGCGCCGCTCACCTGGACCTGTACCGCCGCGGCCGCCGTCGACCAGGCCAGCATCAGTGTCACGAAGCATGCGCGGTTCATGGCTGCGGCTCGCGGTAGGGGCGCAGTTGCACCAGTTGCAGACTCAGGCCGGGCGCCACCTGCTGGTCGCTCTTCCAGATGAAACCGTCGCGCGGGTCCACCCAGTAGTGGTTGGTGACGCGGTAATGCAGCGAGGGCACGTCGAGCTGCTCGTCTACCCGCAGCAGGTCGTGAGTCTGATCGAGGATGCTGACCTGCTCGCGACCCGCCGGCGTCAGCGTGGCGTCGACCGGCACGCCGTAGCGATATCCCGGCGACCAGTCCTTGCCCATGCGGTAGCTGACCGGCCCGCTGAGCGTCTGCAGGCCGCGCGCGAACGGATCGTCGGCAGGCAACTGCACGCCGTCCAGGTTCTGTCCCAGTCCGGTGGTCTGCACCACGCGGCCGTGCTCGATGAACACCACCACGCCGTGGTTGCCGTACCACGCCTGGCGTCCGCCATCGACGTTGCCCAGGATCAGCACCGCGCTGCCTTCCGGGCTGCTCGCCTGCATCTGGAAGTACGGCTTGGCCGCCACCTCGGCCGCGGTCGGCTGTACCTGCGGCCGGCCCTTCACCGCAAGTCGCATCGCCTTGATCGAGGAGCGCGACAGCTCGCTGCAACCATGCAGGCCGAGCAGCAGCGGACAGGCCAGCAGCAACAGCCAGGGCAGCGTGCGCGCGACGGCGGGCCGTGCCGTCGACGCCGTGGTGCGTTCGCTGTTCGTCAACTCGTCTGCGGGCAAACCGGTGCTCCCCTTCCCTGATCAGTACAGAGTAATTCGTGGGGCGGGCCATGCCCGCCCCGTGCAAGGGCATTCCTGCCGGTCGCGCTCAGAAATCCTTGTTCGCATTGGCCGCGGAATTGATCAGGCCGGAGAATGGCAGCAACTGGCTGAAGAAGCGGTTCCAGCGGGTCACGCCGGCCGGTCCCACGAACACCACGTCGCCCGGCTTGACCATGAACTGGTCGGCCAGCGCGAAGGCGGCCGGCGAGCGCGCGTCCAGGCTGAACACCTTCGACGGCGCCTGTTCCAGATCCCTGACGCCGCGGATCACGTACACCGCCTTGCCCTTTGAACTGAGCGGGTTGAGGCCGCCCGCGCGTCCCAGCGCCTGGGTCAGGCTGAGGTCGGAAGTCTTGAAGTTGATCGCCATCGGCTTGACCACTTCACCCACCACGTACGCTTCCTGGCGATCGTTGTACGGCAGGAACAGGCGATCGCCGGGCTTCAGGTAGATGTCCTGCGCCAGCTTGCCGCCGCCGTTCAGCGCGTCCAGGTCCAGCTGGTAGTCCTGGCCGTCGCGGGTCAGCACCAGGCCGGAAAGATTGGCCTGCTCGGTATTGATGGTGGCCGTGCCCAGCGCCTGGGCCAGGGTCAGCGGCACCGCGGTGATCGGTTGCGGGTCGGTCTTGACGAAGGCGCCCTGCAGCAGCACGCGCTGGCTCTGGTAGCCGATCACGCTGACGTCGACCTGGGGCTTCTCGACATACGCGGCCAGCTTCTTGCTGATGGCTTCGCGCAATCCCTCGATCGTCATGCCGGCCACCTTCAGCGCGCCGACGTACGGGTAGAACAAGGTGCCGTCGGAACGAACCAGGCGGCCATTGGCCAGGGTCTGCTGCTGCGGGCCGGCCGGCGAGGTCAGCTCGGGGTGTTCCCACACGGTGATGTACAGCGTGTCGCCTGCGCCTATCCGGTACGGCTCCGGCTGATACGACAGCAGGGCCGGCGCCACGGCCGTGGCCTGGGCGCTGGCGCGATCCATGGCGATCAGCTTCGGCGTGATCGGCACCAGTTCGACCTGGCTGTTGTCGACCGTGTCGCCACGGGAGAGTTCGCTGGTCGACATGTGCTGGCCCGGCGCCAGCGCACAGCCGTTCAACAGGGCGAAGCAGGCAACGAGGAGGAGGGCAGGGGATGTTTTCACGATGGAAGAGGACTCAAGGCGACGAGGGAACGACAGACACGACAAACGTGCCGAGCGAAGTCGGCACGTTTGTTCGCGATCAGCCACAGGATATCAGTGGGTGCCGGTGGTACCAGGTACCGGATGCGAATCGTCGCGAGCGACGCCAGCCACCACACCGACCGTCGCGACTACGGCAATGGTCACTGCAATCACCTGGCCTGCCGTGATGCCGCCCGTGGAGGCGCCACTGGCGGCGTTGGCACCAGCCACCGTCGGCTGGGCTGGCGGGTTCGGAGCGTTGTCCGGTTGCGGCTGCGCCGCCATGGCCAGGCCGGAAGCCATCAGTCCAGCGGTCAGAAGTGCGGGAAGAATCATTTTCATGTGGTGCTCCTTGTGACCGGCGTTCGGGAAAATATAACGCGGGCAGTATAGCGAGTCGTCGTGAAGGAACCATGTACGCGAGGGCTGGTGTAGTGAAGGTGAAGGCTGACAGGGGACAGCTCAGAGCGGGAGCACCCCACCCCGGCCCTCTCCTGCCGAGGCAGGGGAGGGGGTGGGCAAGCCCAAGGAAGGGCCGCCCGACTGGATGCGTGTCAATGCGTGCCGGTGGTGCCGGTGGTTCCCGTGGTTCCGGTAGTGCCCGTGCCTCCGGTGCCGGGCACATGTCCGTGGCTGTCGTCGTTGCCCGCTCCTGCGACGACGGCGACTACGGCGGTCACGGCAATGCCGGTGGCGATGGCCTGGCCCGTCGTGATGCCGCCGGTGGAGGCGGACCCGGCGGCTGCGGCGCCGGCGACGGCCGGGGAGGGCGAGGGGTTCCGGTTGTCCTGGGCGCCTGGCGGCGCCGGTTCCGAGGCCTGGGCCATTCCCGCGGCCAACAGGCCGGCGGCCAAAAGACTTGCAAGCATGGTTTTCATATTGGGCCATCCCACGGCACCGGGATCCCGCCTGTCACCTGACCATACCAAAGCAAGGTTAAGGAATGATGTACGGCAAGGACGAACCTTCGATCACCCGGGCTGGGCCCTCCGGATAGGGCACAGTTGTGCGTTGCGCGCACAAAAAAAGCCGCGCCAGAACTGGCGCGGCTCTTGAAACGATGCGCGTCGCTCAGTTCGTGCCGGTGGTGCCGGTGGGCGGCGGGGTGCTGGTCTTGTGATCGTTGCCGCCGCTGGAAGCAGCCACGATGGCGCCGGCGACAACCACGCCACCGATCACGTAGAACGGGGTCATGTCACCCAGCGACTGCGTCGTGGCGGTCTTCGCGCCTGCAACCGCGGGTGCGGGCGGAGGCGGCGGGGCAGCGGGCTGCTGCTGATCAGCGGACTGGGCCAGCGCGGAGCCCATCAGGCCTGTCGCCAGAAGCGCAACGATCATCTTCTTCATGAATTTTTCCCCGGGAGGTATGGCGTCAAGCGGATGTGAAATCCGCGCTCGGGCAGTATACCTACAAATTTGCAGGGGTACATACATGAACCAGTCAGGCTGGGGCCTCCAAGCTGGCTGGGCTTCGGTTATCATGTCGGGCTGTTCGGGAAACGTGCACACGTCGCGGTTGTGAAGATGTCTTCACGAAACGTCGCACGATACCGTCAGGAGCTCCAGGGGGAGTGTTCAACAATCCACAGGAGCGCGGGTCACCAGGGCATCAGGCCGGCCTGCCAGGCAATCGAGGAGTCATCGAGGGTGTTCAAACGGATCTTGACTGTCTGCATAGGCAACATCTGCCGCAGCCCCACCGCTGAATACCTGTTGCGCGAGCGCTTGGCATCGAAGGACATCGAGGTGAGCAGTGCCGGTTTGCGCGCCATGACCGGCTACCCGATGGATGCCACGGCAATGCAGGTGATGGGTGAACACGGCATTGACGGCGCAGCCCATCGTGCGCGACAGCTGACGCCCGCGATGCTGCGCGAAGCCGATCTGGTGCTGGGCATGGAGAAAAGCCACATCGACGCGATGGTGCGGCTGGCTCCGGAAGCCAGCGGCAAGATTTTCGTGTTGGACAAATGGGTGCAGGCGCGGGACGTCCCCGACCCGTACCGCCAGCAACGTCCTGCGTTCGATCATGTATACGATTTGATCACGCAAGGTGTTGATAGCTGGCTGCGCTACCTGTAATCCCACCCTTCTATATATATATACAGACCAGGAAAGCCCCTGCATGGCCGCTACGCAAACCCCGTCGTCCAGCGACGACGAAATCGATCTGGGCGAACTGCTCGGTACCCTGATCGACCACAAGTGGCTGATCATCATCGTCACCAGCGTGTTCTTCGTGGTCAGCGTGGCCTACGCGCTGCTGGCCACGCCGATCTACCAGGCCAACGCGATCGTGCAGGTCGAGCAGAAGGTGCCCAGCCTGCCGGGCCTCAGCGATCTCACCCAGACCCTGGGTGCCTCCAGCTCCGAAGCCACCACCGAAATCGCGCTGATCACCTCGCGCACGGTGGTCGGCGGTGCCGCCGACAACCTGCACCTGGCCACCAGCATCACCCCGCGTCATTTCCCGCTGGTCGGCAACTTCATCGCCCGTCGCTATGTTCCGGCACAGCCCGGCGCCGTGGCCGCCCCGAAGTTCGGCATGAACAGCTACGACTGGGGTGGTTCGACCCTGGATATCTTCCAGCTCGACGTGCCGTCGGGCTTGCTGGGTCGAACGCTGACCCTGGTGGCCGGCGGCAACGGCGCCTACAGCCTGCTCGATGACGACGACAACAAGCTGCTCGACGGCCAGGTCGGCAAGTCGGCCAGCGGCCACGGCGTAACCATCCAGGTGAAATCGCTGCTGGCCAATCCGGGCACGCGCTTCGACGTGGTTCGCCAGCGCGACCTGGCGGTGATCAGCAAGTTGCAGCAGGACATCAATGCCAGCGAGCAGGGCAAGGACTCCGGCATCATCGCGCTCACATACAACAACGCCGACCCGGTCCTGGCGACCAACCTGCTGGATCAGGTCAGCGAGATCTACGTCAAGCAGAACGTGGACCGCAACTCCGCCGAGGCGGCCAACAGCCTGAAGTTCGTCAAGGAGCAGCTGCCCAACGTGCGCCGCGACCTGGAAAAGGCCACCGCTGCGCTGAACGCGTTCCAGACCCAGGCGCACTCGGTCGACATCACCATGCAGACCAAGGGCCTGCTGGACCAGACCGTCGCCATCGAAAGCAGCATCCAGCAGCTGCGCATGCAGCAGGCCGACATCGAGCGCCGCTTCACCCCCGAGCATCCCGCCTACAAGGCATTGATGCAGCAGATCGGCCAGCTGCAGGCGCAGAAGGACGCGATGGAGAAGCAGGTCGGCCAGCTGCCCGACACCCAGCAGGAGCTGCTGCGGCTGACCCGCGACGTGCAGGTCAGCAACGAAACCTACACCAGCCTGCTCAACCAGGCGCAGCAGCTCGACATTGCCCGTGCCGGCACCGTGGGCAACGTGCGCATCATCGACAAGGCGGCGGTGGACACCAGCCATCCGGTGAAGCCGAAGAAGGCGATCATCGTGCTCGGCGGCACCTTCCTGGGCGGCTTCCTGGCCGTGGCCTTCATCTTCCTGCGCCAGATGCTGAACCGCGGGGTGGAAGACCCGGCCGCGATCGAGCAGCTCGGCCTGCCGGTGTACGCCTCGATTCCGCTGAGCGAGCAGGAGATCGCCATCTCGGTGGCGGACCAGCACCGACACGGCAGCAACGGCAAGCAACACCTGCTGGCCGTGAATTCGCCGGCCGACCTGGCTACCGAGGCGTTGCGCAGCCTGCGCACCAGCCTGCACTTCGCCCGGCTGGAAGCGAAGAACAACCTGCTGATGATCTCCGGTTCCAGCCCCAACGCCGGCAAGACCTTCGTCTCGGCCAACCTCGGCGCCGTGATCGCCCAGGCCGGACAGAAGGTGCTGCTGATCGACGCCGACATGCGCAAGGGCAGCCAGCACAAGGTGCTGGGTGGCAAGCCGGAGAACGGCCTGTCCGAACTGATCGCCGGGCAGATAGACATCGCCGCCGCCCTGCGCCGCGTGGAAGGCGTCGAAGGCCTGCACTTCATCGCTCGCGGCAAGGTGCCGCCGAATCCGTCCGAGCTGTTGATGAACGCCAAGTTCACCGCGCTGCTCGACAAGCTGATGCCGCTGTACGACCTGATCATCATCGACACCCCGCCGATCCTGGCGGTGACCGACGCGGCCGTGATCGGCCACCACGCCGGCACCAGCCTGCTGGTGGTGCGCTTCGGCCTGAACCAGGCACGCGAGATCGCCCTGGCCAAGCAGCGTTTCCAGCAGAACGGCGTGGAAATCAAGGGCGCCATCTTCAACGCGGTGGAGCGCCGCAGCGCCGGTTATTACTCCTACGGCTACTACGAATACAAAACCGCGAAATGACGCGTGCCGCTCTGCCTCCCCCTGCCTGCAGGGGAGGATCGAGGTGGGGTCGCTCTTGCCGCTGCTTTGCTTCCTCCCCTGCCTGCAGGGGAGGACCGAGGAGGGGTCGCTCTTGCCGCTGCTTTGCTTCCTCCCCTGTCTGCAGGGGAGGACCGAGGAGGGGTAGCTTTTCCGCTCCGTCTCTGGTTTTCAGCGCCACAAAAAAGCAAAGACCGAATCGTTCCGTTAGCCATAGCCCATCACTTCGACTGTCACCCTCGCGAGACTCCAATCCACCCCGCATCGCCCTTGCAACACGAAAACCCCATAATCAGCGGTCGAGCCCGCACCAACGGCTCCCCTGTCGTCCGGCCACACAAGACAAGCCCGCTCCAATTCATCCAACGGAAGCCACATGCACTCACTGGAAAACACGAAGATCGCCATCATTGGCCTCGGTTACGTCGGTCTGCCGCTCGCCGTAGAATTCGGCAAACACTTCGATACGGTGGGCTTTGATATCAACACCGCACGCATCGAAGAGTTGCGAAGTGGACATGATCACACTCTGGAAGTGGATGCCGTGGAACTTGCCGCCGCACCACGCCTGAGCTTTAGCGCCGACTTGGATGCTATCCGTGGGTGCAACGTCTACATCGTCACTGTGCCCACCCCGATCGACTCGGCTAAGCGCCCCGATCTGACCCCGTTGGTCAAGGCTAGTGAGAGCTTGAGCAAAGTGCTCAAACAGGGCGACGTCGTGGTGTATGAATCCACCGTGTATCCCGGCTGCACCGAAGAAGTCTGCGTACCGATCCTGGAAAGGGTTTCCGGTCTTATCTACAACCGCGATTTCTTCGCCGGCTACAGCCCCGAGCGGATCAATCCGGGCGACAAGTTGCATCGCGTTACCACCATCCTCAAGGTGACATCAGGCTCTACACCGGAGGCGGCTGATTTTGTCGATCGCCTTTACAGTTCGATCATCACCGCAGGCACGCACAAAGCCAGCTCCTTGAAAGTCGCCGAGGCTGCCAAGGTAATCGAGAACACCCAGCGCGATCTCAACATCGCCCTTGTCAATGACCTTGCCATCCTGTTCAACAAGCTCGGCATCGACACACTGGAAGTACTGGAGGCCGCCGGCACCAAGTGGAACTTTCTGCCGTTCCGTCCGGGCTTGGTCGGCGGCCATTGCATCAGCGTCGACCCCTACTACCTGACTCACAAAGCACAGGAAGTCGGTCACCATCCAGACGTTATTTTGGCTGGGCGTCGAACCAACGACGGCATGGGGCCTTATATTGCCCATGAAGTTATTCGGCTAATGGTGCGCAAGGGTATCAACCCGGTCGGTGCACGCATCTTGGTACTGGGCCTCGCGTTCAAGGAAAACTGTCCGGACCTGCGTAACACTCGTGTCGTGGATATCGTGCAGGCATTGAATGGGTACAACGCCGCGGTCGATGTTTACGATCCGTGGGTGAACGCTATGGAGGCCGAGCATGAATACTGCATTACACCAATTACGCAGCCGCAACCTGGCGTCTATGACGCGGTGATCGTCGCCGTCGGTCACCAAGAATTCGTCGACATAGGTGCTGACGGCATTCGAGCCTTGGGCAAACAGGATTCAGTGCTCTATGACGTCAAGTACGTATTGCCGCGCACTGCCGTCGATGGTCGTCTCTGAATCTGGACTAAAAAATGAAAGTATTGGTTACAGGCACTGCTGGGTTTATCGGCTCCCACGTCGCCATCAAACTGCTTGAGCGCGGCGACACAGTCATTGGTTTCGATAGCCTCAACGATTATTACGACGTCAATCTGAAGAAGGCACGCCTCGCGCGCTTCATGGAACACCCCAACTACACGCACGTCCAGGCCGATCTGGCGGACCGCGCCACAGTTGAGGATACCTTTGCCATTCACAAGCCCCGGCGCGTGATCAATTTGGCAGCGCAGGCCGGGGTCCGCTACGCCGCGGAAAATCCCCATGTCTACGTGGCCAGTAACGTAACGGGCTTCCTGCACATCCTGGAAGGTTGCCGTCGGCACGGTGTGGAGCATTTGGTGTACGCCTCGACGAGTTCGGTCTATGGGGCAAATCGAGCGATGCCTTTCAGCGAGCATCAATCCACCGAACATCCGTTGACGCTATACGCGGCAACCAAAAAGGCCAACGAACAGATGGCGCATAGTTATGCGCACTTGTATGGCATCCCCACGACTGGACTGCGATTCTTCACGGTGTACGGTCCTTGGGGTAGGCCGGACATGGCGTTGTTCCTATTCACTAAAGCCATTCTTGCTGGAGAGCCCATCAAAGTTTTCAACCACGGTCATCATCGCCGCAGCTTCACCTATGTCGACGACATCGTTGAGGGCGTGATCCGCACCTTGGACACAGTGTCCGAAAAAGATCCGCGCTGGAACGCTATGGCGCCCGACCCAGGCCGAAGTGGCGTAGCGCCATACCGCGTGTTCAACATCGGCAACGAGCAACCCGTGGAGCTGTTGCGCTACATCGAGGTATTAGAGCACTGCATCGGACGCAAGGCGCAGATGGAATTGATGCCGCTGCAGGCGGGCGACGTACCAGACACCGAGGCGGACGTGTCCGAGTTGATCCAAACCGTGGGCTACAGGCCTGCCGTGTCGGTGGAAGAGGGAGTAGCCCGGTTCGTCGAATGGTACCGCGAATACTACGGGGCCTAAGCGGTGCTTTCGCACGTTGTCCGATACTCCACTTGGCAACTAATGGCGCAGATTTTGTCGGCGTCTACAATGCTGGTGCTGACAGCACTCCTGCCGGCTTCGCCGTTGGCGACCTACGGTTATGCGCTCAGCCTCAGTAGCCTAGCTAGCTCTTTTGCCACGCTGAGGCTGGAGCAAGCCATATTGGTCGCGCGCTCCGATGCTGAGTCGGACGACCTGGCTTGGGGCGCGCTGGTATCCGCGCTCATCCTGGCAGCGGCCATAGTGCTTCTCGATCAGGCAGGTGCGTTTGGGAGCCAAGCTGGTAGCTATACCGCCGGAGCGATCTCGGCGTTTGCTATGTCTGCAGTGAATATATCTCAGCAGGTTTTGATACGAAGGGACAGATCCGGTTACGCCGGACGCATCGCAGTGTTCAGATCTTTCACCGTATCTGCGTGCGTTATTGGGTTTGCGTGGCTGGGGTCCCGCGCGAACGCCAACGCTGTCCTGCTTGGCTTGTCCATCGCGTCGGGAATGGTGGCGGCAGGATGCTTGCTAGAAGTAATGCGTATTACAGGGGCTAGACCATCCTTTGGATCAATACGCGCGGCAGCGAGGGTTTACTCCGACGTGTGGATGTCGTATCTCGGGCAATCCATACTGAGCGGAATATCGCTGAACGCCCCGTACTTTGCCATTTTTCACTTTGCAGAACCACGCTACGCAGCGGCCTACCTCCTCGCCGATCGGGTAGTTAGGATGCCCGTTACATTGCTTTCCAATTCGGTGAGATCTCATCTGACCCATCAATTCCGACTGCTCATTGAGAGGCGTCAAGCACATGTGGGGAGGGGTATTCTACGAAAGTGGTCGGTTTCGCTCGCTGCAATGGGTTGGGCTGTACTGCTGCTTGGCGGTTTGGCATTGTGGATGTTCGGAATGCACTTGTCCGAGGAGAAGTGGCGGCAAGCTGGCATGGCAGTGATGGTCATGAGCGCTTGGGGCGGCTCCGTGATCTCCAATCCGCCCGCGTCTGCAACGCTCACTGCATATCGCAAGACAGGTTATATTTTTCGTATGCAGGCCGCAGAACTTCTGTTGCGAGTCGTCATTATCGCAGCGACCGCCCTATATTTGTTTGATGATGAATTCTACTTTGGCCTGTTTCTGATTTTCACGCCAGGAATCATTTATAACTTTCTCCTCTGGCACAAAGCGTCCCAAGCTTGGAAAATTACATGTTGATGCGATATCTGCAGACTAAGGGAGTTGGCTGGCGCGCGCAGCTGAAGTTCCCCGTGTCGATGCTCGGCGTGCGCCGTAACATCAGTCTCGCGAATGGTGTTGTGGCCGATCGCTTTTCGAGCTTGCTGTGCGATAGGTTTGGGGAGATAAGAATAGGGCGCGATAGCTACGTTGGTCGCTTCGCCGTCCTTAAAACTTATCGCGGATTCATTAAAGTTGGTGCCAATACAAGTATCAACGCTTTTTGCTTCATTAACGGCTGCGGAGGGGTTCGCATAGGCGACGACGTGCGCATCGCCGCACATTGCTCAATAATAAGCTCCAACCATGTTTTCTCGGATCCAAAAAAGCCTATCCGTACGCAAGGCCTTATAGCCTTGGGGGTGACGATTGAAGACGACGTGTGGCTGGGAACGGGCGCTCGGATATTGGACGGTGTGACCATAGGCAAGGGTGCGGTAGTGGCCGCGGGTGCGGTCGTAGTACGCGACGTAGCGCCCTACAGTGTTGTTGGCGGCGTCCCAGCGAGATTAATAAAAATGCGCGGGAGCGAATAGCTTGAACGACATCGTTTTTGCCTTCCTCCTCATTGTTGGCGTCTTCAATATCTTTTGGATTGGGGCTGAGTTTGTCGCTCGGAAAAAGCTTGTTGGATTGCATATTTTTGCGTTGTTCTATTCGATTTCCTATTTCATTACGCCATCAGTTGAACACTTTTTGCCAGCAGCCATGGGGGATGAGGCAATCTGGGCTGCAAAATATAACGGAGGCAATCAGTTCTTTACCGTGGTGTTTGTTTTATTGGGTTATCTCGTCTCCGTTATGGCCTATCGTGTGACCATGAGGATGCGGCGGATCCGTGAGCGACAACCCAGAGATGAGAAAAAGCCAATGCTGATCTTCGTTTGGCTTTGTCTTATTCTGTCCACAATATGCATTGTCGTGTATTCAAGTCAATACGGCGGGCTGTTGGCCGCACTTAAGGATGCGGCCATGATACGTGCTGGCGGTGGCGACGATTTACTGCAGACCGACGGTAACTTTCTTTTCCTCAAGTACCTTATTCCAGTTAGTGCCTTTTCATTACTTGGACTGGTTGCGCTAAAGGTAGAATATGGTTATTCGAATGCGGTATTGGTGATTATTTGCACAATAGTGGTAATACTTGGCTTCCTGATGATGGCTGGCCGTAATCGCTTCCTAGGCTTGGGATTGGCTCTTTTTATTCTTTATTTTGCCACGTTAGGGCCGAGGGCAAAATTCACACCCAAGCGAATGCTTATTATTATTGGCGCGATTTGCGTGGGATACTTTGTGCTCCTATATGGCAAGCAATTCTTTGCTTCGATGTCCGCTGATTCGGTGTCCCAGGCGTTCGAGCAGCGCGTGGCTAACGTTGGCGACGGCGACAACTTCAAGATATTGCAAAATTTTGAACATCATTACGCGTCAATCGGGGCGGCGGATGCTTACGTGTATGACCTCAGCGGTATGCGTTATTTCATCGACGTTGTTAATGCCCCCTTGTCTATCCTCCCAACGCGCTTGGTTGGTATGGAAAAGCCAGTCCCAATTAGTGTGTATAACACGTACATGATCACCGGCGTCTACGACAGCCGCATTCCACCGGGACTTGTCGCCTTTGGTGTGTATTCCTTAGGCTATCTGGGCGTGCTGTTGGTAATGGCCGTCTATGGCTATCTATTGGCGTTGCTGGACAGGGCACTTTTGCAACCAGGATTTAGGCGGATCATCGTGCCGTGGATCATCGTGACCCTGGTGGTCTCCGGTGGATCTGGCGATCCTCGCGTTCTGATGTATGCGTTGTTGCCGGCCTTCTTCGCCAGCGCGTTGGTACTGCCGTTAAGGAAGAGGTTCGTATTCCGATGAAAAAAATTATCTTGGTATTGCTCGCCAGGCTGCGCGGCGGGGTTTGGTTGGCGAGAAAGCTGGGTGTCAGCGTCGGTGAAGGTTGCCGGATCTATACGCGGCAGTTCGGCAGCGAGCCATTTCTAGTGACAATCGGAAAGCGAGTGACAGTGACGTCAGGTGTGCAATTCATCACCCACGATGGGTCGACTTGGCTGATTCGAGACGTCAAAGGTCGCCGTTTTCGTTTTGCCCCGATCTCGATCGGTGACGACGTATTCGTCGGCGTCAATTCAATCATCCTTCCTGGCGTCAGGATCGGGAGTCGTTGCATCATTGGTGCTGGCTCAGTTGTGACTCGATCGGTGCCCGAAGGTTCCGTGGCTGTCGGCGTACCTGCGAAGGTTATTGGAACTTTCGATCAGTTCGAAGCTAAGGCGCTCCGATTCTATGTTTCAGAGCGAGACGTGATACCACGTGACAGTGTCGATTATAGGACGTGGGTCCTATCCTGTCTGGAAGCGCAAAAAGAGTTTAACTATGCCGAGTGAGTTCGCTCTTCTACTTGTGCCTTCGGATCGCATGGGGGGCGCGGAACGTATTCTTCGAATGGTGGCTACCGAACTCCTTGAAAGGGGTTGGGCAGTAGACGTGGTTTGCCTTTCTCGCGGAACCGGCGCTCTGTTTTCGAACACTCTGAGCGCACATCCCAACTGCTGCGTGTACGTGCTGTCGGATACGCGTGAGATTTACGGTGTGATGCGTGCATTGCCTCTGTTCATGCGCCTACTGCGCCATAGGCGGTACACGCTAACCTTTTCCTCGTTGACGCATTGCAATGCGTTTACAGGTTTCTTGCGCAGAATCCGCCTTCTTCACACGCGCCGATTAGTGTGTCGCGAATCCACTATCATCTCACGTCGCTTTCGCGGCCTGCGGCGCGTCTATTACTGGGTGTGCTATCTTTTTTATGGTTCGGTAGATAAGGTTATCTGTCAGACCAACGAGATGGCGGCTGAGTTGCTAAAATTTACAGGGGCGGTGAAAGCACAAAGGGTCGCTGTGATGGCGAATCCTATTGCTCCTATTAACGATGCTCGTTGCATGCGCAGACTGGACGACGGTCCCCTCTATGTTTCGGTGGGACGGCTGATCCCTGAAAAGGGTTTCGACGTATTAGTCGAGGCCTTCGCAGTCTTATTGGAGCAACGGCCTGCAGCGCGACTGCACATATATGGCGAAGGACCAGAGCGACCAAAGCTGGAAGCGCTTATCGCGCGTTTAGAACTGGGCAGGAACGTCGCACTGAGCGGTGTCACCAATACGCCGCACGAAGTGATGCGTGCCGCGGACGTCTGCGTAGTTTCGTCAATTGCTGAGGGGTTCCCGAACGTGTTATTGGAGATGATGCGTGCGAATGATCGTGTAGTAGCAACTCATTGCGCGGATGGTGTGTCTGATATAGAAGGATTGATTACCTGTCCTGTTCGCGATGCCGGGGCGTTGGCAAGTGCATTACTCACAGCGCTCACTAAGCCGGTTGTAGGTGCTGGCGAGAAATTCGATGCCGAGTTGGCACGCCGCACGCCAGAAGCCTTCGTGGATCAGCTCTTGTCTTATTGAGTGTTGTCGCTCACGGCTCTTCATAGCCATCCACGCAAGCGGTAATAGAGCATGCCGCAGTATTCCTTCAAGCTCTGTCCGGTCAATAGAAGAACTGTGGCAGGGCGCCATCGTCGTTTGACGGAGCGATGCTCGCTGCGTCGATCTAATGCGGGTGCAGGGGTGACCTCCACGCCTTCCTTTTTAAAGCTGGCGACCGCACGTGGCATATGAATAGATGATGTCACTAGAAGAATGCGTCTTAGTTTCCGATCCTTCATAATTGCTGCGACGTATTTCGCGTTCTGATGGGTATTGAGGCTCCGAGTCTCAAGTATTAGGGCGGAGGGCTCAACTCCCCATGTTTCCAGTGCAGCTGCCATGGCGGCTGCGTCGCCGTTCCCACCAGAGAGCAGTACATACGGTGCCTTTGCGTGCTGGAAGAGCAGGAAACCGAAGCCCGTTCGCGATTCCGGAGATCGACTCTGGCCCTCGGGAGGCGTCGCCGAATCGTTGCTTACTCTGGCTCCACCCAAGATGACGATGGCATCGGCAACCGGGTAGGCGCTCGCTTCCCTTTGGGCATAGCGACTCTCCAAGCTGTTGCGCAGCCAGTCGGAGAATGTCGGCGTGCTGCACAGCGCCAACCATGCCATGCCAAACAGCATCAACGTGAGCGCGTATCTATATCGACGGCGCCAGACGCAAAGTATGCCGATGGCCCAGAAAACCGCGACTTGCGCAAGCGGTTGGCTGGGGTAGCTGAGCTGAGTGACGAGATCGAGGGGTTGGGTCATGGGCCGCGTATGTGTTCCGCCAAATAGCGAGTCATTGAATATTCTTCCACCACCGTAGTCGACCACCCGTACAGCATATAATTGCGCCTCCACAACGAAGGCCGCCAGCATCTTCATATTCTGTTGAAGTGGCTTGGTTGGCGCTACAGCATTTTCCGGGTGCCTAAGTGGTCGCGTACGGATTTCGCTCGAAGAGGTAACTTGTTCGATGAATCGACATATTGGAGTGCCGCAAATGGCTGGGTTGCTCCAGACATTCTGTAAGTACACTGTTCTAGGGGCCGCGGCGTTTGCTTTCTCGGTCTCCGCGACCACGCAGCCAAAGAAGTTGCTCGTCTTCGACTACAAGCTCGATGCCAGCTGGGTGGCGTCCCACGGCAGGGAATATGTATTTGTTTGGGGCGCGAGCACGGGTGCTACGCTGAAGACCTTCGCGGAACACGCACCCCAAACCGTGCTGAGCAAGTATTTCCCATACTCGCGCGATGCGAACGCAAAGCACGGCATTGGTTTCTGGAAGAAGTTCCATGCGGACTGGATTCAGTACGAGTGTGATGGCAGAACGCCAGCGACCATGTATGGGGGTGGCAACATCAGTCTGGACATCAATAATCCAAAAGTACGTCAGTGGCAATTGGGTAACTTCCTTAAGCTGCCGAATGACGTGCATGAGGTCGCGCTGGACAATTATCAGTTCAATACGCGCAGTCATGCGTGTGGCCACATGGAAGCACGTGGCTTCATTAAGCGCTATACGGGTGAACAGGACGATCGCATATTTGCCGAGGACGTAGTCAGTTGGCTCGAAGAGATTGCTAACGGGCTGCATGCAAAGAACATCCGTTTGATAGTCAATCATACTCCCGACTTGGCGCCGAACGGTGACGACCCTTCATCGCCATTGGTCCAGCGGATGGTTGCCTCTGTCGACGGCATACTTGATGAAGGTGCAGCAAAGGCCCTGAGTAGCGGGGAGTATGCAGCCACTTTAGCGCGGCTTGTCACCTATGCAACTGGTCATGGCAAGAGGTTCTATTTCGTCTATCGGCTGAGGCAATTCGATGATCACACTGTTGAGACGGCCATAGCTAACTATTTGACGATGGCCAGTCCGCTCACAGCGGTATACGTCAATTCTCTAAGCGACACCTACGGCAGCGAGCCGCCGAACTTCCTCGGCTATGACAGACCAATTGGTGAGCCATGCGGTCCGACCATTTTCCAGGGAGAAGTGGCGTTACGGAAGTACAGCCAAGGCATGGTGGCTTACATGCCAACTGGAGGGGTGGCGACAGAGGTCCCAATTTCTCGTGGATACCTGGATTTGCATGGTCTCAGCGCGGGAACCTCGCTAAGGTTGAGTGCCGGGCAGGGGCGGGTTCTTTATCGATCACAAAGTTTCGGATGCGGGCGCGGAGAAGTGCGGTGATTTACAACAAAACCTGTGGCGACGCCACGATTATAGTGCGCCGCGAGATTACGACACGATGAAAGTATTGCTATTCGCCAACACCGATTGGTACCTCTACAACTTTCGCCGCTCTCTCGCGCTTGCCATTCAGGCGAGCGGTTATGAAGTATTGTTGGTATCGCCCCCTGGCGAATATGGTCAGCGGTTGCGTGACCTCGGCCTGCGCTGGGAGCCTATACGGATGGACCGGCGAAGCCTAAATCCAATACGTGAGGCTGCGCTTTTGGTGCACTTGGCTTCACTTATGCGGAGGGAACGAATAGACCTTGTGCATGGGTTTACCATCAAGAGTGCTGTTTACGGCGCCCTCGCGGGACGTTTAGCTGGTACGCGGGCGCGCGTTAGCGCGGTTGCGGGCCTTGGGTATGTATTCACCAGTTTCAACTTGAAAGCGCGGCTCTTGCGACCGTTGGTCAAGGGGTTGCTTCGATTAACTTTGGGAGGCAATGGAGCACGTCTTATCCTCCAAAATCCCGATGACGTCGCTTTGTTCAAGCGTGCCGGTCTTATCGAGGCCTCGCGCATTCGCCTCATCCATGGGTCTGGCGTGGATTGTCGGCGCTTTACGCCTAGGGTTGCTCGGATCGATGCATCTGGTTCCGCCGCACCACGTGTGCTGCTCGCGGCGCGTTTGCTCTGGGATAAAGGGTTAGGGGAATACGCGCAGGCAGCGCGCATTTTGCGCGAGCAGGGGCGCGAGGTAATTTTCTTGCTCGCCGGGACGCCGGATATGGGCAATCCCGGTGCCGTGCCAGAGGGCACCGTGCGTGGTTGGATGGACGAAGGTTTGCTGCAGTGGCTGGGACACGTTGAAGATATGGGAGCGCTATTCGCCTCTGTCGATATCGTTACGCTCCCGAGCTATTACGGCGAGGGGCTACCTAAGTCTCTTATAGAGGCAGCTGCCTGTGCCCTGCCTTTGGTCACCACAGACATTCCGGGTTGCCGCGAAGTCGTGGCAAATGATGAAGTAGATGGCCTGCGCGTACCGCCCCGTGATGCCAATGCATTAGCCAAGGCAATTGGCCGACTGCTTGATGATCCAAACTTCGCCGCCAAGCTCGGCCAAGCTGCGCGTGCAAAGGCATTAGCGCAATTTGACGAGAGAATAGTGATTGAGCGGACGCTCGCAGTTTATGAAGAATTGTTGGGACCAAGTCCTGAGATTTCTCTGCGCTTTCATACTTAAGCATGAAGTTAATTTAGGAGCACCAAAGCTGGGTATCGCAACTGATCGATGAGTTCATTCAGCTGCCAGCACCGACAGAATCGCGGTGACCTTCATGAGTAATTACGGCATTTGGGTCGGATTTCACCCGCCAGTAGCGAACGGGCGGAAATCGGAAGGCTGTAATTTCAGGTCAGACTCACTGCGATCGCATGCGTTGGTCCGGCTCACGACGACTGCAGGCTGCGCCCGCGCCCGATGCCGTAATAGGCCAGACCGGCCTCCTCCACCACCGCCGGGTCGTACAGGTTGCGTCCGTCGAAGATCGCCGGTTCGGCCAGCGTCCCGCGGATGGCGGCGAAGTCCGGGCTGCGGAACGCCTTCCACTCGGTGACCACCGCCAGCACGTCGGCACCGCGAACGGCTTCCATGGCGTCGCCGCACAGCACCAGGTCCGCGCGATCGCCGTACAGGCGCTGCGTTTCCGCGCGCGCTTCCGGATCGAACGCACGCACGCTGGCGCCGGCTTCCCACAGCAACTCCATCAGTCGCCGGCTGGACGCCTCGCGCATGTCGTCGGTGTTGGGCTTGAACGCCAGCCCCCACAGCGCGATCGTGCGGCCCGCCAGCTGGCCGTCGAAGTGGCGCGAGATCAGCTCGAACAGCTTGCCCTTCTGCTGGCGATTGACCGCCTCGACCGCGCCCAGCAGACGGGCGTCATAACTGTACGCGTGCGCGGTGCGTTCCAGCGCCTGCACGTCCTTGGGAAAACACGAACCGCCGTAGCCGGCGCCCGGGTAGATGAAGCTGTAGCCGATGCGCGGGTCCGAACCGATGCCCTGGCGCACCAGTTCCACGTCGGCCCCCACCCGCTCGGCGATATTCGCGATCTCGTTCATGAAACTGATCTTGGTGGCCAGCATCGCGTTGGCCGCGTACTTGGTCAGCTCAGCCGAACGCTCGTCCATCACCACCATGCGATCGTGGTTGCGGTTGAACGGTGCGTACAGCTTGCGCAGCACAGCCACCGCACGCGCGCTGGAGGAACCGACCACGATGCGGTCCGGGCGCAGGCAGTCTTCCACCGCGGCGCCTTCCTTGAGGAACTCCGGATTGGAGACCACGTCGAATTCCACCGTCGCGTTGCGCGCCTTCAATTCGCCAGCCACCGCCTCGCGCACCCGATCGGCGGTGCCCACCGGCACGGTCGACTTGTTCACCACCACGGCGTAATGGTCGAGGTGGCGGCCGATGGTGCGGGCCACCGCCTGCACGTACTGCAGGTCGGCGCTGCCATCCTCGTCCGGTGGCGTGCCAACGGCGATGAAGATGATGTCGCTTTGGGAAATGGGGTTGGCTGGGTCGATCGAGAAAGCCAGTCGACCATTACCAGTATTACGCTTGACGATTGTTTCCAGGCCAGGTTCGAAGATTGGGATCTCACCATGATTGAGGCGGTCAACTTTCGACGCATCGATATCGACACAGACCACATGATTACCCATTTCTGCCAAGCACGCGCCGGTAACAAGGCCAACGTAGCCCGTACCGAAGATTGCGACTTTCGGATTCAAATTCTTACCTTTTGATTGGTCATACAAGCGCCTGCCGACAGGCGCTGATTGGATGTCAGTGGGGCGACTTGGAGTGGCCGCCCTACTCGGCCATGGTTTCGCGTGTCGAGTCGCGGTTATCCAATGCTCCACTGATTTTGCGAAGTGGTTTGCGGGCTATCCGTGTCACGTTGGAGTCGTTGGCCGCAACACGAAGAACGAATTTACGCTTTCTGCCTACTTGGCGAGCCCAAATTCTCGTGACCGTCACCGTATAGATCATGGAGAAAATGCAGAAGGTCGCCAGGTTGGTACCCGAGCCCAGGCCCAGCGATGTGGTGACGCTGCCGAGGAAGGCCATCGAGGCCGCCAGCGCCACCAGTGCGACCAGGCTGGCGCGCGGGCCGAGGCCCATGCCGAGCAGGATGTGGTGGATGTGGCCGCGATCGGGCTTGAACGGTGACATGCCCTGGCGCAGGCGGCGGTACATCACCGCCAGGGTGTCGAGCACCGGCAGGGCCACGCACCACAGCACGTCGACGGGCGAAAGTTGACTGTGAGGTTCCTGGCTGAGGCGGATCAGGGTCCAGGCCAGCAGGTAGCCAAGCACCATGCTGCCGGCGTCGCCCATGAAGATCTTGCGACCCATCAGGCCGAGGTTGGCGGCGAGGTACGGGAGGGCGGCGATCGCGAGCAGGGTGATCAGGGCCAGTGATCCGCGCAGCGCATTGGGGCCGGCGAACAGCACGATGGCGGCAATGCTGACCAGGCCAAGGCTGCCGGCCAGGCCGTCGATGCCATCCATCATGTTGAATGCATTGAGCAGGCCGATCACGGCGACCACGGTGACCGGGATGCCGACCCAGCCCAGCGTGAGTTCGTAACCGAAGATATGTCCCAGCGTGTGGATGTAGACACCGGTGCTGCCGATGACGGTCAGGATCAGGATGGTCTGCACCAGCAGTCGGGTGCGCACGCTGAGGTCGTGGCGATCATCCAGCGCGCCCAGCAGCACCAGCACGCACGAGGTGCCCAACAGCACCTGGCCGAAGAGCTGGAAACGACCCCAGACGCAGGCGCCCGCCAGCACGCCGAAGAAGATGGCCAGGCCACCGACCAGCGGCACGCTGCCGACGTGGTGCTTGCGTTCGTTGGGGTGGTCCACCAGGCCCAGGGTGCCCGCAAAGCGCCGCAGCACGATGACCGCGACGAGGGAGGTGATGGCCGTTGCCACGCAAGCAAGAATCATCCGTGTGTCCTGCATGAGTTGTGAGTCTCCAGTATCCCTGTGGACTATTTCAAAACAGCACGATCCGGGTGGGCGGAGAGTGTCGCCTTTTCATGAGTCCTCTACCTTGCCGGCAGTGGACATTTTGGTTAAGGCCGGTTCTCGCGGACACCAATCGGGCAACGTCGAAGCCTGGACCAGGCTGTCCGGAACTCTGTCGCCGCTCCGCCAACCTTGCTCGGGCCTACCGCAACCCGGCCCCCTGGTGTCAGAAAGAGCCGTGCTGATCCGTGACGAGGATCAAGGGTTTTGGATCTTATCAGGTATGGATGGGCTTGATCAGGGCCGGGAACGAGGGCATTCAGTCTGGGGTGTTGTAGGTGAACAAGGCGTGCGGGTCGATTCTGGACCGGTGGTTGGGTGCCCGTGCGTCGTTTCGTTGCAAGTTTTGCGGGGGTGAGCGTGTTTGCGCGGTGCTGCTTGCCCTTCTCGTCATGGAGGGGGCGTTGTTCGATCGCAGGAAGGTTTGGGGGTGAGGTGCAAAGTCAAAAGCGACCCCCTCCCCAGCCTCCCCCTGCTGCGCAGGGGGAGGAGCCAAGCCGAAACCAGCGCTTTGCTCCCTCCCCTGCGCAGCAGGGGAGGGCTGGGCGACCGCAGGGAGTGCTTTAGCTGGGGGTCGCTCTTCGCCCCGGCTCTACGCCCCCGCAATCAATGCCGAAATCTCCGCCGTGCGTGCCTGCATCAATGCCACGTCGCCACGCGACTCCACGTTGAGTCGCAGCAGCGGTTCGGTGTTGGAGCTGCGCAGGTTGAAGCGCCATGGGCCGAAGTCGGCGCTGATCCCGTCGGTGTGGTCGAGGGCGGGCGGCTGGCTGGTGTAGTGACTCATCACCCGTTCGGTGGCGGCGCGTGCGTCGGCGACCTTGAAGTTGATTTCGCCGCTGCAGGGGAACGCGCGCATGCGGTCTTCCACCAGTTCGGCCAGTGACAGGCCGCGGCTGCTGACCAGTTCGGCGATCAGCAGCCAGGGGATCATGCCGGAGTCGCAGTAGGCGAAGTCGCGGAAGTAGTGGTGGGCGCTCATCTCGCCGCCGTAGATGGCGTTCTCGGCGCGCATGCGCTCCTTGATGAAGGCGTGGCCGGTCTTGCTGAGCACGGGGACGCCGCCGGCTTGCTGCACCATCTCGATGGTGTTCCAGGTCAGTCGCGGGTCGTGGATGATCTTGCCGCCGGGGTGGCGCGTCAGCAGGGCGGTGGCCAGCAGGCCGACCAGGTAGTAGCCCTCGATGAAGCGGCCGTCGGCGTCGAAGAAGAAGCAGCGGTCGAAGTCGCCATCCCAGGCCACGCCGAAGTCGGCGCCGTGGGCGCGCACCGCGTCGGCGGTGGCGGCGCGGCATTCGGGCAGCAGCGGGTTGGGGATGCCGTTGGGGAAATGGCCGTCCGCTTCGTGCTGGATGCGGATGAACTCGAATGGCAGTTGCGGCGCGAGCTGGTCCACGACCAGGCCGGCGCCGCCGTTGCCGGCGTTGACCACGATCCTCAGCGGCTTCAGCCGTTCGCGCTGGATGTAGCCGAGCAGGTGTTGGATATAGGCGGATTTGTCGGTCATCGCCCGCGGCGTGGCGACGCCGGCCGGAATGGCTGCTTGGTGGCTGGCGGCGAAGTCGCGGATCGCGAACAGGCCGCTGTCGCCGCTGATCGGCCGCGAGCCTTCGCGCACCAGCTTCATGCCGTTGTAGTCCATCGGATTGTGGCTGGCGGTGACCATCACGCCGCCGGCGGCGCCCAGGTGCATGGTCTGGAAGTAGACCTCTTCGGTACCGCCCATGCCGATGTCGAGCACTTCGCGCCCGCCCGCGTGGAAACCGTCGGCCAGCGCCGCCTGCAATGCGGGGCTGCTCAAGCGCACGTCGCGCCCCAGCACCACCGGGCCCGGTCCCAACTGTGCGGCCATGGCCAGGCCGATACGGCGCGCCAGGTCTTCGTCCAGCTCGTCGGGCACGCGGCCGCGGATGTCGTAGGCCTTGAAGCAGGGGAGTGGGGTCACAAGCGGCTCGCTGAGGATGCTCAAACGCGCATTGTATCCATGGCGGTGCCTGTTCCCGGCGTCGAGGAAGAAGCGCGGGTCGGGTCAACATCGGTCATGGCCGGGCCGCCTGCCACAGTCGTGGGCTGCCGGTTTCGAACACGCGCGAGATGTGGATGCCGGCGTCGTCACCCGGGAGGAACGTGCGGAGCACGGCAGCCATGCGCTGTCGCAGCCCCGGAGCACCGGCCGGCCGCTCAGGCGGGGCCTGGCCATTTCGTTTGCGTCGATTCCAGGGTCCCGTGCGTCGAGGTGGGCGCCCGTCCCCGCAAGCGTGCTCCCCCTGCACGGCGTGGCAGCAACGGGCATATGTCCCGGTCAAACCGTCATAACCCGACAGCGGCGTTGCCATTAGTATTGTCGGGGAGATCACCGGAAACGACATGACGGACATCGAGACGCTTGCCCCGGCTTCGCATCTGAAGCGTCTGGAGGCGGAAAGCATTCACATCCTGCGCGAGGTGGCGGCGGAATTCGGCAATCCGGTGCTGTTGTATTCCATCGGCAAGGATTCTTCCGTGCTGCTGCATCTGCTGCAGAAGGCGTTCTACCCAGCCCCTCCGCCGATCCCCCTGTTGCACGTGGATACCACCTGGAAATTCCGCGAGATGATCGCCTTCCGCGACCGCCGGGCGGTGGAGACCGGTTGCCGGCTGCTGGTGCACATCAACCAGGAGGGCGTGGCTCAGGGCGTCGGGCCGTTCTCGCACGGCGCCACCGTGCACACCGACATCATGAAGACGCAGGCGCTGAAGCAGGCGCTGGACAAGTACAAGTTCGATGCCGCCATCGGCGGGGCGCGGCGCGACGAGGAGAAATCGCGTGCCAAGGAGCGGGTGTTCTCGTTCCGCAACGCGCAGCATCGCTGGGACCCGAAGAGCCAGCGTCCGGAACTCTGGAATCTGTACAACGCACGCATTCACAAGGGCGAGAGCGTGCGGGCCTTTCCGCTGTCCAACTGGACCGAGCTGGATATCTGGTTGTACATCTACCGCGAGAAGATCGAGGTGCCTTCGCTGTACCTGGCCGCCAGGCGGCCGGTGGTGGAGCGCGACGGCGCGTTGATCATGGTCGACGACGAACGCCTGCCACTGCTGCCGGGCGAGGTGCCGGAGATGCGCAAGGTGCGCTTCCGCACACTGGGCTGCTACCCGTTGACCGGCGCGATCGAATCCGATGCGGACACGCTGCCGGCGGTGATCCAGGAGATGCTGGTGGCGCGTACCTCCGAACGCCAGGGCCGGGTGATCGATCACGATCCGTCCGCATCGATGGAAAAGAAGAAGCGCGAGGGCTATTTCTGATGGGCGCGGTGGATTTGGTTTTCGGTCGTGGTGTTCGGGCTGTTTCGGGTTACGTGAAATCAAAAGCTTTACCCCCTCCCAACCTCCCCCTGCGAGCAGGGGGAGGAGCAAAGCGGGAAGCCGCCGCTTGTCTCCCTCCCCAGCGAGCAAGGGCAAGGCGCAGCGAGGCCGCTTGTCTCCCTCCCCAGCGAGCAAGCGCAAGGCGCAGCGTGGCCGCTTGTCTCCCTCTCCGGCGAGCAAGCGCAAGGCGCAGCGTGGCTGCTTGTCTCCCTCTCCGGCGAGCAAGCGCAAGGTGCAGCGTGGCTGCTTGTCTCCCTCCCCTGCTTGCAGGGGAGGGTTGGGGAGGGGTTGCTCTTCGCCCAAACACCCCCGCCCACCCGGAGGCCATCGCATGAATCGCCCGGATGCCGGCGCCAGCATCGACGCCTACCTGCAGCAGCACGAGAGCAAGAGCCTGCTGCGCCTGATCACCTGCGGCAGCGTGGACGATGGCAAGAGCACGCTGCTGGGGCGTCTGCTGTATGACACCAAACTGCTGTTCGACGACCAGCTGGCCACGCTGGAGGGCGACAGCCTGCGCCATGGCACGCAGAACGGCGAGCTGGATTTCGCCCTGCTGGTCGACGGGTTGTCGGCCGAGCGCGAGCAGGGCATCACCATCGATGTCGCCTACCGCTTCTTCAGTACCGATCGGCGCAAGTTCATCGTCGCCGACTGCCCCGGGCACGAGCAGTACACGCGCAACATGGCAACCGGTGCTTCCACGGCGGAATTGGCGGTGGTGCTGGTCGATGCGCGCAAGGGACTGCTGACGCAGACCCGCCGGCACACGTACATCTGCGGCCTGCTGGGCATTCGTCATGTGCTGCTGGCGGTGAACAAGATGGACCTGGTCGACTATGCCGAGGATGTGTTCCGGCCGATCGAGGCAGCCTACCGCGAGCTGGCCGGGCAGATGGGCATCGACCAGGTCACCGCGATACCGCTGTCGGCATTGCGCGGCGAGAACATCAGCAGCCGGTCAACGCTGATCGACTGGTACACCGGGCCGTGTCTGCTGGAGCAGCTCGAAACCGTGCAGATCGCCCACGCGGCCAGCGACCTCGGCTTCCGCATGCCGGTGCAGTGGGTGTGCCGCCCGGATCAGGGCTTCCGCGGTTACGCTGGCCAGGTGGCCGCGGGCACGTTGTCGCGTGGCGACGAGGTGGTGGTGCTGCCGGGTGGGGTGCGTTCGCATGTTGCGCGTATCGTGACTGCCGATGGCGATCTGGAGCGCGCGCGTACCGGCGATACGGTCACCTTGACGCTGGCCGACGAGCGCGACATCAGTCGTGGCGACATCATCGCCGCCGCGACGAAGCCGCCGCAGGTCGCCGACCAGTTCGCCGCCAACCTGCTCTGGATGGACGAGAGCCCGCTGCTGCCGGGGCGTCCGTACTGGCTGAAGATCGGCACGCGCACGGTCACCGCGCAGGTCACCGAGATCAAGCACAAGGTCGACGTCAACACGCAGGAACGGCAGGCGGCCAAACGACTGCTGCTCAACGAAGTGGCCTACTGCAACATCAGCATCGATCAGCCGATCGCCTTCGAGCCGTATGAGCGCTGCCACGAGCTGGGTGGCTTCATCCTGATCGATCGGCAGAGCAACGCCACCGTGGCGGCGGGCACGCTGGCGTTCGCGCTGCGTCGAGCCAGCAACATCCATTGGCAACACCTGGATGTTGACCGGGCCGCGCGTGCGTTGGTCAAGGGCCAGACGCCTGCCTGCCTGTGGTTTACCGGCCTTTCCGGCTCCGGCAAATCGACCATCGCCAACCTTGTCGAAAAGCGCCTGCATGCGATGGGTTACCACACCTACATGCTGGACGGCGACAACGTGCGCCATGGCCTCAATCGCGATCTCGGTTTCACCGACGAGGACCGCGTCGAGAACATCCGTCGCGTGGCCGAGGTCGCCCGCCTGATGACCGACGCGGGCTTGATCGTGCTGGTGTCCTTCATCAGCCCGTTCCGCAGCGAGCGGCGCATGGCGCGCGCATTGTTCGACGCGGGCGAATTCCGCGAGGTCTTCGTCGACACGCCGCTGGCAATCTGCGAACAGCGCGACGCCAAGGGCCTGTATGCCAAGGCCCGGGCCGGAAACATCAAGAACTTCACCGGCATCGACTCCCCGTATGAGCCGCCGGAAGCCCCGGAGCTGCACCTGCAAACCACCACCGCCAGCGCGGAAGCCCTGGCTCAACGTGTCGTCGACAGCCTGCTGGCCTGACCATTCGGGGTGTCGCCCGTCCCGCAAGGCAACGGCTTGCGCAGTGGCGAACACCGTGCTCCCTGTAGAACTTCAAGCCGGGTGCGCCGGCACCGCGTCGATCAGCGGAACAGCAGGTTGATCGCCACCAGCGTGACCACCAGCACCACCAGGGTCAGCGGCAAGCCGACGCGCAGGAAGTCCTTGCCCTTGTAGCCGCCGGGGCCGCTGACCATCATCAGGGCAGGGTGGCCGGAGCTGAGCAGGAAGGTGTTGGAGGAGGACACGGCGACGATCAGCGCATAGGCCGACGGGTTGCCGCCGGTGGCGACGGCGACGCTGATGGCGATGGGCACCATCATCACGGTGGCGCCCACGTTGGACATCACCTGGGAGAACAGCAAGGTGAGCACGGCCAGGCACAGTTGCAGCACCCAGGGCGCGGCGCCGCCCAGATGATCGAGCACCACCTGGGCGATCCACGAGGCGGTGCCGGTGGCGTCCATCGACCAGCCCAGCGGGATCAGGCAGGCGGTGACGAAGATGGTCTTCCAGTTGATCGCCTTGTAGCCCTCGTCCATGTTCAGCACGCCGGTGAGCAGCATGCCGATCGCGCCGGTCATCATCGCCACCGACAGGTCGAGGTTGGTGAACAGGGCCAGGCACTTGGCCAGCAGGAAGAAGCCCACCGCCTGCCAGATCTTGCCGGGACGCTGCTGTTCCTTGGGGATGTCGGTGACCACGACCAGGTCGCGGTCTTCGGCGGCCAGCGACAGGTCGCGCCAGTTGCTGTGCAGCACCACGGTGTCGCCGGCGCGCAGGCTGACGCCGCGCACGTCCTCGCGCAGCACCTTGTCGCCGCGGGTCACCGCCAGCACGGAAATGCCGAAGCGCTTGCGCAGGCGCAGCTCGCCCACGGTGTGCTTGATGAAGCGCGACACCGGCGGAATCACCACTTCGGAAATGCCGGCGCGGCTCGGATTGAACAGCTCGCCCAGCTGGCGCATGCGGGTGGACAGGCGGCACAGCTGGTTGTTGGCGAACTGGTTGAGTTGCTCGCGCGGGCCGAGCACGCCGAGCACCGAGCCGACCCAGATCACGTGGTCGGCCGGCGGCGCCATGCGCGCATCGTTGCCGCTCTTGATCGCCAGGATCAGCGGCGCCTCGTACAGCTGTTCCGCCTCGCCGATGCTCATGCCGACCAGTGGGCTCTCGGCGGTGACGGTGAGCTCGGCGGTCTCGCCCACGATGCCGTAGGTCTCGGCGAAGTAGCTCTCGGTGCGCCCGGGCGTCACCTTCAGCCGTTCGTCCTCGTGCCCCGGCAGCAGCTTGCGGCCGAAGAAATAGAAATAGGCGACGCCGACCACGGCCAGCGCCAGGCCCACCGGCGTCACGCTGAACAGGCCGAACTTCGGAATCGTGTGCGCGCCCGGCGGCAGGTTCACGTTGGCGCTGGCGATCAGGTCGTTCAGCACGATCAGCGGCGAGTTCGCGATCAGCGTGGTGTTGGTGGCGGTGAGGATGCAGAACGCCATCGGCAGCAGCAGCCGTGAAATCGGCACGCCGGTGCGCGCGGCGAGCCGGCTGCTGACCGGGATCATCAGGGCGGCCAGCGCCTGGCTGGGAATCACCGCGCTGAACAGGCTGGCCACCATGTTGATGACCAGGCCGAGCCGCGACTCCGCCCCGCGCGCCATGCGCATGACGAAGTTGGCGGTGAGGTTGAGTACGCCGGCGCGGTCGAGCCCTTCGCCCATGATCATGATCGCGATGATCGCGATCACCGCGTTGCCGGCGAAGCCGTTGAACACGCGGTCGGACGGAATCAGCCCGGTCAGGCCGATCACCACCACCACCAGCAGCGCCACCATGTCGGCGCGAATCCACTCGAGCACCAGCATCAGCATGGTGAAACCCACCAGCCCGAGCACCAGGATCATTTCGGGGGTGAGCGAGAGCGCCATCAGCTGACGTCCCTGCGGCGCAGCGGCTTGCGGTGGATACGGCGGGGCAGTGGAAACTTCACGCTGCTGTCGATTCGTCCCTGGGCGGATGTCCGTGAGTATAAGCGGGGTGGTGCGGTTGCTGGTGAACCGCGGGCGAAGAGTGCGATGGCGTGCGCGAAGAGCGACTACCTCAGAATCGATTCCTCCCGTGCTTGCCCCTCAAGGGACTTCCTTCGGTCGCAGGGGGAGGGCAGGAGGGGGTGCTTTTGATCTTGCTCGGGCGAAGAGCAACCCCACCCCGGCCCTCCCCTACTGCGCAGGGGAGGGAGAAGTGCGGCGGCGCTGAGTCAACTGATGCGGCGGGAGAGCACGCGCCTTTGCCCCTCCCCCTGCTGGCAGGGGGAGGCGGGGAGGGGGTAAAGCTCTTGCTCTCCTCAAGCGAAAGGACTCGCCGTGCACATCAAGTGGATCCGCGCCCGCCGCTTGCGCAATGAAGGCACCGACGCCGAACGTCGACTCTGGCACTACCTGCGCCAGCGCCAACTGGCCGGCCACAAGTTCCGTCGCCAATATCCACTGGCCGGCTACATCGTGGACTTCGTCTGCGTGCCGGCGCGGCTGGTGATCGAGCTGGATGGTGGGCAGCATCTGGATGCGATCGACTACGACCGGCGACGCACGGAAGTCCTGGGGCGCGAAGGCTACCGCGTGCTGCGCTTCTGGAATGACGACGTGCTGCTGCGCACGGCGGATGTGGTGGGGGAGATTTTTCGGGTGCTGGAGGAGAGGTCAAGAGCGTGACCCCACCCCAACCCTCCCCTACCTTGTAGGGGAGGGAGTAGTTCCGGCGAGCTCGCAGCTTTTCTCCCTCCCCTGCGAAGTAGGGGAGGGTTGGGGTGGGGTCGCTCTTGCCGCTTTGCTCCCTCCCCTGCAACGCAGGGGAGGGTTGGGGTGGGGTCGCTCTTGCCGCTTTGCTCCCTCCCCTGCAACGCAGGGGAGGGTTGGGGTGGGGTCCGCTCCTGCTCAGACTTTCCGGTAGAGCAGATCCCGAACCCCATGCCCCAGCTTCAGCCCGCGCCGCTCGAAGTGGGTCTCGATGCGCCACGCGGGCTTCTCGGCGTACTGGCCCGGGCCGAGCTGGTTGCGCCAGGCGGGGGCGGCCTCCATCACTTCGAGCATGTGTTCGGCGTAGGGCTGCCAGTCGGTGGCCAGGTGCAGCAGGCCGTCCGGGGCCATGCGCGAGGCGAGCAGGGCGACGAAGTCGGGCTGGATCAGGCGGCGCTTGTTGTGGCGCTTCTTGTGCCATGGATCGGGAAACCAGATGCGCGCCTCGGCCAGCGTGCCCGGCGCGATTTCGTGCTCCAGCACTTCCACCGCGTCGTGCTTGTAGATGCGCACGTTCTGCGCGTCGCGGGCGGCCAGCGCGTTCATCAGTCGACCCACGCCGGGGCCGTGGACTTCCACGCCGAGGAAGTCGCGCGCCTGGTCGTGCTCGCTGGCCCAGGCCAGCGCCTCGCCGTTGCCGAAGCCGATCTCCAGCACCAGCGGCGCGCTGCGGCCGAAGCTGGCGGCGAAGTCGTGCGGCGTGCCGCGGTAGTCGATGCCGAAGCGCGACCACAAGGTGTCGAAGGCGCGTTGCTGCGCGGGCGTCATGCGGCCTTCGCGCAGCACGAAGCTGCGGATGCGGCGCATGTAGTCGGGTGTGGTGGCGTCGGTGGGCTCGGACATCCGCCTATTGTAGGGCTTGTGCCGGCGTCGGCTGCTGCGCCGCCTCGGTGCAAAGTCAAAAGCGAACCCCACCCCAGCCCTCCCCTGCAAGCAGCGGAGGGAGTCAGGCGTGGCTGTGCGTTCCACTCCCTCCCCTGCGAAGTAGGGGAGGGCTGGGGTGGGGTCCGCTCTTGCCCTAGTGCCGCCGATCTTCCCGATCCAGTCGCTCGCCGCCCTTTCTCGGTGAGGGCCGCGACATGTTCTGCTGCGGCCTGGGGGCTTCGACCCGCGGTGCCGGGCGTTGCGGCGGCTCGTAGCGGGGCGGTGGTGGCGCGCTGGGGCGCGGTTGCGGCCGTGGCGCTTCGCGCATGGGCTCGCGCTGCACGGGCTCGGGGCGCTGGAAGCGTGGCTGCGGACGTTCGAAGCGGCGCTGCTCCGGCTCGCCCAGCGTGGGCGTGGCGACGGGTGTCTGCGTTGTCGCGTGCTGGAACCGCGCGCGGTCATACGGCACCACGCGTGCATCGTCGCGGCGGGTCGGCGGCATCGGGCGGGGCGCGCGCTGGTCGACCGATGGCGTGGACGGGCTCGGGGCGATGTAACTCACCCCGGGGCGCGGCATGTTTTCGCGCCGGTCGGCACCGTAAGGGCTGCGTGGATGCGCAAAGCGGGCCGAGCGCGGTTCGCCGTCGTCACCTGCGTTGGTCATGCGGTCTTCGCGGGTGGCCGGCGTGATGCGGGGCACCGTCGGCAACTGCGCGGTGACGGGTGCGGCGCGGTGCACGTTGCCGCCGTCGCGATCGGCCATCGGCGGGCGTCGCCCCGGGTCCTGGCTGCCCAGCACGCGCACCCGTCCGCTGGAGGCGTCGCCGGTCAGCTTGCCGTGGTTCGGCCTGCCGTAATCCGGCACGGGGGCGTCGTGGATATCCGGCGGCGCGCGCCGGGCGACCACTTCGCGGGTGAAGCCGCCGGCGGGCAGGTTGCGCACGTGGGTGGTGCGCGGCCCGTGCCCGCCGCGATCGGTGGGGCGCACGCCGGCGATGTCGCGCGGGCGCAGCGACGTGTCGGTGAGCTTGCGCGGATCGACATGCAGGCGATGGTTTGTCACGCGGTGACCGCCGGCGAAGTTGTCGCCGGACACCGCGGTGAAGCCGCGGGGCGCGCCGCGACGGTGGTCGCCCCGATCGAAGTCGCCGCGACGGTAGCGGGTGTAGTGGTCATCGATGTCGCGCCGCGGGTCGTGTCCGCCGCGCACGCGGATGTTGTGCACGTTGACCCGGGTGTAATAGCGGCGGCCGCAGCGATACCACGGGTTGTAGATCTCGCCCGGGCCCAGCGGGAACCAGCCCACCGGCGCACCGCCGATCCCCACCGACCAGCCACCGCCGCCGACGAAGGCGACCAGCGCCGGCGCGTAGATCGCACGCACGCCGCGCGGGCCGGGAATCCAGCCCCAGCCGCGCTGGGTGTAGGCCCAGCGACCGTAGTGGTACGGCGCGTAACCCCACGGCGCATCGTCGATCCAGGTCCAGCCCCACGGCGCGATGTACGCCCAGTGGCCGTTGCGGTAGGGCGCCCAGTCCGAACCGACGTTGTGCGGATACCACACCGCGCCGTACTCGCTGCTGTCCTGCCAGGCGCCGTACTGGTCGAGGTCCTGGTAGCCGACCACGTCGTCGGAGACGTACTGGCTGCTGTCGGACTGTGCGTAGCGACGATCGCGCTCGCTGGCCCAGTGGTCGAAGGCGTCGCCGCCGGCGAGGTCGCTGATCGTCACCATGCCCAGGCTGGCGTCGGTGAAGCGGTAGCTGCGGCCGGGGTTGATCGAGCGCTGGGCGTTGTTCTCGCCGAACACGGTGGCGGCGCCATCCAGCGCCGCGATGCGGGTGCTGCCGTCGCGCGGATCGACGTCGACGCGGAACGTGCCGGGCCGGTCCACCACCAGCGCCACCGCGGGGGTGTCGATCTCGTAGCTTTCGCCGTCGCCGAGCTGGCGCACGGTGAGGCTCAGGCTGCCCTGGGTCAGTTCGATCTGCGCCAGCTGGTCGTCGAGGTCGAGCAGGCCGAGGTCGGACTGGCCGTCGATGCGCAGCGTGCCGCCGTCGAACTCCAGCTCGGCGCGCGTGCCCGCTGCGCTGGAGAGCTTGTCGCCGGTGGTCAGCGGGCGGTTGATGTTGGCGTCGCTCCAGTCCTTCGCGCCGGAAGGCAGGAAACCCAGGTCGCCGCCGACATACGACAGGCGCGCCACCCGGGTCGGCGGATCGGCGCTGTCATCGGTGTCGGATCGGGTGTCGGTTTGGGCCTGCGCCAATCCGGCGACCAGGCACAGCAGCCATACCGCCAGCACGCGCCGGTAGCGGCGCCATGAAACAGGGGACTCGGCAAACCTGGACATGCGGCTCTCCTTGGCAAGTGCGGATGAGGCGGAAGCAGGGCGGGGAAGTGTCATGTGCTCGTGAACGCGCAGTGTCGAGCAAACGATGACCCCACGCCGAGTATGCGCAGGCGATTGTTCAGCACCCGTTGGGCGCGCCGCCTTGCTCCCTCCCCTGCGTGCAGGGGAGGGCCGGGGTGGGGTCGCTCCTGACGCCGCCTTCCAACCACGCGAATCCCGGGTTACCATCCGCCGGCCAAGCGGGTGTAGCTCAATGGTAGAGCTGTAGCTTCCCAAGCTACTGACGAGGGTTCGATTCCCTTCACCCGCTCCACTCCCCCGCTGCATCGATCCCCGAGCTTCCCACAATCCACATGGCGGATCTGATTACCTTGGGCTGGCGGGAGCGGCTGGCGTTGCCGCAATTGGGCATTGCCCTGCTCAAGGCCAAGCTCGACACCGGGGCGCGCAGCAGTTCGCTGCACGTGGACACCCTCGAAACATTCCAGCGCGACGGCGATACCTGGCTGCGCTTCAGCCTGCACGTGGGGCGACGCTCGCCGCTGGCGATCCGTTGCGAAGCGCCCGCGCTGGATCGGCGCACGGTCACCGATACCGGCGGCCGCCGCACTGAGCGCTGGTTCATTCGCACTGCGGTAGAACTGGCCGGGCAGCAGTTCGAGATCGACGTCAATCTGACCGATCGCCGGCATATGCTGTTTCCGATGTTGCTGGGTCGCAGTGCGCTGAGCGGGCGCGTTGCGGTGGACCCGGCGCTTTCCTATACCCAGCCGCGGCCGTCGACCACGACCGTGCCATCCCGATGACGGCCTGCCCATGAAGATTGCGATCCTTTCGCGCAACACCCGACTGTATTCGACCAAGCGCCTGGTCGAGGCCGCGCGCGTGCGCGGGCACGTGGTAAGGGTGTTCGATCCGCTGCGCTGCTACGTGCGCATCGCGCCGGGCGCGTCGTCGATCCGCTTCAAGGGCAAGGAGGTGCGCGACATCGATGCGGTGATCCCGCGCATCGGCACCTCCAGCACGTTCTACGGCACCGCGGTGCTGCGCCAGCTGGAAATGATGGGCGTGTACACGCCGAACCCGTCCGACGCGGTGCTGCGGGCGCGCGACAAGCTGCGCTGCCTGCAGATCCTGGCCGCCCAGGGCATCGACATGCCGGTGACCGTGTTCGGCGACAACCCCGACGACACCGACGACGTGCTGGCCCTGCTCGGCGATCCGCCGCACGTGATCAAGTTGAACGAGGGCAGCCAGGGCACCGGCGTGGTGCTGGCCGAGAAGCGCGCGGCTTCGCAGAGCGTGATCGAGGCGTTCCGCGGCCTGTATGCCAACTTTCTGGTGCAGGAGTTCGTGGCCGAGGCCAAGGGCAGCGACCTGCGCTGCTTCGTGGTCGGCAACCAGGTGGTCGCGGCGATGCAGCGCGATTCCAGCCCGGGCGAGTTCCGCGCCAACCTGCACCGCGGCGGCAGCGCGAAGGCGGCCACGCTGAGCGCCGACGAGGAGCGCATCGCGGTGGCGGCGGCCGGCGCGCTGGGCCTGGGCGTGGCCGGCGTCGACCTGCTGCGTTCGAACCGCGGCCCGCTGCTGCTGGAGGTCAACGCATCGCCTGGCCTGGAGGGCATCGAGGCCGCGACCGGCGTGGATGTGGCGGCGGCGATCATGGCCTTGCTGGAAACGCAGGCCGCCGGAAAGCAGGGCGAAAGCCGCGTCCGCCGGCGCCCCGCGAAGGCCTGAGGGCCGCCGTCGGTGCCCCGCCAGGATGTGAATTGACGCGGTGTTAACTCGCTCATAACCCGTCGCCCCCTATAAAGCTCCCACTGTTTTTTGCGACACCGCGACCCACACGGCGCGGCGCCGGCAGACGATGGTATCGGGGCAGTAACTTGGGCCCAGGTGGGCGACGGCGAGTCGCGCATCTGGGCTTTTTCTTGCCCGCACGAGTGCCACACGAACGCGCGTTCAGGTTTCTTTCGCTGCCGCCGCGCTGCGTTCATCCAAGATTGTTAAGCTGGCACCCCCAGCCGGCCCGTGAGCCGGCTGCGCAGGAGTGACACATGCGCGTACTGGTGATCGAAGACAACAGCGATATCGCGACCAACATCGGCGATTATCTGGAAGACCGGGGCAACGTGGTCGATTTCGCGGGTGACGGCGTGACCGGCCTGCACCTGGCCGTGGTGCACGATTTCGACGTGATCGTGCTGGATCTCACGCTGCCCGGCATGGACGGCCTGGAGGTCGCCCGCAAGTTGCGCCACGAGGCGCACAAGCAGACGCCGATCCTGATGCTGACCGCGCGCGACGCGCTGGAGCAGAAGCTGACCGGTTTCGAATCGGGCGCCGACGACTACATGACCAAGCCGTTCGCGCTGCAGGAGCTGGCCGCGCGACTGGAAGTGCTGGCACGCCGCGGCAAGGGCCCGCAGAGCCGCGTGCTGAAAGTGGCCGACCTCACCTTCAACCTCGACACGCTGACGGTGAACCGCGAGGGCAAGTCGATCCAGCTGAACCCGATCGGCCTGAAGCTGCTGCAGGCGCTGATGGAAGCGAGCCCGTCGGTGGTCACCCGGCAGGACCTGGAACAGAAGGTGTGGGGCGAGGAACTGCCCGACAGCGATTCGCTGCGCGTGCATATCCACGGCCTGCGCGCCGCGATCGACAAACCCTTCGAGAAGCCGCTGATCCACACGCGGCACGGCATTGGCTATCGGATGGTCGAGCCGGATGCAGTCCAGGCGTAAGCTTCGTTTTCGGCTGGTCGTCTCCTTCACGCTGTTCGGCTTCGGCCTCAGCGCGTTGTTTGCGTTCGCCGCGTTGAACATCCGTTCGCGGGTGGAAGACCAGCTGGTCAACGCCAGCCTGCTGGACGACGCCAAGTACGCGAACCATTACGCGCAGGAACACCCGGAGGCGCCGGGCCCGGGCTCGCAGCTGATCACGGGCATGACCAAGAGCGATCGCACCTTGTACAAGGCGCCGCTGGCCTGGCAGAACCTGGCCGACACCAATGGCGTGCACGACATCATCGAGCAGAGCGAGGATGGCGACCAGCGGCACTACAAGCTGGCGGTGTATCGCGAGAACCACATCATCAGTTTCGTCCGCTACGACGTCACGCGCGAGGAGCTGGGCAAGCAGCAATTGCTCATCAGTGTCATCGCCGCGGTGTTCCTGTTCGGCCTGCTGTCGCTGGTGCTGGGCCTGTGGCTCTCGCGCAAGGTGCTGAAGCCGGTCAGCGAGCTGGCCAATCGTCTGCGCGATTTCCGCAAGGCCGGCAAGGCCGAGCCGCTGGCGCCGCATTTCGCCGACGACGAGGTGGGCGAGCTGGCGCATGCGCTGGACGAGTATTCGGCGCGGCTCACGGCGATGGTCGAGCGCGACCGCGAATTCAATTCCGACGTGAGCCATGAATTGCGCACGCCGCTGGCGGTGATCGCCAGCACCACCGAATTGCTGCAGGGCTCGCCCGATCTCACCGAAAAGCTGAGCGAGCGGCTGAAGCGGATCGAGCGCGCCTCGCGCCAGGCCACCGAGCTGATCGAGGCCTTGCTGCTGCTGTCGCGCGCCGAGCGGCGCGGCCCGACCCGCGGCGAAACCACCGAGGTCGGCAAGGTTGCCGCCGACGTGATCGAGAGCCAGCGTCCCCAGGTGCGCGGCAAGCCGCTCACCGTCGAACTGCGCACCGAGCAGCAGGTCAGCGTGAATGCGCCGGCCTCCGTGCTGTCGGTGGCGTTGACCAACCTGATCGGCAACGCGATCAAGTACACGCTCGAAGGCAGCGTGCAGGTGGTGGTGGGCAACGGCAGCATCGAAGTGATCGACACCGGCCCCGGCATCAAGCCGGAAGATGCCGAGCGCCTGTTCCAGCGCGGCGTGCGCGGCGAAGGCGCCGGCGGCAGCGGTGCCGGGCTGGGCCTGGCGATCGTGCGCCGGCTGTGCGAACTGTACGGCTGGGACGTCTCGATGCGACCCCGCAGCGACGCCAACGGCGCGATCGCCAGCATCCGGTTCAGCTGAATTCCTGTTTCCCGAGAGTCAAGAGCGACCCCACCCCAACCCTCCCCTGCGTTGCAGGAGAGGGAGTCAGGCGGCGTTGCTCCTCCCCCTGCGTGCAGGGGAGGGAGCTGGGCGGCGTTGCTCCTCCCCCTGCGGGCAGGGGGAGGCCGGGAGGGGGTTGCTCTTGACTCAGACCTGCTCCAGCCAGCCCCACTTGTCGTGGGTGCGACCGTCGAACAGGCCGAAGAACAGTTCCTGCAGGCGGCGGGTGACGCGGCCCGCGGTGCCGTTGCCGATCTGCTTGCCGTCGACCGAGCGGATCGGGGTGACTTCGGCGGCGGTGCCGCACATCAGGATCTCGTCGGCGAGGTAGAGGTACTCGCGCGGCAGGTCGCGTTCGACCACTTCGATGCCGTCTTCGCGGGCCAGCGTCTTCAGCGTGTCGCGGGTGATGCCGGTGAGGATCGAGGCGCTGGCCGGGGTGGTGTGCAGCACCCCGTCGAAGACCAGGAACAGGTTCTCGCCGGCACCTTCGCTGAGCAGGCCGCTGGAGGCCAGCGCGATGCCCTCACCGAAGCCGAGGCGACGCGCTTCGCGTGCGATCAGCTGGCCGGAAAGGTAGTTGCCGCCGGCCTTGGCGCCGGCCGGGATGGTGTTCGGCGCGAAGCGCTGCCAGCTGGACACGCAGGCGGTGATGCCGTTCTCCAGGGCCTCTGGCCCCAGGTACGGGCCCATCGGCCATGCCGCCACGGCGACGTCGATCGGGGTTTCCGCGGACAGGCCGAAGCCGCCCAGGCCCCGGTAGGCCACCGGGCGCAGGTAGGACGCGCCCAGGCCGTTCTTCTTGATCACCGCGCGGCAGGCCGCAGCCAGTTCGTCGGCCGTGTACGGCAGCGCCATGTCGTAGATCTTGGCCGACTGGTACAGCCGGTTGATGTGGTCGGTCAGGCGGAAGATCGCGGCGCCGTCGGGGGTGGCGTAGCTGCGGATGCCTTCGAATACCGACGAACCGTAGTGCAGGGCGTGGGACATCACGTGGGTGGTCGCCTGGGCCCACGGCTTGATCTCACCGTTCTGCCAGATCCACTCGGGGTACTGCTGGGCCATGTCGATTCTCCAGTGGGGACCGCCCATGATAGCTGCTGTCGGCCGAGCCGGCGTCAATGGGCGCCTTCAGTCAGCGTTGCGCAACCACAGGCAGCCGGCCTGGTGGACGATGTCGAAGCGCAGTTCGCGCGGGTTGCCGTTGCCGTCGCTGTCGGCGGTGTGCACCACCAGCTGATTGCGCGCCGGCGTTGCCGGGGCGGGATCGACGTTCATGGCGAATGGATCGGCGAGGCTGCTTGCCGGGGCGGGCGTCGGCGCGGATTCGTCGGGCGCCGTCACGTCCAGCAACGGCTGTTTGATCAGCCGGGTCAGCGACTGGATGTCGGCGATGGCCGCGCCGCGACCGTAGCCATCCCACAGCATCATGCCGGCCAGCCGGTTGGCGTCATGGTTGGCGAAGGCATCGATCACGCCCTGGCGCAACGCACCCAGAGTGGCGGCGCACAGGGTTGGCGTGGTGGTGGCGGTCACCGCGGGTGCCGACGCGGCGACACGACTGGCCGGGGTGGCCTGCAGCGCGGCGCAGGGCTGGTCGGTGAACACCGCACTGCCATTGGCGCCGATGCAGCGATGGATCGGCGTCTGCGCCGCGGCGGGCGCGGCGCAGGCGGGCGCGATCAGGCAGAGCAGGGTGGCCAGGCGATACATCGCGCCAGCATACCCGCCACCGCGTCTCAGGAAAGCTGCTGCAGTACCGCCTGCGTGGCGCGGGCCCGGTTCAGCGTGTAGAAGTGCAGGCCGGGCGCGCCGCCGTCGAGCAGGCGCCGGCATAGCTGTGCCACCACTTCGGCACCCAGCGCGCGCACCGCATCGGCATCGTCGCCGTGGGCCTGCATGCGCTTGGAGATCCAGCGCGGGATCTCCGCGCCGCACATCTCGGAGAAACGCCGCAGCTGGCTGAAGTTGGTGATCGGCATGATGCCCGGCACGATCGGCACGTCGACGCCGAGCTTGCGCACGTCGTCGACGAAACGGAAGTACGCGTCGGGGTTGAAGAAATACTGGGTGATCGCGCCGTTCGCGCCGGCGTCGATCTTGGCCTTGAAATGCTGCAGGTCGCGCAGCGCGTCATCGGCCTGTGGATGGGTTTCGGGATACGCCGCGACCTCGATGTGGAAGTGGTCGCCGCAGTGCGCGCGGATGAAGGCCACCAGCTCGGCCGCGTAACGGAAGTCGCCCGCCGTGGCCATGCCCGAGGGCATGTCGCCGCGCAGCGCCACCAGCCGCCGGTAGCCGGCCGCGCGGTAACCGTCCAGCAGTTCGGTGATCTCGGCCTTGGTGCCGCCCATGCAGGACAGGTGCGGCGCCACCGGCAGGCCATGCTGCGCGTGCAGCCGCGCCACGGTGTCCCCGGTATAGCTGAGCGTGGACCCGCCCGCGCCGAACGTGACGGAGGCGTATTCCGGCTGGTGCGCCTTCAGCACCTGCGCGGCGCGATCCAGCTGCGCGCGTTGTTCATCGGTCTTGGGCGGGAAGAACTCGAAGCTGATCGACGGCATCGCTGGGCATCCGGTGGGCGGTGCCGGCGAGTATATATCTTTGTTTCGCGATGAAGCGATAGATCAAGAGCGACCCCACCCCGGCCCTCCCCTGCAAGCAGGGGAGGGAGCAGAGGCGCCGGGTTGATTCCTCGCGCTGCGCAGCAGGGGAGGGAGCAGAGGCGCCGGGTTGATTCCTCCCCCTGCGCAGCAGGGGGAGGGCAGGAGGGGGTGCTCTTGATCTTCTCCACAAAAAAAACGGGGCGCATCGCTGCGCCCCGTTTCACATCAGACCAGGGAGGTTGCCTCCCCGCCCACCGCTGTCAGTAGCGGTAGTGATCCGGCTTGTACGGACCTTCCACCGGCACGCCGAGGTACTTCGCCTGCTCGTCGCTGAGCGTGGTCAGCTTCACGCCGATCTTCTCCAGGTGCAGGCGGGCGACTTCCTCGTCCAGCTTCTTGGGCAGGATGTAGACCTTGTTCTCGTAGCTGTCCCGGTGCTCCCACAGGTCGATCTGGGCCAGCGTCTGGTTGGCGAACGAGTTGGACATCACGAAGCTGGGGTGGCCGGTGGCACAGCCCAGATTGACCAGCCGGCCCTCGGCCAGCAGGAAGATCGCGCGGCCGTCGGAGAAGGTGTACTTGTCCACCTGCGGCTTGATGTTGAGCTTGGTCACGCCGGCCATCGCGTTCAGCGCGTCGACCTGGATCTCGTTGTCGAAGTGGCCGATGTTGCAGACGATCGCCTGGTCCTTCATCGCCTTCAGGTGATCGAGCCGCAGCACGTCCTTGTTGCCGGTGGTGGTGACGTAGATGTCGCCGCGGCCCAGGGTGGATTCAACCGTGTTGACCTCGAAGCCTTCCATCGCCGCCTGCAGCGCGTTGATCGGATCGATCTCGGTAACCACCACGCGGGCGCCGTAGGCACGCAGGCTGTGCGCGCAACCCTTGCCCACGTCGCCGTAACCGCAGACCACGGCGACCTTGCCGGCCAGCATCACGTCCATCGCGCGCTTGAGGCCGTCGGCCAGCGACTCGCGGCAGCCGTACAGGTTGTCGAACTTGCTCTTGGTGACCGAGTCGTTGACGTTGATCGCGGGGATCAGCAGCGACTTCGCCTCGGCCAGCTGGTACAGGCGATGCACGCCGGTGGTGGTTTCCTCGGAGACGCCCTTCCAGTCCCTGACCACGGTGTGCCAGTAGCCCGGGCGCTCGCTGTGCACGCGCTTGAGCAGGTTCTTGATCACCTGCTCCTCGTGCGAGGAGGCCTTTTCATCGACCCACGTCGAACCGTTCTCCAGTTCGTAGCCCTTGTGGATCAGCAGCGTCACGTCGCCGCCGTCATCGACGACGAGTTGCGGACCGAGGTAGCCGCCCTTGCCGTCGGGGAAGGACAGCGCGTCCAGCGTGCAGTCCCAGTATTCCTCCAGCGTCTCGCCCTTCCAGGCGAACACCGGCGTGCCGGTGGCGGCGATCGCCGCGGCGGCGTGGTCCTGCGTCGAGAAGATGTTGCACGAGGCCCAGCGCACGTCGGCGCCGATGTCCTTCAGCGTCTCGATCAGCACCGCCGTCTGGATCGTCATGTGCAGCGAGCCGGTCACGCGCACGCCCTTCAGCGGCTGGGCGGTGGCGTGCTTGCGGCGGATCGACATCAGGCCCGGCATCTCGTGCTCGGCGATGTCCAGTTCCTTGCGGCCGAAATCGGCGAGCGTGATGTCGCGGATCTTGTAGTCGTGGGTGGTTTCTTTCAGTGCGGCGTTCATGGATATCTCCGGTTAGTGCGAGGCTTCCGTGAAGAGTCCGGCATGGATGGCCGGTCTTTCTTCGCGAAGGGACTCGCGTAGAGCAACCGGGCGCCGTTGTGGAACGTGCCGCGCCGAGCCTGGCCGTTGTCGTGAAGAGTCCGCACGGGATGTGCGGGGCATTGCGGACGTATCCGCATTCACGACGACGGTCGCAGCGCCCCTCGGCGGGCAGTGCAAAGGAGACATTGTAGCGGCAGACATGAGCTTATGCCGCATCGTCGGGTGTCTCCCGGACCAGGATTGGTTAGGCTGGGGGCTTGACCAGCCAGGGAGCCACCGCGTGGAACAGAGTCGCGAACCCGAATTCCTGCCGCCGGACGGCCCGCTGCGCGAGGACGTGAGCCGGCTCGGCGCGATGGTCGGCCGCATGCTGGCCGAACAGCGCGGTGACGCGTTCTTCCGGCGCGTGGAGCAGGTGCGCACCGCGGCCATCCATCGTCGCCGCGAAGGTGCTTCGGTGGACGAGCTGGCCGACTCGCTGGCCGGCCAGGACGCCGCCCAGGCCGAGGCGCTGGCCCGCGCGTTTGCCACTTACTTCCAGGCCGTCAACACGGCCGAGCGGGTGCACCGCATCCGTCGCCGCCGCGACTACCAGCGCGAGGGCAGCGCGCCGCAGCCCGAATCGCTGCTGGCCGTGCTGGGTCGGCTCAAGGCCGAAGGCGTCGGCGCCGACGAACTGGTCGGCTGGCTCGACCGCCTGTGGATCGAGCCGGTGTTCACTGCGCATCCCACCGAAGCCGTGCGCCGCTCGCTGCTGGAGAAGGAGCAGGCGATCGTGGCCTCGCTGATCGATGGTTTCGATCCCCAGCGCACGCCGCAGGAATGTCGCGAGGACGACCAGCGCATCTACATGGCGCTGTCCGCCGGCTGGCAGACCGCCGAGGCCTCGCCGGTGCGGCCCAGCGTGCAGGACGAGCGCGAGCACGTGGACTTCTACCTGACCCATCCGCTGTACCGGATCGTGCCGGCGCTGTACGAATCGCTGGCCCAGGCGCTGCAGGACACCTACGGCCTGGCGATCCGCCTGCCGCGGCTGCTGCGCTTCGCCAGCTGGGTCGGCGGCGACATGGACGGCAACCCCAACGTGGGCGCCGACACCATCGCCGACTGCCTCGACTCGCAGCGGGCCATGGTCATCGAGCGCTATCGCGAAGACGTGGCCGCGCTGGCGCGGGCGCTCAGCCAGACCGAGGGCCGCGTCGAGGTCACCGGGGCCTTGCTGGCACGCCTGGCCGATTACCGGGCGCGCTTTCCCGCGGCCGCGGCGCAGATCCGCCCGCGCCACGCCGACATGCCGTACCGCTGCCTGCTGCAGCTGATCGGCGCGCGACTGGCGCTGACCCAGGAGCTGCAAACGGACGGCTATGCGTCCAGCCAGGAATTGCTCGACGACCTGCAGCTGATCGCCGACAGCCTGCTGCAGCATCATGGCGTCCATGCCGGCGCCTATTCGGTCGAACGCCTGCTGTGCCGCGTGCGCACTTTCGGCTTCCACCTGGCCCGGCTCGACGTGCGGCAGGATTCGCGTGTGCACGACGACGCCCTGGCGGCGCTGCTCGGTGATGCGGAGTGGGCCAGCCGCGAGGGTGCCGAACGCGCCGATCGCCTGCGTCCGTACGCCAGCGGCGAGGCGAGGTTTCCCGACAGCGACGACGACAGCGCCACGTCCCTGCAGGCCGTGTTCGCCACCTTGCGCGACAGCCGGCAAAGCCACGGCGTCGAGGCCACCGGCCTGTACATCATCAGCATGGCGCGCAGCGCCGCCGACGTGCTGGCAGTGCTGGCACTGGCGCGGCGGGGCGGGCTGGTCGACGAGACGAAGGACGTGCCGCTCAACATTGCTCCGCTGTTCGAGACCGTCGACGACCTGAAGAACGCGCCGGCCACGCTGCGCGCACTGCTCGACGATCCGGTCTACCGTCGCCACCTCGCCGCGCGGGGCGACCAGCAGTGGGTGATGCTGGGTTACTCCGACAGCGGCAAGGACGGCGGCACGCTGGCCTCGCGCTGGGGCTTGCAGCGCGCCCAGGTGGAGTTGCTGGAGGTGGCTAACGAAGCGCGCATCCAGCTGGCCTTCTTCCACGGTCGCGGCGGCTCGGCCAGCCGCGGCGGCGCGCGCATCACGCCTGCGCTGATGTCCTCGCCGCGGGGCGCCGTGGCCGGCGTGTTGCGGGTGACCGAGCAGGGCGAGGTGATCCATCGCAAGTACGGCATCCGTGCGCTGGCGCTGCGCAATCTGGAACAGACGGTCGGCGCGGTGCTGCGCGCCAGCCTGCGGCCACGCGAAAGCGAGCCGCGCGAACGGCGCTGGCGCGAGCAGATGGACGCCTTGTCCGCGGCCAGCCGCAAGACCTACCGGGCCTTCGTCGAGCGCGCGGGCTTCGTCGACTATTTCCGCAGCGCCACCCCGGTGGACGTGATCGAGCAGATGACCCTGGGCTCGCGCCCGGCCAGTCGCCGCAGCATGCGCGGCGTGCAGGACCTGCGCGCGATCCCGTGGGTGTTCGCCTGGACCCAGTGCCGCTCGATCCTGCCCGGCTGGTACGGCCTGGGCAGCGCGCTGGAGCAGGGCGCGGGGGAGTTCGGTGAGGACGCGCTGGCCGGGATGGCGCGCGACTGGCCGTTCTTCGCCAACCTGCTCGACGACGTGGAGATGGTGCTGGCCAAGTGCGACCTCGACATCGCCGAGGCGTTCTCGAAACTGTCCGGCCCGTTGCACGACGAATTCTTCGGCCTGATCCGCGACGAGTTCGCCCGCACCCGTCACTGGCTGCTGCAACTGAAGCGCAGCGACGCCCTGCTGCAGGACGCCCCGCGCCTGGCCGCCTCGATCCGCCTGCGCAATCCCTACGTCGATCCGATGAGCCTGCTGCAGGTCGACCTGCTGCAACGCTGGCGCGACGGCGGCCGCACCGACGACGCCGTGCTGCAGGCCCTGGTCGCCTGCGTCAACGGCGTGTCGCAGGGCCTGCAGAACACCGGCTGATACATTCCATGGGGGCACCATGCAAGGATGGCTTTTTTGGCTGGGACTTCTGCAGGCGGCACCGGTGGTCGCAACGCCGTGCGCCAGCCTGGACCGCTGCATGCAAGAGTTTCACGTCGCCGCGTCAACGTTGACGCCTGGCACGTGGTACCCGTCGTGCGATGCCTTGCGCGAACGGTTCGAAGTCTACGGTGAAGAAGCCAAGCAACGATTGCTGGCCACGGCCAATGCCTCGAACCCGGCCGAGCGCGACATCGCGGGTTGCCTGCTGGCGGGCTGGCCGGCGTGGTCGCCATCCGACCTTCCAGCGTTGAAGCAGGCGATCTCGCGTGAACGCGGTGGCGGCTGGATTGTGCGCGCGCTGGCGAAGTTTCCGGTCGAACAGGCCGCGGCCTTGGTCATCCCGATCGTCGAGCGCGAAGGCGGGATGAACCAGGCCGGTTTCGTGCTGGGCGAAATGCTGCCCCGGGCCTTGCCGCAGGTGTTGCGCAGGATGGCCCACGCACCCGGGGCCGAACGCGACAACCTCGCTGCCGCGCTGTCATTTGACTCCTCGCTCCCCGAAGCAGCTCCCTCCCGGACCCCCATGCTGCGGGCTCTGGTCGACGCAGCGACGAATCGTTCGCTTCCCGCCGACGAGCGGGAGCAGGCGCTGCGGCTCGTTGCCGCCTTCGGCGAGCGGGCACGCTCGCACGGCGCTGCGATCCGGCCCCTGGCCAGTGACCGTGACCCGCGGTTGCGCAAGGCTGCGCATTCCGCCTTGCGCTCCATGCTTGATCCTTCAGTGCTGGGGGAGATCCTGGCCAGCTGTCCGCCGCCAGGAACCGAGGCTGCGTTCAAGCCGGATCCCGGCGCGCCACCGCCGCTGGTGGATGCGCCCGGCGAAAGCGAGGCAGCCGATTGCTTCGGCGCCTTGGCCGGCATGGGGCAGGATGTCGGACAGGTGGCGCCGCAACTGCTGCCTTATCTGGAATCCACGTCCTGGCGATGGCGGATGCAGACTGCGGAGGCGCTCGGCCAGTTGGGCAACCGTTCGGTGAGTTCGGCCCTGCATCCCCTGCTTCAGGACCGCGACTGGCAAGTCGTGGCCGCCACGATTCTTGCCGAGGTCCGGCTGGGCGACGAGACAGCCGTTCCGGCGCTGCGGCAGGTCGCGCAGACACACTGGTTTGCCGCAGTCCGGCGCGCCGCCGACGAGGCCGTCGCGGCCCTGCAGGCGGGCAAGCCCAAGGCGCTGGAATCGCTGTACAGGACGGATAACCGGTTCGCCAACCTGCTCTGGAACAATCCGCTCGCCAAGGAGGCGGCCAGCTGTGCATTGCCTGCGGCGACGCGAGCGCCAATGAGCTTGGATCTTCACGGCGGCACGCTCGGCGGAAGCGATCGCGGGGAGTTTGGCGGCAACCTGACATGGATGCGCGCGGGCGCTCCGCCGAAGTTGCTGCTCGAAAGAAACGTCAGCGGCATGCTGAAGTTGTCCGATCGCACGGCGTGGGTGATCACCGGCCTGTCGCACATGGGCATGGAATACGCAGCGGTCTACCGGGTCCAGATAGCAGGCGACGGCAAGGTCGCGATCTCCCGCCTGCTGAACCTGCCCGCGGCCAGTCGCGATCTTTCGATCGACGGAGATGGACTGCGCAGCAGCGGCTGGGTCGGCTCGTACCTGCTGGTCCCCGCGGATGCCGGAGGTAGATCGGTGCGGATCAGCCGGGTCGATTGCACGCACTGAAGACACTGGATGCGGCGCAGCGGTCGCGATCTTGCGCGCCATCATGATGGCGCGCCGCGATGTACGACTCCGGACGCCACTGTCCGTCTTCGAACGGGCGTGATGGTCGACAGGCAGGACGTTTCCTTGTGGGACGGGCATCTGGCGGCGTGGCACGGCCCTTGCTCTGATCGGCGCATGGATATCGCCAAACCGCTCGCCGCCCAGCGCAAACGTCGTCGCCGCCAACTCGCCATCGCCGGCGGCGTGTTGCTGCTGGCGGGTCTCGTCATCGGTGCCGTCAATCTCGGGCCGGCGCTGCCCACGGTGGAGCGATCGGCGGCCTGGATCGATACCGTGCAGCGTGGCGACATGCTGCGCGAGGTGCGCGCGCCGGGCACCCTGGTGCCGCGCGACATCCACTGGCTGGCGGCGCAGACCAGCGCCCAGGTGAGCAAGATCGAGGTGTGGCCGGGTACCCGCGTGGAGGCCGACACGGTGCTGCTGCGACTGTCCAGCCCGCAGGTGGACAGTGACCTGCGCAACGCCCAGGCGCAGGTCGCCGCGGCCGAGGCGCAGGTGGCCGCGAAGCAGGCCGCCCTGCAGTCGCAGTTGCTGGACGAGCGTTCCTCGCTGGCCCAGGCCCAGGCCGACTATGCCTCGGCGAAGGTGCGCAGCGAAGCCGATGCGAAGGCGATGGAGAAGAACCTGATTCCGCGGGTGCAGTACGAGCAGGAGCTGATCGCGGTGAAGCAGCTGCAGCATCGCACCGACGTGGAGCAGCAGCGCGTGCAGGCGTTCGGTGCCGGCATCGCGGCGCAGATGGCGGCGGTGCGGGCGGAGCTGCAGCTGCAGCAGAGCAACCTGCTGCTGCGCCAGCGCCAGTCCGATGCGTTGCAGGTGCGCGCCGGCATCGCCGGCACCTTGCAGCAGGTCGCGGTGCAGGAAGGTCAGCAGGTGGCTGCCGGCGCCGACCTGGCGCGGGTGGCGCGCGGCGACGTGCTGATCGCCCGGCTGCGCGTGCCCGAGGTGCAGGCCAAGGACGTGGCGCTGGGCATGGCCGCCCAGGTGAATACCTACAACGGCCTGATCGACGGCACCGTCACCCGCATCGATCCGGCGGTGGTGGACGGCAGCGTGCAGGTGGACGTGACGCCGTCCGGCGCACTGCCTGCGGGGGCGCGTCCCGATCTTTCGGTGGACGGCCGCATCCGCATCGCCGAACTCAAGCAGGTGCTGTCGATGGGACGCCCGGCCCAGGTCGAGCCGAACAGCGAGGCCAGCCTGTTCCGTCTCGACGCCTCCGGCAACACCGCCAGCCGCATCAAGGTACGGGTGGGCGCCACCTCGGTCGACCGGGTGCAGATAATGCAGGGCCTGCAGCCGGGCGACCGCGTGATTCTTTCCGACACCAGCCAGTGGGACAAGTATGAGCAGCTGCGCCTGCGCTGATTCGAGCAGCGGCACGGCAGCCTGATCGACATCTTTCCGGACTCTTCTTTCAACAGGACGACCGCATGAACGACACCACCAACGTCATCACCCTCGGCGGCATCCGCAAGGTGTTCCAGGCCGATGAGGTGGAAACGCACGCGTTGAGCGACGTGCACCTGGACGTACGCCTGGGCGAGTACGTCTCCATCTCCGGCCCGTCCGGCTGCGGCAAGAGCACGCTGCTGTCGATCCTCGGCCTGCTCGACACCGCCGACGCGGGCAGCTACGTATTGAGCGGGCATGACGTCGCGGGGATGAACGCTGCCGAACGCGCACGCATCCGCAACGCGGAGATCGGCTTCATCTTCCAGGCGTTCAACCTGATCGGCGACCTCAGCGTGCAGGAAAACGTGGAGCTGCCGCTGACCTACCGCAGCGGCATCGGCGCGGCCGAACGGCGCGAGCGGGTGCAGGAGGCGCTGGAGCGGGTCGGCATGGCGCACCGCATGCGGCATTACCCGGCGCAACTCTCCGGCGGTCAGCAGCAGCGCGTCGCGGTGGCCCGCGCCCTGGTCGGCAAGCCGGCGATCCTGCTGGCCGACGAACCCACCGGCAACCTCGACTCGCGCAACGGCGAGGCGGTGATGGCCCTGCTCGACGAGCTGCACAAGGGCGGCGCCACCATCTGCATGGTCACCCACGACAGCCGCTACGCCGAACTGGCCCAGCGCAAGATCCGCATGTTCGACGGCCGCGTGGTGGACGAGGAAACCTTCGACCGGCTGCGCCGCGAGGACGAGCAGCGCATCGACGCCTTGATCGGCCAGCGCGTGGAAGTCGACGCGTGAACATCTGGGTCACCGAAATCTGGCGCGCGTGGCGTGCGAGTGTGCGCCGCCCGGGATTCCTGCTGCTGGCCACCGGCGTGCTGGCACTGGGCATCGGCGCTACCGTTGCGGTGACCACGCTGATCGGGAACACCTTGTGGCGGCCGTTGCCGGTACCGCACCCGGAGCAGCTCATGGTGCTGGGCCAGTTGAGCGACAGCGGCCATCCCGGCGGCATCTCGCCACATGAATACCAGTATCTGGACAAGCTCGACGGCGTCACCTCGCTGGGCCTGGAACGTCCCGGCTCGACGGTGAACATCGCTGGTGCGGGTACGCCGGCGCAGGTGCCGGTGATCTACATCGACCGGGGCATGCTGCCTGCGTTGGGCCTGCAGCCCGTGCTGGGGCGCAATTTCGATGTGCGGGAGGATCGTCCGCACGGACCGCCTGCCGTGATCCTCGGTCACGGCTTCTGGCAGCGCAGCTACGGTGGCGATACGCGCGTGATCGGGCGCAGCCTGCGTGTGGAAGGCTTGCCGCGCACCATCGTCGGCGTGCTGCCGGCCGGCTTCAACACGGTGCTGGGACCGGGCGACGTGATATTGCCGACGGCGCTGCCGCCGGCGAGTCGCGAGTACAGCCACAACGGCACCGTGGCGATCGCAAGGTTGGCCAGTGGTGCCGACATCGCCGCAGTGTCGGCCCGGGTCGATGCACGCGAGCGCGCGATGTATCGCGACATGGCGATGGGTGGCAACTGGCAGAAGCCGCGCTTCGGTGCCGGCGACCTGGTCTCGACCGTGCAGCGGGATGCGCGGCCAATGCTGCTGCTGTTCCTGGCCAGCGCGTTGCTGGTGCTGCTGATCGCGCTGGTCAACCTGACCAACCTGATGCTGCTGCGTGCGCTGTCACGCAATCACGATGCGGCGGTACGCAGCGCGCTGGGCGCGTCGTTGCCGCGGCTGATGTTGCCGGCGCTGGGCGAAGGCTTGCTGGTGGGCGGCGTCGGCGCCTTGCTGGGCATGGCGTTTGCCGTGATTGGCCTGACCCTGCTGCAGGGATTCATTCCCGCCGAATGGTTGTGGGGCGGGCGGTTGCGCATCGGCGCCGCGGCCTGGGTGCTGGCGTTCGGCGTGGGCCTGCTGGGCGCGCTGCTGGCGGCGGTGCTGGCGCTGTGGCGCAGCCGCAGCGCGACCACGGTGGACGAACTGCGCGAAGGCGGGCGCAGCGGCATCGGCCTGCGCAGTGGCCGGCTCGGCCGCGTGCTGGTGGTGGCGCAGGTGGCGCTGGCGGCGGTGTTGCTGTGCGCGGCCGGCGTGTTCATGCACGGGCTCTACGACGCGTCGCAACTGCGGCTGGGCTTTGCCGATGACCACGTGCTCACGTTCGATCTGGCGCCGGTGCAGGCCAGGTATCCGGACGTGGCCGCCGTACACGATCTGTCGCAGCGACTGGTGCAGCAACTGCAATCGATACCGGGCGTGACCGATGCGACGGCAACCACCAACCTGCCTGCCAGCAACGGCATGGTCGGCCAACTCCAGACCTCCCCGCACACACCGGACGGCAGGGAATTCGTGTCGCAGTACCACGGCATTGGAGAAGGCTTCTTCGGCCTGTTTGCCATCCCGCTGCTCGAGGGCCGCGGCTTCACCAGCGGCGACGTGCGCGGAAGCGAGCCGGTGGCCATCGTCAGCAAGGACCTGGCCGACAAGTACTACGACGGCCGAGCGGTCGGCAAGATGGTCGAGGTGCCGAGCACAGGCGACGAGTTCCGGCCGGTGCGCATCGTCGGCGTGGTGGGCGAGACCTACCAGCGCGGTCCGCTGCAGCCCATGCAACCCGTGCTGTACGTACCGCTGGCGCAGATGCCCGATCCGGTGATGACGATCATCCGCAACATGGAGCCCTTGCGCTTTGCATTGCGCGGCCACGGCAACCCGATGGACTGGCAGGCCGGCGTGCGCAGGGTTCTGGCGGAAGTCGCTCCCGAACAGCCCATCGCGAACTTGCGCGACATGCGCGGCATCGTGCGCCAGACCACGCAGAACGCCCGGCTCAGCCTGTGGCTGATCGGCCTGTTCGCCACGCTGGCGCTGATGCTGGCGGCGGCGGGCCTGTATGCGGTGATGGCCGTGGCGGTGGCCGCGCGCGAGCGCGAGTTCGGCGTGCGCATGGCGCTGGGCGCCGCGCCGCGGCGTCTGCTTGGCCTGGTGTTGCGCGGCGGTCTGATCCAGATCGCCGCAGGGCTGGCCATCGGGGTGGCGATCGCGTTGGGTGCATCGCATGCGTTGGCGGTGTTGCTGATGACCCTGCTCGGCCGCAGCAACGCGTTCGATCCGGCAGTGGTGCTGGGGGTCTGCGCGACGCTGGCGGCGACGGGTCTGCTGGCCTGCCTGTGGCCGGCCGTGCGCGCGGCACGCGTGCAGCCGATGCGCGCTCTGCGGGGGGAGTGATGGCGATGAATGGCACGATGCAGGAGGTCACGCGATGAACATCTGGCTGGCGGAAATCTGGCGCGCCTGGCGCGCGAGTCTGCAGCGCCCGGGTTTCCTGCTGCTGGCCGCCGGCGTGCTGGCGCTGGGGGTCGGCAGCACCGCGGCGGTGTTCACCCTGATCGAGCAGGTGCTGCTGCAGCCGCTGCCGGTGCCGCAGGCCTCGCGGCTGCTGGTGGCTGGCCCCCGCAATGGCGACCATGTCAGCTCGGTGTCGCCGCAGCAGTACCAGCACATGCAGTCGCTGGGCGGCGTGCAATCGATCGGCCTGATCCAGGATGGCCCGAAGTTGAACATCGCCGGTGACGGCCAGCCCGAGCTGGTGCCGGCGAGCTACGCCGATCGTGGCCTGCTGCCGACGGTCGGCCTGCCCCTGCGGCTTGGCCGCAACTTCAGCGCCGAGGAGGACCGGCCGCACGGGCCGCAGGTGGTGATCCTGGGCCACGGTTTCTGGCAGCGCCGTTATGGCGGCGACGCCGGCGTGATCGGGCGCAGCATCTCGATCGAAGGCGCACCGCACACCATCGTCGGCGTGCTGCCGCAAGGTTTCGCCGCGCTGGGCTTCGCGGGCGACGTGGTGCTGCCCGCCGCGCTGCCGCCGGACAGCGTCAACGACGGCACCAACTACATGGCGCTGCTGCGCCCGAACGCCGGTGTGGGGCCCGCCACGGTGGCGGCCGAGGTGGACACGCGCCTGCACGCGATGTACGTCGCGCTGGGCGACGACTACTGGAAGCGCGCCCACTTCGGCACGCAGCCGTTCGGCGCCTGGCAGCATGCCGATGCCGGCCACGTGCTGACGCTGTTCCTCGCCAGTGCGCTGTTCGTGTTGCTGATCGCGCTGGTCAACCTGACCAACCTGATGTTGTTGCGTGCGCTGTCGCGCAGCCACGATGCCGCGGTGCGCGGTGCGCTGGGGGCGCCGATGTCGCGACTGGCGTTGCCGGCGCTGGCCGAAGCCCTGCTGGTCGGCGTCGTCGGCGCACTGCTCGGCGTGCTGCTGGCGATGGTCGGCCTCGGCGCCTTGCAAGGCCACATGCCGGCGGAGTGGTTGCCGAACGGTCGGCTGCATTTCGATGCCGCGACGTGGCTGCTGGCCCTGCTGCTCGGCCTGGGCGGCGCGCTGCTGGCCGCGGCGCTCGGTCTGTGGCGCGGCCGCCGCGCCGCCGGGATCGACGAATTGCGCGAGGGCGGACGCAGCGGGCTGGGCCTGCACAGCGGCCGCCTGGGCCGCGTGCTGGTGGTGGCCCAGGTGGCGCTGGCGACCGCGCTGCTCAGCGCCGCGGGCCTGTTCCTGCACACGCTGTACGACGCCGCGCGCACGCCGCTGGGTTTCGACAGCGACGGCATCCTCACTTTCGAACTGGCGCCGGTGCTGGCCGACTATCCCGATGCCGCCGCGGTGGATCGGCTGTCGGCGCGCGTGCTTGAACGCCTGCGCGCGATACCCGGCGTGACCACGGCGACCTCCACCACCAACCTTCCGGCGGACCTGTGGAGCGGCCAGTTCAACCTCGGCGGCCTGCATTTGCCCGGCAGCGGAGAGATGTACAACACGCAGTACCGCGGCGTCGGCCCCGATTTCTTCGCGCTGTTCGGCATCGCCACACGCGAGGGGCGCACGTTCGACCGCAACGATGTCCGCGGCGGCGAGCCGGTGGCGATCGTCAACCGGGCGATGGCCGAGAAGCACTATGGCGGCCAGGCCCTCGGCAAGCTGATCCAGCGTGGTGAACGCGGCGACCATGCCGGACTGTGGTCGGCGCGCATCGTGGGCGTGGTCGGCGACACCAACCAGTTCGGTCCGCTGGAGGAACAGCCGGAAGTGCTGTACGTGCCGCTGGCGCAGATGACCGACAACGCCATGGCGATCTTCCGCAGCTTCGAACCGATGCGCTTCGCGCTGCGCGGTCATGGCGACCCGAACGCGTGGCGCGACGCGCTGGCCGCGGCGGTGGGCGCCGTCGCGCCGAACCAGCCGATCGCCAACGTGCGCAGCATGCAGGGCATCGTGCGCAGCACCACCGCCGACATGCGCCTCAACCTGTTGCTGGTCGGCATCTTCGCCGCGCTGGCGCTGCTGCTTGCGGCGGCCGGCATGTACGCGGTGATGGCGGTGGCGGTGGCCGCCCGCGAACGCGAGTTCGGCGTGCGCAGCGCGCTGGGCGCCTCGCCGTGGCGCCTGATCCGGCTGGTGCTGCGCGGTGGCCTGTGGCAGATCGGGCTCGGCCTGGTGCTGGGCGTCGGCCTCGCGCTGGGACTGTCCGGCGTGCTGCGCGCGGTGCTGCAGGACATCGGCCGCCGCGCGGTCGACCCGGTCGCCCTCGGCGGCGTCTGCGCGGTGCTGGCCGTGGCCGGTGTGCTGGCCTGCCTGGTGCCGGCGCTGCGTGCCGGCCGGGTCCATCCGATGCGCGCATTGCGCGGGAGCAGGGAATGATCGTCCGTGAATTTCGCAATGCATGGCGGCGCCTGGCGCGTCGCCCCGGGTATGCGCTGCTGTCGGCAATGGTGCTCGGCGTGGGCCTTGGCGTGACGCTGTTCCTGTTCAGCCTGGTCAACACGCTGATCCTCGATCCGCTGCCGCTGCCGCACCCCGAACGCATCCTGGCCGTGGGCGAGCCCTCGCGCAGTGGCCATGGCATCGATACGCTCGACAGCGACCAGTACCTGGCGCTGCGTGGCCGGCTGGGCGGCGTCGACCTGCTCGGCGCCTACGTGGCCACCGGCGCCGGCGTGGAGCAGGGCCGCGGCGCGAACTACTACCAAGGCAGCCGCGTGACTGCCTCGATGATGACGCTGCTGGGCATCCGGCCGCTGCTGGGGCGCGGCCTGCAGCCGGCGGACGAGGCAGCCGGCGCGCCAGCCGTGGTGCTGCTGGGCGAGAACCTGTGGCGGCGCGGTTTCAACGCCGATCCGCAGATCGTGGGGCGCGCGGTGCGGGTCAACGGCGAGTGGGCCACGGTGGTGGGCGTGCTGCCGGCCGATGCGACGAGCATGCCGGTCACCAACAGCCAGGTCTGGATGCCGTTGAAACTGCTGCCGGGCGAGCACCGCGACGTGTGGGGCGTGGTCCGGCTGGCCCCCGGACAGCAGCTGGCGCAGGCGCGCGCGCAACTGGATGCATGGGCTGCCCGCCTGCAGGCGGCGCTGCCGACGGGGCGGCATACGCGGGGCGTCATCATCAAGCCGTGGAAGTTCAGCTTCGTGCCCGAGGACATGCGCCAGTGGGTGTGGCTGATGTTCGGCGCCGCGGTGCTGGTGTTGCTGCTGGCCTGCGTCAACGTGGCCAACCTGCAACTGGTGCAGACCCTGCAGCGGCGCCACGAACTGGCGTTGCGCAGCGCGCTGGGCGGCAGTCGCGCACGACTGGTATCCGGCGCGCTGCTGGAAAGCCTGCTGTTGAGCCTGGCCGCCCTGGCGCTGGCATTGCCGATCGTGCACTGGGGCAATCGCTGGATCGTCTCGGTGTACTTCAAGGATGCAGCGGGTGCGGTGCCGTTGCATCATTTCGGCCTCGACGGTCGCGTGCTCGCGGCAGCATTGGCGGCGGCGCTGCTCAGCACGGCTTTGGCGGGCGTGATTCCAGCCTGGCGCGCCTCGCGCGCCGACCTGCAGGATCTGCTGCGCGATGGCGGCAAGGGTTCGGGCGCCGGTTTCGCCCGGGCGGCGAGGATCATGGTGATGGCGGAAGTCGCCTTGACCGTGGTGCTGCTGGTGGGGGCGGGCACCTTCGTGCGCGCGGTGGGCACCGTGCTGTCGCAGCCGATGGCCGGCGCGGCGCATGCCGCGCACGTGCTCACCGCCGAGGTGATGCTGCCTGCGGCCGACTACGGCGACGACGCGCAGCGCATCCGCTTCTTCGACGCGGTCGGCGAGCGCCTGCGCCAGGGCGCCGGCGTGGTCGACGCCACGGCGTCGGACACCGTGCCAGGCGCCGTGCTGGGCAGCCATGAAGACGTATCGCTGCCGGGCCAGCCGCAACCTGCGGACGGCTGGCCGCGGGCGCAGATGGCCATCGTCGATGCGCATTTCCCCGGCACCTATGGCGTGCGTTTGCGGGAGGGCCGCTTCTTCGACGCGCGCGACCGTGCGCACAGCGTGCCGGTGGCGGTGGTCGACGCGAAGATGGCCGCGGCGACATGGCCGCACGGCGATGCGCTGGGCAGCACGCTGGTGCTGTGGCCGGGCCGTCCGTCCGCCCGCACGCTGACCGTGGTCGGGGTGATCGAGCCGCTGCAGCTGGACGGCGTACTGGAAAAGCCGCGGCCGGGCCTGCTGTTGCCGCTGGACCAGTCGGTCGGGCAAGGCCCGTTGCACGCGGTAGGGCTGGCGGTGCGCACGCATGCCGTCGCCGACAGCGCCGCGCAACAGCTGATCGATGCCGTGCACGCGATCGAGCCGCAGGCGGCGGTGTACGGCATGCGCAGCCAGGCCGCCGCGATGGCCGAGGCGCGCGTGGGCCTGACCGTGCTCAGCAGCGTGTTCGGCGCGCTGGGGCTGGTGGCGCTGCTGCTGGCCGGCGCGGGCCTGTACGGCGTGCTGGCGTTCGCGGTGGCCCAACGCACGCGCGAGATCGGCATCCGTCGCGCGATCGGCGCCGGCAACGCTGCGATCGCGCGCGAGGTGGGGCGACAGTTGCTGTGGCAGCTCGGGCTGGGACTGGGTGTCGGCCTGCTGCTGGCCTGGCCGTGGTCGGCGCTGCTGGCCGACCCGGGCTTGCACACCCGGGCGCACGACATGCGCGTATTCGCGCCGGTCCTGCTGACCGTGTTGCTGGTGGCGCTGATCGCCTCGCTGGTGCCGATGATTCGCGCGTTGCGAGTGGCTCCCGCCGTCGCCCTGCGCTACGAATGATGCGCGTGTGCGCGGCGGAGTCGATATGCTGCGCTGAACCCGCGAACGGAACGACATGACCCGCGAATCGAATCCCACCGTCCTGCTGGTCGACGACCAGGCCGACGTGCGCGAGGCGCTGCGCCTGCTGCTGAAGTCGGAGGGCTTCGCCAGCATCGGCGTGGACGGTCCCTCGGCCGCACTGGAGGCGGTGCGCCAGCGTGATTTCGGCTGCGCGCTGATCGACCTCAACTACACCCGCGACACCACCTCGGGCGAGGAGGGCCTGGCCCTGCTCGATGCGCTGCGCCAGCATGTGCCGGAGCTGCCGGTGGTGGTGATGACGGCGTGGGGCAACGTGCCGCTGGTGGTCGATGCGCTGCGCCGCGGCGCCGGCGATTTCATCGAGAAGCCGTGGGACAACGCGCGCGTGCTGAGCATCGTGCGCACCCAGATCGCGCTGGGCGAGGGCGCGCGCCGACAGCGCCGGCTGGAGGCGGAGAACGCGCTGCTGCGCGGCGGCGGCGAAGCCCTGATCGCGGAATCGCCGGCGATGCGCCGGGTGATGGAACTGGTGGCGCGGGTCGCGCCCAGCGACGCGAACGTGCTGGTGCTGGGCGAGAACGGCACCGGCAAGGGCGTGATCGCGCAGGCGCTGCACGCGCAGTCGCGACGCGCGGCGAAGGCGCTGGTCAAGGTCAACATGGGCGGCATCGCCGAGAACGTGTTCGAGTCGGAGATGTTCGGCCACGTGCGCGGCGCGTACACCGACGCCAGGAGCGAACGCATCGGCCGTTACGAGCTGGCCGATGGCGGCACGCTGTTCCTCGACGAAGTGGGCAACGTGCCGATCTCGCAGCAGCCGAAACTGCTGCGCGTGCTGGAGGATGGCGAGTTCGAGCGACTGGGTTCCTCGCGCACGCAGAGCGCCGACGTGCGGCTGGTCTCGGCCACCAATGCCGACCTGGCCGTCGAGGTGGAAGCGGGGCGCTTCCGCAAGGACCTGCTGTATCGGCTCAACACGCTGGAAATCCGCCTGCCGCCGCTGCGCGAACGCCGCGACGACATCCTGCCGCTGGCGCGCAGTTTTCTCGAACGCAGCGCCGCGCGTTATGGCCGCCACGATCTGCGCCTGGCGCCGTCGGCCGAGCGCGCGTTGCTGGCCTGGCGCTGGCCGGGCAACGTGCGCGAGCTGGGCCACCTGATGGAACGCGCCGCCCTGCTGGCCGAGCAGGACCTGGTCAGCGATTCGGCGCTGGCCTTCGGTCCCGGCCCGGGTGGCGGCACGGCGGCGGCGTCGACGGAACTCGACGACATGACCATCGACCAGGCCGAGGCGCATCTGGTGCGGCGCGCGCTGGAGCGTCACGACGGCAACCTGCAGCATGCCGCCGATGCGCTGGGGATCACCCGCCAGACGCTCTACCGCCGCATGGAAAAGCACGCGCTGCGCGATCCCGCCAGTGACGACGATGGCTGAACCCGCGGCCAGGACGTCATCGCGGCGCCGGGCGCGCATGCCCGCGTTCGAGCGACGGGTGCTGCTCGGCGGCTGGCTGGTGGCACTGCCCGCGCTGGCGGCGCTGGCGATCGTGCTGCTGACGGGCCGGCCCGGGGTCGAGCTGCGCTGGGTGCTCGCCGGCGCCGCGCTGGTGCTCACCGCGATGATCGCCCGCTGGCAACACCGGCGCGTGGTGTATCCGCTGTACACCCTGGTCGGCCTGCTCGAAGCCTTGCGAGAAGGCGACTACAGCCTGCGCGGCGTGAGCGGGGGCGTGCTGGGCGAGGCGATCTACGACATCAACGCATTGGCGGACCGGCTGCAGCGCGAGCGCCTGCAATCGGAGGATTCGGCGCGCCTGCTGGGCAAGACGCTGGCCTCGCTCGATGCCGCCGTGTTCGTGTTCGACGGCGACCTGCGCCTGCGCCTGCTCAATCCCGCCGCGCAACGCCTGCTCACCGGCGAGCGTCACGCGCTGATGGGCCGCCGCGCGGACGAGCTGGGGCTCGATGCGCTGCTCGCCGCGCCATCGGCGCAGGTCGTGCGGCACGTCTTTCCCGGTCGCAGCGGCCGCTTCGAGATTCGCCACGCGCCGCTGCGCAACGAAGGCCGCAACGGCCAGCTGCTGGTCGTCAACGACGTCGGCCGCGCGTTGCGCGAGGAAGAGCGCCAGGCCTGGCAGCGCCTGCTGCGCGTGCTCGGCCACGAGGTCAACAACTCGCTGGCATCGATCCATTCGCTGGCTGGCACGCTGGCCAGCCTGGTCGCGCGCGATCCACTGCCCGACGACTGGCGCGACGATACCCGCGGCGGCCTGCAAGTGATCGGCAACCGGGCCGAATCGCTGGCCCGTTTCCTGGCCGGCTACAGCAAGCTGGCCGCGTTGCCGCCGCCGCAGCAGCGGAGCGTCGACCTGGCCGAACGCATCGCGGCGGTGGCGCGACTGGAGCAGCGCCTTGCGGTGCGCGTCGAAGACGGCCCGGCGCTGTCGCTGCAGGCCGACCCCGACCAGCTCGAACAGGCGCTGATCAACCTGCTGCGCAACGCGGTCGAGGCGAGCCTCGACGGCGGCAAGGGCGAGGTGGTGATGCGCTGGCGCAGCGAGGGCGAGCGTGTGCTGATCGAGATTCTCGACGACGGCCCCGGCCTGCCCGGCAGCGACAACCTGTTCGTGCCGTTCTTCACCACCAAGCCCGGCGGCTCCGGCATCGGCCTGGCCCTGGTGCGGCAGATCGCCGAGGCACACGAAGGCGGCGTCAGCCTGGGCGCCCGCGAAGGCGCGCCCGGAGCCGCCGCCCAGCTGTGGTTGCCGCTGGAGCTGGCGCGCGACTAGCCGGCGTCGCCGCCGGTGTACTTCCCGTGCAGCGCCACCGGCGCCACCTGCCGCTTCGCGCGCCGCCGAATCCACAGGTTGATCAGCTCCACGAACACCGAGAAGGCCATCGCGGCGTAGATGTAGCCCTTGGGAATGTGCTGGCCGAAACCGTCGGCGAACAGCACCAGGCCGATCATGATCAGGAAGCTCAGCGCCAGCACCTTGACCGTGGGATGGCGCTCGACGAACTCGCCGATCGGCCGGGCAAACGCCAGCATGAAGCCGATCGAGGCGAGGATCGCGGTGACCATCACCCAGCGCTCGTCGACCATGCCCACCGCGGTGATGATGGAGTCCAGCGAGAACACGATGTCGAGCAGCATGATCTGCGCGATCACGCCGCCGAACGTCGCGGTGGCCGCGCCCACGGTCACCTGTTCGCTGGCGCCTTCCAGCTTCTGGTGGATTTCGTGGGTGGCCTTGCCGATCAGGAACAGGCCGCCGCCGAGCAGGATCAGGTCACGCCACGAGAAGGCGTGGCCGAACAGCGAGAACAGCGGCGCGGTCAGCCCGACGATCCAGGCGATCGCCATCAGCAGGCCCAGCCGGGTGATCGCGGCCAGCACGATGCCGAGCCGGCGCGCCTTGTCCCGCTGCTCCGGCGGCAGCTTGCCCGCCAGGATCGAGATGAAAATGATGTTGTCGATGCCGAGCACCAGTTCCAGGGCGGTCAGCGTCGCGAGGGCGATCCAGATTTCGGGACTGGCCAGTGATTCCATGGGGATCTCTTTGAGGTGGGTGGCTGCAGGACACGTGGGTCGCGCGGTGGGGCCACGGCGTCAAAGGCGTTCGTGATGGACGCAGCTTCGCCGTGGGACGGCGAAGGTCTTGCTCGCAAACCTGGCGGTTTGCCGCTGCACCGGGGTCAAGCCCGTATTGGCGGTGACAGCGAGCGGGAGCTACTCCCCTTCACGGGTGATGCTAGCACGCGTTCGTGCGTGTCACGCCGACATGCCTTCCCGCAGCGCCGCGATGCGTTGCGCCCGCGGCAGGCGTTTCCAGGCCATCTCCAGCCGCAGCGCGTCGCCATGGCTGGCGACCCACACCCAGCCCAGCAACTGCCGCGGCGGGTTGGAGCGGGTGAAGCGCGCGCCCTTGCCGGCAAGGTGTTTTGCGTAGCGCTGTTCGGGGTCGCGGGCGATGCCGGTGTAGACGCGGCCGTCGGCGCATTCAAGCAGATAGACCGCCCAGGTATCGGCGCCGGGCGCGTCGCTCATGCGTTCAAACCCATTCCGTCAGCCCTTCGGCGGCGCAAACCTGCTTCCACGACGCTCGCGCCTTCAATCGCGTGGCCAGCGCCGCCAGTTGCGGCCACTCGGTGGCCGGGCGCGGCATGTTGCGCGACCAGCGCATCAGCATCAGCACATACAGGTCGACCACGCTGAGCTGTTCGCCCAGCATGTACGGACCGTGTGCGGCGAGCCGGGCGTCGACATGCGACCAGCATTTTTCAATGCCGATGCGGGCCGCTTCCTGCACGGTGTCGGCCGCCGCCGGCAGCTGGTCGCCGGGGTAGAACCATTGGCGAAACAGCGGCTGCAGCGAGTTGGCGAGATAGAACATCCATTGCAGATAGTCACCGCGCTGCGCACTTCCCGCTGCCGGTGCCAGGGCGGCTTCGGCATGCCGCTCGGCCAGCAGCATCGCCAGCGCAGCCGCTTCGCCATGCGGCGCGCCGTCAACCATCAGCGTCGGCACCACGCCGTTCGGATTGATCGCCAGGTACGCAGCGCTGCGCTGCTCGCCCTTGTCGAGGTCGACGCGCTTGAGTTCGTGCGGCGCGCCGATTTCAAGCAAGGCCAGGTGCACCAGCAGATTGGCCGAACCGGGGGCGTAGTAGAGCGTGTACATGGCGATGATCCGTGGTGGCAAGCCTTCGGATGATACGCCGGAACTTGCGCTTCGCCGGGTGCGGAACAGGCCGCCCGGCGGGCGTCGGGGCCCGATCCGCGTGAGGTTCCGCAAGAAAATCACAACACAGTTCGCGTCTGCGAGCATTCGCGCGCGGAGGCCCTTGTTTACTTTTTTGACCGTGTTTAGGTTTACCGGTCGCGTCCGTGGGGGACGAGCCGCGATATCCGGTACGCGGCAGGGGGTGCGTACGTCTGTATTTCCTTCATGGAGAAGATCATGAAACTCAGGCAAGCCATTGCATGTGGACTGTTGTCGCTGGCGTCGTTGGGGGGCGCTGCCAGCGCCGCAACACCAAAGAAGGTCTGGCTTACGCTCGATCAGAACAGCTACACCGCGCTGCAACAGGTCGATCCGGCCGCACGCAGCCTGGAGAGTCGCTACGTCGCCACCGGCACCACCAACAAGGGTCTGGTCACGGTGGACAGGATCCACATCGTGCCGGTCGATGACAGCGTGCTCGGCGCGCTCAGCGCACAGGTTCACCGTCAATTGCATCATTGCGCGGGTTACATCACTTACGACTCGCTCGACGCCGCCCGGGTGGCGTTGCAGCCCCGTCAGGCTCTGGCCGGCCTGACCGTGCCGGACTACACGATCGACCAGCAGGCGCTGGTGACGCCGTGGATCGCGCAGCAAACCGCGGGCCATATCGCCGACACCATCCAGAGCCTGGCCGGATTCAACAATCGCTACTACAACGGCAGCACCGGCGCGGAAGCGTCCGACTGGTTGAAGAGCACGTGGCAGACGATGGCCGCAGGCCGCTCCGACATTGCGGTGAAGCAGGTCGTGCGGGGCAGCGACAAGCAGGCCTCAGTGGTGTTGACCATCACCGGTACCCAGCATCCCGAGCAGATCGTGGTGATGGGTGCGCACCTGGACACGGTCAACTGGAACGACGCCGGTGGTCAGTCGCATGACACCTCGCGTGCGCCGGGCGCCGATGACGATGCCTCCGGTGTGGCGGGCCTTACCGAAACCCTGCGCGTGCTGCTGGCCAACGGCTACAAGCCGGCGCGCACGATCCAGTTGATGGCCTATGCGGGTGAGGAGTTCGGCCTGTACGGCTCCAACTACATCGCCACCGACTACGCCAACCGCAATGTCGACGTGGTCGGCATGCTGCAGCTGGACATGACCAACTACAAGGGCTCGGCCGGCGACATCTATCTGGAGGACGACTACACCGACGCGGCGCAGAACCAGTTCGTCGAGTCCCTGGTGAATACGTACCTGCCGCAGCTCAGCGTGGTGCATGACCAGTGTGGTTACGGTTGTTCGGATCACGCGTCATGGCACAACCAGGGCTACGCCACCTCGATGCCGTTCGAGTCGCGCCTGGGTGACGACAATCCGTATATCCACTCCAGCAAGGACACCTACGCCAACTCGGGCAACCAGGCGCAGCACGCGCTGAAGTTCACCCGGCTGGCGCTGGCCTTCGCCGTCGAGCTCGGCGGCAACGGCGACGGTGACACGCCGATCCCGCCCACCGGTGGCGACGTGCTCGCCAACGGGGTGCCGAAGAGTGGACTCTCCGGCGCCAGCGGCAGCACCGTGCTGTACAAGGTCACCGTGCCGGCGGGTGCCAGCAACCTGGTCATCTCGACCAGTGGCGGCAGTGGCGACGTGGATCTCTACACGCGTTACGGCGCTGCACCCACCACCAGCAGCTACGACTGCCGTCCGTATCGTTCGGGCAACAACGAGAGCTGCACGGTGGCGACGCCGCAGGCGGGCACGTACTACGTGCAATTGCGTGCGTACCAGGCCTATGGCGGCGTTACCGTCAAGGCGAGCTGGACGACGGGCGGTGACCCGCAACCACCGGCCGATGATGAGCTGGCCAATGGCGTGGCGAAGACCGGCTTGAGTGGAGCCACCGGCGGTACCGCGCTCTACAGGGTGATCGTGCCAGCCGGGTCGACCAACCTGACGATCGGCAGCAGCGGTGGCACGGGTGACGTGGACATGTACGTCCGTTTTGGCTCGGCGCCCACGACCAGCAGCTACGACTGCCGCCCGTACCGCAATGGCAACAGCGAGAGCTGCACGTTCACGCAAGTCCAGGCGGGAACGTACTACGTCATGCTGAAAGGCTATCAGGCGTACAGCGGAGTCTCGTTGAAGGCCAGCTGGAACGGCGGCTAGCGCGGGACCGGTCAAGGGACACCATGAAGCATTGACGGCTTCATGGTGTCCCGACGCAAGAACGGAAAAGGCCCGATCAGGATGATCGGGCCTTTTCCGTTCATTGCCATCTTCGATGCGAAAGAAGTGGTCAGACCATCCGGCAGATTCAGCCGTCCAGTTCGGACCAGCGCGCATAGGCCGCATCCAGCTCGGCCTGCAGCGCGGCGACCGTCTCGTTGGCCTTCACGATGGCGGCGCTGTCCTGCTGGAAGAACGCCGGCTCGTTCATCGCGGCGGTGCGCGTGGCGATGTCGGTTTCCAGTTGCTCGATGCGCTTGGGCAACTGTTCCAGCTCGTGCTGTTCCTTGAAGCTGCGCTTGCGCTTCGCCACTGGCGGTGCGGCTGGGGCGGGGGCAGGGGACTTGCCGGTCGCGGTGGTGCCGCGCGGAGCCGGCCGCTGGCGCAACCAGTCGCTGTAGCCGCCCACGTATTCGCCGATCCGGCCCTCGCCCTCCAGCACCAGGGTGCTGGACACCACGTTGTCGAGGAAGGCGCGGTCATGCGAGACCAGCAGCAGGGTGCCCTGGTAGTCGGTCAGCAACTCTTCCAGCAGTTCGAGTGTTTCCACGTCGAGGTCGTTGGTCGGTTCGTCCATCACCAGCAGGTTGGACGGCTGGGCGAACAGCTTGGCCAGCAGCAGGCGGTTGCGTTCGCCGCCGGACAGCCGGGTGATCGGCGCGCGGGCGCGTTCGGGCGAGAACAGGAAATCCTGCAGGTAGCCGATGATGTGCTTGCGCTGGCCATTGAGTTCGATGAACTCGCGGCCCTCGGCCACGTTGTCCAGCGCGTTGAGCGAGTCGTTGAGCTGCAGCCGGTGCTGGTCGAAGTAGGCGATCTGGATCGACGTGCCCAGCTCGGCGGTGCCGCGCAGTGGTGTCAGTTCGCCCAGCATGATCTTCAGCAGGGTGCTCTTGCCGGCGCCGTTGGGGCCGATGATGCCGATGCGGTCGCCGCGCAGGATGGTGGTCGAGAGGTCGTCGATCAGCACGCGGCCGTCGTAGGCCTGGTGCACGTGCTTGAGGTCGATCACCTTCTTGCCGGAAGACTGCGCGTTGGCCGCGGTCATCTTCACGTTGCCGCCCAGGTTGCGCCGTTCGGCGCGCTCGTTGCGCAGCGCCTTCAGCGCCCGCACGCGGCCCTCGTTGCGGGTGCGCCGGGCCTTGATGCCCTGGCGAATCCACACTTCCTCCTGCGCCAGCTTCTTGTCGAACAGCGCGTTGGCCTGCGCTTCGGCGTGCAGGCGTTCCTCGCGGCGGCGCAGGTAGTTGTCGTAGTCGCCCGGCCAGTCGGTGAGCTGGCCGCGATCGATCTCGACGATGCGGGTGGCCAGCGCGCGCAGGAAGCTGCGGTCATGGGTGACGAAGATGATGCTGCCGGCGAACTGCTTGAGGAAGCTCTCCAGCCAGCCGATCGCCTCGATGTCGAGGTGGTTGGTCGGCTCGTCCAGCAGCAACACGTCGGGCTTGCGCACCAGCGCCTGGGCCAGCAGCACGCGGCGCTTCATGCCGCCGGACAGCGCCGCGAAGTCGGTCTCGCCGGGCAGTTCCAGCTGGGTGATCACGTCGCTGACGCGGCGGTCCAGGTCCCAGCCGTGCTGCGCCTCGATCTCGTGCTGCACGTCGCCCAGCGCGTCGAAGTCGCCGGTGTCCAGCAGGTGGTGATAACGCGCCAGCAGCCGGCCCAGGTCACCCAGGCCCTCGGCGACCACGTCGAACACGCTGCCCTCGGTGCCGTGCGGCACCTCCTGCGCCATACGCGCCACCACGATGCCGTTCTGCACGCGCACTTCGCCGTCGTCGGCATGCAGCTCGCCGGCGATCAGCTTCATCAGGGTGGATTTGCCTTCGCCGTTGCGACCGACGATGCAGACACGCTCGTTCGCCTCGATCGACAGATCGACGTGTTCGAGCAGGAGTGGGCCGCCGATGCTGAAGTCGACGCGTTGCAATTGGATAAGAGACATCCGCCCATTGTAGCGGTAGCCGCGTCCTTGCTCGCGTTTGCATGGCCCCAAAAGAAACGGGCCGCACCGGGCGGCCCGTTTCATGTCGCTGGAGGATGTCGCTTACTTCAGCTTCGCATCCTTGCGCAGGGCCTCGGCGCGGTCGGTCTTTTCCCACGAGAACGAGGTGAACTTGTTGCCGTTGGCGTCGACCAGGTCGCGCGGGGTGCGGCCGAAGTGGCCGTAGCTGGCGGTCTGCTGGTACATCGGGTGGATCAGGTCGAGCATCTGCAGGATGCCGTACGGGCGCAGGTCGAAGTGCTTGCGGATCAGCTTCTCGATCTTCTCGTCGCTGATCTTGCCGGTGCCGAAGGTGGTGACCGAGATCGAGGTGGGATGCGCCACGCCGATCGCGTAGCTCACCTGCACTTCGCAGCGGTCGGCGATGCCGGCGGCCACGATGTTCTTGGCCACGTAGCGCGCGGCGTAGGCGGCCGAGCGGTCGACCTTGGACGGGTCCTTGCCCGAGAACGCACCGCCGCCGTGACGGGCCCAGCCGCCGTAGGTGTCCACGATGATCTTGCGGCCGGTCAGGCCGCAGTCGCCCACCGGCCCGCCGATCACGAACTTGCCGGTCGGGTTGATGTGGAACTTGGTGCCCTTGTGCAGCAGCTTGGCCGGCAGCACCGGCTTGAGGATTTCCTCGCGCACGGCCTCGATCAGGTCCTTCTGCTTCACGCTCGGGTCATGCTGGGTCGACAGCACCACGGCGTCGATCGCGGTGGCGATGCCGTTCTCGTAGCGCAGGGTGACCTGGCTCTTGGCATCCGGGCGCAGCCACGGCAGCGGCGAGTTCTTCTTCTTGCGCACCTTGGCCTGCTGCTCGACCAGGCGGTGCGAGTAGTAGATCGCGGCGGGCATGAAGTCCTTCGTTTCGTTGGTCGCGTAGCCGAACATCAGGCCCTGGTCGCCCGCGCCCTGTTCTTCCGGCTTCTTGCGGTCCACGCCCTGGTTGATGTCGGGCGACTGCTTGCCGATCAGGTTGATCACGCCGCAGGTGGCGCCGTCGAAGCCGACGTCGCTGGAGTCGTAGCCGATGTCCAGGATCACCTTGCGGGTGATCGCTTCCAGGTCGATCCACGCATCGGTGGTGATCTCGCCGGCGACGATCGCCACGCCGGTCTTGACCATGGTTTCGCAGGCCACGCGGGCGCGCGGGTCCTGCGCGACGATCGCATCGAGGACGGCGTCGGAGATCTGGTCGGCGACCTTGTCCGGATGGCCTTCGGAGACCGATTCGGAGGTGAACAGGTAGTTGGACATCGCGGTTTATATCCCTTTGTTCGGATAGAAAGATAAATGAAGTCGGGCATGATACATCCCCGCTCCGGGTTTTGCAGCTTGCGCCGATTCCCGTCCCTGCGGGGTTAGGCGCGTGTTCAGCCGTCTGGACGGCTGCGCGTTCAGGCGGCCAGCCGGTCGCCGGCGGCAAGCGCCGCGAAATAATCGCGGGTCAGCCGCAACTGCTCGTGGACTGTTTCCGCCCGGTTGACCACCTGCCGGAACGCGGCGTTCTCCGGACGGTCCTTCGCGTACCAGCCCAGGTGCTTGCGCGCGATGCGCACGCCGGCCTGTTCGCCATAGAACGCGTACAACTGCTCGAGGTGGCCGAGCAGGATGGTGCCGACTTCGGCCGGCTCCGGCTCGGCCAGCAATTCGCCGGTGGCGAGGTAGTGGGCGACCTCGCGGAAGATCCATGGCCGTCCCTGGGCACCGCGGCCGATCATCAGCGCGTCGGCGCCGGTGACGTCCAGCACGTGCCTGGCCTGCTGCGGAGTGTTGACGTCGCCGTTGGCCAGCACCGGAATGCGCACGGCGGCCTTCACCGCGGCAATGGTGGCGTACTCGGCCTCGCCCTCGTACTTGTCCGCGCGGGTGCGCCCGTGCACGGCCAGCGCGGCGATGCCGTTGTCCTGGGCGATGCGGGCGATGTTCAGCGCGTTGCGGTTCTGCCGATCCCAGCCGGTGCGGATCTTCAGCGTCACCGGCACCTCGACGGCGTCGACCACTGCCTTGACGATGCGCGCCACCAGCGGCTCGTCCTGCAGCAGGGCGGAGCCCGACCACACGTTGCACACCTTCTTGGCCGGGCAGCCCATGTTGATGTCGATGATCTGCGCGCCGTTGGCCACGTTGAAGCGCGCCGCCTCGGCCAGCATCGCCGGGTCGTAGCCGGCGATCTGCACGCTGACCGGCTCGGGTTCGCCCTCGTGGTCCATCCGCCGCAGCGACTTGCGCGTATGCCACAGCCGCGGGTCGGCGTTGGTCATCTCAGACACGGCCAAGCCTGCGCCCAGCCGCTTGCACAGCAGCCGGAACGGCTTGTCGGTGACGCCGGCCATCGGGGCCAGCACCACGGGCGGGTCGATCAGGTAGGGGCCGATGCGCATCGGCGCATTGTAGCGGCCCGCGGCTGCCGCGACGCGGCGATCAATGCGTGGGCACCGCCCGCTGCGCGGCCCCGCGGTCGTGCCGGTGCTTGAACAGCGGCACGAACAGCAGCGCCATCACCAGCGAGTAGCCGGCGAAGGCCAGCCAGATGCCGGGCCAGTCCTTGCAGATCGCCACGGTGTCGTCGCACTGGTGGCTGGTGAAGAAGTGGTCGATCACGAAGCCGGCGATCAGGCTGCCCAGCACCGCGCCGATGCCGTTGGTCATCAGCATGAACAGGCCCTGGGCGCTGGCGCGGATCTTCGGGTCGGCCTGGCTTTCCACGAACAGGGAGCCCGAGATGTTGAAGAAGTCGAAGGCCATGCCGTAGATGATGCACGAGAGCACGATCATCCACAGTCCGCCGGCCGGGTCGCCGAACGCGAACAGGCCGAAGCGCAGCACCCAGGCCAGCATGCTCATCGTCATCACCGCCTTGATGCCGAAGCGCTTCAGGAAGAACGGGATGGTCAGGATGAACGCGGTTTCGGAGAACTGCGAAATCGAGATGATGATGGTGGAGTACTTCACCGCCAGCAGGTTGGCGTACTCAGGCACCTTGACGAAGTCGCTGAGGAAGGCGTCGCCATAGGCGTTGGTCAGCTGCAGCGCCGCGCCCAGCAGCATGGCGAAGATGAAGAACACCGCCATGTTGCGGTTCTTGAACAGGGTGAACGAGGTCAGCCCCAGCCGGTCGGCGAGGCCGCGGCCTTCCTCGGCGCGCAGCCGCGGCGGGCACTTGGGCAGGGTGAACGCATACAGGCCGAGCAGCAGCGAGGCGGCCGCGGCCACGTGGAACTGCGCGGGCGAGGCCTTGAAGCCGAGCAGGCTGGTGGTCCAGGTGGCGGCGATGAAGCCGATCGTGCCCCACACGCGAATCGGCGGGTAGGTGTTCACCACATCCAGGCCATCCTGCTTCAGCGCGTTGTAGGTCACCGTGATCGCCAGCGAGATGGTCGGCATGTAGAAACACATGTTCAACAGCATCACCCAGAACATCTGCTCCGGGTCCTGCACATGCGGGATCGAGAACAGCACCGCGGCGCCGCAGATCTGCAGGATGCCGTACAGGCGTTCGGCGTTGATCCACTTGTCCGCCACGATGCCGACCAGCGAGGGCATGAACAGGGAGGCGATGCCCATGGTCGAGAAGATCGCGCCGAAGCTGGTGCCCGACCAGTGCTGGGTCTGGAACCACCACGTGCCGATGGTCAGCAGCCACGCGCCCCAGATGTAGTACTGGAAGAAATTGAGTACGGTGAGACGGAGCTTGAGGCTCATGAACGAGGATTCCCCTGCAAGGCCGGGGTCGGCCCCGTGGCCACGATATCGTAGCGGCGCAGGTTAGACGACGCTGCCGCCAAGCGGCAAGGTGCAATGCGGCAGCTCGTTCCGGCCGCTCACCCCGGCACGGCCAGCACATCGGCCACACGCTGGCGCAGCACCGGCAGCAGCTCGGCCTCGAACCACGGGTTGTGCATCACCCACGGCCGGTTGCGCGGGCTCGGGTGGGGCAGCGGCAGCACGCCGCGGGCCAGGTGGGTGCGCCAGTTGCGCACGGTGTCGGTGAGCGTGGCATCGCGCGTGTCGCCGAGCATGCCCACCTGGGCGTACTGCCCGATGGCCAGGGTCAGCTGCACCCCGGTGAGCAGCGGAAACAGGCGGGGATGCCAGATCGCGGCGCACGCCGGTCGCGGCGGCAGGTCGCCGCTCCTGCCCTTGCCGGGGAAGCAGAAATCCATCGGCACGATCGCCACGCGCTCGGCATCGTAGAAGGTGGCGCGACCGATCTGCAGCCAGTCGCGCAGGCGCTCGCCGCTGACGTCGTCGAACGGGATGCCGCTCTCCTCCACCTTGCGCCCCGGCGCCTGGCTGACGATCAGCAGGCGCGAGCGCGTCGACGCCTGCAGCACCGGTCGCCGCCCCGGCGGCTGCTGCATCGCGCAGGTATGCCCGCAGCGGATCTCCGCCAGCAGGGCATCCATGGCGCGTTGTTGCTGCATCGGGTCCAGCTTTCCTTTCTTCTCCATTCCCTGCTCCCGGCCGTCAAACCACCTTGCCCGGGTTGAGGACGCCGTCCGGGTCGAACGCGGCCTTGACCGAGCGCATCAGCGCGAGGGTCGACTCGCCCAGCGCCAGCGGCAGGTACTCGCGTTTCACCACGCCGATGCCGTGTTCGCCCGACAGCGTGCCGCCCAGCGCGATCACCAGGGCGAACAGCTCGGGCAGCGCGGCGTAGCCGCGTTCGATCTCATCCACGTCGCGCGGCAGCAGGTTCACGTGCAGGTTGCCGTTGCCGGCGTGGCCGAAGCACACCAGCGGCACCGCGTGCTTCGCCGCCAGCGCCTGCGCGCCGGCGACCAGTTCGGGCAGGCGGCTCACCGGCACCACCACGTCCTCGTTGATCTTGTGCTCGGTCACCGCACGCTGGGCGAACGAGAGCGCCTTGCGCGCGGCCCACAGCGCGGTGTTTTCGCTGGCGTCGTCCGCGACGTCAAGGGCGAGCAGGCCGTCGCCGCGCGCGGCGCGTGCCACCGCGTCCTGGGCAAAGCGCACGGTCTCGGGCGTTCCGTCGACCTCGATCAGCAGCAGCGCTCCCGCTGCGGGCACGTCGGCATCCGGTGCGTGGTCGCGGGCGAGTTTGAGTGCCAGCGCATCCATGAATTCCAGTGCCGCGGGCGTCACCGGCTGCGCCATGATGCGCGCCACCGCCTGCGCCGCGCTGGCCGTGTCGCGATAGGTGGCGCGCAGCGAGCGCACGGCGGCGGGTCGCGGGGTGAGTTTCAGCGTCGCCCCGGTGATCAGTGCCAGCGTGCCTTCCGAGCCGATGAGCAGGCGGGTCAGGTCGTAGCCGGTGGAATCCTTGGTGGTTTGCGTACCGGCGATGAAACCTTCACCGGTGCCGGCCACTGCGCGCAGGCCCAGCACGTTGTCGCGCGTGGCGCCGTACTTCAGCGCGCGCGGTCCACCGGCGTTGCAGGCAAGGTTGCCGCCCACGGTGCACCAAGGTGCCGAGCCCGGATCGGGCGCCCAGAAGAATCCGTACGGCGCCAGCGCCTGCTGCAGGGCCTCGTTGGTGACGCCCGGCTCGACCACCGCGAGGCGATCGTCCGGCGCGATGCGCACGATGCGATCCATGCGCTGGAAATTCGCCACCACGCCACCGGCCAGCGGCACCGACGCGCCGGTGGAACTGGTGCCGCCGCCGCGCGCGGTGAGCGGCACGCGATGTTCGCGGCAGGCGCGCACCAGCGATTCGACCTGGGCGTGCGTGGCGGGATGGACGACGACGTCGGGTCGATGCGCGTGACGCGAGTGGTCGTGTGCCGCGAGGCGCAGCGCGTCGTGGCCGCTGTCCAGTGCGTCGCCGGGAAAGATCGTGCGCAGGCTGTCGAGCAGGGAAGCGGGCAGGGTCATGCCGCGATTATCGCACCGGGCGGGGTTCAGCCCGCCTCGAATGCACCGCGCAGCCATTGCCGCTGCGGTGCTTCCACCGGGCCGTCGTAGCTGAGCACGTCGAAGCGGCAGGCCGCGCGCGCATGTTGCGGGTGCGCGGCCAGCCAGTGTTGTGCCGCAAGTATCAGCTTGCCCTGCTTGGCGGCGGTCACCGAAGTGGCGGCGTCGCCGTGGCTGGCGCTCTTGCGGTAGCGCACCTCGACGAAGACCACGGTGCCGCCGTCACGCATCACCAGGTCCAGCTCGCCGTGGCGCGTGGTGTAGTTGCGCGCCAGCAGTTTCAGGCCGGCGCGTTCGAGCTCGCCGCAGGCGCGTTGCTCGAAGTCGTCGCCGGCCGCGCGCATCAGCGTGATTCGGGCTGGAAGGTTCCGCTGGACGACGGACTCGCCGGCACCGGCTCCGCGTTGGCCGGCGGCGCGGTCGATGGCATGTCGTCCATCTGCAGGCTGCCGCCCAGCGGACGCGCCAGGCCATCCTGGAAGCGCGCCCAGATCAGCACGCGGCGCACGCGACCGAACTGGTCGGCGGCAAGCTGGCCGCTGGCGCCCGGCAGGTAGCTGCCCGGATGGGCGCGCATCCATTCGATGTAGGGCACCAGGTTCCAGGCATCCATGCCGAAGGCGAACAGCCGCGCCGCGCCGCCCCGGGCCGCGGGCAGGCGCGTGGCGATGTCGTCGTGGCTTGGCAGTCCCGGCTGGGCGTCGAACAGCCAGGGCGCGTCGCAGAATTCCAGGCCGTCCAGGTCGCGATTCGCGGCGGAGTCGTCATTGCCTTCATAGACGTGCGAAGTGCCGAACACCGGCAGGCCGACCCGGGCAATGTGCAACTGCGGCAACAGCAGTCGCGCCTGTTGCGGGCGCATGCTGATGAAGATGCCGCTGTCCACCACCACCGGATTGTCCGGTTGCGCCGTGCTGGCGCTGGCCGCGGGCTCGGCGGTCGCCGGTGCCGTCGGCAGTCGCATCCCGGCAATGACATCGGCGTAGCTGGTAACTCCGGGCGGCAGGGTGATCGAGCCCAGCAACTCGCCGCCGCGGGCCGTCAGCTCCGCCTTGAACGCGCCGGCCGCACGCTGGGCAAAGTCATCGACGGAAACCATCACGTAGGCCTTGCGGATGCCTCGTTCGATCATGTGATCGGCAGCCTGCGCGCCCTCGGTCTCCGGCAGCAGGCCGAATTCGCTGGTGTCACCGGCGGGCAGTTGCTTGTCGTCGGGATGATTCAGGGCCAGCAGCGGAACCGGCAGTTGCGCCTGGCCGAACACGGCGGCGACCTCGGCACGGGTCAGCGGGCCGACGACCAGTCGCGCGCCGTCACTGACGGCCTGCTGATACGCCTTGAGCGCACCGTCGGCGGTGCCCTGGCTGTCGTAGACCCGCACCGAGGGGCGCGGCGCGTGATTGCGGCCGGCATCGAGGTAGGCCGCGAAGAAGCCTTCGCGGATCGCCGTGCTGGCGGCGGCGTAATTGCCGTCGTTGGGCAACAGCAGGGCCACCTGGGTGGGCACCTGGTAGCCCTCGCGCACGTTGGCGTCGGCGCCGGGCAGCAAGGTGCCGACCGGTTGCTGGAGGTCGGGCGTCGGCTGCGCCACGGTGACGCCGAGCTGGCTGAGCGCCTCGTTCACCCACGGCAGCATGCGGTCGCCGCGCTGCATGCCGGCGGCACGCTGCTTAAGCGAATCGACGCCGACCTTGCCCAGCAGGGTGAGGATCTGCTGGCGATTCTGGCTGTGGTCGAAACCGCTGAGCTGCCCGTCCAGCTCCACGCGGGTTCGTGCGGCTCCCCACGGGTCGCCGCTGGCGGCCATCGCGCGGGCGCGGAATTCCAGCAGGCGCGGCTGCAGCGCCGCCGGGACGGCGACCCGCGGCTGCGTGGTCAGCCGCAGCGCGGTGGCCGCATCATGCTGGTCCAGCGCCAGTTCGGCGCGCAGCAGGTCCAGTCGTACCGGTTCGTCGCCGGCAAGGTTCTGCCGCTTGATGCCGGCCAGCACGGGCGCGGCGCGCTGGAGCTGGCCTTCCTCGCGCCACGCCTCGGCGGCGTACAGGCGATAGCTGTCGGCGTGTCCGCGCGATTGCCCGGCCAGTGCGAGCCATGCCTGCGCGGCCTGGTCGAACTGGCCCTGCGTGGCCAGTGCGGCGGCACTCTGCGCCGCGGCAAGCTCCGCCGGCGAGCGTGGTGCATTGCTGGGCACGCAGGCTGCCAGCAACAGCGAAAACAGCAAGGCAGTCGCGGCGACGCGCGAGTGGCGCATGAAGCGCATGGGAAATCCCTTGGTCGTCATGGTCGTCAATGCGCGATCATAACGGATTGGATTGTCGCCCCGTGGTGCAGGAGTTAGCAGATGTCATCGGTTCAGTCAGGGTGTTTGTGGGTGGTGGCCACGCCCATCGGTCATCGCGACGATTTTTCAGCACGTGCGATCGCCACCTTGCGCGCGGTGGCGGTGATCGCAGCGGAAGACACCCGCCACAGCCGCCCGCTGCTGGTTCACCACAATATAGATACGCCGCTGCTCGCACTGCATGACCACAACGAGCGCGATGCCGTGGATGCGATCGTGCGTCGGATGCAGGGCGGCGATTCGGTCGCGTTGATCTCGGATGCGGGCACGCCGCTGATCAGCGACCCGGGCTTCCGGCTGGTACGCGCCGCGCGTGCCGCAGGCATCCGCTGCATTCCGGTGCCGGGCGCGTGCGCGGCGATCGCGGCCCTGTCGGTGGCCGGCCTGCCCAGCGATCGCTTCGTGTTCGAGGGTTTCCTGCCGCCGAAGGCGGCGGCGCGGCGCAGTCGCCTGCAGGAACTGGCCGGCGATCCGCGCACGCTGATCTTCTACGAGTCGTCGCACCGCGTCGCCGAAAGCCTGGCCGACATGCGCGACGTGTTCGGCGCCGACCGCGAGGCCGTGCTGGCGCGCGAGCTGACCAAGATGTTCGAAACCGTGCTGGGCGAGCCGCTGGCGGAGCTGGCGGCGCGGGTCGTCAGCGATCCGGACCAGCAGCGCGGCGAGCACGTGATCCTGGTGGCGGGGCGCGGCGAGGAAGCCGACGCGAAACTGGCCGAAGGCCGGCGCGTGTTCGCGATCCTGCGCGACGAGCTGCCGCCGGCGAAGGCGGCCAAGCTGGCGGCGGCGATCAGCGGGGCGCCGCGCAAATCTCTCTACGAGAGCGAGAAGTGAGTGGAGAGGAGTGAGGTAGGGGCAAACACGCATGCAGCGGCTTCTCTCTCGTTTCTCACTCCTCCTCACTCACTCCTGTATCCTTTCCCGTGGAGTCGGCCGGACAGTCGCGTCGCGCGCAAGCGCATCGAGGAAAGTCCGGGCTCCGCAGGGCAGAGTGCCAGGTAACTCCTGGGCAGCGTGAGCTGACGGCCAGTGCAACAGAGAGCAGACCGCCGAACGGCATCTCCGGATGTGCGTGGCAAGGGTGAAAGGGTGCGGTAAGAGCGCACCGCGTACGGGGCCAACGTCGTACGGCACGGTAAACCCCACTCGGAGCAAGACCAAATAGGGGAACGATAACGCGGCCCGCGTTGTTCCCGGGTAGGTTGCTGGAGCCAGGCGGCGACGCCTGGCCGAGAGGAATGACTGTCGCGTCGCAAGACGTACAGAACCCGGCTTACAGGCCGACTCCACCTCTTCGTGCATGTCATCGCCACCCCGACGTCTTCGTCAGGGTGGCGATGGCACGCCCATGTGAACGGGAAATTCAGTCCGCGGGCGCCAAATGGCGTGATTTCGCGTGGAATTCACCCCGTTCCGGCCCAAAGCAGCGCGGCCCTGATTGCAAAAAATTCCCTGCTTTCAAACACCTTGCCGGTGTTCCTGAGAATATGCTGCATGTCCGGTCAGGATTTTGCCTTTACTCATTGATTCACAAGCGAAATTGCCTTGACAGTCTCAGGGGGCGAGATTATCGTGGGCTCCAGTGTGAAATTGTGGGTTTTCGTGGAGTCTGCTGATCGTGTTCCAGGGCGAAACCGCCATCACCATCGACGACAAGGGTCGCCTGACCATCCCGACAGCGTATCGGGAGCAGGTGGCGGGCGAGTGCGCCAATCGCCTGGTGATCACCTACAACCCGTTCGAGGCGGGCAGCCTGTGGCTGTTTCCGCATGCGGAGTGGGAAAAGGTGCGCGATCAGGTGAACGCCCTGTCCAAGGTCAAGGCGGCTCACCGCGACATGCAGATGAAGCTGGTCGGTGCCGCCGCCGTGGTCGAGCCCGATGGTGCGGCGCGCGTACTGCTGCCGGCCAGCCAGCGTGCCACCACCGGCATCGAGAAAAAGGCGGTGCTGCTGGGCATGGGCAACAAGTTCGAGCTGTGGAGCGAACAGGCCCACCTGGCCAAGATCCGCCAGAGCATCGGCGAAGACGACATCACAAGCGAAATGGCCGAACTGCGCCTGTAGACGGCGCGGCGACACACGTGGGACGGGAGCGGGAGTGCGGCATGGCCGAGCAAGTTTTGCGGCACATCCCGGTGATGCTGGGTGAAGCAGTGGAGGGTCTCGCCGTGCATGCGGGCGGGCGTTATCTCGATGGAACCTTCGGTCGCGGCGGACACGCCCGCGAGGTCCTGTCGCGCCTGGGCGCCGACGGTCGCCTGCTGCTGATGGATCGCGACCCCGCCGCCATCGCCACGGCCCGTGCCGAGTTCGCCGCCGATCCGCGGGTATCGATCCGCCATGCGAATTTCTCCAGCCTGGCCGAGTGGGACGAAACCGCTGCCGGCCTCGATGGCGTTCTGCTCGACCTGGGCGTGTCGTCGCCGCAACTGGACGAGGCCGCGCGCGGTTTCAGCTTCATGGCCGATGCGCCGCTGGACATGCGCATGGACACCAGCCAGGGCGAGAGCGCGGCCGACTTCCTGGCCCGGGCCAGCGAGCGCGAGATCGCCGACGTGCTGTGGAACTACGGCGAGGAACGCCACAGCCGGCGCATCGCCCGCGCCATCGTGGCCGATCGCGAGGCGACCCCGTTCACCCGCACCGGCCAGCTGGCCGCGCTGATCGAGCGCGTGGCGGGCCGGCGCGAGCCGGGCAAGCATCCGGCCACGCGGAGCTTCCAGGCGCTGCGCATTCGCGTGAACGGCGAGCTGGATGCCTTGCAGCAGGGCCTGAATGCCGCGCTGGAACGGCTGAAGCCGGGCGGTCGCCTGTCGGTGATCAGCTTCCACTCGCTGGAAGACCGCGCGGTGAAGCTGTTCATCCGCGACCACTCCGGCCGCGTGCAGAACAGCCGTCGCGGACCGCCGGTGCAGGGCGCGCCGGCGCAACTGGCTGCGGTCGGCAAGGCGCAATTCCCGGGCGATGCCGAGCTGGCGGCGAACCCGCGCTCGCGCTCGGCTGTCCTGCGCGTGGCGGAGAAACTCGCATGAAGGCCATCGGCGCCCTCTGCCTGCTGGTGTTGCTGGTGGCCGTGCTGGCCAGCGCGCTCGGCGTGGTGTGGACGCGCCACGAGAGCCGCGTGCTGTTCGTCAACCTGACCGCGCTGCAGAACCAGCGCGACGAGTTGAACATCGAATACGGCAAGCTCGAACTGGAGCAGGCCACCTATGCCGAACCCCGGCGCATCGACGACGAGGCCCGGCAGAAGCTGGGCATGGTCGATCCGCGCCCGCAAGACATCCGGTTGCTGCGATGAGCTGGCGCAAGCACGTCAAGCCATCCCCGCCCGGTCGCCGCCGCGTCGCAGGTCCCAGTGCGCGGCGCCGCATGATCGTAGTGGTCGGCCTGCTGGGGCTGGTTTCCGCAGCGCTGGTCGCGCGCGCGTTCGACCTGCAGGTGGTGCGCAAGGAGTTCTACCAGCGCCAGGGTGACGCGCGCTTCCTGCGCGAAGTGCCGATCCCGGTGTCGCGCGGCACCATCTTCGACCGCAACGGCGAGCCGCTGGCGGTGTCGACGCCGATGATGTCGATCTGGGCCAATCCGTCCGAGGTGCTGGACAACGACGAGCGCATTCCCGCGCTGGCCCAGGCGCTTGGCGTGGAAGCGGACGGCCTGAAGGCGCAGCTGGCGCAGCGTTCGGATCGCGAGTTCGTCTACCTGCGCCGGCAGATGTCGCCGGCCGCGGCACAGGCGGTGCTGGACCTGGGCATTCCGGGGATCAACGGCCAGCGTGAATTCAAGCGCTACTACCCGTCCGGCGAAGTCACCGCCCACGTGCTCGGTTTCACCAACATCGACGACCGCGGCCAGGAAGGCCTGGAGCTGGCGTACGACGAATGGCTGGCCGGCAAGCCGGGCGCCAAGCGCGTCATTCGCGACCGCATGGGTCACGTGGTCGAGGATCTGGAGCAGGTGCGCGCGCCCAAGCCCGGCCAGAACCTCACGCTGAGCATCGACCGGCGCATCCAGTTCCTGGCCTACAACGAGCTGAAGAACACGCTGGAGAAATCGCAGGCCGACTCCGGCTCGATGGTGGTGCTCGACGTGCGCACCGGCGAAGTACTGGCCATGGTCAACCTGCCGACCTACAACCCGAATGCGCTGGGCGGCAGCAAGCCGGGCCAGCGCCGCAACCGGGCGATGACCGACGTGCTCGAACCCGGCTCGACGATCAAGCCGATCCTGATGGCGGCGGCGCTGTCCAGCGGCAAGTACACGCCGACCAGCCCGCTCATCGACACCACCGGCGGGCACTGGTACTTCCAGGGCCACGACATCCACGACACGCACAACTACGGCGTGCTGACCCCGACCGGGGTGATCACCAAGTCGAGCAACGTGGGCGCGGCGCACATCGCGATGCAGCTGGACACCTCGCTGATGTACGACACCTATCGCGCGTTCGGCTTCGGCAACAGCACCGAGAGCGGCTTCCCCGGCGAAGCCTCCGGCTATCTGCGCATCGGCCGCGACTGGCGCCCGCTGGAAAAGGCCATTCTCGGCTACGGCTACGGACTCAACGTCACCGTGCTGCAGCTGGCCAATGCCTACGCCACCATCGCCGATGGTGGCGTGATGCACAGCCCCACCTTCATCAAGGACAACGACAGCACCGCGAAGCAGATCATCTCGCCCGAGGTGGCGCACGAACTGCTGCAGATGATGGAGACGGTGACCGGGCCGGGCAGTACCGGCACGATGGCGCGCATCGCCAACTACAGCGTGGCCGGCAAGACCGGCACCGCGCACAAGGCCGCCGGCGGCAGCTATGCCAAGAGCAACTACACCTCGGCGTTTGCCGGCATCGTGCCGGCCTCCAGCCCGCGCCTGGCGGCGGTGGTGGTGATCGACAACCCGCAGAAGGGTAGCTATTACGGCGGCACCGTGTCCGGTCCGGTCTTCTCCAAGGTGATGGAGGGCGCGCTGCGCCTGCTCGACGTGCCGCCCGACAATATCGGTCGCTGGTATGTCGGCGGTCCGCTGCAGAGCCCGGACGGGCTGGTCGGCAGCAAGCCGCCGGTGGATGCGCCGATCGACGACGCGCCCGTGGACGAGGACACGCCATGAACACCGGCCACCTCGATCAATTGCTGCTGGGCATCGCAGACGCGCAACTGGCAGCGATGCCGGAAGCCGCGCGCATGACGGTCTCCGGCCTGAGCCTGGATTCGCGCAGCGTGCAGCGCGGTGACGCGTTCTTCGCGCTGCATGGCACCCGCGCCCATGGCATCAGCTTTGCGCCTGCCGCCGTGCAGCGCGGCGCGCGCATCGTGCTGGCCGAGGCGCCGGCGACAGGCGAATCGCTTCCCTCGCTGGCAGGGGAAATTGACGAGGGCGGAAGGGATGCACTGCCGCAGGCAGTCGGCGAGGTGCCGGTGCTGTGGATCGACGACCTGCACGCGCAGGTCGGCGAGATCGCCGCGCGCTTCCATCAGCGACCCAGCGAGTCGCTGCGCCTGATCGGCGTGACCGGTACCAACGGCAAGACCTCCTGCGTGCAGCTGCTGGCCCAGGCGCTGACCCTGCTGGGCCATCGCGCCGCCTCGATCGGCACGCTCGGCGCAGGCGTGCACGGCCAGCTGCACGAGGGCGAACGCACCACCCCCGACGCGATCAGCGTGCAGGCGCAGCTGGCGGCGTTCCGCGACGACCGGGTCAGCCACGTGGCGATGGAAGTTTCCTCGCACGCGCTGGTGCAGGGGCGCGTGGCTGCGGTCGACTTCGAAGTGGCCGCATTCACCAACCTCACCCGCGACCACCTCGACTATCACGGCAGCATGGAAGCCTACGGCGCCGCCAAGGCCATGCTGTTCGCGTGGCCGGGTCTGCGCAGCGCGGTGATCAACATCGACGACGCGTTCGGCCGCGAGCTTTCGAGTCAGCTGTCCGATGATCTGCAGTTGCTGCGCTTCAGTGCGGCCGGCGACGACGAGGCGGAAGTTGCCGCCAGCGACATTGTCACCTCGGCCGAGGGCCTGGCCTTCCATCTGCGCACCCCGTGGGGCAGTCAGGCGATCCGCAGCCAGCTGATCGGTCGCTTCAACGTGGCCAACCTGTTGGCCGTGGTGGCCAGCCTCGGCGCGCTGGGCGAACCGTTCGCGCGCATCGTCGAAGTGGTCGCCCGGCTGCAGCCGGTGAATGGCCGGATGAACCGGATCGGCGGCGTACACGGCCAGCCGCTGGTGGTGGTCGACTACGCGCATACCCCGGATGCGCTGGAGCAGGCACTGAATGCCGTGCGCGCCCACTGCGCCGGCAAGCTGATCTGCGTGTTCGGTTGCGGCGGCGAGCGTGACGCCGGCAAGCGCCCGTTGATGGGCGAGATCGCCGCCAGGCTGGCCGACGTGGCGATCGTCACCGACGACAACCCGCGGGGTGAGGACGGCGACGCGATCGTGGCGCAGATCGTGGCCGGCATGACTGCCGCGCCGGCGATGGCGGTCGAGCGCGATCGCGCGGTGGCGATCGCCGACGCGCTGGCGCTGGCCAGGCCGGGCGATGCGGTGCTGATCGCCGGCAAGGGCCACGAGACCTATCAGGACGGCGCGACCGGCAAGCATCCGTTCGACGACCTGCTGGTGGCTCGTGCTGCGCTGGAGCAATGGCAGCGGGAGCAGCGCGCATGATGGCGCTCGCCACCATCGCCGTGTGGACCGGCGGCCGCCTGCTTGCGGGCGATGCCGAGATCACCGGCGTGGCCATCGATACGCGCAAGCTCAAGCCCGGCGACCTGTTCGTCGCGATCAAGGGCGAGCGCGCCGACGGCCATGACTACCTGGCCGAGGCTGCCGCGAGGGGCGCGGTGGCCGCGATGGTCACGCGCAAGGTCGACAGCGACTTGCCGCAGGTGCTGGTCGACGACGCCGGATTGGCGCTGGGCGACCTGGCCAGTGCGGTGCGCGCCCAGCGCGACGTGCGCGTGGTCGGCATCACCGGCTCCAACGGCAAGACCACGGTGAAGACCCTGGTCGCCTCGATCCTGTCGCGGCACGGTCGCACCCATGTCAGCGGCGGCAACTACAACAACGAACTGGGCCTGCCGCTGAGCCTGCTGGCGATGCCGGCCGACACCGAATACGCGGTGTTCGAGATGGGCGCGGGCAAACCCGGTGACATCGCGTACCTGGCTGCCATCGCGCGGCCCGATATCGGCCTCGTCACGCTCATCGCGCCGGCGCATCTTGAGCGCATGGGCAGCATCGAGGGCGTGGCCGAAACCAAGGGGGCGCTGTATCAGGCACTGCCGGTCGACGGCACCGCGATCATCAATGCCGACGATGCGTTCGCCAGTTTCTTCGGCGGCCTGGCCGGTTCGCGCCAGGTGCTGCGGTTCGGCCTGGAGCACCGGGCCGACGTGGGCGCCGACATCATCGAGCAACGCGTGGACGGTTCGCGTTTCGTGCTGAGCACGCCCCGGGGCGACGCCGAGGTGGCGCTGCCGCTGCCCGGTCGCCACAACATCGCCAACGCATTGGCCGCGGCCGCGGTGGCGCTGGCGCTCGATGTGCCGCTGGACACCATTGTCGCCGGGCTCGAGCAGTCCTCCGGCGTGGCCGGCCGGCTGCGCCGCGTGGTGGCTGCCGGCGGCTGGACCGTGATCGACGACAGTTACAACGCGAACCCCGGTTCGATGGCGGCGGCGATCGACACGCTGCTGCTGGCCGGTGGCGAGCGCTGGCTGGTGCTGGGCGACATGGCCGAGCTGGGCGCCGATGCGCGGGCACTGCATGCAGGCATTGGCGCGATGGCGCGCCAGCGCGGCATCGAGCGCCTGTTTGCGGTGGGCCCGTTCGGTGCGGCGACGGTCGAGGCCTTCGGCGCCGGCGCCACGCACTTCGACGACAAGCCGGCGCTGATCGCCACGCTGCAGGCGCAACTGCATCCGGGCGTCACCTGCCTGGTCAAGGGTTCGCGTTCGGCCGGCATGGAGCAGGTCGTGGCCGCCATCGACGGTGGCGCAGAGAAGAAGGGGGAGGCATCCCATGCTGCTTGAGCTGGCCGACTGGATGGCACGGCATTTCACGGCGCTGCACCTGTTCCAGTACATCACCTTCCGCACGATCATGGCCGCGCTCACCGCGCTGGCGATGTCGCTGCTGTGCGGGCCGTGGCTGATCAATCGGCTGGCTGCGCTGAAGGCGGGCCAGGTGGTGCGCAGCGACGGTCCGCAGACGCACCTGGTCAAGGCCGGCACGCCGACCATGGGTGGCGTGATGATCCTGCTGTCGGTCACCGTGGCCACCCTGCTGTGGGCCGACCTGCACAACCGCTACGTGTGGGTGGTGCTGGCAGTGCTGCTGAGCTTCGGCGCGATCGGTTTCTACGACGACTACCGCAAGCTGGTGCTGAAGGACAGCCGCGGCCTGGCCAGCCGCTGGAAGTATTTCTGGCAGTCGGTGTTCGGGCTCGGTGCGGCGCTGTTCCTCTACTACACCGCACCGCATGCCGCGGCCGCCGGGCCGGTGGCGGAAACGGCGCTGTACCTGCCGCTGTTCAAGCACGTGGTATTGCCGCTGGGCCTGTTCTTCATCGCCATCACCTACTTCATGATCGTGGGCTTCTCCAACGCGGTGAACCTCACCGACGGCCTGGATGGCCTGGCGATCATGCCGACCGTGCTGGTCTCCGGCGCGCTGGGCGTGTTCGCCTATCTGGCCGGCAACAAGGTGTTCTCCGAATACCTGGGCATCCCCTCGATTCCCGGTGCGGGCGAGCTGGCGATCTTCACCGGCGCGCTGGCCGGTGCGGGGCTGGGCTTCCTGTGGTTCAACACCTATCCGGCCCAGGTGTTCATGGGCGACGTGGGCGCGCTGGCGATGGGCGCGGCGCTGGGCTGCGTCGCGGTGATCGTGCGCCAGGAGATCGTGCTGCTGGTGATGGGCGGCGTGTTCGTGATGGAAACCGCCTCGGTGATGATCCAGGTCGCCAGCTTCAAGCTCACCGGCAAGCGCGTGTTCCGGATGGCGCCGATCCACCACCACTTCGAATTGAAGGGCTGGCCCGAGCCGCGTGTGATCGTGCGCTTCTGGATCATCAGCGTCGTGCTGGTGCTGATCGGCCTCGCCACGTTGAAGGTGCGGTGATGATCAAGGCCGGGAATCGGGCATCGGGAATCGGGAAGCGGAAGGGCGTGCGCCTGTGCGCTTTTGCCCATTCCCCATTCCCCATTCCCCATTCCCGTGCCTCCAAGGGACGCACCCATGTTTGACGCCTCGCAAGCCAGACGCCGGACCGGGCCGCGCGGCAGCTTCGACTTGTGGCTGCTGGTCGCGCTGATCGGTCTGGCCAGCGTGGGCGTGGTGATGGTGACGTCCAGCTCGATCGCGGTGGCGGACAGCCAGCACATCGGCGCGTTCTACTTCCTGAAGAAGCACCTGCTGTTCCTCAGCCTTGGCCTGCTCGCCGCTGCCCTGGCCATGCGCACCGAGCTGAAGCTGCTGGAGAAGTACGCGTTCCCGCTGCTGGCGCTGGCCTTCCTGATGCTGCTGGCGGTGTTCGTGCCGCACTTCGGCATGCGCATCAACGGCGCGCGGCGCTGGCTGAACCTGCTGGTGACCACGTTCCAGCCGGTCGAGGCGGTAAAGCTCATTCTGGTGATCTACGTGGCCAGCTACCTGGTGCGCCATCGCGACAGCGTGGAGACGAAATTCCTCGGCCTGTTCAAGCCGTTGCTGGTGGCCGGCCTGATCGTGCTGCTGCTGCTGGCGCAGCCGGACTTCGGCTCGGCCACGCTGGTGATCGCGGTGACCATCGCGATGGTCTGGCTGGGCGGCGCGCGGCCGATCTTCCTGTTCCTGATGGGCCTGCCGCTGATGCCGCTGCTGTATGTCGCGGCGACCGGCGAGAGCTACCGCATGAAGCGACTGACCTCGTTCATGGACCCGTGGAAGGACCCGTTCAACGACGGCTTCCAGCTGACCCAGTCGCTGATGGCTATCGGCCGCGGCGAGTGGACCGGCGTGGGCCTCGGTTCGAGCGTGTTGAAGCTGTCCTACCTGCCCGAGGCGCATACCGATTTCATCTTCGCGGTGATCGGCGAGGAGCTGGGCCTGGCTGGCGTGATCCTGGTGATCAGCCTGTTCGGACTGGCGGTGGGCCGCGGCCTGTACATCGGCCTGAAGGGCGTCGAGGTGGGCCAGCGTTTCGCCGGCTATGTGGCGTTCGGCATCTCGCTGATGCTGGCGATGCAGGCCTTCGTGTCGGTGGGCGTGAATCTCGGCGCGCTGCCGACCAAGGGGCTGACGCTGCCGCTGATCAGCTATGGTGGTTCGTCGATGGCGCTGACCTGTGCCATGGCCGGCGTGCTGCTGCGCGCCACCTACGAGATCAACCGTGCGCTGGACGCGCGGCAGATGGCCACCCGGATGCCGGCAGCTGTCGCTGCTGTCGACGCGAGCGCCGCGGCAACGCCGCGCGAGGCGGTGGCTGCATGACCGCGCAGCGTCCCGTGCTGATCATGGCCGGCGGCACCGGTGGCCATATCTTCCCCGGACTGGCCGTGGCCGAATGCCTTCGGGCGCAGGGCGTGCCGGTGGTGTGGCTGGGTGCGGTCGGCGGGATGGAAACGAACGTGGTGCCGTCCCAGCGGATCGAGCTGCACACGGTGGCCGTCGGCGGTCTGCGCGGCAAGGGTTGGAAGACCCGGTTGCTGGCGCCGCTGATGCTGTTGCGTTCGCTGCTGGCCTCGCTGGCCGTACTGCGCCGGGTGAATCCGCGCAGCGTGCTGTCGATGGGTGGTTATGTCGCCGGCCCCGGTGGCGTGGCTGCCTGGCTGTTGCGCCGACCGTTGCTGGTGCACGAACAGAATCGGGTGGCCGGCTTCACCAATCGCAAGCTGGCCGCGCTGGCGAAGCGCGTGCTGGCCGGTTTCGCCGATGCCTTGCCGCAGGCCGAATGGGTCGGCAATCCGGTACGCGACGCGATCGCCGCCCTGCCGCCGCCGGCGCAGCGCATGGCGGGGCGGGAGGGCAGGCCACGCCTGCTGGTGCTCGGCGGCAGCCTGGGCGCGCGCGCACTGAATCTCGCGCTGCCGCAGGCACTGGCCCTGTTGACGGCGGAACAACGGCCCGAGGTGCTGCACCAGTGCGGCAACCGCGGTCTGGACGAGGCGCGCGCCGCGTATGCGAAGGCCGGCGTCGAGGCGCAGGTGGTGCCGTTCATCGATGACATGGCGGCTACCTACGGCCGCGCCGACCTGGCCGTCTGCCGCGCCGGCGCGCTGACCCTGGCCGAGCTGGCTGCGGCCGGACTGGGTGCGGTGCTGGTGCCGTTCCCGCACGCGGTGGACGACCACCAGACGCGCAATGGTGAAGTGCTGGTGGCGGCCGGAGCCGCCGAACTGATGCAGGAGAACGAGCTGGACGTACAGATTCTGGCGCAGCGACTGGAGTCGCTGCTGGGTGACCGCAAGCGCCTGCTGGCGATGGCCGAGGCCGCGCGCACGCTGGCGAAACCCGACGCGGCGCAGGTCATCGCCCGCGCATGCCTGGAGGTGGCCGCATGACGCCGCGTCGCCTGCATGCGCACGAAGATCCGATGAGCACGTTCCGCCGGGTGCACTTCATCGGCATCGGCGGCGTCGGCATGAGCGGCATCGCCGAAGTGCTGCACAACCTGGGCTACGCGGTCTCCGGCTCCGATCGGGCGAACTCGCCGACGGCACAACGGCTGCAGCAACTGGGCATCGTGGTGCACGTGGGCCATGCGGTGGAAAACATCGGCGACGCCGACGTGGTGGTGACATCCAGCGCGATCAGGCAGGACAACCCCGAGCTGGTCGCCGCCCGCGCCGGCCGCATTCCGGTGATCCCCCGCGCGGAGATGCTGGGCGAACTGATGCGTTTCCGCCGCGGCGTGGCGATCGCCGGCACCCACGGCAAGACCACCACCACCAGCCTCACCGCCAGCGTGCTGGCCGAGGCCGGTTACGACCCGACCTTCGTGATCGGTGGCCAGCTCAACGCGGCCGGCGCCAATGCCCGGCTGGGCACCGGCCAGTACCTGGTGGCGGAAGCGGACGAATCGGACGGCTCGTTCCTGATGCTGTCGCCGGTGATCGCGGCGGTGACCAACATCGACGCCGACCACCTGGAGAATTACCACGGCGATTTCGCCGAGGTGAAGCAGGCGTTCGACGACTTCCTGCACCGGCTGCCGTTCTACGGCCTGGCCGTGCTGTGCGTGGACGACCCGGAAGTGGCGGTGCTGGCCAAGTCCACCACGCGGCGGGTGATGACCTACGGCATCGACAGCGCGGACGCCGACGTGCGCGCGCTGAAGGTGAGCCAGCACGGCTTCGAGATGCACTTCGACCTGCAACTGCCGGGGCGCGACGAGGTGCTGCCGGTGAAGCTCAACCTGCCCGGTCGCCACAACGTGCTCAATGCGCTGGCCGCCGCGGCGATCGGCTGGCAGCTCGGCGTCGAGGCCGATGCGCTGGCCCGTGCGCTGGAGAATTTCCAGGGCGTCGGCCGGCGTTTCCACCGGCGCGGGGAGCTTGCGCTGGACCACGGCAGCGTGCTGCTGGTCGACGATTACGGCCACCACCCCCGCGAACTGGCCGCGGTGTTCGCCGCCGCCCGCGGCGGCTGGCCCGACCGGCGCCTGGTGGTCGGTTTCCAGCCGCACCGCTACAGCCGCACGCGCGACCTGCTGGACGACTTCGCCAACGTGCTGGCCGAGGCCGACGTGCTGGTGCTGACCGATGTCTACCCTGCTGGCGAGGCGCCGATCGCCGGCGCCGACGGTCGCGCCCTGGCGCGCGCCGTGCGTGCGCGCGGCAAGGTCGATCCGGTGCTGGTCGAGCATCCGCGTGATCTGAAAGAGAGCCTGCCGGCGCTGCTGCGCGATGGCGACCTGCTGCTGCTGCTCGGCGCGGGCGACATCGGCGCGGCGGCGGTGGAGCTGGCGCAAACGGGCAACCTGAGGACAAGCAAGTGAGCACGATGATCAAGGACCCTGCCCAGTTCGGACGCGTCGCCGTGGTGATGGGCGGCAGCTCGGCCGAGCGCGAAGTGTCGCTGGATTCCGGCCGCAACGTGCTCGATGCACTGCGCGCGCGCGGCATCGACGCCCATGCCATCGACGGCATCCCGGCCCTGCTCGATGCGTTGCGCGCCGGGCACTTCGCCCGGGTCTTCAACATCCTGCACGGCCAGCATGGCGGCGGCGAGGATGGCGTGCTGCAGGGCGCGCTGGAATCGCTCAACGTGCCGTACACGGGCTCCGGCGTGCTGGGTTCGGCGCTGTCGATGGACAAGACCCGCTCCAAGCGCGTGTGGCAATCGCTGGGCCTGCCGACCCCGAAGTTCGTGGCGCTGCCGCGTGGCGCCGACGTGCACGCGGCGGCGAAGCAGGTCGGCTTTCCGCTGATCGTGAAGCCGGCCTGCGAAGGTTCCAGCGTTGGCGTCACCCGCGTGTTCGACGAATCGCAACTGGACCAGGCGGTGGAGCTGGCCGCGAAGTATCCCGGCGACCTGCTGATGGAAACCCTGATCGAGGGTGACGAACTGACCGTCGCGATCCTCGGGCGCCAGGTGCTGCCGTCGATCCACATCGTGCCGAAGGGCGCGTTTTACGACTACAACGCGAAGTACATCGCCGAGGACACCCTGTACCTGTGCCCCGGCCAGGAAGGCGAGGCCGAGGCGGAACTGCGCGCGCTGGCGCTGCAGGCGTTCGACGCGCTGGGCTGCGCCGGCTGGGGTCGGGTCGACGTGATGCGCGATCGCGCCGGTCGCAACTGGCTGCTGGAAGTGAACACCGCGCCGGGCATGACCTCGCATTCGCTGGTGCCGAAGGCCGCCGCGGTGGACGGCATCGACTACCAGGAGCTGTGCTGGCGCGTGCTGGAAACCAGTTTCCGGGAGGGCCTGTGAAGGGAGCCGTCCGCCTCGTCGCCTGGTGCCTGGCCATCGCCCTGGTCGCGCTGCCGATCGTCGGCGTGCTGCGCGGCTGGTTTGCGGCCGGGCGCTGGCCGGTGACCCGGTTGACGGTGCAGGCCGAGTTCAAGCACGTCAGCGAAAGCGACCTGCGCGCCGCGGTGCGGCCGCGGTTGGGCAAGGGCTTCTTCGCGCTGGATCTGGATGCGGTGCAGAAAGCCGTGGCCGCGCTGCCGTGGGTGGAATCGGTCGAGGCGCGCAAGCGCTGGCCCGACACGCTGCAGTTGCGCATCTACGAACGCCAGCCGTTCGCGCGCTGGAACGACAGACAGCTGATCAGCCGCCAGGGCCTGGTGTTCGATGCGCCCGGCATGAATGACCTCGGCGACCTGCCGGAACTGCATGGCCCGGATGCCAGGCTGGCCGAGGTGGTGAGCTTCTACGCCCAGACACAGAAGGCCTTCGCCGGCACGCACCTGCGCATCACCGGCGTGGCGCTGACCGAGCGCGGCAGCTGGAGCATCGGCACCGCGGGCGGTGCGCAGATCGTGATCGGCGACCGCGAGCAGGCGGGTCGTCGCCTGCGCCGCTTCCTCGAGGTCTATCCGCAACTGATCGCCGGACACACCGAGGGTTTTGCCTACGCCGACCTTCGCTACACCAACGGATTCGCCGTGCGCTGGCCCGATGCGGCCGCCGCCAACGCTGGGGGTTCGCCTCGCACATGAGCATTTTTCTATGAAGCCGCGCAACGACAAGCAACTGGTGGTGGGGCTCGACATCGGCACCTCGAAAGTGGTGGCGATCGTGGGCGAGTACGAGCCGGGCGAGCCGATCACCGTGATCGGCATCGGCACCCACGTCTCGCGCGGCATGAAGCGCGGCTCGGTGGTCGACATCGAATCGACCGTGCACTCGATCCAGCGCGCGGTGGAGGAAGCCGAGCTGATGGCCGGCTGCGACATCCGTTCGGTCTACGCATCGATCTCCGGCAGCCACCTGGAAACCCGCAACTCGCACGGCAACGCGGCGATCCGCGACCGCGAGGTCACCGCGGCGGACCTGGAGCAGGTGCTGGAGGCGGCCAGCGCGGTGGCGATCCCGGCCGACCGCAAGGTGCTCTACAAGGAGTCGCAGGAATACCGCATCGACGGCCAGGACGGCATCCGCGCCCCGGTCGGCATGAGCGGCGTGCGGCTGGAGGCCAACGTGCACCTGGTCACCGGCGCGGCCGCGGCGGTTCAGAACATCTCCAAGTGCATCCAGCGCTGCGGCCTCACCGTGGATGAACTGGTGCCGTCGGCGCTGGCCAGCGCCAAGGCGGTGCTCACCGACGACGAGCGCGAGCTGGGCGTGTGCCTGGTCGACATCGGCGCCGGCACCACCGACATCGCGATCTACACCCAGGGCTCGATCCGCTACACCGCCTCGCTGCCGGTCGGCGGCGACCAGGTCACCAGCGACATCGCCTACGGCGTGCACACGCCGACCGCCCACGCGGAGGAGATCAAGATCAAGTACGCCTGCGCCCAGACCGGGCTGGCGCACGCCGAGGAAACCATCCAGGTACCCAGCGTGGGCGACCGCCCGCCGCGCCGGCTCGCGCGGCAGTCGCTGGCGCAGAGCGTGCAGGCCCGCTACGAGGAAATCTTCGAGATGGTGCAGGACCAGCTGCGCCGCTCCGGCTACGAAAGCCTGGTCGCGGCCGGCGTGGTGCTGACCGGCGGCGCCTCGAAGATGGAAGGCGCGCTGGAGCTGGCCGAGGAGATCTTCCACAAGATGGTGCGCATCGGCGTGCCGCAGCAGATCGACGGCCTCGGCGAAGTGGTCTCCAGTCCGCTGCACGCCACCGGCGTGGGCCTGCTGCTGCACGGCGCGCGGGCGGGCGGCATGCGCGTGGGCGGGCCGGTCGGCGGCAGCGTCGGTGGCCTGGTCGGGAAAGTGCGTGGCTGGCTGACGCGGAATTTCTGAAGCACGGTTGCGGATGACGCAGGACGCGTCATCCAGGGTGGAGGGACATCCACCCATCACCATGGACCGACAGGAGTCGTCATCCATGGTTAAAACGACAACAACTCTACGGAGGACGGGAAATGTTTGAACTGATCGATAAACTCGCACCCAATGCAGTCATCAAGGTGATCGGCGTGGGCGGCGGCGGTGGCAATGCCGTGGCGCACATGCTCAACGCCAACATCGAAGGCGTCGACTTCGTCGTCGCCAACACCGACGCCCAGGCGATGACCAGCTGCGGCTCGCGTACCCACCTGCAGCTCGGTGGCAACGTGACCAAGGGTCTCGGCGCCGGCGCGAACCCCGAAGTCGGCCGGCAGGCTGCGCTGGAGGATCGCGAACGGATCGAGGCGATGCTGGAAGGCGCCGACATGGTGTTCATCACCGCCGGCATGGGCGGCGGCACCGGTACCGGCGCCGCGCCGGTGGTGGCGCAGCTGGCCAAGGAGAAGGGCATCCTGACCGTGGCCGTGGTGACCAAACCGTTCCCGTTCGAAGGCCGTCGGCGCATGCAGGTCGCCCTGAAGGGCATCGAGGACCTGTCGCAGCACGTCGACTCGCTGATCACCGTGCCGAACGAGAAGCTGCTCAGCGTGCTCGGCCGCGAAGTGACCCTGCTCAACGCGTTCAAGGCGGCCAACGACGTGCTGCAGGGCGCCGTGCAGGGCATTGCCGACCTGATCACGGCCCCGGGCCTGATCAACGTCGACTTTGCCGACGTGCGCACCGTGATGTCGGAGATGGGCCTGGCGATGATGGGCTCGGGCACCGCGCGCGGCGACGATCGTGCCCAGGCCGCGGCCGAGGCGGCGATCAAGAACCCGCTGCTGGAAGACGTCAACTTGAATGGCGCCTGCGGCATCCTGGTCAACGTCACCGCCGGTCCGAACCTCACCATGCGCGAGTTCGACGAGATCGGCCGCATCATCCACGACTTCGCCAGCGAAGACGCCACCGTGGTGATGGGCACCTCGCTCGACCCGGAGATGAAGGACGACGTGCGTGTAACGGTGGTCGCCACCGGCCTCAACCGGGCGATGGCCTCGCGCCAGCAGCCGCCGATCCGCATGGTGGAAACGAGCCAGCAGGTGCAGATGCGTCCGCGCCCGGTGGTGCTGCGCACCGGCACCGGCAACGAGGTGGTCGACTATGCCCAGCCTGACGTGGTGCATTCGAACCAGGGCAGGACCGAACCCGCGGCGCCGGCGAAGCACGCCGAGCCCGGCTTCGACTACCTGGACATTCCGGCGTTCCTGCGCCGCCAGGCCGACTGAAGAGGTGACTTCCGGCAGGCTGACTTCCGACAGGTTCAAACTGTTGGGGGAGATGCGAAAGTATTGAACAAATCCGCGTTGGGCCGGTCACTGCAGGACTCACCGGGCTCGCCGCCTGCCGATGGCAGCGTGGCGGATTCGGGTGTCCTGGCCGGTACACGCAGGTCCAGGCACGCTGCCGGTAGTGCCCCGTGATACCGCAACAAGACTGTGCATCAGGACGATGCATGGCCTGTCGCCACGGCTTTGCCGTGACGGCAGATCCGATGTCCCGTGCCGGATTCCCGTCCCCGGCACGGGACGTCGTGTCGGTCGCCGTTCTCCCCGGGAAATCAGATGGATACCCGTCGCTTCAGGGATGAAGGAACCATGAAGGCATAATCAGACTGTACGGTACGGTTTGCTTTTACCACAGGTTAAAACTGTGTTAGCATCCGCCCCTGATTGGCTGCTGCCTACACAGGTACCAACAAAAATGATCAAGCAGCGTACCCTCAAGAACATCATCCGGGCGACCGGTGTCGGCCTGCATACCGGCGACAAGGTCTACATGACCTTGCGTCCCGCGGCGCCCAATACCGGCATCGTGTTTCGACGAACGGATCTCGATCCGCCGGTCGATATCCGCGCGCGTGAGGATCATGTCGGCGATACCCGCCTGTCGACCACCCTGGTCAATGGCGACGTGCGCGTCTCCACGGTCGAGCATCTGCTCTCGGCGATGGCCGGACTGGGCATCGACAATGCCTATGTCGACCTTTCCGCGCCGGAAGTGCCGATCATGGACGGCAGCGCCGGTCCCTTCGTGTTCCTGCTGCAGTCCGCCGGCATCGAAGAGCAGGCCGTGGCCAAGCGCTTCATCCGCATCAAGAAGCCGGTGAAGGTGCAGGAAGGCGACAAGTGGGCCAGCTTCGAGCCGTTCGAAGGCTTCAAGGTGGGCTTCTCGATCGACTTCAACCATCCGATCATCAGCCAGCGCACCTCGCGTGCCGAGATCGACTTCTCCACCACCTCCTTCGTCAAGGAAGTGAGCCGCGCCCGCACGTTCGGCTTCATGCGTGACATCGAGATGCTGCGCGAACACAACCTGGCGCTGGGCGGTTCGATGGACAATGCCGTGGTGCTGGACGACTACCGCGTGCTCAATGAGGACGGCCTGCGTTACGAGGACGAGTTCGTCAAGCACAAGATCCTCGATGCGATCGGCGACCTGTACCTGCTCGGCCACAGCCTGATCGGCGCGTATCACGCGCACAAGTCGGGTCATGAGCTGAACAACAAGCTGCTGCGCACGCTGATGGCCGACGCCTCGGCGTGGGAAGAGGTCAGCTACCAGGACGATCCGGCCACCTCGCCGATCTCCTACGCCCATCCCGCCCAGGCGATCTGAGCCCACGCCGCGGCAGCGGCGCTCCTGTCAAAACGAACGGCCGTGTCTCGCGACACGGCCGTTTTCGTGACGGGCGTCACATTTTGCCCGCGTCATGTTTCACGCCCCCGCGACATCCCGGCTTATTCCTTAACAAAGTGCATGCTATAAACCTCACACCGAATTGACGGGCGGCGACTTCAGCCCGCGTCGGCAGCAGGGGAATCAGCGGTTTCGGCGAAGGACGCCAGCTCAAGGAACAGTGCCCGCAATTCGGGGTCTGTGAATGACGCGGCGGCCGCCACGAGGTGGGCGGCGGCGGCAGGCGAAAGCGGTTTTGACCGATCCGGTGGTGTTGCGGCCGGTGGTTGGGGGACCACTTTCACGGTGACTGAACTGGCGCGCGTGCCGATGGCATGTGCGGCGGCAAGGATCTGTGTCTGCATCAAGCGCAGACGCGATGCCCAGCCCGGTGAAGACGCCAGGAAGACGAGGCGGTCGTGGCGCAGGTTGGCGAATCTCACCTGCTCGCGCAACGGCGATGGCAACGTCTGGCGCAATGCGCGATCCAGCGCTTCCAGCGACTCGGCCTTCTGGGCCAGGGTCGCGAAGGAGCCGCAATCGACAAGTGACTTCGGTCCGTTGTCGCGGCGGCGGGAAGTGGCCGGGGTAACGCGTTGCATGGTGCCGGAAATCGATCTTGGAAAGACATGCAAATCATACTCGTATCACGTGCCCGGAAATTGCCGCAAACCCTTGATCTGGCGAACCGACGCCTGCGCTGGAAGCTGTTCGCCCTGGCATCGGTGGCGGTGCTGGCCTGCATGAGCGCCGGCGTGGCGCTGGCGCTGCTGGTGGCCAGCCCGAGAGATCGCTCGCTGGCCGAGATCCATGCCTTGCAGCAGGAGATCGGTCAGCAGAAAGCCCAGTTGGGCACCGTGCGCGAGGATGCCCGGCGCGGGCTGGACGCGCTGGCCGTGAAGCTGGGTCAGCTGCAGGCCCAGTCGACCCGCCTGAACGCGTTGGGCGAACGCCTGGCCGAGGTCGGCAAGCTGGACAGCGGCGAGTTCAACTTCGACCAGCAACCCGCCGTGGGCGGTGTCGAGGACGCCAGCGGCACGGCCTATGCGCTGCCGCCCTCGCTGGACAGCGGCATCAACCAGCTCGCCAGCCAGTTCGACCGCCAGCAGGCCCAGTTGTCGGCGTTGCAGAGCCTGCTGCTCGACGCCAAGATCGAATCGAATCTGAAGCCCACCGGCATGCCGGTGCCGGGTTACATCTCCTCGTACTTCGGCGTGCGCGCCGACCCGTTCGACGGCCATTCGGCGAGGCACACCGGCATCGACATATCGACGCCCCTGGGTACCGCCGTGCACACCGTGGCCGAGGGCATGGTGACGTTTGCCGGCGTGCGCAGCGGCTACGGCAAGGTGATCGAGATCGACCACGGCAACGGCTACATGACCCGCTACGCCCACAACAGCGCGCTGGAAGTGCGTCCGGGCCAGCACGTGCAGGTCGGCGACGTGGTCGCCAGGGCCGGCTCGACCGGTCGCTCCACCGGTTCCCACGTGCATTTCGAAGTCTGGTACGACGGCCGCGTGGTCAACCCGCTGGCCTTCGTGCGCAATCACCGCTGAGCCTTTTCCGGCGGTTGCCGCCACTTGAATCGGGCGCCCGCCGGCGCCATTCAGGATGGCGGGTGCGGCATCTGCGACTGCACGCATCCCCTCCAGTCCGGCCTGACGGGCAGTGCCGAGCGGGCATGTAGTAACATGCCCGATTGGCCCGCGCCCGTGGCGGGCGTTTCAACTCTCCAACCCGGAAAATCGATGTTCAATCGTGCCCTGACGAGCCTGTTTGGTAGCCGCAACGAACGCGTGCTGCGCCAGATGTCCAAGAGCGTCAACCGCATCAATGCGCTGGAGCCGGAATTCGAGAAGCTGAGCGACGACGAGCTGCGCGGCAAGACCGACGAGTTCAAGCAGCGCGTCGCCGCCGGTGAATCGCTGGACAAGCTGCTGCCGGAAGCGTTCGCCGTGGTGCGTGAGGCAGCCAGGCGCACGCTGGGCATGCGCCATTACGACGTGCAGATGATCGGCGGCATGGTGTTGCACCAGGGCAAGATCGCCGAGATGCGCACCGGCGAAGGCAAGACCCTCGTCGGCACGCTGCCGGTGTACCTCAATGCGCTGGCCGGCAAGGGCGTGCACGTGGTCACCGTCAACGACTACCTGGCGCGGCGCGACTCGGCCCAGATGGGCAAGCTGTACAACTTCCTCGGGCTGACGGTGGACGTCGTGTATCCGGGCATGGACCACGCCGACAAGTACGCCGCCTACCGCGCCGACATCACCTACGGCACCAACAACGAATTCGGTTTCGACTACCTGCGCGACAACATGGCGCTCAGCAAGGAGCAGCGCTACCAGCGCGGCCTGCACTACGCCATCGTCGACGAAGTCGACTCGATCCTGATCGACGAGGCGCGCACGCCGCTGATCATTTCCGGGCCCGCGGAGGATTCCCCGCAGTTGTATCTCGCGGTCAACAAGATCGTGCCGCGGATGATCCGCCAGGCCGAGGAAAACGGCGAGGGCGACTACTGGGTCGACGAGAAGCAGAAGCAGGTGCATCTGTCCGAGGCCGGCATGCAGCACGCCGACGAGCTGCTGCGCGAGGCCGGCGTGATCGACCAGGACAGTGGCCTGTACGACTCCAAGAACCTGGCGGTGGTGCACCACCTCAACGCGGCGCTGAGAGCCAACGGCATCTACCAGCGCGACGTGGACTACATCGTGCGCGACGGCGAGGTGATCATCGTCGACGAGTTCACCGGCCGTACCCTGGCCGGCCGGCGCTGGTCCGACGGCCTGCATCAGGCGGTCGAGGCGAAGGAAGGCGTGCCGATCCAGCGCGAGAACCAGACGCTGGCCACGGTGACGTTCCAGAACCTGTTCCGCATGTACAAGAAGCTGGCCGGCATGACCGGCACGGCCGATACCGAGGCGTTCGAGTTCCAGAGCATCTACGGCCTGGAGGTGGTGGTGATCCCCACCCACAAGCCGATGATCCGCAAGGACAACCCGGACATGATCTTCCTGTCGCAGACGCCGAAGTACAACTCGGTGATCGAGGACATCAAGGATTGCCACAGGCGCGGCCAGCCGGTGCTGGTCGGCACCACCTCGATCGAGGTGTCCGAACTGCTGTCCGGGCTGTTGAACAAGGCCGGGGTGAGGCACGAAGTGCTGAACGCGAAGCAGCATGAGCGCGAAGCGCACATCGTGGCCCAGGCCGGTGCGCCGGGGCAGGTGACCATCGCCACCAACATGGCCGGTCGCGGTACCGACATCGTGCTCGGCGGCAGCCTCGAGGCTGCGCTGGCGGCCTTGCCGGAAGGCGCCAGCGAGGTCGATCGCGCCCGCGTCAAGGCCGAGTGGAAGAAGCTGCACGAACAGGTGCTCGCCGCTGGCGGTTTGCACATCATCGGCACCGAGCGGCACGAATCCCGGCGCATCGACAACCAGCTGCGCGGCCGTTCCGGTCGCCAGGGCGATCCGGGCTCCTCGCGTTTCTACCTGTCGCTGGAAGACAACCTGCTGCGCATCTTCGGTGGCGAAGGCCTGGTGCGCTGGATGAAGCGCTTCGGCATGAAGGACGACGACGCGCTGGAAGATCGCATGATCAGCCGGCAGATCGAGAAGGCGCAGCGCAAGGTCGAGCAGCACAACTTCGACATCCGCAAGCACCTGCTCGAATTCGACGACGTCGCCAACGACCAGCGCAAGGTGATCTACCGCCAGCGCGACGAATTGCTGGACGGCGAGGAAGTGCAGGCGACTGTTGCGGACATCCGCGAGGACGTGGTGCAGTCGATGGTGCGTGCCTACGTGCCGGACGAGAGCATCGACGACCAGTGGGACCTGGCCGGGCTGGATCGCGAGCTGGAAAGCGAGCTGGGCCTGTCGCTCGACCTGAAGTCGTGGATCGAGCAGCAGCACGAGGTCGACGCGAAGATGCTCCTCGAGCACGTCCGTGGCGCGGTGAACGAGCTGTTCCAGGCCAAGGAAGCGCAGATCGGTGCCGAAACCATGCGCCAGCTCGAGAAGCACATCATGCTGACCGTGGTGGACAACGCCTGGAAGGATCACCTGGCCAGCATGGATTACCTGCGCCAGGGCATCTACCTGGTGGGCTACGCGCAGCAGGACCCGAAGCAGGCGTTCAAGCGCGAGTCGTTCAAGCTGTTCTCCGGCATGCTCGAACGGATCAAGGGCGAAGTGATCCAGATGCTGGCGCGCATCCGCATCCGCAGCGAGGAGGAAGTGGCGGCGATGGAGGCCGAGCAGCAGCGTCTGGCCGACCGCCTGCAGCAGCAGATGCTGGCCACGGGCGGCGGTGCGCCGCCGGCCGGTGCATTCGGCGGCGACTCTGCCGACGAATCCGCCGTCGGTGCCGGTATCCGCATGGCGCCGCAGGCCGAAGGCCCCAAGGTCGGCCGCAACGAACCCTGCCCCTGCGGCTCGGGCAAGAAGTACAAGCACTGCCACGGCCAGCTCGCCTGAGCTGCCGCGACAGTCCCCATGAAAAACCCCGCCGCGGCGGGGTTTTTCATGGCTGGAGGCGCTCGCGAATCAGTCTTCGCCGCCGGGTGGGCGTTTCCGGTGGGGTTCCGCGTCGACCGTGACGTAGCGCGGTTCGTCGCCGTCCAGCTGCAGCGCGGTGAGTTGTCCGCCCCAGACGCAGCCGGTGTCGATCGCGTGCACGCCCAGTCCGGCGAAGCGACCCAGTGCCGACCAGTGGCCGCAGACGATGCGGGTATCACGCTTGCGCATGCCGGGCACCGAGAACCACGGATACAGCCCCGGCTTCTGCGTGCCGGGAACGCCCTTGGCATCGAAGTCGATGCGGCCGTTGACGTCGCAGTAGCGCATCCGGGTGGTGGTGTTGATGGTGGCACGCTGGCGGTCCAGCCCCTGCAGGCGTGCCGACCAGACGGCCGGCCGATTGCCGAACAGGTTGCGCAGCAGACGCGGGTGGCGCGGACTGGACAGTTCACGCTCCACGTCCTGCGCGGCCCGCAATGCCTGGCGCAAGGTCCACATCGGGGCCAGCCCGGCGTGCACCATGGTCCAGTTGAGCCGTTCGTCGTGGTGCACCAGCTTCTGCGAGCGCAGCCATTCGAACAGCACCGGCGCATCGTCGGCGAACAGCACTTCGCGCAACTCGGGATTGACCCGCGCCTGCGCGTCCGGGCGGCGCTGCGAGATCGCCAGCAGGCTGAGGTCGTGGTTGCCCAGGGTGATGATGCTGGACTCGCGCAGGCCGTGAATCAGCCGCAGCGTGTCCAGCGACTGCCCGCCGCGGTTGACCAGGTCGCCGCAGAACCACAGCTGGTCCTGCGCCGGATCGAAGCGCAGCTTTTCCAGCAGGCGTTGCAACTCGGGATAGCAGCCCTGCACGTCGCCGATTGCGTACGTCGCCATGTCAGTCCCTGACCATCAATGCAGCGTACGCGGAATGGACAGGGTGAAAGTCGGGATCGGCGCCTCGAATTCCGTGCCGTCGTCGGCGAGCATCCGGTAGCTGCCGCCCATGGTGCCCACCGGCGTTTCCAGCACCGCGCCGGAGGTGTATTCGAAATCGTCGCCCGGGCGCATCCACGGCTGTTCGCCGACCACTCCTTCGCCGCTGACTTCCTCGACCTTGCCGTTGGCGTCGGTGATCATCCAGCGTCGGGCGAGCAGGCGTGCCGGCATCGCTCCGGCATTGCGCAGGGTGATGGTGTAGGCAAAAACGTAGCGATTGTCACCCGGCTTGGACTGGTCCGGAACAAAGCGTGTCTGGACCTGCACGTCGATCGTGTAGGAAGGTTTTTCAGTCATGTCGCGATTGTACGGCCTGCCGCCGTGATTGGGTGGCGTTGCCGCGGGTGCGTCGATCAGCGATCGCCGTAGACCTTGGCCAGGCGCACGAAATCCGCCGGCGCCAGTGTCTCGGCGCGGGCGCGCGGATCGACGTCGGCGCGGCGGATCGCGTCGGCATCGAGCAGTTGCGCCAGGGCATTGGACAGGGTCTTGCGGCGCTGTCCGAACGCCGCCTTGACCACGCTGTAGACGTGTTCGGGTCGCGCATCGTGCAGTTCTTCCGGAGCCAGCGGCAGCAGGCGTACCACAGCCGAGTCCACCTTCGGCGGCGGGCGGAACGCTTCCGGCGGAACCTCGAACAGCGGTTCCACCCGGCAAGCCAGCTGCAGCATCACCGACAGCCGTCCATACGTCTTGCTGCCGGGCTCGGCCGCCATGCGGTCGACCACTTCCTTCTGCAGCATGAAGTGCATGTCCTGGATGGCGGCGGCATGTTCGACGCAGTGGAACAGGATCGGGCTGGAGATGTAGTAGGGCAGGTTGCCCGCGATGCGCAGACGGGAGACGCCGTGGCTGTGCGCCATCGCGGTGAAGTCCACCTTGAGCACGTCGGCATGGACGATGTGCAGTTCGCCCGCGCTGGCCGCGCGCGCCTGCAGGCCGGGGATCAGGTCGGTGTCCAGTTCGATCGCGGTGAGCCTGCGGGCCGCGGCCAGCAGCGGCAGGGTCAGCGCTCCCTCGCCCGGCCCGATCTCGACCACGAAGTCCTCGGCGCGCGGCCTGATCGCGCTGACGATGCGATCGATGTAGCGGCCGTCATGCAGGAAGTGCTGGCCGAAGCTTTTCTTGGGGCGCGCGTTCATCAGGCGGATGCTTCCGGGGAAAGCGGTCCTTCGGCATGCTCTTCGCCCCGCGGGGAAGCGGAGGAGCGAGCGGCGCCGCGTGCCACCAGGTCCATCGCCATCTTCGCCGCGGCGATCAGGCTGGAAGGATCGCCGCGGCCAGTGCCAGCCAGATCCAGCGCGGTGCCGTGGTCGACCGAGGTGCGGATGAACGGCAGGCCGAGGGTAAGGTTGACGGTACGGTCGAAGGCTTCGCTCTTCAGTACCGGCAGCGCCTGGTCGTGATACATCGCCAACACCGCATCGTAGCTCTTGCGTTGCGCCGGCACGAACGCGGTATCGGCCGGCAGCGGCCCGATCAGCTGCATGCCTTCGCGACGCAAGGCCTCGATCACGGGGATCAGCGTGTCGATTTCCTCGTGGCCGAGGTGGCCGGCTTCACCCGCGTGCGGGTTGAGGCCGAGCACGGCGATGCGTGGCGAGGCCAGGCCGAACTTCGTCTGCAATTCCGCGTGCACGATGCGCAGCGTGCGCATGAGCGTGGCCGAAGTGATCGCGGCAGGCACGGCCGCGAGTGGCAGATGGGTGGTAGCCAGCGCCACCCTCAGCTCGGGGCTGGCCAGCATCATCACCACCTCGGCATGGGCGCGTTCGGCGAAGAATTCGGTGTGTCCGCTGAAGCGGATGCCGGCGTCGTTGATCGAGGCCTTCTGCAGCGGCGCGGTGACGACTGCGGCGTAGCGACCCGCCATGCAGCCGTCCGCTGCTTCGCTCAGCGTGTCCAGCACGTGGCGGGCATTGCGTGGATCGGGTCGACCCGGCGCTTCGTCGACCGCCAGGGGCACATGCCGCACGCGCAGCGTGCCGGGTTGACGTTCGGTGATGTCCGAACCGTCGTCATCGATCAGCGTGACCGGAACTGCGCAGCGCGAGGACGCGCGGCGCAGCAGGCTGCGGTCGGTGATGGCGACGAGATTGGCCGGCAGGGACGTGCCAGCCAGCCGGACCAGCAGCTCCGGGCCGATGCCTGCCGGCTCTCCGGCGGTGACCGCGAGCCGGGGCAGCGGCATGGCGTCCAACCGCGCTTACGGCGACTTGGCGGACTGGTCGTCCGCGCTGCGCAGCTCGGGTACCAGCACGTTGATGTAGGCGTTGGAACGCAGGTCGCGCAGATAGTCTTCGTATGCCTGCTCGGACTTGCGGGTGCCGATCGCCTGGCGTGCCTGGTCGCGGGCGATCTGCACCGTCTGGTCGCTCTGGCGCTCGCCGAGGCGTTGCAGGATGTGCCAGCCGGCTTCGCTCTGGAACGGCTTGGATACCTCGTTGTCCTTCAACTGGTCCAGCTGGTTGGCGATGGTCTTGCCCCAGGCATCCTTGGGGAACCAGCCCATGTCACCGCCGACGTTGGCCGAGGTGTCGTCCTTCGAATATTCCTTGGCCAGGGCAGCGAAGTCCTCGTGCTTGTCGACGATGCGCTGGTACAGGTCGCGCGCCTTCTGCTCGGCCTGCTCCGGCGTCACCAGCTCGCTGGGACGGATCAGGATCTGCCGGGCATGCAGCTCGGTGACCATCTTGCGGCTGCTGTCGCGCTGGTCGACCAGCTTGAGGATGTGGAAACCGGTCGGACCGCGCAGGGCGGGGCTGACGTCGCCGGGCTTCATGGTGGCGATGGTGTCGGCGAACGCGGGCGGAATCTCGTCCAGCCGGCGCCAGCCGAGGTCACCACCTTCCAGCGCATCCGAAGCATCGGAATAGCGGATCGCGGCCGCGTTGAAGTCCATGCCGCCCTTGATCGCGGCCATTGCCGCCTCGGCCTTGGCCTGGCTGGCCTGGATGGCCGCGGCGTCGCCGCCGGCGGGAATGCTGATCTGGATATGCGCCAGGTGCACTTCGCCGGACTTGTAGGTCGGGCTGCTGAGCAGGTTGTCAATCTCGCTGTCGGTCACCGACACGGAGTCCTGCACCACGCTCTGGTGCAGGCGCTGCACCGTGATCTGGTCACCGATCTGCTCGCGGAAGGCCGCGAAGCTGCTGCCGCTGCGCTCGACCTCGGTACGCAACTGGTCGGGGCTGAGATTGTTCTGCTGCGCCACACCCTGGATGGCCTGATCGATGTCGGCGTCGGACACCCGAATGCCCTGGTCCTGCGCCTTCTGCACCTGCAGGCGCATCAGCACCAGCCGGTTCAGTACCTGCTGCTGCAGCACGTTCATCGGCGGCAGTTGGTCGGTATGGCCGGCGTACTGCTGCTGCACCGAGAGCACGGCGTCGTTCAGCTGGCTCTGCAGGATCACGTCTTCGTTGACCACGGCCACGATCCGGTCCAGCGGCTGGCTGGCCGGCGCAGTCGGGGTCAGCAACTGGGCGTGAGCGGGCAGGATGATCGCAAGCGCGAGCAGAAGGGATGCGAAGGTTTGCTTCATCAGTGGAAAGCCTGGTCGCCGCAGCGAGTGTGTTTATTGATAGCCGAGAATATCACGGCGCAGCAGGGGGTCGATCTGGCCACCGGTGGAACCCAGGCCCTTGAACACCACTTCGAACATCACCGCGTTGTCCCGCCGATCGGGCCTGCCGGCCGTCGCGATCGGGCCAAAACCGTAATACGCCTGGTTGACGTAGCTGCGACCGACCAGGCGCAGCGACACGCAGCAGCTGTCGTATTCCACGCCGGCCAGCGCGTCAATGCTCTGGCGATCCTTCACCGAGTACGTCCACGCGCCCACCAGCCGCCAGCGTTCCGACACCGGGTAGACCACGGAAGCGTTGTATTGTTCCAGCAGGCCTCGACGATAGCGGTAGGAGAAGTTGAAGATGCCGTCCGTGCCGATCCGGCGCTGCAGTTCCAGCATGCCCATGTCGGTGAGCCGGCTGTTCGGGCTCCACTGGTACGAGCTGGCGAGGCGCCAGCGGTCATTCAGGCGGATGTCGAGCTGGGCCACGTAGTCCGAGCGGGTCCAGTCGGTGGGGGGCACCACGCTGTTCTGGCCGCGCGCCAGCTGCACCCGTTGCGGGCTGAAATAGTGGATCTGGCCAAGGCTGGCCGACAGCCGCTCCACGCCGCCCTCGTCGAGCAGACGCGTGGTGAGCGCCCCGGTGAGGTTGTTCGCGTCCATCTGCCGGTCGGCACCGGAGAAGCGGTTCGGCGAGAACAGCTGCCAGTAGTCGAACGTCATCGCGTTGGTGTCGAACAGCGGCAGGTTGTCCTGGTTGCGATACGGCACGTACAGGTAGTACAGCCGCGGTTCCAGGGTCTGCGTGTAGCTGTGGCCGAACAGTGACGCTGCCCGATCGAACACCAGCCCCGAGTCCAGGCTGACCACCGGCAACGAGCGGCTCGGCGACTCGTCGGTGAACGGCGTGCTGGCACCGCTGGCCAGCAGGCCGGAATAACCGTAATCCTGGTAGCCACCATCGAGCTGGTAGGCGGTGTAACGCCAGGCCACCTTCGGTCGCACGAACCACGCCGAACTGCCGAAATCGGCGGCGAGGTACGGATAGAGGTCCTCGCGCTGGCCCTCGACATAGCCGTTCTTGCGGAAGGCGACCGCCTCGCTGTCGAGGCCGAACTCCAGCCAGCGTGACAACGGCACGTCCATGCCGAAGCGGGCATACGGCAACTGCTTGTACGGCAACCCGCGGTCGGTGATGAACGGATTGACGTTCTGGTAGATCGTGCCGCCGACCGCGGCGTTCCACCACTTGCCTGAACCCACCAGTGCGGCGTTGGATGACAGCGTATAGATCGCGCTGTGGCTCAGGCTGTCGCCGAAGTCGTACAGGTAGCTGGCGTCCGAGGCGTGGTTGTACGAGCTGACGAACTGCCAGCCCTTCCACAATTGCGTGCTGTCGGAGAACTGCACCAGATAGCGTGAATCCCCCCGGGTGTCGGCCAGCCCGTCGTTCTCGCCATGATCCCTGGGCACGTACTGCGCGTTGAGCTGGCCGGTGCTGCCGGGCACCAGGTAGCGGAATTCGCCGCCCAGCATCGCACCCCGTGCGCTGTAGTAGCGGGGGTCCAGCGTGGCGTCGTAGTTCGGCGCCAGGTTGAGGTAGTAGGGCGTGCTGATTTCGTAGCCCGAGCGTCCGCTGTGGCCGATGGTCGGGTACAGGAAGCCGCTCTTGCGCCGGTCATCGATGGGAAAGCTGAAATACGGCAGGTACAGGAACGGCACCTTGCCCACGCGCATGGTGGCGTCGCGCGCCACGCCGACGCCGTTGACCTTGTCGATGGTGATCGACCTGGCGCGGAATTCCCACACGTGATGACCCACGTCGCAGGTGGAGTAGGTGGCCTGCGAGTAGCGCGTGTGCTGCGCGTCCAGCATCTGGCCCTGGCTGGCGGTGCCATTGCCGCGCGCTTCGAGCATCTGGTAGCGCACATCGTTGGCGACGCCGTGGCTGGCATTGGTGTTGCCGCGCATGTGCGAGGCGGCCAGCAGCTGCCCCGCGTCCTGATAGCGCACGTTGCCGCTCGCGTCGTAGTCGGTGCTGCCGTTGTTGTAGTCGATGCGATCGGCGCGCAACAGCTGATCGGCCCGCTCCAGCCGCACGTCGCCGCTCAGGTGGTAGACCGACTGGTTGGAGCTGTCCACATGCTGCGCCTGCACCTGGGTCGGGCTGCTGTCGCGCAGGCTGCTGTCCCGCATCAGGCCGGGGTCGTAGAACTCCAGCAGGGCGTTCGGGCGGCACATCGCGTAGTCGAGTGGACGCGGGGCGCAGTGGAACGAGCCCAGCGGGCAGGCCAGGTCGGCTGCTCCGGAGGCGTCGCGGGTGGCAGGGCTCTGGCCGTTGCTGGCGTCGGCCTGACCGCCGACCAGGGCGAGTGCGGCGGCAACCGCCAACAGGCGGCGTGGAGGTAGCTTGCGCGTCACGGGAAATCTGCCGGCTTCGAAGGCTCGTTAAGCTAACAGAAAGCCCCTCTCGGCGGCAGATGCTGGTTAGTAGAAAGCCGTCGGGATTCAGCGTGCGAAGGCCTGCCACCGGATTGGCGGAGGCCTTCAGTCCATCAGCGCGGCGACGTGCGCACTGCTGCTGGCCGCCAGCGCCGCCAGGTCGTAGCCGCCTTCCAGCGAGGAAACCAGCCGCCCGCCGGCGTGCGCTTCAGCCAGCGCCACCAGTCGTTCGGTGATCCATGCATAGTCCTCGCTGCCCAGCCGGATGTCGGCCAGGGGATCGTTGCGATGGGCGTCGAAACCGGCCGAGATCAGCACCAGTTGCGGCTTGAACGCATGCAACCGCGGCAGCAACACACCGTCCCACAGTTCGCGGAACTCGTGCGAGCCGGCGCCGGGCGAGAGCGTGCCGTTGACGATGTTGCCGACGCCGCGCTCGTCCTCGTAACCGCTGTCCGGATACAGCGGCGACTGGTGGCTGGAGGCGAACAGCACACGCGGTTCGCGCTCGAAGATGTCCTGGCTGCCGTTGCCGTGGTGCACGTCGAAATCGGCGATCGCCACCCGTTTCAGCTTGTGCAAGGCCAGCGCGTGGGCCGCGGCCACCGCGATGTTGTTGAACAGGCAGAAACCCATCGAGCGATCGGCGGTGGCATGGTGGCCCGGCGGACGCACCGCGCAGAACACGCGCCGGGTCGTGCCGCCCAGCACCGCGTCGACCGCCGCCACCACCGCGCCGGCAGCGCGCAACGCCGCGTCGGTCGAGCCGGCGCCCATCACCGTGTCCTGGTCCAGCGCCAGCATTTCGCCGGGAGGCGGGCCGGCCAGTATTTCCGCCACGTGGGCGGCACCATGCACGCGCAGCAGCTGTTCGCGGGTGACCGGCGGCGCCTCGATGCGATCGAGCGCGGCGAAGCGGTCGTGATCCAGCGCCTGCAACACCGCGCGCAGCCGCGACGGTCGCTCGACGTGGCCCGGACCGGGGTCGTGCTGCAGGCAGGCGGGGTGCGTGTACAGCCGCAGCATGCAGCGATTCAGACGGTCGGCTTGGGCTTGCGCCGGCGCTCGTGCTGCCACAGCACTTCGCCGTGGCCGCTGGCACGCGCCAGCACGCGCGAGATCACGAACAGCAGGTCGGACAGGCGATTCAGATAGCGCTGCGGCTGGCCGCGAACCTCTTCCACCCGGGCCAGCGCGATCACCTCGCGCTCGGCGCGGCGGCACACCGTGCGCGCCAGATGGCCGCAGGCCGCGGCCATGCCGCCGCCGGGCAGGATGAATTCCTTCAGCGGCGGCAGCGGTTCGTTGAGTTCATCCAGGATCGACTCCAGCCGGCTGATGTCGCTGTCCTCGACCATGGCCATGCCGGGAATGCACAACTCGCCACCCAGGTCGAACAGGTCGTGCTGCACCTGGGTCAGCGCCTCGCGCACCTCGTCGGTGACCCCGTCGGCGGCCAGCAGCATGCCGATCGTGCTGTTGAGTTCGTCCACCGTGCCGTAGGCATTGACGCGCAGCGAATCCTTGCCGACCCGGGAGCCGTCACCGAGCCCGGTGCTGCCGTCGTCGCCGGTGCGGGTATAGATTTTCGAAAGTCGGTTGCCCATCGTTGTCCGGCGCGCCGCTCAGCGTGGCAGCTTGGCTTGGTCGGCATGCATCGTCCTGGCGATCTGGATCGCCAGCACGTGCAGCACGGCCCCGACGCCGACATAGAGCGCCGTGGTCTGCAGGAACGGCAGGTACCAGTCACCCAGGTTGGCGAACCAGGCCGCGAAGTTGCGCGGCAGCGGCACGCTGTCGCTGAGCCAGTAGAAGCTGCCATTCGACAACAGGTAGCACGCGGTCCAGCTGACCAGCAGCGCCACCACGGCCATGCCGAGCGTGTGCAGGCGCAGGCCTGCCTGGTGCTTCGCCAGCCAGCTGCCGCCCAGCCACAGGCTGAGGTAGGACGGAACCAGGAACCAGTAGGCCGCCGAGACGCAGTAATGGCTCCAGAAATCGAGGCCCTGGCCGCTGATCACCAGATAGTCGACCAGCACCGCCTCGGCCATCAGCAAGGGGAACGCCCAGCGAAGGCCGGCCCAGCGGCCTTCGCCGCGCAGCCAGAAACCGGCAAGGAAGAAAATCGCCCACGACGCGTCGTCCACGCTGTGATGGAGCAGGGACAGGTGGATGCGGGTAACCGCCATCACCGCGGCGAGTGCCAGGAAGATGCCGAGGCGTTGGGTCATGGTCTTGACCATGGTGAGCTCCATGTGGACGTCTGGATATAGACCGCTAGTCTAGCCCAATGCAATGCAACACAGGCGGCGCCAGCGCGTATCATCGCCGCATGAATGTCTCCGAATCTCCCGCCTCGGGCGGGTCAGGCGTACTCATCGTCGGCGGTGGCCTGGTCGGCGCCAGCCTGGCGATCGCGCTGGATGCCGCCGGCGTCGCTGCCACCCTGGTCGAGACGGCGGCACCGCGCGCCGATGCCCAGCCCAGCTACGATGAACGCAACCTCGCGCTGGCCAGGGCCACCGTCAACGGGCTCGACGCGATCGGTGTCTGGCGTCACGCCGCTGCCCGCGCCACGCCGATCCGGCACATCCGGGTCAGTCGTGCCGGTGAATTCGGCAGCGCCCGCATCGACGCCGACAAGCAGGGCGTCGACGCACTGGGCTGGACCTTGCCGGCACGCGAGCTGGGCGCCGCCCTGCTGCGACGGCTCGACGAATGCACCCGGCTGACCCGGCTCGCTCCCGCGACGCTGTCCGCGCTGGAGCCGTTGGCCGATGGCTGGCGCGCCCGGATCGACACGGCGGACGGCCCGCGCAGCATCGATACACCGCTGCTGGTCGGCGCCGACGGCACGCATTCGTTCGTGCGCGACCGGCTCGGCATCGAGGCCGGGCATCACGATTACCGGCAAAGCCTGTTCGTGTGCACGGTCACGCCCGAACGCGCGCACGCGAACCGCGCCTTCGAGCGCTTTTCCGATGACGGCCCGATTGCCTTGCTGCCGCTGGCCGAGCGTCGCTGCGGATTGGTGCTCACCGTTTCGGCGGATGAAGCCGACGCGGTGGCCGCGCTGGACGATATCGGCTTCCTCGACCTGGCCCAGCGTCGCTTCGGCTGGCGGCTGGGTCGCCTGACGCGGCCGGGCAAGCGCCATCCTTACGCGATCCATCGCGTGGCCGCCACGCAGCTCGTCGCACCGCACGCAGTGCTGGTCGGCAATGCCGCGCAGACGGTGCATCCGATCGGCGCGCAAGGGTTCAACCTGGGCTTGCGTGACGCGTTGACCCTGGCCGAGCTGGTCACGGCGGCGACCGATCCGGGCGATCCCGCCCTGCTCGCGGCCTACGCGGCGCGCCGCGCGCCGGATCGCGAGGGCACCATGGCGATGAGCCACGGGCTGGTCCGGCTCGCCTGCCTGGAGCAGCCGTTGCTGGCGCCGCTGCGTTCGCTGGCGTTGCTGGCGTGCGACCGGCTGCCGCCGCTGCAACGGGCGCTGGCGCGGCGGGGCATGGGATTCCGCGGTGAGCCGCCACGAGCGGTGCTGGAGCGCCTGCCATGACTGCACCCGTCCAGGAACTGGCGTCCCGGCGTCGTCCACCCGCGCTGGACGTGGCGGTGGTCGGTGGCGGCATGGCCGGTGCCGCCACCGCGCTGGCGCTGGCCCGCGCAGGCTTCAGCACGGCCCTGCTGGAGGCGCGCGCGCCGGCTGCGTGGGATGCACGGGCCGAGGTGGACCTGCGCGTGGTCGGGCTGGCGCCGTCCTCGGTGGCCCTGCTGGATGACCTGGACGTCTGGACGTCCATTCGCAAGGCGCGCGCGGCGCCGTATGTCCACATGCACGTCTGGGACGCGGAAAGCGGTGCGTCGATCGACTTCGACGCCGCCAGCGAAGGACGCGACCTGCTCGGCCATATCGTCGAGAACTCGCTGGTGCAGTGGACGCTGTGGCAGGCCCTGCAGTCGGCCGGCGTGCGGGTGATCTGCCCCGCCGAGGTGACGGCGTTCGAGGCGCGCGAGGGTCGCATCCAGCTGGAGTTGGCCGGTGGGGAAACCCTGTCGGCGGCCCTGCTGGTGGCCGCCGATGGCGCTGCTTCGCCGCTGCGCCGGCTCGCCGGCATCGGCACCCGTGGCCGCGATTACGCGCAGCGCGCGGTGGTGGCGCACGTGACGACCGAACGACCGCACCAGGCCACCGCGTGGCAGCGTTTCCTGCCCGGCGGCCCGCTGGCCCTGTTGCCGTTGGCCGACGGTCGCAGCTCGATCGTGTGGTCGTTGCCGGAAGCCGAGGCCCGGCGGGTCCTGACGCTGGACGAGCCCGCGTTCCTCGATGAACTGGGCGTGGCCAGCGACTTCCGGCTGGGCCGGGTCATCGCCAGCACGCCGCGCGCCGCGTTTCCGCTCAAGCTGCAGCTGGCCGAGCGTTACCAGGCGGAGCGCCTCGTGCTGCTGGGCGACGCGGCGCATGCAGTGCATCCGCTGGCCGGGCAGGGCGTGAACCTGGGCCTGCGCGACGTGGCCGAACTGCGCGACGTGCTGGTCGACGCCCGCGCCGCCGGTCGCGACATCGGCGCGGTTCACGTGTTGCGCCGCTACGCACGCCGCCGGCGCAGCGCCGACACGCTGGACGCGCTGGGCTTCGACGCACTGGCGCGGGTCTATGCATGGCAATCGCCGGCGCTGGTGGCCGCGCGAGGACTCGGCGTGTGTGTGCTGGATCGCCTTGCGCCGTTGAAGCGGCGACTTTCGGAACACGCTGCCGGGTATTGAAACCTTGCTCCTCCCTCTGCTCGCAGAGGAGGGGTCAATCAATCCGCGTCAATCAACCCACGGAGAATCATCATGCGCATCTCCCGACTCTGCTGCCTGCTGCTGCTTGCCGGTTCGAGCTTCGCCCTGGAGGCGAAGATGGTGCACCGTCCGGTCGAATGGACCCAGGACGGCATCCGCTTCCACAGCGTACTGGTGTACGACGATGCCTCGACCGCGCAGCGGCCAGGCCTGGTGATGGTGCCGAACTGGTATGGCATCAACGATGTGGCCGTAAAGAAGGCCGAAATGATCGCCGGCAAGGATTACGTGATCCTGCTCACCGACATGTACGGCGCCAGCGTGCGCCCCCAGGTGGGCAATGCGGCGCAGGCGCAGGCCGCGGTGAAGCCGCTCTACGGCGACCGCGCGCTGATGCGCAAGCGGATCAACGTGGCGCTGGACCAGTTGAAGGCGCAGGCGGCGGGCGCACCGATCGACCTGAAGAAGCTGGGCGCGATCGGCTTCTGCTTCGGCGGCTCGGCCGTGCTCGACCTGGCCCGCAGCGGTGCCGATGTCGCCGCGGTGGTGTCGTTCCACGGCGGGCTGGACACCGACAACCCGGCGCTGGCGAAGAACATCAAGGCCCGCGTGCTGGCGATGAACGGAGCCGACGACAAGGGCACCATGCCGGACGCGGACAAGTTCATGGACGAGATGCGCCTGAGCCCGGCCGACTGGCAGTTCGTGGTGATCGGCCACGCCGTGCACTGCTTCACCGAAGTCGGCGAGAACTCGCCCGGCTGCCGCTACGACGAACGCGCCGCCACGCGCAGCTACCGCCTGATGCATGACTGGCTGCGCGCCGCGTTCGCGGGCACGCCGTAGGGGTTTCTGGCGCTTGCTGAAAGACCTTTGGAGCGGAAAGCATCAGGAGCCAGAGCTTTCGTCTGCCTACGGCAGCCGAGCCACCTTTCTCTGAGTGGCCAGAGAAACGTGGCCCAAAGAGAGGCCACCCCGCTTCCGCGCCTTGCGGACATCCTGTCCGCAAGGTTCGCGGTCGGGTTACGGGGTTTGTCGACAGGGCATCCTGCCCTGACGCCAAACTGGCTTGCATCCATGCAAGCCACCCTGCGGGCTGATCCTCCACCCGCCCGCCGCTGCAGAGGGGCCCCGGGTAGAGCAGCGGGCCATCGTGGCCCGCACTTTTCAGAAGAGCCGGATCAAGAGCAAAGCGGCGGCGACCCGCTTTTGCTTCGGCTCTGGCTTTTGCCTTTGCCTTTCAGCTTTATCACCGAGTGCGGGCCAGGAAGGCCCGCTGCTTTACCCGGGGTCCCTTGTGCGGCGGTGAGTCGGGGTCGACAGGCCGCGCAGCGGGCGTTGCCAGGGATGGCAACGCCTTTTCGCGCGGGCAGGAGCCCGCTCGAAAAGCCCGGCCCCGGCTCACGAACTTGTTGGGCAGGATGCCCAACAAGCGCCAAGCGGGGTGGCCTTCTCTTTTGGTTACTTTTCTCTTGGCCACGCAAGAGAAAAGTGACTCGGTCGCCGAAGGCGATCGACCGCTCTGCACTTGAGCTTCTCTTTCAAGTCATGGGGGTTCAACTGCAGCACACACCGTGCGCGGCACCTCAATCCGCGCGCTCGCGCACCGCATCCATCGTCAGCGCGGCCAGCTGGCGCAGGCGGTTGCCGCCGGCGTCGGCGAGCAGTTCCTTGAGGCGGGCGCCGGCGTCGTCCTGGTCCAGGCTGTGGCGTTCGGCCAGCGAGGCGGCCAGCGCGCGGCCCATCGAGTCGAAGATCAGCGCGTAGGCAAATGCGTGCAGCACGCCGCCGCCCAACGTGCCCAGGCCGGGGAACGCCTTCAGTGCGTTGCCGGCCACGGCCAGCACGATCGAACTGCCGCTGCGCAGGGTGAGCTTCGCCTGCTGCACGAAATCCTCGATCTGCACCTCGCTGACTTTCACGCCGTAGAGTTCGGCCAGCGCGCGGGTGAGGCCGGTGGCCAGCACGCCCTGGATCACCAGGTCGCTGCCCGGCGCCACCGCGGCCAGCGCGCCGACGATGGCGCGGCGCGCGTACTTGCGCACGATCTGCTCGGCGGCTTCGGCCCGGGTCCGTGCTTCGAGCATGCTGGTGCGCTGGTGCAGGCCAGCCAGTACGGCGTTCTCGCGCATGTCCTCCAACCCCTCCGCACCGGGTGCGGTGATCCGCGCCAGTGCCTGCAGCAGCGGTTCGATCGACGGCTTGCGCTGGCGTTCCACCGACTCGGTGCTGCCATCGGCCAGTTGGCGCTGGTAGCGCTCGCTGCCGCCGGCGCTGATCGCCAGCACCGCACTGGCGACGCCTCGCCCATGCCGGCGCAGGCGCTCCAGCAACGTGTCCCGTTCGGCGTCGCTCCACTGGTCGGCCTTGTTCAATACCAGCAACAGGGGCTTGCCGAAGTCGGCCAGCCAGCGCAGTTCGTCGGCCTGGGCCCGGTTGAGGTCGCCGGCGCACAGATAGATCACCGCGTGCGCCCGCAGCGCTTCCTCGCGTGCGAGAGTTTCGTGCGCCTCGCCGCCGTTTTCGCGGCTGCCCGGCACGTCGGCCAGCACCAGGCTGCGCCCGTCGGCGAGCGTGCCGTCGTAATGGTCCACGGCGCGGGTGGTGCCGCCGCGCACGTCGCTGGCGACGTGCGCCTGCGGTGCCAGCGCGCGGATCAGGCTGGATTTGCCGGTGGAGATTTCGCCGAACAGCGCCACGTAGACGCGGGCGCTGGCGCGGCGGCGATCGAGTTCGCCCAGTTCGGACGCCAGCGCGCCGGTATCCGCGCCGTGCTCGCGCAACTGGCCGATGCGCTGTTCCAGGCTGCCGCGATCGGGTACCGGCAACGGCCGCCGCTTGCGCCGGGGGCGCAGCAACCACCACAGCACGCTGACGCCCGCGGCGACGAACACCAGCAACACGCCGCCCAGGGTCCATTGCAGCCAGGTCGGCAGTTCGAGGAAACGCTGGGCCAGCGCCAACGCACGTTCGGCGGCGGCGAACAGCAGCCACAGCAATGCGGCCAGGGTCAGGGCGGTGAACAGCAATCGCAGGCGTCGTGACATGGGGACATTCTAGCCAGCTTGCGTTCGCGCACCGGCGGGGGTCTCGGCTCGCGCTGGCAGCCCGGTTTTGGCACTATCGGACGGGGCGATCGGATCGATGTTGGCGCCGGCATGTTGCCGTGCGACTTCGCCAAGGGGAGTTATGGGGAGCGGAACGAGATGGTTGGCCAGGATGGCGCTGGCGCTCGCCTGGCTGCTGCCCGGGCTGGCGGCTGCCGCGGTCGCCCCGTCGGCAGGCGCGGGGGCGCGCTCGTCCGATCCGCTGCCGACGCCGCAATTTCGCCGCTATCAGACCTCCGATGGACTGCCGGGCAGCACGGTGTATGCGGTGGCACAGGATCACCAGGGTGCGATGTGGTTTGGCGTCGGCGTCGACCTGGTGCGTTTCGACGGCGTGGACTTCCGCGTGTTCGGCCACCACTCGGATGATCCGGCGTCGCTGCCCGAAGGTACGGTGTACAGCCTGTTCGTCGACCGCACCGGGGAACTGTGGGTAGGCGGCTTCGGCTCGGGACTGAACCGCTACCGGCGCGACACTGCCGACTTTGCGCATTGGCGGCACGATCCGGCCGACCCGCGCAGCCTGGCCAGCGACAACGTCTGGTCGACGACGCAGACGGTGGACGGCACGCTGTGGGTGGCCACGGACGCCGGTCTGGACCGGATGCTTCCCGACGGCCGGCATTTCGAGCATGTCGGCAATCCACTGGAGAAGGACCCGGCCGCGGGATTCGGGGCCGTGCGTGCCCTGCTGGCGCGGCCGGACGGAAGCTTGTGGATCGGCTCCAGCCAGGGTCTGTTCGTGCGCGGGGCGGATGGCCGGGTGCGCCAGGTGACCATCGATCCGCAGCTGCAGAACCTCAAGATCTGGCGCATCCAGGCCGATGGCGACGACGTGCGCATCGCCGTGCGCGGCGGCCTGCTGCGAATGGACGCCAGCGGTGCGGCGATGCTGTACCGGCCCGCGCAGATCCCCCCCACCGACGTGTACAGCAGCACGCTGGACCAGGCCGGCAACCTGTGGATCAGCACGCGCAGCGGGCTCTACCTGGACGATGGGCGGGCGCATATCCACGCCATCGCGGGCCAGCCCTTGCTGCTGGGCAGCCTGCCGGCGCAGCAGGTGTGGCAGTCGCTGTGCGACAGCGAAGGCGGGCTGTGGTTCGTGATGGGTGATGGCGGCATTGCCTATCTGGCGCCGGGCTGGAACCAGTTCACCCGTTTCACCCACGTGCCGGATGATCAGCACAGCCTGCGCGACAACATGGCCTCGTCGGTGCTGGCCGGTGCGGATGGCTGGCTGTGGGTGGGTGGACACGAGCTGGTCGACCAGCTCGACCCGGTCACCGGCGAGGTGCGGCACGTGGTTTCGGGCCTGCAGGGCAACGTGCTGGACATGGTGGAGGACGCGCGCCAGCGGTTGTGGATCGTCAGCGAAGGCGGTGTCTACCGCTACGCCGGCGGCAAGCTGCAGCAGGTGGATCTGGCCCCCGCGGGCGCCACCCACCCGCGTCGCGTGACCCTCGGTCCGGACCAGCGCATGTACCTGGTGTCCAGTCGCGACGGCTTGTTCCGCATCGATCCGGACACCATGGCGGTCGATCCGAAGCCGGTGGCGCCCGCTGACGAAACCGGCTTCGTCGGCAATCGGCTGACCCGCTGGAACAGCCTCGGCTGGTACGTCGACAAGGGCACGCTGCTGCGCTGGAAGGCGGCTGCCGGCAAGCTCGAAGCGGTCGCCGGCCTGTCGGACGAAGGCTATGTCTACGCGCTGGAGTTCACCGCAGACGGGTTCTGGGCGGCGCGCAACAAGATGTTCGAACGCTACCGGCTGGACGGCGACAAGGTAGTGCGCGAGCAACTGGTGCCGATTCCGCCGAGCTGGCCGTCGATGGTGCTGATCGCCCTGCACGTCGACAACGAGGGACGTTTCTGGCTGTTCTGCAAGAACGGCCTGTGGCGGTTCGACCCGGCCAGCGGCGAGCTGAAATCCTTCGGTCTGCGCAATGGTCTGGTCAATGGCGAAGTGCGCGGCGACTCGCCGGCGATGATGCCCGACGGCACCATCTACGTGGCCAGCCTGGGCGGCGTGTTCGGTTTCCAGCCGGACCGCGTGCCGGCCATCGCCAGCCCGGCGGGCGTGGTGATCACCGCGGCCAGCGTGCGCCGCGATGGCGCGATCCATGATCTGCCGACCCGGGCGGTGCCGATCCAGCTTGCCTGGAGCGACCGCGAGCTGCGTTTCGAGGCGCGTTCCAGTTCCTACGTGGACCCGGGCGCCAATCGCTACCGCTTCCGCCTGCGGGGATTCGACCGCAACTGGGTCGACACCGGCAACCACGGCGAGCGCGAGTTCGCCGGCCTGGGCGCGGGTGACTACACGCTGGAAGTGCAGGCGGCCGGTGCCAACGGACGCTGGGCCGACCTGCAGCAGCCGCTGCGCATCCATGTCGAAGCGCCGCCATGGGAGCGCTGGTGGGCCTGGCTGGCCTACCTGCTGTTGCTGGCGGCCCTGGTCGGCGTGATCCTGCGCAGCTGGCGCCGGCGCCTGGCCCAGCGCCATCACATGCAATTGGTCGAGCAGCAGCGGCAGATGGCCGAGGCGGCCAGCGCGGCGAAGACCCAGTTCCTGGCCACGCTGAGCCACGAGATCCGCACCCCGATGACCGGCGTGATGGGCATGGCCGAACTGCTGCTGAGCACCCCGCTCAATCCGCTGCAGCACGACTACACGCAGGCCATGCAGCGCTCCGGCACGATGCTGCTGAAGCTGCTCAACGACGCGCTGGACCTGGCACGGATCGAGGCCGGTCGGCTGGAGCTGGAGCCGGTCGCGTTCGACCCGCGGCAGTTGCTGGAAGAGGTGGCGCAACTGGAGCAGGGGCTGGCGCATGCGCGGGGCCTGCGCTTCGTGCTGGACATCGCCGCCGGGCTGCCGCCGCAGTTGCTCGGCGATGCGCTGCGGATCAAGCAGGTGTTGCTGAACCTGGCCAACAACGCGCTCAAGTTCACCGAGCAGGGCAGCGTCACCCTGCGTGCGCAACGAATCGAGGGCGGCCTGCAATTCAGCATCGTCGATACCGGCCCGGGCATTCCCGAGGCGAGCCAGGCGCGCCTGTTCCAGCGCTTCGAGCAGGTCGAGGGTCCGCAGCGTCGGGCGGGCAGCGGCCTGGGGCTGGCGATCTGCCGCGAGCTGGTGGACATGATGGGCGGCAGCATCGAACTGGAATCGCGGCTCGCCCACGGCAGCACGTTCCGGGTGCGCTTGCCGCTGGTCGAGCCGCCGGCGTCGCTGCCCACGACGGTACCGTCTTCCGACCGGTGCTATCGCCTGCTGCTGGTGGAGGACGACACCATCGTGGCGGCGGTGATCCGCGGCCTGCTGGAACGCGAACGACACGCGGTGGTGCACGTGGTGAACGGCCTGGCCGCGCTGGCCGAGCTGGCCCAGTCCAGCTTCGATGCCGTGTTGCTGGATCTGGACCTGCCCGGCGTGGACGGGTTCCAGATCGCCCGGTTGATCCGCCAGCGCGAGCACCGGCAACAGCACCTGCCGATCATTGCGGTCACCGCGCGCTCGGGCAACAAGGACGAGGCGATGGCCCGCGATGCGGGCATGGACGGTTTCCTGCGCAAGCCGTTGACCGGCGAGCAGTTGAGCCAGGCGCTGGCGCGGGTGATCGGGCCGGCGGCGGCCACCCCCACCGTTCCGCAGGAAGCGGACTGATGCTGGCGGCCGCCTTGCTGGGCATGGCTCTTGGCGTGGCCGCGCCCGTCGCGCCGGCCGCTGCCGCTGCCGTCGTGCCTGCGGCGAGCGGGCTGTTGCCCACGCCGCAGTTCCGTCGTTACGCCACCACCGACGGCCTGCCCAGCAGCAGCGTGTACGCCGTGGCGCAGGATCGCGACGGCGCGATCTGGTTCGGCACCAAGGGCGGCATCGCCCGTTACGACGGCGTCGACTTCAAGGTGTTCCGGCACGCTGCCGACGACCCCGGCTCGCTGTATGACAACGGCATCGCCAGCCTGCTGTTCGATCGCGACGGCACGCTGTGGGCGGCCGGGCTGGAGGCGGGGCTGAACCGCTACGACGCCGCCAGCGGCCGCTTCACCCACTGGGGCAACGACCCGCACGATCCGGCCAGCCTCAGCAGCGACAAGGTCTGGTCGATGGTTGCCGATGCCGAAGGCAACCTGTGGATCGGCACGGTGCGGGGGCTGGACCGGATGCGGCCGGGTCATCGCGGTTTCGAGCACGTGACCAATCCCCTGCTGGGCACCGATCCGGCCGCGTTCGGCCTGGTCGCTGCGCTCTGTATCGATGATCGGCAACAACTGTGGATCGGCAGCAGCCGCGGACTGTTCCGTCGCGACATCGCCGGCAGCATCCATCGCGTTTCGCAGGACGGCACGGCGTTGCCGATCGATGCCTGGCACATCGATGGCGAAGCCGGAGAGATTCGCGTCGAGAGTACCCACGGCCTGCTGCTGGTGGGCAGCGACGACGTGGCCCGCCCGCTGGCCAGCGTGGGCGCGCCCGACGGCAATGTGTTCGCCAGCGCCCGTGACCGCAACGGGCGCCTGTGGATCGGCACCCAGCATGGCCTGTTCGTGCAGATGCAGCCATCGGCGCCGATGCTGGCAGTGACCGACCAGCCGGTGCTGCACGGAGACCTGCCCGGCACCTGGGTGTGGTCGATGCTGGTCGACCACGAAGGAGGGCTGTGGGTGACCATGCTGGACGGTGGCGTGGGTTACCTCGCGCCCGGCTGGAACGACACCAGCCGCTTCACCCACATCCCCGACGACCCGACCAGCCTGCGCGATTCGATCGTCACAGCGATGGCGCGCGGACACGATGGCCGCGTCTGGGTCGGCGAACGCTCCGGCCGGGTGGACAAGCTCGACCCGCACACCGGCAAGGTCGAGCATGTGCTGTCCGGTCTTGGTGGCGACGTGCTGGGCATGACCCAGGACCCGCAGGAGCGCCTGTGGATCGCGGTGCGTGGCGCACTCTATCGCGACACCCTCGGCCAGCCGCCGCAGCGCATCGACCCGGAAGGCCACTGGCTCAAGCATCCGCTGGAAGTGGAGCCCGGCCCGGACGGGCGCATGTACGCGCGCACGTTCGGCGAAGGCCTGTTCCGCATCGATCAGGACACCCTGGCGGTGACCCGGGTGGCGATGGACCAGCCGAACCAGCGCGTGTTGTGGGGCAGCCAGCTCACCCTGCACGGCGGTTGCTTCTGGTACGCCAGCGATGGCGGCATGCTGCGCATGAGCCCCGATCGCGACCGCTTCGAGGTGATCCCCGGGGTCACCAACGACCGGGCGGTGAACGCGTTCGATTTCGATGACGGCGGCATCTGGATGGTCCGCCCCGACGGTCTCGAGCACTACCACTACCGGGACGACACGCTGGTGCTGGATCGCACCGTCGACGCCTCGCAGGGCTGGCCTTCCATCAACGTCGTCGACCTGCAGGTCGATGCCGCGCAGCGGGTCTGGATGCTCGGTCACGACGGCTTGTGGCGATTCGATCCGCGCACCGGCCGGTTCCGTTCCTTCGGCCTGCAGAACGGCCTGGCCAACGGCGAATTTTCCCGCGGCTACGCCGTCATGCCCGATGGCAACATGTATGCGCCGACGCTGGGCGGTGTGGCGGGCTTCAACCCCGACCGCATCCGTGACGACACCACCGTGTCGCCGCTGGCGGTGACCCGGGTCAGCCTGCGTCGCGACGGCAAGCTGCAGCCACTGGCACCGCAGCAGCAGGCGATCACCCTGGGCTGGAAGGATCGCGGCCTGAACGTCGCGACGCGGCTTTTCTCCTATGTCGACCCGGCGGCGAACCACTATCGGTTCCGCCTGCGCGGTTTCGACAGCACATGGATCGACAACGGCAACCACGGCGAGCGCGAATTCACCGGCCTGGCTCCCGGCGACTACGTGCTGGAGGTGCAGGCCGCGGGCGCCAACGGCCAGTGGGTGCACCTGGCTCATCCGCTGCAGATCCAGGTGCAGGCGCCGCCGTGGCAGCGCTGGTGGGCGTGGCTGGGTTACGTGCTGATCGCGTTGCTGGGCATCTGGTTCGGCCTGTGGATCTGGCGGCGCCGGCTGGCGCGGCGGCACCACGTGGCGATGGTGGAACAGCAGCGGCAGATGGCCGAGGCGGCCAGCGCGGCGAAGAGCCAGTTCCTGGCCACGCTGAGCCATGAGATCCGCACGCCGATGACCGGCGTGATGGGCATGGCCGAACTGCTGCTGAGCACGCCGCTCAACCCGCTGCAGCACGACTACACCCAGGCCATGCAGCGTTCCGGCAGCATGTTGCTGAAGCTGCTCAACGACGCGCTGGACCTGGCCCGCATCGAGGCCGGGCGGCTGGAGCTGGAACCCTCGCCGTTCGACCCGCGCCAGCTGCTCGAAGAGGTGGCGCAACTGGAGCAGGGCCTGGCCCACGCGAAGGGCCTGCGCTTCATCCTGGAGATGTCCGACGACCTGCCGCCGCAATGGGTGGGCGATGCGCTGCGGATCAAGCAGGTGCTGCTGAACCTGGCCAACAATGCGCTGAAGTTCACCGAGCACGGCGAAGTGATCCTGCGCGCGCGGCGATCCGATGACGGCCTGCTGTGCAGCGTCAGCGACACCGGGCCGGGCATTTCCGAGGCCAGCCAGGCACGGCTGTTCCAGCGCTTCGCGCAGGCCGAGAGCCCGCAGCGCCGGGCCGGCAGCGGCCTGGGCCTGGCGATCTGTCGCGAACTGGTCGACATGATGGGTGGCTCGATCGAGCTGGAGTCGCAGCTCGGTCATGGCAGCACCTTTCGTGTGTACATGCCGCTGGCCGAGCCGGCGGTGGCGGCGCCGGTGGACGAGTTCGCCAGCGGGCGGCACTACCGCCTGCTGTTGGTGGAGGACGATCCGATCGTGGCGACGGTGATCTGCGGCCTGCTGGAACGCGAAGGCCATCGGGTCAAGCACGTGGGCAACGGGCTGGCGGCGCTGGGCGAACTGGCCCATGCGCCCTTCGACGCCGCGCTGCTGGATCTGGACCTGCCGGGCGTGGACGGTTTCCAGATCGCCCGGCTGATCCGCCAGCGCGAGCACGCGGGCCAGCACTTGCCGCTGCTGGCGGTCACCGCCCGTTCGGGCACCGGCGACGAGGCGAAGGCGCGCGAGTCGGGCATGGACGGGTTCCTGCGCAAGCCGGTCAGCGGCGAGCAGCTGATCACGGCGCTGGCGCGCGTGGTGCCGGGCACCGTGGCCAGCGAGGAATTGCCCGCCTGAACTACATGTCGTGCTTGCGCACCTCGAAGCCGCGGCGCTGGTATTCGCGCCAGCGCGCCCGCGAACCTTCGCGCGCGTCCGGGTCGGCGGCCACCACTTCCAGCACGCGCTGGTAGTGGCCGGGGGCGCAGGCCTCGCGCAGGTTGATCACCAGCGGACGGTCCGCCGTGTCCACGCCCGGCGGCACGATCAGCACGGCGGTGTGTTCGTCGTCGTCATCGCCGGCCAGCTGGTGCGGGATCATCGCGTCGTCGTCGAATGCCCACAGCAATTCGTCCAGTTCCTCGGCCTCGCTGAAATCGCGGACGAGGATCAGCGTGGGCTGCTGCGCCGCGAACGCCTTCTTCGCCAGCTCGCAGGCCAGCAACAGCGGCTGTTCGCGGAAGCGCGGCTTGTCGATCAGGTAGAAGTCGGCACGCATGGAAGCCGGGAATCGGAATGGAGAATAGGGAATAGTAAAGGCAAAAGCCGCGTTGCGTTCCTGGCTTTTCCGATTCCCGATTTCCCTATTCCCTGTCCAGCAGCCACTGCGCCAGCAGCGCCACCGGGCGGCCGGTGGCCAGGCCCTTGCGACCTTCGTCCCAGGCGGTGCCGGCGATGTCCAGGTGGGCCCAGCGCTGGCCGTCGGTGAAGCGCGACAGGAAGCAGGCGGCGGTGATCGCGCCGGCGCTCTTGCCGCCGATGTTGGCGACGTCGGCGAAGCCGGAGTCGAGCTGGGCCTGGTAGTCGTCCCACAGCGGCAGGCGCCAGGCGCGGTCGAGGGTTTCCTCGCCGGCGGCGAGCAGTTCGGCGGCGAGGTCGTCGTGCTTGCTCATCAGGCCGCTGGCGTGCTTGCCCAGCGCGATCACGCAGGCGCCGGTGAGCGTGGCCGCATCGATCAGCGCCTGCGGCTGGTACGTCTGCGCGGTGTAGGTCAGCGCGTCGCACAGGATCAGTCGGCCTTCGGCGTCGGTGTTGAGCACTTCGATGGTGAGCCCGGACAGGCTGGTCAGCACGTCGCTGGGGCGGTAGCTGTCGCCGTCGGGCATGTTCTCCACGGCCGGCACCACGCAGACCAGGTTGAGCTTGAGGCCCATCTTCACCGCGGCCACGAACGCGCCCAGCACGCCGGCGGCGCCGCCCATGTCGAACTTCATTTCCTCCATGCCGGCGCCAGGTTTCAGGCTGATGCCGCCGGAGTCGAAGGTGACGCCCTTGCCGACGAACGCATACGGCTTGTCGCCGTCGTTGCCGCCCTTGTATTCCAGCGCGATCAGGCGCGGCTTGTTGACCGAGCCGCGGCCCACGGCGAGCAGCGAGCCGAAGCCCAGCTTCTCCATCGCCACTTCGTCGAGCACGTTGCAGCTGACCTTGTCGTGGCCGTCGGCGAAGGCCTGCGCCTGCGCCGCGATATGGGCGGGGTTGCAGATGTTCGGCGGCAGGTTGGCCAGCTCGCGGGCGAAGCGCACGCCTTCGGCGATCGCCACGGCCTGCGCCAGTCCGCTGGCGGCTTCGTCGCCACCGGCGAAGGTCAGCCGGGCCAGTTCGACCTGCTTGCTCCGGTCGCGGGGCTTGAAGGTGGCGGTGTAGCGGTAGGCCGCGTAGTCGCTGGCCAGCGCGGCGATGCGCACGCGCCAGGCACTGTCGCGGCCGGGCACGTCGACGCTGCTGAGGCAGGAGACGGCATCGGCCACCGGCAGCCGACCCAGTGCACGCGCAGCCTCGATGTTCACTTTCTGGAAGCGCGCCGCGTCGAACGACTTCTGCGCGCCCAGCCCCACCACCAGCACGCGCCGTGCGGTGATGCCAGCCGGGGCGAACAGCAGCGTGGTCGAACCGGCCTTGCCGCTGATGTCGCCGCTTTCGATCTGGCGCCTGATCGCGCCGCCGCTGGCGTCGTCCAGCTGGGCAGCCGCGCTGGTCAGCACGCCCTGTTCGTACACGCCGACCATCACGCAGGCACTGTCGACGGTGGCGGGGGCAATGCTGGCGAGGCTGAACTGAAGTGTCATCGGAGGGTTCCTGCATGAGCCCGGCTATGGCCGGACAGGCTAGACTTGCGGTTTGCCGGCGCTGCTGCCGGGCCGGTTCAAGCGGACAAGTTTATCGCATGCTGAGCATCCTCGACCGCTATTTCCTGCGCGAGCTGGCGCAGACCGTGGCCGCCACCGTGGTGGTGCTGCTGGTGATCGTGGCCGGCAGCGCGTTCGCCCACGTGCTGCAGCAGGTCGCCAACGGCAGCTTTCCCGCCAGCGTGATGTTCCAGGTGCTGGGCCTGCGCACGCTCGACGGCCTCACCAACATGATGCCGCTGGCCAGTTTCATCGGCATCCTGCTCGGTCTCGGGCGGATGTACCGCGAAAGCGAGATGCACGTGCTGTCGTCGTCGGGCATGGGGCCGCGCGGACTGCTGCGGCCAGTGCTGATACTGGGCGCCGTGCTGGTCGCGATCACCGCCGGGGTTTCGCTGTGGCTCGGGCCGTGGGCCGTGCGCACCAGTGACGCGATGGTCGCCGCGGCGAACCGTTCGGTGATCGCCGCCGGCCTCGATGCGGGACGCTTCACCGAGCTGCCCGGCAAGGGCGGCATCATCTTCGTCGACAGCCTGAGCCGTGACGGCAGCAAGCTGGGGCGCACCTTCGTGGCGACCCAGAGCGAGGGCAAGGGCGGCCCGGCGCATCTGAAACTGGTCAGTGCCACCAGCGGCGAGCTGTACCAGGAGAGCAACGGCGACGGCCGCTTCATCGCCTTCAAGGACGGCTGGCAATACGACATTCCGCTGGGCGCGAACAACTGGCGGCAGATGCAGTACCAGCGCAACGACACCTCGCTGTCCGAGGTGCGGGCCGACGAGGACGACGATCCCGCGCATTCCAAGAGCAGCTGGGCACTGTTCCAGTCCGATGATCCGGATGATCGCGCCGAGTTCGCCTGGCGCGCCAATGCGCCGCCGCTGACCCTGGTACTGCTGCTGCTGGCGTTGCCGCTGTCGCGGCAGAGTCCGCGTGAACCCAGATACGGCCGGCTGCTGCTGGCGGTGGTCACGTTCTATCTCTACTACACCTTGCTCGCGCTGGGCCGCGCCCAGATCGGCAAGGACCACTGGCACAACCAGGCGCCGCTGTGGGCCCTGCATGCGCTGGTGCTGGGCATGGCCGGCTGGATGCTGTGGAAACAGTATTCCCCGCGCAAGCTGCGGACGCCGCCCACCGGTGTGGCCGCATGAGCATGTTCAACATCAAGCGGGTCGACCGGCTGGTCGCGCTGAGCGTGCTCGGCTCGATGCTGATGGTGTGGCTGGTGCTGACCGGTTTCGACGCGGTCACCCAGTTGCTGCGCCAGCTCGGCAACGTGGGCAAGCACGGCTACACGCTGAGCAATGCGATTGCCTATGTGCTGGTGACATTCCCGCGCCGGGCCTACGAGATGTTCGGCAATGCGGCGCTGATCGGTGGCCTGCTGGGCCTGGGTGGGCTGGCCGGGACCGGCGAGCTGACTGCCTTGCGCGCCGCCGGCATGTCGCGGTTGCGCATCGCCGGTTCGGCGGTGGGCGTGGTCGCGGTACTGATCGTGGGCGTGGTGATCATGGGCGAGACGCTGGCGCCGTGGGGCGACCAGCAGGCGCAGGTGATGCAGGCGCGGATGAAGTCCGGCAACCTCGGCATGACCTCCAGCAGCGGACTGTGGGCACGCGACGGCGATGACGTGATCAATGCACGCGGCACCTCGCTGAAGCAGCATGACGGCCTGGCCACCGTGCAGCTCAGCGACGTGCGCATCTTCAACTTCAGCAGGGATGGCCAGCTGCATCGCTTCACCTGGGCCAGGACCGCCCAGCACGACGGCAGGCAATGGATGCTGCACGACGTGCGCATCACCACGCTGGACGAAGCCGGCACGCATGCGAGCACCGAGGCGGAGTTGCCGTGGAAGTCCACGCTGAATCCGCAGGTGCTGGCGCAGTCGGTGATCCAGCCGCAGTACCTGTCGATGCGCGACCTGCGCCGCAACATGGATTACCTGGAAGGCAACGGGCAGAGTCCCGGCAGCTATGCGGTGGCATTCTGGGGACGCGCGCTGTATCCGCTCAACGTGCTGGTGCTGGTGTTGTGCGCGATGCCGTTCGCGTTCGGGTCGCTGCGTTCGGGTGGCCTCGGCAAGCGCATGTTCATCGGCATCCTGCTGGCGCTGGGCTGGTATTTCCTGCAGCAGGCGATGGTGAACTTCGGTACGGTCTACGGCATGCCGCCGCTGCTGGCCAACCTGCTGCCAGCGGTGATCCTGGTGCTCGTCGCCTGGTTGTACTTCCGGCGACGGGTCTGATCGCCGCCGCTGTCTTTCCCCGGCAGTGTGACTGCGTTCTCAGCATCGTCGACCCGCCCACCCCCACTATCGGATGGACGCCGGGGCGATGCCTGCCCCGCGTCATCGCAGGACGGAAGCCGCCGGCTTCCGTCATCACCAACTCTCGGGGGGGAGTCATGTCCAAGCCTTTCTGGCACAAGGATGCCTGCGGATTCTGGTTGATCGCCTGTATTCAGCTGAGCGCTTCGGCCGGCTGGGCGATGGTGCATTACCAGCTGCTGCAATAACCGGATCAACTTGCCGGCGATGACGGATCGAGCCAAGCTGTCGGCTTTGCCGACAGCAGGGGTGAGCCGTGGAATGGGTTGATCTGCGCAGCGATACGGTGACGCGGCCGACGGCCGCGATGCGCGAAGCGATGCTCGGTGCCGAGGTCGGCGACGACGTCTACGGCGAAGATCCCACCGTCAACGCGCTGCAGCGGCGACTGGCCGACGAGCTCGGTTTCGACGCCGGCCTGTTCGTGCCCAGCGGCACGCAATCCAACCTGCTGGCCCTGCTGGCGCATTGCGAGCGCGGCGACGAATACCTGGTCGGCATGGACGCGCATACCTACAAGTTCGAGGGCGGTGGCGCGGCAGTGCTGGGCTCGATCCAGCCGCAACCGATCGTGCACGCCGACGACGGCACGCTGCCGCTGGCGCGGATCGAGGCGGCGATCAAGCCGGTCGATCCGCACTTCGCGCGGACGCGTCTGCTGGCGCTGGAAAACACCTGGCACGGCCGCACGCTGCCGCTGGATTACCTGGTCGCCGCGCACGACGTGGTGCGCTCGCATGGCCTCGGTCTGCACCTCGATGGCGCACGCCTGTTCAACGCCGCCGTGGCGTGCGGCGTGCCGGCGCGCGAGATCGCGCGGCATTTCGACACCGTCTCGATATGCCTGTCGAAAGGCCTCGGCGCGCCGGTGGGTTCGGTACTGGTCGGCTCGCACGCGCTGATCGACAAGGCGCGCCGCTGGCGCAAGGTCACCGGCGGCGGCTGGCGCCAGGCCGGCATGCTCGCCGCGGCGGGCATGCACGCGCTGGATCATCATGTGACGCGGCTGGCGCAGGATCATCATCGCGCCGAATATCTGGCGGGCCGCCTGCGCGAGGTCGCCGGCATCGACCTGCTGGGCCAGTACACCAACATGGTCTTCATCGACGTGCCGGCCGAACGCCTGCGCGATCTGGACGTCCATTTGCGCGCGGCCGGCATCCGCATCAGCATCGGCTACCTGCCCACACTGCGCCTGGTGACGCATCTGGATGTCGACGATGACGGCATCGAACGCACGGCCACCGCGTTCCGCGAGTTTTTCGCGCGGCATTGATTGTCTGCTTCTCGTCGGCTTGCTGCGCAGGCCGCTTTTGCCGGCCCTTGCGCATCAGAGCGAAAAGCTTTCGTCTGCCTGCGGCAGCCGAGCCACGTTTCTCTGTGTGGCCAGAGAAACGTGGCCCAAAGAGAGGCCACCCCGCTTCCGCGCTTTCCGGGCATCGGGCAACTGCTCCTGCGTTGCCTCAACTCGGGCATCCATGCCCTCGCCTGCCCGGAAAGTCCGCGAGTCGGGGCCGGGCTTTTCGAACGGACATCCTGTCCGTGCGAAAAGGAGCCGACATCCCTGTCGGCTCCCGCTACGCGGCCTGTCGCCCCCGCCTCGCCGCTGCAGAGGGGCCCCGGGCAGAGCGACGCGCATCCTGCGCGTACTTTTCAGAAGAGCCGGATCAAGAGCAGAGCTGCGGCAACCCGGAGCTTTTGCTTTTCAGCTTCATCATCGAGTGCGCGCTGGGAGCGCGCTGCTCTACCTGGGGCCCCTATGGCGCGGCGGGTGGGCGGAGGAAAGGCCCCGCAGGGGTGGCCGGCAGGGATGCCGGCCAGTTCGACGTCAGTCCATGGATGGACTGTCGGCGAACCCCCGGAGCCCGCCCGCGCACCTGGAGGGCAGGCGAGGGCATGGATGCCCGAGTTGAGGCAACGCAGGAGCAGTTGCCCGATGCCCGGAAGGCGCGCCATCGGGGTGGCCTTTCTCTTGGGTTACTTTCTCTTTGGCCACTCAAAGAGAAAGTGACTCGGTCGCCGAAGGCGATCGACCGCTCTGCACTTGAGCTCTCGCTTTTCTGGGCATAACGCGAGAACAGAACTTGCCCTCCGAAGGAGGACGAAAGTCCATCACTCTGAAGCCAACGAAACGCGCCGCGCAGCGGATAACCTGCCAGCGCTACTTCGCCACCTGATCAAACTTGCGGATGAAATCCCGCACCTGCGGGTACACCGTTTCGCGCCAGCGGCGGCCGCTGAAGATGCCGTAGTGGCCAGCGCCTTCGATCACCCGGTGGGCGCGGCGCCCGGCCGGGATGCTGCTGCACAGGTCGTGTGCCGCTTCGGTCTGGCCCAGGCCGGAGATGTCGTCCAGTTCGCCCTCGATGGTGAGCAGGGCGCTGCGCTTGATCGCCGAGGGATCGACCCGTTCACCGGCCACGTCCCACAGGCCGCGTGCCAGCAGGAACTGCTGGAACACCTTCTCGATGGTGTCGAGGTAGAACGCCGCCGGCATGTCCAGCACGGCGTTGTATTCGTCGTAGAACTTGCGGTGCGATTCGGCATCGTCCTGGTCGCCGCGCAGCAGGTCCTGGTAGAAATCCCAGTGCGAAGTCATGTGCCGGCCAGGGTTCATCGCGATGAAGCCGGCGTGCTGCAGGAAACCGGGATAGACCTCGCGTCCGCGCCCCGGGTAATTCGGCGGCACGGTATGGATCACGTTGCCCTTGAACCACGACAGCGGTCGCTGGGTGGCGAGGTTGTCGACGCTGGTGGGGCTGCGCCGGGGGTCGATCGGGCCGCCCATCATGGTCAGGCTGCGCGGGGTATCCTCGCCGCGCGCGGCCATCAGCGACACCGCCGCCAGCACCGGCACGGTCGGCTGGCATACGGAGATCACGTGCAGGCTGGCAGCGCCGATGTGACGGATGAACTCCTCGACGCAGGCGACATAGTCGTCCAGTCCGAACGTGCCTTCGGCCGCCGGCACCATGCGTGCGTCGACCCAGTCGGTGATGTACACCTTGTGGTCGCGCAGCAGGGTGCGCACGGTATCGCGCAGCAGCGTGGAGTGATGGCCGGACAGTGGCGCCACCACCAGCACCACCGGATCGTTCTTCATCTTCTCGATGGTCGAGGGATCGTCGCTGAAACGCTTGAAGCGCTTGAGCTGGCAGAACGGCCTGGCCAGCGCGACCCGTTCGATCACCGCGATCTCGTGGTCATGCGCGGTGGCGCTGTGGATGCCGAACTCCGGCTTTTCGTAATCCTTGCCCAGCCGGTGCATCAGCTCGTAACCGGCGGCCAGCCGTTGCGCGCCCGGCACCTGGGCAAACGGACTGCTGGTGTCGTTGAGCATGTTCGCGCTGGCCTGCGCGAAATGGCTCAGCGGGCCGAGGAACGCACGTTGCCACTCATGGATCTGATAGAGCATCGAAGGGGGATTGCCGGGACGAAAGCAGCCATCTTAGCGCCGTTTTGGCGGTGCGTGTTGCGATGCCGCAGCGGCGGCTCCCAATCCAATCAGTGGCTTGGCGCTGTCGCTGGCCGATACGTGCAGCGCAGCAGCACCTCGTCGACGCCAGCGGTGTCGCCCAGTCCCGCATGCCATTGCAGCGGTTTCTGGAAGCGCAGCCCGATCGGCATGAAGACCCGGTTGTACCACCACATCGCGCGTTCGCGCTGGTGCGTGAGGTACCACTGGCCCAGCGCCAGCAGGCGCGAGGAGCCCGGTTGCATGCCGTAGACCGCGCTCTGTTCCAGGACGAAACCATGTGCAGCCAGCCGGGCCAGGATTTCCGCCGGTTCGTAGCGTCGGTAATGGCCCACGAACTCGTCGAAGGCGGTCCACGCCTGCGGATGCAGCGGCACCGACAGCAGCACGCTGGCGCCCGGTGCGGCGACGCGGGCCAGTTCGGCCAGTGCGCCGTCGTCATCGGCGACGTGTTCGAGGATGTCGAGCGCGCAGACCAGGTCAAAACTGGCGTCGGCGCAGGGCAGCTGACCGATCATCCCGTGGATCGCGTTGCCGCCGCCGGCCCGCAGCCGGCGCAGCGCGGCATGGCTGAGGTCGACGAAACAGGTGCCGGCCAGCGGTAGTCGCGGGCGCAGGCCCGGCGCCACTTCCAGCCGGCGCGGCGCAGCCTCGGCCAGCTCGCGCGACAGCGGCCAGGTATTGAAACGTTCCGGCCCGATCAGCCTGGCCGCGGACCACAGCGATTCGTAGAAGCCGCGGTTGATGCGGACCAGGTCGGCATCGCTGCGGCTGGTGTCGGCTCGGCTTCGGGTCATCGGCGGATTGAACCTTTCCCGGGCTGAGCACGGCGTGAAGCCGGACGCTGCGGCCTCAATCGAGCCGACGCACTTCGGTGCCCGCCGCGAAATCGTGCACGGCGCGCCGGCGAAGATCGAACAGCGCCACGGCAAACCAGCCCGCCCACACCACCAGCAGCGTCCACAGCGTGGTGCGCAGACCGAACGCGGGCGCCAGCAGCAACAGCACCATCGGCGCACCGGCCACCAGCAGGCGGATCACCGCCTGCTGCAAGGTCACCGTGCCGCCATCGTCGCGGGTCACCCGGATGCGCCACGGCCGCATGCCCACGGTCTGTCCGCCGCGCCGCCACGAACTGATGAAGTACGCCGCCACCACCAGGCCCTGCAGGCACTGGTACCAGAGCGGGATCACGGTCTTCGCGCCGGTGGTGATCAGCTTGCCGCCGGTGGCGAGCTGGCACAGCAGGCCTACCACCATCACGATCGCCACCACGATCAGCAGGTCGTAGACCAGCGCCAGCAGGCGGCGCCACAGCGGGCAGGGGGCAGGGGCGGCGGTGGAATCTGCGGGCATCGTGTCCGGTCGCTTGCGTCGGGCGCGCGCAATGGCCAGCATCGTGCGCATGGAGAAGGAAATGATCCGCGACAGTATCGCCGAAGCCGACCGCCGCAGCATCGCCGCGTTCGTCGAGCGGGTGTGGTCGGAGGACGGCCTGGCCGATCGCACGCTGGAAGCGTATCGGCGCGACCTGGAATCGCTGGCCGCATGGCTGGCCAGCCACGGTCGCGAGCTGGCCACGGCGCGGCGCGAGGACATTTCCGCCTATCACGGCAGCCAGGCGGTGGCGGTGCGATCGCTGGCGCGACGGCAGTCGGCGTTCCGCCGCTACTACGCGTTCCGGGTCCGCAACGAGCCCGGCTTCGCCGATCCCACCTTGCTGATCGAGCGTCCGAAGCTGCCGCGCAGCCTGCCCAAGGCGCTGGCCGAACGCGAGATCGACGGCCTGCTGCAGGCGCCGGACAGCACCACCATGCTGGGCCTGCGCGATCGCGCGATGCTGGAACTGATGTACGCCTCCGGCCTGCGCGTATCCGAGCTGGTCGAACTGCCGCTGGCCGCGCTGAATCCCCGCCAGGGCGTGCTGCGGGTGACCGGCAAGGGCGGCAAGGACCGCCTGGTGCCGGTCGGCGAAGAGGCGCTGGCACACATCGGCAAGTACCTGGCCGATGCCCGTCCCGCACTGGCGAAGGGACGACAGCCCGCGGCGCTGTTCCTCAGCCAGCGCGGCGAGGGCATGACCCGGCAGATGTTCTGGACCCTGGTCAAGCGCTACGCGCTGCGCATCGGCATCAACCCGAAACGCATCTCGCCCCACGTGCTGCGCCACTCCTTCGCCACCCACCTGCTCAACCACGGCGCCGACCTGCGCGCCCTGCAGATGCTGCTGGGCCACAGCTCGCTCAGCACCACGCAGATATACACGCTGGTGGCGAAGGAAGGATTGAAGCGGCTGCATGCGCAGCATCATCCCCGGGGGTGATGGCGGATTGCCGTGAGATGCCTGGGTCGGGGAGTGCAATGGCGCGGTGCCGGCGTGGCTGGCTGGCGGGGAGATTCCGGCGCAACCCCGGCCCTGCCATTCCGTCGCACACCCCGGACGAGCCCTCGGCCTGTGCGAGAATGGGCGATACCGTCGATCCCCGCGACGGATCGATGAACGAGGCTGGTGATGCTGAAGAATCTTGTGTTGGCGCTGTGCCTGGGTGGTCTTTCGCTGAGTGCCTGCGCCGTGCAGAACGAGCCGGCGGCGGCCGCCACTGCTGCGGTGACGCCGGCCGTGCGCGAGATGGTGCAGAAGGCGATCCGCAGCCTGGCGCCGAACATCAACGTGGACGTGATCGAGCCGGCGCCGATGCCGGGCTTCTACCAGGTGATCGCCTCGGGCCAGATGCTCTACATCAGCGCCGACGGCAAGTACATGATGCACGGCGACCTGATCGACCTGGGCCGCAAGCAGAATGCCAGCGACGACGCCTGGGCGCGCTTCCGCAAGGCCGAACTGGCCAAGGTGCCGGAATCCGAGCGCATCGTCTATGCGCCGGCCAACCCGAAGTACACGATTTCCGTGTTCACCGACGTCAATTGCGGCTTCTGCCGTGCGCTGCATGAACACATCGCGGACTTCAACAAGGAAGGCATCGCGGTGGAATACCTGGCCTGGCCGCGCGAAGGCCTGGTGACCACCGCCGGTGGCCCCACGCCGACCTATACCGAAATGGTGTCGGTATGGTGCGCCAAGGACCGCAAGGCAGCGTTCACCGCGGCCAAACAGGGGCGCCCGCCCGCGCCGACGACCTGCTTGAACCCGGTCAAGGACCAGTTCAACCTGGGCGTGAGGCTGGGCGTCAACGGCACCCCGGCGATCTACGGCCCGGACGGCCGCACCCTGGGTGGCTACGTGACGCCCGAACAGCTGCTGCAGGCGTTGAAGCAGGGCGGCTGATTCCCGATGCTCCCTCCCTGCAAGGCAGGGTGGAGCGAATGTGTGATTCCCTGCCTTGCTCCCTCCCCTGCGCAGCAGGGGAGGGCTGGGGTGGGGTGCTCTTTGCGGCAGGATCAAGAGCGACCCCTCCTAATCTCCCCCTACGCGAAGGGAGGGGGGCAAAAGCCAGGGGCGCGGCTTCGCTGGGACGGCTTGGGTAGCCGGGGCTACCCCCTCCCAACCTCCCCCTGCTAGCAGGGGGAGGGGCGAACGTGTCTTCGGCGTAGCCGAAGACGGCTTGAGCTGGAAGGGGGCCGGCGCAGCCGAAGACGGCTTGAGCTGGAAGGGGGGTCTCGGCGTAGCCGAAGACGGCTTGAGCTAGAATGGGCAATTCCCTCGCATAGCTTCGTTCCCCGCATGATCGCACTCGACGGGCAGAACGCCCTCTCGCCGTTCCGCCTCGAACGCCTCAATGCCCACCTTGATGCCCTGCATCATGGCGTGCGCGTGCAGGCGTCGTGGTTCGTCCATTTCATCGATGCCGACAGCGCGCCCACCGGCGAGCTGCGCCAGCGGCTGCTGGCCGTGCTGGAGGCGAAGGACGCCGCGCCGGAACCGGCCACGCTGTGGGTGGTGCCGCGGCTGGGCACGATTTCGCCGTGGTCGAGCAAGGCCACCGACATCCTGCATGGCGCCGGTTTCGATGTGCCTGGCTTCAACCTGCGTCGGGTGGAGCGCGGGCAGGCCTGGCTGGTCGCCGGGCTGCCGGCGGAGGATGCGCCCGATCACGCCGCGATCCTGGCGGTGCTGCATGACGCGATGACCCAGTCGGTGCTGACCCGCATCGACGAGGCGCAGGGCCTGTTCCTGGCCGGGACACCCGGCGACCTGGTGCACGTCACGCTCGGCGCCGATCCGCAGGCGGCGCTGGCCGAGGCGAACCGGCGGCTGGGCCTGGCGCTGGCCGACGACGAGATCGAGTACCTGGTCGATCGCTACGCCGAGCTGGGCCGCGATCCCACCGACGCCGAACTCTTCATGTTCGCCCAGGCCAACTCCGAGCATTGCCGGCACAAGGTGTTCAACGCCAGCTGGACGGTGGATGGCGAGGAACAGGACAAGAGCCTGTTCGGCATGATCAAGCACACCCATCAGCAGTCGCCCGCGCATACGCTGTCCGCCTATTCGGACAACGCCGCGGTGATCGAAGGCAGCACCGGCCGCCGCTTCTTTGCCGATCCGGCCGATCGCGTGTGGCGGGGCCACGAGGAACGCATCGACTTCGCGATCAAGGTGGAAACGCACAACCATCCCACCGCGATCGCGCCGTGGCCCGGTGCCGCCACCGGCGCCGGTGGCGAGATCCGCGACGAGGGCGCGACCGGCCGCGGGGGCAAGCCGAAGGCCGGCCTCACCGGTTTTTCGGTCTCCGACCTGCGCATTCCCGGCCATCCGCAGCCGTGGGAAGTGCAGCGGCCGCTGCCGCCGCGCATGGCCAGCGCGTTCGAGATCATGCGCGACGGCCCGCTGGGCGCGGCCGCGTTCAACAACGAGTTTGGCCGTCCCTGTCTGGGCGGCTATTTCCGCAGCTATGAAGCCGAGCTGCCCGGCCAGCCCGGTTTCCGCCGCGGCTACGACAAGCCGATCATGCTGGCCGGCGGCCTGGCCAACCTGCGCCCTGGCCACGTGCTGAAGCGCCCGGTGCAGCCGGGCAACAAGGTGATCGTGCTGGGCGGCCCGGCGATGCTGATCGGCCTGGGCGGTGGCGCGGCCTCGTCGGTGGCCGGCGGCGCGTCGAGCGCGGAGCTGGACTTCGCCTCGGTGCAGCGCGACAACGCCGAGATGGAGCGGCGCTGCCAGGAAGTGATCGACGCCTGTTGCGCCCGCGGCGACGCCAACCCGATCGTCAGCGTGCATGACGTGGGCGCCGGCGGCCTGTCCAACGCAATCCCCGAGCTGCTCAACGATGCCAGCGTCGGCGGCGTGATCGACCTGTCGAAGATCCCCTGCGACGACCCCTCGCTGTCGCCGATGCAGGTGTGGAGCAACGAGTCGCAGGAGCGCTACGTGCTCGCCATCGCGCCGGAGAACCTCGCGGAATTCGAGGCCATGTGCCAGCGCGAGCGCTGCCCGTACGCCGTCGTCGGTGACGCCACCGTCGAACGCCGCCTGCTGGTGACGCGTGCCGCTGTTGCTTCTGACGATTCCCGATTCCCGATTCCCGATTCCCGGGAGGTCGTCATCGACCTCCCCATGGACGTGCTGTTCGGCAAGCCGCCGCGGATGCATCGCGATGCGAAGCGGATCAAGCCGCGCATCGATCTGGTGCCGGATCTGTCCGGCGTGGGCATGGACGAGGCCCTGCTGCGCGTGTTGCGCCTGCCTACCGTGGGCAGCAAGAGCTTCCTGATCAACATCGGCGACCGCACCGTCGGCGGCCTCAACCATCGTGATCCGATGGTCGGCCCGTGGCAGGTGCCGGTGGCCGATTGCGCGGTGACGATGGCCGACTTCGACGGCTACGCCGGCGAGGCGATGGCGATGGCCGAACGCGCGCCGGTGGCCGTGCTGAACAGCGCCGATGCGGCGCGACTGGCGGTGGGCGAGGCGATCACCAACCTGGCCGCCGCGTCGATCGCCAGCCTCGGCGACATTCGGCTGTCGGCCAACTGGATGGCCGCGGTGAATCATCCGGGCGAAGACGCCGCGCTGTTCGACGCGGTCAAGGCGGTGGGCATGGAACTGTGCCCCGCACTGGACATCTCGATCCCGGTCGGCAAGGACTCGCTGTCGATGCAGACCGTGTGGCACGACGGCCAGACCGACCAGCGCACGGTGTCGCCGGTGTCGCTGGTGATCACCGGCTTTGCCCGCGTCACCGACGTGCGCCGCACGCTCACGCCGCAACTGCGGCTGGATCGCGGGCATTCGGAACTGTGGCTGATCGATCTGGGCGCGGGTCGCGATCGCCTCGGCGGTTCCTGCCTCACCCAGGTATTCAACCGTTCCGGTGGCGTGCCGCCGGACCTGGATGATCCGAAACGCCTCAAGGCACTGTTCGAGCTGATCCAGGAAGCGAACGCCGCCGGCATCCTGCTGGCCTATCACGATCGTTCCGACGGTGGCGTCATCACCACCCTGATGGAGATGGCCTTCGCCGGCCACTGCGGCCTGGAAATCCATCTGGACGGCTGGGCCGAGGCGACCCTGCGCGCGCTGTTCAACGAGGAACTCGGCGCGGTGGTGCAGGTGGCCGAGGCCAACCGCGAGGCGTTCGAGGCGCTGCTGGTGAAGTACGGCCTGGCCGGCATCGGTTACCGCATCGGGCGGCCCAAGGAAAAACTGGGCATCAAGCTGTTCCTCGGCGACGAGACCTTGTTCAAGTGGAACTGGAGCACGCTGTTCAAGGCGTGGAACGAGACCAGCCACGCGATGCAGCGCCAGCGCGACAACCCGCAAAGCGCAGACGCCGAACTGGAATGGCGGATGGACGATGCCGACCCGGGCATCAGCCCGAAGCTCAGCTTCGATCCGGCGCAGAACGTGGCGGCGCCGTTCATTGCCAGCGGCGAGCGTCCACGCATCGCGATCCTGCGCGAGCAGGGCGTCAACGGCCAGGTGGAAATGTCGGCGGCCTTCACCCGCGCCGGCTTCGACGCGGTGGACGTGCACATGTCCGACCTGGCCAGCGGGCGGGTGAAGCTGGCGGATTTCCGCGGCTTCGCGGCCTGCGGCGGTTTCTCCTACGGCGACGTGCTCGGTGCCGGTCGCGGCTGGGCCACCTCGATCCTCTACAACGACATGCTGCGCGAGCAGTTCAGCGCGTTCTTCGCCGACCCGACCAGGTTCGCGCTGGGCGTGTGCAACGGTTGCCAGATGCTGTCGCAGCTGAAGGAGATCATCCCCGGCGCCCAGCACTGGCCGAAGTTCCTGCGCAATGCGTCGGAGCAGTACGAGTCGCGCCTGGTCACGCTGGAGATCCTCGACACGCCGAGCCTGTTCTTCAAGGGCATGGCCGGTTCGCGGATTCCGGTGGCAGTGGCGCACGGCGAGGGCCGGGTGAGCTTCCCCCAGGTGTGCAGTCCGTCGAAGTCGAACGGCGCGGTGCGTTTCGTCGACAACCGCGGCAAGCCGACCGAAAGCTTCCCGCTCAACACCAACGGCTCGCCCGGTGGCCTGGCCGGCTTCACTGCCGCCGATGGCCGCGTCACGATCATGATGCCGCACCCCGAGCGCGTGTTCCGCACGGCACAGCTCAGCTGGCATCCGGACAGCTGGGGTGAGGATTCGCCGTGGATGCGCATGTTCCGCAACGCGCGCGTGTGGTGCGGCTGAACCTCCCGCGGTTGACGAGGCGCTGAGCGATGGCCTGGCGCCGCTGGCCCGCGTCGCGGGCGTTGCTGTCGGTCGTGGCGTGGATGGCCGTGCTGGCGGTGTTGCCGTGGTGGCTGGACCTGCCGTTGCTGCTGTCGCTCGCCGCCTCGACGGTGTTGCTGCAACATCGCCTTGCCGGGACGCACGCCGCGATGATCCGTCGCGCGCTGCGCTGGGGACTGCCGGGCATGCTGTTCGCGCTGCAGCGCAGCCTGGGTGGCGACGCGATGGCCTGGGGCGCGGCCCTGCTTGGCGCGCTGGCCGGCTACACCCTGCTGGCGGGGCTCGAGGCCTGGCTCGATCGCGAACTGCGACGCGCTCCGCCGGCACCGCCATCGCCCGAATGGCCGGAACTGGCGCTGGCACCCAGCGGACCGCCGGCGCGGATCATCGAATTGCAGCCGGTGCGCTGGCAGCCCGTCGCCGATCATCCGTCCGATCCGCTGGGCGGCAACGTGGTGTGCAGCGATGGCCACTGCCGGCTCGCCACCGGCGAGTGCATCGATGACGTGGGCGACGCGGTCGCCTTCAGCGTTTCCGGTCGCTGGCTGATCGCACGCCTGCGCGACGAACGCTCGCTGCTGTTGTGGGATCGCCAGCGCGATCGGCGATACCGCTTGCGGCGCTGGCAACTGGTCGGCTGGGATGGCGAGCAACCCTGGCTCGGCCGCGGCGACGATGCGATGCCACTGGCCTTGCCGGCCGTGCTCGGCCGGGACGACGAAGGCTGAGGCCGGAGTCGCGCGCTGTCGACGCTTCGAGGTTTTACGTTCACGCGTCACCGCGCATACTTGCCGAATGGATACCCTTGCATTCCATCGCTCGCCGTTCACGCTGCCGCTCAGCGTGGTCGTGGTATCCGCCGACAGCGGTCCGGCCCTGCGCGAATGCGTGCGCAGCATCCTGGCCAGTTCGCTGGCCCTGGAACTACTGCTGGTCGACAACGACTCGCACGACGGCGTGCCCGAGGCGATCGAGCGCGCGCATGCGCACGACAGCCGGCTCAAGGTGATCTACAACCACCGCAACCTCGGCTTCGGCCCCGCGGTGAACCTCGCCTCGCAACAGGCGCAGGGCGATGCGCTGCTGGTGCTCAACCCCGACTGCGTCCTGCAGGAAGGTGACCTGCAGCGACTGGTCGGCCTGCTCGCCGGCAAGCCGAAGGTGGGGCTGGTCGGCGCGGTGGTCTGCGATGCCGAGGGGCGCGCCGATCCGGCATCATGGCGGCGCGATCCGTTGTTGCAGCGTTCGCTCAACACCCTGTTCAACCGGGCCGGCGAAAAGGTCAACGTCGGCGGGGAGATCCCGCCCCGGCTGATCGAGGCCGAGGCGGTGTCCGGCGCGCTGATGCTGATGCCGCGCGCGCTGTTCCGCCGGATGGGCGGCTTCGACGAAGACTACTTCCTGCACTGCGAGGACCTGGACCTGTGCCGGCGCGTGCGCGACATCGGCTACCAGGTGCTGCTGGCCGGCGACATCCGGATACACCACGGCAAGGGCAGCTCCAGCCGGCACCGTCCGGTGTTCGTCAGCCGGCACAAGCATCGGGGCATGTGGCAGTGGTTCCGCAAGCACGATCCGGCGGCCGACAACCGGCTGGTTTCGGTGACCGTGTGGCTGGGCATCTGGACCCACTTCCTGCTGCAGATTCCCGGACAGCTGTGGCGGTTGCTGCTGCTGAAGGCCCGCCGCCGGCCAGTGCCGGTCGACAACGAGTAGGCCGCGACACCGCGCGCCGGTTGCGCTAACGTGCCCGCCTCACTGCCGCCCCGCCTTCCCGATGTCCGCCACCCACCGCCACCACACCCTGCTGGCCACGCTCGGCCTCATCGCGATGACCGCCGTGTGGGGCTCGACCTTCGTGCTGATCAAGGATGTGGTCGGCCGCATGCCGGTGGCGGACTTCCTCGCCGTGCGTTTCGCCATCGCCGCGGTGGCGATGCTGGCGCTGTTCGCCCGGCCGGTGTGGCGGCTGGGGCGAGGCCAGCTGCTGCGTGGCCTGCTGCTGGGCCTGGTCTACGGTTGCGGCCAGCTGCTGCAGACCTGGGGCCTGTCGCTGATCGCGCCCAGCGTCAGCGGCTTCGCCACCGGCATGTATGTGGTGTTCACGCCGATCCTGGCGATGCTGCTGCTGGGCCAGCGCATGGCCGGCATCGTGTGGCTGGCGGTGGCGTTGTCCACGCTGGGTCTTGGCCTGCTGTCGTTGAACGGCGTGTCGGTGGATCTCGGCGTATGGCTGACCCTGGCCTCGGCCGCGCTGTACGCGCTGCATATCGTCTTGCTCGGCCAGTGGTCGCGACCGGGCGACGCGTTCGGGCTGTCGGCGGTGCAGATGGTCGCCATCGCGGTGGTCTGCCTGCTCGCCACTGCGCCGCACGGGCCGGTGCTGCCACCCGATCGCGGCGCGTGGCTGGCCATCCTGTACATGGCGCTGATCGCGGGCGCCGGCGCGATGCTGATGCAGACCTGGGCGCAGTCGCACCTGCCGGCTGCCCGCGCCGCGATCGTGATGACCACCGAGCCGGTATTCGCCGCCGCGTTCGCGGTGTTGCTTGGGGTCGACGCGCTCAGCTGGCGCATGGTCGTCGGCGGCGGGCTGATCCTGGCCGCGATGTACCTGGTGGAGCTGATGCCGCGGCGGCAGCACGAGGCGCCGCCCGCCGAGGCGGTCCATCACGAAGTCTAGGTGCGCGCTTTCGGCACGCGCGGCTGCCGCGCGATGCGCACCAGGTAGATGATGATCACCACGTTGCCGAGCAGGGTGGCCAGCTTCAGCCAGCCGAAGTGGTACAGCGTCTCGTACAGTTCCAGCGGAATCAGCGAGCCGGTGGCGATCACGGTGAACCATTCGGCCCAGTGCTTGCCCAGCCACAGGCCCACGCCCTCGATCGCGAACAGCACCGCGTAGCCCAGCGCCACCGCGCCGACCGCCACGAACCTGCTGGGGCCGAAGTCCTGCAGCAACTCCACCAGTTTCCAGCGCAGGCCATTGCTGTCGGCCAGCGAAAGATGCCCCAGCCAGTGCACCAGCCGGTCGAAGTTCTGCTCGTGATAGAAGTGGAAGGCCGCCATCGCCACCAGCAGCAGGCAGACGGTCTTGACCATCTCGTAGATGGCGATGATGCGCAGGCCGGCGTGATGTTCTGACGGCGTGGCGGAAGGCGAGGGATGCTTGCGTGGGAACATGGAGGCCAGGCGGTACAGGCAATCCGCCCATTGTCCTCGCCTGGGCCGGGATCGCCAGTGCGCTTTGGCACGGCGATCACCGGCAGGGCATCAGGATCGTGGCGGATCAGCAGCAGCGCCCGCCGCCGCCCTTGTAGCGGGCTTCCTGCCGTTCGCGGAAGAACTCGCCGTAGCTGGGCACCTTGCGCTCGGGATGATGCTCGCGCAGATGCTTCACGTAGACGTCGTAGTCGGGCACGCCGCAGCACAGGCGGGCGGTCTGCACCGCCCACTTGCGCACGGACCGGAAGGTCGCGTCCATCTCAGCCGGCCACGCTGGTCAGCGCCACGTACGGTTCCTCGTGCGCGGTCGGTTGGTTCGCCTTCCAGCCCCTGACCAGCGCGCGCAGGCAGAACGCCACCATCGCCACGATCAGCAGCATGAACAGGCCGGTCAGCGCCATGTCCACGTAGTTGTTGGTGACGATCTGCTGCATCTCGGCCGGGGTCTTCGCCGGGGCCAGCAACTGGCCCTGCTGCATCGCGGCCGAATACTTGTTGGCGGCGGCGGTGAAGCTGATCGGGCCGCTGAGTTTCTGCCAGCCCGCGGTGAGCGTGCAGATGATCAGCCAGATCGCGGGGATGCCCGGCACCCACACGTAGCGCTCGCGCTTGAGTTTCACCACCACCACGGTGGCCAGCATCAGCGCGATCGCGGCCAGCATCTGGTTGGCGATGCCGAACAGCGGCCACAAGGTGTTGATGCCGCCCAGCGGGTCGACCGCGCCCTGGTACAGGAAGTAGCCCCAGATGAACACGCAGATCGCGGTGGCCAGCAGGTTGCCGGTCCACGAGTCGGTTTCCTGCAGCGGCTTGTGGATCAGGCCGGCGATCTCCTGGATCATGAAGCGGCCCACGCGGGTGCCGGCATCGACCGTGGTGAGGATGAACAGCGCCTCGAACAGGATCGCGTAGTGGTACCAGAACGCCATCATGCCGCCGCCGGGGATGATGTTGTGCAGCAGCTGGGCCATGCCCACGGCCAGCGTGGGTGCGCCGCCGGCGCGACTGAGGATGCTGTTCTCGCCGATGTTCCTGGCCGTCTGGATCAATTCGTCCGGAGTCACCACGAAGCCCCACTGGCTGATCGTGGTGGCGGCGTCCTGCACGGTGGTGCCGATGATCGCGCCCGGCGCGTTCATCGCGAAGTACACGCCCGGGTGCAGCGAGGCGGCGGCGACCAGCGCCATGATCGCCACGAACGCCTCCATCAGCATGCCGCCGTAGCCGACCATGCGCGCCTGGCTTTCGTTGGCCAGCAGCTTGGGCGTGGTGCCCGAGGCGATGATCGAGTGCCAGCCCGACACCGCGCCGCAGGCAATCGTGATGAACAGGAACGGGAACAGGTTGCCGGCGAACACCGGGCCGCTGCCGTCGATGAAACGCGTCACCGCCGGCATCTGCAGCATCGGCGCGGACAGGAAGATCGCCAGCGCCAGCAGCGCGATGGTGCCGATCTTGAGGAAGGTGGACAGGTAATCGCGCGGCGCCAGCAGCAGCCACACCGGCAGCACCGAGGCGCAGAAGCCGTAGCCGATCAGCCACCAGGCCAGCGCCTTGGCGTCGAAGTCGAACAGCGGCGCCAGCGTGGCCGACTCGGCCACGAAGCGGCCGGCCCAGATCGACGCCAGCAGCAAAAGCAGGCCGATGATCGAGACTTCGAGAATCCGGCCGGGCCGGAACCAGCGCAGGTAGACGCCCATCAGCAACGCGATCGGAATGGTGGCGGCCACGGTGAAGGTGCCCCACGGACTGTGCGTGAGCGCCTTGACCACCACCAGGGCCAGCACCGCCAGCACGATCATCATCAGCACCAGCACGCCGATCATCGCCACCAGGCCGGGCACCGGGCCCAGCTCCTCGCGCAGCATGTGGCCCAGCGAGCGGGCGTCGCGGCGCAGCGAGAGGCCGAGGATCATGAAATCCTGCACCGCGCCGGCAAACACCACGCCGAACAGGATCCACAAGGTGCCGGGCAGGTAGCCCATCTGCGCGGCCAGCACCGGACCGACCAGCGGGCCGGCGCCGGCGATCGCGGCGAAGTGGTGGCCGAACACCACCCACTTGTCGGTGGGCACGTAGTCGAGGCCGTCGTTGCGCAGCACCGAGGGCGGCGCGCGGGTCGGGTCCAGCTTCAGCACCGAGTGCTCGACGAACTTGCCGTAGAAGCGGTAGCCGATCACGAAGATCGCAATGGAGGCGGCCACCAGCCAGATCGCGTTGATCGGCTCGCCTCGTCGCAGCGCCACCACACCCAGGCAGAACGCGCCCACGATGGCGATGGCGACCCACAATATCTTGCTGGCCGGGCTGGGCTTGGGCATGACGGTGGCTTGCATGGCTGGGCTCTCCTCGGTGGTCGCCCAAGGGTCTGCCCGTCGGGCGGCGGGGTCAATCCCAAAACCCGCAAAGCGGCATTAGCCATTGGTCGAATGGCGTGGCGATGGAGATCACGCCATGGGCGGGATTGCAGGGCTACACTGATCGCCCTGTCGATCCCGAGGAATTGGTCATGCGTATCGCCATTCGCCACGGCGTGTTCGGACTGGCTCTCGCTGCGGCGATGGTGCCGTTGGCGGCGATGGGTGCCGGCCAGTTCAAGGACTTGTTGAACAAGGTCAAGCAGTCGACCCACGGCTCGACCTCCTCGCAGCTGGGCAGCAACCTGCCGAGCAGTGACATCGCCGCCGGCCTCAAGGAGGCGTTGGCCAAGGGCACCACCAATGCGATCAACAGCCTGGGCCGCGACGGCGGTTTCTGGAACAACAGCAAGGTGCGCATTCCGTTGCCGGGCAAGCTGGAACAGGCCGGCAAGCTGGCGCGACAGCTCGGCCAGGGCGCCAGGGTCGATGCGTTCGAGCTGAGCATGAACCGGGCGGCGGAAAAGGCGGTGCCCCAGGTGGCCGAGATCTTCGGCGACGCGATCCGCAAGATGACGCTGAGCGATGCGCGGGGCATCCTCGCCGGCGGCGACCATGCGGCCACCGACTTCTTCCGTCGCGTCGCCGGCGACGCGCTGACCGCGCGCATCCACCCGATCGTGGCCAGGGCCACCGACAGCGTCGGCGTCACCCAGAAGTACAAGTCGTTCACCTCGGGCAGCGCGGGCGGCGAACTGGGCGGCTTGCTGGGGTCGCTCGGTGGCGGCAAGTCGAGCAGGAACGGCAACGCGCTGGACCTGGACGACTACGTCACGAAGAAGACGCTGGACGGCCTGTTCACCACGATCGGCGAACAGGAGCAGTCGATCCGCCACAACCCCGGCGCGCGCACCACCGATCTGCTGAAGAAGGTGTTCGGCGGCTGAAGCCGCTTGCGGCTTCGGCAAACCGGTACGGGCTTTGCCTGGCTTTTCGCTCTTGCAGCATTGGCATCGCCGCTTGCATCGACATCGCATCGACCACAAATCATCCAGTAACAGCGTTCAAGGCGAGGCTCCGATGATTCGTGAAATCCTGAAGATGGGCGATCCGCGCCTGCTGCGCGTCGCGCCGAGCGTGCCCGCCGCGATGATCGGCACGGCCGAGCTCGATGCGCTGATCGTCGACATGTTCGACACCATGCACGCCGCCGACGGCGTGGGGCTGGCGGCGCCGCAGATCGGTGTCGACCTGCAGCTGGTGATCTTCGGTTTCGACAACAACGAACGCTACCCCGAGGCGCCGGCGGTGCCGCGCACGATCCTGCTCAATCCGGTGATCACGCCGTTGTCGCAGGACATGGAGGAGGGCTGGGAAGGCTGCCTGTCGGTGCCGGGCCTGCGTGGCGCGGTGAACCGCTACAGCCTGATCCGCTACCAGGGCATCGACCCCCAAGGCGAACGCATCGACCGCCGCGCCGAAGGCTTCCACGCCCGCGTGGTGCAGCACGAATGCGACCACCTGATCGGCCGGCTGTATCCGTCGCGCATCACCGACTTCAGCCGCTTCGGCTACACCGATGTGCTGTTTCCGGGGCAGGAGCTGGGAGACGACTGATGAGAGCCACCTGGAACGACGCCGTTCTGGCCGAAACCGACGATACCGTCGTGGTCGAAGGCAACCACTACTTTCCCGCTGCGTCGTTGCGGCATGAATACTTCCGCGAGAGCGATCATCACAGCGTCTGCCCCTGGAAGGGCACGGCCAGCTACTACGACGTGATCGTCGGTGACGCGGTCAATGCGCAGGCCGCATGGTATTACCCGCACCCAAAGGAAGCCGCCGCGCAGATCGCGGGGCGCGTCGCCTTCTGGAAAGGGATACGCGTCATCGACTGAGGTGCAGTTGCCGAGGCCCCGGCGCTCGTCGATGATGCGGCATCGTCTCGATGCGGCTTCATCCATGCAGACCGTGCCAGCCTCTTCCGGAAATGCCGTCGAAGCGACACGCGCCCGCAACCCCGGCATTGATCTGCTGCGCGGGCTGGCGATCGTGCTGGTGGTGCTCAACCACCTGGGCTTGCGCATTCCGTTGAAGCAGAGTGCGCTGGCCGACGTGCTGCCGCCATGGTTGCTGAGCCGCCTGAACTACAACGGCTACGAGGCCGTGTTCGTGTTCTTCGTGATTTCCGGCTTCCTGATCGCGGGCAATGCGCTGCGTCGCCGGGGCAGCCTGGAGCGGATCGACCTGCGCGCGTTCTACGCGCGGCGCTTCGCCCGCATCGTGCCCTGCCTGCTGGCGCTGATCCTGGTGCTCAGCGTGCTGCACCTGCTGGGCGTGCAGGATTACGTGATCCATCGCGAGGGCCAGTCGCTGCCGCGGGCGATCGTTGCCGCGCTCGGCCTGCATCTGAACTGGTACGAGGGACGGACCGGTTACCTGCCCGGCAACTGGGACGTGCTGTGGTCGTTGTCGATCGAGGAAGTGTTCTACATCGGCTTCCCGCTGGTCTGCCTGGCGACGCGTCGGCGTGGGGTGCTGATGCTGGTGCTGGGCGCGCTGGCGCTGTCGATGCCGTGGACGCACGCGGCCTTGCGTGGCAACGAGATCTGGCAGGAGAAGGCGTACCTGCCCGGCATGTCGGCGATCGCCATCGGTGTACTGGGTGCGCTGCTGGCAGCGCATTGGCGCTTGCCGCCACGACGCACCAGCGGGCTGCTGGGTTGGCTCGGCGCGGTCGGCCTGATTGCGGCAACGATCTTCGGGGCCGCGATGTGGCAGCTGCTTCGCGATGGCTACCTGTTGCTGCTGGCGGTCTCGGCGCTGTGCCTGCTGCTGGCCTGCGAGCAGCGCCAGCGGCGCGGTCCGTGGCAACCGTGGCGCGGGCTGGGCTGGCTGCGTTCGTGGGGGCGGCTCAGCTACGAGATCTATCTGAGCCACATGTTCGTGGTGTTCGCCGTGGTGCGGATTTTCCGGCTGGCCGGCGGCGATCCGCGTTGGGGGCACCTGTGGTACCTGCTGGCGCTGCCGCTGTGCTGGCTGCTTGGCAAGGCGGTGGAGCGCTGGCTGTCGCTGCCATGCGAGCGCTGGTTGCGGGCACGGCTGCTGCGCCCGCGTACGGCGGCAGCTGCCCCGGTGGCGATGGCGGTCGACTGAGCGCAGACGCCACCACGCGGAACTTCATGACGCAGGCCGCGCCGAGCGGGCGCAGTGCGGCGTGGTCGCGGCGAGATGCGTGATGTTTGCCGCATCGCGTCCGTGGCTGTTCAAGGGTGTGCGGGTGTGGACGCCATCTTGACCAGGCCCGCGGTACTTTCCGGAAGTGCAGTGCTTGCCGCCCCTGACAGCGCCCGATCCGACGCTGCAAGGAACGAAGAGCGCTGGCGGGTGCACCGCACAACGTCCGGGAGAGGTCTGGAACATCGGCACCATGAAACATGCCAAGCCACCGCCGTCACGCCATGTCGTCAATTGGGACCATCCCGACCTGAAGTCCCTGCTCGACAAGACGGCGGGATGGGGGCTGGGTCATCGGGGCGTGTTCGAGCCCGTTCCGTGCGAACTGCACGTGGGCTGGGGGGCGGTGGTGGGCCGTCCCGCGTCGTTGCTGTACGAAGGCGAGGGTGTGCTGGTGATCGCGGCGAACTTCGTCATTTCCCCGGCCGAGAATGTCCGTATCGACTACCTGCAGGCAGGCCGCATGCGCTCGCGTTGGGGCATCGTGGTCGAAGGCCGTGCCGGGCTTCGCGCCGAAGATGCCGAAAACGGCACCCGGGTGTATTGGGTGCACATGCGCTGAGCTCGCGGCGGGGACGCGGGCCGTCCATGGCCCGCCGTCGCGTTGCTCAGTGCTTTTCGGCCTGCGCGGCCTGTTCCTTCTCCGCGGCGGCCTTCGCCGAGGCGGCATCATCGAACTGCCACGCCGGCTTGCTGGCCCCATCGAGGTTCAGTTGTGCGCGCGCAAGTCCATCCGTGCCGTTGAACTGGACATGGGCGGTTTTGGCATCGGTACCCATTTCAAAGGCCGCTCCCCGGGCCTTGGGGTCGCCGTAGTTGATGTACATCCCGGCGAAATTGTCCTGGTCGTCCACCATCAGGCCGATGGCCTCGTACGGGGGCGTGGCCCGATCGAGGGCGATGCCGACGCGTCCGCTGCCCATCGAAGCCATGCCGCCGCGCTCGCTGCCCTTGGTGTCGTAAAGCGTCATGCCGTAGTTGTTGTCGTCGCCCCGGCGCTTGTATGTCTTGCCATCGATATGCAGGGTCGGCGTCTGCCCGACCGCGAGACGGTCGGCACCGGTCGTGCCGAGGAAGATGATGCCGTCCGAAGCATCATCCTTGCGGGTGCGGTCCTTGCTGGCCGGCACCGGTGCGCCGATCAGGATGCGGTCGTGGCCTTGGGCATCGGTGATCACCAGGCCCTGCGTGCGGATGATCGCGTCGGGCTTGGCCGGCGCCTCCGGTTTGCGCAGCAGGGACATGGCGGCCAGGGCAATCACCGCCAGCAGGGCGACGATCACCAGTACACGCAAACGGGCCACTTCATGTTGCAGGCGATTCCAGTCTTCCATGGGAATGTCGTTCCGGTCAGACATGCGTTGAGTTCCTTGGGGAAAGAGGGCTGCGCGGTGGAGCAGCCGGTGGCCGGCCACCGGCAGGAGCCAAGACTACAGCGCTGGCGAACGCCAGGCGCCATCGGAAAACATCGCAGGAACGTGCGATGGCGTAGAGTGAGCCGGGGCGGAATCCCGCCCGGGAGAAATCCGGTGAAGAAAGAAGATGAAACACACATGCAGATCGTGTCTGCCGACATCAGTTCGGAGTCGCTGACCGGCATGGTGATCTTCCGGCCGCATTGCGTGTCACGCGCGGGACGCAATGCGACCGAGGTGGGCAAGAGCGGCAACTGGTATGCCCTGCGGCCAGCCGAGGTGCGCAGTTTTGCGCGGGCGCTGCTCGATGCGGCGGACGCGCTCGACCTGAAGACGAAGATGCAGCACGCGGCGAAGTCCGCCGCGGTGTGACCGATGCGCCGGCGACGTGCCGGCGCATGCCTCATTCAATCGTGCCGATGACGATTGATGGTGTCGCGCAGTTCGCTGGCGGCGGCACGCGCGGCCAGCGCGAAGTCCTCGCCATGTCCCGCGTAAAGAATCGCCCGCGACGAGCTGATCATCAGACCCGTGCCGTCGCCCGTGCGGCCATGGCGCAACACCGCTTCCACGTCGCCGCCCTGGGCGCCGATGCCCGGCACCAGCAGCGGCATGTCGCCGACCGCCGCGCGCACCTTGCCCAGTTCCTCCGGCCAGGTGGCGCCGGTGACGAGGGCGCAGTTGCCGTGTGCGTTCCAGTCGCGCGCGATGGTCTCGGCCACGCGCAGATAGAGCGGTTGCCCACTGCAATCCAGCGCCTGGAAATCCGCGCCGCCCGGGTTGGAAGTGCGACAGAGCAGGATCACGCCCTTGTCGGCGCGGTCGAGGAACGGCTGGATCGAATCGCGGCCCATGTACGGGTTCAGGGTCACCGCGTCGGCAGCGAAGCGCTCGAAGGCTTCGCTGACGTAATGCTGCGCGGTACTGCCGATGTCGCCGCGCTTGGCGTCGAGGATCACCGGCACGCCGGGATGCTTGTCGTGGATGTGCGCGATCAGCCGTTCGAGCGTGTCCTCGGCGCGCAGCGCGGCGAAGTGCGCGATCTGCGGCTTGAACGCGCAGACCAGGTCGGCGGTGGCGTCGACGATGGCGGCGCAGAACGCGAACACCGCGTCGGGCGTGCCGCGCAGGTGCGCGGGGAATTTCGCCGGTTCCGGATCGAGTCCGACGCAGACCAGTGAGTCGTGGTCTTTCCAGGCCTGCTGCAGGGACTGCATGAAGTGCATCGGGGTCTCCGGTCACCGAGGTTTGCTCCTCCCCCTGCGTGCAGGGGGAGGCTGGGAGGGGGTTGCCCGGGCTGGCGGGGAAGATCAAGAGCTTGACCCCACCCCAGCCCTCCCCTGCAAGCAGGGGAGGGAGCAAGGGCATTACGCCAGCTTCTTGTACTTCACCCGATGCGGCCGCGCGCCTTCGTCGCCGAGGCGACGCTTCTTGTCGGCCTCGTACTCGTTGTAGTTGCCGGGGAAGAACTCGACGTGCGAGTCGCCCTCGAAGGCGATGATGTGGGTGGCGATGCGGTCGAGGAACCAACGGTCATGCGAGATCACGATCGCGCTGCCGGGGAATTCCAGCAACGCGTCTTCCAGCGCGCGCAGGGTTTCCACGTCGAGGTCGTTGGACGGTTCGTCGAGCAGCAGCACGTTGCCGCCCTGCAGCAGGGTCTTGGCCATGTGCAGGCGGCCGCGCTCGCCGCCGGACAGGCTGCCGACGATCTTCTGCTGGTCGGTGCCCTTGAAGTTGAAGCGGCCGATGTAGGCACGCGACTGGATCTCGAAGTTGCCGATGGTGAGGATGTCCGAGCCGCCGGACACTTCCTGCCACACGTTGTTCTTCGGGTCGAGCGCGTCGCGCGACTGGTCGACGTAGGCGAGCTTGGTGGTGTGGCCCAGCTTCACTTCGCCGGAGTCCGGCGTCTCCTTGCCCATGATCATCTTCATCAGGGTGGACTTGCCGGCGCCGTTCGGTCCGATCACGCCGATGATCGCGCCCGGCGGCACCTTGAACGACAGGTCCTCGATCAGCACGCGGTCGCCGAACGACTTGGTGACGTTCTTGAACTCGATCACTTCCTGGCCCAGGCGCTCGCCCGGCGGGATGAAGATTTCATTGGTCTCGTTGCGGCGCTGGTAGTCGACCGAGTTCAGCTCCTCGAAGCGGGCCAGGCGGGCCTTGCCCTTGGACTGGCGGCCCTTGGCGGCCGAACGCACCCACTCCAGCTCCTTCGCGATGGCCTTCTGGCGCGACTTTTCCTGGTTCGCTTCCTGCTTCAGGCGGGCATCCTTCTGCTCCAGCCATTCGGTGTAGTTGCCCTTCCACGGAATGCCGCGGCCGCGGTCGAGTTCGAGGATCCACTCGGCGGCGTTGTCGAGGAAGTAGCGGTCATGGGTAACGGCGACGACGGTGCCGGGGTAGTCGTGCAGGAACTTCTCCAGCCAGTCCACCGATTCGGCGTCCAGATGGTTGGTCGGTTCGTCCAGCAGCAGCATGTCCGGCTTGGACAGCAGCAGGCGGCACAGCGCCACGCGGCGCTTCTCGCCACCGGACAGCGGTCCGATGACCGCATCCCACGCGGGCAGACGCAGTGCGTCGGCGGCCACTTCCAGCTGGCGTTCCAGCGCATGGGCGTCGTTGGCGGCGAGCAGGTTTTCCAGCTGTTCCTGTTCCTTGGCCAGCTTGTCGAAATCCGCGCCGTCTTCGGCGTAGGCGGCGTACACCTCTTCCAGCCGCTTCTGCGCGTCGAGGATCACGGAAACACCTTCCTCGACCACTTCGCGCACGGTCTTCTCGGGATTCAGGTCGGGCTCCTGCGCCAGGTAACCGATCTTGGTGCCCGGCTGCGCCCGCGCCTCGCCCTGGAAGTCGGTATCCACGCCGGCCATGATCTTCAACACGGTGGACTTGCCCGCGCCGTTGACGCCGAGCAGGCCGATCTTGGCGCCGGGGAAGAAGCTGAGCGAGATGTCCTTGATGATCTGCCGCTTCGGCGGAACGATCTTGCTGACACCGTTCATGGTGTAGATGTACTGCGAGCTCATGCAACCTCCGAAAGCGTGCGCCGCGCCACCGACAGGCAGGCGCGGAAAGGGAATTCACCAAACCGCGCATTATAGGCGAGGAGGGGTCGGAGTGCCTTTTCATTCCGACGAAAAGGCGCTCCGACCCCCGGTCCGGCCCAACCGGCTATTTGCGCCGTCGTGGCGGAGTGGGTGCCGGGGCCAGGCCGGCCAGCAGCAGGTCGAGCAGTCGGGCAAACGCCACATCCTCACCGGGCTGGTTCCAAAGGTGGGAAAGCCCCGGATAGTGGAAGCGCGCCGTGGCGTCGAACAGGGCCCGCGCGGCGGCGGGCGGATCGAGCTCACGGAAGTCGCCACTGGCCATGCCGGCGGCAAGGATCGAGGCGATCTGCTGCTGCATGCGCTCCTTGTGCTCGGCGATCGCGTCGCCCGCTTCCGCCGCCAGCGCGCTGTAGGTGGCGAACAGCTCGGGGTCGCCCAGCACGTTGTCACGCTTGGCCTGGCGCAGGGTGGTAAACCACTGGCGCAGGCGCGCCGGCGGCGGCGTGCGGCTGTTGGCGATTGCCTGCAGCGGCGCCATCGAGCGCGCCAGCCAGCCGCGCAGGACCGCCTCGCGCAGTGCCGCCTTGCTGGCGAAGTGGCGGTACACGCTGCCGTGGCTGACCCCGAGCGCCTGTGCCACGTCGACCACGGTGGCCTTGCCGGGACCATAGCGGCGCAGGACATCCTCGGCGGCGGCGAGGATGCGTTCGGGGGTGAGGACGGAGTCGTTCATGCCGCCGATTCAAGCACATCGAGCGTGGCGCAGACGAGTTCGTCCGCCACGTAACCCAGCGGGATGCGGCCGCAGACATGTTCCGTCGAACGCTTCTCGAAGCCGATCCAGCCGCTGTTGAAGCCGTCCAGCATGGCGATGCGCGGTGCGATGCGATCGGCCGGCATGCCTTCGTCCACGAAGCGGGCCGCCCATTGCTCGCGCGGTATCGCGATCGTTTCCACGTCGTGCTCCAGCACCGCGGCCAGCGACTGCGCCATGTCGAGCGGGCTGTAGCGTCGCGGACCCTCCACCTCGATCACCCGGCGACCGAACCAGGTTTCCTCCAGCGTGCTGGCGACGGTGCGGCCGACGTCGTCGGTGGAGACCATCGGTATCGGGCGGTCGAGCGGCTGCAGATGGCTGGCAAGCCGCCCCTCGAATTGCGCCAGCGGCACATCCCAGCGCAGGTTTTCCATGAACCAGGCGGCGCGCACGTGGGCGCGCGGCATCGGCAGCGCGTCCAGCGCCTGTTCCAGCAGGTGCAGCTGGGTGATCAGGCCCAGGTCGCGTTCCTGCTGGGCGCCGATCGACGACAGCGCCACGATCTTCGGCGGCTGTGCCTTGCGCAGGGCGGCGGTCAGGGTGTCGATCAGGGCGCGTGGTTCGGCGAAGTCCGCATCGGGCGTGAAGTTGGCGGGCAGCATCACGAACACGCCTTCGACGCCGGTGAAGGCCGCGGCCAGTGCCTCCGCATCCGACCAGTCGGCGACGACGAGCTCGGCACCGCGGGCGGCCCACGCCGAGGCCCTGCTCTTGTTGCGCACGATGCCGCGCACGCGTTCGCCGCGCTCCAGCAGGTACTTCGCGGCGGCGCTGCCGACCTGGCCGGTGATGCCCATGATGGCGTACATGTGATGTCCTCGAAGAAAGGATGGAGGGTGTCCAGCGAAGTCGCGCTGGCTGTCGGGCGTCATCGCGGGTGCGGGGGATGGCCGTTGCCCGCTGGGGGTCGGCCCGAGGGCTGCGTTCGACGCGTGCCGATGTTAGACAATCGACTGACAGATTTCAATATCTGTCAGTCGATCAATCAAGCCATGCCCGTGCCGGTCGCCATCAGTGGCCGGAAACGCCCGTGGGGGCTACACTTTCGGACTTCCCCGCCCGCCACTCACGAGGTCAGAATGTTCCCCAAGGACTGCACGATTGCCGGTTACGACGATGAACTGGCCCGGGCCATCGCCGATGAGGGCCGCCGCCAGGAAGATCACGTCGAGCTGATCGCCTCGGAGAACTACGCCAGCCCGCGGGTGATGGAGGCGCAGGGTTCCAAACTGACCAACAAGTACGCCGAGGGCTACCCGGGCAAGCGCTACTACGGTGGCTGCGAGTACGTGGACGTGGCCGAGAAGCTGGCGATCGAGCGCCTGAAGCAGCTGTTCGACTGCGACTACGCCAACGTGCAGCCGCACTCCGGCTCGCAAGCCAACCAGGCGGTTTACCTGGCGCTGCTGCAGCCGGGCGACACGATCCTCGGCATGTCGCTGGCCCATGGCGGCCATCTCACCCACGGCGCCAAGGTCAACATCTCCGGCAAGCTGTTCAACGCGGTGCAGTACGGCGTCGATGAAAATGGCCTGATCGACTACGACGAAGTGCAGCGCCTCGCCACCGAACACCAGCCGAAAATGCTGGTCGGCGGCTTCAGCGCCTACTCGCAGGTGGTCGACTGGGCGCGCATGCGCCAGATCGCCGATTCGGTCGGCGCGCTGTTCTTCGTCGACATGGCCCACGTCGCCGGCCTGGTCGCCGCCGGCGTGTACCCGAGCCCGCTGCCGCATGCGCACGTGGTCACCTCGACCACCCACAAGACGCTGCGCGGTCCGCGCGGCGGCATCATCGTGAGCAAGGGCGCCGGCGAAGAGATCGAGAAGAAGCTGCAGTCGATCGTGTTCCCCGGCATCCAGGGCGGTCCGCTGATGCACGTGATCGCGGCCAAGGCGGTGGCGTTCAAGGAAGCGCTGGAGCCGGCGTTCAAGACTTACCAGGCCCAGGTGGTGAAGAACGCCAAGGCGATGGCGAAGACCTTCATCGAGCGCGGCTACAAGATCGTCTCCGGCGGCACCGAGAACCATTTGATGCTGGTCGACATGATCGGCAAGGAAGTCACCGGCAAGGCGGCCGAGGAGGCGCTGGGCAAGGCGCATATCACCGTCAACAAGAACGCCGTGCCGAACGATCCGCGCAAGCCCTTCGTCACCTCCGGCCTGCGCGTCGGCTCGCCCGCCGTCACCACCCGCGGCTACGGCGAGGCGGACGTGATCGAACTGACGCAGTGGATCTGCGACGTGCTGGACGCGCCGGACGACGAGGCGGTGATCGCCCGCGTGCGTGAGGCGGTGACGGCGCAGTGCCGGAAATTCCCGGTTTACGGTTGAGCATGTTTTCGCCAGGACGCATGTCGGTGGCGTTCGGCGTGGCGGCTTTCATGGCCTCGCCGACGATGAGTGCCGCGCCGGCGTCATCGAGCGCCGCTGAAAACGTGACGGCATGGATGCACAAGCATGACGTCGCCCGCATGTGCGTCAACATCGAGGTCAGCGACAAGAATCCCGCGACGGCGCGTCTGCTGACCTCGATGGGCGATGCGACGGTCGATGCGGAGATTCTTGAAGTCGTGCGGGCGGCCGGAACGACCTGGAGGAGTGCCGAAGGACGGGTTGTTTCGCGCTATACGAGGTCGCCCCAACAAATATCCTGGGTATTCTGGGGTGGCCGGATGGACGCAAAAGGCGCCGTCCTGGGTTGTGCGAAAACGTCGAGGCACTGAACAAATCCATGCACTGCCCCTTCTGCCAGCACGAAGACACCCGCGTGATCGATTCGCGACTGACCGAGGATGGCAGTACCGTGCGTCGCCGGCGCGAGTGTCCGCAGTGCGCGGAGCGCTTCAATACTTACGAAACCGCCGAGCTGAAACTGCCGGCGATCGTGAAGAGCGGCGAACGGCGTGAGCCCTTCGACGAGCGCAAGTTGCGGGTGAGTTTCGAGCGCGCGCTGCAGAAACGGCCGGTGTCCAGCAACGACGTGGACGCCGCGGTACGCGCGATCGTCAACGACCTGCGCCGCAGCGGCGAGCGTGAAGTACCTTCGCGCCAGCTCGGCGAGCTGGTGATGCGCGAGCTGAAGAACCTCGACCAGGTCGCCTACGTGCGCTTCGCCTCGGTCTATCGCAAGTTCGAGGACGTGCAGGCGTTCCGCGAGGAGATCGAGCGGCTGGAGCGCGACCTGCCGGGACTGGCCGATCTGCAGCTGCCCCTGCTCGGTGGCGGCAAGCGCGAAGGCAAGTGACGGACTCCTTTTCGGCGGTCGATCATGCCCACATGGCGCACGCCCTGCGCCTGGCCGAACGTGGCCTGTTCACCACCCAGCCGAATCCGCGGGTCGGCTGCGTCATCGCGCATGGCGACGACGTGGTCGGCACAGGCTTTCACCAGCGTGCCGGCGAACCGCATGCGGAGGTCTTCGCGCTGCGCGAAGCGGGCGGGTCGGCGCGAGGCGCCACCGCTTATGTGACGCTGGAACCCTGCGCGCATCACGGCCGCACGCCGCCCTGCGCCGAGGCGCTGGTCGCCGCGGGCGTGCGCCGCGTGGTGGTCGCCAGCGAGGACCCGTTCCCACAGGTCAACGGCCGTGGCATCGACCGGCTGCGCGCGGCCGGCATCATGGTCGAGACGGGTCTGCAGCGCGAGGCGGCCCGCGAATTGAATGCGGGCTTCTTCAGTCGGATCGAGCGTGGCCGTCCGTTCGTGCGGGTGAAGCTGGCGATGAGCCTGGACGGGCGCACGGCGCTGGCCAACGGCGAATCGAAATGGATCACCGGCGAGGCCGCGCGTGCCGACGTGCAGCGCTGGCGCGCCCGCAGCTCGGCGATCCTCACTGGCAGCGGCACCGTGCTGGCCGACGATCCGCGACTCACCGTGCGACTGGACGGGGACGAGGCGTTCAGCCCGCCGCTGCGCGTGGTGCTCGATCGCCAGCTGCGCACGCCGCCCGGCAGCCAGGTGCTGGACGGGTCGACGCCGACCCTCGTCCTGCATGGCGCCGCGGCATCGTGTGCGGACGAGCGTTTCGCCCGGATCGAGCGGATGGCCGTGGCGACACGGGGCGACATGATCGACCTGCACGCCGTGCTCGGTCTGCTGGCCGGGCGCGGCTGCAACGAAGTGCATGTCGAGGCTGGCCCCACGCTGTGCGGCGCGCTGTTCGCCGCCGGCCTGGTCGACGAATTGCTGCTGTATGTCGCGCCGATCCTGCTGGGCGACAGCGCCCGGCCGCTGCTGCAACTGCCTGCCCTCACCGACATGGCGCAGCGCTGGCAACTCACGCTGCGGCAGCAGCAACTGCTGGGCGCGGACTGGCGATTGCAGCTGCGACCAGCCTGAGCCAGGTGTTGTGGCACCCGGGTGAACACTGCATTCGCCGCGGCAACGTGCGGTCGCGTCACGTCGCGGTGCTAGAATTCGCCGTCGGCCTCGGCCGGCAACCATGCACAGCGTCTTCAGGGCGGGGCGAAATTCCCCACCGGCGGTAGGTTCTTCGGAACGAGCCCGCGAGCGCTTCCGGCCAGGCCGGAAGGTCAGCAGATCCGGTCAGACTCCGGAGCCGACGGTTGGAAGCGGGCGACCGTTTCCTCACAGTCCGGATAAAGAGAAGACGGCACGACGCGCGCCCCTGCCGGTGCGCGTCTGGCCTGATGCCTTGTGGCGTACTCGCTTAACTTCATGCGGGATACGTTTCATGAAAGCCATTGCGTTCATGCGATCCACCGCCCTCCCGCCGGAGGCGCGCTGATGTTCACCGGCATCATCCAGACCGTGGGCCGCGTCGCGCGGCTCGAGCCGCGGGGCGGCGACGTGCGCCTGCATGTCGACACCGCCGACCTCGACCTCGCCGATGTGCAGCTCGGCGACTCGATCGCCGTCTCCGGCGTCTGCCTCACCGCGATCACGCTGGAGCCGCGCGGCTTCGGCGCCGACGTCTCGAACGAAACCTTGTCGCTGACGTCGCTGGGGCAGCTGAAGGCCGGCGATCCGGTGAACCTGGAAAAGGCCTTGCGGCTGGCCGACCGGCTCGGCGGGCACCTGGTGTCCGGTCACGTCGACGGGCTGGGCAAGGTAGTGTCGATCACCCCGGACGGCCGCTCGCAGCGCTGGACGTTCGAAGTGCCGGCGACGATCTCGCGCTACATCGCGGCCAAGGGTTCGGTCTGCATCGACGGCACCAGCCTCACTGTCAATGAAGTCGCCGGGTCACGATTTGGCGTCAACCTGATCCCGCACACGGTCGAGCACACCGCCTTCCATGCGCGCCGTGCCGGTGACGCGGTGAACATCGAAGTGGACGTGATCGCGCGCTATGTCGAGCGGCTGCTGGCCAGCGGTGAAGCGCCGCGTCTGGACGAGGCGTTCCTCAAGCAGCACGGCTTTGCCTGACTCTTTTCTCCTCCCCCTGCTCCGCAGGGGGAGGTCGGGAAGGGGTAGCGCTTTTGGTTTAACAGATCAGATCAAAAGCGGCCCCCACCCCAACCCTCCCCTGCGACCGAAGGAAGTCCCTTTGGGACGAGCAGGGGAGGGAGCACTCCCTCATCAAGGAACACGCATGCCCTTCAACACCATCCCCGAGATCCTCGAAGACATCCGCGCCGGTCGCATGGTGGTGATCCTCGACGACGAAGACCGCGAGAACGAGGGCGACCTGATCATGGCCGCGCAAATGGTGCGGCCCGAGGACATCAACTTCATGGTGCGCGAGGCGCGCGGCCTGGTCTGCGTCACCCTGACCGAACAGCGCACGCGCCAGCTCGGCTTGCGCCCGATGGTCAGCGACAACACCTCGTCGTACCACACCAACTTCACCGTCTCGATCGAGGCGGCCGAAGGCGTCACCACCGGCATCTCGGCGCATGACCGCGCGCGCACCATCCAGGTCGCCGTGAAGAACGACGCGAAGCCGCAGGACCTGGCCCAGCCCGGCCACATCTTCCCGCTCACCGCGCAACCCGGCGGCGTGCTGACCCGGGCCGGCCACACCGAGGCCGGTTGCGACCTGGCCGCGCTGGCCGGGCTGGAGCCTTCGGCGGTGCTGATCGAGATCCTGCACGAGGATGGCTCGATGGCGCGCCGTCCCGAACTGGAAGTCTTTGCGGCCAGACACGGACTGAAGATCGGCTCGATCGCCGACCTGATCCGCTACCGGCTGGAGACCGAGAAGACCGTGCAGCGCGTGCATGACGAAATGGTCGAGACCGAGTTCGGCATGTTCCGGCTGATCGCCTATCGTGACGTGATCCGCCGCGGCCTGCACTACGCGCTGGTGCGCGGGACCGTCGATGACGGCGCGCCGGTGCTGTCGCGCGTGCACGTGCGCAACACCTTGTCGGATGTGCTGCATCTCAAGCGCGACGACCTCGGCCTCACCGTGACCTCGGCCCTGCGCCGGATCGCCGACGAGGATCGCGGCGTGTTGCTGGTGCTGTCCGGCGAGGACACGCCGGAAGCCTTGCTGGCAAGGCTGCAGCGCCAGCCCAGCACGCAGGCGCCGGAAGATGCGCAGCAGCAGGAGTGGCGCCAGCTGGGCCTGGGCGCGCAGATCATGGGTGATCTCGGCGTGCGCCAGCTGCGCGTGCTGGGCACGCCGCGCAAGCTGGTCGGCCTGGCCGGCTTCGACCTGGAAGTTGTCGAATACGTGTAGAAAACGCGCCGCGTCCTGCCACGCAATGCCCACACCACGACCGCATAATCCAGCTTTCCTTCCTCGACCATGCCCATGTCCGCAATCCGCATCCGCCTGATCGCCCCTTCCGGCTACCCGCACGATCGCGCCGCGATGACGCGCGGCGTGGAACGCCTGCAGGCCGCAGGTTGCACGGTAGACGGACTGGAAGTACTCGATCGCACCGAGCAACGCTACGCGGGCAGCGACGCCGAACGCGCGGCCGACCTCAATGCGCTGGCGACGCTGGACGCGCTGCCCGACATCGCGCTGGCGATCCGCGGCGGTTACGGCGCCACGCGTCTGCTGGCGGGGCTGGATTACGACGCGCTGCGCGAGCGCCTGCAGGGCAGCAACACCTTGCTGGTCGGCTACAGCGATTTCACCGCCGTGCAGCTGGCGCTGTACGCGCGCAGCGGGCTGTGCACGTTCAGCGGGCCGATGCTGGGCGCCGATTTCGGCGCGGCGACGCCCAGCGAGTTCACCTGGCGGCATTTCTGGGACACCGTGCGGGCGCCCTCGGCGCAGCTCGAGTGGAACACGGCGCCCGACGCCGAGCTCGACGTGGAGGGCCCGCTGTGGGGCGGCAACCTGGCGGTGCTGTGCAGCCTGATCGGCACGCCATATTTCCCGGACATCGACGGCGGCATCCTGTTCGTCGAGGACGTCGGCGAGCCGCCGTTCCGCATCGAGCGCCTGCTGTACCAGCTGCACCTGTCCGGGGTGCTGGGGCGCCAGCGGGCGCTGGTGCTGGGCGACTTCAGCCAGTGCCGTCCCAGCGGCTACGACAACGGTTACGGGCTGGCCGAAAGTTTCGAACAGATCCGCCGGGCCAGCGGCGTGGCCGTGATCGGAGGCCTGCCGACCGGACACGAGCCGGACAAATTCACCTTGCCATTCGGCGCGCCGGCGCGCTTGCGCGTCTCGGGCGGCAAGGCCCGGCTCCACTTCGGCGGCTACCCGCACCTGCCGCCCGGGGCCTGATCCCATCCCGACGCTCTCCAGCCGGGCCGGGGAGGAGGCAAACGGGCAGGATCGTCGGCAAACCCGTAAAATGCCCGGTCTGCCTGGGCCGCGCGTCCAACCAAGGAAATCTGCAATGAAGATCATCGAAGGCGATTTCGCCACGCCCAAGGGCCGTTTCGCCATCGTCGCCGGCCGTTTCAACGGCTTCGTGGTGGAACCACTGGTGGCCGGCGCCCGTGATGCGCTGGTGCGCCACGGCGTCAAGGACGATGCAATCGACCTGATCCGCGTGCCGGGCGCGTGGGAAATCGCGCTGGCCGCGCACAAGCTGGCCAACTCCGGCCAGTACGCGGCGGTGATCGCGCTGGGCGCGGTGATCCGCGGTTCCACTCCGCACTTCGACTATGTCGCCGGCGAATGCGCCAAGGGCCTGGCCCAGGCCGCGACCAGCTCCGGCGTGCCGGTGGCGTTCGGCGTGCTGACCACCGACAGCATCGAGCAGGCGATCGAGCGCTCGGGCACCAAGGCCGGCAACAAGGGCGCCGACGCCGCGATCGCCGCGCTGGAAATGGTCAACCTGTACGGGAACCTCGGATGAGCCAGGGCATCGACATGCAGGCGCGCTCGCGCGCTCGCCGCCGCGCGCTGCAGGCGCTGTATGCGTGGCAGATCAGCGGCAGCCACATGAACGCGGTGATCGACCAGTTCCGCCACGAACAGGACATGGAAGTGGCCGACCTGGAATATTTCGAGGACCTGCTGCACGGCGTGGAGAAGAACGTCGACGCGCTCGACGAGGTCCTGCGGCCGCACATCGACCGCGAGGTGGCCCAGGTCGATCCGATCGAGCGCGCGGCCCTGCGCCTGGCCGCGTATGAACTGAAGTTCCGCCCCGACGTGCCGTACCGGGTGGTCATCAACGAGGCGATCGAGGTGACCAAGCGCTTCGGTGCCGACCACGGCCACAGCTACGTCAACGGCGTGCTGGACAAGCTGGCCGGCGAGCTGCGCGTGGTCGAGAAGCAGCACGGCCGCTGAGCGCCTGCCGGGGCCGGCCGATGGAATTCCGACTGATCGAACGCATCCGCGAACTCACCGCGCAGGCGCGTGACGACGTGCAGCTGGGCATCGGCGACGACGCCGCGTTGCTGCTGCCGCCGGTGGGGCAGCATCTGGCGGTGGCGCTGGATACCCTGGTCGAGGGCGTGCATTTCCCCCGCGGCACGGCCGCTGCCGACATCGGCTGGAAGGCGCTGGCGGTGAACCTTTCCGACCTTGCCGCGATGGGCGCAAGCCCGGCGTGGGCCTTGCTGGGGCTGACCCTGCCCAGGGCGGACGCCGACTTCGTCGAAGGTTTTGCCGAGGGCTTCTCCAAGCTGGCCAGGCCACATCGACTCGCCCTGGTCGGCGGCGACACGACGCGCGGTCCGCTGGCGATCAGCGTGACCGTGCATGGCTTCGTGCCGCCGGGCAAGGCATTGACCCGGGGCGGCGCACGCGTCGGCGACGCGGTACTGGTGACCGGCACGCTCGGCGATGCCGCGGCGGGTCTGCAGGCGCTGCAGCAACCGTTGTCCGATGACGACACCCGCGCCGGCCTGCGTGCCTTCCTGATCGAACGGCTCAACCGGCCCACACCGCGCCTGTCCGCCGGCGTCGCCCTGCGCGGCCAGGCCAGCGCCTGCGTCGACGTCTCCGACGGCCTGGTCGCCGACCTCGGCCACATCTGCAGCAGCAGCGGCGTTGCCGCAGAAATCGACGCGGCACTGCTGCCGCGATCCCCGGCACTGATGGCGCTGTACGACGAAGCGGCTGCGCTGCAGTGCGCGCTGGGCGGCGGCGACGATTACGAACTCTGCTTCACCGTGCCGGCGGCACGGGTGGCCGACGTGCAGGCCGACCTGTCACGGCTGGGCTGTGGCGCGACCCGGATCGGGCGCATCATCGAAGGCGCCGGCGTGCGCGTGCGCGGACTCGATGGCGAGTGGATGAACACGGATCGGCCCGGCTGGGAGCATTTCGCGTGAGCGCAAAGAAGACCTTGAGCAGCGGGCAACGTCGCGCCTTGCTCGCCACGCCCGCCGGCTGGCTGGCCTCCGGTTTCGGCTCGGGCCTGGCGCCGGTGGCGCAAGGCACGTTCGGCTCGCTGGCCGCGCTGCTGCCGTGGCTGTGGCTGCGCGAACTGTCGTTGCCGATCTACGTGGTGATCCTGCTGGCGGGCTTCGCGCTCGGCGTATGGGCATGCACCGCGGCGGGCCGCGCGCTCGGTGTCGACGATCACCGCAGCCTGGTCTGGGACGAATTCATCGGCCAGTGGATCGCGCTGTTGCCGTTGCTGGTGCTGCCTGCACCGTGGTGGTGGATCGTCGTCGGCTTCGTCCTGTTCCGTCTGTTCGACGTGTGGAAGCCCTGGCCGATCCGCTGGCTCGACCGTCGCGTGAAAGGCGGCTTCGGCGTGATGATCGACGACGTGATCGCCGGCGTGTTTGCGGCCATGGTGCTGGCGCTGGCGTTTTTCCTGCTGAACTGATCCGCAGGGCCGCGACGCCGGTACGGAACGAGCGAAGGATCGCCTCGTCCGTTCCGGCGTCGAACGCTCAGTGCGTCGAATCGGGGGCAGGCCCTGTCGGCGCCACCGTTGACGCGGTCAGGTCGCCCTTGACGCCGTTGACCAGGTTGGCCAGCGAATCGCCCTTCATGCCGATCTCGCCCAGCACGGCGTCGAGGATCGGCTGCTGGGCACGATAAGCGAGCGCGGCGGAGACCGCCTGTTCGGCCAGGTTGCCGGTGCCCGTACCCGTCGCCGAAGCCTGGCCGTTGCCGGCATGGCCGCGATTGAGCCCGTCCACCTGCACGATCTTGATGCCGTCGATCTTTTCCATCGGCTTCACCGACGCCTCGATGATGCCGGGCAGGGCGGCGATCAGCGCCTGCTTGATCTGCAGCATGACCTGCTCGGCGCCGAGCGTGTTCAGCGACTCGTTGCGCATGCGGATGCCGGAGGCCTCCACCTCGAAACGCACCCGGTCGGCCTCGGCCTTGATGCGGACGGCCTGTGCCTGGTTGTCGGCGGCGTCGCGCTCCGCCTCGGCGGCGACCTTCACCCCGATGGCTTCCTGTTGGGCTTCCTGCTCGGCGGCAACCAGGGCGATCTGCTTCTCGCGGTCGGCGATCGCCACTTCGCGCGCAGTCTTCACCTGCTCTTCGGCGCGGGCGGCCAGCGCACGTGCCTCGTTGGCGTCGCGTTCGGCCTCGGACTGCGCCTTGGAGCGCTCGGCGATCGCGGTCATCTTTTCCTGCTCGGCCAGGGTGGTGCGCTTGACCTGCTCGATCTGCGCCACCTGGACGTCGCGCTCGGCCTCGATCTGGCGCTGCTTGATGGCGCGCTCCTTCTCCACCTGTGCCTCGCGCACCAGCCGCTCGGCCTCGATGGTCGCCTGCTGTGCCTCGCGGTCGCGCTGTGCCTCGATGGCCGCCACCTCGGCTTTCTGCTGGGCTGCGCGGGTGGCCACTTCCTGCTGCTGCGACAGCGTGGCGAAGGTCTGCTCGCGGTCGATGCTCAGGCGCTGGTTGATCGCCTCGTAATTCTTCTGCGCGATCTCGACCGAGGTGTTCTGCTCGATCTCGTTGCGTTGCTTGGCGCGCAGCTGGGTTGCTTCGGTGAGCTTGGTCAGACCCTCGGCATCGAACGCATTGTTCGGATCGAAGAAGTTCATCGGGGTCTGGTCGACCCGGGTCAGCGAGACGCTCTCCAGCTCCAGTCCGTTCTTCAGCAGATCCTCGGCCACCGCGTGCTGCACGGCCTGGATGAAATCCTGACGCTTGTCGAGCAACTCCTGCATGGTCATCGACACGGCGGCGGCACGCAGCGAGTCGACGAACTTGTCTTCCACCAGCTCGCGCAGGCTGTCCGGCGCCATGGTGCGCTGGCCAAGGGTCTGTGCGGCGTTGGCAATGCCTTCGACGCTGGGAATCACCCGCACGAAGAAGCCGGCGACCACGTCCACGCGCATGCGGTCACGGGTGAACAGGCTGTCCTTGCCGGCGCGAGCCACTTCCAGCTTCAGCGTGTTCATGTTGACCTGCATGATCTCGTGGAACACCGGCAGCACCAGTGCGCCGCCGTCCATGATCACCTTCTGGCCGCCCATGCCGGTGCGCACGAAGGCCATTTCCTTGGAAGAGCGACGGTACAGCCGCGCAATGACCAGGCCCACCACGACCAGGCCGAGCAGCAGGATGCCCACGAGGATGGAGACGTCAATCAGGTTGTTCATCAAGATTCCTTGCTTGAAGCGGTTGATCGGATGTCAGCCCAGCAGATCCGGGCGAGGATTGGGGATGGCCGCGAAGCGCGAGCCGCTGATCTGGCGCACCAGCAGCACGTCGCTGTCGATGGCCAGTTCGTCGACGGTTTCATCGGGCTCGACCATCAGATAGAGCGTATGGCCGTTGCCGTCGGCCACCTTCGCCTGGGCCGGGTACGCCGGCCGGGCGTGGCCGAGCATGTGGGCGACGCGGCCGACCAGGCTGTCAAAGGTGACCGCATAGGTTTCCTCGCGCGGCATCCAGCGGGCCAGGCGCGTTCCCAGTGCGCGCACCGCCGGCAGGCTGGCCAGCAGCGCCACGGGCGCCGAGAGAAGGGGCGGCAGGGGAGCGCCGAACGAAGCCATCGCGATGAAGTTCAGCGCGAAGCCGGTGAGCGCAAATGCGGTCAGCAACAGCGCCAGCAGGACCAGCAATGGCGCGCGTCCCACATGCATCCAGCCGAGGAACCCATCGGGTGGCTCATGCTCGATCATGCCGTCCAGCCAGTGCCAGGCACTGGCGCCGAACAGCAGGGACAAGCCCTCGACCAGGCCGAGCAGTAACAGCACGCCCAGTGCGGCGACGAAGGGCAGCGATGCCGGCAGCACGAACGGATTCACCGGTCCTCGCCCAGCTGGATCTTCAGCGCAGCCAGACGCTCATCGATACGCTGCTTGCGCTGCATATCAGCGATTTCCTTGAGTTTCATCGCATCCCCCTGTGCGGCGGCAAAGCCTACCACGCCGGTTTCCCGCGCCATGATCCGGTCGAACGCGTTTTCGGCGCGGGCCGCGCGATTTTCGCGGCCGCCATGGTCGGGTGCCTGTCCCGGCGCATTTTCCGGGCGGCGCGAGGCGAGGAATTCCCGCAGGATGGTCTCGCGCTCCTGCTTGCGCGCCATCAGCGCACGCAGGTAGCCCTCGCACTCTGCGGCGCGTTCGCGCTGCGTCTCCAGGTTCTGCTGCAACACCGGCAACTGGTCCTCGATCAGGGTCTGCCGCTCCAGACAGGCCGCGGCCAGATCGTCACGTTGCTGCTGGACGGCCAGTTCGGCGCGGGCGGCCAGTTCCTCGTGCTCGCCGGTGAGCTTGCCCATGCGGGTCGCCAGCTGGTGCTTGGCCGCCTCGATGCGGCCGAGTTCGACGCGCACTTCGCCGAGCACCTGTTCGATCTCGCGCAACACCTGGTTGAGGGTGGCCTCGGGTGCCAGGCCTTCGACCCGGTCGAGCAGCGCGTGCGCGCTGCCACTGATCAGACGGACAACGCGATCCTGCAGTGAATCGGTCATGGCTTTCTCCTTGCGTTCCAGGTGAGATGGAGGACGAGCAGTCAGGCGGCCTGGCGGGCGACGCGGACGGCGTCGACCAGCGCGGCGAGTTTCGGCAGCTGCCGGTCGATCGCCACGCTGTCGTAAGCGGGAACATCGGGCGCCACGCCCAGTCTCAGCAGTGCGCTGATCAAGGCGGTACTGCGTTGCAGCAGCTGGTCCTCGATCTTGCGCGCGCGTTCGGGCGAGGCGTCGGCATCGATCTGTTCGGAGGCCAGCAGGGCCATCAGTTGCGGCACCCATTCCAGCATCGTCGCGACGATTTCGGAACGCTGCTCCCGGCGGTGCTCGAACCCGGCCACACCACGGGCGAACGGCTGTACCAGTTCGCGCAGCCAGCCCAGGGTCAACTCATAGGAGTCGCTGCCATCGAGTTGGCGCCGGTAGCGCTGGATGATGGCGCGCAGCTTGTCCGAGGGCGTGCTGGTACCGGGCACGTCCAGCCCGGTCAGCCACTCGAAGTCTTCCTGCGGAACCCGTACCGAAAGGGGAATCGAGATCGACATGGTCTGAATACCTTCGTATGCAATCGTATACACATGCATACTGCTCCTGACCGCGAGGCTTGTAAAGAGGGGACGCGGCGAACGGGCTCCCGCGTCCGCTCACGTGGGCCCGCTGGACGACTTCACGTCAGGTTCGTCATGCTGCCCGTTCGGCATACCGGCCTTTCCCATGAAGGAGTCCTCCCATGCAATACCGTCGCCTCGGCACTTCCGGCCTGCAACTTTCCGCGCTGTCGTTCGGTGCGTGGGTCACCTTCGGCAAGCAGGTGGGGCGCGGGGAAGCGCGCGAGCTGCTCGCGCTGGCCCACGATCGCGGGGTGAATTTCTTCGACAACGCCGAGACCTACAACAACGGCGTGGCCGAGCAGGTGATGGGCGACGTGCTGGCCGACTTGCGCTTTCCCCGCGACAGCTACTGTGTGTCCAGCAAGGTGTTCTTCGGCGCGGTGGACAAGCCGCTGCCAACCCAGCGCGGGCTGTCGCGCAAGCACGTGATGGAGGCCTGCACGCAGGCGCTGCAGCGATTGCGCGTGGATTACCTGGATCTGTACTTCTGCCATCGCCCCGATCCGGACACGCCGATCGCCGAGACGGTGATGGCGATGGACACGCTGGTGCGCCAGGGCAAGGTGCTGTACTGGGGCACCAGCGAATGGCCGGCCGAGGCGATCCACGAAGCGCATCGGATCGCCCGCGAGAACCACCTGTACGCCCCGGTGATGGAGCAGCCGCAGTACAACCTGCTGCATCGCGAGCGGGTGGAAGAGGAGTACGCGCCGCTTTACGCGGCCTATGGCATGGGCACCACGATCTGGTCGCCGTTGGGCTCGGGCCTGCTCAGCGGCAAGTACAACGACGGCGTGCCGGCGGACTCGCGGCTGGCGCAGCCGGATTACGCGTGGTTGCGCGAAAGCGTGCTGGGCAAGGGTGACGAGCGGGTGGGCAAGGTGCGCGCCCTGCAGCCGATCGCCGATGAGCTGGGTTGCAGCCTGGCGCAACTGTCGATCGCCTGGTGCCTGCTCAATCCGCATGTGTCCACGGTGATGCTGGGCGCCAGCCGGCGTGAACAACTGGAGCAGAACCTGGTCGCGCTGGAGGTGCTGCCGAAGCTGGATGCCACGTTGGCACGGCGGATCAGGACGATCGTCGAAGACGCCTGAGTGCAGGGGCGACGGGTGCGGCGGTTGACAGGCTAATGAGAATCATTATCATCAAGCTCGTCACTCATCTTTCGTGGATTCGCCCATGTCCGTCCTGTCACTGAGCCACGCCATGCCGTCCCGATCGATCCAGCGGTCGGCTTCATTGCCCGCCACGTCGCCGTTGAAGGCGCGGCGCGTTTCCAGTCACACGCTGCTGGAAGGCGAGCGCGAGCTGGTGATCCAGCACCAGGGCAGCGAGTACCACCTGCGCCTCACCCGCAACGACAAGCTGATCCTGACCAAGTAGTCCCGCGTCGTCCGCGTACGGCGGGCGGCGCACATCTTCCCGGCCTCAGCCAGCGCGTCGCTGGCGGCGCCCGCCCGGCCATTCCGCCCGAGGTGATCGATGTTCGTTCCGCCAGTCCATCGGCTGCAGGATCTGCGGCGGGCCATCCCGGCCCAGGCCATCCATTGGCGCTGCCTGCGCACGACGCCGGCGCAGCTGGTCGAGCGCCTGCCCGAGCTTGGCGGCGTGCTCTACGTGCCGATGCGGCCTGACGGCGCGCAGCCGCACGAATGGCCCCGCGGCCTGCTGGTCGACACGATGCAGCTGGCCCCGCTGCTGCAGACCCGCCGCCTCGCCGCTGCCGGCATGATCACCAGCGAAGGTCCGCGCGAGTGGATCGAATGCCTGGATCGGGAAGGCCGCGGTTGTGTCCGCCTGCATCTGCTGCCGGACACTGACTATCTGGCCTGGGATCGCCTGCTGGAGCACGCTCGGGTGGCGCCGGGAGGTCGGCCTTCGCGCCGGCTGCGCCAGCCGTGTCCGGTGTACGCGAAGGTGCTGCGCTTCCATGCCCGCAGGCTGGCCGGCCTGGTCGTGCTGGGAGCCGAACCCTGCCTGCCGATCTCGCCACTGGGCCGGCAAGTCGCTGGCCAGATCGCACGGGCCGAGGCGGTGCCGCTGCAACTGGCCCACCGCGACTAGCCCGCGAAAGCCGCGTTCCCGCGCGTTCGTCCGATCGTCCGACGAGTGTCCGCGGACACCGGAGGTGATTGCGGCGTCATGCGTAAGTCATTGAACAAAGTAGAATATTATTTCGTGCCGGCGGTGGCACGTGGATTGCATCGACCTGCCTGCAACCGCGCTGTCCGCGGTCAGGAACGGCATGATGATTCGCGACACTTCTGCGCAGGACAAACTGGTCCAGGTCAAATCCCATCCCAAACGCCGGCTGATCCTGGCGGGCGCCGGCGTGCTGGTGCTGGCCCTGCTGGCGTGGCTGGCGCCAGGGATCAGCCGGATGTTCTCGGCCTCCGCATCGGTGAGCAGTTCGCGGCTGGCGTTCGCCACCGTCGAACGCGGCCCGTTCGTGCGCGACATCGCCGCCGAGGGCAAGGTGGTCGCGGCGGTCAGCCCGACCCTGTACGCCACTTCCGGCGGCGCGGTCACGCTGAAGGTGCACGCCGGTGACACGGTGAAGATCGGCCAGGTGCTGGCGACCATCGTCAGCCCCGAGCTGACCAACAAGCTGGCGCAGGAACAGAGCAACGCCGACGCGATGGAAGTGGATTACCAGCGTGCGCAGATCGACGCGCGCAAGAAGCGCGGCGAACTGCAGAAGGCGTTCGACAACGGCAAGATCGACGAGCAGGCCGCCGAGCGCGATCTCGATCGCAACCAGAAGGCGTTCGCCAAGGGTGCCGTGCCGGGGATGGACGTGGACCGTGCCAAGGACGCGCTGCAGAAGGCGAAGATCACCCTGCAGCATGCGCAGGCGGATCTGGGCATGGACAACGCCAGCCTCAACTTCGACATCCAGTCGAAGAAGCTTGCGCACGAGCGCCAGCTGCTGCTGGTGAAGGACCTGCAGCGCCAGGTCGACGACCTCAACGTGAAGTCGCCGGTGGACGGCCAGGTCGGCCAGCTGTTCATCGCCGAGCGCGCCACCGTGGCGAAGGATGCCCAGTTGCTCAGCGTGATCGACCTGTCCGCGCTGCAGGTGGAGATGCAGGTGCCGGAAAGCTTCGCCCGCGACCTGGGCATCGGCATGGCCGGCGAGATCAGTGGCAACGGCCACACCTGGAAGGGCCTGGTCAGCGCGATCTCGCCCGAAGTGGTCAACGGCCAGGTCGCCGCCCGCCTGCGCTTCGAGGGCGAGACGCCGAAGCAGCTGCGCCAGAACCAGCGCCTGTCGGTGCGCGTGCTGCTGGACAAGCGCGACAACGTGCTGACCGTGCAGCGCGGCTCCTTCGTCGACGAATCCGGCGGCAGCTACGCCTACCTGGTGCGCGACGGCATCGCCAAGAAGACCCCGATCCGCGTCGGTGCCTCCAGCATCGACAAGGTGGAGATCCTCGAAGGCCTGAAGGAAGGCGACAAGATCGTGATCTCCGGTACCGACAGCTTCAAGAGCGCGGCCACGGTCGCGATCAGCAACTGACGATTTTCTCCCTCCCCTGCGTGCAGGGGAGGGCTGGGGTGGGGTCGCTCTCCGTGACGCAAAAGCGCACCCCCTCACCTAAAGGATTCCTTTCAGTCACCAACCTCCCTCTGCTGCGCAGGGGGAGGAGCAAAAACCATCACCACCACCGAGGAACAACCATGCTGAAGATGACCCACCTGTCCAAGGTCTACCGCACCGAAGTGGTGGAGACCTATGCGCTGCGCGATTTCAACATCGACGTGAAGGAGGGCGAGTTCGTCGCCGTCACCGGTCCGTCGGGCTCGGGCAAGACCACCTTCCTGACCATTGCCGGCCTGCTGGAAACCTTCACCGGTGGCGAGTACCACCTCGACGGCATCGAGGTGAGCAACCTCAACGACAACGCCCGTTCGAAGATCCGCAACGAGAAGATCGGCTTCATCTTCCAGGCGTTCAACCTGATCCCCGACCTCAACGTGTTCGACAACATCGAGGTGCCGCTGCGCTACCGCGGCATGAAGGCGGCCGAACGCAAGCAGCGCATCATGGAATCGCTGGAGCGTGTCGGCCTCGCCTCGCGCGCCAAGCACTACCCGGCCGAACTCTCCGGTGGCCAGCAGCAGCGCGTGGCGATCGCCCGTGCACTGGCCGGCTCGCCGCGCCTGCTGCTGGCCGACGAACCGACCGGCAACCTGGACACCCAGATGGCCCGCGGCGTGCTCGAACTGCTGGAGGAAATCCACCGCGACGGCGCCACCATCGTGATGGTCACGCATGACCCGGAGCTGGCCGCCCGCGCCCAGCGCAACGTGCACATCATCGACGGCCAGGTGGTCGAGCTGTCCGAGGACCCGCGCTTCCACAGCGTGCACGCGGTCGCCGACGGGGCGCATGGCTGAGAGGCAGGGAATGGGAAGGGGGAATCGTCGAGGGCAGATGCTCGCGAGGCCGCCGCTTTCCCATTCCCGATTTCCCATCCTTCATTCCCGGAACCCAAGCATGTTCGCCTACTACCTTCAACTCGGCCTGCGCAGTCTTCGGCGCAACCCCATGCTCACCGCGCTGATGGTGATGGCGGTGGGTTTTGGCGTGGCCGCGTCGATGATCACGTGGTCGGTGTTCCGTGCGGTGTCGGGTGATCCGATTCCGGGCAAGTCCTCGCAGCTGTACACGGTGCTGGTCGACAACCGGGGCCCCCGGTACAACGACAACGGCGAGCCGCCCGAGGCGCTCACCTATACCGATGCCACTGCCCTGGTCGCTGCGCACAAGGCCGCCCACCAGACGCTGTTCTTCAACGTCGCGCCGTCGGTGCTGCCCGAAGGCAACCAGAGTCTGCCATTCATCGCCGACGGCTACGCCACCAACGCCGACTTCTTCAACATGTTCGAGGTGCCATTCGAGTACGGCGGCGCCTGGCGTGCCGGTGACGACGACGGCCGCGCCGCCGTGGCGGTGATCAGCCACGAGCTCAACCAGCAGCTCTTCAACGGCGCCAACAGCGTGGGCCGCGAGATCACCATGGATCGGCACAGCTACCGCATCGTCGGAGTGACTGCGCACTGGGATCCGAAGCCGCGCTTCTACGACCTGTTCAGCCACAACGCCTTCGGCGATCCGGTGCAGCTGTACCTGCCGTTCACCCGGGCGATCGATGTGGCAATGGACACCTCCGGGCGCAACAACTGCGGCAGCAACACGGATTTCGGTGTCGGCCGCGAAGCCTGGCTGCACAGCGAATGCGTGTGGGTGCCGGTGTGGGTGGAGCTGCCCGACCCGGCCGCCGCGACCGGCTACCGCGAATTCCTGACCCATTACGCCGCCGAGCAGCAGCGCGCCGGCCGCTTCCACTGGGCGCCGAACGTGCGCCTGCGCGACGTCAACGACTGGCTCGACTACGAACGGGTAGTGCCGCCGGAAAGCCGCATCTCGCTGATGGTGGCGCTGGGCTTCTTCGCGATCTGCATGGTCAACACGATCGGCCTGCTGCTGGCCAAGTTCATGCGCCGCGCCGCCGAGATCGGCGTACGCCGCGCGCTGGGCGCGCCGCGGCGCGAGATCTACCGCCAGTTCCTGATCGAGGCGGCCGCCGTGGGCCTGGCCGGCGGCGTGCTCGGCTTGCTGCTCACCGCACTGGGCATGTTCGGCGTGGGCCTGCTGTTCGAGCCGGAGATCGCCCGGCTTGCGCATCTCGACTTGTCGCTGGTGGCGACGACCCTGCTGGTGGCGATCGCGGCCACCGTGCTGGCCGCGTTCTATCCCACCTGGCGCGCCGCGCAGGTGCAGCCGGCCTGGCAGCTGAAGAGCAATTGAGGGCGATGACGATGCAGATCCGACCCATCCTCGCCGCGATGCGCCATCACAAGGCCGGCACTGTGCTGATCGCGCTGCAGATCGCCCTGACCCTCGCCATCGTCTGCAATGCGCTGTTCATCATCCAGCAACGCATCACGCGCATGTCACGTCCCAGCGGAGTGAGCGAGAGCAACCTGTTCGTGATCCGCAGCGACTGGGCAGACAAGTCCGACACGCAGCGCATCGACGCGCAGATGCAGGCTGACCTGATCGCCCTGCGCCAGCTCGGCAGCGTGCAGGACGCGGCCTCGACCAACAGCTTTCCGCTGCGTGGCACCGGCTGGGACAACTACATCAAGCTGCAACCTGACCAGCCCAGGATGACTACCGACTCGGCGATCTTCTTTTCCGACGACCACACGCTGGCCACGCTGGGCACGCGCCTGATCGAGGGACGCAATTTCACCGCCAGCGAAGTCGCCGCGCAGAAGCCCCGCGACGCGATGCACGCCGCCCAGGTGATCATCAGCAAGGACCTGGCGCGGCGGTTGTTCCCGCAGGGATCGGCGCTGGGCAAGACCATCTATGTGTCGATGGGCCAGGCGCCATCCACGGTGATCGGCGTCACCGACACCTTGCAGGCGCACATGACCGGCAGCTGGGCCGGCCCGTATGCGTACAACGCGGTGCTGATCCCGGCGCGGCTGTTGAACGACTACACCTACTACCTGGTCCGCGCGAAGCCCGGCCAGCTGGAGGCCGCGATGCGCGATGCGCCGAAGGCGCTGTTCGCGCAGAGCCGCATGCGCATCATCGACCACAAGGATGGCGTGATGAGCTTCGCCCAAGTGCGCCAGCGGGCTTACGAGCGTGACGTGGGCATGGCGATCCTGATGGGCATCATCAGCGTGGTGCTGCTGGCGATCACTGCCGCCGGCATCGTGGGCCTGACCAGCTTCTGGGTCGGCCAGCGGCGCAAGCAGATCGGCGTGCGCCGTGCGCTGGGCGCCACCCGCGGCGACATCCTCAGCTACTTCCTCACCGAAAACCTGCTGATCGGGATTGGCGGCGTGCTGGCCGGTGCGGTGCTGGCGATCGGCATCAACCTGTGGATGGTGACCCAGTTCGAAATGGCGCGGTTGTCGCTGGCCTATGTGGTGGCCGGGGTGGCGGCGTTGCTGGTGCTTGGCCAGGGCGCGGTGCTGGCCCCGGCGCTGCGTGCTTCACGCGTGTCGCCGGTGGAGGCGACACGCAGCGTGTGAGTTCCCACTTCCTCCCTGCAGGGCAGGGGAGAAGACAACCCTCGGAGTGAACGGAATGCTTGCCTACTACCTCGAACTGGCCCTGCGCAGCCTCAAGCGAAGTCCCGGCCTGACCGCGCTGATGGTGCTGGCGATCGGCTTCGGCGTGGCCGCGTCGATGACCACCTGGTCGGTGTTCCGCGCCGTGTCGGGCGATCCGATCCCGTGGAAGTCGTCGCAGCTGTTCGTGCCGCAGATCGACGCCTGGGGGCCGAAGGGGCACCGCGGCGGCGACGACAATGAGCCGCAGGATGCGATGAACTACACCGACGCGATGGCGCTGATGCGCGACCACCGCGCGAAGCGTCAATCGGCGATGTACCAGATCTCGCCTTCGGTGGTGCCGGCGCAGGCCGGCAAGCATCCGCTCAACGTGGGCGGACACGCCGTCTACAGCGAGTTCTTCCCGATGCTCGACGCGCCGTTCCTGTACGGCAGCGGCTGGGATGCGCAGGACGACGCACAGCGCGCGGCGGTGGTGGTGATCAGCAGCAAGCTCAACGAAAAGCTGTTCGGCGCGGTCAACAGCGTGGGCAAGACGGTGAACATCGAGGGCAAGGACTACCGCGTGGTCGGCGTGCTGGACAACTGGAATCCGCAGCCGCGCTTCTACGACGTGGTCAACACCGGCGGCTTCAGCGAGCAGGTCGAGGACGTGTTCATTCCCTTCGAGCGCGCCATCGCCGTGGGCATCCCCAATGACGGCAACACCAACTGCAGCGAAACGCCGAAGGAGTCGGGCTTCGTCGGCCTGCAGCAATCCAGCTGCATCTGGATTGCCTACATGGCCGAGCTGGAAGACGCTGCCGCGGTGACCGCCTATCGCCAGTATCTGGACGGCTATGCGCGTGCGCAGCAGACGGCCGGCCGGTTCACCTGGGCGCCGAACAACAAGCTGCGCGACCTGCCGGCTTTCCTCGACCATGAGCAGGTCGTACCCAGCGACACCAAGGTGTCGCTGCTGGTGGCGCTGGGCCTGCTGCTGGTCTGCCTGGTGAATACGGTGGGCCTGCTGCTGGCGAAGTTCCTGCGCCGCAGCGGCGAGATCGGCGTGCGTCGCGCGCTGGGCGCGCCGCGCAAGGCGATCTATCTGCAGTTCCTCACCGAGGCTGGCGTGGTCGGCCTGGCCGGCGGGGTGCTGGGACTGCTGCTGACCGGTGTCGGCGTGGCCAGCGTGGGCATGGTGTTGCCCAAGAGCATTTCCGATCTGGCGCGGCTCGACCTGTCCCTGCTCGTCGTCACCTTGGTGGTCGCCGTGCTGGCCACCCTGCTGGCCGGGCTTTACCCCACGTTCCGTGCATCACGCGTGCAACCCGCGTGGCAACTGAAGAGCAATTGAGGATTATGCCCATGACCATGCATCCCATCCTCGCGGCATTGCGCAAGCACAAGGCCGGCGTGGTGCTGATCGCGCTGCAGATCGCGCTGACCCTGGCGATCGTCTGCAACGCGGTGTTCATCATCGGCCAGCGCATCGAACGGGTGAACCGGCTGACCGGCCTGGACGAGAGCGACTTGATGCTGGTCAGCCAGCAATGGGTGGGCGCGCCCAGCGGCGACGATGCCGCCAGCGTGGAAAAGCTCGACAGCCTGCAGCTGACCGACCTCGCTGCCCTGCGCGCGCTGCCGGGCGTGGCCTCGGTGGCGCCGGTCAACTCGGTGCCGCTGCTCAACTCGTCGTGGAACGGCGCCGTCGACCACAAGCCCGGGGACACCAACGAGGGCAGCTTCCACGGCACCCGCACCACGTACTACTTCAGCGACGACCAGGCGCTCTCCACCCTGGGCCTGCGCCTGGTGGCGGGGCGCAACTTCACCGCCGCCGATGTGGGCCACCAGGGCTTCCGCGACAACAGCGAGCCGTCGGTGGTGATCCTGACCAGCGCGCTGGCCGACAAGCTGTTCCCGAAGGGCGACGCGCTGGGCAAGGTGATCTATCTCAACGGGTCGACCAAACCCACCACCATCATCGGCATGGTCGAGCGCATGCAGGTGCCCGGCACCGGCACCTGGACCAACAGCTTCGCGTGGAACTCGACGCTGGTGCCGATCCGGTTGGACGCGAACTTCGCGCGCTACGCGATACGCGCCAAGCCCGGCCAGCTGGATGCGGTGATGCGTGCGGTGGTCCCGGCGCTGTACAAGGCCAATCCCATGCGCGTGCTGGATGACGACAGCGTGCGCTCGTTCGCCCAGATCCGCGAAAAGGCTTACCAGGCCGATCGCGGCATGGCGATCCTGATGGGCGTGGTCGCGCTGATCCTGCTGTGCGTCACCGCCGCCGGCATCGTCGGCCTCACCAGCTTCTGGGTGGGCCAGCGTCATCGGCAGATCGGCGTACGGCGTGCGCTGGGCGCCCGCAAGATCGACATCCTGCACTACTTCCAGATCGAGAACCTGCTGATCGCGGGCACCGGCGTGGTGATCGGCGTGCTGCTGGCGCTGAGTCTGAACATGTGGCTGATGAGCCACTACGAGATGACCCGCATCCCCGTGCTGTATGTGCTGACCGGCGTGCTGGCGATGCTGGCGATCGGCCAGGCCGCCGTGTTCGTGCCGGCCCGGCGCGCGTCCAACGTACCGCCGGTGGTGGCGACGCGGGCGGTGTGAAGGCAGCGGTTGTAATTCACCAAGGGAACAGGAGTGGCCTTTTCATGAGAATCACCCATACATCAGCCAGCCGGCTCATGGTTTTCAGCATGCTGGCGTCGATGGGCCTCGCCGCATCGGCGAGCGCGCTTCGGGCCATGCCCGCGGCCATGCAGGACGGCCGCGGCCAAGAGGATGCCACGCCCCTGATTGCCGTGGTTCGGCAAGGGAACCTCGATGCCGTCCGGCGCATGGCAGGGAAAGGCATGGACGTGAATGCGAGCGTGCGCGGCGATGGCACGGCGCTCATCGTCGCGTCGCGTCGCGGCGACCTCGCGATGGTGAACCTCCTGCTCGGGCTCGGCGCAGACGTGAACAAGGCCGTGCGTGGCGAAGGCAATCCGCTGGTTGCCGCATCGGCCGCCGGGAGCCTCGATGTCATGGCCCGATTGCTGGCGGCCGGCTCCAGGGTCGACACCATCGTGCCGGATGACGAGACCGCCTTGATCAGCGCCGTGAGGAATGGCCGCCTGGAAGCCGTCGAATTTCTCGTCGAGCACGATGCCGACGTGAATCTCGGCGTCGTCGCCAACGGCACCGAATGGCGTTCGCCGCTGAACCAGGCACGCAGCGAAGCCATCAGGAAATACCTGTCAGGCCATGGTGCCGTAGTCGGCCATCCTGGTTGAATGCGCCCGCAACAAGGAAACGCGCAATGTTCACCTACTACCTCGACCTGGCCCTGCGCAGCCTCAAGCGCAACAAGGCGCTCACCGCACTGATGGTGCTGGCGCTGGCGCTGGGCATCGGCGCCAGCATGACCACGCTGACGGTATTGCACGTGCTGTCGGGCGATCCCTTGCCCGGCAAGAGCCATCAGCTGTTCTATCCGCAGCTCGATCCGCAGGACATGGACGGCTACAAGCCGCAGGATGAGCCGCCGGAGCAGGTCAGCTGGATCGACGGCATGGCCCTGCTGCAGGCCAGGCGCGCCCAATTCCAGGCCTTGATGACCGGCGGCGCGGTACCGATCCAGCCGGCGCAGTCCTCGATCGATCCGTTCTTCGAGGATGCGCGTTACACCACCGCCGACTTCTTTCCGATGTTCGACGTGCCGTTTCTGTACGGCCAGGGCTGGAACGCGAGCGACGACGAGGCCAGCGCCCACGTGGCCGTGCTCACCCGCGAACTCAACGACAAGCTGTTCGGCGGCAAGGACAGCACCGGCCAGACCCTGCGCATGAACGACGTGGCGTTTCGCATCGTCGGCGTGCTGGACAGCTGGCGGCCGACGCCACATTTCTACGATCTCAACACCGGCAGCTACTCCGCCGATGAAGGCGTGTTCGTGCCGCTGGCCACCGCCACCGACCTGAAGTTCGCCCGCAACGGTTCCACCGATTGCTGGGACAAGGGATCGAGCGAGAACATGAAAACCGCCACCTGCACCTGGCTGCAATTCTGGGTGCAGCTGGACACGCCGGCCGAGGCGACCGCGTACCGGGAATTCCTGCTGAACTATTCGCGGGAGCAGAAGGCGCTGGGTCATTTCCAGCGGCCGCCCAATGTGCGCCTGCGCGACGTGATGGGCTGGCTGGACTACAACAAGGTGGTGCCCAGCGACGTGCATCTGCAGGTGTGGCTGGCGTTCGGCTTCCTGCTGGTGTGTCTGGTCAACACCGTCGGCCTGATGCTGGCCAAGTTCCTGCGCCGCGCGGGCGAACTGGGCGTGCGCCGCGCACTCGGCGCCTCGCGCCGCTCGCTGTTTGCCCAGCTGCTGGTCGAAGCCGGCGCGGTGGGCCTGGTCGGCGGCATCGGTGGCCTGCTGCTGGCCTTGCTCGGCTTGTGGCTGGTGCGCAGGCAACCCTCGGATTACGCCGCGCTGGCCCACCTGGACCTGCCGATGCTGCTGGCCACCTTCGTCGCTGCCGTCACGGCCAGCCTGCTGGCCGGCCTGCTGCCGGCCTGGCGCGCCTGCCTGACTCCTCCCGCGCTGCAACTGAAGAGCAACTGACATGGACATCCTGCCCATCTTCTCGACCCTGCGCCGGCACAAGATCACGGCGCTGCTGCTGGTGCTGGAGATCGCGCTGACCTGCGCGATCGTCTGCAACGCCGTGTTCCTGATCAGCCAGCGCCTGCAGCGCACCGAAATGGCCAGCGGCGTGGCCGAGCACGAACTGCTGCAGGTGCAGGTCGCCAACATCGGCAAGCCCGCCAATGGCAAGGCGCGCGCCCAGGAAGACCTGGCGCTGCTGCGGCAGATACCCGGCGTGACCGCGGCTGCCCTGCTCAACCAGGTGCCGTTCACCAACAGCTCGTCGAACACCAGCATCAAGCTCGATCCCGCGCAGAAGCTGCCCACGCTCAACGCCACCATGTACATGGGCGAGGGCCTGATCGCGAGCTTCGGCGCCCGGCTGGTGGCGGGGCGGGACTTCAGCGCCGACGAATACCTGGACTACGACGACATGCGCAGCAATCCCGAGCTGCAGAGCAAGGTCGGCTCGGTGGTGATCACCCAGGCCCTGGGCGAGCGCCTGTGGCCCGGGCAGAGCGCGCTGGGCAGGAACATCTACCTGGGCGACACTTCCGTGCGCGTGATCGGCGTGGTGCAGTCGCTGATCCGGCCGTCGCTGTTCATGGGTGACGACGCGGCGCAGTGGACGATGGTCTTCCCCCTGCGATTGAGTGCGGCCAGCGCCTCGCGCTACGTGCTGCGCACGGCACCCGACCAGCGCCAGCAGGTGCTTTCGGAAGCGGCAAAGGTGCTGCGCAAGGCCGACCCGCACCGCATCGTCCTGCACAAGGACACGCTGGACGACATCCGCGGCGCGTTCTTCCAGAACGATCGGGCGATGGCCGGCATCCTGGTCGGCGTCATCGCCGCGTTGCTGATCGTCACCGCGCTGGGCATCGTCGGCCTGGCCAGTTTCTGGGTGGCGCAACGCCGCCGCACCATCGGCGTGCGCCGCGCACTGGGTGCGACCCGCCGCAACATCCTCAACTACTTCCAGACCGAAAACTTCCTGCTGGCCACGATCGGCATCGTGCTGGGCATGGTGCTGGCCTACGGCATCAACCTGTTCCTGATGACCCGCTACGAGTTGCCACGCCTGCCGGGCATGTACTTCCCGATGGGCGCGATCGCGTTGTGGCTGATCGGCCAGCTGGCCGTGCTGGGACCGGCCCTGCGCGCGGCAGCCGTGCCGCCGGTGGTGGCGACGCGTTCGGTGTGATCAACAAGCAGGGAATGGGGAATCGGGAATAGGGAATCGGTAGAGCGACAGCCGCCCGCCTTGGCCTTTCCCATTCCCCATTCTCCAGACCAACCTCCGAAGGAGACACCGAAGGTGTTCACCTACTACCTCGACCTCGCGCTGCGCAGCCTGAAGCGCAACCGCATGCTTACCGCACTGATGGTGCTGGCGATCGCCGTCGGCATCGGTGCCAGCATGACCACGCTGACGGTGACGCACCTGCTGTCCGGTGATCCGTTGCCCGGTCGCAGCCAGCACATCTTCTATCCGCAGGTGGATGCCTCGCCGGCCGGTTACTCCAAGAGCGGGCCGCTGGACATGCTCGACTACCGCTCGGCGGTGGACCTGTGGAGCGCGCATCGCGCGGATCGGCAGGCCCTGATGGCGGGCAGCGAGGTCAAGGTGCGTGCGCCGGACACCACGCTGCCGCCCTTGATGGTGCCGATGCTGGCCACGACCTCCGACTTCTTTGCGATGTTCCAGGTGCCGTTCCAGTACGGCACCGCCTGGACGGCAGCCGACGCCGCCAGCCGTGCGCGCGTGGCGGTGATTTCCTCCGACCTCAACGACCGCCTGTTCGGCGGCGCCGACAGCGTGGGCAAGACCCTGCGCCTGAAAGACAGCGACGTGCGAATCGTCGGCGTGATGAAGAAGTGGCGACCCTCGCCGCTCTTCTACGACGTGCGCGCCGGGCGCTTCGCCGAAGGCCAGACCTCGTCGTTCTACGGCAAGCCGGAAGACGTGTTCATGCCGTTTTTCAGCGGGCTTGACGTCAACGACGGCAACTTCTGGCAGTTCACCTGCTGGGGTTCCGTTCCGAGGCCGGGGCATCTGCAGGATGCGCCGTGCGTCTGGGTCGGCTTGTGGGTGCAGCTGGATGACGCCGCCAAGGTGGCGGACTACCGCGCCTTCATCGCGAACTATGCGCAGCAGCAAAAGCAGCTCGGGCGTTTCGCCACCACCCAGACCCGCATGCCGGGCCTGATGGAGTGGCTGGTGTTCAACCATGTGGTGCCCAGCGACGTGAAGCTGCAGACCTGGCTGGCCTTTGCGTTCCTTGCCATCTGCCTGTTCAACATGATCGGCCTGCTGCTGGCCAAGTTCCTGCGTCGCAGCAGCGAAATCGGCGTGCGTCGCGCGCTGGGCGCCAGTCGTGGCGCGGTGTTCGCCCAGTGTCTGGTGGAGGCGGGCATGGTGGGCCTGGTCGGCGGCATCGGCGGCTGGCTGCTGACCTTGCTGGGTCTGTGGCTGGTGCGGCGGCAGCCGGTGGAATATGCCGACCTCGCCCACCTCGACCTCGGCATGTTCGGGCTGACCTTTGCGCTCGCCGTCGCCGCCAGCCTGCTGGCAGGCCTGTTGCCCGCCTTGCGGGCCAGCCGGATTGCGCCCGCGCTGCAGTTGAAGACGCTTTAGCGCGCCGTCCCTGCGCAAGAGCCCGGCCATCCATGGCCGGACTTTTCAGAAAGGCACCGTTCGTACCAAGCATCAGGTAACGAGAAATGCATATTCAACCGATACTCGCTGCGCTGCGCCGCCATCGTCTCGCCACCGCGCTGATCGCGCTGGAAATCGCGCTGGCGTGCGCGGTGCTGTGCAACGCCTGCTTCATCATTTCCCAGCGCGTCTCGGCGATGCACATCGTCAGTGGTGCGGATGAAGCGGCGCTCGCCTCGGTGCAGCTGACCGGCTACGACTCCGCCCAGGCAGCCGACGTGGACGCACGGGCGCTCGCCGCCTTGCGCGCCGTACCCGGCGTGGAATCGGTGTCGCCGCTCAATTCCATACCGTTCGGCAGTCGCCGTGGCACCTCCGGAATTTCAACCGATGCGGCCGGCGAACACTTCGGCGGCGTGATCGAATTCTACGTGGGCGGCCCCGGCAGCCTTGAGGCACTCGGCGCCAAGGTCGTCGCCGGACGCGCGCCGCAGCCGGACGATTTCCATGCCTTCAGCGGCTTCATGCCCGACGAGGGCAGCGTCCAGATCACCCGGGCGCTGGCCGAGCACTTGTGGCCGGGCGCCGATCCGCTGGGCAAGGAGTTCTGGTCGCTGAAGTCGCACTACCGCGTCGTCGGCGTGTTGGAGAACCTGGTTCGCCCCGATCCCACCGGATGGACGCCGGAACAGCGCCAGTGGTCGGTATTCCTGCCGGCGCAACCGGGTCCGTACCTGACCGGCAGCTACCTGTTGCGGGCGAACCCGGGCGACATGCCGCGGGTGATGCGCGACGCACTCGCGGCGGTGGCCAAGGCGGTGCCCGAGGTGGTGATCGATCGGGAAGCCAGCCAGAGCGTGTCCGACCTGCGCCATGACGTCTTCAAGAACGACCGCGTGATGGCCGCGATGCTGGTCGGCGTGATCTTCGCGATGCTGATGGTCACCGCGCTGGGCATCGTCGGCCTGGCCAGTTTCTGGGTACAGCAGCGCCGTCGGCAGATCGGCATCCGCCGCGCCATCGGCGCCACCCGCCGCGACATCCTTCGCTACTTCCAGACCGAGAATTTCCTGATCGTCGGCGGCGGCATTGCGCTGGGCATGGTGCTGGCATTCGCGCTGAACCTGGTGCTGATGCAGCACTACGAACTGCCGCGCCTGCCGCTGTACTACCTGCCTGTGGCGGCGCTGGCGCTGTGGGTACTGGGCCAGCTGGCCGTGCTGGGTCCGGCGTTGCGTGCGGCGGCGGTGCCGCCGGTCGTGGCGACGCGGAGCGTGTGACCGTGTGGCTGTCTTCGCACGCTGCCATGACGGCGCCGCTCGGCGGCGATCCACCGCATTCAATTTGTTTCGACGTGGCATTCAATTTGTTTCGACGTGGAGTTTCGATGAGCATGTTCCGTACCGCATTCCTGCTCCTGGCGATGGCCGCGCTGGGCGCGCCGTGGCGCGATGCATCGGCCGCCCAGGCGACGGCCGCCTCGTCCGCCGCACCTGTCGCGTCCTCCGGCGCTGCAGCGGAGATGATTTCGCGCGCCGAAGTCAGCCGCATCATCGGCAACACCCGCAGGATCGTCTCGCCGAACGGGGTGGACGAACGCATCAAGCTGCGCATCGGCGGCATCGACCAGTGGCTGTCGATCCGCGGCCGCGACCGGCGCAACCCGATCCTGCTGTTCCTCCACGGTGGCCCCGCCGCGGTGACGATGCCGGCCAGCTACACCTACCAGTCGCCCTGGGAAGATTTCTTCACCGTCGTGCAATGGGACCAGCGCGGTGCGGGCAAGACCTATGCCGCCAATACCGAGCAGCAGATGTCGCCGGGCATGACCATCGAAGGGATGACCGACGATGCGGCGCAGGTCGTGCAGTACCTGCACCGGCATTACGGCAAGCGGAAGATTTTCCTGCTCGGCCATTCCTGGGGCACGGTGCTGGGCACGCGGCTGGCCCGGCAGCATCCGGACTGGTTCCATGCCTATATCGGCGTGGGCCAGGTGGTGAACGTGCGCAGGAACGAGGAGATCGGCTTCGCCTTCGCCCTGCGTGCGGCAAAGGCCGACCACAACCCGCAGGCCGTGCGCGAGCTGGAGGCGCTGATGCCCTACCCGGGCACGGTGCCGATGACGCTGCAGCGCATCGGCACGCGCAGCAAGTGGGAGACCTACTACGGCGGCCTCACTCATGGCCGCAAGGACTTCTCCTATGAGGCCGATGCCGAGGGTCTCTCGCCCGACTACGACCAGGCCGAACTCGACGCGATCGGCAAGGGCAGCGTGTACACGCTCAACCACCTGTTGCAGCCGCTGCTCGACGTGGATCTCGATGACATGACGGACTTCGGTTGCCCGGTGATCCTGTTCGTCGGGCAGCACGACTACACCACCTCGCACGAACTGGCCGAGCAATGGTTCGGGCGCATCCACGCACCGTCTAAACACATGGTGCTGTTTGCCGACTCGGCGCACATGGTGATGCAGGAGCAGCCGGGCCGCTTCCTGATGCACCTGGTGACGGATGCGCTGCCATTGGCGCAGAAGCTCGGCGACGCGGCGCCGGCGGAGGTCACCCGCGGAGATTGAGGCGATACGCACGGCACCCATGCCGGTCGGCATGGGTGGGGAAACTCGAGGGAAGGGAATGTTCGGCTACTACCTGGATCTGGCACTGCGCAGCCTGAAGCGCAACAAGGTGCTTACCGCGTTGATGGTGCTGGCGATCGGCCTGGGCATCGGCGCCAGCATGACGATGATCACGGTGCTGCACGTGATGACCAACGATCCGCTGCCCGGGCGCAGCGCGACGTTGTTCACGCCGCACCTCGACCCGCTGCCGCTGGATTACAAGCATCGCAGCGATGGCCCCGACCCGACCGACAATCTCACCTGGCCGGATGCGATGGCCCTGCTCGAGGCGCATCTCGCCACGCGGCAGGCGGCGATGGCCGGTGGCTCGCTGCTGGTGCGCCCCGCGCGGGCGGACGTGCGTCCGTTCCGCGTGGATGGGCGTTATGCCACGGCGGACATCTTCGCGATGTTCGGCATCTCGTTCGAGCATGGACAGGGCTGGTCCGCCGCCGACGATGCCTCACGGACGCATGTGGTGGTGCTCGGCGAGACGCTGGATCGCAAGCTGTTCGGCAACAGCGGCGGCATCGGTCAGGTCGTGCGACTGGGCGAACACGACTTCCGCGTGATCGGCGTCACCGCCGACTGGCAGCCGCAGCCGATGTTCCATGCCGACCTGTCGGCGCAATCGTTTGGCGATGCGGATCAGTTCTTCCTGCCGTTGACCGCCGCGGTGGACCTGAAGTTGCCGACCAACGGGAATCAATCCGGCTGGGGCAAGGACGACGCCGCTGATTCCATGACCAGCGCCAACATGTCCTGGCTGCAATTCTGGGTGCAACTGCAAAGCCCCGGACAGGTGCAGGCGTATCGCCAGTTCCTGCTCGACTATTCCGCCCAGCAGAAGGCGCTGGGCCGTTTCCAGCGCCCGCCCACGGAGGCGAAGCTGTACAGCCTGATGGGCTGGCTGGCGCACCGCAACCTGGTGCCCACGGATGTGCGCCTGCAGCTGTGGCTGGCGCTGGGCTTCCTGTTCGTGTGCATCGTCAACATCATGGCCTTGCTGCTGGCGAAGTTCCTGCGCCGCAGCGGCGAGATCAGCGTGCGTCGCGCACTGGGCGCGCGACGGCGCGACATCTTCCTGCAACTGGGCATCGAGTCGGCGATGGTCGGCGTGGCCGGCGGCCTGTCCGGCTTGCTGATCGCCCAGCTCGGCCTGTGGAGCGTGCGCCATCGCCCCGACGACTATGCGCAACTGGCGCAGATGGACACGTCGATGCTGCTGGGCACGTTCGCGCTGGCGGTCGCCGCCAGCCTCCTGGCCGGCCTGTTGCCGACGTGGCGCGCGTGTCGCGTGCCGCCCGCATTGCAACTGAAGGCCTTGTGAGGACATCCAGCATGGAACTGCGCCCGATACTCTCGACCTTGCGTCGACACAAGCTCACCGCGACCCTGCTGGTACTGCAGGCCGCCCTGACCTGCGCGATCGTCTGCAACGTGGTGTTCATGATCGCCAATCGCGTGCAGCGGATCGGCGTGCCGACGGGGATCGCCGAAAGCGAGCTGTCGGTGATCCCCAGCACGAGCATCGAAGAGGGCGAGAATCCGCAGGCGCGGCATGCCGCCGACCTGGTCGCCCTGCGTGGCGTGCGCGGCGTGCAATCGGCGGTGGCGGTCAGCTATTCGCTGCCGCTGGATCGCAGCGAATCATCCAGCGGCATCTGCCCCAGCAAGCAGGCGCTGGATCGAGCGATGCAGCTCAATACGATCGAAGGCAGCGGCTGCATGCAACCTGCCGTCTACGACGGCACGCCCGGCCTGGTCGGCACGATGGGCCTGCACCTGGTCGCGGGACGCGACTTCCGGCCGGAAGACTACGTGAGCCAGGGCAAGCCCGCGGTGGCCATCGTCAGTCGCGCGCTGGCGCAGCATCTGTATCCGGGCAAGCAGGCGCTGGGCCAGAGCATGTACGACGGCGACAACTACATTCGCATCGTGGGCATCGTCGACCGCCTGCTGCGCCCGAACCTGCGCACGCCGGGGGTCGACGAGGACAGCATGATCTGGCCGCAGCTGCCGCCGGGCTCCGGCGTGCTCTACGTGCTGCGCAGCGCCCCCGGCGATCGGGCGCGAATACTGCAGGAGGGGTCGGCGGAACTGCTGAAACTCAGTGCGAACCGGCTGATCAGTACCGCCCGCACGCAGACCTACGGGGAGATTCGAGCGGCCTATTTCCAGCGCGACACCACCATGATCGGCCTGCTGCTGGCTTCGGCCCTGGGCCTGCTGTTCGTCACCGCGCTGGGCATCACCGGGCTGGCCAATTTCTGGGTGCAGCAGCGCACGCGCAGCATCGGCATCCGCCGCGCGATCGGTGCCACGCGTGGCGATATCCTGCGCTACTTCCAGACCGAGAATTTCCTGATCGTCGGCGCCGGCATCGTGCTGGGCATGCTGCTGGCCTTCCTGTTGAACGCGGAGCTGATGCAGCACTACGAACTGGCGCGCCTGCCGCTGTTCTATCTGCCGATGGGCGCGCTGGTGCTGTGGGGCCTGGGCCAGCTGGCGGTGCTGGGGCCGGCGCTGCGCGCGGCGGCGGTGCCGCCCGTCGTGGCGACGCGTTCGACATGAGCATGGAGTTGTTCACGATGGCACTGCCACGACAGGCGCCTTGCAAGCGGGGGATCGGCTGATGTTCCGCTACTACCTTGACCTGGCCTGGCGGCGTTGCCGGCAGGGGCCGTCGATGGTCCTGCTGCTGGTCCTGACCATGGCGATCGGGATCGCCTCGTGCATGACGGCGCTGACCATCTTCGGCGCGCTGTCCGGCGAGCCGTTGCCGGGCATCAGTCCGTATCTGCACGTGGTGACGATGGATGCCCGCGAGGCGGTCGACGCCAACAACAACGACTACGACAAGCCGGACGGCTATCTCAACCTGACGGATGCGAAGGCGCTGGTCGATGCACGGCGGGCGCGCCAGCAAGTGGCGCTGGCGCAGAGCTATACGCTGGTCGGTCGCCCCGACGGCAAGCAGTCCGACCAGGTGCAGGGGTTGATGGCCCATGGCCCGCTGCTGGCCATGTTCGGCGTGCCGCTGCGGCATGGCAGGTCATGGACCGCCGAGGAGCAGGCGGCCCATGCACCGGTGGTGGTGATCGACAGCGCGCTGGCGCAAAAGCTGTTCGGCACGGAGGACGCGGTGGGCCGCAGCGTGTCGCTGGGCAGCGGCAGTTTCCGCGTGGTGGGGGTCAGCGCGCAATGGAAGCCGCGCACGCAGTTCCTCGACGTGCCGCGCAACCAGGGCAACGTGCTGGGCCAGCCGGAACAGTTCTTCGTGCCGGCGCAGGCGGCGCTGGCCGCGGGCGTGGGCCCGCTGACCGCGGGGGAATGCGGCAAGGGCGCGGCGATCGTCAGCTTCCAGTCGGCCGAGGTGGACAAGTGCCGCTGGCTGGAAGTGTGGGTGGCGCTGGATACGCCGGCGACGGTGGCTGCGTATGCCCGGTTCGTCGCGGGCTACGCGGATGCGCAGCATGCGGCCGGGCGTTTCGTGTATCCGCCGCAGGCCGCGCTGTACGGCGTGCCGTCGTGGATGAGCATGAACCACGTGGTGCCCGACGACGTCGGCCTCAACCTGGCGCTGGCCGGCGCCTTCCTGCTGCTGTGCCTGGTCAACGTGGCCGGCCTGCTGGCGGCGCGCTTCCTGCGCCGGCAGGCGGACGTGACGATTCGCCGTGCGCTGGGCGCGTCGCGGCGCGACGTGTTCACGCAACACCTGGTCGAGACCGGCGTGCTCGGCCTGATCGGCGGCGCGCTGGCGCTGCCGCTGACCTGGCTGGGGTTGTGGATCGTGCGCATGCAACCGGTGGCCTATGCCGACGCGGCGCACTTCAGTGTTTCGGCATTCGCCGCACTGCTGCTGTTGTCACTCGTCGTCGGCCTGGTGGTGGGCATCCTGCCGGCCTGGCGTGTGTGCCGCCAGCCGCCGGCCATGCAGATCAAGCTGGGCTAGGGGAACGCGATCATCATGCGACACATCATCCAACCACTCTTTCGCCATCGCCTGATGCCGCTGCTGGTGCTGCTGCAGGTGGCGCTGGCCTGCGCGATCGCCTGCAATGCGCTGTTCCTGCTGCAGCAGCGACTGGTGCCGATCCTGGCGCCGGACGGCATCGGCCAGCCGGACAAGCTGGTCGTGGCGTGGAACATCGCCTCGCGCGGCAAGCCGTGGCCGCCGAGCCGGCTGCGCGAGGTGCAGGCGTCGCTGCGAGCCATTCCCGGCGTCGCCGCGGTGGGCCTGGCCGGTTCGCTGCCGATGGAGACCAGTGCCCAGATGAACGGTGACGTGATCGGCGAGGGGACCGGCATCCAGGCCGATGCGGCGGTCTACATCGGCGATCACCTGCGCGAGGCACTGGACCTGCAGCTGGTCGCCGGCCGCGATTTCAGCGCGACCGAGCAGGGCATCGACTACCGCGACATCGGCATCAACCAGAGTGGCCCGGCGATCATCACGCAGGCTCTCGCCGACCACCTGTTTCCCGATGGCCATGCCCTGGGCAAGGTGGTGCGGATCGGCCGGGACGCGGATGCGGCGCGGCGCACCGTGGTCGGCGTGGTCGAGCACCTGATGCGCAACAAGCTGGAGCAGGACAACCGCAGCAACATCGACTACAGCATGCTTTTCCCCGGCGTGCCCGGGCAGTGGCCGATGCCGGTGTTCGCCGTGCGGGCGGGGGTGGAAGGCGATGCCGAGCGCGTGCGCCAGGCCGTCAAGGCCACCATCACGCGCGAGCTGGGCGTGGAGATGATCCAGGGCTTCGAGCCGACCTACCAGATGTACGCCGACATGCGCGCGCACATGCTGGCCAAGTCGAAGGCGGCGGTGTGGCTGCTGTCCGGGGTCAGCCTGGTGGTGCTGATCGTGGCCCTGGTGGGCATCATGGGGTTGACCGGCTACTGGGTGCAGCAGCGCACGCGGCAGATCGGCATCCGGCGCGCCCTGGGCGCGCGCCGCGTCGACATCCTGCGCCACGTGCAGATCGAGAACCTGCTGGTGGTGGGTGCCGGCATCGTGCTCGGCATGCTGCTGGCCTATGCGGTGAACCTGTGGCTGATGCGCCACTACGAGTTGTCGCGTCTGCCGTGGATCTACCTGCCGTTCGGCGCGGCGCTGATGCTGGTGCTGGGTCAGCTGGCGGTGCTGGCGCCTGCGCGTCGCGCCGCCGCGGTGCCGCCGGTGGTGGCGACCCGGTCGGCATGAAGCCGGTCCCGGGTGTACGCATGACCATGGTCATGGCAACCTTTATCGCTGGAGCGGCATCCATGTCCGCATGTGCAGAAAAAAGATGACACGTACCGTACTGATCATCGACGACAACCCGGCCGTGGGCGAGGCGCTGTCGCTGGCGTTGTCGTTGCACGAGATCCGCGCGCTGGTGGCGCTGACCCCGGGCGAGGGGCTGGCGCTGCTGCAGCGCGAAGCGGTCGACGTGGTGATCCAGGACATGAACTTCACCGCCGACACCACCTCGGGCGAGGAGGGCGTGGAGCTGTTCCGTGCGATTCGCGAGCAGCATTCCGACTTGCCGGTGATCCTGCTGACCGCGTGGACGCACCTGGAAACCGCGGTGGAACTGGTCAAGGCCGGCGCCGCCGATTACCTGGCCAAGCCGTGGGACGACAACAAGCTGCTGGCCACGGTGGAGAACCTGCTGGAACTGTCCGAGTCCACCCGCGAGGTGAACCGGGGCCGCCGCGAGCGGCGCCAGCGACGCGAGATGCTGCAGAAGAAATACGACCTGGACAGCCTGGTGTTCGCCTCCGAGGCGATGGCCCGCACGCTGGACCTGGCCTGCCAGGTGGCGCGCTCGGACGTGTCGGTGCTGATCACCGGTCCGAACGGCACCGGCAAGGAGCGCATCGCGGCGATCATGCACGCGAACTCGGCGGTGAAGCGCGGGCCGTTCGTGGCGGTGAACTGCGGTGCGTTGCCGGGCGAGCTGATCGAGGCCGAGCTGTTCGGCGCCGAGGCCGGCGCGTACACCGGCGCCAACAAGGCGCGCGAAGGGCGTTTCGAACTGGCCGATGGCGGCACCCTGTTCCTCGACGAGATCGGCAACCTGCCGCTGCCGGGCCAGATGAAACTGCTGCGCGTGCTGGAGACCGGCCAGTTCGAGCGGCTCGGCTCGGGCAAGACGCGGCAGGCGAAGGTGCGCGTGCTGTCGGCGACCAATGCCGACCTCAAGGCGATGATCCAGGCCGGCACGTTCCGCGAGGATCTGTACTACCGGCTCAACGTGATCGAGGTGAACCTGCCGCCGCTGGCCGAGCGCAACGACGACATCCTGCCGCTGGCCGAATTCTTCCTGGACGGCCGCGCCGAACTGGGCGAAGCGGCGCGTGACGCCTTGCTGGGCTATCCGTGGCCGGGCAACGTGCGCGAACTGAAGAACGCGATCGAGCGCGCCGCCCTGCTGGCCGGTGGCAACCTGATCACGCCGGAACTACTCAACCTGCCGCAGCACGTGACCGCCGCGGCCGCGCGCAATCTCGACGAGCCCAGCCGCGAGACGGTGGAGGCGGCCCTGCACAAGGCCGGCGGCGTGGTCAGTCGCGCCGCGCAGAACCTGGGCCTGTCGCGCCAGGCGCTGTATCGGCGCATGGAGCGCTACGGCCTGGCGACCACGGCCTGAGCGGACGCGCGATGGAAGAAAACCACGGGAAGTGGTTTTCTTCACCGACTCCGAGCGTTGTTCCGTGATCGGCATGCTTGCTCTTGACCAGAAGGCGTAGAAAGATGGCGATCGGTATCCAGTTGGGGGAACGTCATGCGATATCGCCTGATCACATTCTTGTCGGCCGCGCTGATCGGCGGGGCGGCGATGGCGCAGACGCCACCCACGCTGCGCACCGACCTCAGCCTGCTGCCTGCGCCCAGCAGCAGTTCGCCGGACTATCGAGCCGGCTCGCTGGCGGTGCCGGGCGACGGCAACAGCAGCCCGTTCCGCTTCAGCGACGGTCACGATGGCGAGGCGTGGAACAAGGCGCCGCCGCGGCCGATGGATCGCGACGCGGTGCTCGGCACCGAGCGCGCCTGGCTGGGCGGACGCCCGCCGCTGGACTGCGCGATGACTCCCCGCGACGCCAGGTGCCATTGATCGGGCGCTTTCCCCGCGAGGAGAACGGCCGATGTGGCGTCGCCTGAATTCGCTGCGCGGTCGGCTGACCCTGCTGCTGGCGGTAGCCGCCTTCGCCGGCGCCGCGATCTACGCGGGCGTGACCCAGTGGCCGCTGCCACAACTGCTGGTGTGGATGCGCAAGGACCTGGCCTTGTCCATCCGCGCGCCGATGCAGCTGGGCATCTATGGCGGCCTGCTGGCCAGCGCGATCGTGCTGTTGCCACTGGCGTTCTGGCTGGCCGGTCGGGTGATGGCGCCGGTCAGCCGCCTGCTGCGCGCGCTGGAAGGCGCGGTGGCCAGTTATCGCGACGGCGACTTCAGCTTCTCCATCGCGATCGATCGGCGCGACGAACTCGGTGAGCTGATCCGCATGCACAACGCGTTGGGACAGACGCTGCGCGAGCAGCGCCAGCACCTGGTGCAGCGCGAATTGCTGCTGGACACGGTGGTGCAGAACACCCCGGTGGCCCTGGTGCTGACCGATTCGTCCGGTCGGGTCGCCTACGCCAACATCGCGTCGCGACATCTTTTCAACGATGGCCGCAGCCTGCACGGACTGGATTTCGCTGCGTTGCTCGTGGATGCCCCGGAGACCCTGCGCAAGGCCGTGGAGAGCGGCGAAGATGCCCTGCTCAGCGTGGAGATGGAAGGCAGCGAGGAAATCTTCCACCTGTCGCAGCGTGCGTTTCGTCTGCAGGGGCGCCCGCATCGGCTGCACCTGTTTCGGCGCATGACGCGTGAGTTGTCGCGGCAGGAAGTGGCGACGTGGAAGCGGGTGATCCGGGTGATCAGCCACGAACTCAACAATTCGCTGGCGCCGATCACCTCGCTGTCGCACTCCGGTGCGGAACTGGCCCGGCGCGGCCAGCTCGATCGCTTGCCCGGCGTGTTCGCCACCATCGGCGAACGCGCGCTGCACCTGCATCGTTTCATCGCCGGCTACGCCAGCTTCGCCAAGCTGCCCACGCCGCAGCCGGTGAGCGTGGTCTGGCAGCCGTTCCTGGATGGCCTGGCGCTGCATTGCCGCTACCGCCTGGCCACCGCCGTGCCCGAGCAACCCGGGCATTTCGATGCGGTACAGATCGAACAGGTGCTGATCAACCTGATCAAGAACGCGCACGAGTCCGGCGGCCCGGAAGACGAAGTCACGCTGTCGCTGCTGGAAGTCGGCAACGAGCTGCGCATCGAGGTGGCCGATCGCGGCCCCGGCATGAGCGAGACGGTGCTGGCCCAGGCACTGCTGCCGTTCTACTCGACCAAGCGTTCCGGCACCGGCCTGGGCCTGGCGCTGGCCCGCGAGATCGCGGAGGCGCACGGTGGCCGCGTGCTGCTGGCCAACCGCGAGGGCGGTGGCCTGCGGGTGAGCCTGCGCCTGCCGCAGCTCGTGTCGAAATGACGCAAGGCCCCTGTTGAAGGCACCGCCGGACACGATGTCGCGGCCGGCCGGACGGCGGGCGAGGACGCCGGGCGTCCCCGGGCATTGCCGGTTGCGGGCGCAGCCCGGCCTCCGGGAAAAGCGCGGCTTTCCCTTTGACTGCCTTCCGTCACCTGCCCGGGGTCATTGCGGTCGAGCCGCTTCTGAAATTGTCTAACAGCGCGTTGGCTCGCTACCATCGCGCCATGTCCTGTGCTTCGTCCCCGCTGCTTGCCCGTCTGCGCCGCCATCGCGGCCTGTGGACGCTGGCCTTGGCGGTCATGCTGATCAAGCTGGCGACCGGCACCATCTGTCTGGCCGATGGTCCCGACCTGCGATCTGCTTCCACCGCAGCTGCCGAGGTGCCGGCGCTGGTGGCGACGATGGCCGAGGCATCGGCCCATGACGATTCGAGCCATTGCGTGCTTGGCGAAGCCGGTGGCTGTCATTGCACGTGTGCGCACGCGTTGACCCTGCCGATGACCGCATGGTTGCCCACCGGCACCATGGATGCCCGGTTCGTCGCGCCGGCGATCTCCCCGCAACACATGCCGGCCCTTGCCGGTTCCCTGATACGCCCTCCAATCGCCTGAAACGCGCATGACCCCACGATGTGGCCGCCATGGCGGCGCATCGCTCTGCGACCGTTTCAGGAGATCGTTTCATGTCCGTTTTTCGATCGGTGCCCGCGGGCGCCGCATGCATGCTGTTTGCCACCGCACTGGGCGCCGTGCCGGGGCCGATGCCCACACCCGCATCACCATCTGCAGGCAGGGCTCCCCCATCCCTGCAAGCCGCGGTGCAACGGCTCTGGGATACCAACCCGGAAATACGGGCCGCCAGGGCGCAACGGGATGCGGCGAGCGCACGCGCCGATGCCGCGGCGCAGCCGCTGTACAACCCCGAGCTGGTGCTGGATGCCGAACACGCCGACGTCAACCGGCGCACCGCCGGGCTCAGCCTGACGCTGGACCTGTCCGGCAAGCGACGCGCCCGGGCCGGCCAGGGCAGTGCCGAGCTGCGCGTCAGCGAAGCCCGTTACACCCTGGTCCGCCGCGACATGGCGGCTCGCTGGCTGAAGGCCTGGTCGGTCGCCGCGCTGGCCGAACGCCGGAGCGTCCTGGGCCAGCGTCGGCTGGCGCTGATGCGGCGTTTCGACGAACTCGCGGCGCAGCGATTGAAGGTGGGCGACATCAGCAGTCCGGAGCGTGACCTGGCCGGTCTGGCGCTGGGCGAGGCACAGCTGCAACAAGCCGTGCTGGTGGCGGACGAAGCCGCGGCGCGCGCCGGGCTGCAGGCGATCGGCGCCGGTCGGGTCGCCAGCCTGCCGCCGTTGCCGGACGGCTTGCCGCCGGCGTTGGCGGAGGCTCCCCCGGCCCGGGCCAGCGAGGAACTGCCGGAGCTGGTGCAGGCACGCGCGGAACAGGACAGCGCCGAGGCTGGCCTGCGCATGGCCCGACGCGCCCGCATCCCCGACCCCACCATCAGCCTGACCGGCGGCCAGGTGCGCAATGGCCCGGTCAGTGATCGGGTGGTCGGCCTCGGCATATCGATCCCGTTGCCGGTACTCAACACGGGGCGCGCCGAGGTGGCGGCCGCCCAGGCGCAAGCCGAGGCTGTGGCAGCCAATGCGCGTTCGCGTCGGCTGGGCCTGGAGGCCGCACGGGTCGAGGCACGCACGCGCCATGAAGCGATGCGCAGCGCAGCCGTGGCCTTCCGCGCCGGCCGCGCCGCTGCCTTCGAGGACCGCACGGCACTGCTGGAAAAACTCTGGCGTGCCGGCGAAATCGGGACCTCCGACTACCTCATGCAGCTCAAGCAAAGCCTGGACACCGCGCTGTCCGGCCTCGAGCTGGAAAGCCGGGCCTGGCAGGCCTGGTTCGACTACCTCACCGCCGCGGGCCGGCTGACCGATTGGGTCGATGGCCGCAGCCAGGAGATTTCTCCATGAAGACGTTTCCCCTGGGCCGAGCCCTGCTCGGCTTCGCCTTGCTTGTCGTACTGCATGCGCCCGCGTTGGCACGGGAGCCGACAGCGGCCGATCCGCTGGCGTTGAGTGCGGCGGCGATCAGGGAGGCCGGTATCGTGATCGACAAGGCCGTCCCCCGCACGTTGAGCGACGAACTCAAGGCGCCCGGTGAAGTGAAGGCCGACGCCTATTCCACCGTGTTGGTGGCGCCTCGGGTGGAGTCACAGGTGCTGACCCGCAAGGCGAGGCTCGGTGACGTGGTGAAAGCCGGCCAGCCGCTGGTGGAACTCTCCAGCGTGGCCGTGGCCGAGACGCAGGGCGCGCTGATCGTCGCCGAGCAGGATTGGCAGCGAATTGCCGCGCTGGGTCCGCAAGCGGTCTCGGCGCGGCGCTACAACGAGGCCAGGGTGGCCCGCGACCAGGCTCGTGCCAAGCTGCGCGCCTACGGCTTGTCCGACCGGCAGATCGGCGCGCTGTTGCGCGCCGGCTCGATCAGGGCCGACGGCAGCTACGACCTGCTCGCGCCCACTGCCGGGCGCGTCAGCACCGACCAGTTCCTGGTCGGCGAGCGGGTGGCGGCGGGGCGCACCCTGTTCACGCTGGTGCAGGAGGATTCGGTGTGGGTGGAGGCGCAGCTCCCGCCCGCGGAGGCGGAGAGAGTTCGGCCGGACGATGCGGTGCGCGTGCTCGCGCACGACACGGCCCTGGCTGGTCGCGTGCTGCAGCGCTCGCACCAGACCGACGAGCGGACCCGCACGGTGCCGGTGCGCATCGAACTGAAAAACCGCGGGGATCTGCTGCACCCGGGCGAGCTGGTCGATGCCCGCATCGCCGTGGGCGCCGGCGCGCAGGCGCTGGCGGTGCCATCCGACGCGATCGTGTTGCTGCAGAACCAGCCCACCGTGTTCGTCGCCAGGAGCCGCGACCACTTCGAGGCTGTACCGGTCGTCACCGGCGATACCCGCAATGGCTGGACGGTGGTGAGCGCAGGGCTCGAGCCCGGCACGCCGTACGTGCGCAAGGGCGCTTTCGCGCTCAAGGCGCGTCTGCTGCGTTCGCAACTGGGGGAAGAGTGATGCTGGAACGACTGGTCGAACTCTCCCTGCGTTACAAGGTGCTGGTGCTGATCGCCTTCGCGGTGATCGGCTTCCTCGGCGTACAGGCCGTGCGCCAGCTGCCGATCGACGCGTTCCCCGACGTCACGCCGGTGCAGGTGAACGTGTACACCGAGGCTTCGGGCCTCGCCGCCGAGGACGTCGAGCAACTGCTGACCACGCCGGTGGAATCGGCGCTGGCCGGCTTGCCCAAGGTGCAGGAAATCCGCTCGGTGAGCCTGTTCGGGCTGTCCTACGTGTCGGTGTATTTCGACGACAGCATGGACATCTACTTCGCCCGGCAGCTGGTCAATGAGCGCCTGCAGCAGGTGGGTGACCGCCTGCCGGCCGGTTATGGCAAGCCCGAGATGGGGCCGAACACCTCGGGCCTGGGCCAGGTGTTCTGGTACACCGTCGAGCGCGCCGATGAAAAGCTCAGGCGGGCGCCCAGCGACATGGACCTGCGCACCCTGCAGGACTGGACCATCCGCCTCATCCTGCGCACCGCGCCGGGCGTGGACGATGTCACTTCCTGGGGCGGGCAGGAGACCCAGTACCAGGTGCGCATCGATCCGATGAAGCTGATCGCGCACCAGCTGGGCTTCAAGGACGTGATCGCGGCGCTGCAGGCGAACAATGCCCAGGTCGGTGGCAACTTCGTCGACGTGGGTCGCGAGCAGTACCTGGTGCGCGGCCTGGGGCTGGTGCGGGACGCGAAGGACATCGGCGACATCGTGCTCAAGACCGAAGACGGCACCCCGGTCTACGTGCGCGACGTGGCGAGCATCGCCGAAGCCGGCGCGCCGCGCACGGGCGCGGTCACCCGCGACGGCAGGGAAGTGGTGATGGGCCAGGCGCTGGCGCGCATCGGCGAGAACGCCAAGACCGTGGTGGATGCGGTGAAGGCCAGGTTGGAAACGGTCAAGCGGGCCTTGCCGCCAGGCACGGTGGTCAAGCCGGTTTACGAGCGCACCGAGTTGGTCAACGCAGCCGTCCAGACGGCCGTGCGCGCACTGGTGGAAGGTTCGATCCTGGTCGCCCTCGTGTTGTTCCTGTTCCTCGGCGAGCTGCGCAGCGCCCTGGTGGTGGTGGTCGCCTTGCCGCTGGCCATGCTGATCGCCTTTGTCTGCATGGACCAGGCGGGCCTGTCGGCCAACCTGATGTCGCTGGCCGGCCTGGCGATCGGCATCGGCATGATGGTGGACGGTGCGGTGGTGATGGTGGAGAACGCCTACCGCATCATGGCCGAGCGCAAGGCGCAGGGCTTGCCGGTGGATCGCACCGCGGCGGTGCTGGCGGCCGCGCGCGAGGTGGCCAATCCCATCGCCTTCGCCATCGGCATCATCATCGTGGTGTTCCTGCCGCTGTTCAGCCTGCAGGGGCTGGAAGGCAAGATGTTCAAGCCGATGGCCCTCAACATCAGCTTCGCGATGGCCGGCTCGCTGATCCTCGCCCTGACGCTGATCCCGGTGCTGGCCACGCTGGTGCTCAAGCCCGGCGAAGACAGGGACACGCGGCTGGTCGCCTTCATCAAGCGGCATTACGCGACGCTGCTGGCGTGGTCGCTTGCGCGGCGCAGGCGCGTGCTGGTCATCGCCATGGCGGTGCTGGCCGGCAGCCTCGCGCTGTTCCCGTTCCTCGGCAGGGAATTCATGCCCAACCTGAAGGAAGGCGCCGTCATGTGGCGCATCACCTCGATCCCGTCGGCCTCGCTGGACGAATCCATCGATATCTCCAGGCAGGTCGCGGCACTGGTCAAACAGAAGTTTCCCGAAGTGGAAACCACGCTGGCGATGATCGGTCGGGCCGAAAAGGGCGAGACCGCCGACGTGAACTACATGGAGGTGTACACCCCGCTGAAGCCAAGCTCGCAATGGCGCAAGGGGCAGACGCTGGAGACCATCGAGGTGGCGATGCGGCAGGAACTGTCGGCCGCGCTGCCCACCGCGGTGGTGAGCTACACCCAGCCGATCCAGATGCGCATCGAAGAGCTGATTTCCGGCGTGCGCGCCACGCTGGCCCTGAAGATCTACGGCGAGGATCTGGGCGAGCTGGATCGCTTGAGCGGCAGGATCAAGGACGTGCTGGCTGGCGTGCCCGGCGTGGCCGACCTGGCGCTGGAAGCCAATATCGGCAAGCCGCAGATCCGCATCCAGGTGGATCGCGCGGCGCTGGCGCGCTACGGCCTGAACGCCGACGACGTCCTGGCCGTGGTGAAGAACGGGATCGGCGGCGAGCCGGTCACGACGTTGCTCGACGGCGTGAAGCGCTTCGATATCGCGGTGCGGCTGGACCGGGCCGACAGGGACTCGCTGCCCGCGATCAGGCGCATCCCGATCCGCACGGCCAGCGGCGCGCTGGTGCAGTTGTCGCAGGTGGCCGAGGTCAGCGAGGCCGAAGGCTATTCGTTCATCCGCCGCGAGCAGCTGCAGCGCTACGCGGTGATCCAGATGGACGTGCAGGGCCGCGACATCGACGGCTTCGTCAGGGACGCCGGTGCCGCCATCGCCGGGAAGGTCAAGTTGCCGACCGGTTACTACACGGAGTGGGGTGGCGCGTTCGAGAACCAGCAGCGGGCGTTGAAGCGCCTGTCACTGATCGTGCCGGCCACGATCTTCTTCATCTTCGTGTTGCTCCATACCGCGTTCAATTCGGTGAAGTACGCCGTGCTGATCCTGGCCAACGTGCCGTTCGCCACCATCGGCGGCCTGGTGGGGCTGGCGCTCACCGGGCAGTACCTGTCGGTGCCATCGGCGATCGGTTTCATCGCGGTGTTCGGCGTGGCGATGCTCAACGGCATCGTGCTGGTGAGCTTCCTGAACGAGCAGCGCGAGCGGGGCCTGCCCGTGCGCGAAGCGGTGCTGCGCGGTACCGCCCTGCGGCTGCGTCCGGTGCTGATGACGGCAAGCGTGGCCATTCTCGGTCTGGTGCCGATGCTGCTCTCCGGCGGTGTCGGTGCGGAGACGCAGCGTCCGCTGGCGACGGTGGTGGTGGGCGGCCTGATCACCTCGACCCTGCTGACCCTGGTGCTGCTGCCGGTGCTGTACGACTGGATGGAGGGGCCGGCCGATGAAAGGAAGCGCTGATCGCGCCGCAGCTGCGGCGTGGCTGGTGCGAACCGGTTGATGCTTGCGGAGTGGTCCGCTCGCCTATACTCAGGCCTTCTTCGGGGACAAGGGGTGGGCAATGGGAATCGGACAGCTGCTTGCGCTGGTCATCGTGGCGGTCGTCATCATCGGCGTGGCCAAGCTGGTGCGCATCGTGCCGCAGGGCTTCGAGTGGACGGTGGAAACGTTCGGCAAATACACCCGCACGCTGAGTCCCGGGCTGCACTTCCTGATTCCGATCTACCAGGCGGTCGGGCGCAAGATCAACATGATGGAACAGGTGCTGGACGTGCCCAGCCAGGACGTCATCACCAAGGACAACGCGGTGGTGCGCGTCGACGGCGTGGTGTTCTACCAGGTGCTGGACGCGTCCAAGGCCGCGTATGAAGTGGCCAACCTGGAGGGCGCCGCGCTGGCGCTGATCATGACCAACATCCGCACCGTGCTGGGCTCGATGGATCTGGATGAGTCGCTGAGCCAGCGCGATGCGATCAACGCCAAGCTGCTGGGCGTGGTCGACGAGGCGACCCATCCGTGGGGCGTCAAGGTCAACCGCATCGAGATCAAGGACATCTCGCCGCCGCGCGACCTGGTCGACGCGATGGCGCGGCAGATGAAGGCCGAGCGCGAGAAACGCGCCAACATCCTCGACGCCGAGGGTTTCCGCCAGGCGGCGATCCTCAAGGCCGAGGGCGAGAAGCAGTCAGTGATCCTGGCCGCCGAGGGCGAGAAGGAGGCGGCTTTCCGTGCCGCCGAGGCGCGCGAGCGTTCCGCCGAGGCCGAGGCGAAGGCCACCTCGATGGTGTCCGAGTCGATCGCCAACGGCAACGTCAATGCGCTGAATTATTTCGTCGCCAACAACTACGTCGAGGCACTGAAGGAAATGGCCAAGTCGCCGAACCAGAAGATGCTGCTGCTGCCGATCGAGGCCACCGGCATCCTGGGCTCGCTGGCCGGCATCGCCGAGCTGGCGAAGGAGTCGCTGGGCCAGCAGCAGAAGCCCACCGTCGTCCAGCCGCCGCTGCGCTGAGGGCAAGACCATGTGGGAACTGTCGACGCATTACCTGTGGTGGATCCTCGCGCTGCTGCTGATCGGGGGCGAGCTGCTGTTGCCGGGCTACTTCCTGCTGTGGATCGGCCTGGCCGCCGCTGCGATGGGCGTGGTGCTGTGGGCCGACCCGATGCTGGGAGTGCTGGCCCAGGCGATCGTGTTCGGGCTGCTGGCGTTCGCCTTCTGCGTCGGTTATGCGCGCTGGCTGCGACCGCGGCTGGAGCGTCGCGTGTCCGGCGGCGAGCGTCTCAACCGGCGCGCGGAGCAACTGATCGGCCAGCGTTACCCGCTGATCGAGCCGATCGTCAACGGCCGCGGCAAGGCTCGGGTCGGTGACGGCCAGTGGCTGGTCAGCGGCCCCGACCTGCCCGCGGGCACGGTGGTGGAAGTGGTGGCGGTCGACGGCACCACCTTGCAGGTACGCGCGACGGCATGAGCGCGGGCGACGTCATCAGCCAGCAGCAGTTCGCCACCACGGCCATCACCACGCGCATCGCGTTCGCGCTGGAACTGGCGCGGCGCCTGCACCAGTACGGCACCACCGCGCCGCGGCTGGAGATGGCGGTGGCCGGGGTGGCCCAGCGCCTGGGGCTGTCGGCCGACGTCTGGTCCAGTCCCACCGCCATCATCATTTCCTTCTCCGACCTGGCCCAGGGCGGCGAGGAAGGCGTGGCCCAGACCACCCAGGTGATGCGGCTGGCGCCGGGCGAGGTGAACCTGGAACGGCTGTGCCAGGCCGACGACATCGCCGATCGGGCGATCGCCGGCGAGCTGGACCTGCGCGAGGGATTTCGCCTGATGCGCGAGCTGGGCCGGCCGGACACGCGGCGCGAGAAGATCGGCTCGATCGTCAGTTACGGCCTGTCGGCGGCCAGCATCGCGGCGCTGTTCCTGCACAGTTCCTGGGTCGATCTGGTGGTGGCGGCGGTGATCGGCGTGATCATCGGATGCATCACCCTGCTGGCCGGCAGTAGGCCGCAACTGGCGGTGGCCAGCGACGCCATCTGCGCCCTGGTGGCGACCACGGTGGCGATCGTGGTGAGCGCCTTCGTGGTGCCGCTGGCGATCAAGTCGGTGGTGCTGGCCAGCCTGATCATCCTGGTGCCGGGCATGTCGCTGACCACCGCGGTGCGCGAGATCTCCAGCCAGCACCTGGTCTCCGGCATGGCGCGCATGGGGGGCGCGATGTCGACCCTGCTCAAGCTCACCTTCGGCACCATCGCGGCGACCCAGTTGTGCGCCGCGTTCGGCATCAAGGCGCGCGACTTCGCCTTGCCGGCGCTGCCGACGTGGACCGATTACCCGGCCCTGCTGGTGGCGGCGATCGCCTTCGCGATCCTGTTCCGGGCGGCCAAACGCGACTGGCCGGTGGTGATCGTGGCGGTGGTGGTCGGCTACCTGGCCACGCGCTGGGGCGGCCAGATCTCAAGCTCGCTGTCCGGCGCGCCGGTGGGTGTGTTCCTGGGCGGCCTGCTGCTGGGCGCGATGGCCAACGTCTACGCCCGTTACGCGCAGCGGCCGGGCGCGGTCATCCGCGAGCCCGGCATCCTGCTGCTGGTACCCGGCAGCGTGGGCTTCCGCAGCGTGTCGTTCCTGATGGAGCGCGATACCACGCTGAGCCTCGACACCGGCCTGCTGCTGATCACCCTGCTGGTATCGCTGGTGGCGGGACTGATGTTCGGCGACCTGCTGATCTCGCCAAGACGCTCCCTATAAATCAAAAGTCGATCGAAGTCGCAAACATCGAAATGCCTGCGACCCACCCCGAAGACAAACCCGCACGGCACGATCGCCTCCTCCCCTGCGAGCAGGGGAGGATTGAGGTGGGGTAGCTCTTGCTGGCTCAAGCAAGATCAAGAACGCCCCCTCCTGACCTCCCCCGCGTTGCAGGGGGAGGGACCGCGGATATGCCCCGCGTGGTGAATCGACACCGCATTGTTCAGCACAAAAAAACGCCGGCCCAAGGCCGGCGTTTCGATTACCGCTGAAACCGGCGATCAGATCGCCAGATCCTTTTCCTTCTTGCCGGCCTTCAGCGCGTCGTTGAACCAGTGCGGACGCTTGCCACGGCCGGACCAGGTCTGCGCCGGATTGGCCGGGTTGCGATACTTCGGGGCGACCGTGCCGGTGCTGCGCTTGGCCTTGCCGCGCGGGCTGCCGAAAATGTCTTCGAAGGAATAACCCTCGGCCTTGATCATCGCGTGCACTTTCTCGCGCAGCTTGACCACCTTTTCCTTGCGCAGCTCGTTCTGGCGGACCTGCGCCTTGGAAATGAGGTCATTCAGCTGGTTGTGATTGAGGTTCTTGATATCGACGGCCATGAGTGACTCCCGGTTGAGCTTGTGAATAATGATCTGGTTATGTGCCGAACGCATTATGGGGAATGCGTCGGCGTGACTTGAAATTGTTGCAATTCTTATTCTCGCTTATTCGCCGAATCCTTGTAAAGCGCGCGGCTTTGTGAAACGTCCTTCACATTAACCGGTTAATCGTGCCGCACTCGAATAAGCGATTTGCGACCCGTTTCACCGTTGCGCACAAGGAAACGGCCGCGCAAGGCGGCCGTTCCGGTCGGTGTACCCGTGCCGTGGTCAGGCGAGCAGGGCAAACAGTTCGTCTTCGCCCAGCGAACGGCTTTCGCTGTCCTCGCGACCGCGATATTCCAGCGTGCCGGCAGCCAGCCCGCGCTCGCTGACGACCACCCGATGCGGAATGCCGATCAGCTCCATGTCGGCAAACATGCTGCCGGCGCGCACGCCGCGATCGTCGAGCACGGCCTCGATGCCGCGTTCGCCCAGCGCCTGATACAGCGCTTCGGCGGCCGCGCTGACGGCGGGCGAATGCTTCGGGTTGATCACGCAGACGGCGACGCGCCACGGCGCCATCGCCTCAGGCCAGACGATGCCGGCGTCGTCGTGACGCTGCTCGATCGCCGCGGCGACGATGCGGCTGACGCCGATGCCGTAGCAGCCCATGGTCATCACCTGCAGCTTGCCGGTTTCATCGACCACGCTGGCGTCCAGCGCCTCGGCGTACTTCGTGCCCAGCTGGAACACGTGGCCGACCTCGATGCCGCGGGCGATGTGCAGCACGCCATGACCGTCGGGCGACAGGTCGCCCTCGACCACGTTGCGCAGGTCGGCGATGCGGGTAATGCGGGCATCGCGTTCCCAGTTGGCGCCGCTGTAATGCGTGCGATCGGCATTGCCGCCGCAGACGAAGTCGGCCAGCACGGCGGCGTCGCGATCGACGATGACGGGGATGGATTCGGGCAGGCCGACCGGGCCGATGAAGCCGGGGCGCGTACCGGTGGCGGCGAGGATTTCCTCCTCGCTGGCCAGCACGGACTCATCGGGCAGCTCGGCCAGCTTGCCGGCCTTGACCTCGTTGATCTCGTGATCGCCGCGCAGGCACAGCGCGACCAGGCCGTCGCGACCGCGCACCAGCAAGGTCTTCACGCATTGCCGCGGGCTGACCTTGAGGAAGGCGGAGACGTCGTCGATGGTCTTCTGGGTCGGCGTGTCCACGCGCTGCAGCGTGGCCGCGGGAGCAGGGCGCGCGGCGGCGGGCGCCAGCGCCTCGGCCTTCTCCAGGTTGGCCGCGTAATCGGAGCCGTCGGAAAACGCGATGGCATCCTCGCCCGAATCGGCCAGCACCTGGAATTCATGGCTGGCGTTGCCGCCGATCGCGCCGGTATCGGCCTGCACCGCGCGGAAGGTCAGGCCGAGGCGGGTGAACACGCGCGAATACGCCTGGTACATCGCCGCGTAGGTTTCGGCCAGCGACTCCTGGGTGAGGTGGAAGGAGTAGGCGTCCTTCATCAGGAATTCGCGCGCGCGCATCACGCCGAAACGGGGGCGGATCTCGTCGCGGAACTTGGTCTGGATCTGGTAGAAGTTCACCGGCAGCTGCTTGTAGCTTTTCAGCTCGTTGCGGGCGTAATCGGTGATCACTTCCTCGGCGGTGGGCGCGTAGCAGAATTCCTGCTCCTTGCGATCCCGGATCTTCAGCAACTGCGGACCGAACTTCGCCCAGCGGCCGGTTTCCTCCCACAGCTCGCGGGGCTGGATGGTCGGCATCAGCAATTCGAGCGCCCCGGCGCGATCCATTTCCTCGCGCACGATGCGCTCGACCTTGCGCAGCACGCGCAGACCCAGCGGGCTCCAGGTGTACAGGCCGGAGGCGAGCTTGCGGATCATGCCGGCGCGCAGCATCAGCTGGTGGCTGGCGATTTCGGCGTCGGCAGGGACTTCCTTGACGGTGGCCAGATGGAATTGGCTGAGGCGCATGACGGGTGGTTCCGGCGTGGTGGAAACGCCTAGTGTAGCGGCCGGCCGCCAGTCACGCCCGAGGCGTCATGCCGGCCCGGCCGCCGATTCGCGGCGCCGGGCCGACCACGGCTCAGCGGGCCTGCTGGCAGAACTGGTCGTACTGCGCCTGGGCCGAGGCGACCTGCTGCTTGCGCTGGGCATCATCCAGCGCCACCGACTTGCCGTTCTGCTGCATCACCACCGGGCCGCCGCCCTGCAGTGCGCTGATGTTGGATTTCAGCGTGGTGCACAGGCTGGCCCGGTTTTCCGGGGTATCGGCCACCGGCTGGGCGGGCTGCGCCGGGGCTTCGCGCGCACCGGCCGTTTCGCTGGTCGGTGGCGGAGCCAGCGGCTGCGCGGTGCCGGTGGTGGTCACCTTTTCGAACCTGGTGCCCTGCGCCGGCGGTGCTTCGGAGTAATGCACGGTGCCGCTGGCATCGGTCCATTTGTAGACCTGAGCGGTGGCCAGTGGTGCCAACAGCAACAGCGCCACGGCAATCAGCGAACGACGCATGGTGTTCTCCATTTCCAGGGAATAATCAGGTTTACCTTGTTAACACTCCACCGGTCCGGACTCAAGCACCCGATGGTTTACACTGCGCGCATCCTGTCACGGTCCTGATTCATGAGCGAGCTTTCGCCCGTCCGGCCACCCCGCCACCGGGGTATTTACCTGCTGCCGAACCTGTTCACCACCGGGGCGATGTTCGCGGGTTTCTACGCGATCATCGCCAGCATCGGCGGCCGTTACACCGAGGCCGCCGTCGCCGTGTTCGTCGCCGCGCTGCTGGATGGCCTGGACGGCCGCGTCGCGCGGATGACCGGCACCCAGACCGAGTTCGGCGTGCAGTACGACTCGCTGTCGGACCTGGTCAGCTTCGGACTGGCGCCTTCGCTGGTGATGTATACGTGGTCGCTGTCGGCGCTGCGCGAGTTTGGCCCGCTGTGGGGCAAGCTGGGCTGGGCCGCGGCGTTCGTGTATGCCGCCTGCGCCGCGCTGCGGCTGGCCCGCTTCAACACCCAGGTGGGCGTGGCCGACAAGCGCTATTTCCAGGGGCTGGCCAGCCCGGCCGCGGCGGCGGTGTGCATGTCCTTCGTGTGGAGCGTGGACAAGTTCGGCCTGGCCGGCAGCGATTTCTGTTTCGTCACGCCGGTGATCGCGGTCGTGGTCGGCCTGCTGATGGTCAGCCGGTTCCGCTATTTCAGCTTCAAGTCGCTGCCGATGGGCAAGCACCAGCTGGTGCCGTTCGCCTGGATGGTGGTTGCCGTGCTGCTGATTGCCCTGCTGATCCTGGACACGGCGCGCGTGCTGTTCGCCGGCTTCACGATCTACCTGTTGTCGGGCCCGGTGTGGACGATCTGGGGGCTGGCCACGCATCGACGTGCAAGGCGCAACGCGGCATGAGTGGCCTGGCGCAACAGCCGGTCGACGCCAGCCATCGCGACCGCGTGCTGCGGGCGCTGGGCGTGACACCGTGGGTGCGCAAGGCGATGCCTGCGGCTGCCGTGCCGATGCCCGAAGCGGCGCAGGCGGGTTCCCCGGTCGGCCCGGTGGCGTGCGTGGTGATCCTGCCTCAGGGCTGCGACACGCGTGAGCTGGACCTGATCGGGCGCGCGCTGAATACCTGCGGCGCCGTGCTGGGGCGCGCCGCGCGCCTGGTCGTCAGCGACGGGCAACTCGCCGCGGACGTACCCGAGGCGCAGGCCTATCTGGTGTTCGGCGAGGCGCAGGCGCATGCGCTGGGACGGGCGCTGCCCGCCGCGGTGATGAATCGCGCGCAGATCGTGCTGGCGGACGAACCGGCCCTGGTGCTGGGTCGTGCCGACGCGAAGCGCCGGCTGTGGAATGCGCTGCGCAGCGTGCGCCGCGCGCTGGCCATGGCGGAGCACTGATCGTGGTGGCGGTGATCAAGCCGGCGATCCAGGTGCGTGGCATGCGCCTGGACGACCTGGACACGGTCAGTGCGCTGGAACAGGCCTCCTACGAATTCCCCTGGTCGCCGGGCATCTTCGGCGACTGCGTCAAGGCCGGTCACCCGTGCTGGGTGCTGTGCGTGGACGGGGGGATCGCCGGCTACGGCATCCTGTCGATGGGCGCCGGCGAGGCGCACGTGCTGAACCTCTGCATCGGACCGGACTGGCGCGGCCGCGGACTGGGCCGGCACCTGCTGGGTCGGCTGCTGGACATCGCTCGCTGGAATGGTGCCGAGCGGGTCTTCCTGGAAGTGCGGCCGTCCAATCCGCTGGCGAAGGCGCTGTACGAGTCGGTGGGCTTCAGCGAGATCGGCCGGCGCCCGCGCTATTACCCGGCCCGCGACGGGCGCGAGGATGCGATCGTGATGGCGCTCAATATCGTCAAGGACGATATTGAGAAATAGACGAGGGCACGTCCGCCAGATGCGTGAAGTCGCGTAGGGCGGGCACCAAGCCTGCTTCTCCGATCCGTCAGCGCGGACGCCGCTCTCCCTGGCGACTCATTTCTGCAGCTTCCCCGCCTGCTCGCGCAACGCCCCCAGCGTGGTGTTCCAGTCGGCGATGCGCTGACGCTCCTGCGCCACCACCTCGGCCGGCGCGTTGGCGACGAAGCTGGCATTGCCGAGCTTGCCTTCGCACTTCCTGATCTCGACTTCGATGCGGGCGATCTCCTTGGTCAGGCGGGCCTTTTCCGCGGCCACGTCGATCAGCCCGGCCAGCGGGATCATCACCCGCAGTGTGCCGACCACCGCCGCGGCCGCCGCCGGTTCGTCGGCGCCGGCCTCGATCCACTGCGGCGCTTCGGTGCGGGCCAGGAAGCTGATCTGCGCGGCGAACTTGGCCACCCGCGCGCGATCGCCGTCATCACCGTCGGCGAACAGCAAGGGAATCGTCTTGCCGGGCGAGATGTTCATTTCCGAGCGGATCTGACGCACCTTGCTTACGGTAGCTTTGAGCCAGCTGACTTCTCTGTCTGCCTCAATGCTGTCCAAACGAAGCTCGGCAATTGGATATGGCTGATCAAAGATCGACAGTGTTTCAAAACCGAGCCTTGGCGCGACTTGCTGCCAGATCTCTTCCGTAATGAAGGGAATGATCGGATGGAGAAGCCTGAGTGTGTGCTCCAAGACCTGCAGGGCCGTCTGTGAGACGAAGTCCTTGTTGCCTTCTTTGTCACCAGAAAAGTAGGGTTTACATAGTTCGATGTACCAATCGCAATACTCGTTCCACACAAATTCGTACAAGGTCTGCGCTGCAAGATCGAAGCGATAGGACCGAAAATGTTCTTCGACCTCTCTGATGGTGGCCTGCAACCGACTCAGAATCCAACGGTTGATCAAGAGTCCGCCATCCGAGAAATTCGAGCGCGCGTTGTTCCACTTCCGTTGGTCCGGTTCAACTTGATCAACATTCATCAATACGAAGCGTGAGGCATTCCACAACTTGTTGCAGAACGCCTTGTAGCCTTCGGCGCGCTTGAGGTCGAAGTTGATCGTGCGGCTGTAGCTGGCCAGCGCGGCGAAGGTGAAGCGCAGCGCGTCGGTGCCGATCGCGGGGATGCCGTCGGGGTAATCCTTGCGGATGCGCTTCTCGACCTTGGCGCGCACCTGCGGGATCAGCAGCGACCTGGTGGACTTCTCCACCAGCGGTTCCAGCGCGATGCCGTCGATCAGGTCCAGCGGGTCCAGCGTGTTGCCCTTGGATTTGGACATCTTCTGGCCTTCCGCATCACGCACGATCGCGTTGATGTAGACCTCGCGGAACGGAATCTGCCCGGTGAAATACTTGGTCGCCATCACCATGCGGGCGACCCAGAAGAAGATGATGTCGAAGCCGGTGACCAGCACCGCGCTGGGCAGGAAGATCTTGTCCTGCTCCCAGTTGGCGACGACTTCGCCGCGTTCGTTCTGCACCGGTCCATTGGCCGGCCAGCCGAGCGTGGAGAACGGCCACAGCGCGGAGGAGAACCAGGTGTCGAGCACGTCGTCGTCCTGGCGCAGCGCGCCGACCGGCGCGGTGGCGGCGCTGGCGCGCGCGTCGGCCTCGTCCTCGCCCACGAAGATGTTGCCGGCCTCGTCGTACCAGGCCGGGATGCGGTGGCCCCACCACAGCTGGCGGCTGATGCACCAGTCCTGGATGTTGTCCAGCCACTGCGTATAAGTGGTCGCCCAATTCTCCGGCACGAACCGGATCTCGCCCGAGCGCACGGCATCCAGCGCCGGTTCGGTGATCGCCTTGCGGCCACCGGGACGTCCATCCGCCTGGACATCCGAGGTGAGGTCGACGAACCACTGGTCGGTCAGCATCGGCTCGATCACCGCATCCGAACGCTGGCTCACCGGCACCTGCAGCTTGTGCGGCTTGGTCTCGACCAGCAGGCCGGACGCTTCGAGGTCGGCCAGCACGGCCTTGCGCGCGTCGTAGCGATCGAGCCCGCGGTACTTCTCCGGGGCGTTGTCGTTGACCTTGGCATCCAGCGTGAAGATGGTGATCGGCGCCAGCTTGTGGCGCTGGCCGATCGCGTAGTCGTTGAAGTCGTGCGCCGGGGTGATCTTCACGCAGCCGGTGCCGAACTCGCGGTCGACGTAGTCGTCGGCGATCACCGGGATCTGCCGGCCGGTCAACGGCAGGTGCAGCAGCTGGCCGATCAGGTGCGCGTAGCGTTCGTCCTCCGGATGCACCGCCACGGCCACGTCGCCCAGCATGGTTTCCGGACGCGTGGTGGCGACCACGAGGGAGGCGGCGCCGTCGGTGGTCATGTAGCGGATCGACCACATGTGGCCATCGCGCTCGACGTTGTTCACTTCGAGGTCCGACACCGCCGTGCCCAGCACCGGGTCCCAGTTCACCAGCCGGTTGCCGCGGTAGATCAAACCCGCGCGATACCAGTCGATGAACACCTTGCGCACCGCGGCAGAAAGGCCTTCGTCCATGGTGAAGCGTTCGCGCGACCAGTCGGCGGCGGCGCCGATGCGGCGCATCTGGTTGGTGATGGTGGAGCCGGATTCCTCCTTCCACTTCCATACCCGCTCGACGAATGCATCGCGGCCCAGGTCATGGCGGGTCTTCTGCTCGACCGCCAGCTGGTTTTCCACGATCTTCTGGGTGGCGATGCCGGCGTGGTCGGTGCCGACCTGCCACAGCGTGTTCATCCCGCGCATGCGCTGGTAGCGCACCAGCATGTCCATCACCGTCTGCTGGAACGCATGGCCCATGTGCAGCGTGCCGGTGACGTTCGGCGGCGGCAGCAGGATGCAGTACGGCTCGCCCTGGCCTGACGGCTTGAACGCGCCGCTGGCTTCCCAGCGGGCATACCAGGTGGACTCGATCTGGGCGGGTTCGAAGCTCTTTTCCATGGGGGCTCGCGATGGCGCGCCGCGGGGGCGCGCGGTATGAATGGACTACGGACGGGCCATTGTACGGGCGCGAGCCGGATGGCCCAAGCGCGTTCGGGCGTCCCGTTACAGCAGTTCGATCCCGAACCGCCGCACCAGCAGCGCGAACAGCCAGAAGCACGCCAGCGTGATCACCACGCAGGCCAGCAGGGTCGGCCAGAAGCCGATCCGCGGCAGCAGGACGGGGAAGGCCAGGAACATCGGCAGGGTCGGCACCACGTACCAGAACGTGTACCAGGCGTGGTTGGCGATCTTTACCTGCGGCTGGCGCTCCACCTGCAGCCAGATCAGCGCCAGCACGGTGACCAGCGGCAGCGCGGCGATCAGGCCGCCGAGGCGGTCGCTGCGCTTGGCGACTTCGGAGACGAGCACGACGACGGCTGCGGTGATCAGGTATTTCGTGACGAGCCAGAGCATCCGTCCACCCCCTGGAACATGATTCAGCTTTCGCGCAGCGTGCGCCCGTACGCGTGCACTTCGTCCACCAGCACCTTCACGTGCTCCGGATTCACCTCCGGCGTGATGCCGTGGCCGAGGTTGAACACGTGGCCGGGGTGGTTGCCGTAGGTGTCCAGCACGGCGCGGGCCTCGCGGCGGATCACCTCGGGACTGGCGCGCAGGATCGCCGGATCGAGGTTGCCCTGCAGGGCGACCTTGCCGGCCACGGCGCGGCGGGCGTCGGCCAGATCCATCGTCCAGTCGACGCCGAGCGCGGCGCAGCCGCTGTCGGCCATTTCGGCCAGATGCATGCCGGCGCCCTTGGAGAACAGGATCACCGGCAGCTCGCGCGCGGCAGGGTCGGCTTTCAGCGCAGTCACGATGCGCGTCATGTAGCGCAGCGAGAATTCGCGGAACGGCGCGGGGCCGAGCAGGCCGCCCCAGGTGTCGAAGATCATCAGCGCCTGGGCGCCGGCCTCGGCCTGGGCGATCAGGTAGGCGGCGACGGAGCGGGCCAATGTGTCGAGCAGCTGGTGCGCGAGCTGCGGTTCGTTCCAGCACATCGCCTTCAGCGTGGCGAAATCGCGCGAGCCGTGGCCCTCGACCATGTAGCAGGCCAGCGTCCACGGACTGCCGGAGAAACCGATCAGCGGCACGCGGCCGTGCAGCTCCCGACGGATCAGCCGAAGCGCATCCATTACGTAGCGCAGTTCGCCGTCCATGTCGGGCACGGCGAGTCTGGCGATGTCGGCGGCGGTGCGCAGCGGCCGCGCGAACTGCGGGCCTTCGCCCTGGGCGAACGACAGGCCCAGACCCATCGCATCGGGGATGGTGAGGATGTCGGAGAACAGGATCGCCGCGTCGAGGTCGAAGCGTTCCAGCGGCTGCAGGGTGACTTCGCAGGCGTATTCGGGGTTCTGCGCCAGGCCCATGAAGCTGCCGGCGCGCTCGCGGGTGGCGCGGTATTCGGGCAGGTAGCGACCCGCCTGGCGCATCACCCAGATCGGCGTGGTGTCGGTGGCTTCCCGGCGCAGTGCGCGCAGGAAGCGGTCGTTCTTCAACTCGGTCATTTCAACGTCCGTAAGGGCCTTCGAGGCCCTGGGCAAACATCAGGCGGAAACCGCGCTTGAGCTGGGCATCGCGCGCTTTCTCGAAGGCGCTCACGGCCTCGTCGCGCTCCAGGAACTGCTCGCGTTTCATGGTCGCGCGGCCGCCCTGGGTGCCGGACTCGCGATACAGCGTCCAGCCGCCGAGCAGGTCCTGCTCCAGCGTGATCTGGACGTAGCGGGGTGCTTCGGCAGCGCCGGGCACGGTTTGCAGGTAGAGGCGCATGGATTCCAGGGATCGAGCACGAACGGGCGCGTAGCCGGACGGCACAGTTTATAGGATTTGCGCCCGCGGACCCGCCGGATGGCCGGGGCATGTCGTCACACGCGGGGGCGGACGGCGTCTGCCCTAAGCGGCTTCGGTCAGGATCGCCATGACGTCGGCTTCGTCCACGCCGCCGACGATCTCGGCCCGGCCGATGCCGCGCCACAGGATCAGGCGCAGGCTGCCGGCGCTGTTCTTCTTGTCCAGCCGCATCAGCGCCAGCAGCTGTTGCGGGTCCATGCCGGGCGGAATCGTCACCGGCAGCCCGAGGGTTTCCAGCAGGCGCAGCATGCGGCGGGTGTCGTGCGCGTCGCTCATGTCCAGCCGTTCGGACAGGCGGGCGGCCAGCAGCATGCCGACCGCCACGCCTTCGCCATGCAGCAAGGTGGTGTAGTGGCCGGCGGTTTCCAGCGCATGGCCGAAGGTATGGCCGAGGTTGAGCAGGGCGCGTTCGCCCTGCTCGGTTTCGTCGCGGGCGACCACGCCGGCCTTGTAGGCGACCTTGCGCGCGATCGCCTCCTGCACGGTGGCGGGATCGCGGGCGGCCAGCGCGTCGGCGTGCTGCTCCAGCCAGGCGAAGAACGGCTCGTCGCCGATCGCCGCGCCCTTGATCACCTCGGCCAGGCCGGCGCGGTATTCGCGGTCGGGCAGGGTGGCCAGGGTGTCGATGTCGGCGATCACGGCGCGGGGCTGGTGGAACGCGCCGGCCAGGTTCTTGCCCACCGGCAGGTTCACGCCGGTCTTGCCGCCGACCGAGGAATCGACCATGGCCAGCAAGGTGGTCGGCATCTGGATGAAGTCGATGCCGCGCATCCAGCAGGCGGCGCTGAAACCGGCCAGGTCGCCGACCACGCCGCCGCCCAGCGCGATCACGCAGGCGTCGCGGGTGGCGCCGAGCTGGCCCAGCGCTTCCAGCGCGCGGCCGACGTTGGCAAAGGTCTTGTGCGCCTCGCCGTCGTCGAGCAGGAAGGACGACCAGTGCATGCCGTCCAGCCCCGCTTCGATCCGCGGCAGGTACAGCGGCGCCACCGTGGTGTTGCTGATCACCAGCGCGTGCCGGCCGCGCAGCGTCGCGCGCCAGCGCGCGTGGTCGTCGAGCAGGCCGCTGCCGATCCACACCGGATAGCTGCGCTGGCCCAGCGCGACGTGGAGCTGCTGGATTGCCGGGTTCATGCGGTCTGCCTGGGAAATGCGGAGGGACGTTGCCAGTGCTGGTCGATCAGCGCGATGCAGCGTTCGCTGGCGCTGGCGACGCTGCCATGTTCGCCGGGAACGGCCAGGTCGGCCAGTTCGCGGTAGAGCGGTTCGCGTACCCGGGCCATCGCCTGCAGTCGCTCTTGCCGGTCGGGCACGGCCAGCAATGGACGGCGATGGTCGCGTTCGAGCCGTTCGAGTTGCTGCGCGATCGTGGTCTGCAGCCACACCACGTAGCCGCGCTGGCCCAGTTGGCGACGATTGCCTTCGGCCAGCACCGCGCCGGCGCCGGTGGCCAGCAACACGTCATGCCGGCCGCTGATTTCCTCCAGCAGCGTGCTTTCGCGCTGGCGGAATCCCGCTTCGCCCTCGATCTCGAAAACCGTGTTCACGTCGACGCCGCAGTGCCGCTCGATTTCCTGGTCGAGATCGATGAAAGTCAGGCCATAATGCGCGGCAAGTCGTCGCCCGATCGATGTCTTGCCGGCGCCGGTCGGTCCGATGATGAAAAGGTTGTGCGACGGATTCATGACCGAATGCTAGCAGGCCGATCGGCGGGTCCGACTCGCCCGCCGCTTTCAATTTGCGATACTCGGTGCGCAAGCGCGGGCGTGATCCAGTCAGCCCGATCGATTCATCCCGACAGATCCATGGGAGGGTAGTGGTGAGCGAACGTATCCTGCTGGCCGGATGCGGTGACCTGGGCGAACGCGTGGCGCAGCTTCTGCGCGCGCGCGGCGACGACGTCTGGGCGTTGCGGCGGCATCCACCGGCGCGCGGCGCGTCGGGCGTCCACTGGCTGGGCGGTGACCTGACTGATCCCGCCAGCCTCGGCGTGTTGCCTCGCGGCATCACCCGCGTGGTCTACCTGCCGGCGCCGGATGGGCGGGACAGGGCCAGCTATCGGGCGGTCTTCGTGGATGGCCTGCGTCATCTGCTCGAAGCGCTGGATGGCAGTCGCCTGCAGCGATGCCTGTTCGTGTCATCCAGCGCGGTGTACGGCGAGCACGATGGCGACTGGGTGGATGAAGCCACTTCCGTCGGCCCGCTCGGTTTCAATGGTGCGGTGCTGTGCGAGGCCGAGCAGTGGCTGGCGGAACAGCCGGTGCCCGGCGTGGTGCTGCGACTGGCGGGCCTGTACGGGCCCGGGCGCCTGCAACTGGTGGAGAAGCTTCGCGCGGGGCAACTGCGGGTGCCCCGCGAAGTGCCGCACTGGGCCAACCGCATCCACGTCGACGATGCCGCCGCGGCCATCGTCCACCTGCTGCAGCTGGAGGCGCCGCAATCGCTGTACCTGGGCGTCGACGACACGCCGATGCCGCTGGACGAGTTGTACGACTTCCTGGCCGCGCTGATCGATGCGCCACCACCCGAGGAAGGCGCCGCGCCGGTGGGCGTGGGCAGCAAGCGGCTGAGCAATGCCCGCCTGCGTGCCAGTGGCTGGGCGCCGCAGTGGCCGGATTCGCGCGAAGGCTATGCCGCACTGATCGACAGTTGATTCCACGGAGCACCATCATGGCCAGAACCGTTCCGCACCATCAGGTGAGTACCGCCAACGAGATCCCCGGCTTCCGCATCGTCCGTTCGCTGGGCATCGTGCGGGGCATCACCGTGCGTTCGCGCAGCGTGGTGGGCAATCTCGGCGCGGCGCTGCAGACCATCGTCGGCGGCAACATCTCGATCTATACCGAGCTGTGCGAGAAGGCCCGCGGGGAAGCGTTCGAGCTGATGCTGCAACACGCCGCGGCGATGGGCGCCAATGGCGTAATCGCGATGCGCTACGACGCCAATGAAGTCGCCCAGGGCGTGACCGAGGTGCTCGCCTACGGCACGGCCGTGCAGGTCGAGGCGTCAACGTGACGTGATTTTGCACTGCGGCTTGTCCCTTCCGACAACGGCAGTCCAGACTGGCGCTTCGAACAGGGGAAGCGCATCGTGCCGCTCGCACGGACTCCATGGGAGAGTGACGTCATGTCAGTAGCCAAGGTCATCGAAATCAACGCCTCGTCCGCCAAGGGCGTCGAAGACGCCGTTCAGCACGGCCTGAAGAAAGCCGCCGAGTCGGTGAAGAACATCAAGGGCGCCTGGATCAACGAGATCAAGGTGGTCACCGCAGACGACGGCACGGTGACCGAGTGGCGCGTCAACATGAAGATCAACTTCGTGGTGGATTGATCGGTGCGGGAATCAGGGTCGGGGCAGTGCGATGCTTCCCCGATTCCCGATTCCCGATTCCCGATTCCCGCCTCAGCCGTGACTCAACCCCGTCACGTGCCGGTCGTCGTCGTACTCCACGCAGGTATCGGACAGCACCGGCAAGGTGGCCAGCGCGTGCCGGCTCAGTCGTTCGAAATGGGCGAGGAACCGCTCCATCGCCGCGGCGTCCATCGCCAGCGGCGCGTGGCGCGCCAGCAGATCCTGCTCCTGCTCGCCACGCCAGCGCCGCACGATTTCCCAGCCTGGCGCCTGCAACACGATCAGGGCATCGAACTTGCGCCACAGCGGCTGGTAGCCGCGCAACTGCTTGTTGACCCAATGCCGCCAGCTGCCGTCGGGGTCCTCGCGTCGCTCCAGCTCGTTGACCGGTTTGGCCAGCGCAGCCTGCAACTGCGGACGGATGCCCAGCGCCCAGCCCTCCACGATCACCAGCTTCGGCGGCCGGGTGATCCGCGGCCAGCGCGACGGCGGAAAGCGGGTGTCGCGGCCCTTGTCGAAACGCGGGTGCAGCACCGGCAACCGTTCCGAGGCATGCGGCAGCGCGGCCAGCACCGACATCAGCAACTCGATTTCGTGGGTGCCCGGCACGCCGCGCGTGCGCAGCAGCGGATGAACCTCGCGCGCCAGCGCCTCGCGTTCGCTGCGGGCATAGTAGAAATCGTCCAGCGACAGCACCTCGGTGGCCCAGCCGCGAGCCTCGGCCTGAGCCTTCATCACCCGCGCCAGCGTGCTCTTGCCGCTGCCCTGCAGGCCCGAAAGGCCAAGGATGTAGGGGCGGCGCGAGCGGGCGATGCGCCCTGCGTACTGGTCGAGCAGATGGCCGGCGAGGGCTTCGTTGTGCAGGTCGGCGTGGGACATCATCCGCAAGATACCTTGGTTCCCGGAGGCACTTCCGCCACAGGCAGGCGGTGATCGCCCAGTATCCCCCAAACGGGCGCGTCCCTGCCTGCTTCACGCCGGAAAGGGCAGGGCGGCGCCGTCAGCCGGGCCGGAAAGCTACTGGGGGGGCAGGACATTGCACTATCATCGCTCAGGTTCATCCGCGCCATGATGGCGCGTGTCGGCCACGATGCAAAAGGAAAGTTTCGACATCATGCTCAAACCCGAGATTCTGGACACCTTCCTGCGCCTGCTGGACGAAGCCAGGGCCAGCGGCGACCGCGAGCCGACGGCGATGAACCTTTCCACCGTCGACGCTTCCGGCCGGGTCGCCTCGCGCATCGTGCTGCTCAAGGGCGCCGACGAGCGGGGCTTCCGCTTCTACACCAACTACCAGAGCGACAAGGGCAACCAGCTGGACGCCCACCCGCAGGTGGCGTTGTGCTTCCACTGGAAGCAGCTGCGCGAAGGCGTGCAGGTTCGCGTCGAAGGCGCCGCCCGCAAGCTGCAGGAAGAGGAGTCCGATGCCTATTTCGCCAGCCGCCCGCGCGGCAGCCAGATCGGCGCCTGGGCCTCGCTGCAATCGCAGACCCTGCCCGATCGCGACACCTTCGAGCAGCGCGTGGCGCGCTACGAGCAGCAGTTCGAGGGTCGCGAGGTGAGCCGGCCGCCGCACTGGGGCGGCTTCGTGGTCGAGCCGGACACGCTGGAGTTCTGGTACGGCGCCGAGTTCCGCCTGCACGAGCGGGTGCGCTGGGACCGCCATGGCCAGACCTGGACCAGCCGGATGCTGTATCCGTGAGCCGGCCGCTGCCCGCGCAGCACGTGGCGCAGGGTGGCTTCATCGTGCATACCCGCGGGCGCGGTTTCAGCGACATCACCGCGCAGGTGGCGGATGCGCTGGCGGCCAGCCACGTCCAGCTCGGCATCGCCCATGTCTTCACTGCCCACACCAGTTGCTCCTTGCTGCTCGGCGAGAATGCCGACCCGGCGGTGGGCCGCGACCTGGAGCGCTGGTTCGCCCGCGCCGTGCCCGACGGCGACCCGCTCTTCGAACATGACGCGGAAGGCCCCGACGACATGCCGGCGCATGTCCGCTCGATCCTCACCGGGGTCAGCCTGGTCGTGCCGGTGCACGGGGGCAAGCTGCAGCTGGGTACCTGGCAAGGCATCTACCTGTGGGAACACCGGCTCGACCCGCACCAGCGCAAGGTCACCGTGACCGTGCTGGGGCATTGAACGGATGGTTCACCGCGTGTCCGACCACTGCCCGCAGCGCATCGTCTGCCTTACCGAAGAGCCGACCGAAGTGCTGTACGCACTGGGTGAAGAGCACCGCATCGTCGGCATCTCCGGCTTCACCGTGCGGCCACCACGCGCGCGCAAGGAGAAGCCGAAGGTCTCCGCGTTCACCAGCGCGAAGATCGGCGAGATCATGAAACTGGAACCCGATCTGGCGATCGGCTTCTCGGACATCCAGGCCGACATCGCGCGCGAGCTGATCAAGTGCGGCGTGGAGGTCTGGATCAGCAACCATCGCAGCGTCGACGGCATCCTTGCCTACATCCGGCGGCTGGGCGCGATGGTCGGCGCGCATGAAAAGGCCGAGGCGTACGCGCAACGCGCCGAGCGGCACATTGCCGACATCCGGGCCGCCGTGGCGCAACTGCCGCGGCGGCCGAAGGTGTATTTCGAGGAATGGGACGAGCCGATCATCACCGGCATCCGCTGGGTCGCCGAGATCATCGGCATCGCCGGTGGCGACGACTGTTTCCCCGAACTGGCCCGCGAACCGCTGGCCAAGCAGCGCATCCTGCCTAACGGCGACGAAGTGGTGCGGCGGGCGCCGGACATCATCCTGGGCTCCTGGTGCGGCAAGCGCTTCCGCCCCGGGAAGGTCGCGGCGCGACCGGGCTGGGACACGATCCCCGCGGTGCGCAACGGTGATCTTTACGAGATCAAGTCGCCGATCATCCTGCAGCCGGGACCGGCGACGTTGTTCGACGGACTGGACGAGATCCATCGAATCATCGCCGCGTGGGCGCTGCGCTGAGCTTTTCGCCGTTTGCTGGCTGTGGGTGCCGACGACCGCCAGTTCAGGTTGTCATGTCCGCGAAGGTTGCATTTGCTGTTGCGAGGGACGCTTTCACCTGCCCTTGTGCATCAGAGCGAAAAGCTTTCGTCTGCCTACGGCAGCCGAGCCACCTTTCTCTGTTTGGCCAGAGAAACGTGGCCCAAAGAGAGGCCACCCCGCTTCCGCGCCTTGCGGACATCCTGTCCGCAAGGTTCGCGAGTCGGTGCCGGGCTTTTCGACAGGGCATCCTGCCCTGGCGAAAAGGAGCCGACATCCCTGTCGGCTCCCGCTACGCGGCCTGTCGCTCCCGCCTCGCCGCTGCAGAGGGGCCCCGGGTAGAGCGACGCGCATCCTGCGCGTACTTTTCAGAAGAGCCGGATCAAGAGCAAAGCTGCGGCAACCGAAGCTTTTGCTTCGGCTCCGGCTTTTGCTTTTGGTTTTCAGCTTCATCACCGAGTGCGCGCTGGGAGCGCGCTGCTCTACCCGGGGCCCCTATGGCGCGGCGGGCGGGCGGAGGAAAGGCCCCGCAGGGGTGGCCGGCAGGGATGCCGGCCAGTTCGACGTCAGTCCAGGGATGGACTGTCGGCGAACCCCCGTAGCCCGCCCGCGCACCCGCAGGGCAGGATGCCCGGAGGGCGCGCCATCGGGGTGGCCTTTCTCTTGGGTTACTTTCTCTTTGGCCACTCAAAGAGAAAGTGACTCGGTCGCCGAAGGTGATCGACCGCTCTGCACTTGAAGCTTTTGAAGCTTTTGCTTCTAGGCACATCGAAGCAAGAGGCAGAAAGTGACTCGCCCTCCGAAGGAGGACGAAAGCTCTTGATCTATTTCTTACAGAAGACGGCGGCCAAAGTCACAGTCACAAGAGAAATCTCAAGCGCCCAGTGCCAACCGCACCCCCAGATCCAGCAGCGGTGCGGCGATCAGCAGGCGCGCCAGCAGCAACACGATCATCACCACCATCGGCCCGAAGTCGATCTGCCCGGCGACCAGCTTGCCGCGCAACGGGCGCAGCAGCGGTGCCACCAGGGTTCCGGCCAGTTTGAGCAACGGATGGCGCTGATCCACCGAGAACATGCTCAGCAGGGACCAGCCGAAGATCAGCACCAGATAGAACAGCAGGGTGAAGTCGAGCAGTTCGGCCAGCGCCAGCACGATCAGGCCGAGCGGGTTCGGCATCACCCCGAGCAGGGCGAACAGCAGCAGGCGCTTTAGCAGCATCGCCAGCCAGGCCAGCAGCAGGGCGGCCAGGTTGATCCGGCGCCAGTTCGGCAAGACGCGGCGAATCGGTGCCAGCACCGGGTTGGTGTAGCGGTAGATGAACTGGCTCAGCGGGTTGTGGAAGTCGGCGCGGCAGGCCTCGGCGGCCACGCGCAGCAGCAGCAGGGTGACGGCCGCCTCGAAGACCAGTTCGATCAGCATGGAGAGGGCGTTCAGCAGATAGCTCACGACAGCTTGTCCAGTTCGTTGGCCAGTTCCGCACCGCGCCGGGTGGCGGCGTGGACGGCATGGGCTACGATGCGTGGCAGCCCGTCGGCGGCAAGGCTTTCCAGCGCGGCCTGGGTGGTGCCGTTGGGCGAGGTGACGCGCTGGCGCAGCAGCGCGGGGTCTTCGCCGCCTTCGACCAGCATGCGACCGGCGCCAAGGCAGGTTTGCGCGGCCAGCGCCCGGGCAGTGTCGCGGGGCAGGCCCTGGGCCACGGCGGCCGCTTCCAGCGCCTCGACCAGGGCGAAGAAGTAGGCCGGGCCGGAGCCGGACAAGGCGGTGACGGTGTCCATCAACGCCTCGTCGTCGATCCAGCGGGTGATCCCCGCGGCGTCCAGGATGTGCTGGGCCTGCGCCTTCTGCGCCGGGCTGACCCGGCTGTTGGCGCACAGGCCGGTGGCGCCGGCGCCGATCAGGGCCGGCGTGTTGGGCATGCAGCGCACGATCGGCAAGCCGCTGCCGAACCAGCGTTCCAGCTGATCCAGCCTCACGCCGGCGGCGATCGAGATCAGCAGCGGGCGGTTGCGTTGCAGGGTGTCGCGCAGTTCGGCGTGGATCGCCGGCATGATCTGCGGCTTGACCGCCAGCACGATGACTTCGGCTTCCGCTGCGGCAAGCCGGTTCTCGGCGTAGCAGGCGATGCCGAATTCGCGACCCAGCGTCTGGCGCGCCTCGGCCAGCGGCTCGGCCACGCTCACCGTGGCCGGCGCCACGCCGGTCTTCAGCAGGCCGCCGATCAGGCTGCGCGCCATGTTGCCGCCGCCGATGAAGGCAAGTCGTGTCATGCAGGGTTCCTCGGGTGGGTCAGATGAATCGTCCAGACCGCGTACCTTACCGGAGCCGTCGCGCTACGGGCCGATTCCGCGCCGGGTGCGCCCGGCGACGGCCGCCATCGATTCGCCGGCGAAGGCCGGATCACGGTTTTACGACGGACCGCGCAAACGGGTCGACACTTTGCGCGCCGGTGGCCGGAAAGACTGGCCGCACAGCCGCTTGCGCGAGTAGTATCGACCCGGCTGCAAGGGGATTGGAACGGCTCGTCCGGGCTGCGGGGTGGCGCCAGGCAACATGCGTTGCGGCGCACCACGCCTGCGGACGATCTGCGGTCCCGGTTGCAGTACCCGAATTCATGCCATCCAGACGCTCGGTTTAGGGGAAACGACTTCATGGACATTGCCGAACTGCTTGCCTTCTCGGTAAAGAACAAGGCCTCGGACTTGCATCTGTCCGCCGGCCTGCCACCGATGATCCGCGTTGATGGCGATGTCCGTCGCATCAACATCCCTGCGCTGGAACACAAGCAGGTGCACTCGCTGATCTACGACATCATGTCGGACAAGCAGCGGCGCGACTACGAGGAGTTCTACGAGACCGACTTCTCGTTCGAGATTCCCGGGCTGGCCCGTTTCCGCGTCAACGCGTTCAACCAGAACCGGGGCGCCGGCGCGGTGTTCCGCACCATTCCGTCCGAAGTGCTGACCCTGGAAGACCTGGGTTGCCCCCGGGTGTTCAAGGAGCTGATCGAGCAGCCGCAGGGCCTGATCCTGGTGACCGGCCCGACCGGCTCGGGCAAGTCGACCACGCTGGCGGCGATGGTCGACCACATCAACAAGAACGAATACGGCCACATGCTCTCGGTCGAGGACCCGATCGAGTTCGTGCATACCTCGCAAAAGTGCCTGATCAACCAGCGCGAGGTGCATCGCGACACGCACGGCTTCAACGAGGCGCTGCGCTCGGCGCTGCGCGAGGACCCGGACTACATCCTGGTCGGCGAGTTGCGCGACCTGGAGACCATCCGCCTGGCGCTGACCGCCGCGGAAACCGGCCACCTGGTGTTCGCCACCGTGCACACCAGCTCGGCGGCGAAGACCATCGACCGCATCATCGATGTGTTCCCTGCCGGCGAGAAGCCGATGGTGCGCTCGATGCTGTCCGAGTCGCTGCGCGCGGTCATCTCGCAGTCGCTGCTGAAGAAGGTCGGTGGCGGCCGCGTCGCGGCGCACGAGATCATGGTCGGCATCCCGGCGATCCGCAACCTGATCCGCGAGGACAAGGTCGCGCAGATGTATTCGTCGATCCAGACCGGCCAGCAGTTCGGCATGCAGACGCTGGACCAGTGCCTGCAGGACCTGGTCAAGCGTGGCCTGGTGACCCGTCAGGAGGCCTCGATGTACGCCAAGAACAAGGACAGCTTCAAGTGATGCGGGAAGTCGGGAATGGGGAATCGGACATCGTTGAAAAGTCGCGAGTCCTGCGTGGCTGCGGTTTGAACGCTCGTCTCCCCGCACCGACTTGCGCCGGACATCACCGTTCCGATTCCCTATTCCCCATTCCCTATTCCCGGGGCTAGAGCCATGAGCGATTTTGATTTCACCTCCTTCCTGAAGCTGATGGTGCACAAGAAGGCGTCCGACCTGTTCATCACCGCGGGCGTGGCGCCGTCGATGAAGGTGCAGGGACGCATCGTGCCGATCACGCAGAGCCCGCTCAGCGTGCAGCAGGCACGCGACATGGTGCTCAACGTGATGACGCCGGGCCAGCGCGAGGAGTTCGAGAAGACCCACGAGTGCCAGTTCGCGATCTCCGCCCAGGGCGTGGGGCGCTTCCGCGTCTCGTGCTTCTACCAGCGCAACTGCGTCGGCATGGTGCTGCGCCGGATCGAGTCGAAGATTCCGTCGATCGAGGAGCTGACCCTGCCGCCGGTGCTCAAGCAGCTGGCGATGACCAAGCGCGGCATCATCGTCTTCGTGGGTGCCACCGGCTCGGGCAAATCGACCTCGCTGGCGGCGATGATCGGCTACCGCAACCAGAATTCGACCGGCCACATCATCACCATCGAGGACCCGATCGAATACGTGCACAAGCACGAGGGCTGCATCATCACCCAGCGCGAGGTCGGCATCGACACCGATAGCTGGGACAACGCCCTGAAGAACACCCTGCGCCAGGCGCCGGACGTGATCATGATCGGCGAGGTGCGTACCCGCGAGGGCATGGACCACGCGATTGCCTTTGCCGAAACGGGCCACCTGGTGCTGTGCACCCTGCACGCGAACAACGCGAACCAGGCGATGGACCGCATCCTGCACTTCTTCCCGGAAGACCGTCGCCAGCAGTTGTTGATGGACCTTTCGCTGAACCTGAAGGGCATCGTGGCGCAGATGCTGATCCCCACCCCGGACGGCAAGGCGCGCCGCGTGGCGGTGGAAGTGCTGCTGGGCACGCCGCTGGTGCAGGACTACATCCGCCAGGGCGAGATCCACAAGCTGAAGGAAGTGATGAAGGAGTCCACCCTGTTGGGCATGAAGACGTTCGACCAGGCCCTGGTCGAGCTCTATCACGCTGGCGAGATCAGCTACGAGGACGCGTTGCGTTACGCCGACAGCTCCAACGAGGTGCGCCTGCGCATCAAGCTGGCGCAGGGCGGCGATGCGCATACCCTGTCGCAGGGCCTGGACGGCGTGGAACTGGAGGAGACGCGCGACGGGAACAACCTTGGCGGTGCGAATTTCCTCAATCGCTGAGGCGTCTCCCGGATGAGGAAAAAGGCGCCCTGGGGGCGCCTTTTTCGTTTCAGCGAGGTGGCATCACCACCCTCATGCCGCGATCATTTTTCGGCGACGCCGACGGTCAGCCCACTGGCGTCGACACTCTTGACGCCCTTGACGCTCTTCGCAACGCGCTCGGCGCTGTCTTTCTCCGCGGCGCTGGAAACGGTGCCGCTGAGGGTCACCACCCCGTCATTGGTCGACACCGAGATGTCGGTCGCGGACACGCCCTTGGTGGTGCCGAACTCGGACTTCACCTTGGTGGTGATCCAGGCGTCGGCGGCCTTGTCGGGCACCGTCTGGTTGTCCGACGCCTTCTGCATCTGGCTGGCGTTGTCCTGGGCCATCACCTGGCCGAACGGAATGGCCGCGAAGCCGAACATCATGGCGGTGGCACAGAGGCTGGTGCGGATCTTGGGATGGCGCATATTCGATCTCCCTGACTGGCGGTGGGGGCCTGCCGGTGGCAGGCGGGATGCCATGCAGCGGCTTCCTGAGGACATGGCACCAGCCTCGGGGTGAAATGCATGTCGCCGCGACGCACTCCGTTCAGTGCTCGATCACGGATGCGAACGGGACGTCATCGACATGTTCGGCAGCTGTTCGTCGCAGGCACAAAAAAGCCGGGGCGCGAAGGCGCCCCGGCTTTTGCTCCCGTCGGGATTACTTCAGCACGGTCTGGCTGGTGATCACCATGCCGCTCTTGTCCACGTGCATCTCGGCATCGATGCTGTCGACCCGTTCGGCCTGGGCCTTCATCGCGGCGAACTGCGCCCTGGAACGGGCCAGTTCGTCGGCGGCGTTGGTGGCGTCGCTGCCGTCGTCGATCGACGGCTCGTCACTCTTGCCCAGCGTGGCGGTGGCAGCAGCCAGCGCGTCCAGTTTCTGTTCCATCAATTGCAGCCAGCTGACGTACATGGCGCCGCTGATGTGCATCCGCGTCATCTGGCCGGCGTCGCCGCCGGGCTCCTTCAGCGTGTCGGCCAGGTGGCTGTCTTCGCCGGCACCGACGCCGAGCGCGAGCGCCTTTTCACTCATCGCCACCCATGCAGGCTGGCCCAGCATGCCGACCATGTCCTTGGGCAGCGCCTGCGGCGCGCCGTCGTGGCCCAGCTTCAGCTGGGACAGCGCGGGCACCATCATCTGGCCCATCGCCAGCAGTCCTTCGGGATTGCTGGTGCCGAGCACCAGGCGCCCGGTGAACGAAGGCATGGCGGAATCCTTGCCGGCGCTCAGCGAATCCAGCGCGAGGCGCACTCCCAGCATGTCGCCGAACGGCGGGATCGCCGCCTTCTGCATCGCCGGGCCCAGCTTGGCGAAGCTGTCGTTGAGGTCGGTCAGCGAGGCACACGTGAACGGCTTGGCGGCGACCGCGTCGGCCTGGGCCATCCAGAAGCCGCGCATGCTGGCGATCGGCAGCGCGATGCTGAGGTCGAACGGCGCGCTGCCGGCCTTGCCCAGTCCGGGCAAGGCCACTTTCAGGCCGGCGAAGGCCTGGCTGATGTCGTCCGCCAGGGCGATGTCGACGCGGGCGTCCTGGTGCTTGGCATCGAGCTGCGTGTAGCCGAAGCTGATCGTGGGCACGCGAGCGGCGATGCGCGCCGCGTCCGCACTGCAGCTGGGCGAGGTCTGCAACTGGGTGGCCACCGGCTCGCCGGTCTTGGCCGACACCGCTTGGGCGCGGGCCTTCTGGATCGCATTCACCAGCGGGTCCTTGCCGCTCACCGCCAGCGGCAGCGCGCGGGTGAGGTCGAACTGGCCGACCAGCCACTTCTGGTAGCCCTTGGCCTTGGCCAGGGTGGCCAGGCGACCGTCGTCCTGCAGGCTCTTCTGCGGACGGTCCAGTCCCAGTGCCTGACGCAACAGCGCCGGCGAGGCGTCGCCGGGCAGCAGCGCGGCGACCGCCTGCTTGCCGACGGTGGCCAGGACCATCTGCGTGCCCGAGGCGGCGGAGGTGAAGCGGCGGTAGGACTGCTTGTCGATGCTGGCCACCTCCAGCTTCTTGCCGTAGGCGGTTTCCAGCCGGCCGACGAACGCGTCGAACGCGGCGGGGTCACTCAGGTCGAAGCGCGCGACCGGGGCCAGGCCCAGGCCATAGAACGCGGAGTAGCCCTTGAGATTGATGCCTGCGCCTTCGGCGAAGGTTTCGATGGTCTTGCCCTTGAACTCGGCGTGCAGCGCGCGCAGCAGGCGTGCACCCTCCGGGTCGTTCGCGGCCAGCCGATCGGCTGCGGCATCCAGTTGCGCCAGCTGGGACGGCAGTTGCGCATCGGCCTGCGCGAGCAGGGCGCCACGGGTGCTGTCGTCCATGGTGTCGAGATTGGCCATCACGTACGGCGTGTCCGCCGGAACGTAAGCCAGTGGTGCGTCCTTGTCCTTGTGCCCGCAGGCCGCCAGCATGATGCCGGCGAAGCCCAGCGCGATGTATCGCGTCGTCGATCGCATGATGATCCCCAGTGTGGTGAATGCCGCGCGGGATATTATGCCCGCTTGCCCGGGACCGTGCTGCGGTGCCGTAACCGCTGCGCTTCAGCGTGCCAGCACTTCGTTCAGCACGGCCATGCGCACGAACACGCCATTGCCCACCTGCTCGAGGATGCGCGACTGCGCGCCGTCGGCGACGTCGGAGGCGATTTCGATGCCGCGGTTGATCGGCCCCGGGTGCATCACCAGGCAGCCGGGGGCGGCCCGCGCCAGGCGTCGCCGGTCCAGGCCGTAGTGGGCAAAGTAGGCGGCCTCGTCGGGCAGCTCGATGCTGGCCATGCGCTCTTTCTGCAGGCGCAGCATGATCACCGCATCGGCGCCTTCGATGGCCTCGTCGAAATCGTCATGGCGCGAGCCCTTGGACACCTCGTCGGCATCCGGCATCAGCTCGGCGGGCCCGCACAGGCGGATCTCCTTCACGCCGAGCGCGCTCAAGGCATTGATGTCCGAGCGTGCCACCCGCGAGTGCCTGATGTCGCCGCAGATCACGACGCGCAGGTTCTCCAGGTCCGGCCGGTGCTGGCGGATGGTCAGCGCGTCCAGCAGGCCCTGGGTGGGATGGGCCCGGTTGCCGTCGCCCGCATTGATCACCGACACCCCGCTCATGGCGTGGCGAACCAGCTCGTCCGGCGTGCCGGACTGCTTGTGCCGCACGATGATGGCGTCCAGGTGCATCGCTTCCAGCGTGTGCAGCGTGTCGAACAACTCCTCGCCCTTGCTGGTCGATGACAGCCCGATGTCGAAGTTGACCACGTCGGCGCCCAGCCGCCGCGCCGCCAGCTCGAACGAGGTGCGGGTGCGCGTGGAGGGTTCGAAGAACAGGTTCAGCACCGTGCGCCCGGCCAGCACGTCGAGCTTGCGGGTGCCGTGGGCGCAGGCGTCGCGCAGCGCCTCGGCGCGGTCGAGCAGGCGCTCGATGGTCTCGCGCGGCAGGTTTTCCAGGGTGGTGAGGTGGCGCAGGCGAGGACTCATGGCGGGCGATCTGGAGGTGGAAGGGGGTTCTAGTGATCGGCGCCTGGCGCGCTGCTCGTCGTGGCCATGCCGAGCCAGCGCTCCAGCACGACCGCGGCGGCTTCGGCGTCGATGGCTGCCGCGTCGCGGCGTCGCTTCAGGCCCAGCGCGCGGGCGCCGGCAAAACGCTGGGCGGCTTCCTGCGAGCTGTGTCGCTCGTCGACCAGCACCACGGGCAACCCGTAGCGCTCCTGCAACAGCGCCGCGAAGCGGCGGGCGCGGCGGCTGGCCGGCTGCTCGGCGCCCTCGAGGGTCAGCGGCAGGCCGACCACGAGGGTGTCCGGTTGCCATTCGCGGCGCAGCGTGTCGAGCCGGTTCCAGTCCGGCGTGTCGTCGTGCACGGCCAGCGTGGCCAGCGCACGGGCGCTGGCGGTGAAGCTGTTGCCGATCGCCACGCCGGTGATCTTGCTGCCGACATCGAAGCCGAACGCGCAGCTCATGCGTGGCCCGCGTAACCGGACAGCTGGCGCGGATCGATGCCGACCAGTCCGGCTGCGGCACTCCAGCGCTCTTCCAGCGGCGTGTCGAACACTACTCGGTCGCTGGCTTCGGCGGTCAGCCAGGCATTGGCCATCAGCTCCTGTTCCAGCTGGCCGGCGTCCCAGCCCGCGTAGCCGAGCACCATGATCGCTTGGCGCGGGCCTTCACCGGCCGCCATGGCGACCAGGATGTCGCGCGAGGTGGTGACCGACCAGTGCTCGTTGATGCGGTAGCTGGAATCCCACGGCCCGGGTTCGCGATGCAGCACGAAGCCGCGCTCCTGTTGCACCGGGCCGCCGATCAGGACCGGCGCGTCGGCCAGTTCGCTGTCCGCGCACTCCAGCTTCATCTGGGCCAGCACGTCGCCGAAGCTGTACTCGGATAGCTGGTTGACCAGCAGGCCGACGGCGCCGTCCTCGTCGTGCTGGCACAGCAGGGCGACGCCGCGCGAGAACGGCGGATCGGCCAGGTTGGGCATGGCGATCAGGAAGTGTCCGGTGAGTGTCGATGGCTGCACGGCGGTCATGTGCGCATTGTAAGCGCAGTGCGGGCCGTTCGCCGAACCGCGTGTCGCGAGGTTCAGCGAGTCTGCAGCACGTTGTTAGGCTGGAAGCGCCAGGTGCGGGTGATGTTGAGCTGGTCAATGCGCTCGGCGCTTTTCGGGGCCGGCGGGAACGGGGCCGCCAGGCGCACGATGCGCTCGGCGGCGGCATCGAGCACTTTCTGGCCGGAGCTCTGGATCACTTCGATGGTCTTGATGCTGCCATCGAGGTTGAGCACCACGGTGAGCAGCACGTCGCCGTGCAAGCCCTGGCGGCGGGCTTCTTCCGGGTAGTTGAGGTTGCCCACCCGCTCCACCCGGTCGGACCAGCCCCGCATGTAGGCGGCGTAGGCGTATTCGCGGGTGCTGGCAGTGAGGTACTTCACCTTGGGGCGCTTGGCGTAGTCGACCTTCTTCTTGCGCAGCTCGGCGGCCAGTTGCGCGATGGCCTCGCGGCGCTTCAGCTCTTCCGCCGTCGGCGTCTGCTGCTGGGGGTCCACCTGATCCCGGGCGGTGTCGCTGGTCACCTGGAAGTCGCTGGCGCTGCTGGTGGTGACCATGCGGGTCGGGGTCGCCTCGCGCGGCAGCGGCGTGGTGGCGTCGACCGGTTGCGCCGCGATCCCGGGGTCGGGCTTGGGGATCGCGCCGGAGAACGGCGCCGACGGGCGCGCGGCACGATCGCTCTGGCCGCCGCCGGTGTTGTTGGCCTGGGCCAGGAAGTCCGCCTTGTCCGGCGCCTGCCGGTTGGCCACGTTGACCAGGGTGACGTCGAGCGTGGGCAGGCTCGGCGAGGGCTTCACGAAGTGGAAGGTGATGCCCAGCAGCAACACGCCATGCAGCAGCAGCGAAAACAGGAAAGTGGCGCCGATCGGATCGGCCGGGGAGTTGACGCTTGCAGTGTGGCTCACGCGGCGCGGTTTCCGAAAACGTGCTGCTCGATGACGTCGAACAGCTGACCGGCAATGTTAAGCCCGAACTGGGCATCGAGTTCACGCACACAGGTCGGGGATGTGACGTTGATCTCGGTCAGGTAATCCCCGATCACGTCGAGGCCGACGAACAGCAGGCCGCGCCGGCGCAGTTCCGGCGCCACCTGTTCGACGATCCAGCGGTCGCGATCGGACAGCGGAACCCCTTCGCCCCGCCCGCCGGCGGCGAGGTTGCCGCGGAACTCGTTGCCCTGGGGGATTCGCGCCAGGGCGTAGGGGACCGGTTCGCCGTCGATCACCAGGATGCGCTTGTCGCCTGCGGTGATTTCCGGGATGTACTTCTGGGCGATCGCGAACTGGCGCCCTTCGCCGTGGGCGTCACCGCCCAGCAGCGTCTCCAGCATCGAGTTGAGGTTGCTGTCGCCCGCCCGCGCCCGGAAGATGCCGCGGCCACCCATGCCATCCAGCGGCTTCAGCACCACTTCGCCGTGCTCGGCGGCGAATCGGCGCAATTCGCCGGCATCGCGCGCCACCAGGGTCGGCGCGATGCATTGCCCGAATTGCAGGGCAAACAGCTTTTCATTGCAGTCGCGCAGCGAGCGCGGGTCGTTGACCACCGCCACGCCGCCTTGCCGGGCGACTTCCAGCACCATGGTGTCGTAAATGAACTGCGCATCGACCGGCGGGTCCTTGCGCATCAGCACCACGTCGAGCTGGCGCAGGTCGCGCCATTGCGGCGTGCCCAGGCTGTGCCAGTGGGCCGGATCATCACGGACTTCGAGCGTGGCCATGCGCCCCCACGGATCGCCGTTGCGCAGCGCCAGGTCGCCCTGTTCGAGGTAGTGCAGCGAATGGCCGCGGCGCTGCGCTTCCAGCAGCATCGCGAAGCTGCTGTCCTTTGCCACCTTGATTGCGCCGATGGGGTCCATCAGCACGCCGATCGCGAGGCTCATCGTGATTCTCCGGAATGGGCCGCCGCGCGGAGGGGAGCGGGACGGCAGGCCGCCATATTAAGATGGAAGAGCGTGGAGGCCATCACGCGGCGATGCGGAGAGCAGCGGTCGAGGCTGTCGTCGGTGGCCAGATGGTGCCACTATGGGTCACCTTGTGCGGTCGTCAGACCACACGGGTGATTATTGCTTGACAGTCTCGGCGGGCAGGCAGTAAACAGCAAAGTCATCGGAATCACCGTCCCAGAGCGGTTGCCGATGGCTCGTCAAGAATAAATTTTGCATGCGCACCGTCCGGCATGGACGTTGCATGTCGTGGTGCCTATCCTGAGCTCGGGGCGGGCCGCAGGGGGAGTGAGTGAATTTGAACGTGAGTGCTAACGACTTGGCTGGTCTCAAGGTCATGGTGATCGATGACTCGAAGACCATCCGCCGCACGGCGGAGACCCTTCTGAAGAAGGAGGGCTGCGACGTGCTGACTGCGGTCGACGGGTTCGAGGCCCTGGCCAAGATCTCCGACCAGAAGCCGGCGATCATCTTCGTCGACATCATGATGCCGCGGCTGGACGGTTATCAGACCTGCGCGCTGATCAAGAACAATCCGCAGTTCCGTGCTACGCCGGTGATCATGCTGTCCTCCAAGGACGGCCTGTTCGACAAGGCGCGCGGCCGCATCGTGGGTGCCGAACAGTATCTGACCAAGCCGTTCACGCGTGACGAGCTGCTTGGTGCCATCCATCGCCATGTCAGCACGGTATCGAGCCACTGACTGCAGATTCTGAGGGGGACCTGTGGCCAATATTCTCATCATCGACGACTCGCCGACCGACGTGCGCGTGTTCACCACCCTGCTTGAGCGCGCCGGACACCAGGTGGCGGCGGTGAATACCGCCGAGGAAGGCATCGAGCGCGTACGCAGCGATCTGCCCGGCCTCGTCATCATGGACGTCATCATGCCCGGCATGAACGGTTTCCAGGCAACGCGCACGCTCACGCGCGACCCGAAGACCCAGAACGTGCCGATCGTGATGATCACCACCAAGTCGATGGAAACCGATCGCGTGTGGGGGCTGCGCCAGGGTGCGCGCGCCTTCATCACCAAGCCGGTCAACGAAAAAGAACTGCTGGCCTGCATCAACGAATTGTTGCCGAGCGAGAAATGAACCAGTCCGTCAACCGCACTCCTTTCGAGATCCTCGCCCAGTACGAGCGGCTGTCGCTGGCCCACGCTTCGGATACGCAGGAAAAGTTCGAGGCGCCCGGCCTTTGGCGTGGCATCGGCTTCCGGGTGGGTTCGCGCCTGCTGGTCAGTGGCATCGACGAGATCAACGAATTGCTGGCCGTGCCCGTGCTGACCGCCGTGCCGGGCACCCAGCCCTGGCTGCTTGGCGTGGCCAACGTGCGTGGCAACCTGGTGCCGGTGATCGACTTCGGCCGGTTCCTGTTCGGCGAGCGCACGCAGCACACCGACCGCACCCGCTTGCTGGTGGTGCGTCAGGGTGGCGGCAACGTGGCCCTGCTGGTCGACGAGGTGTTCGGCCAGCGTACGGTCGACGAGGAGCAGCGGCGTGACGCCGGGCGCGAAGATGATCCGCGACTGACGCGTTTCGTCGAAAGCCGGGTGGGCGAGCAACAGATGGCCATTTTCAGCATGAACCGGCTGGTGCGAGCGCCGGATTTCCGCCAGGCCGCCGCCTGAGCAGACGCAGGCGGAAGTGGCATGGAGGGCCGGCGCCGGAACGGGCCGGAAACTTGGGACAACATTCCCTGGCCGGTATCCGCTGTGCGGGGCCGGCAACGCAGACAAGTTAGACGGATGAGGTGAACATGAGCACTACAGGGGGCGTCAGCAGGGAACGCGGTTACACCGCACTCATTGTCCTGCTGCTGATTGCGATCGGTTTCGCGGCACTGGACTTCTTCCTGCTCAACCAGAAGAACAGTGAAGATCGCCAGGCGATCGCGCTGACCACGCAGATCCAGGTGCTGTCACAGCAGACGGCGAAGTTCGCGCTGGAATCGGCCGATGGCAACACCGATTCCTTCAAGGAGCTCGAGTCCACCCGCAACGCGATTGATTCCGCGGTGCAGCGGCTGAACAAGGGCGACCCCAAGAGCGGCATGCAGCCGTACGCGGACAACAACGCCACCCCTGCGGGTCGTGCCGTCAACGCGCTCGATGCTTCCTGGCGGCAGCTCGACGCCGACATCGGCAAGATCCTGTCCAACAAGGCCGTCGTGCTGGACTCCGGACAACGCGCCGCCACGCTTTCGCAGCAGATGCCCCTGCTCAACTCGAGCATGGAACAGGTGGTCAACATCCTGCAGCAGCGCAACGGCAGTTCCGAGCAGATGCTGGGTACCTCACGCCAGATGCTGTCGGCTGACCGAATCATCCGCCGCGTGCAGGAAGTGCTGCAGGGTGGCGACAGCGCCCAGTCTGCGGCTGACGGCCTGTTCCGCGACGCGCAGTTGTACGGCAACGTGCTCAAGGGCCTGATCGAAGGCAACCCGGACAGCGGCGTGAAGCCGATCAACGACGCGAACGCCCGCAAGATCCTGACCGACATGGACGCCAGCTGGAACCAGCTGGCCGACCCGGTTTCCAAGCTGGTCGCCGCTGCCGGCAACATCGCCGACGTGAAGAGCGCAGGCAACCAGGCCTCGCTGGATTCGCAGACCGTGCTGCTGCGTGCGAACGACCTGTCCGAGCAGATCGGCAAGCTGCCGCTGCGCCGGCTGTTCCCGAACGTGTGGTGGGGCCTGCTCGGCGCGATCGCCGCGGTGGCCTTCGCCCTGTTGCTGGTCATCACCCTGGTGCGCGACCAGCGCAAGCGGTTCGCCCAGAGTACCGAGCTGAACCAGCGCAACCAGGAGGCGATCATGCGCCTGCTGGACGAGATGGGCTCGCTGGCGGAAGGTGACCTGACCGTGAAGACCACGGTGTCGGAGGACATCACCGGCGCGATCGCCGACTCGGTGAACTACGCCATCGACGAGCTCCGTTCACTGGTGACCACGATCAACGAGACCTCCGAGCAGGTCTCCTCGTCGGCCCAGGAAACGCAGACCACCGCCCGCCATCTGGCCAACGCGGCGGAACAGCAGGCGCAGCAGATCAGCTCGGCCACCTCGGCCATCAACCAGATCGTGACCTCGATGGACACGGTGTCCAGGGACTCGGCCGAATCGGCCGACGTGGCGGAACGCTCGGTGAAGATCGCCTCGCACGGCGCCGAAGTGGTGCGCGAGACGATCTCGGGCATGGACTCGATCCGCGACCAGATCCAGGAAACCTCCAAGCGCATCAAGCGGCTGGGCGAATCCTCGCAGGAGATCGGCTCGATCGTGGAACTGATCAACGACATCGCCGAGCAGACCAACATCCTCGCGTTGAACGCAGCGATCCAGGCGGCTTCGGCCGGTGAGGCCGGCCGCGGTTTCGCGGTCGTGGCGGACGAAGTGCAGCGACTGGCCGAACGTTCGACCAGCGCCACCAAGCGTATCGAAACGCTGGTGCAGACGATTCAGTCCGATACCAACGAAGCGGTGAACTCGATGGAACAGACCACCGCCGAGGTGGTCGCCGGTGCGCGCCTGGCGGAGGATGCCGGTAGCGCGCTGGGTGACATCGAACGCGTTTCGCACGATCTGTCCGCGCTGATTCAGAACATCTCCACCGCAGCACGCGAGCAGTCCGCGGCGGCGACGGATGTATCCGTCTCGATGAACGCGATTCAGGAAATTACTTCGCAGACCTCGCAGGGTGCCAGCCAGACGGCCGACTCGATCGGTACGCTGGCGCAGCTGGCGAGCGACCTGCGGCGTTCGGTGGCTCACTTCAAGCTGCCGGGTTGACATCGGCCGTGCCGCTTTCCGGCGCGATTGAGAAAAGCACAAGACAGGGGGCAGTCTCGATGGTTGCAGGATGCTGGCGTTGTGCAACCATTGAGAGAGGCGCATGAGACTTCAAGACCACATCGATTTCACGACGCTGCAATGGGTCAAGCCGGAGCTCGACGACACCTTGTCGATCGCCCGCGAGGCACTGGAGTCCTACGTCGACAATCCGGGCAAGCGCGATTTCATGCGCACCTGTGCCGATCACCTGCATCAGGTGCAGGGCACCTTGCAGATGGTCGAGCTGTACGGCGCAGCCATGGTCACCGCGGAGATGGAGACCCTCGCCATCGCGCTGCTGGAGGATCACGTCACCCAGCGTGAGGAAGCGTATGCGGCACTGATGCGCGGCCTGATGCAGTTGCCCGATTACCTCGAACGGCTGTCCAGCGGGCACCGCGACGTGCCGGTGGTGCTGCTGCCGCTGCTGAACGACCTGCGCGCCAGCCGTGGCCAGGAAGCATTGCCCGAATCGGCGATGTTCCATCCCAATCTCGACGCCTTCCTGCCCGAGCAGGCCCCGGCAGCGATGAGCGAGGCCTACGCCGAAGCGCATCGCGCCGAGCTGGTCGACCTGCGCCTGCGCTTCCAGCAGCAACTGCTCGGCTGGTTTCGCGGCCAGAATGCCGCGGTGCAGCTGGTCAACATGCGCAAGACCCTGCTGGCGATCACCGCCCGCTGCTATCACGTGCACGGGCGACGCCTGTGGTGGATCGCCGCCGGCGTTCTCGAAGGCCTCGAACAGGGTGCGTTGAAGGGCTTTGCGGGCGAAGTGCGCCAGCTGATCGGCAAGGTTGACCGCAATATCCGCCTGCTGATCGAGCAGGGTGAACACAGCCTGCGCGGTGGCGAGGCGGATGATGTCGCCTGCAAACTGCTGTACATCGTGGCCCAGGCCAAGCAGCGCAGCCCGCAAATGGAGCTGCTGCGCAGCACCTATGGTCTGGACGCCCTGTTGCCCGACGCCGGCGAGCTTGAGCACGCGCGCGGCTCGATGGCAGGCCACAATCGTGCCCTGCTCGATTCCGTTTCCCGCGCGCTGAAGGACGATCTGCTGCGCGTCAAGGAAGCCCTGGACCTGTTCCTGCGCCAGCAGAATGGCGACCCCGCCCAGCTGGCCGTGCAGGGCGAGGTGCTGGAGCGCGTCGGCGATACCCTGGGCATGCTGGCCCTGGCCGTGCCGCGGCGCGTGGTCACCGAACAGCGTCGGGTGCTTGACGAGATTGCCAACCGGCTGCGCGCCGCCGACGAGGAGACCCTGCTGGATGTCGCCGGGGCCCTGCTTTACGTCGAGGCCTCGCTGGACGATCACATCGAAAGCCTCGGTTCGGACGGCGAACCGGGCGCTGGCGATGCCATGCACGCGTTGCCGCGCAGCGAGGCACTTGGCGTCGTCACCACCCTGATGCAGGAAGCCATCGCCAACACCGGTCGGGTCAAGGACGCGATCGTGGCGTTCGTCGAATCCGGCTGGGAGCACGATCGACTCGCCGGCGCACCGCTGCAGATGGACGAAGTGGCGGGCGCCATGCGCATGCTGTCTTCGCCCCGTCCGGCGGAACTTGCCCAGGGCGTGGGTCGCTTCGTCGACTACGAACTGCTGCAGGATCGACGCGTGCCCAGCGGCACCCAGATGGATCATCTGGCCGATGCCCTGGCTGCCCTGGAGTATTACCTCGAGGCGGCCCGCGAACATCGTGGCGGGCTGGAACACATCCTCGACGTGGCGGAGCACAGCCTCGGCCTGTTGGGTTACTGGCCGGTACCCGCGCAGCGCGAAGTCGGCACTGCCCCCGTCGCCGCGGATGCCATGGCTCCGGCGGAGGTTCCCGCAGGCGTCGACGCGGAACATCCGGAACTGTCCGAGTCGGTCAGCCTGCTGCCTGGCGTCGATCTCACCGGTCTGTTCGTGGGCGACAGCGGTGCATCCGCGGCCCCCGCGCACGATCTCGACGGTCTGCGCCTGGCCCAGACCGAGGCGCCGGCACCGAACATGCTCGTGCGCGGCGACGCCCATGACGACGATGGCGACTGGGTCGAGATCGAGGAGGAGGTGGTCGAGCAGGTGCCGGTGCGCGATGCGCTGGCTGAAAACACCCAATTCAACATCGACGCCGAAGGCATCGATGACGATATCCGCGACATCTTCCTGGAAGAGATGCAGGAAGAGATCGACAACCTGCTCGGTGCCGAGAAGACCTGGCTCGCTGATCCCGCGCAGACGTCGTCGCTGGTCAGCATCCGTCGTTCGTTCCACACGCTGAAGGGCTCGGGTCGCCTGGTCGGTGCCGGCGTGCTGGGCGAGTTCGCCTGGAAAGTCGAGGACATGCTCAACCGCGTGCTCGACAACAGCATCCAGCCCGATGCCAACGTGCAGGCGCTGGTGCGCCATGCCATCGCCGCACTCCCCGGATTGCTCGCCGCCCTCAAGGGCGAGGGCCAGCCGGGCGCTCCGCTCAGCGCGATCATGCACACCGCCGAGCAGCTTGCGGCGGGTCATCCGGCGCGACTGGAAGACCATGCGTCGACGGCTACCGAAACGGTCCGTCGCACCGTTCGCCGGCGGGTGCCGCGTCTCGACTCGAGCGCCGCCTCGGTGCCGACGGCGGGCCTGGCCGGTCTGGCTGGCGCCCCGGCCGAAGACCAGCCTGCCACCCCGGATCACGCGATCGCGATGCCGGTGATGCCTCCGGTCGATCCGGTACTGCTGGAAATCCTGCGCAGCGAAGTGGCCCAGTATCTGCAAACCATTCGTGGCGCGATCCAGCGTTGCGAAGGCGAGCTGCCGATCGGCGAGGAACTGCTGCGGGCCGTGCACACGCTGCACGGGGCGATTGCGATGGTCGACATCCCGTTGCTGACCCAGTTGCTGTCGCCGCTGGAAAGCCTGTTCAAGCGCCTTCGTGCCGCCAGCCTGCCGCTCACCGCCGATGGCGTCCGTCTGTTGGGGCAGTCCATCGATGTGGTCGACCATGTCATGGGACAGTTCGACGCCGCCGAGCCGCAGTTGCCCAACGCCGATGTGCTCACCGCGCAGATCGTCCGCATGCGCGACGACTATCCCGAATCGCGGGTGGCTCACGTCGTGTTCGAGCCGCAGGTCGGCGAGCTCGAGCCGGTGCAGCCGTTGGCCCCGGCCGATCACGCGACGGCCGATCACGCGGGTGTCGACGAAGCGATCATGGCGGCTTCGCTGGAAGCCGGCATGGCCGAGGCCGCTGCTGCGGGGAATGACGCGCAGGACGTCCATCCGGACGAGGCGCACCATGCCGAAGTGACCGCCGAGCTGGCGGCCGCGCTGGACGCATTTGCACCCGAGGAGGCCGCTGCCGAGCGTGCCGCAGAACAGGCTGCCGCCGAGAAGCTGGCCGCCGAGCGGGCCGCTGCGGAACGCGCCGCTGCCGAGAAGCTGGCTGCCGAGCAGGCTGCCGCGGAACAGGCTGCTGCCGAGAAGCTGGCCGCCGAGCAGGCCGCTGCGGACCAGGCTGCTGCCGAGAAGCTGGCTGCCGAGCAGGCTGCCGCGGAACAGGTTGCCGCCGAGAAGCTGGCTGCCGAGCAGGCTGCCGCGGAACAGGCTGCCGCCGAGAAGCTGGCCGCCGAGCAGGCCGCCGCGGAACAGGCTGCCGCCGAGAAGCTGGCTGCCGAGCAGGCCGCTGCGGAACACGCCGCTGCCGAGAAGCTGGCTGCCGAGCAGGCCACCGCGGAACGCGCTGCCGCCGAGAAGCTGGCTGCCGAGCAGGCCGCCGCGGAACACGCTGCCGCCGAGAAGCGGGCTGCCGAGCAGGCTGCCGCGAAGCAGGCGGAATCCGAAGCCGCGGCGAAGGTCGATGCCGCACCGACGCCGGAATCCGCTCATGCCCCGGCAAGCCTCGGCCATATCGATGCCGACCTGCTGGAAGTCTTCATCGACGAGGCCCGCGAGATCCTGGACCACGCCGATGGCGTGCTTGCCCAGTGGCATGCCGATTCGGCCGACCTGTCACACGTGGCCGAATTGCAGCGAGACCTGCATACCCTCAAGGGTGGCGCGCGCATTGCCGGCCTGATGGCGGTGGGCGATCTCAGCCACGCGATCGAAACCCTGCTCGAGAAGCCGATCCGCGATGCGGCCAAGACCGCGCCGCTGATTTCCGCGCTGGAAGCGAGTTTCGACCAGTTGCACTCGATGGTGCAGCAGGTCTCGCAGGGTCAGGTGTCCGACTATCCGCAGGGCATGATCGATCACCTGCTGGCGCTGGCCGGTGAAACCACGTTTGCCGACGACGCCTCGCTGGCTGCCGCAGTCATGGCGACCCCGGCCGTCGCAGCTGTGGCTCCTGCGCCGCGTCAGGGCGCTGCCATCGACTCCGAACTGCCCGAGCTGATGCCCGAGGCCGAGGAAGAGGTTCGGTCGTCGCAGGAGCAGATCCGCGTCCGCGCCGACCTGCTCGACAGCCTGGTCAACCACGCCGGCGAAGTGGCGATCTACCGTTCGCGACTGGAACAGCAGGTTGCCGGTTACCGCTTCAACCTGGTCGAGCTGGAACAGACGGTGGCCCGTCTGCGCAGCCAGCTGCGCATGCTGGAAATCGAGACCGAGGCGCAGATCATCGCGCGCTTCCAGCGCGAGCATCGCGAAGCGGGTCTTACCGTGTTCGATCCGCTCGAGCTCGACCGTTATTCGCAGTTGCAGCAGTATTCGCGTGCGCTGGCCGAGTCGGTCTCCGACCTTGTCTCCATCCAGAACATGCTGGACGAACTGACGCGCCAGGCCGAGACCCTGCTGATCCAGCAGTCGCGGGTCAGTACCGAGCTGCAGGACGGCTTGCTGCGCACCCGCATGCTGCCGTTCGACACGATGGTGCCGAACCTGCGCCGCACCTTGCGTCAGGCGGCGCAGGAAGAGCACAAGCAGGCCCAGCTGTACGTGGACGGTGCCCACGGCGAAATGGACCGCAACCTGCTCGACCGCATCAAGGCTCCGTTCGAGCACATGCTGCGCAACGCGATTGCCCATGGCATCGAGAGCCCGGCCGAGCGCCGCAAGGCGGGCAAGCCGGTCGAGGGGTCGGTGCACATCACGGTGGCCCGCGAGGCAACCGAGGTGGTGGTGCGCGTCAGCGACGACGGCCGCGGCCTGAACCGCGAAGCCATCCGCAAGCGCGGCATCGAGCGCGGCCTGCTGCGTGCCGAGACCAAGCCGACCGACAACCAGTTGCTGTCGCTGATCACCCAGCCGGGCTTCTCCACCGCCAGCACCGTGACTCAGCTAGCCGGTCGTGGTGTGGGCATGGACGTGGTCGCCAACGAGATCAAGCAGCTCGGCGGTTCGCTGTCGATCGAGTCGGAAGAAGGCCAGGGCAGCACCTTCATCCTGCGCCTGCCGTTCACGCTGGCGGTGACCCAGGCCATCCTGGTGCGCATCGGCGAGGCGACGTTCGCGATCCCGATGACATCGGTGCAGGGCGTGGCCCGGGTCAATCCGGAAGAGCTGGCCGCCCTGATGGCGCAGGACGAGCCGTCGTTCAACTATGGCAACGAGGCGTTCGGCATTCACGATCTGGCCGAGCTGCTCGGTCTGCCGCCGGGCCTGCCGGCCGAAGACGAACAGCAGCCACTGCTGCTGACCCGCGCCGGCGACCTGCGCGCGGCAATTCGCATCGACGCCGTGCTGGGTTCGCGCGAGATCGTAGTCAAGTCGGTGGGCCCGCAGATCAGTTCGGTGCCCGGCCTGCTCGGCGCCACGATCATGGGCGACGGCTCGGTGCTGATCATTCTCGATCTGGCACCGCTGGTGCGTCACGGCATGATCCGCCGCGACCAGCGCCTGTCCGAAGGCCTCAGCGCGGTCCAGGCGCCGGTGGTCGAGGAGGTCCAGGTGCGTCCGCTGGTGATGGTGGTCGACGACTCCATCACCATGCGCAAGGTCACCGGCCGCGTGCTGGAACGCCACGAGTACGAGGTCAGCACGGCGAAGGACGGTGTCGATGCGCTGGAGAAGCTGCACGAGCGGGTGCCCGACCTGATGCTGCTCGACATCGAGATGCCGCGCATGGACGGTTACGAGCTGGCGACCCACATGAAGGCCGATCCGCGGCTGCGCGACGTGCCGATCATCATGATCACCTCACGCAGCGGCGACAAGCATCGCCAGCGTGCGTTCGACATCGGCGTGGATCGTTACCTCGGCAAGCCGTATCAGGAAGCGGAGCTGCTGGTGCAGATCGGCGAAGTATTGGAGCAGCGAGCAACGGAGCCTGTTCATGACTGAAATGGCGCCGGCGGTTGCCCTGCTGTTTGACGATACCGAACTGGTTGCCCAGTTGCGCGAGGCGCTGCAGGAGCGTGGCGCACGCATCGTGCACGAGGGAGGCGTTTCCAGCCTGAGTCGCGAATTGCTGCAGCAGGTGGGCGCCGACGTTTTGGTCATCAACCTGGACGACAGTGCCGACGATGCACTCGATCACCTGTATGAGGTGATCGACGATGAACGTCACCGGGTGGTCTTCAATGACGCACAGGCCAGCCGCTCGCTGGCCGGCTGGGATCGCGACCGCTGGGCGCGACACCTGGCCGTCAAGGTACTGGCCGTCGGTGATGTGGATCCGCCGCGCCCGGACGGTCAGCGCCTCATCGACACGCCAGTCGTCGCGACACCGGCACCGCCGGCCACGCCTGCGGCTCCCGTCGCCGTGGCCGCGCCCGTCGAGCCGGCTGCCACGCCGGAACCGCAGATCGACGAAGTGGCGAGCGCTGCTCCATCGCTGGCGGAAGCGGAACCCGAAGCGGAGGATTTCCTGCCCGCACACGACGACGCGGACGGCCAGCACGAACAGATCGCCAGCGCGGAATCGGAGAACCTGGCGGCAGAGCTTGAGGCCTTGCTGGCCTCCGGCGACCTGCCCGCCGAAGACGACATGACATCGGGCCCCGGTTTGCGTTTCGTGGATGACCTCGAGCCGCCGCCGCTCCACGATGGCAATTTCCACGATGCAGGCGCGGCCGGACCGGCAGCGCACTTCGACGTGGTGGCGACCGTTGACGCGCCGCCGGCGGAAGCCGCGCCAGTGCTGGCCAGCGTGACGCCGCCGGCATTCCAGATCGATCATCTCGAACTGTCTGCGCTGGTCGACACCGACGTGGCCACGACGCCGGCTTCGGCCCCCCATCCGGTCATGGCCGGTGGCGTGCCGGGTGTGCGCGCGCCGGATGCATGGAGCCTGGTCGAAGAAGATGCGGCGCCAGCGGCACCCGCAAAGCCCGATGCCGGCATGTTCGGCATCGAGAAGATGAGCGCGGCCGACTTCCTTGCGCCTGACGCCGACGCGGTCGCGGCGGATGTCGAACCGGTGATGAGCCTCGAGCTGGTCTCGATGGAGGAAGCCGTCGCACCGCAGCCTTACGAGCGCGTGCTGGACCACGAAATGGTGCTGGACGAACTCGGCAGCGCGCTGAGCCGGGTGGTGGTGCTCGGCGCCGCCACCGATGGCATCGATTCGGTCTGTGCCTTCCTGGCGGCATTGCCGGCAACCACGCGCCTGACCTTCCTGCATACCCAGCACGTGGGCGAACAGTCCGACGTGGCGCTGGCGGAGAAGTTCAGGACGCACTGCGCCTTGCCCGTGCGACTGGCCGAACAGGGCCGCCGCGCCGGGTCGGGCGAGGTTTTGATGGTGCCGGCGGGTCAGCAGGTGCGCCTGCGCCGCGATGGCAGCATCGAACTGCAGGCCACCGGCGGCGAGTCCGCCGAAGCACCGTCGATCGACGCCAGCCTGACCATGGCGGCGAGCGTGTTTGGCCGTGATGCGCTGGCGATCGTCTTCGCCGGGCGCGGCAACGATGCGGTGGCCGGCGCGCAGGCGGTCCATGATCGCGGCGGCCAGGTCTGGGTAGAGTCGTCGTCCGGAGAACATTTCGCTGACATGGTCAGCGGGATCTTCGCCGAACGGCTGGTGAGTTTTTCCGGCACGCCGACCGAGTTGGCGGCGCGCCTGATCGAGGTGTTTCCATGAGTGATCCGCTGCCGCGTGAAATCCGCTGCGTCCTGGTGCCGGTGGGCAACCAGCGCCTGCTGTTGCCCAACGCCAACATCGCCGAAGTGATCACCCAGAGCACGCCCGAGCCGTTGGCCGGTGCGCCGGCGTGGATGTTGGGACGAATCCAGTGGCGTGGCTGGCGGGTGCCGCTGGTGTCGTTTGCCGAACTGGCCGGGACCGAGGCGGGCGACGCGGATCTGAGCGTGCGCGTGGCCGTGTTGAAGGCGCTTGGTGGCAACCCGAAGCTGCCGTTCATCGCGGTGCTGACCCAGGGCTTTCCGCGCCTGACCACGCTGAATGCCGAGCTGATCATTCCCACCCACGACGGCAAGCCCTTGCAGCCGGGCGTGCGCGCCCATGTGCTGGTGCGCGATGACGTGGCGATGATCCCGGACCTGGAATGGATCGAAGCCACCTTGCTCGACCTGTACGACGATTCCGGGGTGATGGACACCGTCGAGACTGTGGAAGACGGCTCGGTCGACGCCGACGATTGAGAGGTCGCGGCTTTCTCAAGTTGCCGGGGCGAGTCTCGAGGCGGTGATTTCGGGGCGGTGAATCAGCCGTCGCCGTGCAGCGCCTGCAGGGCCGCCATGGCGGCCAGCCCCGCCGTTTCCGTGCGCAGGATGCGCGGGCCCAGCCGCAATCCTTCGAAACCGGCCCGGCTCAGCGCATCGATGTCGCGCTCGCCCAGTCCCCCTTCCGGGCCGATCACCAGCAGGCCGCCGGCGGTGCCGAAGCGCAGCTCGCGGGCCGAACGGGCGCCCTCCGGCAGCAGGGCAAGACGCAACGCACCGTCATCGGCGAGCCCGGCCAGCCAACCGGCCAGCGGTTGTGCCGGGGTGATCTCCGGCAACCGCGCGCGTCCGCATTGTTCGCAGGCGCTGGCCGCGACTGCACGCCAGTGGGCCAGTCGCTTCCCGGCGCGTGCGGGGTCCAGCTTCACCTCCGAACGTTCGGTGAGCAGCGGCACGATGCGGACGGCGCCAAGCTCGGTGGCCTTCTGCACGATCAGGTCCATCTTCTCGCCCCGCGCCACGCCCTGGGCCAGGGTCAGCGGCAGCGGCGATTCGTTCCGCACGAGCAGTTTCGCGTCGATCCGCACCCGCAGGTCGCGCTTGCCCAGCGCCACGATGGTCGCGTCGTAGTCGTTGCCGTCACCGTTGAATACGGTGAGGGGGTCGCCGGCATTCATGCGCAGCACCCGGCCGACATGCTCGGCGGCCTGGGCCGGCAAGGCGACTTCCGCCGAGACGCTGAGTGGCTGGTCGAGGTGGATACGGATCGTGCGCATGGGAACCCGATGGCATGGAGCGGCCGCCCAGCATAGCGCGGGCGCCGACCGCGGGCAGGCCTCGCGCACCGTTCAATGGCTCACGGCGCGTTCGATCCCGGCAATCGCCGTGTCGACCAGCAGGTCGATTTCCGCCGCGCTGACCACGTAGGGCGGCATGAAATAGATCACGTCGCCCAGCGGCCGCAACAGCACGCCGTGCTCCAGGCCGTGCAGGTAGACGCGCAAGCCCCGCCGCTGTTCCGCCGGGAAAGGTCGCCGGCTGGCCTTGTCGGCGACCAGCTCCACCGCCGCGATCATGCCGGTCTGGCGCACGTCGGCGACATGCGGGTGATCGCGCAGGGCCTCCAGGCGGCGACCCAGATGGACGGCCAAATGACGGTTGCGTTCCAGTACCGGCTCGTCGCGGAAGATCGCCAGCGTCTCCAGCGCCACGCGGCAGGCCAGCGGGTTGCCGGTGTAGCTGTGCGAGTGCAGGAATGCCTTGCCGGCAGCGTATTCGGCGTAGAACGCCTGGTAGATCGCCTCGCTGGTCAGCACGGCCGACAGGGGCAGGAAACCGCCGGTCAGTCCCTTCGACAGGCACATGAAATCCGGCGACACACCGCCGCCACGCCCGGATGCTGCAGGGGCCTGTTCGCAGGCGAACAGCGTACCGGTACGGCCGAAGCCCACGGCGATCTCGTCGGCGATGAAGTGCACGGCGAACTCGTCGCACAGCGCGCGCAGGCCGCTGAGATACGCCGGGTGATACATGCGCATGCCGCCGGCGCATTGCACCAGCGGCTCGACGATCACCGCACAGGTCTCGTGCGCGTGCTGCTCGAGCAGCACCCGAAGGGCGGCCAGCGCGCGCATGGCCACCTGTTCGGGCGATTCGCCGGGCTCGGCCTGCCAGGTGTCCGCCGATGGCGCCAGGAACGGCGTCAGCAGCAGCGGCGCGTAGGTCTTGCGGTACAGCGCGACATCGCTGACCGACAGCGCGCCCAGCGTCTCGCCGTGATAGCTGCCGGTCAGCGCGATGAAGCGGGTCTTCTCGCCGTGGCCCTGGTTGAGCCAGTAGTGGAAGCTCATCTTCAGCGCCACTTCGATCGCCGCCGAACCATTGTCGGCGTAGAACACCCGATCCAGTCCGGGCGGCGTGACCCTTGTCAGCTCTTCGGCCAGCGCGATGGCCGGCTCGTGGGTGAAGCCGGCGAAAATCACGTGCTCGAGCGTGCGCGCCTGCTCGGCCAGGGCCGCGGCGATGCGCGGATTGGCATGGCCGAACAGGTTGGTCCACCACGAACTGATGCCATCCAGGTAGCGCTTGCCGTTGGCATCGACGAGCCAGGCACCGTCGCCCCGCACGATCGGCAGCATCGGCACGCTGCCCGAACCGGTGGGGTCGTGATCATGCATCTGGGTGCAGGGGTGCCAGACATGGCGCAGGTCGCGCGCCGCGAGCGCAGTGTTGCCGTTTGCGAGGTTGGTCATCCGGCTATCATCGGTGCAGCGCGACGGTCGCTCAAGCCCGTGCATCGTCCCACCTGGAATTCCCCGCTTGAAGCCATTGCGAACTTGCCTGATCGGTTTCGTCCTGTTGCTGGTGCTGGCCGGCGCGCTGCTGTGCTTCCTGCCCGCGCGCTGGGCATTGCCGTGGATCGAGCCGTCGCTGCACGGTATCCGGCTGCAGCAGGTCAGCGGCAGCGTGTGGAACGGCCGTGCCGGCGCGGTGATCGCGGCGGACGGGCGGACCCGCGGCCAGTTGCAATGGCAGCTGTCACGAAGCGCTCTGCTGGGCCAGCCGCGCCTGCGCCTGGATTTCGATGGGCCGCAGCTGCATCTTTCGGGCGGGCTGGAACGTCTGCCCGGTGATGAAGTGGACGTGCGCGACGCCAGCGTCCGGGCAAGCTCGACGGCGATCGGTCACGAACTCGCCACGCCCTGGGGGAAACCGCGGGGCGAACTGCAACTGCAGGTTGCCCACGCGCGGCTGCGCGCAGGCTGGCCGATGCAGCTGGACGCGCAGGCGAGCTGGCACGACGCGGTCATGCGGACGCCGCAGGGCGACGTCGCCCTGGGCGAATTGCAGGCCACCGCACAGGCACGGGGCGGAGTCATCGACGTGCAGCTGCGCGACGCCGGCAGCGGTCCGCTGCAGCTTGCCGGCGGGTTGCAGCTCAGTCCGCTGGGTTGGCGACTGGACGCCACGTTGCGCAGCCGACAGACTGATCCGATGCTGCGTCGCTGGCTGGCCACGCTGGCGGCACCGGCAGCGGACGGCAGTACGCATATCCGGCGCCATGGCGGACTGGCCGCCAATGCGCCGCCAGCGCCCACCCTTTGAAGGAACGAGACCGGCATGACTCCCGATATCGCCGCAACAGCCCTGTCAGCCGCCCGCGACGCGGCCGCGGCGGCCGCCGAGGTGATCCGCCACTACTGGCGTCGTGGCGTCGAGGTGGAACTGAAGTCCGACGCCACGCCGGTCACCGTGGCCGATCGCGAAGCCGAGCAGGCGATCCGGAAGATCCTGCAGGCCGCGTTGCCGCAGGCATCGATCTACGGCGAGGAGTTCGGCCTGGACGGCGAGCGCGGCGGCCTGCTGTGGCTGGTCGATCCGCTGGACGGCACCAAGAGCTTCGTGCGCCGCACGCCGTTCTTCTCCACCCAGATCGCCCTGATGGATGGCGACGAGCTGGTGCTCGGCGTGTCGAGCGCGCCGGTCTACGGCGAGACGATGTGGGCCAGCGCCGGCGAAGGTGCCTGGCTGGACGGCGAACGCGTGCGCGTGGCGGCGACCGGCGAAATGGGCGCGGCCTCGATTTCCACCGGCAACATCCGGACCCTCACCGGCGACTCCCGCTGGGATGCGCTGGGCGCGCTGATCCGCGACAGCAACCGGATCCGCGGCTATGGCGACTTCTGCCACTACCACCTGCTGGCGCGCGGCAGCCTCGATCTGGTGATCGAGTCGGACGTGAACATCCTCGACGTGGCGGCACTGGCGGTGATCGTGCGCGAGGCCGGCGGCGTGTTCACCGACCTGGACGGCGCTGCGCCGGGTCTGGACACGCGCAGCGTGCTGGCCGGCACGCCCGCGATCCACGCGCAGGCGCTGCAGCGCCTGCGGCGCTGAGCCACGCGAGCTAGAATGGGCGGATGCGCAAACTACCGATCATCCACGCGACCCGCGACGTCACCGACAGCCATTTCCTGCATGTGGAGCAGGTCGACCTGGAGTTTTCCAACGGCGAGCGCCGCACCTACGAGCGGCTGAAGGGAAGCGGCCTGGGTGCCGTCATCATCGTGCCGATGCTGGATGACGAGACGGTGCTGCTGGTGCGCGAATACGGCGGTGGCGTGGGACGCTACGAACTCGGCCTGCCCAAGGGCAGGCTGGACCAGGACGAGACCGCCGAGCAGGGCGCCGAGCGCGAGCTGAAGGAGGAGATCGGCTACGGCGCGCACAAGCTGAAGATCCTGCACAACCTGTCGCTGTCGCCGTCGTACATGACGCACATGGCGCACGTGGTGCTGGCCCAGGACCTGTATCCCGAGAAACTGGTCGGCGACGAACCGGAGGAACTTGAAGTGGTGCGATGGAAGATGTCCGAACTGCACACCTTGCTCGGCCGTGACGACGTCACCGAAGGGCGCTCGATCGCCGCGCTGTTCATGGCCCGCGAATATCTGGCCGGAAGGTTCCGGAAATCATGAGCATGCCGCCCGAACTGGCAAGGAAGATCGGCGTCATCGCACGCGCGGCGGGAGTGGCCATCCTGGATGTCTACCACGGCGATTTCGCGGTGCAGATGAAGGACGACGCGTCGCCATTGACCGCGGCCGACCTCGCCGCCCAGCAGGCCATCATGGCGGGCCTGTCTGCGCTCGATGAGCAATGGCCGGTGCTGTCGGAGGAAGCCAGCGCGCGGCCGTGGTCCGAGCGCCGGCAATGGTCGCGCTACTGGCTGGTCGATCCGCTCGACGGCACTCGCGAGTTCGTCAAGCGCAACGGCGAATTCACCGTCAACATCGCCCTGATCGACGATCGCCGCAGCGTGCTCGGCGTCGTGCTGGCGCCGGTGACCGGCGAGTTGTACGTCGCCGCGCAAGGCCAGGGCGCCTGGCTGCAGACGCAGGCGGACGGCGCGTGGCAGCGCATCCATGCGCGGGCGCTGGCGCAGCCGCCGACGGTGGCCGGCAGCCGTTCGCACGGTGGAGCGCAGGGCGAGGTGTTGCAACGCCTGATCGGCGACGACTACCGGATGGTGCCGCTGGGCTCGTCGCTGAAATTCTGCCTGATCGCCCGTGGCGATGCGGACGTCTATCTGCGCCTGGGCCCCACCAGCGAATGGGATACCGCCGCGGCACAATGCGTGCTCGACGAGGCCGGCGGCGCCGTGCTGGATCTGGCCGGCCAGCCGTTCCGCTACAACCGGGGCGAATCGCTGCTGAATCCGGAGTTCATCGCGGTGGGCGATCGTGCGATCGACTGGGCCGCACGGCTGCTCAAAGGCGAGGAGTGAGTGAAAGGGGCGAGTAGCGAGAGGGGCTCACGCTCCATCCCGCTCCCTCACGCCGGCTTCTTGGCTTTCTCTCACTCCTCACTCCTCTCCACTCGCTTTTCATCTCATGACCAAACACAGCCTCGATGACCTGCTAGCCATCATGGCGCGCCTGCGCGATCCGCAGAACGGTTGTCCGTGGGATGTGCAACAGGACTTTTCCTCGATCGCGGCCTATACCATCGAGGAGGCCTACGAGGTCGCCGATGCGATCGATCGGCAGGACTGGACCGACCTTTGCGACGAACTCGGCGACCTGCTGCTGCAGGTGGTTTTCCACGCCCAGATGGCCTCCGAGCGCGGCCTGTTCGAGTTCGCCGACGTGGCCCACGCGATCAGCGCGAAGATGCTGCGCCGCCACCCCCACGTGTTCGGCGACACGCGCTACGCCGACCTTACCGAGCAGATGCAGGCGTGGGAGCAGATCAAGTCGGCCGAGCGCGCGGCGAAAGGCGCGTCGATGGACGACAGTGCGCTGGCCGGCATCTCGACGGGCCTGCCGGAATGGAAGCGCGCGTACAAGCTCCAGCAGCGCGCCGCGGACACCGGTTTCGAATGGCCCGGCCCGGAGCCGGTGCTGGAGAAGCTGGCCGAGGAAGTGGAAGAGGTGCGGGTCGAGTTCGCCAAGGGTGCCGATCCGGCGCGCCTGCAGGACGAAATCGGCGACGTGCTGTTCGTGATGGTGAACCTGGCGCGCCACGCCGGCGTCGACTTCTCGCAGGCGCTGCGCCATGCCAATGCGAAGTTCGAACGCCGTTTCCGGCAGATGGAACAGCTGGCCGCGGCCGAGGGCGCGGCGTTCGCCGAGCGCACGCTCGATGAACAGGAGCAACTGTGGCAGCGCGCCAAGCAGGCCGAGCGGACACCCTGAAACGGCGCGATGGCGGAAACCATCGCGCCGGTTCCTCGCCTCGGCGGAACCTACCTGGCCGCGGGGGTGGCCTGGCCGGCACGCTGCTGCCAGGCAGCGCGCATCTTGTCGTGCTCGGCACGCATCTTCGCCTCGTTGGCCAGGTTTTCATCAAGCCCCTTGCGCAGGGTGGCGATCGCCTGATCCACGTTCGCCGGCTGCGCCTGCAGGCGAGCCAGGCGCCGGTAGACGTAGTCACGCACCTGCGGGTCCTGCGACTTGGCCAGCACGTCGTTGTAGACCGCAGCCATCTCCTTGCCGCGGCCGGCCTGCGTGTACAGCCGTTCCAGCGCATGCAGGTCGCCGATCACCCCGTCGTGCCCGCGGCCGTGCCCGCGATCGAACCCGTGCGAGCGCATGTGCATGCGCATCGCATCGTCATGGTCGCCCGGGAGGATGTGCATGGACTTGCCGGTCTTGGCGGGCGGTGCCGGCGGCGGCGTATTCTGGGCCATCACGAAGGTGGCCGATCCGGCGATCATCAGGGCCAGCGTGGAAGCGAGCAGGGTCTTGCGATGCATGGTCTGTCTCCGTGATGGGTACCAGGCAGGAACGCGGCGGGGCGGCCCGGGTTGACCGGCGCGCTCGTGCCGCCCGCTTGCAACCCTTTGGCGGGCAGCGGCATCCCAACCGGTGTCGACCCATCGCGTCCATCCCTCAAGGAGAGTTCCATGCGCCGTATTCTCACCGCAGCCCTGCTGCTCGCCCCATTCGCCTGCTTCGCCACCAGCCCCTGCAAATATGAGGCGCCGCGCAACCTGCAGCTGGACCTGGCCGGCGTGCACGGCGTCCAGATCGATGTGCACAGCCAGGATCTGCACCTGACCGGCAGCGGCGGCAACAAGGGGCTGACCCTGACCGGCCGTGCCTGCGCATCGAGCCAGGCGGTGCTGGACAAGTTGCAGGTCACCCAGCGCCGCGACGGCGACCAGCTGCTGGTCGACATCGGTGGCGATGGCGGCGGTTTCAGCTTCAACCTGTTCGGCGGCGACTCCTACGCCAGCCTCGAAGTCACCGTGCAGTTGCCCGCCAACCTGCCGGTGACCTTGCGCGTCGGCTCCGGCGACGCCGACGTGGCCGGCATGCAACAGCTGCAGGCCAGCGTGGGCTCCGGCGACCTGCACGTGCGCCAGCTGTCGGGCAAGTTCGGCGCCAGCGTGGGTTCGGGCGATATCGACGCCACCGACATCGGCAGCCTCGACCTGGGCTCGGTCGGCTCCGGCGATTTCAAGGCCGACGGCGTCAAGGGCGATGCCCGCATCGGCAGCATCGGTTCGGGCGACGTCACCCTGCGCCAGGTCGGTGGCAGCGTGCGCGCCGACACGCTGGGTTCCGGCGATCTCGACGTCAGCGACGTGGGTGGCGATTTCAACTTGGGCGCCAAGGGCAGCGGCGACGTGAGCCACTCCGGCGTGAAGGGCAAGGTCAGCGTGCCGCACGACAACGACGACGATTGACCGGGCCGGTCAGAGCCTGTGAAGAAAACCACTTCCTGCGGTTTTCTTCCATCGCACGTCCGGTACGTGCCCGGACGTGCTCACGCGGATCAGTCACTTGCGTGACCGATCCGCGCCCGGCCATCCATGGCCGGGCTTCGAGGTTGAAAAAACCACAACCTCTCAGCCCAGCCAGCGCCACGCCAGATAGGCCAGCGGCGCACAGACCAGCAGGAACGGTATCGAGACCCGGTGCAGCAGCCGCAGCCCCCGCGGCTGCTTCGCCAGGCGCAGGGCGATCAGGTTGGCCAGCGAACCGATCGCCACGCCAAAGCCGCCCACGTTCACCGCGACCGCCAGCGCGATCGGGTCCGTTGTGCGCTCCAGCAACAGCACCGTCGCCGGCACGTTGCTGATCAACTGGGCGGCGACGATGCCGCTGGCATACAGGGTCAGCGGATGATCGAGGTCGAGCCGATCCAGCGCCTGCTGCACCAGCGGCAGGCTGGAAAAATGGCCGAGCCCGACGAAGATCGCGGCGAAGGTGGCCAGCAGCAGCCAGTCGATCCGCAGCAGGCTGGGCCGCGCCAGCAGCGCATACGACAGCAGCAACAACCCGGCCCCCAGGGGCGCCTGGCCGTATTCCATGGCGAGCACCATGCCGAGCAGGGCGGCCATCGACCACGTGCCCAGCCGCGTCGACGTGACGGCGCCGTCGATCCGTTGCGGATTCAACGCCACGCGCTCACGCGGCAGCCACAGCCAGGCAAATCCGGCGACCAGCACCAGCATCACCATCGCCGCCGGCAGCATCGCCGCGGCGAAGTGCAGGAACGGCAGCTTCGAGTGCTGCCACAACAGCAGGTTCTGCGGATTGCCGATCGGGCTCAGGGTGGAGCCCGCGTTCACCGCCAGGGCCTCCAGCACCACCATGCGCAGCACCGGCAGGTTGGAGACGCTGCCGATCGCCAGGGTCAGCGGCACGATCAGGAACAGGCTCACGTCATTGGTCAGCCCCATCGACAGCAGCGCCGTCGCCACCACCAGCAGCAGGCCCAGGCTGCGCAGCGAATGCGCGCGCGCCACCACGGCGACGGCGGCATGCTGCACCAGGCCGCTGTCGCGGATGCCCTGGATCGCGATCAGCAGGCCGGTGAGGCCCGCCAGCGTGGGCAGCTGCAGCCAGTGCCGATAGCGGCCGGCCGGCTGCGGATCGAAGATCGCCAGCGCGATGGCCAGCACCGCGAACAGGCACAGCAGCCACTCGTCCGCGAGGCGCTGGCGCAGGGTTGCAGTCGTCGGCGGGTTCGGGCGGGAGGGCATCGGTGCAACTTTATCAGCCGCGCCGGGCGTTCCGTTCAGAGCTTGGGAGGAAAACCGCTTCCTGTGGTTTTCCTCCAGCGCACGCCCGGCCATGTCCGGCCTGAGAGCTTGAAAGACTCAAACCGCTCACCCCTCGCGCAGCAGGCGCATCGGCGGCGTGCGACTGACCTTGCGGGTGCCGGCCAGCCCCAGCAGCATCACCACGAAGGCCGCGAGCAACGCCGCCAGTGCCAGCGGCGCGAGCGGCGGCGCGAAGCCGTCGATATGGAACACGGCCTGGCCCAGCCACAGGCCGGCTCCCGCCGCACCGAGCGCGGCGGTCAGCCCGGCCACCAGGCCGAGCAGGGCGAATTCGCAGGCGGCGGCCACGCGCAATTGCCCCCGACGGGCCCCCAGCGTGCGCAGCAGCGCGGCTTCGTGGCGTCTTTCCGCCGCGCTGGAGGCGAGCGCCGCGATCAACACCAGCGCGCCGGCGAGCAGGCTGAAGCCGAGTATCCAGCGCACCGCATTGCCGACCCGCTCGATGATCTCGCGCACCCGATCGAGCAGCGCATCGACGTCGACCAGGCTGAGGTTCGGATAGTCGCGCGACAGCTGCGCCAGCTGCGTGGCATGGCCACGGGCAAGGTGGAAGCTGGCCAGCCAGCTGTGCGGCAGGTCGCCCGCGTGGACCGGGTCCAGCAGCAGGAAGAAGTTGACCCGGAACGAACTCCAGTCCACCTTGCGCACGCTGCTGACGGTGGCGTCGATGCGGCCTTCGCCCACGTCGAAACTCATCGTGTCGCCCGGCTTCAGGGCGAACATGTCGCGCCACATGGTGTCGACCGAGACCTCGGCCCGCGCCGGATGCGCGCCCTGCCAATGGCCGGCGACCACTTCGTTCGCCGGTGGCAGCTCGGCCGACCAGGACAGGCGCAGCTGGCGGTCGACCCATTCCTTCGCGCGGGGGTCTTCGAAGTGCAACTGGTCGATCGGCCGCCCGTTGATCGCGGTGAGCTTGCCCACGGCCAGCGGCAGCATGTTCAGCTGGTCGCCGCCCATCGCGGCCAGCGATTGCGCGAAACCCGGGCGCTGGTCGTCCTGCAGGTTCAGCGCGAACCAGTTCGGCGCGTCCGCCGGCAGCTCCTGGCGCCAGCCCTGCAGCAGCGAAGGCGCGACCACGGCCAGCAACAGCAGCGCGCACAGCCCCAGGCTGAGCGCGGTGGCCTGGATCACGCTCAACGCGGGGCGTCGCGCCAGCGCGGCCAGACCCAGGCGCAAGGCCGGATGCGCGCCGGGCGCAATGCGGCGGGCCAGCCACAGCAGCGCACCGGAAAGCAGCGCCGCGATCAGCGCCACGCCGAGCAGGCTGGCGGCGAGGATGCCGGCCAGCTGCAGCGAGCTGCTCTGGCTCCAGATCAGGCCCAGCGCCACCAGCAGCGGAATCAGGTACAGCGCGTCGAAGCGGCGTACCCGTCGCTGCAGGCTCTGGCGGAACACCGCCACCGGCGGCACCTCGGCCAGCCGCGCCAGTGGTGGCAGGGCGAAGCCGACCAGCACGGCGATCCCCATCGCCGCGGCGGCGAATGCCGGCAGCAGCGGCAGCAGGGTCGGCACGTTGCCGAACAGCTGGCTGGCCAGTAGCCAGGCCAGCTGCGACAGCCCCAGCGCCAGCACGATGCCCAGTGAAGTTGCCGGCACGGCCAGGGCGGCGAGCGTGCCCAGCAGCAGCGCCAGCACGCGCCGTCGCGGCGTGCCCAGGGCACGCAGCAGGGCGACTTCGGCGGTCTTGCGACGGGCGTAGCGCTGCGCGGACAGCGCGATCGCGATGCCCGCCAGCAGCGCCGAGAGCAGGGCGGTCAGGCGCAGGAAGGCGCCGGCACGGTCGAAGGCGCTGCGCATGCGTTCCTGGGTCTGCTCGGGCGTGATCAGTTGCGCGCCCTGCGGCAGGCCGGTCGACTGCGTCCAGTCACGCCAGCGTTGCACGGCCGTGGGCGGACCGGCCAACAGCAGCCGATGACGGGCGCGACTGCCGACGCCGAGCAGGCCGGCCTGTTCGGCGTCGGCCAGGTTCATCAGGGCGCGCGGCGCCAGTGCCAGCAGCTCGCCGCCATCGGGCTGGCGGATCAGTTCGGCGGCGATGGTCAGTTCGCGGCCGCCCAGCTGCAGCGGCTGGCCGACCTTCAGATTCAGTGCGACAAGGGCGCGATGGTCGAGATAGACCTCGCCACTCGCCGGTCCGCCGCTGCGGCGCCCGGCGGTGCTGCCCAGTTCCAGCGTGCCCCGCAGCGGATAGCTCGCATCGACCGCTTGCACGTCGAGCAGCTGGGCCTGTTCATGGGCGAACGCCACGCTGGGAAAACTGGCGGTGCGGGACAGCGACAGGCCGTCGACGCGCGCCTGCTCCGCGTAGGTCGGGGGCAAGGCCTGTGGCGAGGAGATGCCCAGGTCGCCGCCGATCAGTTCGGCCGCGCTGGCCAGCATGCCCCGTTCGATCCGCGTGGCGAGGGTGGCGACCACGCCGAGCGCGACCACGGCAAGCACCAGCGACGCGGCCAGCGTGCGCAGCTCGGGCAGATGCCACTCGCGGCGCAGGCTGCGCAGGGACAGGCGCCACAGGTTCATGGGCGAGCCCCCCACCCCAACCCTTCCCTGCGACCGCAGGAAGCCCCTTTGGGGTGCGCGGGGGAAGGAGCAAAGCCGATGCCATTCATGCGGCTTCTCCGGAGCTGGCCAGCACCCGCCCTTCTTCCAGCTCGATGCGCCGATCGCAGCGTGCGGCCAGCGTGGCGTCATGGGTGACCAGCACCAGGGTGGTGTGGTGGTCGTGGTTCAGGGCGAACAACAGATCGCAGATGTGGTGGCCGGTGCGCTGGTCGAGATTGCCGGTGGGTTCGTCGGCGAACAGCACGCGGGGGCGGTGGACGAAGGCACGGGCGATCGCCACGCGCTGCTGCTCGCCACCGGAGAGCTGTGCGGGGTAGTGCCGGCGGCGCGAGCCCAGTCCTACCGCTTCCAGCGCGTCGCGGGCGCGGGAGCGCGCGTCGCTCGCGCCCTCCAGCTCCAGCGGCAGCATCACGTTCTCCTCGGCGGTCAGCGCCGGCAGCAGATGGAACGACTGGAACACGAAGCCGACCAGCCGCCGGCGCAGGTCGGCGCGGGCTTCCTCGTCCAGCGTCTGCAGCGCATGGCCGTCCAGCACGACGCCGCCGCTGTCCGGTGTGTCCAGTCCGGCCAACAGTCCGAGCAGGGTGGTCTTGCCGGAACCGGAGGCACCCACGATGGCGAAGCTTTCGCCGGGGCGAATCTGCAGGCTGACCTTGTCGAGGATGTCCAGCCTTCCTTCGGGGCCATCGACCGACTTGCTAACATCGCGGGCTTCAAGCAGCGGTCGGGAAGAATCACTCATGCGTCGAAGCCTTTGCTGGTGGTTGTGCGGCGGGTTGTTGTTCGGTTGGCTCGGCACGGCGCAGGCCGCCACGCCAAACACCGTGCTGGTCCTGGGTGATTCACTGTCTGCCGCGCACAACATCCCGGTCGAGTCCGGCTGGGTGCATCTGCTGGATGCGCGTCTGTCCACCATGGTGCCGAAATGGACCGCGGTCAATGCCAGCATCAGCGGCGAGACGTCATTGAGCGGACGCAACCGCCTGCCGACCCTGCTGAAGAAGTACCGCCCCGGCGTGCTGGTGCTTGAACTGGGCGCCAACGACGGCCTGCGTGGCCTGCCGTTGCCCGCGCTGCGCGCCAATCTCGACGCGATGATCGCGGCGGCACAGCAGGCGAAAGTGCGCGTGCTGCTGGTCGGCATCGAGCTGCCGGTGAACTACGGACCGCAATATCGCGATGGCCTGCGAGCGATCTATGCCGAGCTCGCGCACAGCCGCGGCACGGCGCTGGTGCCGTTCCTGCTGGAAGGCATCGCACTCGACCCGGCGAAGATGCAGGCTGACGGCATGCATCCGGTGGCGGCGGCCCAGCCGCAGGTGCTCGACACCGTGTGGCAACAGCTGGAACCGCTGCTGCGCGGGGAAGCCAAACCCAACGGTCTCTGAATCGTCGCCGTTCGTTTCACATTACCCTCACCCCGACGCCGCTTTCATCTTCACTTATGTGAAATCACGGATGGGGATCGACGACATGACCGTACACGACGAGCAAGCGGGCCTGATTCTGCTGGTGGAAGACAACCGCCAGATCGCCGAGATGGTCGGCGAATTTCTCGAGCGCCGTGGCTATTCCGTCGATTACGCAGCCGATGGGGTCAGCGGCCTGCACCTGGCGGTGGCCAACAGCTATGACGTGCTCGTGCTGGACCTGATGTTGCCGGGCCTGGACGGGCTGGAGGTCTGCCGCAAGCTGCGCAAGGAGGCCAAGAAGTCCACCCCGGTGCTGATGCTGACCGCGCGCGACACGCTGGAGGACAAGCTGGCCGGGCTGGAAGCCGGGGCCGATGACTACCTGGTCAAGCCGTTCGAGGTGCGCGAGCTGGAAGCCCGGGTACGCGCCCTGATCCGCCGCGACCGTCGCCAGGTCTCTACCGAAGTGCTCACGGTGGGCGACATGACGCTGGATACCGCCACCCTGCAACTGACCCGCGAGGGCCAGGAGCTCACCGTCTCGCCGATCGGCCTGAAACTGCTGGCGATCCTGATGCGCGAGTCGCCCCGCGTGGTCAGTCGACGGGACATCGAGCGCGAGATCTGGGGCGATACGCTGCCCGATTCCGACACCTTGCGTTCGCATCTGTACAACCTGCGCCGGGTCATCGACAAACCCTTCGCGCGCCCCCTGTTACACACCATCCATTCGGCAGGTTATCGCCTCGCGGATCTGGAATCCGAAGTCGCCTCCTCACCCGAGACGGCGTGACCCGGGATGAGCGTGACAGAGATGGCCATGACTGAGATGGCAAGTACAGGTAATGGATAGCCGGGTCACCATGGCCTCAACGCCCACGGGTGCGTTCCGTCGACGCATTGCCATGGTTTTCGCCTTGCAGTTCGTGACCGTGGTCTTCGTCTGCGTGCTGGGCATGTACAACGTGGTTTCCACGCCCCTGGTGATTGCGGTGATCGTGGTGATCACCGCGCTGGCCTGGTTCATCACCCGGCGTGAATGGCGGCCGGTGCGGGCGCTGGCACGCGTGGTGAATCGCTGGGACGGCCAGTCGCCCGATCCCGGGCTGCTGCGGGTGGAACAGTTGTCGGCGCATACCGATGCAGATGTGGCCTCACTTACCCGCGGGTTGCACGGCTTCGCCGTGCGCCTGGCCAACTACAACCAGCGCGAGCGCAACTTCACCCGTGACGCCAGCCACGAATTGCGCAGCCCGCTCACCGTGATCAAGATGTCGGTCGACATGCTGGCCGAGGAAGAAGGGCTGAGCGACTTCGGCAACCGCTCGGTGCGCCGCATCAAGCGCGCCACGCGCGAGATGGAAGTCCTGGTGGAGGCCCTGCTGGTGCTGGCACGCGAAGCGGACAGCCCGATGGACGATCGTCATTTCATCGTCAACGACGTCCTGCAGGAAGAACTGGAGGCCGCCCGCGAGATGCTGTCGGGGCGGCCGATCGAATTGCTGCTGGAAGAGCCTGCGCGGTTCGCCCTGCAGGGCTCGCCACAGGCCTTGTCGGTGTTGTGCTGGCAGCTGATCCGCAACGCGTCCCAGCAGACCGAGCAGGGCCGGGTGGTGATCAGCGTGCTGCCGGGGATGATCAGCGTGCGCAACCATGCCGAGGTGCTGGAAACGGGCCCCGCCCATTCCCCGCCGGTGGAAAACGTGGATCGGCACGGTTTCGAACTGGCCATCGCCCAACGGATCAGCGACCGTTTCGCCTGGTCGCTGGAACTGCAGACTTTGCCCGGCAGGGAAAACGTGGCGAGTATCCGCTTTCCGCATCCGCTGCCTGCCGAGGTGGCGGAAGCCGGCGTGTAGGCGAACACCGGCATGTCCGCAGCAGCGAGGCGGGTCGTTCCCGCCTCGCCTGGTCATTACGGGGTCGACAGCGCCACGTCGAACGCGCAACCCGTCTTCGCCTTCACGTCATCCAGGCTCACGCCTTCGTTGAGTTCGAGCAGGGTCAGGCCCTTGCCCTTCTCCACCGCGAACACGCACAGGTCGGTGATGATCAGGTCGACCACCTGCTTGCCGGTCAGCGGCAGCTCGCACTGGTCCTTGATCTTCGGCGAGCCGTCCTTCGCGCAGTGCTCCATCAGCACCACCACGCGCTTGACGCCGCTGACCAGATCCATCGCGCCGCCCGGGCCCTTGACCATCTTGCCCGGCACCATCCAGTTGGCCAGGTCGCCGTGCGCGGAGACTTCCAGCCCGCCAAGGATCGACAGGTCGATGTGGCCGCCGCGGATCATCGCGAACGAATCGGCACTGGAGAAGAAGCTGGAGCCGGGCAGGGTGGTGATGGTCTGCTTGCCGGCGTTGATCAGGTCGGGATCGAGCTGGTCCTCGGTCGGGAACGGGCCGATGCCGAGCAGGCCGTTCTCCGACTGCAGGGTGACGTTGACCCCGTCGGGGATGTAGTTCGCCACCATGGTGGGGATGCCGATGCCAAGGTTCACGTAGAAGCCGTCCTGCAGCTCCTGCGCCGCGCGCTTGGCCATCGCCACGCGGATCGGGCTTTCCTTCGCGCCGACCACGCCGGCGAGGGTGCGGAACTCGATGCGCTTCTCGTACTTCGCGCCCTGCACGATGCGGTCGACGTAGATGCCCGGCACGTGGATGTTGTTCGGGTCCAGCTCGCCCACCGGCACCAGGTGCTCGACCTCCGCCACGCAGGCCTTGCCGCAGGTGGCGATCATCGGGTTGAAATTGCGCGCGGTCTCGCGGAACACCAGGTTGCCATGCGCGTCGCCCTTCCACGCCTTCACGATCGACAGGTCGGCGGTGATGGATTCCTCCAGCACGTATTCCTTGCCGCCGAACACCTTGGTCTCCTTGCCCTCGGCCAATTTGGTGCCGAACGCGGTGCGCGTGTAGAAACCGGGGATGCCGGCACCGCCCGCACGCAGCTTCTCGGCCAGCGTGCCCTGCGGGGTCAGGTGCAGTTCGAGTTCGCCGGCCAGCGTCTGTCGCTCGAATTCCTTGTTCTCGCCAACGTACGACGCGTAGACGCGCTTTACCTGATGCGTCTTCAGCAGCGGGCCCATGCCGAAATCGTCCACGCCGGCGTTGTTGCCGACGATGGTGAGCTCCTTGGTGCCGGCTTCGAGCAGCGCGCCGATCAGGTTCTCGGGGATGCCGCACAGGCCGAAACCGCCGGCCGCGATGGTCATGCCATCGAACAACAAACCATCAAGGGCGTTTGCGGCGCTGGGATAAACCTTGTCCATTGCTGTGCCTTCCTGCAGGGAGAGTCAGCTGACAAGGATACGACGGATTGCGCCGGGTCGACCTTGTACCAAGGTCCGAGGCCCGCGCGTTCTCATCGGAACCGCATCGTTGCGGCGAACCCTGCATCGGGTTCCTGCGCTGCGGCGAAGCGGCTCCCGTCCGGGCGAAACAGGCTTGACGCCATCAATTACGCGTGTAAACATCAAATCACTTACACATGTAAACGGTGACCCATGGCAATCAGCGAAGCCGAAGCCGTCGTGATGGACGTGTTGTGGCGCGAAGCGCCACGTACCGCCGAAGAAATCCTCACCGAGGTCGGCCCGGCGCAAAGCTGGCAGGAAGGCACGGTGAAGTCCCTGCTGAACCGCCTGCTGCGCAAGAAGGCCGTGCACGCCGAGCGCGACGGCCGCCGCTACCTCTATACGCCGCTGCTGAGCCGCGAGCAGTACGTACAGCAGGAGAGCAAGGGCCTGCTCGACCGCCTGTTCGGCGGTCGCGTGGCACCGCTGGTGGCGCACTTCTCCGAGCAGCGCAAGCTGTCGAAGAAGGACATCGCCGAATTGCGCAAGCTGCTGAAGGAGCTCGACGATGAACAGTGAAGCCGCGATCGAATGGCTCGGGCGTGGCTGGTTGCTGATCCTCGCCTTCACCGTCGCCGTGCTGGTGGCCGCCCTGCTGCGCCGGCCATGCCGCCGACTGTTCGGCGCCGAGCGGGCGTTCCAGCTGTGGCTGTTGCCGCCATTGGCGATGCTGGCCAGCCAGCTGCCGCATGCGGCTGAAGCGCCGGTCGTGGTGTTGTCGCCGGTGGTGATCGCGATCACCTCGGCGGCGACCGTACTGCCGGGATACGTGGCCCGGTCCGGCGCCATCGACTGGCGCGTCCTTGCGATGCTGGCCTGGATCGCCGGCAGCGTGTGCAGTCTGGTGCTGGCCGCGCTGATGCAGCAGCGCTACCGGCGCTGCCTGCGCGGAGCTACCGCCATGCCCGTCTCTTCGTCGCGCTGGCCCGTATTGCGGGCCGTCGGCAGGGATGTCGGCCCGGCCCTGGTCGGCGCCTGGCGCACGCGCATCGTGCTGCCGGCGGATTTCGAACAGCGCTACGACGCCAGCGAACGCATGCTGATCCTCGCGCACGAGACGGCGCATGCGCGCCGCCACGATGGCTGGTGGTGCCTGTTCGCCCAGCTGACGGTCGCGCTGTTCTGGTTCCACCCGCTGGCCTGGTGGGCGCTTTCTGTACTTCGCCACGACCAGGAACTGGCCTGCGACGCCGCCGTGCTGCGCGACCACGGCGAGCAGCGGCGCTGCTATGCGAACGCGATGTTGAAGACCCAGTCGGCCGCATTCGCGGTGCCGGTGGGTTGCGCCTGGTCCCCCCGTCATCCACTCACGGAGCGTATTGCCATGTTGAAACAGTCTTCGCCGAACCGTCGTTGCCAGGAGGTTGGGGCCGTCGCCGGTTTCGCTCTCGCCATCATCGTGGGCGGTTCGGTCTATGCCGCCAGCGCACCGCCGGCGACGCACACGAATCCGCCAGTCGCGGGAACGCAGTACCAGCTCGACATGCAGGTCGAATTGTCGACCGACGACGGACACAAGCGTCATGCGGAAACAGCGGCGATGGCGCTGTGCACGCTGCCGGGCAAGACGGCGACGGCAAGCGTGGGTGGAGTGATGGTGGAAGCAACCGCCGTGCCTGTCGATGGTCAGCTGCGCATCGATCTGGCGGTGGGCAGCATCGGCACCGCGTCGCTTGCGCATAGCCGGTTGCGCGGCGCGTTGGGACAGACCTTGCACGCCACGGGCAAGGGCGTGGACGGCAAGCAGGCTTATGTCATCGACATCACGCCCCAGGCTGGCTGCCCGGCCCAGGTGCTCGCCGAGGCATCGCCGATCAGGGTGACCGAGCACATCACGAACGGCACCACGCGCGCTGTGGCGGAATCGATCGCAAAGAAGGCGGGCTGGACTCTCGTCAATCCGGACGCGCTGGGGCAGGGTGCCGTGACGCTGTCGTTCAACGACATGCCGGCCGGCACGGCATTGCAGCGGGTGGCCAACCTTGCCGGCGTGAAGGTTGAGCTGGAGGGCAAAAAACGGGTGCACTTCGCGCCGAAGTGAGGTGGAAGGATGGCTATACTCGCCGGGTCACCGTCCGGGAGTGTGTCGTGAAATCGCGTCATCTGTTTGCCGCCCTTGCAGCCATCGGAATCACCGCCATGAGCCACGCCGCCGTGTCACCCGTCCTGGTGATCCACGGCGGTGCCGGGGTGATCAAGCGCGACATGACGCCGGCCAGGGAGCAGGCGGTACGCGCGGCGATGACGCAGGCCTTGCAGAACGGCTACGCCGAGCTCAAGGCGGGCAAGCCGGCGCTGGACGCGGTGGCCGCCGCGCTGACCGTGCTGGAGGACGATCCGAACTTCAACGCCGGCAAGGGCGCGGTGTTCACCCATGACGGCAGGAACGAGCTGGATGCGGCAATCATGGACGGCTATACGCTGCGTGCCGGCGCGGTGGCCGGGGTGCGGCGGGTGAAGAATCCGATCCTGCTGGCGCGCGCGGTGATGGAGCATTCGCCCCATGTGATGCTTTCCGGTGATGGCGCCGAGGCGTTTGCGCAGGAGCAGGGCTTCACCCTGGTCGATCCCGCCTATTTCCGCACCGAGGAGCGCTGGCAGCAGTTGCAGAAGGCGTTGAAGGAGGATGCCGCGAAGCAGCCGCATGCGGACGTCGAGACGGCCAGACATTTCGGCACCGTGGGCGCGGTGGCGCTGGATGCGCAGGGCCACCTGGCTGCCGGCACCTCCACTGGCGGCATGACCGACAAGCGCTGGGGCCGCATCGGCGATTCGCCGATCATCGGCGCCGGCACTTATGCCAACTCGGGTTGCGCGGTGTCCGGTACGGGCTGGGGCGAGTTCTACATCCGCACCGTGGCCGCGCACGAGATCTGCATGAAGGTGACCCAGATGCGCGTGCCGCTGAAGCGCGCCGCCGCCGAGGTGATCAACCAGGAAATCCCGTCGATGGGCGGCAACGGCGGCGCGATCGCGCTGGATGCGGAAGGCCACATCTCGATCCCGTTCAACACCGATGGCATGTACCGCGGCTGGATCGGCGCCGACGGCGTGCCGCACGTGGCGCTGTACGGCGACGAGGACGATGGCACCACCGAGATCCCCGAGCCGGCTCCGGCCGACAGCGTCGCCCAGCCGTAGCATGTTGCCGCCCGAGGCTGGCGGGGTTGGCGCTACCGAAGTTTGTCCAGCTGCGCGGGCGTCAGCGCGCCGCTGATGCCGAGCCGGCTGCCGTCGGCGCGGATCACCAGCACGCGCGGTGTCTCGCCACCCCAGTGCGGGTCGAGCAGGAAGTTGATGCGTTCGGGCGACGCTTCGGCGTAGGCGCGGTTCGGATAGCCGTCCATCTTCATCCCGTGCAGGCGCGCCTCGATCGTCGCGGCCTGCTCGATGCCGTCGGTGGTCACCAGCACCAGCTCGATCTCGTCGGGATGCTGGTCGCGCAGCCTGGCCAGCGCCTGCAGGTTCGGTTCGCAGTAGGCGCAATCGAGGGCCCACAGCGCGATGATGCGTTCGCCGTGCGCCGGTGGCTCAAGCAGGGTGGCGACGTCATTGGCGGCCAGCGGCTGCAGCGAACCGGCGCAGGCCAGCGCGGGCAACAGCAGGAACAGCAGCGGCAGCAGGCGCTTCATGGTGCAACACCGATCAGGCGAAATCCCTGCGCCGTGTTCCAGGCCACGAAGGCCTGGCCCGACTTCGTCAGCAACTGCGGTGAGCCGACCGCGCCGCCGCTGTGCGCGATGGCGCGTTCCGCGTCGAAGTGCGCGCCGTTGTCGGTCGAGCGGCGCAGCATCAGCGTGTAGCCATCCGCGCCGACCTGGTTCCACACCACCCACACGGTATGGCCGTGCACGGCCACGTCGGCGTGGCTGGCGCCGGCGGCGGCGATCGTCGTCGCGTGTTGCGGTGGGTGGCCGCGGTCGAGCTGGCCGTAGTGGATCGTGGGCGCGCTCTTCGCCTCGTACCACACCGCGTGGCGGACACCGTCAGCGCCGATCGCCAGGCCGGGGCCGTGGTGCGGGCAGCCGGCGATATGCCACTCGCTGAAGGTGGCACGCCGGACCGTGCTGTCCTGGCCATCCGTGCGCAGCACGGCATAGGCGTGGTCGCGGATGTTGTCGCCGTAGATGCTGCGGAAGAACGCTGCGACGTGCCCGTCGGGCCTGCGCGCCAGCGCGATGCGGCAGCATTCGCAACTCTGGTCGACCAGCTTGCGCTCGGGCAAGAAGCTGGCGCCGCCGTCCTCCGACCAGCTGTAGTAGACCGCGGCGCCGAGGTAGGGCTTGTTCGCGGCGTCGGCGGCGACCAGGTCGCGCTTGTCGATCCAGGCGATCACGATGCGGCCCTTGCCGTCGACCGCCAGCGCGTCGAAGCGGTGGGTGATCTCCGCGCGGTCGTGGTGCACGGTCAGCGGTTCGCTGAAATGCTCGCCGCGATCCGTCGAACGGGCGAAGCGCACGAATCCGGTCCACGGTGCGGTGCGCGGCTGCGACCAGCTGACGTAGATCGCGTCGTGGGGACCGAACGCGAGCTTCGGCCGGTTCTCGCCTTCGGCGTAGATGCGTTCCGCCACGGCGTTCACCTCGATCGGCGCACTCAGCGTGCGGCCGTCGTCATCGGAGTGGCGCAGCCGCACGTGACCGTCCGCCGCGTCCACCACGTACAGCCGACCATGACTGTCGAACGCGGCGCTGGCGCCAAGCTCGGGGCCCCTGGGCATGTCCATGTGCATGCCGTCGTGGGCGGATAGGGCGGGCGAGAGCAGGCAGAGCAGGGTGATCAGCAGGTGGCGCATGAATGCTCCTCGGGTTTTGCTCCTCCCCCTGCTTTCAGGGGGAGGTTGGGAGGGGGTGCTTTTGACTTTGGCGATCAAGAGCGACCCCACCCCAACCCTCCCCTGCGAGCAGGGGAGGGAGTATCGCGCGCGGGGTCCGACAGCTCTTCACAACTCCCAGCGCAGCTCGCCGAACCAGGTGCGGCCAGCGTACGGATGGTAGACCCAGTAACGTTCGTTGGTCAGGTTGTCGACGCCGAGCGCGGCGGTCCAGCCGTGCGCAAAGGACCAGCGCAGCCGGGCGTCGGCCACGGTGAAGCGGCTCACCGCGCCGTAGCTGTCGATGTGGTCGCTGTTGTCCAGCGTGCCGTACTGGCGGCCGGAATGGCGGATGCCCAGCGAGGCGTCCCATTGCGGCGCGAAGCGGTAGTCGGCGAACACGCTGGCGCGGATTTTCGGGATGCGCGGAAACACCTTGCCGTTGGCCAGCGGATACTGGCTGTCGTCCAGGGTGCGCGCGTGGTTGAAGGCCACGCTGGCCTGCACGTCGAGTCCGTCCAACCACAGGTCGGTGAGGGTGATCTCGCCCTCGAGCCCGCGGCTGCGCATGCAGTCGATGTTCTGCACACTGGTCACGGTGGGGGTGACGGTGATGTCGGTCTGCGAGTACAGCGAATCGGCGATGCGGTCCTGGTACAGCGAAATGCGCCAGTGGCCGTTTTCCAGGTGGCGGTTCAGCGTGAGGTCGGTGGATTCGTCGATCTCGGGCCGGAGGTCCGGGTTGTTGTTGACGATCGCATTGGCCGACAGGCTGCCCTGGAACAGTTCGTTCACGGTTGGGTAGCGCACCGCCTTGCCATGGGCCAGTCGCAGTTCCCAGTCTTCGGCGAAGTCCCAGCTCAGCGCGGCCTTGGGCGAGAAGTCGGTGCGTTGGCGGTCGGCGTAGCGCAACGCGGTGTTGCCGTTGCCGCGCAGGCCGTCGTAGGCCCGCCATTGTTCCAGCCGGCCGCCCAGGGTCAGCGCCCATGCGTCGGCGAAACTCCACACATCCTGCAGATACAGCGCGCGGGTCTGGCTGCGACCGCCGAACGCGCTGACCCGCGCGCCGTCGGCATCGCCCAGCCAGTGGCTGGCGTTGCGCAGCTGGCTGTCCAGCACGTAACGATCGGCATGGATGCCGGCGTACAGCATGTGACGATCGCCGATGGGACCGGAACTGCGCAGGTCGAGGGTGTCCCAGCCCGAGCCGGCCTTGTTGGCGACCGTGCCCGGGCCGTTGACGGGCCGGCCGGGTTCGGCGTTGTTCGCGCTGCCGGCCAGCGAGCGCAGGAAGTCGTAGTGGCTGGCTACCGCGGTCCAGCGCCAGCCGTTGTCGAGATGGCCGTTCAACTCGATGCCGTACAGCATGTGCGTGTCGCTGGCCGAGGACGGCGCCAGCCCGCTGGCCGGCAGCGTCCAGGTCTGCCCGCCTGCGCTGATGACGCCACCATTGACCAGGTTGCCGTGGCCATCCCGGATCAGGCTGCGGGTGAAGTCCTCGGCGCGGTTGTGCCACCAGCCCACGGTGAACAGCGCTGCGACGTGCTCGCTCAGGTCGACGCCCACTTTCAGCTTGGCCTGGTCCTGCACGGTGTGTTCGATGCTGTTGGCGCCGTAGACCAGCCGCGCGCTGCCGTTCGGGTTGCGATCAGCGGTGGCGCCGGTTACCGGCACGGCCAGGGCGGGGTTGCCACCGGCCCTGGCCGTGGCGTACTGCATCGGTTGGCCGCGGTTGTCGAGTCGGCTGTATTCGAGCAGCCAGCTCCAGCGGCCCTGCCTGTTGCCCAGCGTGGCGGCGGCCTGGTGGCCGTTGTAGTGGCCGCCGGCGCCGTATGCGTCGTGGTAGTCCTGGCTGAAGAACTGGGTGCTCACGCTGGCGGTCAGCCGCTGCGGCAGCACGGTGTGGATCAGCACGGTGCTGCCCAGCGAGTTGCCCGGATACAGCGCGGAGTAGGGGCCGTACAGGATGTCGACGGCGCCGACTTCCTGCGGTGCCACCATGCCCCAGCGCGGTGCGCCATCCCAGCCGTTGGTCATCAGGTTGGACAGCAGCAGGCCGTCGGCATAGACCAGGCTGCGTGCGCTTTGCAGGGTGCCGGCGTTGCGGCCGCTGATCACCGCGTTCGGATCGCCGATGTAGCGCTTGCGCACCATCATGTTCGGCGCGTACTTCAACGCGTCGGCGCTTTCGGTGACGTTCTGCTGCTGCAGCTTCTGGCGAGTGACGCGAACCTGCACGCTAGGCGTTTCCGTCACCATGGTGTCGCTGGCGTGCACCGAGACCGGCGTGAGGGTGGTGGTTTGCAGCGGAACGTCGGCAGCCGGCGAGGGGCCGGCGACCACGGCAGCGGCAAGTGCGCAAAGGCCGAACGGGATGGCGTTCAAGCGATACTCTGGATGGGGGTCTAGAGTTGCAAGGATAGTCCGCTGTCGGCCACGCGAAAGATGGCGCGTTGTCGCAGCGGGGGCGGCCATGAGATGCGCGGGCGCGGCGAAAGGTGCCGGCGGCACGCAGGGCGGACGCGGTCCGCCGGTTCCTGCAATTCCGGGAGTAGCGGCGGGCAATGCCTGCGCTGGCATTTCGATGACCGCCTGGACGTCAGTCCTCGCGATCAGCCTTCGCGATCAGTCCTCGCGGTCGGGGCGTTCTCGCACCGGGTGCTTGCTCAGCTTGCGCTGCAGGGTGCGGCGGTGCATGCCGAGGCGGCGGGCGGTCTCGGAGATGTTGCCGTCGCATTCGGTCAGCACGCGCTGGATGTGTTCCCACTCCAGTCGGCGCAGGGCAAGCGGCTGTTCCGGCGTGTCGGGCAAGTCGGCGTCATCGGCGTCGCTGTCGCCGTCGAGCAGGGCGCGCACCACGGCGTCGGCGTCGACCGGCTTGGCCAGGTAGTCGTGCGCGCCGCGCTTGATCGCCTCCACCGCGGTGGCGATCGAGGCGTAGCCGGTCAGCAGCAGCACGCGCAGGTCGGGCACCAGGGTATGCAGTTCGGGGATCAGGCGCAGGCCGTTTTCCTCGCCCAGCTTGAGGTCGAGCACGCAGTAGCGCGGATGGTGCCGGCGCGTCAGGGCGCGGGCCTCGTCGAAATTGCTGGCGGTGATCACCTCGAAGCCGCGTGAGCCCAGCGCACGCGCCAGCACGCGCAGGAAGGTCACATCGTCGTCGACCAGCAGCAGCGGACGTGCCGTGGCGGCTTGGGGCAACTCGGTCATCGCGGGGGTTCCTGATGGTGATCCAGCGCCCATTCTTGCCGGAAGCGGCGCGACTTGCACGCACGCCGGGCTATTTTTCGGCGATCACCGCCAGCGGCAGGCGCAGGCAGACCCGGGCGCCGTGTCCGGTATTGCCGGCGACCAGCTCGCCGTTGAGTCGCTCCGCAGTGGCTTCGGCCAGCGCCAGGCCGATGCCCAGCCCGGTCTGCTTGTGCGAATGCCCCAGCGCGGTGATCTCGGGATCATCATCGAAGCCCGGGCCGTGATCGCGCACGCACAACTGCAGCCATGATCCGTCGCGCGAAACCTCCAGGGCTATCGCGTCGGACCGATTGGCAGCCGAGGCGTCGACGGCGTTGTTGAGCAGGTTGATCAGCGCATGGCGAAGCCCCGGAGGCGTACGCAGGACGGTGCCGGCCAGTTCCGGATCGAGTGTCACCGTCAGCTCGGCTTCCGGCCGCAGCAACTGGAAGCGCTCCAGGCAGCCGTGGATGAACTGGTCCAGCCGCAGCCGCTCCGGTTCCTGCGACAGCTGCGCCTTGCCGAACGCGACCATCTCGCGAAGTATCGTGCGGCAGCGATCGACCTGGCTTTCGAGCAGCTCGAGGTCTTCGGACAGCGTGGGCTCGCCGGCATGTTCGCGGCGCAGTTCCGGCAGCAGGGTGCGCATCGTCGACAGCGGCGTGTTGAGTTCGTGCGCCGCGCCGGCGGCCTGGGTAGCGATGGCCAGGATGCCTTCGTCGCGCAGGGCGCGTTCGCGTATCCGCTGCACTTCGAGCTGCTGCAAGCGCAGCACGCGGGCCAGCCGGCTGATGAAAAAGCCCAGCAGCACCGCGCTGATCACGAAGTTCACGCCCATCCCGGCGACGTGCAGCGAGAAGCGGTTCGGCGAGTCCCCGTGCACCGACATCGGCAGCGGCACATGCCGGTAGAGCAGGAGCACGTACGCAATGCCTGCCAGCGCCGCCACGGCCAGCACCGCCCGCGCCGACAGTGCCGCTGCGCTCAAGGCGATCGGCACCAGCAGCAGGGTGATGAACGGATTGCTGGCGCCGCCGCTGAAATACAGCAGGTAGCCGAGCACCAGGGTGTCGAAGGCGATGTGTCCCACCGCCTCCCACTCGCCGAGCGGCCACGGCTGGGTCAGCCGCCAGGCGGCGAATACCGAGAACACCGCCAGCACGCCGATGCCGATCAGCAGGGGCAGCAGCGGCACGTTCAAATGCATCCACAGCGCGCAGACCAGCACCGCCGTGCTCTGCCCGGCGATGGCGCAGATCCGCAGCCAGGCCAGCGTCCGCGTCAATGCAAACGGGCCGATGCGTTGGGCGGACCGGTGAGGCATGGCGATCTTCCTGGCTGAATCTGTTCGGACGAAACCCGCCGAGCTGCGCGGCGGGTTTCCATGCTTCGTTTACGGCGTGTTGTATTCCTCGCTGTGCACCGGCGGCAGCGGCTTGTTGTTGGTCGCCGCATCGGAGTGGCTGGCCGACAGCTTGCTCATCAGCGGCAGCATCGCGATGGCGATCACCGTGCAGCCCACGCCGGCAAGGCCGAGCTTGTTGAACAGCGAGGTGTAGATCGGCAGCGACACCAGTGGGTCCTTGATGTCGGTGGGGATGCTGGCGAAGTTCGCCACCACACTGCCCAGGTACTGCGAGATGCCGGAAGCCACGTAGTACGCGCCCATCATGAAGCCGCCCATGCGCGCCGGCACGTAGCGGGCGATCATCGCCAGGCCCAGGCCGCTGACCAGCAGCTCGCCCAGCGAGTACAGGCCGTAACCCCACACCATGATCCACGACGACACCTGGCCATTCACCGCGAAGCGGGCGCCCACGCCGTAAATGAAGAATCCGATCGCCACCGCGGCGAAACCCCAGGCGAACTTCGCGGCCACCGACGGATTCTTGCCGACCCTGCCCATGCTGTTGTAGATGAACACCAGCACCGGGCTCAGCAGCACGATCCAGATCGCGTTGAGCGACTGGAACTGCTCGGGAATCCAGTTGAACAGGTGCCAGCCGAACAGGTCGAACGAGAGGTCGACGTTGCGCTGGGCGAACAGGTTCAGCGAGGTCGACATCTGCTGGTAGAAGATGAAGAAGAAGATCGTCTGCGCGACCAGCACGAGGGCGGCGACCAGGCCGGCCCGCTCATGATGTTCGCTGCTGCGGATCAGGTGGATGAAGATGCCCAGGATCACCACGCCGGCGGCATACACGCAGATCCGCGCCACCATTTCATTCTGCAGGATGAAGGCCGACACGAAGACCATGCCGATGGCCGCCAGAGCCAGCAGCCCCAGCTTCCTCAAGTCGACCCGCTCGTCGTCGGCCGGCGAGCCGATGTGCTGCAGCGTGCGGTACATCAGCGAGTAGTTGATCAGGCCCAGCACCAGGCCGATCGCGCAGACGCCGAAGGCGGTGTGCCAGCCCCAGGCGTCGCCATACTTCGCGCCCACGTAATCGCGGATCCACGGAGTCAGCAGCATCGAGATGGTCGAGCCGATGTTCACCGCCATGTAGTAGATGGTGAAGGCGCTGTCGATCTTGGTGTCGTCGCCCTCGTAGATCTTTCGCACGAGGTTGCCGGCGTTCGGCTTGAAGAAGCCGTTGCCGACGATGATCACGCCCAGCGCCACGTACAGAAAGTAGGCGTTGTTGGTCGGGATCCACAACATCGCGTAGCCCAGCGCAAGCACGACGGCACCGATCAGCATCGTGCGGCGCGTGCCGATCAGCTTGTCACCCACCCAGCCACCGATGGCCGGCGTCGCGTAGATCAGCGCCGCGGCGGCGCCCCAGATCAGGTTGGCCTTGCTGTCGACGAAGCCGAGCTTCTTCACCATGTAGGTGACCATCAACACCTGCATGCCGTAGAAGCCGAAGCGCTCCCACATTTCGATCAGGAAGACGGTACTGAAGGACTTCGTCTGCGAGACGGGCGGGTTCTGGGTTGCCATAGATTTTCCGTGCGGGTTTCAGACCATGGCGACGTGCTGGCACGCGCCTTCGGCTTGTGATCCTGAACGGACCACAACCGACGAAGCCTAACCCATCCGTCGGCAGGGTGTAGCTGCACTGCGACATGACAGGTACCTGCCGCAGGTGCTTGGGAGGGCGCAGCGGCCGTATGCCGCTGGCCGCTTGTGGCATCATCAGACGCCCGCCATCACCGCTTCCCGGAGCCCGGCCCACCATGCCTCAACCCGATGTCACCCTGTCACGACAGCGACCACCGGCCGGATGGCGGGTCCGCTGATGGCCGCCGAAGGTTTTCGTGGTCCGAAGCAGGTCTGGAACGCATTCCGCTGGTCGATGAAGGGCTTGCGCGCCGGCTGGAAGCACGAGGCATCCTTTCGCCTGGAAGCCTGCCTGGCCATCGTGATGGTGCCGCTGGGCCTGTGGCTGGGCCATGGCGGCCTGGAGAAGTTCGCGCTGATCCTGGCCCCGTTGCTGGTGCTGTCGGCCGAGCTGCTGAACTCGGCGATCGAGGCGGTGGTCGACAAGGTCAGCCCGGAATTCAACGAACTGGCCGGGCGGGCCAAGGACATGGGCTCGGCCGCGGTGTTCGTGCTGCTGATGCTGGTGGTGCTGAGCTGGGCGCTGATCCTGCTGCCGCGCTGGCTCGGCTAGCTGTCCCTTCACTCCGTGCCGACACGGTGGCAGTGTCACGCATGGGATGATCGAATGAATCCTGCAACGGATCGGAGCCATCCATGAAGACCCTGCGTCATCTCGTATTGCTGTTGCTCGTGGTCATGCTGTCGGGCTGCGGCTACAACGCCATCCAGAAGCAGGACGAGGCGGTCAAGGCCGCCTGGTCCGAAGTGCTCAATCAGTACCAGCGGCGTGCCGACCTGGTGCCGAACCTGGTCAACACGGTCAAGGGCTACGCCCAGCACGAGGAGAAGGTCTTCGTCGAGGTGACCGAGGCCCGTGCCAAGGTGGGCAGCCTGCAGGTCAACGCCGACTCGCTCAACGATCCGCAGAAGCTGCAGCAGTTCCAGGCCGCCCAGGGCGAGCTGGGCAATGCGCTGTCGCGGCTGATGGTGGTCAGCGAGAACTACCCGCAGCTGAAGGCCGACGGCCTGTTCCAGAACCTGCAGGCGCAGCTGGAAGGCACCGAGAACCGGGTCACCGTGGCGCGCAACCGCTACGTGCAGACGGTGCAGGAATACAACAGCATGATCCGCACCTTCCCCAACAACATGACCGCGAAGATCTTCGGCTACCAGGTCAAGCCGAACTTCAGCGTGCAGAACGAACAGGCCATTTCCACGGCACCGAAGGTCGACTTCGGCACCACCGCACCGGCGCCAGCGGCGACGCACTGATGACGGCCGGGCGCCGGTCTCGCCACTGGCTGCTGGTGCTGCTCCTGCTGCTGCAGGCCGGGCTGTACGCGGCGGATGCCGTGCCGAGGCTGGCGCGGCATGTCACCGACCTCACCGGCACGCTGAGCGCGCAGCAGGTCGACCAGCTCGACGCGCAGCTGGTGGCGCTGGAAAAGGCCAAGGGCGCCCAACTGGTGGTGCTGATGGTCGGCAGCACCGGCGACCAGGACATCGAAGGCTATTCGCTGGCGGTGGCCGAGGCCAACGGGATCGGCCGCAAGGGCACCGATGACGGCGTGCTCTTGCTGATCGCCAGGAACGATCGCAGGGTACGCATCGAAGTGGGCTACGGCCTCGAGGGCGCGATCCCTGACGCAGCCACGGCCCGGATCATCCGCGAATACATCGCGCCGAAATTCCGCGGCAACGATTATTTCGGCGGCATCAGCGACGCAGTCGGTGCGTTGACCCAGCTGATCAATGGCGAACCGCTGCCGCCGCCGGTCCGCGGTTCGCCCGCGGGCGAACATGGCGGCCTCGACCTGCAGACCGGCCTGATGATTGCCGTGTTCGCGGCACTGTTCCTGCGCGGGATCTTCGCACGCGCCCCGGCATGGCTGCGTGCGTCGCTGGGTGCGCTGGCGATCGGCGGCCTGCTGTGGCTGCTGATCTCGGTGGGTGCAGGCCTGATCGGCGCGCTGGTCGGCGGCGTGCTGATGCTGCTCCCGGCCGGCGCCGGCCGTTCGATCGGCGGTGGCGGCTGGGGCGGGCTTGGCGGCGGAGGTTGGGGCGGGGGAAGCTCCGGTGGCGGTTTTGGCGGCGGCTTCAGCGGTGGCGGCGGCAGCTTCGGCGGCGGCGGTTCCTCGGGGAGCTGGTGATGGAGCGCATGCGACGGCTGTGGCTGAATCTGTCCGGTGACTGGTTTCGCCTGTCACGCCGCTTTTCGCCAGCCTTGCTGGACGAGATGGCCGCGGCGATCGCGGCGGGCGAACGCACCCACCTGGGCGAGATCCGTTTTGCGGTCGAGTCGCGACTGGCACTGGCGGACGTGCTGGGCGGCCTCGACGCACCGACCCGCGCGCGGCAGCTGTTCACGCAGCTGCGTGTGTGGGACACCGAGCACAATTGCGGCGTGCTGCTCTACGTGCTGATGGCCGAGCATCGCATCGAGGTCGTCGCCGACCGCGGCATCGCGGCGAAGGTCCCGGCCGAAGAATGGAGCGCGATCTGCGCGCGCATGCGCGAGTGCTATGCCGGTGGCGACTGGCGCGCGGGCAGTCTTGCCGGCATCGCTGCGGCAAGCGAGTTGCTGGAACGTCATTTTCCCGGGAATGAGGGGGCCCGTCCCGACGAGTTGCCCAACCGGCCGGTATTGCTCTGATCCGGCAGTGCTGCCTGGCTGGCGTGAATGCATGCCGACACAGCAGATGCCTCATTTTCCGTCGATGTGTCCATCTGCTGGCGTCCGGACAGCATTCCTGGTCGGCGGAACCGTCACTGGCTGCACGTCGCCGACGGTAACCTTCCCTTTCCAGTTCGAATCCACGACCGAGTAGTAGGTTTTTGGATCCCAGCGCCATCTCGCGTACACGTCGCCGCCGCATCCGGCGATCGGAACGTTGCCCAGGGTACGGCGAGCACAGTTCGCGCTAGGTACGCCGCCGGATAGCATGGCCTTGTCCACGTGCTGCACCCCGCTGTCGAAACCGATGTGCGAGCCGGTCATCTGCGTACGCCAGTAGTTGAGTTCGCGAGTCATCCTCGGCTTGGCCACGCTGTCGCCGTACTCGGCGGTGATGATCGTCTGGGCCCTTATGGCCTCGACTTGCTGCGATGGCGTCAGCGACGCCCATATCCGGTCACGTGTTGCCACGAACTGAGGATAGCCCCGTTCCGCGGAGACTGCGGTCCATGCATAGGCGAGTATCAGATTCGTAGCGACGCCGTCGCCATGCAGGTACATCAGCCCGATGCTCAGTTGCGAAAGCTTGTCGGCGTACTTCGCACCGATCAGGAAGTACTTCAACGCGTCGGCGTATTCTCCCTTGGCGTAGCGCTGCATGCCTGCGTACTGGCCGAACTGGTCGGGATGTCCCCAGGTGGATGCATCGCTCATGGCACGCAAGGTATCGCGCATGTCCTGGTCGACAACCGGTGTTCCGGTGGCTGCGAGGGTGCAACCGACGCTGGCACTCAACAGCAAGCTGGCGAATTGCAGTCGAAATTTCATGCGCATCCTCCTTGTTCTGCTCAAATTCTCCGGGTTGCGACTATACGCCACCGCACGCGAAACCAAAGAAGAAGGGCCGGCACGAGCCGACCCTTCTTCTTTGCAGCGGGTGAGTTGTCGTCAGAACAGCTTCCACTCAAGCTCGGCGAAGATCGAGCGACCGTAGCCGTTGTAGTTGAAGCCGTCGTAGAACGGGTAGGCGGTGTAGGTGCTGTCACGCGGTGGCCGCTTGTTCAGCAGATTGTTGGAGATCAGCGATACCTTCACTTCGTCGTTCACCTGCAACTGGATGCTCGCGTTGTAGGTGATCCACGGGCCCACGGTGCCGGTTTCCTTGTAGTTCATCGTCGGACCGTTGCGAAGACCGTAGAGCGTGGTGCTCACTGGGCCCTTGGTCCAGTTGATGGTGGCACTTTCGCGATGTTTGAACTCTCGGGGGAAGGTGCGGTACGAGAGCAGATCCAGCGTCGGATCACCCGGGTACTGCTGGTAGGTGTGATCCAGGGTGACGTTGTAGTCAGCCGAGAAATTGAAGTCGCCAAAACGACCGGCATCCCAGTGGTATTGCGCACCGGCCGTGGCACCAGTCACCTTTTCCTGGGAGATGTTGATCGGATAGGTGCTCACGCTGTTGATGCCCGACTGCAGCGGATTTGCAGGATCGTTGTTGCGGTCAATCAACGCCAGTGCCTCTACGCAACGCGGCGAGTTGATATCCACTGGCGACCCGCCGATGGTGTGACCAAGCCGGCAGTCGGCCTCCAGAGACAGGATGCCGTTGATGCTGCGCTGGGACACCTCGTTGCTGATGTTGACCCGATAGTAGTCGGCGTGAATGTTGAAGTTCGAACTGGGCGACCACACGATGCCGCCAGTCAGCGACTTCGCCGTGATGTTCTTCAGGTTCTTGTTGCCTGCCTGGCTGCCTTGAACCTGCTCGTTGTTGTACGGGCAGGTGTCGACGTCGAACTGGTCGCCATCTTCCACGCGGCAGCGGTAGTAATCCACCACGTTGGTGTAGAAGCCGCTCTCGCCCTGGAACAGGCCTGCCATGTCCGGTGCGCGGAACGCGGTAGCGTAGGTGCCGCGGACAAGCAGGGTATCGACCGGGCGCCATTCCAGCCCCATCTTGAAGGTAGCTTTCGAGTCGGTGCGGCCGGCGGCCTTGTAAGTGTCATAGCGGGCCGACGCGCTGGCAGTCAGCCAGGTGGTTACCGGCAGGCTCAACTCCGTGGCGGCGGCATAGCGATCTCGCGTGCCCTCGCCCTGGGTACCGGTGAGGCCCCAGAAGTAGCCGTTGATCAGCCGCGGATCCGTCGGGTTCTCCCACTTCTGATTGCCGTACTGCATCAACACTGCCAGTCCCGCCGAGCCACCAGGCAGATCGAACAAGTTCGTGTTGGTGACCGTGCCGGTCACTTCCTGGGTGTAGGTGTGTGATCGGGTGCGGATCTGTTCGCTGAGGGAGTTATAGACCTCGGGCGTCATCAGCGAATAGAAGCGATCGAGGTTGAGGTTGAACACCGGGTAGTAGTCGAAGACCGGGTCGTAACCGATCTGGTCACCCAGGAAGTAGTTGTCGACCTTGTCGGCCACCAGGTGCAACTGGCGGGTGGTGATCACGTTGTCGGAGCGGTGGTAGTAGGCATCGTAGGCCCAATCGGAATCACCGAACGTGCCGCGGAAACCCACGTTGGCAACGTAGGAGCGGTTGAGATCCGTTTCATTGGCCGCGTTGCCAATGCCATTGGCGGAGCTGTCGATGGTGTACTGGGTCTGGATGAAGGAGCCGGGGCCGTCGTCGGCAGAGCCGTTGTCGACGTTGGCACCGTAAATTACGCCGTAATCCTGGCCGGACCCCCACCAGGTATAGTTGGTTCCGACGTAATAATCGGTCTTGCTCACGTTCAACAGGCCGTTTGCATAGAACTGAGCATTCGGTGAGATGTCGTACGAGAAGTTCAGATAGCCCGTGCCAGCCTTTGCACCATTCATGATGGTGGAATATGCAGGCGAATTCGGACTGCCGCAGAAATTGCCGCGGCCGGCAGCATCCGTCGCATAGACGGTGGTGTTGTCGGAGCCGCCCGCCACCCGGTCACAACTGGCCTTGCCCCCCGGCACGAAGAATTGATCGGTGCCGATCTGGTCGTAGAACAGGTCGACCAGCAAGTAGTCCAGCGCCGGCCGGCTCTGGCCGGCGGCCAGGCCCGGACGGTCGTTGTTGGAATCGAACCAGCGGCGCTGGTAACGATAGATCGGACGCTGATTGCGCAATTCCAGGCTGTAGGTCAGCTTGGCCTTTTCCCAATCGTGACCGCCGGTAAGCTGGAAGCGCTGGCTGCCACCGCCGCCTTCGCTGAAGCCGCCGCCTCGCAGGTTCATGGTGACGCCCTGGACGTGCTGCTTCAGGATGATGTTCACCACGCCGGCGATCGCGCTGGAGCCGTAAATCGCAGACTGGTTGCCGGGAACGATGTCGATGTGGTCGACCATCGCCATCGGGATCGTTGAGATGTCCACGAAATTCCCCGAGCCGTTGTACAGCAGGGGGTAGTCAGCCATCGGCTTGCCGTCGATGAGGAACAGGGTGAAGCCGGGATCGAGACCGAGCAGGCTGATGGTCTGCGCGCCCTGGGTGAAGCCGCCCGAGAACTGCGCCCCTTGCACGGAACCCGTGGCTTGCGGCAAGGCTTGCAGGGCATCGGCAACGGTGGTGAAACCCTGCTTGGTGATGTCTTCGGCCGTGATCTGGATCGTCGGCGTGGCCGTCTCGATCTGTGAGCGTGGCAGCAGGGAGCCGGTGACCTGGATGCTCTTCAGCTTCGTGGCATTCTTCTCGTTTGCCTGGCTGCTGGATTGATCGGTTTGAGTGGTGTCCTGACTGGAACTGCTGCCGTCCTGGCTTTGCGCCTTGGCAGCGTTCGCCCACAAGGGCAGGACCAGCGAAGCACAGATGGCGCTTGCGAGAAGCTTGCGATGCATGAATATCCCCTTTGCTGACAGGAATGTCCGCGCGTTACCAGTCGCGGACCTTCGACGGATGTCCCCCGACATCCAGATTCGCGATCGGTCGCCCGTATGGTGCGGCCGATCACGATTTCGACGATAACGCAAGGTTTACAGCGCCGCAACAAGGTGTCAGGGCAATTGTAGCGACGGCTTCCGTTGCGCTTGGAAACAGAGCGGGATTCGACCTGCACTGTCAGCTGGCCTGCAATCAGCTGCGCCGGCCGCCCGTCCACCAGCCTTGGGCACAGGAAGGGCGGCGGATCGTCGACGTTGCAGCAAGCCAGTGGGAGGATGATGTCTCTCAGTGCACGTCCTTGCCGATGTGCTTGTCAAGGAACGCCTGCAGAGTCTCGTAGAACGCAAGATTGTTCTCTTCGCTGTAGAAGCCGTGCTGTTCCTTGTCGCGCACCAGCCACTCATACGGCTTTCCAGCCTTGTCCAGCGCCGAGCGCAATTCGGTTGCGTTCTCGTAAGGGACCCGCGGGTCGTCCTTGCCATGAATGATCAGCACCGGGATAGTGAATTTGTCCAGGTGGTAGATCGGTGAGATCTCGCGAATCGTGGCGTCGTCCGTGCCGATTGCCTGGACGAAATAGTTTCGGCCACCCGCAGAGCGCCGGGTGTCGCTGCGGTGCAGTTCGATCGCGTAGTCGGAAACGCCGGCATAATCCACCGCGCACTTGAACATGCCCGGCGCGCGGATCGGTGCCATCAGCGAGGAGTACCCGCCGAAGCTGGCGCCGAAGATGCATACGCGCCCGGCATCGGCGTAGCCCTGCTGGATGGCCCACTTCACGCCGTCGATCAGATCCTGCTGGATGCCGGTGCCGAATTGCTTGTAACCCGAGTGTTCGAAGTTGGTGCCGCGACCACCCGAGCCCCGATAATTGACCTGCAATACGCCATAGCCGCGATTGGCCAGGAACTGGGACCAGGGGTCGTAGCTCCACGAATCGGCCACACCGATCGGTCCGCCATGTGGCAGCAGTACCAGCGGTACGGGTTTGCCGGCACTGTTTGACGGCATGGTCAGGAAGCCGGCCAGTTGAGTGCCGTCGCTGGCCGTAAACGTGATGGGCTTGCGGGCCACCATTTGTTGCGGGTCGATCCAAGGCAGGCTGCGGAACAGTGGCTTGAGGTTCATCGTGGCGCGATCGAACAGGGCATAGGTTCCCGGGTCACGATCACTGCGTGCGCCGATGATCAGTTGCATGCCGTCCTGGCTGGCGTTGGCCACCGTGAGGAACTCATCGGGAAACTTCTGGGCCAGCGCTGCGCTGATCTGTGCAAAGACGCCCTCATCAAGGTACTTGATGTGAGGCTTCCCGGTATCAAATACCACGGCATAAGGCTGGTAGGGATATGGCGTCCAGAGCACATCGCTGACGGACGCGAAGTCATCGCTGGCAAGCACCTTGCGGTCGCTGCCGTCGAGATTGCTTATCACCAGCTGGTCGGGACCGCCGTTGGCGCTGTACAACGAATAGAGATGCTTGCCATCGGCACTGATGTGCATCGGCACCAGCCGTTTGCCGGTGACGTTGCCCGGCAGCAGCTTCCATGGGGCCTCGGCATTTTCGCGACTGTAGACATCGATGCGATATGGATCATCCTGATTGCTGCCGTACGCAAAGCGCGCCACGTCGTCGTGCAACACAAACGTCATCCCGGCTTCGTCGATCTCTCCCATCAGGCGTGGGTAGCCACTGGTCGTCTCGACGTCGTAGATCAGTGACTGTCCGCTGTCGCGTGTTCCGCTGCTGGCGTGGGTGCGAAACGGGCTGACACTGATGTAGACGTGACCGTTTAGCTGGTGCGGCGTGCCGGCGATGAAGCCAGCACCCCGGACCATCCCCAGGACGTTCATGTTGGCGCCCTTGGTATCGCGCACGCGCCAGCTGTAGAGCACGCGTTTGTGCGAGCCATCGAAGTCGACCGCGACCACCTCACCGGTACCCTGGGGTGCCTCGAGCGTGCCGTTCTCTTCGCCCAGGCCCATCACCAGTCGGGTATTGCTGACCCAGGTGATATCGATGGGCAGGGTTCGCGCAGCCATGTTCAGGCGGCTGACCGGTTTCAAGTCCGGTAACGTAAGCACGCCGAGCTGGTAGCTGCCATCCTCATTGTGCAGCGAGACGGCGAGATGCCTGCCATCGGGAGAGATCACCGGGTTCGTCAGCGATGGATGCCGGGCGAAATCCTTGTACGGTATCTCTGCAGCCTGGACGGACATCTGCGTCCAGAAATACAACAGGGCAAGCGTGGTCAGTCGAACAAAACGGTGAATGGTCACGATCTTCTCCACTACTGGACGGGTTCGTCCGACACAAGTCAATGCGTGGTCGTCACGCCTGGGCCAATGTTCTTTTCAAGGAACGCCTGCAGCTTCGTATAGAGCTCGACGTTGTTCTTCTCGTCGTAGAACCCGTGGCCTTCTCCCGGCTTGCTCAGCCATTCGTATGGCTTGTGGGCGGCTTCGAGCGCAGCCCGCATCGCCTTGGCATGGGCAAATGGCGCCCGCTGGTCGTCTTCTCCGTGGATCAGGAACACGGGAACGTCGATCTTGCCGGCCAGGTTCACCGGTGAGTTGGCAGCCAGTTCGGCCGGGTTGTCGCCCATCTGGATGCGCAAGGCATTGCGACCGGCCTTGCTTTCCTGCGTGTCACCCTTCTTGTAGCGCAGACCCATGTCATAGATGCCTGCGTAGCCAACCGCACACTTGAACATGCCGGGCGCGCGAATGGGCGCCATCAGTGCCGAGTAGCCACCGAAGCTGGCGCCGTAGACGCAGACGCGCTGGGGATCGGCATAGTTTTCGGCGATCGCCCATTTGACGGCATCAATGAGATCCTGCTGGATTCCGGTACCCCACTGGCGGTATCCGGCGTCCCGGAAGTTCACGCCGCGACCGCTTGAACCTCGGTAATTCACCTGCAGCACGAGGTAACCGCGGTTGGCCAGAAACTGGGCGTCGCCATCGTAGAACCAGTCGTCCTGCACATCGATCGGACCACCATGAGGCATCAGCACCATCGGCAGCTTTGCAAGGTCGGCACCCTTGGGGATGGTGAGGATGGCTTCCAGCTCCATGCCGTCGCGAGCCTTGAAATGCAGCGGGCGCCGTTCGGCCATCTTGCCCGGATCGATCCACGGCTCGGCTGAGAACAGCTTGATGACCTTGTAGTTCCTGGTATCGATCAGGAAATAGCTGCCCGGGTCACGGTCGCTGCTGACGGAGAACAGCAGCTTCCCGCCATCCTCGCTGAAGTTGACGAAGTGCACGTAGCTCCCGGGAAACTTCAGGCTGAGTGCCCGATGGAGCTTGGCTATCGGTGCGTTGGGGTCGACATAGTTGGGCTGGGGTATACCGGTGGCCAGCGTGGTGGCGAAGGGCCGGTAGGGATGAGGGGTGATCTCCATGATGCCGATGCTGGCAAAGCTGTCGCTGGCCAGGACCTTGCGGTTGCCACCCAGTTCGTCCTGCTCGATCAGTGATGCCGGGCCGCCGTCGACAGACTGACTGGCGTAGATGCGCTGCCGGTCCGGGGTGAAGAAAAGCGGGGTGAAAGTCCCGCCAGCCTGGCTGGGATTCATCTGCGTCCAGTTGCCACCTTGCGAGTGATAGATGACGTAGTCCCAGTTGTCGTTGCGACCGAAGGCATAGTGAGCCTTGCCATCAGGCCCGACCATGAAGCTCAGGCCGCCCACCTTGATCTGGCCGACCAGGTGCCGGGTGTTCCTGCCGGCATCGACATCGTACAGGGTGCTGTAATCCTGGTTGTCCCAGCTGTACGTGGTCATGAAGAAGTTGCCGTTGGCGAGTTCCGGCAGGCCGGCCACGAAACCCCAGCCCCGGTCGGTGCCGCGCGTGCCTGCGCGGGTGCCGTAGTTGCTTTCGGGGCCGTACAGGTAGTCCTGGTGCTTACCGTCGATGTCGGTGGCGATCACCTCGCCGGTTGCCACTGGCTTGTCAATCGAACCCTGTTGTCTGCCCTTTTCCACCACCAACCGCGTGTTGCTGACCCAGGAGATGTCGACGGCCAGTTCGTACTTGGGCAGGCGCAACATGCTGATCGGCTTGCTCATGTCGGCTACGTCATAAACCACCAGGGCGTGCGAATCGCCGTCGGCAAGGTTCATGTTGACGGCGAAGTGCTTTCCGTCCGGGGAAAGGCTGGGCATCGTCAGTGGTGCGTGGCGCGCGAAGTCCTCCGCGGGCACCACATCGGCCGCCACGGCGGCGAGCGGCAATAGCAGGCAAGTAGCGGACAGCAGTGTCCGCGCGAAGTGACAGGACATCGATTTCCCCTTGATGCGATCCGAGTGCAATGAATCAGGCCATGCGACCATGCTTGCATGGTCGGGCCGTGATCTTCCCCGACAGCGGCGCGATTCCCGTTTCCCCGACGCGCGCGGTGCTGTCTGTGGAGGATTCTAGCCCGCGCGGAGCCAGCGTCAAAAGTGGCGGCGGTGGATGTCCGTTGCGCCCTGCCGGCCCGCTACACTTGCTTTTCTTTACCAGTACGCCTCCGTCATGTCCCAGCCCTACATCGTCGATATCAATCCCGTCGCGTTTCATCTCGGCCCGGTGCAGGTGCACTGGTATGGCCTGATGTATCTGTTGGGCTTCTTTTTCGTGGCCGTGCTGGGCGAGTACCGGCGCCGGCGCGGACGGCTTCCGGTCACCCGCGATGCGCTGGGGGATCTGCTGTTCTACGGCATGCTCGGCGTGATCGCGGGCGGGCGCATCTGGTACATGCTGTTCTATGCCGACATCGACTGGATCTGGACCGCACCGCTGACCCTGTTCAAGGTGTGGGACGGCGGGATGAGCTTCCACGGCGGCCTGCTCGGCGTGCTGGCGGCGGGCTGGTGGTGGTCGCGGCGGCAGAAACTGCATTTCTTCGACACCATCGATTTCGTGGCGCCGCTGGTGCCGATCGGGCTGGGGCTGGGTCGTCTGGGCAACTTCATCAATGGCGAGCTGTGGGGCAAGCCGACTGACGTGCCGTGGGCGATGATCTTCCCCCAAGCGCCGGACCGGCTGCCGCGGCACCCTTCGCAGTTGTACGAAATGCTGCTGGAGGGCGTGGTGCTGTTCGCGGTGTTGTGGCTGGTTTCGCTGAAGCCGCGGCCGCGCTACCTGGTGTCGGGCCTGTTCGCGCTGCTATACGGCTGTTTCCGCTTCGCTGTGGAATTCGTGCGCGTGCCCGACGCGCAACTCGGCTACCTGTTCGGCACGTCGTGGGTGACGATGGGACAGATGCAGTCGTTGCCGCTGATCGCCGTCGGGCTGGGGCTGATCGCGATGTCGCGCCGGGCGCCGACGCTGCCGCTGGCTTCCGCTCCGTAAGGCGGGCACGGCCCGCCCTGCGGAACGCAGTCACTCAGAAATTCCGGTCGCCGCCCAGGATGTCGCCCAGTCCGCCGAGGATCGAGCCCTCGCCACGGCGCTGGCCACCGCCTTGCGGTGCCGCGGCCAGCATGCGGCCGGCCATGCGCGAGAACGGCAGCGATTGCAGCCACACCGTGCCCGGTCCGGTGAGCGTGGCGAGGAACACGCCTTCGCCGCCGAACAGCATGCTCTTGATGCCGCCGACCGGCCTGACGTCCATGTTCACCGTGTCGTGGAAGGCGACCACGCAGCCGGTATCCACGTCGAGCCGTTCGCCGGCTTTCAGCTCGCGCTGCACCACGGTGCCGCCGGCGTGCACGAACACCCAGCCGTCGCCTTCAAGCTTCTGCATGATGAAGCCTTCGCCGCCGAACAGGCCGGTAAGGATCTTGCGCTGGAAGAAGATGCCCAGCTGCACGCCGCGGGCGCCGGCCAGGAACGCATCTTTCTGGCAGATCAGCCGGCCGCCGTGGTCGGACAGCTTCATCGCCATCACGGTGCCGGGGTAGGGCGCGGCGAACGCGACCTTCGCCTTGCCCTGGCCGGTGTGGGTGAACACGGTGGTGAACAGGCTTTCGCCGGTGATCACCCGCTTGCCGGCGGACAGCAGCTTGTCCATCAGGCCGCCGCTCTGGCCGCCGCTGGAGCCGTCGCCGAACACGGTGTCCATCCGCACGGCGGCTTCCTTGTACATCAGCGCGCCGGCCTCGGCGATCGCGCTTTCGCCCGGGTCCAGCTCGATCTCGACGAACTGCATGTCGGTGCCGACGATGCGGTAGTCGATCTCGTCGGCGCGGCCGCCGCCCATCGACGCCGGCATCGGCGGTGGCGCCAGCGGCATGCCGCCGAATTCCGCCACGCTGCGGATCGGCTTCCACTCGGTGAAGCCCTCGCTCCAGCAGTAGCCGTCGGGTTGGCGTCGGGCCTGTTCCCGTGCTGCGGCGTCATCAAGCGGGCCGATCCGGTCGGTGTTCTTGCCGTAGCTGAAAAACCACTGGGCCATGCTCGTCTCCTCGCTGGAAAAGCCCGAGTCTATGTCGTGTCGGCGCGCGGCGGCAGTGACCGTTGTCATGCCCCTCGGGCTAGAATCGGCGGATGCGCGCCTACCTCGACCTGCTTCGCCACGTTCTCGACCATGGCACCGAAAAGACCGATCGCACCGGCACCGGCACGCGCAGCGTGTTCGGCTGGCAGATGCGCTTCGATCTCAACCGGGGCTTTCCGCTGGTCACCACCAAGAAGCTGCACCTGAAGTCGATCGTGCACGAGCTGATCTGGTTCCTGCGAGGTGACACCAACATCGGTTACCTGAAAGAACATGGCGTGCGGATCTGGGACGAGTGGGCCGACCCGAACGGCGACCTCGGTCCGGTTTACGGCGAACAGTGGCGCGCCTGGCGCACGGCCGACGGCGGCGTGGTCGACCAGATCGCCTGGGTGATCGACGAGATCAGGCGCAACCCGGACTCGCGGCGGCTGATCGTCAACGCCTGGAACGTGGGCGAGCTGCCGAAGATGGCGTTGCTGCCCTGTCACACGATGTTCCAGTTCTACGTGGCGGATGGAAAGCTCAGCTGCCAGCTGTACCAGCGCTCCGGCGACATCTTCCTGGGCGTGCCGTTCAACATCGCCAGTTACGCGCTGCTGACCCACATGGTGGCCCAGGTCTGCGGGTTGGGCGTCGGCGATTTCGTGCACACCCTGGGTGACGCGCATCTGTACAACAACCACCTGGAACAGGCGCGACTGCAGCTGAGCCGCGACGAGCTGCCGTTGCCGCAGCTGAAGCTCAATCCGGCGGTGGGTTCGATCTTCGATTTCCGCTACGAGGACGTCACGATCGAAGGCTACCGGTCGCACCCGGCGATCAAGGCCGAAGTCGCGGTCTAGGCCTGCGGCTGGAGCCTGCCGAGGCCGGCCTGGAAGGGTGGAATGTCGTCGCAGCCCTGGCGCGGCCTGTTAATATCCAGAGCGATTCGACGGCATCTTCCCCGGATGCCGGTCGCCCCCATGAACCAGCCCTACAAGGATTCTCCATGGCCATCTCGCTGATTGCTGCACTCGACGAAAACTTCGCGATCGGCCGCAAGGGACAGCTGCCCTGGCATCTGCCCGATGACCTGCGCTGGTTCAAGCAACTGACCACCGGCAAGAACGTGTTGATGGGCTACAACACGGCGCTGTCGATCGGCCGCGCACTGCCGGACCGGGTCAACCTGGTGCTCAGCCGCTGCCACGAGGCGCCGTTTCCCGGGCAGATCACGGTACGCTCCATCGAAGAGGCGCAGGCGCGCTGCGACAACACCGGGCTGATGGTGATCGGCGGCGGCATGGTGTTCCACGAAGCCCTGCAGCGCGCGCGCCGCATGTATCTGACCTGGGTCAGCGCCGCCGTCGATGGCGCCGACACGTTCTTCCCGGGCGTGCATTTCAGCGAGTGGACCGAGGTGTCGCGCGTGCACCACAAGGCCGATGCGGACCATGCCTACGATTTCGACATGGTCGAGTACCTGCGCAACAACTGACTACCATGCCGGTCGAGCCGAAACCGGTCATGCACGTGATGGCCGCGGTCATGCTCGATGCGCTGGGTCGCGTGCTGCTGGCGCAGCGACCGCCGGGCAAGCATCTGGCCGGCCTGTGGGAGTTTCCCGGCGGCAAGCTGGAGGCGGACGAGACACCCTTCGAGGCGCTGGCGCGGGAGTTGCGCGAGGAGATCGGCGTCACCCTGCTGCGCGCGGAGCCGCTGATCCGCGTGCCCTGCCACTATCCCGATCGCGAGCTGCTGCTGGATACCTGGCAGACCGAGCAATGGGAAGGGGAGCCGCGGTCGCTGGAAGGGCAGGCCTTGCAATGGCTGCCGCCGGAGCAGGTCGATCCGTCCATGCTGACCCGGGCCGATCGCGCGATCCTGCAGGCGTTGCGCCTGCCCTCCCGCTACGCCATCACCCCGGTCGACGTGCCGCCGGAGCAGGCCGGCGCGTGGTTCGAGCGGATCGGCCAGGCGATCGAACGCAGCGCGCAACTGGTGCAGTTGCACTTGCCGCTGTGGCCGCGCGAGATGGTGCGCGAACTCGCTGCCGGGCTGCTGCCACTGGCCCGCCGCCATGGTTCGCAACTGCTGCTGCACGGTGACATCGAAGGTGCGCAGCTGCTGGATATCGGCGTGCAGCTGCGCAATCGCGAGGTGGCGGCGCTTGGCGGGCGCCCCCTGCCGCCGTCGCAGTTGATCGGTGCCAGCTGCCATGACGCGGCTGACCTGGCCCGGGCCGGGCAGCTGGGTGTGGATTTCGCCACCCTGGCGCCGGTCGCCGCCACGCCTGCCCATCTGCAGATTCCGCCTCTGGGTTGGACCTGCTTCCAGTCGCTGGCGGAAGCAGCGGCATTGCCCGTCTACGCCTTGGGCGGCCTGGCGCCGGCGCACGTCGCCCAGGCCCGCGCCAACAGCGGTCAGGGCGTTGCGGGAACCCGCGAGTTCTGGCCGTGACGTAGCGGTCGCGGGCACCGCCCGCCGGTTTGCCGCCGCATCAGGAAACGCGGCGTGCCAGTTCCAGATAGCGCTGGTGCAGATGGACAACTGCCTGGTCGAGGGCGGCTTCGTCGCCGCTGTTGTCGATGACGTCGTGGGCGATGGCGAGGCGTTCTTCGCGCACGGCCTGGTTGGCCAGCATGCGACGGGCCAGGGTTTCGTCAATGCCGTCTCGCGCCGTCAGGCGGGCAAGCTGGGTCGCTTCGGGCGCATCGACCAGCAGGACGCGATCGATCCAGCGGTAGTGTTCGATGTTCTCGACCAGCAGCGGAATGGCCAGCAGGCAATAAGGGCCCGCTTCGGCCATCGCGCGGTCGTGCAGCCACTGCCGCACGCGCGGATGGATGATGGCCTCCAGCGTGCGGCGCGCGCCCGGGTCGGCGAAGACGCGCTGGCGCATGGCGGCGCGATCCAGGCGACCGGCATCGTCCAGCACGTCGGCCCCGAATGCCGCGACCACTTCGGCCAGGCCCGACGTGCCGGGTTCGATCACGTCGCGGGCTGCCACGTCGGCATCATGCACGTGCACGCCCAGCGCCTCGAAGCGTCGCGTCACCGCGGTCTTGCCGGCGGCGATGCCACCGGTGAGCCCGATCACCAGCGCCGCTCGATGCCCGGTCATCGCATGCCGGTCAGATGCAGATAGCCGTCCAGCAGATCCGGGCCGGCCACGAACCAGACCCAGCCCGCGGCAGCGATGAACGGGCCGAACGGCATCGGGATCTCGCGCTCATGCTTGCGCAGTGCGATCAGGCTGCCGCCCACCAGCGCGCCGATCAGCGAGGACAGCAGCACGATCGGCAGCAGCGCGACCGGGCCCATCCACGCGCCCAGGGCCGCCAACAGCTTGAAATCGCCGTAACCCATGCCTTCCTTGCCGGTCAGCAGCTTGAATCCCCAGTACACGCTCCACAGGCTGAGGTAGCCGATCGCCGCGGCAAGAATCGCGCTGGGTGCGCTGACGAACATCGGCAGCAACGACAGCAACAGACCAAGCCACAACAGCGGCAAGGTCAGCTGATCGGGCAGCAATTGAGTGCGGAAGTCGATGCCGGCTGCCGCGATCAAGACCCAGGTGAACCCCAGTCCCGCCAGCGCGGCCCACGAGGGCCCGAACTTCCACACGATCACCGCGCTCAGGATGCCGCTGAGCAATTCCACCAGCGGGTACTGGATCGAGATTTTCGTCTGGCAATAGCGGCAGCGTCCGCGCAGCAGCAGCCAGCCGAACAGCGGGATGTTGTCCAGCGCCGACAGCGGATGCTTGCAGTGCGGGCAGTGTGACGGCTCGCGCACGATGCCCGGGGGCATGGGTTCGGCGTCGCCCTCGATCTTCAGCACGTCACGGGCTTCGTGGCGCCAGGCCGCAGCCATGCGCTCGGGCAGGCGCAGGATCACCACGTTGAGAAAGCTGCCCACCAGCAGGCCGAGCACGGCGGCCAGGGCAATCCAGAGGGCGAACGGAAGATCGGGCATGCGTCAGCCTTGCTTTTAAGGCCCCTCTCCCTGCGGGAGAGGGGGTGGGGAGAGGGTGCGGCCCCTAGCGAAGTTCAAAATCGCCTCAAGCACCGCCTCGATTTCCTGCAAAACCTGATTGTCCCAGAATCTCAGCACCACGAGGCCTTGTCGCTCCAGCGCACGCGTACGGATGCTGTCCGTTTCCTCGTCGTGTTGCGAACCATCGATCTCGACGACCAGCCTGAGTTCTTCGCAGAAGAAGTCGGCGATATACGGCGGGATGGGGTGCTGACGGCGGAACTTGAGCCCGGCGAGGCGTTTGGCGCGCAGGTGATACCAGAGTTTGAGTTCGGCGTCGGTGCTGGCGGTGCGCAGCAACTTTGCGGTAGTCAACGTTCTGGTGGGCAGAGGCGGTTTGTGGCGCATCGCTTGAACCGCACCCTCTCCCCAGCCCCTCTCCCGAAGGGAGAGGGGCTCTTCGGTCAGACCGTACCGGCGAGCTTGAAGATCGGCAAGTACAGCGCCACCACCATGCCGCCCACGATACCGCCCAGCACCACCATGATGATCGGCTCGAGCAGGGTGGACAGGGTGTCGACCGCGTTCTCCACTTCTTCCTCGTAGAACTCGGCCACCTTGAACAGCATGTTGTCCAGTGCGCCGGATTCCTCGCCGATGGCGGTCATCTGCACCACCATGTTCGGGAACAGGCCGGTCTGCTTCATCGCCAGCTGCAGCTGGTGGCCGACCGAGATGTCGTCGCGCATCTGCCTGACCGCGTCGCCGTAGACGATGCTGCCGGTGGCGCCCGACACGGCCTCCAGCGCCTCGACCAGGGGCACGCCGGCGCGGAAAGTCACGCCCAGCGTGCGCGAGAAGCGGGCGATCGCCGAGTTGCGCACGATGTTGCCCATCACCGGCAGCTTCAGCGACAGCCGGTCCAGGAAGTGGGCGAACTTCAGCGAGCGCTTCTTGGCGAAGACAATCGCCACGATGCTGCCCACGATGATGCCGATCACCAGCCACCAGTAGCTCTGCATGAACTCCGACATGTTCACCAGCACCTGGGTCGGCGCGGGCAGGTCGGCGCCGGCGTCCTGGAAGGTCTTGGAGAACACCGGCACCACGAACAGCAGCATGATCAGCATGACCAGGAACACGACGGCCAGCACCATCATGGGGTAGAACAGTGCCTTCTTGATCTTCTTCTTGATCGCCTCGGTGCGTTCCTTGTAGGTCGCCACGGTGTCCAGCACGGTGTCCAGCACGCCGGAGGCTTCGCCGGCATGGACCAGGTTGCAGTAGAGCTCGTCGAACTGGACCGGGTAGCGGCCCAGCGCCTCATGCAGGGACGCGCCACCCTCGATGTTCTGCTTCACGTCCAGCAGGATGTTCTTGAAGCGGACGTTCTTCTGGCCATCGGCGATGATGTCGAAGGCCTGCACCATCGGCACGCCGGACGCCATCATGGTGGCGATCTGGCGGCTGAAGACGGCCACGTCGCCCGGCTTCACCGTGCTGCCGGAGGAACCGAACAGGGGCTTGGAGCGCTCGCGCACCGTCTGCGGATTCATGCCCTGGCGGCGCAGTTCGGCCTTCACCAGCGAGGCGTTCTTCGCCGGCATGTCCCCCTTCATGCGCTTGCCGCGCTTGTCCAGCGCCACCCACTCGTAGGTGGTCAGCTTGCTGACTTCGGCACGTTGGGCGCCCAGCGCGCGCGCCTTGTCGATATTCGTTGCGGTAGCCGTGGCCATGCGCATCTTCCCCCAGTGGTCCAGTCCCGGCGCCGTCCCCGCGGGCGGCAAACAAGATATTCGTGAAGCTTATGTCATTTTTGCCCCGCCAAACCGTGGCGCCGGACGCAACTTCGGTGCGGCGGCGGTCGCGGTTCGCCGCTTATTCCTTGGTCACGCGGTCGATCTCGATCAGGCTGGTCAGGCCCTGCTTCACCTTCAGCAGGGCCGAAGCGCGCAGGTCGTTCACCCCGGCAGCCTTGGCCGCTGCCGCGATCTCCATGGTGTTGCCGCCCTGCAGGATGATCTTCTGGATCTCCTCCAGCATCGGCATCACCTGGTAAATGCCCACGCGGCCCTTGTAGCCGTCATTGCAGCCGTCGCAACCGCCGGCCTCGTAGATCGTCATCCCCTCGTCGATATCGGCCTGGCTGAAGCCGGCGGCCAGCAGCACCTGCGGCGGCAGATCCATCGGCTTCTTGCAGTCGTGCAGGCGCCGCGCCAGGCGCTGGGCGATGATCAGGGTGACCGACGAGGTGATGTTGTACGGGGCGATGCCCATGTTCATCAGGCGCGAAACCGTCTGCGCCGCGTCGTTGGTATGCAGGGTGGACAGCACCATGTGACCGGTCTGCGCGGCCTTGATGGCGATTTCGGCGGTTTCCAGGTCGCGGATTTCGCCGACCATGATCACGTCCGGGTCCTGGCGCAGGAACGAGCGCAGCGCGCTGGCGAAGGTCATGCCGCGCTTGACGTTCTGCTGCACCTGGTTGATGCCTTCCACGCGGATTTCCACCGGGTCTTCCACGGTGGAAATGTTGCGTTCGGGCGTATTGAGCATGTTCAGGCCGGTGTACAGCGACACCGTCTTGCCCGAGCCGGTGGGGCCGGTGACCAGCACCAGGCCGTACGGCTTGTGGATGGCGTCGATGTAGAGCTTCTGCTGATCCGGCTCGTAGCCCAGCTTCTCGATGCCGATCTTGGCCGAGGAGCCGTCCAGGATACGCATCACGATCTTCTCGCCGAACAGCGTGGGCAGCACGCTGACACGGAAGTCGACCGCGCGGGTCTTGGACAGGTTGAGCTTGATGCGGCCGTCCTGCGGCACGCGCTTCTCGGCGATATCCAGCTGCGACATCACCTTGATGCGCGACGAGATGCGGTTGGCCATCTTCATCGGCGGGTTGGCCACCGTGCTGAGGATGCCATCCATGCGCACGCGCACCCGGTACTGCGTTTCGAACGGCTCGAAATGGATGTCCGAGGCGCCCCGGCGGATCGCGTCGACCAGCACCTTGTTGACGAACTTCACCACCGGTGCATCGTCGTTGCCGGTGGCATCGACGCCGCTGCTTGATTCGTTCTCGCCGTCACCAGCCTCGATATCGAGCTCGTCGAGGTCGCCGCCACCCATGTCCGGCATGGTGTTGCGAAGGTTGTTCAGCAGGCTTTCGATTACCTTCTGCAGCGAGTTCCGCTCCACCAGGATCGGCTCGACCATGCAGTTGGAGTGGAACTTGATCTCGTCCAGCGCGTGCGACTGCATCGGGTCGGCGATGCCCACGTACAGGCGCTTGCCCCGCCGGAACAGCGGCAGCGCCTGGTGCTTGGTGATCAGCGCCTCGCTGATCAGGTCCAGCGGCATCGTGGCCGGGTTCAGCGAAGCCACGTCCATCATCGGCATGCCGAATTCCACCGACGCCACCCGCGTCAGTTCCGAACTGTCGACCAAGCCGTGATCCAGCAACCAGGTACCCAGCGCAGCCTTCTGCTGCCCGCTGTCCGCCATGGCCTTGCGAACCACATCCTCCGCCATCACGCCTTCGGACACCAGCCGGCGCGCCATGCCGGACAGACCCGTAAGCGACGGTTGCAATTGAGATGACATAAACGGCTCGACCTTGCCCCTGTATGTTGTTGAATCTACCGCAGTCCGCCCCGCAGGTCACCCACTGAATGCAATTCCCCGCGGGTCACCGCCGGATAGCTCGACGCAGCGCACAAACGCACACCTGCTGCACTCCCCCATGGTTGGGCGACGCCACCGGACCGATTCCTCCCCCTGCTTGCAGGGGGAGGGCAGGAGGGGGTTGGCTCTTGACTTTGCGCTTGCCGCGCAGAGCGACCCCACCCCAACCCTCCCCTGCTTGTTGCAGGGGAGGGAGCAAAGCGCGCAGCTTTGCTCCCGGAGTAAAAATTCCTTACACTAATGTAAGGAAACAACGGGAGATCACCATGACTACCGCCAGCGTCACCAGCAAAGGCCAGATCACGATCCCGGCCGCCGTACGTGCGGCGATGCATGTGCGTGCCGGGGATCGGGTGGAATTTGTGGAAATCGAACCGGGCAGGTATGAATTCATGGCTGCCACGCGCCCCGTGACCGCACTGAAGGGCATGTTCGGCAAACCGGCCAAGCGGGTGTCGATCGAGCAGATGAACGCAACGATCGCAGCGGCGGGCGCGGCAGCCAAATGATCGGCCTGGATACCAACGTCCTTGTGCGCTACATCATGCAGGATGATGCGGCACAGTCGGCCAAAGCCTCTGCCTTGCTCGATGCGCTGACTGTCGAAGATCCAGGCTGGATTTCGATCGTATCCGTGGTCGAGTTGGCCTGGGTGCTTGGTGCGGCGTACGGGCTGAACCGCACGCAGCTCACGGAAGCGCTGGAAGCCCTGTTGCGCACCAAGGAATTGAGCGTGGAGCGCGCCGCGACCGTCTGGAAAGCGGTGCGCGTGTACCGCGATTCCAAGGCGGATTTCGCCGATTGCCTGATCGCCTGCACCGCGATGTCCGCCGGCTGCGAACGAACCATGACATTTGACCGTGGCGCCGCAAAACACGCGGGCATGACCTTGCTACCGTAGGAACGCTGTTCCCGTCTCCCGTAGGGCGGACACCGTCCGCCGCACCCGCCCGAACCCAGTGACCCTGCGCAGGAGCGCACCCTGTGCGCGAGCCCTCGATCTTCCTCTACTCAAGGCGAACCACCCCGCGCCCCGGTTCCTCCCCAGCTTTCGCAGAGGAGGGAGCAAGGCGCGCAGCTACGGAACCGGTTCCTCCCCCTGCTAGCAGGGGGAGGGCAGGAGGGGGTCAAGCTCTTGATCCAATCCCCGAGATCCCCGCGCTGCCAACTTCCCGCCTGACCCCATCCCCCCTTCACGCTATGATCCCGGGGTCATCCGGGGGAGCCACCTGTTGAACCGCCTCAGCATCATCCTGCCTGCCAAGAACGAAGCGCCCGCCCTGGCGGCCCTCCTGCCGCAGCTGCGCGCCGCCCACCCCGATGCGGAAATCATCGTGGTCGACGACGGCTCCACCGACGACACCCGCAGTATCTGCAAGGGCAACGACATCACCTGCCTCAGCGCGCCGTACTCCATGGGCAACGGCGCGGCGATCAAGCGCGGCGCCCGGGCCGCCAGCGGCGACATCCTGGTGTTCATGGACGGCGACGGCCAGCACGATCCCGCCGACATCAAGCGCCTGCTCGACCAGCTGAACCGCGGTTACGACATGGTCGTCGGCGCCCGTGACTGGGACAGCCAGGCCGGCGTCGGCCGCGGCCTGGCCAACACCTTGTACAACTGGCTCGCCACCCGCATGACCGGCCATCCGGTGCTCGATCTCACCTCCGGCTTCCGTGCCGTACGCGCGGACAAGTTCCGCGAATTCCTGCACCTGCTGCCCAACGGTTTCAGCTACCCCACCACCAGCACCATGGCGTTCTTCCGCAGCGCCTACGCCGTGGCCTACATCCCCATCAAGGCCGCCCAGCGCGTGGGCAAGAGCCACATCAAGCCACTACGCGACGGCCTGCGCTTCCTGCTGATCATCTTCAAGATCGCCACGCTGTACTCGCCGCTGAAGTTGTTCGTGCCGGCGAGCGTGGTGTTCTTTCTGCTGGGCTGTGCGAATTATGCGTGGACATTCATGCATGATGGCCGACTGACAAACATGAGCACGCTGCTGTGGAGCGCCTCGGTAATTGTGTTTCTGATCGGACTGGTATCCGAACAGATCACCGGACTGATGTACCGACGCGATGCCTGACACGATTATGCACGAGCGACCCACGCTCGTTGTATTGGCGTCGACCTATCCTCGTTGGAGTGGTGACCCCGAGCCTGGGTTCGTTCACGAGTTGGCCAAGCGCCTCACCGATCGATTCCATGTCGTCGCCCTGGTGCCCAGCGCGCCCGGTGCTGCGAAACGCGAGATGCTTGATGGTGTCGAAGTGATTCGATATCGCTATGCACCCAGGCGCTTCGAAACGCTCGTCAACGGTGGTGGCATCGTCAACAACCTGCGCCGCAACCGCTGGAAGATGTTCTTGGTGCCCACCTTCGTGCTGGCGCAGGCATGGCGAATCTGGTGCTTGTTGCGCAGCAGAAAAGTTGATGTGATTCATGCCCATTGGCTGCTTCCTCAGGGCCTGATCGTCGCACTGCTGGGCAAGCTGTCCCGACAGGCACCACCTTTCCTGGTCACCTCGCACGGAGCCGATCTGTTTGCCCTGCGAGGCAAGGTACTGAACGCACTCAAACGATTTGTCATTCGCCGGGCTGCATCGACCACCGTGGTCAGCGAAGCCATGCGCGAGGAACTGGCACGGCTCGGAGCAGATGTGGATGCCGTTGCCGTCCAGCCCATGGGAGTCGATTTGATCTCGCGGTTCATTCCCGACATCGCCACGGAGCGATCCCGCGATGAAATTCTCTTCGTGGGGAGGCTGGTGGAGAAAAAGGGATTGCGCCATCTGATAGGCGCCATGCCGTCAATCCTGGATACGTTTCCCTCTGCGCATCTGACGGTGGTGGGCTTTGGCCCGGAAGAGACGGAACGTCGGGCACAGGTGGAAGGCCTTGACCTGCAAGACAAGATTCACTTCATTGGCGCCTTGTCTCAGAGGGACTTGCCAGCCCGCTATCAACGTGCAGCGGTGTTTGTGGCTCCCTTTGTAGAAGCATCCTCAGGTGATCAGGAAGGGCTCGGCCTAGTATGTCTGGAAGCTGCCGGCTGTGGTTGCCCGGTTGTCGTATCCGATTTGCCGGCGACGCGGAAGGTACTGCCGGAGGGTGCGGGATGTATCCGCGTTGCTCCTAATGACAGCGAGGCGTTGGCTGAAGCCGTGGCGGATATTCTTGTCCGCCGGGATACTCATCTCCGCGGCGTCGAGGTATGCCGGAAAGAAATCATCCGGTGCTTCGATTGGCTACCAGTAAGCCGAAGTTACGCAGAAATTCTCGAGGCATGCATTGACCGTGGATAACGAAACTTCCATTGATCGAAAGCCGCACCTTTCGAGGGAGTGGAATGTTGCGTGATTCATGCGGGACTTATGCAGCACAGTTTGCTTGGCCAAGGTATGGTGATGGCATGCGCAAGCGGCTTCCCTGACTGCGAGGTTGACGGGCTAGATGCAGGTGATAGGTACTGAAGAATGCGCTGGAGGCGAATAACATGCTCAGACAATGGGCGAAGCTGTTGGCTCGTACCCCGCTGCATCCGCAATGGCTGCTGGGCAGGCGAGATGGCCCGAGAGGCGTCGAGCAAGTATCTGGAAGGCTGCTTGACGTGGGGGCCGCGGATCGCTGGGTGGAAAGCTTGGTGCCAGCCGAGGTGCAATATGTGGCGCTGGATTATCCTGCTACTGGCAAAGTGTTGTACGGCGCACAGCCTCATGTATTCGCCGATGCTGCCAGCTTGCCGTTCGTGGATCACTGCTTCGATGCGGTGACGTGTCTCGAGGTGCTGGAGCATGTCGCTGAACCCGAGCGGGTGATGGGAGAAATCAGTCGGGTGCTCAAGCCCGGTGGGCGCGCGTGGCTCAGCATGCCATTTCTCTATCCCTTGCATGACGCCCCTTTCGATTTTCAACGTTACACTGAATTCGGGCTCAGGCGCAGCGCACGTCAGGCGGGACTTGAGGTGGCTTGTCTCTGCAAGGATATGCATGCCCTGCGCACGGCGGGTTTGTTGGTTTGCTTGGCGCTGGCTGGCGGTGTGTCCGCGCGCAAAGGACCGAGCCTCTGGTTGGGGATGCCGATTGCCGCCGCGTTGGTGACAATGATCAATTTGACTACGTGGTCTTTGAGTTTCATCTGGCCCGACTGGTCACACATGACTCGAGGTTATGTGGTGGAGCTGATGAAGGAATAGATTCGAGTTCCGGGCTACGTCAATTGCATGGGTGTGTTGAGGTAGCGATGTGTCGCTAACGTGGATAGTTTTTCTGGAGCGGGTGTGATGGCGGTGGTGTACTTCAAGATTGAATTCGCCGGCGATATGACTGACCTCAACGTTGTTTTCCAAGGCTGCACTCTTGATTCGTGACCATCGTGCCCTGCAGAAAGGCAAGTGCACTCAGCGTCTTCACGCTGGCGGCGGCCACGGAGTAGGGTACCCAGCGCTGATCCAGAACTCGATCCAGCAGGCCAGCTTTGCGGACCAAAGGTGCAGTAACGTAACCCAAAGCCTTCAGCCAAGGATGCAGGCGGGTATCTAGCGCACTGAAGCCAAGCGCTCGGTAAGCATCGGCATGATCACCTGAAAACTTTTCAGCCGAGGGGCCGGCCGCCCGCTGCATCTTGACCAGAACGCTCTTGATCGTAAGAAGGTCGAGATGTTGCATCGTGGCTTCAGCGCACCAAACCACTTCCCCTATACGGGAAAGGCGAATCAGAATGTCTCGATCCTCGAAGCCGTAGTGGCGGTAGCCTTCATCGAAACCGCCAACGCTAAAAAAAGCACTTGCGAGAACGGCGAGATTAGCAGTGGTACCCGCATACGGCACGCCGTTTTCGTATTGCTTCTGGCGACGGCGCGATGCCGCTTCTTGGTAACGCCCCCAGAAACCTTTCTCACGACCAGAGGTCGGGCCACAACTCGCCACGCACCCTTGTGACAGCATGGCTACATGGCGCGCAAGAAGGTCGTGGGACTGTGGAAGGCAATCGCAGTCAATAAAGGCCAAAATTTCGCCCAGTGCAACTTTGGCACCAAGGTTGCGTACGGCTGCACGTCCCCGATTTTCCGATAGCGTAATCACACGGAGTAACGGTATTTGAGCTTGGGTAAGCCGCTCCGCGGTGTTGTCGCCCGAACCATCATCCACGGCAATGATTTCGAGTGAGTGCCCGTCAGGTAGTGATTGCGAAATGAGCGTACGTGCCAAGCGGAGTGCGGCGTCGGCGTTTCGATAAACGGGAATGATGACGGTCAACATGGCTTTCAATGGGTACGCCGCGCCGCAATGACACTCTTGAAAAGATCAGCATAACGTGCTGCGATCATCGTGATGTCAAAATGCTGGAGTGCAGTAGTCCGATTGCGCTCTCCCATCATGGCAAGCAACTCCGGAGTGCTGCTCATGGCCATGTTTAGCGCTTGGGCTAGAGCCTGACTGTCCTCTGATGGGATTACCCAACCCATATCAGGTTGAATATAGGTATCCAGGCCACCGCAGCGCGTGATTAGCAATGCGAGGCCGCGTTCCATAGCCTCCAGTCCCGCGTTGGACATTCCCTCATAGCGTGATGGGAGCACGAATACGCGTGCGTTACTCAGTTCGTGCATTACGTCAGCGTGGTCGAGTTCGCCCACCCATGTGATGGCTTTCGCGACGCCAAGCGTCTCGGCCAGCGCGATCAACTTTTCTTTCTCTGGACCATCACCCACGATACGTAGAATGCCTGGCGAAAGGGGGGGCGGGAGTGCGGCCAAGGCGGCGATTAGTAGGTCGTAGCCTTTCTGGGCCGCGATTCGTCCTACCGTAATGGCACAGTGTGGGCGCTCTCGGTAAACGGGGGGCTGGTGGCAAACGATGACGCCATTGGGAATGTGCGCGAAGCGTTTCCCCGAAAAGCCATTGCAGCGCAACTCATTCGCCATGGCGGGAGCAATGAGGTTGATGGCGTCACACTGTGTGTCCAGCAGGTGCACCAGCTGTCGATGAAAGCCCAGTCCGGCAAAAAGGCTCAAGTCGCCGCCGTTCGAGCCGGTGCTTGCAGGGGTCGCCACCAGTGCAACATTCAACAGTCCCGTCCGCTTCAACAAACTCACGGTCAAGGCCGCCTCGCCGAGAAAGCGGGTATAGATCACGTCGAAGCAGCGACGGTGCTGCAGTAACAATCCAGCTAGCGATAGAAGATAGCTAATTCCCCGCAGCAGACGACCGAATCGCTGAATGGTGCCTATGCGTCGTACGGGAACTTCATGTCGCCCCAGACGCACAGATCCACAACCAGAACCCATGCGGCGACCAAAACAGTTCACCTCATGGCCGTTATCCATCCAAGCCTCGATGAGATTGGCTGCTTGCTTCTCCGCACCGCCAGTGACGAATTGCGGAAGGTCTGACAGGACGAGGATGCGCATTAGCCGCTAACCCCGAAATGGTCGCGCCAGTTGGCAAGCATCAGCACGTTCCACAGCGTGGACGCTGCGTTCATGCGCCCGCTGCAGTGCGCTTTCCAGAGTGCGCGTACGGCTTTTGCGTCCAGCATTGGCAATTCGCGCAACGAAACCTCGGACAGTCGTGTCTCGGCCCAGTCGCGCAAGGGACCCCGCAGCCAAGTGTCCATGGGAGGGCTAAAGCCCTGCTTGGGGCGGTCAACGAGCGCATGCGGCACAAATTGCTCTAGTAGATGGCGCAGCGGCAGCTTGCCATGCCGTTTGCCGGCGAGCGATGTGGAGGTGAATCGCCAAGACAGTTCCACGACACGGTGATCAAGCAAAGGTATTCGTGTTTCCAAGCCAAACGCCATGGCGGCGCGATCCACCTTGAACAAGATGTCATCAGGCAGGTAATCGCTTTGATCGCCAAACATCAAAGTTTGTCTGGGGTCGACAATGGCTTTCGGTATCTGGCAGCGGTGCGTGCGTGCATCGCCCTTATTGGTGATTCGGGCATGGCCGGCACCGCCAATGAACGACATGCGCATAGCCTCAAGATCTGGCGTGATTAGTCTTTCGGCCAGTCGCTCGATGCGAAATGAAAGTGGGCCTGCCGGGCTGTTGCTCATGGGGAATGCCGCCGCCAGATTGGCTGCGAGACGTCCTGTTGCGGCCATGCCGAACCGCACTGGCTTGGGCAGTACGCGCAGCCAGCGCCATAGCTGTGTAATTGCGGAATAGCGGGAGTAGCCTCCAAATAGCTCGTCTCCACCATCTCCACTCAATGCCACGGTTACACTCTGGCGGGCGAGTTTTGAAACCAGCAAAGTCGGTAACTGCGAAAAGTCCGCGAAAGGCTCATCGAACCGTTCTGCGAGTGATGGGATGAGATCGAGGGCGGCGCCAGCATCGACGTACAGCTCCGTGTGAGCAGTACCGAGGTGCTTCGCCACCGCACGGGCAAAAGGGGCTTCGTCGTGACTTGTCTCGTCAAAGCCAATACTGAACGTGCGCACCGGGCGAGTGCTTTGCGTCTGCATCAAAGCGGTTACAAGACTGGAGTCGATACCACCGGATAGAAACGCGCCCAGCGGGACGTCTGCTTCCATACGTAGAGCAACCGCATCGCGCAACAAAACCTCCAGTTCTGTCGTGGCAGCCACAATGTCCCGCAACGGTGCCGACACTCCAGCGGTAGCCGTGTTCACCAAGGACCAGTACGCACGCGTCCTAGATCTCAGCCACGCCCAATCACGAGGGCTTGCCATGTCATCAAGCGAAAGGTTCAGTACGCAGCCGGCCGGCAGGCGAAAGATCCCTGCCAAGGCCGACTCCGCCCCGTGCACATAGCCTGTACGCAGGAAGCCGCTGATAGCAGATGGGTGCATCTGCGGATGCCATCCGGGGACGGCGGTAAATGCCTTCAGCTCCGATGCGAAGGCAAAGCGTTTTGCGATCCAACCGAAATAGAGTGGCTTCTCACCCATGCGATCGCGCGCCAGAGTCAGTACGCGGTGCTGCCTATCCCAGCAGGCAAAGGCGAACATGCCGTTGCTACGCTTCAGAGCATCCTCGATGCCCCAGGTGTCGAAGGCAGCGAGCAAAGTTTCCGTGTCGGATTTGCCGCGCCACGCAACATGCGATCCCGCCGATTCAAGTTCTCGTCGCAAATCAGCGTGGTTGTAGATTTCGCCGTTGTAGACGAGTACGTATCGTTGGCTAGCCGATGCCATCGGCTGATGCCCTGCGGTACTGAGATCAATGATGGAGAGTCTGCGGTGGCCAAGTGTCATACCACAGGCGTCATCCCGCCAAGAGCCACCGTCATCCGGTCCGCGGTTAGTGAGATACGCCGTCATCCGCTGCAGTGTGGGCAGGGCAGCACTCGTGAGGTCGAGTAGACCAGTGATTCCGCACATGATCAGGTACCTTTCCGGTCTTGTGGGAACAGTAGTTTGAGGTACGTGTCCGTAACAACTTCAATGTCGAACTTTCGCAAGTGTTCACTAGCATTAGGAAAGCGCATCTTTCCCTGGAGCACGTCAATAATCGCCGTGGCCATGGCATTGTCGTCACCTACGGGGACGAGCGTTCCGTATTTGCCGTCGGCCAATATTTCCCGAGTGCCGCCGGGGCAATCGGTGGCCACAATGGCGCATCCACACGTGAGTGCTTCCATGAGCACGTTGCTCATGCCTTCGTGACGTGATGAATGCACAAATACCGTCGACCTGTACATCCACTGTTGGGGATCCGAACTGAAGCCGACAAAGCTGACCCGTTCATCAATACCGAAGTCCCTAGCTTGCCTTTGCAGTGTTTCCAGTAGCGATCCTTCACCCAAGATTGCAAGCTTTGCATCACAGTGCTTCCGCACCTTGGTGAAGGCGCGCAGGAGCGTTGTATAGTCCTTCTGTGCTTCGAGTCTGCCGCACGCAAGTACAAGTGGCAGGCTCGAAGCGTGGACGCGTGACTCATTCACTACTGTCGCCGGAGATGCTGGATTGCGGATCACATGGATTGCTGATTGGTGGGCTAGGCGCGTTCGAATTAGGCTGCTTTTAACGGAATCTGAGACGGCAATTACCGCATACGCGCGATGATATAGAAAGTATCCAAAAATATAATTGGCCCAAGTCTTTATACGTTTTCCGCCACCGATGACCATGTGAGTTTGGTCGGCTTCGCGCAGCGCTACTCGGATAGTTCGGGGTGCCATCATTGCGGCAAGCATTGCGGTGATATTCGCCGAGAAGATCGTGCTCAGCAGTACTTGTGGGCGCTCGCGCCGAAGATAATTGGCTAACGCGAATGTCGAGGCAAGGGTCTTTTTCTTTCCAAGCTTTATCATGCGAACCCCTTCTGGGATCTGATCCAGAAGCTGCCCTTTGTTGATGGCAATCACTAGGTCGCACTGTACGCCGCGTGCGACAAAGCGTTCAGCGAGTGCCAGCATCACCTTTTCGGCACCGCCTCCGTCGAGTGAAGGAAGGAAGATGGAAATGTGGCGTTGTGTCAATTCGTTAAACCAGTTCGGCGGCGAAAGACGAACTCATTGCATCCGATGCCGCCGGCTTGTGTCGTGAAGTCGACCAACTCGAACTCTCGTTCGCGGAAGAAATGAAATACTTGTTCAGGCTTGGCGACTTCGAACGGATAACCGCCGATCCAGTCGATGAGGTCGTGCTTTGCAGACATCCCGCGATGATCGCCGTAGTTATTTTTCCAACGTTTCAAAGGCTCTCCGCGAAGAGCGTCGGCAACAAATTTCACGCCCCATAAGCGCGCCCATGCGCCAGCAATCAGCAATGGGCGGAGCCATGCATACTTGTTGTAAGCGCGTTTGACGACCGCCCAGCGTTTGCTTGCCTTCCCCTGGTCATTGTAGATGGAGACAACCAGATCGCCGTGGCAGCATGGTATTAGGTTTTGCAGAGCACGCCACATGTCTCCTGTGTGGTGGGCGACACCCCAGCAGTACACGATATCGAATGAGCCAAGGGAGCGAAGAAATTCCTGGTCAAGGAGGCTGCCTTGGAGAATGTCCCACGTAGCTTCCGGGGTCTGTTGTCGCATCGCTTTCGTGCATGAAACAGAGGCAGGGTCGTAGTCAAAAGACGTCACATTCGCGCCGAGGGAGGCGGCGGCTTTGGAAAAGGCACCACTGCCGGATCCCGCATCTAGGAAGCGTTTGCCTGATAGGCATTCTTGGCCGAAACGTGCGATCAATGAAGCTCGGTGAGCTTCGAGTCTTTGTTGATCTAGAAGGGATAGGTAGCTTTCCCAGTTCTTTCCAAAATTGAACCTCAGATCATCGCTCATGCAGGGTCTCGGATTGATTGTTTTTCCGCACGCGGGTGGCTCCGCCAAGAATGATGACAGTATCGCTGATTGCTACAGCTAAAACGGCGCCAGAGGTGCCTAGTATCGGTACTAGAGCGAACAGCGCCACAAGTGAAATGCACACTCCGCTAATCTCAATCACATTGCGGCTGGCTTGTAAGTCACGCGTTGTCAATAGTGCAGTGATGTATTGGCGCAAGCTGCCAGTGACGATGATGATGCATAGTGCGCGCAGCAGGGGGGCTGCCTTGTCGAAACCTTTGCCCAGTAGCCAAGGCGCAAAAGGGGCAAGCAGCCACAGCGCGGCAGCGGCAATTCCTGCGTAGCCCAATACCGTCGCTAACATGATGGCCGCAAGGCGGGTGTTGCTGGCAGAGGATGCGCGGAACAGGCGCGGTACAGTGGCAAGAATCAAAGCATTGACAGGTAGCGTGGCAGCTGAGGCGATGCGATAGGCGGCGGCATACGGTCCGGTCACGGCTTCACCGGCGAGGCGCAGCAGCACAGTTTTGTCTAGTTCGCTTCCGGCGGTCAGGGCGACTCCGCTGATCGCGTATGGCAAGCCCTCTCGGATGGCTTGTCGAGTGTTGCAAGTGGTTGAGTTATCTCCACGAGGCCAAGTGGCGTACAACGTGAAGGCGACGGTCGGAACGAGCCAAGTCAGATACAGTTGAGCGAAGCTTGCGATGTCATGCAAATTCAGAAAGGCAGCCGAGGCGATGGCCGCCAGCCGTGCCATGGGGGCAAGCGTACCAATAGCACTAGATAGGAACATGCGTTCTTGTGCCTGATAGCGATAGGCCAGTGGCGAAAGCGCCGGTGCGATCAAAATTTCCGCAATGGCAAAACTGGCTAGCGCCGCAGGGGGTACGACTGAGCCGAGAAGGATGATTGCCAGTGGAAGAACCAGAGAAAGCAGCACCAGTCCACTTAGCAGATAGATTCGCTCGGTGACGGCGAAGCGGCCATACAGCTCTCCGCCTCGGGCCATGTGGCGAACCAGGGCCACGCCACTACCCAACCCCGAAAGCTGGCCGAAAGTCATGAACAAGGCCACCGATCCAGCGAGCGCACCGTAGCCTGCTGCGCCAAGCACTCGCGCGGTCAGTATCAGGCTTACAGCCTGCAAGCCGATACGGGCTAGGTTCCAAATGCTCGCGTGGGCTGTGTTGCGAGCAATGCGTCCAGGGCGCCAACGTGCCAACTGGGTGAGAGTGAGGATCGGGCGCAAGAGAAATACACGACGATGGCGGGATACTTCATTGTGCCTGTATGGCGTTCTGTGCGGAACGGTAGAATGCCACTTCCGGTTCACGGGAAGTCGGAACGCCGACATGTATGCGTCAGGCTGGCGCCTTGACCGTCTACAACAGCTGTCGGCGATGGCTTCGGGTGTGCCCCGGGAAGATGGTTGCCTACGGCAAAGCCAACAGGGCGTGCAGTTCACTCAAGTTCCGGTCTAGGCGGCCGCCGATGTTCAACGCTTCCAGCTCTTGCAGTGCCGTGCGGGCTTCCTGCTTGCGGCCTTGGGCGACCAACATGCGGATCAGGGTGATCCGGTAGGCGGGTTCGTCAGGAGTGGTTTCGACGGCCCGTTCGGTCAGGCGCTCACCGAGGGCGTGTTCATCCAACACGTTCCAGGCGTAGTCGCCATAGGTGGCCAGCAGGCGTGAACCGGGGTTTGGATGTGCCAAGGCTGCGTCGAATGCCGCCATCATGCGCTGCGCCGGCAGGGCGCAGCGGCGGTCCCGCGCACACTGGGTCAGGGCGCCGAGTGAGCTTTCGTCCTGCACCCCGGGCGTGCGGGCTTTCAGCTTGGCAATCATGCTGTCCCACCAAGTGTCCTTCAGCGGGAGGCCCATGCGTGCGTTCATGAAGATCAGCGCCTGCTCTGGCAGGATCGACGAGTTGGGCAACGCAGCGGACGCTTCCAGTGGCGCGTAGGCCAAGTGTGTGAAGGGCGAGGCAGGGTCGTAGTGCGAGTAGATGATGTAGGTGCGGCCCAGTTCGTATTGCGCGCGTGGCGATTGGGGTGCGCGTGAGGCTAGATCCTCGGCGAGTCGCAGCGGATCGCCCCAAGCGTGGGCCGTGTACGCGGTCAGTGCGGTCCAGCAAAGCATGAGTCCGGCCAGCAGCACATGACGAAGCAGCGCCATCGGGAGCCCGCTTTCTTTGAAATCGCTTGCCGATGGATCGGCACCCGCGGCCGTTGTTGGGGTGGTCGGGCGGGCGGGCGCGGCCAACAACGGTACCACCGCCAGCAGCAGCCCGAAGCTGGCGAAGTAGTTGCGATGCTCGTAGATCAGTTCCAGCGGCAGGATGGTGCCGGTAAGCAATTGGCAACCCAGGAACAGCGTGATGCCGAGCGACGCCAGTGGGCGCCGCTTCCTTAGCCATATTGTCAGCGCGACCAATGCACCCAGGAACAAGATGCTGGCAAGCGTGGTCGGTGGCGTCAGCAGGCCGCTCGATACCTGGAAGTCGTCGTGATAGAACGACAGCGCATTCGGTGTCGGCAGCAGCGTCCATACGAGGTAGTCGACGATGATGCGCGCTTCACTGAGCAGGCGTGTGCCCAGGTCGAAGTTGCGGGTGGCCCAGGCTTCCGGCTTCAAGACCTGCGGCAGCAGCCATGCCATGCCGAGTACCATCGGGAGTGCCAGCACCAGCACAAAAAGTAGGGCTATGCGCCAGTCACGGCGCCTTGGCATCGATGCAGAGTCCGGCGCTGAAAAGCTGAATATCACCCATTCGATCAGTGCGGCATACAGCGGCAGCATCACCGCCGTTTCCTTGGCCAGCAGGCCGAGCGCCGTGGGGATGATGATGCTGGCCACACATAGCGCGAAGCCACACCACATTCGTTGCCTTCGATCCGGGTTGCCGTCGCATTGCGCCGGAATGGCGAGCATACAGCGCCTGCCCGCGACATAACCGAGCAGACCCAGCAACACGAAAAAATTGGCCATGCTCTCCATGCGCTGCACCACGTATAGCACGGCGGTGAGGTTGATCGGCAGCAGCATCCATGTGCCAGCAATCAACGCGGCGAGGAAACCCGCTCTCCTTGCTGTGGGAACGTACCCTGTGCGCGATGCTTTTCGATCATGCATGCCCGCAGGAAGTCCTTCTTGCACGGAACCTGCCTCGAACTCGATCCGGGAAAGCGCTCTTGCGGAAGCCGCAAGTAGCCCGCGTGCCAGCAGGAAAATCAGCACGCCGTTCATCAGGTGGATGATCAGGTTGGTCAGCTTCCAACCGTACGGATCGAGGCCGCTGGCAAAGTAGTTCGCTGCGAAACTCAGCGATGCGAGCGGGCGCTTGAATTCGCTGGCAGGTGAAGACAATGCTGCGCGGACAAGGCTGGAAATACTGGCATCGACGGGTTGCACTCCGGGGTTGTCGACGATGTTCGGATAGTCGTCGAACAGCCAACCGCCATGGAGGCCAGGCCAGTAGACTAGCGTGGTCACGACGAGTGCCAGTACCAGAATCCACGGGCCAAGGCGACGGATACGTGACACGGCCATTACTCAGTGGTTTCCGGATACCGTCCAGCGCAAAGTTGGCGCGGGCGGCTTGGCGTCGACATCTTCGTGCGTTCCCTTAGTGTGGATCGATTCAATGTCGCGCATATTGGCCGCTCAGGTGACTGCTCGCAATTGCGTGAATCAGGTTCTCGCGCCTGCGCTGTGGGACTACTTTGCTCGCTGCAATGTTTGCGCGAGTGAGGCCTATTGGATCGTGCCGGAACTTTCAATTTGCTTCGGCACTTCCTTGGATGTCTTGGTCAGCCTTCGTTCGCAGTGCCACCAAGGTGAGATCATGTTGAAGGCTCGGCCGAAGGGCTTGCGCTTTGGCAATTACGGCGAGCATTTCATGGGGGCGATGCAGTTCGGTCAGATGCGTCGCAAGGCGCTTGATGTAGGACGAGTCACCCACCTTGAGTTCCACCGCAGTTTCCAAATGTTTGATCGCCAAGCCCCTGTCGCGAAGCACGGTTGTCGCGACATCCGCGTATTGGACATGCAGAGTGGCGTTGTCTGGTGAGCGTTGCAACACGGTCAGGTAGGCTTCGCTGAGGCGCTGCGGGTCAAGAGCGAGGCCATCGTTGATCGCCGCGCCCCCCAGCTCTTGCAACGTTTGGAGCTCCTGTGATCCGACGGGTCGCTCTTGCAGTTTATGAATCAGACTGTTCCACCATTCGGGACGCTGTGGCAGGCCAGCCGCGGCAGCTGTCATTAGCAAGCCTTGTTCGGCGAGCGGAGAGGACTTCGGCAATGCCGCACCGCGTTCCAGTTCGCGAATGCCACGGGCGAACATGGATGATTCAGGATTGTCGTTAGCCATGGCCATGTAGTAGCGCGCAAGGCCGAGACTGGCGCGCGGCGACATTGGGTTGTCCTGCGCAAGGGTGGTGGCAAGTAGCAGCGGATTGCCCCAAGTAGAAGCGCGTAGCAAAGTAAAGAAGCCCATCGCAACCAGAAAGATGGTTGCAACAATGGCTGGAAGCCGTGGATGGGCGTGGCGAGTGGCGAGCCAGATAAGGTCAGTGATGGCCAACAATACGCCAAACAGTGCCGGGTAGTTTCGGTGTTCAAATACCAGTTCAAGTGAGAACGGTGCGCTGGTAAGTGCGTGTGCCATGAGGAACCAGCCGATACCGAGCGCGAGTAATGGCCGCTTTCTTCGCACTGACCAAGCAACTGCAACAAGGGCAAGCAGGAAAAGTCCTCCGGCCAGCGTAGTTGTTGGGCTTAGCCAGCCCGTGGAAATCGGATAGTTGTCATAGTAGAAGTGCATCGCACGAGGAAGCGGCAAAATGCACCAGCCCAGATACATGGGAAGTACTCGCAGTTGGGTCAATTCACGCTGCATGGGCGTGAAGTCCCGATAGCTGAAGTACTCGGAGGTGCCATAGTGCGGTACTACGTACAAGGCGAGAACCAGCACCGCTAGTACGCTGCCTGACGCGTAAAAGATTTTCCACGCAAGGGTCTTGGCAACAGAGTCTGTTTCAAAGCGCAGTATTGTCAATTCCAGCAGTAGTGCATACCCGGCCACCAATACGACGGTTTCCTTGGCTCCGAGTCCCACAATGGTCGCCCCAAGGCTTGCGAGCAGCCACGGCCAGCCTCGCTGCCCAGCTTGCTGGCGGCGGCGTGCACGCAGATATGCCAGTAGCGCCAGTAGGGTGAAGGTGAAGCCCAGAATCTCCATGCGCTGCACGACGTACAACACGGTGGATACCTGCAGCGGATGAATAGCCCATGCTGTCGCAAGCGATATGGCCCAGAGGCGTGTCCGTGAGTCGAACGTTGCGTCAGCATGTGTGGTGTTCGGAGACAGGCCTGAGCCGAGGAGTCGCAAGGCCAGCAACATGACCAAGACGGTGTTGATGAGATGCAAAGCGAGGTTGGTGGCCTTGAATCCCCATGTTCCGGAGCCGAAGGCAAAATTGAGCGCGAAAGTAGCCATCGCAAATGGGCGCTGCAAATAGCGCATTGACCAGCGCCAGATTTCTTCCCAGGCGGCACTGTTCCAATCCACAACCTTGAAGAGATCATTGTGGACGATGGCCGGAAAGTCATCAAAGATGAAGTCACCCGTCAAACCGGGCCAAAATACCACAGCCAATATCACCAACATGAAGACTGGTAAGGCAGATTGAAGTAACCGTCTTTGGAGTGCTTGATCAGCAAGAAACTTCATGAAGATGCGCTCTTGAAAAAAACAAAGAGGGGCTTTCGCCCCTCTTTGTTCTATACAGATTGATCAGCATCACTAAATGATGCTTGACCTGACTGGCAAATTACGGGTTCACGCAACCCTTGGGACGGAACTTGTCTTCCAGCGAGCTGTGGCAGGTCCAGGAACCATTGCTGGCACGATCCCACTGGATCGTCTTGGTTGCAACCTTGGGGTTGCCCTTGAGGGTGCACTTGAGTGCTGCGGCAGCAGCGCCAGTGGCATCCGGCTGTGTGAGAGCTACGGCGCAACGCTCGGTAGTCGCCTGCAGGCCCACTGCATCAACAGTGAAATTAGCAGCAGATTGGCCATTATTGACCATTTCCTCGAAAGCAGTCTTTCCGGGCGTGATATCTGCCAAGCCGGCAGTCGCCTGTGAACGAGCCACATAGTTCTGGTACTGCGGCAGCGCGATGGCGGCCAGGATCGCGATGATCGCAACCACGATCATCAGTTCGATCAGGGTAAAACCTTTCTGCATGGTCTTCATGGTGTTTCCTCTGTTTTGGTTAGCTAACCGTTGATGCCCCCTGAGCCCCGGTCCCGGATTCCCCCTAGGCGGGAACGGTACCCTTTACTCGCGGTCAGGAACGACCAGGAAGCTCACGGCAGTTCAAGCAGGTTGTATGCCATCACTACCGCCGTGATATTTCCGCATGGTTGCGGGTTTGATGATTGTGCACACAGTCACGAATCTCTACAAGCAGCGCTGAATTTTGCAATCAAGCGGCGCGCACCCCAAGTTGCCGCTGGGATTCCCCTTGTCATATCGGGTCAATAATTGACGTGGGGCGTCAGTTTTGGCGCGAAGTGGCGTCGGTATTGATGCCTCTCTGGCTCACGTGTCGATCGATAGCTTTCGTGGCGCCGTTGCCTTGAAGCGAGCTTGCAGCACACCTTCACACGTGTTTTCGGGGCGGGATCGCCCTCGTTCTTATGGGTAGCATCCCTTGGGTCTCTGGCGTGCTGCCAGATCGGACGTCTGGCACTTCCAATTGCCTGAACTATCGCGCATTAGATTGATTTTCTTGTTGTTGACCTCCGGATTCCCCTTGATCTGGCAAGTGATCTCGCCCACGCCGTTGACCGGCGCAGTGGCCGTAACGTGGCAACGTTCCGTGTCCTGCTGCATGCCCAGGTTGTCGACGGTGGTATAGAGCGTGGCGTCACTGTCCCCGTTGTTGGTGCGTTCCTCGTATGCGGTGCGGCCCGAGGTGATCTCGTCCAGCGCCGCCACTGCCTGCGAGCGCGATACATAGTCGCTGTAAAGCGGCAGTGCGATGGCCGCTAGGATGGCGATGATTGCCACGACGATCATCAACTCGATCAATGTGAAACCGGCGGAACGGCGCTGGCGTGACATGGTGGATTCCCCTGTGAGTCCCACCTGACACGCACGTTTTGTACCAAATGTGAAGGCCGATCGTGCGCGCCGTCACAGTGCCTGCGGTCTGTTGGATGTGGGTTAGTGCTCCGGGGGGGCGGGCTCACAGGCGGGGTTGCTTGCGCGCCAGCTACCCCCGCTTTAACGTCGTGGCCTTTACGAAGCCAAGGAACCCCCATGAAACCTCTGATAGCCGCGCTGCTTCTGGCGCTGGTCGCCACCCCCGCGATGGCGAGTGACGCCGTGGATACCACCTTCGTCAAGGCGCAGGGGGAGCACGCATTCAATGTGCGCGATCTGGTGATGATGGATCGGGTGGGTGATCCGCAGTTGTCGCCGGATGGTCGCTATGCGGCGTTTGGCGTGCGCAGCACGGATTACGCGGCGAACAAGGGCGTGGGCGCGATCTATGTGCTGGATCTGTCGGCGGCGGGTGCGCAGCCGGTGAAGGTGGTCGACAAGGGCGGTTCGGCGCGCTGGTCGGCGGATGGGCGCAGCCTGTATTTCGTGGCGCCGGCGAAGGATGTGGCGCAGTTGTGGCGGCTGGATCTGGGCGGCAAGTCCGGCCTGAACCCGGGCAGGCACGCGGCGCCTGTCCAGGTCAGCCATGGCGCGCTGGATCTGGGCGGCTACAAGCTGTCGCCGGACGGCAAGCAGGTGTTGCTGTCGTATGAGGTGTTCACCGATTGCGCCACGCTGGCGTGCACGCAGCAGCGCGTCGACGCACGCGACAAGGACAAGGCCAGCGGCACGATCTACAAGAAGCTGTTCGTGCGGCATTGGGATACCTGGGCCAATGGTCGGCGCAATCAATTGTTCCTGGGGCAGTTCGATGGCAAGGGCCAGTTGGCGGCCGAGCCGAAGCTGCTCAGTCGCGGCATCGACGGCGACGTGCCGAGCAAGCCATTCGGTGACGAGGGCGAGTTCAGCTTCTCGCCCGATGGCAAGACCGTGTACTTCGACGTGCGCATCGCCGGAACCAGCGAGCCGTGGTCGACCAATTTCGACGTGTATAGCGTGCCGGCGGATGGCTCGGCTCTACCTGCGAACCTGACTGCTGAAAACAAGGCGTGGGATGCCTCCCCGGTGGCGTCGCCGGACGGCAAGACGCTGTACTACCTGGCGATGAAGAAGCCGGGCTTCGAGGCGGACCGCTTCGCGATCATGGCGCTGGATCTGGCCACGGGAACTCGCCACGAGGTCGATCCGCAGTGGGATCGCTCGCCCGGCGGGCTGACGGTTTCCGCCGACGGCAAGACCTTGTACGCCACCGCCGACGACAACGGCCAGCACCCGCTGTTCGCGATCGATGCGGCCAGTGGCAAGGTCAGCCAACTGGTGAGCGAGGGCACGGTGAGCGGCTTCTCGCTGGCCGCCGGCAAGCTGCTGCTGACCCGCGACGACCTGAAGCGGCCGGCGGATGTATACATGGCCCACGCCGATGGCAGTGACCTGAAGCAGGTCACGCATTTCAACGCGGCGGACCTGAAGAACGCGAAGATGGGTGATGCGGAGTTCTTCACCTTCAAGGGCTGGAACAACGAAACCGTGCAGGGCTACGTGGTCAAGCCGGTTGACTACCAGGCCGGGCAGACCTATCCGGTGGCCTTCATCATCCATGGCGGCCCGCAAGGCGCGATGAGCAACGGCTGGAGCTATCGCTGGAACCCGCAGACCTATGCCGGCCAGGGCTTCGCGGTGGTGACGGTGAACTTCCACGGCTCCACCGGCTATGGCCAGGCGTTCACCGATTCGATTTCCGGCGACTGGGGCGGCAAGCCGCTGGAGGATCTGAAGCTGGGCTGGAAGGCCGCGCTGGACAAGTACAGCTTCCTCAACGGCGACCGCGCCTGTGCACTGGGCGCCAGTTATGGCGGCTACATGGTGTACTGGATGGCTGGCGTGTGGAACCAGCCGTGGAAGTGCCTGGTCGACCACGACGGCGTGTTCGATGCGCGCGCGATGTACTACGACACCGAGGAGCTGTGGTTCGAGGAGTACGAGAACGGCGGCACGCCGTTCGACCACCCCGAGAACTACGAGAAGTTCAACCCGGTCAACCACGTCAAGGACTGGCGCGTGCCGATGATGGTGGTGCACTCGGCGAAGGACTTCCGCATCCCCGACACCCAGGGCCTGGGCGCGTTCACCGCGCTGCAGCGCCGTGGGATTCCCAGCGAGCTGCTGCACTTCCCGGACGAGAACCACTGGGTGCTGAAGCCGCACAACAGCGTGCAATGGCACGACGCGGTGAACGCGTGGCTGAAGCAGTGGACGGCGAAGGATGCGCCGGAAACTGCTACGCACTGAGCTGATTGAGGTTGGATGAAAGCGGCGGCCTCCGGGTCGCCGTTTTTGTTTCTCTGGCTCCTCCCCCCTGCATGCGGGGGGAGGTCGGGAGGGGCTAGCTCAGGGTGGCGAGGAAGATCAAGAGCGACCCCACCCCAGCCCTCCCCTGCGGAGCAGGGGAGGGAGCAAGGCGGCGGCGATGCGGAGCTGTTGGTTCCTCCCCCTGCTCGCAGGGGGAGGTTAGGAGGGGGTGGCTCCGGGTGGCCGGGAAGATCAAGAGCGAGCCGGCAGCTAAAGCACACTTCCTGCGGTCGCCCAACCCTCCCTGTCCCACAGGGACGTCCTTCGGTCGCAAGCAGGGGAGGGAGCACGGCCTGAATCGGCTGGCGGGTTGCGGAAGGCATGCAGTACGATCAGGGCAGTTAAACGGGCCAAGCCCCGAGTACAGGAACATCAGTCATGTTGCTCGATGCGCTGCACGCACAGAAAGACGCGATCCATGCCGCATGTCGCCAATATGGTGCGCGGCGAATTCGTGTGTTTGGCTCTGTGGCGCGTCGCGAAGAACGGCCGGACAGCGATATCGATTTCCTGGTCGATTTCCCCCACGGCTATGACTTGTTTGCACAGCGCCTGCCATTGGCCGAGCGACTGGCCGAGATTACCGGTCGTGAGCTGGATGTCATTCCCGAGCATGAGTTGAATCGCCATTTACGGGCACGCGTGCTGCAGGAGGCGGTCGATCTGTGAGCAAGGCATGGCAGGCTTACGCCGGGCATATCCTGGATACCATCGAAAAGATCGGTCGCATCCAGCAACGCGGTGACCTGACGCGTGATGAGGTTTTGTACGACGCCAGCCTGCGCAATCTGCAGACGTTGTCAGAGGCTACTCAGCAACTGCCTGAGACCGTCAAGGCGCAGTACCCGACGATTCCATGGAAACAGATCAGTGGTTTTCGCAACATCTTGGTGCACAACTATCTGGGCGACATTGATCCTCGCACCGTATTGATGGTGGTGCAGCAACACCTGCCGCCCCTGGAGATCGCCGTTCGCGCGATGCTCGGAGCAAATCCTGCTGACGGGGTATAGCCGCAAGATCAAAAGCGGACCCCACCCCGGCCCTCCCCTGCGAGCAGGGGAGGGAGCGGAGCCGGGCGTGGCAGGCTTGAGCTCCTCCCCCTGCACGGCAGGGGGAGGTTGGGAGGGGGTAAGGCTTTTGACTTTGGCTTTCAGCGCAGCAATGCGCGCAGGCGGCTGCGGGTGAAGGCGCCCATGCGGAGCTGTTCGCACAGGGCTTCGAGTTGTTCGGCCGGGCGGCTTTGGCGTTGCAGGACCTCGATGCTGCTGGCGCCGGGAGCGTCCAGGGCGATGCGGGTGAGGCGACGGTAGATACGCGCCTGTTCGGCGTGTTCGCGCAGTCTGGCGGCGCAGGCGGCGGCACCGCGCAGGCGCAGGAAGGCGACTTCGTCGATGCGCTCGAGCAGGATGTCGAGGCTGCCGAAGTGGCTGAGCAGGGCGGCGGCGGTCTTGGCGCCGACACCGGGGACGCCGGGAATGTTGTCCACGCTGTCGCCGCACAGGGCCAAGTAGTCGGCGACCTGGTGCGGATGCACGCCGAGTCTTTCGTGCACGCCGGCCGGTCCCCAGCGCAGGCCGCGGCCGTAGTCCCACTGCTCGTCGTGCTCGCCCAGCAACTGGCCGAAGTCCTTGTCGGCGGAGACGATCACGCTGCGCCAGCCCTGGGCGCGCAGGTTCCACACGGTGCTGCCGATCAGGTCGTCGGCTTCGTAGCTGTGGTCGATCATCAGGCACAGGCCCAGCGCTTCGGTGATCGCGCGGCACTGCACGAACTGCCGCTCGAGATCGGGCGGCGGCAGCTCGCGGTTGGCCTTGTACGGCGGATAGATCGCGTTGCGGAACGAGCTGGTCAGCGAGGCGTCGAAGGCCACCGCGATGTGTTCGGGCTGCACGCGTTCGAGCAGCTCGCACAGGAAACGGGTGTAGCCATGCACGGCATTGACCGGGTGGCCGTCGACGTCGTGGAACTCGTCCGGCATCGAGTGCCAGGCACGGAACACGTACAGGCTTCCATCGACCAGATGGACGGCTGGACGGCCATTTTCGGTGGCGTTCACGGGGTCCAGCTGCTGAGCAGGTCGCCCAGCGCCGGGCGATCGCGATCGGGGACGTCGGTTTGTGGCGTGCCCAGGTGGACGAAGCCGATCACCTGCTCGTTGTCGGCCAGGCCAAGCAGCGCTGCCACTTCGCGGTCGTAGGCGGCCCAGCCGGTGAGCCACTGGGCGCCGTAGCCCAGCGCGAAGGCGCCCAGCAGGATGTTGTGGGCGACCGTGCCGGCGGACAGTTTCTGCTCGATTTCCGGCACCTTGCTGAGGGCGTCCAGGCGGGCGATCACCGCGATCACCAGGGGCGCGAAGGTGTAGCGCAGGCGATCCTTCTCCAGCTTGGCGTCGGACATCTCGGGTTGGTTCTTCTGCGCGATTTCCGCCACGCGCCGGCCGAAGACCAGCTTGGCCTCGCCCTGCAGGCGAATCAGCCGGAACGGCACCAGCTTGCCGTGGTCGGGCACCCGGATGGCGGCCTCCAGCAGCTCGTGCAGGGTGGCCTCGTCCGGCGCGGGTTCGCCGAGCTGGCGCGAGGGAACGGAGTGGCGTTGCTGCAGCAAGGAAAGATCGAAGGGCATGGAAAGGCTTCGGTGAGGGGAATCAGGCCGGCATCGGCAACTGGAACGAGCCCGGCAGCAGCGCAGCCACGCTGGTCTGTTCGGTGTCGCCGTGCAGGTTGCCCAACAATACCGGCATGGCGTCGTGGCACAGCTCGGACATCACCTGACGGCAGGCGCCGCAGGGACTGACCGGGTCCGGGGTATCGGCGATCACCGCCAGCGCCACGAAGTCGCCGCGCCGGCAACCGGCTGCGATCGCGCTGAACAGGGCGGTTCTCTCGGCACAGTTGCACAAGCCGTAGGCCGCGTTTTCCACGTTGCAGCCGCTGAATTGCCGACCGTCGCGGGTCAGCACGGCCGCGCCGACCTGGAAGCGGGAATACGGTGCGTAGGCCAGTTCGCGCGCCCTGCGTGCCAGCAACATCAGGTCATGGAGCGAGGAGGGATCGAAAGCGGCGGGTGTTGCGGACATCGGGATCTCCGGTGATGACCCCGGGACGGACGAGCCGCGTTGGCCGGCGGATCAGCTTACTCTTTCGGGCCGGCCCGGATCAAAGCCTCTCCATGCCTTAAGATGGCCCGACCATTGCCGAGGGGTTGCACCATGGGGATCACCGTAGCCGCATTGCGCGAGACCGCCACTGGCGAACGTCGCGTGGCGATCACGCCGGAGATGGCAAAGAAGCTGCGCGGCAAGGGCCTGCGCGTATTGCTCGAACGCGACGCCGGGCGCGCAGCCGGTTTTCCCGACGCCAGCTATGCGGACGTCGAGTTTGCCGATGCCACGACGGTGCTCGGCCAGGCCGACCTGCTGGCCTGCGTGCTGCCACCGGACGATGCGGTGTTTGCCGGGATGCGCGAGGGCAGCGTGGTGGTCGGCCAGTTGCGTCCCTACGGTGCGGCCGGGCGGATCGCGGCGCTGAATGCGCGCAAGCTCACCGCGTTCTCGCTGGAGTTGCTGCCGCGCACGACCCGCGCCCAGGCGATGGACGTGCTGAGTTCGCAGGCGGCGGTGGCCGGTTACCGCGCGATGCTGATCGCCGCCGAGGCTTCGCCGAAATTCTTCCCGATGCTGACCACGGCGGCCGGCACCATTCGGCCGTCCAGGGTGCTGGTGATCGGTGCCGGCGTGGCCGGCCTGCAGGCGATCGCCACCGCGCGGCGGCTGGGTGCTCAGATCGAGGGTTATGACGTGCGCCCGGAAACGCGCGAGCAGGTCGAGTCGCTGGGTGCGAAGTTCCTCGACCTGGGCGTCAGCGCGGCCGGCAGCGGCGGGTACGCGCGGGAGCTGTCCGCCGAGGAACGCGCGGCGCAGCAGCAGGCGCTGGCCGATCACCTGAAGGTGTTCGACGTGGTGGTCAGTACCGCGGCGGTGCCGGGACGGCCGGCGCCGAAGATCCTCACCAGCGCGATGGTCGAAGGCATGAAGCCGGGGGCGCTGATCGTGGATCTTGCCGCCGAGGGCGGCGGCAATTGTGAGCTGACCCGGCCGGGCGAGCGGGTCGAGCATGGCGGCGTGGTGATCCTGGGGCCGCTGAACCTGCCGGCGGGTGCGCCGCTGCACGCCTCGGAAATGTACGCCCGCAACGTGTTCAACTTCGTCGAGCTGCTGGTGCACGAAGCTGCGCTGAAGCCGGACTTCGACGACGAACTGGTGGCGAAAAGCTGCCTGAGCCACGCCGGCGAGACGCGCTTTGCCGGCTGAGCGTGGCTGAGAGCCTGTGAAGAAGACCATTTTCTGTGGTTTTCTTCTATCTCGAGCCCGGTACACGCCCGGGCTCGTTCACATGAAACAGTCACTTGCATGACTGTTTCATGCCAGGCCGTCGGGCAACTGCTCCTGCGTTGCCTCAACTCAGGCATCCATGCCCTCGCCATGGCCGACCTGAGAGGTTGAAAAACTCACAACCCCTCTCAGATCTGGCTGTTCTGGCCGGGCGGTGGCGGGGGCGGCTGGTCACCGGGTGACGGCGGAGGCGGACGGTCGCGTCCGCTGCGCGGGCCGTGCCAGCGGCGCTGGTCCGGTGGCAGCTCCCGCCAGCGTCGAAGCAATTCCTCGCGCTGCGCCGGCGGCAGTTTCTGGAAGCGTTCGAAGGTGGTGTGCAGCTGTTCGCGCTGCTGCTCGGGCATCTGGTGGAACTTGCGCATGTTCTCGCGCGCCTGCCTGCGTTCGGCAGGCGTCATCTGTTGCCAGCGGGCGATGTGCTGGCGGACTTCCTCGCGCTTTTCCGGCGGCAGGGTGACCCAGTGTTCGGCCCGATGAAGCATCCGCGCCTGCTTGCGCGGCGACATGCCGTCCCAGTCATTTTTCAGCGGCGCCAGCACTTCGCGCTGGGCCGGGTCGAGGCTGCTCCACGGACGCACCGGCGGCACGGCCGCGTCGCGCGACGGTGGTGGCGCATTCTGTGCGTGCAGTGGCGCCACCGCCACGCCGCCGAGCAGGGTGGCGAGCAACAGGAGCAGGGTCGGGCGAAGGATTCGATTCATGGCTCAGCGTTTCGTGGACGGGCTGTCGGTGCTGGCCAGCCAGTCGTAGAACTCCAGATTCTGGTAGAGGTTGGGGTCGGTCTTGTCGGCATCCGGCGGCAGATCCGCGTCGGCATCGTCGAGGGTGTTCGCCGGATGGATGGCCGCCTGCGTGTGTTGGTGCGGCAGCGGTTGCCACACCATCAGCGCCGCCAGCGCGATCACGGCGAACGCGCCGGAGGGGATCAGCCAGCGCACCGTGCGCTGCACCGATGCGGCAGGTGCCCGCAGTGCCTCGCGTCGGGCTGCACGCAACCGCCCGGCGGTGACCGGGTCGATATGCTGCGCGGCCTCGTGCCAGAGCTCGCGTGCACGCTGCTCCAGGTTTTCGCCGGGCCGGTTGTCGTCCGGCCTGCCTTTGTCCAGCGACGTCATCGCCAGTCCTCCAGTTGGTCGCGCAAATGATGCATGGCGCGCGACAGATGGGTTTTCACGCTGCCTTCGGAGCAGCCCATGGCACGGGCGGTTTCGGCCACGTCGAGCCCTTCCAGCATGCGCAACATGAAAGCTTCGCGCTGGCGCTGCGGCAGTTGCCTCACCGCGGCGGCCAGGTCGGCGTACGACTGCACGTCGTGCAGCCGGCCCAGCGGGTCCTGGCCGGGATCGGCGGGCTCCCACACGGGCAGTTCGTCGCCGTCGCCATCGTGGCCGCCGCCCAGCCAGCCGACCACGATCGAGCGCACCTTGCGGCGCCGCTGAAGATCCACCACGCGCCGGCGCAGGATGCCCCAGAACAGCGGCGCCCATTCCGTCGCGGGCTTGTCGCGGTAGTGCCTGACCAGCCGCAGCATGGCGTCCTGCACCGCGTCCATGGCGTCCTCGCGATGGCGCAGTTGCAGTTCGGCCATGCGGAACGCACGCCGTTCGACCTGGGCCAGGAACGCATCCAGGGTGGCGGGTGTTTCGCGGACCTCGCTCAACAGATCCGCGTCGAGGGTGCCGATCGCGCTGTTCACGGCGACCGCGTCCCCGTCTTCGATTGGATCATCTGCGGGCTCCGGCGGTGTGCTTCCGGGGTTCAACGCGGCAGGCTCGCACGGGTTGACCGGCACCCGTATGATGCAGGCTCAACGGTGTTCCGACGGGGTGGGGTCATGATCGACGGGTTCCTGGCGCTGTACATCTTCATGCTGGCCGCGTTTACCGGCTATGAAATCATCGCGCGGGTGCCGGTGATCCTGCATACCCCGCTGATGTCCGGCTCGAACTTCGTGCATGGCATTGTGCTGGTTGGCGCCATGATCGCGCTAGGCCGGGCCGACACCCCGTTCGAGATCGCCATCGGCTTCATCGGCGTGCTGCTGGGCGCCGGCAACGCCGCCGGCGGCTACGTGGTGACCGAGCGGATGCTGGAAATGTTCAAGTCCAGCAAGCCGGGCGCCGGCAAGGAGGCCAAGTGATGAGCTGGCTGCCGGATTTTATCGGGCATGGCGCCATCAAGGCCTGCTATTTCATCGCGGCGCTGCTGTTCATCCTGGGCCTGAAACGCATGAGCTCGCCGCGCACCGCGCGCGGCGGCATCGTGTGGGCCGGCTACGGCATGTTGCTGGCGGTGCTGGCCACCTTCTTCCTGCCCGACATGCACAACCGGGGGCTGATCGTCGCCGCGGTGCTGATCGGCGTGAGCGCCGCCTGGTGGACCGGTCGCCGCGTGGCGATGACCGCGATGCCGCAGATGGTGGCGCTGTACAACGGCATGGGTGGCGGCGCGGCGGCGGCGATCGGCGCGGTCGAGCTGATCGGCTACGCGCGCGGGCTGGGCATGCTGCATGCGGTGCCGGACACCTCGCCGCTGCGTCCGGAAGCGTGGGCGGTGAATGCGTTGCCGCCGGCACTCTCGCCGGTCGAACTGACCCTGGGCGTGCTCGGCGCGCTGATCGGCGCGGTGAGTTTTTCCGGCTCGCTGGTGGCGTTCGCCAAGTTGCAGGGCTGGATGGACAAGCGCTTCGTGTTCGCCGGCCAGCGCGGGGTGAACATGTTGTTGCTGGCCGCTGCCGTCGTGGCGGGTTTCATGCTGGTGCTGGGTCAGGCCAGCCTGCCGCTGATCCTGGTGTTCTTCGCGCTGGCGCTGCTGTTCGGCCTGATGATGACGCTACCGATCGGCGGCGCCGACATGCCGGTGGTGATCTCGCTGTACAACGCGTTCACCGGCCTGGCGGTGTCGTTCGAGGGCTTCGTGCTGGGCAACGAGGCGATGATCATTGCCGGCATGGTGGTCGGCGCGGCCGGCACCTTGCTGACCCAACTGATGGCCAAGGCGATGAACCGCTCGATCGGCAACGTGCTGTTCGGCAGTTTCGGGGCGGCCGGCGGCGAGGCGCAGGCGATCACTGGCGCGCAGAAACCCATCGACGGCGCCGACGCGGCGGTGATGATGGCCTACGCCGAACGCGTGGTGATCGTGCCCGGCTACGGCCTGGCCGTGGCCCAGGCGCAGCACAAGGTGTGGGAGTTCGCCCAGCTGCTGATCAAGCGCGGGGTGAAGGTGAAGTTCGCGATCCACCCGGTGGCCGGCCGCATGCCCGGCCACATGAACGTGCTGCTGGCCGAGGCCGGCGTACCGTACGACCTGATCGCCGACATGGACGACATCAACCCCGAGTTCGCCACCACCGACGTGGCGCTGGTGATCGGCGCCAACGACGTGGTCAACCCGCTGGCCAAGACCGACCCGGCCTCGCCGATCTACGGCATGCCGATTCTCGACGTGAGCAACGCCAAGCAGGTGATCGTGATCAAGCGCGGCAGGGGCACCGGCTTCGCCGGCATCGAGAACGCCCTGTTCTACGCCGACAACACCCGCATGCTGTACGGCGACGGCCAGGCAGCGGTGGGCGAACTGGTGACGGCGCTGAAGGACGTGGACGGCTGAGAAGCAGTCCGGGCGCTGTTGCTCTCAGCCCCGGCGACGTCGCCACCAGGCCAGCCATGCTGCCACCAGCATGCCCAGGCCGGTCCAGGCGAAATCGGCGGGTGACAAGGCCATGCGCGCCAGTTGCCACAGCATGCCGACGCCGGCGGTGCGCATCGCCTCGATCAGGCCCAGCCCCATGTTGCCCGCGATCAGCACGCCGGCGATCAGCACGTTCACGTAAAGCGCGGCCAGCAGGGTCGCGGCGGCGGCCAGCAGCGCTGCGCCGGTGCCCGCCGGGCGCACGCAGGTGCGGATGGTCAACGCCAGCAGGCCGCCGATGGGCAGGGCCAGCCATGGCGCGGAATGGCGCAGATACATCGAGACGACCATCCATACCGCGCCGCCGGCCAGTCCCAGCATGGCCGCGCTGAACAGCGAAAAGGCATACAGCAAGGCGACGCGCGTGCTCATCGGTGGTGGCGGTTCAGTGGGGCGGGAAGCATGCGTCGTCCATCGGGCAAAGCGGCCATCATAGCGTGCCGCCGGGCCACGGGCCCTCGCAGGCCCTTGAGTTCGGCCGCCGAGGCCTGATCTGGGACAAGCGGCCGCACGCGGTGGCCGGCATAATAGGCAACCCGGGTTCGACGCACGTGCGCGCCCATCGAAACAGGATTGGCGTTGGCATGAGTGGTTTCAGTCTGAGCAGCGAACCGTTCACCCTGGTGCGCGACTGCAATGCCGTGATGGTGCCGCAGGGCGAGCAGGTGACGCTTCCCGCGGGCCAGATCGGCTACATCACCCAGGCGCTGGGTGGCAGCTTCACCGTCTACGTGGAAGGCAACCTGTTCCGCATTGCCGGCGACGACGCCGACGCGCTGGGCAAGCCGCGACCCGAACCGATCCAGGTGCCGGCGAACGCCACCAACGAGGATGTGGAGAAGCTCGCCTGGGAGCAGTTGCGTACCGTGTTCGATCCGGAAATCCCGGTGAACGTGGTCGAGCTGGGCCTGGTCTACGACCTCAGCCTGGAGCAGATCGAATCCGGCGAACGCAAGGTCTACGTGAAGCTCACGCTGACCGCCCCCGGCTGCGGCATGGGCGACATCCTGGTCGACGATGCGCGCACCAAGCTGGAGATGATTCCCACGATCAGCGAGGCCGAGGTGGATCTGGTGTTCGATCCGCCGTGGTCGCATTCGATGATGTCCGACGCGGCGAAACTCGAAACCGGCATGCTCTGAGTTTCATCGGTGCGGTTCGGGCTGAGCCGCGCACGCGAGCGTCCCTGCCGATCATCGGCACCCCATGATCGTGCACCGTCATCGCTCAGCGCTGGCGCGCGCTCGTGCACGTCATCTTCACGATGATTTCGCGCTTTTTGCCTGTCTTCGTGATGAGAGCCGCGGCTGTGATATCGATCACTCGAAGTAGGAAAAAGTCGGGTTGTTCCGGCTTGCGTCGAAGCTTATGGTAAAGCGATCCGTCTTCGGGGAGGTTGACGGATGGTCCTTTGGCGGCGTGATCGCCGTCTTGCAGTTACGCATCCCCGCACTGCCTGCACAATGGAATGTCAGGGGGAGGGCAGGCGATACGGATGTAGTTTGGGATCGCTAGACAGAACTTGAAGAAGGGGTCGTGCCTCGCACGGCAAATCTTGCATGGGGCCTCGTGGCCACATCGGGCTCGCCTGTCCCCGTCATTGTCTAGGAGTTCATTCAATGCCCAATCATTACCGCCTGAAATTGCTGGTCGCCGCGATCGGCATGGCCACTGCCTCGGTCGCCACCGCCGCCACCACCAAGACCCTGCATGCACAGAACCTCGGTGCAGTGCCGGCGAGCTCGCTGGCCGCGCAGCTCAACCTCGGTCAGGACATGTCGCTGGCGCCACGCAGTGCCGTCAGCATCGCCAATGGTCACAAGGTCGTGCGCCAGCAGCAGATGTATCGTGGCGTGCCGGTCTACGGCCGCAGCATCGCCGTGGTTCAGGACGCCCAGGGCAATGCCCTGCGCGCCTCGGGTGAACTGATGCAGGGTGCTTCGCTGGGGTTGACCTCGGTGCTGCCCAAGCTCAGCGCTGCACGCGCGATCTCCGCGCTCCGGGCGCATGCGCACACCACCCTGGTCGGTGGCGCCACCATCAGCAACCAGAAGACCGACCTGTTCGTGTATCCGCAGGACAATGGTTCCGCTCGCCTGGTCTACCGCGTGTCGTATTTCGTCAACGGCGCGAACCCGTCGCGTCCGACCGCGATCATCGACGCCAACACCGGTGAAGTGGTCAAGAGCTGGAACGGCCTGACCGATGCCTCGGCGACCGGCCCGGGCGGCAACCAGAAGACCGGCAAGTACCTCTACGGCACCGACTACGCCGCGCTCGACGTGACCCAGTCCGGCAGCACCTGCACGTTGCAGAACACCAACGTGAAGACCTACAACCTCAACCACGGCAGCAGTGGTGGTTCGGTGGTCAGCTTCACCTGTCCCAACAGCGACACCGACGCGATCAACGGCGCCTACTCGCCGGTCAACGACGCCCACCATTTCGGTGGCGTGGTGCATGACATGTACAACGCCTACACCGGCGCGCCGCCGCTGAACATGCAGCTGGTGATGAAGGTGCACTACAAGTCGAACTACGAGAATGCGTTCTGGGACGGCAGCGCGATGTACTTCGGCGATGGTGCCAGCACGTTCTACCCGCTGGTGTCGCTGGACGTGACCAGCCACGAGATCAGCCACGGTTACACCGAGCAGAACTCGGGCCTGGAGTACAGCGGGCAGTCCGGCGGCATGAACGAGGCGTACTCGGACATCGCCGGTGAAGCGGCCGAGTTCTACGACCGTGGCTCGGCCGACTTCCTGGTCGGTGCAGACATCGTCAAGACCAGCGCCGGCATCGGCGATGCGTTGCGCTACATGTGCAACCCGACGCAGGACGGCGGCTCGATCGACAACGCGGCCGACTACTACAACGGACTGGACGTGCATTACTCCAGCGGCGTGTACAACAAGGCATTCTGCCTGCTGGCCAAGACCTCGGGCTGGGACGTGAAGAAGGCGTTCCAGGCCTTCGCGCTGGCCAACAAGTCGTACTGGACGGCGACCTCCACCTTCAACTCCGGCGCCTGCGGCGTGGAGTCGGCGGCGACCGACCTGGGCTACAACGCGAATGACGTGATCACGGCGTTCACCGGCGTGGGCGTGACCTGCCCGGGCACCGGTGGTGGCGGCGGTGGTGGCGGCGGTGGCACGACCACCGAGTTGCAGAACAACGTGGCCGTGACCGGCGTGTCGGCGGCGACGGGCGCCGACAACGACTACTTCATCACGGTGCCGGCGGGCGCCACCAACCTGGTGATGTCGATCTCCGGCGGTACCGGCGATGCCGACCTGTACACCAAGGCCGGCAGCGCGCCGACCACCAGCAGCTACGACTGCCGCCCGTACAAGACCGGCAACTCGGAAAGCTGCACCGTGGCGTCGCCCGTCGCAGGCAAGTACTACATCAAGGTGCACGGCTATTCGTCGTACTCCGGCGTCACGGTGAAGGCTTCGTACAGCACCGGCGGTGGTGGTGGCGGTGGCGGCAGCAGCGATTCGGTGAACCTGCCGACCGTGACCACCGGCAACTGGTCGACCACCTATACCGAGACGGTACAGGCCGGCCACACCGTGACCTTCGCGATCTCCGGCGGTACCGGTGATGCAGATCTGTACGTGCGGGCCGGCAGCGCGCCGACCACCAGCAGCTACAACTGCCGTCCGTACAAGACCGGCAACAACGAAAGCTGCACGTTCACCCCGGGCAGCAACACCACCTACTACATCAAGGTGCGTGCGTATCAGACGTTCTCCGGCGTGACGCTGACGGAAACGCTGAACTGAGGTCGGCCGAAGCTGCGCCGGCATGACCGGCGCAGCTTCGCCACAGGTTCCCTCGAAACCCCGGCTTCCGCCGGGGTTTTCCTGTTCGTGCACCGACGTGCCAGAAGGCGCTCTCGCAAGTCATTCCGTACGCATGACGGTGCGTCGACGGGCAACAAGATCGCTTCACGCCAGCGAATCTTTCTCTTCACGCAACTGAACCTGCTCCGCCTCGTCAACACGCCCGTACCGTGGTTGTGATGTCTGTCACCCGGGGTAGGAAAAAATCAGATAGCTAGCTTGCCTGCCGAGGAATAACGTGTCGCATCCGCTTTCCGGGGAGGTCGGCGGATGATCCTTTGGCGACGCCATCGTCGTCTTGCAATTACGCATCCACGCGCTGCCTGTACATGGAATGTCAGGGGGAGGGCAGGCGATACGGATGTAGTTTGGGATCGCTAGACAGCACACGAAGAAGGGGCCGTGCCTCGCACGGCAAATCTGCATGGGGTCCTTGTGACCGCATCGGGTCCGATTGTCCCTAAAATTTTGTCTAGGAGTTTGTAAATGCCCAATCATTACCGTCTGAAATTGCTGGTCGCCGCGATCGGCGTGGCCACCGCCTCGGTCGCCACTGCCGCCACCACCAAGACCCTGCATGCACAGAACCTCGGTGCGGTGCCGGCCAGCTCGCTGGCCGCGCAGCTCAACCTTGGTCAGGACATGTCGCTGGCACCGCGCAGCGCCGTCAGCATCGCCAATGGTCACAAGGTCGTGCGCCAGCAGCAGATGTATCGCGGCGTGCCGGTCTACGGCCGCAGCATTGCCGTGGTTCAGGACGCCCAGGGCAATGCCCTGCGCGCCTCGGGTGAACTGATGCAGGACGCCCAGCTCGGCCTGAGCTCGGTGGCGCCGAAGTTGAATGCCGCCCGTGCGATCTCCGCACTTCGGGCGCATGCGCACACCACCTTGGTCGGTGGCACCACCATCAGCAACCAGAAGACCGACCTGTTCGTGTATCCGCAGGACAATGGCACTGCACGCCTGGTCTACCGCGTGTCGTACTTCGTCAACGGCGCGAATCCGTCGCGTCCGACCGCGATCATCGACGCCAACACCGGTGAAGTGGTCAAGAGCTGGAACGGCCTGACCGATGCCTCGGCGACCGGCCCGGGCGGCAACCAGAAGACCGGCAAGTACATCTACGGCACCGACTACGCCGCGCTCGACGTGACCCAGTCCGGCAGCACCTGCACGTTGCAGAACACCAACGTGAAGACCTACAACCTCAACCACGGCACCAGTGGTGGTTCGGTGGTCAGCTTCACCTGCTCCAACAGCGACACCGACGCGATCAACGGCGCCTACTCGCCGGTCAACGACGCCCACCATTTCGGTGGCGTGGTGCATGACATGTACAACGCCTACACCGGCGCGCCGCCGCTGAACATGCAGCTGCGCATGAACGTGCATTACAAGTCGAACTACGAGAATGCGTTCTGGGACGGCAGCGCGATGAACTTCGGCGACGGCGCCAGCACGTTCTACCCGCTGGTGTCGCTGGACGTGACCAGCCACGAGATCAGCCACGGTTACACCGAGCAGAATTCGAACCTGGAATACAGCGGCCAGTCCGGCGGCATGAACGAGGCGTACTCGGACATCGCCGGTGAAGCGGCCGAGTTCTACGACCGTGGCTCGGCCGACTTCCTGGTCGGTGCGGACATCGTCAAGACCAGCGCCGGCATTGGCGACGCGCTGCGCTACATGTGCAACCCGCCGCAGGATGGCGGCTCGATCGACAACGCGGCCAACTACACCTCCAGCCTCGACGTGCATTACTCCAGCGGCGTGTACAACAAGGCATTCTGCCTGCTGGCCAAGACCTCGGGCTGGGACGTGAAGAAGGCGTTCCAGGCCTTCGCGCTGGCCAACAAGTCGTACTGGACGGCGACCTCCACCTTCAACTCCGGCGCCTGCGGCGTGGAGTCGGCGGCGACCGACCTGGGCTACAACGCGAATGACGTGATCACGGCGTTCACCGGCGTGGGCGTGACCTGCCCGGGCACCGGTGGTGGCGGCGGTGGTGGCGGCGGTGGCACGACCACCGAGCTGCAGAACAACGTGGCCGTGACCGGCGTGTCGGCGGCGACGGGCGCCGACAACGACTACTTCATCACGGTACCGGCCGGTGCCACCAACCTGGTGATGTCGATCTCCGGCGGCACCGGCGATGCCGACCTGTACACCAAGGCCGGCAGCGCGCCGACCACCAGCAGCTACGATTGCCGTCCGTACAAGACCGGCAATGCCGAAAGCTGCACGGTGGCAGCTCCGGTGGCTGGCAAGTACTACGTCAAGGTCCACGCCTACGCGGCCTACTCCGGCGTCACGGTGAAGGCTTCGTACAGCACCGGCGGTGGTGGTGGTGGCGGCGGCGGTGGCGGCAGCACCTCGGTCAACTTGCCGACCGTGAGCACCGGCAACTTCTCCGCGACCTTCACCCAGGCGGTCACCGCGGGTCATACGGCGACCATCTCGATCGCCGGTGGCACCGGTGACGCGGATCTGTACGTGAAGGCCGGCAGCGCGCCGACCACCAGCAGCTACAACTGCCGTCCGTACAAGACCGGCAACAGCGAGACCTGCACGTTCACCCCGACCAGCAACACCACCTACTACATCAAGGTGCGTGCGTATCAGACGTTCTCGGGTGTGACCCTGACCACCAGCAGCAACTGATCCTCACGCCCTTCGCGTGATGGTGTAAACAGGAACCCCGGCCTCGGCCGGGGTTCTTCATTTGGGAGCATGGCTGGATAGGCGGGGCGTGGCTGGCGACAGCGCCGGAGTTCAGCCCACCGGCTCGAAGCGGTTGGCGTCGCGATTCTTGCGCACGCTGGCCGGGTCCCACACGCGACCGTTCATGGCGATGTAGACGCCGTCGGGCAGGGTCTGCACCGCGGCCACCGCGCAGCCGATGTTGAACACCGCGTCCGAGCCCTGGAAGCGGGCGGGATTCAGCGCGCCGGTCAGCACGATCACCTTGCCCTTGATATTGGCCAGTTCGCGCGCGGTCTCCACCATGGTGTCGGTACCGTGGGTGACCAGCACGTGGCGATGCGGCTGTGCCTCGATCGTCGAGCGCACCAGTGCGCGATCCTCGGCGCCCATGTGCAGGCTGTCCTTGCGCAGGATCGGGATCACGTCGAACTGGAACGCCACCCCGAGCTGGCCGAGTATTTCGCCGATCTGCGGCGCGCCGATCTTGTAGTCCGACTTGTCGTCGAAGTAGATCTTGTCGATCGTGCCGCCGGTGGTGACGATGGTCAGATGCTGCATGTTGGTGGGCCGTGGAAGGGAATCCCGGCATTTTACCCGTGCCGACTCCTCCGTGCCGCAGGACGCGGTCGCCCAAGGCGGACATTGCCCGCCTGCGGTGCGCGCTAGCCCAGCAACAACGCGGTATTGTCCCCGTCCGGCGCCACCAGCCGGTCCAGGCCGAGGCGGACGAAACGGCGCAGCGCCGCCGCCGGCCGCGGGTCCGCATGAGCGCTCGACCAGCTCGCCTGTCTCGCCAGCAGGGCCGCCGCCGCGCAACGCGCCAACGTGAACGCGAGGCCGCGGGCGCCCGATTCCAGGGTTTCGCGCCCGGCCGCATGCTGGTCGAGCCAGCGCGCGGCCGCGTCCAGCGTCTGCCGGATCGCGCTGGCCGCGTGCATGTCGTCGTTGCCGTCCAGCCAGTGGGTGCTGGCCGTGCGCAGTGCACCGAGGCTGTCGCCGGCCAGCGCGCGCAGGCTGTCCAGCGACAACACATTCGTGGTGCCTTCCCAGATCGCATACACCTGCGCGTCGCGCAGCAACTGCGGCAGGCCGGTGTCCTCGATGTAGCCGGCGCCGCCGAAGCATTCGATCGCCTCCGAGCAGACCTGCACCGCCAGCTTGCCGGTCCACAGCTTGGCCAGCGGCGTCAGCAGGCGCAGCAGCGCGGCCTCGTGCGGAGCGGCCGTGCCGCGTTCGAGGCGGCCGAGCAGATGGGCCACCTCGAATGCCAGCGCAAACGCGCCCTCGAACTCCGCCTGCATGTCGGCCAGCGTCTGCGCGTGCAGCGGCTGCTCGATCAATGGCCGTCCAAACGCCCGCCGCCGCGCGGCGAAGTCGCGCGCCAGGCTGATCGCGCGTGCCATGCTGGCCACGGCGCAGATCCCGTTCCAGGTGCGGGTCACGTTGAGCATCGGCGCCACCTGGCGCACGCCGTGGGCCAGTTCGCCCAGCGGCCAGGCGGGCAGGCCGTCCAGATGGATCTCCGCGGTGGGCAGTTCCTGCGTGCCCAGCTTGTCCTTCAGCCGGTCGATGACCAGTTCGGGTTTGCGCCGATCTCCGTCCATCGTCTCGACGTAAAACAGCGCCAGCGCCGCCGTGCCGCTGCCCGCGCCTTCGGGCCGCGCCAGCGCCAGCGCGGCCTCGCCGACCACCGCCGAGCTGAACCACTTGCGCCCGTACAGCCGCCACTGGCCGCCGGCATCCTGTCGCGCGACAGTCTCCGTATGACCCACGTCGGAGCCGCCGGCGTTCTCGGTCATCCACTGGCCGCTGAGCCAGAACGTCGATGCATCGCGGCTGAGGAAACGCGGCAGCACGCGCTCGATCAGCTCGCGGTTGCCCGACGCCTTGATCGCGGTGGCGGCGCCGTCGGTCATCGCCAGCGGGCAGGTATAGAACTCGCTGGCCAGGTGATACAGGTAGACGCGGGCAAATTCCTCCAGTCGCGCATGCTCGCTGTCCACATGGCCGGCGGCGAGCACCGCATGGCGGGTGGTGATGCCGGGGCCTTCCTGCCAGGCCGTGGTCAGCTCGATGCGATCGACCCGCCGGCCCCACGCATCCCATTGCGTCAGCATCGGCTTGCGCCGCGTCGTGTTGCACGCACGACGCCACGCCATCTGCGCGTAATCGCCCAGCGCATCCAGGTCGGCATCCAGCGCCGCGCGTCGTTCCGCAGGCAGCGCGCGATCGAGCAGGGCCAGCAGCGAGCGGTCGCTGCGATAGGGATGAAGAAGTTGCGGCGGATCCTGCAGGAAGGCCATGGCGCGCTCCGTCCAGAGTCGAGGTGTCGAGTATAGGCACGCAGGCATTCGGCGCGTTGCGCTGGCATGATCGGAAAAGGCGGGATCGGAAAGCGAGCCGGCTGCACCTGGACTACGGAATCTCCAAGACGGCAGCGTTCAGGCACGAGGAACAGAGCTATGCGGCCACAACCATTGATCTGCGTGAGAGATGTCGAGGCGAGCAGTCTCTGGTATCGACGTTTGCTCAACTGCCAGAGCGCCCACGGCGGGCCGAATTATGAGCGTCTGGTGGCCTCCGGCGAGCTGGTCCTGCAACTGCATCGCTGGGGAGTGGAGCATCACCACGGACAGATCGGCGATCCGGCAAATCTTCCCCCCGGTAACGGGCTGCTCCTCTGGTTCGAGGTCGACGACATTGACGCAGCAATCATTCGGGCCGAGGCCCTGGGTGCCGAGATCCTGACGCCCCGCCAGCGGAACCCGCCCGATGGAGAAGGCGGTCCGAACCATTGGGAGATATGGCTGCGCGATCCGGATGGATACAAGGTCGTCCTGGCGAGCCCGGATGGCACCGCTGACGGTGACTGGCGACCCTGATACGGCGCGACAAGGGAGCAGCTTGAGCTGCTCCGAGATTACGGGAGTCGACGGTCCAGCCCCGCAGCTTCAGGCTGACGAGCCTCGGGCGTGGCATCGACGGGTAACCCGCCAGGCATCATGCAGCGTCCCGGCTGCGCGGCTTGCGCTTCACCCCAGCTCCCAGTGCCCCGATCAGCAACACCGTCAGCACAACCTCCGCCACCGCCAACCAGCGCTCTGTACCTGCCGAGCTCCATGCCTCCGACACCCCGTGGCAGAAGTAGAACAAACTGAGGATGCCGACCCAGAGCAGGGCGCGGCGCACGTCGCGGAGGGCGAACAGGGGCAGCAGCAGGGGGACGGCGGTGATTGCCAGCAGCAGGGTGACCGGCATGCTTTGCGGCGGGAACAGCCAGGCGTGCCAGACCAGTTGCAGCACGACGAGCAGGGCCCAGGCGATCAGGCCGAGGCGGTAGACCGGCAGGATCGGAGCGCGCGTGGCGGCGCTCATGGCGTGGCCGCCAGTCGGCGGGCCACGTCCGCCAAGCGGCGGCCCAGGGCGCGGGCCAGTTCGCGTTCGTGGTCGCTGATCGGGTTGTCGCCCTTGGCGCCGGCCACGTGGCTGAGGCCGTATGGCGTGCCGCCAGTCTGCGTGCTGGTGAGCGCCGGTTCGGTGTAGGGCAGGCCGACGATCAGCATGCCGTGATGGAGCAGCGGCAAGGCCATCGTCAGCAAGGTGGTTTCCTGGCCGCCGTGCATGGTGCTGGTGGAGGTGAACAGTATCGCCGGCTTGCCGGCCAGTGCACCGCTGGCCCACTCGGCGCCGGTGGTGTCGAGAAAATGTTTCAGCGGCGCGGCCATGTTGCCGAAACGGGTGGGGCTGCCCATCGCCAGGCCCACGCAGTCGAGCAGGTCCTGCTTCTGCACGTAGGGTGCGCCGTCTTCGGGTTCGGGCGGCTGGGCCACTTCGGTCACCGGCGCCACCGGCGGCACCTGGCGCAGGCGCGCGCGCATGCCGGGCACTTCCTCGATGCCCCGGGCGATCAGCCGCGCGAGCTGCGCGGTATGGCCGCTGCGGCTGTAGTACAGGACCAGGATTTCATGATTCATGCAGCGTCGACTCGGGCGTTTGAGGCTTTCACGGCCAATACGCTAGTGTACCGGCCGATACCCACCATGTTGGTGGTCATCGTCGGCGCCCGCATGGGCTCAGCGACGAGAGGACCGTGATGATCCGGCGTTTCAATCGCGACCGCACCAGGACGTTCAGCCGCTTCATCTGGCAGCGCTTCATCGACGACAAGTGCTTCGAGACGGCCGGCGCGCTTTCGTACACCACGCTGGTGTCGCTGGTGCCCCTGACGGTGGCGGTGCTGGCGATGTTCTCGGCGTTCCCGGTGTTCCAGCCGGCGCGCGACACGCTGATCAATTTCGTGTTCAACAATTTCGTGCCGTCCACCGGCGAGGCGGTGCAGGCGACCATGCTGGGGTTTGCCGCGAACGCCAGCAAGCTCACCGGCATCAGCATCCTGGTGATGCTGTTCAGTGCGCTGTCGATGATGATCAGCATCGAGGACCGGCTGAACCGGATCTGGCGCGTGCACCAGGCGCGCAGCTGGGGTTCGCGCCTGCTGCTGTACTGGGCGGCGCTGACACTGGGTCCGATCCTGGTGGTCGGCGGCATCGCGACGACGTCCTACGTGACGGCCGCGCCGCTGCTGCACAACGCGGTGGACCAGTTCGGCGCGCTGACCCAGGGCCTGCTCAGCGTGCTGCCGTTCGTGGTGACGTTCTTCACCTTGTGGCTGATGTATGCGGCGATCCCCAATTGCAAGGTGTCGCGCCGCGACGCGGCGATCGGTGCGCTGCTGGGCGCGGTGCTGTTCGAGATCGCGCGCTGGGGCTTCGGCCAGTTCGTGCAGCACGCGCAGACCTACCAGCAGATCTACGGCGTGCTGGCGGCGATCCCGATCTTCCTGCTGTGGATCTACCTGTCGTGGGTGATCGTGATCCTGGCCGCGTCGATCGCCGCGTCCGCCTCGGCTTTCGAGTATCACGCGCCCAGGGAAACCCTGCCCGAGGGCGCCGAGTTCCTCGGCCTGCTGGTGGTGCTGCGGCATTTCGTGGAGGCGCAGCGGCGCGGCGATTGCGTGGACCCGGCCGACCTGCGGGTACGCGAGCCGTATTTGCGCAGTGCGCTGATCTCGGCCTATTTCGACGACCTCGACCAGGCCGAGCTGATCCAGCGTGGCGAAGCCGGCGGCTGGCTGCTGTGCCGCAGCCTGGACAGCACCGACCTGCTGCGCGTCTACCGCCACACCGACTACCGCCTGCCGCTGCAGCCAGTGGAAGAGGCGGCGACGCTGGGCATCGAACTGCCGCCCGAACTGCTTGCCATGCTGGCCGACCTGGCGGCCGAGCTGAAGGCGAAACTGGGCGCCCGGCTCGACGAAATCTATCCCCCGGCCGCCACGGTGGCGGCTGACACCGAGGAACTCCCCGCATGACCCTGCTGCATTCCGCCTCGTTCCGCTCCGCCGTGTTCGGCCTGGCGCTCGCCTTCGGCCTGGCCGCACAGGCGGCCATGCCGGAGCGCCCCACGCTGCACGTCACCACGCTGGACGGCAAGACCTTCGACCTGTCCGCGCAGCGCGGCAAATGGGTGATCGTGAACTACTGGGCGACCTGGTGCGTGCCGTGCATCAAGGAGATGCCGGACATCTCGCGCTTCGTGGCCGGCCACAGGAACGTCGCCGCGATCGGCCTGGCCTACGACGACAGCGAGCCGGCGGACATCAAGGCCTTCATCGCCAGGCATCCCGTGGTGTACCCGATCGCCCAGGTCACGCTGGAAAAGCCGCCGAAGGATTTCGACGAGCCGCGAGGCTTGCCGACGACGTACCTGATCAGTCCGGACGGCAAGGTGGCCAAACACATCGTGGGGCCGGTGACCGAGGCGTCGCTGGCCGCGCTGATCGGCCAGCCGTGATGGCCACGCCGTGATGCCGACGGCGCGCTTCATCGTCAGTGGACGGGTACAGGGCGTGTTCTTCCGCGCCAGCACCCGCGAGCAGGCGGTGGCGCTCGGCGTCGCCGGGCATGCGAACAACCGCCGCGACGGCAGCGTCGAGGTGCTGGCCAGCGGCTCGGCCGAAGCGCTGGAGGCACTGGAGCGCTGGCTGTGGCAGGGACCGCCGGCGGCGCGGGTCGATGCGGTCGTCCGCGAAGAGCTGCCGGAGCAGGAGTTGCAAGGCTTTCGTACGGGCGGGTGAATCGGCCACACACCCTGGCAACTCCGTTCGTCCCGAGCGCAGCGCAGCGAAGTCGAAGGACCCTGGGCGATCGTGTTCGGGGCAGCTCTAGTCCGCCGATTCCCGGAACGTGTCAGGCACCCACAGCGCCTTGTCGGTGACATGTTCGCCTCGCGGCTTGCCCTTCAGCCTGGGCAACTTCACCTTGGGCACCGCTTCCTCAGGCAGCGGCACCTGCTGCAGCAGGTGGCGGATCAGGTTGATCCGGCCGCGCTTCTGGTTGTTGAAATCGACCACGAACCACGGTGCGTGGTCGGCGTGGGTGCGTTCGATCATCACGTCGCGCAGCTTGCCCATCTCGGCGTATTTCTGGCGCGCGGCCAGATCCACCGGTGACAGCTTCCAGCGTTTCAGCGGATCGTCGGCGCGCTCGGCGAAGCGCTGCTCCTGCTCGACCTGGTCCACTGCCAGCCAGTACTTGATGAGGATGATGCCGTCGTCGGCGAGCAGCTTCTCGAAGGCTGGCACGGCGTCGAGAAACGCTTCGTGCTGGGCGGGCGTGCAGAAGCCCATCGCCGGTTCCACCACGGCGCGGTTGTACCAGCTGCGATCGAACAGCACGAACTCGCCGGCGCTGGGCAGGTGGGCGACGTAGCGTTGGAAATACCACTGGGTGGCTTCTTCCTCGCTGGGCTTGCCGAGTGCGGCGATGCGATAGCCGCGAGTGTCCAGGCTTTCGGTGATCGCCTTGATGGTGCCGCCCTTGCCGGCCGCATCGCGGCCTTCGAAGATCACCAGCAGGCGCTTGCCGCCGCTGCGCAGGCCATGCTGCAGCCGCACCAGTTCGAGCTGCAGTTCCCCGATTGCCTTGCGGTAGCGCTTGCCCATGATCGCCTCGCCGGATGCCATGTCGCGTGCAGGGTAACCCGCCGCGGCGTGAGGGTGAGGTTCAGGAGCGACCCCACCCCGACCCTCCCCTGCAAGCAGGGGAGGGAGCAGGGCGGCTTTCGTTGCCCACTGGCACGCAGCTGGGTTCTGCTCCTCCCCCTGCCAGCAGGGGGAGGTCGGGAGGGGGTGAGCTTTTGACCCTGGCTCGGCGAAGAGCGCCCCCTCCCCGACCCTCCCCTGCAAGCAGGGGAGGAGCGAGTGTTGTGCCACGGGAAGTGCGGGTGCCGCCTTGCGGCTTTCAGCCGCCGCCAAGCGCCTGCAGCTGGTCGGCCTGGTGCTCGCGGGTCAGCGTGTCGATCAGTTCGGCCAGGTCGCCCTGCATGATCTCGGCGAGGCTGTACAGGTTCAGGCCGATGCGGTGGTCGGTGACCAGGTTGTCCTTGTAGCGGTAGGTGCGGATGCGCTGGCTGCGGTCGCCGGTGCCGACTTGCAGGCGGCGTGATTCGGCCTGTTCGGCGGTCTGCTTGCTGCGTTCGGCGTCGAGCAGGCGCGCCTTCAGCAGGCTCATCGCGCGGGCGCGGTTCTTGTGCTGGCTGCGCTCTTCCTGGCATTCGACCACGGTGCCGGTGGGCTGGTGGGTGATGCGGATCGCCGAGTCGGTCTTGTTGACGTGCTGGCCGCCGGCGCCGGAGGCCCGGAAGGTGTCGGTCTTGAGGTCGGCGGGATTGATCGTGATGTCGTCGATCTCGTCCAGTTCGGGCAGCACGGCCACGGTGGCGGTCGAGGTGTGCACGCGGCCCTGTGATTCGGTGACCGGCACGCGCTTGACGCAGTGGGTGCCGGATTCGAACTTCAGCTGGGAATACGCGCCGCTGCCTTCGACGCGGGCCACAACTTCGCGATAGCCGCCGTGTTCGCCGGCGTGCTCGCTGAGGATCTCGACGTGCCAGCGACGGCTTTCGGCGTAGCGCAGGTACATGCGCAGCAGGTCGCCGGCAAAGATCGCCGCCTCGTCGCCGCCGCTGCCGGCGCGTATCTCCAGGTACAGGTTCGCCTGGTCGCGCGGGTCCTTCGGCAGCAGCAGCAACTGCAGTTCACCATCCAGATCCTGCAGCCGCTGTTCCAGCCGGCGTACGTCGTCGACCGCCATCTCGCGCAGTTCGGGGTCGTCCAGCATGGCGCGCGTCTCGGCCAGTTCGCGCTCGGTCTGGTCGTGTTCGCGCAGCGACGCGGCGACCGGTTCGAGCTGGGCGTATTCCTGGGAAAGTTCGCGGAAACGGTTGTTGTCGGCGTGGACGTCCGGCTGCGACAGCAGCAGGCCGACTTCATGGTGACGCTCGGACAGCGCCTCGAGCTTGCGGCGGATCGATGGGGTCATGGCAGGCCGGGAACGAGTGGGACGGATGAAGGCGAGGCCGCTGTACGGCGAGGAACTTCCGGTGCGCGGCAGCCAGCCGCCCTCGCTATTCGCCCCGGGTGGCCCGCCCGTCTTCGTCTTCGTCCAGACCGTACAGCCGCCCCGCCGCGTGCAGCAGGTCGAGGTCGCCGTTCAGCGCGGCCTCGCGCAGGCGGGCGCTGGGGTGGTGCAGCAGCTTGTTGGTCAGCGTGTTGGCGAGGAAGGCCAGCGCCTCCTCCGGTGACTTGCCGTGGGCCAGCATGCCGCGGGCCTTCAGCAGCACTTCGTCGCGATACACCTCGGCGTGCTGGCGCATGTCCAGCGCGGGGTTGCGCACGGTCAGCGCGCGGCGCCAGGCCATGTAGCGGTCGACCTGCAGGTCGATGATCGCCTCGGCGTCGTGGGCGGCGGCGGCGCGCGAGCGGATGTTTTCGTCGATCACCTGGCGCAGGTCGTCGATGCCGTAGAGGTAGACATCGGGCAGCTCGCCCACGTCGGCCTCGATGTCGCGCGGCACCGCGATGTCGACCATGAACATCGGCCGGCGTTTGCGCGCGAGCATGGCCTGCTCGACCATCGCGCGGGTCACGATCGGCTGCCGCGCGGCAGTGGAGGAAATCACGATGTCGGCTTCGGCCAGGTGCTGCGGCAGGTCGGCCAGGGCGATCGCGTAGCCGCCGTAACGGCCAGCCAGCTCCTGTGCGGTCTCCGGCGTGCGGTTGGCCACGATGATGCGGCGCGCCTGCTTTTCGGCCAGGTGTCGCGCGGCCAGCTCGATGGTGTCGCCGGCGCCGATCAGCAGCACGCAGGCCTGCTTCAGGTCGGTGAAGACCTGCTCGGCCAGGCGCACCGCGGTGAACGCCACCGATACCGTGTGCGCGCCGATGCGGGTGTCCGTGCGCACGCGCTTGGCCACCGCGAAGGTGTGCTGCAGCAGCCGGTCCATCGGTGCCTTCAGCGATTGCGCGCCACGCGCCAGCTGGTAGGCGTCCTTCACCTGGCCCAGGATCTGCGGTTCGCCCAGCACCATCGAGTCCAGCCCGGTGGCGACGCGGAACATGTGCCGCACGGCGTCGTCTTCGTCGTGCCGGTACAGGAACTCATCGAGCTTGCCGGGGGTCAGATGATGATGACGATTGAGCCATGCCCGCGGGATGTCCTCGGCACCGGCGGCGGTGCCGACATACAGCTCGGTGCGGTTGCAGGTGGACAGGATCATCGCCTCTTCCACGCCCGGCTCGCTGACCAGCGCGCGCAGGGCGTCGCCGGCGGCGTCCGCGTCGAACGCCACCTGTTCGCGCAGGCTGACCGGCGCAGTGAGGTGATTGAGCCCGAGGGCGATCAGCGGCATGGTGGTCGGAACATCTCGGCGGCGGCGATCCGGCGGCGTAGGCTAAGCTTGGCGCAACGCCGCGAAGTGGTGACCGGCACGGTCAAGGCAGGCATGTGGATGGAGAGTAGTGTGCGGAGCGGGCCCGGCAAGTTCAAGCAAGTGCGGCATTTTACGGCAGTGGCGACCATGGCGCTCGGACTGGCCGCCTGCGCCGGCGCGCCGCTGCGCTCGACCGTCAAGGCCGCCGCTCCGGCGCAACCGCTGGCGCAGCTGGTGGTAGCCACGCCGGATGTCGACCACGACGTGCTGGCCCAGCTGCTGGCTGGCGAGATGGCGCTGACCCGCACCGACCTCAAGGCTGCCGCCGGTCACTACGACAAGGCGATGGCCTTGAGCAATGACCCGAAGGTGGCGGAGCGCGCGGCTGGCCTGGCCATCGCCGTGCACGACGATGAGGCGGCCCGGCGCGCATTGGCGCGCTGGCAGGCGCTGGGCGCCAAGCCCGCCGCGATCGCCCAGGCGCGGGCGCAGCTGGCGCTGGATGTCGGCGACACCGCCGAGGCGCGTCGCCAGCTGGAAATTCTGGTCGGCAGCAGTGACAAGGACGCCTGGCGCCAGTTCGGCCGGGTACTGGTGGGTGCGCGCGACCAGGCCCAGGCGGGCCGGCTGCTGGAAGCGCTGGCCACGCCGCAGCGACTGCCGGCCGATGCCCAGGCCTGGCTGGCGATGAGCGAACTGGGTGATCGCCTGGGCCGTCACGCCTACGCCGTGCAGATCGCCACCGCCGCGATGCAGCGTTTCCAGACGGCGGAGACCTATACCTGGGCGGCCCAGATGAAATTCAAGGATGGCGACCGTGCCGGCGCCGCCGCCCTGCTGCAGAAGGCCTTGGTGAAGGAGCCTCAGAACACCCGGCTGCGGCTTGCCTACGCGGGCATGTTGGGCCAGGCGGGCGACTACGCCGCTGCCAGCAAGCTGCTGGCGCAGGGTCCGCAGAACGCGGACACCTACGCGATGCGCGCGGGACTGGCCGCGCATCTGCACGACGACAAGGCGCTGGCGGCGCTCTATCGGCAACTGCAGAACGCGCCGACCGACGTGCGCGAACACAGCGCCTACCTGCTGGGCCAGCTAGCCGAAATGCAGAACAAGCCGGCCGAGGCACTGGCCTGGTACGACCAGGTGGGCGACGACGACGCTCACGCATTCGACGCCGACCTGCGCAGCGCGATCATCCTGCACGGGCAGGGCAAGCGCAGCGACGCGCACGCGCTGCTGGAGCAGTTGCAGCTGGCCTATCTCGACCAGCCCGAGCCACTGCGCCAGGCCTGGCAGGCCGACGCCGAGCTGTACCTGACCGAGCAGAACTATGCGAAGGCGGAGGCGGCGTTCAGTCGCGCACTGCAGGTGGTACCGGATGATCCGGGCCTGTTGTACGGCCGCGGCCTGGCCTACGCCGAGGGCGGGCAGGTGGATCAGGCCGTGCAGGATTTCGAGCGCCTGCTGAAACTCAAGCCCGGCGACGTCGATGCCAGCAATGCGCTGGGTTACACCCTGGCCGATGCGAACCGCGACCTGCCCGAAGCCACCCGGCTGATCAGCGCCGCCCGCGCGGCCAAGCCCGATGATCCGGCGATCGCCGATTCCTGGGGCTGGCTGCAGTACCGCCTCGGTCATCTCGACCAGGCGGTGCAGACGCTGCGCGGCGCCTGGCTGGCCCGCAAGGACGCCGACGTCGGCGTGCACCTGGGCGAGGTGCTGTGGCAGCAAGGCCACAGGCAGGATGCGCAGCGGGTCTTCGACGAGGTGCGCAAGCTCGATCCGCACAACGACAACCTGCAGCAGGCGCTGAAGCGGCTGCATCCATGAGGGGCTGGCAGGCGTTTTTCGCCACCGTGGCCGTGCTGTCGCTGGCCGCCTGCGTACCGCAGGCCGTGCGGGTGAAGGGTGATGCAAGCCTGTTGAACGCGCAGCTGGCGCGCGAACAGGCGTTGGCGCATGCCGACCACTGGTCGTTGCAGGGAAGGCTGGGCATTTCCAATGGCAAGGACGGCGGCAGCGGCAGCTTCAGCTGGCGCCAGGATGGCGAGCGCTACGAATTCACCTTGCGCGGACCGGCGATCAGCGGGATGAATTTCCGCCTCAGCGGCGGTCCCGACGGCGCCGTGCTGGAAGGACTGGAGCATGGTGCGCTGCAGGGGCCGGACGCCGAGGCGCTGATGCGCAAGGCGCTGGGTTGGGAGGTGCCGCTGCGTGACCTGCGCGCCTGGGTGCTGGGCGTGCGTGCGGACAGTGGCCCGGCCGAGCTGAGCTTCGGCGAGAACCGCCTGCCCTCGCTGCTGCAACAGGATGGCTGGACGGTCGACTACCGCGCCTGGGACGAGACCCGGCAGCCGCCGTTGCCGACCCGGGTGTTCGCCGCCCGGCCGCCGTACAAGGTGAAGCTGTCGATCGAGTCCTGGCAGTTTCAGTAACTTCGCCCGGCTGGGTTAGTCTTTGCGCCCCTGATCGCCTGCCGATCGTTCGGCGAATCCCGGAACGCAAGCATGTCCTTTTCCATCGCACGCGCTGAACCCGGCCAGGTCGAGGCCTTGTGCGCGATCGAACGCAAGGCCGTGCACCTGTTCCGCGGGCATCCGGCATGGACAAGCTATGCGGCGCTGTCGATGCCGCCCGAACAGCTGTTGCAGGCGATCGGCCGCGGCCTGGTCTGGGTCGCCCTGGGCGAAGCCGGCGATCCGGTGGGCTTCGTCTGGCTGGACGCGGAGCTGGAACCCGGTGCGATCGGCATCGCCGAGATCGACGTGCTGCCGCTCTACGGCCGGCGCGGGATCGGTGCGGCGTTGCTGGAACATGCTTGCGCATGGGCCCGTTCGGCCGGTTACCGGCGGGTGGACCTGGGCACCCTGGCCGACGTGCCGTGGAATGCGCCGTTCTACGCGAAGCATGGTTTTGTCGTGGTCGACAAGCACGATCCCGCCTTTGCGTTTGCCCGCCAGCGCGATCGCGAGAACGGCTTTCCCGACACCTTGCGCGTGTTCATGAGCCGCCCGCTGACGCCTCCCGCGTCCGCTGAATGGACGGTGTGGCCGGCGCCGGCCAAGCTGAACCTGTTCCTGCGCATCGTAGGGCGACGGGCCGATGGCTACCACGAGCTGCAGACCGTGTTCCGCCTGCTCGACTGGGGTGACGAAGTGCGCCTGCGCGTGCGCGATGACGGCGAGATCCGGCGCGCGCGGGGCATTCCGGGCGTGGCCGAGGCCGACGATCTGGTGGTGCGCGCCGCGCGCCTGTTGCAGCGGCACGCCGCGACGAAGCTGGGTGCCGACATCGAGGTGGACAAGCGCATCCCGATGGGCGGCGGCCTGGGTGGCGGCAGCTCGGATGCGGCCACCGTGCTGGTGGCGCTGAACCAGCTGTGGCGGCTGGGCCTGGACGAGGATGCGCTGGCCGAACTGGGACGCCAGCTGGGCGCCGACGTGCCGGTCTTCGTGCGCGGACGCTCGGCCTGGGCCGAGGGGGTGGGCGAGCAGCTGACGTCGCTGGCGCTGCCGCCGCGCCACTACGTGGTGCTCGACCCCCATGAGGCAGTGCCGACGGCGGCGCTGTTTCAAGCGTCTGAATTGACACGAAATGCCCCGCGGGCGACAATTTCATCCTTTGCTTCAGGCGAAACGACGGAAAACGCCTTCGCGCCGGTCGCGTGCGCGCGGCACCCGCGGGTGGCTGCGGCGCTGGACTGGCTGGACGGTTTCGGCCAGGCGCGACTTTCCGGCAGCGGCGGTTGCGTGTTCCTGGAGCTGCGTTCGATGGAGCGGGCGCAGGCGGTGGCGAGGCAGTGTCCGGTGGCGTTCACGGCGCATGTCGCCGGTGGCGTCGACGTGTCGCCCCTGCTGTCGTCGTTGAAGCGACATGCCGGTGCGGTGCCTGCGGATTGATGGAAGCGGACGAAGTTCTGGGATAGACGGATCAAACAAATACTGGGGCGTCGCCAAGCTGGTTAAGGCACGGGATTTTGATTCCCGCATACGCAGGTTCGAATCCTGCCGCCCCAGCCATTTCATGATGGCCAAGTTTTCGAGGTAACTCCTGTGGACACGTCCACCCCGATGATGCTGTTTACCGGTAACGCACATCGTGCCCTGGCCGAGGATGTCGCCCATCGCCTGGGCGTGCCGCTGGGCAAGGCGCTGGTCGGCACGTTCAGCGACGGCGAAGTGCAGATCGAGATCGAGGAGAACGTACGCCGGCAGGAAGTGTTCGTGATCCAGCCGACGGGCGCGCCCAGCGCGGTCAACCTGTTCGAGCTGCTGGCGCTGACCGACGCGCTGAAGCGCGCCTCCGCGGCCAGTGTCACCGCGGTGATGCCGTACTTCGGTTATGCCCGGCAGGATCGCCGGCCGCGTTCGGCGCGGGTGCCGATCACCGCCAAGCTGGCTGCCCGCATGATCGGCGCCGCGGGCGTGGACCGGGTACTGACGGTGGATCTGCACGCCGACCAGATCCAGGGCTTCTTCGACATGCCGGTCGACAACGTCTACGCCTCGCCGGTGCTGCTGGCCGACATCTGGCGCAGCCACAGCATGGACGACCTGATCGTGGTCAGCCCGGACGTGGGTGGCGTGGTGCGCGCCCGCGCGATCGCCAAGCGGCTGGACGACGCGGACCTGGCGATCATCGACAAGCGCCGGCCGCGTGCCAACGTGTCGACCGTGATGAACATCATCGGCGACGTGGACGGCAAGACCTGCGTGATGGTCGACGACATCGTCGACACCGCCGGCACGCTGTGCGCGGCGGCTGCTGCCCTCAAGGAGCGCGGCGCCCGCAAGGTGGTCGCCTACTGCGTGCACCCGGTGCTGTCGGGCGCGGCGATCAGCAACATCGAGAACTCCCAGCTCGACCAGCTGGTGGTCACCAACACCTTGCCGCTGCGCCCTGAAGCCAGGGCCTGCGCCAAGATCCGCCAGCTGTCGGTCGCCGAGCTGCTGGCCGAAACCATTCGCCGTATCGCCTTCGGCGAGTCGGTGAGTTCGCTGTACGTGGATTGACATCTACGGGGATGGGGAATCGGGAATAGGGAATTGTAAAAGCACGGCTTGCGCGCTCGACGATTCTCCATTCCCGATTCTCCATTCCCGGCTCAACCGTCTTCCCTGGTCGCGGGGAAGTCACTCAGCCGCCGCGAGGCGGCAAACACAAACCAGGTAGTAATGAAATGACCAAGACTCATGAAATCAAGGCGCAGAGCCGCAAGGACGAGGGGAAAGGTGCGAGCCGCCGCCTGCGTCATGCCGCTTTCGTGCCTGCCGTTGTCTACGGCGCCGGCCAGCCGCCGGAAAGCATCCAGATCGAACACAACACCGTCCTGCTTGCCGCCAAGAACGAGTGGTTCTTCTCCTCGGTGCTCGACCTCAACGTCGACGGCAAGGTGCAGAAGGTGCTGGTGCGTGACTGGCAGAAGCATCCGTTCAAGCAGCTGATGATGCACATGGACTTCCTGCGCATCGACGAGAACGCCAAGCTGCGCGCCAACGTGCCGCTGCACTTCCTGAACCAGGAAAAGTCGCCCGCGGGCAAGACCTCCGGCGTGGTGATCTCGCACAACCTGACCGAAGTGGAAGTCAGCTGCCTGCCGAAGGACCTGCCTGCCTACATCGAGCTGGACCTGGGCGAGCTGGTCGCCGGCGACATCATCCACCTGTCGCAGCTGAAGCTGCCGGCCAACGTGGAACTGCCCGCGTTGCAGCTGGGCGAGGCGCATGACGCTGCCGTGGTCACGGTGAACGTGGTCAAGGAAAGCGCTGCGGATGCCGCCGAAGACGCTGCCGCCGAGGCCGAGGCCGAAGCGAACAAGGCCGCCGCGGCCAAGCCTGCCAAGGCTGCCGCCAAGCCGGCTGGCGACAAGAAGTAAGTCGTGTGATCCCGCGTCCGCGAGGGCGCGGGATCATGTGGCTGGTCGCTCATGGCTGGTTTGCGACTCATTGTCGGACTGGGCAACCCCGGTGCCGAATACCTCAGAACCCGGCACAACGCCGGGTTCTGGCTAGTTGACGCCCTCGCCAGCGGGCAGGGCGAGCGCTTCGCCTTCGATGGCAAGCTGCGCGGCGAGAGCTGCCGGGTGCGCCTGGGTGGCGATCCGGTCTGGCTGCTGAAGCCGGCCACTTTCATGAACAAGAGCGGCATCGCCGTGGTTTCGGCGCTGCGCTACTACAAGATCGAACCCGAACAATGTCTGGTCGCGCACGACGACCTGGATCTTCCTGCGGGCACCGTGCGGATGAAATTCGACGGCGGCCACGGTGGCCAGAACGGCCTGCGCGACATCATGGCCCATCTCGGCCACGGCAAGTTCCATCGCCTGCGCGTGGGCATCGGTCATCCCGGCCACCGCGACCAGGTCACGCCCTGGGTACTGGGCCGGCCGTCGGCCACGGACGAGGACGCGATCCTCGACGGCATCGCCCGCTCCCTGGACGTGCTGCCGCTGGCGGTGGAAGGCCAGTTCGAGAAGGCAATGAAGCAGTTGCATACGAATAGCCGGGAATAGGGAATGGGGAATCGGGAATGGTCAAAAGCCAAAGCCCGATTCCTGCTTCTCCTATTCCCGATTCCCCATTCCCTATTCCCGGAATCACATCCATGGGCATCAAATGCGGCATCGTCGGTCTGCCCAATGTCGGCAAGTCCACCCTGTTCAACGCGCTGACCAAGGCGGGCATCGCGGCGGCGAATTTCCCGTTCTGCACGATCGAGCCGAATGTCGGCGTGGTGCCGGTGCCGGACCCGCGGCTGAACGCGCTGTCCGGGATCGTCAACCCGCAGAAGGTGATTCCGACCGCGGTGGAGTTCGTCGACATCGCCGGCCTGGTGGCTGGCGCGTCGAAGGGCGAGGGCCTGGGCAACAAGTTCCTGGCGCACATCCGCGAGGTCGACGCGATCGCCCACGTGGTGCGCTGCTTCGAGGGTGACGTGATCCACGTGGCTGGCAAGGTCGACCCGATCGCCGACATCGAGACCATCGACACTGAGCTGGCGCTGGCCGACCTGGAGTCGGTGGACAAGGCGCTGAACCGCGCCGAGCGCGCGGCCAAGGCCAACGACAAGGAAGCGCTGGCGCGCAAGCCGGTGCTGCAGAAATTGTCGGCCGGCCTCAACGAAGGCAAGTCCGCGCGTAGCCTCGGCCTGGACGAGGAGGAGAAGGCGCTGGTGCGCGACCTGTTCCTGTTGACCCTGAAGCCGCTGATGTACATCGCCAACGTCCCCGACGACGGCTTCGAGAACAACCCGCTGCTGGATGCCGTGCGCGAGCGTGCCGCCACCGAGGGTGCCGAAGTGGTGCCGGTGTGCGCCGCGATCGAGGAGGAGATGGCGCAGCTCGACGACGCCGACCGCGACGAATTCCTGAAGGACATGGGCCTGGACGAGCCGGGCCTGAACCGGGTGATCCGCGCGGGTTACAAATTGCTCGACCTGCAGACCTATTTCACCGCCGGGGTGAAGGAAGTGCGTGCCTGGCAGTTGCGTCGTGGGTCCAGCGCGCCGCAGGCGGCGGGCGTGATCCACAGCGATTTCGAGAAGGGCTTCATCCGCGCCGAGACGATCAGCTACGACGACTTCATCCAGTACAAGGGTGAAGCCGGCGCCGCCGCGGCCGGCCGACTGCGCAAGGAAGGCAAGGAATACATCGTCAAGGACGGCGACGTGCTGCACTTCCTGTTCAACGTCTGACGCGGTTCCACCCGTCGCGAAAACAGCGCACTCCGGTGCGCTGTTTTTTTGTGCGGTTCAGAGCGCGCTGCCGCGGAGCTTCCAGGTGAACTGCAGGAAGTAGCTGCGGCCGGCGGCGTCGAACCAGGACACGTCGTAATACGGATAGGCGGTGTAGCTGGGATCGCGCGGCGGCAGCTTGTCGAACAGGTTGTCGACGGCAAGCGACAGCTGCGCGTGGTCGCTGAACTTGTATTGCAGCGTGGCGTTGTAGCGATAGGTGGCGTGCACCCAGGCGGCCTCACCGGCGTCGGTGTCGACGATCTGGTCGTAGGAGTCGGAGTTCGGCAGTCGGCCCAGGCGCGAGCCGAACAGCGTCGCCGACCAGGCCTTGCGTTCCCACGACACGCTGGCGCTGGTCTTCTCGCGGGGAATGTCGAAACCGCTGTTGACCGCCAGTTCGTCCAGGGTCGGATCGCCCGGGTATTGCTGGAACAGGTGGTTGCGCGTCCAGGTGTAGTTGCCGCTGAAGCGGAACGTGCCGATCGCGGTTTCCAGCTTGTAATGGCTGCTGACGTCGACGCCGCTGGTGCGCTCGTTGGCGACGTTGATCGGGTTGACGAAGATGCCGTACAGACCGCCCGGGTCGACCGCGCTGTCCGCGGGGTAGCGGTTGACCCGCGATATCGCGTCGATGCAGCTGGGCGAATTCGCATCCACCGCGTTGCCGTTCACGTCGCTGCCGATGCGGCAGCTGGCTTCCAGTTGCAGGATGCGATCGGTGCTGAGGTCCTGCACCTGGTTCTGCATGCGGATGTTGAAATAGTCGATCGAGAAATCCAGGTTCGGCGTGGGCGACCAGACGAAGCCGCCGGTCCACGAGGTGCTGGTTTCGGAATCCAGGTCGCGATTGCCCTGGCGTGTGCGGATCAGGCCCTCGTCGGAATAGTCGCAGTCGGTGATGTCGACGCCGGGCTCCTCGGTGCGGCAGCGGTAATAGTCGTTGCCCGACGTCTCGTCGTTGCCGATGCCGGCGTAGACGTAATGCAGGTCCGGCGCGCGAAATGCGGTGCCGTAGGAGCCGCGCACCAGCAGGGTATCCAGCGGGCGCCATTCCAGGCCGGTGCTCCAGGTCAGCTTGCCGGTCTTGTGGCCGGAGAAGCGATACTGGTCATAGCGGCCGGCCACGCTCCAGTTGAGCGAATCCAGCAGCGGCATGCGCAGTTCGCTGGCGGCGGCCCAGCGGTTGCGGCTGCCGTGGCCGTCGGAGTCCTTCCAGCTGTAGTAGTAATACTGGGTGGCCAGCGGGTCGGGCTTGAGGTCGTAGGACTGGTTGCCGTACTCGACCACGCCGGCAAAACCGGCTGGCCCGGCGGGCAGGCTGAACAGCTCGGTGTTGGTCAGGGTGAACGCCAGCGTGTCGCTGCGCGACTCGGGGTGGTAGTTGGTGCGAGCGGTGATCGAGTCGTATTCGGCGCGGCTCAGCGGCGTGTACAGGCGGCTCGGGTCGGCGTCGAAGATCGGCAGGCCGCTGTCGGCGTCCACGCCGAGCTGCGGGCCGAGGTAGAGGTCATTCGCCTTCGAGGCGACGGTCTGCGGCCAGCTGATCAGCGCCTTGTACTGCGAGTGGCTCACCGAGGCCTCGTAATCCCAGGCCTGGCCGAACGTGCCCTTGAGGCCGGTGGTGAGGCTGAAGGTCTTCTGGGTGTTCTCGATCATGCCGCGGCCGAGGCCGCCCATTTCCTCGGGCGTGAACTGGCGATACCAGTTCTCGATGCCGCCGCTGTGGGCGTTGTAGAAGTAGCCGTCCTCGTTGCCGTCGGGCGCCTGGTAATTCCACTGCTCGACGTCGCGGAACAGCTCGACCTTGCTCCAGCCCAGCTGCATGTCGCCGAACCAGCTCAGGTTGTCGTTGATCTTCAGGTTGGCCGAGGTGTAGGTGTTGATGCCGCGGCGCTGGCTGAGGATGGTGCCGTAGCCGATCGACTCCGCGCTGCCGCAGAAATTGCCGTAGCGCGGACGATTCGCGTACACCGTGGTGCCGCCGTTGAGGTAGCCCAGCGCATCGCAGGTGGCCTGGCCCGGATCGATGTAGTCGTCGTTCCAGTCGCCGTTGAGAAAGGTGCGCCGCGGCACCTGCGAGCGTTCGGTGGGCGCGTCGGCGGTGGAATCCTGGATCTTTCGGTCGTACGCCCACAGCGGCTTCTGGTCGATCAGCTCGGCACCGAATACCAGGTTGAAATCGTCGTGCGAGAAGCCGGTGGAAAAGTTCAGCTTGGTCGAGGCGCCGCCGCCGCGGGTGGTGTCGCCGTAGCGCAGGTCGATGGTGGTGCCGTCGGCGTGGTCCTTCAGGATGAAGTTCACCACGCCGGAAATCGCGTCCGAACCGTACACCGCCGAGGCGCTGCCGGTGAGCACCTCGATGCGGTCGATCATGCCGATCGGGATGTTGGAGACATCGGTGAAGTTGCTGCGGCCCTTGAACGGCATCGGAAAGTCGGCGATGCGGCGGCCGTTGACCAGTACCAGGGTGTGGTTGGGGCCGAGTCCGCGCAGGTCGACCTCCTCGGCGCCGGGCGAGAAGTCGGCGCCGCTGGAGGACTGCTGGCTCTGCGTCTCGCCGCTGTTCTGGGTGATCGCGCGCATCACGTCGGGCACGCTGGCAAATCCGCTGGCCTTGATGTCGTTGGCGGTGATCACGGTGACCGGCGCCGGCCCTTCGACCTGGGCACGGGGGATGCGCGAGCCGGTGACCTGGATTTCGTCCAGCCGGGTGGCTTCCTGCGGGTCCGCGCTCGCGCCGCCGCGACTGCCGGCCGGCGTGGCCGACGAAGCCGGTCGAACCGACTGACTGGCACCCTTCACGATGACGACGGCGCCGGAGTCGTCGCGGTGGACAGTGAAGCCGGTGCCGGCGAGCAGGCGACCCAGCGCCTGGTCGGCCGAAAGCGTGCCGTGCACGCCGCCGGTGCGCAGGCCCTTCAGCTGATCCGCCTGATAGATGAACTGGGCGCCGGACTGGCGCGCCAGGCTGTCCAGCGCGGTGACCAGCTCACCGGCGGGAATGTCGATCTGCCGGACCGCATTGCCCTGGGCCGAGGCGAAGGCCGACACCGAACAGGCCATCACGAACAGCATGCCGCGTAGCGAACGAACCATGGTCACCTCTCCCCAGGTGGGCGCACGCGATGCGCGCCATGTGAAAGCCGGGACGAACGGCTGCGGCAAATCCCCCCTCGCGCGCGAATCTCAGAGTCTGTGAACAATCACTTGCGTGACTGCTTCATGCCTGGTCCTCGGGCAACTGCTCCTGCATTGCCTCAACTCGGGCATCCATGCCCTCGCAATGGCCGGCCGAGAGTTTGAAAAACTCCCAACCTCTCAGCGGTGGCGCAGCACGATGTTGTCGCCCTGCTGCTGTGCCCTGATCGGGAAGCCCTGGGCCAGCAGGCGCACGAAGGCGTCGGTGTTGGACCAGCGGAAGTTGCCGCCCACCCGCATGGTGCCCACGCTGGCGTCGCCGATCACGATCTTGCGCATGTTGTAGCGGTTGAACTCGGCGGCGGCGGTGGCCAGGGGCGTGTCGTGAAAGCTGACGAAGCCGCTGCGCCAGCTGAGGTATTCCTCGGCCTGCTGGACCGGGCCGGAGCGCACCACCACGCCGGCATCGCTGGCCGTGGCGATGCTGCCGGCGGGCAGCAAGGTGGTGGGCTGGCGTTCGCCGTCGGACCGGTTGTCCGATTCCAGCCGCACCAGCCCCTGGGTCACCACCACGCGCAGGTCGGCGGCGTCGCGGCGCACGGCGAAGCGGGTGCCCACGGCAATCACCCGGCGGCTGCCGGTGCTGACCACGAAGGGCCGGGCGTGATCCTTGGCCACGGCAAAGAACGCCTCGCCACGCTGCAGGTCGATGTGGCGTTCGCCGTGCGACAGGGTGACCAGCATGCGGCTGTCGCTGCTCAGCGTGACGGTCGAGCCGTCGGCCAGCGGCACCTCCTGCAAGCCGCCGATCGCGGTCCGGTAGGAAGCCTGGTCGACCGCGGTGTAATGGCGCCAGCCCAGCGCCAGCGACACGACCAGGGCGAGCGTCGCCGCCGCCGCGAACAGGCGCAGCCAGCGGTGCGATCCCGCGCGGCTGCCTCGTTCCGGCTCGGCGCGATCCCGCGTCCTGGCGGGGGTCTCGTCTTCGCCATGCGAGGCGTGCGCCCAACTGCCGCGTGCGGGCACCACGCCCGGCACCATGCCGGCGCCCAGCGCCTGCAGCCGGCCGCTTTGCCGCCACGCCGCATCCAGCCGGAGGAAGGCGACCTGGTGCGCGACCGCCTCATCCAGCCAGGCGTCGAGCTGCTGCTGGTCGCGCGCGCTCCAGCCGCCGGCGTCGCGTCGCGCCAGCCAGGCAGCGGCGACCTGCTCAATCTCCCTGCTGCTGGCCATGTCCGTTCCCGTCATTGGCTTCCATGATCCGGTCGCGGCGCGCGCGATGCATTGGCGTGCCGCCGTAGAAGTATTCGGCGATCAGGCGCGAGCCCTTGGCGATCTGCTTTTCCACGGTTTTTTCGCTGATGCCCATGCGTGCCGCGACCTGCTTCTGCGACAGTTCCTCGACCCGGCGCAGCCAGACCACTTCCCGGCAACGGTCGGGCAGGCGATCGAAGGCGCTGGCCAGGTGCCGCAGTTCCTGCCGCGCGCTCATCCGGTGTTCCGGCGACAACTCGTCTATCAGGACGTTCAGCGCGTCCAGATCACCCACGGCATCGATCGAGACGACCCGGCTGCGGCGCAGGCGATCGGTCATCAGGTGGCGCGCGGTGGTGAACATGAAGGACTTCGGTTGCGCGGGACGCGCCTTCGCCGCGGCCTCGTAGACGCGCACGTAGATCTCCTGGCGCAGGTCGTGGATCTCGTCGCGATGGAACCAGCTGCGCAACAGGTAACGCATCAGCGCGCCTTCGTGCACGAGGATTTCGCGGGCAAACCAGTTGTTGAGGGAGTCGTCCACGCTGGCGACGATAGCGCCAATGGCGGCGGGAAACACCGTGTGCGAAGGCATGGGGGATCGTGCGCCCAGCTTCGTCACGGATCAGGTGTGCGCCCGCTGTTTGCGTGGGCGGAACTGCCCGGAGAGCCCCCGATGACGACCTTGCTCGAGCGCTTCGCCGCGCTGCCGCGCCCTCTGCTTTGCCTGCTCGTCCTGTTGCTTGCGCCGTGGCTGGCGGTGGCGCAGGCGGGTGTGCCGGATGCCGCTGCGCGCCCTGGCTACGAGTACTACCGGATCGGCCATCCGGAGGCGGCTCGCCCCGCCGCGACCGAGCCGGCGCTGATGCTGATGGGCGGCGGGGAGTGGCCGCACAAGGCGTTCGCCTGGTTTGCCGCGAAGGGCGGCCACGGGCATTTCGTGATACTGCGCGCCTCCGGCGACGACGGCATGCAGAAGGAGCTGTTCAACGAAGTCGGCGGCGTGACCTCGGTGCAGACGCTGGTCTTCCACGATCGCGCCGCCGCCAGCGATCCACGGGTACTGGACATCGTGCGGCACGCGGACGGCATCTTCATCGCCGGCGGCGACCAGGCCAATTACGTGCGGTTCTGGAAGGGCACGCCGCTGGGCGCGCTGTTGAACGGGCACGTGGCGCAGGGCAAGCCGATCGGCGGCACCAGCGCCGGACTGGCCATCCTCGGTGCCTACGCTTATGGCGCGATGGATGGCGGCAGCATCACCTCGAAGGAGGCGATGCACGACCCGCTGGGCAAGGCGATGACCCTGGTCGGCGATTTCATGCACCTGCCCAACATGCAGCGGGTGATCACCGACACCCACTTCCACGCCCGCGACCGGCTCGGCCGACTGATTGCGTTCGTGGCCAACCTGCGCCATGCGGGCCATGCCGACATCGTCGGCCTCGGCGTGGATCAGGATGCGGCGCTGTGCGTGGACGGCGATGGCATCGGCCGGCTGTTCACCATTGACAACGGCTTCGCCTGGCTGGTGCAGCCGCAGGGCAAGCCGGAACGAATCGCTGCCGGCAAGCCGCTCGACTACCCGGGCACGCGCGTCACCGGCGTGGGTACGCAAAGCCGGATCGACCTGAAGCGTCTCGCGGTCGAGCGGCCGGTGTTCGAAGCCGTCGCCGACGTGCGCGATGGCGAACTGACCCTGCGCGGCGAGCATCCGCCGCTGCTGGTGATCCACGGCGGCGCGGGCGTGGAGCGGGCAGGCATGACGCCGCAGATCGAAGCAGGCGCCCGTGCGGCGATGGAGCTGGCGTTGCGCAAGGGCTATGCGCAGCTCAAGGCCGGCAAGGCCGCTACCGACGCGGTGACGGCTGCGATCGCCGTGCTGGAGGACGATCCGCTGTTCAACGCCGGCAGGGGAGCGGTGTTCACCCATGACGGCCGGAACGAGCTGGACGCCTCGATCATGGACGGCTCGACGATGGCCGCCGGCGCGGTGGCGGAGGTTCATCGCGTGAAGCATCCGATCCTGCTGGCGCGCGCGGTGATGGAGCATTCGCCGCACGTGATGATGGTCGGCGACGGCGCGGAAAAATTCGCCACGGAGCAGGGATTCGAGCTGGTTGATCCGGCGTACTTCCGCACCGGGCGGCGCTGGCTGGAACTGCAGAAGGCTCTGAAGCAAGACGCTGCGGGCGTGTCGCTGCCCGAACGGCTGCGCGCGCTGAAGCATTTCGGCACCGTCGGCGCCGTGGCGCGCGACAGCCAGGGCCGCCTGGCTGCCGGCACCTCGACCGGCGGGATGACCGACAAGCGCTACGGCCGGGTCGGCGATTCGCCGATCGTGGGCGCGGGCACCTATGCGAACGTGGCCTGCGCGGTATCCGGCACGGGCTGGGGCGAGTACTACATACGCGTTTCGGCGGCGCGCGAGATATGCCTGCGCATGACCGAACTGCACGAATCGGCGACACAGGCCGGCAAGGCGGTGATCAACGACGAGATCCCGCAGATGGGCGGCGACGGCGGCGCAATCATCCTGGGCGCCGACGGCAGCGTGGCGATGCCATTCAACACCGAGGGCATGTACCGGGGGTGGATCGGCGCCGACGGCATGCCGCACGTGGCGATCTACGACAACGATCCGCTGGCGCTGCCGCGGCCCATGCCTTGAGCAGCATCGGTCAGGCCTCGTCGTCGCCTTCGGTGATCTGCCGCTGCATGCGGTCCAGATAGGCGTCGAGCTCCTGCGTGCTGGTGAACACCTCGTTCACCGGCACCGCCTTGACGATGTCGAACACCTTGCGCACCTGCGGCTGCGGATTCAGCAGCAGGGTGTGGCCGCCGTGGGCGCGCATCGTCTTGCGGACCTTGGCGAAGCTGCGCAAGCCGGCGCTGCTGATGTAGGTGAGCCCGGTCAGGTCGATTACCACGGTGCCGCCGTCCGGCAGCTGCGGGAGCAGGGCGAGCATGGCCTCGTCGAGTTCGCCGAAGGTCATCGCGTCGAGGCGGCCGCCGACGTGCACGACGGCGCGATCGGGGGCGGAAAATTCACTGTGCAGGCTGAGCGTCATGGCGAAGATCCATCCTGGGTCGGGTAGGCGAAGCGAAGCAGCAGGTGGTTGCCTTGTGCGTCCCGTGTATAGCGCATTTCGTCGGTCATGGTGCGCGCGAGATGGATGCCGAGGCCGCCCACCCGCTCGCGATCGGCCAGGTCACCGGTGAGGACGGGATCGGCGGACTGCAACGGGTCGAAGGCCACGCCGTCATCGATCAGCTCGACCGCGACGGCGTCCGCCAGAGGCTGCAGCCGCAGGCGGATCTGGCCGGTCTGGCCATCGGGATAGCCGTATTCGACCGTGTTGACCATCAGCTCCTCCAGCACCAGGCGCATGTCGCCGCACAACGCAACCGGGGTGCCGGCATCCTGCAGCAACTGCTCGCAGCGGTCGAGTGCGGCGAAGACATCCGGCAATCGGTTGTCGAGCGTCATCTCGGTGGTCTTGAGCACCGAGCCGTGCCAGCTCAGTGCCAGCAGGGTGATGTCGTCAGCCTGCGGGGCATCGGCCACGAACCGATCCACGTCGCCCAGCAGGCGCTCGATGTAGGCGGCCGTGGCCGCCGTCGGCGGGACTTGCGCGAGACTCTCCACGGTGCGTTCGATGCCGTACATCCGCTCGTCGTGGTCGCTGGCTTCGGTGATGCCGTCGGTATACATCAGCAGCGTTTCGCCCCGGCCCAGGCGCAGGACATGTTCCGGGTAATCCGAATCCTCGTACAGGCCGAGCACGGCGCCGGTGGGGAACTCCAGCACCAGTGGCGCGCCGCGGCCACACAGGATCGGTGGCTCGTGGCCGGCGCTGGCCAGCACCAGGTTGCCACTGCCGGTGTTCAGCAGGCCGCACAGCAGGGTGACGAACATGCAGCTGTCGTTGCCGCGGCACAGTTCGAGGTTGAGCAGCCGCAGCAGGTTCTGCGGCGTCTGGGCGCGTGGCGCCAGCGCCTTGGCCAGGGTGATGGTCTGCGCCATGAACAGGGCGGCCGGGATGCCCTTGTCCGAGACGTCGCCGACCATCACGAAAAAGCGCTGCGGGTCGAGCATGAAATAGCTGTACAGATCGCCGCCAACCGCTCGCGCGGGATGCAGCGCGGCGTGCAGTTCGAATTGCGCGCAGACGGCATCCAGGTAGTGCGCATTCGGCAGCAGGCCGAGCTGGATCTGGTGGGCGATCTCCAGCTCGCTGGCCAGTCGCTGTTTTTCGCGCGCGACCCTGGCCAGATCCTCCAGGTGCAGGGCCAGTTCGCGACGCATCTGGTCGAAGGATTCGGTGAGACGACCCACTTCGTCGGGGCGGCGGGCCGCCGGCAGCTCGAAGTCGAGCTCGCCCCGGGCGACGTGCTCGGCACGGTCGGCCAGCACGCCGAGTGGCGCCATCGTGCGGCGGATCGTCAGCAGCGTGATCAGCGCCACGCCGAGCATGGCCAGCAGGCCCAGGGCGAGGCTCAACAGGAAAATGTGCCGCACGCTGGCGTAGATCTGGTACTCCGGCACCACCAGGCCGAGCCGCCAGCGGGTGCCCTGGATCGGGGCGGAGTAAACCCAGACGGGCCCCCGGGCCCGCGGATTCTGCGCCACCGGCAGGCGCATGGACTCGGCGTGGTCGCTGGCCAGCGCGTCAAGCAGGGCGGTGCCGCCACGCTGGCCGACCAGTTCCGGATTGTCGTGCGCCAGGTAATTGCCGTCGCTGTCCAGCACGAAGGTATAGGCGCCGGGCGGCTTGTCCAGGCTGCCGAGAATCCGGTGCAGCCAGTTGAGCGTGACATCGGCGTTGATGATGCCGATCGGGTGCCCGTTGCGTTCGATCGTGGTGGAGTAGTTGACCAGCTGGCGGTGCCGCGACTGCGAAAAGAACGGTCGCTGCCAGCAGCCGCCGGTACAGCCCAGGCCACCGAGAAACCAGTTGTTGTTCCAGTAGGGATTGGCGTCCTGCGACAGGTCGCGGCTGCTCAGCGCGCCATTGTCCAGGCGGTTCACGAAGGGCGAATGCGGCCGCGGGGCGGCGGGATCGAGGGGCGGCCTGAACACGGCGGCCAGACCGTCGATGTCGAGGTTGGCGGCGAGGGTGTCCCGCAACAGGGGTTCGGCATCGTCCTGGCGGCTGGCGATGATCGCGGCAAGCATTTGCGCCGAGACGGCGACGCGATCGACGCGAGCCTGGATCTGGCTGCCCGCGTTGGCCGCCAGGGCGGCGGCCTCGTGATGGGTGTGTTGCAGGATCTGCGCCCGGGTCAGGGCGAGCAGCAGGCCGCCGATGGCGCCGAGCACGAGGGTGGAGCCGACCAGAACCCACCATGCCGTCCGCGATGCGATGCTGCGCAAGACCATTGGTGTTCCCCCGGTTTCCCTGCGCTGCATCTAGCCATGAAGCGAAGCCGGCCGCAAGCCGACGGAGCGGTGTCGACCGGGGCGGGCGCGGCTGCGCGGTCAGGGCATAATTGCCGCCACGGACTAAGCCACGAGATGCCAGCCCCATGCCCGGACAACAGCACGAAGTGACCTTCCGCTTCCTCGCCCAGCCCACCGATGTCAATTTCGGCGGCAAGGTGCATGGCGGCATGGCGATGAAGTGGATTGATCAGGCCGGCTACGCCTGTGCGGTGGCTTGGAGTGGCGCCTATTGCGTCACCGTCTCGGTCAGCGGCATCCAGTTCGTGGCGCCGATCCTGATCGGCGACCTGGTGACCGTGCGGGCGCGCCTGATCCACACCGGCACGTCGAGCATGCATCTCGCCGTGGACGTGCTGGCCAGCGACCTGCGCAAGGACGAACGGCGGTTGGCCACCAGCTGCGTGATGGTCTTCGTGGCGCTGGACAGTCCGGATGGCAAGCCCACCCCGGTGCCGCACTGGGAGCCGCGCGACGATGCCGAGCGAAGGCTGCAGGCACAGGCCAGGCGGCTGCTCGAGGCGTCGAAGGACATGGAGCAGCTGGTTCGCCTCAACGCCACTTCGCCGGACTGAACGCGGCGGCAGAAAAACGTCGTCGCAGGTGAAATTCACGTCTGCAGGTGTTGACAGTTCGAGGCTCGATCCACACAATACGCGTTCTTTGTTGGAGGGATACCCAAGCGGCCAACGGGGGCAGACTGTAAATCTGCTGGCTTACGCCTTCGGTGGTTCGAATCCACCTCCCTCCACCAGCAAGAGTTCCGCGCCAGGCGGGAGTAGTTCAATGGTAGAACATCAGTTTTCCAAACTGATTACGCGGGTTCGATTCCCGCCTTCCGCTCCATTGCTCTGCAAGTGTCGGGTGCTGTTGATCGAGGCGACAACTGCGCAGATCGACGCGTTTTTGAGTGGCCCGGCAGGACGCCGGTCTGAAGCCGCCGTCCGGGAAGATGGCTGAAGTTATGAAGAGTCCGGCAGGACGCCGGTCTGAAGTCACCATCAGGGAAGATGGATGAAATACACCACGCTCATGTAGCTCAGTCGGTAGAGCACTTCCTTGGTAAGGAAGAGGTCACAGGTTCGATTCCTGTTATGAGCACCAATTCAGGCCGGTCCGGCCAGCCCCGAAGGGGCAGTTTTCTTCAATTCATCGACTCCATCGGGGTGTAGCGCGCATGGCAAAGGGTAAATTCGAACGCACCAAGCCGCACGTCAACGTCGGCACGATTGGTCACGTGGACCACGGCAAGACGACGCTGACGGCCGCACTGACGAAGGTCGGGGCGGAACGTTTCGGTGGCGAGTTCAAGGACTACAGCGCGATCGACGCGGCGCCGGAAGAGAAGGCGCGCGGCATCACGATCTCGACCGCCCACGTGGAATACGAGTCGCCGCTGCGCCACTACGCGCACGTGGATTGCCCGGGCCATGCCGACTACGTGAAGAACATGATCACCGGTGCGGCGCAGATGGACGGCGCGATCCTGGTGTGCTCGGCCGCTGACGGCCCGATGCCGCAGACGCGCGAACACATCCTGCTGTCGCGCCAGGTGGGCGTGCCGTACATCGTGGTCTACCTGAACAAGGCGGACATGGTGGACGACGCCGAGCTGCTCGAGCTGGTCGAGATGGAAGTGCGCGAACTGCTGTCGAAGTACGAGTTCCCGGGCGACGACACCCCGATGATCCACGGTTCGGCCAAGCTGGCGCTGGAAGGCGACCAGAGCGACATCGGCGTGCCGTCGATCATCAAGCTGGTGGACGCGCTGGACAGCTACATCCCGGAGCCGGTGCGCACGATCGACAAGCCGTTCCTGATGCCGGTGGAAGACGTGTTCTCGATCTCGGGCCGCGGCACCGTGGTGACCGGTCGTATCGAGCGCGGCATCATCAAGGTGGGCGACGAAATCGAAGTGGTCGGCATCCGCGACACGCAGAAGACGACCGTCACCGGCGTGGAGATGTTCCGCAAGCTGCTGGACCAGGGTCAGGCGGGCGACAACGCCGGTCTGCTGCTGCGCGGCCTGAAGCGTGACGACGTGGAGCGCGGCCAGGTGCTTGCCAAGCCGGGCACGATCACCCCGCACACCGACTTCGAGGCCGAGGTCTACGTGCTGTCGAAGGACGAGGGTGGCCGTCATACGCCGTTCTTCAAGGGTTACCGTCCGCAGTTCTACTTCCGCACGACCGACGTGACCGGTGCCGTGACCCTGCCGGAAGGCGTGGAGATGGTGATGCCGGGCGACAACGTGAAGATGGTGGTGAGCCTGATCCACCCGATCGCGATGGACGAAGGCCTGCGTTTCGCCATTCGCGAAGGCGGCCGCACCGTCGGCGCCGGCGTGGTGGCCAAGGTCATCAAGTAATACATCGGGAGTAGGGAATCGGGAATCGGGAATCGCTGGAGCGAAGCACGACACGCTCCAGATCGGTTACCATTCCCGATTCTCTATTCCCTGTTTCCGTTTTTACGCCAGTAGCTCAATTGGCAGAGCAGCGGTCTCCAAAACCGCAGGTTGGGGGTTCAAGTCCCTCCTGGCGTGCCACTTCACCGAGGATCAAGACGGATGGTGGTGGCAGGGTCGGCCGCAAGGCACGGCATGCCGCTGACACCCGGTCACCAGTGCATGAATACCAAGGTTGAACAGCCCAAGGGCACGAACGCCGCCGACATCGGCAAGCTGGTACTGGCGGTGCTGGTGCTGGCTGCCGGTATCTTTGCCTATTCCTGGCTTGGTCGGGACGGCAGCATTTCCTCGTCGGTGCGCCTGCTTGGCGTGCTCGCTGCGCTGGTCGTGGCGATGGCGATCGCGGCTTTTACCGCTCTGGGGCGGCGGGTTCGGAACTTCATTGCCGAATCGCAGTTCGAGATGCGCAAGGTCGTTTGGCCGACCCGCGACGAGACGATCAAGACGACGGGCATCATCATCGTGGTGGTAGTCGTCCTGTCGCTGCTGCTCGGTCTGATCGACCTGATCCTGAAGTCGGTCATTCTGGACTGGCTGCTGAAGCTGTAAGCCTGAGGTGAGCATGAGCAAGCGCTGGTATGTGGTACACGCCTATTCGGGCTTCGAAAATCAGGTGAAGCGGTCGCTCGAGGAGCGCATCAAGCGCGCCGAGATGGAAGAGCGGTTCGGTGAGGTGCTGGTGCCGACCGAGGAAGTGATCGAGATGCGTGGCGGCCAGAAGCGCCGCAGCGATCGCAAGTTCTTTCCCGGCTACGTGCTGGTCCAGATCGAGACGAACACCGAGGGCAAGTCGCCGCGCATCGACGACGAGTGCTGGCACCTGATCAAGGAAACTCCCAAGGTGATGGGCTTCATCGGCGGCACCGCCGATCGTCCGCTGCCGATCCGGGACAGCGAGGCCGATGCCATCCTCAGTCGGGTGCGTGAAGGCGTCGAGAAGCCCAGGCCCAAGGTGCTGTTCGAGCCGGGCGAGATGGTGCGTGTCACCGAAGGCCCGTTCAACGATTTCAACGGCGTTGTCGAGGAAGTCAACTACGAGAAGAGTCGCCTGCGCGTCGCGGTGCTGATCTTCGGTCGCTCGACCCCCGTAGAACTGGAATTCGGTCAGGTCGAGAAAGCCTGAGTCCGGGCGAAGTCCGATGGGGCGACTCCCGCGCGGCACCTTCGCCTTCTCCCCCGCTTGCGGGGGAGAGTTGGAGAGGGGGGACCCCCGCCTGACCAGATCCACCCGTTCTTGATTCACGCCCTGATGCCCCCGCTGGCACGGGGCTTGCTGATGATTCGCTAAATCTCTATACTGCGCGGTTCACGCGGGGTCTTTTTGGCCCGGCGTGTCCGCGTTTTCGGATCCGCAAGAGGCGGATCTTCCTTCCATCCACGGATCGGTGAACAGCGAGGAGCCGCAAGGCGCCTGGACTCGCGAGGAAAATCCCATGGCAAAGAAAGTTGTCGGTTACATCAAGCTGCAGGTCAAGGCCGGTCAGGCCAACCCTTCGCCGCCGGTCGGTCCCGCTCTCGGTCAGCGCGGCCTGAACATCATGGAATTCTGCAAGGCCTTCAATGCCGCCACGCAGAAGCTGGAGCCGGGTCTGCCGATTCCGTGCATCATCACGGCGTATTCCGACCGCAGTTTCACCTTCATCACCAAGACCCCGCCGGCCACGATTCTTCTGAAGAAGATCACCAGCACCGCGAAGGGTTCGTCCAAGCCGAACACCGACAAGGTGGGCAAGGTCACCCGCAAGCAGCTGGAAGACGTGGCAAAGCAGAAGGAGCCGGATCTGACGGCTGCCGATCTCGACGCCGCGGTGCGCACCATTGCCGGTAGCGCCCGCAGCATGGGCCTTGTGGTGGAGGGTTAAGACATGGCAAAGCTCACGAAGCGCATGAAGGCGGCCAAGGCCGCGGTGCAGCCGGGCAAGTTCTACGGCCTGGAAGAAGCACTGAAGATCATCAAGGACAACGCCAAGGCGAAGTTCGCCGAGTCGGTGGACGTGGCCGTACGCCTGGGCATCGACGCGAAGAAGTCGGACCAGGGCGTGCGTGGTTCCTCGCTGCTGCCGCATGGCACCGGCAAGACCGTCAAGGTTGCCGTGTTCTGCCCGCCGGGCGAGAAGGCCGAGGCCGCCAAGGCCGCCGGTGCCGACGCCGTCGGCATGGACGACCTGGCCGAGCGCATGCAGGCCGGTGATCTCGACTTCGGTCGCGTGATCGCCACGCCGGACGCGATGCGCGTGGTCGGCAAGCTGGGCCAGTTGCTCGGCCCGCGCGGCCTGATGCCGAACCCGAAGGACGGCTCGGTCACTGCCGACGTCGCCACCGCGGTGACCAATGCCAAGGCCGGCCAGGTGAAGTTCCGCAACGACAAGGCGGGCATCATCCACGCCACCATCGGCAAGGCCAGCTTCGATCCGGCACAGCTGGCGGAGAATCTGAACACGCTGATCGGCGACGTGGTCAAGGCCAAGCCGTCCACCGCCAAGGGCGTGTTCCTGCAGAAAGTGGCCTTGTCCAGCACGATGGGCGTCGGCGTTGCCGTCGATACCTCGTCGCTGACCCTGTCCGCCAAGTAAGACTCAAGTCCCGCGGCGCCCGATTCGGGCGGCGCGGGCAGTTTTTGAGGGCAGTTCCGGCCTGCTGCATGGGGCGGGACCGCTGTCAAAGACCGCAGGCGCAACCAGCGCGCGACGACGACGGGCAGGGAGCTCGGTGACGGCAGGGAATCGCCGGCGTCGCCAACGGGGTTGCTTAATCGGGTTCTTGCGAATCCGGCCTGCGCAGATGGTGCTGCCCCTTCTGGAATCGTTCGACTTCTGGAAAGGCCAACACCCGGGACACCGCAATGTCCCCGACGTCACGGATGGCGTCGCCCAGGACCGCAAGCGGCAGGAGCCGTGAGCGGAGTTCATTTGGAGGAGTGCAATGGCTCTCAATCTGTCACAGAAGAAAGAAGTAGTCGCCGAACTGGCAGACGTTGCTTCGAAGGCTCACTCCCTGGTCGCTGCCGAGTATGCGGGCACCACGGTCGCTCAGATGACCGCGATGCGCAAGAAGGCCCGCGAATCCGGTGTGTACTTGCGAGTTGTCAAGAACACGCTGGCGTCGCGCGCCGTGGCCGGTACCGAATTCGAGGTCGTCAAGGACGTCCTGGTCGGTCCGCTGCTGTACGCATTCTCGACCGAAGAACCCGGCGCTGCCGGGCGTCTGATCCAGGAATTTGCCAAGGGCAACGACAAGCTGAAGGCGAAGCTCGTCTCGGTGGAAGGCAAGCTGCTGCCGGCGTCGCACGTCGACGTGCTGGCTGCGTTGCCGACCCGCGAACAGGCGCTGGCCATGCTGGCCCGCGTGCTGGCCGAACCGGCCACCATGTTCGCGCGCGTCGTCAAGGCCGTCGCCGATCAGCAGGGTGGTGGCGAAGTCGCCGCCGAAGCCCCGGCTGAAGCCGAACCCGCCTAAGTTCATCGTCTATCAATCCGAATCTATTTCCAGAGGTAAATGCAATGTCCCTGACCAACGAACAGATCGTTGAAGCCGTCGCCGCCAAGTCGCTGATGGAAGTGATGGACCTGGTGAAGGCCATCGAAGAGAAGTTTGGCGTCACCGCCGCTGCCCCGGTTGCCGTGGCCGGCCCGGCTGCTGCTGCTCCGGTTGCCGAAGCGCAGACCGAGTTCGACGTGATCCTGAAGAACGCCGGCGCCAAGAAGGTCGACGTGATCAAGGCTGTCCGCGCGATCACCGGCCTGGGCCTGAAGGAAGCCAAGGACCTCACCGAGGCCGGCGGCGTCCTGAAGGAAGCCGTGTCCAAGGAAGACGCCGAGAAGTTCAAGAAGGACCTCGAAGCTGCCGGCGCCACCGTCGAATTGAAGTAATCGGCGTTTGTACGCCGCTGCTTCGACTTGATGTCAAAGCAAGCCTGGGAGCGAAAGCTCCCGGGCTTTGCCCGTTTGAACGGGAATGGGGAATGGAGAATCGGGAATTGTCGAAGAAGGCGCGCTCCGCTTTGACGATTCCCGATTCTCGATTCCCAAATCCCGACCCCGGATGGCCTTGGCCATCCGGCAAAGACCAGATTTTTTCATTCAGCCGGTGTGTGCACCACCGGCGTCACTGCGAACCGAGGCGCTACCGATCATGGCCTACTCGTTTACCGAGAAGAAACGCATCCGCAAGGACTTTGGCAAGCGTCCGCCCGTACTGGGCGTGCCAAACCTGCTGACCATCCAGACTGATTCCTATCGGGAGTTCCTGCAGGAGCATGTTGCGCCGAAGCAGCGTGGCGAGAAGGGTCTGCATGCCGCGTTGAAGTCGGTGTTCCCGATTTCCAGCTATTCGGGCAATGCCGCACTCGAGTATGTCGACTACCGCCTCGGCGAGCCGGCGTTCGACGAGCGCGAGTGCCGCAACCGCGGCATGACCTACGGTGCGCCGCTGCGCACCACCGTGCGCCTGGTCATCTATGACAAGGACAGCCCGGCCTCGAAGAAGGTGGTGAAGTACATCAAGGAGCAGGAGGTCTACATGGGCGAGATTCCGCTCATGACCGACACCGGCACCTTCATCATCAACGGCACCGAGCGCGTGATCGTCTCGCAGCTGCATCGTTCGCCGGGCGTGTTCTTCGACCACGACCGCGGCAAGACGCACAGCTCGGGCAAGCTGCTGTTCTCCGCCCGCGTGATCCCCTACCGTGGTTCGTGGCTGGACTTCGAGTTCGATCCGAAGGACGCGCTGTTCACCCGCATCGACCGTCGCCGCAAGCTGCCGGTGACGGTGCTGCTGCGCGCGCTCGGCTACAACAACGAAGAAATGCTCGCCACGTTCTTCGAGCACAACGTGTTCCACCTGGGCAAGAAGGGCGGCACCACGCTGGAGCTGGTTGCCGAGCGCCTGCGCGGCGAGACGCTCTCCTTCGATCTGGCGATCGGCGGCAAGGTGCTGGTGGAAGCCGGCAAGCGCATCACCGCGCGTCACGTGCGTCAGCTGGCCGCGGAAAACATCACCGCGCTGGAAGTGCCGGATGACTACCCGGTCGGCCGCATCGTGGCCACCGACATCGTCGACAGCAAGACCGGCGAACTGCTGGCCTCGGCCAACGACGAGATCACTGCCGAGCAGATGGAGGCGTTCCGCAAGGCCGGCATCGAGACCGTGCCGACGCTGTACGTCAACGACCTGGACCGCGGCGCCTACATCTCGCACACCCTGCGCATCGACAACACCAAGACGCCGCTGGAGGCGCTGGTGGAAATCTACCGCATGATGCGTCCGGGCGAGCCGCCGACCAAGGATGCCGCGCAGAACCTGTTCTTCAACCTGTTCTTCACCTTCGATCGCTACGACCTGTCGGCCGTGGGCCGGATGAAGTTCAACCGTCGCGTCGGCCGCAAGGACATCCTCGGCCCGGGCGTGCTGTACGACCACAAGTACTTCAGCGAGCGCAAGGAAGACGAGTCGCAGCGCCTGGTCGCCGAGCAGGGCGAGAGTTCCGACATCCTCGACGTGCTGAAGGTGCTGATCGACATCAAGAACGGTCATGGCACCGTCGACGACATCGACCACCTGGGCAACCGCCGCGTGCGTTCGGTCGGCGAAATGGCCGAGAACACCTTCCGCATCGGCCTTGTCCGTGTGGAGCGTGCGGTGCGCGAGCGCCTGTCGCTGGCCGAGGCCGATGGCCTGACCCCGCAGGACCTGATCAACGCCAAGCCGGTGGCGGCCGCGGTGAAGGAGTTCTTCGGCTCCTCGCAGCTGTCCCAGTTCATGGACCAGAACAACCCGCTGTCGGAAGTCACCCACAAGCGCCGCGTGTCGGCCCTTGGACCGGGCGGCCTGACCCGCGAACGCGCCGGCTTCGAAGTGCGCGACGTGCATCCGACCCATTACGGCCGCGTCTGCACCATCGAAACGCCGGAAGGCCCGAACATCGGCCTGATCAACTCGCTGGCCGTGTACGCCCGCACCAACTCGTATGGCTTCCTAGAGACGCCGTACCGCAAGGTCGCGGGTGGCAAGGTGACCGACAAGGTCGACTACCTGTCGGCGATCGAGGAAGGCGATCACGTGATCGCCCAGGCGAACTCGCCGCTGGACAAGCACGGCGCCTTCATCGAGGACTTCGTGTCCTGCCGTTTCCGTGGCGAATCCGAGCTGCGTCCGGCCGCTGAAGTCGACTACATGGACGTCTCGCCGATGCAGACCGTGTCGGTCGCCGCGGCGCTGGTGCCGTTCCTGGAGCACGATGACGCGAACCGCGCGCTGATGGGCGCGAACATGCAGCGCCAGGCCGTGCCGACCCTGCGTTCGCAGACCCCGCTGGTGGGTACCGGCATCGAGCGCGCCGTGGCACGTGACTCGGGCGTCATCGTCTCCGCCAAGCGCGGCGGCGTGATCGACCAGGTCGATGCGGCCCGTATCGTGGTGCGCGTCAACGAGGAAGAGGTCGGCGACAACGACGCCGGCGTCGACATCTACACGCTGACCAAGTACACCCGTTCCAACCAGAACACCAACCTGAACCAGCGTCCGCTGGTGAACGTGGGTGACGTGGTGGCGAAGGGCGACACGCTGGCCGACGGTTCGTCGACCGACCTGGGCGAGCTCGCGCTCGGCCAGAACATGCTGATCGCCTTCATGCCCTGGAACGGCTACAACTTCGAAGACTCGATCCTGCTGTCCGAGCGCGTCGTGCAGGAAGACCGCTACACCTCGATCCACATCGAGGAGCTGTCGTGCATCGCGCGTGACACCAAGCTGGGCGCCGAGGAAATCACCGCCGACATCCCGAACGTGGGCGAGCAGGCGCTGGCGCGCCTGGACGAGAGCGGCATCGTGTACATCGGTGCCGAGGTCAAGGCCGGTGACATCATGGTCGGCAAGGTCACGCCGAAGGGCGAAAGCCAGCTGACCCCGGAAGAGAAGCTGCTGCGCGCGATTTTCGGCGAGAAGGCGTCCGACGTGAAGGACAGCTCGTTGCGCGTGCCGCCGGGCATGGACGGCACCGTCATCGACGTGCAGGTGTTCACCCGCGACGGCATCGAGAAGGACAAGCGCGCCCGCCAGATCGAGGAGACCGAGGTCAAGCGGATCCGCAAGGATCTGGATGACCAGTTCCGCATCCTCGAAGGCGCGATCTACAGCCGCATGCGCACCCAGTTGCTCGGCAAGTCCGCGATGAGCGGCCCGGGTGGCCTGAAGCGTGGCACCGAGATCACCGACGCCTACCTGGACGGCCTGAAGAAGGACGACTGGTTCAAGATCAACGTCAAGGACGAGGACGTCACCGAGTTCCTCGAGCGTGCGGCCGACCAGATCAAGCGCCACCGGGAAGAGTTCGACAAGCGCTTCAAGGAGAAGCAGGGCAAGATCACCCAGGGCGACGACCTCGCGCCGGGCGTGCTGAAGATGGTCAAGGTGTTCCTGGCCGTGAAGCGCCGCATCCAGCCGGGCGACAAGATGGCCGGTCGCCACGGCAACAAGGGCGTGGTGTCGAACGTGGTGCCGGTGGAAGACATGCCGTACTCCGCCGACGGCGTGCCGGTCGACATCGTGCTGAACCCGCTGGGCGTGCCGTCGCGCATGAACATCGGGCAGATTCTGGAAGTGCATCTGGGCTGGGCTGCCAAGGGCCTGGGCAAGAAGATCCAGAAGATGCTCGAGGCGCAGGAGAAGGTCGCCAAGATCCGCGAGTTCCTCGACCAGATCTACAACACCCACGTGGCCGGTGCCGTGCAGCACGTCGACCTGAAGTCGCTCACCGACAAGGAGATCTTCACGCTCGCCACCAACCTGCAGGTGGGTGTGCCGATGGCGACGCCGGTGTTCGACGGTGCCGAAGAGACCGAGATCAAGGCGATGCTGAAGCTGGCGGATCTGCCCGAGTCGGGCCAGACCACGCTGTACGACGGCCGCACCGGCGAGGCGTTCGATCGCCCGGTCACCGTGGGCTACATGCACTACCTGAAGCTCAATCACCTGGTTGACGACAAGATGCATGCGCGCTCCACCGGTCCGTACTCGCTGGTCACCCAGCAGCCGCTGGGCGGCAAGGCGCAGTTTGGTGGCCAGCGCTTCGGCGAAATGGAAGTCTGGGCGCTGGAAGCCTACGGCGCGGCTTACACCCTGCAGGAAATGCTGACGGTGAAATCCGACGACGTGCAGGGCCGCAACCAGATGTACAAGAACATCGTCGACGGCAACCACGAGATGTCCGCGGGCATGCCGGAGTCCTTCAACGTGCTGGTGAAGGAAATCCGCTCGCTCGCCATCAACATCGATCTGGAAGAGGTCAAGTGACTGGCGGGATTCGGGCATCGGGACACGGGATTTGCGAAAGCAGACCCGGCTCCCGGTCCCGGATCCGGCGAACCTGATCCTGTTCGAATCGCGGACCTCGACCCAAGACAAGCTCCGACCGGAGATTCAAATGAAAGACTTGCTCAACCTCTTCAACCAGCAGCGCGCGACGCCCGACTTCGACGCGATCAAGATCGCGCTCGCGTCGCCGGAGCTGATCCGCTCGTGGTCGTACGGCGAAGTGAAGAAGCCGGAAACCATCAACTACCGCACGTTCAAGCCCGAGCGTGACGGCCTGTTCTGCGCTGCCATCTTCGGTCCGGTGAAGGACTACGAGTGCCTGTGCGGCAAGTACAAGCGCATGAAGCATCGTGGCGTGGTCTGCGAGAAGTGCGGCACCGAAGTGACGCTGGCCAAGGTGCGCCGCGAGCGCATGGGCCACATCGAGCTGGCCAGCCCGACCGCGCACATCTGGTTCCTGAAGTCGCTGCCCTCGCGCATCGGCCTGATGCTGGACATGACCCTGCGCGACATCGAGCGCATCCTGTACTTCGAGGCCTTCGTGGTGATCGATGCAGGCATGACCGCGCTCGAGCGCGGCCAGCTGCTCAGCGAAGACCAGTACCTCGAGGCGACCGAAGAGCATGGCGACGAATTCGACGCCCGCATGGGCGCCGAGGCCGTCTTCCACCTGCTGAAGTCGCTGGACCTGCCGGGCGAGGTCATCCGCCTGAAGGAAGAGATCACCTCCACCAATTCCGAGACCAAGCTGAAGCGCCTCACCAAGCGCGTCAAGCTGATCGAGGCGTTCCTGGAATCCGGCAACAAGCCGGAGTGGATGGTGCTGACCGTGCTGCCCGTGCTGCCGCCGGACCTGCGTCCGCTGGTGCCGCTGGATGGTGGCCGTTTCGCCACCTCCGACCTGAACGACCTGTATCGCCGCGTGATCAACCGCAACAACCGCCTCAAGCGGCTGCTCGAGCTCAACGCGCCTGACATCATCGTGCGCAACGAGAAGCGCATGCTGCAGGAATCGGTCGATGCGCTGCTCGACAACGGCCGCCGCGGCCGTGCCATCACCGGCACCAACAAGCGTGCGCTGAAGTCGCTGGCCGACATGATCAAGGGCAAGCAGGGCCGCTTCCGCCAGAACCTGCTCGGCAAGCGCGTGGACTACTCCGGCCGCTCGGTGATCGTGGTCGGTCCGACCCTGCGCCTGCACCAGTGCGGTCTGCCCAAGAAGATGGCGCTTGAGCTGTTCAAGCCGTTCATCTTCGCCAAGCTGCAGGCGCGTGGCGAAGCCACCACCATCAAGGCGGCCAAGAAGCTGGTGGAGCGCGAGGAAGCGCAGGTCTGGGACATCCTCGAAGAGGTGATCCGCGAACATCCGGTCATGCTGAACCGCGCGCCGACCCTGCATCGCCTCGGCATCCAGGCGTTCGAGCCGAAGCTGATCGAAGGCAAGGCGATCCAGCTGCATCCGCTGGTGTGTACCGCGTTCAACGCCGACTTCGACGGCGACCAGATGGCCGTCCATGTGCCGCTGTCGATCGAGGCGCAGCTGGAAGCGCGCACCTTGATGATGTCGACCAACAACATCCTGTCGCCAGCCAACGGCGAGCCGATCATCGTGCCGACGCAGGACGTGGTGCTGGGTCTGTATTACCTGACCCGCGAGCTCATCAACGCCAAGGGCACCGGCATGGTGTTCTCCGGCATCGGTGAGGCACGTCGTGCATACGACAACCGCGCAGTGGAATTGCACGCCAAGGTCAAGGTGCGCATGAAGCTGGTGCACATCGCCGAAGACGGCACCCGCACGCAGCAGACCCGGATCGTCGACACGACGGTGGGTCGTGCCCTGCTGGCCGAAATCATGCCCGAGGGTCTGCCGTTCGAGCTGGCCAACACCGAGCTGACCAAGAAGAACATCTCGCGCCTGATCAACTCCAGCTACCGTCTGCTGGGCCTGAAGGACACGGTCGTGTTCGCCGATCAGCTGATGTACGCCGGCTATCGCTACGCGACCCGGTCGGGCATCTCGATCGGCATCGACGACATGCTGATCCCGGACGAGAAGAAGCCGATCCTGGAAGAAGCCGAGAAGGAAGTCGTCGAGATCCAGCAGCAGTACCAGTCGGGTCTGGTCACCGCCGGCGAGCGCTACAACAAGGTGGTCGACATCTGGTCGCGCACCAGCGAACTGGTCGCCAAGGCGATGATCGACGGCATCGGCACCGAGAAGGTGAAGGATGCCGACGGCAAGATGGTCAACCAGAAGTCGATGAACTCGCTGTACATCATGGCCGACTCCGGCGCCCGTGGCTCGGTGGCGCAGATTCGCCAGCTGGCCGGCATGCGCGGCCTGATGGCCCGTCCGGATGGCTCGATCATCGAGACCCCGATCAAGGCCAACTTCCGCGAAGGCCTGAACGTGCTGCAGTACTTCAACTCGACCCACGGCGCTCGAAAGGGCCTGGCGGATACCGCGTTGAAGACGGCGAACTCCGGTTACCTGACCCGTCGCCTGGTCGACGTGGCGCAGGACGTGGTCATCACCATGGATGACTGCGGCACCGAGGACGGCATCCTCATGCAGCCGATCGTCGAAGGCGGCGATGTGGTCGAGCCGTTGCGCGAGCGCGTGCTGGGTCGCGTGGTGGTCGAGGACGTCTACGCCCCCGGCGACGACGACCAGCCGATCGTCACCCGCGACACCCTGCTCAACGAGGCCCTGGTCGAGAAGCTCGACAAGGCCGGCGTACAGCTGATCAAGGTGCGTTCGCCGATCACCTGCGAAGCCGAGCATGGCGTGTGCAAGCTGTGCTACGGCCGCGATCTGGCCCGTGGCCATCTGGTCAACATGGGTGAAGCCGTGGGTGTGGTGGCCGCGCAGTCGATCGGCGAGCCCGGCACCCAGCTGACCATGCGTACGTTCCACATCGGCGGCGCGGCTTCGCGTGCGGCGGCGGTGGACAACGTGACGGTGAAGACCACCGGCTCGCTGAAGTACAACAACCTGAAGTCGGTGCAGCACAAGGCCGGCCACCTGGTCGCGGTGTCGCGTTCGGGCGAACTGAGCGTGATCGACGCCAGCGGTCGCGAGCGCGAGCGCTACAAGGTGCCGTACGGCGCCACCATCGCGGTCAAGGACGGTGCGGCGGTCAAGCCTGGCCAGACCGTGGCCAACTGGGACCCGCATACCCATCCGATCGTCACCGAGGTGGCCGGCGTGGTGCGCTTCATCGACTTCCTCGATGGCGTCACCGTGCAGAGCCAGACCGATGAACTCACCGGCCTGGAGTCGGCGGTGGTCACCGATCCGAAGCGCCGCGGCGCGCAGGCGAAGGACCTGCGTCCGATCGTGCGCCTGGAAGATGCCAAGGGTCGCGAGCTGAAGCTGCCGGGCACCGACATCGCCGCGCAGTACTTCCTGCCGGCCGGTGCGATCGTGTCGATCCAGAACGGTGCCGAAGTGGGCGTGGGCGACGTGGTGGCCCGTATCCCGCAGGAATCGTCGAAGACCCGCGACATCACCGGTGGTCTGCCCCGCGTGGCCGACCTGTTCGAGGCACGCAAGCCGAAGGAACCGGCGATCCTGGCCGAGCGCTCGGGCATCATCAGCTTCGGCAAGGACACCAAGGGCAAGCAGCGCCTGGTGATCAAGGACGTCGACGGCAATGAGCACGAAGAGCTGATTCCGAAGTGGCGCCAGGTCATCGTGTTCGAAGGCGAGCATGTGGAGAAGGGCGAAACCGTCGTCGACGGCGAGCCGAGCCCGCATGACATCCTGCGCCTGCTGGGCGTGGAGCCGCTGGCCTCGTACCTGGTCAAGGAAATCCAGGACGTGTACCGCCTGCAGGGCGTGAAGATCAACGACAAGCACATCGAAGCGATCATTCGCCAGATGCTGCGCAAGGTCGAGATCGTCGAGCCGGGTGACAGTCATTACCTGCGCGGCGAGCAGATCGAGCGCGTGCGGATCAATGGCGAAAACGATCGTGCCGAAAGCAAGGGCGAGCGTCCGGCGCAGTATCAGTCGATCCTGCTGGGCATCACCAAGGCCTCGCTGGCGACCGAGTCGTTCATCTCGGCGGCCTCGTTCCAGGAAACCACCCGCGTCCTCACCGAGGCGGCGGTTCGTGGCACACGCGATACCTTGCGTGGCCTGAAGGAAAATGTTATTGTCGGCCGTCTAATTCCGGCAGGTACAGGCTTGGCGTACCACGCATCGCGTCGTCGTCAGGGCGGTTTGTCCGCCTCGGATCTGGAAACTCTCTCCAGCGCCACGCCTGCAGCTTCGTTCGCCGAGGCTCCGGTCGGTAGTGAAAACGGTGTCGAGTAAGTCCCTCGGGGGCGTTGCTCGCTGACATACGAAATGAGGTGCATGGACGCACCTCGTGTTCGGGTCCAGGACGACTGAGCGTTGGCTTGCCTATGGCAAGCTGCTCATGTTAAATTCCCGCTTCTTGGCAGACCGAGCTTGATCGGGCTGCCTTTATGTTTTCAGGAACAGCTACGCATGACGACAGTCAATCAGTTGGTGCGCAAATCGCGCAGCCCCAAGACCTACAAGAGCGGGTCGCCGGCCCTGCAGAGCAGCCCGCAGCGTCGTGGTGTCTGCACCCGCGTCTACACGACCACCCCGAAAAAGCCGAACTCGGCGTTGCGCAAGGTTGCCAAGGTGCGCCTGACCAACGGTTTCGAGGTCATCAGCTACATCGGTGGCGAAGGTCACAACCTGCAGGAGCACTCGGTGGTGCTGATCCGCGGCGGTCGCGTCAAGGACCTGCCCGGTGTGCGTTACCACACGGTGCGCGGCAGCCTGGACTGCGCTGGTGTCACCAAGCGTCGTCAGTCGCGCTCGAAGTACGGCGCCAAGCGCCCGAAGAAGTAATGTCGCGCGGCCCTCGCTGGCCGCTTTACAGGCGGGCAGGAATGTCCGCGAAAATAACGGACAACAAACATGTCGCGTAAAGGTTCACATCCCGCCCGTCTGGTTCTGCCGGATCCCAAGCATGGCAGCCAGCTGATCGCCCGCTTCATCAACATGGTGATGAAGAGCGGCAAGAAGTCGGTCGCCGAGAGCATCGTCTACGGTGCCCTGCAGCACATTGGCGAAAAGAACGCCGAGCCGGTGGCTCTGGTCGAGAAGGCGCTGAACAACATCGCTCCGGCGGTCGAAGTGAAGTCCCGTCGTGTCGGCGGCGCCACCTATCAGGTGCCGGTCGAGGTGCGTCCGGGTCGCCGCATGGCGCTGGCCATGCGCTGGGTCATCGATGCGGCGCGCAAGCGCGGCGAGACCTCGATGCCGCGCAAGCTGGCTGCCGAGCTGCTGGAAGCCTCCGAGAGCCGCGGCGGCGCTGCCAAGAAGCGTGAAGAAACGCACCGCATGGCCGAGGCCAACAAGGCCTTCTCGCACTACCGCTGGTAAGTGCGTTTTCCGTGCCGCCTTCATCAGCGGCACGAGTTGGCTGATGGCTCTGTGCCTCGCCGATGGCGGCAAAAGGATCCGGCGCCCATGCCGGACTTTTCATAAAAGCTGCAGCCGGATGGCTGCGTGAATCCTGGGCAGGATCGCCCGATACAGGTAGATATCCATGGCACGTACCACTCCCCTCGCGCGCTATCGCAACTTCGGCATCATGGCGCACATCGACGCCGGCAAGACCACCACGACCGAGCGCATCCTGTTCTACACCGGTGTCAGTCACAAGATTGGCGAGGTGCACGACGGTGCGGCCACGATGGACTGGATGGAGCAGGAGCAGGAGCGTGGCATCACCATTACGTCGGCGGCAACGACGGCGTTCTGGAAGGGCATGGACGGCTCCATGGAGCAGCACCGCTTCAACATCATCGACACCCCGGGACACGTCGACTTCACCATCGAGGTGGAGCGCTCGCTGCGCGTGCTCGACGGCGCGGTGTTCGTGCTGTGTGCGGTCGGTGGCGTGCAGCCGCAGTCCGAGACGGTGTGGCGCCAGGCCAACAAGTACCGGGTGCCGCGGCTTGCGTTCGTCAACAAGATGGACCGCACCGGTGCCAACTTCGACAAGGTCGTCAGCCAGCTGAAGGCCCGCCTGGGTGCGCACCCGGTGCCGATGCAGGTGCCGATCGGCGCCGAAGACGGTTTCGAGGGCGTGGTCGACCTGCTGAAGATGAAGGCGATCATCTGGGACATGGAATCCCAGGGCATGAAGTTCGAGTACCGCGACATCCCGGCGGATCTGGTCGACGCCGCCACCGAAGCGCATGCGTTCATGGTCGAGTCGGCGGCCGAAGCCACCGAAGAGCTGATGAACAAGTACCTGGAAGGCGGCGACCTGTCCGAGGCCGAAGTCATCGCCGGTCTGCGTCAGCGCACGCTGGCCAACGAGATCATCCCGGTGTTCTGCGGTACCGCGTTCAAGAACAAGGGCGTCCAGGCGATGCTCGACGCAGTGGTGCAGCTGCTGCCGTCGCCCGCCGACCGCCCGCCGGTGGCCGGCATCGACGAGGACGACAACGAGGCCAGCCGTCCCGCGGACGACAAGGCGCCGTTCTCCGCGCTGGCATTCAAGATCATGACCGACCCGTTCGTGGGTTCGCTGACCTTCTTCCGTGTCTATTCGGGCACGTTGAACTCCGGCGATGCCGTGTACAACCCGGTCAAGAGCAAGAAGGAACGCGTGGGCCGCATCCTGCAGATGCACGCCAACGAGCGTCACGAGCTGAAGGAAGTGTGTGCTGGCGACATCGCCGCCGCGGTTGGCCTGAAGGACGTGACGACCGGTGACACGCTGTGCTCGCAGGAACACATCATCACCCTGGAGCGGATGTCGTTCCCGGAGCCGGTGATCTCGATGGCGGTCGAGCCGAAGACCAAGTCGGACCAGGAAAAGATGGGCATCGCCCTCGGCCGTCTGGCCGCGGAGGATCCGTCGTTCCGCGTGCGTACCGACGAGGAATCGGGCCAGACCATCATCTCCGGCATGGGCGAGCTGCACCTGGACATCTTGGTCGACCGCATGCGCCGCGAGTTCAACGTCGAGGCGAACGTCGGCAAGCCGCAGGTGGCCTACCGCGAAACGATCCGCCTGGCGGACGTGAAGTCGGACTACAAGCACGCCAAGCAGTCGGGCGGCAAGGGCCAGTACGGTCACGTCGTGATCGAGATGTCACCGATCAGCGAAGCGGATCGTGCAGACGAGAAGATCGCCGCGCTGATCAAGGACGACTTCCTGTTCATCAACGACATCACCGGTGGCGTGATTCCGAAGGAATTCATCCCGTCGGTCGAAAAGGGCCTGCGCGAGACGATCACCAGCGGTCCGCTGGCCGGCTTCCCGGTGGTGAATGTGAAGGCCAAGCTGGTCTTCGGTTCCTACCATGACGTCGACTCGTCGGAAATGGCGTTCAAGCTCGCTGCGTCGATGGCGTTCAAGCAGGGCTTCAACAAGGCCAGCCCGGTGCTGCTCGAGCCGATCATGAAGGTCGAGATCGTCACCCCCGAGGACTACATGGGCGACGTGATGGGCGACATCAGCAAGCGTCGCGGCATGCTCACCGGCCAGGAAGACACGCCGTCGGGCAAGACCATCAACGCCGAAGTGCCGCTGGGTGAAATGTTCGGTTACGCGACCACGATTCGTTCGCTGACGCAGGGCCGGGCTACCTTCACCATGGAATTCGATCACTACGCCGAGGCGCCGACCAACGTCGCCGAACAGGTGATGAAGAAGGCGTAAGCCGTGCGATCTTCTTGATCGCGTTAGCAGGGATCAAGGCGCGGCACCCGTGTCGTCGCCTCCAACGGCGCCCCTTCGTGGACGCATTATCAAATTCAAGTTATCTCAGAGGTTTGAGTCATGGCAAAGGGTAAATTCGAACGCACCAAGCCGCACGTCAACGTCGGCACGATTGGTCACGTGGACCACGGCAAGACGACGCTGACGGCCGCACTGACGAAGGTCGGGGCGGAACGTTTCGGTGGCGAGTTCAAGGACTACAGCGCGATCGACGCGGCGCCGGAAGAGAAGGCGCGCGGCATCACGATCTCGACCGCCCACGTGGAATACGAGTCGCCGCTGCGCCACTACGCGCACGTGGATTGCCCGGGCCATGCCGACTACGTGAAGAACATGATCACCGGTGCGGCGCAGATGGACGGCGCGATCCTGGTGTGCTCGGCCGCTGACGGCCCGATGCCGCAGACGCGCGAACACATCCTGCTGTCGCGCCAGGTGGGCGTGCCGTACATCGTGGTCTACCTGAACAAGGCGGACATGGTGGACGACGCCGAGCTGCTCGAGCTGGTAGAGATGGAAGTGCGCGAGCTGCTGTCGAAGTACGAGTTCCCGGGCGACGACACCCCGATGATCCACGGTTCGGCCAAGCTGGCGCTGGAAGGCGACCAGAGCGACATCGGCGTGCCGTCGATCATCAAGCTGGTGGACGCGCTGGACAGCTACATCCCGGAGCCGGTGCGCACGATCGACAAGCCGTTCCTGATGCCGGTGGAAGACGTGTTCTCGATCTCGGGCCGCGGCACCGTGGTGACTGGTCGTATCGAGCGCGGCATCATCAAGGTGGGCGACGAAATCGAAGTGGTCGGCATCCGCGACACGCAGAAGACGACCGTCACCGGCGTGGAGATGTTCCGCAAGCTGCTGGACCAGGGTCAGGCGGGCGACAACGCCGGTCTGCTGCTGCGCGGCCTGAAGCGTGACGACGTGGAGCGCGGCCAGGTGCTTGCCAAGCCGGGCACGATCACCCCGCACACCGACTTCGAGGCCGAGGTCTACGTGCTGTCGAAGGACGAGGGTGGCCGTCATACGCCGTTCTTCAAGGGTTACCGTCCGCAGTTCTACTTCCGCACGACCGACGTGACCGGTGCCGTGACCCTGCCGGAAGGCGTGGAGATGGTGATGCCGGGCGACAACGTGAAGATGGTGGTGAGCCTGATCCACCCGATCGCGATGGACGAAGGCCTGCGTTTCGCCATTCGCGAAGGCGGCCGCACCGTCGGCGCCGGCGTGGTGGCCAAAGTCATCAAGTAATACGCTCTTATGAGTAGTCCGGCATGGATGCCGGTTTGATCTTCGCCATCAGGGAGGATGGCTGAAGTAAATTCACGGGACGGGCGGATGCAAATGCCGCTCGCTCCCGGTGCCTTGACCGGCCGGTGAGGCGACGATCTCCGGATCGCGCTGCACCCCTTCACTTGTTGAAGTTTTGTCGGTATACTTGGCAGCTCACTCGTCAGCCAGACATGTTTTGGCTGACCTACCGCGAAATGAGACACAGGATGTGTTTCGAGTTCGCTGGCCGTGGATCGGCCCTCGCAAGTCGACGTGATGACGGGGAGAAGCCTGTCGACACGTCGTTTTGCGCGAGATTCGGATTGTGCCAGGCGAGCGTTCCGTTGCTCGCCTGGCGTTTTTCAGAGGGGTCATGCAGTTCACCGCGCGGCGCCGATGCAGTGGCAAAAGGTAGTGCGGGGCGGTGAGAAGCCGCTTCGTTTCACATTACGTTCTTTAGACAACAGGACACGGTTATGGCGAACCAGAAGATTCGGATTCGGCTGAAAGCGTACGATCATCGACTGATCGACCGCTCCGCCAGCGAGATCGTCGAGACGGCAAAGCGCACGGGTGCCACGGTACTCGGCCCGATTCCGCTTCCGACCAAGATCGAGCGTTACACCATTCTGACGTCGCCGCACGTCGACAAGGATGCACGCGACCAGTACGAGACCCGTACCCACAAGCGTGTGCTCGACATCGTCGACCCGAACGACAAGACCGTGGACGCGCTCATGAAGCTTGATCTCGCCGCTGGCGTCGATGTTCAGATCAAGCTCGGTTGAGCGACAGACAGGATACGAATATGAGTATCGGATTGGTTGGCCGCAAGTGCGGCATGAGCCGGCTCTTCACTGAAGATGGCCGCTCGATTCCGGTGACGCTGATTGAAGCGACGCCGAACCGGGTGACCCAGCTGAAGACGGACGATAACGATGGCTACAGCGCCGTCCAGGTTTCCGCGGGCAGCAAGCGCGCAAACCTCCTGACGCAGCCGCTGAAGGGCCACTACGCGAAGGCGAAGGTCGAGCCGGGTCGTGGCTTGTGGGAATTCCGCGTGTCTGCCGATGACCTCGGCAAGTACGAGGTGGGCGCCGAGATCAAGGCTGACGACGTGTTCACCGTCGGCCAGATCGTCGATGTCGCCGGCGTGTCCAAGGGCAAGGGCTTCCAGGGCACGATCAAGCGCTGGAACTTCAAGATGGGTGATGCCACCCACGGTAACTCGCTGTCGCATCGCGCGCCGGGCTCCATCGGCCAGCGCCAGACTCCGGGCCGCGTGTTCCCGGGCAAGAAGATGTCCGGCCACATGGGTGCGGTCAACCGCACGCAGCAGGGTCTGGAAGTGGTCAAGGTCGACGCCGAGCGTCATCTGATTGCGGTGAAGGGCGCGGTGCCGGGTGCAACCGGTGGCGACGTCATCATCCGCCCGACGACGAAGAGCTGAGGAGAGACGCCATGGAACTCAATGTTATTGGCGCCAAGCCGCTCAGCGTGTCGGACGAAGTGTTCGGCGGCGAGTACAAGAAGGCCCTGGTCCACCAGGTCGTGATCGCCTACCAGGCGGCCGGTCGTGCAGGTACCCAGTCGCAGCTGTCGCGCGGCCAGATGTCCGGCACCACCAAGAAATTCAAGAAGCAGAAGGGCGGTGGCGCCCGTCACGGCGACTATCGCGCTCCGATCTTTGTCGGCGGCGGTCGTGCGTTCGCGGCAAAGCCCCGCAGCTACGAGCAGAAGGTCAACCGCAAGGCTTACCGCGTGGCGATCCGCTCGATCTTCTCCGAGCTGGCCCGTCAGGGTCGCCTGAAGGTCGTCGAGAGCTTCGGCGTCGAGTCCCCGAAGACCTCGTTGATGGTTGCCAAGCTGGCCGAGCTGGAAGTTTCCGGTCGCGTGCTGCTGGTGTCCGAAGACGCCTCCGAGGCAGTGTTTCTGGCTGCCCGCAACATCCCCTACATCCATGTGCTGGATGTGATGGGTCTGAACCCGGTCAGCCTGGTCGGTTCCGACCATGTGGTGATGACGGTTGACGCCGTGAAGAAGGTCGAGGAGTGGCTGGCATGAACAACGAACGCATTCTCGACACGCTGCGCGCGCCGCACATCTCCGAGAAATCGGCGCGTCTCGCCGAGCACAACCAGTACGTATTCGTGGTCGCCCCCACGGCAACCAAGGCCGATGTCCGTTCTGCCGTGGAGAAGCTGTTCGACGTCAAGGTCGAACAGGTGAACCTCGTCAACACCAAGGGCAAGGTCAAAGCCTTTCGTCAACGCGCTGGCAGCCGCCAGGGCAAGCGCAAGGCCTACGTGCGTCTTGCCGATGGCCAGACCATCGACGTCGCCGCCAAGGCCTGAGCCAGGAGTTCTGTGAGATGGCACTAATCAACCACAAGCCGACCTCGCCGGGTCGTCGCGACGCAGTCAGCGTCAAGACGGAAGGCCTGTACAAGGGCGCGCCGTACGCGGCGTTGACCGAGTCGCAGTCCCGCACCGGCGGCCGCAACCACCACGGTCGCATCACCGTGCGTCATCGTGGCGGCGGTCACAAGCAGCATTACCGCATCATCGACTTCAAGCGCGACAAGGAAGGCATCGCCGCCCGCGTCGAGCGCATCGAATACGATCCGAACCGCACCGCGCACATCGCGTTGCTGTGCTACGCCGACGGCGAGCGTCGTTACATCATCGCGCCGAAGGGCGTGCAGGTGGACGACCGCCTGGTGTCCGGTCGTGACGCGCCGATCAAGGCCGGCAACTGCCTGCAGCTGCGCAACATCCCGATGGGCAGCACCATTCACTGCATCGAACTGCGTCCGGGCAAGGGTGCGCAGATCGCCCGCAGCGCCGGCGCCTCCGTGCAGCTGGTGGCCCGTGAGTCCGGCTACGCCACGTTGCGTCTTCGCTCCGGCGAGATGCGTCGCGTCTCGGTCGATTGCCGCGCCACCATCGGCGAAGTCGGCAACGGCGAGCACAGCCTGAAGAAGCTCGGCAAGGCCGGCGCCAAGCGCTGGCTGGGTATTCGCCCGACCGTTCGCGGTGTGGTGATGAACCCGGTCGACCATCCGCACGGTGGTGGTGAAGGCAAGACCTCCGGCGGTCGTCATCCGGTCAGCCCGTGGGGCACGCCGGCCAAGGGTTACAAGACCCGTAACAACAAGCGCACGCAGCAGTTCATCGTGCGTCGTCGTACCAAGTAACAGGAAGCCGACATGCCTCGCTCTTTGAAGAAAGGTCCGTTCGTCGACCTTCACCTCGTAAAGAAGGTGGAAGCTGCGGTTTCCGCCAACAACAAGCGCCCGATCAAGACCTGGTCGCGTCGCTCGATGATCCTGCCGGAAATGGTCGGCTTGACCATCGCCATCCACAACGGCCGTCAGCACGTGCCCGTCCTGATCAACGAGAACATGGTCGGGCACAAGCTCGGCGAGTTCGCGGTGACCCGCACGTTCAAAGGCCATGTCGGCGACAAGAAGGGCAAGTGATGAGCACTGAAGCCAAAGCGATCCTGCGCGGCGCCCGCATTTCGGCGCAAAAGGCACGCCTGGTGGCTGATCTCGTCCGCGGGCTTCCCGTGGGCCGGGCCAGCGACGTGCTCACCTATACCAACAAGAAGGCCGCACACCTTGTCCGCAAGGTGCTGCTGTCGGCCGTCGCCAACGCCGAGAACAATCTCGGTGCCGACGTCGACGAGCTGAAAGTGGCCAGCATCTTCGTCGACGAAGGTCCGGCGATGAAGCGCATGTATGCCCGCGCCAAAGGCCGCGGTTCGCGCATTCTCAAGCGCACCAGCCACATCACTGTGGTTGTTGGTAACTGACCGGGGACATAGACGATGGGTCATAAAGTTCATCCCACCGGTATCCGCCTCGGCATTGCCAAGGACTGGAACTCGAAGTGGTACGCCAACAAGGGCGATTACGCGAAGTATCTCGTGGCCGACATCAAGGTCCGCGACATGCTGAAGAAGAAGCTGGCTGCCGCCGGCATCTCGAAAATCCAGATCGAGCGTCCGGCCAAGACCGCACGCGTGACGATCCACACCGCCCGTCCGGGCGTGGTGATCGGCAAGAAGGGCGAGGATATCGAGAAGCTGCGCAAGGAAGTCAGCGACATGATGGGCGTTCCGACGCACATCAACGTCAATGAAGTGCGCAAGCCCGAGCTGGACGCGCAGCTGGTTGCCGAGTCGATCGCGCAGCAGCTTGAGCGTCGCATCATGTTCCGCCGCGCGATGAAGCGCTCGGTCGGCAACGCGATGCGCCTGGGCGCCCTGGGCATCAAGATCAACGTGTCCGGTCGTCTGAACGGTGCCGAGATCGCCCGTTCCGAGTGGGCTCGCGAAGGTCGTGTGCCGTTGCACACGCTGCGCGCCGACATCGACTACGGCACGGCCGAGGCGAAAACCACCTACGGCATCATCGGCATCAAGGTCTGGGTCTACAAGGGCGAGATCTTCGATCTGGCCGCTGCCAGCCAGGAGTCGAAGGATGAGCCGTCGCAGCCGCGCCGCGAAGGTGGCGAAGGTCGTCGTAACGATTCGCGTCGCGAGGCCGGTGACGGCCGCCGCGAGCGGTCTGCGAAGTAAGGAGAGTTGCCATGTTGCAACCTAAGCGAACCAAATACCGCAAGCAGTTCAAGGGCCGCAACGACGGTCTGGCTCAGTGCTCCAACCTCGTCAGCTTTGGCGAGTATGGCCTGAAGGCGACGACCCACGGCGCGCTCACCGCGCGCCAGATCGAAGCCGCCCGTCGTTGCATCACCCGCTTCGTCAAGCGTGGCGGCAAGTTGTGGATCCGCGTGTTCCCTGACAAGCCGATCACCAAGAAGCCCATCGAAGTCCGCATGGGCGCCGGCAAGGGCAGCGTCGAGTTCTGGGTCGCTCCGATCCAGCCTGGTCGCATGCTTTACGAGATCGAGGGCGTCGACGAGACGACGGCACGCGAGGCGTTCCGCCTGGCCGCCGCCAAGCTCTCGGTGCAGACCCAGTTTGTGACCCGGGCGGTGATGTGATGGCCAGCAAAGATATCAACAACCAGTCGGCCGACGAGCTGAAGCAGCATCTGCTGGACCTGCGCAAGGAGCAGTTCAATCTGCGCATGCAGAAGGGTTCCGGCCAGCTTACCCAGCCGCACCAGCTGCGCCGCGTTCGGCGCGACATCGCCCGCACGAAGTTCGTGCTCGGCAGCAAGAAGTAAGGGACGGCCGACATGAGCGACAACCAGATTCAATCTGACAAGAAGCAGGCGCGTACCCTCGAAGGTCGCGTCACCAGCAACAAGATGGACAAGACGGTTACCGTCCTGGTCGAGCGTCAGGAGCAGCATTGGCTGCTCGGCAAGATCATCCGCCGGTCGACCAAGCTGCATGCGCAGGACGACCTGGGTGCGAACGAGGGTGACCTCGTGCGTATCGCCGAGTGCCGTCCATTGTCCAAGACCAAACATCACCGCGTGGTCGAGATCATCACGCGCGCCAACGTCTAAGGGAGGGTGCAGACATGATCCAGATGCAAAGCACGCTTTCCGCAGCGGACAACAGCGGCGCGAAGGAACTGATGTGCATCAAGGTGCTCGGCGGCTCCAAGCGTCGTTACGCCGCGATCGGTGACGTCATCAAGGTCACCGTCAAGGATGCGATTCCCCGCGGCAAGGTCAAGAAGGGCGAGGTGTACAATGCCGTGGTGGTTCGCACCGCCAAGGGTGTCCGCCGTCCCGATGGTTCGCTGATCCGTTTCGACGGCAATGCAGCGGTCCTCCTCAACAACAAGCTCGAGCCGATCGGCACCCGTATTTTCGGACCGGTCACCCGCGAGCTGCGCAGCGAGAAGTTCATGAAGATCGTCTCGCTTGCGCCCGAAGTGCTCTGAGCGGAGTCAAGATATGAACCGTATCCGCAAGGGTGATCAGGTCCTCGTGATCACCGGCAAGAACAAGGGTCAGCGCGGCGACGTGCTGCGTGTTGCAGGCGAGCGTGTATTCGTCTCCAACGTGAACCTGGTCAAGCGCCACACCAAGCCGAATCCGCAGGCCAATCAGGCCGGTGGCATCGTCGAGCGTGAGGCCTCGATCCATCTCTCCAATGTGCAGCTGTTCAACCCCGCCACGAACAAGGGTGAACGCGTCGGCACCAAAACGCTCGAAGATGGGCGCAAGGTCCGCGTGTTCCGTTCGAATGGCGAGGTCGTGGACGCGTAAGGAATCACGATCATGACCCGCCTCGAAAATTTCTACAAAGAGAAGGTAGTCGCCAAGCTCACCGAGCAGTTCGGCTACCAGAACGTGATGCAGGTTCCCCGCATCACCAAGATCACGCTGAACATGGGCGTGGGCGAAGCTGCCGGCAACAAGAAGATCCTGGAGAACGCCGTGGCCGACATGGCCAAGCTCTCGGGTCAGAAGCCGATCACGACCAAGGCCCGCGTTTCGGTGGCCTCGTTCAAGATCCGCGACGGCTGGCCGATCGGCTGCAAGGTCACCTTGCGTCGCGCCCAGATGTGGGAGTTCATGGATCGCCTGATCAACATCTCGCTGCCGCGCGTGCGCGACTTCCGTGGTGTCTCGGCGAAGGCCTTCGACGGCCGTGGCAACTACAACTTCGGCATCAAGGAACAGATCATCTTCCCTGAGATCGACTTCGACCAGGTTGACGCGCTGCGCGGCATGGATATCTCCATCGCCACCACCGCCAAGACCGACGAAGAGGCGAAAGCCCTGCTGGCAGCGTTCAGCTTCCCGTTCCGCAACTGATAGGCGTTATCCATGGCCAAGACATCAATGGTGAACCGCGATATCAAGCGGACCAAACTCGTCGAGAAGTTCGCCGCCAAGCGCGCCGAGCTCAAGGCGATCGTGCTGAGCCCCAAGGCCTCCTACGAGGAGAAGATGGAAGCTCAGACCAAGCTGCAGAAGCTGCCGCGCGATGCGAGTCCGGTGCGCCAGCGTACCCGTTGCGCGCTGACCGGTCGTCCGCGTGCGGTCTATGCGAAGTTCGGCCTGGGCCGCAACAAGCTGCGTGAAGCGACCATGCGCGGTGACGTGCCGGGTCTGCGCAAGGCCAGCTGGTAACCCAACAACGTTCCGCACTGACATGCGGGCAGATTGCCCGCCTCGTCGTGGCCAGCCGCAACGGTTGTTGCGGTTGCCGGATGCGACTACCGCATCGTTATTCGCCAAAACCTGAAATTGCTGTTATAGTCGGCGGTCTGCGCAACGCAGGCTGGCGTCTTGCCAGCTCACAATCTGATTGATTTCCGGTTTTATCGGATATCGGTGCACTCTGAAGGATGTTTTCATGAGCATGACTGATCCCATCGCCGATCTGTTCACGCGCGTCCGCAATGCCCAGGCCATGGGCAAGCCGACCGTGCGTATGCCGTCGTCGAAACTGAAGGTGGCGATCGCCGACCTTCTCAAGAACGAGGGCTACATCCTCGACGCCAAGACTTCCGCCGAGGAAGGCAAGCCGGTGCTCGAGATCAAGCTCAAGTATTTCGAGGGCCAGCCGGCCATCGAGCGCATCTCCCGTGTCAGCCGCTCCGGCCTGCGTGTGTATCGCGGCAAGGACGAGCTGCCGAAGGTCCTTGGTGGCCTGGGTATCTCGATCATCTCGACTTCCGCTGGTCTGTTGACCGATGCGCAGGCCCGTGCCAAGGGCCTGGGCGGCGAAGTCATCGGCCAAGTGGCATAAGGAGTCTTTCGATGTCACGTGTTGCCAAACAACCCATTTCCCTGCCGAAGGGCGTCGAGCTGACCATCAGCGACGATCAGATCTCGGTGAAAGGCCCGAAGGGCACCCTGTCCGTGCACCATCTGCCGGGCGTCACCGTGGCGGTCGAAAACGGTGTGGCGAACATCAGCCTGGACGAGGGCGCCGACGACAAGTTCGGTGGTACCGCTCGTGCGCTGCTGGCCAACATGGTCACCGGCGTGTCCACCGGCTACGAGCGCAAGCTTGAGCTGGTCGGCGTCGGCTACCGCGTCTCCATGGCCGGCAAGTCGCTGAACCTGAGCCTGGGCTTCTCGCACCCGGTCGTCTTCGATGCGCCGGAAGGCATCAGCATCGAAACCCCGACCCAGACCGAGGTCCTGATCAAGGGCGCGGACAAGCAGGTGGTGGGCCAGGTCGCTGCCAAGATTCGCGGTTTCCGTCCGCCGGAACCCTACAAGGGCAAGGGCGTGCGCTACTCCGGCGAGAAGATCACCCTGAAGGAAGCCAAGAAGGCATAAATGCGCTGTCCCTGCGCGAAGACCGGCCATCCGTGGCCGGACTCTTCACCTGAAGCAGTTACCAGCCATTTCAAGCCGATCCGCTTTCGAGGAATACAGAAATGAACAAGAACGAAAATCGCCTGCGCCGCGCCAAGTCCACGCGTTCGCACATTCGCAAGCTGGCTGTCGCCCGCCTGTCGGTGCATCGCACGGGCCAGCACATTTACGCCCAGGTGTTCGACGCCTCCGGCACGAACGTGGTGGCTGCCGCCTCCACCGTGCAGAAGTCGGTCTCCGAGGGCCTGAAGGGCACCAAGAACCTCGCTGCCGCTGCGGCAGTGGGCAAGGCCGTCGCCGAGCGCGCCATGGCAGCGGGCATCGAGTCGGTCGCGTTCGACCGTTCGGGCTTCCGCTATCACGGTCGCATCAAGGCGCTGGCCGAAGCCGCTCGTGAGGCAGGTCTGAAGTTCTGAGTAGCACCGGGTCGGGTCATCCCGATTGCCACCGCGTCACCTACAACTCCAAGCGGCTCAGCCGCAAGCAAAGTCCCGGTGTTCCGGGCACATGGAAAAGAACATGTCTTCTACCGATCGCGAAAATTCCGACGGCCTGCTGGAAAAGTTGATTGCCGTCAACCGTGTGGCCAAGACCGTCAAGGGCGGCCGCCAGATGAGCTTCACCGCACTGACTGTTGTCGGTGACGGCGAGGGCAAGGTGGGTTTTGGTTATGGCAAGGCGCGTGAAGTGCCGGTGGCCATTTCCAAGGCCATGGAGCGCGCCCGTCGCCAGATGGTCGACATCGAGCTGAACAACGGTACGTTGTGGTACGCCGTCAAGGCGAATCACGGCGCGGCCCGCGTCTACATGCAGCCGGCCTCCGAAGGTACCGGCGTGATCGCCGGCGGCGCCATGCGTGCCGTGCTGGAAGTGGTTGGCGTGAAGAACGTGCTGGCCAAGGCCGTCGGTTCGCGCAACCCGATCAACCTGGTGCGCGCGACGATAAAGGGCCTGCAGGCGGTCGCCTCGCCCAAGAAGATCGCCGCCAAGCGTGGCAAGACCCTGGATGAGGTGTTGGGTAATGGCTAAGAAGAACGAAACCGCCGCCGCCACGGTGCGCGTGCGCCTGGTCAAGGGCCTGCGCGGCGTGCAGGCGCGTCATCGCCTCAGCGTCAAGGCGCTGGGTCTGGGCAAGCTCAATGACGTCCGCGAGTTGAAGGACAGCCCGCAGGTTCGTGGCCTGATCAACACGGTCTACTACCTGGTCCGGGTCGAGGAGTAATCATCATGCGTTTGAATGACATCAAGCCGGCCGCCGGTTCCCGCAAGTCGCGTCTGCGCGTCGCTCGCGGTATCGGCTCGGGCATGGGCAAGACCGCCGGTCGCGGTCACAAGGGTCAGCATGCCCGCGCGGGCGGCACCCACAAGTTCGGTTTCGAAGGCGGCCAGATGCCGCTGAATCGCCGGATGCCGAAGATCGGTTTCCGTTCCAAGAAGCTGGTCGCGAGCCAGGAAGTGTTCCTGTACCAGCTGGCCAACCTCAAGGCTGACGTGATCGACGTCGTCGTGCTGCATCAGGCAGGCCTGATCAACAGCCGTGCGAAGCGGGTCAAGGTCGTCCTCAAGGGTGAAATCGGTCGCGCGGTGAAGCTGTCTGGTCTGCTGGCTACCGCCGGCGCCAAGGCAGCCATCGAGGCGGCCGGCGGCAGCGTGGAGTAAGGCCGGTGGCAGCAGCCAAGGGCAACGCACTCGGCAAGCTCGGCAAACTCACGGAGCTTCGCCAGCGCATCTTCTTCGTGATTGGTGCGCTGGTGGTGTTCCGGCTCGGTTCGTTCATTCCGGTTCCCGGCGTCAACCCCGAGGCGATGACCAGCCTGGTCAGCGGCAACGGCCTTATGGACATGTTCAACATGTTCTCGGGTGGTGCGCTGGCGCGGTTTTCGGTGTTTGCGCTGGGCGTGATCCCGTACATCTCGGCATCCATCGTGTTCCAGATGATGGGCGCGGTCGTGCCAAGCCTGCAGACCTTGCGCAAGGAAGGCGAGTCCGGCAAGCGCAAGATGACCATGTACACGCGCTATGCGACGGTGGCGCTGGCGGCTTTCCAGTCGTTCGGCATCGCGGTGGCATTGCAGGGTCAGGTCGCGGCGGGTGGTGCTCCGGTCGTCTATACGCCTGGTTTCGGTTTCGTCCTGTCGTCGGTGGTGGGTCTGACCGCCGGCACGATGTTCCTGATGTGGCTGGGCGAGCAGATGACCGAGCGCGGTGTCGGCAACGGCATTTCGCTGCTGATCTTCGCCGGCATCGTGGCCGGTCTGCCTGGGGCGGTGGTGCATACCCTGGGCATGGCCAGCAACGGCGAGCTGTCGTTGATCAAGCTGTTGATGGTGTTCGGCCTGGCGCTGGCGGTGACCGCCTTCGTGGTGTTCATGGAGCGGGCGCAGCGGCGGATCACGGTGAACTACGCACGGCGGTCCGGTGGGCAGAAGGCCTACATGAACCAGAGCTCGAATCTGCCGCTGAAGATCAACATGGCGGGCGTGATCCCGCCGATCTTCGCCTCGAGTCTGCTGATGTTCCCGGCGACCGCGGTGAGCTGGTTCAGCACCGGCCAGCAGTCGCGCTGGGTGCAGGATCTGGTGCAGGCCCTGAGCCCCGGCAATCCGCTGTACGAAATCGTGTTTTCGGTACTGGTGATCGGTTTTGCGTTCTTTTACACCGCGATCGTTTTCAACGCGGACGAGACCGCCGACAACCTCAAGCGATCGGGTGCCCTGATTCCGGGTATCCGCCCGGGCAAGGGAACGGCCAACTACATTGATGCGGTGATGACTCGTCTGACCGGTGTCGGTGCGTTGTATCTGGTGCTGGTGTGTCTGGTGCCGTCGTTCATGCAGAGCGCCTGGCATGTTCCGTTCTATTTCGGTGGCACGTCGCTGCTGATCGTGGTGGTGGTGGTGATGGACTTTACCTCTCAGGTGCAGGCGCACCTAGTCAGTCACCAGTACGAAAGTCTGCTCAAGAAGGCCAATCTTCGTCGCAACTAGTGGCTGCTGGTGTGGACGCGGTTTTGGTCAAAGGTAGGAAGCTGGCGGCGCCCCGGTGCCGCAGGGCTTTCCAGTCAGGGTAATTCAGGTTAAAATTGCGCGTTTACCGCGCACGAAACGCATCGGAGAAAGTACATCATGGCGCGCATCGCGGGTGTCAATTTGCCGGTCCAGAAGCATGTCTGGGTTGGTCTGCAGAGCATTTACGGTATCGGCCGCAGCCGAGCCAGGAAGGTCTGCGTGGATGCTGGCGTGGTTCCGACCACCCAGATCAAGTCCCTCAGTGAAGGCGAGGTGGAGAAGATCCGCCACGAGATCGCCAAGTACACCGTCGAGGGCGATCTTCGCCGCGAGGTGGGCATGGCCATCAAGCGTCTGATGGACCTGGGTTGCTACCGTGGCCTGCGCCACCGTCGTGGCCTGCCGGTGCGCGGTCAGCGCACGCGTACCAACGCACGTACCCGCAAGGGTCCGCGTCGCGCGATCAAGAAGTAATTGAACAGTGCGATCATTCCTGATCGCGACGATCAAAAAGCGGCCTTGCATGGTCGCACTGATTACTAAGAGCCTCAAAAATTATGGCTAAGCCGGTTAAAACCAAGAAGAAGATCAAGCGCGTTGTCACGGATGCCGTGGCCCACGTGCAGGCCTCCTTCAACAACACCATCGTGACCATCACCGATCGCCAGGGCAATGCCTTGTCGTGGGCTACTGCCGGCGGCGCCGGTTTCCGTGGCTCGCGCAAGTCGACCCCGTTCGCAGCGCAGGTTGCCGCCGAAAAGGCTGGCCGCGCTGCCGGCGACTACGGCGTGAAGACGGTGGAAGTGCGCATCAAGGGCCCCGGCCCGGGCCGCGAGTCGGCGGTGCGTTCGCTGAACGCGTTGGGCTACAAGGTGCTCAACATCATCGACGTCACGCCGATTCCGCACAACGGCTGCCGTCCCCCCAAGAAGCGTCGAGTCTAAGGAGTAACCCATGGCCCGTTATCGTGGAGCTACCTGCAAACTCGCCCGTCGCGAGGGAGCGGATCTCAGTCTGAAGAGCCCGGCGCGCGCGCTGGATTCCAAGTGCAAGCTGGAAAACAAGCCCGGCCAGCATGGTGCGAACAAGCGCATGCGCATGTCCGACTATGCCGTGCAGTTGCGTGAGAAGCAGAAGGTCAAGCGCATCTACGGCGTGCTTGAGCGCCAATTCAGCAACTACTACACCAAGGCGTCGACGACCAAGGGCAACACCGGTGAAAACCTGTTGCGCCTGCTCGAGAGCCGCTTGGACAACGTCGTCTACCGCATGGGCTTCGCGGTCACCCGCGCCCAGGCCCGCCAGCTGGTTGCCCACAAGGCGATCCTGGTCAACGGCAAGAAGGTGAACATTCCTTCCTACCAGGTTCGTCCCGGCGACGCGATCGCGCTGACCGAGAAGGGTCGCACGCAGCTTCGTGTACAGGAAGCCGCGACCGTGTTCGACACCATGGATCTGCGTCCGATCTGGGTCGAAGTCGACGCCAAGAAGTTCGAAGGCACGTTCAAGTCGGTGCCGGATCGCGGTGATCTGCCGTCCGACATCAATGAAGCATTGATCGTCGAGCTTTACTCGAAGTAATTACCGGAGTTCTGCATGGCAGTTTCGTCAACTAGCGTGCTGCGGCCTCGTGGCCTCAGCGTCGAACAGCTCGGAGCCAACCGCGCCAAGGTGGTGGTCGAGCCGCTCGAGCGTGGCTTTGGCCATACCCTGGGCAACGCGCTGCGTCGCGTGCTGCTCTCGTCGATCCCTGGCAGCGCCATCGTCGAGGTTGAGATCGATGGCGTGCTGCATGAATACACCACCCTGGAAGGCCTGCAGGAGGACGTGATCGAAGTCCTGCTCAACCTGAAGGACGTGGCGATTCGTCAGCACACGGGTGATGAAGTCACCCTGACCCTGTCCAAGAAGGGCAAGGGCGTGGTCACGGCCGGCGACATCGTCGTCGACCACTCGGTGGAAATCATCAACCCCGAGCACGTGATCTGCCACCTGACCAAGGACATCGCGCTCAACATGCGCCTGAAGGTGCGTCGCGGCGTCGGCTATCAGCCGGCCAGCCAGCGCCAGCATCCGGATGACGAGGCGCGCCCGATCGGTCGCCTGCAGCTGGATGCGTCGTTCGCGCCGGTGCTCCGCGTGGCTTACGAAGTGGACGCCGCTCGTGTCGAGCAGCGCACCAACCTCGACAAGCTGGTGCTGGACATCGAGACCAACGGCACCATCGGTGCGGAAGACGCGGTGCGCAAGGCCGCCGAGATCATCAACGACCAGCTGTCCGTGTTCGGTGACTTCTCGCGTCGCGAGAGCGCCACCGACAAGGCCGAGAAGAGCGGTTTCGATCCGCTGCTGCTGCGTCCGATCGACGATCTGGAGCTGACCGTGCGTTCGGCGAACTGCCTGAAGGCCGAGAGCATCTACTACATCGGCGACCTAGTGCAGAAGACCGAAGTCGAGCTGCTGAAGACGCCGAACCTGGGCAAGAAGTCGCTGACGGAAATCAAGGACGTGCTGGGCGGGCGTGGGCTCGCGCTGGGCATGAAGCTCGAGAACTGGCCGCCGCCGGGTCTGTCGCACGGCATGCAGTTGGGTTGATCGTCGATTCGCGATCATTCGTGATCGCGTGCGATGCCGGTGTACTGGCGGGTTCGAGTCTCGGCTCATCCCGCCAGGCGCCACCAGCGGCCTTCATGGTCGCATTGTTTTTTTGGCGATCCCGTTTGATTGCCGGTCATTGCGCTTGGCGAGCACGGTTCTGCGTGCTGCGCCGGTCGCCAGAGGCGGTCGTCCATGACGACCGTGCTTTCGAACAAGAGCCCGGTTCAAAAAGGCTCCTCATAGCGGGTAACCGCGGGAATCCGGACATGCGTGCCGGCTTTTCATAACAACAGACCTTCAAGAGTATCCAGTCATGCGCCATCAAAAATCCGGACGCAAACTCAATCGCACCAGTTCGCATCGCGAAGCGATGTTCAAGAACATGGCGTCGTCGCTGATCAAGCACGAGCTGATCCGCACCACCCTGCCCAAGGCGAAGGAACTTCGTCGCGTGGCCGAGCCGCTGATCACGCTGGGCAAGGTCGATGGCGTCGCCAACCGTCGTCTCGCTTTCTCGCGCCTGCGCGACAAGGAAGCGGTCGGCAAGCTGTTTGTCGAGCTGGGGCCGCGCTACAAGGAGCGTCCCGGTGGTTACCTGCGCATCCTCAAGTGCGGCTTCCGCGCCGGCGACAACGCGCCGATGGCGTATGTCGAGCTGGTCGGCCGTCCGCAGGTCGAGGCCGTCGACGCCGAGTAAGCCGCCCCGGCTGAGCAGCCGTGGCATGCAAAGTGAAAACCCGGCCGGGCAACCTGCCGGGTTTTTTTTTGTGCGATCCGGTCGGGTGCGCATGCGCTTTTGCGCCAAATGCCGGGGACAGGCTGACAGCGCACCGGCGAACCGGTAATGTCACGGGTTCCGCAACGCAACAATCCGCCATGAATCCATTCCGCTGGTCGTATCGCCTCACTTTCTTCGTCGGCTTCCTGGTCTGCGCGGCGCTGCTGGCGTTTGCCCTGTACGCCGAGTACGGGCTGGGCATGACGCCGTGCCCGCTGTGCATCTTCCAGCGCATCGCCTTCCTGGTGATGGCCTTGTTCTTCCTGCTAGGCGCCATCCACGCGCCGAAGGGCAGGGCGCGCTGGGCATACACGGGGCTGGTGCTGGCGGGCGCCGTGGGCGGCATCGCCACCGCCGGTCGCCATCTGTGGCTGCAGAGCCTGCCGGCTGACCAGGTGCCCTCCTGCGGCCCCGGCCTGGGCTACATGCTGGATGCGTTTCCGTTCGCCAAGATGCTGAAGCTGGTGTTCACCGGTTCGGGCGAGTGCGCCAAGGTGGAGCCGATCCTGGGCTTGCCGATGCCGGCCTGGACCCTGTTGTGGTTCGTGTTGCTGGCCGTGCTGGCGGTCGTCGCCACCCGTCGGCGTCGGGTGACGTCGTCCAGGTGAATGCTCTTGTCGCCCCTGAAGGCCATGCCATGAATCCCGTCGTGTCTGATGTCCACATCCCGGATCACTGGGCCCCTGATTCCTGGCAGCAGCGCGTGGCCCTGCAGCAGCCACAGTACGACGATGCGGCCGAGCTGGCCGCTGCCGGCGCCCACCTTGCGCAGTTGCCGCCGCTGGTGACTTCGTGGGAGGTGCTGGCGCTGAAGCAGTCGCTGGCCGAGGCGCAGGAAGGTCGGCGTTTCCTGCTGCAGGGCGGTGATTGCGCGGAGAGCTTCGCCGACTGCACCAGTCCGGTGATCTCGAACCGGCTGAAGGTGCTGTTGCAGATGAGCCTGGTGCTGGTGCACGGGTTGAAGAAGCCGGTGCTGCGCGTGGGCCGTTTTGCCGGCCAGTACGCGAAGCCGCGTTCGACCGACATGGAAACCCGCGACGGCGTGAGCCTGCCGAGTTTCCGCGGCGACGTGGTCAACGGCCCGGAATTCACGGCCGCGGCGCGTCGGCCCGATCCGCAGCGGCTGATCACGGCGCATGCGCATTCGGCGCTGACCATGAACTTCGTGCGGGCCCTGATCGACGGCGGCTTCGCCGATCTGCACCACCCGGAATACTGGGACTTGGCCTGGGTCGAGCATTCCCCGCTGGCCGCCGAGTATCGGCAGATGGTCGCCGGCATCGGCGATTCGCTGCGCTTCATGGAGACTCTGGCCGGTCCGATCGCGGGCTTCTCCAAGGTGGATTTCTTCACCTCGCACGAAGCGCTGCTGCTGCATTACGAACAGGCGCTGACCCGCCAGGTGCCGCGCCATCCCGGCTTCTTCAACCTGTCCACCCACTTCCCGTGGATCGGCATGCGCACTGCCGCGCTGGATGGGGCCCACGTGGAGTATTTCCGCGGCATCCGCAATCCGGTCGCGGTCAAGGTCGGTCCCTCGGTGACCCCGGAGCAGTTGCTGCCGCTGATCGACGCGCTGAACCCGCACGACGAGCCGGGCCGGCTGACCCTGATCCATCGCATGGGCAACGCGAAGATCGCCGCCGCGCTGCCGCCGCTGCTGGAAGCGGTGAAGCGTGAAGGTCGCCGCGTGCTGTGGGTGGCCGATCCGATGCACGGCAACACCGAGAGCACCTCGAACGGCCACAAGACCCGGCGTTTCGACAACATCCGCGGCGAACTGGAGCAGGCCTTCGACCTCCATGCGGCGGCCGGCACCCGGCTGGGCGGCGTGCACCTGGAGCTGACCGGTGAAGACGTCACCGAATGCATGGGCGGCGCCCGCGACCTGTCCGAGAGCGACCTCGATCGGGCCTACAAGTCGATGGTCGATCCGCGTCTGAACTACGAGCAGTCGCTGGAACTGGCGATGCTGATCGTGCGCAAGTCGGCCGGTTCCTCCGTGCACGCCGACGCTTGAGCGCCTGACAGTTGTCATGGCGCGGAACTGGCAGTCTGCACTGAAGAGCGTCTTCCGAACGCGCGAATAATGCCTCCAGCGAACAACGGAGGCGCGAGCGATGAGCGAATCCATGGGCACCACCCCGCGAGTCGATCCCTGGACGCTGGCCGGCCTGGCGCTGCTGCTGTTGCCGCTGCTGACCATGGCGCACGAGCTGGGCGGCCACGCGCTCACCTGCGTCGCCAGCGGGCATCTGCCCAGCCAGCTTGGCGCGTACTACATCGAATGCCCCGGCACCGGTCCCTGGGCACGACGCCTGGTGGCAATGGCCGGCACCGGCATGGACGTGCTGCTGGCCGTGTTGGCGCTGCTCGGCTGGCATCGCGTGCGGCGGCCGCTGCCGCGGCTGGTGCTGTGGATCGTGTTCACCGTGAAGGGCATGGTGGCCGCCGGTTACTGGATGTTTTCCGGCGTCTCCAACCTGGGCGACTGGGGCCCCGCTGCCGGTGGCGGCATCGGTCCGCTGCCGTGGCCCTGGCTGTGGCGCGCAGTGATGTTCGCGATCGGTCTGGCCGTCTATATCGGCGTCGTGAAGCAGTCGATCCGGATGCTGCGGGCGATGCTCGGTGGCGGCGACGTGGCCGGTCGCACGCAGTGGCGCATCGCCATGGCGATCTACCTGATCGGCGGCGTGTCGGCGGTGCTGGTCAGCCTGTTCAATCCGCTGGGCATCGTGATCACCCTGATGTCGGCGGTCGCCTCGTCGTTCGGCGGCACCGCGGGCCTTTTCAACGTCGCCTGTGCGAAGCCCTGCGACGAGCCGCCGCGGGGATTCGTGATCGACCGGAGCTACGCCATCTTCGTGGCTGGTGTGCTGATGACGCTGGCCTTCGCGGCGGTGCTGGGGCCGACGGTCTACCTGCGCTGAGGGATAGGTCAGTCCACCGTCTCCAGCGACGGCTCCCGTTCGCCGACGTGACCTTGGTCCGGCCGCGGGAAGTGGTACCACTGCGCGTGTGGCGAGGCCCGCCGGCACGACAGGCACTGGGTCACTTCCCAGTAGTGCCCGCAGCCGGGGCAGCAGCCTGCCGTCCAGATCGTGTTCCACAAGGTGCCGCAGCCCGAGCCGGGTTCGCGCGAGGTGCAGCACCACCGGCTGTCCGGCCGCGGCTCCCACGCGCAATGCGGACAGTGGATGTGCGGTTGGTGTTCCATCGGTCGCGACTCCGGGCCGGCGCTTCAGCGGCCCGGCAGCACCGGTTTGCCTTCCACGGTGTCGAGGAACCGCGGCGGCTGCCAGGCTTGTGCATGCTGTTCGAAACCATAGGCGATCGCGATCAGCGTCGGTTCGCTCCACTGCGCACCGAACAGCACGATGCCGACGGGCAGGCCGTGGGCGAAGCCTGCCGGCACGGTGATCGACGGATAGCCCGAGACGGCCGCCGGCTGCGAGGCACCGCCCACGGTCGGGTCGCCGCTGACGATGTGGTCACCCAGCACCGGATCGGTCATGAAGGCCGGCCCCCACGACGGCGCCAGCAAGGCATCCAGGTGCTGCGACTTCAGCGCTGCGTCGATGCCTTGCGGGCCGGACAGCCGCTTCGCCCGGGCCAGCGCATCGGTATATGCCTTGTCGCCGAGCGGGCCCTTCTCTTCCGCCTGTTCGAACAGCTCCTGGCCGAACCACGGCATTTCCTCGCTGGCGTGCGTGCGGTTGAACGCGATCAGGTCGGCCAGCGTCTTCACGCTGAGGCCTTGCCGGGTGGCGAGGTAGGCATTGATGTCGTGCTTGAAGTCGTACAGCAGCACGGTGATTTCCGGATCGCCGAGCTCGGCCAGGTGCGGCAGCTTCACCGGGTCGACGATGATCGCGCCCTGCGCCTTCATCAACGCGATCGACTTTTCGAGCACGCGATCGGCATTCGGCTCGGCCCCGGCCAGCTGGCGCACCACGCCGATGCGCTTGCCCTTCAAGCCGTTCGGATCGAGGAACTTCGTGTAGTCGGTGGCGTGCCTGTCTGCGTCGCGGGTGGCCGGGTCGCGCGGGTCGCTGCCGGCGATCACCGAGAGCAGGGCCGCGGCGTCCGCCACGCTGCGCGCCATCGGGCCGGCGGTGTCCTGGCTGTGGCTGATCGGCACGATGCCGCTGCGGCTGACCAGGCCCAGGGTCGGCTTGATGCCCACGATGCCGTTCATCGCCGCGGGGCAGATGATTGAACCGTCGGTCTCGCTGCCGATCGCCACCGTGGTCAGCCCGGCCGCCACCGCCGCCGCGGAGCCGGCGCTGGAACCGCAGGGATTGCGGTCCAGCACGTAGGGATTCTTCGTCTGCCCGCCGCGGGCGCTCCAGCCGCTGCTGGCGTGGTTGGAACGGAAGTTCGCCCACTCGCTGAGGTTGGTCTTGCCCAGGATCAGCGCGCCGCCCTTGCGCAGCCGTTCGACCAGGCCGGCGTCGTGGGGCGCGGGTGCGCCGGCCAGCGCCAGCGAGCCGGCCGTGGTCAGCATGCGGTCGCCGGTGTCGATGTTGTCCTTGAGCAACACCGGAATGCCGTACAGCGGGCCGCGTTCGTCACCAGCACCGCGGGCCGCGTCCAGCGCGCCGGCCAGTTGCAGCGCATCCGGATTGGTCTCGATCACCGCGTGCAGGCTCGGGCCGGCGCGATCGATCCGTTCGATCCGTTGCAGCAACTGGCCCGTCAACTGGCGGCTGTCCAGCGTGCCGGCCTGCATGCGCTGCTGCAGCTGATCGATCGAGGCGTAGGCGGTGTCGGCAGGCGGTGTCGCCGGAACTTCCGCGGCCAGCGCAGGACCGGCGAGCATGGCGGTGACGAGCGTGGCGAGATGGACGGCTGAACGATTCACGGTAACCCCCGGTCTGGTGGAAGCGGCTGCTGTCGCAAGACTGCAGCTTAGCGCCGCTGCGGCTTGGACGTCGCAGCGGCGCGCGTACAATGGGCGGATGACCAAGACCCGTCGCCCGCTCCGTCCCCGCTGGTTTGCCGTTGCCTCCCTGTTTGCATTCGCGCTGATCGGCGCCAGCGCCAGTCGCGCCGCCGACGCGCCGGTGATTCCCGACACCTTGCAGCAGCGCATCGCCGCCTGCACCAGCTGCCATGGCGTGCACGGCGAAGGCACCCCCGGCAGCGGCTACTTCCCGCGCCTGGCGGGCAAGCCGGCCGCGTACCTGGCGCGGCAGCTGCAGGACTTCCAGAACGGCCTGCGCAAGTACGCGCCGATGGAATACACGGTGCGCCAGTTGCCGCCGGCGTACCTGCGCGAGATCGCCGAATACTTCGCGGCGCAGCAGGTGCCGTACAGCCGCTCGCCGCTGCCGCCGGTGTCGGCGGCGGCGCTGCAGCGTGGCGAGGAACTGATCGGCAAGGGCGACCCGGCCCGCAGGATTCCCGCGTGCAGCAGTTGCCACGGCAGCCAGCTGACCGGCGTCGAACCGTCCACGCCCGGACTGGTCGGCTTGCCGTATGACTACCTCAGCGCGCAACTGGGCTCGTGGCGCACGCATACCCGCTCCACCGTGGCGCCGGACTGCATGGCCACGGTGGCGAGCCGGCTCAGCCCCGCCGACATCACCGCCGTGGCTGCCGCGCTGGCCAGTCGCGAGCTGCCGGCCGACACCCATGCGCAGCCGGCCGGCTCGGTGACCCCGCCGCTGGCGTGCGGGGTGCTCGGCGCCACCGGGGACGACTCATGAAAGCGCTGCGTTGGCTGCTGCTGGCGGTCGTGCTGCTGATCGTGGCGCTGCTGGCCTGGTGGTGGTTCGGTGGCGGCCACGCGCCCACGCCGCGTTCGGCCAGCAAGGTTTCCGCGGCCACGCTGGCGGACCCGCAGCGGATCGCGCAAGGCCGGTACCTGGCCATCGTCGGCGACTGCGCCGGTTGCCACACCGCCCAGGGCGGTGCGCCGCTGGCCGGCGGTCGGGTGATTGTCACGCCCTTTGGCGACATCCCGGCGCCGAACATCACGCCCGATCGCGAGACCGGCCTGGGCGACTGGAGCTTCGAGGACTTCTGGCAGGCGCTGCACGTCGGCAAGGGTCGTCACGGCGAGCTGCTGTATCCGGCCTTCCCCTACACCTCGTATACCCATGTGAGTCGCGACGACGCGCTGGCGATGTTTGCCTGGTTGCAGTCGCTGCCGCCGGTGCACCAGCCCGACGGCCAGTCCTCGCTGGCCTTCCCGTACAGCGTGCGCAACAGCCTGAAGGCCTGGCGCGCGCTGTACTTCCGCGAAGGCGGGTTCACGCCCGACCCGGCGCGATCGGCCGAATGGAATCGCGGCGCCTACCTGGTGCAGGGACTGGGTCATTGCAATGAATGCCATGCGGCCCGCGACTCGCTGGGCGGCACGCCGGCGGACGTGCACCTCACCGGCGGCCAGATTCCGGTGCAGAACTGGTACGCGCCGGATCTGGGCACCCGCCGCCACGGTGGCCTGGAAGGCTGGAGCGCACAGGACATCGTCGACCTGCTGAAGACCGGACAGTCGGCCAAAGGCGCAGCCTTCGGCCCGATGGCCGCGGTGGTTTCCGGCAGCACCCAGCACATGAGTGATGCCGACCTGCATGCGATCGCCAGCTACCTGCAATCGCTGCCACCCCGCGCCGCGGCCGCCGAACAACCGGTGCTGTTCGATGCCAAGGTGCTGACCGAACAGGGCGGGAAGGTCTACACCCAGCATTGCGCGGAATGCCACGGCAAGCGCGGCGAAGGCGTGGCCGGCGTCTATCCGCCGCTGGACGGCAACTCCTCGGTGACCGAGCCCAGCGGCATCAACGCCACGAGGATGGTCCTGCTCGGCGGCTTTGCCCCCGCCACCACGGCGAACCCGCGGCCGTACTCGATGCCGCCGTTCGCCCAGCAACTGAGTGACCAGGAAGTGGCCGCGGTGGTGACCTATCTGCGCCGCAGCTGGAGCAACCAGGCTTCGATCGTGCGCGCCGAGCAGGTGCGGGCTTCGCGGCACACGCCCGTCGATTGACCGGCCGGCTCAACCGCTGGCGCGAGCCGCGCGATAGTGCGCGGCCAACGCCCGCCACGGGCCGATGTCCCAGTGCCCGCGCGCCTGGCCGGACGGGGAAGGCAGCACGAACAGTCGGGTCTGGCCCAGGGTTTCCTCCTGCATGCCGTAGCCCACGGCGTGGCCGAGCGCGGCGCGTGCCGCGTTCTTGCTGGTGAAGGCGAGCAGGCGCGGGGCATGGCGTTCGACCCTGGCGCGCAGCGCCGGCGCGTCGAAGGCATCGCGTGGCAGGTCGGCGTCGTTGCCGCTGTGGCGCTTGGCCAGGTCGGTGAGGCCGATGCCGTAGCCCGTCAGCAGCGGGAATTCGGCCGGTGCCAGCAGGCGGGGCGTCAGCCCGGCCTCGAACAGGGCGCGCCAGAACAGGTTGCCGGGGTGGGCGTAGTAGGCGCGCTCGGCGGCCGAGCGCCGGCCCGCCGCGGTGCCGCAGAACACCAGCGCCAGGCCCGGTTGCAGCAGGTCGGGCAGGATCGGATCAGTCCGTCGCGGCATGGTCGTCGAGCAGGAAGTCGGTGAACTGGAAGCGTTCGTCGCGCAGCACCGACTCGCCGCGGCGCAGCTTCAGCGGCTGGCGGAACAGCGGTCCGGCGTAACTGAGCGTGTGGAACTCGCCGCGCTCGCCGCAGGGATCGACCCCGGCCGGCAGCGCGTCGAGCAGGGCCGCGTCGTAGTCGCGGCCGCAGAAGGCGGCGTCCAGCTGCCGGGTGTCCACGCAGCACAGCACGGCGCGATGGCCCTCGCTGACGAAGCGCCGCGACAGGGCCGCAGTGTCCTCGCCCCACAGCGGGAACACGGCGCGCCAGTTCTCGCGGCCCAGCTGGCGCACGCGGTAGTCGCGCACGTCCTCCAGGAACAGGTCGCCGAAGGCGCAGTGGCGGATGCCCGGCCAGCGCATGCGCGCCTCGACCAGTGCCTGCGCGTGGGCCTGCTCGTAGGCCTCGTTGCTGCCGGGCCAGTCCAGCATCACCTCGAGCACCGGCAGCCCCAGCGCATCGGCCTGCGCCAGCAGCACCTCGCGCGGGGTGCCGTGCATGGCCACCCGCTGGTAGTTGCGGTTGAGCGTGGTCAGCAGCCCGACCAGCTGCCATTGCGGGTCCGCCCGCAACCGCTGCAGCGCCAGCAGGCAGTCCTTGCCGCCGCTCCAGGCCAGCAGAATGGGTGTCGTCATGCGTTCAGCTCCGGGGAACGGGCGGGTGTCCATTTTGCGTCATCCGCGCCGACGGGACGGATTCCATGGCTTGGTTCATCGACAGCCCGCGGCCGCACCGCTATAAAGATGCTCTGTCCGGGGAGTATGCAGTGAGCGAAGAAATCCTGATCAACGTGACCCCGCGCGAGACGCGGGTCGGGGTGGTCGAGAACGGCATGTTGCAGGAAGTGCACGTCGAACGGGCATCGAAGCGGGGCTATGTCGGCAATATCTACAAGGGACGCGTGCAGCGGGTGATGCCGGGCATGCAGGCGGTGTTCGTGGAGATCGGGCTGGAGCGCGCGGCGTTCCTGCATGCCTCGGACATCGTGCGGCCCGCCGCGGGCGACGGCGGCGAAGGCAATGGCCACGGCCACGTTCCCTCGATAAGCGAACTGGTGCACGAAGGCCAGGAGATCGTGGTGCAGGTGGTCAAGGACCCGATCAGCAGCAAGGGCGCCCGGCTGTCGACCCACCTGTCGATCCCGTCGCGCTACCTGGTGCTGCTGCCGTATGCGCGCACCCTGGGCATCTCCGCCCGGATCGAGGACGAGACCGAACGCCAGCGCCTGCGCGACGTGCTCAATCCGCTGATCGGCGACGACACGCCCGGCACGAGCCGGCTGGGCTACATCGTGCGCACCAATGCCGAAGGGCAGAGCGCCGAATCGCTGGCCTTCGACGTGACCTACCTGGGCAAGGTCTGGCGCGTGGTGCAGGAGAACATCGCCAAGGCGAAGATGTGCGAGCGTGTCTACGAGGAGTTGTCGCTGCCGCTGCGCAGCCTGCGCGACATGCTCAACGACGACATCGAGAAGGTGCGGGTGGATTCGCGGCTCACCTTCGACAACGTGGTGAAGTTCGTGCACAAGTTCATGCCCAGCCTGGACGACCGCATCGAACACTATGACGGCGAGCGGCCGATCTTCGACCTGTACGGCGTCGAGGACGAGATGCAGCGCGCGCTGAAGAAGGAGGTGCCGCTGAAATCCGGCGGCTACCTGATCGTCGACCAGACCGAGGCGATGACCACGATCGACGTCAACACCGGCGCCTACCTCGGCACCCGCAACCTCGAGGAAACCGTCTACCGCACCAACCTGGAAGCGGCGCAGGCCGCCTCGCGGCAACTGCGCCTGCGCAACCTGGGCGGCATCATCATCATCGACTTCATCGACATGGTCGACGAGGAACACAAGCGCCAGGTGCTGCGCATGCTGGGCAAGGGGCTGGCGCGCGACCATGCCAAGACCACGGTGTACCCGATGTCGGCGCTGGGCCTGGTCGAGATGACCCGCAAGCGCACCACCGAAAGCCTGGCGCGCCAGTTGTGCGAACCGTGCCCGGCCTGCAACGGCCGCGGCCTGCTGAAGACCGCCGAGACGGTGACCTACGAGATCTTCCGCGAGATCACCCGCGCGGTGCGCCAGTTCAACGCGCAGCAACTGCTGGTGATGGCCAGCCCAGCGGTGGTCAACCGGATACTCGAGGAGGAATCCAGCGCAGTGGCCGAACTGGAAGAGTTCATCTCCAAAAGCATACGCTTCCAGGCCGAAGAGCATTACTCGCAGGAACAGTTTGATGTCGTCTTGCTGTAAATCCCGCGGCGGCGCCCCCGGCCGGGGTTGCCGCGCGTGAACGTGTCGTGGCAGCGACGGCTGCATCGCTGCGCCCGCGCGTCGGGCTGGGTGGTCGGGATCGCGCTGATCCTGCTGGCCGTGGTGGCGGCGCTGGCGCAGCTGTTGCTGCCGCTGCTGGCGCGGCACCCGGAGTGGGTGGCGGCGCAAATGAGTGCGCGACTGCAGCGGCCGGTGAGCTTCGATTCGATGGAAGGCCGCTGGACGCCGTCGGGCCCCGAATTCCTGCTGCACGGGATGAAGATCGGTGCGGCGGCGGGCCAGGCCGGCGCCGTGCTGCAGCTGCCCGAGTCCGAACTGAAATTCGATTTCGGCGGCTGGTTGTTGCCGTCGCGGCACCTGATCAACCTGCACGTGCGCGGCCTGCAGCTGGACCTGCAGCGCCAGGCCGATGGCTGGCATGTCAACGGCATCGGCGTGGCCGGTGGCGACCAGCGCGAGCCGCTGTCGCTGGGCCGGATGTCGGCCGACCTGTGGCTGGAGGACCTGCGCGTGTCGGTCACCGACGCGGTGCTGGACAAGCACTACACGCTGCTGTCGAAGCGGCTGCGGCTGAGTCACCAGGGCCAGCAGCTGCGTTTTGGCGGCGTGCTGCGGCGCGAGGGCGTCGACGCCGCCGTGCACAGCGCGGGCCGCTTCCGCGAGGATGGCAGCGCCGGCCAGGTCTGGGTCAGCGTCGACGGCGCCGAACTGAAGCCCCTGCTGGACGGCATCGACATGGGCGGCTACGCGGTGCAGCAGGGCCACGGCAGGCTGGGCGCCTGGATGGACTGGCGGCAGGGGCAGCTCACCCGCAGCCTGGTCCGCTTCGACCTGGACACGCTGGCCGTCAGCGCGCCCGGCGGCGGCCAGGCTGGCGTCAGCGCCCTGCACGGGCTGGCCGGCGTGAGCCAGACCGCCGATGGCTACGAACTGCGCTGGGCCGGCGACGATGGCAGCGCGCTGGCGCTGAGCCTGCACCAGCCGGGCAGCGCCGGATTCGCGGTGAACGCGGTCGCGCGCAAGTTGCAGCTGGCGCCGCTGCTGCCCTGGCTGGCGCTGAAGCCCGGGCTGGCGCCGGCGCTGTCGCAGTGGCTGGGCAAGGGCCAGCCGCATGGCGTGGTGGACCGGCTGCGCCTGCAGTGGAGTCGCAGCGCCGGCCTGCGCGCGCTTGATCTCTCCTTTGCCGAGGTGGGCATCGAGGCGGTCGGCAAGCTGCCGGGAATCAGCCGTCTGGACGGCCAATTGCGGGGTGACGCCGAAGCGCTGTCGCTGACCCTGCCGAGCCAGCCCGCCACGCTGAATCTGCCACAGGCCTTCCATCAGCCGTTCGTGCTGTCCTCGCTGGGCGGCACGCTGGCGTTCTGGTCGCAGGATGGCCAGTCGCACATCGGCATCGACGCGCTGGATTTCGCCGGCGCCGGTTACGCCGGGCAGGCCCGTGGCGAACTGGTCTTGCCGGCCGGGGGCGGCGCGCCGTTCGTGGATCTCTACGCCAGCCTGGACCACGCCGACGTCACCGCCGCCAGGCAGTTCTGGCCGTTGTCGATGTCGCCCGGCACCGTCGAGTGGCTCGATCGCGGCTTGCAGTCGGGCCAGCTGGACGAGGCGCAGGTGCTGGTGCACGGCGACCTGCACGACTGGCCGTTCCGCCACAACGAAGGGCGCTTCGAGGCGCGTGCGGTGATCAGCGACCTGACCCTCGACTACGGCAAGGACTGGCCGCATGCCGAAGGCATCGACGCGGTGGCCAGCTTCATCAACGGCGGCATGCTGGTCGAGGCCGGTGGCGGCCATGCGCTGGGCGTCAAGGCGGAACATGCGGTGGCGCTGATCCCGGATTTCGGCGATCCGCTGCTCGACCTCAACGTGCAGGGCAGTGGCAGCGGCGCCAGCCTGATGGAGTTCGTGCGCAAGAGCCCGATCGGCAGCCGCGAAGCCGACACGCTGGCCAAGCTGAAACTGGGCGGCAGCGGCAGCTTCGGCTTCCACCTGGTGCTGCCGCTGAAAAGCGGCGAGGGTGCCACGCCGCAGCTGGACGGACAGGCCCGGCTGAAGGACGCCGACCTCAGCGCGCCGGAGTGGAAGCTGCAGCTGGACAAGCTCAACGGCCCGCTGAAATTCGACCTGCACGGCATGCAGGCCGGTCCGCTGGACGCCGGCTTCCGCGGCCAGCCATCGAAACTGCAGCTGGCCATCGCCGGCGCCAACAGCGATCCGGCGACGGTGCTGTCGGCGCAGTTGCAGGGCAACTATCGCGTCGACGAGCTGCTGGCGGACTACCCGACGCTGGGCTGGCTGGGCAAGCTGTCCGACGGGCGCGGCCCGTTCGACATCGGCTTCAGCATCGCCCATGTCGCCGGCAGCGACGCGCTGAGCCAGACCCTCAGCGTCGATTCGCCGCTGCAGGGCATCGCGCTGGACCTGCCCGCGCCACTGCACAAGCCCGCCGCGGACGACCTGCCGCTGCACCTGACGCTGAACCTGCCGATCGCTGGCAGCGAGCTGCGCTTCGGCCTGGGCGACACCTTGCGCGGTTACCTGCGCCTGGCCGACGGCGACCAGCATCCGCTGGCCGGCACCCTGTCGCTGGGCACGCAGATGCCGACCACGCTGCCCGATCGCGACCTGCGCATTCGCGGCCACGCCAGCCAGCTCGACGTCACCGGCTGGGTGCAGCACGTGGCGGCAGGCAGCGGCAGCGGCGGTCCCGGGCTGGAAAGCCTCGACATCAGCACCGACCAGGCCGAGTGGTTCGACAGCCGGCTGGGACCGTTGAAGCTGCAGGCCAAACCGCAGCCCGACCTGCTCAGCGTGGACGTGGACGGCCCGGCGATGGCCGGCAACTACAGCGTGCCCACGCGCGAGCTGGACAAGCGCGGCGTCACCGCGCGACTGACCCGCATGTACTGGCCCAAGAGCGCCGCGTCGCAGACCACCGCCGGCAAGCACAAGGCCGCCGGCCAGACGGTGGCGGCAACGCCGGCCGCGGCGCCGGCCGCGCCCGCGGCGGTGCCGCCCGACCCGGCCAATACCGGGGTCAATCCCGCCGCGCTGCCGCCGTTCCACCTCTGGGTGGGCGACCTGCGCCTGGGCGACGCGAAGCTCGGCGAGGCGCGGCTGGAATCCTGGCCCACCGCCGAGGGCATGCACATCGAGCAACTGCGCGCGCTGTCCAGCCGGGTGCAGATCAACGGCAGCGGCGACTGGAACGGCAATGCCAGCTCCAGCCACACCCACATGCGGATCAACTTCGCCGCCGAGGACCTGGGCAACATGCTGGCCGCGCTGGGTTTCGACGGACTGGTCAATGGCGGCAAGACCCGCGACCAGCTCGACGCGAGCTGGCCGGGTTCGCCCAGCGGACTGTCGCTGGCCACCATGGACGGCACGCTCAGCATCCAGGTCAACGACGGCCGCATTCCCGAAGCCGCCTCGCCCGGCGTGGGCCGGTTGCTGGGGCTGGTTTCGCTGGCCGAGCTGCCGCGGCGGCTCACCCTGGATTTCGGTGACGTGTTCGGCAAGGGGCTCGCGTTCGACTCGATCAGCGGCGACTTCAGGCTCGCCGACGGCAACGCGACCACCAGCAACCTGCGCATCGAAGGGCCGGCCGCGAATATCAGCGTGACCGGCCGCACCGGCCTGCGCAGCAAGGACTACGACCAGCAGATGCTGGTGGTGCCGCATGTCGGCAACAGCCTGCCGCTGGTCGGCGCGGTGGTGGGCGGCCCGATCGGCGCAGCCGCGGGCTTCGCGGTGCAGGGCTTGCTGGGCAAGGGCCTGAACCAGGCCGCCAGCGCCCGCTACAAGATCACCGGCAGCTGGGACGAGCCGGTGATCACCCTGGTCGAGAAGCACGGCACCGCACCGCCGCCGTCCGCACCCCTGCTCAACGCGCCGGCCGGCCAGCCGGCGGCAGCGGGCAGTGCGATCACGCCGCCGACCACACCGCAGATCCCGCTGCCGCCCGCCGCCGCTGGCAGCGTCGCGGCGCCGGCGGCTTCTTCATCCGTGCAGCCCTGAAGCGGCGGGGCTTCAGGCCGCCGGACCGTCGTCGGCCTGCTTGCCCCGGAACGGAAACAGCTGCTGCTTCACGAAGCCATCCGGCATGTAGTCGCCGACCACGCCGTAGCGCTCGGGGAACTTGTTCTTCGACTTCACCGCGGTGCCGAACAGGTAGTCCAGGAACGCGTAGTGCGCGGCGTAATTCCTGTCGATCGCCTCGTCGTCCGAGGCGTGGTGCCAGTGGTGGAAATCCGGCGTCACCAGCACGTACTTCAGCGGCCCCCACGGCAGGTGCACGTTGGCGTGGTTGAACACCGCCTGGAAACCCACGATCAGGATGTAGCCGTTCATCGCCGCCTCGGAAAAACCGAGGATGTACAGCGGCGCCAGCACGCACACGCGGGTGAAGATCAGCTCCAGCATGTGCTGGCGCGAGCCGGCCAGCCAGTCCATCGTCTTCACGCTGTGGTGCACCGCGTGGAAGCGCCACAGGAACGGCACCTCGTGATACGCGCGGTGCGTCCAGTATTGCGCCAGGTCGGCCACCAGCACGCACAGCAGCAGCTGCGGCACGAACGGGATGTCGCGCACGGCCTGCTGGAAGTGGCTGCTGACCAGCCAGCCGAACAGGTGGTGCAGCAGGAAGTTCACCGTCAGCAGCGCCAGCCCCACGATGAAATGGTTCACCGCGAAATGCTTCAGGTCGGTCTGCCACTCCTTGCGGAAAATCGCCTGGCCCTTGTACAGCGGGAACAGCTTCTCGATCACCACGAAGATCAGCGTCGAGCCCAGCAAATCCAGGATGAACCAGTCCAGCCCGATGTACGGCGTGTGGTCGGGGAACTCGCCCACCGGCACCCGCGAACCGCCCAGCGCCACCGCCGCGATCACCAGCACGAAGGCCATGATGTTGAGGTTGCGCTGGCGATTGAGAATGACGTTGCCCAGCGACATGCCGCCGGCCACCAGCAGGCCGACCAGCAGCACCTGGCGCAGCACGTCCACCGAATACTTGTGGCGCAGGTCGGGCGTGGTCAGGTATTGCGGAAAGTGGAACGCCATCACCGCCAGCAGGCACAGGAAGCCCAGCGACAAGGCGATCACGCCGCTGATCTTGCCCAGCCCCGGCTTCAGCTCGCCGTCGCGATGCAGCAGCTCGCGGGTCTCGGCCACCGGTTGCACGGCCCGCTCGATGGCCTCGCGGGCCGCCTCACGCTTGGAATGTTCGCTCACGGGTGATCCTTCACTGATGGGCCGACTGGCGTTTCCGCATGGTAGTGGAAGACGGCGGCGCAGGCTTTAAAGCGCGGCGCCGCAGCCCCATGTGGGATAGTTCCGGAATTACCGCAGACCGACCGCATCCCATGGATTCATTGATCGCCCTCGCCGAAAGCAAGCTGTTGTCCCCCGGCGGCATCGCCACCGGCGACCTCGACCGCGTGTTCGCCCAGCTGATGGGCCCGTCGATCGACGCCGCCGACCTGTACTTCCAGCATTCGCGCAGCGAGTCGTGGACGCTGGAAGAGGGCATCGTCAAGGACGGCAGCCACTCGATCGAGCAGGGCGTGGGCGTGCGCGCGATGTCCGGCGAAAAGACCGGCTTCGCCTATTCCGACGAGATCGTGCTGCCGCAGTTGCTGGAAGCGTCGAAAGCCGCCCGCGCGATCGCCCACGACGGCAACGGCGCCGGCAAGCCGCTGGCGCTGCACAACGCGCGCGCGCTGTATCCCGCGATCGACCCGGTCGAGAGCCTGCCCAACCCCGACAAGATCGCCCTGCTGCGCGAAGTCGACGCGTATGCCCGCTCGCGCGATCCGCGCATCAAGCAGGTCATCGTCAGCCTCGCCGCGACCATGGACACCATCCTGATCGCCGCCTCCGACGGCACCCTGGCCGCCGACGTGCGCCCGCTGGTGCGCATCAACGTGCAGGTCATCGCCGAAGCGAACGGCCGCCGCGAGCAGGGCTATTCCGGCGGCGGCGGTCGCTACGGCTACCGCGAACTGATCGAGAACGGTCGCGCGCTCGCGTTCGCCGACGAAGCGGTGCGCCAGGCCCTGGTCAACCTCGACTCCGTCGACGCACCCGCTGGCAACATGACCGTGGTGCTCGGCCCCGGCTGGCCCGGTGTGCTGCTGCACGAGGCGATCGGCCACGGCCTGGAAGGCGACTTCAACCGCAAGGGCAGCTCCGCGTTCTCCGGCCGCATCGGCCAGCGCGTGGCCGCGAAAGGCGTCACCATCGTCGACGACGGCACCCTGGCTGGCCGCCGCGGCTCGCTCAGCATCGACGACGAAGGCACGCCCACCGAGTGCACCACCCTGATCGAGGATGGCATTCTGAAAGGCTATATGCAGGACAAGCTCAACGCGCGCCTGATGGGCATGGCCCCCACCGGCAACGGCCGCCGCGAATCCTTCACCGCGCTGCCGATGCCGCGCATGACCAACACCTACATGCTGGCTGGTCAGCACGATCCGCAGGAAATCATCCGCTCGGTGAAGAATGGCCTGTACGCGCCGAACTTCGGCGGCGGCCAGGTCGACATCACCAACGGCAAGTTCACCTTCTCGGCCAGCGAGGCGTATCTGATCGAGGATGGAAAGATCACCCGTCCGGTGAAGGGCGCCACGCTGATCGGTTCGGGTCCGGAAGTGCTCCATCGCGTGTCGATGATCGGCAACGACCTGGCGCTGGATGAGGGCGTGGGCGTGTGCGGCAAGGACGGCCAGAGTGTGCCCGTCGGCGTGGGTCAGCCGACCTTGAAGATTGATTCGATGACGGTGGGCGGCACCGCCTCCTGATCATCGCAGCAGCCGTAGGAGCGCACCCTGTGCGCGATGCTCTTTTAGTCGACCTTGTGCACCGCTCACCGTAGGGTGGGTACTGCCCGCCGGCCCTTCCGCGCGTCACCTCGTCCCCGGCAACGCTCGCGGGAGCGCGCCCTTGCCTTGTCTGCCATCGACGCGGGTTCGAAAGTAGTTGCGAGCGAGTGTCCGGCCGGCGTGGAAGTTCCGCGAGTCGTCCCCCGGGTTGCTTGATCGAAGTCAACATGAGTTGCACCCATCGGCGCAGGCTGACGACGTTGTCCTTCCTGACGATGGAGCGAATGCGCATGAACGAGCACTGCAAGGGCCGCGCCGGGAGCCGATTCGCGTCCATGCGCCTGCCACGGCGCTGGATGCTGCTGGTCGTGCTGGCGTGGCTGGCGGTCGTGCCCACGCTGGCATTGGCGGTTCCCACCTATGCGCGGCAGACTCAGCTCCCCTGCGCGGCGTGCCACGTCGGTGCCTTCGGTCCGGAACTCACCGCGTTCGGGCGCCAGTTCAAGCTGATGGGTTACTCCATGAAGGTCGGCGACGGCAAGCAGGTGCCGCTATCGGCGATGTTGGTGGAGTCGTTCACGCATACCCGGAAAGCGCAGACCGATATTCCTGCCACGGGCTTCGGCCGCAACGACAATGCCGAGTTGCAGCAGGCTTCGGTATTTCTGGCCGGACGGCTGAGCGAACACATGGGCGTGTTTGCGCAAGCCACCTATTCCCAGAACGGCGGTTTGCTCGGCTGGGACAACATGGACGTGCGCTACGCGCGCATGTTCAGTCGTGGCAACCATACCGGCATCTGGGGCATCTCGGTCAACAACAACCCCACCGTCAGCGACGTATTCAACACCGCACCGGCCTGGATGTATCCCTACCTGTCGGCGGATCTGGCGCCAGGCGCACCGGCGCAACCGATGCTGTTCGGTGGTCTGGGTGGCCAATCCATCGGCGCCAGTGCCTACGTGCAACTGGATGGCGCCTGGTACCTGGAGGCCGGCGGCTATCGTTCGCTGTCGCCGTCGTTCCTGCGTCACGTCAACGCCGGTTACGACGGTCGCCTCAGTGGCATCGCGCCGTACGCGCGCGCGGCCTATACATGGCAACTGCCCAACGGTGATCTCTCCATCGGCGGATTCCTGCTCAGCATGCGTCGGGGTCTGGTCGGCGCGAACCCCGTCGGTGACGCAGTGGCGTTGACTGGCCCCTCTGATCGCTTTCGCGATGTCGGAGTGGATTCCAGCTACCAGTACACCAAGGGCGATCACAGCGTCTCCGTGGACGCGCTGTATGTACGTGAGCAGCAACGGCTGGACGCCACCTACGCCGACGGCGGCGCCGACCACCTGCACAACAGCCTGCAGGCATTCAACCTCAAGGGCAGCTACTGGTATCGCGACACCTACGGCGTGACGCTGGCCTCGTTCGCCGACAATGGCAGCAACGATGTCACGCTGTACGGCAACAACGGCTCACCCGATACGCGTGGCGAATCCGTCGAGTTCAACTACAACCCGTTCGGCCAGTCCGCTTCGTGGCGGCAGCCATGGGCCAACGTGCGACTGGGCTTGCAATACACGTATTTCACGCGCTTCAGCGGGCTGGTGCACAACATCGACGGGGCGGGGCGCAGCGCCAGCGCCAACAACACGCTGTACTTCTACGTCTGGCTGGCGATCTGAGCAGCCAAGAGCTTTCGTCTGCCTGCGGCAGCCGAGCCACCTTTCTCTGTTTGGCCAGAGAAACGTGGCCCACTGCGCCGCAGGAGCGGCGCGAACGGCGAAGCCGGCCCGAAGGGCGGAGGGCAGGATGCCCGGAGTAAAGAGAGGCCACCCCGCTTCCGCGCCTTGCGGACATCGGGCAACTGCTCCTGCGTTGCCTCAACTCGGGCATCCATGCCCTCGCCTGTCCGCAAGGTTCGCGAGTCGGGGCCGGGCTTTTCGAGCGGGCTCCTGCCCGCGCGAAAAGGCGTTGCCATCCTAGGCAACGCCCGCTACGCGGCCTGTCGCCCCCGCCTCGCCGCTGCAGAGGGGCCCCCGGGTAGAGCAGCGGGCCATCGTGGCCCGCACTCGGTGCGCAACCGCTGCGCGGTTGCGAGAGCGGGTCGGCGCATATTTGACCGACCGCTATTTCTGGTTCGAGATTTGCGTAGTGGAAGTCCACCCGTTTTGAGGGGCTATGATGTTTTCATATCAAGGGGGCCGACATGGAACAGGCGATAGCAGCGGTAACTAACTTGCGTGATCAGTGGTCGGGGCTGCTTGCGGCACGGCCGAGCGAAATTGATTTGAGCACGATCGGTTTCAATGCCCCCACTGAGTCGCTCACGGCTCTATTCCAAGGGTGGCTAGATACGCTCACGTTTCTTTCAGGCAAAGCAAATCGGCTAGATCCGACCGAAGGTGCTTTAGCCAACGCGCAGTTGACAAAATGGATAAGCGAACTGGCCAATAACGTTGCCGCCGCCAGAGGCAATGGTGGCCCGTGGCTGATCCAGCAACCTCTATTTCTCGACCGGCTGGTTTCTATTTCTGGGGTTGTCTCCCTGCTTGCAGGGCGACGTACAGAGATTGCCAAGCATCTTGCCAAGCGACTAGCCGACGGGAGCGTTGAAGGCGCGAGCACGTTGCTTGAAGTGGCACCGAAGGCGGCTGCATTCCTGGAAAAGAGCTCTGATATAACGATGGCGCTGGCCGAAATTGAAGTTCAGCAGACCAAAATGCAGAAAGAGCTCAAGACGTGGGACGACACGGCTGCAGGTTTTAGCGACGTACAGCAAGAGATTGAAGATGCGCAAAAGACCGTGTTGGGGCGCAATGCCGAGGTCGAGCAACTTTACAAAGACATCGTCGGCTACCGCTCGCAGGCCGAGCTAAAGTCGACCGAACTTGAGAAACGTATAACGGAGCTGAATTCCGAAGTAGAAACGGCAAAGTCTGAGGCAAGTGCTGCCGTCGCATCGTTGCAAGCTGCACTCATCGATGCACGTAAGCAAGGTCTCGCCGGTGCGTTTACTGATCGAGGAGCCCAAGTAAAGAGTGAGCGTCGTACATGGGGAATCGTATTCAGTGGTGCCGTTGTTGTTCTTTTGGTTCTCGCGCTCGCATTTGTTAGTGATCTGACCACATTCACTTACGAAGCTCTTATCGTAAATCTCTTGAGGCGACTCGCGGTTGCGGGCCCCATGATATGGGTTGGCTGGTATGCAGCCAAGCAGATTGGTCGTCTGGGTCGTGTGCAAGAAGACTACGAATACAAAGCGGCGACCGCGCTTGCCTTCCAGAGCTACAAGGCGGAGGTCGCTTCGGTCGGAGACGGCGCCCTGACGGCTGAACTACTTCAGCGGGCCATCGCAACATTCGGCGAGAATCCCGTAAGACTCTATGGGACTGAACACCACGATCCTGTCTCCCCCGTCAGTGAACTCCTGAAACAGATAGACAAGGATGAGACGTTCAAGCTTCTCAAGAAATTTTCAGAGATCGTGAGATAGCCTTCTGACACACCAACATCAAAAGGCCTCGCACTGCGGGGCCTTTTAATTTCTATCCGGTCACTTGGCGAGGATGTCGAGCGCTGGAAGGCGGTTGACGATCTTCATGGTTTCCAGGCTGACGGTGATCACGAGTTATCGCAGGGCTGCTTCGGTTAGCCGGGTGCCGCCGGTGAAGTCTTCGGGGCATAGACTGATTCGACCGACTGCTCTGCCACGCGCGAGGCAATGGGTGTTGCGGTAAACAGGCCGGCCTGCGGATTGGTGGAGCCTGGCTGCCATTCTTCGGGAGTTGCGCGATCATGCAGGTCGATGCGCAACTCGTCGCTGCATCCGTCAAGGAATGTATCCCAGTCTTGCGTTGATTTCAGGGTGAACGATGCGGCAGAGCCGTGGATCAGCACGACGGCCTTGCCGGCGCGTATCAGACGCAACACATTCAACACGGTGCCGGGACTCTTGCCGTCCCAGATCATCAGGCCGAAGTCGGCCGCCGCAGCCATCTCGCGATCCTTGGCGGCATAGAACTGGAATCCCCTGGCCGACTTGGGCGGCGCGACCGGATGCAGGTCCCACTGCCCGAGGTTGTTGCGCGGTCGATCGCCGGAGCAATACACAGTGACCTTGCGGTAGCCAGCTTCGTGCAGAAATTTTTGCGCTGCTTTGTCGGCACCGTTGGCATCGCCGAGGACAACGTCATGGCCCTTGCTTATGACGTTGTTGATCCGCTCCCTGACCTGGCTGGACAGGTGCGATACGTGACGCGAACCTCCGATAAAGATCGTGCTCACTGATGGTTCTGCGTGCAGGTGATGGCATTCATGGTTGACTCCGCGCGGAACAAATCCTCGAACAACAGTGCGCTGTGTGGCGTGCGCCCACGTTGTAGAGCCCGTCCAATAGTCGACGTGATGATAGCCCGCGCTGCGCCGTGCTCACCGTTATCGGGACTGCCCTCAGCAATAGAGTCACATCCGCGCACGGCGTCTGCCGTGCGCAGATGCTTCGGCTCCGCTCTGGCTGTCGCCTTTCGGCTTCATCATCGAGTGCGGGCCACGATGGCCCGCTGCTCTACCCGGGGCCCCCCTGCAGCGGCGAGGCGGGGACGACAGGCCGCGTAGCGGGCATCGGCATGGATGCCGATGCCTTTTCGCCAGCACAGGGATGTGCTGTCGAAAAGCCCGGCCCCGACTCGCGAACTTTCCGGGCAGGAGGCCCGGAAAGCGCGGAAGCGGGGTGGCCTCTCTTTGGGCCACGTTTCTCTGGCCACACAGATAAAGGTGGCTCGGCTGCCGCAGGCAGACGAAAGCTTTTGCTCTGAATGCCATAGGCAAAGCAAGAGCATCGCGCACAGGGTGCACTCCTACAAAAAAGCTGGAGCGCGGAGCGAGTCAGAGTTAGCGACGTGAGGTAACGCGCGTCAGAGCCGGCGGGCAGTGCCCGCCCTACGCCGGCCGATGCACGAATCGGCGAGCAAAAGCGCAGCGATCAGCCTTCGGCCGAATCATCCTTCTGCGCCAGATCCTTCAACAGCTGAAAGATATCCCGGTACGCCTTCGGCGGCTTGTTCGGCGTGTCCTTCTCGACGCGCGCCTGGCGCACCAGCGAACGCAGGTGCTGGCGATCGACCTGCGGATGCTCCGCGATCAGTTCGGACAGGGCGGCTTCATCCTCGGCGATCAGTCGATCGCGCATGGACTCCAGACGATGCATCGCGGCGGTTTCCTGGCGCTGCTTCTCGCGGTTCTCGCCGAGCTCGGCGCGCACCGCGGCGAAGTCGTCGTCGTCGTAGCGGCGCATCACCTTGGCCAGGAAGGCGAGCTGGCGCTTCTTCGCGCCGTGCGAGCTGATGCGGCGGGTCACGTCGATCTCGTGGCGCACGTCGTCGGGCAGGGGCAGCTTGGCCAGGCGGCTGGGCGGCAGGTCCACCAGCTGCTGGGCCAGCGCCAGCACCGCCAGCGCATCGCGGCGCTGCTGGGTGCGGCTGGGACCGTAGTCCGCTTCTTCTTCGAGTTCGTACTGGTTGCGGCTGCGGCTCGGGCTCACGGTGTCATTCCAGGATGGGGTGGATCAGCGCTGCGGGTCTTCGCGGTCCGCGGCGCCTGGTGTGTGGTCGAGCGCCAGCGTGGTCTCGGCCTGCTCCAGCGCGAAGCGGGGCAGGGGTTCGCCATCCAGTTCGACGGTTTCGCAGAACATCGTCGCCGGGCGCACCCACAGGCCGAAGTCGCCGTAGAGCGCCTGGTAGACCACCAGCGGCTCCATCGTTTCGCTGTGCTGCGCGGTGCCCAGCACGCGGTAGCGCTGACCCTTGTAGTGACGATAAATGCCGGCGGCAGGTTGCATGGACGTGCTCCGCAGCTCTTTCAATCCGCGCTCGCGCCCCCAATTCGGGAGCCGGCGGTCGCGAACCGCTTATTCTACCCGCCTAATCCCCAGGAATGCCCAACGTGAGCGAAGTTGCCCTCAGCCAGACGCCGGATCGCAGTGAACAGGACATGGAGCGACTGGCCGATCTTGCCGCTGACGTGATCCGCCGGGCGCGCGCCGCGGGCGCCAGCCAGGCCGAGGTGGCGGCCAGCATCAGCAGCGGCCTCAACGTGAACGTGCGGCTGGGCGAGGTGGAGACGGTCGAGCACACCCGCGACCGCGGCTTCGGGCTGACCGTGTATTTCGGCCAGCGCAAGGGTTCGGCCAGCACCGCCGACCTCAACCCCGATTCGATCCAGGCCACGCTCGACCAGGCCTGCGCGATCGCCCGCTACACCGAGGAAGATCCCGCCGCGGGGCTGGCCGATGCGGCGCGCATGGCCACCTCGTTCCCCGACCTGGACCTGTGGCATCCGTGGAGCATCGACAGCGCGCAGGCGATCGAGCTGGGCATCGCGATCGAGGATGCCGGCCGCGCCCACCCGGGCATCAGCAATTCCGACGGCGCCAGCGTGCAGGCCGGCGAGGGCTTGTCGGTGTATGCGAATTCGCACGGCTTCGTGGGGCGCGAGCGCGGCACCCGGCATTCGCTGTCGCTGGCGCTGATCGCCGGCGACGACGACGGCATGCAGCGCGATTACTGGTACGACAGCGTGCGTGCCGCCGGCGATTTCATGACGGCGCAGGCGCTGGGCGACCAGGCGGCCGAACGCACCCTGGCGCGGCTGGGCGCGCGCAGCCTGTCGACGCGGCAATGCCCGGTGCTGTTCGTGCCGGAGCTGGCGCGCGGACTGATCGGCCATCTGCTGAATGCGGTCAGCGGCGGCGCGCTGTATCGGCAGGCCAGTTTCCTGCTCGACCAAGTCGGCAGGCCGGTGATGCCCGCGTGGCTCGACATCAACGAGCGGCCGCATCTTGCGCGCGGCCAGGGTTCGGCGAACTTCGACGCCGAGGGCGTGGCCACCGTCGACAGTGCGCTGGTCGAAAAGGGCGTGCTGGCGCGCTACATGCTGAGCAGCTATTCGGCGCGCAAGCTGGGCCTGTCGTCGACCGGCAACGCGGGCGGCATCCACAACCTGGTGGTGGACGCGGGCGCGGCCGATGGCGAGCGATCCGATTTCGACGGCATGCTGGCGCGGCTGGGCACCGGTCTGCTGCTGACCGAGGTGATGGGGCAGGGCGTGTCCACCGTCACCGGTGATTATTCGCGGGGCGCCGCGGGCTTCTGGGTCGAGAACGGCGTGATCGCCTACCCGGTGGAAGGCATCACGATTGCCGCCAACCTGCGCGACATGTTCAACGGCATCGTGGCCGTGGGCAGCGACGTGGACATCCGCTCGCACCTGCTCACCGGCTCGATCCTGCTCGACCGCATGACCGTCGCCGGCGAATAGCCACCAACTGCATGCAACGCCGCTCGTCTCCCCCCCCCTACATGCAGGGGAGGAGCAAAGCGCTGCTTGTCTCCCTCCCCTGCAAGCAGGGGAGGGTTGGGGTGGGGTCGCTCTTGATCGTGGTTTTTTCGCCACCCTGCGCAACCTCCTCCCTGCCTCCCCCTGCACGCAGGGGGAGGAGCAGAGCGCGGCTCGTCTTCCTCTCCTGCACGCAGTGGGGAAGGAGCAAAGCGCCGCTTGTCTCCCTCCCCTGCGTGCAGGGGAGGGCCGGGGTGGGGTCGCTCTGCCGGTCTTTCGCAGATTCCTGCGGCAAAGCGCCTCCAGCCTTGCTAGCATCGGTGCAACCGGCAAGCGGCCGGCGAACTTTTGACGTAGAAGGAGATGCGCATGAGCGTTCCACCCGAATCCGTGATTCCGCCCCCGCCGAGCGAACCGCCGATGGCCGGTGCCCCTTCCGCCGAAGAGCGCCAGTGGGCGATGTTCGCGCACCTGTCCGCGCTGATCGGTCTGATCATTCCGTTCGGCAGCATCGTCGGGCCGCTGGTGATCTGGCTGATCAAGAAGGACACCATGCCGTTCGTCAACGACCAGGGCAAGGAAGCGCTGAACTTCAACATCACCGTGGCGATCGCCGCCATCGTGGGCTGGATCCTCTGCTTCATCCTGATCGGCTTCCTGGTGCTGGCCGTGGTGTTCGTGGCCTGGCTGGTGCTGGCAATCATCGGCACGATCAAGGCCAATGAAGGCACGGCGTACCGTTATCCGTTCACGCTGCGGCTGGTGAGTTGAGCCTGCGGCAGGCATGAGGAAAGGGCGGCGCAAGCCGCCCTTTTTTTGTGGCCGTCATTTCCAGCCGTTGATGAAGCCGGTGATGACCAGGGCGTTGGTGAAGTCGATCAGGAACGCGCCCACGATCGGCGCGACCAGGAAGGCGCGTGTCGCCGGGCCGTAACGCTCGGTCAGCGAACTCATCACCGCCATCGCGTTGGCGGTGGTGCCCAGCATGAAGCCGATGAAGCCGCTGGCCATCACCGCCGCGTCGTAGTCGCGCCCCATCAGTTGCAGCAGCGGCCAGCAGCAGAACGCCACCACGATCAGCGACTGCACGCCGAGGTTGACCAGCAGCGGCAGCGCCAGCCCGCTGAGTTCCCACAGGTGCAGGTCCATCAGCGCCATCACCAGGAACAGCGACAGGCAGGTGTTGCCGATGATGTCGATGGTCGGCATCGACAGGCCGAACCAGCCGTGGCGGTCGTCGATGTTGCGGATCAGCGCGCCGACCAGCATGGCGCCGATGTAGGCCGGCAGGGTCAGCCCGAGCTGGCCCAGTCCGCCGCTGATCCAGGCGCCCAGTCCCATCGCGAGCAGCAGCCAGACGAAGTTGCGCAGTCCCGCATAGGCGGCCTCCCCGACCCGCGGCGCGCTGGCGGGAGGCTCGTCGGCCAGCGCCACGGCGACCGCGCTGGCCGTGCGGGGCGAGCCGATCGGCGTGCGCAGCTTCATCCGCTCGATCAGCATCGTCGCCACCGGCGCGCCGATCACCGAACCGAGCACGATGCCGGCCATGGCGTTGGCCAGGGCCACGCTGGCCGCGCCATGGACGCCGGCCTCGGCGAACACGGGAGCAAACGCCATGCCGGTGGCCGGGCCGCCGGTGAGCGTCACCGAGCCGGTGATCACGCCGAACAGCGGCGGCAGGCCGAAGGCGGTCGCCAGGCCGATGCCGACCAGGTTCTGCACCACCGCCAGGCCGCTGGCCAGGCCCAGGAACAGCAGCAGCTGGCGACCGCCGATCCTGAGCAGGGACGTGCTGGCGTTGAAGCCGATCGCGGTGAAGAACGCGATCATCAGCGGCTGCTTGAAGGTGGTGTCGAAGCGCACCGGGGCCACCTCCCACTGGCGGCAGGCCAGCAGGGCCAGCGCCACCAGCAGGCCGCCGATCACCGGCGCCGGGATGCTGAAGCGCGCCAGCAGCGGCACGCGCTTGCGGATCGCATAGCCGACCAGCAGGAACAGGCCGCCGCAGGCCAGGCTCTGGATCGCGTCGAGGTTCAGCATGGCGTGCTGCCCGGCCGCGGCATCGTCAGCCGCCCCAGAAGGCGGGCGCGGGCGGCAGCAGGAAACCGTCGTGCAGGCTCACCCCGTCGGCGTAGTCGTGCTGCAGCCAGAGCGGGCCATCCAGGTCGATGAACTCCGCCTCGCGGGCGATTTCCAGTGCCGGGGTGATGCCCAGCGACGAACACACCATGCAACCCACCATGATCTTGAATCCGTCGGCACGCGCGGCGCGCAGCAGTCGCCAAGCCTCGGTGAGTCCGCCGGTCTTGTCCAGCTTGATGTTGACCGCCTGGTAGCGGCCGCGCAGTCGCGGCAGGTCGGCGGTGACGTGGCAGGCTTCGTCGGCGCAGATCGGGATGCGGCTGTGGAAACCCAGCAGGGCCTCGTCGGCATCGGCGGGCAGCGGCTGTTCCAGCAGTTCCACGCCGGCGCGTTCCAGCAGCGGCTGCAGGTCGCGCAGGATCTCGATGGTCCAGCTTTCGTTGGGATCGACGATGAGGTGCGCGCGGGGCGCGGCCTGCCGCACGGCCTCGATCCGCGCGGCCGGGTCGTCGGCGTCCACCTTGATCTTGATCAGCCCGGCGTCGGCGATGCGCGCGGCCGCCTCGCCCATGCGCGCGGGCGTGTCGATGCTGAGGGTGATCGCGCTGCGCAGGGTGGCGCGTGGCGGTCGTCCCAGTTGCACCCACACCGGCACCGAGCTCAGCTGCGAATCGAGGTCCCACATCGCCGCGTCCAGCGCGTTGCGCGCCGCGCCGGGCGGCAGCCGCAGCTGCAGTTCGTCGCGGCCCATGCCGGCGGCCAGCTCGGCCCTCAGCGACTCGATCTCGTCGAGCACCGAGGCCATCGATTCGCCGTAGCGCGCATACGGCACCGATTCGCCGCGCCCGGTCCGTCCTGCCTGGTGCAGTTCCACCGTGACCACGTCGGCGGCGTACTTCACGCCGCGCGCGATGCGGAAGGGTGCCACCAGCGGGAAGCTGCGCTCGCTGATGTTCAGTTCGCGAAGCATGCGAGCAACTGGTCCACGATCGCTTCGACACCCATGGTCACCGGGTCCTGGCAGGGCAGCTGGAGCAGGTCGCTGATTCGCTTGCAGGCGTCGGCGGCTTCGCCCGCCGCCATGCCGGAGGTATTCAGCGCGACGCCCACCGGCTTCACCGCCGGATTGGTGAGGCGCGCGGCGACCAGGTTCGCCTCCAGGCACGGCTTCAGCTCGGGCAGCGGGTAGTCGGGCAGGCCGCGCATGTGGCGCCGGGTGGGTTCGTGGCACAGCACCAGGGCGTCGGGCTGCGAGCCGTGCAGCAGGCCCAGCGACACGCCCGCGTAGGAGGGATGGAACAGCGAGCCCTGGCCTTCGATGAGGTCCCAGCCGCCATCGTGGCGCGCCGGCGAGATCCACTCCGCGCCCCCGGAGATGAAGTCCGCGACCACCGCATCGATCGGCACGCCGGCGCCGGCGACGAAGATGCCGGTCTGGCCGGTGGCGCGGAAGTCCGCCAGCAGGCCGCGCTGGCGCATCGCGCGTTCCAGCGCCAGCGTGGTGTACATCTTGCCCACCGAACAGTCCGTGCCCACGGTGAGCAGGCGCCGGCCTGCCCGCGGCCGGCCGTTGCCGACCGGGATGCCGGGCGCGGGATCGCGGGCGTCGAACAGCACCCGGCCGTTGCGCTGCGCCGCGGCCACGATGTCGGGGTTCTCGCGCAGCTTGTGGTGCAGGCCGGCGACCACGTTGAGGCCGCTGTCGAGCGCCTCGATGGCGGCGGCCACGATCTCCGGCGCCATCGTGCCGCCCGCGTTCGCGGTGCCGATCAGCATGGTGTTCGCGCCGAGGTCCTTCGCCTCGGCCATGCTCATGTCGGGCAGGTCCAGCGTGGGCTTGCAGTCGGGATGGCGCAGCTGGCCCACGCACCATTCCGGGCGCCAGTAGGCCACGCCCCTGGCCGTCTTGATGGCCAGGTCATCGGCCGCGTTGCCCAGGTACAGCAGGTACGGCGGACGCCATTGCGCGGAAGGCTTCGCATCGCCTTGGGTGGACATGAAAGAGGACTCCAGGTGGCGGCGGCGCCGTCGATCAGGGGGAAGTGGAAGGAGGCGGAAGATCGGGCACGTGAACCCTGGCTGGGCAACCGCCAGCAGCTCGCGGTGTCGCAACCGGCCTTGCGGCCGGCTGCCTCAATGGGCGGTTTCGACCTTGCCCAGGCCGTTGGGATTGCGCGGGTCGCTGGCGGCGGTCTTGGTGTTGCTGGTCTTGTCCCACACCACCACGTTCATGTTGCCCCAGGTCTCGGTGTCGTTGATCTCGTAGCCCATCGCCTTCAGCTTGGCCAGCACGTCGGCGGGGATGTCGCTGCCCTTTTCGATGTCGATGCGGTCGGGCAGGAACTGGTGGTGGATGCGTTTCTGCGCGGTGATCTGGCCCGCGTCCTTGCCGTCGACGAAGGCGAGGATCGCCTCGAACACCTGGGTGATGATGGTGGAGCCGCCGGGCGAGCCGATCACCGCGAGGCGGTCCTTGCCGACCACGATGCTGGGCGACATCGACGACAGCATGCGCTTGCCGCCGACCGGCGCGTTGGCGCTGCCGCCGATCAGGCCGAACGCGTTGGGCTGGCCCGAGACCAGGGCGAAGTCGTCCATCTCGTTGTTGAGCAGGATGCCGGTCTTGCCCGCCACGAAGCTGGAACCCAGGGTCGTGTTCACCGTGGCGGTCATCGAGACCATGTTGCCGTCCTTGTCGATGATCGAGTAGTGCGTGGTGTGCATGCCGGGGCTCTTCGCATGCACCGACGGCAGCCACGCCGACTTGGTCGCCTGCTCGGGCAGGATGCTCTGGCGCAGGCCGTCCGCGTAGTAGGGCGACAGCAGCATGTCCAGCGGCATCTTCACGAAGTCGGGATCGCCGAGGTATTCGTTGTGGTCGCGGAACGCGCGGCGCATCGCCTCCACCAGGTAATGGATGCGGTGTGCTTCATCCATGCTCTTGAGGTCGAGCGGGGCGAGGATGTTGAGCATCTCGGCGATCGCCACGCCGCCGGAGGAGGGCGGCGGCGCGGTGATCACCTTGTAGCCGGCGTACTGCAGCTCGATCGGCTGGCGTTCCTTCGCGCGATAGTTCGCCAGGTCGACGAGTGTCCAGGTGCCGCCGGCGGCGCGCACCGACTTCACCAGTTCCTTCGCCACCGCGCCCTTGTAGAAACCGTCCGCGCCGTTGGCGGCGAGCGCCTTCAGCGTGCGTGCCTGGTTCGGATCGCGGAACAGGTCCGCTTCGACCGGCGCCTTGCCGCCCGGCATGAACTTGCCCGACGAGGCGGGGTAGCGGCGCAGCACTTCGGCCTTGTAGCCGATCGAACGAACCAGTGCACCACTGGGATGGAAACCCTGCTCGGCGATCCGGATCGCCGGACTCAGCGACGCCGCCAGCGGCAGCTTGCCGTACTTGCCCGACATGTAGGCGACGCCGGCGGGGAAACCGGGGATGCCGGCAGCCAGCGGGCCGTTGAGCGAGGTGTCGCGGTTCGGCGTGCCGTCCGCCTTCAGGTAATCCTTCTCGCTGACCGCCTGCGGCGCCATCTCGCGCGCGTCGATGAAGGTGTCCTTGCCGGTGGCCGCGTCGTGGATCACGGCGAGGAAGCCGCCGCCCATGCCGGACGCTTCCGGCTGCACCACCGACAGCGTGCTGCCCACCGCAATCGCTGCATCCACCGCGTTGCCGCCGCGCGCCAGCACTTCGAAGCCGGCCTCGGTGGCCAGTGCGTTGGCGCTGGCGATGGCGGCGGTCTTCGACGCGGTGGTCGTCGATGTCGCGGCGTCCTGCGCGTGGGCCAGGGCGCCCAGCGCCGGCAGCAGCGCCAGCGCCAGCAGGGTGCGGCGCCAGCGCGACCGGCTGCGCGTCGTGGTGCGGCGGGCGATTCCGGCATCGCTGCGCAGCGTGTGTTGTTCGGTCATTCGTTCACTCTCCACGATGAGGTTCGAGCATAGTCACGGGCGGTCGCGTGCCACCAATGAAAAGACGCTTGCCTTGCATAACTGATGGTTGGGGCATGCCGGCGATGGCCGTCTGCATGGAGCGTCGGCGAAGGTCCCGGCGTGCAGCGGGACCTTCGCCGCAGCGGGCTTGCCTACCAGTGGTACTGCACCTTGCCGTACACGTAGGCACCCATGAAGCCGAACGGCGAGCTGGACGAATACGGGAAGGCACCGTTCTGGTCGTCGCTCTGCGGCACCTTCTTCGGATAGGTGTCGAGCACGTTGTCGCCGCCCACGGTGAAGGTCCAGCGGTCGCGGTTGTAGCTGACCGCCAGATCGAGCAGCCATTTGTGCGGGTAGACGATGTCATTCAGATAGCTGGTCGAGCCGTACGTCGTGATGCGGCCGTAGCGCGTCAGCGTGCCGTTGAAGGCCCAGTGGCCGAGGCTGTAGGTTTCGTTGAGGATCAGCTTGCTGCGCGGCGCGGTGTCGGCCAGCAGGCCCTTGATCGCGCTGCGGTTGAGGCGCTGGAAGATCACGCCCAGCGAGTCCAGCACCGGAGGGTTCGGCTTGACGTCGGTGACCTTGTTCTTGTGGTAGCCGTAGCTGAGCGTCGACATCAGGCTGCCGTTGTCGCCGAAGTCGCTGCGGTAGCTGGTCACCACATCGGCACCCTGGGTGCGCACCGTGCCGGCGTTGGTGAAGTAGGACAGGCCGCTGTACTGCAGGTTGGTGACGCCGTTGGCGGCCAGGTAGGCGACCACCGAAGGCGTCGACAGCGAAAGCGAGCTGGACAGCGCGATGCGGTTGGTGACGGTGATCTGGTAGGCATCGAACGACATGTTCAGCGCGTTGGTCGGGTTCCACACCACGCCGGCGGTGAAGTTGCGCGACTTCTCCGCCTTCAGCGGCTCGCTGCCCAGCAGCTTTGCCAGCGGGTTGTCCACCGGCACCAGGCCGCGCAGGTAGATGCCCGGCGGCAGACCCAGCGAGTTGCCGGCGCCGTAGGCGGCGGAGGTGGTTTCCGAATAGTGCTGCTGGCCCAGCCCCGGCGCGCGGAAGCCGGTCGAGGCGCTGCCGCGCAGGGCGAACGAGTCGGTGAAGTCGAAGCGGCCGGACAGCGCAGCCGAGGTGGTGGTGCCGAAGTCCGAATAGTCCTCGTGGCGCAGCGCGGCGGAGAAGCCGAAGCGGTCGGTGAGGTTGCCTTCCAGCTGCAGGTATTCGGCAACGTCGTGGCGCGCCACCGAGATCGCGTCCTGCGGGCCCCAGCCGGCAAAGCCCTGGGCGCCGCCGCGCACGCCGGAGGTGCCCACGTAGTACGAGCCGAAGTCGCCGGCCTCCACGTCGTAGCTCTGCCGCAGGTACTGCGTGCCGAAGGACAGGGTCAGCGGATTGGGCAGCCAGCCGAACGCGACTTCCCTGGAGATATCGATGTCGAAGGTCTGCTGCTTGGCGGTGAGGATGCCGTCGTGGAAGCTGGTCGGGCTGCTGCCGAAATCATTGAGCATCGCGTAGTTGGTGGAATTGCGCGTGCTGTAGGAGACGCGGTTGCCGCCGTAGTTGCCGCTGACGTCCCAGCGCCAGCCGTTCCAGGTGCCGCGCAGGCCGGCCACCAGCGAGGTATCCGCCGAGTCGCCGTGCTCGCGCGGCAGGAAGCCGTCCGGATAGACCAGGCCGATCAGCGGGTTGTTCGGGTAGGCGGTGTTGCTGCCGTAACGATAGAAGCCGCGCGGTTCGCCCACGCGGCGGCCGTAGTGACCGAACGCATAGAACTGCACGCCGGGCGTGATGTCGTACTGCGTGTTGAGGAACAGGTTCTTGTTCTTGAACGAGACGGTGCCGAAGTGGAACTTCACGCCGAGCTGGGCCAGGCCGGGGCGGCGGTCGACACCGGCGCGGTTGCTGGGGCTCTGGTTGCTGTCTTCGGCGGTGATGCGCAGCCAGCCGCTGTCGCCGCCCAGCGGAATGCCGAAGTTCGCCGCACCCTGCCACTGGCGACCATCGCCGGCGGAGAACTGGCCGCCGCTGACCTGCACGTCGCCGCCCTTGGCGCCCTTCTTCAGGATGATGTTGACCACGCCGGACAGCGCGTCGGAACCGTACTGGGCGGAGGCGCCGTCACGCAGCACCTCGATGTGATCGATGGCCGACAGCGGGATCGTGTTGAGGTCGATGCCCTGCGAGCCCTGGCCGATCTGGCCCAGGCTCAGCACCAGCGCGCCGGGATGCCAGCGCTTGCCGTCCACCAGCACCAGCACCTGGTCCGGCGACAGGCCGCGCAGTTCGAACGGGCGCTGGAACGCGAACGTGTCGGAGGCGGGCGCGAACGGGAAATTCAGCGAGGGGATGGCGCGCTCGAGCGCCTGGGTCAGGTCGATCGTGCCGGTCTGCTTCAGCACGTCGGCGGAGATCACGTCGATCGGCGTCAGCGACGAGCTTTCCGTGCGGTTGCCGGCGCGGGTGCCGGTAACCACCACCGGCCCGAGGTCCTTCGCCTTGGTCGGCGTGGCGGCGGGCGCCCCGCCTTGCGGATCGGCCTCCTGTGCCGTGGCGGCGCTGGCCAGTACCAGCAGGATCGCGGCAGACAGCAAGGTCGGAACGAGCCGACCGGAACGCTTGTTCATGAACATTCTCCCCGGATGTTTTGCAACAGGATGCTGTCGGCCCGGGCGGTGAGACCGTCCGGTCGGCGGGCGACGACTTCGCAGCGAATCGTTGACTTACTGCATCGGGAATCGAGGCGGCCCCTTCCGCCCCGTGGGTGCTGCCGCCGGCTCGGGTGCATGCCGCGTCGGCGTGTCGCCACCGCGCGGACTGGCCCTGCATCTGATCGAGGCGTGCTCCGCTCGGACATCCACTCTCCCCCTCACGACACGGATCGAGGATAGTCACAGCCCCGCGCCGGCCTCCAATGAAAAGACCGGCACCAGGCATAACCAAAGGTTGTGGGTGTGGCTGAGGCCGGAGCGCCGCGCCGGGCGCCTCAGGCCTGGCCCAGCATCTGCTGGGCCAGCTGGCGGACGAGGCCGAGGAAGCGCTTCTGCAGCGGATTCAGCGGGCTGTCCAGCCGATAGAGCGCGTGGAGCACCACGTCCAGCTGCAGTTTCAGCGGGCGCGTCTGCACGGTTTTCCCGCCGCCCCACGATGCAGTGAACGGATCGACCAGGGCCAGGCCCTCGCCTTGCGCGACGAGCGAATACGCCAGCTGGTAGGTCTGCACCCAGACTGCGGTGCGCGGTGCCGGCACCACCTGGCTCAAGTGGCCTTGCAGCATGCGGCCCAGCGCATCGTGCACCGCGATGCCGACCATCGGCTGGTCGGCCAGCGCGGTGACCGGCAGCGGCTGCGCCAGTTCCTCCGGCGACCACCAGCCGGGCGGGGCGATGACCATGATGTGGCCGCGGCACAGCGGCTCCTGGTGCAGGCCCTGGTGGCCGGCGTTCTGCAGGGTGAGCCCGATGTCCGCTTCGTGGAGCATCAGCGATTCGCACATCTCCGCCGAGTGCTGGGTGAACAGTTCGGCGGTGGTGTTGGGAAAGGACTTGCGCAGCAGGGTGGTCGCGTCGGGTACCAGCGCATGCGCCAGGGTCGGCGTGCAGGTCACCCGCAGCGGCGAGCTTTCAGGGTCGCCGATGTTCGCCGTGAGGCGCTGCAGGTCGTGCAGATCCTGGATGATCTTGTCGACGCGATGACGCAGCAGCAGTGCTTCCTGGGTCGGCTGCAGGCGTCCGCGCACCCGGCTGAACAGGGCGAAGCCCAGTTGCTGTTCGGCATGCTGCAACGCCTTGCTGGCGGCAGGCTGCGAGATGTTCAGCAGGTCCGCCGCCCCGGTCAGGCTGCCGGTGGTCAGCACCGCATGGAACACTTCGATGTGGCGCAGACGCATCGGTTGACGACCCCTTGCCGCGATGGCGACAGTGTCCGAGTGCAGCACAGGAACCGTTGTGCAGCAAGTTGCCGCGCGCGGCGAACGGCTCAGCGCACCCGCAGCGCGGAATACAGGGCCAGCTCGCGCAACAGCTCGCCGCGCGTGCCCAGCGGCGCGATCGCGGCCAGGGCCTGCTCGGTCAGTTCGGCCAGCCGGGCGCGCGAGGCGTCGAGGCCGATGATCGACGGGAAGGTGGGCTTGTCGGCGGCGGCGTCCTTGCCGGCGGTCTTGCCGATCACCGCCGACTCGCCTTCCACGTCGAGGATGTCGTCGCGCACCTGGAAGGCCAGGCCGACCGCGTGGGCGTAGCGGTCGAGCGACTGCAACATGCCGTCGTCGGCGCCGGCGGCCAGCGCGCCCAGCTGCACCGATGCGCGGATCAGCGCACCGGTCTTGCAGGCGTGCATGTGTTCCAGTTGGTCCAGGCCCAAATGCCGGCCGACCGCGGCGAGGTCGAGCGCCTGGCCGCCGGCCATGCCCTCGGCGCCGCAGGCCCGGCCCAGTGCACGCAGCATGGCGATGCCGGTGGCGGCCTCGACCTGGCGCGCGGCGTCGTCGGCGAGGATCTCGAACGCCAGCGCCTGCAGCGCGTCGCCGGCGAGGATCGCCATCGCCTCGCCGAACACGATGTGGCAGGTGGGCCGGCCGCGGCGCAGGGCGTCGTCGTCCATCGCAGGCAGGTCGTCGTGCACCAGCGAATAGGCGTGGATCAGCTCCACCGCGCAGGCTGGCGCATCCAGCGTGGCGCTGTCATGGCCCAGCGCCTGCGCGGCAGCGTAGACCAGCAGCGGACGCAGCCGCTTGCCGCCGCTCAGCACGGCGTAACGCATCGCGCGGTGGAGTTCGGCGGGGGAATGTCCGGCGGACGGCAGATGCCGATCAAGCGCCTGTTCGGCGCGCTGGATCAGGGACTGCAGGGCAGGGCCGAGCTCGGCGTGATCAGAGTTCGGGTTCAAACGGCTGGGCGCTGTCGGGGGCATCGGGATCAAGCAGCAGGCGCACGCGCAATTCGGCTTGTTCCAGCGACTGCTGGCAATGACGGAACAGACCGATGCCGCGCTCGAACGAGGCCAGCGAATCGTCCAGGCTCATGTCGCCACCTTCCATCTTCGCGACCAGTTGCTCCAGCTCGTCGAGCGAGTGTTCGAAGTCGGCGACGGGCGGGGTCTTGCTGGTTGCGGGAACGGTCTTGGCCATGGCCCGCAACGCTAACGCAGCAAGCCCCCCGAATCAATCCGGAAAGCCAATCCACCACCGAAACCCGACCCACCGAGCCAAGCCGAAGCACGAAGCCCGACTCCCGCTCGGCACGTCAGCCTCCTCTCCCGCCCGCGGGAGAGGATTGAGGTGAGGGCCGCCCCGCCCCGACTCACCGCCCCGCCCGCCAAAGCGGCCACGCCCCCACCTTCCGAAACAGCTCCGCCCCCTGGCCACTGAGCCAACAATCCGCCACCGCCACCAGCTCATCGCCGGCAAGGATCAGCGGACAACACGCTCTCCGCCACGGCGGCATCCGCGCCTGTTGGAACAGGTCGCGCAATTCCCGGGTATGCGCGTCGCCCTCCGGCTTGATGCGCTCTCCGCCGCGCCGCAGCCGCACGCGCAAGGGTTCGGCGAGGCGGACGGCAGGATCGTCCAGGGTCAGTTCGCCCCCATCGGGCAGGGCCAGAGGCTCGCCATGCCAGTCAGTCTGCCACCGGTCATCGATGTCGACGGCGGCCGGCAGCGCCCACAGCCGGCCCTTCCAGATATGCAGCTCGGTATCGTCCCAGCGAATGCAGGGCAGCCGGCCGGCACGTGCCGCGCATTGACGCTCGATCTGCCGGCGTTGCGCCGCGGTGGGCGCGCTGCGACCACGCGCGTGCAGCCAGTGGTCGAGCAGCGGTTCGCGCAGCGCCGGCGCCAATGCCAGCCAGCCAGGGGCGTCCAGGCTGCCGCTGGATGCGTCGTGCAGTTCGTCGAACGCGGCCAGCCATTGCGTGCGCAATGTGTCCGCCGCCGCGCGGCTCAATGCGGCGCTGTGCAGGATCGAATCCGGCGCCTGCGGCCAGAAGCGCAGCAGCCGTGGCAGGATCTCGTGGCGCAGGCGATTGCGCGCCAGGTGGATGTCGGCATTGGACGGATCGTCGATGCAGGCCAGCCCCTGTGCCGCCACGTAGTCGTGCAGCTGCTGGCGGGACAGTTCCAGCAACGGGCGCCACAGCTGCCCACGACCGAAGCGGCGCAAGACACGCATGCCGCCCAGCCCCTCGGGCCCGGCGCCGCGCAGCAGTTTCAGCAGGACCGTTTCGACCTGGTCGTCGCGGTGATGGGCGAACAGCAGCAGCTCGCCTTCGCGCAGCCCGGCCGCCAGCGCGGCGTGGCGCGCCTCGCGTGCGGCCGCTTCCAGGCCGCTGCCGCTGCCGCGTCGCACCTGCACCGGCAAGACCTCGCAGGGGATGTCGAGCGTGGCGCAGAACGCCCGGCAATGTTCCGCCCAGAGCCCGCTGTCCCCATGCAGGCCGTGATCGACATGCAATGCCCGCAGCCCGCGTTGGCGCGCCGGCGCCAGTTGCGCCAGCGCATGCAGCAGGGCGGTGGAGTCGGGGCCGCCACTGAAGGCCACGCACAGCGGTGCGGGCGGCAGGGTTTCGAGCGCGCGGCGCAGGTGCCGGTGCAGCGTGTCGCTCACTTCCGGTTGCTCATTTTTTTGCGATGCGCTGGCGCACGTAGATGTGCTTGCCGTTGCCGATGTGGCGTTCCTCGGCGTCGAACAGGCCGATGCCCTTGATCAGTCCGCTGAGCTTGGCGTAGCCGTAGTTGCGCGAATCGAAATCGGGCGACTGCTTGTTGATGATGCTGCCGATCGCGCCCAGGCCGGCCCAGCCGGTGTCGTCCGAGGCGGCCTCGATGGCGCCGCGCAGCAGGTTCATCAGGTGGGTGTCGCCGCGCAGTTCCTTGGCCGAGCGCTGCTTCGGTGCCGCCTCGGCCTCGGCGGTCGCCGCGGTGCCGGCCAGCACTTCGGTGTAGATGAACTTGTCGCAGGCGGTGCGGAACGGTTCGGGCGTCTTGCGCTCGCCGAAGCCGTACACGGTCAGCCCCGATTCGCGGATGCGCGAGGCCAGCCGGGTGAAATCGCTGTCGCTGGACACGATGCAGAAACCGTCGAAGCGCCCGGCGTAGAGCAGGTCCATCGCATCGATGATCATCGCCGAGTCGGTGGCGTTCTTGCCGACGGTGTAGCGGAACTGCTGGATCGGCTGGATCGAGTGGCGCAGCAGCACTTCCTTCCAGCCGTTCAAGTCGGGCTTGGTCCAGTCGCCGTAGATGCGCTTGACGTGGGCGGTGCCGTATTTCGCGATTTCAGCGAGCAACCCTTCGACGATGGCCGGGCGGGCATTGTCGGCGTCGATCAGTACGGCGAGCTTGTCGTGGGCCATGGCGTTTCCGGTGAAAAGTTCGGTGACGCGATGGTATCGCGCCCTGACCCGGCGTTGCGGTCCGTCCGGACCCCTGAGCGACTCGCCGGTCTTGCGCCAACGCCACGGCATTGCCACGCGAGCGGGCCCCGCATGCTCCGCGCACGCTCCAGCCCTTGTGCTGCCGGCAATGGCGGGGCGCCGTGGCGATGGCTGTGCTGTCGGTTCCGTCAGCGGCCGTTGACCGGGACAGCCGGCAGAAAGGCTGATGCCGGCGCGGCGGTCATGGTCGCGATGTCCATGGCCGGCTTGAGCTGCATGCGCTGGGCTACCAGCCGGTAGCCGACGCTGTAGCCGGCCCATTGCGGGATCTGCTGACGAGGGTCGCCGAACATCACCGCCCGCATCATTGCGAAATCGGTGCTGTCCGCGTCGCCGCGCAGCCGTGGCCACAATGCCGCGAACTGGCTATCGGTCAGGGCTTCGTCCCACGGCGCGAACGTGTCGGGATAGAGCAAGTGGGCGAAGTAGTCCGCGCGCCCCTCGAAGACCATGTAGTCGAGCAGGGAGAACGGCTTGGCGGGATCGAAATCATGGCTCGCCCAGTAACTGTGGTGCAGTTCGTGCGCCAATGCGTACGGCAGCATGCGCGCCCAGTCTGCATCGACCGACACTTTGAGCATGATCCGGCCGCTGCCTGCGGTCAGGCCGGTCACGCCATGCATTGCCTTGGTGATGAATTCGCTGTGCGCGTCGACCAGTTCGACGCACAGGTTCAGTGGTGCTGCCTGGGGGAGTGTCGCGTTGGCTTTGCGCCATGCCGCCGTGGCCAGGGCCTCGAAACGGGCCTGGTCGAAACGCTTCGACAGGGCTTCGCGTTCCTTGGCCGAAAACGAGGGGTTCGGGGCGAAAGTGGCGGCGAGACTCGCGAACTGGCCGCCCTCCGAGCACTGCGCCACCCAGCGCTGGCCGAGCGCTTGCAAGGATTTGGTGTCCAGCGGATGAGCCGGGCTGGACGTCAGCCCGGCATCGAAATAATGAAAATGGATCGGGGCGGGCCCGGTCGCCGCCTTGGCGAGCGGCGCGGCTTGTTCGCTCCGGGGAGATTGGGCACGTGCGTCACCCGGTAGCTGGCATACGCAGGCGGCAACGAGTACGAACGTCAGACTGATGAATTTCATGCTCGCATTCCCCTTGCGGCCGTCATGTCCAGGATCAAAATGCGCTCGATGCTTCAGGAGCCCATGGCGTGATGGGCGAGAGCGCTGGCGAACTCCCGCCCATTGCGCACATGCGTGCGGACACCAGCGGGTCACTTCAGTTCAGTCGCGTCCGCACGAATGCATTGGCGCCTGACGGATCATGGTATCCAAGCCATTTTGCTGGCGCTACGTGACTGCCGGCATGTTCCGGCCATGCCGGAGACGACGCCTCGGCCGAGGCCGGCGCGCCCCTGCGACAGGGTTTCGCGCCTATCCCTGGTATGCGCCGTAGCTGCGCAGGCGCTGGTAGCGCTGTTCGAGCAGGTCGGGTACGGGCATCGCCTGGAGTTCGTCGAGCTGCTTCAGCAGCACGGCCTTCAGGCGGATCGCCATCGAGCGCGGGTTGCGGTGGGCACCGCCCAGCGGTTCGCGCACGACCTTGTCGACCAGGCCCAGTTCGAACAGGCGCGGGGCGGTCATGCCCAGGGCCTCGGCGGCGTCCTTCACCTTGTCGGCGCTCTTCCACAGGATCGAGGCACAACCTTCGGGCGAGATCACCGAATAGGTCGAATACTGCAGCATGTTGGTGCGGTCGCCCACGCCGATCGCCAGCGCGCCGCCGGAGCCGCCTTCGCCGATCACGGTGCAGATGATCGGCACCTTGAGTTCGGCCATTTCCAGCAGGTTGCGGGCGATCGCCTCGCTCTGGCCGCGCTCCTCGGCACCGACGCCGGGGTAGGCTCCGGGGGTGTCGATCAGGGTCAGCAGCGGCAGGCCGAAACGCTCGGCCATCTTCATCAGGCGCAGCGCCTTGCGATAGCCTTCCGGGCGCGGCATGCCGAAATTGCGGCGTACCTTGTCCCTGGTGTTGCGGCCCTTCTGGTGGCCGATGATCACCATCGGCCGACCGTTCACGCGGCCCAGGCCGCCCACGATGGCGGCGTCCTCGGCGTACATGCGGTCGCCGGCCAGCTCGTGGAATTCCTCGCAGATCACGCCGATGTAGTCGAGCGTGTAGGGACGCGCCGGGTGGCGCGACAGCTGGGTGGTCTGCCACGAGTTGAGGTTGCGGAAGATCTCGGCGGTCTTGATCTTCAGCTTCTCGCGCAGGCGGCCGACCTCGTCCTCGATATTGAACGCCTGGCCATCGCTGGCGTGGCGAAGCTCTTCGATCTTCGCGTCCAGTTCGGCAATGGGTTGTTCGAAATCGAGGAAGTTGGGGTTCATTCGCTGCAATTCACGGTACTGAAGCGCTCCAGTATAGCGTCCCGCAGCAAAACGCGAGAACGCCGCCGTATGGCTGTGACGGGGTCGACACCCGGCCTGCCACGGGCAGCGCGATTGCGCTATCGTCCGCCCCGTCACGCCCCCGCACCCGCCACCGGATCATCTGCATGTCAAGCAAGCCCATCGACAACGCGAAACTCGACCGCATCGTGGCCGAGGCCCGGCACGCCGCCGAGCAGCGCGAGCTGGGCTACCGCGAGCGCGCCCTGAAGATGTATCCGTGGGTGTGCGGCCGCTGCGCCCGCGAGTTCACCCGCACGAACCTGTCCGAGCTGACCGTGCACCACCGCAACCACGATCACGACTTCAACCCGCCCGACGGCAGCAACTGGGAACTGCTGTGCGTGTATTGCCACGACAACGAGCACTCGCGGCACATCGACCACGTGCGCGGCGGGGTGATGGCGGTGGAGGAAGCGCCGCCGGCGACGGGCAACCCGTTTGCCGACCTGAAGGCGATGATGGAGCGGGGCGGCAAGTAATCCCGCGAAGGCCTACCGGCGTCGATAGATGCCGTCGAAGCGGACGTTGAGTCCGCCGCATTGGTGATTGTCGCTGACCACCAGAAACTTCCCGACCAGGAAGGCGCTCACCTCGCACGCATCGTCGACAAAGGTTGCGTGATGGCCGCTGGGCCGTGCCTCCCCGCCCATGGCGCCCAGGTTGGGGCCGCCGGGGAACTGGTCCGGCGGCGGGTCGGCCATCGGGTAATAGGCTTCGCCGTCGGCACGCAACATGCCGTTGTCATGGCGGATCGTGATGCGGTTGTCCCCCTGCACCCAGTCGCCTTCCCATGCCGACGGTGATGGCTGCGCCAGCACCGGCCGCAGGCGGTTGCGCGGCAGCCAGCCGGCGTGTCCATCCTGGTTGTCGGGAAACATGACGCAGGCGTAGTCGCCGCGGACGTCGCCCGCCAGTACCTGGTCACCCGGGATCAGGTAGGCCTTTTCCCGGCAGCGATCCGCCGTGGAAGGGCAGTCGTCGGTGCCCGCGACGAAGTGGGCGCGTCCGTCGCCGACGACTTCGGCGAGTGTCGTCCGGTCGGTGCTGCCGTCGCCTCCCTCGCACAGAAACGGCGCGTCGGGATGTGCCTGCTGCGCATGGACGCCGCCGAAAGCGACCAGGCCGAACAGCGCGAAAGTCCATTTGTGGGCAACGGTCATCGGTCTCTCCATGCGTGCTCGCAGACAGTGGTTACATGCGCCCCGGCGGTATCTCAATCCTGCTGCTTGACGATGCGCAGGCGGGCGGCTTGCACGCCGGGCAGTGCGCGGACGGCGCGCAGCAGGTCGGGGATGGCGTCGACGCGCCAGGCTTCGCCCAGTTCCAGGTCGGCCTGGGCGCTGCGGTTGCGGTAGCCATGCAGGGTGACGCTGGCGCGACCGCCGCGGTAGCCGGCCAGGGTGCGCTGCAACTGGGCGGCAAAGTCGGGGCCGATGCCGTTCAATTTCAGCTGCAGCAGGCGTGCATGCTTGCGACAGGCGTCTTCCAGCGACAACGCGCTGCGTGCACGCAGCTGGAAGCCGCCGCCGGAGAAGTCATCGATGCGCAGGCCGCCATCGACCACCAGCATCTGGTCGCGGGTGAGCAGCGGCGCCATCTGCTGGTACAGCTCGCCGAAGAAGCTGACCTCGATGATGCCGGTGCCGTCTTCCAGCCGCACGAAGGCGTCGCTGTCGCCGCGCTTGCGCACGGCGGTGACCATGCCAGCGACGGTCCATGGCGTGTCGGGGCCGCGGCGGAAACGGTTGTTGTCGCCGTCGTCGTTCTTGCGCGGTTTCGGCGGCTGGTAGCGATCGACGATCTCGCCCAGCGGACAGGTCGACAGCTGCGCCAGCTCTTCCTTCCACGGGTCGGTGGGGTGGCCGGAAAGGTAATGGCCCAGGGTGTCGCGCTCGCCTTGCAGCTTCTGTTCCAGCGGCCATTCGGGCACGGTCGGCAGGTCAATTTTCACTACTGGCGTGGTATTGCCCATCGCCGCGCCGAACATGTCGTTCTGGCCGGACTGCCTGTCGCGCAGGTGCTGTTCGGCGGCCTTGATCGCGTCGGGCAGTTGCAGCATCAGGCTGGCGCGGTTGGCCGCCAGCGCGTCCAGCGCGCCGGCCATGATCAGCGCTTCCAGCACGCGCCGGTTGAGCCGGGTCGGATCGACGCGGCGACAGAAGTCGGCCAGGTCGGTGTATTTGCCGTGCGCGCGCTCGGCCACGATGGCCTCGCACGCGCCCTGGCCGACGCCCTTGATCGCGCCGAGGCCGTACTGGATCACCTTCGGTTCGATCGCCACGAACATGTACTCGGACGCGTTGACGTCCGGCGGCTGCACGGCGATGCCGATGGCGCGCGATTCGTCCAGGAAGGTCACCACCTTGTCGGTGTTGTCCATGTCCGAGGAGATCGTGGCGGCCATGAATTCGGCCGGGTAGTGCGCCTTCAGCCAGGCGGTCTGGTAGGAGACCAGCGCGTAGGCGGCGGCGTGCGACTTGTTGAAGCCGTAGCCGGCGAACTTCTCCATCAGGTCGAAGATCGCGTCGGCCTTTTCGCCGGAAAGGCCGTCCTTCGCCGCGCCCTCGCGGAACTTGGCGCGCTCCTTGGCCATTTCCTCGAGTTTCTTCTTGCCCATCGCGCGGCGCAGCAGGTCGGCGCCGCCGAGCGAGTAGCCGCCCACGATCTGCGCCATCTGCATCACCTGCTCCTGGTAGACCATGATGCCGTAGGTCTCTTTCAGGATCGGCTCGACGCGCGGGTCGGGATATTCCACTTCCTCGCGGCCGTGCTTGCGCGCCACGAAGCTGGGGATCAGGTCCATCGGGCCGGGGCGGTACAGCGCCACCAGCGCGATGATGTCCTCGAAGCGGTCGGGCTTCGCGTCCTTCAGCATGCGCTGCATGCCGGAGGATTCGAGCTGGAACACGGCGACGGTCTGCGCCTTCTTCAGCAGCTCGTACGACGCCGGGTCGTCCAGCGGCAGCGCCGAGATGTCGAGCAGGGCCTCGCCGGCTTTCGCGCGGCGCGCGTTGATCGCCTTGACCGCCCAGTCGATGATGGTCAGCGTGCGCAGGCCGAGGAAGTCGAACTTCACCAGGCCGACCGCCTCGACGTCGTCCTTGTCGTACTGGGTCACCACGCCGCCGCCGCCGGCTTCGCAGTACAGCGGCGCGAAGTCGGTCAGCGGGGTCGGCGCGATCACCACGCCGCCAGCGTGCTTGCCCGCGTTGCGGGTGAGGTTTTCCAGGCTCAGCGCCAGGTCGATCAGGGCACGGGCGTCCTCGTCCTGCTCGTACGTTTCGCAGAACTCCTTGACGACGCGGTCGGTCTCCTTCTTCGATTTCTCGGAGCGGCCGAGCGCGTCGGAAAGTGTCAGGTCGAGCGGTCGCGGCGGCACCATCTTGGCCAGCCGGTCGACCTGGCCGTACGGCATGCTGAGCACGCGACCGGAATCGCGCAGCACGGCCTTGGCCGCCATCGAGCCGTAGGTGATGATCTGGCTGACGCGGTCGCGACCGTACTTGCGCGCCACATAGTCGATCACCTCGTCTCGGCGATCCATGCAGAAGTCGATGTCGAAGTCGGGCATCGACACGCGTTCGGGGTTGAGGAAGCGCTCGAACAGCAGGTTGAACTGCAGCGGGTCGAGATCGGTGATCTTCAGCGCCCAGGCCACCAGCGAGCCGGCGCCCGAACCGCGCCCGGGGCCGACCGGGATGCCGTTCTGTTTGCCCCAGTTGATGAAGTCCGCCACGATCAGGAAGTAGCCGGGGAAACCCATCTTGACGATGACGTCCAGCTCGCGTTCCAGCCGGGCGTGGTAGTCGTCCAGCGTGTGATCGGCTGCCAGCGGCGCGTGTTCCAGGCGCTCGCGCAGGCCTTGCCGCGACAGCTCGCGGATATGGCTGTCGAGGTCGTGGCCCTCGGGCACCGGGAAGTCGGGCAGGTAATACGTGCCGAACTTCAGTTCCAGCGTGCAGCGCTTGGCCAGTTCGACGCTGTTTTCCAGCGCCTCGGGAAGATCCGCGAACAGCGCGGCCATCTCGGCGGGCGTCTTCAGGTATTGCTGGTCGCTGTATTCGCGGGGGCGCTTGGGATCGGCCAGCACGCGGCCCTGGTTGATGCACACGCGCGCTTCGTGCGCGGCGAAGTCGTCCTGCTTGAGGAAGCGCACGTCGTTGCTGGCCAGCACCGGCAGCGCCAGTTCGCCGGCCAGGGCCAGTGCGGCGGTGTTCCAGTTTTCCTCGCCGTCGCGGCCGCAGCGGGTCAGCTCCAGGTACAGCCGGTCGGGAAACAGCCGGGCCAGCGGACGCAATCTGGCCTGTGCCGCGTCGATGCCCTGGCCGATGGCGAGGCGAGCGGTCTCGCTGTCGCGTCCGAGCAGGGCGATCAGGCCCTCGGTGGCGCCGGCGGTGAGCCACGACGCGTCGACCAGGGCGCGTCCGCCATGCTGGCCCTCCTGCCACGCGCGCGAGACCAGCCGCGACAGGTTGAGATAACCGTCGCGGTTCTGGCACAGCAGGGTGAGTCGCCACGGACGCGGGTCGTCGCTGGAGGAAATCCACAGGTCGCAACCGCCGATCGGCTTGATGCCGGCGGCGCTGCAGGCCTTGTAGAACTTCACCAGCGCGAACATGTTGCTGTCGTCGGTCAGTGCCACCGCCGGGATGCCGTCGCGCACGCAGGCGGCGACCAGCGCCTTGATGCGGATGGTCGAGTCGACCAGCGAATATTCGCTGTGCAGGTGCAGGTGGGTGTAGCTGACGGTCATGCCGGTTTACGCACTGAATTCATGCAGGCTACCCGGCGGCCGGGGCAGCGGCAAGATTGACTTCCGCGCGGTTTGCGCGAAGCGCGCTGGCGCCCCGCCCGATCGGCTCAAGGCCCGATCAACTCAAGGCCTGGCGACGGCCGCCGTCGCGGCAGGCTGTTCGAGCAGCAGGGCGTTGATCTCGCCGACCAGCGTGTCCAGCATGTCGGCACCGTAGCCGACATGGACGTGGGCGATGCTGCCGTCGCGACGCAGCATCACCATCACCGGAATGCCGCTGACGCCGTAGGGCTTGCCGATCGCGCCGTCACGGTCCCAGGTGACCAGCAGTTCGGGCAGGCTCCTGCGCAGTACGCGCGAGGTTCGCACGAAGGTGTCGCGGTCTTCGCGGTGATTGACCGCCACCACCTGCAGCGGCAGGCCGCGCCGGGTCGCCAGCAACTGCAGCTTGGCCAGCACGGGAATCTCTTCCATGCAGTAGCCGCACCAGGTGGCCCAGAAACTGATCACCACGACCTTGCCGTGCAGCGAGGAGACGGTCACCTCCTGGCCTCGCTGCGTGGTGCCCAGCGTATCCGGCGGCGTGTCGCCCGGCTGGAGCCGCGGCCTGTCGCCGGCCACGGCATGGCAGCAAAGCAGCAGGCCAAGCAGCAGGCCTGGCAGCATGATCGCGATTCGGCGCATCTCTTCCATTTCCCCCTGGGCACGCGCCAGCGTAGCAACATGCCGCGGAGCGAGGAAGTCGGGCCGCGTGGCCTGATCGGGACGGCCTTCCGGCTCAGCGGATGAAGAAGCGCTCGTCCTCGCCGGCGGTGTCCACGTAATGATCGAGAGCCTGTACCCGCAGCGGCTGCAGGTTGTAGTCGGCGTGCGACAGCGGGGGTTCGTCGATGCGCTCGGTCGTGTCGGGAAGCGGGTTCCATGCGGACGCCGCGGTCGATGGCGACGGGGTGGTCGGGTGGCTTTGCGGATGCATCATGGCGTGACTCCTGCGTTCCCTGGGAACGCGTGCGAGTTCGCTGGCGAGCGGGCCGGCAGGTCAGTACGGGCCGGTGCAACGGGCGCATCCGTGCTGTGCGGGTTTCCTTGGAGGTAATGATGCGCGCGCGCGGGGGAAAGTTGCATAGACCGATGGCCTATGCGGATCAATCTCATCGGGATGCGCGATCGTGGCTGGAACGGGAACAAGCGCCCCGGTCGGTCAGAACAGCCTTGCCTGATCCAGCAGCAGCCGCACCGGGGCGAAGCTGCGGCGGTGCTGGGCGCAGGGACCGAGCATCTGCAGCGCGGCCAGGTGCGCCGGGGTGGGATAACCCTTGTGCGCGGCGAAGCCGTAGCCGGGATGGAGGTTTTCCATGGCCACCATCAGGCGGTCGCGGCTGACCTTGGCCAGGATCGAGGCGGCGCTGATGGCCGGTTCCAGCGCATCGCCGCCGACGATCGCCCGGCCGGGGCAGGGCAGGTCCTTCGGCAGCCGGTTGCCGTCGACCAGGGCTTCGTGCGCACCCGGTGCGAGGCCGGCAACGGCGCGGCTCATGCCGGTCATGGTGGCCTGGAAGATGTTCAGGCGGTCGATCTCGTCCGGTTCGATCAGCACCACGCACCAGGCCCGCGCGCGCTCGATGATCAGGGGGTAGAGCGCCTCGCGTTTCGCCTCGCTGAGCTTCTTCGAATCGTCCAGACCGGCGATCGGGCGGGACGGGTCGAGGATCACCGCGGCGACGGCCAGCGGGCCGGCCAGCGGGCCACGTCCCGCTTCGTCCACGCCGGCCACGAACAGGCTCGCCTCCATCGGGTTCCGCGCTTCTTCTTGCGTTTGCCTCCACCCCCCTGAGGGAGAGGATTGAGGTGGGGCGCAGGTACTCGCGGAACGCTCAGCCATGGCCGGGATTCCGTGCATCGATCAGTTCGGCGATGGCTGCCGCGGCGCGATCGCCGGCCTGATCGTCCAGTCCGCCACGCAGCGCCTGGTGCAATTGCTCGAAGGCGGCGACCACCGCGCCACGCCGTTCGCTGTCCTTGAACAGCGACAGGGTGGCGGCAGCGAGCTTCTCCGCGGTGCAGTCGTCCTGCATCAGTTCCGGCACCAGCAGGCCGCCACCGATATCGATGCCGCTGGCGCGTGCGAGGATGTTCGGCAGCGAGTAGATGTCGGTCTTCAGCATCTTCAGCGCGCGGGCGATGCGATAGCTCATCGGCGCCACGCGATAGCCCACCACCATCGGCCGCTTGGCCAGCATCGCCTCGAGCGTGGCGGTGCCCGACGCCAGCAGCACCACGTCGGCCGCCAGCATCGCCTCGTGCGCATGGCCGTCGAGCAGCAGCGGGCGGGATTCACCCTGGGGGACGCGGGCGAGCAGCGCGTCGAGCTTCGCGCGGACCCGGGCATTGGCCGCGGGAATGACCACGCGCAGGCCCGGGACGGCCGCGGCGACGCGACTGGCGGCCTCGATGAACGGCTGGCCCAGCCGGCTCAATTCGGAAAGCCGGCTGCCGGGCAGCACGGCGAGCACGGGCGCAGCTTGCGGCAACTGCAGCACGTCGCGCGCGCCCACGCGGTCGGACACCAGGGCGAAACGGTCGGCCAGCGGGTGACCGACGAAGCGCGCATCGATGCCGTGCTTCGCGTAGATCGCCGGTTCCATCGGGAACAGGCAGAGCACCCGATGGGCGCTGCGGCCGATCTTCTCGGCACGCTTTTCGCGCCACGCCCAGACCGAGGGGCTGACGTAATGCACGGTCAGCAGGGCGGCCTGTTTCAGGCGCTGTTCGACGCCGAGGTTGAAATCCGGCGCGTCGATGCCGACCACCACGTCGGGCTTCAGCTCGAGCAGGCGCGCGACCAGCGCCTTGCGCAGGCGCAGCAGCCGGGGCAGGTGGAGGATGACTTCACTGAAACCGAACAGCGACAGCTCGTGGATGTCGTACCAGGACTCGAAGCCTTCGCGCTGCATGCGCGCGCCACCGATGCCCACGAAACGCGCCTGCGGATAGCGTCGGCGCAAGGCGGCGATCAGGTCGGCGCCGAGCTGGTCGCCGGAGTCTTCGCCGGCAATGATGGCGATGGTTTGAGAGCCGGGAATGGGGAATCGGGAATCGGGAATCGGGGGCGCCGCGGATTCCGGCTGCTTCGTGGAAGTCATGGCGTCAGCACGAACGCAGGCGAAGAATGCTGGTGGCTGCTTTGGCTTGTAACCATTCCCGATTCTCCATTCCCGATTCCCGCGCAGCGCAAGTGTCAGCGCGCGAGCGCGCGCTCGCTGTGGTCGAGGAACTCCAGCATGGCGCGCACGTCGTCGCTTTCGCGGGCCTGCTCGGCCAGCTTTTCGCGGGCTTCGGGCAGCGACAGGCCGGCCATGTACAGGGTGCGGTAGGCACGCTTGATCGCGGCGATCCGCGGCGCGTCGAAACCACGGCGCTTCAGGCCTTCGCTGTTGATGCCCCGCGGCCGGCCGTGCTGCTCGTTGGCCATCATCACGAACGGCGGCACGTCGTGGCCGACCAGGCAGCCCATGCCGATGAAGGCATGCGCGCCGACCTTGCAGAACTGGTGCACGCCGGAGTAGCCGGACAGGATCGTCCAGTCGCCGATGCTGACGTGCCCGGCCAGCGCCGAGTAGTTGGAGAACACCACGTTGTTGCCGATCTGGCAGTCGTGCGCGATGTGCACGTAGGCCAGCACCCAGTTGTCGTTGCCGAGTCGGGTGATCGCGCCACCGTCACCGGTGCCGCGGTTGATGGTGGTGAATTCGCGGATCAGGTTGCGGTCGCCGATCACCAGTTCGGTGCGTTCGCCCTGCCATTTCTTGTCCTGCGGATCGCCGCCCAGCGAGGCGAACTGGTTGATCCGGTTGTCGCGGCCGATCCGGGTCGGCCCCTCGATCACCACATGCGGCCCGATCACGGTGCCTTCGCCGATCTCCACCTCGGCACCGATCACGCTGTACGCGCCGATGCTGACGTTGGCGCCGATGATGGCGGAGGGGTCGATCAATGCGGTGGGATGGATCATTTGCCCGACCTCGCGGCGCACATCAGTTCGCAACTGGCCACCTCCTTGCCATCGACCAGGGAGCGAGCCTCGAAAATGCCCATGCCGCGCATCAGCCGCTTCAGGCTGACTTCCATGCGCAACTGGTCGCCGGGAACCACCGGGGCGCTGAAGCGCGCGTTGTCGACCTTGACCAGATAGAACAGCGGGCTGACCTTGTCGCCCTTCATGTGGCGGCTGACCTGGGTCAGCAGACCGGCGGCCTGCGCCATCGCCTCGATGATCAGCACGCCGGGCATCACCGGATGGCTGGGGAAATGGCCCTGGAAGAACGGCTCGTTGATGGTCACGTTCTTGATCGCGACCACGCTGACCTCGGGCACGATCTCGATCACGCGGTCCACCAGCAGGAACGGGTAGCGGTGGGGCAGCAGTTCCCGGATCTGCTCCACATCGATCGGCAGGGTCATGAAGTCGCTGTTTTCACTCATTGTCGCTGTCCTTCTCCAGCGTCGACAGGCGACGCGCGTACTCGTCCAGATGTTTGAAGCGTGCCGCGTTCTTCCGCCACTGGCGGTTGTCCTGCAGGGGCACGCCCGATGAATATTCGCCAGGTTCGCGGATCGAATGCGTGACCAGGCTCTTGGCGGTAATGGTAACCCGGTCGGCCAGTTCCAGATGGCCGAGCACGCCGGCGTTGCCGCCGATCATGCAGTAACGGCCGATCCTCGCACTGCCGGCGACCGCCGCGCAGCCGGCCATCGCAGTGTGCGCGCCGACATGCACGTTGTGGGCGATCTGGATCTGGTTGTCCAGCCGCACGTCTTCTTCCAGCACGGTGTCGTCCAGCGCGCCGCGGTCGATCGTGGTGTTGGCGCCGATCTCGCAGTCGTCGCCGACGCGCACGCCGCCGAGCTGGGGCAGCTTGATCCAGTGGTCCCGCTCGAAGGCCAGGCCAAAGCCGTCCGAGCCGATCACCGCACCGGGGTGCACCAGCACGCGCTGGCCCAGCGTGACCCGGGTCACCAGGGTGACCCGGGCGACCAGCCGCGAATGCGCGCCGACCGTGCAGTCCTCGCCGACGATGCAGTGCGGACCGAGTACCACTCCCTCCGCGATCACCGCGCGCTCGCCGATCACGCAGCCCGGTCCGACGCTGGCGCCGGGATCGACCTGCGCGCTGTCGGCCACCACGGCACTGGGGTGGATGCCCGCTGCGGCGGCAGGCATCCGTTCGAACAGGGCGGCAAGTTTCGCGTAGGCCACGTAGGGGTCGGAGGCGACCAGCGCCGCTGTCGGGCACGTGGCGAGGTCCGCTTCGCGCAGCACCACCACGCCGGCGCGGGTGGCCGCCAGCTGGCTGCTGTACTTGCTGTTGGACAGGAAGCTGAGCTGACTGGGGCCGGCGCCCGCCAGGGTGCCGACACCGTCGATCACCCGCGCGCCATCGCCGCTTGCGACCAGGCCGAACCGCTCGGCCAGCCCAGCCACCGTGTAATGGATTGTGCTCATGCTTGCTCCGGAACCTGCCGGCCATTGTAGAGGGTGGCGGCGCGGCGTGCAGTCGAACCATCCGGCAAAAGAAAGCGCGGCAGGGCCGCGCTTTCCGGTTCGCCTGGGGATGGAATCAGAACTGGCTGCCGAAGGTGAACTGGATGCGTTCCTCGTAATGGCGATCGGCGTCCTTGGAGCGGAACGGCACGGCCAGGCTGATGATCAGCGGGCCGATCGGCGCCTGCCACTGCAGCGAGATGCCGGTCGACGCGCGCAGTTCGGAGGCATCGAAGCTCTTGTAGTCCTTGAACACGTTGCCGACGTCCATGAACCAGGACACGCGCGCGGTGTTGACGTCCTTCAGGAACGGCAGCGGCAGGAAGACCTGGGCCGTGCCCAGAACCTTGAACGCGCCGCCGATCGGCTGGGAGTAGTAGGCGCCGTTGTTGCACATGCCCTTGGCATCGGGCGTGCTGCCATCGATGCACACGCGCGGACCCAGGGTGTTGTCCTGGAAACCGCGTACGTCGCGCACGCCACCGGCGTAGTAGTTCTGCCAGAACGGAAGATCCTGGCGCATGTCGGTGATGATGTGGTTCTGGTTGACATTGTCGGCCTTGCTGGCCGCGGCCAATGCATCGTAGGCATCGTCGCTGAGGCCGTTCTTGCCGTAAGTCTTGCCGTAGCCGACCTGGCCATCCAGGTACAGCACGAAGCCCTTGCCGATCGGCCAGTAGTGGTTGAGTTCGGTGCTGAGCTTCCAGTACTGCACGGTCGAGCCGGGCAGGGCGACGTCGGTCGAGGCCGAGATCAGGCCGCCGCGGGTCGGCGCCCAGTAGCCGTTGCGGGTGTCGTGGTTCCAGCCCAGCGTGCCGGTCCAGGTGTGGATCGTCTTGTTGCCGATCTCGTTCTGGTAGTCGATCAGCACCAGCGGGCTGTAGCCCGGGTACAGGTTGACCTTGTTGCTGCTGATGCCCAGGCCCACGCGCAAGCCGTCGGTTTCGCTGATCGGGATGCCGAGGTAGGAAGAGAAGCTCTTCGCACTGGTGGCGTAGTTGGCGAAGTCGGTGTTGCCGTAGTCGGTCTTCGAGTACGAGGCGCTGTAGCCGATGCCGATGCCGCTGTCGGTGAGGTAGGGGTTGTAGTAGTTCATCCCCAGGCGCGTGTAGTACGTGCTGCGCTCGCCGCTGATCGAGAAGCTGTCACCGGTGCCGAACAGGTTGTTCTGCGACACCGAGGCATTCAGGATGATGCCCGAATACTGCGAGTAGCCGATGCCGAACTGCATGCTGCCGGCGGACTGCTCCTCCACCTTGACGGTGACGTCCACCTTGTCCTGGGTACCCGGCACGCGGGACTTGTCGATGTCGACCGTCTTGAAGTAGCCCAGCCGCTGCAGGCGGACCTTGGAACGGTCGATGGCGGCCTGCGAATACCAGGAACCCTCCAGCTGGCGCAGCTCGCGGCGCAGCACGCCGTCCTCGGTGCGCGTGTTGCCCTGGAAGATCACCCGGCGCACGTAGACGCGCTGGCCGGGCTCGATGTACATGGTCAGGTCGACCGTGCGCTTTTCCTTGTCCAGCTTGGGAATCGGCGTGACCTTGGCATAGGCGTAGCCGATATTGGCCAGCACGGCCTTGATCGCCTTGCTGCTGGCTTCGATCGCGCCGCGATTGAAGGTGTCGCCCGCCTTGGTGAAAACCAGCTGGCGCATGGTCTTTTCAGGCAGGATCAGGTCGCCCAGCAGCTTCACGTCGCTGACCTTGTAGATCTCGCCTTCCTTGATGCTGGCGTCGATGTACATCGAACGCTTGTCCGGCGCGATCGCCACCTGGGTGGAGTCGACGCCGAAGTCGGCGTAGCCGCGATCCATGTAGTAGGACTGCAGCTTCTCGAGGTCGCCGGACAATTTTTCGCGCGAGTACTGGTCGTCCTTCGAATACCAGGACATCCAGTTGCTGGTGTCCGATTCGAAACCGTCGCGGATTTCCTTGTCGCTGAAGGCGTGGTTGCCGAGGATGTTCAGTTCCTTGATCTTTGCGGCCTTGCCTTCGCGGATCTCGATCTCGACGGCGACGCGGTTGCGATCCAGCCGGGTCACGTGGGGCTCGACCGAAACGTTGTACTTGCCGCGGTTGTAATACTGCCGGATCAGCTCCTGCTGCACGTTGTCCAGCGCCAGCCGGTCGAAGGTCTCGCCCTCGGTGAGGCCGATTTCCTTCAGGCCCTTCTTGAGGTCGTCGGTCTTGATGTCCTTGTTGCCGCGCAGGGTCAGCTTGGCGATCGAGGGGCGCTCGACCACCTTGATCACCAGGATGCTGCCTTCGCGATCCATCTCGACATCGCTGAAGAACTTGGTCTGGTACAGCGCGCGGATGGCGCGTTGTACCCCGTCGTTGGTCAGCTGGTCGCCCTTGTTGATCGGCAGGTAGTTGTAGACGGTACCGGCGGAAATGCGGCTGAGGCCGTCAATGCGGATGTCCGACACCACGAAGGGGTCGAACGCGAACGCATTGGCGGAGAGGGAGGCAAGCAGGATCAGCGCGGCGATACGCTTCATCGTCGATTCCGTTGGTTATTTCGATGAAGCGGCCAGCGCGGCCGCCCCGATCAAGAGCATGGGGCAGGGACGAACCCCTTCCCGAAAAAGAAACGCGCCCTGCCGAGACAGGGTGCAACCTGAAACACCGCTGCAGCTTGCCGCGGCTGGCGCAGTCAGGCCTGACATCGTGATCCCGTTGTCGCCGTGCGTCGGCATCACGACGGCAGCATGCGATGGATGTCGTTGTAGAAAGCCAGTCCCATCAGGGTGAACAGCAGGGCGATGCCGATGTACTGGCCGATCACCATCGTCTGTTCGCTGACCGGACTGCCCTTGACCAACTCCACAAGATAATACAGCAGGTGCCCGCCATCCAGGACCGGGATCGGCAGCAGGTTGAGGATCGCCAGGCTCAGCGAAACCAGCGCCAGAAAGTTGAGGAACCAGGGCAGGCCCATGCTGGCGGACTGGTTCGCCACCGAGGCGATGCCGATGACGCCGGACAGATTGTTGGTCGAAGCCTGGCCGCTGATCATCTTGCCGATCAGGTTGAAGGTCTGCGCGGTATTGCGCCAGGTGGCGTCGAGCGAGGCGGAAAATGCCTTGAGTGGCCCGTAACGCAAGGTGACCTGTTCGGGGCCGGGGCCGTTGACGCCGATGATCCAGGTGACCGGCTGGCCTTCGATCGACTCGTGCCGCGCGTCGACCGCCAGCTCCAGCGGCTTGCCGCCCCGCTCGATCGCCAGCTTCAGGTGCGCCGATTTCGCTGCCTCGATCGGCACCAGCTTCTGGAAGGTGGCGTAGTCGTTCACCGGCTGGCCGTTGATCGAGACGATCCGGTCGCCGTCCTGCATGCCGCCCAGCGATGCCGGCTTGCCGGGCAGGACGTGGTCGGCGATGGCCGGGGACGAGGCCAGCTTCAGTCCCAGTTGATCCAGATAGCTGGCCACGCCTTCGCCGGGGGGAAGCTCATCCAGTGGCAGCACCAGTTCGCGCTGGCGACCATTGGTGCCCCGAACGGTCAGCGGCAGCGGCGAACGTCCCAGCAAGGCGTTGACCACGCCGTCCATCGCATCGGTGTAGGTGCCGACCTCTTCACCATCGACGCGGAGAATCCGGTCGCCGGGCTGGATGCCGGCCCTGGCCGCGATGCTCTGCGGCGTGGCGGTGACCAGCGGGGCGGCATCGGGCCGGCCCAGCATGAACATCAGCCAGAACGCGGCGACGGTGAAAATCAGGTTGAAGCCCGGGCCCGCGGCGATGATGGCGATGCGCTTCCACACCGACTTGCCGGTGAACTCCCGCGACTGCAACGCCGGGTCGACCTCGCCCTCGCGGGCGTCCAGCATCTTGACGTAACCGCCCAGCGGAATCGCGGCGATCTGGTATTCGGTGCCGTCGCGCCCGATGCGTTTCCAGATCGCGTTGCCGAAGCCGACCGAGAAGCGCAGCACCTTGACCCCACAGCGGCGCGCGACCCAGTAATGGCCAAACTCATGGAAGGTCACCAGCACGCCGAGCGTGACCAGCAACCAGAACACCGAGCCGAAGAAGGAAGTCATCAAGTACCGGGGCAGAAAGTCATCGGAGCAAGAATATCAGCAAGCATCGCGCAGGACGCGCCGGGCGGCCTCCCGCGCCATGCGGTCGCGTTCACAAAGCGTTCCAACATCGACCACGGCTTGCGCCGGCAGTTCCGCAAGTACCGCCTCGACCACGTCGGCGATCGACAGGAACGGCAGCGCGCCGCCGAGGAAGGCTTCCACGGCGACCTCGTTGGCCGCGTTAAGGATGGCCGGGGCGTCGCCGCCGGCACGCAAGGCCTGGAAGGCCAGCGCCAGGCAGCGGAAGGTGGTCAGGTCCGGCGGCTCGAACTGCAGCGGGGCGCAGCGGGCCAGGTCCAGCGACGGCACGCCGGATTCGATCCGCTCCGGCCAGGCCAGGGCATGGGCGATCGCGGTGCGCATGTCCGGATTGCCCAGCTGGGCCAGCACCGAGCCGTCGACATACTCCACCATCGAGTGGATCAGGCTCTGCGGGTGCACCACCACCTCGATGACCTCGGCCGGCGCGGCGAACAGGTGGTGGGCTTCGATGACTTCCAGGCCCTTGTTCATCAGGGTGGCCGAGTCGACCGAGATCTTGCGCCCCATCACCCAGTTCGGGTGCTTGCAGGCCTGGTCCGGCGTGATGCCGGCCAGTTCGGCCCGGGTGCGGCCGCGGAACGGGCCGCCCGAGGCGGTCAGGACCAGCCGGCGCACGCCGCTTCGAGCCAGCTCGGGTCGGCCACCGGGCAGGCACTGGAAGATCGCATTGTGTTCGGAATCGACGGGAATCAGCGCGCCCTTGCCGGTGGCGACGGCCTCCAGCAGCAGCGGGCCGGCCATCACGATGGATTCCTTGTTGGCCAGCAGCAGGCGCTTGCCCGCGCGCGCGGCGGCCAGCGTGGACTCCAGCCCTGCAGCGCCCACGATGGCGGCCACCACGGTGTCGCACAGCTGGCCGGAGGCGGCCGCGGTCAGCGCGGCATGGCCGCTGGCCACCTCGCAACGCACCCCCGCGGCGGTCAGGCGACGGGCCAGTTCCCCTTCCAGCGCCGGATCGGCGATCACCGCCAGTTCGGGCCGGTGTTTCGCGCACAAGTCGACCAGGGCTTCGACCTGGCGGTGCGCCGTCAGCACCGTGGCGCGAAAGCGCCCGGGATGACGGGCGATCACGTCGAGCGTGCTGCCGCCGATCGAGCCGGTGGCGCCCAGTACGGCAATGTCGTGCATGTCAGATGTCCAGCAGCAGCAGGCCGGCGGCGAACACCGGCAGCGCGGCGAACACGCTGTCCAGTCGGTCCATCAGGCCGCCGTGGCCGGGAAAGATGCTGCCCGAATCCTTCACCTGGGCGTGCCGCTTCATCAGGCTTTCCAGCAGGTCGCCCACGATCGATATCGCCACCGTGGCAGCGGCCAGCAGCGCCAGCGCCAGCAGCGCGCCCCCGCGCACGCCGAGCAGCCAGCCTCCCACATCGGCGACCAGCACGCCGGCCACCATCGCGCCGTACGCACCGGCCCAGGTCTTGCCGGGACTGATCTGCGGCGCCAGCTTGCGCTTGCCGAAGGTGCGGCCGCTGAAATACGCCCCGATGTCCGAGGCCCACACGATCACCAGGGCCAGCAGGGTCCACCAGTGACCGTGCGGCAGGCGGCCGTGGATGCTGGTGAGTGCGACCCAGGTGGGAAAGATCACGAAGGCGCCGGCGATCAGCTTCAAGATCAGGTTCTCGCGCGTGGGCGCGGCGCCAAACGCGAAATGGCGCAGCCACAGGCAGGCCACCACCCACCAGGCCACGCCGACGGCCAGCAGCCACGGCGTCCATGCGCTGCCCCGGGCAAGCCAGAGCAGGATGAAGACGCCGGCGGCCGCGAGCAGCAGCACGATGCGCGCCGAACGGTTCTTCAGTCCGCTCAGCTGGGCCCATTCCCACCAGGCGGCGAGGAAGGCCAGCGCGACGATCGCACCGAAGATGCCGGTGGTCGGCAGCAGGATGATCAGGATCGCCAGCGGCGCGAGCACCAGGGCGGTGAGAATGCGCTGAAGCAGCATGGGAATCCTCTAGGAAACTGGGGTGACCTGCTCGCCGGTACGGCCAAAACGGCGCTCCCGGCGGGCATAGTCTTCGATGGCCCGGCGCAGGCAAGCCTGGTCGAAATCGGGCCACAAGGTATCGGTAAAGTACAGCTCGGCGTAGGCGACCTGCCACAGCAGGAAGTTGCTGATGCGGCATTCGCCGCCGGTGCGGATGAACAGGTCCAGCGGCGGCAGTTCGGCCAGGCTCATCCACTGGCCAAGACGGGCTTCGTCGATCTCTTCGGCGCGCAATTCGCCGCGAGCCACCGCGGCGGCGGCCTGGCGGCTGGCCTGCACGATGTCCCAGCGGCCGCCGTAGCTCACCGCAATGTTCACCTGCAGCCGGTCGTTGCCGGCGGTGCGCGCCATCGCCGCCTGCATCCGCTCGCGCAGGTTCGCCTCGAAGGCGTCGAGATTGCCGATGAAGCGCAGCCGCACGCCGTGGCCGTGCAGTTCGTCCACTTCCTTGTCCAGCGCCCGCACGAACAGCCCCATCAGCGCGCCCACTTCTTCCTGCGGGCGTTGCCAGTTTTCGCTGGAGAACGCGAACAGGGTCAGCGCCTGCACGCCTTCGCGCAGGCAGGCCTCGATCACTTCGCGCACGGCCTTGCGGCCGGCGTTGTGGCCGAAGCTGCGGGGGCGGTGGCGGGCCTTGGCCCAGCGGCCGTTGCCGTCCATCACGATGGCGATGTGGCGCGGAACGGCTTCGGCGCCGGGCATGGGGAATGCGATGGCGCTCAGAGCGCCATCAGCTCCTCTTCCTTCGCCTTGACCACGGCATCGACGTCTTTCACCGCACGATCGGTGAGCTTCTGGATCTCGTCGTCGGCGCGACTTTCGTCGTCCTCGGTGATCAGCTTCTCCTTGAGCAGATCCTTGACCTGCTGCAGGGCGTCGCGACGGACGTTGCGGATCGCGATCTTGGCGTTCTCGCCCTCGTGGCCGACCAGCTTGGCCAGTTCGCGGCGGCGCTCCTCGGTCAGTGCGGGCATGTTGAGGCGGATCACGGTGCCGGCGGTGGTCGGCGTGATGCCCAGGTCCGAAGCCATCAGGGCCTTCTCGATCGGCGCCACCATGTTCTTTTCCCATGGCGTGATCAGGATGGTGCGCGCATCGGACAGCGAGACCGACGCGACCTGCGCCAGCGGCATGTCCGAGCCGTAATAGGACACCTTGATGCCGTCCACCAGCGAGGTGCTGGCGCGGCCGGTGCGGATGCGGGTGAGGTCGTGCCTGAGCGAGTCGATGCTCTTGCCCATGCGGGTCTGCGCATCGTTCTTGATGTCATTGAGCATGTCGTGCTTCCCGGTGAATCGTGCAACGCGTGATTATAGCAGTGGCCGCCGTGGCGGCTTGTTGCGGCGCGGTCAGCCGCCGTCGACCAGGGTGCCGATCGACTCGCCGCGCATGATCCGCATCAGGTTGCCGGCCACGGTCATGTCGTAGATGCGCAGCGGCATCTGCTGGTCACGGCACAGGGCGATCGCGGCGGTGTCCATCACCGCCAGCTTGCGCTCGATCACGTCGTCGTAGCCGAGCCGATCATAACGGGTCGCGTCGGCATGCTTGGCCGGGTCGGCGGTGTACACGCCATCGACCTTGGTCGCCTTCAGCAGCAGGTCCGCGCCGATCTCCACCGCGCGCAGGGCGGCCGCGGAATCGGTGGTGAAGAACGGATTGCCGGTGCCGGCGGCGAACAGCACGATGCGGCCTTTCTCGATGTGGCGAATGGCGCGGCGGCGGATGTAATCCTCGGCCACGTCGTGGATCTGGATCGCGCTGGTGACTCGCGCGTAGCCGCCGCGCTTCTCGATCGCGTCCTGCATGGCCAGCGCATTCATCACGGTGGCCAGCATGCCCATGTGGTCGCCGGTGACCCGGTCCATGCCGGCGGCAGCGAGGCCGGCGCCGCGGAAGATATTGCCGCCGCCGATCACGATGCCGATCTGCACGCCGGTCTTCTGTACCTCGATGATTTCATCGGCCAGCCGGCCGATCACCTTGGGATCGATGCCGTAGTCGGCATCGCCCATCAGGGCTTCACCGGAGAGCTTGAGCAGGATGCGGCGGTACTTGGGCTGGTCGCTCATGGGGGCTCCGGATTGTGTGGGGTAAACCGGCTTATTGTAGCGGCAGCTGCCCATGGTCGGGGCGTTCGCCGTGGCCATCCGCGAAATTTTCCGCGAATCGGGAAGCGGGGCCCCGGGTTCAGGTGGTAGTAAATGGAAAAGGCCGCGATTGCTCGCGGCCTTTTCGTCGTGCAACGACTTGCGGGGGGTTCAGCCCTGCATCGCCTTGGCCACTTCGGCCAGGTAGTCTTCCTGCACCTTCTCGATGCCTTCGCCAACCGCCAGGCGAGCCACCGAGATGACGTCGGCGCCTTCCTTCTTCAGCGCTTCAGCCACGGTGACGTTGGTGTCCAGCACATAGGGCTGGCCCAGCAGGGTCACTTCGGAGACGATCTTCTGCACCTTGCCGGAGATGATCTTCTCAAGGATGTCGGCCGGCTTGGCCTTTTCCTTGTCGGACATCAGGCTCAGCGCGATGTCCTTTTCCTTGGCCAGGAATTCCGCCGGGACGTCCTCGGCGCGGATGTGCGCCGGGTTCATCGCGGCGACATGCATCGCGATGCCCTTGGCCAGCTCCTCGGAGCCACCCTTGAGCGCCACCAGCACGCCGATGCGGCCGCCGTGGGTGTAGCTGCCGATCACGCCGTCATTCTTGACGACCGCCATGCGGCGCACGTCGATCTTTTCGCCGATGGTGGCGATCAGGCTCTTGGCGGCTTCCTCGACGTTGCTGGCACCCGGGAAGGGAGCAGCCTTCAGTGCGTCGATGTCGGCGGCGCCGGAGTTCAGCGCGACGTCGGCGACGGTGTCGCTGAACTTCAGGAAGCTCGCGTCCTTGCCCACGAAATCGGTTTCGCAGTTGATCTCGACCAGCACGGCCTTGCCGGCGCTCTGGGCGGCCACGATGCGACCTTCGGCAGCGATGCGGCTGGCCTTCTTGTCAGCCTTGGCCAGGCCGGACTTGCGCAGCCATTCCATCGCGGTTTCGATGTCGGCGTTGTTCTCGACCAGGGCCTTCTTGCATTCCATCATGCCGGCGCCGGACCGCTCGCGCAGCTCCTTGACCAGTTGTGCGGAAATATTGCTCATCGTCAATCCTCTAATGCTTGGATGGCGCGGTGGCGAACGGCGCCGCCGCGCGGTGATCTCGGGCAGGGCCTGACGGCGGTCGGTGACCGCCGTCGGCGCGCTTACCTGGCGTCGTTGCGCGAACCACGACCGCCGTCACGGCCACCATCACGACCGCCTTCGCGGCGCGGGGCGGACTTGCGCGGGGCGGCTTCGCGACGCGGGCGGTCGATCTTGGCGACCGGGTTGCCTTCCTCGTCCAGCTCGACGAAGTCGTTGCCGTCGCCCTGGGCGGCGGCCGGCGCGGCGGCCTTGCCTTCCAGGATCGAGTCGGCAGCGGCGCGGGCGTACAGCTGGATCGCGCGGATCGCGTCGTCGTTGCCCGGGATGGCGTAGTCGACCAGTTCCGGGTTGTAGTTGGTGTCGACCACGGCGATCACCGGGATGCCCAGCTTCTTGGCTTCCTGCACGGCGATGTCTTCGTGGCCGATGTCGATCACGAACAGCGCGTCGGGCAGGCGGTTCATGTCCTTGATGCCGCCCAGCGAAGCCTGCAGCTTGTCGCGCTCACGGCGACGGGCCAGCACTTCGTGCTTGACCAGCTTGTCGAACGAACCGTCGGTCTCGGCCGCTTCCAGCTCCTTCAGGCGCGAAACGGACTGCTTCACGGTGCGGAAGTTGGTCAGCATGCCGCCGAGCCAGCGCGAGGTGACGAACGGCATGCCGGCGCGTGCGGCTTCCTCGGCCAACGGCTCGCGGGCCGAACGCTTGGTGCCGACGAACAGGATGGTGCCGCGCTTCTGCGCCAGGCCCGACAGGAAGTTCATCGCGTCGGTGAACAGCGGCAGGGTCTTTTCGAGATTGATGATGTGGATCTTGCCGCGGGCGCCGAAGATGTACGGAGCCATCTTGGGGTTCCAGTAACGGGTCTGGTGACCGAAATGGACGCCGGCTTCCAGCATCTGACGCATGGTGACTTGTGCCATGGGGTGTCGCTCCGATTGTCGGTTCCCTCGAGAAGGAACCTGGGGGTTGGGACCTCCACGCATCCCCGGCTTCGACCGCGACTGGCCCGATCTTGATGGTGGGCAAGGCGCGGCACCCCGAAGGCGGTGCCGATGCGTGTGTGGCGTTGGTTTGGGTGTTGTACCGCGGAGGGTTACAATTCCCGTTCGCTTTGCGCTGGCCACTGCAGATATCGAGCTGTGGGGCCTGCAAAACTCCGAAATTGTAGCCGGTACGCCGGTAGTGCGGCAAGTCGCTGGATTTATTTGGCTTTTGCCGCCACATGAGTGGAACCGATGGCCATTACCCTGAAATCCCCGCAAGACCTCGAAGGCATGCGCGTCGCCGGCAAGCTGGCCGCTGAAGTGCTGGCGATGCTCAAGGACTACGTCAAACCCGGCGTCACCACCGAAGAGCTGGACCGGCGTGCCTACGAGCACATCGTCAACGTGCAGAAGGCGATCCCCGCCAATGTCGGCTACCACGGCTTCCCCAAGACCTTGTGCGCCTCGGTCAACCACGTGATCTGCCACGGCATCCCGAACGAGGGCAAGGTGCTCAAGGATGGCGACATCGTCAACCTCGACGTTACCGTGATCAAGGATGGCTGGCACGGCGATACCAGTCGCATGTACATCGCCGGCACCCCGTCGGTGCTGGCCAGGCGGCTGGTCGACACCACCTTCGAGGCGATGATGCGCGGGATCGAGGCGGTGCGCCCGGGCGCCACGCTGGGCGACGTCGGCCATGCGATCCAGCAGCATGCCGAGGCGGCCGGTTTCAGCGTCGTGAAGGAGTATTGCGGCCACGGCATCGGCAAGATCTACCACGACGAGCCGCAGGTGCTGCACTACGGCAAGCCGGGTACCGGCATCGAACTGAAGAAGGGCATGACCTTCACGATCGAGCCGATGATCAACGCCGGCAAGCCGCAGACCCGCCAGTTGCCCGATGGCTGGACCGTCGTGACCAAGGACCACTCGCTGTCGGCGCAGTGGGAGCACACCATCGCGGTAACCGACGACGGCTTCGAGATCCTCACGGCGTGGCCGGATGCGTGAAGCGGTAGCGAGTGCCGAGGAGTGAGCGGGAGTCAGGCGCGCGGCGCTGGCGCCGAATGCCATGGAGACATGGCAGACTGTTTTCTCTCACTCCTCTCCACTCGTTTCCCGCTCCCATGAATTCAGCGCTTCCCCCTTTGCCGCGCCTGCCGGTGGCGGTGCCCCGTTCGGGTGTCTCCACCGAGGCAAGGCGTGCGCTGCGGCAGTTGCTGGGTGATGTCGATCGGGCGCTGGCCACCGCGTTCCGCGACGGCGCCGATGCCAGCATGCTGGCACGCCGTCGCGGCGAGTCGGTGGCGCGTGTCGTCGCCCACGTGTGGATGGCCTGCCTGGGCGAGGTTGCTGGCACCGCATTGTTCGCGGTCGGCGGTTTCGGCCGCGGCCTGCTGTTCCCCTGCTCCGACGTGGACCTGCTGGCCCTGGCGGAGGCACCGGAGCCGGCGCGCCTGCGGGCCCTCGAACAGTGCTTCGCCACCTTGTGGGACATCGGCCTCAAGGTCGGTCATGCCGTGCGTGATCCCGCCCAGTGCCGCGCGCTCGCGGCCCGGGACGCCAGCGTGTTCACCAGCCTGCTGGATGCGCGTCGGCTGGCGGGAGATCCGGAAATGGAAGGCGTTTTGCGCGCGATCGTCGATGATCCGGCGCTGTGGCCGCCACGCGAGTACCTGGCCGCGCGGCTGGCCGAACGCAACGCGCGCCATGCGCGTTACGACGACACCGCCTACAACCTCGAGCCGAATCTGAAGGACGGCCCCGGCGGCCTGCGCACGCTCGATTCGCTGCGCTGGATGGGGCGACGGCTGGCGCACGCCAATGATCTCGCCGACATGGTCACCGAGGGCCTGCTCGACCCGGCGGAACAGTCGGTGCTGGAGGAGTCCGAGGCGACCCTGCGCCGCTATCGCTATGCGCTGCACCTGGAGGCCGGGCGCGCCGAGGAGCGGCTGCTGTTCGACTACCAGCGGGCGCTGGCCGAACGACTGGGCTTCGAGGACGAACACGCCAAGAACCTGGGCGTCGAGCAATTCATGCAGGGCTACTACCGCGCGGCCAGCCAGGTGGAGCGGCTGGGCGTGCAGGTGGCCGAACGGTTCGAGGAAATGCTGGAGGCGCCCGGCGAGGCCTTGCCGGTGGGCGAGGCGTTCGTGCGCTACGGCACGCGGCTGGCGGCGATCGACCCGCAGCTGTTCATGCGCCGTCCGGCCGCGCTGGTGGAGATCTTCATCGCCCGGCTGGACCAGCCGGGGGTGGTCGGCTTCACCGCCGATTCCATGCGCCGCATCCATCAGGCCACCGCCGTGCATGGCGATGCTCTGGCCGACGATCGCGAGGTGCTGGCCGCCTTCCTGCGACTGCTGCGTCGCGGCGCGCCGGCGGTGGAGGCGTTGTGGCGGATGAACCGGCACGGCCTGCTGGCGGCGATCCTGCCCGCGTTCGGCAAGGTGTTCGGGCGCATGCAGTACGACCTGTTCCATGTCTACACGGTCGACGAACATACCTTGCGCGTGCTGCGCAACCTGGCGCGGTTCGCCGACCCGGCGGCGCAACGCGAGTTCGCACTGGGCTGCGAGATATGGGCCAGCCTGCCCACGCCAGAAGTGCTGCTGCTGGCGGGCCTGTTCCACGACATCGCGAAGGGGCGCGGTGGCGATCACTCGCTGCTGGGCGAGGAGGATGCGCGAGCCTTCTGCAGCCGTCTGGGGCTGCCGCCCGCCGATGTCGAGCGCGTCGCCTGGCTGGTGCGCCACCATCTGCTGATGAGCACCACGGCGCAACGTCAGGACATCACCGACCCGGACGTGGTGCACCGTTTCGCCGAGGTGGTCGACAACCGCGAGCAACTGGGGCAGCTCTACCTGCTGACCGTGGCGGACATCATCGGCACCAGTCCGCGCTTGTGGAACGGCTGGAAGGACCGCCTGTTGGCCGACCTCTACACCGGGACCCGCTATGCATTGCGCAGCGATGTCCAGTTGCCCCGCGATATCGGCCAGCGCGTGCGCGACTGTTCCGAATATGCACTGGCGCTGCTGCTGGACCAGGGGTTTGCCGAGGCCGACGTGATCCGCGTGTGGGCCGACTTCCCGCAACTCAGTTTCCTGCGCCACCGGCCGGAGCAGATCGCGTGGCAGACCGCTGCCATCCTGCAGGCCGATGGAGCGGTGCCGCTGGTGGCGGTGCATCCACTGTCGGTGCGCGGCAGCACCGAGCTGTTCGTCTGCACGCCCGACCGGGATGGCCTGTTCGCCACGGTGACTGCCGTGCTGGATCGTCTGCGCTTCTCGGTGATGGAGGCGCGCATCCTCAGTTCGTCGACCGGCATGGCACTGGACACCTTTCTACTGCTCGATGCAGACAGCCAGCAGCCGGTCAGCGCGGCCCGCGCCCAGGAATTGCAGCAACGGCTGCAGCGCGCGCTGGCGCAGTCGGCGGGCGTGCAGCCGAGCAAGCGCGGCATGTCGCGCCATCAGAAGCATTTCCAGATGACCCCGCGGATCAGCTTCCACGCCGCCGGCGACCGGACCCAACTGGCGCTGGTCGGCACCGATCGGCCGGGCCTGCTGGCCGCGGTGGCCCAGGTGATGTCGAGCACCGGGGTGCGCGTGCACGACGCCCGCATCGCCACGTTCGGCGAGCGCGTCGAGGACTTCTTCCAGCTCACCGACCGGCATGACGAGCCACTCGATGCAGGCATCCAGCAACGGTTGCTGCAGGCCCTGCTGGAACGCATGGGACCCGCATCGGCCTGAGCGGCGGGGCCGCGTTATCATGCCCCTCGCTGCATGCCGCAGCGGCCATCCGTTTCCGTCATGACCTACCTGCTGATCAAGTCGCTGCACCTGCTGTTCGTGATCGCCTGGATGGCCACGGTGTTCTATCTGCCGCGGATACTGGTGAACCTGGCCGAAAGCGCCGGCGAACCCGTGGTGCAGGCGCGCTTGCAGCTGATGGGCCGGCGCCTGTACAAGTTCGGCCACAACATGTTCGGCCTCGCCTTCGTGTTCGGCCTGACCCTGTGGCAGGGTTGGCGGGTATTTCCGCAAAGCTTGCCGAACGTCGCCTCGGGCATGCACTGGATCGACGCCAAGCTGACCCTGGTGGCGCTGCTGCTGGCGTATTTCATCTGGGCTGGCCGCATGCTCAAGAACAACGCGAAGGGTGCGGCGCTGCCGTCATCGAAGGCCCTGCGCTGGCTCAACGAACTGCCGGTGCCGCTGCTGCTGGCTGTGATCTGGCTGGTGCTCGCCAAGCCGTTCTGAGCAGGAGTGAGTGGAGAGGAGTGAGAAGTGAGAGTTGCTTCGACCCGGCTCTTCTCTCACTTCTCACTCCTCTTCACTCACTCCTCGCGCCCTGGTATTCCCGATACCACTCGGCAAATTTCGCCACGCCGTCCTCGATCGAGGTGCTCGGCGCATAGCCCACGTCGCGGCGCAGCGCCGACACGTCGGCCCAGGTGTCGGGCACGTCGCCGGGCTGCATCGGCAGCAGGCGTTTTTCCACGCTGCGCCCCAGGTTCTGTTCCAGCAGTTCGATGAAACGCAGCAGCTGCACCGGCTGGTCGTTGCCGATGTTGTAGACGCGATAGGGCGCGTTCGACGTGCCCGGATTCGGCAGCTCGGCGTCGTAGGCGGGGTCGGGCGTGGCCGGCTGATCCAGCGTGCGGATCACGCCTTCCACGATGTCGTCGATATAGGTGAAGTCGCGGCTGTGGTGGCCATGGTTGAACACGTCGATCGGCTCGCCGCGGCTGATCCGGTCGGCGAACAGGATCGGCGACATGTCCGGCCGACCCCACGGTCCATACACGGTGAAGAAGCGCAGGCCGGTGGTCGGGATGCCGTACAGATGGCTGTACGTGTGCGCCATCAGCTCGTTCGCCTTCTTGCTGGCGGCATACAGGCTGACCGGGTGGTCGACCGCATCCTCCACCGCGAACGGCAGTTTGCGGTTGGCGCCGTAGACCGAGCTGGAGGAGGCATAGACCAGGTGCTCGACGCCGCCGTGGCGACAGCCTTCGAGAATGTTGACGAAACCGGCCAGGTTGCTTTGCACGTACGCGCGCGGGTTGACGATCGAATAGCGCACGCCGGCCTGGGCGGCCAGGTTCACCACGCGCTGCGGCTTGAAGTCGGCAAACGCCTGATCCACCGCCTCGGCATCGGCCAGGTCGGCGCGCTGGTGGCTGTAGTTGGGGTGGTCGATGAAACGGGCCAGGCGCGCTTCCTTCAGTGCCGGGTCGTAGTAGCTGTTGTGGTTGTCGAAGCCGTGGACCACGTCGCCGCGTGCCAGCAGGCGCTGGGCCAGGGCGGCGCCAATGAAGCCGGCGGTGCCGGTAACCAGGATGCGCATGGAAAGTCCTCGGAAGATCGGGCTGCATTCTATCGCGCACCTCGCGCGCGCCGCCCCGAAAGCGGAGGATTGACAGCCGATTTGGGCTAAACTAGCGTTTCTCCAATCCACAAGATCAAGGTGGCCCGCGTCACGCCGGCCGAGTGTGCGACATGGCAACTACCCGCTGCTCCCGCTGACCCCGCCACGCCTTGTGCTTTTTGAAGAAGGGCGGATGCCCTTTTTTGCTTTTCAGAGAACGCTTCCCATGATCGAGATCACGCTACCCGACGGCAGCAAGCGGCCGTTCGACCATCCCGTCACCGTGCAGGACGTGGCCGCCTCGATTGGCGCCGGCCTGGCCAAGGCGACCCTGGCCGGCAAGGTCGACGGCAAGCTGGTCGATGCCAGCTTCCCGATCGAACACGACGCCAGCCTGCAGATCGTCACCGAGAAAAGCCCCGAGGCGCTGGAGATCCTGCGCCATTCGACCGCCCACCTGATGGGGCAGGCGGTGCAGCGGCTGTTCCCGGGCGCGCAGGTCACCATCGGTCCGGTGATCGACAACGGCTTCTACTACGACTTCGCCTACGAGCGCCCGTTCACCCCGGACGACCTGCCGAAGATCGAGGCGGAGATGCACAAGCTCGTCGCCGAGCAGTTGCCGGTGACCCGCAGCGTGAAGTCGCGCGACGAGGCGGTGGCGTTCTTCCGCGGCCTGGGTGAGAACTACAAGGCCGAGATCATCGAAGGCATTCCGGCCGACCAGGACCTGTCGCTGTATTCGCAGGGCGAGTTCACCGACCTCTGCCGCGGTCCGCACGTGCCGAACACCGGCAAGCTGCACTCGTTCAAGCTGATGAAGGTGGCCGGCGCGTACTGGCGTGGCGATTCCAACAACGCGATGCTCAGCCGCATCTACGGCACCGCCTGGCTCAACGACAAGGATCTGAAGGCCTACCTGTTCCAGCTGGAAGAGGCCGAGAAGCGCGACCATCGCAAGATCGGCAAGCAGCTCGACCTGTTCCACCAGCAGGAGGAAAGCCCCGGCATGGTGTTCTGGCACCCGAACGGCTGGGCGATCTGGCAGCAGGTCGAGCAGTACATGCGCGGCGTGTACAAGAAGAGCGGCTACCAGGAGGTGCGTTGCCCGATGGTGCTGGACGTGTCGCTGTGGAAGCGCTCGGGCCATTGGGACAACTACGCCGAGAACATGTTCTTCACCGAGTCGGAGAAGCACACCTTCGCGCTGAAGCCGATGAACTGCCCCGGCCACGTACAGGTGTTCAACACCGGCCTGCACAGCTACCGCGAGCTGCCGATCCGCTACGGCGAGTTTGGCGGCTGCCATCGCAACGAGCCGTCCGGCGCGCTGCACGGCATCATGCGCGTGCGCGCGTTCACCCAGGACGACGGCCACATCTTCTGCACGCCCGAGCAGGTCGAGGCGGAGGTCACCGCGTTCCATCTGCAGGCGATGAAGGTCTATGCCGACTTCGGCTTCACCGACCTGGCGATCAAGCTGGCGCTGCGCCCCGAAAAGCGCATCGGCTCGGACGAATTCTGGGATCGCACCGAGGAAATGCTGCGCAATGCGCTGGGTGCCGCCGGCGTGGCGTGGGAGGAGCTGCCGGGTGAGGGTGCGTTCTACGCGCCAAAGATCGAGTACCACCTGAAGGACTCGATCGGTCGCGCCTGGCAGGTCGGCACCATGCAGGTCGATTTCATGATGCCGGAGCGGCTGGACGCCGAATACGTCGACGAACACTCGCACAAGCGGCATCCGGTGATGCTGCACCGGGCCATCGTGGGTTCGATGGAGCGCTTCATCGGCATCCTGATCGAGCACCACGCCGGCCTGCTGCCGGCCTGGCTGGCGCCGGTGCAGGCGGTGGTGTTCAATATCACCGACGCGCAGGCCGATTATGTCCGCGAAGTCACGCAAACCCTTGTCGACAAAGGTTTCCGGGTACAATCGGATTTGCGCAACGAGAAAGTCGGCTATAAAATCCGCGAACATACGATGCAGAAAGTGCCGTACCTGCTCGTGGTCGGTGACCGCGAGAAAGAAACGGGGTCGGTTTCTGTGCGTACCCGTTCCGGTGAGGACCTGGGCAGCATGAAGCTGGCCGATTTCATCGAGCGACTGGAGACCGAAACCCGGCGCTGAGCGAAAACGCTCAGCCCTGGCGGTCAGTGACATTACTTCTTCTGGAGGATCGTGGTATCGCAACCACCGACAACAAGGGCAATCGTCGTAACCTGGAAATCCGTGTGCCGCGGGTGCGTGTCATTGGTGCCGATGCGGAACAGCTTGGCATCCTGACCCGTGACGAGGCACTGGCGCTGGCGCAGGAAGCCGGCATGGATCTGGTCGAGATCCAGCCCAACGGCGATCCGCCGGTCTGCCGCATCATGGATTACGGCAAGTTCAAGTTCGAAGCCCAGAAGAAGGCGCAAGCCGCCAAGAAGAAGCAGAAGCAGGTCGAGATCAAGGAAGTGAAGTTCCGTCCGGTCACGGACGTGGGCGACTACCAGATCAAGCTGCGCAACATGCTCCGCTTCCTGGAAGAGGGCGACAAGGTCAAGGTCACCATCCGCTTCCGCGGTCGCGAGATGTCGCACCAGGATCTGGGCCAGAACCTGGCCAAGAAGATCCAGGAAGACATCGGCGAGAACGGCCAGGTCGAGTCCTTCCCGCGTCTGGAAGGCCGCCAGATGGTCATGATGATCGGGCCCAAGAAGAAATAGGCTGCTTGCTTTTGTGGGAGTTCGCTGGCGGGCGATGCTCTTCGTGTCGCTGGGCTTACAGGCGTCGTTTCCATGAACTGTGGGCGAACTCCGCACCCTCACCTCGATCCTCTCCCGAAGGGAGAGGAGGCCATCGTCAGCACTTCGTGCTGGCGTTTGGCTTGATGAACCCGTATGATCACGGGTTCGACCCGCCTGGATGGGTCGTGCACCGATCATGGCAGGACGGAAAGCGTGGCTCTCGGGGTCACCGCCAGATCAGTCAGAAACCGGGACGTCCACATCGGAGTCGTCCCACTCAAGGAGCATTCCATGCCCAAGATCAAGACCAACCGGGCGGCTGCGAAGCGTTTTCGCAAGACCGCATCGGGCAAGATCAAGTGCGGTCACGCGTTCAAGTCGCACATCCTGACCAAGAAGTCGACCAAGCAGAAGCGTGGTCTCCGTGCACCGAACCACCTGAAGGCGTGTGATGCGCCCGGCGTGGCTCGCATGCTGCCCTACTTGTAAGGAGATAGACCATGGCTCGTGTAAAGCGTGGCGTCACCGCCCGTCGTCGCCACAAGAAAATCATCGGCCGCGCGAAGGGTTACTACAATGCCCGTCGCAAGGTCTTCCGCGTAGCCAACCAGGCCGTCATCAAGGCTGGCCAGTACGCGTACATCGGCCGCAAGCAGCGCAAGCGCCAGTTCCGTGCCCTGTGGATCGTGCGTATCAACGCCGCCGCTCGCATGTTCGGCCTGTCCTACAGCCGCCTCATCAATGGCCTCTCCAAGGCCGGCATCACGGTGGACCGCAAGGTTCTCGCCGATATCGCCGTGCACGACATCAAGGCTTTTGGTGTGATCGCCGAGAAAGCAAAGGCCAGTCTGGCTGCTTGATCGTCGGGCGCTCCTGCGCCAGCACGATATGATGTAAAGCAAGCGGGGAGGAGGCCACAGCCTCCTCCCCGTTTTCGTTTGGACAAAGGTTTTTTGCGGTTGCCTCCTCCCCACCTTGGGGGAGGGCCGAGGTGAGGGTACGGGTACTTGCCCTGACTTCAACCGGAGCGTGCTCCGGTCAGGCGACAACGCAAGAGTGGCTCCTCAACCCACCCTCTCCCTGAAAGGGGAGTGGAAGCAGCGAGAAGTGCATCACTATGGACGATCTGGACAGTCGCGCTGCAAAAGCGCTGATGGATATCGACAAGGCCGACACGCTGGATGCGCTCGAGGGGCTGCGCGTGGGCCTGCTGGGCAAGAGCGGCATCGTCACCGCTGCGCTGAAGACGCTCGGTGCACTGGCGCCGGACGAGCGCAAGGCGCGCGGCGCCGAGGTGAACCGGGTCAAGGAGCAGTTGGCCGATGCGCTGGCGGTGCGCAAGCGGGTGCTGGAGCAGGCCGAGCTGGAACGTCGGCTCGCCTCCGAGAAGCTCGACATCAGCCTGCCCGGGCGCGACGGCGAGCGCGGCGGCATCCACCCGATCACCCGCGCGCTGGAGCGCATCAGCGCGATCTTCGCGCGACTGGGCTACCAGCGTGCCGACGGTCCGGAGATCGAGGACGACTGGCACAACTTCGAGGCACTGAACTTCCCGCCGCACCATCCGGCGCGCGCCATGCACGACACCTTCTACTTCGGCGACGGCCGCCTGCTGCGCACGCACACCTCGCCGGTGCAGATCCGCTCGATGGCCGGTCGCCAGCCGCCGATCCGGATCATCGCGCCGGGCAAGGTCTATCGCAGCGATTCGGATCAGACCCATTCGCCGATGTTCCACCAGATCGAGGGATTGCTGATCGATGAAACCTCCAGTTTCGCCGACCTCAAGGGCACGCTGGCCGAATTCATCCGTGCATTCTTCGAGCGCGATTTCGAGATGCGCTTCCGTCCCAGCTACTTCCCGTTCACCGAGCCGTCGGCCGAGGTGGACATCCGCTGGGACGCCGAGGATGGCTCGACGCGCTGGCTGGAGGTTCTGGGCTGCGGCATGGTCCACCCGAACGTGCTGAAGAACTGCGGCATCGATCCGGAGCGTTATACCGGCTTCGCCTTCGGTCTCGGCGTGGAGCGCTTCGCGATGCTGCGCTACGGCGTTTCCGACCTGCGGGCGTTCTTCGACAACGATCTGCGGTTCCTCAGGCAGTTTGCCTGAGAAGTGAATCGGGAATAGGGAATTTGGGAATGGTAAAGGCAGCGGCCTGCGATCTTCCGATTCCCCATTCCCTACTCCCCATTCCCGGACTTCAAACATGAAATTCTCCGAAAACTGGCTGCGCGAACTGGTGGATGTGCAGGCTGACCGAGCCGAACTGGCCCATGCATTGACCATGGCCGGTCTGGAAGTGGAAGAGCTCACGCCGCTGGGCGACGACCTGGCAGGCGTGGTGGTGGCTGAGATCGTCGCCGCGGAAAAGCATCCCGAGGCGGATCGCCTGCAGGTCTGCAAGGTGGAGGCAGGGCAGGGCGAGCCGCTGCAGATCGTCTGCGGCGCGCCGAATGCGCGCGTGGGCATCAAGGTGCCGCTGGCGATGGTCGGTGCGAAGCTGCCCGGCGACATTTCCATCAAGGCGGCGAAACTGCGTGGCGTCGAATCGTCCGGCATGCTGTGCTCGGCGAAGGAGCTGGGCATCGATGCCGATGCGTCGGGCTTGCTGGAGCTGCCGCTGGACGCACCGATTGGCCAGCCATTGGCGGATTACCTGGGACTGCCTGACGCCAGCTTCGAGCTGAAGCTCACCCCGAACCGTCCGGACTGCCTCGGCCTGGTCGGTCTGGCCCATGACGTGGCCGCTCTTTTCGGGAGCGCCGTGAAGGTGCCGGCTCAGGTCAGCGTGCCGGTCACCAGCGAAGCGCGCCGTGGCATCCGCCTGGAGGCCGGCAAGGATGCGCCGCGCTACCTCGGTCGCATCATCGAAGGCATCGACCCGGCCGCGCGCACGCCGCTGTGGCTGGCCGAGCGCCTGCGCCGTGCCGGCCTGCGTCCGATCAGCGCGGTGGTCGACGTCACCAACTACGTGATGCTGGAGCTGGGCCAGCCGATGCACGCGTTCGACAATGAGGCACTCGAAGGCGACATCGTGGTGCGCCACGCCCGCGCCGGCGAGACGCTGAAAATCCTCGATGGCAGCGAGGCGAAGCTCGATCCGGGTTTCGTGCTGATCGCCGACGAGGCGAAGGGTCTGGCGGTGGCTGGCGTGATGGGCGGCCACGATTCGCGGGTCACCGACACCACGGTCGACATTTTCCTGGAATCCGCGCACTTCGCGCCGGCCGCCATCATGGGCCGCGCGCGCAAGCTGGGCCTGCACACCGATGCCTCGCACCGCTTCGAGCGCGGCGTCGACCCGGAGTTGCCGCGGCGTGCGCTGGAACGTGCCAGCGAACTGCTGCTGGCGATCGCCGGCGGCAAGGCCGGGCCGGTGCTGGTGGCGGAGAACCTGGCCGACCTGCCGACGCCGGCGGCGGTGACCTTGCGCCGTGCGCGCCTGCAACGCGTGCTGGGTGTCGCGGTGGCCGATGCCGAGGTCGCGCGCATCTTCACCGCCCTGGGCATGCAGGTGGTGACGGTGGCCGCAGGCTGGCAGGTCACCGCGCCGAGCAGCCGCTTCGACATCGAGCGCGAGGAGGATCTGGTCGAGGAAGTCGCCCGGATCTTCGGCTACGACAACATCCCCACGGCCACGCCGGCTGGCGCGCTGACCCTGGCGGTCGAGCCGGAGGCAAGGATCAACGAGCTGGCCTTGCGCGAGCAACTGGCCGCTCGCGGCTATCACGAAGCGGTCAACCTGTCCTTCGTGGCGGCCGAGCTGCTGGCAAGCTGGGGTTTCCGCCAGAACCTGGTGCCGCTGGCCAACCCGCTGTCCGCCGACCTTGCGGTGATGCGGCCATCGCTGCTGCCCGGGTTGATCGAGGCCTTGCGCCACAATCGCGCACGCCAACAGGAGCGGGTGCGCCTGTTCGAGGTGGCGCGGGTGTTTGCCGCCGGCGATCCTCCGCTCGAAACTCCCAGCCTGGCCATCGTGGCCTGTGGCAACGCGCGTGCCGAGCAATGGGGCGAGCCGTCGCGGGCACTGGATTTCCATGACCTCAAGGGCGACCTCGACGCCCTGATCGCCTGGGGTGGCGAGCCGCAGCGCTGGTCGGTGCATGCCGACGGCCTGCCGGACTGGCTGCATCCCGGACGCGCTGCCCGGGTGGCCCGCGATGGCGAGACGGTGGGGTATCTCGGCGCGTTGCACCCGCAACTGGCCAGGACGCTGGACCTGGGTGCTGACGTGCACGTGCTGGAACTGGCGCTGGAGCCCGTGCTGCAACGCCGCGTGCCGCAGGCGCGAGCGGTGCCACGCTTCCCGCTGGTGCGTCGCGACATCGCGATCGACGTGCCGGAAACGGCGCCCTGGTCACAGATCGGGCAGGTGGTTCGCAGCACGCTGGGCGAGCGGCTGAAGGAACTGCGGCTGTTTGACCGTTACAGCGGCAAGGGGGTCGAAGCAGGCCGAAAAAGTCTCGCTATGGGCTTGATTTTGCAGGACGCTTCACGCACCCTTACTGACGACGACGCGGACCGTTGCGTACGAGAAGCGATAGCTGCGTTGGAGCAAACATGCAAGGCGAAGTTGCGAGGATGAGATGGCGCTGACCAAGGCGGAAATGGCCGAGCGGCTATTCCTCGATGTGGGCCTCAACAAGCGTGAGGCGAAGGAATTCGTGGACGCCTATTTCGAGGTCGTTCGCGGAGCGCTGGAAAACGGCGAGCAGGTGAAGTTGTCCGGTTTCGGCAATTTCGACCTGCGCCTGAAGAACCAGCGACCAGGGCGCAATCCCAAGACCGGCGAGGAGATTCCGATCTCCGCCCGCCGCGTGGTGACGTTCCGACCGGGACAGAAACTCAAGGTAAGAGTCGAGGGCTATGCTGGATCAAGGGAATAACACCGAACTGCCTGCCATCCCGGCCAAGCGCTATTTCACCATCGGTGAGGTCGGCGAGTTGTGCGGTGTGAAGCCCCACGTCCTGCGTTACTGGGAGCAGGAGTTTCCGGCCCTCAACCCGGTCAAGCGTCGCGGCAATCGTCGCTACTACCAGCGCCACGACGTGCTGATGATCCGCCAGATCCGCTCGCTGTTGTATGACGAGGGTTTCACCATCACCGGCGCGCGCGCGCGGCTGGAGGGCCCGCAGGCCCGGATGGAAGCAAGCATGTCGCACCAGATCGTGCGTCAGGTGCGGATGGAGCTGGAAGAAGTTCTGACCCTGCTGCGTCGCTGAAGGCTTCCGAACATGCCGTGCAAGCTGCTAGACTTGCCAGCTTGCCGTTTCGTCGGGGCGTAGCGCAGCCTGGTAGCGCATCTGCCTGGGGGGCAGAGGGTCGTCGGTTCGAATCCGGCCGCCCCGACCAATTGGCAAGAAATTAAAAAAGCGCCCTTGGGCGCTTTTTTGTTGGGAACGGGGAACGGGGAACGGGGAACGGGGAACGGCAGAGCATCGCCGCTTCGCATCTGTTCCCCATTCCCTGTTCCCCGTTCCCCGCCTCACTCAATACAGCACCCGGCTGCGCAAGGTGCCCGGAATCGCGGCCAATTGCGACTTCAGCTGGTTGGCCTGTGCCTCGTCGGCGCTGACGTCGATCACCACGTAGCCCACTTCGCTGTCGGTCTGCAGGAACTGGGCGTCGATGTTGATGTTGCCGGCCGAGAACAGCTCGTTGATCCGCGACAGCGTGCCCGGCACGTTGCGGTGGATGTGCAGCAGGCGGCGGCTGTGCGGGTGTTCGGGCAGGGTGACTTCGGGGAAGTTCACCGCCGACAGGGTCGAGCCGTTGTCGCTGTAGCGGACCAGCTTGCTGGCCACCTCGATGCCGATGTTGTCCTGCGCCTCCAGCGTGCTGCCACCGATGTGCGGGGTCAGGATCACGTTGTCCATGCCCAGCAGCGGCGACACGAACGGGTCATCGTTGCCCTTCGGTTCGACCGGGAACACGTCTACCGCGGCGCCGGCCAGGTGGCCGTCGCGCAGCGTCGCGGCCAGCGCGTCGATATCCACCACGCTGCCCCGCGAGGCGTTGATCAGCATTGCGCCCGCGCGCATCCTCGCCAGCTGTTCCTGGCGGATCATCAGCTGCGTGGCCGGGGTTTCCGGCACGTGCAGGGTGACCACGTCGGAACGCTCGAGCAGGTCGTCCAGGCTGGCTACGGCACGGGCGTTGCCCAGCGATAGCTTGGTCTCGATGTCGTGGAAGATCACCCGCATGCCCAGGCTTTCGGCCAGCACGCCGACCTGGGTACCGATGTGGCCGTAGCCGACGATGCCCAGCACCTTGTCGCGTGTTTCGTAGCTGCCGCTGGCCGACTTGGACCAGCCGCCACGATGGCACTGCGCATTCTTCTGCGGAATGCCGCGCAGCAGCATGATGGCCTCGGCAATCACCAGCTCGGCCACGCTGCGGGTATTGGAGTAGGGCGCATTGAACACCGGCACGCCGGCCCTGCGTGCGGCGCCCAGGTCCACCTGGTTGGTGCCGATGCAGAAGCAGCCCACGGCGATCAGCCGCTTGGCGTGGCCAAGCATCTCGTCGGTCAGCTGGGTGCGTGAGCGGATGCCGACGATGTGCGCGTCGCTGATGCGTTGTCTCAGCTCGGCTTCCGGCAGCGACTTCGCATGCAGTTCGACCTGGCTGTAGCCCGCCCGATGAAACACGTCGACCGCACTGGCGCTGACCCCTTCCAGCAGCAATACCTTGATGTCCTGGCGGGGGTAGGAAGTCTGCATGGTTCGTTCCCTGGGAGTGAGAGGCGGGTCAGGCCAGAGTAGGCGAGGATTTGCGGCACCGCAACACTGGACTCGCCAGCGTGCGGCTGGCAGTCTTTGCGGACACTTGGAGCCGAAGCATGTCCGATCCCCGTCTTGCCGACCTGTCATGTCGTCTGCCCGAGCTGCGCCTGCTCACGGCCGCAGGCGACCTCGAACATTACGGACGCGACTGGACCCGCCGCTGGATTCCCGCCCCCCTGGCGATCGCGTTGCCGGCCACGGTGGACGAGGTGCAGGTGATCGTGCGCTGGGCGAACGAGCATGCCGTGGCGATCGTGCCTTCGGGCGGGCGCACCGGTCTTTCCGGTGGCGCGGTGGCGGCGAACGGGGAGCTGGTGCTGAGCCTGGAACGGATGAACCGGGTGCTGGATTTCAACGCGGTCGATCGCACGCTGACCGTGCAGGGGGGCATGATCCTGCAGCAGGTGCAGGAGGCGGCGCGGGGGCACGGCCTGTTGTATCCGGTCGATTTCGCCGCCCGCGGATCGTGTTCGATCGGCGGCAACATCGCCACCAATGCCGGAGGCATCCGGGTGATCCGGCATGGCAACACCCGCGAGTGGGTCGCCGGGTTGAAGGTGGTGACCGGCGGCGGCGACCTGCTCGAACTCAACCGCGGCCTGGTCAAGAATTCCAGCGGCTACGATTTTCGCCAGCTTTTGATCGGTTCGGAAGGCACCCTGGGCATCGTGGTGGAGGCGACGCTGAAGCTGACCGATCCACCGCTGCCGTCACAGGTGATGCTGCTGGCGCTGCCGGACATGGATGCGCTGATGGAAGTGTTCGCCCTGTTCCGCGCGCAGCTGTCCCTCCAGGCGTTCGAGTTCTTCACCGACCAGGCGTTGCAGCACGTGCTGGCGCACGGGGCGCAGCGGGCGATCGATGGCGAGCACCCGTATTACGTGGTCACCGAGTTTGATGCCGTCGACGAACAGCAACGGGAAGCCGCGCTGGGCGTGTTCGGGCAGGCGCTGGAGCGGGGCTGGGTCAGCGATGGCGTGATCGCCCAGAGTGAGGCCCAGGCGGCTGCGTTGTGGCGCCTGCGCGAGGGGATTACCGAAAGCCTGGCGCCGCGACGGCCGTACAAGAACGACGTGTCGGTGCGCATCAGCGCGGTGCCGGGTTTCCTGTGCGAGATGCAGGCCTTGCTGGCGAACGAATACCCCGGCATCGAGGTGATCTGGTTCGGCCACATCGGCGACGGCAACCTGCACATCAACGTGCTGCGGCCACACGACCTGGACGAGCCGGCCTTTCTTGCCCGCTGCGAGAAAGTCACCCGGCTGCTGGCGAACACCCTGCATTGCCACGGCGGCAGCATCTCGGCCGAACACGGCATCGGCCTGGTCAAGCGGGCCTATCTCGAAAGCACCCGCAGTGCGGCGGAAATCGCCCTGATGCGGGGCGTGCGCAAGGTGTTCGACCCACGGGGCATCCTCAACCCCGGCAAGCTGTTCACCGAGAGCTCGTGAGTTTTCAGGCTCCCGCAGGCACCGGTTCAAGGCTCAAACTGCGCCCATGCTAATCTCGACGGCTGTTCGTTGATCACGAGGAGCCCTCATGCCGTCGCCGCTGCTGCGTTCGCTGTATCCCGAAATCGAGCCGTTCGACAGCGGCATGCTGCGGGTGTCGCCGCTGCACACCTTGTACTACGAGCAGAGCGGCAACCCGAACGGCAAGCCGGTGGTGTTCCTGCATGGCGGCCCGGGCGGCGGCACGAATCCGAAATGCCGGCGCTTCTTCGATCCGGCGATCTACCGCATCGTGCTGTTCGACCAGCGCGGCTGCGGCAAGTCGACGCCGCATGCCGAGCTCACCGACAACACCACCTGGGACCTGGTCGCCGACATCGAACGCGTGCGCGAGCACCTGGGCATCGATCGCTGGCAGGTGTTCGGCGGATCGTGGGGTTCGACCCTGGCGCTGGCCTATGCGCAGACGCATCCGGACAAGGTCACCGAGCTGGTGCTGCGCGGCATCTTCATGCTGCGCCGCGCCGAGCTGGAATGGTTCTACCAGAGGGGCTGCGACGCGCTGTACCCGGACGCGTGGGAAACCTATCTCGCCGCGATACCCGAAGTCGAACGCGGCGACCTGATGAGCGCCTACCATCGTCGCCTGACCAGCGAGGACGCGAAGATCCGTACGGACGCGGCGCGTGCGTGGTCGGTATGGGAGGGCGCCACCAGCTTCCTGTGGCAGGACAAGTCGCACATCGAATCCAGTGCCGAGGACGAATTCGCGCTGGCGTTCGCCCGCATCGAATGCCACTACTTCGTCAATGGCGGCTTCTTCGAGCACGACGACCAGCTGCTGCGCAACGTCGACCGCATCCGCAACATCCCGGCGGTGATCGTGCAGGGGCGCTACGACGTGGTCTGTCCGCTGCGCAGCGCCTGGGACCTGCACCGTGCCTGGCCGGAGGCCGAGCTGCACATCGTGCAGGACGCCGGCCATTCCGCGTTCGAGCCGGGCATCCTGCACGAACTGGTGGAAGCGACCGACCGCTTTGGAAGTTGAGCGCCATGGGCGCTCCTCATCTTTTCCTCTTCCACCGGGGAGGGGGCAGGGTGAGGGTCGGGGTGGCGAAAAGGTGATCGAAGTTTTCTTGGCAACCCAAAGCCGACGGGCGGGTCAGTCGTTCGCCGGCAGCTGCTTGGTGCCGAAGATCTTGTCGCCGGCGTCGCCGAGGCCGGGCAGGATGTAGCCGTTCTCGTTGAGGCGCTGGTCGATCGAGGCGGTGTAGATCTCGATGTCGGGATGGGCGGCGGTGATGCGATCCAGGCCTTCCGGCGCGGCGACCAGGAACAGTCCCTTGATGCGCCTGCAGCCAGCGGCTTTCAGCATGTCGACGGTGGCGACCAGGGTGCCGGCGGTGGCCAGCATCGGGTCGACGATCAGTGCGATGCGCTCGTCCATGCGGCCGGTGAGCTTCTCGTAATAGGTGACCGGCTTCAGTGTCTGTTCGTCGCGTTGCAGGCCGACCACGCTGACCTTGGCCGCGGGGATCAGGTCGAGCACGCCCGGCAGCATGCCCAGGCCCGCGCGCAGGATCGGCACGATGGTGATCTTGCGGCCCTTGATCCGGTGAACCTTGATCGGCCCGGCCCAGCCCTCGATCTCTTCCTCGACGGTTTCCAGGTCCTTGGTGGCCTCGTAGGTCAGCAGGGCGGCGACTTCGGAGGCCAGTTCGCGGAATTCCTTGGTGCTGATGCCGGCACGGCGCATCAGGCCCAGCTTGTGCTGGATCAGCGGGTGGCGGACTTCGACGATCTTCATGGGCAGAGGCTTCACTGGCGGGCGCGTGGCGCAACAACCAGTGAGCTTAACGAAGCGCCGCTGCCCACGCACGCATGCAGCGTGGGCAGCGGCGGGCAGGCGTCAATGCGTGGCGGGGGTGGCGTCGCTCTTCAGACAGCTGCTCATGAACGTCTTGCGCTCGGCACCCTTGAGCGCCTTGGTTTTGGCGTCGGCGTTGCAGGTCTTCATCTTTTCCTGCTGGGCGGCCCTGGCCGACGGTGCCGCCGCCGCGCTGTGACCTTTCAGGCAGGAGCTCATGAACGCCTTGCGCTCGTCGCCCTTCTTGCCGGTGGCCTGCTTGTTGCAGTCCGCCATGCGCTGCTGTTGCGCGGTGCGTGGCTTGGCCGGCGCGGCGGTGCCCGCTTGCGGCGTGGCGGCGAAGGTGGCGCCGGCGAAGGCGAAGGCAGCACTGATTGCGAGCAGACGTAGTGACATCGACATCGTTGAGTCCTCCCTGGGTAACCGGCTGCTGCCGGCCCGGGCAGTCTAGGCAGGAGATACCTTCCGCGTCTGCAGGCAAGATCTTGCGTGCATGAAGTATTCAGCTGAAGCGCCATGTCGTGCCTGGCCGGCGCCGGCGTGGGCCGATGGCTGCGCCCGTCCACAAAAGACGAGGCCGCGCCGGACAAGCCGGCGCGGCCTCGAAGTCAGGAACAGCAGGCTCAGGCGGCTTCGGCCTTGGCCTTGCGCGGTCCTTCCAGCAGTGCCTTGCGCACGTGGGACACGATCAGGTCGATCTCCGCGCTGGTCACCTTGAAATGCGGGGTGAAGCGCAGCGAGTTGGTGCCGCCGTGGATCACGCCGACGCCGTGCTCGCGCATGTACTCCTCGGTCGAGTCGGCGCCGTAGCACTTGTACTCGGGCGCCAGTTCGCAGGAGAACAGCAGGCCGGTGCCCTGCACCTTGGTGATCAGGCCGCCCAGTTCGTTCTTCAGCGCATTGAGCTTGTCCACGAATTCCTTGCCGCGCTCGCGGATGTTGCTGCGCACCTCGTCGCTGAGCTCGCCCAGGGTGGCCAGCGCCACGTCCAGCGCGCGGGGGTTGGCGGTCATGGTGTTGCCGTAGATGCCCTTGCGGTACAGCCCGGCGGTGTGTTCGGTGACGGCCAGCACCGACAGCGGATACTGCCCGGCGTTGAGCGCCTTGGAGAAGGTTTCCATGTCCGGCGGCGGCAGGCCCTCGAAGCCGGGGTAGTCGACGAAGGACAGCACGCCATGGGCGCGCAGGCCGGCCTGGATCGAGTCGATCAGCAACAGGCTGCCATGGGCGGAGGTGAGTTCGCGTGCCGCCTTGTAGAACTCGGCGGTCACCGCGCGGCCAGGGTCGCCTTCGCCCATCACCGGCTCCAGGAACATCGCCTCGATGAACCAGCCATGCTTGTCGGCATCGGCGAAGGCTGCTTCAAGCTGGGCCACGTCGTATGGCGCCACCGTGATCACGCTGTCCTCGTGGCGGTAGCTGGCCAGGTTCTGCTGGTAGGCCTTGCGGCTGGAATCGGAGTACAGCGCCGGCTTTTCGGTGCGGCCGTGGAAGGCGCCCTTCACCGCCAGGCGCTTGATCGTGCGGCCGGCATAACGACCGCCTTCGTCGGTCATCGCCTTGGCGTTGACGTCCGCGATGCGGCAGGCCAGGGTGACCGACTCGGAACCGGAGTTGAGGCACATGTAGCTCGTGTACGGGCTGCCGCCGCGGCTGCGGCCGAGTTCCCTGTCCAGCGCCCTGGTGAACTGCAACTGCGCCACGCTGGGCGACATCACGTTGGCCATCACCTGCGGGCGGCCCAGCGCAGCGAGAATCGCCGCGTCGTTGTGGCCGAAACCGAGCATGCCGTAGCCGCCGTTGTCGTGCACCACGGCACCCTTCAGGGTGACGATCCACGGGCCGCGGGCCGCGGCCGGCAGATAGGGGTTGATCGCGTCATCGGGATAGAAGTTGACGAAGCCCGCCTGCGCCTGGGCCAGCTGTTCGGTTTCGTCCAGCTTGAGGAAGTCGGCCAGATCGGCACGCAGTTCATGATGGCGGGCGACCGCTTCGGCAATCGCCTGGACCAGCAGCGGATCGTTCGCCGCCATGCGTTCGATGCTGGCGTCGTCCAAGCCGGTGGTACGCGGCTTGCCGCCGAAATCGCGCAGTTCGCGCAGCTGGTTGATCACACCCATGATGAATCCTCCGTAGCTCCGCCGGGCGGCACGCATGGCCGGATGGCGGATTGGTGAATGCGTGGCGAAAAACGCGAGCGTCTGCGTTTTTCCAATGACTTCAGTCGTTTGAGATCGCCGCACGGGGGCTTTCAGGGCGGCCTTATCCCTCACAGGATACCTTGGCCGCTCAGCCACCGTAACCCCCGGGGCCAGGTGACGGCTGTCATCCCGGATGGCTGACGAGGGCGACTGCCGCCAGCCGGCGGCGGCGCGCAGCATGCATGGCACTGGAGGATTTCCCATGCCGCATGCCGAAAAACCGATCGCCCGCCTCGCCGGCGCCGTCAAACGTTATGGCTCGCTCACCGCGCTGGACGGTGCCGAGCTGCAGGTTCATCCGGGCGAGCTGCTGGCCCTGCTTGGCCCCAATGGCGCCGGCAAGACCACCGCCATCGCCTTGCTGCTGGGCCTGGTCCGCGCCGACTCCGGCAGCGTGCAACTGTTCGGCGAGGACCCGCAGTCGATCGAGCCACGCCGCCGCATCGGCGTGATGCTGCAGCACGCCGAGCTGCCGCCTACGCTGCGCGTGGGCGAGTTGCTGCGACTCACCGCCAGCTACTACCCGAACCCCCGCTCGCTGCAGGAATCGGCTGCGCTGGCAGGCATCGGCGACCTGCTCCGGCGTCCTTACGCGAAACTTTCCGGCGGCCAGCAGCGGCGCGTGCAGTTTGCGCTGGCGTTGTGTGGCCGGCCCGAGCTGCTGTTCCTGGACGAGCCCACCGTGGGCATGGACATCGATGCGCGACAGAAGCTGTGGGCGGCGATCCGCCAGCTGATCGATGAAGGCTGCGCGGTGCTGCTGACCACGCACTACCTGGAGGAAGCCGAGGCGCTGGCCGACCGGGTCTGCGTGATGTCGCACGGCAAGGTCATCCACGAGGGCACGGTGGAAACGCTGCGTGCCCGGGTCGCGCAGAAGCGCATCCGCTGCCGTACCACGCTGCCGGCCGAGCTGATCCGCGACTGGCCCGGGATCGGCGAGGTCCGCCAGGAAAACGGCCGCACCTACATCGTCACTGCCGAAGCGGAGCCAGTGGTGCGGCGCCTGCTGGAAGCCGATCCGCAGCTCGGCGAGCTGGAAGTGCAGCGCGCCGGCCTGGCCGAGGCGTTCACCGAACTGACCCGCGATGCCGACGAGGCATCGACCAATCCGCAGCGCGAGGCCGCCTGAAATGGACATCGTGATGACTGAAGCACCTGTTTCGTTCCCCGCCACCATGCCGCGCCGCCGCGTGCTTGGCGCGTATCTGGAGGAGGCGCGCAGCGAATGTCTGCGCTACATGCGCAGCCCGAGTTTCATGCTGCCGATCATGCTGTTCCCGGCGATGTTCTACCTGCTGTTCGGGGTGTTGATGGCCAAGTCCAACGGCGCCGATGCGGCGCGCTATCTGCTGGCCAGCTATGGCGTGTTCGGCGTGATGAGCCCGGGGCTGTTCGGCTTCGGCGTATCGCTGGCGCTGGAACGCGACAGCGGCCTGCTGACCTTCAAGCGCGCGCTGCCGATGCCGCCCGGCGCCTACCTGATCGGCAAGATGATCATGGCGATGGCCGCTGCCGCCGGGGTAGTCGTGTTGCTGCTGGCGATGGCTCTCACCCTGGGCCACGTGACGCTGGCCGCGTCGCAGGCCGCCGCGTTGCTCCTGGTCGGGGTGCTGGGCGTGCTGCCGTTCTGCGCTCTCGGCATGTTCGTGGGCACGCTGTTCAAGGGGCAGGGCGCGCCGGGCGTGCTGCAACTGGTCTACCTGCCGATGTCGTTCATGTCCGGCCTTTGGTTCCCGCTGCCGATGCTGCCGAAGTTCCTGCAGCAGATCGCGCCGATCTGGCCGAGCTATCACCTGGACATGCTGGCGCTGGCCGCCGTGGGCATGAACACGCAGCCTCTGCTGGGCCACGTGCTGGTTTTGCTGGCGTTCGCCGCGGGCTTCCTGCTGCTGGCGGCGCGGCGCCTGCGTCGGCACGGTTGAAGTAGCATGCAGGGCAGCCCGCATTTTCAGCGAAGCACCACGCCATGATCCCCGCCTTCATCGCCCGATGGTTCGTTCCGGCCCCGGATTCCGCCGTGGCCGAGGATTTGCGACGCGGCAAGTCGCCGTGGGCCGACAGCGTGCACCTGCTGTGGTCGCTGTGGATCTTCATCACGCCGATGTTCGATCACGGCCTGCGTGGCTACACGCAGACCTGGCTGCTGTTCACGCTGGTCTCGTATCCGGTGTTCCTGCTGTTGTTTGCCAAGCTGCAGCTGGCTTCGCGGCGGACCGCCCATTTCTATGCCTGGGGCATGGCGGTGCTTTGCTTCGCCCTGTTGCGCTGGTATCCCAGCGGCCTGAGCTATTTCGTCTACGCCTGCGTCATGCTCAGTCATTGCGACAGGAGGCAGTTCCGGAACTATGTCCTTCAGGTGCTGGCGATCAACGCGATCTACGTGGCACTGGCCTGGTGGATCGGCTACCCGTCCGTCTTGATGGTGATCATGCCGGTCACCGTGTTCGTGATCTGCATCATCGTCACCGTCGAGCAGCTCCACAAGGAAAAGGATGCCGCGCTCAGTCTTTCGCATGACGAAGTGCGCCGGCTTGCCGCGACCGCGGAGCGCGAGCGGATCGGCCGCGACCTGCACGACCTGCTGGGCCACACGCTGTCGCTGATCACGCTGAAGCTGGAGTTGTCGCGCAAGCTGTTCGACCGCGACGTCGAGGCGGCCAGGCGCGAAGTGGAGGAGGCCGAGAAGGTCGCCCGGCACGCGCTGGCCGAAGTGCGCAGCGCCGTCACCGGCATCCGCGCCACCGACCTGGCGGCGGAACTCGCGTCGGCGCGACTGCTGCTGGAATCGTCGCGTGTGCACCTGGAATACAACGCCCCGTCGATCGACATGCCGGCCGAGATCGAGCGTGGGCTCTCGCTGGTGCTGCGCGAGGCGGTGACCAATATTGCCCGCCATGCGGCGGCCACCTGCGTCCAGGTCGAGCTGCGACGCGAACACGCGGCCGTCTGCCTGCAGGTCAACGACAACGGTCGCGGTGGCATCGCCACCGATGGCAACGGCATCAGCGGCATGCGCGAGCGCGTGCGCGCCCTGGGTGGAACCCTGGAGGTGCAATCGCCGCTCGGCGGCGGCACCCGGTTGCGGGTGGTGGTGCCGGTGCCCGTGCTGCGTCTGGTCGAGCCGTCGCGCGCGGCACCGGCAGCCCCGCCAGCGCAGACCGGCTCCGGTTATCCTGCGGCCTGACCGGCCATCGCGCCGGCTTTCCCTTTACGATAGACGGGCAAAACCATGATTCGTGTGTTGCTGGCCGAAGACCAGGCGATGGTGCGCGGGGCGCTGTCGGCCCTGCTCAAGCTGGAACCGGATATCGACGTGCTCGGCTCGGCGGCGGACGGCGAGGCGGCGTGGCGTGACATCCAGAAGCACAAGCCCGATGTGCTGGTCACCGACATCGAGATGCCCGGGCTGACCGGGCTGGAGCTGGCCCAGCGCATCCAGCGGCAGGAGTTGCCGATCAAGGTGGTGATCGTCACCACCTTCGCCCGCCCCGGCTTCCTGCGCCGCGCGCTGGACGCTGGCGTGTCCGGCTATCTGCTGAAGGATGCGCCAGCGGAGAACCTCGCCGATGCGCTGCGCACCGTGCATCGCGGTGGTCGCGCCATCGATCCCCAACTGGCGCTGGAAGCGTGGTCGGAAGCCGATCCGCTGAACGACCGCGAGCGCCAGGTATTGCGCCTGGCCGGCGAAGGTCAATCGGCCGGCGACATCGCCGCGCAATTGAATCTGTCGCATGGCACCGTGCGCAATTATCTTTCCGAGGCGATCGGCAAACTCGGCGTGGCCAATCGCATCGAGGCTTATCGACTGGCACGGCAAAAAGGCTGGTTGTAGGAATTATTCGGGTATTCGACAAAATCGCTTGCACTCCGAAAATGATCCGCGTATTGTTCGCGTCCTTCGCCGCCGTGGCGATAATCCGATGAAGAAACTTTCCATGTCATTCCGTCTCGTTCCCGCAAACAAGCCAGGCATGTCGCGCGACCATCGCGACGCGGGCCTGTTTGCGCGCGATGAAAGGCACGACCTGGCAACCGCTTTCCGATAATCGACTGATCCCTTCGCGGAGATCGGTCACCCCGATCTCCCGAGGCAACGCGAACGCCCTCGGGTCGCCATGCCCGGGGGCGTTTTGTTTTGGCGTTCGCCGGGGATGCGCATGCATCGAACCACCTTGCAGGAATTCGCTACGCCCTGAAGCATCCGGCTCGTGCAGCCGAGGCAGGGGCACGGCTGCAGACCGGCGCATGTGCGCTGCGTCCCGATGCTTCGGCGCGGGCTGTGTGCGGATCGGATTCCACACGAACAGGGTCGTCAAGGCCCGCACGAATGTCCGGTTGGCGACAGCCGGGCATGTGGAACGTCAGCCACAAGGGCTTTCAGCGGCGCGGGTTCCCAAGACCCGCCCGGTGCGCGCGGCTTTGCCGGCAGCGTATGCCGGGGCCTGCGGGGAGATGTTCCGCGATGACGTTGGCTCAGTGGTAGAGCGGCAGCGAACGCTGCAGGTCGCCGGTTCGAATCCGGCACGTCAGCCACTGGATAGCTCAGATGGGTAGAGCATCGGTCTCATAAACCGAGTGTCGCGGGTTCGACTCCCGCTCCAAAACCATGACCTGTCACGTCATGACACCAGGAACGAAAGTTCCGACCAGGAAACGCCTCGTGTGGAACGCGGCACGCCCGTCAGGGATGAGGGCGGACCGAGTGACGCAGCGAGGATTGAGCCGGGCCGGCCCCCTGCAGGCGGACGGTCGGTCGTCGAACGACATCGCGGCAATGCATCGCCGTGATCAGCTGATGACCGACTCTCTTCCGAAGCGTGCGGGCTTCGCTGGATCCATCGTCGGGAGGCGTTTCCGCCTTTTTAAATAAAGCTTTCGGTTATTGAAGATAATCGCGCGTTTATCCTGGAAGGGAGGGGTGATTGCACCCCGAAGTAAATCACGGTCCGCATCGATCCGGCGGCCCTGATTCATTCAGTACGGATCGAAACCGGGAATATCGACAAGGAGTATCGCCATGTTCTGGCTCAAGCAAATCGTGATCGGCGACGGCGAGCGCGGTCTGCTGTATCGCAACCGTCGTTTCGAGCGCGTGCTGTCGCCGGGCGTGCATCGCCTGTTCGACCCGCGCAAGCGCATCGCCGTGACGGTGCACAACCTCACCCGCCCGGAATACGCCGGCAGCGATGCCGAGGTGTTGACGGCGCAGATGGACGGCCCGCTGGCCGAGTGCTTGCTGGTGGCCGACATCGGCACCGACCAGGTCGGCCTGGTGCTGAAGAGCGGCAAGCTGGAAGACGTGCTGGCGCCGGGTACGCGCAAGCTGTACTGGAAGGGCATCGTGCCGGTCGAAGTGCAGGCGGTCTCGCTGGTGGAAACGCTGGAGATCGATGCGCACGTGGCGAGTCGTCTGCGTCAGCTTGGCGTGCTCGGCAAGGTGGCGGTGACGGTGGACGTGCCGGCGGAATCGACGGGCCTGCTGTTCGTCGACAACAAGCTGGTGCGCACGCTGGCGCCGGGTGCCTGGGCGTTCTGGAATTTCCGGAAGAACGTGGCGGCGGAGGTGATCGAGCTGCGCGTGCAGTCGCTGGAAGTGTCGGGCCAGGAACTGCTGACCCGCGACAAGGTGAGCCTGCGGGTGAACCTGGCCGCCAGCCTGCGCGTGACCGATCCGGTCGCCGCGCGCACGAAGGTGGCCAAGTATGGCGACTACCTCTATCGCGAGCTGCAGTACGGCCTGCGCAAGGCGGTCTCCGGCAAGACGCTGGACGAGCTGCTGGGCGACAAGGCCTCGCTGGATGCGGACATCTTCGCCTACGTGCGCGGCCGTGTCGTCGAGCTGGGCATCGAGGTGCTCGGCGTGGGCGTCAAGGACGTGATCCTGCCGGGCGACATGAAGGACATCCTCAACAGCGTGGTGCAGGCGGAGAAGGCGGCCCAGGCCAACGTGATCCGCCGGCGCGAGGAGGCGAACGCCACCCGTTCGCTGCTCAACACCGCGCGGCTGATCGAGGAAAGTCCGGTGCTGATGCGTCTGAAGGAGCTGGAGGCCTTGGAAAAGGTCACCGAGAAGATCGACAAGCTGACCGTGTTCGGCGGCCTGGACGGCGTGCTGAACCAGTTGGTCAGCCTCAGGCAGTAACCTCGTGGCGCGCGCACGGATGCGCTCGCCACGATCCATTCAAGGAAAGATGTGATGAGCAACCAACAATACGAACTGCTGCACGCCGAAGGCAGCGCTACGCCGATCAAGGGCTGGGTGCACGGCGTGCCGCTGGAAGACTCCGCGAAGCAGCAACTGCGCAACATCGCCACGCTGCCGTTCGTCGGCCCGTGGGTCGCGGTGATGCCGGACGTGCATCTGGGCAAGGGCGCCACGGTGGGTTCGGTGGTGCCGACGCGGGGCGCGATCATCCCGGCCGCGGTCGGCGTGGACATCGGCTGCGGCATGGCCGCAGTGCGGACCACCCTGCGCGCCGGCGACCTGCCGGACAACCTGGCCCAGCTGCGCTCCAGCATCGAGCGCGGCGTGCCGGTCGGCAACGGCCGTGGCGGCGAGCATGGCAAGCCGTCGGACGGTATCCACACGATGCTGGTCGAATCCCGGCTGGCCGAGCGGCTGGAGGCGATCAAGGCGAAGCACCGCAAGATCCGCACCGACAAGGTCGACCGGCAGCTCGGCACGCTCGGCGGTGGCAACCACTTCATCGAGGTCTGCCTGGACGAATCGGGCGCGGTGTGGGTGATGCTGCACTCCGGTTCGCGCGGCACCGGCAACCTGATCGGCAGCTACTTCATCGAGCGGGCGCGCGAGGAGCTGGCGCAGCGCGTGCTGGGCTTCGACCTGCCGGACAAGGACCTCGCGTTCTTCCTGGAAGGCGAGCCGCTGTTCGACGACTACGTCGAAGCGGTGTCCTGGGCGCAGGATTACGCCCGGGCCAACCGCGAGGCGATGATGGCGCGGGTGCTGGCCGAGATGCGCCACCGGCTGCCCAAGTTCCAGCTGGAACAGATGGCGGTGAACTGCCACCACAACTACGTGCAGAAGGAGACGCACGGTGGCGAGGAACTGCTGGTGACCCGCAAGGGCGCGGTGAGCGCCCGCGCCGGCGAGCTCGGCATCATCCCGGGCAGCATGGGCACGTGCAGCTACATCGTGCGTGGCAAGGGCAGTCCGGACAGTTTCCACAGCTGCAGCCACGGCGCGGGCCGGGTGATGAGCCGTACCGCGGCGCGCCAGCAGATCACCCTGGCCCAGCATCGGGAAGCCACCGCCCACGTCGAATGCCGCAAGGACGCGGCGGTGATCGACGAGTCGCCGGCGGCGTACAAGTCGATCGACGCGGTGATGGCCGCGCAGACCGATCTGGTCGAGGTGGTGCACACGCTGCGCCAGGTGCTGTGCGTGAAGGGATGAGCGCTGCCCCGCGAGGGGCGGCGTTTTTTTGCAGACGTGCCCCGGCGCGCCTGCTGCGGGATAATGCTCCGTTTCCCGATGCCGGCCACACCCGCCTTGAAGAAGTCCGATTTCGATTTTGACCTGCCGCCCGAGCTGATCGCCCAGGCCCCGCTGCCCGAACGCTCGGCCAGCCGGATGCTGCTGCTCGACGTGGCGGCGCAGTCGCGGGAAGACCGCATGTTCCGCGAACTGCCGGACTTCCTGCGGCCGGGCGACCTGCTGGTGTTCAACGACACCCGCGTGCTGCCGGCGCGGCTGTACGGGCGCAAGGACACCGGCGGCGCGGTGGAGATCCTGATCGAGCGGGTCACCGGTGCGCACGAGGCCACCGTGCAGCTCGGCGTCAGCAAGAAACCGAAAGAGGGCGGCCGGATCGAGCTGGCCGACGGCAGCCATGCGGTGGTGCTGGGCCGCGACGAGGGCTTCTTCCGGCTGCGTTTCGAGGCACCGGAACCGCTGGAAAAATTGCTGCTGAAACTGGGCGAGATGCCGCTGCCGCCGTACATCGAGCGGCACGCCGACGCCAGTGACATGGAGCGCTACCAGACCGTGTTCGCCCGCGAGCCCGGCGCGGTGGCCGCGCCGACCGCGGGCCTGCACTTCGACGAGGCGACCCTGGCCCGGCTGCGCGAGCGCGGCGTCGAGTTCGGTTACGTCACCCTGCACGTGGGCGCGGGCACGTTCCAGCCGGTCCGTGCGGATGACCTGAAAGACCATCACATGCATACCGAGTGGCTCAACGTCGGGGCGCACCTGATCGGCCAGATCCGCCGCACTCGCGCGAACGGCGGGCGGGTGATCGCGGTGGGTACCACCGTGGTGCGCGCGCTGGAAAGCGCCAGCAAGGACGGCGAACTGCATCCGTTCGCAGGCGAGACGCAGATCTTCATCTTCCCCGGCTACCGCTTCAGCAGCATCGACGGCCTGCTCACCAACTTCCACCTGCCGCAGTCGACCCTGCTGATGCTGGTGTCGGCGCTGGCCGGGCGCGAGTACATGCTCGACGCGTATCGCCACGCGGTGGAGCAGCGGTACCGGTTCTTCTCGTATGGCGATTCGATGCTGATCCTGCCGAAGGGCGTCTAAACCCGCGATAATGGCCGGATGACTTCCCTCCAGTTCAACGTTCACGCCACTGACGGCGCCGCCCGCCGCGGCCGCCTGACTTTCGCCCGCGGCACCATCGAGACCCCGGCCTTCATGCCGGTGGGCACCTATGGTTCGGTCAAGGCGATGACCCCGCGCGACGTCACCGAGACCGGCGCCGAGATCATCCTGGGCAACACGTTCCACCTGTTCCTGCGGCCGGGGCTGGAGATCGTCGGGAAGTTCGGTGGGCTGCACCGCTTCATCGGCTGGGACAAGCCGATCCTCACCGACTCCGGCGGCTTCCAGGTGTTTTCGCTGGCGCACAAGCGCAAGATCACCGAGGAGGGCGTGACGTTCGCCTCGCCGGTGGACGGTTCGAAGGTGTTCCTGTCGCCGGAAGTGTCGATGCAGATCCAGAAGACGCTGGATTCTGACATCGCGATGATCTTCGACGAGTGCACGCCGTATCCGGCCACCGAGAAGGTGGCGTCCGACTCGATGGAGCTCTCGCTGCGCTGGGCCGCGCGTTCGCGCCGCGCGTTCGACGACCTGAAGAACCCCAACTCGCTGTTCGGTATCGTGCAGGGCAGCGTCTACGAGAACCTGCGCCGGCGTTCGGCCGCGGGCCTGATCGACATCGGCTTCGACGGCTACGCGGTCGGCGGCCTGGCGGTGGGCGAGCCGGAGGCCGAACGCAACCACGCGCTGGACTTCACCGTGCCGCTCTTGCCGGTGGACAAGCCGCGCTACCTGATGGGCGTGGGCCGTCCCGAGGACATCGTCGAGGCAGTGCGCCGCGGCATCGACATGTTCGATTGCGTGATGCCCACGCGCAACGCCCGCAACGGCTTCCTGTTCACCGCCGAGGGCACGCTGCGCATCCGCAACGCCAAGTACGCCACCGATACGGCGGTGATCGAGGAAGGCTGCGACTGCTACAGCTGCAGCAATGGCTTCAGCCGCGCCTACCTGCGCCATCTTGACCGCTGCAACGAGATCCTCGGCAGCCAGCTGGCCACCATGCACAACCTGCGCTATTACCAGCGGCTGATGGCCGGGCTGCGCGAGGCGATCGCCGGCCAGGCCCTGGAAGCGTTCGTGGCGGAGTTCTACGCCCGTCGCCGGGTAGCCGGGACGGGGTCAGGGTCAATTTCCGCAGGCGAAAAGTGACCCTGACCCCCTGAAGGACCCTCGCGGCCGCTGCCGTGCACGCTCCGGGGGTGCATGGCATAATCGGGAATCTTTTCCCAGGCGTTCTGTCGAAAACCTCGACAACGCCCAGACTTGCGAGACAGACCCATGAGTTTTCCGATCTCCCCCGTGCTGGCCCAGGCCGCGGCTCCGCAGCCCGCCGGCGGCGGCATGTCCATGATCATCATGATGGTGGTGCTGTTCGGCCTGATGTATTTCATGATGATCCGTCCGCAGGCGAAGCGGCAGAAGGAGCATCGTGCGCTGATCGCGGGCCTGGCCAAGGGCGACGAGGTGGTCACCAACGGCGGCATCGCCGGACGGGTGGACGAAGTGGGCGAGACCTTCATCACCGTCGAGATCGCCAGCAACGTCAAGGTGAAAGTGCAGAAGGGCGCGGTGCAGCAGGTGTTGCCCAAGGGCTCGCTGAAATCCGTCTGAAGAAGTACCGGACGCCGCCAGGGGGCCTGGGCGGCGACTTGCGACGTGGCCATTCCCGATTGTTGCTACCGCCGCGGCCTGGTGCCGCGGCTTTGATGGATGCAAGGCATGAGTGATTTTCCTCGCTGGAAGTACGCGCTGGTCGCGCTGGTGATGTTGTTCGGCGTGATCTACGCGCTGCCGAACGCCTTCCCGCCGGTGCCGGCGGTACAGGTCACCGCGAACCGAGATGCGCCGCCGATCAACACCGCCTTCCAGCAGAAGGTGGAAGCCGGGCTGAGGGCGAAGAAGGTCGCCGTGAACGAGGTCTTCGTGGAAGGCGACCACCTGCTGGTGACGTTCGCCAACTCCGACGTGCAGAAGACCGGCTCCGACGAGATCAAGGCGCTGGTGGGCGATGGCTACACGGTCGCGTTCAAGCTGCAGTCCAACGTGCCGCACTGGCTGGGCGTGATCGGTGCCCGCTCGATGCCGCTGGGCCTGGACTTGCAGGGTGGCGTGCACTTCCTGATGCAGGTCGACCAGAAGGACGTGATCGAGAAGCAGGAAAACAGCTACGCCGATGACGTGCGCAGCCTGTTGCGCCAGAAGAACATCCGCTACGAGTCGGTCACCCGCAGCGCGGTCGATGGCCAGGGCATCTCGGTGATCCTGCGCTCGGCCGAGGACCGCAAGACCGCGTCCGACGCGATTGCCAACGAATACACCGACCTCAACGTGTCCGACGGCGCCAGCACCGGCGACCGCTTCATGCTGAAGGTGACGGTCAAGCCGGAAAAGCTGCGCGAACTGGCCCGCGGTGCGATCACCCAGAACCTGGGCACACTGCGCAACCGCATCAACGCGCTGGGCGTGTCCGAGCCGCTGATCCAGCAGCAGGGCGACAGCCGCATCGTGGTCGAGCTGGCCGGCGTGCAGGACCCGACCGAAGCGAAGAAACTGATCGGCGCGGTGGCCACCCTGCAGTACCGCCCCGGCATCGGCCAGCCTGGCGATGCGCGTGCGGTGGAAGCAGCGCGCACCGGCAACATCCCGCCGGATGCCAACCTGTATTACATGCGTGGCGACAACCGCCCGGTGCTGGTCAGCAAGCAGATCATCGTGACCGGCAACCAGCTGATCGACGCCTCTTCCGGCATCGACCAGAACAGCGGCACGCCGAAGGTCGACGTGACCCTGAACGCCGCGGGCGCCCGCAAGATGGGCGACTTCACCAACGCCAATGTCGGCAAGCCGATGGCGGTGGTGTACGTGGAGCAGGTCTACGAGACCAAGGTCGTCGACGGCAAGGAAGTGCGCGTGCCCAAGATCACCGAGACGGTGATCAACGACGCGACCATCCAGGGCGCCTTCAGCAAGCAGTTCCAGACCAGCGGCCTGGGCAGTCCGAAAGAGGCATCCGACCTGGCCCTGCTGCTCAAGGGCGGCGCGCTGGCCGCACCGATGGACATCGTCGAGGAAGGCGTGATCGGCGCCAGCCTCGGCCAGGACAACATCGACAAGGGCTTCAAGGCGGTGCTGCTGGGCCTGGCGCTGGTGCTGCTGGCCGCGGCGATCTACTACAAGCTGTTCGGCCTGGTGGCGGACATCGCGCTGTTCTTCAACCTGGTGATCCTGGTGGCGGTGATGTCGCTGATCGGCGTCACCCTGACCATGCCCGGCGTGGCCGGCATCGTGCTGACCCTGGGCATGGCGATCGATGCGAACGTGCTGATCTGCGAACGCGTGCGTGAGGAACTGCGCAACGGCTCCAGTCCGCACGCCTCGATCCGCGCCGGTTACGAGAAGGCCTGGTCGACCATTCTGGATGCGAACGTCACCCACCTGATCGCGGCGCTGGCACTGACCACGATGGGTACCGGTGCGATCAAGGGCTTCGGCGTGACCCTGCTGATCGGCATCCTGACTTCGCTGTTCACCTCGGTGACGTTGACGCACGCGTTCACCGCGGCGATCCACGGTCATCGCAAGCTCAAGACGCTGTCGGTCTAAGGAATCCCCATGGAAATTTTCAATCACGACAGCGATATCCACTTCCTGGGGATGCGCAAGTACACCGTGGCCATCGCCATCTTCCTGATGGTGGCCTCGATTGGCCTGATCGCGTTCAAGGGCCTCAACTACGGCCTGGACTTCACCGGCGGCGTGTCGATGGTCGTCGACTACGGACAGTCGGTGGAAATCGCCGACGTGCGTGGCGCGCTGGAGAAGGGCGGCATCCACAACGCGATGGTGCAGAGCCTCGGCGGTACCCGTGAGGTGTCGATCCGTCTGCAGCCCAAGGACGATCCCGGCGCCGTCGATGCTGCCGGCAAGTTCAACCTCGACAAGATCGCCGCCGACGTGCTCAAGGTACTGCACGTGAGCCGCCCGGACGCGAAGCTGAAGAGCCGCGACTACGTCAGCGCCCAGGTCGGCCAGGAACTGCGCAGCGACGGCACGGTGGCCGCCGTGTTCGTGATCCTCGGCATCATGGCCTACCTGTGGATCCGCTTCGAGCGTCGCTTCGCGATTGCCGCGGTGGCCACCGAAGTCCATGACACCCTGGTCACCCTGGGCATCCTGGCGCTGGTCCAGCGCGAGTTCGACATGACCGTGCTGGCCTCGGTGCTGGCGGTGATCGGCTACTCGATCAACGACAAGGTGGTGGTGTTCGACCGCATCCGCGAACTGTTCCGCCTGGCGCGCAAGGCCGAGCCGGAGGAGATCCTCAACCGCTCGATCAACAACACGCTGTCGCGCACCATCATCACCTCGCTGTTCACCGGCATCACCATGGGCGCGCTGTACTTCTTCGGCGGCACCGCGGTGCACGGCTTCGCCGTCACCATGCTGATCGGCATCGTGGTCGGAACGCTGTCCTCGATCTTCGTCGCCAGCCCGATCCTGCTGTGGCTGGGCGTGTCGAAGAAGGACCTGATGCCGGTGACCAAGGAAAACCCCGAGCTGGCGCGGCGTCCCTGAAGCAACCATCGCTCGCGTTGCGAGCGATTCCAAATGATCTTCCCCTGCATGCAGGGGAAGATGCCCGCAGGGCAGCCGAACGAAAACGGCCCGGTGCAATCCGGGCCGTTTTTTTTGCATGAGACGCGCCTCACCTTACCCCCGTAACCCGTCCTCCAGCTCCGCCAGCCGCTCCGGCGTGCCCACATCGGTCCACGCGCCCCGATGATGCGTACCGTCGATCTGCCCCCGCGCCATCGCCTTCACCAGCAGCGGCCGCAGCCTGAATCGTGGCGGCTTCGCATCGGCGCCTGCTGCGGCGCCGACCGCCCCGGCCCAGTCGTCCAGCAACTCGCGGCGGAACACGCCGATGCCGCTGTAGGTCAGCCGGGGTTCGCCGTCGCCGTGCACTTGTCCCGTCGCATCCAGCCGGAAGTCGCCGCCGGGATGATGGGCGGGATTGTCGGTCAACAGCAGATGCGCAAGGCCGCGAGGTTCGGCGGGCAGCCGGTCGAAGTCGGCGTCGCACCACACGTCGCCGCTCACCACCAGGAACGGCTCGCTGCCCAGCAGTGGCAGCGCATTCAGCATGCCGCCACCGGTTTCCAGCGGTATCGGCCCTTCGTAGGCGTAGCGGATGCGCAGGCCCCAGCGCGAGCCGTCGCCCAGGGCCTCGGGAAACTGTTCGGCCAGATGCGAGGTGTTGATCACCACGTAGTTCACGCCGGCGGCGGCGAGCTTCTCCAGATGCCACGCGATCAGCGGCTTGCCGCCGACGCGGAGCAGCGGCTTGGGCGTGTGGTCGGTCAACGGGCGCATGCGTTCGCCGAGGCCGGCGGCAAAGATCAGCGCGTGCCTCATGCCGCTGTCGCCTGGCGCAGGTCGCGTGCGCCGACCTGGCGTTGCAGGAAGGCCACGAAGTCGGCCAGCTCGGGGTAACGCGCCGCCACCTCGATCACGTAGTCGTAGACGCGGGGCAGGTCGTCGAGATAGCCGGACTTGCCGTCGCGGTAGTACAGCCGGCAGAAGATGCCCAGCACCTTGACGTGCCGCTGCAGGCCGATCAGGTCGAACCAGCGCAAAAAGCGTTCGCGACTGACCGCCGGTTCGATCAGGCCGGCGCCGAGCAGGCGCAGGCGATGGCCTTCGGCCCAGGCCTCGACCCGCGCGCGGTCCCACGCGATGTAGCAGTCGCGCAGCAGCGAGGCGAGGTCGTAGGTGATCGGCCCGTGCAGTGCGCCCTGGAAGTCGATGATGCCCGGGTTGTCATGCGCGGTGATCAGCAGGTTGCGGCTGTGGTAGTCGCGATGCACGAAGCACCGCGGCTGCTCCAGCGCGCTTTTCAGCAGCACGGTGAAGGCCGATTCCAGCACGTCCCATTCCTCGCATTCGGGCGTGCAGCCGAGGTGCCGGCGCAGGAACCACTCCGGCATGATCTCCAGTTCGCGTTGCAGGAAGGCGTGGTCGTACGCAGGCAGGCCGTTCGTGTCCGCCTCGCGCTGCATGCGCAGCAAAGCTTCCAGCGCGTCGCCGTAGAGCGCGTCCACCGTGCCCTCGTTCAACGCGGGCAGGTAGAGCCGCGAGCCGAGATCCTCGATCAGCAGCAGGCCCTGTTCGAGGTCGTGCGCCCGCACCTGTGGCACGTGCAGCCCGGCGGCGGACAGGCGGGCGCCGATTTCCAGCCACGGGCGCGGGTCCTCCTGCGCCGGCGGCGAATCCATCACGATCCAGCTCTGGCCGGCATGCCGGGTGCGCCAGTAGCTGCGGAAGCTGGCGTCGGCCGAGGCGGGTTCGAGGGTCAGCGAGGCATCGTCGAGGACGCTTCGTGTCCAGGCGAGACGGGTGGTGGCGCGATCGGCGATCAGGGTCATGGCAACGCTGGGCTACGGGAGAATTCCAGCTTAGCGATCCGCTGCCGTCGTGACGAGACGGCAGGGCTTTATTGACCGCGATGGCTCTAATCAGTACCATTTCAGTCCTGATTCAAACCCGTTCCGAGCGCCCCATGCTCCGCGTCAGCCGACTGACCGATTACGCCACCGTGGTGATGACCTGCATCGCTGCGCACCCGACCGAGGTGCTGAGCGCGGTGCAGATCGCCGACGAGACGCGGCTGGAGCTGCCCACCGTGAGCAAGTTGCTGAAGGCGCTGGGCCACGCCGCGCTGGTCGAGTCGTTCCGCGGCGTCAACGGCGGCTACCGGCTGGCGCGTGCCGCCGCCGACATTTCGCTGGTCGAGATCGTCGAGGCGATCGAGGGCCCGATCGGCATGACCGAATGCAGCATGGCCGAAGGCCAGTGCGACCGCGAGGCGCAATGTGGCGTGCGCGGCAGCTGGCAACTGGTCAACAACGTGCTGGACAACGCGCTGCGCGCGGTCAGTCTGGCCGACATGCTGAAGCCGCAACCGCCGCGGCCGTCGCGACGGATCGCCGCCGTGGCCATCAGCGACATCGCGATGCCGGCCAAATCCCGCCGGGTCACCACCGAATGAACGAGATCATGAACGAGCAGAGCAGCACCGCCACCGCGTTGCGCGACAACGCCGCCGTTGCCGAGGCACTGGGCCGCAGCTACAGCGCCGGCTTCGTCACCCAGATCGAGATGACCGGCCTGCCGCCCGGCCTGGACGAGGACACCGTGCGCGCGATCTCGGCGGTCAAGGGCGAACCGGAGTGGATGACGAACTGGCGGCTGGACGCGTTTCGCCATTGGCAGACCATGCCCAAGCCCGACTGGGCCAAGCTCAACATCGATCCGATCGACTACCAGGCGATCAGCTACTACGCCGCGCCGAAGAAGCAGCCCAAGTCGCTGGACGAAGTCGACCCGGCCCTGCTGGAAACCTACGAGAAGCTGGGCATTCCGCTGCACGAGCGCGCCGCGCTGGCCGGCGTGGCGGTGGATGCGGTGTTCGACTCGGTCTCGGTCGGCACCACCTTCCGCAAGCAGCTGGCCGACGCCGGCGTGCTGTTCTGCTCGATGAGCGAGGCGATCCGCGAGTATCCCGGGATCGTGCAGAAATACCTGGGCAGCGTGGTGCCCACCGGCGACAACTTCTTCGCGGCGCTGAACTCGGCGGTGTTCTCCGACGGCAGCTTCGTGTTCATTCCGAAAGGCGTGCGCTGCCCGATGGAATTGAGCACGTATTTCCGCATCAACGCGCAGAACACCGGCCAGTTCGAGCGCACCCTGATCGTGGCCGAGGAGGGCGCCCACGTGTCCTACCTCGAAGGCTGCACCGCACCCAAGCGCGACGAGAACCAGCTGCACGCGGCGGTGGTCGAGCTGGTGGCGCTGGAGAAGGCGCAGATCAAGTATTCCACCGTGCAGAACTGGTACCCCGGCGACGAGAACGGCGTGGGCGGCATCTACAACTTCGTGACCAAGCGCGGCGACTGCCGCGGCGACGATTCGAAGATCAGCTGGACCCAGGTCGAAACCGGTTCGGCGATCACCTGGAAATACCCGTCCGTGGTGCTGCGCGGTGATCGTTCGGTGGGCGAGTTCTACTCCGTCGCGCTGACCCATCACTTCCAGCAGGCCGACACCGGCACCAAGATGGTCCACCTGGGCAAGCACACCAAGTCGAAGATCGTCTCCAAGGGCATCAGCGCCGGCAGGAGTTCCAACAGCTACCGCGGCCTGGTGAAGATGGAGAAGGGCGCCGAGGGCGCGCGCAACTACACCCAGTGCGACAGCCTGCTGATCGGCAAGCAGTGCGGTGCCCACACCTTCCCGTACATGGAAGTGAAGAATCCCAGCGCCATCGTCGAGCACGAGGCGACCACCTCGAAGATCTCCGACGAGCAGATGTTCTACTGCCGCAGTCGCGGCATCGCCGAGGAAGACGCCGTGTCGATGATCGTCGACGGCTTCTGCAAGCAGGTCTTCCGCGAGCTGCCGATGGAGTTCGCGGTGGAGGCGAAGAAGCTGCTTGAGGTGTCGCTGGAAGGTGCGGTGGGCTGACTTCGTGACACGACATTCCCACGGGCGTCATTCCCGCGACAGCGGGAATCCATTTTGACTTTGTCGCAAGAATGCCCATGGATTCCCGCGTTCGCGGGAATGACGGCAGTCGAAGCAGTAAAAGGTACGAGATCATGCTGAAAATCGAAAACCTGCACGCCCGCGTCGAGGGCAAGGAAATCCTCAAGGGGCTCAGCCTCACCGTGAACGCGGGCGAGGTGCACGCGATCATGGGGCCGAACGGCGCGGGCAAGTCCACCCTGGGCAATGTGCTGTCCGGGCGTGACGGCTACGAGGTGACGGCGGGCACGGTGAGCTACAACGGCATCGACCTGCTGGCGCTGGAACCGGAGGCGCGGGCGGCGGCCGGCGTGTTCCTGGCGTTCCAGTACCCGGTGGAGATTCCCGGCGTCAACAACACCTATTTCCTGCGCGCGGCACTCAATGCGCAGCGCAAGCAGCGCGGCGAGAAGGAGCTCGATTCGATGGCCTTCCTCAAGCTGGTGCGCGAGACGCTGAAGGTGATGCAGATCTCCGACGAGCTGCTGCACCGTGCCGTCAACGAAGGTTTTTCCGGCGGCGAGAAGAAGCGCAACGAGATCTTCCAGATGGCGGTGCTGGAGCCGCAGCTGGCGATCCTCGACGAGACCGACTCGGGCCTGGACATCGACGCGCTGAAGCAGGTGGCGCAGGGCGTCAACACGCTACGCTCACCCGGTCGCGCGTTCCTGATGATCACCCACTACCAGCGCCTGCTCGACTACGTGGTGCCGGATTTCGTGCACGTGCTGGCCGACGGCCGCATCGTCGAGAGCGGCGACAAGTCGCTGGCGCTGCGGCTGGAAGAACAGGGCTATGCCGGCGTGAGGCACGGAGCGGTGGCATGACCCAGCCGGCCACCTTGCCCCTGGTCGAGTCCCTGCTCGACGCGCCGCTGCCGGCCAGCGGCATTGCCTGGCTGGATGCCGCGCGGCAGGAAAGTCGCGACGCGTTCGCCAGCACCGGCCTGCCGGATACCCGGGTCGAGGCGTGGAAGTACACCGCCTTGCGCGGCCTGGCCCAGCGCCGCTTCGCCCACGGCGACGCGACCGCGTCCGGCCGCGCCGTCGATCCTTCGCTGCTGGCCCTGCCCGGCGTCGAGGGCGCGCGACTGGTCTTCGTCAACGGCGTGTTCCGCGCCGACCTGTCGACGCTGGACGCGCTGCCCGACGGACTCACCCTGCAGCCGCTGTCGCGCGTGTTGAAGGACGACGCCGAGCCGTTGCGCTTCGGCTGGTCGCGATCCGCTACCCGTGCCGAGGCGCACGGTGCCGCCGATGCCTTCGCGCGGATCAACGCGGCCAGCGCCGCCGACGGTATGGTGCTGCGCGTGGCCGCCCGCGCCACGATCGCGGCGCCGGTGCAGCTGGTCTTCATCGGTGCGGACGGCGAGGGGGAACTGGCCTGGCATGCGCGCAACCTGATCGAGCTGGGCGAGGGCGCGTCGCTCACCCTGATCGAGCAGCACCTCGGCGACGGCGGTCAGGCGCAACTGGCCACCTTCGTCAGCGACATCCACGTGGGCGCGGGCGCGAAGCTGCATCACGTCACGCTGCAGAACGCGGCGTCGGCGGCGAACCTGATCCGGCACAGCCACCTGCGCCTGCAGGCGCGCAGCGAAGCGACCCTGCACGTGGTCGAGCTGGGCGGCGCCCTGGTGCGCCACGACCTGCAGGTCGAACTGCTGGGCGACGGGGCGAAGCTGCACACGCGCGGCGTATTCATGCCGCACGGGCGCCAGCACATCGATACCCAGCTGGCGATCCGCCACCAGGCGCTGAACACCGCCTCCAGCTCGAACTGGCGCGGCGTGGCCAACGATCGTGCCCGTGGCGTGTTCCGCGGCGCCATCGTGGTGGCGCCTGGCGCCGACGGCAGCGACGCCAGCCTCAGCAACAAGAACCTGCTGCTGTCGGCGGGTGCCGAGATCGACACCAAGCCCGAACTGGAGATCTACGCCGACGAAGTGCAGGCCGCCCACGGCGCCACGGTCGGCCAGCTCGACGAGCGTTCGCTGTTCTATTTGCGCTCGCGCGGCGTCCCGCTGGCCGAGGCGCGCGCGCTGCTGACCGCCGCGTTCTGCCGTGCCATGCTGGATGACCTGCCGAACCCCGAACTGCGCGAACACCTGGCGGGCCTGCTGATCGCGCAGTTGCCTGCCTGATGACTTTCTCCTCCACCTGCTCGCAGGGGGAGGCCGGGAGGGGGTAAGGCTTTTGACTTTCAGATCAAGAGCGAACCCCACCCCAGCCCTCCCCTGCGAGCAGGGGAGGGAGCCAACCGGATTCCCTTGAATGAACACCACAGCCAGCCCCGCCACCGTCTTCGACATCCAGCGCATCCGCGCGGACTTCCCGCTGCTGTCGCGCACGGTGCATGGCAAGCCGCTGGTGTATTTCGACAACGCGAACACCAGCCAGAAGCCCTTGCCGGTGATCGAGGCGATGAACGAGCACTACCGCGAGCACAACGCCAACGTGTCGCGCGCGGTGCACCAGTTGGGCGAGGAAGCCACCGCGGCGTACGAAGGCGCGCGCGACAAGCTGGCGCGCTTCATCAACGCGCCGTCCCGCAACGAACTGGTTCTTACCTCCGGCACCACCCAGGCCACCAACCTGGTGGCCTACAGCTATGCCCTGCCGCGGCTGCAGCCGGGCGACGCGATCCTCACCACGGTGATGGAGCACCACGCCAACATCGTGCCGTGGCAGCTGGTCGCCCAGCGCAGCGGCGCCACGGTGAAGGCGGCGCCGATCGACCAGCGCGGCGAGCTGATCCTCGAACAGTACGTCGCGATGCTGACGCCGGAAGTGAAGCTGGCCTGCGTCACCCAGGTGTCCAACGTGCTGGGCACGGTCAACCCGGTGCGCGAGATCGCCCGCGAATGCAGGAAGCGGGGCATCGCGCTGCTGGTGGACGGTTCGCAGGCGGTGCCGCACCGGCCGGTCGACGTGCAGGCGCTGGGTTGCGACTTCTACGCGCTGACCGGGCACAAGATGCTCGGTCCCACCGGCACCGGCGCGCTGTGGGCCAGGCGCGAGCATCTCGATGCGATGCCGCCGTTCTTCGGTGGCGGCGAGATGATCCGCGAGGTGCGTTTCGACGGCACCAGCTTCGCCGAGGCGCCGCACAAGTTCGAGGCGGGCACGCCGAACATCGCCGGCTTCGTGGGCCTGTCCGCCGCGATCGACTACTACCAGTCGGTGGGCTTCGAGGCGATCCATGCATGGGAGCAGCAGTTGCTGGCCTACGCCACCGAGCGCCTGCGCGAGATCCCCGGCCTGCGCATCATCGGCGAGGCGGCCGAGAAGGAACCGGTGATCTCGTTCCTGATCGATGGCACCCAGGCGACCGACCTGGCCACCCTGCTGGACCTGCAGGGCGTGGCGGTGCGCTCCGGCCACCACTGCGCGCATCCGCTGATGCAGTTCTTCGGCGTGCCGTCCACCTTGCGTGCCTCGCTGGCGTTCTACAACACGCGCGAGGAGGTCGATGCCTTCATCGTGGCCCTGCTCAAGGTGCGCAAGCTGCTGATGTGACGCCAGTCCGCAAGCATGGCTCTTCGGGGCCGCTCAGGGCATCATGGTCGGCAGTTTTCCCTGCGTAGTCCATCCATGCTTGCCTTCCTGCCTTCCGTGCTGCGCATCCCGCTGGCGATGCTGCTGCTCCTGCTGAATATCCTGTTGCACGTGCTGCCGCTGTTCGCCCTTGCGCTGCTCAAGGTGGTCATTCCGCTTGGCTTCGTGCGGCGCCCGCTCTCGCGCGCGCTGGTGCTGATTGCGGAAAGCTGGATCGGCGTCAACAACGTTCTGTTCGGCGTGTTCACCCGCATCCGCTGGCAGGTCGAGGGGCTGGAAGGCCTGCACCACGACCGGAGCTACCTGGTGCTGAGCAACCACCAGAGCTGGGTCGACATTCCGGTGCTGCAGAAGGTGTTCAACCGCCGCATTCCGTTCATGCGCTTCTTCCTGAAGCAGGAACTGATCTGGGTGCCGTTGCTGGGGCAGGCATGGTGGGCGCTGGATTTCCCCTTCATGAAGCGCTATTCGCGGCAGACCCTGCTGCGGCATCCCGAACTGCAGGGCAAGGATCGCGAGGCCACCCGCAAGGCCTGCGAGAAATTCCGCCACATGCCGGTGTCGGTGATGAACTTTGCCGAGGGCACGCGCTTCACGCCGGCCAAGCACGACGCGCAGTCGTCCCCGTACCGCTACCTGCTGCGGCCCAAGGCCGGCGGCGTGGCCTTCGTGCTCGACGCGATGGGCGAGGCGCTGCACGCGATCGTCGACGTCACCATCGTCTACCCGGAAGGCCCGTGCACGATGATGGACCTGATCGCCGGACGCGTGCACGACATCCGCGTGCACGTGCGCGAGCGCACGATCGCTGCCGGCCTGATCGGCAGCTACGACGAGGACGCGGCCTTCCGTGGCCGGGTCAAGGCATGGATGAACGGCTTGTGGCGCGACAAGGACGCCCAGGCTGCACGCATGCAACCGCCCACCGCGGGCGTGGGCAGAGGAGACTGACATGCGCATCCTGATCGTGGGCGCCGGCGCCACCGGCGGCTATTTCGGCGGACGCCTGCTGCAGCACGGACGCGACGTGACCTTCCTGGTTCGCGAAGCCCGCGCCCGGCAACTGGCGCAGTACGGCCTGGTGATCCGCAGCGCCACCGGTGACGCCGAGCTGGCGGCACCGCCCACGCTGACGGCGGGCGAGCTGCGCGATCCGTTCGACCTGATCGTGCTCGGCTGCAAGGCGTACGGGCTGGAGCAGGCGATGACCGACATCGCCCCGGCGGTCGGGCCGCAGACGGCGATCCTGCCGCTACTCAACGGCATGCGCCAACTTGACCTGCTGGACGCGAAATTCGGCGCCGGACACGTGCTGGGCGGCCAGTGCGTGATCTCCGCCACGCTCGACGCGCACGGCGCGGTGCAGCACCTCAACACGCTGCATGGACTCACCTTCGGCGAGCGCGACGGCAGCGCCTCGCCGCGGATGCAGGCCATCACCGCGGCCCTTGCCGATGCGGGATTCGACTCGCGCCCCAGCAGCAACGTGGTGCAGGAGATGTGGGACAAGTGGATCTTTCTCGCCACGCTGGCCGGCATTACCTGCCTGCTGCGCGGCGCGGTCGGCGAGATCGTCGCCGCTCCCGGCGGTCGCGCGGCGACGCTGGCCCTGCTGGAGGAATGCCGCGCGGTGGCGGAGCGGGCAGGACATGCGCCCGGCGAGCGCGTGCTGGAACGGGCCCGCGGCATCCTCACCGATCCGGCATCGACACTGGCCGCCTCGATGCTGCGCGACCTGCAGCACGGCCACCCGATCGAGGCCGACCACGTGATCGGCGACATGCTGGCACGCGCCGAGCGCGCAGGCGGCGAGGCTTCGTTGCTGGCCGTCGTCTACGCGCATCTGAAGGTCTACGAAGCGGGGCGCAAGCCGAACGCGTCCGGCTGAGCGGCAGGCTGCTCCAGATCATGGTGGAAACGCCGGGCCACGCACTATGATTCGTGCATGACCGAACAGACGTCTCCCGTTTTCCGCCTGGCATCGAGTGCCGATGTCGACACCATCGTGGCCCTGGTCGAATCGGCCTATCGCGGCGAGTCCGGCCTGCGCGGCTGGACCACCGAATCGCACCTGCTCGACGGCCGGCGCACCGATGCAGCCGACGTCGCTGCGTTGATCGGACGCCCCGACAGCCGCATCCTGCTCGCCGAATGCGATGGCCGGATCAAGGCCAGCTGCCACATCGAGCGCCAGGGCGACGCCGGCTATTTCGGCATGTTCGCGGTCGACCCGAGCGGACAGGGCAGCGGCCTGGGCAAGCAGGTGCTGGCCGAGGCCGAGCGGATCGCGCGCGAGGAGTGGCGCTGCCGTGCGATGCGCATGACGGTGATCGTGCAGCGCGAGGAGCTGATCGCCTGGTACGGCCGTCGCGGTTACCGCCGCACCGGCGAATACCAGCCGTTCCCCTATGGCGACGAGCGCTTCGGCATTCCCCGTCGCGACGACTTGCGCTTCGAGGTGCTGCGCAAGGACTTCGACGAGGTGGCGGCATGAATGGCTGGGTGAAAGTCGGCACCCGCAGCGACTTCCTGCCGGGCGAATACAAGGTGGTATGGGACGGCGACACGCCGATCGCGGTGTACAACATCGACGGCGCACTGTACGCGGTCGAGGACACCTGCACCCACGACGGTGGCGACCTGGCTGGCGGCGAAGTGTTCGGCTTCGAAGTGGAATGTCCGCGCCACGGTGCCCGCTTCGACCTGCGCACCGGCGCGGTGACCAAACCACCGGCGTACGAGCCGATCGCCAGCTTCCCCGTGCGCGAGGAAGACGGCGCGATCTGGACCCGCGACGACCGCTGATCCGCTGGCTTTCGCGGCCCCCCGCGTGGCGACTGCCCGGGGCACGCGATCACGGCCCGGCATCTTCTTCCGCGCCACCGGACAAGCTGGTCCAAGCCTTTCGCAAGCCAGTTGTTGCATAGTCACGGCAGGTTCGGACGCGACATCGCGCTTCGGCCTTCACGTCGCGACATGCAGGGAGATCCGGTGCACATCATCCTGGTGGAAGACGATCCCCAACTGGGCGCGGCGATCCAGCGCGCCCTGGAGCGCCTGGCCTACACGGTCAGCTGGCTGCGCAACGGTCGCGAGGCCCTGATTGCGCTGCGCGACGAAACGGCGGACCTGGTGCTGCTCGATCTCGGGTTGCCCGGCATGGACGGCCTGGACGTGCTGGTGGAGACGCGCCGTGCGCACGTGAGCACGCCGATGATCGTGATGACGGCCCGCGACGGCCTGCAGGCCCGCGTGCACGGACTGGATGCCGGGGCGGACGACTATCTGATCAAGCCGTTCCATCTGGACGAGCTGTGCGCGAGGATCCGCTCATTGAGCCGGCGCGCGCAGGGACTGGCGGTCAATCGCATCGAGATCGGAGCGCTGGCGCTCGACCTGGGCACGTCGCAGGTGACATTTCGGGGTGAGCTTGTCGAGCTGACTCGCCGCGAATTTGCCCTGCTGCAGATCCTGATGGAGCGCGCCGGCAAGCTGGTGCGCCGCGAAAGCCTGGTCAACTCGCTGTATGGCCTGGACAACGTGGTGGGCGACAACGCGCTGGAGGTGCTGGTGCATACGTTGCGCAAGAAGCTCAGCTACGACACCGTCCGCACGGTGCGCGGATTCGGCTACATGATCCCGCGGGAGGTCGAATGATCCGGTCGAGCCTGCGTGGCCGGTTACGCTGGCTGATCATCCTGGTGATGGTCGCCGTACTGTTGCCGCTGGCGGTGCTCAGCTTCCAGCGCACCATGCAGGAGGTCAACGAACTTTCCGACGGCCGGCTGGCGCAATCGGCCCGCACGCTGCAGGTTCTCATCGGGGAGGAGGGCGCCGAAGCGCTTGACGGTGGCGATCAGGACGACAAGCTGATGCCGATCGAGGTGCCCGAGGCGCCGACCGTGCAGCGACACCGGTATTCGTTCGAATCCGAAGTCGGCTTTCAGGTGTTCGACACTTCCGGCAGATCGATCATGGCTACTGCGAATCTCGCCGCGTTGCCTCCTCCCGGCGCCGGGGACGCAAATTTCCGGGACATCGATGCCGGCGGCTATCGCTGGCGCCTGTTCACCCTCCGGGACGAAACGCATGGCGTGGTGATCCGCACCGGCGAACGTTACGACAGCCGTCACGACATCCTGCGTGCGTTGTGGTTCGACCATGCCCTCTCCCTGCTGATCGGCCTGCCGCTGCTGGGGTTGCTGGTGGGCTGGGCGGTCAAGCGCGGGCTGCGACCGCTGGAGTCGTTGACCGACGCGCTGGGCTCGCGTGCGCTGGGCAGCCGCGAGCCGATCGTGCTGGAACAGGCGCCGCTGGAATTGCAGCCCGTGCTCGACGCATTGAACGGACAGTTGCAGCGCCTCGCCGATGCACTGGAACGCGAGCACCGCTTCAGCGCCGATGTCGCGCACGAGCTGCGCACGCCGCTGGCCTCGATCATGCTGAACATCGAGAGCGCCACGGCCACCGGTGATCCCGACGAGGCCGCCACCAGCCTGGCCGGCGCAAGACACAACGTGGCCGCGCTGGCCAGGCGCGTCGAACAGTTGCTGGTGCTGGCCCGGCTGGAGTCCGGCGCGGCGCTGGAACAGCGCCGGTCGATCGACCTTGTCGGCGTCGCCATCGACGTGATCGAGGAGCTGACGCCGGTGATTGCCGAGTGCGGCGCGGAACTGGGTTTCATCCATGACAGCCAGGCGGCGTGGGTGCTCGGCCACGAGGCGGCGCTTGGGGCACTGCTGCGCAATCTCATCGAGAACGCCATGCGCCATGTGCCGGTCGGCGGCCAGGTACAGCTGTCGCTGTCGCAGGACGCCCGGTTCACCACCATCGAGGTGGCCGACGACGGGCCGGGCATCCCTCTGGAACGGCGTGCCGCCGTATTCGCCCGTTTCCATCGCGAAGCCACCGGCCGCGGCGAGGGCTACGGCCTGGGATTGTCGATCGTGCAACGGGCGGCCGAGCTGCATGGCGCCAGCATCGATCTGCTCGATTCGCCGTTCGGCCGCGGGCTGCGGGTGAAGGTGAGCATCCCGCGCAGCAGCTGACCCGCTGGACGAGCTCGTCCAGCGGATGTTCCCCGTTCCCGCGGCGAGCAGGCCCGCCGGATCGAAGCGCGGCGTGATCGACGATGATCCTGCCGGGTGCCGCGTTGGGCCCTGTCAGGCCCTGGCCGGGAGGGCCAGGCATGGTCGGAGCCTGTTCGGCGAAGCTGTCTGTTTCCGCACGACGTGACACGGTGGTCGCGGCGCCCACTTCCTGCCGGCGTGTGCCCGGCGTGTGCCGGTTAACCCGATACTCACGAGCCGATAAGCGTGCTGAAAGCGACGCGCTTCATGCTGCTGCCATGACCGTTCCCGATACCGTCCGTTCCCTCGTTGCCACGCCGCTGCCGGCTGCCGACTCCACCAAACCACCCGTGTCATGGGATGCGCGGGGACGGGCGTGGGCGGCCTCGATCCTGCGCCGCAGGTTTCGTCGGGTCGGCCGCGCCTTGTGCGAGCCCGGCGGCTTGCCGCCAACCGGCATCCACCGGGTGCTGGTGTGCCGGCCAAACCATCGGCTTGGCAACAGCGTGCTGATCAGTCCGCTGATCGCGGAAATCGAGGCGCTCTATCCCGGTGCTGAAATCGACATCCTGGGCAGCTACGCCAGCGAATGCCTGTATGCCCATCGATTCAGCGTCCGCACGGTGTTCGCGCTGCCGGCCAAGATCGCCCGTCATCCGTGGTTGTCGGCAGGCGTGCTGCGTGCACTGCGGCGATGCCGGTACGATCTCGCGATCGATGCCTGCAACGGATCGCAGTCCGGCCGCATCGCGCTGGCCCTGGCGCAGGCCCGCTACAAGCTGGGATTTCCCGACCCGACCTTGAATCCCGCATCGGCGTGGCATGCGCTGAGCTGGCCCGATCACCTGGCGCATCGCGGCGTGTTCCTGCTGCGGCAGGCCTGTGCCCGGACGTCGCGGCCGGACTATCCGCCACTCAATCTCGACCTGGCGCCCGATGAAAAGCGTGCGGCGGCCCGGGTCATGGCCAGGCTGTGCGATGGCTCGCGCGCACGCGGCGGGGCAACGGTGGCGATCTTCCCCAACGCGACCGGCGCCAAGTGCTATGGCGAGGACTGGTGGCAAAGTTTCGTGGATACCTTCGAGTCGCTGTGCCCAAAGGTCAGGCTGGTGGATCTGCTGGCGGCGCACGGGCGCTCGCAACTGGGTTCGCGGCTGACGCCGTTCTATTCGCAGAACCTGCGCCGGCTGGCCGCGATGACGGCCTGCATGGATGGCGTCATCAGCGCCGACTGCGGCGTCATGCACCTGGCTGCCGCCAGCGGAACACCCACGCTGGGCCTGTTCTCGGTCACCGACCCGGCCAAGTACGCACCCTACGGTGGCGCCAGTGCTGCGCTGGACACGCGCGGGATGGATGCGGTGGCCGCCGCAACGGCGGCCGCGCAGTGGTGCAGCCGTCTGTTGCCGCGACAGGGTTCGGAGTCACTTCCCGCCTGCGGAAAGTGACGCCCACCCTTCGCGTATCCGGCGATCAGTGCTGCCCGACCACCAGGACGCCGAAGCTGTCCGGCACCATCGCGTGCCGGCCATTCGGCTGCAGCGTGCTGCCGAAGCGCGCGGCGGACAGGTAGAGCCGGTGCAGCTTCGGGTCCAGCGCCAGCGTGCGTGCGCTGGTCCGGGTGGGGATGGTCGCCGCGACGCTGAAGTGATCCGCATCGTCTTCGTGCACGGCGGTGATCGTGCCGCTTTCGCCGTTGGCGCTGTAGATCATCGACTGCGCGGCGTCGAACACCACGGCATCCGGGCCGTCGCCGATCGGCACGATCGCGACCTGGTGGCCGTCGAGCGCATCGGTGATGGCCATCTTCCGGTTGTCGCACACCGAGAACAGGCGATGGCGGCTGACGTCGATGGCCAGGCCGCTGGGTGATTCGCACGGCGACAGCTGCCACACATGCAGCAACTTGCTGCTGGCGGTATCGATCTGCACCAGTTCGGACCGGTCCTCGATGTTCGCGTAGACGTGGCCTGCGCCATCGGAAACGGCGAACTCGGGTTTGCCGGGCAAGCCGATCGTGGCGACTACGGCGCCCTTCGCCGGATCGATCACGCTGGCCGTGCGGCTCCTGCCGTTGAAGGTCAGCACATGGTGCGAGGGTGGGTCGTAGACGATGGCGTCGGGGTTCTCGCCGGTGCCGCTGATGGTCGCCAGCGTCCTGAAACTGCCCAGGTCGAATTCGGTCACCGACGCGTCCCTGCCATTGCTGGTGAAGCCGCGCTGCAAATCGTCGGCGATCGCGATGCCATGCACGCCGGCTGTACCGGCAATCGTGCCGATCTGCTTCTGTTGGTCGACATCGATCACCAGCACGCGATCGCCGCGGCTGACGAACAGGTGCCGGTGCGGCGCGTCGAAACTGAGGTAGTCCCAACCGCCCGGGCCACCCAGCGACAGGGTCGACAGCAGCCGCGGCGCAGCTGACGGCGAGGCGGTGTGGCCGGCCGCCGGAATGGCCAACAGCAACAGCAAGGCGGGCAGGAGGGAGTGAAGCAGCTTTCGCATGGCGGTCACCTTGGGTGGGGAGCGGGAATCAGCCGGCGGGCGCGGGCGCGGTGGAAGCTGGAGGCGTCGCCTTGCCGCGGCGATGCAGCAGCGCGTACAGCACCGGCATCACCAGCAGCACCAGCGGCAGTTGCAGCAGCATGCCGGCGATGATCGCCACCGCCAGCGGCTGCTGCATCTGCGAACCCTGGCCGAGCGCCAGCGCCAGCGGCAACAGGGTCAGGATCGCGGCGAGGGTCGACATCAGGATCGGCCGGGTGCGGTGCGTGCCGGCGTCGTGCAGGGCGTCGTGCAGGGCGAGCTCGCGCTGCGCATCGTCCAGCTCCGAGAAGTAGAAGATCGCCACCTCGGTGACGATGCCGACGATCATCGTCATGCCCATCATCGAGGAGATGTTCAGCTCGATGCCGGTCAGCCACAGCCCGACGAAAATGCCGGGCAGGGCCAGCAACGGCATCGCCATGATCGCCAGCGCCACGCGAAAACTCTCGTACAGGAACAGCAGCAGGGTGAACACCAGCGCGATAGCGGCCAGCATCACGATGGTCAAACCGCGGAAGGCCTGCTGCTGTTGCTGGTAGACACCGCCGAGCTGATAGAACATGCCCTTCGGCAGCAGGCCCGGTTGCGCCAGCACATGCTTCACGTCGCCGATCACCGCGCCGAGGCTGCGCCCGCTGATGCGTCCGGTCACCGCCACCATGCGCTTGAGGTTGTCGCGGGTGATTTCCGGCTGGCCCTGCACCTGCTTCAGCGCGGCCACTTGCGACAGCGGAAACAGATGGCCATCCGCGGCGCGGATCGGCAGCGCCGCCACCTGTTCGAGCCGCTGGTGCGCACCGTCCGGCAGGCGTACCCGCACGCCGACCACCTTGCCGTCCACCGGCAGTTGCGCGGCGACGGTGCCGTCGATCGCGGCGGCGACCTGGTCGGTGACCGCGGCGGGATCGAGCCCCTGCAGCGCGGCCCTGGCCGGATCGACCTGCACGGTCAGCGCGTCACCCGCCGGGTTGATGCCATCCAGCACGCCGACCACGCCGGTGATCCTGCCGATGGCCGCAGCCACCTTCGTGGCGGTGGCATTCAGCTGTTCCGGGTCGTCGCCGTACAGCTGCACCTCGATCGGTTGCGGCACTGCCACCAGGTCGCCGATCAGGTCCTCCATCAATTGCGCCAGGTCGATGTCGAGCCCTGGCACCTGCGCTTCCACCGCCGTGCGCACCTGGGTCATCACCTCTTCGGTCGAGGGTCGCGAACCACTCTTCAGGCGCACGAAGAAATCGCCCTGGTTCGCCTCGGTGAGGCCGCCGCCCAGTTGCAGGCCGGTGCGCCGCGAGTAGGTGTCGACGTGGGGATTGGCGCGGATGATCGCCTCGACCTGGTTGAGCAGGCGATTGGTTTCCTGCAGCGAGGTGCCGGGTCTGGACAGGTAGTCGAGGATGAAGCCGCCTTCGTCCATCTTCGGCATGAAGCCGGTGTTCACCCGGGTAAAGGCGAAGACGCCCACCAGCAACAACGGCAACACCAGCAGCAGTGTGAGCACGGGTCGCCTGAGCCAGCGATCCAGTAGATGGTGGTAGCCGTCCATCATCCGCGTGGTGAAACGAGACGGCGGATGTTCGGCCAGGTGACGGCGGTCGAGGAAGCGTTCGGCCAGCAGCGGCACGGCCACCCACGTCAGCAACCAGGAAATGATCAGCGCGCTGGCCATGGTCAGCGACAGCGCCTTGAAGAACGCACCGGTGACGCCGGTGAGGAAGGCCAGCGGCAGGAAGATCACCACGGTAGCTGCACTGGAACCGGTCAGCGGGCGGGTGAACTCCCACGCCGCCCCGGCGATGCGCTCATGCACGTGGCCTTCGCCCTGGTGGAGCCGCCGCATGATGTGTTCGAGCATCACGATCACGTCATCGATGATCAGCCCGACCGCCGCGGCCATGCCGCCCAGGGTCATCATGTTGAAGCTCATGCCGAGCACGCGCAGCAGCAGTACGGTAATCGCCAGCACCGCCGGCACCACGATCAGGGCGATCAGGATCACCCGCGTGTTGCGCAGGAACACGAACAGCACCAGCGCGGCCAGCACGATGCCGATCAGGATCGCGTCGCGCACGCTGCTGGCCGCACCGGTGACCAGGCGGGTCTGGTCGTACCAGTTGGCGACCTTCACGCCCGCCGGCATCTGCGGGGCGAACTCGGCCAGGCGCTGCTTCACGTCGCCGGCAATCTGCACGCTGTTGCCGGCTGGCTGCTGGTAGACCTGCAGCAGCACGGCGTCCTGTCCGTCGGCATTGACCCGGACCCACTGCGGCACGTGGCTCAGGCTGAGGCGCGCCACGTCGCCCAGCCGCACCATGCCGCCCGGGCCCGCGCGCAGCACGATGTGGCGCAAGCTGTCGAGGCTCTTCGGCTGGTTGTCGGCCAGCAGCAGGTAGAGCTTGTAGTGATCGGAAACCCGCCCCATCGCCTGGATCGTGGCGGCGTGACTCACTGCGGCCGACACCTCGGCCAGGCTCAGGTCCAGCGCGCGCAGCTTGCCCGGATCGACGTCCACATGGAACTCGGCCACGTCGCCGCCCTGCACGTCGACGTGGGCGACGCCGGCGATGCCGCTGAGCAACGGCCGCAACTGGTATTCGGCCAGGTCGTGCAGTGCCGCGGGCGACAGCGTGTGCGAGCGCAGGCTGTAGGCCAGGACGGGAAAGGTGGTCGGGTCCATGCGCCGGGTCGACATCTGGGTGCCGGCCGGCAGTTGCGGCAACACCTGGCTCGCGGCGCCGTTGACCTCCTGCAGCGCAGCGGCCATGTCCGCGCCCCAGTCGAAGCTGATCGCGATGTCCGCGCTGCCGCGGCTGGTGGTGGAGCGCACGTCGCGCACGCCGCGCACCCGCCGCACGGCTTCCTCCACCGGCGTGGTCACCTCGATCGCCATCTGGTCGGCCGGGCGGTCGCCCGCGTCGAGGGTCAGCTGCACCCGCGGGAAGGCCACGTTGGGGAACAGCGCCACCGGCATCAGGAAGGCGCTGGCGATGCCGCCGAGTGCCAGCATCAGGGCGAGGAACAGCAGTGAGCGCCGGTGCTGCTGCATCCATGCGGTGAGACTCACTTGGCCGACTCCCGCACCGCATCGCCGTCGTTGAGTTCGTACACGCCGAGCACGACGACCTTCGCCCTTGCGTCGAGCGGGCCGTCCACGCCGACCGGATCGCCTTGTGCACTGCGCAGTTTCACGTCGACCCGCTTGGCATGGCCTTGCTCGACCTGGAACAGGTAATCGCCGTGGTCGTCATGCAGCACGGCGGCGCGCGGCACCGACCAGGCGGTGAAATCCTCGGTGCGGATCTGTGCATCCAGCGGCGCGCCGGCAACCAGGCTGGCGCTGGCGGTGGCCGGCAACTCGACCTGGGCGTCCAGCAGACGAGTCTGCGGATCGATCGCCTGGCCGACCATGCGCAGCGTGCCGATGAAAGTTTCCCGCGCGCCGTATACCGGCTGCAGCTGCACCGGCATGCCCGGCTGCAGCCGCGCGGCATCGTCCGGCTGCACGCCGAGCACGGCCAGCAGCGCGTGCGTGGGAGTGAAGCCGAGCAGGGGCGCGTTCGCGGCCACCCGTTCGCCCAGTCCTACCTGCAGACCGGTGACCACGCCATCGGCCGGTGCGTCGACGGTTTCACTGGCTGCTCCACCAGCCAGCGCGCGCTGTGCATCGAGCGCCGACTGCGCATCGGCCAGTGCCTTGCGCGCCGTCGCCAGTTGCGATTGCGTGGCCAGTCGCTGGGCGGCCAATTGTTCGGTGCGCCTGAGCTCCCCGCTAGCCAGGGCCAACGCGGTCTGCGCTTGCTGAAAGGCGCTGCGCGCCGCCGGGTCCGGGGCGATCGTCAGCAGTGGCTGGCCGCGCTTCACGGTCTGTCCCGCCGACACCTGCAGCGCGGTGACCTGGCCGCCGTGGGCGAGGCTGATCGAGCGGGCATGCCGGGGGTCGCCGGCCGCGCTGCCCCAGGCTTCGATGCTGTCGTGGAAGGTCTGCCGGGTCGGCGTGGCCGTGGTCACCAGGACTTCGCCAGCGGCGGCGGTGGCTTCGTCTTCGTCCGGCGTGGTCTTGCCGCAGCCGGACAACAGGCCAGAAAGAATGGCCATGCCAAGAACGGAAATGATGACGGAACGATTCATGGCGGAGATGCTTGTGTGGAGGCGGGTGGAGTGGCAGCCAGATCGGTGTTGCCCAGCAGCGCTTCCAGCGCGATCGACTGTCTGGCGCGCTCCAGTTGCGCGCTCAGCAGGTCGAGGTCGGCGCCGAGCGCGCTGCCGCGTATCGCCAGGTAGGTGGGCCAGTCCAGCGTGCCGGCCTGCCAGGCCTGTTCGGCGGACGCGCGTGCCTGATCCAGCCGCCGTGCGTGCGCGGCGAGGGTGACGAGCTGAGCGTCGAGCGTGGCGAGGTCGCTGCTGATCCGCTGCATGTCGCTGCGCGTGCCCAGCACCCGTGCTGTGTAGTCGTCATGCAGTTGCTGGCGGGTGGCGCGCTCGATCGCGATGTTGCCGCGGTTGCGGTCGAACAGCGGCAGGGTGATGCCGATGCCGAGGCCGTTGGTGTACACCGCACTGGTGTCCCGCGCGGTGTTGAAGCCGATGTTCAATGCGGGAAACTGGGCCAGGATCGCGCTGCGCAACCTGGCCTGCTGCGACTGGTAACCGGCCTGCAGGGCCAGCAGGTCCGGCCGTCGCCGAGGCAGGTCGTCGAATGCCGCCCGCACCTGTTCCGGGGTGGGCTGGCCGAGCCAGGGCGCGCCGACCAGGTCGAGCTTCGCCGTCGGTGCCAGCCCCAGCAGCAGGTGCAGGTCGGCCTGTGCCTGATGCAGTGCGATCGTCGTGTCGGCCAGCCGCTGGTGCACGTCGGCCTCGGCATTGAGCCCGGCGCTGGCGCTGTCGTAGGTGAGGTTGCCCGCGTCCAGCGCGCTGCGGATATGGCCAGTGACCGTGGCGAGGGCGGTTTGCTCCTGCTCCAGTCGTGCCCGCTGCGCGCGCATGCTCAACACCTGATCGAACAGCAGTCGCGCCTGCGCCACGGTCTGCCACTCGGCCCACAGCAGGTCGAGGTTGACCTGGCTGGCCTGGCTCCTCGCCGCGGCCTTGCGCGAGGAGCGCGTCAACAGGGCGGTGATGTCCTCGCTCAGCCCCAAGCTGTAGGCCGTGCTCAGGCCGGCGCCCGAATGACGCGGGAAATCCGCCGACAATGCCAGCTGCGGGTCGGGCAGCAGGCCGGCGGCGAAGGCCTGCGCCCGCGCGATGCCCAGCTCGTCGCGCTTGATGCGCAGTTGGGGGCTGTTGGCCACGGCCAGCATCGCCACCTCGGCGACGTCGAGGCCATCGGCGGCGTCAAAGCGATGCGTCGACAGCGCCGGCAGCGGCATGTTCGAGGTCGGCGCCGCCAGCCCTGCCACGTCGGCCGCACCGGCACCGCTGTCCAGCGGCAGGTCGGCATAGGTGGCGCAGCCGGACAGGCCCAGTGCCGTGGCGAGCATCAGGCCGACCCATCGCTCAACCCGGCGCGCGCGATCGTTGCGCACGCGCGCGGGATCTGCGGTGGCGCGGTGTCTGTCTCGCATCACTTGAAATGGTGGATGAAGCCGACCTGGAAGCCGCCTGGCAGCCAGCCGACGATCAGCGGCGACTTCCGGTGCGAGGCCCACAGGCCCACGCCGGTGCCGACCGCCGCACCCACCAGGACATCGCTCTGCCAGTGGCCGCGGGTCTTCACCCTGGCGATGGCGTCATAGACCGGCAGCAAGGCCAGCGCGTAGACCGCCGGGTGATCCTGGCCGTAATTCACCATGAACGGCGTGACCGCTGCCGAGACTGCCGCCACCTCGCCACTCGGAAAACTCTGTGCGTGGCTGCCGGCAAAGAAGCGGTCGGGGTTGCTGGTCTGCGAGGGACGTTCGCGCTGGAACGCCAGCTTCAGTCCCTCGGTGCCGAGGCTGGTGACCGCCAGCGCATCCACCGAGCGCCAGAAGGTGTCGCCCAGCTTGTCCTGATCGCCAAACACCAGTGCGCCGCCAACCACCGTGGTGATCGTGCCGTACATCAGCACGTTCTGGTTCGAGCGCTTCCAGATGCCGCTGTTGTCGTAGTGGACGCGATGATCGATGCCCAGCGGTCCGCCGGAAGCGAAGGCGCCGCCGGGGGCGAGGAGGGCAAGGCACAACAGGAGCGATGACAGGATGCGCATGTCTTTTTCCTCGCCAGGCCGACACAGCTGGCTTGCACCTGCCAAAGCTACGCAGGCCGGCTTTCGGTTTGCTTAGAGACCGGTTTCGCGCGCGTCGCGGCTGGAAAGGCGCTGGAAAGGCGGGCTGCCTAAGCTGCGCAGCCATTGCTGCTGATGCGAGTTCGCGATGCGCGTGCCTGGCTGGACCATCCTGTGTGATTTCGACGGCACCATTTCCGTCGAGGACGTGATCGACTCGCTGCTCGATCGCTTCGGCCGGCCCGGCTGGGAAGTGCTGGAGCAGGACTGGCGCGCCGGCCGCATCGGCTCGCGCGAATGCATGGCCGGCCAGGTCGACCTGCTGCAGATGACCCGCGCCGAACTGGATGCACACCTGGCCGGGATCTGGATCGATCACGCGTTCCCGGGCTTCGTGGCGAAGGCGCGCGAGCTTGGCGTGCCGATCCGCGTGGTCAGCGATGGACTCGACCATGCGATCCAGCAGATTCTCGCGCGCTACGGCCTGGACCATCTGCCAGTGGCGGCGAACCACCTGGCGCCGGCGCGACCGCCGAAGCAGTGGCAACTGACCTCGCCATTCCAGGCCGAGGGTTGTCGCAGCGGCACCTGCAAATGCGCCTGCGTGGCGCAGGCACGCGAAGGCGGCGCGAAGACCTTGCTGATCGGTGACGGTGCCTCCGACTTCTGCGCGGCCGATCGCGTGGACTTCGTGTTCGCCAAGCATCGACTGATCGAACATTGCCGCGCCGCCGGCATTCCCTACGTGCCGATCACCGGCTTCGAGGACGCCCTCGACCTGTTGCCCCGGCTGCTCGACGGCAGCCTGGCCAGCCATGCGGTTCCCGCGCTGGCCACCACTTCCCACTGACCCCGGATTCCCCCATGAATGCTTTCGACAAGAACACCTCGGTGGTGATCGACGACGCGCAGCTGCTCGCCGACGAGGCGAAATACAGCTCGTTCGGCGACACCGTCCATTACGTCGACCCGCCGAAAATCTTCCGTACCTGCGAAGGCAGCTACATGGTCGACAGCGCCGGCACGCCGTTCCTCGACCTGCAGATGTGGTACTCGGCGGTCAATTTCGGCTATGGCAACAAGCGCCTCAACAACGTGCTGAAGAACCAGATCGACCTGCTGCCCCAGGTGGCCAGCCAGTACCTGCACCAGAGCCGCATCGAGCTGGCGAAGACGGTGGCGCTGGATGCGAAGAAGAAGTTCGGCCTGGACGGCCGCGTGCACTTCAACGTCGGCGGCGCGCAGGCGATCGAGGATTCGCTGAAGATCGTGCGCAACGCGCGCAACGGCAAGAGCCTGATGTTCGCCTTCGAGGGCGGCTACCACGGCCGCACCCTGGGCGCCTCGTCGATCACGTCGAGCTACCGCTACCGCCGCCGCTTCGGCCACTTCGGCGAGCGTGCGATGTTCCTGCCGTTCCCGTACCCGTTCCGTCGTCCCAAGGGCATGACCGCGGAGGAATACTCGGACAGCTGCGTCAACCAGTTCGCCCGCCTGTTCGAAACCGAATACAACGGCGTGTGGGACCCCAAGACCAACCAGTGCGAATACGCCGCGTTCTACGTCGAGCCGATCCAGGGCACCGGCGGCTACGTGATCCCGCCGCCGGGCTTCTTCAAGGGCCTGAAGAAAGTGCTCGACCAGTACGGCATCCTGATGGTCTCCGACGAGATCCAGATGGGCTTCTGGCGCACCGGCAAGCTGTGGTCGATCGAGAACTTCGGCGTGACGCCGGACATCGTGGTGTTCGGCAAGGCGCTCACCAACGGCCTCAACCCGCTGTCCGGCCTGTGGGCGCGCGAGGAACTGATCAACCCCACCGTGTTCCCGCCCGGTTCGACCCACAGCACCTTCAACTCCAACCCGCTCGGCACCTCGCTCGGCCTCGAAGTCATCAAGATGGGTTACGAGCTGGACTACGAGACGAGCGTGCCGAAGAAGGGCGCGCACTTCCTCGACGGTCTGCGCGAGTTGCAGAAGAAGCACAAGGAAATCGGCGACGTCGACGGCCTGGGGTTGGCGCTGCGCGCCGAGATCTGCACCGACGACGGCTTCACCCCGAACAAGGCGCTGCTCGACAGGATGGTCGACATCGGTCTGGCTGGCGACCTCACGCACAACGGCAAGAAGATCGGCCTGGTGCTCGACGTGGGCGGCTGGTACAAGAACGTGATCACCTTCGCACCGTCGCTGGACATCACCCACGAGGAGATTGATCTGGCGATGAGCCTGCTGGATCAGCTGCTGACGAAGGCCAAGAAGGGCTGATTTGCGCGGTGTGGATTGAAGGCCCGGCGGGCGACTGCCGGGCCTTCTCATGCCCGCGACTTTCTCCCTCTCCCCGCCATGCCTGCGAGATGCTTTTCAACAGCCGAAGGCTGGTCAGGCAGGCATCGCACTTCATCCATCATGTCTGCGGCAGAGTCTCCAGCCAGAGCAAGGGCTTTCGTCTGCCTGCGGTAGCCGAGTTACTTTCTCTTTGCGTGCTCAAAGAGAAAGTAACCAAAGAGAAAAAGCACCCCGCTTGGCGCTTGCCGGGCATCGTGCCCGGCAAGTCCGTGAGCCGGGGCCGGGCTTTTCGAGCGGGCATCCTGCCCGCGCGAAAAGGCGAGTCCGTCCATGGACTCGCCCGCTGCGCGGCCTGTCGACCCCGACTCACCGCCGCGCAAGGGACCCCGGGTAGAGCAGCGCGCCATCCTGGCGCGCACTCGGTGCGCAACCGCTTCGCGGTTGCGAGAGCAGGGCGCGGCGGCAAGGGGAACGTCTTCTATCGGCCAGAAGCGGCCGTTGAAAAAAGTGCACTCTGACCCGGGTTTTCGACCCGGGTTTTCGCATGCAAAAGTTGAATCTGCCGGGTGATCTTCTGCACGAACATCAACCCTTAGTGCGCTGCCCCAGCGCTTTTAAAAGGTTCTGTGCCTCGGGAAACCCCACATGGATGTACAAATCAATCCACCAGCGAAGAGCGCCAGCGTAGACGTCGTTGTCGGACGACCGCTTTCCGTCCAGGCAGATCCACACACTGGACTGATTTTTGTCCTCGTTGTGCTCGACTTCAATGCTTAGATTTTTCATCTCGCCGCGCTTCACTGAGACATGCTTTCCTGCGGTCGCGAGTTGTCGACAAATGGCGACGTCCAAGCTTGCCTCCCGAACAGCAGACGCGAAGTCAGAGAACTGGTCACCCTTACATCTAACGGCAGCTCGAAGATCATCTAAGCGCTCAGGAGGGCACCGCACCCATATCCAATCTGTAAGATGCCAAGCCGACGCCGCGGCGTTTTGCGACATGAACATCCGCACCAACGGATCGACGTCCTTAGCAGCGTGAATTTGCTGGCATTCCCACAACAGCTTGGAGAGAGGACCGATCGGATCCTTGCCGACAAGCGTCTTACTGAAATCTATCTCTTCGTCAGGAACAATGACCATGTCTGTGGACTCCATGAAGAAGATGCCGCGAACGTAACCGCGACTGCTGTCAATCGCAAGGAGCGGTCTATGTCTTCCGCGCCAACTTGACGACGTCAAACTTTCTTAAGTTTCCGCGCGGCCCGATATCGGCCAGAAGCCGCCGTTCAACTTCTACCTGTCTGGCAACTACGGCTGCAATTGCTGCGGCCTTCATTGACCTGATATCCAGCATGTACTCCGAAAACCGGGTCAGAGTGCACTTTCGAACGTTCGCCTCAGATCGCAAGCGGCCGATCAGCGACCGGTTCTGCAACTCTTGCCCTTGTGAAGGAACATGAAAGGCCACGCGCAGTGCTTTAGCTTTGCTCCCGTTTTTTTTGAAAGTGCGGGCCAGGATGGCCCGCTGCTCTACCGGGGTCCCTTGCGCGGCGGTGAGTCGGGGACGACAGGCCGCGCAGCGGGCGAGTCCATGGATGGACTCGCCTTTTCGCGCGGGCAGGAGCCCGCTCGAAAAGCCCGGCCCCGGCTCACGGACTTGCCGCCCATGGATGGGCGGCAAGCGCCAAGCGGGGTGGCCTTTCTCTTTGGTTATCTTTCTCTTTGGCCACGCAAAGAGAAAGTAACTCGGCTGCCGAAGGCAGACGAAAGCTCTTGCTCTATAGAGCCGGTGCGCCGAACAAGAGCATCGCGCGCGAGCGTGCTCCTAGGCATTCGTCGTCTTGCGCGACGGCTGAAGTGCGATTCCTGCCTGACCAGCCTTCGGCTGTTGAAAAGCGTCTCGCAGGAATGACGAGCGAGAGGCGGGCTTGTTTGAGGCGACGCCGCTCAGGGCGCCCGCTTCAACGCCAGCACCGCGTTCAACCCGCCGAACGCGAACGAGTTGGAGATCGCGGCACGCACCGGCATCTCGCGCGCCACGTTCGGCACGTAGTCAAGGTCGCAGGCGGGGTCGACCTGGTCCAGGTTGGCGGTGGGTGGCACCACGCCGTCGCGCAGCGCGCCGATCACGGCGACCAGTTCGAGTGCGCCGGAGGCGCCCAGGGCGTGGCCGTGCATCGACTTGGTGGAGGACACCGCGAGGCGGTCGGCGTGTTCGCCGAAGGCGAGGCGGATGGCCTTCGTCTCGGTGACGTCGTTGGCCTGGGTGCCGGTGCCGTGGGCGTTGATGTAGTCGACGTCCTGCGGGGCGAGACCGGCATCGGCCAGCGCCTGGCGCATGGCTGCGGAGGAGCCTTCCGCGCTGGGCATCACGATGTCGGTGGCGTCGGCGCTCATGCCGCTGCCAGCCAGTTCGGCGAGGATGGTGGCGCCGCGCGCGCGCGCGTGTTCCAGCGACTCCAGCACGAAGATGCCGGCGCCTTCGCCGAGCACCAGGCCGCGGCGGTTCGCGCTGAACGGGCGGCAGGTGTCGTCGGCCAGCACGCGCATCGCTTCCCATGCGCGCATCGCGCCGTAGGTGAGGCAGGCTTCGGTGCCGCCGGTGACGGCCGCGTCGACCATGCCGTAACGGATCATCTGCGCGGCCTGGATGATCGCGTGGTTGGCCGACGCGCAGGCGCTGGCCACGGCGAAGGTGGGGCCACGCAAGCCATGGGCGATGCTGATCTGGCTGGCCGAGGCGTTGGTCATCAGCCGGACGATCGTCAGCGGATGCGTGCGCTGGGCGTTCTCCGCATACAGCCGGCGGCTCTGCTCGTCCTGGGTGGTCTCGCCGCCGACGCCGGTTCCGACCACCACCGCGGTGCGCAGGCCGAGCGCGGACTGGCCGAAATCGATGCCGGATTGCCCGATCGCCTCGCTTGCCGCGTGCAACGCGAATTCCGATGTACGGTCGAGCAGCGGCACGGTGCGTTCGTCGATGTTCGCGGCGGGGTCGAAGTCTGCCGGCACCTGGGCGGCGATCTTCAGCTTCAGCCGGTCGGCATCCGGATGACGCAACGGGCCGATCCCGCTGCGACCCTCGCGCAGACCTTGCCACAAGGCTTCGGCACCGATGCCAAGCGCGCTGATCGCGCCCATGCCGGTGATCACCACCCGTTGCAACGATGGCGTGGACATCAGGCGTCGCCTTCGCTGCCGGCGGCCTTGTCGTCGAACGCCTTCTGCACCGCGTCGACCAGGCTTTGTGCGGTATCGGTGCCGAAGTTGGCGCCTTGCTGGTCGGGGAAGTTGATGTTGAATTGTTCCTCGATGTCGAAGATCAGCTCGATCGCCTCCAGCGAGGCGATGCCCAGGTCCTTCAGGGTCGACTCGGGCTTCACGTTGGCCACGTCGGTCTTGGCCTGCTTGGCGATGATCTCGAACACTTGCTGCTGGATCGTTGCGGTCATGGGATGTCCTCGGGTGGCAGGCACTATGGAAGGCTCGCGCAAGGTGCCCCGTGCAAACTGCGCCGGCACAGTCTAGGTACCCTCGCTTACGCATGCCTTTCATCGCACAACTGGAGCCGGACGCTTTGCTGGCGGCGTTCATGCGGGAGCCGCCGGCCGGCTTCGCGGTGGATCATTCCCCGCAGGGCATGCCGGCGTTCGTGGCGCCGTTCGACCTGCTGACCACGGCCGACGGCACGCTGCGCCGCCGCGTGGAAGCGTTGCCGCTGTACCGCCACTGGCGCCGGCTGCTGCGCTGGCGCACCCGCTTTGCCGGCACCACCGTGACCGAATATGCGCCGCTGCCGCCGGCGGTTTCCCCCGCCGCGCTGGCGCATGGGCTGAAGGCGGCGTACGGGCGTGAATGCCGGCTGCTGATCGTGAAGGACATCGCGCAGGACTCGCCGTTGCTGGATGCCGCCGGCAATGCGCATGCGCGTGCGTTCGCCAGCGCCTGCGAGGCCGAGGGCTTCGTGCTGCTGGAAGGCCAGGTGCTGGCCTGGGTGCCGATCGACTTCGCCTCGAACGACGAGTATCTGGCCCGGTTGTCGGCTGGCCGGCGCAAGAACATCAGGCGCAAGTTGCGCTCGCTGGCGGATCTCGACATCGAGGCGGTGCCGACCGGGGACGGGCGCTTCGATGACGAGGCCACCCTGACGGCTTTCCACGCGCTGTTCGACAACGTGTACGCGCAGAGCGAAACCCATTTCGACCGGCTCACGGCACCGTTCTTCCGCGCGCTGCTGCAGGACGCCGACAGCGGCGGCGTGGTCTTCGTCTACCGTCACGCCGGGCAGGTGATCGGCTGGAATCTCTGTTACGCATACGCCGGCAAGCTGATCGACAAGTACATCGGCTTCGCCTACCCCGAGGCGCGCGAGCACAACCTGTACTTCGTCAGCTGGATGCACAACCTCGACTACGCGCGCCGACGCGGACTCACGCATTACGTGGCCGGCTGGACCGACCCCGAGGTGAAGTCCTTCCTGGGCGCCAGCATGACCTTCACCCGCCACGCGGTGTACGCGCGCAATCCGCTGTTGCGCGGCTTGCTGCGCCGCCTCGGCAATCATTTCGAAGGCGATCGTCCATGGCAGTTGCCGAAGGATGCCGCCGATGACTGAGATCGCCAACCGCCCGGTGGTGCTCGACATCGACGCATCGGTGGGCCCGCTGCGCGACCGCCTGGTGCTGCCGCTGGCGCGCTGGCAGGAGTCGCTTCGCTTCGCCAGTTCGCTTTCGACCATGCGGCGGTTTGCGATGGTGCTGGACGAGTTGCTGCCGGCCGATCACGGCACCGTGTTCCTGGGCAGCGGCGACTTCCATCACCTGAGCTGGCCGCTGATCGCACGGCTGCCGCAGGAAAAGCCCTTTCAGGTCGTCGTGCTGGACAATCACCCGGACAACATGCGCTTCCCGTTCGGCGTGCATTGCGGTTCGTGGGTGCGCAAGGTGGCGCTGCTGCCGCAGGTGGATCACGTGCATGTGCTCGGCATCACCTCGACCGACATCGGCGCGGCGCACGCGTGGGAAAACTGCCTGGCGCCGCTGCGTGGCGGCAAGCTGAGCTACTGGAGCATCGGCGTGGACACGGCTTGGTCGCGCCGACTCGGCCTGGCGCAGGCCTTCCGCAGCTTCGATACCCCCGCCGCGATGGTCGATGCCTTCGTCGAGCTGCAACGCTCGCGGACCATGCCCAGCTACCTTTCGATTGACAAGGACGTGTTTGCTCCCGAGGTGGCGCATACCAACTGGGACCAGGGCCAGCTGCTGACCGATCATGCACTGGAGCTGATCGGCAGCCTGCGGCGCGGCCTTGTCGGCAGCGACATCAATGGCGAGGTTTCTCACTATCGCTACCGCAGCTGGTGGAAACGCCGGCTGTCGGCGATGGATGCGCAACCGGCAATCGACCCCGCGCAACTCGTCGGCTGGCAGGCGCAGCAGCACGCGCTGAACCTGCGGTTGCTGGACGCCATCTCGGCCGTATCCGCCTGAGTTCAGGCCAACACTGCTTCCAGCGTGCGGCAGATCGTTTCGAAGTCCTCGTCATCCAGCCATGGACTGTTGCTGACGGTGAGGCTGCGTGCGGCGAAATCGCGGGCTTGCGGCACGTCCTGCGCGGCAACCATCTCTTCGAGATAGGCGTAGTCGGGCAGGGCATGGATGAACAGGCGGCTGACGCCGTAACCGGATGACCACAGCTGCGCCAGCGCCGCGTCGCGGTGTTGCCGATCGGGCAGCAGCAGCAGCAGGAACGGCCAGGTTCCCTGCGCATCGGGCGGGTCGCCCAGCACCCGCACGCCCGGGATGCGGCGCAGGCGCGGCAGGCGACGCTGCGCCTGTGCGGACAACTGGTCGAGGAACGCCGGCAGGCGGACGGCGGCGTGCGCGCCCACGTCCTGGCGCCAGCGGCCGACCCGATGCAGCGGAATCGTCAGCGGGAAATCATCACCGACCGCGGCGACCGGATCACCGCGGCGCAACGCGCGCCGCAACGGACGGCCGTACGCCAGCCGCAGTCCGGCCGGGCGGTACAACGCGGCGTAGCCCAGCAATTCGATGCAACGCCGCCATTCCGTGCCGATGCGGTTCGGCACGATGCGTGCGGCGGTGCGCGCCAGTCGCTCGCGCAGTTCCGGTTCCCGCGCCAGCAGCAGGCCGCCTTCGTAAATTGACAGCCCCTTGCCGGCGGCCAGGCTGAAGAATCCGATGTCGCCGGTCATGCCGACGCTGCCGCCATCGCGTCGTGCGCCCAGCGCCTGGGCGGCATCCTCGATCACCCGGGCGCCGACGTTGCGGGCAACGGCAAGCGCATCGCCGACATCGGCGACGCGGCCGGCAAGATGGGTGGGGATGATCGCCAGCGTGCGTTCGTCGCAGGCCGCGCGCAGGGCGACCGGGTCCATGTCGTGGTGACCGGGGCGCAGATCGCACAGCTGCAGTTCGAGCCCGGCGGCGTGCACCGCGATGGCGACCAGGGGACAGGTGAAGGCGGGTACGACCACGCGCCGGCGCGTCGGTTGCAACGCACTCAGCGTGGTCAGCGCGATCAGCAGGCAGGCGGTGCCGGAACACTCCAGTTGCAGTGGTGGCGTGCCCAGTTGCGCGGCGATAACGGCGGCCAGCGTCGGCGCACCGGGTCGCAGGTCGCCCGGCCGCAGCGGCAGTCCGGCGGTGGGCGGCAGTTCGTGGCGGCGACGAGGCGGCATGGGCGCAGCGCTCAGACCCGTGCCGGCGCAGGCTCGTCGTCGGGCAGCTGCTCGCGGCTTTCGGCCAGGCCCAGGCAGACGATGCCGGCGATGATGGCGATGGCGCCGAGCACGCGCGCAACCGTGAGGTGTTCGTCGAACAGCCAGATCGACAGCAGCATCACCGACACCACTTCCAGGTGCGAGGCGGCAAACGCGGGCCCGATCGGCGCGTGCTTGAGCAAGGCCATCCAGGTGAAGAACGCGCCGACGTAACCGACCACCGCGCCGTAGATCCACGGCTGGCCGAACACGCGCAACAGCCACGCGACGCTGGCCTGCACCGGCAACGCCTGGCTGCCGGCGACCTTGAAGCTGATCTGCGCCAGCGTGTCGAAGGCCATCAGCAGCAGGAAGCCGAACAGGTAGAAGCGCCTCATCCGCCGAGCCCCACGATCGCCACGCCCAGCGTCACCAGGGCGATGCCGATGACGCGCAGGCGGGTCAGTTTCTCGCCGAACAGCAGGCGACCGGCAAGCATGATCGCCACGATGTTGATCGAGCCCAGCAGCACGCCTTCGGACAGCGGGATCAGCGACAGGAAGGCGATCCACACCAGGAACTCGACGGCGTAGCAGCCGATGCCGAGCCACAGCCACGGCCGCGCCGCCATGTGCTTCCAGCGGGCGAGGCCATCGCCGGCGTCGCTGTCGCCGGCAGCGGCCTTGAAGGCGAGCTGGCCAGTCGTGTCCAGCACGATGTTGAGCAGCCAGAGGCCGACGACCAGGGTGGAAGGGGAGCCGGTCACGGGCCGGCTCAGGCGGCGATGCGCCCGGCATTGCCGGCGGTCACGACGCGGTCGAAGAAGGCGGCCGAATGTTCAATCAGGGTGCGCCGCTCCCTGTCGATGGTGATCATGTGGTAGCTGTCTTCGAGCAACAACAGCTCGGTGGGCGCGTTGACGCCGCGCACCACCAGTTCGGCGTTGCGCACGCTGGCCACGTCGTCATCGCTGGCATGCGCCACCAGGCACGGCGCATTCACCTGTGGCAGTCGGCGCCGCACATCGGCGGCCAGTCCATACATTTCGGCCAGCGAATACCAGGGGTTGCCGGGCAGGCCGGCGGCGGCGCTGTCGCCGCTGAGCATCGCCGTGCTGACCTGGGCACGCAGCCGCTCGTCGCGGATGCCGTAGGGTGGCTGCTCCATGAAGCTGCGGTGGCGGCCAATGCCGAGCCTTTTAAGCAGCGGCAGCAGGAACGACAGCCGCGCCATGTGCGGAATGCTCCAGCCGTCGTAACGGAAGGTGGCGCCGTAGACGCCGACGCCGGAAACCTGTGCGGGCCGATCCGCGGCCAGCTTCAGCGCCAGCAGCGCGCCCATCGACAGCCCGCCGACGAACAGGTGGTCGACCTTGCCGAGCAGGTCGTCGGCCGCCGTTTCCACGCTGGCGTACCAGTCGCGCCAGCCGGTGGCGAGCAGGTCGTCGGCGTTGCCGCAGTGCCCGGCCAGCTGCATGCCGTGCACCGTGAAGCCGGCCTTGTGCAGTCCCTTGCCGAGCAGCCGCATTTCCATCGGCGTGCCGGTGAGGCCGTGGATCAGCAACACGCCGCTGCGGCCACCTTCGAAGAAGAACTCGGTTTGCTGGATCACGCGGTTGTCCTGCGGTGTGTGCGGCGAGTGGAGGCGTGTCCGCCGTACGTGCCGGAGGGCAGCGTGGCAGAACGCGGTTTCCTCAGTCTTTCGATGGCGCCCCGGTGGTCGCCGGGGCGGTGCCGAAGCGCACGATCACCCGCTGGCCGATGCGCAGCGTCTGCGGCTTGTCGAAGGCGAGCACGCACTCCACGGTGCGTGCACTGGCGCGGATCTGCGGATCGTTCTCGAGCTGGGCCGGGCCGTAGACCTCGCCGATGCGCAGCACGTGGGCACGCCACGGGGCCTGCCGATCCGCGCTGTCGGCCACGATTTCGGCCGGCATGCCGGGCCGGATCGCGCCGATGAAACTTTCGTTGAGTTCCGCGCGAACGATCCGCGGCTTGTGCGGCAACAGCACGAACAGCGGCGGCGAGGCGGGCGACATGCCGGCACCGGGCTGCGCCGATACGCGGATCACCTCGGCATCGAACGGGGCGAACAGGCTGCGCTGCTTCACCTCGTAGCGGGCCTGCTCCAGCTTCTGGCTGGCGATGTCGATGGCGGCATGGTTGGCCTGCCGGTCGGCGTCGAGCAGGGCGGCGGCCTCGCGCGCATCGTCCGCGCTCTGCCCGTCGCCGGCACCGGCGGCGACGGCCTGGGCGAGGCGTTGCGCCCGTTGTCTTGCCGCGGCCAGCTTGATGCGGAGCAGGGTCGCCTGCGCCTGCGCCTGTTCCAGTTCTGCCTGGGCGGCCGCCACGGCGAGCCGGGCCGACTCGCTGTCCAGCGTGGCCAGCAACTGTCCCTGCCTGACCTGTTCGCCCTCGCGCACCGCCACGCTGGCGAGGATGCCTTCGCGTGGCATGCCCAGATTCAGCAGGCCGCCTTCGATGTCGACGCGGCCGCGGGCGACCGCCGCATAGGCGGGCGTGGCTTGGCTGGTGGCCGCCGGCGGTGCATCGGCGGCGGAGCAGCCGGCGAGCAGGGCGGCGATGGCGAACGCGGGGCCGCGGCAGCGCGTTCGCCAGGGCCACGGCCGTGATGAGGAAGGAGCGGGCGGCTTCATGATGGAGTTCCCCGGGAATCGGAAAGTGGCGCCTGGTTGCGCCGGTCGCTGAGGATGCGGCCGTCTTCCATCCCCAGCACGCGATCGGCGTGGACGACCAGGCGCGGGTCGTGGCTGACGCACAGCACCGTGGTGCCGTGGGAGTGCGCGATGCGGTGCAGCAGGTCGATGATGATCTGGCCGTTGGCGGCATCGAGCGCGCTGGTCGGCTCGTCGGCGAACAGCAGCTCCGGTTGCTTGGCCAGCGCGCGGGCGATCGCCACGCGCTGCTTCTCGCCACCGGACAGCTCGGACGGGCGCAGCCGCATGCGCTGCCCCAGGCCGACTTCCTCCAGCGATTGCCGGGCGCGCCGACGTGCCTCGTCGCGGGTGAGGCCCATGTGGTTCAGCGGCAGCTCGACCTGCTCGAACGCGGAGAGCGCGGGGAACAGGTTGAAGCCCTGGAAGACGAAGCCGGTGTGTTGCAGGCGGAAGCGTTCCAGCGCGCGCAGGTCGAGCTGGCCCAGTTCGCTGCCCAGCGCGCGGACCTGCCCGCCATCGACTTGCTGCAGCCCGCTGAGGATCGCCAGCAAGGTGCTCTTGCCGCAGCCCGAGGGGCCCGAGATCAGGGTCAGTTCGGCCGCCTCGATGGCCAGGCTGAGTCGATCGAGCACCTGGGTGCGCTGGTGGCCGGAGACGAAGGCCTTGCTGACCTCGACGGCCTGCAGGGCGGGCCGTCGCGCCGGTTCGATGAGGTTGCCGGAATGCATCGTGTTCATCTCAGCAAGGTGGCCGGATCGGCGCGCCTCAGGCTGCGCATCGCGGCCAGTCCGGACACGGCGGCCAGACCCATCACCAGGATGATGCAGGCCAGCGCCGAGGGCGCGTTCAACACCACCGGGACATCCTGGCTGCGCGCCAGCAGCAGCAGCACGATGCCCAGCACGCTGGCGCCGAGCAAGCCGAGTGCGCCGACCCAGAACGCCTGTTCCAGCACCACTTTGCGCAAGGCGCCCACGCCGACGCCGAGCGCATTGAGGGTGGCGTATTCGCGGATCGAGCCGTTGACGGCGGCGACCAGGGTCTGGCTGGTGATCGCGGCGCCGACCAGGAACACGATGCCGGCCAGGAACATCACGCCGGCGCCGGCGCCGGTATCGAACAGCCAGTAACGCACGGACCGTTGCGCAAAGTCGCTGGCACTCCAGGTCGTGTACGGGCCGAACGACGTGGCGCCGCGCAGGCGCGCGGCCACGGTGGCGGCCCGGGCCGGGTCACGCAGGCTGGCGACCAAGTAGGTCGGGCCGTTGTCGGTGACGTCGTTGTCGAGTCGTCGGGCGGTGTCCAGCGAGCACAGCACGTTGACGCCGCCCAGCGCGCGCAGGCCGGTGCCGATCCCGACCACGCGCACGCGCCGGCCGTTGATGGTCGCGCTCTGGCCGATGCCGATGCCCAGCTGATCCAGCGCCGAGCGATCAACGATGATGGCGTCGGGTTCGACCAGCCGGGCGCGCAGGGTAGGCGACAGGACCTTGGAGAACATCAGCCCGTCGGCCGCCGGATCGATGCCGGAGACAAACACCGATGCACCACCGGTCTCGCGTGGCCCGCGCCAGTCGCCATCGACCCACAGATACGGTTCGACCCGCAGCACCTGCGGGTCCATCAACAGGCGCGACTGGAGGTCGGCGTCGATCGAACGCCCCAGGCCGACGCTCTGGGTGCCCGGGTAACCCACCCAGACGTCGGCCGACGAACCGGTGACGTAGAGACTGGTGCTGCCGAAGATGCCCAGCACCAGGGCGATCTGCAGCAGTTGCAGCAAGCCCGCGAAGCCGACCGCCAGCATCGCCGGCAGGAAGCGCCGCCATTCGTAGACCAGGGTCTTGCGGGCCAGGGCGACCATCAGTGGCGCGCTCCGGACCCGGCATCGGCCTGGCCGGTTGCAACGGTCTCATCCGGGTCGCCGGCAGCTGGCAAGGGTGCACCGCCGAGTGCCTTGAACAGGGCGACGTAGGCAAGGTCGTGTCCGGCTCGTGCCTCGCTCAGGTCGAGTGCGGCCTGGTCGACGGCGAGCTGGCTCCCGTTGCGATCGAGCGGGCTGGCCAGTTGCAGGCTCGCCCGTTTGCCGGTGGCCTGATCGACCCGTTGCAGCGCCTGCCAGGCCTGCAGGCTGTGCTGCTCGCGCTGGCGTTGCTGTTGCATGCTGCCGAGTGCGGTTTCCACCTCGGCCACGCCTTGCAGCACCGCTTGCCGGTAGGCCAGCACGCGGGCTTTCAACTGGTGATCCCTGGCGTGCTCGGCGGCCAGGCGAATGCCCCAGTCGAACAGCGGGATGCTGACCTCCGGTCCATACGAGTCGATCGCGTTCGGCGTGCTGCTTTTCCGGTGGTTGTTGTCGATGTCGGTGGACCAGTTGATCGAGCCGCCGAGGCCGATGCGGGGAAACCGGTCGGCGTGGGCCGTTGCCAGCTCGCCGGCGGCGGTCAGCACGTCGGCTTCGGCACGGGCGATCTCCGGCCGGCTGCGCAGCAGTTCGGCCGGCGTGGCGTCGAGGTTCCACGGGCCCAGTTCGGGTATCGGGCCGATTTTCAGCCAGGCAGGATCGGGATGGTTCTGGCCGAGCAGCACCGCCAGCTGCCATGCGCTGGCATTGATCGCCTCGCGCGGCGCGACGAGTGCCGACTCGGCCTGGTCGAGGGCCGCCTGTGCGCGGTCTGTCGCGTCGGGCGGGGCAAGCTGGAGCTGCTGTCGCGTTCGCACCAGTTGCAGGGCGTGCCGGCGCGACTGGCTGATCCGCAGCAACAGTTGCTCCTGCTGCTGGGCGGTACGCAGGCTGATCCACTGCCGCACGACTTCGGCCACCAGGCTCACGCGGGCGCCGCGCAGGTCCGCGACGCCGGCGTCGAGCTGCCCCTGCGCTTCGCGGCGGGTTCCTTCGGCGCGGCCGAACAGGCCGAGTTCCCAGCTGGCGTCGAAGCCGACCAGGAAATAGGAGGCGCTGGCGTCGGGATCGATCACGTCGTTGGTGCTGGCACGCAACGCGGGCAGGTAGCGTGCGCCCGAACGCGCGTGCATCACGCGCACGGCACGCAGGCGTTCGACGGCCTGCGCCAGGTCGAGGTTGGAGGCCAGCGCACGCTCAACCAGGGTGTCGAGCGCGGGATCGTTGAAGTTGCGCCACCAGCCATGCAGGTCGGTGGGCTGCGCCGCGTTGCCGGCGAGCCGATGCTGAAATTGCGCGGGTATCGGCGGCCTCAGCTTCGGCAACGGCGCCGCGCAACCGGCGAGCAAGGTGAGCACGGCGGCGCACGACCAGAGATGCCAGCGCGGGTTCCATGCTGCCTTGTGGAATCGAAATGGCACGGCGCGCTGACTCTTCGGGAGGGTTGCGTGGAATACCTGATTGTGGCCGGGGAATCTTTCTTCCCCCTTTGCAACGACGGCGGGCGAGGGGGCTTATGCGGAATCGTCGTGGCGATCCTGGTCGCCCGACGATGGCGGGCGTGGCGCGTCGAGTGGCGGGAAGCACACCTCCACGCGCAAGCCGTGCGGCGCGATCAGGCTGCAGGTCAGGCGAGCCTGGTGTCGTTCGGCGATGCGCTGGACGATCGCCAGCCCCAGTCCGCTGCCTTCCTCGTTGTTCCCGGCGGCACGGAAGAAGCGTTCGCTCAGGCGCGGCAGCAGTTCGGCCGGCACGCCGGGGCCGTTGTCCTCGACGCTGAGGCAGCAGCTGCCATCGGCGTGTCCGCCCAGCTTGACCGTGACCACGCTGCCGCGGCCGGCATAACGCATCGCATTGTCGATCAGGTTGTCCAGCAGGTCGCCGAGGCTGGCCGCATCGCCGATGATCGGCCACGTTCCCGGGGCGCCTTCGTAACCGAGATCCACGCCCGCGCGGATCGCCTCGTGCACGCGCTGGGCCACGGTATCGGGAACCAGTCGGGCCAGGTCGAGCAGGCGGCTTTCTCCGGTATCCAGCGAGGGCGCCTGGGCCCGGGTCAGCGCCAACAGCTGTGCCGAGGTGCGCGCAGCGCGGCGGGTCAATTGCTGGATGTGTTGCAGGGCCTCGTTCACCGCTTCGGGGCGGGATTCCGCCAGCGCGTGTTCGACGTGCAGGCTGAGCCCGGTCAACGGCGTGCGCAACTGGTGTGCGGCATCGGCGATGAAGCGGTCATGCAACGCCAGCATGTTGCGCAGGCGTCCGAACAGGGCATCGATGGTTCGGGTCAGCGGCTGGATCTCGGCAGGCACGTCGGCGGCATCGATCGGGCTCAGTTCATGACTGCGCGCGGCCAGCCGCGCGGTCAGCGGCTCCAGCACGCGCAGGCCGCGACCCACGCCGAACCAGACCACCGAGAGCACGCAGACGATCAACAGCGTCTGCATCACCGTGGCCATCAGCAGGATGTCGCGCGCCTGCTCGTGCCGGTCGTGCAGGGTTTCGGCAAAGCTGACGACCAGGCTGTCGCCAGGCTCCCGGGTCGCCTCGATCTGCATGGCGGCCGCGCGCAGCGGACGCTTCGCCAGTCGGGTGTCGTAAAGGATCGGCCGCGCATCGATCGGCGGCATCTGCGTCGGCTGCGGCAGCGTTCCATTGCCGGCCAGCAGGCCGTGCAGGCGGCTGCGCACGCTGAAGTAGCTGCGGCCATCCGGATCGTACTCCAGCAGGAACCGCGCCTGCGGCGACAACTCGTCGCCCGGTTGCAGGTTGCCGACCATCATCGCCAGGCTCTGCGTGTCCTCGCGCAGATCCTGGTCATGGACGCGGTTGGAGTAGGTAAGGGCGACGCCGTAGCTCAACAGTGCATCCAGCACCAGCAGGACGCCCATCGGAACGAGCAGCAGCAACAGCAGGCGTCGCCGCAGGCTGGGGCGCGGGGAGCGCGTGGGAGGTGATGTCATGAGGAGGTGATCCGGGCCTCGTTCACTTCTTCCAGCAGGTAACCCAGCCCCCGGATGGTGCGCACGCTGGTGCCGCTGTCACGCAGTTTGCGGCGCAGGCGATGGATGGCGATGTCCAGGCCGTTGTCGGTCAGTTCCTGGTCCCAGTTGCACAACGCGGCCACCAGCTGCGCCCGGCTGGTCACCCGGTCGGCGCGCAACGCAAGCGCCTCCAGCAGACCGAATTCGCGGGCGGTCAGGTCCAGCGGAGTCTGTTCGATCCAGGCGCGATGGCCGGGCAGGTCCACGCGCAACCGGCCCAGCTGCAGTTCCGGCTTGCCCTGGCTGCTGGCGCGGCGCAGCAGTGCGCGCACCCGCGCTTCGAACTCGGCCAGTTCGAAGGGCTTCACCAGGTAATCGTCGGCGCCGAGGTCGAGCACGCGGATGCGCTCGGCCAGGCCATCGCGTGCGGTGACCACCAGCACCGGCATGCTGGTGCCGCGGTTGCGCAACCGCCTGAGCACCTCGCTGCCGTCCAGCGCGGGCAGGCCCAAGTCCAGCACCAGCAGGTCGTACTCGTAGTCGCGCAGGGCTGCGTCGGCCAGGTTGCCGCGCGCAGCGTGGTCTACCGCGTGGCCGCCATGATGCAGGGACGCACAGATGCCTTCCGCGATGGAGGAGTCGTCTTCGGCCAGGAGAATCCGCATGGGTGACTCCAGAGTGGGCGGCGGGCAGCGGCGTGTTGCGCCTCCCGTAGTTGCGATTGATTCTTGTTTACTAAATAATGTCGACCATCCGGAAGCCCGCAACACGGGCCTCCACGCCCTTCCAGACCTTGCCCGCTCGCCGCAGTTCCCGGCCGAGAGGCAAGCGCGAAACACGGATAACCATGGGTCAGCTACAGGCAAACGCCGAATCGATGCGTCCGCAGCGCCGCGCGTTCTGGATGCGGCAGCTGCACCAGTGGCACTGGATCAGTTCGGCGCTGTGCCTGGTCGGCCTGCTGCTGTTCGCGCTGACCGGGATCACGCTGAACCATGCGCGGCAGATCGAGGCCACGCCGCGGGTGACCCATCGCAACCTCGCGTTGCCCCCGGGGCTGCGTGTTGCGGTCGATGGCGATGACGCGCGCAAGGCCGCGCTGCCGACGGCGGTGGCTGCGTGGCTCGACGATCAGTTGCGGGCGCACGTGGCCGGCCGCGTGGCCGAGTGGTCGGCGGACGAGGTCTACCTGTCGCTGCCGCGCCCCGGTGGCGACGGCTGGCTCAGCGTCGACCGCGCCAGCGGCGCCGTCGAATACGAACTGACCCGGCGCGGCGCGATCGCCTACCTCAACGACCTGCACAAGGGACGCAACGCGGGCGCGGCGTGGAGCTGGTTTCTCGACGTGTTCGCGCTGGCCTGCCTGGTGTTCGCGATCACCGGCCTGTTCCTGCTGAAACTCCACGCCGCGCGGCGCACCTCCACCTGGCCGCTGGTGAGCCTGGGTCTGGTGCTGCCGGTGGTGCTGGCGCTGATCTTCATCCATTGAACGGAATTCCCGCGATGCGTCGTCTGCTGCTTTGCTGTTTCGCCCTGGCCCTGGCCACGCCGCTGGTCGCGGCCGAGCTGAACCTCACCGTGCAGATTCCCGAGCAGAAGGTGGCCGAATACCACCGGCCGTATACCGCGATCTGGATCGAGCGCGCCGACCGCAGCGTGGCTGCCCAGCTGGCCGTGTGGTACGCGCAGAAGGACGGGAAGGAGGGTGCCGGCAACAAGTGGTTGCCCGACCTGCGCCAGTGGTGGCGCCGCGGAGGTCGCGAGCTGGCGTTGCCGGTGGATGGCGTCTCCGGCGCCACCCGGCCTGCCGGGCAGCACCAGTTGAACTTCGTCGACGGACAGGCGCCGCTGGGCACGCTGGCTGCGGGTGATTACGTGCTGGTGGTGGAGGCCGCCCGCGAAGTCGGCGGGCGCGAAGTGGTGCGTGTGCCGTTCACCTGGCCGGGTGCCACCACGCAGCACCTGACCGCGCGGGGCAGCAGCGAACTCGGCGCGGTCAGCCTCGACATCAACCCGTGAATCCCGTTCCCGAATTGTCCGGAGTGAACATGCACAAGCGCACCCTGAAATGGATCGTCCTGGCCGCGGCGATCGCCGCGCCGCTGGCCGTGCAGGCGCACAAGATGTGGCTGTTGCCGTCGGCCACCAATGTCGCCGGCGCCGATCCGTGGGTCACCGTGGATGCGGCGATCTCGAACGACCTGTTCCATCCCGACCACCACGCGGCGTCGCTGGAGCAGCTGGTGATCACCGCGCCGGACGGCCAGACGGCCAAACCGGCGAATGAGGCCGTCGGCAAATATCGCAGCGTGTTCGACCTGCAACTGAACCAGCAGGGCACGTACAAGCTGGCACTGGTCAGCAGCGGCCTGTCTGCCAGCTACGAGCTGGATGGCCAGAAAAGGCGCTGGCGGGGCAAGGCCGACGAACTGCGCTCGGCCATCCCAGGGGCGGCGAAGAACGTGCAGGTGACGGCCTCCAGCAACCGGGTGGAAACCTTCATCAGCAACGGCAAGCCGAACGACACCGCACTGAAACCCACCGGGCAGGGCCTGGAGCTGGTGCCGGTTACCCGCGTCACCGACCTGGTCGCCGGCGAGCCGGCCACGTTCCAGTTGCTGCTGGACGGCAGGCCGGCCGGCGACCTCAAGGTCAGCGCGATCGCCGGTGCCACCCGCTACCGCAACGCACAGGACGCGATCACCGCGCAGACCGGCAGCGACGGCAAGTTCCGGCTGACCTGGCCGCATGCGGGGATGTACTGGATCAACGCCACGACGCAGGACGACAACAGCGGCAGCAAGTTCGCCAGCAAGCGCCGCCTGTCGTATACGGCGACGCTCGAAGTGCTGCCCGAGTAGACATGATGTCGTTGCCGCGTCTGGCCGTCTGTCTGATTCTGCTGGCTGTTTCCGCTCCGTTGGCGGCGACGCAGCTGCAGCGTATGGACGGGCAGACCATGGGCACCACCTGGTCGGTGCAACTGGTGCTGCCGTCCGCCCAATCGACGGAACAGGTGCGGCGGGGTATCCAGGCCGAACTGGATCGCGTGGACGGCCAGATGAGCACGTACCGGCCGCAGTCGGAGCTGTCGCGCTTCAACCGCGCGCCGCCCGGCAGCTGGCAGGCCTTGCCGCCGGAGTTCTTCGAGGTCCTGCAGCATGCGTTGCAGCTGGCCAAGGACAGCGATGGCGCGTACGACCCGACCGTGGGGCCGCTGGTGAACCTGTGGGGTTTCGGCCCCGACCAGCGGCCGCGGCAACCGCCGACGGTTGCGGCGATCGAGCAGGCGAAGGCGCGAGTCGGCTGGTGGAAGCTGAGGCTCGACCCGGTCGGTCATCGGGCATGGCAGCCGGGCGGGGTCTGCGTGGATCTTTCTGCGGTGGCCAAGGGTTACGGCGTGGACCAGGTTGGCCGCTACCTGCAGCGGATCGGTGCGACGACGTGGCTGGTCGAGGTCGGTGGCGAACTGAAGGCACGCGGCCGCAAGCCGGATGGCATGCCATGGCGGGTCGGCATCGAGCGGCCCGATGCGGCGGCCGGCGCGGTGAGCGCCGCCGACGAACTGGTACGCACGATCGAACTGGACGACCGCGCGGTCGCCACCTCGGGCGACTATCGCCACGTGTTCGAGGACAACGGACGGTTCTATTCGCACCACATCGATCCGCGCAGCGGCTGGCCGGTGCCGCACGAGGTGGCGTCGGTCAGTGTGCTGGCGAACGAATGCATGCAGGCCGATCCGCTGGGCACCATGCTCAGCGTGCTCGGCGCCGAGCACGGCATGGCCTACGCCCGCGAACATGGCCTGGCCGTGCTGATGATCGTGCGCACCGCGCAGGGTTTCGAGCAGCGCATGTCGCCGGCGTTCGCGGCGGAGTTGCGCCGATGAAACCGGGCGACGCGATCACCGCACGGCGCACGCTGCTCGGCAACGCGATCCTGCTGGGCGGCTTCGGCCTGCTTGCCGCGCTGCTGCTGTTGCTGCATGTGGATGGCCTGCACTGGCGCGATCCGGGTGGCGAGCGCTGGCTCGATGCCGCGCTGGTGCTGCTGGCATGGCTGGGCCTGCTCGGCTGGCTGCGTCATCGGCCGGCGGTGGCACCGCGCAAGCCCGCGAAGATGCTGGACATGGCGGCTGGCCAGGCCACCACCGCGGCCGAGCGCGCCGCCGTCATCCCGCAGCTGGTGGCGGACACCACGGTGCGGGTGATCTACGCCAGCCAGACCGGCTTCGCCGAACAACTGGCGCGGCAGACCCTGCAAAGCCTGCAGGCAGCCGGCATGGCGGCGCGACTGGACGGCATCGACGGCGTCACCGTCGAGGATCTGCATCGCGCCAGCCGCGTGCTGTTCGTGGCCAGCACCACCGGCGACGGCGAACCGCCCGACATGGCGCTGGCTTTCAGCCGCCAGGTCATGTCGCAAGCGCAGACGCTGGCTGGCCTGCGCTACGGCCTGCTGGCGCTGGGTGACAGTGACTACGAGGAGTTCTGCGGCTTCGGTCGGCAGCTGCAGCGCTGGTTGCAGGCCAGCGGCGCACAGGCCTTGTTCGATCCGGTCGAAGTGGACAGCGAGGACGAGGGCAGCCTGCGCCACTGGCAGCATCACTTGGCGACGCTGTCCGGCGTCAACGATCTGCCCGACTGGCAGGCGCCGAAGTACCAGCGCTGGCGACTGGTCGAGCGCCGCCTGCTGAATCCCGGCAGCGTGGGCGATCCCTGTTTCCACCTGGCATTGCAGCCGCTGCAGGGCAGTGCCAGCTGGCAGGCCGGTGACCTGGTCGAGATCGGCCCCTGCCATCCGGCCGAACGGGTGGCGGCATGGTTGTCGGCACGGTCGCTGGATGGCCGCGTGCCGGTGTCGTACCGCAGGCAGCGGCAGCCGTTGGCCGGACTGCTGGCGCGTTGCCGCCTGCCCGAAGCGGATGAGGTCGACGGGCTGGATGAAGAGGCGGTGGCAGCATTGCTGCAGTGGCTGCCGCATCGCGAGTATTCGATCGCCTCGCTGCCGGACGATGGCGCGATCTACCTGCTGGTGCGCCAGATGCGCGGCCGCGGCGGTTACCTCGGGCTCGGTTCGGGCTGGCTGACCGGGCATGCACCGATCGGTGCCGAGATCGCCTTGCGCGTGCGCGGCAACAGCAACTTCCATGTGCCGCGGGATGGGCGGCCGATGATCCTGATCGGCAACGGCACCGGCCTGGCGGCACTGCGCGCCTTGCTGAAGGCGCGCATCGGTGCCGGGCACCGGCGCAACTGGCTGCTGTTCGGCGAACGGCAGCGGGCGCACGATTTTCTCCATCGCGACGACATCGAACGCTGGCTCGCGCAGGGCTGGATCGAGCGCGCGGATTTCGCCTGGTCGCGCGACCAGGCCGAGCGCATCCACGTGCAGCAGCGACTGCGCGAGGCGGCCGATGACTTGCTGGCATGGGTCGACGCGGGTGCGGCGATCTACGTCTGCGGCAGCCTCGACGGTCTCGCGCCCGGTGTCGACGCGGTACTGAACGAGGTGCTGGGCGTGGCGCGGGTCGACCAGTTGCGCCAGCACGGACGTTATCGGCGCGACGTCTACTGAAGCCTCCGCTGCCCGCGGCAGGAACTTTCGCTTGCCGCGCATGACCTATGGCCTATGCCCCGTTTCCCTGACGGGCGCAATCTGTGGGGATTGTCCAGGGGAGTGGCAAACATGCGGCGAATTGCACGCAAGTGGGGGTATTTGTGTGCCGTGACCTTGTCGGTCGCGGCATGTCCGGTCATGGCGCAGACGCCTGCGTCTGCCAGCACGATGGCCAGCGCGCCGGCCGGTCAGGTGATGGCTCCGGCCAGTGCCGGCGCAGTTGCCGCCGACATTCCGTTCGTCTCGGCGGATGCGGCGAACTTCCAGGTGCCCAGCGCGCCCGACGCGTGGGGTGGCCCGCGCGGCGATCATCCGGCCACGCTGTCCGACCAGGTGGTGGGCTACACCATCCAGGCCACGCTGGACCCGGCCAGGCACACGGTCGACGCGAAGCAGACGATGACCTGGCGCAACCGCAGCAACCAGCCGGTCAGCAAGATCTACTTGCACCTCTACCTCAACGCGTTCGAAGGCCCGGGCAGCACGTTCTTCACCGAGCGGCGCCTGTTCTCCGGCAGCGGCCACTCGCGCGGCAACGCCGACCTGAAGAAGGGCGAGTGGGGCTATATCGAGTTGAACAAGGTGCAGCAGGGCGGTCAGAACGTGAGCTGGCGTTTCGTGCAGCCCGACGGCGGCCCGAAGACCGACAGGACGGTGGTCGAGCTCGACCTGCCGCAGGCGGTGCCGGCCCAGGGCACGCTGAGCCTGGACATCGACTTCCACGACCAGCTGCCGCGCGTGGTCGAGCGCACCGGCTGGTTCGGTGACTTCCATCTGGTCGGCCAGTGGTTCCCGAAGATCGCGGTGCTGGAATTGCCCGGCGAGCGCGGTGCCACGGCGCCGCGCTGGAACGCGCACGAGTTCCATTTCCACAGCGAGTTCTATGCCGACTACGGCAACTACGACGTCCAGCTGACCGTGCCGAAGGGCTACACCGTGGGCGCGGTGGGTGAGCAGCAGGGCACGCCGGTCGAGAGCGGCGGCAAGGTCACCCACCACTTCGTGCAGACCGATGTGGAGGACTTCGCCTGGGTCGCTGCGCCTGGCTACAAGGTGCAGCGCACCAGCTGGACCGGGCCGGGCAGCCCCAAGGTCGACGTGCAGGTGATCTATCCGCCCGAGTACGAGGCGAGCGCGCAACCGGTGCTGAAGGCCACCACCGATTCGCTGACCTATTTCTCCGACACGCTGGGCCCGTATCCGTACAGGACGATCACCGCCGTGGTGCCGCCGTACAACGCGGGCGAGGCGGGCGGCATGGAATACCCGACCTTCTTCACCGCCGAGGGTTACGACAAGGTCACGCCCGACACGCTGACCCAGTACGCGATCGACTTCGTCACCATCCACGAGTTCGGCCATGGCTATTTCATGGGCCTGCTCGGCTCGAACGAATTCGAGGAGCCGATGCTCGACGAGGGCATGAACCAGTACTGGGACGATCGCATGCTGGTCGATCGCAAGCAGGACATCTGGGTCACCACGCCGCTGCTGAGCAAGCTGGGTTTTGCACCGCAGCTGACCCCGTTCGAAGCCGAGCGGCTGTCCGGTGTCGTCGGCATCGGCGTGCCGGCCGATTCGCTCGACTCCAACTCGTGGGACCGCATGTCCAGCAACAGCTACGGGTCGGTGTACGCGCGTACCGCGGCGACCATGCGCACGCTGGAAAACCTGCTCGGTCACGAGGTGATGGGCAAGGCAATGAAGCTGTACTACGAGCGCTGGAAGTTCCGCCACCCCGACGCCGCCGACCTGCGCGATGCGCTGGCCGAGGGTTCGGGCCAGCCCGAGCTGGTGCATGCGATCTTCGCCTCGCAGGTCTACGGCACCGACAAGGTCGACGCCAGCGTGGTCTCGATCGACAACGAGGAGCAGGTGCCGCGCACCGGTACCGTGATCCGCGACGGCAAGCGCGTCACCCTCTCCGCGAAGGACGTCGACAAGCAGATCGACGACGCCCGCGCGGCCTGGGACAAGGCCCACAAGGACGCCAGGCATGGCGGGCCGTATCCGTGGCTGTCGACGATCACGGTGCGCCGCACCGGTGCGGCGGTGCCGCGCACGGTGCTGGTGAAGTTCGCCGACGACAGCAGCGAGACGGTGAAGTGGGACGACGCCAGTCGCTGGAAGCGGATCAGCTTCACCAGGCCGGCCAAGGCGGTGTCGGCCACGGTGGACCCCGACCGGAAGATCGTGCTGGATGCCAATTCGCTCAATGACAGTCGGACGATCAAGGCCGATGGCGCAGCCTCGCGCCGCTGGAGTGCGGATGTCGCCTCCTTCTTTCAGACTTTCTACGCCTTGATGGGGACGCTGTGATGAAGACCGGACGCATTTCACGCCGCGTGGATTCGGCTGCGCTGATGCGCGCGCCGTTCGCCGCCATGCAGTGGCGCTTGCTGCTGCTGTGGGTATTGCTGCTGCTGTTGCCGACGGCGGTGGTCAGCCTGCCGATCTGGCGCGCGCTCAGCAGCGTGCTGGATCATTCGATCCATGCGCAGGAGTGGGCGGCGCGCTTCAACGGCAGCATGTTCAGTGATGTCATGACGGCACTCAACATGTCCAACTGGTTCGGCGGCATCGCCTTGCTGGGCATGGTGCTGACAGCCCTGCTGTCGCCATTCCTCACCGGCATGGTGGTGGGTACCGGCCGCGCGGGTCGCACGCTGGGCTTCAGTCATCTGCTCCAGTGCGGCATCGTCGAATACGGTCGCATGTTCCGCCTGATGCTGTGGTCGATCCTGCCCTACGTGGTGATGGGCGCCGTGGTCGGCGTGGCGATGCACATGGCCGACGACGTTGGCGACAAGGCCGTCCTGCAGTCGCAGGCTGATCGGGCCTCGCACCTGGCGCTGTTCGTCGCCGGCGTGCTGTTCGTGCTGGCCCAGTCGATTGTCGAGTCCAGCCGCGCCGCGTTCATCGCGGACGCCGGGCTGCGTTCGGCCACCCGCGCCCTGGGTCGCGGCTTCATGCAGTTGCTGCGTCGTCCGCTCAGCACCTTGCTCAGCTATCTGCTGATCAGCGTGATCGGCTACGTGATCGCCATGGCGATCGGGATCGGGCGGGTGAACACGCCCGCAGTGGGCGTGGCCGGACTGGTCATCGCCGTGCTTCTGGCCCAGTTGGTAGTGCTGGTGATCGGCTGGATGCGGGTGGCACGCCTGTTCGCGCTGGCCGAGGTGGCCCGCTCGCTGGTCTCGTCGCGCTCAGCCAGCGGGTTGCCGCCGGCGCTTTGACGAGGGGGCGGAGGGCGCTCACGCCCTCCGCCATCCGATGGCGCGGGTTTTCCGGCGCGCCCGCGAAGAGAAATCGTGGAGCTCAGCCGTAGGCGCGGTGCGGCTCGCGATGCGGCGGGTAGTAGGCAAACACGTGGCTGTGGCTGCCGTAGAAGTCCATGTCTTCGATGTGCTCGCCGCCCAGTCGCTCGGCGACCCGGTCCGAAGCTTCGTTGCCGATGCGCACCAGGCTGATCACCCGCTGCGCGTGCAACTGGTTCCAGGCGAATTCCAGCACCGCCGTGCCCGCCTCGGTGGCGTAGCCGTGGTGGCGGTGTTCGGGCTTGAGCATCCAGCCCATTTCCAGGTCGGGCCAACCGTCGGGATACATCAGGCCGGCGCGGCCGATGAACTCGCCGGTGGCTTTCAGTTCCAGCGCCCACATGCCGCAGCCGCGAAGTTGCCAGTGGCCCAGCAGCATGGCCAGCGAGCGCCAGGCATTGGTGCGGTCCAGTGGCTGGCCGTCGCCGATCCAGCGCGTGCTGGCAGGGTCGGCCAGCATCGAGGCGTAGTCGTCGAAATGACGTTCGGTCAGCGCAGTCAGGCGCAAGCGCGCCGTTTCAATGGTTGGAATATCAAACATCACGATCAGCGGTGGGCGGCAACCAGCAGTTCGGCCAGTGCATGAGTGCTGCTGGCGAGACTTTCTTGCCAGGACAATCCGGTGATTGTCTCACCTGTGACCGAATCGACAAAATCCTCGGCCTGGCCCGGCGGCAGCAGGTGCCGGTAATCCACCGTGATCTCGGTCCCCGGCGGGAGCTCGGCCAGGGCAAACACGAAGCCCAGGTGCCACAGCCCGTTGGGTGCGAAGCTGTGGTTGATGTAGCACTCGTCGGGCCAGTCCGGCGACAGCGTGTAGCGATCCTCGAACCAGCGGGCGCTGGCGTGGAACTGCGCACGCAGCTCCGCCGAGGCCATGATGTCGGCGTAGCGGAAGGTCTGCGTGATGGCGTCCGGTGCGGTGATGATGCTGCCCGCGGCCACCGTTTCGTCGAGGAACAGCCCCTTGCCGGCGCCGTGGATGGCCGAGGCGGCGATGTGATAGCGCGGCAGGATCATGACCGGGGTGGCGATGGGCTGGGCGCGCGAGTGTAACGCAAGCGGCGCGGCCCGCCATGGACCGCGCCGCCGCCGCCGATCTGCCCCGGCCGCTTATTTCTCGCTCGCTGCCTTCCTGCCCTTGTGGGCGGGTTTGGCGGGCGCGTCGGCCTGGGCGACCGCCTCGGGCGTGTCTCCCGCCTCCAGCTGGATCGCGCTGCGATTGCGCTCGATCGTGGCCTTGCCGATGCCCTTGACGTGCTTGAGGTCGTCGGCCTTCTTGAACGGGCCGTGCGCCTCGCGCCAGGCCACGATGGCCTCGGCCTTGGCCTGGCCGATGCCGTCCAGCGACTTGGCGATGGTGGCCGCATCCGCCTGGTTGATGTTGACCGGGGTGGCCGCCAGCAGCAGGCCGGGCAGGGCGAGCGTCAGCGCGAGTGCAACAGCGACGAGTTTGTTGAACATGGGCTTTCTCCTTGGGCGGTGGTCACGGCATCCGTGTGCCGTCGGCGAACTATCCCGCCGCCGCCCGGCCCGCACAGTCGGAAGCGCGGCAGGCCGCGCGTGCGTGGTCGTCGTGCGCCCGTGTGGGGCGCGGCCCGTCGGTTGTCGGTGCGACGGAAGCGCGCTGGTACAATGGCGCACTTGTCTGCCTGCTGGAGTGATACCGATGGATACTGCCCGCCTCTCGCGTTTTGTCAGTGGCCTCTGGGACGACGAGATCGTGCCGCAGCTGGTGGAGTACATCCGCATCCCCAACAAGTCGCCGATGTTCGACAAGGACTGGGTGGCGCACGGCTACATGGATGCGGCGGTGAAGCTGATGGGAACCTGGGCGCGCTCCAAGCTGGGCCAGCTGCCGGGTGCCACGCTGGAAGTGGTGCGGCTGGAAGGGCGCACGCCGCTGATCTACATCGAAGTGCCGGGCCAGGGCGACGACACCGTGATGCTTTACGGTCACCTCGACAAGCAGCCGGAGATGACCGGCTGGGCCGAGGGTCTCGGGCCGTGGACGCCGGTACTCAAGGGCGACAAGCTGTACGGCCGCGGTGGCGCTGACGACGGCTACGCGATCTTTGGCTCGCTGGCCGCCTTGCTGGCGCTGCACGAGCAGGGCATCCCGCACGCGCGCTGCGTGGTGATGATCGAGGCCTGCGAGGAATCGGGCAGCTACGACCTGCCGTTCTACGTCGACCACCTGGCCGAGCGCATCGGCAGCCCGTCGCTGGTGGTCTGCCTGGACTCGGGCTGTGGCAACTACGATCAGTTGTGGCTGACCACTTCGCTGCGTGGCATGACCGGCGGCAACCTCAGCGTGCAGGTGCTGGAAGAGGGCGTGCACTCGGGTGACGCGTCCGGCGTGGTGCCGTCCAGTTTCCGCATCCTGCGCGACTTGCTGTCGCGGCTGGAAGATCCGGAAACCGGCACGATCAAGGCGAAGGAGCTGTACGTCGACATCCCGCAGCAGCGCATCGACCAGGCCAAGCTCTCGGCCGAGGTGCTGGGCGACGACATCTACGACAAGTTTCCCTGGGTCGACGGCATGCAGCCGGTCACCAAGGACCTGGCCGAGCTGGTGCTCAACCGCACCTGGCGTCCGCAGCTGGCGGTGACCGGCATCGGTGGCATCCCGCCGCTGGAAAGCGCCGGCAACGTGCTGCGTCCGTTCACCTCGGTGAAACTGAGCCTGCGCGTGCCGCCCACGCTGAGCGGCGCCAAGGCCGGCGAATTCGTCAAGCAGTTGCTGGAGAAGGACCCGCCGTACGGCGCCAAGGTCAGCTTCACTCTGGAAAAGGACGGTTCGGGCTGGAATGCGCCAGCGCTGTCGCCGTGGCTGGAGCGGGCGGTCAGCGACGCCTCGCAGAACCACTTCGGTGCGCCGGCCGCTTACATGGGCGAGGGCGGCAGCATCCCGTTCATGGGCATGCTGGGCGAAAAATTCCCCCAGGCACAGTTCCTGATCACCGGCGTGCTCGGCCCGCATTCCAACGCGCATGGTCCCAACGAGTTCCTGCATATTCCCACCGGCAAGAAGGTCAGCATGGTGGTGGCCGAGGTGGTGGCGAAGCACTTCGCGCAAGGCTGAGAGCGAGGAGTGAGAGGAGAGGGGTGAGGAGTGGGAGAAGGCCGCGTCACGCTTCGCTCCTCCCTCACTCCTTGCTCCTCATTTCTCACTCCTTTCCCGTGGAGTCCGCAAGATGCCTACCCCCTCCCATCTCGCCGCCAACTGGGCCGACATCCGCCGCCGGGTGGATGAGGCCTGCCGTGCCGCCGGGCGCGACCCGGCCGAGGTCGACGTCCTCCCGGTCAGCAAGACCTTCGGCCCGGAGCTGATCCGGGCAGGCGTGGCATTGGGCATGCATCGGTTCGGCGAGAACAAGGTGCAGGAGATCCGCGACAAGGCGCCGCTGCTGGCGGACTGCGGCATCGACTGGGTGATGATCGGTCACCTGCAGACCAACAAGGCGAAGGACGTGGCGCGGCTGGCCGCCGAAGTGCAGTCGCTGGACCGGCTGGAGTTGGCGGAGGCGCTGGACCGGCGGCTGCAGCACGAGGGTCGCGCCATCGACGTGCTGGTGCAGGTGAAGACCTCGACCGAGCCCAGCAAATATGGTCTCCCGCCTGAACAGCTGGCCGGCTTTCTGAACACGTTGCGCGGCTGCGACAGTTTGCGCGTGCGCGGCCTGATGACCCTGGCCATCCACTCCGACGAGGCCGCGGAGGTGCGTGCCTGCTTCCGCCTGCTGCGCGAGCTGCGCGACCGTTCCATGCTGCAAGGCCATGATATTCCAAGGTTATCCATGGGGATGAGCGGTGATTTCGGACTGGCCATCGCCGAGGGGGCGACTGAGGTACGGATCGGCACGGCGATCTTCGGCCAGCGTGCCCACCCGGACTCGCATTACTGGCCCGAAGCCGGTGCCTGAGTCATTATTTCAATAGAAATCATTGGCTTGTACAAAGTGTGCGCGCTATCCCGATTTTTCGGAACGGCAGAGTTCAGTTAACCTCAATCCAACATCTGCACGCCATCTTCTTGTTAAGTTCACTCCATCGTCACGTCGTCGGCACCTGCTGAGCGGCCAATCCTGTGAACAACAAGGGATTTTTCCCAGCATGTCCTTCAAGCACCTGACTGCCGCCACCGCGCTCCTTTCCGTGCTGCTGGTTTCCGCTCCGCTTCAAGCCAAGTCCCTCGCCCCCCTCGCCGTCGTTGCCGGCCAGACCGCCACGGCGGCTCCCGCCGTGCTCGATGATGCCGCGATCGCGCGCGTCAGCGCACCGCTGCTGGGGCAGTTGCCGCTCTTCAACCCGGTGGCCGGGCTGGCCCAGGCCGTGGTTCCCGACGCCGGCGCCATGATCGTCGAGAAGGCCGCCGTTGCCGCCGACACCAGCGAGCAGAGCGACGCCGCTGCCAGGGTCAGCGCCAACATCACCGACCTGCGCAAGTCGCTGCTGGTCGTGGCGATGGGCCTGCGCGACACCCGTTACGTCCGCGGCGGTCGCGACCCGTCCACCGGCTTCGACTGCAGCGGTTTCGTGCGTTACGTGTTCGCCCATGCGGTGGGCATGCAGCTGCCGCGCAACTCGGCCTCGCAGTTCTTGGCCGGCCTCAAGGTCAAGCGGGCCGACATGCAGCCGGGCGACCTGGTGTTTTTCCGTACGCACGGCAAGCGCGCCATTTCGCACGTGGGCATCTACATCTCGAACGGCCGCTTCATCCACTCGCCGGCCACCGGCAAGTCGGTGGAGATCTCCAGCCTGAAGGAAGGCTACTGGGCCAAGCGCTTCGCCGGCGCCAAGCGCCCGGAAGCCATGGCGCAGGTGGCCGACAAGGGCTGAGCACGGCCGCATACGTTTTCCGTGGAGCCGCCGCAAGGCGGCTTTTTTCTGCCCGCCGTGGCTGAACGAAAGCGGCGCGGCGCGGTCATCAAGCGAGCCACCCACGCCTTGCCAAGCCACCTTCCGGAACCTGTTGATGCCTTTTGACCTGCCGCCCGTGACCCGCAACCTGCTGATCGCCAACGTCGCGGTGTTCCTGCTGCAGCAGGTGATGGGGCAGGTGCTGCTGATAAACTTCGCGCTGTGGCCGCTGGGCTCGGGCCTGTTCGGGGTGTGGCAGGTCGTCACCAGCGCGTTCATGCATGGCAGCCTTACCCACATCGCGTTCAACATGATCGCGTTGTACATGTTCGGTGGCACCATCGAGCGCACCTTCGGCGCACGCAATTTCACCATCTACTACTTCGTCTGCGCGATCTCTGCCTCGCTGCTGCAGCTGGCCGTGCTGTGGTTCTTTCCGGGCCAGGTCGGCCCCACGCTGGGCGCGTCGGGCGCGATCTTCGGCTTGCTGCTGGCGTTCGGCATGCTGTATCCGCAGGAGAAGGTGATGCTGATGTTCCTGCCGATTCCGATGCCGGCATGGCTGTTCGTGAGCCTGTACGCGGTCGCGGAGCTGACCATGGGCGTGACCGGCATCGAGCCGGGCGTGGCCCATTTCGCCCACCTCGGCGGCATGCTGGGCGGCATCGTGCTGATCCAGTTCTGGCGCGGGCGGCTGCCGTGGAAGCCGCGGCGGCGCCTGCTGCGCTGAGAGGTTGTGATTTTTCAACCTCGAAGCCCGGCCATGGCGAGGGCATGGCGAGGACATGGATGCCCGAGTTGAGGCAACGCAGGGAGCAGTTGCCCGATGCCCGAATTGAGGCAACGCAGGAGCAGTTGCCCGATGGCCGGACGCGGATCGGTCACGCAAGTGACTGATTCACGTGAGCACGTCTGGGCATGTACCGGACGTGCGATATGAAGAAAACCACGGGAAGTGGTTTTCTTCACGGGCTCTGAGCGGTGAAGCGGGCCTGCGGGGTTCGGGCAGGGGCCGGCGTCAGCGCAGGGCGAGGAAGTCCGCGCTGACCACGAAGCGTACGGCGTCCAGGCGCAGCCGCGACTGCGGCAGGGCCTCCAGCAGTTCGGAGCGTTCGGCGACGACCGCGGCGATTTCCGCCTGGCTGACCGACGGATTGACCGCACGCAGCGCCAGCAGGCGCGACAGCTCGGCATCCAGCGTCGTGGTGGCCAGGGAGGTGGCTTCCTCGATCCGCGTCTTCGCCTGCACGCCGGCGAGGGCCTCGGCGCGCTCCAGCATCGGCGGCACCAGCTTGCCCAGGAACTTGCGGTAGCGCACCACTTCGATGTTGCGATCGCCCGCCTTGCGCAAGGCGATGTCGCTGGGTTCGAAGTCGGCGCGTTCGGCGAGTCGGGTGTCCACCGTGACCACGATCGGCAGGATCGGCAGGAAGCGCTCGGCGTCGAGCCGGCGATCGGCGACGCATTCAAGCAGGAACACCGCCTGCAGCAGGGCGCTGCGCGGCGGCAGCGCATCGTCGACCATGAACGCGGCGTTGCCCTGTTCACCGGACAGCGCCAGGTCCATCGCGCCGGCGACCAGCGGATGGTCGAGCCGCAACAGCGGCAGCTCCTCGCGGGCCAGCGCCACATCGCGCACGAAGGTGACCGATTGCGGACCGTCGGCGAAACCGGGCAGGGCATCGGTGGACAGGTATTGCGGATCGAGCAGCAGGACCTGGCCGCCCAGCTCCTCGGGATGAATGCCGAACGCTTCCAGCAGCCGCTGCACGAAGGCGTCGCGACCCGGGTCGTGGTCTTCGCGGGCGAACGCCTGCTGCAGTTCGTCGGCGTGCAGGTCGCGGGTGGCGGCCAGTTCCAGCAGGTGGTCGCGGCCGCCGCGGATCAGCTCGGCCATCTGCTCATGGCTGGCACGGGTCTCGGCCAGCAAGGCGTCCAGCTCCTGGTCACGGTTGTCGTCGCCGCGGGCGTGCTCGTCGGCCAGCCGGGTCAGCAGCTCGCCGTAGCGGCGCAGCAGTTCGCGGCCGTCGGCCGGGCTCATGCGGAACGCGTCGACGCCTTCGTCATACCAGCGGGCCAGCACGTGCTGGGCGCTGTCGGCCACGGCCAGGATGTGGATGTTGATGTCGTGCTGCTGGCCGATGCGGTCGAGCCGGCCGATGCGCTGTTCGAGCAGGTCGGGGTCCAGCGGCAGGTCCCACAGGATCAGTCGATGCGCGAACTGGAAGTTGCGCCCCTCCGAGCCGATTTCCGAACACAGCAGCAATCGCGCGCCGTCAGGCTGGGCGAAGTAGGCGGCGTTGCGGTCGCGCTGGATGATGCCGAGGCCTTCGTGGAAACGCGCCACGCCGACGCCGCTGCGGGTGCGCAGCACTTCCTCCAGCGCCAGCACCTTGGCCTGGCTGCGGCAGATCAGCAGGAACTTGTCCTGCGGGTGCTGCTCCAGCAGGCCGATCAGCGCATCCACCCGCGGGTCGGCGCTGTAGTCGATCTCGATCAGCGCCGGTGGCTGCAGGATGTCGGCATGGAACTCGGCCAGCAGCGACTGGCGCGTGCTTTCGTCCACCGTGTCCGCGTCCAACAAGTGCCATTCGGGCAAGCGCCTGGGGAAACCGCCCACGCCGGCGCGGTTGTTGCGGAACATCGCGCGGCCGGTGCCGTGGCGGTCGATCAGCGCGGCCAGCAGTTCGCGGGCGTTGGCCGGTTTGGTCGAATCGGCGAGTTGTGCGGTGAGTGCGGCGTCACCGTGGAAGGCGTCGGCGAGGGTGGCGCGCTGCAGGTCGTCCAGCGGCTCGCCGTCGAGCAGCCGGTCGGCGATCTTCGACAGCGCCTGGTAGGTATCGGCCTCGGCCAGATAGCCGCCCAGATCGTGGTAACGCTGGGGATCGAGCAGGCGCAGGCGGGCGAAGTGGCCGCTGCGGCCGAGCTGTTCGGGGGTGGCGGTGAGCAGGATCACGCCGGGAATCGCCGCAGCCAGCTGCTCCACCATCGTGTAGCGCGGGCTGGCCATGTCCGGTGACCACGCCAGGTGATGGGCTTCGTCCACCACCAGCAGGTCCCATGGCGCTTCCAGCAATTGCTTCGCGTATTTCGGCGAGCTTTCCAGGAAGCCGAAGTCGGCGATCACCAGTTGCTCGTCCTCGAACGGATTGCCGGCGTCGCCAGCCTGTTCGAGGGCCTCGCAGCGCTCCTCGTCGTAGATCGCGAAGCTGAGGTTGAAGCGGCGCAGCATCTCGACGAACCACTGGTAGACCAGGGTGTCGGGCAACAGCAGCAGCACCCGCGAGGCGCGGCCGGTGGCGAGCTGGCGCGCGATGATCATGCCCGCCTCGATGGTCTTGCCCAGGCCCACCTCGTCGGCCAGCAGCACGCGGGGCGGGCGGCGGGCCGAGGCGATGCCGGCCACGCGCAGCTGATGCGGCACCAGTCCGATCCGTGCCGCGCCCAGCCCCCACATCGGCGAACGGCGCGCCTCGGCGCGTCGCTTCAGGCCTTCCAGGCGCAGCTCGAAGTGCGCCACGGTGTCGGTGCGACCGCCGATCAGGCGATCGTCGGCCTGGCTCACGCTCTGCTCGTCGTCGAGCTGGCCTTCTTCCAGTTCGCGGCCTTCGCCCCGATAAATCAGCAGTTCATCGCGGATTTCCACCCGTTCGACCAGGAACGCGATGCCCTTGCCGGCCACGCGCTGGCCGGCGCGGAACTCGGCGCGCAGCAGCGGCGCCGAGTCGATCGCGTAGGGGCGCAGTACGCCGGCCTTGGCGAACAGCACCTGCACCCCGCGTCCTTCGACGCGCAACACGGTGCCGAGGCCCAGCTCGGGTTCGGCGGAGGAGATCCAGCGTTGACCAGGGACAAACATGTTTCAGCCGCGTTTTGCAGGGGGTCGACAATTATCCGCTCCGCGGCGCGCGGTGGGAACCGTTGTCTGCCGTCGGCCCGGCTCAGCGCCGGTGAAGAACATCACTTCCTGTGGTTTTCTTCCATCGCATGTCCGGTACATGCCCGGACCTGCTCACGCGAATCAGTCACTTGCGTGACTGCTCCGCGACCGGCCATCGGGCAACTGCTCCTGCGTTGCCTCAATTCGGGCATCGGGCAACTGCTCCCTGCGTTGCCTCAACTCGGGCATCCATGTCCTCGCCATGCCCTCGCCATGGCCGGGCTTCGAGGTTGAAAAACTCACAACCTCTCAGGTCTCTGACCACTGCCGCAGCAGGTTGTGGTAGACGCCGGTCAGTTGCAGCACCGCCGCCGGGTCGGCCGCGGTCTGCGTCAGGCGCTGGATCGAGCCGTCCAGTTCGAACAGCAGGCGACGGCGGCTGTCGTCGCGAACCAGGCTTTGCACCCAGAAGAACGAGGCCACCCGCGCGCCGCGGGTCACCGGGGTGACCCGGTGCAGGCTGCTCGACGGGTAGACGATCAGGTCACCGGCCGGCAGCTTCACCTCGTGCTCGCCGTAGGTGTCGTTGACGATCAGCTCGCCGCCGTCGTATTCGTCCGGTTCGCTGAGGAACAGCGTGCAGGACACGTCGCTGCGCAACTGCGCGTCGGCGGACAGCGCCATCACCGCGCCGTCGACGTGGTAGCCGTATTCGCCGCCGCCTTCGTAACGGTTGAAGCGCGGCGGCAGGGTGCGCAGCGGCAGGGCTGCCGCGTGATAGAGCGGGTTCTTCGCCAGCGCCGCCAGCACCAGCTGGCCCAGTTGCAGGCGCAGTGGCGAGGCGTCGGGCAGCTGCAGGTTGCGCTTGACCTTTGCCCCCTGCACGCCGACGGTCTCGCGGCCGTCGGTCCACGCCGCCGCATCCAGCTCGGCGCGAATCCGGGCGACCTGCGCGGGATCGAGTACCTCAGGGATGTGCAGCAGCATGAAGCACCTTGGACCTGGGCGGGAGGCCGAGGATCAGAAACGGATGTTGGCAGTGAGCATCGCCGCGCGCGGTGTGCCCGGGGTGTAACGGTAGCCGCTCTTGTTGATCGCCGCGACGTAGTCCTTGTCGAACAGGTTGTACAGGTTCAACTGCAGGTCGAAATGCCGGTTGACCGGATAGCTGGCCATCGCGTCGAACACCCAGTACGCCTCGGTGAAGGCGGGCGTGCCGATCGCGCCGTCGGTGCCGCGCTTCATTTTGCCGGCATAACGGGCACCGCCGCCGATGGTGAGGTTGAACGGCAGGTGCCAGGTGGTCCAGGCGGTGAACGCGCTCTTCGGCGTATAGGCCAGGTCGCTGGAACCGTCGTTGGCGACGGCCGTGCCGCTGGTCACTCTGGCGTCCATCGTGGTGTAGCCGGCGCTGACCGCCCAGTTGTCGCTGAGCTTGCCGACCATGCTCAGCTCGATGCCCTGCACGCGTTTTTTGCCGACCTGGTAATACTGCAGGTCGACCGGGTCCTGCACCAGGTCGTTGGTGACGGTGGTGCGGTACAGCGCGCCGGTCAGCAGCAGTCTTTCGTCGAGCAGGTCCCACTTGCTGCCCAGCTCGACGGTGCGGGCCTTCTGCGGATCGAAGTCGGGGTTGTCGGCGCTGTTGGCCGAACCGCTCAGGGTCAGCGTGTTGCCGCCCGGCGGCTCCTGCGACACGGCGAAGTTCGCATAGATGCTGCCATTGGCGGCCGGCTTGTACAGCACGCCGAGCTTGTAGCTGGGCAGGTTGCCGGACTTGTCGGCGTCCACGCCCGGCAGCACGCTGCCGGCGGGCAGGGTGCCACAGGCCGGGGCGTTGCGGGAGCCACACACGACCATGCTGTCAAAGTCGGTCTGGTAGTGGTCCAGGCGCAGGCCGGCATTGACCTGCCACTGCTCGTTGAACTTCAGGGTGTCGAACAGGTAGGCCGCTTCGGTATCGGTCTGGCCATGCGTGTCGGCGCCGTTGTCGCCGTAGAGCAGCCCGCTGACGTCGGCCTCCGGGTGGTAGAGATTCGCGGCGGGCCAGGCGCTGCCGGCCAGCGTGGCCATGCCGATGGTGTCGGCCTTTTCGCGGCTCAGCTCGATGCCGGCGCTGAGGTCGTGCGTGACGCTGCCGGTGTCGAAGCTGGCGGTGAGGTTGGTCTGGTTGGTGACGATGCGGTTGGTCTGGTTCTTGTACGTCGGCAGGCTGCGCGCGATGGACCAGGTCGAGGGATCGGCGGCGTCCGGGGTCAGCAGGTTAGCGGCGTCGCCCCGGAACGAGGTCAGCAGGTAATCCTGGTGGGTGCGGCCCCAGCGCGTGGTGTTGTGCAACGCCACGTCGGTCGAGAAGTCGTGCTCGACGATGATGGTGAACATGTCCGCCTTGACGTCGTCATGGTCGGAGGTGGTGCCGTAGAAGTTCGACGGATCGACCATCGGCGCGTCGGCGAGGAACGGCCGGGTGGCATCCGGGCTGCTGTAACCGGGCAGGCCCAGGGTCGGCACGCCGCCGTCGGGCAGGTTGTTCTGCTGCACGTGCAGGAAGTCGATGTAGACGCGGGTCGGCGTCTTCAGGCCGAACGCCAGTGACGGCGCGACGCCCCAGCGGTTCGCTTCGACCTTGTCGCGCCCCGGCGAGCCGCTGTCCTGGCCCATCAGGTTGAGGCGGAACGCGGAGGTGGCGCCCAAGGTCTGGTTCCAGTCGGCGGTGGCACGGCGGTGCTGGCCGCTGCCGTAGCCGATCGATCCGGAAATGCCGTCGCCCAGTTGCGGCTGCTTGCTGGCCAGGTTCACCGAGCCGGTGGGCGCGGTGCGGCCGTAGTCGGTGCCGGCCGGACCCTTGGCCACTTCCACCTGTTCGATGTTGAACACGTCGCGCGAGATCGAGCCGAGGTCGCGTACGCCGTCCACGAAGATGCTGCCCGAGGTGTCGAACCCGCGCATGTAGATGCTGTCGCCGGTGTTCGTGCTGCCGTTCTCGCCGACGTAGAAAGTGCCTACGCCCGGGCTGTTGCGCAGCGCTTCGGTCAGTGTGGTGGCGCCCTGCTGCTGGATCAGCTCCTTGGTGATCACGCTGATGGTCTGCGTGGTGTCCAGCAGCGGCTGGGTGTATTTCGGCGAGGACAGCTTGTCGACGCGGTAGTCGTTGCCGGTGACCGCTTCCACCTGCACGCCGGGCAGGCTCTTGGCCTGCGCCACTTGCGCGGTGGTGAAGCCAGCGGGCGCGCTGTCCGTGGCGGCCGCGGGGAAAGCCAGCGCCAGGCCGGTGAACAGGGTTGCCGCCTTCAGCGCGCTCGTCGCCGGGGCCTGCCGCGGCGAGGCGACGGGATGCTTGCGCGATTTGATCGGTGTCATGAGGGCTCCATGGATGAACGGGACTTGCATGGGGACAGGGCCTGGCGGGTCTGGCGCATGCAAAGCTCTTGCATTGGCTGGATGCAGGTTTCGGGGCCAGCCGAACGCGCACCGAAGTCAATCAGCGTGCGTCGTGTCGTTCGACGGGAAACAGCCTGGAAATGGCGGAACATTCCGGCTTGCTGCGCGAATGCGCTGACGGCCGGGGAAGGCGCCTAAGATACTTTAATGAGAATGATTTGCAATACCCGGCGAGCCCGTGCAGGCCATTTCGCACCGGGATGACGGGCGCGCCCCATGAAAAAAGGCCCCGCATTCGCATGCGAGGCCTTCGTTTCAAGCCGCGATGGACTGCGGCCGGTGTCGATAGGGCATTACCAGATCTTCACCTGCTTGTCGGCCGGGGCCACCATCGCGTCGCCGCTCTTGCACTGGAACGCGCTGGCGAAGGTCGGCATGTTGGACGGTGCGCCCATCGCGCGGAACTTCATCGGCGAGTGCGGATCGGCATTCAGATAGACCATCTGCGCCTTTTCGCGGATGTCGCCGCGCCACACGCGGGCCCAGTTCAGGAAGAAGCGCTGGTCCTGGGTGTAGCCCTCGATCTTCGAGGCCGCTTCGGCCGGGTTCTTCTTCAGCGCGGTCTGCAGCGCGTCATAGGCGATGTTGAGGCCACCCAGGTCGGCGATGTTCTCGCCCAGGGTCAGCTTGCCGTTGACGTGCAGCTCGGGGTGGTCGGCCAGTGGCGCGTAGCCGTTGAACTGGTCGACCAGCTTGCCGGTGCGGGCCTCGAACTGCTTCTTGTCCGCGTCGCTCCACCAGTTGAGGTTGTTGCCGTCGCCGTCGAACTGGCTGCCCTGGTCGTCGAAGCCGTGGCTGGCCTCGTGGCCGATCACCGCACCGATGCCGCCGTAGTTGATCGCGTCATCCGCCTTGGCGTCGAAGAACGGCGGCTGCAGGATCGCGGCCGGGAAGTTGATCGTGTTGTCGGTGGGGTTGTAGTACGCGTTGACCGTCTGCGGGGTCATGCCCCAGTCCTGGCGGTCGGTCGGCTTGCCGATCTTGGCGATGTCGTACTCGTAGTTGAACTTGCTGGCCGCCTGCATGTTGGCGTAGTAGTTGTCCTTGGTGATGGTCAGGCCATCCCAGTTGCGCCAGGTTTCCGGATAGCCGATCTTCGGCAGGAATTTCGACCACTTGTCCAGCGCCTTGGTCTTGGTTTCCGCGCTCATCCAGTCGAGGTTCTCGATGCGCGTCTTCAGCGCGTCACGCACATTGGTGACCAGCTCTTCGGCGCGGGTCTTCGCCTCGGGGGTGAAGTACTTGGCCACGTACAGCTGGCCCAGCGCCTGGCCCATCGCGCCGTTGACCGAACCCAGCGAACGCTTCCACTGCGGCTGCTGCTGCGGCTGGCCGCGCAGAGTCTTGCCGTAGAAATCGAACTGCGCATCGACGAACGGTTCGGACAGGGCGGCGGCCGAGTTGGAGATCGTGCGGGCCTTCAGGTAGGCCTTCCATTCGTCCATCGGCGCGCTGGCGACCAGCTTGTCGAACTCGGCAAAGAACTTCGGCTGCGACAGCGAGAAGCCCTTGTCGATGGTGACGCCCTGCGCCTTGAAGAACGCATTCCAGTCGAAGTGCGGGGTGACCTTGTTCGCTTCGGCCACGGACACGAAGTGGTACTGGTTCTCCGGCTTGCGCATCTCCACCCGCGGGATCGAGTGCTGCGCCAGGTCGGTCTCGAACTTCATCGCCAGCGCGGCCTGCTTGGCGGCATCGGCGGCGCTGCTGCCGGTCATCTCGAACAGCTTGGCGAGGTATTTGACGTAGGCGTCGCGGACATCCTTGTTCTTCGCGTCGGTGTAGTAGTCCGGCGTGGGCAGGCCCAGGCCGCTCTGCTCGGTGTAGGCGATCTGGATCTTGGCATTCTTGAAGTCGGCGCCCGAGCCGAAGTTGAACACCGCGCCATCGCCCTTGGCGAAGGACTGGTTCAGCCAGGTCGAGAGATCCCTGTTGGTCTTCAGCGCGTCGATGCCGGCCAGGTCGGCCTTGATCGGCTCGAAGCCGGCCTTGTTGCGCGCGTCCATGTCCATGCTGGAGTGGTACAGCCAGCCGATCTTCTGCTCGATCGATCCGGCCTTGGCGCTGTCGGCGTTCTTTTCCGCGTCGTCCACCAGCTGGTGCTGGTCGGCCAGGCTCTTCTCGTGCAGCACGCTGAAGGCTCCCCACACGGTCTGGTCGGCCGGGATCGGGTTGGCCTTGACCCACTTCGCGTTGACGAAGGCGTTGAAGTCCTGGCAGGCCAGCGCGCTGTCGCCCAGTTCGCTGACGTCGAAGATGCTCTTGCCGAGGTCGGTCGCGGCGGTGGTGCTGGCCGCTGCCGGCGCGGAACTGGCCGGCGCCGGCGCGTTGTCGGCGGCGTCGTGCTTGCCGCAGGCGGCCAGCGCCAGGCTGACGGCGAGCGCCAGTGCCACGGGCTTCAGATACTGCTTGGTCATGGATGTCCCTTGTAGGTGGTGGTGAGTGTGCTTGTCTGGCCGCGTCGCTGGTCCCCCCGGACGCGGACGCATGCCCATCCACGCTAGGCCAAACGTCATGGGCCAGACAGTGTCAAAGGTCAGGGGCTGCGGCCGGCAAGGAAAAGGCCCCGCATCTGCATGCGGGGCCCTTGGGGTTGCGTCAGGTCGCGATGCATCGCGACCTGGGTGACCGCCGGATTACCAGATCTTCACCTGCTTGTCGTCGCCGCGCACCATTGCGTCGCCGGGCTTGCACTGGAACGCGGTGGCGAACGCCGGCATGTTCGACGGCGCACCGATCGCGCGCAGCGAGGCCGGTGCGTGAGGATCGGTGTTCAGGCGCAGCAGCGCCTGCTTCTCGCGGATGTTGCCGCGCCACACGCGGGCCCAGTTGAGGAAGAAGCGCTGGTCCTCGGTGTAGCCGTCGATCTTCTTGCCCGCTTCCTCCGGGTGCTGCTTCAGGGCTGCCTGCAGTGCGTCGTAGGCCACGTTGAGGCCGCCCAGGTCGGCGATGTTCTCGCCCAGGGTCAGCTTGCCGTTGACGTGCGCGTCCGGCTGGTCCTTGATCGGCGTGTAGTCGTTGAACTGCTGCACCAGCTTGGCGGTGCGGGCGTCGAACTTGGCACGGTCGGCCTCGCTCCACCAGTTGACGTTGTTGCCGGCGCCGTCGAACTGGCTGCCTTCGTCGTCGAAGCCGTGGCTGGCCTCGTGGCCGATCACCGCGCCGATGCCGCCGTAATTGATCGCGTCGTCGGCCTTGGCGTCGAAGAACGGCGGCTGCAGGATCGCGGCCGGGAAGTTGATCGTGTTGTCGGTGGGGTTGTAGTACGCGTTGACCGTCTGCGGGGTCATGCCCCATTCCTTGCGGTCGGTCGGCTTGCCGATCTTGGCGATGTCGTACTCGTAGTTGAACTTGCCGGCCGCTTCGAGGTTGGCGTAGTAGTTGTCCGGCACGATCGTGAGGCCGGTCCAGTCGCGCCACTTGTCCGGGTAGCCGATCTTGGGCAGGAAGGTGTCCCACTTGGCGATCGCCTTGGCCTTGGTCTCGTCGCTCATCCAGTCGAGGTTCTGGATGCGTGCCTTCAGCGCGTTGCGCACGTTGGTCACCAGCTCCTCGGCGCGGCTCTTCGCTTCGGGGGTGAACTCGGTCTTGACGTACAGCTCGCCCAGCGCCATGCCCATCGAGCCGTTGACCGCGCCCAGCACCTGCTTCCAGCGCGGCTTCTGCTCCGGCTGGCCGGACAGCGTCTTGCCGTAGAAGGCGAACTTGTTGTCGCGGAAATTCTTGCTCAGCGCGTCGGAGGCGTCATCGATGGTGTGGAAGCGCAGGTAGGCCTGCCACTGGCTGATCGGCGCGCTGGCCAGCAGCTTGTCGAACTCGGCGAAGAACTTCGGCTGCGACAGCGAGAAGCCCTTGTCGATGGTCACGCCCTGGGCCTTGAAGAAGTTCTCCCAGCTGAAGTGCGGGGTGACCTTGTCCGCTTCGGCGACGCTGACGAAGTGGTACTGGTTTTCCGGCGTGCGCAGCTCGACCGGCGCCAGCGAGGCGGCGGCCAGCTTGGTCTCGAACGCCATCACTTCATCGGCCTGCTTCTTCGCGTCGGCGGCGGAGACGCCGGTCAGCTGCAGCGTCTTGGCGATGTAGTCGAGGTAGGCCTTGCGCAGGTCGGCCTGCTTCGGGTCGGTGTAGTAATCCTTGGTCGGCAGTCCCAGGCCCGCCTGGAAGGTGTAGCCGATCTGGGTTTCGGCGTGCTTGAAGTCCGCGCCGGAGCCGAACTGGAACACCTGCATGTCGCCGCCGGCGAAGCTCTTGTCGAGGTATCCGGCCACGTCCTTGCCGTTCTTCAGCTGGTCGATCGCGGCCAGTTTCGGCTTGATCGGATCGAAGCCGGCCTTGTCGATGGCGGCCTCGTCCATGCCGGACTTGTACAGGTTGCCGATCTTCTGCTCGATCGAGCCGGCGGCGGCCTGGTCGGCGCCCTTGGCGGCGTCCTCGACGATCTTGTGCTGGGTGTTCAGGCTGTCCTCGGCCAGCTTGTCGAACGCGCCCCAGCGGGTGCGGTCGGCCGGGATCGGGTTGGCGGCCACCCACTGGTTGTTGACGAAGCCGTTGAAGTCGGCGCAGGCGTTGATCTTCGGATCCAGTTCGCTGACGTCGAAGATGCTCTTGCCGAGGTCGGCTGCCGCGGTGGTGGCGGCTGCGGCGGGCGCGCTGGTGCTGGCGGCCGGTGCCGGCGCCGAGTCCTGCTTGCCGCAGGCGGTCAGGGCGAGCGCCACGCTGATCGCCAGCGCGATGGGCTTCAGATACTGCTTGGTCATGGATATCCCTCTGTTTGGATGGATGCCGGCGGTGGCCGGGGAGCTTTCATGATCGTGCCCCCGCGTTCCCCCCGGCGGCCGTCAAGACCGCCGACGCTAGGCCAAACGTCATGGGCGATACAGTGTCATAGGTCAGGGGTGGGCAGGGGAAGCGTGGCCCGGCAGTGCCCCGAGCTGCGCCGGGTCCAGCCGCAGCACCGGGTAGGCGCCCACCTGCTGGTCGGCGTACCAGGGCGAGCGCCGGTAGAACCAGTTCAGGCGGGCGTAGCTGTCGGCGGCGAAGGCGGGGTCGTCGTGCAGCTTCTGTTCGAACGCGGCCTTCAGCGCCGGGTCCTTCGCGATCATTTCGCGCGCCAGCTTTTCCAGCACGCGCGGTTCGCCGTATTCCTTGGCTTCGAAGACCGCATCGAGCTCACCCCATTGCAGCAGCGAATCGGGTGCCTGCGGCTCGAGCAGGTTGATCGCCACGTTGGCCGCCCGCTGGTTCATCGGCACGATCACCGAACCAGCCGGCAGGGTGGCTTCGCGCGACACCGAATGCAGCTTGAAGTCGCGCAGCATCACGTGCCCTTCGAACGACTTGTTCGCCCACTGCGGATCATCCAGCTGATAACCCGTGGCGCGGATCGTGATCGGCGCGCTGGTGCGCCGGTAGACGATGCCGTGCGCGTCGAGCCGGTCGATGATCCGTGTCCACTGCGCGGGCACCACGTAGGCCGCCGGCGGCGTCACGGAAATGGCGGGCAGCAGGCCATTCCGGTTCGGGATGGTGTAAGTCTCGGGGTGGCTCGGGTCGTAGTGGATCCATTCGCTGTTGGAGATGTCGCTGTGGCTCAGCGTGAACGCGAAACCCTTCAGCGTGTACGGCGTGGATTGCGGATCGGGCCGGAAGGTGAGCGGCACCACGGCTTCGGCGTTGCCCGCGCGGGCGACGGTATCGGCATCGGCCTTCGCGGTGGCGGCCAGCAGGGTGGCGGGATGGCGGCTGACCTGCTCCAGCATCAGCTCGACCAGGTCGTACACCGCGTGCACGCGGTTCGCGTAGGGTTTCAGCATGTGCGTTTCGATCAGCAGCGCCGGCCGGTTCTGCAGCGCCGCGTAGCCGGTGGAAAAGCGCGGTCCCGAACCGAAGTTCACGATGCCCTGGCGTGGATCGGTGCCGTTCTTGAACTCCAGGTAGATCGAGGCGAGGTGGCCGCGCTTCTCGTACGCCGGCAGCGCGTGCCTGACGATCGCGTCCTGCTGCCACCGGCTCACCGCCGGGTCGAGCTTGTGCGGGTCCTCGGTGTACCAGGTGAGGTCGTACTGGTAGTCCGCGCCGTCGGTGGTGTGCACGTCGATCAGGAAATCCGGCAGCCAGCGCTGCCACAGCTTCAGCCACGCGCGCATTTCCGGCGCATCGGCCTTGACGTAGTCGCGGTTGAGGTTGAGGTACTGCGACTGGCCGCGGAAGCCCATGCTGGCCGGGCCGTTCTGGTTGATGCGGTGGTACGGGCTGGAGTTCTCGTGGCCGTCCACGCTGAACACCGGGATGTAGACCAGCACCACATGGTCGAGCACGTGCGGATACTTCTTCGTGATCGCGATATCCCGCAGCAGCATCAGCCCCGCATCCTTGCCCTCGATCTCGCCCGGGTGGATGCCCGCCTGCACCAGTACCACCGGCTTGTGCATGGCGCGTGCGGCGGCCGGGTCGAACGTGCCGTCGGCGCTGGCGATCACCACCGTCATTGGCCGGCCCTCCGGCGTGGTACCAAACGTTGCCACGCGGATCATGGCGGGCGCCGCCTGCTGCAGCCGCTGCAGGTAGTCCAGCGTGTCGGCGTAGCTCGGCGTGGTGCGGAACTGCGCGGCTTCGGCCGGTGTGGTCCAGTCGGTGCCGGTGGCGCGGGCGCCGCAAGCTGCTGCGCCGAGCAGGACGAAAGCCAGCACGTGGCGAAGATTCATGCGTGCGGCTCCGGGGTGTCCTGGCGCAACTGGGGCGGCGAGGCCGGCAAGGTGTCGGGCGCCACCGCGCCGCCGGAAATGATGAAGGCCATCGCCTGGTCCATCGTCCAGTCGGTCGGCGTCAGTTCGTCCACCGGCACCAGTTCCAGATAGCCACCGGTGGGATTGGGCGTGGTCGGGATATAGACGGCCGCCATCTCCCGACCGCTGCCTTCCTCGATCATCACTCGGGTGACGAAACCGACCACCTTCATGCCGCGACGGGGAAAGTCGATCAGCACCACCCGCTGCATGCCGCTGGGCTTGTTCTGCAGCACCGCCATCAGCTTCTTGGTGCCGCCGTAGATCGTCTGCACCAGCGGAATGCGCGCCAGCAGTCCATCGAACGCCGTGAGGAAGCGCTGGCCGATCACCCGGTTTGCAATGAAGCCCAGCAGGTACAGCGCCACCAGCGTGATCACCAGCGCAAGAATGAAGTTGAGCCATTCCATGTTCAGTGATTCGGCCGTGCGCGGCGCCACCAGCGCCAGTGTGCCGAGCAACCCCGCCACCAGCGGCGCGCCGATGCCGGCCAGCATCCCGAGGATGAACTTGAACACCAGCCAGGTCACCCACAGCGGGATGAAGGTGAGCAGGCCGGTGAGCAGGTAGCGCTTGACGCGAAACGGTCGCATGGGGTGATGGTCCGGGGTGCGGGGGATGCCCGCATTGTAGGCGGGGGCGAGTCGCTGCGTCGCAGGTAGGAGCGCACCCTGTGCGCGATGCTTTTGACCCCGGAAAATCCCACAAGACAAAAAATTGGCCGCTGCGCGCAGCGCGCAGCGCCAGACGCCAGCGCGAAATCGCGAGTGCCGCGCATCAACGCCCACCAGCACGAAGGTACGACCAGTGCGTGCGATCCGTTAGGCTAGGCGCCAGCATCACCCAGCCACACTCACACCGCCAAGGAATGCCCATGTCGAACGCCACTCCCCGAAATCAGTCTGCGTTGGCCATCGTTGCCGTCGCCGTGTTCTTTGCCGCGCTGGTCAGCGGTCAGCCCCTGGCCGGCCTCGTCGGTGTCACGATCGCCCTGGTGGGCATGGCGTGGCGGCGGCAGCCGGCGCATCGCAAGGCCGGCACCGCGCTGGTCTTCGGCGGCTTCGTGTTCGCGCTGGTGGCGACGATGTTCAACGTGGGCTACCAGTTGGGCAAGGACATGGCCCATCGCGACCAGATGCGGGAAACGGCCGCGCAGACCCTCCCGCACTGAGCGCGCGTCCGACCGGGGCGACGCCGCTTCATTGAAACAGGCGCTGCTGGCCCGATCAGAGGACCGTGACGACGCGCGGATGGCGAGGTCACGAGGTCGAGGCACCCACCACCGCGCGACGGAGCACTGCCGCGAGCACCCGCAGCAGGCTGACGCAGGCGCCGACGGCCGGGATCGCGCGCAGGCATTCGAGCCTGGCGCTCGCGCCGATCCGTACGTGCCGGCCGCGCACATGCCCGGTGGAAACATGATGTCCCAGTCATCTCCCCTCGCTGCGTGGCGGCAAGCCGCCGTGATTTTTTTCGCGGCCGTGCGAATCATGGGATGAACAAGGGGAAGATCAGCATCCATGATGGCCAGACCACACCAGCAACGCTTCGAATCACTGCTGCACGAACATCGCCGGATCGTGTTCAAGGTCGCCGGCCTGTACAGCCGCAGCGCCGCCGACCGCGACGACCTGGTGCAGGAGATCAGCGCCCAGCTGTGGCGCTCGTTCGGCAGCTATGACGAGGCGCGCGCGAAGTTCTCCACCTGGATGTACCGCATCGCGCTGAACGTGGCGATCTCGCAGGCGCGGCGCGAGCGCTGGTCGGAATCCGACCGTTTCGAGCCGCTGGAAACGCATCACCTGGAGACGGTCGGCGGGGGCGAGGGCATCGCCGAACCGGACGAACGGCTGACCGCGCTGTACGCCTTCATCGGCCAGCTCGATCCACTCAATCGCGCGCTGATCCTGCTGTACCTGGAAGACCGCAACTACACCGAGATGGCCGAGATCCTCGGCATCAGCGAAACCAACGTGGCGACCAAGATCAGCCGCATCAAGCAGAAACTGCGCGGCCAGATGACCGCTGCACAAACCACCGGAGCATGACGATGGAACTGGATGAACTGAAGCAGGCGTGGGCACGCATGGAAGTCCGCCAGGAAGGCATGGAGGCCCTGTTGCGCCAGGATTTCCGCGAGCGCCGGATGGAGAAGTCGCGCGCTTCGCTGCGTCGCACGCTGTGCTGGCTGGGGCTGGAAGTGGTCGGCTGGATCGTCTTCGTGGTGTGGGTGGCCTCGTTCTGGGTGGCGCACCGGAACGTGCCGCATTTCCTGGTGATGGGCTTGTTGCTGCACGTGTATGGCGTTGCCGCGATCTGGTCGTGTGCCACGCAACTGTTCCTGCTGGCGCGGATCTACCTGTTCGATGCGCCGGTGCTGGTCTTGCAGCGGTGGCTGGCGCAGCTTCGGCGGTTCCGCGTCTACAGTACGCTGGGACTCGGCCTGCCATGGTGGTGCCTGTGGTTGCTGGTGCCGCTGGTGGCGATCGCGGACTTTGCCGGCGTGGATCTCTACGCGGCGGGCGCGTCCTGGATCTGGGCGAACATGGCTGTGGGACTGCTCGGGATCGCCTTCAGTGTGTGGCTGGCGCGTCGCGTGGCGGGGCGACCGATCCGCTCGCCGTTCCTGCAGCGCATCGTCGATGACATGAGTGGCCGCAACCTGCTCGGTGCGTCGCGCCAGCTGGACGAAATCGCGCGCTTCGAGCAGGCGTGACGGTTCGCACGGTCACCGCGCCTTCGGTTTCAGCCGCACGTAGATCTGCTTGCGCACCACCGCGATGACCTTGCCTGACGCGGTGGTCACCTCGGTCTCGAACCAGCGCAGCACCTTCTCGCCGCCGGCGGCGGCCGCGCGCAGTTCATCTACCACGCCGGGTTCGAGCTTGAAGTGGGCGTAGACGTCTTCGTAGCCCGGCGCCACGAAGTCGATCGTGCCGGCCTTGTCCCACACGTAGTAGTCGCTGCCCAGTTGGTGCATCGCCAGCAGCATCCAGAACGGATCGACCATCGCGAACAGGTTGCCGCCGAACTGGCTCTTCACGTAATTGCGATTCCACGGCCGCAGCCGCAGCACCACCTTCGCCTCGGTGTAGTCGTCGCTGAGCGACTGCAGGTGGATCGCGTTGAACAGGAACGGCGGCCACAGGTTGAGCAGGCGGCGGAAGGTGGAGGCGCGCATGGGGATTCGTCGGATGCCGGGGGAATGACGAATCTTACATGAGCATACGGTGGCGTACGGAATGGCATGCCTTGCCTCGCGCCGCCTTGCGCCTCCCCCTGCTTGCCCGGAGGGCGAGCAGGGGGAGGTCGGGAGGGGGTGCTTCAGTGCTCGGGGATTTGAAAACCAGGAGCGAGAGCGACCCCACCCCAGCCCTCCCCTGCAGGCAGGGGAGGGAGCAGTTGGCCTTGTGGCGGGTGGAATGCTCTGGCGTTCCCCGTTCTCCAACAATCAGAACAACAGCGACGCCATCTTCCGCCGGTAGCGGCTGACCAGCTCGGCGTCGTCGAGGGTGGCGAAGGCCGCCAGCAGGCGCTTCCTGCCCTGGCCGTCGTTCCAGTCGCGCGCCTTCTGCAGGATCAGCAGGAACTGGTCGAGCCCGCCGGCGGCGTCGCCTTCGAGCAGCAGTCGCACGCCGAGTTGATCGTGGGCTTCCCAGTCTTCGGCGTTGGCTTGCAGGCGCTGCAGCAGCGCCGCCCGTTCCGGCGCGTCCTGCAGCGAATGGGCCAGCTCCAGTTCGCTGCGCAGGCGCACGGCGCGTGCGTCGGTGGCGAGGTTGGCAGGCAGGGCGGCGAGTTCGGCTTCGGCCGCGTCGATCAGCCCGTTGCGCATCAGCGCCACGGCCAGGTCCAGTTTCAGTTCGGGCTTGTTCGGCTCGGCGGCGATCGCCTGCTGCAGGCGGTTCACGGCCTGGGCGGGTTCCTCGGCGGTGGCGGCGGCTTCATTGCCCGCCGCTGCTTCCAGCGGCTGAACGTGGCGCAGCAGGAATTCGCGCAACTGGCCTTCGGGCAGGGCGCCGGCGAAACCGTCGAGCACCTGGCCATCCTTCACCAGCATCACGGTGGGGATGCTCTTGATGCCGAACATGCCGGCCAGCTCCTGCTGGGTGTCCACGTCGACCTTGCCCAGCCGGAACGCGCCGTTGAATTCGGCGGCGAGCTTTTCCAGCATCGGGCCCAGCGTCTTGCACGGTTCGCACCAGGTGGCCCAGAAGTCGACCAGGATCGGCGTGCTCAGCGAGGCCTGCAGCACGTCGGCTTCGAAGGTCTGCTGGTCCACGTCGAAGACGTGGGAAACGGTGGCAGCATCGGTCACGGGAAACTCCAGCTTGGTGAATGTCGGTTCAGATCAGGGCTCCCGCGCAGCATATCAAGCAGCGCGTTCACGCCAGATTTGCGAGAATCCACGGACTGTCACGCCGAAGCAAGGCACCGGTTGCATGGGCAAGGCCTTTCCAGAAAAGCTGCTGATCTGCGAGCACTGCGACACGGTCTATCGCCGGCGCGTGCTGGAGCGTGGGGAAGTGGCGCGCTGCGCGCTGTGCGCCGCAGAGCTGGAGCGCTACCACCTGCTGAGCGTGAACGCGATGCTGGCGCTGATCCTGACCGCGGCGATCGTGTTCGTGCAGGCCAACCTGTGGCCGATCGTGACCTTGGGTCTGAGCGGCCAGCACAGCAGCACCACCTTGTGGGGCGTGATCCTGGCGATGTGGCGCGAGCATTCGCAGGTCGTCTCGGTGCTGGTGGCCACCACGCTGTTCTTCTTCCCCTTGCTGAAAATGTCCCTGCTGGGCTGGCTGCTGTGGTTTGCCCGCGGCGGTCGCCGCGCGCCGGGTTTCGTGCCGCTGATGGTGATCCTGCACCGGCTGGGCCCGTGGACGATGAGCGAGGTGTTCGTGCTCGGCGCGCTGGTGGCGATCGTCAAGGCGCACACCTATTTCGACGTCACCGCCGATCCGGGTATCTACGCCTACGCGGCGCTGACCCTGCTGATCACCATCTTCGCGGGCGTGGACCTGCGCCAGTTGTGGGACGAGGACCTGGAGCCGGCCGCATGAGCGCCCTGCCGCGCGCCGCCGAGCTGGGGCTGATCGCCTGCACCGTATGCGGGCTGGTGTGCCGCAACGTGCCGGGCGACGCGCAGCTGGACGGCGACGGCGTGGACGACGCGATGGCCTGCCCGCGCTGCGCCAGCACGCTGCGCCGGCGCAAGCCGGACAGCTTCGCGCGGACCTGGGCGCTGCTGATCGCCGCGTTCCTGATGTACATCCCGGCCAACGTGCTGCCGATCATGCGCACCGCCAGCCTCAACGACATCGACGACAACACCATCATCAGCGGCGTGGTGGAGTTGTGGCGGGCCGGCTCGCCGAACCTGGCGGTGATCGTGTTCACCGCCAGCATCGTGGTGCCGGTGCTGAAGTTCCTTGCCCTCAGCGTGTTGCTGGTGAGCAGCCAGCGGGGCAGCGGCTGGGCCCGGCTGCAGCGTGCGAAGCTGTACCGGCTGGTCGAGCTGATCGGCTACTGGTCGATGCTGGACGTGTTCGTGGTGGCGCTGCTGACGGCGCTGGTGCGCTTCAGCGTGCTGAGCCTGGTGGAACCGCTGCCGGGCGTGATCTTTTTCGGGCTGACCGTGGTGCTGACCATGTTTGCCTCGATGAGTTTTGACCCCCGCCTGATCTGGGACGGCAAGGATTCAGATGACTGACGAAAAACAGAGCGAATCGGCGCAAACCGGTCAGGCGGCGTTGCCACGCCCGGTGGTGAAGCGGCGCCGCTTCAATGCCTCGCTGATCTGGCTGATTCCGGCACTGGCCGCCGTGGTCGGCCTGTCGCTGGTGGTCAGCAACTGGCTGCAGGCCGGCCCGCACGTGGTGATCAGTTTCCAGAGCGCCGAAGGGCTGGAAGCGGGCAAGACCCCGGTGAAGTACAAGAACGTGGTGATCGGCCGGGTCAGCAAGATCCACCTCAGCGGCGACCGCAGCCACGTGCTGGTCAACGTGGCGCTGGAGAAGAGCGCCGAGGGTTTCGCCACCGCCGACACCCGTTTCTGGGTGGTGCGCCCGCGCATCGGGCTGGGCGGGGTGTCCGGCATCGACACCTTGCTGTCCGGCGCGTTCATCGGCGCCGACGTGGGCGACTCGACCGAGTACAAGGACGAATTCAAGGGCCTGGAGATTCCGCCGCCGGTGACCCACGGCGCGCCCGGCCGCAGCTTCGTCCTGCACAGCGACGACCTGGGTTCGCTGGACATCGGTTCACCGATCTATTACCGGCGCATCCAGGTGGGTCGGGTGGTGTCCTACCAGCTGGACAAGGACGGCAAGGGCGTCTCGCTGCAGATCTTCATCGACGGTCCGAACGACCGCTTCGTCACCCGTTCCTCGCGCTTCTGGAATGCCAGCGGCGTGGACGTGTCGCTGGGTGCGAACGGACTGACCCTCAACACCCAGTCGCTGGCCACCGTGCTGGCCGGCGGCGTGGCTTTCCAGGACCCGCCCGGCCCGCACGACGGCACGCCGGCGCCGGAAGACAACGCCTTCAAGCTGTTCGGCGACCAGGCCACCGCGATGGCGCCGCCGGATGGCACACCGCACTATATCCGCATGCGCTTCGAGCAGTCGGTGCGTGGCCTGGCGGTCGATGCGCCGGTGGAGTTCCTCGGCATCAACATCGGCAAGGTGGTGTCGGTGCGGCTGGATTACGACGAGCAGAAGCAGCGCTTCCCGGTGGTGGTGGGTGCGGTGATCTATCCGCAACGACTCGGCGCGGCCTACGACAAGCTGGAGGCGCTGGCCCGGGAGCGCGGGGAGAATCCCGACCTCTCGCAGATGATCGGCCGGCTGGTCGATCACGGCCTGCGCGCCCAGGCGCGCACCGGCAACCTGCTCACCGGGCAGTTGTACGTGGCGCTGGACTTCGTGCCGAAGACGCCGAAGGTGGCGTTCGACCCGAGCGCGAAACCGCTGACCCTGCCGACCGTGCCGGGCAGCTTCGACAAGCTGCAGGAGCAGCTGGCCGAGATCGTCGACAAGCTCGACAAGATCCCGTTCGACAGCATCGGCAAGAACCTGGACCAGACACTGGCCGGGCTCAACACCACGATCGGGAAGGTCAACGGCGAGACCCTGCCGGCGGTGAAGGACACCTTGCACGGCGTGCAGCAGACCATGGGCACGGCCAACGATGCGCTGGCCAGTGATTCGCCGCTGCAGCAGAACCTGGGCGCCACGCTGGAACAGGTGCAGCGCATGGCCCGCTCGCTGCGCGTGCTGACCGATTACCTGGGCGGCCATCCGGAGTCGCTGATCCGCGGCCGCCGTCCGGACCCGGCGCCGTCGACCCCGAAAACCACCGCACCGAAAACCGCCGCGCCGGCGCCGCAGCCGGCCTCAGGGAGCAAGCCATGATCCGTCGCGTCACGCAGGTTTCAGCCACGCTGGCGGCGGCCCTGCTGCTGGCCGCCTGCGCCTCCGCACCGCTGCATTACTACACCCTGGTGGCGCCGGCCGATGCGGGTGTGCCGCCCCCGGCCGCCGGGTCGCTGCCGTTCGAGCTGCTGCCGGTGGGCATCCCCGCCCAGGTCGACCAGCCGCAACTGGTCGTGCGCGAGGGTGCCGAGGGCATGGCCGTGCTTGGCAGCGAACGCTGGATCGCGCCGCTGGGCGACGAAGTGCGCAGTGCGCTGGCCGCTGACCTGGCGCGCGAACTGCACAGCCAGGATGTCAGCGGCATGCCGGCCGGCAGCCAGCCGTTGCTGCGGATCAAGCTGGACCTGCGCCGGTTCGATTCGCAGCCCGGCGGCCAGGCGCTGATCGAAGGCGGGTGGAGCGTGCGCCTGCTGCACGGCGGGCAAGCGGCCACGCTGTCGTGCACCAGCCTGGTCAGCGAGCCGGTGGGGGCGGGCTATCCGGCGCTGGTGCAGGGCCACCAGCGGGCGATCGCCCGCATCGCGGCGCAGATCGCCGCGGCCGGGCGTGCGCTGGGCGCGGGGCAGGTCGCGGCGTGCCCGCAGGAATAGCGTTCCAGCTTGGCGGCCGGCCCGCGCTGGGCTAGTCTGACCAGTTCCCTCGGGCCGGCTTTCGCCGGTCCGCATCAATCGCATATGGCAGCATGATCATGCAGGACACCCAAGCCCCGACCACCCCCGAGCAGGACGAAGCCGGCTACCGCCCGCAGGCCGTGGAGGCCGCTGCCCAGCGCTACTGGACCGCGCAGCGCGCGTACGAAGTGGTCGAGGACGACTCGCGGCCGAAGTTCTACTGCCTGTCGATGCTGCCGTACCCCTCCGGCGCGCTGCACATGGGCCACGTGCGCAACTACACCATCGGCGACGTGATCAGCCGCTACCAGCGCATGCAGGGCAAGAACGTGCTGCAGCCGATGGGCTGGGACGCGTTCGGCCTGCCCGCCGAGAACGCCGCAATCAAGAACAGGACCGCGCCGGCCAAGTGGACCTACGCCAACATCGACCACATGCGCAGCCAGCTTAAGTCGCTGGGCTACGCGATCGACTGGACCCGCGAGTTCGCCACCTGCCGGCCGGACTATTACCGCTGGGAACAGCTGATGTTCACCCGCCTGCTGAAGAAGGGCATGGCGTACCGCAAGAACGCGGTGGTGAACTGGGACCCGATCGACCAGACCGTGCTGGCCAACGAGCAGGTGGTCGACGGCCGCGGCTGGCGCTCGGGCGCGGTGGTGGAGAAGCGCGAGATCCCGCAGTGGTTCCTGAAGATCACCGACTACGCGCCCGAATTGCTGGACGGCCTGGACACGTTGCCGGGCTGGCCCGACGCGGTGAAGACCATGCAGCGCAACTGGCTGGGCCGCAGCGAGGGCCTGGAAATCCGTTTCGACGTCAATGACGACGAGGCGCCGGTCGAGCCGATCACGGTGTTCACCACCCGGCCGGACACGCTGATGGGCGTGACCTTCCTGTCGATCGCGGCCGAGCACCCGCTGGCACAGTACGCGGCGCTGGCGCGTCCGGCGCTGGCCGAGTTCATCGCCGGCCTGCGCCAGGGCGGCGTCTCCGAAGCGGAAATGGAGACCCAGGAAAAGCGCGGCATGGACACCGGCCTGCGTGCCGTCCACCCGATCACCGGCGAGGCGCTGCCGGTGTACGTGGCGAACTTCGTGCTGATGAACTACGGCACCGGCGCGGTGATGGCGGTGCCCGGCCACGACCAGCGCGACTGGGAATTCGCCAAGCGCTACAGCCTGCCGATCAGGATGGTGGTGGTCGACCGCAGCGTGCTCGACGCGGTGCGCGAAATCGGCCACGACCTGTCCCTTGGCGTCGGCGCCGATCCGATGCGCGCGGCGCTCGGTGGCGGCGATACCGATGCCTACGATACGAAGTCCGCGGTGCAGGTCATCGAGGATTTCGAGCAGCGGGTGATGGAGCAGTGCGCCTTCACCGAGCGCGGCATCCTGGTGAATTCCGGCGAGTACGATGGCCTCGACTTCCAGCAGGCGCTGGACGCGCTGGCCAGGCGCTTCGAGGCCGAGGGCCGCGGCCAGCGCCGGGTCAACTTCCGCCTGCGCGACTGGGGCGTCAGCCGCCAGCGCTACTGGGGCTGCCCGATCCCGGTGATCTATTGTCCCAAGTGCGAAGCGGTGCCGGTGCCGGAAGACCAGCTGCCGGTGGTGCTGCCCGAGGACGTGGCGTTCAGCGGGGTGCAGTCGCCGATCAAGGCCGACCCGGAATGGCGCAAGACCACCTGCCCGCAATGCGGCGGCCCGGCCGAACGCGAGACCGACACGTTCGACACCTTCATGGAGTCGAGCTGGTACTACGCGCGCTACACCAGCCCCGGCGCCAATGCCCAGATCGACGAGCGCGCCAACTACTGGCTGCCGGTCGACCAGTACGTCGGCGGCATCGAACACGCGATCATGCATCTGCTTTACTTCCGCTTCTATCACAAGCTGCTGCGCGACGCGGGCATGGTGCATTCGGACGAGCCGGCGCAGAACCTGCTGTGCCAGGGCATGGTGATCGCCGAGACGTTCTACCGCGACAACGCCGATGGCTCGAAGGACTGGATCAATCCGGCCGATGTCGAGATCCAGCGTGACGACAAGGCGCGCGTGATTGGTGCGGTACTCAAGGCCGATGGCGAGCCGGTGAAGATCGGTGGCACCGAGAAGATGTCGAAGTCGAAGAACAACGGCATCGACCCGCAGACCATGGTGGACAAGTACGGCGCCGACACCGTGCGGCTGTTCTCGATGTTCGCCGCGCCGCCGGAACAGTCGCTGGAATGGAGCGAGGCCGGCGTCGAAGGCATGGCGCGCTTCCTCAAGCGGTTGTGGCGTGAAGTGACCACGCATGCCGGGAACCCGGATCATCCCGAAACGAACCCGGCCACGCTGGACGCCGGCCAGAAAGCCCTGCGCCGCCAGCTGCACGAAACCATCCAGAAGGTCAGTGACGATTTCGGTCGCCGCCACGCGTTCAACACCGCGATCGCGGCGCTGATGGAACTGCTCAATGCGCTGGGCAAGTTCGCCGACCAGAGTGACCAGGGCCGCGCCGTGCGCCACGAGGCGCTGGAGGCGATGGTGCTGCTGCTGAACCCGGTGGTGCCGCACGTCAGTCACGCGCTGTGGCAGGTGCTGGGTCATCCCGAAAGCGTGCTGGAGGACCAGCCGTGGCCGCGGGTCGATCCGGCCGCGCTGGTGCGCGACACGCTGACGCTGGCGGTGCAGGTCAACGGCAAATTGCGCGCTACCATCGAGGTCGCCGCCGGCGCCTCGAAGGAAGACGCCGAGGCCATGGCGCTGGCGCAGCCGCAAGTGGCCCATTTCCTGGAAGGCCTGACCGTGCGCAAGGTGATCGTGGTGCCCGGCAAGATCGTCAACATCGTCGCAGGATGAACTTCATGAAAACCGCTCGCCTGTTCCAGCTCGCGTCGCTGCTGGCCACCACGCTGGCGCTGTCCGCCTGCGGCTTCCACCTGCGCGAAAACGCGAACCTGCCCGCGCAGATGCAGCGCATGCACGTCACCGTCAACGGCGGTGGCGAACTCGAGCGCCGGCTGACCCGTGCGCTGGAAACCTCGGACGTCACGATCGAGGATGCCGCCGGCCCGGGCATCGCCGAGCTGCGCGTGCCGACGGCCAGGTTCAGCACCGAGACGCTGAGCGCCGGCGGTTACGTGCGGATCACCGAGTACGCGGTGCGCTATCACGTCGAGTTCGACGTGACCGATGCGGACGGCCATCCGCTGCTGCCGGTCCAGCGCATCGACATGTCGCGCGAGTACAGCTACGACGCCAGCAATACCGTCGGCAACGAATCGCAGGTGCAGGAGTTGCAGCGCAGCCTCAATGACGACATGGTGCAGGCGATCCTGTTCCGCCTGCAGGCGGCCAGCAAGCACCAGCTGGCCGAGCCGGCCAGCGCCGCCAGCACGCACTGATGCCGCTCAACCCCGGTCAGTGGCAGAAGGCGCTGGCGGGCGACAGCCTGCAGCCGGTCTACCTGCTGGCCGGCGAGCAGTTGCTGGTGCTCGAAGCTGCCGACGCCCTGCGCGCGCAGGCGCGCCGGCTCGGCTACGGCGAGCGCGAGGTGCTCGAGGTTGGCCAGCACTTCGACTGGAACGACCTGGCCCGTTCCGGCGCGGCGATGTCGCTGTTCGCCAGTCGGCGGCTGATCGATCTGCGCCTGCCCACCGGCCGCCCCGGCATAGAGGGCGCCAAGGCGATCACCGCGTTCTGCGCCGATCCGCCGCCGGACGTCACCTTGCTGATCACCGCGATGGAGTGGAGCAACAAGCATGACGGCGCCTGGAGCAGGAAGCTCGACGCCAGCGGCACGATGGTGGTGTTCAACGCGCCGCGACCGAACGAATGGGCCAGCTGGCTCACCGCACGGCTGGCTGCGCGCAAGCTGTCCGCCACGCCTGACGCGGTGGCCCTGCTGGCGGAGCGCGTCGAGGGCAATCTGCTGGCCGCCGCGCAGGAAATCGACAAGCTCGCGGTGCTGCACGGCGAAGGCCGCATCGACGCCGCCGAGATGGAGAACCTGGTCGCCGACAGCGCCCGCTACGACGTGTTCAAGCTCACCGATGCGGCCTTCCTGGGTGACGGCGCCCGCGCGCTGCGCATCCTGGCCGGGTTGCGCTCGGAAGGCGACGAGCTGCTGGCGCTGATGGGCTGGCTGGTCAATCAGCTGCAGCTCGCCTTGCGCCTCGCCAACGCATCGGATCTGGCTGCCCAGTTCCGCGCCGAACACCTGTGGCAGGCGCGCGAGAACCTGTTCCGCCAGGCGCTGCGCCGGGCGCCCCGCGAACACTGGCTGCAATGCCTGGCGCGCGCCTCGCGCATCGACCGCATGGTCAAGGGCCGCGAGCAGGGCAATCCGTGGCAGGAGGCCGAACGGCTGATCGCCGCACTGGCGGAGCCGCGGGCTGCCAGGGCGCTGGCGTGACCCTCGCGATCTTCGGCGGCACCTTCGATCCGGTGCACCTGGGTCATCTCAGCGTGGCATGGGAAGCGGCCGAACTGCTCGACGCCGAAGTGCGCCTGATGCCGGCCAGCGTGCCGCCGCATCGCGACGCGCCGATGGCCTCGGCGATGCAGCGGGTGGCGATCCTGCGTGCGGCGCTGCATGGCCAGTCGAGGCTCACCCTGGACACGCGCGAGCTGGATCGCGCCGGCCCTTCGTACACCATCGACACCCTGCACGAGTTGCGTGCGGAGCAGGGCGAGCGGCCGCTGGTGCTGCTGGTCGGTGCCGATGCCTTCGCCAACCTGGCCAGCTGGCATCGCTGGCGCGAACTGTTCGCGGTGGCCCATGTCGGCGTGCTGAGCCGGCCCGGCGTATCGGCCAGCTTGCCGGTTGAACTGGAAGACGAGGTGGCGGGCAGGCGCGTCGTCGACGCCGCGGACTTGCGTCGCGCGTCGGCCGGCAAGGTCATCGAACTGGCGGTGACCCCGCTGGAGATCTCCGCCACCCGCATCCGCGAGTTGCTGGCCGCCGGTCGCGATCCGCGTTACCTGCTGCCGGCCGGGCTGTTCGACGAGCCCGCCTTGCTGGCCCCTTACCGGGCCTGATCCGCCCATACGCTGTTGGCGTCGCCGCTGCGGCTGCGCCGTGACGCCGCACGTGCCAGCGAGGCGAAGCCCGCCGCCAGCGCCAGCGCGCCCAGGTCGATCGCCAGCAACGCGCCGTGACCGGCCGCGGCGCTGCGCCAGAACCACCCGCCGGTGACGAGGCCGTGGGCCAGCGGAACCAGCGCGGTGACGATCGCGGCGAGCCACAACAATTCCCGGGCAGCACGCAGGGGCGCGCGCCGCGCTGCCCAGGCCACGCACAGCGCCCAGCTGCCGAAGCAGATCCAGCGTTCGCCGGCATCGACGCGCCAGCCCAGTGCAGGCAGCAGTTGCGCCGCCACGAACGCCGCGGAGATCGCCACGCAGACGCCGATGCACACGCCGACGGTGGCGCGCGCCATGATGATCGAGGAGCGCCCCTGTTCGGCCTGCCGCCGCTTGCGCCGCGACTCGATCCACAACAGGTTGCCGGAATAGAACAGGAAGGCACCGCCCAGGCCCAGCAGGAAATACAGCCATCGCACCGCGACATTGCCGTAGTCGCCGAAGTGCAGCGCGTAGACCGCCGTGAGCACCGCGTGGTTGGCGTCGCGCGAACCGGGCAGCTGGGTGGCCAGCACCGCGCCGCTGGTGGCATCCAGCGCCACCGCGCCGGCACCGAGTCCGCGCGGCGAAGTGCCGGTGATCTCGACCACGGCATGGGCATCGCCGGCATGGGCGAGCTTCAGATAGCCAGGCACGAAATCGGCGACGCCATGTTCCGCCGCCACCGCGATCGCGCGCGCGTGCCAGCTTGCCAGTGGCGACAGCGGCCGGGAAACATCCGCCTTCTGCACGATCGGCGCGGTGTCCATCGCAGCGGCCGACGCGGCCATCAGCTTGCCGTCGTGGACCAGCGGATTCAGCGCCAGCATCAGCACGACCAGCAGGCACAGCAGCGCGCCGGTGACCGCGAACACGATGTGGAACGGCAGGCTCAGCACGCCGATCACGTTGTGTGCGTCCTGCCAGAAGCGCTTGAGGTTGCGCCCCGGGCGCAGCGCGAACAGATCCTTGAACAGCCGCGGCAGATGGATCACGAAACCCGACACCAGCGCGACGCCGTACAGCAGGCTGACCAGTCCCATCAGCCAGGTGCCGACCAGCGGCAGACCCAGCGTGTAATGCAGTTCGTTGACCAGCTCGGGCAGGCTGGCGCCTGGCGGGGTCGGGCTGCCGGCCAGTTGCTGCGGGGTGGCGAATTGCCAGACGCCTTGCGCGTCCTGCCAGTACGCGGTGGCCTCGGCCAGCTCGTAGCCGGGGAAGGTCATGCCCAGGTGTTCGCGTGCTTCCGGGTGGCGCGCCAGCACCTGGTCGAGCAGTTGTTGCGCATCGTCCAGCGAGGCGGTGGCGGCAAGCTGCGGGCTCGCCCATTGCTGCAGCGAGTGATGGAACACGGTGATCGCGCCGGCGTAGAACGCCACGAACAGCGCGAAGCCCGCCAGCATGCCCACCCACGAATGCAGGGTGGTGAAGGTGCGCAAGGTGGCCGGTTTCAATTTCATCGTGACATGTTCAGCCGACCCAACCCGATGCTTGCAGCAACCGCAGCAGGCTTAAGCCCGCCACGGCCGCGATGCCCAGGCAGAGCCACGCGCGCCGTCCGCTGGAAAACCGCAGCGCGGCGCAGACAATGCCGATCCACAGCGGGAAGAACGCCAGCAGGCCGACCATGATGGTCGATTCCCACCTGCCGGGCAGCAGCCAGCTGACCAGCCCGAGCAGCGCGGCGGCGAGGAAGAAACCCGGCACGATGCCGGCGCTGAGCCGCGCCCACATCAGCACGTTTTCCTGCGGTGGTGGCGGATCATGCCTTGTCGTCCGCCGTGGTGTCGGCATCCGGACTGCCGATGAACAGGGCCAGGTATGGCTGCGCGACCAGCACCAGCATCAGGCTGGCGAGCGTGGCGCCGAGGCCGGCGGCGACGCCGAACAGCTGCGCCCAGGCAAGCAGGGACGCCAGCGCGAGCAGCGTGCCGATCAGCCGTGCGCTGCACGGCCGGCCGCGCAGTACGCGCCACATGCAGTGCGGCGAGCCGGCGTACAACGCGACGGCGGACAGTGCCGCCATCGCGAAGGCCACCACGCCGAGCCAGGCCGTCATGCGCTTACCAGCGGTAACGCGCGCTGGCGGTGACCGTGCGCTCGTAGCCGTAGTAGCACCACGCGGCGCTGTTGCAGGCCGAGACGTAGGTCTTGTCGGTGAGGTTGCTGACGTTCAACTGCAGCCGCCAGCCACCGGTGTCGTAGTGCACGGCCGCGTCGAGCAAGGTGTACGACGGCGTCTTCCAGTCGTTGTAGATGTCGCCGTAGTGCTCGCCCACGTAACGCACGCCGCCGCCGAAACCGAGCCCGGCCAGGGTTCCGCCCACGATGGTGTAGTCGGCGCCCAGCGAGGCCTGCTGTTTCGGCAGCAGGGCGATCTGCCTGCCCAGCGAGGGCAGATCGTTGCTGCGCGTCACTTCCGAATCGCTGTACGTGTAGTCGCCATACACGCTGAGGTTGCGGCCGATGTTCCAGCGGCCTTCCAGCTCCACGCCGCGCAGGCGCGTTTCACCCTGTTGCACCTGGTACAGCGTGTGATTCGGGTCGATCGTCAGCGAGTTCTGCTGGGTGATCTGGTAGACGGATGCGCTGAGCAAGCCATTGCCGCCGGCCGGCTGGTATTTCAGGCCCGCTTCGTACTGGTCGCCGGTGGTCGGGCTGAACGCCTTGCCGGCGAAGTCGGTGCCCACGGTGGGCTGGAACGAATGCGACCAGGACACGTATGGCGCCAGGCCGCTGTCGAACAGGTAGTTGACGCCGACGCGGCCGGAGAATGCGTCGTCGGTCTGGCCTGTGGTGGTGCCGCCGATCAGGTTGTCGGTGTCGGTTTTCACGTGATCCTGGCGACCGCCGAGGGTGATGCCCCAGCGACCCAGCCTGATCTGGTCCTGCAGATAGACGCCCAATTGCGTTTGCGTCTGCAGCGTGTGGCTGGTGTACGCGGGCACCGTCACCGGACTGCCGTAGACCGGGTCGAACACGTCCAGTCCGCCCACGTTGAAGTCGAACGCCGAGGCGTAGTCGTCCTTTGCGCGGCGATAGTCCACGCCGGCCAGCACGATGTGCTGCACGCTGCCCGCGTCGAAGGTGTACTGCAGGTTGTTGTCGACGCCGAAGGTCTTCGTGTGGTTCTCGTTCGGGAACAGATAGCGCAGCAGGGTGCGACCGTCGCCGAGCAGGCCGAACGCGCCCACGTTGCCGCCGTTATTGTCGACGTCGGCCTTGCCGTAGCGCAGGTTCTGGTTGAAGGCCAGGCCGCTGGCGAAGTCGTGGTGGAACTCGTAGCCGATCGAGGCCAGCGTCTTGTCGTAATCGTTCTGACCCGGCTCGCCGGTGAAGCGATGGCGCGGAATCCTGCCGTTGGGGCTGGGCAGCAGGGTGCCTTCGGCGGGCAGGAAGCCACCGCCGGACGCAGTCGCGGATTTCTGGAAATGCGACAGCACGGTCAGCGAAGTGCTGTTGTCGGGCTTCCAGGTCAGCGCCGGCGCCAGGTAATAACGATCGTCCTTGATGTGGTCGACCATGGTGTCGCTGTTGCGGGCCAGGCCCGTGAGCCGATACAGCAGCGTGCCTGAATCATTCAGCGGGCCGCCGAAGTCGAACGTGCCCTGGCGCAGGTCGAAGCTGCCGACTTCCACGCCCACCTCATGCAGCGGCTGTTCGGTCGGTCGCTTGCTGACCATGTTGACCATGCCGCCCGGCGGCATCGCGCCGTAGACCACCGACGAGGGGCCCTTCAGCACTTCCAGCCGCTCCAGCCCGTACGGCTCGATGCGGGTGATGCCGGTGCCCGAGCCTTCGGCCAGCGCCAGCCCATCCATGTAGCGCGCCGGGGTGAAGCCGCGCACCAGCAGCCAGTCGCTGCGCGAGTCGGGGCCGTAGCCGCCGCCCTGGGCGCCGGCGGTGTACCACACCGCTTCCTCGATGCCCTGGATGCCGCGAAGGCTCATCTGCTCGTCGGTGATCACCGAGACCGACTGCGGTATCTCGATGATCGGCGTATCGGTCTTGGTCACCGAATTGCTGTCTTTCGCGATTGGCGCGGTGACCTGTACGCCTTCCAGCGTGGTCGCGGTGTTCTGTTGCGCGTCGCCGCTGGTGCTCGTGGCGGCCGGGATGTCGGCGGCATGGGTGGAGACGCCGAAGCTGACCAGCGTCGCCAGCCATGCCATGCGGATCGCGTGCGGCAGCGCGGAGCGGTGGCGCGGAGCGGCGCTCGCCACGGACGAAGAGGAGATCGATGACATCGGAAGCCTTGTCAGCAGGTTGGCGGGAAGCGGCTGCACGCGTCGAGGCGGACCGGGATGGCGACCCGGCCGCCATCGCGCGATGGCTGTGTTCCTGCACCGGATGGCGACAGGCGCGCGTCGACCGCCACGCCATGCCGGGGAGTCATCAGGTGAGAATGATTCTTATTGTATGAGTGGCCGGCTTGCCCGGCAACCGGTGTCGCGCAGTTGCCCCGCGGCGCAATGCCGCGGGGCAACGTGGCTCGTCAGCCGGACAACTGTGCGCTCACGTCGTTGATCGAATCGCGGATGCGCTTGCTGAAGACCGAGTCGTCGTGGTGGATCAGCAGCAGGTGTTCGGTGGCGCGGGTCATCGCCACGTAGAGCAGGCGGGCTTCGTCGGCTTCGCTCTGGCCTTCCTTGGGCAGGCCGCCGATGCCGGGGATGATCACGAACGGGAACTCCAGGCCCTTGCTGGAGTGCATGGTGACCAGCTTCACGCTGTCCTCGACCACGAACAGGGTCTGCTTGCCGGCGTTGTCGGCGAGCCGGCTGGGAATGTCCAGGCGCTTGAGCACTTCGTGCAATTTCTCGCCTTCCCACTGGTTGCGATAGATCACCGCCATCTCCGAATACGGACGGCCGTGCGCGTGCTCGTCGCGCAGCCGGGCAATCAGCACGTCCATCTGCGCGCGGGCGGTGTCGGTGCGCACCAGCTCGGGCACGGCGCCGCGGCGGCCGGCGCTTTCCGGGGCGATCAGCGGCACGCCGTCGCCGTCGGCATCGTCGAGGCGCGCGGCCAGCAGGTCCTGCGCGAAGGCGCGCGCCACCGAGAGGATTTCCAGCGTGTTGCGGTAGTTGAGCTTGAGGATGGTGGTGCGGCCCTGGGCCTGCACGCCGAGGCTTTTCCAGCTGATCTTGCGCCGGTTCGGGTTGCCGTAGATGTTCTGCGCGTCGTCGTACAGCACCAGCAGCGAATTGGTGGCCGGGTCGATCATCTGCACGATCAGCTTGTACCAGTCCGGCTCGAAGTCGTGGCCTTCGTCGACCAGCACCGCGCCGTACTGGGCGCGCGGAATCTGGCCGCGGTCGACGCCGGCGATCACCGCCGGCGGCAGCGCCTCGATGAAGGCCCTGCCGCTGCCAGCCGGCAGCGGCTCGTTGTATGCCACCAGCATCTTGCGGCACCACTTGTGGAAGTTGTAGACCTGCACCTTCTCGCCCAGGCCGCGCTCGCCGATCAGCTGCTCCAGTCGCGCGGCGAGCGTCTTGTTGTAGCAGAGCACCAGGATCGGCTTGGTCATCTCACGCGCCAGCTGCATGGCGCGGAAGCCCAGGATCATCGTCTTGCCCGAGCCGGCCACGCCGTGGATCACGCGATGCTCGCCGCCCAGCGAACGCGCCAGTTGCTCCTGCTGCCCGTCCATCACCTTGATCAGGTCGGGAATCTCCAGCGGACGCACCGCGGCATCGGTGGGGCCGAACAGGCCGAACTGGCCGCTGCCGGCCTCCACCCGCAGTTCGGGGAACAGGTGCCAGCGCACGCGATCGATCTGGGGCAGGGTCATGGTCACCGGAAACACCTGGGGGAACATCGCCCACAGCCGCTCCTGGAACGCTTCGGCGTCGACCGTCTCGTACAGCTCGTCGCGACAGAGCACCAGATGTTCGGGCAGCACCTCGCCCAGCGCACCTTCGTCGAATTGCTTGCGGGTGATGTTGGCCAGCACCACGCCCCAGCCCCACGGCATGATCAACTTGCCCGCGTAGCGCGAGCCTTCCGGGTAACGCAGCGCCGGATCGCGTTCCAGCACCACGCCGATCTCCAGCGCATACGCGCGCGCCTGCAGCAGCGGGCTGGTTTCCTTGATCAGGCCGCGCTCGGTGACCAGGGTGAACTGGGTGCTGTCGGCATGGCGGATGGTGTCGGCCTTCCAGTCCTTCACCTCCAGCACCAGCAGGCCTCGGCGCGGATGGAAAATCACGAAGTCCGGATGGCGCTGTTTCAGTCCGACCGGTACGTCGTACCACAGCAGGTAGTCGTCCTCGAGTTTCTGCTCGAGCCGCTCGGAGACGCGCTTCTCGCCGCCGGTCATCCGCGGCAGGCAGCTGTTGCGGGTGGGGATGAGTGATGCCACGGGCGCACCTGACTGACGTATCCAGGTGACGTTAGCCGATAGCGTGGAAGTGTCAATCCTGCATCGTCGGCCGGGGCCGCTCGACGTTCGCGCCATCGCCGGGGACGCTTCCCGGTGGTCGTGGCGGAGCTGGCAAGTCAGCGAGCTTGCAATGAGAGGGCGCAGCACGCCCGCCAGCAGGCAGTCGGGGATATCCGGATCATTCCGCGCGTACGGCGGGGTCACGATGTCGCGCGCCGGCAAGCGGCATATCGAGCCATCCACTCATGTCCGGATTCGCCCGCTTCGATCGAGTCCTTGTCCGCCCGTGAATACCTGTCGTGCCTTGGGCATTCCCGTTCGACGGCGAGGCTTGGTCAGCGACGGGCGATGCGTGCGGCAGCGGACATCCCCAGGGCTGCGGTGTTTCGGGCGCTCAATCATGCGAGGGCGACGTCGGCGGTTGCCAGTCGTGCCTCGGCGTCAGACATCGATTGCCAGCAGCGATCGCCGGCATACCGCCAGGCCATCCGGCCCCGCTCATCCAGTGCAAAGAGATGCATCCAGCGGTGCTCAAACAGCGAGCGCAGGTTGCCGTGACGTTCGAGGATGGCGCTGATGGCCTCGCGCGGCGCATCCACCAGTACCGACAGGCGCCGTGGCTGGTGCATCAGCCGTTCGCCGTCGTGCACCGATTGCCACGGTAGTCCCGCACGCAGCAGGCCGCCGTTGCCTTCCACCACGCCGATGCCGCCGGTGACGTTGTGCAGCAGTTTGTTGCCGGCACCGAACAAGGTCGGTGCCACGCTGGAACCGTAGTATTGCAAGCTGATCCAGCTGGCGACGACGACCGGTGCAGTGAGGATCATTTCCAGTACGCCGAAGCCTTCGTCCTGCTGCCATTCGTACTCCTGCAGGAACGCGCGCCCGCCAAGGTCACGCGTGGCTGTGCGCCGGCGCGGAGCGACGATGAAGGACTGGCATCCAGCCAGCGCCCACTCGGGGCGTACCTCGGACCAGTCGCTGGCGCGTCGCAAGACATCTTCGCCGCTGGCGGCACCGGGCAGGCGCAGCATGCGCTCGCTGCGCGCGAACCGGCCTGCGGCGGCCATCCAGCAGTTCGCCTGGGCGAGATCGGCGGCATGCGCACTGGATGGATGATCCGTGTCGTACAGGATCACGGTGTCCGTGGTGCTGACATGCAACGCGCCCACGAACAGCGTATCCGCTGGAATCGCGATGCCGTGCGAGGCCAGCCCCGCACGGACGTCCGGATCGTTGAGCAGGCCGGCCATCAAGCGCGCGTTGACGTCGCCGGCATGGCCGCCGCAGGCGCCACAGTCGAGCCCGCTGCCATGTGGATTGTTGACCACCTCGGCGCCATGCCCGGCGAGCACGACCAGCCGCGCAAAGTTTCGGGTCAGCGACATCGTGCGCAGCGCCGCGGCCGCTGCGGCAACGCGTGCTTCGAGGTCTGGCGCGGACTCGATCCGTGGCATCGGTTCGACAGGTTTCCTGGCATGCCCGAAGCCGAGCCCGTCGCGCAGCAGCTTGCCGATGTAGAGCGGGCCGGTGGCTTCGACGAAGGCAAACGACGAGATCGCCGCCAGCTTGAAACGCCCCCAGGCGCGGGTGGCCCGATGGTCGATGCGTCGATCCCGATCGCGCTGTGCGGTGTGGTCGTCCGCGGCGCCCGCGCAGCTTCTCCATTGAGGGTGCAGCAATGCCGGCAGGCGCGCTTCCGCCACGTCGGAAGCAAACCGCCGGTGGGCTACGCCGATGCCGAAGAAACCTGCCATTCCCAGCGTCTGGATCCGCGGATCGACGCGTTCCAGCGCGCGCCGGAATACCTCGGATCGCACGTCGATGCAGAACGCCATCTGCAGCGGTGCGCGACCTGGCGAGGACACGGCGATGTCGCGCGACAGCTCGACCGCCAACTGGCGTTGTCCCGCGCGCTCGAAGGCTTCCTGCAGGACGGCGTCGATCAGGTCGTCGCGCGTCGGGGCGAGTGGCTCGGCGTACGCCGAGATCGCCGCGTGCCAGTCCGGCTCGATGGCGGCGGCATGTTGTCGCCACAACGCCACTTCCCATGCCAGCCGGATCGCCAGCAGGTCGGTCACGGTACGGTCGCTGCCGCCGGCCAGTTCGGCCTGCCATTGTCGGTAGCGCGCCATCTGCGACCAGCCGCCAAGACTGACCAGCAAGCGGTGGAAATAGCTCTCCAGCGCGGCGTCGCCGAGGCCCAGATCGGCGACGCCCGCGGCGATGGCCTTTTCGGCGGTCTCCGGAAGCCGCGAAACCTGACTGGCGAAACCTTTCAGTCCGGCGATCTCGGGTGTCAGGTCCAGGCTGGCGAAGGCACGCCAGGCTTCATAGGCATTGCGTCCCCGGGGTGCTGACCACAAGGCCTGGCCCTGGTCGAAATAGCCGGCTGCCCAGTGGCTGATGCGTGCGGCGACGATTCCGGGCCAGTCGCTGCCGCTGGCGGCGCTGGCCAAGGCTGCGACCGTGGGATGCGCGCCGAGGATCCGCGAGTCCATCGATGCGCTCGCTTTCAGTTGCGCCAGGGTTTCGATGGCGGGGATTGTCGGAGCCGCTTTCCACGCGGCGGCAAGGTCGGCATCGCTGATCTCGCCGGCGCGCATGCGTTCGGCATACCAGCGACGCGGCATGGTGCTGCGCACGCCGGCCGCGCGCCTGAGGCGCACGGAGGTCATCGCCAGTGTTTCATCGACATGACCCAGATACGGGTTCACCGCGACGCTGGTGGCCAGTGGCCATAACGGTGGAATCAATCGGGCCGCACGTTGCGCCGCGTCGTGAACGGACGCGGCGGCGGTCGACTGATCGGGGCAGACGGACATCAGCATGGCGGAGTTCCTGGCGCCGGGATTCACGGGGCTTTGCGGGTGGACCAGCCGCCAAGCAGCCGCTCGAAGGCTGCATTGACGTAGAGGCCGTTCGACAGGTGCACGCGCAAGCCGCGGGCAGCGGGATGCCCGGCCCACAGCGGCAGCAGGGCCTGTGCCACCGCGACTGCACCGAAACTGAGGATCGCCAGCATCATCAAGGTCCAGGCGAGCCGATCGGGCGCAGGTGTGGCGGGCAGGGTGCCGGCGGCAAGCCAGCCGGCCGTGACTTGCAGGCTGAAGTAGCCGATGGCGGCGGCCGTGGACCAGAGCACGGTCTTGCGGGTGAGCGAGCGGGGCGCGGCGTCGGCCAGGCCCTGGGCCAGCAGGTAGGCCACCCCGAAGATCAGGATCGCGCCCAGTGCCAGCGCCTGTGGCGACTCGTGCTGCATGCCGAACAGCCGTCCAGACGCCGTGCCGATCAGCGCGTAGATGGTGATGGCCAGCACGAAGGCGCGACCCACGGCAGCACCATCGGGTACAGCGACCGGCCCGGGTCGGCGGGTGGCGGCGACCTGCTCGACGGCGCCGCCGGAGGAGAGGAACGAGTGTGCCTTGTACAGCGAATGCGCGACTATGTGCAGCAAGGCCAGCGGGAACAGCGCCAGCCCGCATTGCAGCGTCATGAAGCCCATTTGCGCCACCGTCGACCAGGCCAGCGAAGTCTTCACCGCCGGCTGGGTCAGCATCACCAGTGCGCCGAAGATCGCGGTGAAGCCGCCGACCATGGCCAGCACGGCCAGCACGCCCGGGGCCAGCAACATCACGTCGGCGAAACGGATCAGCAGAAAGCCGCCGGCATTGATGACGCCTGCGTGCAGCAAGGCGGAGACCGGCGTGGGCGCCTCCATCACCTCGGTCAGCCATCCATGGGTGGGAAATTGTGCCGATTTGAGCAGGGCGGCCACGGCCAGCGCCGCCGCGGCCAGCGTCACGAGTACGGGCCTGTCGCCGGTGCGGGCCGCGGCGTTGATGACGGCGATGTCGGTGCTGCCATAGCCATGGGCAAGCAGGCCGGCGGCGAGCAGCAGCGCCCCCGCGCCGATGCTGGAAAACAGCAGCTTCTTCCGCGCGGCGCGCCGGGCGGCATCACGCTCGGCGTAGAACAGCAGCAGTTGGCGCAGCGCGACACTGACGGCGATCCAGGCGAGCACCAGCTGGATCAGGTTGCCGGCGCCGACCAGCAGCAGGACCGCCGCCAACGCCGCGCATAGCCAGCCGGTGAAGGCACCCTGGCGCGCTTCGCCATCGAGGTAGTTGCGGGTGTAGCGCGCCACGATCCAGCCGACGAAGCCGACCAGCAGCAGCATGCTGGCGCTCACCACGTCGAGGCGTGCCGACAGGCCGATGCCGTGGCTGCCGATGAGCATGCTGTCGCCCGGCCCCTTCATGACCAGCAGCACCACTGAGGCCAGTGCGATCAGCAGTGCCAGCAGGGCGCCAAGCTCGGCGACTCGCGGCACGAGAAGCGGACGTCGTCCCGGTCGCACGGCCGAGAAAACCGCGGCAAGCAACAACGGCAGCGGTGCAGCCAGCGGGAGCAGATAGAGCGACAAGGCAGATCTCCGGTCAGGGTTTCGCTGGCGACACGGTAACGGTCGAATCGGCAGGATGAAAATTCATTGTTTGACGGATTTGATTCGATATAAACGAACGATGATGCAGCGTCGAGGCAGGCCGATGCAGCCCGGGTTGCTCAGTGCCATCCGGGAGGGCGAACGTCAGGACGCCAGCACTAGTCCGTGCCACCCTCGAATACGCGGCCGTCGCCGAGGCCTGCCGCGCGCAGCAGACGATCGCGCAACGCAATGCCGAGCCCTTCGTCCGGCGGCGTCACCACCACCAGCACGTCCAGCGCCAGCGCATCGGCCTCGCGCAGCCGTGCGTAAAGTCGCCGGGCCTGTTCCTCACTTGCCGATCCCAGCGACAGCCAGGTGACGTCGGCAGGCAGGCGGGTTGGCGGTTGTGCCGAGAGCACGCCCGCACGGGCGCCGCGCCGGCGCCATGCTTCCACCACACCGGCGAGCTCCGTCGGCGTGGTCAGCACCACTTTGGCGCGGGGTGCGTAGTGCGAGGTCATCGCGCCGGGACGTCGAACCTCGGGCGCCAGCCTGGCTACGGGCGCCAGGCCTGTGGCCCGCTGCAAATCATCGGCGGTAATCCGACCGGGTCGCAGGATGCGCGGGCCTGCCTCCGGGAAGTCGACGATGGTCGACTCGATGCCAACCTGGCATGGACCGCCGTCGAGCACGACATCGACCGCGTCGCCCAGTTCCGCCAGGACGTGCTGCGCCGTGGTGGGGCTGACTCGCCCGTGGCGATTGGCCGAAGGTGCGGCGACACCATCGCCGAACTTTTCGAGGACGGCGAGCGCCAGCGGGTGGGCCGGAACGCGCAGCGCCACCGTATCCAGTCCGCCGGTGACCTGGTCAGGCACGCCGGGCAGGCGTGGCAGCACCAGGGTCAATGGTCCGGGCCAGAACGCTTCGGCGAGGCGCCATGCTGCTGACGGCACCTCGCGCGACCATTGCGCAATCTGGTCGCGGTGACGGATATGCACGATCAGCGGATGATCGACGGGGCGGCGCTTGGCCGAAAAGATTTCCGCCAGCGCGTCGGCATTGCGTGCGTCGGCGCCCAGGCCATAGACGGTTTCCGTGGGCAGGCCGATCAGGCCGCCCGCGCGTAGAACGCGGGCGGCGCGTTCGACGTCGGTAGTCAGCCGGGCCTCGTGCCGGTTCAAGAACGTGCAACCGGCAGGTGGCCGGTCCATCGGGCGGCCGCGCGGGAAGCACGCTTTCCCATGGCAGCGGATGAGGAGCGGTTGGGCGAGGGGCTCGGTGGCAAGGCGGTTCTCCGGGACGCGGCGTTGCTGGCAGCAGCTTAGCCACTTCCAGGTCCTGAAAAAAATTCATTGTCTGCTTGATCATGTTCGCTAAAATCGAACGTCATGAGTGCACTGAACTACAGCCATCTGCGCTACTTCTGGGCGGTCGCCCACGACGGCAATCTGACCCGTACGGCGGCGCGCCTCAACGTGACGCAGTCGGTGCTGTCCGTGCAGATCCGCAAGCTGGAAGAGCGGCTGGGGCATGCGCTGTTCGAGCGGCGGGGTCGGCAACTGCATCTCACTGAGGTGGGCCGCATCACGCTCGATCATGCCGATGCCATCTTCGCCACCGGCGAGGAACTGCTGGGCACCTTGCGCGATGCCGGTGCCAGTCGGCGCGCGCTGCGTGTAGGCGCCCAGGCCACGTTGTCGCGCAACTTCCAGATGGAGTTCCTGCAGCCCGTGCTGGGCCGGCCGGACATCGAGCTGATCGTCCGCTCGGGGCAGCCGGGCGAACTGCTCGCCTCATTGCAGTCGTTGAGTCTGGACATCGTGCTGATCAACCAGCCGCCGGCGCGCGATGCGCTCACGCCGTTTGTCTCCCATCGGCTGGCCGAACGGGCGGTCAGCCTGATCGGCACGCCCAAACGATTCCGCAAGCCATGCAGTCTGGCCGAGCGCTTGCAAAAGCATCCGGTGATTTTGCCGACCCGCGAGACCAGCATACGAACCGGCTTCGATGCGCTGGTGGATCGCCTCGGCGTGCGGCCCCACATTGTTGCCGAGGTGGACGACATGGCGATGATGCGCCTGCTGGCGCGCGAGGACATCGGTCTTGCCGTGTTGCCGGCGATCGTGGTGAAAGACGAAATCGGCGCCGGCACGCTGGTGGAGGGCGATCCGCTCAAGGGCATCACGGAAGCCTTCTATGCGGTGACCATGGACCGGCGATACCCCAATCCGCTGTTGCGCGAGTTGATCCAGCACGAGCGGACGCTGTCCCGGCAGAACGAGCGGGCTCCGCAGGGCGCCGGCCAGGAGCGTGGGCGCTAGAAACCGAGCGAGCGAGGCAAAACCACGCAGCCGCAGCCGCTCGCGTTATTACTGCCCACGCTCCTGGGGCCAGTGCTGCAACCATTCCGCGGCGACGCCCATGCGTCGACAGGCGTGGCTGGCGATGCCGTCACGCAGTGCGGCACGGAACACGGGCGCCACGAACCACAAGGCGCCTGCCGCCAGACGGGCGCGGCGCTGCTGACGCAAGGAGCGCCCCAGCATCGCGATCGCCCAGTCCGGCAGCAGGGCGCTGCCGGCAAGCAGGAACAGGTCGCGCGACAGTCCGGCGGCCGGCACCGGCAGGCGCACTTCGCCAAGCAGGCCGAGCACCACGCGCGAGCGCCCGGTATAGGCCAGTTCCGGCTGGATACGCCTGAAATAGCCGGCAACCTCGTGTTCGCTGGCCGGTACCTCGCGCGCCCCCAGCGCCTCGGCGATACGGCGTACCTCGTCGTAATAGCGATCCGCTGCGCCGGCCGGCATCGTGATGTGGCTGTAGCGACGATAGCCCTGCAGGAAGCAATACGCTTCGCTGACGTGCACCCAGGTCAGCAGGTCGGGGTCGTTGGCGCTGTATGGACGTCCATCCTCGCCGTGGCCGGTGATGTGGCCGTGGATCATCCGCACGTGTTCGATCAGCGCCTCGGCCTGCGCGCGCGGCGCGTAGGTGGTGCCGCCGACGAAGGCGGTGGTGCGGCGCAGCCGGCCGACCAGGTCGTCGCGGAAGTTGGAGTGATCCCAGACCCCGGCCAGGGCCTGCGGATGCAGGGTCTGCAGGGTCAGCGCCGCAAGGCCGCCCGCCAGCATGCCGGGGAAGTCCGAATGCACGCGCCAGGTGGCGCTGTCCGGCCCGAACAGGCCCGGATCGCCGTGCGGATGGTCGTAGTCGAGGCTGCCGGTGTCGGCGCGCGGAAAGGCGCGCAGCACCCAGTGGCGGATCGGTTGGCGGAGCACGTCGATGGGCGATGGCATGCGCCCAGTCTATCGTCTGGATGACGGGAAGTTTGATTTGGACGTCCATTGTGTTATCAATGACGCCATGCATTCCGCCACCGCCCGCCTGTTCTTCTGGTTTTACGGCTATCCGAAGCCAACGGCGGCGGCGCGGGCGCGATCGTTTTGAACTGATCGACACAACCTCACCGAACCGCCAGCCTCCCTGGCGGTTTTTTTTCGGCCGCCTCCGGGGAACCCACCAGGAGCACCGCCGCCATGCACACCACCGACGACCTGCGCATCCGCGCACTCACCCGCCTCAGCACGCCGGCCGAGGTCATGCGCGACTGCGCCGCCACGGCGCCGGCGATCGCCACGGTGGAAGCGGCGCGACAGGCGCTGCACGGCATCATCGGCGGCAGTGACGACCGCCTGGCCGTGGTGATCGGGCCGTGTTCGATCCATGACCCGAAGGCAGCGCTGGAGTACGCCGGCCGACTCGCGCCGTTGCGCCGTGAACTCGGCGACGCGCTGGAAATCGTGATGCGGGTGTACTTCGAGAAGCCACGCACCACGGTGGGCTGGAAGGGCCTGATCAACGACCCCGACCTGGACGGCAGCTTCCGCATCGACAAGGGCCTGCGCATCGCTCGCGTCCTGCTGCGCGACATCAACGCGCTGGGCGTGCCGGCCGGCTGCGAATTCCTGGACATGATCACGCCGCAGTACATCGCCGACCTGGTGGCCTGGGGCGCGGTCGGCGCGCGCACCACGGAAAGCCAGGTGCACCGCGAACTGGCGTCGGGACTGTCCTGCCCGGTGGGTTTCAAGAACGGCACCGACGGCAATGTGCGGATCGCGGTGGATGCGGTGCAAGCGGCGGCCCAGCCCCACCACTTCATGGCCGTCACCAAGGACGGCCAGGCCGCGATCGCCAGCACCAGCGGCAACACCGACTGCCACGTCATCCTGCGCGGCGGCAGGCAGCCGAACTACGACGAGGCGAGCGTGGAGGCCGCCTGCGCCTCCATCGGCAAGGCCGGCTTGCCCGCCCGCGTGATGATCGACGTCAGCCATGCCAACAGCGGCAAGCTGCCGGAGAACCAGCCGAAGGTGATCGATGACCTCGCCCAGCGCATGGCCACCGGCGAACGGCGCATCCTCGGCGTGATGGTGGAAAGCCACCTGGTCGGTGGTCGCCAGGAACTGCTTGTCGGGCAGCCGCTGCGTTACGGCCAGAGCATCACCGACGGCTGCATCGACTGGGACACCTCGGTCGGCGTGCTGACGACGCTGGCACAGGCCGTGCGCCAGCGTCGCCAGCACGAAGTGTCCGCTGCCACGGCGGAGGCCATGGCGGCGGCCTGAGTCGCGCGTCAGAGCAGGCGCGCCTCCAGCGTGATCTTTGCATTGAGCACCTTGGATACCGGGCAACCCTGTTTGGTCTCCTCGGTGATGCGCTTGAACGAGCCCGCTTCCGCGCCGGGCACGCGAGCCTCGCAGTCGAGGTGGACGGCGGTGATCGAAAAGCCGTCGCCATCCTTGTCCAGCGTCACCACGGCTCGGGTGTCGATGCTGTCGGCGGTCAGTCCGGCGTTGCCCAGGCCCAGCGACAGCGCCATCGAATAGCAGGCGGCATGCGCCGCGGCGATCAGCTCCTCCGGATTGGTGCCGGGGCCGCTCTCGAAGCGGGACTTGAATCCGTATGGCGCTTCGCGCAAGGCGGCGGTCTCGGTCGAGATCGTGCCCTGGCCATCCTTGATGCCACCGGACCAGTGGGCGGATGCGGATTTCTTCATGGCATGCTCCTGTGCGGCTGTGGGGTGAAGGCCGACTGTGCGCCCTCGGCCATGCAACTGGCGCGAACGAAGTCGGTGCGGCGCTTCACGCGGGGTTGCCCTGGGCGCCGTACCATCGCCGTTTGCGCCCCATCAGGAACCGCCATGTCCTGCGTCATCCGCCACGACCGTATCGCCCACCGTTTCCAGACCGAGGTGGAGGGCGTGCCCTGCGTGCTCGACTACCTGCTCGCCGGCGGCGTGATGACCATCACCCATACCGGCGTGCCGGCCGAAGTGGGTGGCCGCGGAATTGCGGCGGCGCTGGTCCAGACCGCGATGGACACGGCGCGCAGCGAGGGCTGGAAAGTCGTCCCGGCCTGCTCCTATGCTGCCGCATGGATGCAACGCCACCCCGACTACGCCGACCTGCTGGCCTGATCCCGCGCTGGCGGGCCGCGTCATGAGCGGGCGTTCCGTGCCGGACAAGGCGGGAAAGTCGCGTGGGCGCGCATCGCGCGGCTGGCGCCCATGGGGATTCGCCCGGGGCCGCCCGCGAACGATCGGTTCGATGCTGGTTTTCGTGGTGACGGTTGCCGTGTTGCTGGTCAGTGGCATGCCGCTGACCAACGCCGTATTGCTGGCCTTCGATCTCGCCGCGATGATCTTCCTGGGCGTGATGCTCCATCTGTTCAACCAGTCGACGCCGGACACGATGCGCAGCCAGGCGCAGGCGATCGACACCGGTCGCTGGGGCGTGCTGCTGGGTGGGGTGCTGCTGTCGGGTGTGGTGCTGGGTGCACTGGGCATGGAGCTGCATGCGGCACGCAGCGGTGGCGTGCTGGCGCTGGGGGTGGGCGTGCTCAGCGTGATCCTCAGCTGGCTGTTCCTCAACGTGATGTTCGCGATCCACTATGCGCATGGCTACTACGGCGATGTCGGCACGCAGCATGCCGGCCTGGAGTTTCCCCACACGCCCGACCCGGACTACTGGGATTTCGCCTATTTCTCGATCGTGATCGGCATGACCTTCCAGGTCTCCGACGTGCAGATCACCAGCAACTACCTGCGCCGCGTGGTGCTGATGCACAGCGTGATCGCATTCTTCTTCAACGTGTTCATCATCGCGATCACGGTCAACATCGTGGCCGGGCAGGGCGGCTGAGCAGGCCAGGTAACTCGGGCGCAAGTCATGGCGAATGAAGGGACGGGGCGGCCCGACCGTTCCATCCCTTTTCGAGGAATGACCGATGAATGCACGCCTTGCCCTTGTTCTCGCCGCCGCCATGACCTGCGGCCTCGCCACCAGTGCCGCGTTCGCCCAGGACGCGATGGCTGCCAGCTCCAGCACCGCGATGTCGCACGACGCCATGTCGAAAGATGCGATGAAGCAGGATTCGATGAAGATGGGCGCCATGAAGCACGATGCGATGAAGCGCGGTTCGATGAAGCATGACTCGATGAAGCACGACTCGATGAAGCACGGTTCGATGAAAGGGGAGGCGATGAAGGAGGACGCGATGAGCTCCGGCGGCTGACCGGGCACCGCCGACGGGGCATCGCTCGGCGACGTTCCGTCGGCGGCTTCAGTTGCCGTGGATGGCGGTGGATACTTGGCCATCCTTCCCGCAGGCCATCCCCCATGAGCGCGTCGTTCGCCAGCCGGCTCGGCATCGAGCATCCGCTGATCCAGGCGCCCATGGCCGGATCGACGTCACCTGCGCTGGTCGCGGCGGTGTCGAATGCCGGCGCGCTGGGCTCGCTGGGCGCCGGCTACCTGGAACCGCAGGCGATCCTCGATCAGGCCGCGGAGATCCGCGCGCTGGGCGACCGGCCGCATGCGATCGGCCTGTTCGTGTTGCCGGATGAATTCGAGGCCGACATGGCGGCGGTGACGCGAGCGCGCGAACAGCTCGACGCGCTGATGATCCGCGAAGGGCTCGATGTCCGCACCTCCGTGCCCGCGCGCTGGGCGCCGCGATTCTCCGACCAGTTCGCCGCCCTGTGCGAGGCGCGTCCAGCGGTGGCCAGTTTCGCCTTCGGGGTGGTTGGCCCCGCGCAGATGCGCGAGCTGCGGCAGCGCGACATCTACGTGATCGGCACTGCCACCACGGTGGCCGAGGCGCGCGCCTGGGTTGAGGCGGGCGCGAACGCGGTTTCGATGCAGGGAGCCGAGGCGGGTGGTCATCGCGGCAGCTTCCTGCATGACGCGGAGGACGCGATGATCGGCCTGTTCGCATTGTTGCCGCTCACCGTGCGCGCGCTGGCGGCCAGCGGCCGGGAGGTGCCGGTGATCGCCGCCGGCGGCATCATGGATGGTCGCGGCATGCTGGCGGCCGAGGCGCTGGGCGCGGCCGCCAGCCAGCTGGGCACCGCCTTCCTGACCTGCCCGGAATGCCCGGCGGCTACGGCGTGGAAGCAGGATCTGCCAGGGGTCGAAGAACACCGGGTCACCACCATCCGCGGCTTCTCCGGCCGCGCCGCCCGCGGCCTGCGCAACCGTTTCGTCGAGGCGATGCCGGCGGCGGCCCAGGGCCTGCCATACCCGATCCTCAACGCGCTCACCGCGCCGCTGCGTCGCGCCGCCGCTGCGGCGGGTCGTGGCGACCTGTTGTCCGAATGGTGCGGCCAGGCCGCCGCCCTGGTCCGTCCGCAACCCGCCGCCGAACTGGTCGCGCGACTGATGCACGAGTACCGGCTGGCCCGCCGTTCCCTGGCGCATTGATCCACATGCGACAAGACGGCAGGGTGCGCCTCGCTCGCCGTGGCGGCAAGCTGGCCGTCCGGTCCGGGTTTGGCTAGCCTAGTCATCACTTTGTCATGATGGTGACCGGGGCATTGACCATTCCTCGAAGCAAGGTCCGGCGCGGCAGTTTGCGCCCACCGTGGATTTACGTGGCGCTGCTGTTCATGGCGTACATCGTGATCCTGACAGTCTATTTCGCCCGCCTGCCCGCGCTTCCCGGGGCGAGGCTGATATCGAGCGTGCTGCTGGCCGGCATGCTCGAAGCCCTGGCGTTCGGCTGCGCGTGCACGCTGCTGCTTGGCATGGGACCGCTGCGCGGAAGCCTGTCGCGCACCGCGCTTTACGCCGCCATCGTCATGGTGTTCACCATGACCGCAGTGGTGCAGGGCTATGCCCTGTTGATCTCCAACAGTTTTGTCAGCGTGCTGGCGCTGGAAAACACTGAAGAGGCTTTCCTCACCGCCAGCTTGGCAAGAAACGCACTGCTGGTGGCAGCGGGAGTGGCCTGCGTCGTGATGCTCGTGTACTCGTGGCGCAGGGCCGGAAGGCAGCTGCCACGACGACCGCTGCTCGGTTTGCTGCTTGCCGCGCTGCTCTGTTGCGCAGGCGTAGCCGCGCTCAATGCCGGTACCTCATCGGCTGGCAGCGAAGCTCATCTTGCATCCGGCCAGTCGCCGCTCGCCGCCATGCTTCGCGCCGGCCTCGACTTGTACGACCCCGATGACGCGCCGGATGGATCGACTGTGCTGTCCGCAGGGGAATCCGTTTGCGGCGTGACTTTGGGTTCAGGCCATTATCCATTTCTCCGGGACGGCCTGGGTGCTCCGCCGTCGCTGCCGTTTCCAGCGACGCAGGCGGTGCAGCAGCCAAACGTGATCGTGCTGTTCATCGAAGGGGAATCGGCCCGCCTGTTTGAAAGCTATGGGGGACGCTATCCCGGTCTCACGCCGAACGTGTCGCGGATGGCCGGCCAGGCGATGGTGGTCGACAACTACTTCAACCACACCGCTGCCACGTTTCGCGGCCTGCAAGGGACGCTGACTTCCGGCTATCCGTTCCACGGCGGGGCGGACGGCGGGGCCGGCTGGCGCGAGGGGAATGCGTCGTCCTACGCAAGGCGTTCTTACGCCTCGTTGCCGAAAATGTTGCAACGGCGCGGCTATGAAACGGTGTTCTTCTCACCGCACCCGCGATCTGATGCGTTGACCTCGCTGGTGGGCATGCTGGGCTTCGACAATATCTACACGGCGACTCGAAGCCGCAGCGAGCTGCTGCATGTGCCCGAACCCCTGTTTCGCCAATCGCTGACCGATCGGGAGGCGTATGGTTCGCTGGTTCGGTTCCTGCGACAACGAAATGACGCGACGCCGTTTTTTGCCAGCCTGTACTCGGTCGGTACGCATGCCTTCCTGGACATTCCCGCCGACGGCATTCCGTATCGGGACGGGGGTGAGCTCAGTCTGAATACGCTGCACACGACCGATGCGGAATTCGGCGCGTTCTACGACTACTTCATGTCGTCGCCGTATGCCGCCAACACGATTCTGGTGCTGACGGTCGATCATGCGCACTATGCCGAGCCGCCGTACGTTCGCGTGGCGGGCGACCATTACAAGCCGTATTTCGTCGATCAGATACCGTTGCTTATCCACGCGCCATGGCTGCAATTGCCGGCGCGGCTGGACGCCCACGGGCGCACGTCGGTGGATCTCGCTCCGACCCTCCTGCAGTTGCTCGGGATCGACAAGATCCGCAACAGCTTCCTGGGGTACTCGCTTTTCGACCGCCGCCACGATCGGGATTTTTCCGTGGCGGCGATCGGCCGCGCGGTCTATGCGATCTACCACGGACAGGTCTACGCCCCGGGTGAGATACCGGATCAGATCGCGCCTGGTTATGCGCAATGCAGGGCGCTGGTGAAAGCCTATTACACGCACGAGGTAGCCAACACGGTCTTTCCGGCGGGGGCTGGCCACGGCGAAACGGCGGCGCCTGCGCCTGCCGATGCCGTGCTGGATGGCTATGCCCTTCGCCTGCCGGCGCCCGTGCTGGCCGCAGCCAGGCCAGCCGGCCACTGCGCGCTCGATCGCGTGGATGGCAAGACCCTGACACGGGGAGTGGCTACGACGATCCGGCCGGGACAACCGTTTACTACCGGCGGCTGGGTAGTGGATGGCGACGGCACCGCGCCGGCACAGTTCAAGCTGCTGTTGCGGGGCGACAGCGAGGCATATGGCTTTCAGGCCCGCACCGGGGTGTCGCGCCCCGATGTGGCCCGGGTGCTGCGGGCCAGCGCGGCAGTGCGTTCCGGGTTCAACATCACCGTTTACCCCGACGACGTGCCGGCGGGGACGTACCGGATGATGAGCCTGGTGGATCGCGGGACGGCTGGCATGGAAATCTGCGACATGCAGCGGCAACTGCTCGTCGGCCCCGGGCATGCGCCCTGATCTGCGGGCGCGCCGGAAGGGCGGTTATACTGCGCCCGCGCCATCCTGCGCTGCGACTCCGCACCGAGGCCCATCCTCTTGAGCACTGCCCGTACCAACAAGTCCGTCACCACGGCCACCCTGCGCAAGTCGGTCATCGACGCGCTGGAAGAACTGAAAGCCAAGGACGTGCGCGAGATCGACGTCCGCGGCAAGACCTCCATCGCCGACCTGCTGGTCATCGCATCGGGCACCTCCGCCCGCCACGTCAAGTCGATTGCCGACGAAGTCACCAAGTTCGCCAAGAAGGCCGGCGTGATGCCGCTGGGCGTGGAAGGCGAGACCGAGGGCGAGTGGGTGCTGGTCGACCTGGGCGACGTGATCGTCCACGTGATGCTGCCGCGCATCCGCGAGTTCTACGGCCTGGAACGGCTGTGGACGGTGGGCGACCACGGCCACGAAGGCGAGGCGGGCGGCGAAGCCGCACAGGCAGGCTGAGTCGCTGCGCCGATGCGTGCCCGCCTGATCGCCGTCGGGGAGCGCATGCCCGGTTGGGTGGCGGAAGGTTTCGCCGAATACCGCAAGCGGCTTTCCCATGACCTGCCGCTGGATCTGGTTGAGCTGAAACCCGGCACCCGCGGCAAGGGCCGCGACGATGCGCGGGCGATCCAGGACGAAGGCGCGGCGATCCTCGCCGCCCTGCCGCACGACATCCATGTGGTCGCGCTGGACGGCCGCGGCAAGACCTGGTCCAGCGAAGAGCTGGCTGCGCAACTGGAGAAGTGGCGCATGACCGGGCGCGACCTGGCCTTCCTGATCGGGGGACCCGACGGTCACGCGCCCGAGGTACTGCAACGCGCCGACCAGCGCTGGTCGCTCGGGCCGCTCACCCTGCCGCACATGCTGGTGCGGCTGGTGCTGGCCGAGCAGCTGTATCGCGCGACCACGATCATGAGCGGCCACCCCTATCATCGGGCTTGATGCTTCCAGGGAGCGCGTATGTCCTTTTCCGTCCGTTCGGCAACCCGTTCCGATCTCGATGCGCTGGTGCCGCTGTTCGATGGCTACCGGCAGTTCTACGGCCAGCCGTCCGATCCGGCGGGCGCCCGCGAGTTCCTGGCGGCGCGGCTTGCCCGCCATGAATCGCTGATCCTGCTGGCCTGCGACGAACGCGGCGAAGGGCTTGGTTTCACCCAGTTGTATCCACTGTTTTCCTCGGTGCGCATGGTGCGCACCTGGCTGCTCAACGACCTGTTCGTGAGCGCGTCGGCGCGCCGACGCGGCGTGGCGGCGGCATTGCTGCGCGCGGCGGCGGACCAGGCGCGCGCGCTGGGGGCAGCCAGTCTGTCGCTGTCCACCGCGCTGGACAATGCCCCGGCGCAAGCGCTCTACGAATCACTGGGCTGGCGGCGTGACTCGCAGTTCTGCGAGTACGGGCTGACCCTCTGACTTTCCCCGCATCCGTCGGAATTCGCATGCTGTATCTCGCCTCGCAATCGCCACGCCGCCGTCAGTTGCTGGAGCAGTTGGGCGTGGCCTTTGCGGTGATCGATGTCGAGGTGACCGAGCAGCGCGAAGCGGGTGAATCACCGCAGGACTACGTGAGCCGGGTCGCTCGCGACAAGGCCCGTGCCGGCCTGGCGGCGCTGACGGATGCATCATCGGCGTGGGTGCTGGGCGCGGACACCGAGGTGGTGCTGGACGACGAGGTGTTCGGCAAGCCTCGCGATGCCGCGGATGCGGCCGCGATGCTGCGGCGGCTCTCCGGTCGCACGCATACGGTGATTTCGACGCTGTGGCTGGTTGGCGGGCAGGGCGAGTACCGGGAGGAATGCCTTTCCCGGGTGCGGTTCGGCGCGCTGGATGATGGGCTGATCCAGGCTTACGTAGCCAGCGGCGAACCGTTCGGCAAGGCCGGCGCCTATGCCATCCAGGGACGCGCGGGGGCCATGGTCGAGCATCTGGCCGGCAGCTATTCCGGGGTGATGGGGCTGCCGCTGTTCGAAACGGCGCGATTGCTGCGTCGTGGCGGTATCAGCCCGTCGCCCTGACGGCGATGAACCAGCCGACGACGGCCAGCAGATTGTTGATGCCGTGTGCCAGCACGCCGGGCCAGATCGACTTTGAACCCAGGCGCAGGACCGCCAGCAGCACGGCCAGCAGCAGCAGGTTCGGCAGCGCATACCACTGGTAATCCAGCCCCGGCAGATGGATCAGCGCAAATGCCAGAGAACTGAGCGCCACCGCCAGGCCGGCACGGCAATGCCTCATCAGGGCCGACAACAGCACGCCGCGAAACAGCAGTTCCTCCACGACCGGCCCCACGCCGACCACCACCAGCACCAGCAGGAGGCGCGATGCCAGCGGAGTCCGCGCGCCGATCTGCTCGATGTCCTGGGTCACCGGATGGCCATGCGCCAGCCACTGCGTCAGCAGCGAACCGATCCACGGCAGCAGCAGGCCGGTGGCGATGGCCAGTGCGAAGAACCAGGTCCGGCTGGGCGCAACGAAACCCAGCCCCGGCGGCTGAGCCGTCGACCACCACGCGCCCCACTGCCGATGCGCCAGCCACAGGGTCAGTGGCGCGGCCACGCCCAGCGAGACGATCGCCAGCCAGGCCTGCATGCCTGGCCGGGCGAGGGTGGTGCCGACGGCAACTTCCAGGCCGGTCGCCGGGTGATCGAACATCGCGGCGAACATGGCTACCAGCGCAAACGCGAATCCGGCCAGCAATTGCAGCGCAAAGTAGCCCGCGATGATGCCTACCGCGCCGCCCAGGCCCGGTGGCAGTCGATATGTCGTGCTGGAGGGCAGGGCGGGTGGCCGGGGTGTCTGGGTACCACTGACTTCCATGCGTTGATCATGCCTGCGGGATGCTGGTGAAGGCGCGGCGCGCGCTTCGAGGTGTCACCCGCCGGACAGGTCTTCACCCGTGCCGGGAGCGTGCGTGGGCCACGGCTTGCAGCGCGGGGTCATGCCGCTACTATGCCAAACAGCAGAAGCTTGCGTCACCAGTGGCTACAGGGGGTGTGATGGCTATCGACTTCGGCAGGACGGCCGCTGACTACGCGCGCCATCGGGCAGGGTTCCCCGAGATCTTCTTCGATCGCCTGCTCAGCGACGGCTGCGTCCATACCGGTGACGTCGTACTGGATCTGGGTACGGGCACCGGCACGGTGGCCCGCGGGATGGCCTTGCGCGGCTGCGAGGTCACCGGCCTGGATCATTCCGCTCCGCTGCTGGCGCAAGCCGCGGAGCTGGATCGCGCCGCGGGTGTGCAGGTGAAACAGGTCAGGGCCAGGGTCGAGAACGCCGACTTCGCACCGGCTTCTTTCGACGTGGTGACGGCCGGACAATGCTGGCACTGGTTCGAGCGCGCCCGCAGCGCCGCGCTGGTGCGCAAGTGGCTGCGGCCCGGCGGTCGTTTCGTGATCGCGCATTTCGACTGGGTACCGCTGAACGGCAACATGGTGCAGGACACCGAGCGCCTGATCCTTGCCTACAACGCGGGCTGGACCATGCACAGCGGCAGTGGCCTGTATCCGGCATGGCTCAAGGACCTGGCCGAAGCCGGCTTCAGCGACCTGCGCACCTGGTCGCTGGACGTGGAGGTTTCCTACAGCCACGCGGACTGGCGGGGGCGCATCCGCGCCAGTGCCGGCATCGGTGCCAGCCTGGACGAAACAAGAGTCCAGCGCTTCGATGCCGAGCTGGCCGCGTTGCTGGCCGCGCGTCACGCCGGCGAGCCGATGGCGGTGCCGCATCGTCTGTGGGTATTGAGCGGCACCGCTCCGGGTTTGCTCGGCTGACTTCAGCCGACCATCATCGCGCGGGCCACGCCGATGCAGGCCATCACCAGTGCCGCAGCCCAGCCCAGCATGCTCACCAGATAACCCGGTCCGCGCTTGCCGGCGTCGCGCAGATAGGCCAGGGCATACCACACGCGGCCAGCCAGCCAGACCAGGCCCGCGATGCCGGCCCATCCGGTGAAGCCGTAGTGAGCCGCCAGCCACAGTGTCGGCAGGAACATCACCGTGGCCTCCAGCGTGTTCATCTGTACCCGATAGGCCCGCTCGAAGGCCGGGTCGCCGGTGGTCGCGGGTGCCTTGACGCCGTACTTGCCGCGGGCGTGGCCAACCGCCCACATGGTGCCGAACATCAGCAATACGGTGAGCAGGGTAACCAGGGCGGGCAGATGGGTCATGCTGAAATCCTCACGAAGGGTGGCCTACTTTAGCCGTGATGTCCGACGTGGCGCGATGCGCGGCAGCGCGCTATCGTCGCCGGACAGCGCCGAGGCGCACGTACCAGCACTGCGGGGGATCTATGGATTGGCGGAAGGGTGGCAGCAGCAACAACGTCGAGATCGATAGTGGCGGCGGCGGCGGTGGCGGCCGGCGCTTCGGCGGTGGTCGTGGCATGGGCCTGGGCACCATCGTGGTGCTGGCGCTGATCGGCTGGATCTTCTTCAAGAACCCGATGGCTTTGCTGGACCAGGGCGGCATCCAGCCCGGCGCCGGCGGCCAGACCGGCGTGCCGGCCCAGGTCGATCCCGAGCAGAAGGATTTCGTCAGCGCCGTATTGCATTCCACCGAGCAGAGCTGGGGCGAGATCTTTCGCGAACACGGCGCCACCTATGTCGAGCCGAAACTGCACCTGTTCAGCGGCGGCGTGAGTACGGCCTGCGGCAGCGCCAGCACGGCGGTGGGCCCGTTCTATTGCCCGGGTGACCAGAAGGTCTACCTGGACGTGGCGTTCTTCCAGCAACTGCAGGACGAACTGCATTCCTCCGGCGACTTCGCCCGCGCGTACGTGATTGCGCACGAGGTCGGCCATCACGTGCAGAAGCTGACCGGCGTGTTCGACAAGGTCGACCAGGCCCGGCGCCAGGGCGCCCCGATGGATGGCGCCGACGGCCTGTCGGTGCGACAGGAACTGCAGGCGGACTGCTATGCCGGCGTGTGGGCCAACCACAGCCAGCAGGAGTTGAACTGGCTGCAGCCGGGTGACATCGAATCGGCGCTCAACGCCGCCAGCCACATCGGCGACGACACCCTGCAGCAGCAGGCGCAAGGCCGCGTGCGTCCGGACACCTTCACCCACGGCACCTCGGCCCAGCGCGTGAAGTGGTTCAAGACCGGGTTCGCCAGCGGCGACATGGCCCGGTGCAATACCTTCGCCGGAGAGCCCTGAAGCAAGCAAGCGCTCGACCTTGAGGTCGAGCGCTCTCCGTCTACCTCCCCTGCAAGCAGGGGAGGGCAAGGGTGGGGTCGCTCTTGCCGCACGGCCTCCCGCAAAAAGGGGAGCGAGGCGACATCGCTCCCCCATTCCCCAGCCGCGTCCCCGCGCACTAGAATCCGCTCCCTGCGCGCCTCGGGGCGCCCCTGGTCGGTTCGATGGATCATCCCTGCCTGCGTTGCGGTGCCTGCTGCGCGTTCTATCGCGTGGCCTTCCATTGGTCGGAAGCGGAGGCGTTCCTCGGCGGCTGCGTGCCGCCCGAGCTGACCGAGAAACTTGATCCGCACCGGCTGGCCATGCGCGGCACCAACGCCGCGCAGATACGCTGCGTGGCGCTGCAGGGCGTGGTGGGCGAGGCCGCCCATTGCGGCATCTATCCGCAACGACCGTCGGTATGCCGCGAAGTGCAGCCGTCATGGGAGTTCGGCGCGGTCAGCCCGCAATGCGACAAGGCGCGGCTGGCCCATGGCCTGCCCGTGCTGACGCCCGGAGACTGGCTCGATCCCTTCGATGCCGGCCTGCCGCCGTTGCCGCAAAGTGCCTGAAGCGCTGCCGGTTGGTTTTGCCTGATCGGTGCGGTCAGCCGGCCCTGGGCAGGCCCAGGCCGAAACGCAGCGGATCGAGCAGGGCGCCGTAATTGCCGGCGCGTGCCGTGTCGCGACGCAACGGCTGGCGCACCTGCGCCGCGCTGGCCGTGCGCACGTTGCGCGAGGCGCGATGGTAGTCGAGGCAGTCCGGGTCGAACGGCAGGTCACAGAACGCCAGCAGCGCACGGATCTCGTCTTCCGGTGTGGCCAGCAAGGCCTCGTAGCGCTGGATGCGGATGCGCTGCGGCGCCGCTGCCTGCCAGGCGCCCATGATCCGTTCGTAGTCGCGGACATAGGCGGCGATGTCGGTCAGCGTGCAGGCGAAGTGCGGCAACTTGTAGAACTGCTGCTTGTAGCAGGACCAGCCTGCTTCCAGCGCATCGCGGCGAGCGTCGATGACCGGGGCGCCCGGCAGCATCGCGCCCAGCACGCCGGCCAGCAGCCAGTTCGACGGCAGCTTGTCGGTATGCCGGGGCTTGTGTCGGCGCCAGCGGGCGGTGAGCTCCAGATAGCGCCGGCCCAGTCGTTGCCAGTCGTCCGCACCGGCCTCGTCGATCCATTGCAGCAGGGGTTTCCGGCGCCGCGCGGATTCCTCGCCGAGCACCTGTTCCAGTTCGGTGAGCTCGCTGGCGCCTTCCACCTCGGGATGGGCGGCGAGGATCTGCTCGAACAGGGTCGACCCCGAGCGTGGCAAGCCCACGATGAAGATCACTTCACGCCCGAGGCCCGCGTCGATGGGCGGCGGCAGCCGCCGGGATGCCGCAAGCAGGGCCTCGGCGTGGGCATGGAAGGCGGACGCCTGCCACGGCCTGATCTCGCGCAGTTCGGCGTTGGCGCGATTCAGCGCGTGGAAGGCCTCCTCGTAGCGTTCCTGGTCCTCGCAGACCTTGCCCAGCGCGAAACCCATCGCGATGCGATCGGCCGGGGCGATGCCGGGCTGTCGCATGGCGGCACCCAGCTGTTCCCGATCCGCGTCCGACAGCGGTCGCGTCTTCATGTTTGCCAGTCCGCGCCAGGCATCGCCGCAGGCCGGATGCAGGGCCAGCGCGGCGCGGTAGCGTGCATCGGCTTCGTCGAAGCGGCCGGCGTGGACCAGGGCATCGCCGAGCAGGATCAGCGCCGGCAGGAAATCCGCCGCCAACGCATGCGCCTGCTGCAGCGCCTCGATCGCGGCGTCGGTGTCGCCATGCAACTGCAGGTTTCGGCCCAGGTTGAACCACGGCATCGGCGCAGCCGGCGCCAGCGCGCAGGCTTGCCGCCAGCTGGCGAACGCCGCTTCCATGTCTCCGCGTGCCTGCTGCACCCCGCCCAGGTCCGACCAGGCCAGCGCATAGTCGGGCCATCGCGCCAGCACCTGCTGCAGGCAGGCCTGCGCCTCGTCCTGGCGTTGCGCGCGGGTGTGCAGGATGGCGTACAGGCGCAAGGCCTCGGGATGTTCCGGGGCGAGTTCGAGGGTCGTGTCCAGCGCCATGCGCGCCGGCGCTTCGGCGCCATCGCGAATGGCGCGCGCGGCCGCCTGCAACTGTTGCAAGGCCGCCGGCGACAGGCCATCGATGCGCGGCTGGGAGCCGCTGGGCGGTTGCTGTTCGGCGTTGCGGCTGGGCATGCGACGGGTTCGCGGTGGCGATGATCCGCCGATGTTACGTGGTCGCGCCGCCGCTTATCGAGCGGCGCGACCCGAAGCGCCTACTTGCGCTTTGGCGGCTTGCCGCCGGCGGGGCGTGGCTTGAAGCCGCCGGGCTTCCTGGGACCGCCCGGCTTGTGGGACGGCGGCGCGCTGGTGCCGGTGTCGGTGCCATCCCACTCGTGGATGCGCAACTGCTGCTGCACCACCCAGACCTTCTTCAGGTGCTCGAACACTTCCTTGGGCATGCCGTCGGGCAGGTCGATCAGGCTGTAGTGGTCGCGGATGCTGAGGCGGCCGATGTACTGGCTTTCCAGACCGGCCTCGTTGGCGATCGCGCCCACGATGTTGCCCGGCTTCACGCCATGCTCGTGACCCACCTCGATGCGATAGGTGCGCTTGCCTTCCTCGGTGGCGTGCGCGCGCACCGGGCGCTGGCCGAACTCGCGCGGCGGGGCGCGGTCATGGGCGCCGTGCTCGCGCGGGCGATGTTCGGCGGGCCTGGATTCGTGCGCCGACGGGTGGCTGGCAGCCCCGGCTTCGCGTGCGTGGGGTGGACGGCGTTCGCTGCTGCGCTCGCGCGGCGCGGCGCGTTCGACCCGCTCGCGCGAGGCCGGTTCGTACTTCTCGCGCTTGGGCGGCGGCGAGAGCAGCAGCGGCTGGTCGCCCTGGGCGATGCGCGCCAGCGCGGCGGCGATCTCGATCGCCGGCACGTTGTGTTCCTGCTCGTACTGCTCGATCAGTTTCTGGAATTCGCCGAGATCATCCTGCGCCAGGATGTCGGTGATGCGCTGCTTGAACTTGCCGATGCGCACGTCGTTGACCACCTCGACCGACGGCAGCTGCATCTGCTCGATCGGCTGGCGGGTGGCACGCTCGATCGCGCCCAGCATGCCGCGCTCGCGCGGGCTGACGAACAGGATCGCCTCGCCGCTGCGGCCGGCGCGGCCGGTGCGGCCGATCCGGTGCACGTAGCTTTCGGTGTCGTACGGAATGTCGTAATTGAACACGTGGCTGATCCGCTCCACGTCGAGGCCGCGCGCGGCCACGTCGGTGGCGACCAAGATGTCGAGCTTGCCGTCCTTGAGCTGCTGGATCACCCGCTCGCGCTGCGGCTGGGCGATGTCGCCGTTGATCGCGGCGGCGGCCAGGCCGCGCGCCTGCAGCTTGCCGGCCAGCTCCTCGGTGGCCTGCTTGGTGCGCGCGAAGATGATCATCGCGTCGAACGGCTCGGCTTCGAGGATGCGGGTCAGCGCATCGAGCTTGTGCATGCCGCTGACGAACCAGTAGCGCTGGTGGATGTTCGCCGCGGTGGTGGTGGAGGACTTGATGGTGACCTCGACCGGATCCTTCAGGTGCCGCTGGGCGATCTTGCGGATCACCGTGGGCATGGTCGCCGAGAACAGCGCGACCTGGCGCTGCGGCGGCGTCGCCTGCAGCACCTTCTCGACGTCGTCGATGAAGCCCATGCGCAGCATCTCGTCGGCTTCGTCGAGCACCAGGTACTTCAGCTCCGACAGGTCCAGCGTGCCCTTGTCCAGATGGTCGATGACGCGGCCGGGCGTGCCGACCACGACGTGCACGCCGCGCTTGAGCGAGTGCAGCTGCGGGCCGTAACTCTGCCCGCCGTAGATCGGCAGCACCTGCAGCCCGCGCATGTGGGTGGCGTATTTCTGGAACGCTTCGGCCACCTGGATGGCCAATTCGCGCGTGGGCGCCAGCACCAGCGCCTGCGGCTTGCCGGGCTTCAGGTCGATGCGCGAGAGGATCGGCAGCGCGAACGCGGCGGTCTTGCCGGTGCCGGTCTGCGCCTGGCCGAGCACGTCACGCCCCTCCATCAGCGGGGGAATGGTCGCTGCCTGGATCGGCGAGGGCGACTCGTAGCCGACGTCGGTCAGCGCGCGCAGGACGTCAGGGTGCAGCTCAAGCGCGCCAAAGCCGGATGGTACCGGGGCGTTGTCGGAAACGGGGGATGACATGGGGGATACCTCTAAAACAGAAAGTGGTCGGGAAAGCGACGCACAAGGCGTGCATTCTACCAGTGCGGAGCATTGTTGAAGCTGGCGCCAGTCGACTGCGGGCCTGGAAGCTGCGGCTATGCTTGGTCGACGACTGAAGGACGATGAACATGTTTGAGACGATTTCCGAACAGCGACTGCACGGCGGTGTACAAGGCTTCTATCGCCATCACTCCGAAACCTGCGGCGGACCGATGCGCTTCGCGGTCTACCAGCCACCACAGGCGGCTGATGGGCCGTGTCCGGTGCTGTACTTTCTCGCCGGGCTGACCTGCACCGAGGAGACCGCCACCATCAAGGCCGGCGCGCAACGCCTGGCTGCCGAACTGGGCCTGGTGCTGGTGATGCCCGATACCAGTCCGCGCAACACCGGTTTCGAAGGCGCCACCGGCGACTGGGAATTCGGCGAAGGCGCAGGTTTCTACCTCGATGCCACCCAGGCGCCCTGGTCGTCCCGCTTCCGCATGTACAGCTACGTGGCCCGCGAACTGCCCGAACTGATCGCCGCCCGGTTCCCGGTCGATGCCTCGCGCAGCGGCATTTGCGGGCATTCCATGGGCGGACTCGGTGCGCTGGTCATCGCCTTGCGGCATCCGTCTCGGTACCGCTCGGTGTCGGCCTTCGCCCCGATCGTGGCGCCCAGCCAGGTGCCCTGGGGACACAAGGCGCTGCCGCATTACCTGGGCGACAATCGCGACAGCTGGGCAGAATACGATCCCTGCGAACTGGTGCGACAACAGACCTTTCCCGGAACCATCCTGATCGATCAGGGCGAAGCCGATGGCTTCCTCGAAACCCAGCTGAAACCCGAGCTGTTCGACCAGGCCTGCGCTGAAGCGGACCAGTCGCTGCTGTTGCGCCGGCATGCCGGCTACGATCACAGCTACTGGTTCATCGGCAGCTTCATCGACGACCATCTGCGCCACCATGCGGCGGCGCTTGGCCTGTCGTAGCGGCTCGCGAACGGACCCCTACGGGTTCAGGCCTTGGCCGCCGGACGCGAGTTCGAACGGCGGCGCTGGTTGCCGGCAGCATGGTCACCGCGGCCCTGGGGCGCGTAGCCGTTCGGTCGCGCTGCACCGGCGGGCTTGCCCTGACGCGGCGCGCGCTGCTGCTGACGCTGACCACCGCCACCCTGCTTGGGACGTGGCGCGCCGGCGTCCAGGCGCAGCGGTGCGGAGGGCTCGTAACCGGTCACCGCGGTGATCGCGATGTCCTGCTTGAGCAGCTTGCGGATGTCGAACAGCAGGCCGGACTCGTCATGGCTGACCAGCGACAGTGCCAGGCCTTCCATGCCGGCGCGCCCGGTGCGGCCGATGCGATGCACGTAATCCTCGGCCACTGACGGCAGGTCGAAGTTGATCACGATCGGCAACTGCTCGATGTCGATGCCGCGGGCGGCGATGTCGGTGGCGACCATCACCGTGACGCGGCCGCTCTTGAAGTCGCTGAGCGCACGGGTGCGGGCGTTCTGGCTCTTGTTGCCGTGGATCGCGGCACTGCGCAGGCCGGAGGCGTTGAGGAAGGTCACCAGCTTGTCGGCGCCGTGCTTGGTGCGGCTGAACACCAGGGTCTGGCGGCGGCTGTCCTGCGACAGCACGTGCAGCAGCAGGTCGCGCTTGCGCGAGGCGTCGACCGGATGCACCTGGTGGCTGACCAGGGTGGTCACGGTGTTCGGCGCGGAGACCGAGATCTCCTTCGGGTTGTGCATGAACTCCATCGCCAGCGTCTTGATCGCCGGCGCGAAGGTGGCCGAGAACAACAGGGTCTGGCGGCGCTTCGGCACCGACTGCAGGATGCGCTTCAGCGCCGGCAGGAAGCCCATGTCCAGCATGCGGTCGGCTTCGTCGAGGATCAGCGTTTCCACCGCGGACAGATCCAGCGTGCGCTGCTGCATGTGGTCGATCAGGCGGCCGGGGGTGGCGATGACGATGTCTACGCCGCGACGCAGCGCGTTGATCTGCGGGCCCATGCCGACGCCGCCGAAGATGGTAGTGGCGCTGATCTGGATGAACTTGCTGTAGTCCCGGATGTTCTCGTGGATCTGCGCCGCGAGTTCGCGGGTCGGCGTGAGGATCAGCGCACGCGGGCGCCGGGTCATCGTCTGGCCGCTGGTGGACAGCTTTTGCAACAGGGGCAGCGCGAACGCCGCGGTCTTGCCGGTGCCGGTCTGGGCGGCAGCAAGCAGGTCGTGACCTTCCAGCACGGACGGGATCGCCGCGGCCTGGATCGGGGTGGGCTGGGTGTAGCCGTAATCGGCAAGCGCACGCAACAACGCGGGCGCAAGGCCCAGCGAATCGAAAGACATGGAACACTCCTGAGCAACCCGGAGTGTTCATACCGTGTTGCAGACTAAGGGAAAGGGGCGACGGTGTGTCGCAACGTTCGTGGGGGCGAACGCGGAGCGGAGTATAGCCGATACATCGGCGCCGTGCGCGCGGACCGTTCGTGAAACTGAACGGCCAGCCGATCAGGCCTGCGGTCGGCGCGCCACGATCAGGTAGCTGTTGAACGGCGTGCGGCCGCGCAAGGGCTCAATGCGCACGTCCAGCCCGACGTCCTCCAGGGGCGCCCGCAGCTCGCTGGCGCTGGGATAGTGCTGCGGGCCTCCGGGAATCCAGCCCGATGCATGCAGGAAGAACTCCTCGATGCGGGTGGCGTGAAACCGCCAGTTCCGTTCGCGCAGCACGTTGCGGATGATCAGTCGACCGTCCGGGGCAAGATGGCGCGCGGCCGAACGCAGCAGGTCGGACTGGCGGGAAGCGGGCAGGTAGTGCAGCACGTCCAGCACGGTGACGTCGCCCTGCACCGACGGCAGCTCGGCCGCGTCGGCGTGTTGCAGTTCCATCAGGTCTTCCAGTCCGCCGCGCCGGGCGGCCAGCCGGCCGGAGGCGATCTTGCGCGGATCGTGGTCCAGCCCGAAGTAGCGCCGCTTCCGGCCCTGGGTGTTCAGATACTGTCCGAGCAGGCCGATGCCGCAACCGATGTCCAGCAGGGGCAGCGAGCTTTCTTCCAGCAGCGCCGCGGTGGCGGCGTAGACCGGGTCGCCGGCCAGCTTGCCGCGGACATAGCCACGCTGGATGACGTTGTCATAACGGCTTGCGATGCGCTGGCGGCTGCGATGATCCATCCGGGTCCCGCGTCTGGAGAGGTTCCTGCAGCCTAAGACATCCGCGCGATGCAGGCCATGCGGGCCGATTCCGCCCGTTTGGCCGTCTACCGGCATAGGATGGCGGCCAGTCCACGATCCGCTCCTGACCCGGCGAGGCCACGATGTCACTGCTTGCACCCCTGCGTGAACTCGATTCCACCCAACGCCATACCGTGCTGGCAAGTTTCCTCGGCTGGACGCTGGATGCCTTCGACTACTTCCTGCTGACCTTCGTGATCGTCACGGTGGCGAAGGAGTTCGAGGTGGCCACGACGCAGGTGATCTATGCGCTGTTCCTGACCCTCTCCGCTCGGCCACTGGGCGCCTTGCTGTTCGGGCGACTGGCCGATCGCTTCGGACGACGCCCGATCCTGATGCTGGACGTGGTGCTGTTTTCGCTGTTCGAGCTGGCCACCGCGTTTGCGACCTCGCTCACCATGTTGCTGGTGCTGCGTTTCCTGTTCGGGGTCGCGATGGGCGGCGAATGGGGCATCGGCGCATCGCTGGCGATGGAGTCGATCCCGGCGAAGGCGCGCGGGGCCGTGTCCGGCCTGCTGCAGAGTGGCTACCCGTGCGGGTTTTTCCTGGCGGCCCTGGCGAACTGGCTGCTGGTGGATCACATCGGCTGGCGCGGGCTGTTCGTGGTCGGCGCGATTCCGGCCTTGCTGGTGCTGTACATCCGGCGCAAGGTGCCGGAATCGACGGTATGGCAGGCGGGCCAGGGCACCGGTCGTCGCCCCGGCCTGCTCGAATCCATGAAGGGGCACTGGAAGCTGGCGATCTACCTGATGCTGCTGATGATGGCGTTCAACATGTTCAGCCACGGCTCGCAGGACCTCTATCACACCTTCGAGGAATCCAGCCTGCATCTGCCGACGGGTTCGACCGCGGCCTTCGTGCTGGTGGCCCTGCTCAACCTCGGTGCCCTGGTCGGCGGACTCTACTTCGGTGCGCTTTCGGAGCGGATCGGTCGGCGCAAGGCGATGATGATCGCGGCCCTGCTGGCGATTCCGGTGATCCCGCTGTGGATGCATGGCGGTTCGCTGATCCTGCTCGGACTGGGTGCCTTCCTGATCCAGGTGATGGTGCAGGGCGCCTGGGGCGTGGTGCCGAGCCATCTCAACGAGCTGTCGCCGGCTCTGGTGCGGGGCACCTTGCCCGGTTTCGCCTACCAGATGGGCAACCTGCTGGCGGCGGTCACCGCAACCGCGCAGAACTGGCTGGCGCAGCGGCATGGCGGGGACTTCGCGTTCGCCATGTCGTGGTGGATGGTCGGGGTCGCCCTGCTGCTGGCGCTGCTGCTGTGGCTGGGGCCGGAGGCGCGCGGGGTGGGGCTTGCCGCCGAGTCCTGAGGCCGGTGGCCATCCCGCCGCCGACGGGCTGCTAGAATCCCCGGTTTGATCCCATCGACGAGACGCGCAATGAAGGCTGGCAAGGACAAGGTCATCGCAATCCACTACACGCTGACCGTGGATGGCGAGAAGGTGGAAAGCTCGCATGACCGCGATGAACAGTTGTGGATACTGCTGGGCCACGGCCAGCTGATTCCGGGCCTGGAAACCGCGCTTGAAGGCCGCGAAGCGGGCGACACGCTGTCGGTGGACGTGGCTCCCGCCGATGCCTACGGCGAGCGTCAGGAAGGCCAGATCCAGCGCATGTCGAAGAAGTATTTTCCGCAGGCAAACCGCCTCAAGCCGGGCATGACCACCGTGCTCAGCCTCAAGGAAGGCGGCCAGCGCGCGGTGACCGTGCACAAGGTCGGCATGAGCGCGATCGATGTGGACCTGAATCACCCGATGGCCGGCAAGACCCTGCATTTCGACGTCACGGTTGGCGAAGTGCGCGACGCCACCGAAGAAGAAGTCCAGCACGGTCACGCCCACGCGCCGGGCAGTGCGGAGCACTGACCGGCGCGTCAAAAAGCCAAAGTAAAACGGCGCCCATGGGCGCCGTTTTTCGTTCGCCCTCTCCCCTCCCGGGGGAGAGTTGGAGTGGGGTCGCCACGGTCTACCCGAAACCTTCTTCCCAACACTCAATCCAGCACCCGCCTCCCATAGGCAAAGTGATCACCCCAGTACGGCCCGTCGATATCGTCCAGCCGCACCGTGCCGCCGCTGTTCGGTGCATGCACGAAGCGTCCCTTGCCCACGTACACGCCGACATGGCTGATCGCGCCGCCGATGTCGAAGAACACCAGGTCGCCGCTGGCCAGCTGAGTCATCTTGCGCACCTTCCTGCCGTCCGCTGCCATCTCGTGGGAGGTGCGCGGCAGCTTGATGCCGGTGGCCGTGCGGTAGATGTAGTCGACCAGACCACTGCAGTCGAACCCGCCCGCCGGGGTGTTGCCGCCCCAGCGATACGGTGTGCCGACGAGTCCGATCGCGCGGAACAGGATGTCGTTCGCCTCGCCTGCGCTGGCCGCCGAGGGCGCGCGCGGCGGCAGGTCGGCCAATGCAGAGTGCGAGGTCCTGTAGGCGGGTTGCGGCCGGCGTGGATTGCCGGAGCAGGCGGCCAACGCGGCTATCGCCAACATCGGCAAGGCAAGATGCGCAGCTCGTGAGAGCGTGCGCGAGGCGACATGGCTGGCGGCGGGCTGCGTACTCACAAGACAACCTCGGCAGGGATGTGCCGAGGTTATCAATTCAATAATTCACATGCAAATCAAAAGGATTTTCAGCTTTTTGAATTTCGTTTCTCAGCTTCAACCCTGTTTGGGCCATCGGTGAGAGGGTCCAGCATGAATTTCACGGGTACGCGTGCATAGCCTTCGACCGGCTGGCCATTCTTCATCTTCGGGTTGAAACGCCATTGCCTCGCCGCATGGGTTGCCGCCGCGATGAGGTCGCCGGACACCGTGCTGCTGTACTGCGGATCGTAGGTGATGCTGCCCACCGTGCCATCGGCATGAACCATGACCTTGAGCACGACCGTGCCTTGTTCGTGGTTCTGGATCGATGCGGCCGGATACCGCGGTTGCATGTTCACGTTGTGGGCGACGTCCGAGGACGCACTCTGGGCGATGCAGGAGTGGATTGGGCCTGTGCTTTTCGACGCCAAACGACCGCTGAAAGTCACTGGAAATGGGCGAATCGACCCTGGCGTAGCGAGAGTGGCGGTCTGAAGAGGCGGCCCTGGCCCCCACAGATCATCGATCTGTCGAGAGCCTTTGCGGGATGGCAGAGTGCACTTGCCGGCTCGGGTTGCTAGCAGGATCCCCGCCCACAAACTACTGCTGACCTATGCTGATGATCCGTTCGGACAATGTCTTGTCCCGGATATCCCAGGCACGCAGCCGATAGCGGCCCGGCCGAAGATACAACTTGCTTATGGTGTCACCTTGCATGAAAGCGTAGCGGTCGGCAGCGATGGCCTCGTCGTTTTCAACGATGTAGTGCGCGTCGACGACGCAGGGCGTGGTGACCCGGCACAGTGTCGTGCTGATCTCGTAGGGGATGCGTTCGTCGTGCAGGGTGAGCCATTCCGGTCGTTGCGTATTGACGAAATGCGCGAGCATGGATTGATTCCGAACCATGTCGTGGACGATCGTTGATGGTTGGGTGTAGCCACTCTCGAGCGCGCGCTGGCCTGCGGCTGGGGGCAGCAGCACGTTCATGTCGTACTGCTTCGGATGTGAGCTCCACGGCTTGCCCGTGATTCGGTTGACAAGAACGAAGGGCTCCCTGGAAGGAAAGTTCTTGACCAGTTCCGAGTAAGCATCTGGTTCTGCCGGGATCTGCTCGCGGAACTGGGTCTGGTCGATCGACAGCGGTTCGAAATCGGTCATCTGCTGCAACTGCATGGCCATCGGCATGATGTTGCCGAGGCGTCCCTTCGCCTTGTCGATATGCGCGTAGCCTGCGTGAACAAACAGTCGGGCGTCAGGGTCTTTTGCAAATACTTTCTCGTACAGGTTCTTCGCCTGCCCGGTTTCGCGTTCAGACATGTCGCGACTATCCACATCGTAGGACACGATCTTGAAGCCAAGCTTGATTGCCGTGCGCACGATCTCGCCATAGGAAGGTTCGTGCAGATAATCGCTGCCGCTGGTTCTGGTCGGATACCCCCGATGCATCAATCTGGCGTCCTCGTCGAGCAAGGCCTCTGCAGCAAAATAGTTGAATCCTAGCGCGTGCAGGCGTGGCAGCAGAGCCAGCGTAAGTTGCCTGGTATGGGCGTCGTGGTGCGCCTCGTTGATCAGTACGATGTGGTGATCGGCGGCCTGTCGGACAATCACGTCCACGGCATCCGCCGCTTTCCATTGAGCTTCCGTCGGAATGGTTGTATCTGCCGCAACGTGGCTCTTCAGCGGGAAATCACGAAGTGCCTCGTTGTAGAGACCCAGTTCGTTCTCGACCGAGGCGAACATCTGCATCGCAAGGGGCCGGTCGGCGGCGGGGAGCGTTTGCATCGTCTTGACCAGATAGACGTAGCGGGCCAGGTCATTGGGCTGCTGCTTCAATCCGTGGAACATCTCGATGGCTGCCGCACTGAAATCCTGGGCATGTACCGCAGGAATGGGCGCGGCGATCATGCAGGCCACGATGGAAAACGTTCGGAACAGCGCTCTGACTGGCATGCTCAAGCTCCCGGAAGGCTCCTTCGGCTAGCGTGCCTGCCTCCGGTGTGGCAGGCAAGCTTCGACTGAAGCTGGAGGGCAGACTGGATACAATGCCCGGATGACGACTTTCACTGTGCAGCCCGGCCGCGTGCCGCTGTTGATCAGCCTGCCGCACGACGGCTTCTTCATTCCTGCCGATATCGCGGAGCGGATGCATCCTGCCGCGCGGCGATCGCCGGATACGGATTGGCATGTGGCGCGACTGTACGAGCCGCTGGCGCAGGCGCTGGGCGCCAGCGTGCTGAAACCGCAGGCATCCCGTTACGTCGTTGACCTGAACCGTCCCGCCGATGGCCATGCCCTGTACCCGGGGCAGCGCGAGACCGGGCTGGTGTCGACCATCGGCTTCGATGGCGAGGCACTCTATCGTGACGGGCTGGAGCCGGATCAGGACGAAGTGCGGCGCCGGATCGACGAATACTGGCGGCCTTATCACCAGGCCCTCGCGCAGGAACTGGACCGGTTGTGCGACGAGCATGGTCGGGCGGTGCTGTGGGAAGGACATTCCATCCGCAGCCGGGTGCCCATGCTGTTCGAGGGGCGCTTGCCGGATTTCAACCTCGGCACGGCGAGCGGTGCGAGCTGCACGCCAGCCCTGCAGGAACGCCTGCAGTCCTGCCTGGCGTCACAGTCACGCTTCAGTTTTGCGGTCAACGGGCGCTTCAAGGGCGGCTACATCACCCGCCATTACGGTGCGCCGGAGACGGGCGTGCAGGCGGTGCAACTGGAACTGGCCCAGCTCAACTACATGGACGAAGACAGCTTCGCCTACGACGAGGCCAGGGCATCGTCGGTGCAGGAACTGATCGGGCTGTTGCTGCAGACCTGCCTGGCCTGACGGAGCGCTTGCGCCGGGCGAACACGCTGCTGCGGATCAGCGCGGCTCGGCGGGAAGGGCGGCCACGCACTTCAGCTCGATCGCGATCGGCGTCGGCAGGGCCACGATGCCGACGGTGGTGCGGCAGGCATCCACGCCGGCGAAGCATTCCGCATACAGCCGGTTGTAGGTCGCGAAGTCGCGCTGCATGTCGGTGAGGAACACGGTGATGTCGACCAGGTCCGTCCACGCGGCGCCGCTGGCTTCCAGCACGGCTCGCACATTGGCGAACACCTGCCGGCATTGCGCCTCGATGTCGTAGTCGATCACCCGGCCGTCGGCATCGAGCACGTTGCCGGGAATCGCATGGCTGCCGGGCTGGCGCGGACCCACGCCGGACAGGAACAGCAGGTTGCCGACCCGCCGCGCATGCGGATATGCGCCCACCGGCGCGGGGGCCGCGTCGGTGCGAATGCCTGTGTCGCTCATGCGCCGCCTTCCCAGCGCCGGGTCAGTTCGGTGATCGCCTGGTGATAGGCGTCGGGCAATTGCTCGCGGCCACGCACGTCGAGGCCCAGGTCGTGGATATGGCCGTTGTCCAGGCCGTAGATCCACGCATGCACGGCCAGCGGCTGGCCGCGTTCCCACGCTTCGCGAACCACCGTGGTGTGGCATACGTTGAGTGCCTGCTCCAGCGCGTTCAGTTCGCACAGGTGGGCATGGCGCATCGCGAATGACTGGGCCGGGTCGAGCTTGTCGGCGTGCTTCATGGCGATGTCGGTGATGTGCCGCAACCAGTTGTCGATCAGACCCAGCCGGCTTTCCTTCAGCACCGCCCCCACGCCGCCGCAACCATAGTGGCCCACCACCAGGATGTGTTTCACCTGCAGGACATCGACCGCGAACTGGATGGTGCTGAGCGCGTTGAGGTCGGTGTGCACCACCACGTTGGCCACGTTGCGGTGCACGAAAATCTCGCCCGGCGGCAGGTCGACGATCTGGGTCGCAGGCACGCGCGAATCCGAGCAGCCGATCCACAGGTAGCGCGGCGCCTGCTGCTGCGACAACTGTTCGAAAAAGGTCGGGTCCTGCGCGGTGACCTGATCGGCCCAGCGTCGGTTGTTGGCAAGCAGGTCTTTCAGTGAATTCATCGGGACTCCATGGGTGGGACCGACGCGTCCTGGCGAGGTACGGGAGGCGCGCCATAGGCGATGCAGATGTTTTTTGGCTCGGTGAAGAAATGCAGCGCCTCGCTGCCACCCTCGCGACCGACTCCGGATTGCTTGACGCCGCCGAACGGCGTGCGCAGGTCGCGCAACAGCCAGCAGTTGATCCAGACGATGCCGAATTCGAGCTGGCCGGCCATGCGATGGGCGCGGGACAGGTCCTGCGTCCACAACGAGGCGGCCAGGCCGTAGCGGCTGTCGTTGGCGATCGCCAGCGCCTCGGCTTCGTCCTCGAAGGGAATCAGGCACACCACCGGGCCGAAGATTTCCTGCTGGTTGGTCTGCGCCGCCGAAGGCAGGCCCTCGATCACCGTCGGGGCGATGAACCAGCCGTCGGCGCAGCGCCCGGGCAGGGTGAGCGCGCCGCCACCGCAAAGGATCTGGCCGCCCTCGTGGCGGGCCTGTTCGATGCAGCCGAGCACCTTGTCGTGGTGCGCTTGTGACACCATCGCGCCGAGGTCACTGTCGGCCGCATCCGGATCGCCCACGCGCAAGGCTCGTACCCTGGCCAAGTACCGCTGGCGGAAAACGTCGTAGATCGATTTCTGCACCAGCAGCCGCGAGCCGCACAGGCAGATCTCGCCCTGGTTGGCGAAGCCCGAGCGCACGATGGTGTCGAGGTTCGCGTCGGAAAGCTCGGCATCGGCGAACACGATCGCGGGGTTCTTGCCGCCCATTTCCAGCGACAGCTTCTTGAACTGCGCGGCGGCGATGCCGGCGATCCGCGCCCCGGTGGCCGTACTGCCGGTGAAGGAGACGGCCTTGACCACGGCATGTTCGACGATCGCCTGGCCCACGTCCGGGCCGCTGCCGTGCACGATGTTCAGCACGCCTGCCGGAAAACCGGCTTCGATGCTCAGTTCACCCAGCAGGGCGGCCGTGCACGGCGTGACTTCCGAGGGCTTGGCCACCACCGTGTTGCCGGCGGCCAGGGCCGGCGCGATCTTCCAGGTGAACAGGTACAGCGGCAGGTTCCACGGACTGATGCAGCCGACCACGCCCAGCGGCTGGCGCAAGGTGTAGTTGACTGCGCCGCTGCCGGGCGCGCCGGTTTCCATCGCGTGCGATTCGCTGCCCCAGCCGATGATCGCCGCGGCGAAATGGCGGAGGTTGCTGACGGCACGGGGAATATCCAGTCGGCGCGCCAGGCTCAGTGGCTTGCCGCTGTCGCGCGACTCCAGCGCGGCAAATTCTTCCAGTCGCGCCGCGATCAGGTCGGCCAGCCGCTGCAGGTGATGCGCGCGCTGATCGATCGGCGTGCTTGCCCATGCGGGCGCCGCGCGGCGGGCCGCTTCCACTGCGGCAGCGACGTCGCCGGCGTCCGAGGCGGGGCATTGCATGAAGACCGAACCGGTGGCGGGTTCGTGCACGTCGAGCCAGGTATCGCGGTGCGACGCCTGCAGGCGTCCGTCGATCAGATTGGCTAGGCGCGGTATGGACATCCGCAGCAGTCTAGAACCAGCCGGCGATGATTGCACCGGACGCCGGCGTATGCGCGACGTCCCGGGCGACCCGGTGGCTCAACTCAAGGCGCGGGTGCGACCGCCGTCCACGGCGATGCTGACGCCGTTGACGTAGGCGGCGGCCGGGGTGCACAGGAACGCGATCACCGCCGCCACCTCGCTGGCCTCGCCGAAGCGCCGGGCCGGAATGGTGGCGATCAGGCCTTGGGCAATTTCGTCTTCGCTCTGACCACTGGCCGCGGCTTTGGCGCCCAGCAGGCTGTCCAGCCGATCGGTGCGGGTGTAGCCAGGCAGTACGTTGTTGACGGTGATGCCATCGGCGGCCAGTTCGCCGGACAGGGTCTTGGCCCAGCCCGCCACCGCGGCGCGCACGGTGTTGGATACGCCCAGTCCCGCGATCGGTTCCTTCACCGAGGTGGAGATCACGTTGACGATGCGGCCATAGCCGCTCCCGCGCATGCCGGGCAGCAGTGCCTGCAGCAAGGTCTGCCCGGCCAGCAGGTGCTGGCGGAACGCGGTCTCGAAAGCCGTGTTGGTCGCGCTGCTGGCCAGGCCGCCCGGCGGGCCGCCGCTGTTGTTGATCAGGATGTGCACGGCTGAGGCGCTGGCAACTTCCGTGGCGGCGGTCTGCAAGGCCGCCGTATCCAGCATGTCGACGCCGCGCCATTGATGCCGCTGCCCCGCATGGTTGCGCGGCAATTGCGCGGCGAGCTGTTCGAGCTTGTCGACCGACCGCGCCAGCAGGGTGACGCTGGCGCCCAGTTCGGCCAGCTCGATTGCGGTCGCGCGACCAATGCCTTGCGAGGCGCCGCAGACCAGCGCGTGGCGTCCACCCATATCCAGTTGCATGATCATTCTCCGCGAGTCAGTGCAGCCACAGGCGCATCGCCAGCGCGCCGAGCCAGCAGGCCCAGCCCAGCCACTGGCTGTATCGCCAGATCGCCCCCCAGCGGTTGATCGCCACATCGCCAAGCGCGGGTAGCGCCGGTGAGCGCAGCACCTGCTGCATGCTGGCCCAGGTGCGAAAGCCCGAGAGGCGGCCGCCGGCGGCGTCGGTGATGACGTGCCAATGCTGCGGGTAGCGCTGGCGCAGGAGTGCGGCGACGCGAAACGGGGCCACGTACGACAGCACGAACAGGCCGACGCCGCAGGCCAGCAGGCCGAGATAGAGGATGATCATGGCGGGCTGCTGTGGCGGCTGGCGTTGTCGCTGCCGGCCCAGGGCAGGGGCAGGGCGGTACGCAAGGTGTTCAGCACGCCATCGCCCTTCGCGGCCTTCTTGCACACCGCGTTGTCGAGCGCTTTCTCATACGTCTTGTTCATCAGGCCGACCCACAGGGTGCCGTCCGGGCCGTGCGGAATGCTGAAGCTGCCAGTGGAGTTCATCTGCAGCGAGGCGGCGGTCGAGGTGGAAATCGAGGCGGGCGACTGCTCCCAATAGGTCTTGCCGGATTGCTGCTCGGCCGAGCTGTAGACCAGCAGGTAGCGCGCCTTCGCGTTGTCGATCTTCAGACTGCCGAACGCACCGGTGGTTTCGTCGCTCCAGCCCATGTGTTCGCACAGGCCGATGTCTTCCGAACGCAGCGGCTGGAACGCCTCGTCCAGCAGCACGGCGGTGGGCGCGAACAGATAGCTGGCGTGCAGCCAGCGGCCGTTCAATTCCGATTTCAACGCGACCTGGTAGGGCAGCTTCACGCCGATCGGCAACCGGAAGGCCAGAAAGTAGCTCTGCGTGCCGTTGAGATTGGCGACCATGCTGCCGCTGCCCAGCACGAACTTCTGCGGTTCCCACGGCAACATGCTGCGGTAGGAGAAATCGGCAAAGCTGCTGCAGCAGGGGCTGGCCTGCATCAGTTGCGCCTGCGCCAGCTTCAGCGCGTCGCCGGTGTTCTCCGACGGCGGGCGCAGGTTGGGTGGCAGCAGGGACTTGGCCGTGTGGCAGCCGCCCAGCAGGACGCTGAAAAACAGTGCGGCGATGAGGGCGGGGAGTCGAAGCTGCATGGCGAGGGTTTGCTCAGAATTCCGCCGTGCCGGCGGCGCGGGGGTAGGGGATGGCATCGCGGATGTTGGCCAGGCCGCAGATGTAGACCAGCAGGCGCTCGAAACCGAGGCCGAAGCCGGCATGCGGCACCGTGCCATAGCGGCGCAGGTCGCGATACCAGCCGTAGCTGGCCGGGTCCAGGCCGAACTGCACCATGCGACGATCGAGGTAGTCGAGTCGTTCCTCGCGCTGGCTGCCGCCGATGATCTCGCCGATGCCCGGCGCCAGCACGTCCATCGCCGCCACGGTTTTCTCGTCGTCGTTCAGGCGCATGTAGAAAGCCTTGATCGCCTCGGGGTAGTTCATTACGACCACCGGGCGGCCGATATGTTTCTCGGCCAGGTAGCGCTCGTGCTCGGTCTGCAGGTCGATGCCCCAGGCAACCGGGTATTCGAATTTCTCCCCCGATTTCCTCAGGATCTCGATCGCATCGGTGTAGTCGATGCGTTCAAAGGGCTTGGCGATGAACGCTTCCATCCGGCTGATCGCGTCCGGCTGCACGCGTTCGGCGAAGAACGCCATGTCATCGGCGCGTTCGTCCAGCACGGCCGTGAAGATCGCCTTGAGGAAGGCTTCGGCGCAGTCCGCGTCGGCGGTGAGGTCGGCGAAGGCGATCTCCGGCTCGACCATCCAGAACTCGGCCAGATGGCGCGCGGTGTTGGAATTTTCGGCGCGGAAGGTGGGACCGAAGGTATAGACCTTGCTCATCGCCAGGCAGTACGCCTCGACGTTGAGCTGGCCGGACACGGTGAGGAACGCCTCGCGGCCGAAGAAATCCTTGCGGAAGTCGATCTTGCCCTCGGGCGTGCGCGGCAGATTGGCCAAGTCCAGGGTGGACAGCCGGAACATGTCGCCGGCGCCTTCGGCGTCGGAGGTGGTGATGATCGGCGTGTTGATCCAGAAGAAGCCCTGCTCGGTGAGATGGCGATGGATCGCCGTCATCATCGTGTGCCGCACCCGGGTCACCGCGCCGAACAGGTTGGTGCGCGGACGCAGGTGGGCAACCTCGCGCAGGAACTCCATCGAATGCTGCTTGGGCTGGATCGGGTAGGTTTCCGGGTCGTCGACCAGGCCGGTGACGATCACCTCGTCCGCCTGCACCTCGAAGCTCTGGCCCTTGCCCTGCGAAGCAACCAGGGTGCCGCTGACGATCACGCCGGCGCCGGCAGTGAGGTGCTTCACCTCGCTTTCGTAGTTGCCCAGGGTCGCCGGGACCACCGCCTGGATCGGATCGAAGCAGGAGCCGTCGGTGACGTTGACGAAGGACAGGCCGGCCTTGGAATCGCGGCGCGTGCGCACCCAGCCACGCACGGTCACCGTGCTGCCGGCTTCGAGCTTGCCGGAAAGAGCCTGCTTCACACTGACCACGGCCATCGGTTGAAACTCCTGCTGCCACGCCGCATCTGGACGTGTAATGGGTGAGTGCTCCCTCCACGGCGGCGCCTGGGAGCAAACCGCCATGATAATGTAGCTGCCGCCCGTGCTGCGACTTTCCGGGTCATCTCCGAGGTTCGATCTGCCACCATGAGCATCACCATCACTTCCGCCGCCAACGAGCGCATGCGCCACTTCCTGGCGGCTACGCCGACCGCTGCCGGTGTGCGCTTCGGCGTCAAGCGCACCGGCTGCTCCGGCTTCGCCTACGTGGTGGACCTGGCCGAGTCGATGGGCGAGGGGGATCGCGTGGTCGAGGTCGACGGCCTGCCGCTGATCGTCGACGACAAGAGTCTGGCGCTGGTCGACGGCACCGTGATCGACTTCCAGCGGCAGGGCCTGAATGCCAGCTTCGTGTTCCACAACCCGAACGCCACCGGCGCCTGCGGCTGTGGCGAGAGCTTCACGGTCAGCTGAGACAGGCCAGGGGCTGCGTCTGACTGGCGGGTTCCCGCGCCGTACCCGGCGCCAGCCCTGTTTCATCAATGACTTGCACGGGCCTCCGTCGGCACCGTACAATTCCGCTTCTGTCCGCACCCCAACCGGCGCCGGCAGGACACTTGCCTCACCGCAACGGCGGGAGGCTGCGAGGCCGCAAGGCCGCATCCACAAGGAGTCAACCCACAATGACCCTGCGTCATTACGAAGTTGTGTTCATGGTCCATCCGGACCAGAGCGAGCAGGTCCCCGCGATGCTCGAGCGCTACAAGGCGCTGATCGAGACCGACGGCGGCAAGATCCACCGCCTGGAAGACTGGGGCCGCCGTCAGCTGGCCTATCCGATCGTCAACCTGGCCAAGGCACATTACGTGCTGCTCAACATCGAAGTCAGCCAGAACGCGCTGAACGAGCTGGAGTCGGGCTTCCGCTTCAACGACGCCGTGCTGCGCCATCTGGTGGTTCGTCGTGACGAGGCCGACATCGAGCCGTCCTTCATCCTGAAGTCGAAGGAAAAGGATGACGCCAAGTCCACCCGTCGTCGCGACGACGAGGGTGATGGCGAAGGCCGCGGCGGTCGTGACGACCGCGACAACGATCGCGACAGCGACGACTGATCAGGAGCACAGCCATGTCCAAGTTTTTCCGCCGCCGCAAGTTCTGCCGCTTCACTGCCGAAGACGTGAAGGAGATCGACTACAAGGATCTCAACACCCTGCGCCAGTACGTCACCGAGAACGGCAAGATCGTGCCGAGCCGCATCACCGGCACCAAGGCGCGCTACCAGCGCCAGCTGGCCACCGCGATCAAGCGCGCCCGCTTCCTGTCGCTGCTGCCGTACACCGACAACCACGACGTCTAAGACACGTCAGGGGCGGGGAGCAGGAAACGGGGAACGTTGGCATCGCGCCAGCCTTTCCGTTCCCCGATCCCCGATCCCAGCTCTTCGGACACCCGTCCTCTGGCTGCGCCGGGCCACACCGGCGCTAACGAAAAGAGAAGCATCATGGAACTCATTCTTCTGCAGAAAGTCCGCAACCTCGGCACGCTCGGTGACAAGGTCACCGTGAAGCCGGGCTACGGCCGCAACTTCCTCCTGCCGCAGGGCAAGGCCGTTCGCGTCAACGCCGCCAACCTGGCTGCGTTCGAGCAGCGTCGTGCCGAGTACGAAGCCAAGGCCAACACCGCCTTGTCCGAGGCCGAAGCACGCAAGGCCAAGCTGGCCGACGCGTCGGTGACGATCACCGCGCACGCCAGTGCCGAAGGCAAGCTGTTCGGTTCGGTCGGCCCGCGTGACATCGCCGAGGCGCTGACCACCGCAGGTCACGAAGTTCACAAGAACGAAGTGATCCTGGGCGAAGGTCCGCTGCGCAACACCGGCGAATTCGACGTCGTAATCAGCCTGCATGCCGACGTCCAGACCACCGCCAAGGTGATCGTGGTCGGCGACAAGTAAGTTCCGGATCATCGGACAGGCACCGGGCGCCGCGAGGCGCCCGTTTGCTTTTGAGGGGCAGGGAGTCGGAACGGGCAATGGGGAATGGCGACAGCCAGACCGCCGTGGCTCCTTGGCTCTTTCCGAAGCGCCGATCCCCGCCCTCCAGCCTTATCCCCATCCATCCCCAGCTTATCCACAGACTTGTTGTCTCGACGGGCGAGACGCCGCCGCGCATGATGGTGTCGGTATGAGCAGCCACGAAGCGTCGGCGCATTGCAGGCCGCCCGTGGGGCAATTCTCCTGAGGTCAGTCCATGTCTTTCGTGCCCGAACGCAAACCTTCCTCTCCGGCCATCGAGGCGTTGCGGGTGCCGCCGCATTCCATCGATGCGGAGCAGGCGGTGCTGGGCGGCCTGATGCTGGCGCCGGACGCGCTGGACAAGGTGGCCGACCGGCTGGCCGAGGATGATTTCTATCGCAAGGACCACCGGCTGATCTGGCGTGCGATCAACGAGCTGGCGAACAAGGGCATGCCGTGCGACGCGGTGACCCTGGGTGACTGGTTCGAGAGCAATGGCCTGGCCGAGATGGTCGGCGGCGCCGGCTACCTGATCGAGCTGGCCAACAGCACGCCCAGCGCGGCCAACATCGCGGCCTATGCCGAGATCGTGCGCGAGAAGTCGGTGATGCGCCAGTTGATCGACGCGGGCACCTCGATCACCGAGGACGGCTACCGGCCCGAAGGCAAGAGCGTGCAGGAAGTGCTGGAAAGCGCCGAGCAGCGGGTTTTCCACATCGCCGAATCCGGCGCACGGGGCAAGAAGGATTCCGTCTCGATGCGCGAGGCGGTGAAGGACGCGTTCCGCCTGCTCACCGAGCGCTACGAGAACCGCGGTCAGCTCACCGGCATTTCCACCGGCTTCGTCGATCTGGACAACCTCACTTCCGGACTGCAACCGTCGGATCTGATCATCGTGGCGGCGCGCCCCTCGATGGGCAAGACCGCGTTCTCCGTGAATATCGCCGAGGCCGCCGCAATGCGCGGCAAGAAGGCGGTGGTGATCTTCTCGATGGAAATGTCCTCGTCGCAGCTGGCGTTCCGCCTGATTTCGTCGGTCGGACGCATCCACCAGCAGCACCTGCGCAACGGCACGCTGGAGGAGGAGGACTGGCCGCGCGTCTCCAACGCGATCGCCCTGTTGTCCGAGGCCAAGATATTCATCGACGACACGCCCGGCCTGTCGCCGGTGGAACTGCGCTCGCGCGCGCGCCGCCTGCACCGCGAGCACGGCGGGCTGGGCCTGATCGTGATCGATTACCTGCAGCTGATGCAGGTGCCCGGCAACAAGGAGAATCGCGCCACCGAAATTTCAGAAATTTCGCGTTCACTGAAGGGACTTGCCAAGGAGCTGAACGTGCCGGTGATCGCCCTGTCGCAGTTGAACCGCTCGCTGGAACAGCGAGCGGACAAGCGTCCGATGATGTCCGACCTGCGCGAATCCGGCGCCATCGAGCAGGACGCCGACGTGATCATGTTCATCTACCGCGACGAGTACTACAACAAGGAATCGCCGGACAAGGGCATGGCCGAGATCATCATCGGCAAGCAGCGCAACGGCCCCACCGATACCTGCAAGCTGACCTTCCTCGGTCACTACACCAAGTTCGAGAACTACGCCCCGGATTCGTTCGTCGGTTCATTCGATTGATGCTGCGCTTCCGTCCACGATGAGCCGCGCCACCGTTGCCACCATCCATCTCGGTGCCTTGCGTCACAACCTGGCGCGGCTGAAGGCGCTGGCTGCGCCGGCGCAGGTGATGGCCGTGGTCAAGGCCGATGCCTACGGGCATGGACTGGAACGGGTCGCACGTGCGCTCGACAGCGAGGCCGATGCCTTCGCCGTGGCGGCGCTCGGTGATGGCCTGCGCCTGCGCGCTGCCGGACACCGCCAGCGCATCGTGGTGCTGTCCGGTCCGGACAGCGCCAGTGACATCGCCGAGATGCAGCGGCTCCAGCTGGAGGCGGCGATCCATCATGACGTCCAGTTGCAGTGGCTGGCCGGGGCCGACGCCGCGCGCGGACGCCTGCGCGTCTGGTTGAAGGTCGACAGCGGCATGCACCGGCTCGGCTTCGCGCCCGCACGGGTGGCTGAGGTGCACGCGCGGCTGGCCTCGATGACGGGTGTCGATCCGGAAATCGGCCTGCTGACCCACTTCTCCGACTCCGAAGTGTTCGGTGGCGGGCAGACGGCAGCCCAGGTCGCGTGTTTCAACCGGGCCACGCAGATGTTCGGCGGCCCACGTTCGCTGTCCAATTCCGCCGCCGTGCTCGGCTGGCCCGAGGCGCGCGGTGACTGGGTGCGCACGGGCGGCCTGCTTTACGGCTTGTCCGTCGTGGAAGGCAGCAGCGGCGAAGACTTCGGCTTCCGTCCCGCCATGACGCTCTCCACGCGGCTGATTGCGATCAACCGCATCGGCAAGGGCGAGCGCATCGGCTACAACGGCACCTGGACCTGTCCGGAAGACATGCCGATCGGCGTCGCCACCGTCGGCTACGGCGATGGCTACCCCCGCAGTGCCGCCGCGGGCACGCCGGTACTGGTCGGTGATCGACGGGTGCCGCTGATCGGCCGCGTCTCGATGGACCTGATCACCCTGGACCTGCGCAGCGTGCCGGGGGCGAAGATCGGTGATCGCGTGGTGCTGTGGGGACCGGAGCTGCCGGTGGAAATCATCGCCGCGCAATCGGCCACGATTTCCTATGACCTCACCTGCGGCATGACGCGCCGGGTGCTGTTCGTCGAAGACGAGCATTGATCGATCGGTCCGCGTTCGAAGACGAAGGCTGACAGCGTGGCGCGCGTTGCCGTCTCGCGGTTTGCGATGGCCGCAGGCTAAGCTTCCCGCATCGCATCCCGCTGGAAAACTTTCATGGCCAAGGCCAAGACCGCCTACGTCTGCACCGAATGCGGCGCCGAGCACAGCAAGTGGCAGGGCCAATGCATCGAGTGCGGGGTGTGGAACACGCTCAGTGCGATCGTGCTGGAGCCGGCCACGGCGGGCAAGTCGTCGGTGGGTGCGCAGCGTTCCAGCTATGCCGGCGCTGCTGCCGGCTCGCCGAAGATCACGCCGTTGACGGAGGTGATGTCGACCACCGAGGCGCGCACGCTGACCGGCATCGGCGAACTCGACCGCGTATTGGGCGGCGGGCTGGTGCAGGGTTCAGTGGTGCTGATCGGCGGCGATCCCGGCATCGGCAAATCGACCCTGTTGCTGCAGGTGCTGGGCACCCTGGGCCTGCAGTTGCCCAGCGTCTACGTCACCGGCGAGGAATCGCTGGCGCAGGTCGCCTCGCGGGCGCAACGCCTGGGCCTGTCGCTGGACCCCTTGCGGGCGCTGGCCGAGACCTGCATCGAACGCATCCTCGAGCAGGCGATGACGACCCGGCCGAAGGTACTGGTGATCGATTCGATCCAGACCATCTGGACCGAGCTGCTCACCGCGGCACCCGGCTCGGTGTCGCAGGTGCGCGAGTCCGCGGCCAAGCTCACCCGCTTCGCCAAGGAGACCGGCACGTCGGTGTTCCTGGTCGGTCACGTCACCAAGGAGGGCGGCATCGCCGGCCCCCGCGTGCTCGAGCACATGGTCGATGCGGTGCTGTACTTCGAGGGCGAATCGGGCAGTCGCTTCCGCGTGCTGCGCGCGTTCAAGAACCGCTTCGGCGCGGTCAACGAACTGGGCGTGTTCGCGATGTCGGACAAGGGCCTGCGCGAGGTGCCCAACCCTTCGGCGATCTTCCTGTCCTCGCATGCGGGGCCGACCTCGGGCAGCGCGGTGATGGTCACCCGCGAAGGCACCCGGCCGCTGCTGGTCGAGGTGCAGGCGCTGGTGGACCAGTCCTCGCTGGGCAATCCGCGCCGGGTCACGCTGGGACTGGAGCAGAACCGCCTGGCGATGCTGCTGGCCGTGCTGCATCGGCACGGCGGCGTGGCCGCGTACGACCAGGACGTGTTCGTCAACGTGGTGGGCGGCATTCGCGTGCAGGAAACCGCGGCCGACCTGCCGGTGCTGCTGGCGGTGCTGTCCAGCTTGCGCGATCGGCCGTTGCCCGAGCACATGATCACGTTCGGCGAGGTGGGACTGTCTGGCGAGATCCGCCCGGTGCCCAATGGCGAGGAACGCCTGAAGGAGGCGGCGCATCACGGATTCAGGCGTGCCATCGTGCCGAAGGCCAACACGCCGAAGAACGGCAGGGTCGGCGAGATGGAGGTGGTGGGTGTAGAGCGTCTGAGCGAGGCGATCGACGCCTGCCGTTGAGCGCGGTCTATACCGGGCGGTGCAACACCAGCTCCAGCACCGCCTTGCTGCCGAAGAACGCCAATACCAGCACGGCCATGCCGATCAGGGTCAGGTTCACCGCGCGCGAGCCGCGCCAGCCATGCCGCCAGCGTCCGTAAAGCAGCACGCCGAAGACCAGCCACGCCACGATGGACAGCACGGTCTTGTGCACCAGGTGCTGGCCGAACAGGTTGTCGACGAACAGCACGCCGGTCAGCAGGGTCAGCGAAAGCAGCACGAAGCCGGCGCTGATCAGGCGGAACAGCAGGGTTTCGGTCAGCGTCAGCGGCGGCAATGCGCGCAACCAGCGGCCGAACTGGCGATGCCGCAAGGCCCGTTCCTGAATGGCCAGGAGGATCGCCAGCACGGCGGCGATCGACAGCACGCCAAAGGCGACCAGCGCCACCGTGACATGCAGCTTGATCTGCCAGTCCATCGACTGTGGCAGGGTGGGCGGGGCCAGGAAGCTGTCCACCGCCACCAGGGCAGCGGTCAGCGGAAACACGATGACGCCCAGCGCGGCGACCGGGCGCGAGGCATTCACCAGCAAGGTCAGCGCAGAGACGACGAAGGCGACCAGGGACAGGGCGGCGAAGAAATGCAGGTCCAGCGCGCCTCGGTGAATGCCGAGCAGGATGCCGGCATGCAGCAACACGGCCACCCCGGCCAGGCCAAGTGCCAACCGGTTCAGCGGCTGGCCGCTGCCCAGCAGCGGACGGGCGAGCACCCCCGCCGCGGCGAGGTAGAGCACGATGGCGATCAGTGCAAGCAGGTGTGTGGTCATAGCCCGGCAGTGTCGCACAGGCCCTTGCCGGCTTGCATGCCAAGCTGGTCGCCGCGTCCGTTATAATCGGCCCTTTCCCGTTTGCCGGTTCCGCCATGTTCGAGTCACTCAGCCAACGTCTTTCCACCACCATCAACCGCCTGCGTGGCCGCGGCCGGCTGACCGAGGAGAACATCCGCGAAGCGCTGCGCGAAGTGCGCATCGCGCTGCTTGAGGCGGACGTGGCGCTGCCGGTGGTGCAGGCGCTGATCCAGCGGATCAAGGTGCGCGCGGTCGGTCAGGACGTGGTCAAGAGCCTGTCGCCGGGCCAGGCACTGATCAAGGTGGTCAGCGACGAGCTGACGGTGGTGATGGGGGCGGCCAACAGCGAGCTGAATCTGGCCCAGCAGCCTCCGGCGGTGGTCCTGATGGCTGGCCTGCAGGGCGCCGGCAAGACCACCACGGTGGCGAAGCTGGCGCGGCTGCTGACCGAGCGCAAGAAGAAAAAGGTGATGGTGGTCAGCTGCGACGTCTACCGTCCGGCGGCGATCGAGCAGTTGCGGACGCTGGCCGAGCAGGTCGGGGTGAAGTTCTTCCCGTCCGAGGCGGGTCAGGACCCGGTGGCTATCGCGAAGGCCGCCGTGGCCGCGGCGCGCCGCGAAGTGGTCGACGTGCTGATCGTCGACACCGCCGGTCGCCTGCACGTGGACGAGGCGATGATGGCCGAGATCAAGGCCTTGCATGCCGCGATCACCCCGATCGAGACCCTGTTCGTGGTCGACTCGATGACCGGCCAGGATGCTGCCAACACGGCCAAGGCATTCAACGAGGCGCTGCCGCTGACCGGCGTGGTGCTGACCAAGACCGACGGTGATGCCCGCGGTGGCGCTGCGCTGTCGGTGCGCTACGTCACCGGCAAGCCGATCAAGTTCCTGGGCGCCGGCGAAAAGAGCGACGCGCTGGAACCGTTCCATCCCGATCGCCTTGCCCAGCGCATCCTCGGCATGGGCGACGTGCTGTCGCTGGTCGAGGAAGTCGAGCGCAAGGTCGATCAGGACAAGGCGCAGAAGCTCGCCCAGAAGGTGATGAAGGGCAAGCGCTTCGACCTGAACGACATGAAGGACCAGCTGGAGCAGATGGGCAACATGGGCGGTCTGGCCGGCCTGATGGACAAACTGCCTGGCGTTTCGAGCCTGCCGGACAGCGTCAAGTCCAAGGTCAACGACGGCGAGATGAACAAGATGATCGCCATCATCAATTCGATGACCAAGAAGGAACGCCGTCATCCCGATCTGCTGAACGGCTCCCGTCGCGCCCGCGTGGCGCGCGGGTCAGGTACCCAGCCGGCCGACGTCAACCGGGTGCTGAAGCAGTACATGCAGATGGAAAAAATGATGTCCAAGCTGTCCAAGGGCGGCACCAAGGGCCTGATGCGCCAGATGCGCGGGGCCATGAAGGGCATGGGCGGCATGGGCGGCGGTCTGCCTCCGATGCGCTGAGGGCGAGAAGTGAGTGAAGAGGAGTGAGAAATGAGAGAAGTGCGCCGGAGCTGCTGCTTTCTCTCTCTTCTCACTCCTCTCCACTCACCTTTGCCCCAAAACTCTTCCCTTTTCCCGAAAAACCGCTAAAATGCCCCGTTTACCGCGCACGGCTCTCGTGTGCCTGCCGCCGGTTCGGCAATTCTGGAGTTTTACCATGGTCAAGATTCGTCTTTCGCGCGGTGGCGCCAAGGGCCGTCCGTTCTACCACGTCGTCGTGACCGATCAGCGCAACAAGCGCGACGGCCGCAACATCGAGAGCGTCGGTTATTACAACCCGGTTGCGTCGGGCAAGGACAAGCGCCTTGAGCTGAACGTCGAGCGCGTGAAGGAATGGGTTGGCAAGGGCGCCCAGCTGACCGACAAGGTCGCTGCCCTGGTCAAGGAAGCCGGCAAGCAGCAGGCTGCCTGAACGTGACCACGGCCGGTCGACGCGTCCTGATCGGGCGCATCGTCGGCCTGTATGGCGTGCAGGGCTGGCTCAAGATCGAATCCTGGGCCGAGCCGCGCATGCGGATCTTCGACTACCAGCCGTGGCTGCTCGGTGCAGCGCCCGGTGCGGAGCTGGAGATCACCGGAGCGAAGGGTCGCCTCCAGGGCAAGGGCATGGTGGCCCAGTTGCCCGGGATCGACGATCGGGAAAAGGCGGCGGCGCTGATCGGTACCGACATCCATGTCGCCCGTGAGCAGCTGCCCCCTCCGGCGAAAGACGAGTATTACTGGGTCGATCTCGAGGGACTCGAGGTCGTCACCACGCAGGATGTGCAGCTGGGGCGGGTGAGTCACCTGTTCGCCACGGGTGCCAACGATGTGGTGGTGGTCCGGGACGGTGCGCGCGAGCGCCTGATTCCCTTCATCCAGGGTTCGTATGTGCGTTCGGTGGACTTGTCCGCAGGGCGCATGGTGGTGGACTGGGATCCCGAATTCTGACGTCGCCGTTTTTGCGGACCAAAGGATCAAGGATCATGCGCATCGACGTCGTCAGCCTGTTTCCCGACTTCGTGCGCCAGTGTGCCGAGGTCGGTGTGGTGGGACGCGCGCAGCAGCGCAAGCTGCTCCAGGTGGAAACCTGGAATCCGCGCGACCATGCCACCGACAGGCATCGCAGTGTGGACAGCAGCTCGTATGGCGGCGGTCCGGGCATGGTGATGATGATCGAGCCCTTGCGCACGACCTTGCAGGCCATGCGTGGGGCGGCACCGGAGCCGGTGCATCTGGTTTATCTCAGTCCGCAGGGAGCGCGGCTGACGCAGGGCAGGGTGGAGGCGCTGGCGAAGTTGCCGCGCATCGGCCTGCTGTGTGGGCGTTATGAAGGTGTGGACGAGCGTCTGCTGGCGCACGAGGTCGACGAGGAGCTTTCCATCGGCGATTATGTGCTGTCCGGCGGCGAGCTCGCCGCGGCGGTGATCATCGACGCGGTGGGGCGTTTGCAGGATGGCGCGTTGAATGACGCGGCATCGGCCGAGCAGGATTCATTCTCGAATGGATTGCTCGATTGCCCGCACTATGCAAAACCGGTGCAGGATGCACTGGGTTCGGTACCGGAAGTGTTGCTGTCCGGTGACCATGCGGCGATTGCCCGCTGGCGCCTCAAGCAATCGCTGGGACGGACCTGGTTGCGCCGCCCGGACTTGTTGTCACGGCATGGACTGGATGCAGTTTCCCGGGCCTTGCTGGATGAATTCCGTCGTGAACATTCCCTGCGGGGACAACCACGGCAAGACGATGCGGCCGAATGACCGCAACATTGCTTTCGATTTAAGTGAACCGACAGGTGCGCCATGAACAAGATCATTGAACAGTTTGAATCCGAGCAGATCACCCGCCAGCTGCCGGAATTCGGCCCCGGCGACACCGTAGTCGTGAACGTCAAGGTGAAGGAAGGCAATCGCGAGCGCGTGCAGGCTTTCGAGGGCATCGTCATCGCCCGTCGCAGCCGCGGCCTGCATTCGGCCTTCACCGTGCGCAAGATCTCGCACGGCACCGGCGTGGAGCGGGTGTTCCAGGCGCACAGCCCGGCCATCGACTCGGTGTCGGTCAAGCGCAAGGGCAAGGTTCGCGGCGCCAAGCTGTATTACCTGCGCGGCCTGGAAGGCAAGGCTGCGCGCATCAAGGAAGACGTGGCCGCCGCCGCTGCCGCCAAGGCGAACGCCAAGGCCGCCGCTGCTGCCGCCGCCGCCGAGTAATTCCGGCACTGCGCGGTTGCGCTTGAAAAACCCGCGGATCACTCCGCGGGTTTTTTGTTGCCTGCCGTCTGCGCGGGCTCGCCGGGCGCCCCGGCGAGCGCCAGCATCAGTCCAGCCGCTGCGGGATCTGCAGGAAGTTGCCCTGCACGAAGTCCACCCCACAGGCGAACAGCAGCGAGGTGCTGGTCGCGTCCTCGACCCATTCGGCAATCGTCTGGCGCTTCAATTCGTGAGCCTGCTGGCAGATCTCGGTGATCTTCTTCTGGCTTTCCGGGTGCTGCGGCAGATCGGCCATGTAGCTGCGGTCGATCTTCAGATAGTCCGCATCGATGTGGTTGAGCAGCTGGAACGAGTTGAGGCCTGAACCGAACTGCTCCAGTGCAAAGCGTCCGCCGATCTTCTTCCAGCCCTTGAGGAACTCCTGCGCCGGGCGCAGCAGGGTCATGATCTTGCTTTCCGTCATCTCCAACACCAGCTGACCGCGCTTCAGCCCCGCCTGTCCCAGCCGCTGGCCCAGCCATGGCAGCAGGCTTTCATCCTGCAGCGAGGCGGCCGTGAGCTTGACGAAGAAGGTGGTCTGCTGGCCCTGCTTTTCGCGTTGCTGCAGGGCCGTGATGGCCTGGTCGAGCACCCAGCGGTCGATGGCTGCGGTGAGGTTGTGCTTTTCGGCGATCGGCATGAAGAAGCCAGGCAGCACCTCGCCCTGCGGACCGTTCATGCGCAGCAGGATCTCGGAATACTCGCCCTCGACGTCCTGCAGGCTGATCGTCTGCTGGTGATACAGCACCAGTCCCTCCCCGGTCAGCGCCTTCTGCAGCAGTTCCAGCCAGTGACGATCCTTTTCCGCATCCGCCTTCTCGCGTGCCGCCGGGTCGTGCAGCTCCACCTGGCTGCCACCCAGGCTCTGCGCCGTGCGCAAGGCATGGCTGGCCTGGTTGAGCAGCGATTCCGCGTTGGCGTTCTTCTCGCCGAGCAGGCTGCCGCCCACGCTGGCGGTGACCGTGATCGAACGGCTGCCGGCGTCGAAGATCTCGCTGCTGATGCTGTGTTGCAGCTTGGCGATCCACTCGCGGACATCGTCGTCGGTGCGTGAATCGAGCAGCACGCCCAGGGTGTGTTCGGCCAGCATGCCGGCCACGTCGTCCGCTCCCAGCAGCATGCGGATGCGGTCGGCGAAGCCGGACAGCAGCTCGTCGGCCTTGCCCAGGCCGATGCCGCTGACCAGCGAGGCCCAGTTGTCCGGTTCGATCAGCAGCAGTGACTGCCCCTTCTTGCCCTTGGCTGCGGCGGTGACCGCATCGTCCACCTGCGCCAGCATGTGCGAGCGGTTGTACAGCCCGGTCACCGGGTCGCGCTGCAGCTGCTCCATCACGGCAGGGTCGACCATCTGGCGGCGGAACACGATCTGCAGGCAGCGCTCGCCCTCGAACGTGGCGGGGGTGAACTCGACCGTGGCGTCGAAGCGGGTCTCGTCGGCGCGGCGCGCGCGCAGGGTGAGCTGCGCGGGGAACTTGCCCTGGTGCGCCTGCCCCTTGAGCAGCGCCTTCATCTCGTCGGCGTTCGCCGCGTCGACCATGTCCAGCAGCGGCAGGCCGAGCAGGTCGTCGAAGCTGTCGTAGCCGAAGGTGTCCAGATAGGACTGGTTGGCACGCACGTGCATGCCTTCGTGGACGTAGGCGATCGCATCGGTGGATGAGTCCAGCAGGGCGTCGCAGCGGCGCTCGGTCTCGCGCAGCGCGGTGTGCAGCCAGCGAACCTGGCGGCGCGTCTGCAGGGCATCGAACTCGCGCTTGAGCACGGCGATCAGCTGCTTCGGATGGTTTCGCGAGGCGACCCCGCGGGCGCCATGCACGAACAGGTCGGCGACCTGTTCGCTTTCCATCTCGTTGACCAGGGCCAGCAGCGAAAAGTCGCGTCCATACGCGTCCAGCACCTTCATCGCCTCGTCCAGGCTGATCGTGGTGACGGCCGGGTCGAACATCACCAGATCCGGCTCCAGCTCGTTCACCGCCGCCTGCATCTGCTCGACATTGGTGGCGCGTGCGGGCCGCACGGCGATGCCGCTGTTGCGCAGCAGGCTGATGATCTGTTCGGCCTCTTCGAGCGAGCTTTCGACGAAGAGAATCTTGATGACGTATTCTTTTTTCATGGGGCGTGCGGCAGTCCGGTGATCATCGCGGGCGGTTCGGGGGTCGGACATGGCCTTCTTCGGCCATTCGTGTTTGTAACGGATTCCGCCTGCAGCCGCCAGCAGGAAGCAGCGTAAAGGTGACGGCGGCGGGCTTCACAGGGGGCGTTTGGACGTATCGCCGCCCACTTCGCGGACCAGCCGCGGCACCAGGTAGCCGGGAAGTCGCGCGCGCAGGGACTCCATCAACGCGAGGGCGCGGGAATCGTTGACCTCGAAATGGGCGGCCCCCTGCACGTGGTCGAGCTGGTGCAGGTAGTACGGCAGCACGCCGGCGGCAAACATCCGCTCGGACAGGGCGGCCAGTGCGTCCGCGTCGTCATTGACCCCGCGCAGCAACACCGACTGGTTGAGCAGGGTGGCGCCGGCCGCCTTCAGCCGGGCACAGGCCGCATCGACGGCGGCGTCGAATTCGTTGGCATGGTTGGCGTGCAGCACCACCACTTTCTGCAGCGGGAGGGCACCAAGCCAGCTCACGAATTCGTCGTCGATCCGTTCGGGCAGCACCACCGGAAGGCGGGTATGGATGCGCAGGCGGATCACCTGGGGCAGCTCGACCAGGCCGTCGCCAAGTTCGTTCAGCTTGTGGGTGGCCAGCGCCAGCGGATCGCCGCCGGACAGGATCAGTTCGCGAATCGACGGGTCGGCCCGGAGCCGGGCCAGGGCGTCCCGCCATTGCGAGGCGGCGGCGATCTCCTCGCCATAGGGAAAGTGGCGGCGGAAGCAGTAGCGGCAATTCACCGCACAGCTGCCGCTGGCGATCAGCAGGGCGCGGCCGTCGTACTTGTGCAGGAAGCCCTGACCGGCTCTCGATGCCATGTCGCCCACCGCGTCGGCCGTATAGCCCTCGACCTGGTCGTGTTCGGCCCGTTGCGGCAGCACCTGCAGCAGCAGGGGGTCGGTCGGGTCGTTGCGGCGCATCCGCGCCACGAAACCGCGTGGAACCCGCAAGGCGAAACCGGCGTCGTCCGCCGGCAACAGATCGGTGCGGTGCCCCAGGCCGACCGCCCGCAACAGCTCGCCGGAGTCGGTAATGGCATCCCGCCACAGTTCGCGCCAGCCGGCTGCGGCGGACGATAGGCGGGAATGGGGGCTTGCGGTTATCATGTCGGGCCTTGGATCGGGCAGTGACGCCCGTGACAGACACCCATTTTAGCCGCCCCTCGGGCGAAAACGACTCCGGAGCAGATAGCGCATGGCGACCCTTGGCCTCAACGACGTCAAAACGGGCAAGAAGATCCTTCACAACGGCGATCCCTGGATCATCACCGAAGCGGACTTCATCAAGCCCGGCAAGGGTCAGGCGTTCACCCGCATCCGCATCCGCAACCTGAAGGACGGCCGCACCACCGAGCAGACGCTGAAGTCCAGCGATTCGTTCGAGGAAGCGGACGCCACCGACACCGACATGCAGCTGTCCTTCATCGACGGCATCGGCAAGGACAAGGTGTGGCACTTCATGAACATGGAGACCTTCGAGATGGTGCCCGCCTCGCTGGCTGCCATGGGCGATGCGTGGAAGTGGCTGAAGGGCGAGGAGGAGTGCGTGGTCACCCTGTTCAACGGCGGCATCGTCGCGGTGCAGGCGCCGAAGTTCGTCGAGCTGAAGATCGTCGAGACCGATCCGGGCGTGCGCGGTGACACCTCGGGCGGCGGCGGCAAGCCGGCCACGCTGGAAACGGGAGCCGTGGTGCGTGTGCCGCTGTTCGTCAACCAGGATGAAGTCATCAAGGTCGATACCCGCACCGGCGAATACGACAGCCGCGTCAAGTGAGTGATGGGAGCCTGGTGCTCCCGTCGCCGGTCAAGGCGGACATGCCCACCGGCATGACCGACAACGCGAATGGGGCGGGCGCCGCAAGGTGTGCCGCCCCATGTCGTATTCAACAGCAGCCGCTGCATGGAGCAGAACTATGAGCCAGTCCCATCCGCAACCCGTCGACCTGATCATCGAGGCACGCTGGGTGGTGCCGGTCGAGCCGCATGCGGTGGTGCTGGAGGATCACGCGGTGGCGGTCGACGGCGACCGCATCGTGGCCTTGCTGCCGATTGCTGACGCCCGCGCGGCCTACGCGCCGCGCGAGCGCGTGGAACTGACCGAACACGCCTTGATCCCCGGCCTGGTCAACAGCCACACGCACAATCCGATGACCCTGCTCCGTGGCCTGGCCGACGACCTGCCGCTGATGGTGTGGCTGCAGCAGCACATCTGGCCGGCCGAGGCCAAGGTGATCGGGCCGGAGTTCGTGCGCGACGGCGTCGAGCTGGCGGTAGCCGAGATGCTGCGCGGCGGCACCACCTGCGCCAACGAAAATTACTTCTTCCCCGACGTGATCGGCGCCACCTACCGCAAGCTGGGTTTCCGCGCGGTGGTCGGCCTGCCGGTGATCGAGTTTCCCACCGCCTGGGCGAAAACCCAGGACGAATACTTCGAGCGCGCCGGCGAAGTGCATGACAGCTTCCTCGGCGACAGCCTGCTGACCACCGCGTTCGTGCCGCATGCGCCTTACACGGTGTCGGACGAAAGCTTCGAGCGGATCCGCGTGCTGGCCGACCAGCTCGACATTCCGATCCACCTGCACACCCACGAAACCGCGCAGGAGGTGGAGGACGAAAGGGCCAAGAGCGGGCTGCGACCATTCCAGCGCCTGCAGAAGCTGGGCCTGGTCAACGACCGGCTGGTCGCGGTGCACATGACCCAGCTGACCGAGGGCGAGATCGCCGCCTGCGCGGCCGCCGGCGTGTCGGTGGTGCACTGCCCGGAGTCGAACCTCAAGCTGGCGTCCGGCTTCTGCCCCGCCGAGAAGCTGCGCGCCGCCGGCGTCAACGTGGCGATCGGCACCGATGGCTGCGCTTCCAACAACGACCTGGACATGTTCGGCGAAATGCGTACCGCGGCCCTGCTGGCCAAGGCAGTCGCCGGCGATGCCGCCGCGTTCGATGCGGCCTTCGCGTTGCGCGCGGCCACGCTCAACGGCGCCAGGGCGATCGGACTGGAAGCGAAGATCGGCTCGATCGAGGTGGGCAAGCAGGCGGACTTCGCCGCCGTGCGGCTGAGTGACCTGGAGACCCAGCCGATGTTCCACGTGATCTCGCAGCTGGTCTATGCCACCGGCCGGCACCAGGTCAGCGACGTGTGGATTGCCGGCGTGCGCAAGCTCGCCGGGCGCGAACTGGTGGGCATGGACACCGGAGCGATCCTGGCCCGCACGCGCGCCTGGCGCGAGCGCATTGCCTCGGCTTGAGGGAGACCTTCCATGCACCGCTACCTGATCCTGTTGATGCGCCGCCCCCATCCCGATCCCGCCGTGCTGCCGCTGCATCGGGCGTATCTGGAGGGCCTGCGCGGACAGGGGCAGGTCGAGCTTTACGGCGGCTTCGGCGACAAGTCCGGCGGCGCCTACGTGTTGCGCGCCGGTGACCTGGCGCAGGCGACGGCCATCGCGCACAACGACCCGGCGCACATCAGCGGCGGTTGGGACATCACCGTGCATGAATGGCTGACCTGAATCGCTGCGCCCGTTCGCGAGCGAGAGAATCCTGGAACGGCCATGCCAAGTCGCACTCTTCAACAAACCCATCCCCATCGTGGATTCGAACATGACCACCACCAATGTCAGCCCCGAGGAAATCGCCCGTTTCGACAGCCTGGCGGCGCGCTGGTGGGACCCGGACGGCGAGTCGCGGCCGTTGCACGATCTCAACCCGGTGCGCGCGGCGTACATTGCCGCGCGCACCGACCTGCGTGACGCGAAGGTGGCCGATGTCGGCTGCGGTGGCGGCCTGCTCAGCGAAGCGCTGGCGCGCGCCGGTGCCCGGGTCACCGGCATCGACCTGGGCAGCAAGGTCATCGACGTGGCGAGGCTGCACCTGTACGAATCGAAGCTGAGCGTGGATTACCGCGTGCAGTCCTCGGCCGAACTGGCGGCAGTCGAAGCAGGGAGTTTCGACGTGGTGTGCTGCATGGAGCTGATCGAGCACGTGCCGGACCCCGAAGCCCTGGTCAGCGACCTCGCCGCGATGCTGAAACCGGGTGCGCGCCTGTTCATGTCCACCATCAACCGCACCCCGGCCGCGTTCGGCGCGGCCATCATCGGGGCGGAGTACGTGATGCGCATGCTGCCGCGCGGCACCCACCATTACGCCCAGTTCCTGAAGCCGTCCGAACTGGGCCGGCTGCTGCGTCATGCCGGGCTGGAGCTGGAGGATGTTTCCGGGCTGGGCTACAACCCGCTCACGCGCAAGGCGTGGCTGGGCAGGATCACCGCGGTCAACTACGTGCTGTGCGCACGCAAGCCGGCATGAGCCGTCCGCTCCCGGAAGACGTTCAGGGCGTGCTGTTCGATCTGGACGGCACCCTGCTCGACAGTGCGCCGGACCTGTACGCGGCACTGCTCGCCCAGTGCACGGAGGAAGGTGCGGCCCCGCCGCCTTACGCACCGGTGCGCGAGGTGGTGTCGCGCGGCGCGCGTGCCGTGCTGCGCTGCGCATTCGCCGAACGCGGCGAGGATGGCGTGCTGGCCCTGGTGCCCCGTTACCTGGAGCTCTACCGGCAGGTCATGGCCCGGCAGACCCGCGCCTTCGAAGGCGTGGACGACTTGCTGGCGCGGATCGAGGCGCGAGGCTTGCGCTGGGGCATCGTCACCAACAAGGCCGCCTTCCTCACCGATGAACTGGTGCGACGCATCGGCTGGAACGAGCGGGCCAGCGCCGTGATTTCCGGCGATACCCTGCCGGTGAAGAAGCCCGATCCGGCGCCGGTGCTGCTGGCCTGCGAACGGGCGGGGCTGACGCCGGCACGCTGCCTGTTCGTCGGCGACGATCAGCGTGACATCGCCGCCGGCGCCGCGGCCGGCCTGTACACGGTGGCGGTGAGCTGGGGCTATCTCGATGGCGGCGATCCGCATGGCTGGGGCGCCGACGCGGTGCTGGACCATCCGGCCGAACTGGCGGCATTGCTGCAACTGGAATCGAGCGTCGCATGATCGAGCTGGTCGAACAGAGTGCGGTACTCCAGGGCTTCATCGACAAGTGGCTGGCGGTGCAGCCGCAGCAGCGGATCGCCCTGGCGTTTGTCGACGGCCGCCGTTACCCGGGCCATGTCGCGCTGGCCGCGCTCGAACAGGAACTGCTGGGCGCCGCCTACGGCATCCGCGAACCGCAGGTGGCCGCGGCCAAGCTCAACTGGTGGGCCGAGGAGCTGGCCGGTGCCGCGGCCAGCGGCGGTCGCCATCCGCTGAGCCAGGTGCTGTTCGACGACGAGCGGGCGCACGCCATCGCCAGCGAACTGTGGCTGGCGCCGGTCATCGCGGCCATGGCACAACTGGAGCAGGGCACGGCGGCGGACTTCACGGCGCAGGTCGCCGCGGCGATGCCCCTGCATGGCGCGCTGGCGGCGCTGGAAACGGCCTGGTGGTATGGCGCGTCGGCGTCGGCCGAGCGGGCCGCCCGGGTCGCCGTGCTGAATCACCTGCTGCATGCGCTGCTGCGGCTGGATGCCGATGCCGAGCGCGACCGCCTGCCGCTGCCGATGGCGCGGCTGGCGCGACACGGCCTGGATCGCACGCAACTGCGCAGCGCCAGCACCGCGAGGCAGCAGGCGATCCAGGCGCAACTGGACGACCTGCTGGACAGCTGGCGCGTGTCGACGACACTCAGTGGTCCGCTCAGCGTATTTCGCTCACTGGAGTCCCGCCACGCCAGCAGGCTGGCACGGCGCGCGGTGCGCTCCGGCGATGCGCTGGCCACGCTGCAGGCCGGCCAGCCGCGCACCGGGCTGTCGACCACCTTGCAGGCGTGGCAGGCAGCACGCGCGTGGCAGCGCCAGCGGCCGTAATTCGTTCAAGACGCAGCGTTTCCCCCGCGCCACTATTGCGCCGCGGGCTGCGTGCCCCAAGATTGCTTGCTTCACCGGCGAGTTGCTTCGCCGAGATCAGGACCCGCCATGCCGAACCAGGAAAATACCGCCCGTCTGCTGCCCGACGTTGCCGTCCATGCACAGCCCCATCTGGCCGGCGCGCTGGACTGGGTCGGCATGGCCGACATCCAGGTGCCGGTGCTGTTCGACGCCGGCGACGGCCAGCCGCAGCGTGCCAGCGCGCGGGTGGGCGCCTTCGTCAACCTGAAGCGGCCCGACAAGCGCGGCATCCACATGTCGCGGCTGTACCTGCAGGTCGAGCAGGCGCTGAGCACGCAGGCGCTGGGTGCCGACATGCTGCACGCGCTGCTGCGCGGCTTCCTCGATTCGCACGGCGACCTGTCCGACCGCGCCTGCCTCAGCATCCGCTTCGAACATCTGGTGCGTCGCCCCGCACTGAAGAGCGCCAACAGTGGCTGGCGCGCCTATCCGGTCTGCATCGAAGCCAGCCTCACCGGTGACGAGTTCCTGCTCGAATTCGGCACCGAGGTGATCTACTCCTCGACCTGTCCGGCATCCGCCGCCTTGTCACGCCAGTTGATCCAGGACCAGTTCGCCACCGACTTCACCGCAGATCAGCCGCTCGACCATGCCGCCGTGCTGGCCTGGCTGGGCAGCGAGAAGGGCATCGTGGCCACGCCACACGCCCAGCGCAGCGTGGCGCGTCTGCGCGTGCGTCCCGTGCCGGGTGCCGGCTTCCACCTGGTCGGCCTGATCGATGGCGTCGAGCACGCGCTGGGCACCCCGGTGCAGACGGCCGTGAAGCGCGAGGACGAGCAGGCCTTCGCGCTGGCCAACGGCGGCAACCTGATGTTTTGCGAAGACGCCGCGCGGCGCATCCAGAAGTCCCTCGATGCGGATGCCACGCTCAGCGACTTCCATATCCGCGTGGAGCACCAGGAAAGCCTGCACCCGCATGATGCGGTGGCCTATGCCAGCAAGGGCGTGGAAGGGGGCTACGGCTCCGCGCCGTGACTGACGGCTGCTGCAGGCGTCGCGCAGCGTCGCCCGCTCACTGCGGGTCGACGGAATCTCCCTGGTGCCGGCAGCGGGAGAAATGAAAGTGCTCGGGCACCGGATCATCGCCGCCGTCGCATAGCGGCTGGCAGCGCAGCAGCCGCCAGCCGGTCAGCAGGCTGCCCCGCCAGGGGCCGAAGCGCGTGACGGCAATCCGTGCATAATCGGAACAACTGGGGTGGAAGCGGCAGCGCGGGCCGAGCAGGGGGCTGAGCCAGCGCTTGTACAAATGCAGCAACCACAGTATGAATCGGCTTGGGATATTCACGGTGCCGGAACGGCCTGCATCGGGTAGTGGTACAAGTATTCCAGAAGCAGGCTTGCTGGTGCAGGATACATGGGCTATAACACCCGGCCGCCACGGCCACCAACGGTGAAGGGATATGGCGAAAACGACGCGTAGTTCGACCGCCGCCAAGGCGCAGAAAGCCGGGGCTTCGTCTGGAAGCAAGGCCGGCAAGTCGACAGTTGCAGGCAAGGGAGCGACCGTGAAGAACGCGAGCAGGACACCGGCCAGGGTGGCGTCGAAGGCCGCGGCCAAGACCAAGCCAAAGGCCGCAGCCAAACCCGCAAGCAAGCCGGCGGTGAAGAAAGCCGCGTCGAAAAAAGTGGTCGGCAAGCCCGTCGCCAAGTCATCCGCCGCCAAGTCGCCGGCCAGCAAGTCGCCGATGAAGAAGTCCGCCCCGGTCAAGGCTGCCGCCACGAAGAAAGTTGCCACCAAGGGCGCCACGAAGAAGGCTGCCGTGAAGAAGGCGCCACCCGCCAAGGTCGTCGCGAAGAAGCCTGCCGCCGGCAAGGTGGTCGCGAAGAATGGCAAGGCTGCCGCAGGCAAGGCCCGCAGCGCAGCCACCAAGCCGGCCAAGGTGGTCGCCAAGCCGGCCGTGGTGGCAAAGCCTGCGGCGAAGCCGGCAGCCAAGCCAGCAGCCAAGCCGGCCCCGAAAACGATCCAGCCCGCTGAAAAGGCGGTCGCGAAGCCGGCACCGGTAGCCGCCGCAAAACACGTATCCCCGGCACCCGCCAGCACCCTGTTCAAGGGCAAGGTGGCGAGTGCAACCGCCATGGTGACACCGCGTGCGGAAGCCGCTGCGCCCCATGCCTCTTCCTCCAAGAAACAGAAAACGTCGTCTTCAATGAATAAACTTGCTGCAAAAAAACTCGATAACGGCATTACCCAGGAAGACGGGCGATACGCACTGTCCTCCACCACCATCATCAGCTTGCCCAAGGGTTACCGCCCCTCGCCCGACGAGGAGTACATGAACCCGATGCATCTGGCGTACTTCCGCAACAAGCTGCGCGACTGGCGCGACCAGCTCGTCGAAGAGTCGCGTCAGACCATGGACAACCTGCGCGAGGAAGTTCGCGACGTCGGTGACGAGGCCGAGCGCGCCACCCGCGAAACCGAGAACTCGCTGGAACTGCGCACGCGTGACCGCTACCGCAAGCTGATTTCCAAGATCGACAAGGCGCTGCGCCGGATCGAGGAAGGCAGCTACGGTTTCTGCGAAGAGACCGACGAGGAGATCGGCGTCGATCGTCTCGATGCGCGACCGATCGCCACCTTGTCGCTGGATGCGCAGGAGCGTCGCGAGCACCTGCAGAAGCAGATGGGCGACTGAGGGCTGTGCCTTTGCGCTCATCCTGAGCGCAAAGATCAAACCGGCATCCAGGCCGGACTCTTCAAAAAAAGCCCCGCTTCGAGCGGGGCTTTTTGCGAGAAGTGAGTGGAGAGGAGTGAGAGAAGGCAACGGCGTCTCGCGCTCCGGCTTTTCTCTCCCTTCTCACGCCTCTTTACTCACTCCTGGCTCGCCATCGCCTTGGCGTATTCCTTCAGTTTCGTTAGCGTTGCGGCCAGGCCGTTCGAGCGCGTGGGCGACAGGTGCTTGGCCAGGCCGATGGAGCCGATGAAGCTGGGTTCGGTGGCGAGGATCTCGGCCGCCGGACGGTCGGAATAGACGCGCAGCAGCAGGGCGAGCAGGCCGGACACGATCGCCGAATCGCTGGCTGCCTCGAAGTGCACGTTCGCGGCATCACCGGAAGGCACCAGCCACACCATCGACTGGCAGCCGTGCACGCGGTAGACGTCGTTCCTGTGCGCCTCGGGAAAGTCCGGCAACTGCTTGCCGAGGTCGATCAGGTACTGGTAGCGCTCGGTCCAGTCGCCGAAGAAGGCGAACTCCTCGGCGATCTGCTGCTGCGCCTGCTCGGCGCCGGTGCTGGCAATGGCATTCATCCGGGCATTATCGCGCGCACCGGGGCGGGAAATGAAATCCGTGGCATCGGCGGCCCGATGCATCAGGCCTTGACGATGCTCCAGCGGGTGCCCTGGGCACCGTCCTCGATGGCGATGCCGAGCGCGGCAAGTTCGTCGCGAATCGCATCGGCCCGGGCGAAGTCGCGCGAGACGCGGGCGACGCGGCGCTGTTCGAGCAGGTCCTCGATGCGCGCCTCGTCGATCGCCTCGTCGCCGCGCCGGAACCATGCTTCCGGCGACTGTTGCAGCAGGCCGAGCAAGGCAGCGCCACCGAGCAGCGCGGCCTTGGCCTCGGCACTCCCGGACTGACGCGCGGCATCAGCCAGCACGGACAGTTCGGCCAGCGCCTGCGGCGTGTTGAGGTCATCGCACAACGCGGCCTCGATCCGCGGCGGCACCGGCAGCTCGCCCGCCGGCAACACCACGTCGGCCAGGTCGCGCAGCACGCGATACCAGCCATCGAGCGTGCTGGTGGCCTGCTGGATGGCCGCTTCGGACCAGTCCAGCGGCTGTCGGTAATGGCCGCTCAACAGGCGCAGCCGCAGGGCCTCGGCCGGATGCAGCTTGAGCAGTTCGTGCAGCAGCAGCACGTTGCCCAGCGACTTGGACATCTTGCGACCATCGAACGTCAGCATGCCGTTGTGCATCCACCAGCGTGCGAACAGCTTGCCGCCGTGGGCGCAGGTCGACTGCGCCACCTCGTTCTCGTGGTGGGGAAACAGCAGGTCGACGCCACCGGCGTGGATGTCGATCGTTTCGCCCAGGTGCGCAGCGCTCATCGCCGAGCACTCGATGTGCCAGCCGGGACGGCCGCGACCCCAGGGGCTGTCCCAACCCGGCAGTTCGGGGGTGGATGGTTTCCACAGCACGAAGTCGCCGGCATTGCGCTTGTACGGCGCCACTTCCACCCGCGCGCCGGCGATCAGTTCATCGGGATCGCGGCCGGACAGCTTGCCGTAATCGGCGAACGAACCGACGTCGAACAGCACGTGACCCTCGGCGGCATAGGCATGGCCACCGTCGATCAGCGCCTCGATCATGGTGACGATCTGCGCGATATGGGTGGTGGCGTGCGGCTCGATGTCGGGCGGCGCCACGCCGAGCCCGGCCATGTCGTCGCGATAGGCCTGGGCGAAGCGGTTGGTGATCGCGTCGATCTGCACGCCCTGTTGCTGGGCGGCGGCGTTGATCTTGTCGTCCACGTCGGTGATGTTGCGGGCATACACGACGTGGGGATAATGCCGCCGCAGCAGGCGCACCAGCACGTCGAACACCACCGGTCCGCGCGCGTTGCCGATGTGAACGTAGTTGTAGACGGTAGGGCCGCACAGATACATCGTCACGCGCTCGGGGTCGAGCGGGGCAAACGGTTCGGCGCGACGGGTCAGGCTGTTGTAGAGCGATATCGGCATGGTGGAGTCCGCGGCATGGGCCGTCCGGGCAGGGGTTCGGCCAGCCAGGCATCTTAACAAGGTGTAAGTGGCCGAGTCGCGCAAGCGCCCCGGTGGCTGATTCTAAGGGTGTATTCAGCGTGAATTTGCTGCAATGGCCACCAGAACGCGCACCTGCGCGATTGACGCTCAAGTAATCGGGAGGTCGTGATGACCAAGCTGTGGATATCCGCGCTCGCACTCGCCCTGGCGGCGGGCGGCGCTTGTGCGCAGGATGTGCGTTACGCGAACTCCGGCACGGATGACAATGCCCATTACGGCTGGGCCGATGTGTTGCGCGCCGACCCGGTGCAGGGCGTGACCCGCACCGAAGTGCCGCGGCAGGAATGCTACGAGCAGCCGGTGGTGCGCCATGAAGGCGGCAACAGCACCGCGGGCACCGTGCTCGGCGCCGTGATCGGCGGCGTGCTGGGTAATACCGTGGGCAAGGGCGACGGGCGCAAGGCTGCCACCGTGGCCGGCGCCGTGGCCGGTGGCGCGATCGGCAACCGGGCCAACCGTGGCCGCGACTACGAAACCACCCAGACCCAGTGCCGCGAGGTCAGTTCGGTCAGCGAGCAGCGCCGGATCATCGGCTACGACGTGGAGTACCGCTATCGCGGCGAGGTCTACACCTCGCGCCTGAGCTACGACCCCGGCGAGCGCCTGCGCGTCCGGGTGCGGGTCGATCCAGCCGACTGACCATCCGTCAGCCACGCCGCCACCTGTTGGCGGCGTGGCTTTTCGGTACACCCGAATTTTCTGTTGCATGGCAGCGAAATTGCCGGCATGATGCCCGGCATTCACCCGGAATCCTCATGTCGACAGCCGTCTATACCGCCACCGTACTGACCAGCGCCCGCGCGGCCGCTGGCATGACGTCGCGTGCGCGCCGACCGTTGCATGGATACTCGGCCGGGTAGGCAGTCGCACGCGTTTCAAGGTGCATCGACGACAAAACCCGGCCTCTGCGCCGGGTTTTTTTGTTTTGATCAAAAGCTGGTCGGCCCTTGCGCCGGGTTTTCCGTTTCGGGTTGTACTTCGCGCGGGTCCAACGCAACGCCCCGTCCACCCATGGCCGGACTCTTCAAACAAGAGCATTCACTCATGACCATCAGGCACTTCCTCACCACCCAGGACTACAGCCGCGCCGAGATCGACGCCTTGCTGGAGCAGGCTGCCGCCTTCAAGCGGGATCGGCTTGGCCCGCAGCTCGCCGGCAAGTCGATCGCCTTGCTGTTCTTCAATCCGTCGATGCGCACCCGCACCAGCTTCGAGCTGGGCGCGTTCCAGCTCGGTGGTCACGCCGTCGTGCTGGCGCCGGGCAAGGACGCGTGGCCGATCGAGTTCGAGGTCGGCAGCGTGATGGACGGCGACACCGAGGAACACATCGCCGAGGTGGCGCGCGTGCTGAGCCGCTACGTCGACCTGATCGCGGTGCGCGCCTTCCCGAAGTTCCAGGACTGGGCGGTGGACCGGCAGGACAAGGTGATCAAGGCGTTCGCCCAGTACGCCACGGTGCCGGTGATCAACATGGAGACCATCACCCACCCCTGCCAGGAACTGGCTCACGCGCTGGCGATGAAGGAGCACCTGGGCGACCTCACCAGGAAGAAGTACGTGCTCACCTGGACCTACCATCCTAAGCCGCTGAACACCGCGGTGGCGAACTCCGCGCTGCTGATCGCCACCAAGATGGGCATGGACGTGACCCTGCTGTGCCCCACGCCCGACTACGTGCTGGACGAGCGCTACATGGCGTTTGGCCGTCTGAACGCCGAGCAGAACGGCGGTTCGCTGAAGGTCAGCCACGACATCGAGGAGGCCTACGCCGGTGCCGACGTGGTCTATGCCAAGAGCTGGGGCGCGTTGCCGTTCTTCGGCCAGTGGGACAAGGAGAAGCCGATCCGCGAGGCGAACAGGCACTTCATCGTCGACGAGGCGAAGATGGCGCTGACCAACCACGGCCTGTTCAGCCATTGCCTGCCGCTGCGCCGGAACATCAAGGCCACCGACGCGGTGATGGATGCGCCGTACTGCATCGCCATCGACGAGGCCGAGAACCGCCTGCACGTGCAGAAGGCGGTGATGGCGTCACTGATCGGGCAGGGCTGAGTCGGCATGTACACGCCGAAGCATTTCCATGAAACGCGGATCGAGCTCCTGCACGGGCTGATCCGCGCGTACCCGTTCGCTGCCGTGGTGACCCGCGGAAGCGGTGGGCTGGCCGCCAATCACCTGCCGTTCGAGCTGGTCGATGGCGTGCTGCATGGTCATGTCGCTCGCGGCAACGAGCTGGCACAGCAGGACGGCGCCGAGGTACTGCTGATCTTCCAGGGGCCGGATGGATACATCAGCCCGAACTGGTATCCGAGCAAGCACGAGACCGGGCGCGAGGTGCCGACGTGGAACTACGCCGTGGTGCACGTGCATGGTCGCTTGAACGTGATCGATGACGCGGCCTGGTTGCGTCGGCTGCTGGAGACACTGACCGACCACCATGAGGCGGTTCAGCCCCAACCGTGGAAGGTCGGTGACGCGCCGGAAGACCACGTCGAAAAGTCGCTGCGCGCCATCGTCGGTCTGGAAATCGGCATCGACCGCATCGAAGGCAAGTTCAAGCTGAGCCAGAACCATCCTGCCCGCAATCGTGCCGGCGTGATTGCCGGCCTGCGCGAGCGGGACGGCGATGGCGACCTGGAACTGGCCGCACTGATGACCCGACAGGAGCCAACGCCGTGAACCACCAGCATCGCTATCGCGTCGACGTGGAATGGACCGGCAACCTCGGCACGGGCACCGACGGCTATCGCAACTACAGCCGCGACCATGTGATCCGCATCGCGGGGAAAGCCGAACTGGCCGGCTCGTCCGATCCGACCTTCCGCGGCGATGCCACCCGACACAATCCGGAAGACATGCTGGTCACCGCGCTGTCGACCTGCCACATGTTGTCCTACCTGCACATGGCCACCGTGGCCGGCGTGGTGGTGACGGCTTATACCGACGCCGCCGAAGGCACGATGGTCACCGAAGGTGACGGCGGCCGCTTCGTCGAAGTGGTGCTGCGTCCCTTGGTGACGATCAGCGCTGCCAGCGATCCGGCCAAGGCCGAGGCCGCGCACGAAGCGGCCCACCACGCCTGCTTCATTGCCAACTCCGTGAATTTCCCGGTGCGCTGCGAGCCGCGCATCGTCGTGGAGCAGGGAATGGCGAATCGGGAATAGGGAATCGTCAAAAACAGTCCTTCGCACTCTGCTCGTTGCGCTTCACCCATACCTTCAGGATTACCACCATGTCGAATGCTCCCACCATTCCCGATTCCCCATTCCCCGTTCCCTCCAACGGAGAAGGCAAGGACATCGTCCTCGCCTTCTCCGGCGGCCTCGACACCAGCTTCTGCGTGCCCTACCTGCAGGAGCGCGGCTGGGCCGTGCACACCGTGTTCGCCGACACCGGCGGCGTCGACGCCGATGAGCGGGCCTTCATCGAGGCCCGCGCGAAGGAACTGGGCGTGGCCAGCCACGTCACCATCGACGGTGGTCCGGCGATCTGGGCGGGCTTCGTCAAGCCGTTCGTGTGGGCGGGCGAGGGCTACCAGGGCCAGTACCCGCTGCTGGTCTCCGATCGCTACCTGATCGTCGAAGCCGCGCTGAAGCGCGCCGCTGAACTGGGCACGAAGGCGATCGCGCACGGCTGCACCGGCATGGGCAACGACCAGGTGCGTTTCGACCTGGCGGTGAAGGCGCTGGGTGATTACCAGATCGTGGCGCCGATCCGCGAGATCCAGAAGGAACACACGCAGACCCGCGCCTACGAGCAGAAGTACCTGGAGGAGCGCGGCTTCGGCGTACGCGCCAAGCAGCAGGCCTACACCATCAACGAGAACCTGCTGGGCCTGACCATGTCCGGCGGCGAGATCGACCAGTGGCAGGCGCCCGGTGCCGGCGCGGTGGGCTGGTGCAAGCCGCGCGCCGAATGGCCGTCCAAACCGCTGCAGGTGAAGATCGGTTTCGTGGGCGGCGAAGCGGTGACGCTGGATGGCGAGAAGATCGCCGGACATGCCATGCTGGCGAAATTGAACCATCTGTTCGCCCGGTACGGCGTGGGTCGTGGTCTCTACACCGGCGACACCACCATCGGCCTGAAGGGCCGCATCATCTTCGAGGCACCGGGCCTCACCGCCCTGCTAGCCGCGCACCGCGCGCTGGAAGAGGCGGTGCTCAGCAAGCAGCAGAACCGCTTCAAGCCCGAGGTGGCGCGCAAGTGGGTGGAACTGGTCTACGAAGGCTTCTTCCACGACCCGCTGAAGACCGACCTGGAAGCGTTCCTGGCCTCCAGCCAGTCCACCGTCAACGGCACGGTGACGCTGGAGACGAACGGCGGCAGCGTGGGCGCAGTCGCCGTCGAGTCGAAGCACATCCTCAACGCCAAGGGCGCTACCTACGCCCAGTCGGCCGACTGGGGCGTGGAGGAAGCCGAAGGCTTCATCAAGCTGTTCGGCATGAGCAGCACGCTGTGGGCCGAGGTCAATCGCGGATGAGCGCGCTGCTGGACGCCACGCTGGAGCATCTGAAAGCGCTGGTCGGTTTCGACACACGCAATCCGCCGCGCGCGATCGACACCGGCGGCATCTTCGACTACCTGCGCGCGCAGCTGCCCGGCTTCGCAGTCACGGTGACCGACTTCGGCGCCGGTGCGGTGGCGCTGCATGCGGTGCGCGGCGAGCCGAAATACCTGTTCAACGTGCATCTGGACACGGTGCCGGACTCGCCGGCGTGGACGGCCGATCCGCATGCGTTGCGGGTGACCGCGGATCGCGCGATCGGCCTCGGCGCCTGCGACATCAAGGGTGCGGCCGCGGCGTTGCTGGCGGTGGCGAATGCCGGTGATGGCGACATGGCGTTGCTGTTCAGCACGGATGAAGAGGCGAACGATCCGCGCTGCATCGCCGGCTTCCTGCGCGATGCGCATGCCTACGAGGCGGTGATCGTGGCCGAGCCGACCAGGGGCGAGGCGGTGCTGGCGCATCGCGGCATCCAGTCGGTGCTGATGCGCTTCGCCGGCCACGCCGGGCATGCCTCGGGCGAGCAGCAGCCCAGCGACAGCGCGTTGCACCAGGCGATGCGCTGGGGCAATGCGGCGCTGGATTTCGTGGCGGCGCAGTCGCACGAGCGCTTCGGCGGACTCACCGGCCTGCGCTTCAACATCGGCCGGGTCGAGGGCGGCATCAAGGCAAACATGATCGCGCCCGCGGCGGAAGTGCGCTTCGGTTTCCGTGCGCTGCCGACGATGGACCCGGACCAGTTGCTGGCGCGCTTCCGCACGCTGGTCGACCCGCAGCCGGTGGAGTTCACCGAAACCTTCCGCGGCGCCTCGCTGCCCGCCGGCGACACCGCGAACGCCGAAGCGAACCGGCTGGTCGCACGCGATCTCGCCGACGAGCTGGGCATTCCGGTAGGCAACGCGGTGGACTTCTGGACCGAGGCGGCGCTGTTTTCCGCTGCCGGCTACACCGCCTTCGTCTACGGCCCCGGCGACATCGCCCAGGCACACAGCGCCGATGAGTGGGTCGCGCTCGACCAATTGCAGCAGTACGCAGAAACCATTTACCGGATCGTCACCAGTGGAAACGCATAAGCACACCCGCAAGACCATCGTGCGCCTGCTTTCGAGCATGGGCAGTGCGAAGGAAATCCAGCAATACCTCAAGCGCTTCTCCGAGGTCGATGCCAAGCGTTTCGCCGTGGTCAAGGTCGGCGGCGCGGTGTTGCGCGACGAGCTGGCCGACCTCGCCTCGTCGCTGACCTTCCTGCAGCAGGTGGGTTTGACCCCGATCGTGCTGCATGGCGCCGGTCCGCAACTGGATGAGGAGCTGGCCGCTGCCGGCATCGAGAAGCAGACGATCAACGGCCTGCGCGTGACTTCGCCGAAGGCACTGGGCATCGTGCGCCGCGTATTCATGCAGCAGAACCTGAAGCTGGTGGAAGCGTTGCAGTCGATGGATACCCGCGCCACCGCGGTGCCGTCGGGGGTGTTCCTGGCCAGCTACCTGGATCGCGACACCTACGGCATGGTCGGCAAGGTCGACAGCATCAACCTGGCGCCGATCGAGGCCAGCCTGCGCGCGAATTCGATCCCGGTGATCGCCAGCCTCGGCGAGACCGACGAGGGACAGATCCTCAACGTCAACGCCGACGTCGCCGCGAACGAACTGGTACGCATGCTGCAGCCGTACAAGATCGTGTTCCTCACCGGCACCGGTGGACTGCTCGACGAGCACGGCAAGCTGATCGACTCGATCAACCTGTCGACCGAGTTCGACCACCTGATGGCGCAGCCGTGGATCAACGGCGGCATGCGCCTGAAGATCGAGCAGATCGCCGACCTGCTGGCCGATTTGCCGTTGACGTCATCGGTGTCGATCACCCGTCCGGCGGAACTGGCCAAGGAGCTGTTCACCCACAAGGGTTCCGGCACCCTGGTCCGGCGCGGCGAGAAAGTGCTGACGTTCGACTCGTGGGACGGCATCGACCTGCCACGCATGCGCACGCTGATCGAATCGAGTTTCGGCCGTGCCCTGGTGCCGGATTACTTCGAGCGCACGAAGCCGCTTCGCATCTACGTCAGCGAGAACTACCGCGCCGCGATGGTCCTCACCGAAGAGGACGGCTTGCCGTACCTGGACAAGTTCGCCGTGCTCGATGACGCCCAGGGCGAAGGCCTGGGCCGGGCGGTGTGGCAGGTGATGCGCGAGGAAAATCCGCGCTTGTTCTGGCGTTCGCGCCACGGCAACCAGGTCAACATTTTCTACTACGCCGAGTCGGACGGCTGCATCAAGCAGCCGCGTTGGAAGGTGTTCTGGTACGGCATCGAGGACCTCGACACGATTTTCCGCTGCGTGGCGCATTGCGCGCAGCGCCAGCCGACACTGGTGGATTGAGCAAGACCAACTCCCTCCCCTGCATGCGGGGGAGGGCTGGGGTGGGGTCGCTCTTGATCTTGCTGTGAAGATCAAAAGCCTCACCCCCTCCCGACCTCCCCCTGCCATGCAGGGGGAGGAGAAAGAAGCATCGCAGGAGTGGATCGGTGACACACGACAAGAAAACCATCGGCATCGTCGGCGCGCGGGGCCACACCGGCACCGAGCTGATCCGCCTGATCGCGGCGCACCCGGCGCTGGAGCTGAGCTTTGTCTCCTCGCGCGAGCTGGACGGCCAGCGCGTCGACGCCCACGTGCCCGAGTATCGCGGCGAACTGCGTTATAGCGCGCCGGCACACGAGGACCTGCCGAAGCTCGGTGCCGACGTGGTGATCCTGGCCCTGCCCAACGGCAAGGCGGCGGCCTGCGTGGAGGCGTTCGACCAGGCCGGTGTCGATCCGATCATCCTCGACCTCTCCGCCGACTATCGCTTCGACAAGCGCTGGTATTACGGCCTGCCCGAACTCGCCCGCGACCAGTGGCGGGGCGAGCGGCGCATCAGCAACCCCGGTTGCTACGCCACCGCGATGCAGCTTTCCATCGCGCCACTGAAGGACCTGCTGGCAGCCCCGCCGGTATGCTTCGGCGTGTCCGGCTACTCCGGCGCGGGCACCACGCCGTCCGACAAGAACGATCCGGAAAAGCTGCGCGACAACCTGATGCCGTATGCACTTACCGGCCACATGCACGAGAAGGAGGCTTCCTTTCAGCTCGGCGTGCCGGTGGAATTCATGCCGCACGTGGCGCCGCATTTCCGCGGCCTCACCGTCACCAGCAACCTGTACCTCAGCCGTCAGCTGAAGCGCGAGGAAGTGCTGCAGCGCTTTCATGCTGCCTACGCGGGCGAGAGGCTGGTCACCGTCCTGGATGATGCGCCGTGGGTCAGCCGCATCGCCCACCAGCACCACGCCGAGATCGGCGGCTTCGCGATGTCTACCGACGGCAAGCGGGTAGTCGTGGTGGCCACGCTGGACAACCTGCTGAAAGGCGCCGCCACGCAAGCCATGCAGAACATCAACCGCGCGATCGGCGTGGATGAATACACCGCCATCCCGCTGCTACAGGACACTTCACGATGACTCAGCCGTTGTGGCAAAAATCCGGCGTCCGGATCGACGCGAAGATCATGAAGTTCCTCGCCGGCGACGACGTGTTGCTCGATCGCGAGTTCTTCCCGCACGACATCACCGCCAGCAAGGCGCACGTGGAAGGCTTGGCCAATATCGGCGTGGTCAGCGCCGACGAGGCCGCGGCGCTGAAGCGCGAGCTGGATGCGCTGGCGGTGGATTTCGCCAGTGGCGCGTTCGTGCTGGACGAGCGTTTCGAGGACGGCCACTCGGCGATCGAGGCACGCCTCACCGAGCGCCTGGGCGACGCCGGTCGCCGCGTGCATACCGGCCGCAGCCGCAACGACCAGATCCTGGTTGCCACGCGATTGTGGTTGAAGTACAAGCTGGTCGCGCTTGAAGCGCATTGCCGCGCGATCGCCGAAGTCTGCCTCGATCGTGCCGCGCAGCCGGCCGTGCCGCTGCCGGGTTACACCCACCTGCAGCGGGCGGTGGTGTCCTCCACGGCGATGTGGTTTGCCGGCTTCGCCGAAGGCTTCATCGACAATGCCCTGCGTGCGCGGCAGACGCTGGGGCTGATCGACGCCAACCCGCTCGGCACTGCAGCCGGTTACGGCGTGAACCTGAGGCTCGACCGCGAGCACACCACGCAGGCGCTGGGATTCGCCCGCATGCAGGTCAGCCCGATCTACGCCCAGCTGTCGCGTGGCAAGTTCGAGATGGCGGTGCTGGAGGCGATCGGCGGCGCGCTGCTCGATCTGCGCCGGCTGGCCTGGGACCTGTCGCTGTTCACCACCGCCGAGTTTGACTTCGTCAAGCTGCCGTCCGAGTACACCACCGGCAGCTCGATCATGCCGAACAAGCGCAACCCCGACGTGATCGAGCTGCTGCGCGCCAGCTACGCCAGCGTGGCCGCCGCGCGCACCGAGATCGAGCAACTGCTGTCGCTGCCCTCCGGCTACCAGCGCGACCTGCAGTTCTCCAAGGGCTCGATCTTCCACGGCGTGCGCCACGGCCTGATGGCGCTGGAACTGGTGCCTGACTTGCTGGCGCGATTCGCCTGGAACGAAGCGGCCATGCGCGCGGCGATCGAACCGGCGATGTACGCCACCGACGTGGCGATCGAGCAGGCCGCCGCCGGCGTGCCGTTCCGCGACGCGTATCGCGCCGCGGCGGAGTCGGCTGTATCAGCCGGCGAAGGACGTACACCGGAAAGCAGCCTGGCGCAGCGCGTGTCACCTGGTGCGGCCGCCGATCTTCGGCTGGACGAACTGGCCGCGCGACTCGCCGCGATTGCGCGCGTGGCAGACTGAGGCGACACTCGATCCATGTCACGTCAGCACCCATCCAACAACTTCGACGCGGTGCGGTTGGTGGCTGCATCCACGGTGCTCTGTGCGCATCAGGCCGCATTGAGCGGGCGTCCGGAACCTCAGCCGTTTGGACTGCTGACGCTGGGCACCATGGGCGTCCTCGTGTTTTTCGCGGTCAGTGGCTACCTGGTGGCGCAAAGCTGGGACCGGGACCCGCATGTCCTGCGTTTCGCCGCCAAGCGTTTCCTGAGGGTATGGCCGGGGTTGGCCGTGGTCACGGTCGTCGCGGCACTGGTGCTGGGACCTTTGGTCACGCAGACCCCTCTGGGTGACTACTTTCGCTCACCGGTCACCTGGGACTATTTTTCCCAGCTGTATTTTGGCATTCGCCTGTTCTTGCCTGGAGTATTCGAGCACGCATTGTTTCCGGGGGTGAATGGCTCGCTGTGGACCATTCCGATCGAAGTGCGCTGGTACGGCATTCTCATGCTGGCCGGACTGTGCGGTCTGCTGCGCCCCCGTTTTCGCTACCTGCTGCTGTTGCTGATCATCGGATATGCGGCTTACATCTTCTTGGTCTTCGACGTCCAGCACAATCCCCAGGCACGGTTCCTTCGGCCGGATTTTGGCTGCGAGTACGGCAGTTACTTCTGCTACGGCGTGCTGCTCTACCACTTCCGCGACATTTGGCGCAAACGCGGCCTGTGGATGACTGGCGCGCTCGCGGTGGCTGCCGCCGGAGCGGTGGCGCTGGACCACGGCTATACCGCGCTGTTCCTGCTTTTGCCCTGGCTGGTCATCCGCCTTGGCACATTTTCCACCCCGGTGATACGCCGTTTGGGCCGTTTTGGAGACTTCTCCTACGGCATCTACATCTACGCGTACATGCTGCAGCAGCTGACCTTGTCGCTGATGGGCATCCATCACCCGTACTGGTTGGGTCTGCTGGTGTCGGCCGTCTGTGTCATGGTTTGTGCGGTGCTTTCATGGCACTTCGTCGAACGGCCGGCACTGGATCTCAAGCGCTATCTGCCCGGTGCGCTGCGCCCGGCAGGTGAACAGACCAAGCCGGATGCAGCGCTATCGTTGCAGGGCATCCCGGGTACAGGTGCTTCGGTTATTGCATTGCCTGCCTCCGGCGATCGCGCGCCATGAGGACGTCGCGGGAAATCACCAGTCAGTCTCTGCCGCCATGGCGCCGCGCCGTGCTGAAGGTGGGCAGCAACCTGCTTGCCGCCGATGGTGGCGGCCTCACGCCGCGCTACGCCGAAGCGCTGGCGGGTTTCATCGCGGCCAGCCATGCCGATGGCCGTGAAGTGGTGCTGGTGTCTTCCGGTGCGGTGGCGGCGGGACGGGCGTTGTTGCGGCAGCATGCGAGCGACAGTGGCGGGTTGGTCGCGCGGCAGGCGCTGGCGGCGCTGGGGCAGGCGCCGATGATCGCGCTGTGGCAGTCGTTGTCCGCGCGGCCGGTGGCGCAGGTGCTGCTGACCCACGACGACCTGCGCAACCGCCGTCGTTACCTCAACGCACGCGCCACGCTGCGCGAGCTGCTGCAGCTTGGCGTGCTGCCGGTGATCAACGAGAACGATACCGTGTCGGTGGACGAGCTGAAGCTTGGCGACAACGACAACCTCGCCGCGATCGTGGCGGCGCTGGTCGATGCCGACCTGTTGCTGATCGCCTCCGACGTCGATGCGCTGTATAGCGCCGACCCGCGCCGCGACCCGGCCGCCACGCCGATCACGCATGTGGCCGCGCTGACGCCGCAGATCCTGGCGATGGCCGGCGACAGCGGCAGCGTGGCCGGCACCGGCGGCATGCGCACGAAACTGGAAGCCGCGACCAAGGCTGCGGCCGCTGGCATTGCCACCGTGCTGTTCAGCGGTCGCGAGGCGGCCACCGTGCAGGCGCTGCGCGACGGCCAGTTGCGCGGCACCCTGATCGCCGCGTCGTCGAGCCGGATGCAGGCACGCAAATACTGGTTGCGCCATGCCCCGGCGGCCAGCGGACGGGTTCGCGTCGACGCGGGCGCGGCGCGCGCACTGGCCGGCGGTCGCGTCTCGCTGTTGCCCGGCGGCGTGCTGGACGCGCAGGGCGAGTTCCATCGCGGCGACCTGGTCGAGATCGCCGATGCCGACGGCCGCGCCATCGCACGCGGCATCAGCCAGTACGGCGCCGCCGAGGTGCGTCGACTGGCCGGCCGGCACAGCCGCGAGATCGACGGGGTGCTCGGCTACAGCTACGGCGACGAAGTGGTGCATCGCGACGACCTCATCACCATGGACAGCCCGGTCGCGCCGGGCCAGGAGATCAGCGCATGAGCACGATCAGGGAGCAGGCGCTGGCCTGTCGCGATGCCGCCCAGGTCGTCGCCGCGCTGGACAGCGACGCGAAGCGGGCCCTGCTGCGCGACATGGCCGGCGCACTGGAAGCACGTTCGGCCGAGGTGCTGCGGGCCAATGCGCGCGACATGCAGGCGGCCGCCGACAAGGGCGTGCAGGGTGCGATGCTCGACCGCCTGCGGCTGGACGAGGCGCGCATCGCCGGTATCGCCAGCGCGCTGCGCGAGGTGGCCGAGCTGCCCGATCCGGTTGGCGTGACGACCCGCCGCGAGACGCGGCCGAACGGCCTGTCGATCGAGCGCGTACGCATCCCGCTCGGCGTGATCGCGATGATCTACGAGGCGCGCCCCAACGTCACCGCCGACGCCGCTGCGCTGTGCCTGATGGCGGGCAACGCGGTGATCCTGCGCGGTGGTTCCGAGGCGATCCATTCCAACACCGCGATCGCCGCCGCGTTGAAGTCCGCCCTGGAAGCGCACGGCGTGCCTGCTGCCGCGCTGACCCTGGTCGAGGACCTGCGCCGCGAGACGATGGTGGAATTGCTGCAGCTCATCGACGTCGTCGACCTCGCGATCCCGCGCGGCGGCGAAGGCCTGATCCGCTTCGTGGCCGAGCACGCGCGCGTGCCGGTGATCAAGCACTACAAGGGCGTCTGCCATCTGTACGTGGATCGCGCCGCCGATCCCGAGCTCGCCTTGAACCTGCTGATCGACGGCAAGACCTCACGTCCCGGCGTGTGCAATGCGCTGGAAACCCTGCTGGTTCATCGTGCTGTCGCCGCCAGCTTCCTGCCGCGCGCGGCGCAGGCCTTGCGCCAACGTGGCGTCGAACTGCGCGGCGACGAAGCCAGTCGCGCCCTGGTACCCGACATCCAGCCCGCGACCGACGACGACTACGCCGCCGAATTCCTGGACCTGATCCTGGCGGTGCGCGTGGTCGACGATCTCGATGCAGCGATCGCCCACATCCGCCGTTACGGTTCGGACCACACCGAAGTCATCGCCACCGCCGACGAAGCGGCTGCTTTACGTTTCGTGCAGGCGATTCGTTCCGCCGTGGTGATGGTCAACGCCTCCTCGCGTTTCAGCGATGGTGGCGAGCTGGGCCTCGGCGCCGAGATCGGCATTTCCACCACTCGCCTGCACGCCTATGGCCCGATGGGCGCCGAGGCGCTCACGGTGGAGCGCTTCGTGGTGCGCGGGGAAGGGCAGGTGAGGCATCCGCAGAGCCGGATCTGAACGGGGGCGCTCAGCCTTCCAGATGTCCCTGCTTGCCCAGATCGCCGGGTTCGTCGTCGAGCATGCCGCGCGCGAGGTCGAAGGCCCGTGCGATGAAATTGCCTTCCGCTTCCCAGTAGTTCGCATCGCGCACCCGCACGCGCAGGACCATCAGGTTCGGATCGTCTCTCCCTTCCGGGAAGAAGACCTTCTGCACCGGTGACCACAATTCGCCGATGGTGTCCTCGTCGCGATCCATGCGCGCCCGCCCCCGCACCGAAACGTAGCGCGCTTCGCCCGGATGCGCATACGCGAGGTTCACTTCCGCGTCGTCGGTAAGTTCCTCGACCTTGTGGCTGTTGGCGGCGGTGAAGAAGATGATCTCGCCGTTGGCATCGATCTTCAGCGTCTGCAGCGGACGGCTGACCAGCGAGCCGTCCGCTGCATGCGTGGTCATCATCGCCACCTCGATGTCATCGATCATCTCGCCCAGCTTGTACAGGTCGCTGTCACGCGGTGCTTCGTTCTTCATGAGGTTTCCTGCCGGTTGAAAACCGCATCATCAACGGGCAGGGCTCAATATCCGATGAAATCGACGTGCAGCCGGTGGCAACTGGGTGATGCGCCGCGAGTCGGAGTCAGCCGGTTCGATGCCACTGGCCGACCGCCTCCGCAAACGCCAGGCAATCCGCGAACCGGTTGTACAGCGGCGCGGGAGAGATGCGGATGACGTCGGGTTCGCGCCAGTCGCCGATGATGCCGTTGGCCATCAGGTGTTCGAACAGGGCGCGGCCTTGTTCGCGGCCGGCGATGACGCGGATGGAGAGCTGGGCGCCGCGGCGGTCGGGTTCGGCGGGAGTCACCACTTGCAGCACGTCGGCGAGCCGGGTCTGTACCAGCCACTCGAGGTAGCCGGTGAGCTGCAGGGATTTTTCGCGCAGTGCCGCGATGCCGGCGCGGCGGAAAATTTCCAGCGATACGCGCAGCGGGGCCAACGCGAGGATCGGTGGGTTGGAGAGCTGCCAGCCGTCGGCGCCGATGGTGGGCTGGAACTCGGGGCCCATCTGGAAACGGGTGGTCTTGTCGTGGCCCCACCAGCCGGCGAAGCGCGGCAGCACGGCCTTGGCGTGGCGTTCGTGCACGAAGGCGCCGCCGACGGCGCCGGGGCCGCTGTTGAGATATTTGTAGCTGCACCAGATCGCGAAGTCGGCGCCGCTGTCGTGCAACTGCAGCGGCAGATTGCCGACGGCGTGGGCGAGGTCGAAGCCGACGGTGCAGCCGTGGCGGTGGCCGAGTTCGGTGATGGCCTTGAGGTCGAACGCCTGGCCGGTGCGGTACTGCACGCCGGGCAGCATCACCAGCGCGATGCGCGAGCCGTGTTCGGCCAGTGCGCGTTCGATCGCGGCGAGCGAGGTGGTGCCGTTGGCTTCGTCCGGCTGCAGTTCGATCAGCGCGGTGGCCGGATCGAAGCCGTGGAAACGGATCTGCGACTCCACCGCGTAACGGTCGGTGGGAAACGCGCCGCCCTCGATCAGGATCGCCGGACGCTCGGCAGTGGGGCGGTAGAAGCTGACCATCATCAGGTGCAGGTTCACGCCCAGGGTGTTCATCGCCACCACTTCGACGGGTAGCGCGCCGACCACGGCGGCGAGGTCGTCGCGCACGAACTCGTGGTAGTCCATCCACGGCAGGCGGCCCTTGAAGTGGCCTTCGACGCCCAGCTCGCCCCAGTAGTCCAGTTCCGCGTTGACTGCTTCGCGCACCGCGCGTGGCTGCAGGCCCAGCGAGTTGCCGCAGAAGTACACGCTGTCCGACGGCCGGCTGTCGCGACCTTCGTGCGGCGGGATCAGGAATTCGTCGCGGAACGCGCGCAACGGATCGGCGGCGTCGCGGGCATTGGCCCAGTCGTGGGTGGCTTCGAACGTGACGGACATCGGGATTTCTCTTGGAGTCGGAGCCTCCGGCTGCTTTCAGGGGAGGTCGGGTGAGGCGAGGAGCCAGAGCGACCCCACCCCAACCCTCCCCTGCGTTGCAGGGGAGGGAGCGGTACGAGTTACTTCAATTGCGCGGCGAGCGCGGCGCAGCCCTTGTCGAACTCGGCTTTCCAGGCGGCACCGGCCTGGGTTTCGCTGGGGCGCATGCAGCGCAGCTGGATGGCGTGGCCGTTCTTGAACCAGTAGTGCTCGGTGTAGCTGAAGGCGGTGCCGTTTTCCTGCGCGGTGTAGATGTTGCTGTTGGGACCGGGCGGCGTGTCGGCGACCTTGTAGCCGGGCAGCGCCATCGCCTTGGCGGTGGCTTCGCTGCGGTACTGGTTGAAGCTGTTGACGTCGGCGACCTGCTTCACCGTGACGGTGACGCGGGCGAGGCTGTTCCTGCCGGTGGGCGAGGGGTCGGGCACCTGGAACACGTGGGCTTCGGGGTCGCCCTGGGTTTCCATGATGCCCAGCCAGCTGTCGGGCGTGCTGAAGGTGACGGTGCCGTCCGCCATGCTGACGTCGGTGGCGTGCACGCCCGTGGCGAGCAGGGTGGCGGCGAACGCGATGGCGAGGGTGGTGCTGCGCAGGAGGTTCATGCGGATGCCTTCGAAAGGGAATCGGGAGCGAAGCGATGGAGAGGCAGGCCCAGCCATTCCAGCGCGGTGCCGTGGAACAGCCGCGCGCGGTCGGTGTCGTCCAGGCCCAGCGCCTCGATGCCGCTGCCGGGTTCCTGCTCCCCCAGCGGGAAAGGATAGTCGGTGCCCAGCATTACCTGGCGGACCCCGGTCACATCCAGCAGGTAGCGCAGCGCCTGGTCGTCATGCACGCAGGAGTCGAAATAGAAGCGCTTGAGGTATTCGCGGGGGTTGCGCGGGTTGTCGGTGGCGACCAGGTCCGGGCGCATCTTGAAGCCGTGCTCGATGCGGCCGATGGTCGAGGGGAAACTGCCGCCGCCGTGGGCCAGCATCACGCGCAGTTTCGGCAGGCGTTCCAGCACGCCGCCGAAGGCCAGGCAGCAGGCGGCGCGCGATTGCTCGGCCGGCATGCCGACCAGCCACGGCATCCAGTATTTCGGCATGCTGGCCATGCCCATCATGTCCCACGGGTGCACCAGGATCGCCGCGCCGAGGTCGGCGGCGGCCTCGAAGAAGGGAAACAGCTCGGGCGCGTCCAGGTTCCAGTCGCCACAGTGCGAGCCGATCTGCACGCCCTGCAGGCCCAGCTCGTCGATGCAGCGCTCCAGCTCGCGGATGGCCAGGTCCGGCGCCTGCAGCGGCACCGTGCCGATGCCGGCGTAATGGCGCGGGTAGTCGCGGCACAACCCGGCCATGTGGTTGTTCAGATGGCGATGCAGTTCCAGTGCCTGGTGGCCCGGTGCCCAGTACGAAAACAGCACCGGCACGGTGGAGATCACCTGCACGTCGACGCCGAAGCGGGCGTAGTCGTCGATGCGCGTCTGCGGATCGAACGCCGAATCCCACACTTCGCGGAAGAAGCGGCTGTCCTTGTAGATGCGGTGTCGCCCGTCGGTATGGGTCATCACCGGAAAGCGGTCGTCGCCGTACTTGGCGGCCAGGTTCGGCCAGTCGCGGGGCAGGATGTGCGCGTGGGTATCGATCTTGAGCATCCGCGCAGTGTAAAACCTCCGCGCCGCGGCGTCGCGCCGCAGTGCGGAGGCGTGCGGCGGGATGGTTTACGGGGCCGGCGCGCCGTCGGAGCGGCTGCGGTTCATCACGTGGGCCAGGGTGTTGATGTTGTCCACCAGACGGTCGCTGATCCGCGCCAGCAGGTCGGCGGCGACGCGGTCGTCGCTTTCCCGCACCGAGGCGACCAGGGCGCGCTGCATGGCGCGCAGGTCGGGCAGGGCGTCGGCCATGCGCTGTTCGCGCAGCGCGTTGGCGAGGTCCTGCAGGTTGCCGGCAGCCTGTTCGACGAAGCGGCCCAGGGCCGCCTGGTCCAGGGTAGAGAGATCGTCGAGGGTGGCCTCCAGCGTCATCGCGGTGCGCGCCAGCCGGTTGCCGTTGGCGAACAGCGCGCGTGCCAGCGCCAGCAGTTCGGGTGGCGTGGCCGGTTCAGTGCGCATGCGGTCGATCGAGGCCTGCGCGTTGGTGCGGGCGGTGCGCGCCGCGGTGCGCGTGTCGCGATGGGCGGCAGTCTGCGCGGGTTGCGCCAACGCGTGCAGATAGCTGGCGTAGGCATCCAGCATCACCGCCAGCGCGGCACGGGCGCGACCGCGCTCCCAGGTCGGCCACGCCACGTAGGCGAGCAAGGCCATGCCGCAACCCAGGGCGGTGTTGATCACCCGGTCCGACACCGCCAGTCCGGGATTGACGCCCTCGAACGACAGCAGGATCACCACGGTGCCGGTCAGCGTCGCCACCGCGATGCCGTAGTGGGCGCCGGCGAGATAGCGGAAGGCCATGCACAGCACCGCCATCAGGGCCAGGTGCGCCCAGGGTTCGTCGGGCGTGATGTGCAGCAGTACCGTGGTCAGCACCAGGCCCAGCACGGTGCCGAGCACGCGCAGCAGGCCGAAATTGAAGGTGGCGGCGAAGTCGGGCCGCAGCACGATCGCCGCGGTCATCGGCAGCCAGTAGCCGTGGGGCAACTGCAGCAGACGCGAGACCCACAAGGCGACGCTGAGGCAGACCGCCATCCGCACGGCATGCCGGAACGCCACCGAGCGCGGGGTGAGGCTGGCGCGCAAGGTGGCCAGGGCCGAGCTGCTGCGCAAGGCCTTCGGCAGGCGGGTTTCCGCCGCGCTGGCACGCAGCTCGCCGCGGCTGCCGGCCCAGTCGGCGTTGCGCACGGCGGCGGCCAGCTGGCCGGCCAGCGCATGGATGTGCGCGGCCAGTCCGTGCAGCGTGCCACCGCCATCGAGCAGCGCCTGCTCGCTGGCGCGCAAGGTCTGCAGTGCACGACCGGCCTGCTCTGGCGACTCGCCCTGTTCCAGCGCGGTGGCAATGGCCGCCAGCACCCGCGCGGCGTCGTCGCGGAACAGGCCGTGGATTGCCGGGTCCGCGTGCAGCTCGCTCATCGCGGTGAGTTCCAGCCGGATCCGCTCGGCCAGTTCCAGCAACACGCCGAAGGCCTCCATCGCGCGGCCATGGGCGCGGTGGCGACCCAGCAGGGTCTGCTGCAGCGTGGTCATCGCCTCGGTCAGCGCCGGCACCTCGGCGTCGTCGTGGTTCTGTTGCCGGGCCAGCGCGGCCAGACCGCTGTAGACATTGGCCAGTGCCAGACGCTCCGGCCAGTAGCGCTGCAGCGGCCACGCGGCCAGCGAAAACGAGGTCAGCAGCAGGCCACCGGCGAAGATCAGCGCGGCGCCGCCAAAGGCGTGTCCCAGCGAGCTCGGCGTGGAGGCGGTGATCACCAGCAGGATCATGCTGGTCATGCCGACCCGCGCGGTGTCGGTGCCGAACACCACCAGCAGCCCGCCAAAGAAACCGCAGGCGGCCGTGGCGATCAGCATGGGCAGCAGCTGCCCGCCGATCAGGAAGCCGACCAGCGCGGCGAGCCCGGCTGCCAGCGACGCCAGCAGCAGCTGGCGCATGCGCTGGCGATATGGCCCCGGCTGGTCGGAGAACATCGTGTCCAGCGCACCGGCGGCCACGCCCAGGCCGATCTGCGGATAGCCGGTGGCCATGCCCACGGCCAGTGGCAGCACCACCGCCGCGGTATTGCGCACCACCACCCGCCACGGCACGTCCGGCCGCTTGATGACGGTGAGGCTTTCGATCGCGTGGGCGCGTAGCGAATAACCGCTGGGGGGCATGGATATCGGGTCGCGGTGACGTGGGAACGTTGATTCTGCACTACGCGGGCGCAGGTCGTGGCGCGCAGCCGCTCAGGGCCTGTGAAGAAAACCACGTCCTGTGGTTTTCTTCTATCGCGCGTCCGGTACGTGCCCGGACGTGCTCACGCGGATCAGTCACTGGCGTGCCCGATCCGCGGTCGGCCGTGCCTGGCCGACCTGAGAGGTTGAAAAACTCACAACCTCTCAGTCGTCCGCCCCGGCGTCCGCCGGCATGCCGTCTTCGTCGAAGGCGCCCAGCCGCTCGCTGATGCGTGGATCGTTGCGGTAGCGTTTGCGCAGTGTCTTGAGGTCGCGCGGCAATGCGTTGCAGCGCAACTCGTCCATCCGGCGATTGACCGCGACATCGCGCGCGGAGCCGTCACCGCCGAATTCGCCTGCGAAATGCAGGCAGTTTTCGCTGCGTGCGATGAACTTCGTCACCGGTCGGGGCCAGTCCGCGTCGCCCGCCCGGGCGGGCAACGCGGAAGCCGCCTGGATGACCAGCGCGGCGAACAGCAGGGCCAACCTGCTGCCTCGCCCGCGCCGGTTCGCCTGCATCAGCGGCCTCAGGCGCGCCCGGCGAACTCGCCGGTGAGCGTGTTCACCCATACCTTCTCGTCGTTGCTGATGTACTCGGGCACCTGCACCTCGATGCCGGTGTTGAGCTTCGCCGGCTTGTTGCGCTTGGTGGCGCTGGAGCCCTTCATTTCCGGAGCCGTGTCGACCACGGTCAGCACGATGCTGGTGGGCACCTGCAGGCCGACCGGCGCGTCGTCGATCAGCTGCACGTAATAGCCTTCGGTGTCCTCGACGACGTAGCCGGCGTTGTCGCCGACCAGTTCGGGCGAGAGCAGGTACTGGGTGTAATCCTCCGCGTCCATGAAGACGAACGCGTCGCCATCCATGTAGGAGAAGTTCGCCGCGCGGCGAACCAGGTCCATCTCGCGCAACTCGTCATCGGCGCGCAGGCTGAGATCGAACTTGCGTGCGCCGGGGATCGAATACAGGGTGAAGCGGAAGGTGACGTTGCCGCCACGCGCGCTGGGCGAGCTGCGCTCGATGTCACGCACCTGGTAGACGGTGCCGTCATGCTCGACCACGTTGCCTTTCTTGACGTCGGAAGCTTTCATAAATTCACAAGGGCGTTGAAGTGAGGTCAGGGAGGGAGACAGGGCGAAAGGAGGGGCGCGCTGACAATGATGTTTCAGATGGACTGGGCAATTTGCCCAGAGCTCGTGAAGATGATCCCTCCTGTTTTCTTCACGACTATTCGTTTTCAACCTAGAATAAGTTGGTACTCTTCCTTTGCAGCAATCTTGAGTGACTGCAAGATCCCTTGCAAATCCTGGATTTTCTCGTCGTATTTCAACTGTTGATCTTCGTCAGTGGACATGGCCGAGAGCTTCTCGAGTCGACTTTCGTAGTGCTTGAGCGCTTCCCAGAGCAAATGATATTCGCTGACGATGGGATGGAATCCTTTAGCCGACATTCGAAATACTCCCGGAGGCGAGCAACTGAACGCGAGTTCTGTCCAGTCCAAGCTCTTCGAGTGCCCCCAGATACTTTTTCAGCGGCATATTATTTGCGGGGGCGATCATGTAATGGCCTTCATGGCCGGGGCGTTTATCTTTGACCAACTTGAGCTCGGAAGGAATTTGTGCTCCTTTCTTGATGCGCCATATCTTCTTGCCAGGCTTCCTCATGATCGGCGTCAAATGATCAAATGCTGAAAAACCATTGCCATTGGCTTGAACGGTCTCGATGCCATCCTGTTTGATGATAACTATATCGGTGCGTGCCCGATCTTCCGTAAACGCCGGCCATGTACCGTTTCCCATTCGGTAAAGGTCTTTTGTGAATTCGGCTACATCCAAAATGTAGATGTCTTCTGGACTGATCATTTCGCTTCTCCTTGTCGCAGTGACTTGCTGCCTGACCGGGTCGATATCTTACTTCGCTGCCAAGCGCACTGCGCCGTCCAGCCGGATCGTCTCGCCGTTGATGTAGCGATTGCCCAGGATGAAGGCGACGGTGCTGGCGTATTCGTTGGGCTGGCCCAGGCGCGGGGGGAACGGGATCGAGGCGGACAGCGACTGCTGCACGGACTCGGGCATGCCGTCGACCATCGGCGTCCAGAAGATGCCCGGGGCGATCGTCGCCACGCGGATGCCGAAGCGGGCCAGTTCGCGCGCCATCGGCAGGGTCATGCCGACCACGCCGCCTTTCGATGCCGAGTAGGCGGCCTGGCCGATCTGGCCTTCGTAGGCGGCGACGGAAGCGGTGTTGATGATCACGCCGCGCTCGCCGTCTTCGCCCGCTTCGTTGTTCTGCATCAGCGCGGCGCCGGCCTTGGCCACGTTGAAGCTGCCGACCAGGTTCACCATCACCGTGCCGGAGAAGGTGGCCAGCGGCATCGCGCCTTCCTTGCCCAGCACGCGGCCGGCGCCCAGGATGCCGGCGCAGTTGATCACCACGTTGAGGCCGCCCATCGCGTGATGCGCGGCGGCCACGTTGGTGGCCACGCCGTCCTCGGAGGTGACGTCGGTGCGGAAGAAGCGGGCGGTGGCTCCCAGTTCCTTCGCCGCGGCGTGGCCCTTGTCCTCGTTGACGTCGAACAGCGCCACCTGGCCGCCATGGGCCACCAAATGCTGCGCTACCGCGTTGCCGAGGCCGGAAGCCCCGCCGGTGATGATTGCCTTGACCTGATCGAGCTGCATGGGAATCCTTGGAGCCAGTGCCGAAAACCGCCATGTTAGCCGACCGGCGCCCGCCACTGCAGGCTGAACGCCAAAGCCTGTCGCGACAGGGGATTCACGCGGCGTTGGGGTGATCCCGGCCATGTTGGCGTCGAGCCTCCAGGTCGGATCGGTCAGGTCGGTCGGGTCGGTATAGGACTTTCGGGGTTCATTCCATCATTGCGGGAGCGACACCATGAAGAAGCTGCTGAGTCTGTCTGCCGTGTTGGGTGCGATGCTGATGCTGGCCAGTGGCTCCGTGCTGGCGCAGGACCACGGTCATGGCCGGGGTCATGGCAATGACCATGGCCAGAACGACCAGGGCGATCGCGGCCATGGCCATGATCGGGGCCGTTACGAGGGCCGTCACGATCGGGACGATCATCGCGATGGCGGCTACGACCATGATCGCTACGTGCGGCGTGATGGTCCTCCCGGCCATGCCTACGGCCATTACAAGAGCTGGCACGACCGTGGTCGCCACGAAGGCTGGTACCGGCGCGGTGGCTACCTGCCGGTGGAATACCGCACCCGCTACGTGGTGACCGACTGGCATCGCGACCACCTGCGCCCGCCGCCGCGCGGCTATCACTGGGTGCGCAGCGACAACGGCGATTTCCTGCTGGTGGCGATCGCCACCGGGGTGATCGCGGACCTGCTGCTCAACCAGTAAGCCCGTTTCGCCGTGATGCATGAGTGCGTGCCCGCCAGCGCGGGCACGCACTTTTCGCGTTTGCCGCAGGGCAGGCACCGCCCGCCGATCTTCTCTCGACACCGGAGAATCAGCGCGGGCGGACAGGGCCAGCCCTATGCATGCCGGTTTTCCAGCAACTCCCGCAACGATGCCGGCGGCAGCTGCGGGAACGGCGTGACGGCTGCGGGCGGATTCGCCGCTGCCTGCAGCTCCTTCTGCCACACGCCCACGTCCCACCACTGTCCGAGCTTGTAGCCGCACTGCCGCCACACGCCCGCCGGCGTGAAACCCATCGCCTCGTGCATCGCCACGCTGACCGTGCCGGGCAGGGTGATCACGCCCACGGCCTGGGTGATGCCCTGCAGGCGCATCACGTCCAGCAGCACGCCGTAGAGCTTGCGGGCGATGCCGCGGCGATGCGCGTCGGCGCGCACGTAGATCGAGGTTTCGGCCATCCAGTCGTAGGCGGCGCGTTCGCGGAAGCGCCCGGCATAGGCATAGGCCAGGACCTCGCCGGCCTCCTCCCACACCAGCCACGGGTAGTGCTGCAGGCGCGTGCGCAGGCGTTCGCGCATCGCGTCCACGCCGGGCAGTGCGGTCTCGAAGGTGGCCACGCCGTCGCTGACCGACGGCGCGTAGATGGCATGGATGGCGGCGGCGTCGTCGTCGCGGGCGGTGCGGATCATCGGGCGGCCTTCAGCATTTCTCGTACTTCCAGTTGCGCTTCCTGCCTTCGGCCAGCCACTCCAGGGTGGTGGCGAGGCGTTTCTGGCGGGTGGCTTCGGTCTTCGCCTCGGTGATCCAGTCGACGTACTCGCGCTGCGCGCCGGGGCCGAAGCCTTCCCAGGTCTTGCGCGCGGCGGCGTGCTGCTTCCGGGCGAGCGCCGCGGCCAGTTCGTCCGGCGGGGTCGGTGCGGGTTTCGCAGCGGCCTTCGGACGGGCCTTCTTCACGCCCGCTTCGTTCAAGGCCATCGCCTTTTTCAGGTACGTGGCCAGTTGCTTGTCTGCCGGCAGATCCTTCGGCGTCGCGAGCTTGCCGAACTGCCCCATGCCGTCCTCGTCGCTGCCACCGGTCACTTCCTTCGACAGCCAGAAACCGAAGCTGCAGTGCTGCTTGAACGCGGCCATCATGCACATCGGCGCGGCCTTGTAGCTGAAGAACGGCATGCTCCACTTGATGCCTTCCTCCACCTCGGGGCAGGCGGCGTGCACGCGTTTGCGCAGGTGCTCGAGAATCGGTCGGGCGAACTCGGCGGATTTCGCGATATAGGCATCGATGCGCGGATCGTGGTTCGACATGGCCCACCTCACAGGTCGCGGATGAAGAAGCGGTCGCAACTGAAATGCCCGGTGCCGCCCATCGGCGCGCACAGCGCGGTGAAGCCGCTGCGCTTGTACAGAGCCTGCGCCGCGTCCATCCCGGTCAGCGTCTCCAGGTAGCAGCGGCGAAAGCCGTGCGTGCGGGCCGCGTCGAGGCAGCGCTCCATCATCGCCGTGCCGGCGCCGATGCCGCGCGCGGCGGGCAGGAAGTACATCTTGCGCAGTTCGCACACATCCGGCTCGGCGTTCTGCAGGGGCGCCACGCCGCCACCGCCGATCACCGTGCCGTCGCGCTCGACCACGAAGTAGCTGCTGCGCGGTTGGGCGTAGGACTCGTGCATCGTGTCGACTTCGGCGTCGTGGATCGCGAAGCCGGGGCCGTCGGCGCCGAACTCGGGCATCACGGCGCGGATGATCGCGGCCATCGCCGCGTTGTCGGTTGGTGCGATGGGGCGGATCAGGAATGCGTCAGTCATGGGGTCGCTGCGGGAGTCAGATAGGGGAGGCCGGCCTTCATCACGAAGACCGGGTGTTGCAGCGCATCGATCTGCGTGCTCGGATCACCGCTGAACGCCGCGAGATCGGCAGCCAGGCCGGGCGCGATGCGACCGAAACGCTGCGACTGGCGCAGGATCTTCGCCGCCACGTCGGTGGCCGCGTGCAATGCCTGCGCGGGGGTCATGCCGTCGGCCACCATCGCCGCCGGTTCGCGCCAGTTCTCGCCGTGGCGGAACACGCCCACGTCGCTGCCGTTGCCGATCGTGACGCCCAGCTTCAGGGCGCTGCGGAAGGCTTGTTCGGCTTCGCGCATGCGCTCGGTCGGCTCACTCTTGCCCGGCACGTAGTTCTGGAAATATTCGGCGGTGGACTCGACCGCGGTGAGCGTGGGCTCGTAGGCGGTGCCATGTTGCTTCATCAGCTTGAAGGTGGCCTCGCTGGCGCCGTAGCCGTGTTCCACGCTGTCCACGCCGGCCTCCACCGCCATCCGTACGCCGGCATCGCTGGCGGCGTGCACGGCCACCGGGCGGCCGATCTGGTGCGCGGTATCGATCAGCGCCCTCAACTCGGCCGGGGTGAAGGTGGGTGCGGTGGCACCATCGGGGCCGACGCGGTAGTCGCCGTAGATCTTGATCCAGTCGGCGCCGCGCGCGGCCTGTTCGCGCACCGCCGCCATCGCCTGGTCGACGCCGCTGATTTCCTGCGCGCCGCCGACCAGGGTGAGGTCGGGACGGAAACCCCGCGGGCCCGGGCCGTAGCTGGCGGTGGCGACGATCGCGCGGGTGGCCACGAACAATCGCGGGCCGGGGATCAGGCCTTCCTCGATCGCGCGCTTCACCGAGACATCGGCAAAGCCGGCTCCTTCGGTGCCCAGGTCGCGCAGCGTGGTGAAGCCGGCGAGCAAGGTGTCGCGCGCGTGTTTTGCCGCCAGCAGCGTGCGGTAGTCCTGCGGCTCGGTCAGCACCTGGTCGTTCCACAGCGTCTCGTTGTACGGATGCAGGAACAGGTGCGAGTGCAGGTCGATCAGGCCCGGTGTGAGCGTGGCGCCGGGCAGCTCGACGCGGCGTGCATCGGCGGGCGCGTGGAGGGAGGCGGCCGGACCGACTGCGGCGATCGTGCCGTCGTGCACCAGCACGGCCCAGCCTGCGTGCACGACATCGCCGTCGGCGGTCCAGACACGTTCGGGCAGCAGCAACCAGTCGCCCTTAGGCGTGGCGGCACCGGCGGACAGGCTGCAGGACAGGATCAGCACTGCCGCCGCCGTCCGCCACCAGGTCATCAGGCTTGTGCGCATCGCTTCATCTCGTCGACCGAAAGCCGATGATAGTGATCGCGATCGGGATTTCGCGAGTGGCTCAGGCCACGGCCGTCCGCGCGCGGGTGACCCGGCTGGCGGTGTCCTTGTGCAGTTGCGCGGCGAGCCAGGCGCCGGTGGCGACCAGCAGGTCGAGGTCGATGCCGGTCTCGATGCCCATGCCGTGCAGCATGTAGACCACGTCCTCGCTGGCCACGTTGCCGGTGGCGCCCTTCGCGTACGGACAGCCGCCGGTGCCGGAAACGGCGCTGTCGACCACTCGCACGCCTTCTTCCAGGCAGGCCAGGATGTTCGCCAGCGCCTGGCCGTAGGTGTCGTGGAAATGCACGGCCAGCGCCGCCATCGGCACCTCCTGCGCCACCGCGTGCAGCATCGCGCGTGCCTTGGCCGGCGTGCCCACGCCGATGGTGTCGCCCAGCGAGATTTCATGGCAGCCCAGCTCGTGCAGGCGCCGCGCCACGCGCACCACGTCGCTGAGCGGCACCTCGCCCTGGTACGGACAGCCGAGCACGGTGGAGACGTAGCCGCGTACCTGCACGCCGTCGGCCCGGGCCTGTTCCATCACCGGGATGAAGCGTTCGATGGATTCGTCGATCGAGGCGTTGATGTTCTTGCGGTTGAACGCTTCCGATGCGGCGGTGAACACGGCGATCTCGGTGGCGCCGACTTCGCGCGCCCGCGCGTAGCCCTGCAGGTTCGGCACCAGCACCGGGTAGCTCACGCCTGGCAGCTTGCGGATGCGGGTGAACACCTCGGCGGCGTCGGCCAGTTGCGGCACCCATTTCGGGCTGACGAAACTGGTCGCCTCGATGGACTTGAGGCCAGTGGCGGAGAGCCGGTCGATCAGCGCGACCTTCACCTCGGCCGGCAGCAGGGTCTTCTCGTTCTGCAGGCCGTCGCGGGCGCCGACTTCGACGATGCGGACGTGGTTGGAGGTGTTCATGAAAAAGCTCCGGAGGACATCATTTCCCTTCTCCCCTCGGCGACTATAAGGAGTCCCCTTGTGGGTGAGAAGGTGCCCCCGAAGGGGCGGATGAGGGTGCGGGGTCGAAGTGAACTCCCTGGCCTGCCCGAACCCTCACCCCAACCCCTCTCCCGAGGGGAGAGGGCTTTAAAGCTCAGTCGGCAAAGCGGACCAGCACGGCGTCGGCTTCGACAAACTCGCCCTGCGTGGCGTTGATGCTTTCGATGGTGCCGGCGCGCGGTGCCTTCAAGGCCAGTTCCATCTTCATCGCTTCCATCACCAGCAGTTCCTGGCCCTGCTCGACCGTGTCGCCGGCGTTGGCTTTCACCAGCACGATGCGGCCCGGCATCGGGGCGATGATCTGGTTGCCGCCGGCGGCGTCGGTCGCTTCCCAGGCGAAGGCGGCGGCCCGGCTGAAGCGGTAGCGCTGGCCGTGGGCGTCATGCAGCAGCACGTGGGCGGCATCGACACGCAGAGGCACACGCTGTGACTCGCCGGCGAAGCGGGCGCTGAGACCATCGTCGAGCAGACGCGCGCCACGCACTTCGCAGGCGGCTGCGCCGCGGCGCAGCTGGTAGTTGCCGGCGTGGCCGTGGGCGTCGATGTCGTAGCGCTGTTCGCGCCAGGTCAGCGCCACGATGCGCTTGCCGGCGTGGCCGATGCGCCAGGCGTCGGCACGGGCCCAGGGCGAATGCGGGTCGGTCGCGTTGCCCCTGATGCTGGCTTCGTCGTGGAGCAGGACAGCGGTGGCGGCGGCGAACAGCACGGTGTCGCCCGGCACCACGTCGCCGACCAGGAACTCTTCAAGGTGGCGATCGAGATATCCGGTATCGATGTTGCCTTCGACCACGACGGGATGGCGCACCAGCCGCTCGAGGAAGCCGATGTTGGATTTCGGGCCGATGATCTCGCTGGCGGCCAGCGCTTCGCGCATGCGCTGCAGGGCCTTCGGGCGGTCCTCATCCCACACGATCAGCTTGGCGATCATCGGGTCGTAGAAGATCGTCACCGTGTCGCCCTCGATCACGCCGCCGTCGAGGCGCACGTGCTGCGAAGGACTCGGCAGGCGCAGCGTCTGCAACTTGCCGGAGCCGGGCAGGAAATTCTGGTCAGGGTCTTCGGCGTACAGGCGTACTTCGATCGCGTGGCCCCGCGAAACCACGTCTTGCTGGGCCAGCGGCAGCGGTTCGCCATCGGCGATGCGCAACTGCCACTCGACCAGGTCCACGCTGTGGGTCAGCTCGGTGACCGGGTGCTCGACCTGCAGCCGCGTGTTCATTTCCATGAAGTGGAAATCGCCCGCGGGGCCGACGATGAATTCCACCGTGCCGGCGCCCACGTAGTTAACCGCGCGGGCGGCGGCCACCGCGGCGGCGCCCATGTCGGCGCGCTTTTCCGGGGTGAGGAAGGGCGAGGGCGTTTCCTCCAGCACCTTCTGGTAGCGGCGTTGCGCGGAACATTCGCGCTCACCGAGGTGGATGATGTTGCCGTGGCGGTCGCCGAAGATCTGGAACTCGATGTGGCGCGGGTGTTCCACATAACGCTCCAGCAGCATCGAGGCGTCGCCGAAGGCGGCCTGCGCCACGCGTTGGGCGGTGGCCAGCGCCTCGGGGAATTCGGCGTCCGAGCGCACGATCTGCATGCCCTTGCCGCCGCCGCCTGCCGAGGGCTTGATGATCAGCGGATAGCCGACCTGGTGCGCCTGTTCGGCGAGGAAGACGTTGTCCTGCTGGTCGCCGCTGTAGCCGGGTACCAGCGGCACGTCGTGCCTCGCCATCAGCTGCTTGGCGGCGGCTTTCGACCCCATCGCCTCGATGCTTTCGGGGTCCGGACCGATGAACACGATGCCGGCGTCCCTGCAGGCGCGCGAGAAGGCGGTGTTCTCCGACAGGAAGCCGTAGCCGGGATGGATCGCCTGGGCGCCGCTGTTCTTCGCCGCATCGAGAATGGCGTCGATGCGCAGGTAGGAATCGGCCGGCAGCGGACCGCCGATCGGCCACGCCTCGTCGGCCAGCCGCACATGCTGCGCGTCCTGGTCCGCCTCCGAATACACCGCGATGGTGTGGATGCCGAGGCGGCGGCAGGTGCGGATCACGCGGCAGGCGATCTCACCGCGGTTGGCTATCAGTACACGTTCGAACATGCGAGTCCCTGGAAGCGTTCGTGTCGATGCAAAGCGTCTAAAACTAGCAGATCGCGGCGCGCTTACGGTTGCGCCACCCATGCCGGCGCGCGCTTGTCGAGGAAGGCGCCCAGCCCGTGCTGGCCTTCGGGAGAGACGCGCAGGCGGGCGATCAGTGCGGCGTTTTCGGTATCGATGCGTTCGGCTTCGGCCGGATCGGCGCCGCCGATGCGCAAGGCCAGCTGCTTGGCCTCGCGCTGGGCCAGCGGACCGGCCTTGGCCAGGAAATGCAGCTGGCGCTCGATCGCCTCGTCCAGTTCGCTGCCGGTCGACACCGCATGCAGCAGGCCGATCCGGTGCGCCTCGGCGGCGTCGAAGACCTCGCCGCTGACGAACAGCCGGCGTGCCTCGCGCAGGCCGATCGCGGCGATCACGTAGGGCGAGATCACTGCCGGCACCAGGCCCAGCTTCACTTCGGACAGCGCGAACTTGGCGGTGTCCACGCCGATCGCGATGTCGCAGCAGGCGACCAGGCCCACGCCACCGCCATACGCGGCGCCGTTGACCCGCGCGATGGTCGGCTTGGACAGGAACTGCAGGTTGCGCATCAGCCGCGCCAGGCGCAGCGAATCCTCGCGGTTTTCCTGTTCGCTGGCGCCGGCCATGCCGCGCATCCAGTTCAGGTCGGCGCCGGCGGAGAAACAGCTGCCGCTGCCGGTGAGCACCACCGCGCGCACGGCCGGATCGGCGTCGGCCCGGGCCAGCGCCTCGGTCAGCGCGGCGATCAGCGCGTCGTCGAACGCGTTGTGGATCTGCGGGCGGTTCAGCGTGAGCCAGGCGACCGCGCCGCGGCGTTCGCTGAGGATGGAATCGGTCATCAGGTCGTCCCCGCAAATAACGCGATGATAAACGTTGTCGCAGGGGTGGCCCGGGGTGCTGCAGCCGTATCGACAAAAGGACTACAATGCGAATTGTTCTTATTTGAGATTTTCGCCCGTGCGTCTGTCCGAATTGCCCAAGGGTGCCCCCGCCGTGGTCGACCGCGTGCACGATGCGCATGCGGCCGATCCGATCGCGCAGCGCTTGCGCGACCTGGGCTTTGTCGATGGCGAGCCGGTGCGCGTGGTGGCGGTGGGGCCGATGGGTGGCGATCCGGTGCTGATCCAGATCGGCTTCACCCGCTTCGCGCTGCGCAAGGCCGAGGCCAGCCGGGTCAGCGTGCGCAGCGAGGCGGCGGCATGAGCGCGTCGACCCTGCGCATTGCCCTGGTCGGCAATCCCAACTGCGGCAAGACGGCCCTGTTCAACCTGCTCACCGGCGGCCGGCAGAAGGTGGCGAACTATGCCGGCGTCACCGTGGAGCGCAAGGAAGGCCGCTTTACCGCGCCGTCCGGCCGGGTGCTGCAGATCCTGGATCTGCCGGGCACCTACAGCCTGGACGCGAACAGCCCGGACGAGATGATCACCCGCGACGTCTGCGCGGGCAATTATCCGGGCGAGGCGGTGCCGGACCTGATCGTCTGCGTGGCCGACGCCACCAACCTGCGCCTGCACCTGCGCTTCGTGCTGGAGGTGAAGCGCCTCGGCCGCCCGGTGGTGCTGGCGCTGAACATGATGGACACCGCACGCCAGCGCGGCATCGTGATCGACGTGCCCGAATTGCAGCGTCGGCTCGGCCTGCCCGTGGTCGAAACGGTCGCGGTGAAGCGCGGCGGCGCGCAGGCGCTGATCGAGCGGGTCGATGGCGAGGTTCCCGCGGCCGCGCCGGTGCAGCCCGATGACGCGGCCAGCCGCGCCGACCTGCACGCGCAGGTGCGCGAGCTGCTGGCGGCCACGCTGACGATGCCGCGCGCCACTGCCGCGATCGACGACACGCTGGACCGCTGGGCGCTGCATCCGGTGTTCGGCCTGGCGATTCTTGCGGTGGTGATGTTCCTGGTGTTCCAGGCGGTGTACTCGATCGGCAAGCCGATGACCGACGCGATCGCCGACGGCTTCGACTGGATGGGCGGACACGCCGCCACGCTGATGCCGGCGGGGCCGCTGCAGAGTCTGGTCACCGATGGCCTGTTCGGCGGCCTGGGCACGGTGCTGGGTTTCCTGCCGGAAATCCTGGTGCTGTTCCTGTTCATCATCGTGCTGGAGGAGTCGGGCTACCTGCCGCGCGCCGCGTTCCTGCTGGATCGGCTGATGCTGTCGGTGGGGCTGACCGGACGCTCGTTCATCCCGCTGCTGTCCAGCTTCGCCTGCGCGATCCCCGGCATCATGGGTACGCGCAGCATCACCGATCCGCGCGACCGGCTCACCACCATCCTGATCGCGCCGCTGATGACCTGTTCGGCGCGGCTGCCGGTGTATGCGCTGCTGATCGGCGCGTTCATCCCGATCCGCTACGTGTTCGGCGTGTTCAACCTGCAAGGCGTGGTGCTGTTCACCTTGTATCTGGCGGGCATTCTCGGCGCGATGCTGGTGGGCTGGGTGATGAAGCACATCCGCCGCGACAAGAGCGAGCACGCGCTGATGATGGAGCTGCCCTCGTACCGCGTGCCGAAGCTGCGCGACGTGGCGATCGGCCTGTACGAGCGCGGCATGATCTTCCTGAAGCGGCTGACCGGCGTGATCCTGGGCCTGACCGTGCTGATGTGGTTCCTGTCGACCTTCCCCGGTGCGCCGGAAGGCGCGACCCGGCCGGCTATCGAATACAGCTTCGCGGGTTACATCGGGCGCGGCCTGCAGTACATCTTTGCGCCGATCGGCTTCAACTGGCAGATCAGCCTGGCGCTGATCCCGGCGTTCGCCGCCCGCGAGACGGCGGTGGCGGCGCTGGCCACGGTCTACCTGGTCGGCGGCGAGGCGGCCGGCGGGCTGGGTCATGCGCTGGCCGGGCAGATCTCGCTGGCCAGCGCGCTGTCGCTGCTGGTGTGGTTCGCATATGCGCCGCAGTGCATGTCCACGCTGGCGATCATCAAGCGCGAAACCGATTCCTGGCGCAACGTGGCGATCTCGTTCGGCTACATGTTCGTGATGGCCTATACCGCGTCGTTCATCGTCTACCAGGTGGCGAGGGCGCTCGCATGAGGACGCGTCCATGAGTGCCGGTCTGCTGCTGCAGTACGTGGTGATCGGCCTGGCCGTGCTGGCCAGTGTGTGGATCGTGCTGCGCAAGCTGGCCCGGAAAACCACCAATCGCTGGATGGCTGCCGCGTCGATCCACTTCAGCCAGTCCGGTCGTGGCGCCCTGGTGAGGGCGTTCGGCCGCCGCCTGCAGCCGAAGGAAGCCACCGGCGACTGCAGCGACGGCTGCAGCACCTGCGGCGCCTGCGGGCCAAAGCCGCCAGCCGCGGCGCATCCGGGCGAGCCGATGCCGCTGGAGTTTCGCCCGCGGCAGTGACGCGTTTGGCGTCTTGCTCCCTCCCCCTGCGCGCAGGGGGAGGAGCCAGCACTGGGGACCGGGCACGAAAAAGCCGGCTTGCGCCGGCTTCTCGTGCAACGTGGATCGCGCCCCGGCTTACGCCAGTTCGCGGATCTTCGCGTTGAGGCGGCTCTTGTGGCGGGCGGCCTTGTTCTTGTGGATCAGGCCGCGGGCGGCGTAGCGGTCCATCACCGGCTGGGCGGCGGTGAAGGCGGCAACGGCGGCTGCCTTGTCCTTGGCCTCGATGGCCTTGACGACCTTCTTCAGGGCGGTGCGGACCATGGAACGTGCGCTGATGTTGCGCAGGCGGCGCTGTTCGGACTGGCGCGCGCGCTTCTTCGCGGACTTGATGTTGGCCAAGGTAGAACTCCGGAATGCAGGGTTGAGGTTGGAAAAAGACGCCAATTATGCGGGCGATTCGCCGATGCGTCAATCATTTACGCCGCCGGAATGGGCCGGCGGGGGCGTGTCGCCATCGAGGTGTCGCCATTCTGCCATATCCGGGCTGTCATCCGGCCCGCACGGGCTGTCAGACTGTGCGCCCTGCGCGATCGGCGCCCCAGGCAGAAACCAGGCACTCATGAAGTCACCCAGCATGCTCCGCGGACTGCTCTCGTTCAGCAGCATGACGATGATTTCGCGGGTATTGGGCCTGGTGCGCGACATCTCGATGAGCCACGTGTTCGGCGCCACGGTCGCCACCGATGCGTTCGTGGTGGCGTTCCGCATCCCCAACTTCATGCGCCGGCTGTTCGCCGAAGGGTCGTTCTCCACCGCCTTCGTGCCGGTCTTCACCGAGGTGAAGGAAACCGGCAGTCACGATGACCTGAAGCGACTGATGGCGACCGTGGCCGGCACCTTGGGCGGCGTGCTGCTGATGGTGACGGCGCTGGGGCTGATCTTCGCGCCGCAGCTGGCCACCGCCTTCATCCCCGGCGCGCTGGACCAGCCGCACAAGTTCGACCTGACCACCGAGCTGGTGCGCTGGATGTTCCCGTTCCTGCTGTTCGTGTCGCTGACCGCGCTGGCCGGCGGTGCGCTGAACAGCTTCCATCGCTTCGCGATGCCGGCGCTGGCGCCGGTCATCCTCAATGTCTGCATGATCGTGGCGGCGCTGTGGATCGCGCCGCACCTGCATGTGCCGATCCTGGCGATGGGCTGGGCGGTGCTGCTGGCCGGCGTGCTGCAGTTGCTGTTCCTGCTGCCGGCCCTGCGCCAGCTGGACCTGCTGGTGCTGCCTCGCTGGGGCTGGCGCCATCCGCAGGTCAGGAAAATCATGCGGCTGATGGTGCCCACGCTGTTCGGCTCGTCGGTGGCCCAGATCAACCTGCTGCTGGACACCATCGTGGTGTCGCTGCTGGTGACCGGGTCGCAGACCTGGCTGTGGCAGTCGACGCGCTTCCTCGAACTGCCGCTGGGCGTGTTCGGTGTCGCGCTGGGCACGGTGATCCTGCCGTCGCTGTCGCGTCACCACGTGGGCACCGATCGGGCCGGATTTTCGAAGGCACTGGACTGGGGGCTGCGCATCACGCTGCTGATCGCGGTGCCAGCGGCGATCGCGCTGGCGCTGCTGGCCGAACCGCTGGTGGCCACGCTGTTCCAGAACGGCCAGTACACCGCCTTCGACACCCGCATGACCGCCGCCGCCGTGCTGGCGCTCAGCTGCGGTCTGCCGGCCTATGCGCTGGTCAAGGTGGTGCTGCCGGCGTTCTATGCGCGCCAGGACACCCGCACGCCGGTGAAGGCGGGCGTGGCCTCGCTGGTGATCAACATGATCTTCAACGGCTTGCTGATCGCGTTGTTCTTCGAGCTGTGGGCGCCGGCATCGGTGAAGCAGGGCAGCTGGCTGGACGGCATCGCCCAGGTGCCCGGCCTGCACGTGGGCCTGGCGCTGGCCAGTGCGCTGGCCAGCTACGTGAACTTCATGCTGCTGTGGCGCTGGCTCAAGCGCGCCGGCGTGTACCAGCGACAGCCCGGCTGGGCGCGGCACTGGCTGCGGCTGGGCTCGTCCTGTCTGGCGATGGCCGCGGTGCTGCTGCTGGGACGCTGGCTGTGGCCGGAATGGGTTAACGGCGTCGCGGTGGCCACCCGGCTGTGGCGCCTGGCCGTGCTGGTGGTCGCGGGGGCGGGCACTTATGTCGCGGTGCTGTTTGCCGGCGGCTTCCGCCTGCGCGATCTGCGCGGGGCGTGAACCGCGCCCGCGCGATTATCGGCAGGCGTCCGGCCGTTATACTCGGGCGATGACGAAACTTTCCAGGGATGTCGCGGGCCCTTGCCTGACGCCGCGCGGCAGCGTGATGGCGGTCGGTGCATTCGATGGCCTGCACCGTGGCCACCAGGCCTTGCTGGCGCAGGTGCGCGAACGTGCGCAGGCGCTTGGCTGCAACCCCGTGGTGGTCAGCTTCGAGCCGCTGCCCCGGGCGTTCTTCTCGCCCGAACCGGTGCCGCGACTGTCCAGCGTGCGCGAAAAACTTCGCGGCTTTGCCGCCGCTGGCATGGAGCAGGCCCTGCTGCTGCGCTTCAACCGGGCGCTGACCGCGATGTCGGCCGAGGATTTCGTGCGGCGGGTGCTGGTCGAGCGCCTGGCTGCGCGCGAGGTCTGGGTGGGTGGCGACTTCCGCTTTGGCCACAAGCGCGGCGGCGACGTGGCCTTGCTGGAGCGCATGGGCGCCGAACTGGGCTTCAGCGCCTGCACCATGCCGGTGATCCAGCTGGAGGGCGAACGGGTTTCCGCCAGCCGCGTGCGCGCCCTGCTGGCCGCGGGCGATTTCGCCGGCGCCGAGCCACTGCTGGGTCGTCCGTTCGTGATCGACGGCAAGGTCGAATACGGCAACCAGCTCGGCCGCACGCTGGGCTATCCCACCGCCAACATCCACCTGCAACAGCGGGTCAGCCCGATCCAGGGCATCTTCGCGGTGCGCGTGGGCCTGGGCGAGAGCGAGTGCAGCTGGCCCGGTGTGGCCAGCCTCGGCGTGCGCCCCACGGTGAACCAGGTCAGCCAGCCGCTGCTGGAAGTGCATCTGTTCGATTTCGACGGCGACCTGTACGGCCAGCGCATGGCGGTGGAGTTCGTCGCCAAGCTGCGCGACGAGCAGAAGTTCGACGGGCTGGAGACGCTGAAGGCACAGATGGCGCTGGACTCGCGCCAAGCGCGCGAGCTGCTGGGCATGAACCCGCGCCTGGTCGGTCCGTGAGGCGGCTTCCGGCAGGCGCCGGTATCGTTTAACTTTGAACTCTTTGTCCGCGCTGGCGGACGGCAACGCTTCCATTACGGCACCCAGGCAATGACCCACGACTACAAGAGCACCATCAACCTGCCGCAGACGGACTTTCCGATGCGCGGCGATTTGCCGAAGCGCGAGCCGGGCTGGCTGGCCGAGTGGGAGCGGGTGGGGCGCTACGCGCAGATTCAGCAGAAGACCGCGCACCGCGACAGCGTGTTCGTGCTGCATGACGGCCCGCCGTACGCGAACGGCCCGATCCACATCGGCCATGCGGTGAACAAGATCCTCAAGGACATCGTGGTCAAGTCCAAGCTGCTGGCCGGTCAGCGCGCACCCTACGTGCCGGGCTGGGACTGCCACGGCCTGCCGATCGAGATCGCCGTGGAGAAGAAGTTCGGCAAACCGGGCGACAAGCTCGATGCGGCGGCGTTCCGGCAGAAGTGCCGCGAATACGCCGCCGAGCAGGTCGACACCCAGCGCAACGACTTCAAGCGCCTGGGCGTGCTGGGCGACTGGGAGCACCCGTACCGCTCGATGGATTTCCGCTTCGAGGCCGACATGCTGCGCGCGCTGGCGCGGATCGTTTCCAACGGCCACGTGCTGCGGGGCGCCAAGCCGGTGTACTGGTGCTTCGACTGCGCCTCGGCGCTGGCCGAGGCGGAGATCGAATACGCCGACAAGGTCTCGCCCGCCGTCGACGTCGCCTATGACGCGCTGGATGCGAAGGCGCTGGCGAAGAAGTTCGGCGTGGAGGCCGGTGACGCCATCGTGGCCATCCCGATCTGGACCACCACGCCGTGGACGCTGCCGGAAAGCCAGGCGGTGTCGCTGGGTGCAGATCTCGAATACGCGCTGATCGAAGGCCCTGCGCGCGACGGCAAACGCGTACTGCTGGTCGTCGCCAGTGCCTTGGTCGACAAGGTGGCCGCCCGCTATTCCCTTCTCCCTCCGGGAGAAGGTGTCCGCAGGACGGATGAGGGTGCTCAGGTCCTCGGCCATGCCACAGGTTCTGCCCTGGAAGGCCTGAAACTCCGCCACCCGTTCTATCCGCGCGAAGTGCCTGTGATCCTCGGTGAACACGTATCGGCGGACGACGGCACCGGCGCCGTGCACACCTCGCCCGATCACGGCGTGGAGGATTTCGTGGTGGCCCGCGAGTACGGCATCGGCCTGCTCAACTACATCGAACCGCGCGGCACCTATCGCATCGACACACCGCAAGCGGACAGCCTCGCGCTGGGCGGCATGCACATCTGGAAGGCCAACGAGGCGCTGGTCGACCTGCTGCGCCAGCGTGGCGTGTTGCTGGCGTTCTCGAAGATCGAGCACAGCTACCCGCACTGCTGGCGGCACAAGACGCCGGTGATCTACCGCACCACGCCGCAGTGGTTCATCTCGATGGAGCAGCAGGACCTGCGCCAGACGGCGCTCACCTCGATCAAGTCCGTGCGCTGGGTGCCGGGCTGGGGCGAGGAGCGCATCGCCGGCATGGTCGCCGGGCGGCCGGACTGGTGCATCTCGCGCCAGCGCACCTGGGGCGTGCCGATCGCGCTGTTCGTGCACAAGGCGACGCAGGAAGCGCATCCGCATTCGGTCGAATTGCTGGAGCAGGTCGCGCAGAAGGTGGAGCAGGGCGGCATCGATGCCTGGTTCACCCTGGATGCGGCCGAGTTGCTTGGCGACGACGCGCAGGATTACGAGAAAGTCACCGACGTGCTCGATGTCTGGTTCGACTCGGGCGTCACCCACTACACCGTGATCGACCAGCGTCCCGAACTGCAGCAGGGCGCGGCCACGCATTACAAGGTGATGTACCTGGAAGGTTCCGACCAGCATCGCGGCTGGTTCCAGTCGTCGCTGCTGACCTCGGCGGCGATCCACGGCCGCGCGCCCTACAACGAAGTGCTCACCCATGGCTTCGCGGTCGACGCGAACGGCCGCAAGATGTCCAAGTCGCTGGGCAACGTGGTGGCGCCGCAGAAGGTGATGGACACGCTGGGTGCCGACGTGCTGCGTCTGTGGGTGGCCTCGGCCGACTACCGCAACGAGATGACCGTCTCCGACGAGATCCTGAAACGCGTCTCCGACAGCTACCGGCGCATCCGCAACACCGCCCGTTTCCTGCTCGGCAACCTCGACGGTTTCGATCCGGCCACGCACCTGCTGCCGGTGGCGGACAGCCTGCTGCTCGACCAGTGGGCCGTGCAGCAGGCGCATGACGTGCAGCAGGCGGTGACCGCCGCGTACGAGCGCAACGATTATCCGGACGTCATCGCGCGCATCCAGAATTTCTGCACCAACGAACTGGGCGCGCTGTACCTGGACATCACCAAGGACCGGCTCTACACCATGCCCACCGACAGCCGCGGCCGGCGCAGCGCGCAAAGTGCGATGTACCGCATCGCCGAGGCGCTGGTGCGCTGGCTGGCACCGGTGCTGAGCTTCACCGCCGAGGAAATCTGGCAGCAGTTGCCGGGCGAGCGCGGTGACAGCGTGCTGTTCGAAACCTGGTACGACGGCCTGAGCGCGGCCCAGGCTTCGCCGGAACAACGGCGCTGGTGGACCGATCTGCTGGCGATCCGCGATGCCTCCTCGCGCGTGCTTGAGGGCATGCGCAAGGCCGAGCAGATCGGCGCGGCACTGGAGGCGAAGCTGGTGGTCCACGCCGATGCGGCGCTTTCGACCCGCTACGCCGAAGCCGCCGACGAGCTGCGCTTCTTTTTCATCACCTCCGACTTCACCCTGGCCCCGCTCGCCCCGCGTGCGGACGACGCGGTGAAGGTGGAGCTGGAAGGCGCCGAAGCCTGGGTTTCCGCCAGTGTCAGCGGCGCGGCGAAATGCGTGCGCTGCTGGCACCGCCGCGACGACGTGGGCAGCCACGCCGCGCATCCGGAACTGTGCGACCGCTGCATCAGCAACATCGAAGGGCCGGGTGAGGATCGCCGCTGGTTCTGATTTGCGCTATGCCTCCCTCCCCTGCGCAGCAGGGGAGGGCCGGGGTGGGGTCGCTCCTGATCTGAATCTCGCAAGATCAAGAGCACCCCCTCCCAACCTCCCCCTGCGTTGCAGGGGGAGGAGCCATTCCCAAGCGAGTTTCCGTAGATGATCAGCAAACCCAACGCCCTCCCTTGGCTCTGGCTGTCCGCCGCGGTCATCGGACTGGATCAATTGAGCAAATGGTGGGCGCTGCATGCGCTGCAGCCGATGGGCGTGCCGCACCCGGTGATTCCCGGTTTCCTCAACTGGACGCTGGCCTTCAACAAGGGCGCCGCCTTCAGCTTCCTGGCCAGCAGCGCGGGCTGGCAGCGCTGGTTCTTCGTGGTGCTGGCGCTGGTGATCAGCGCGGTGCTGGTGACCTGGCTGGCGCGCACGCCACGGCGCGACTGGCGCACCAGCCTGCCGCTGGCGCTGATCGTGGGCGGCGCGATCGGCAACCTGATCGACCGGCTGCACGCCGCGCAGGTCACCGACTTCATCCACGTCTACTTCCGCCAGTGGGATTACCCGGTGTTCAACCTGGCCGATTGCGGCATCACGGTCGGTGCGGTGATGCTGGTCGTGTTCGGCCTGTTCGCCGGCAAGCCGGCGGACGGCGTGCGATAATTCGCCGCTGCAGCCTTTCGCATCTGCGAAGCGCACTCCTCCATCTCCCCATGCTTCGCAGGGGGAGGGACAAGGTCACGAGTTCCCATGGACATCCTGCTTGCCAACCCCCGCGGCTTCTGCGCCGGCGTCGATCGCGCCATAGCCATCGTCGAGCGCGCGCTGGAATCGTACGGCGCGCCGATCTATGTGCGGCATGAAGTGGTGCACAACCGCTACGTGGTCGACAAGCTGCGCGCCGACGGCGCGGTGTTCGTCGAGGAACTGCACGAAGTGCCCGATGGCGCCACGGTGATCTTCAGCGCGCACGGCGTGTCGCAGGCGGTGCGCGAGGAGGCCGATCAGCGGCATCTGAAAGTGTTCGACGCCACCTGTCCGCTGGTCACCAAGGTGCACATGGAAGTGGCGCGGCTGGGCCGCATCGGTCGCAGCGTGGTGCTGATCGGCCACGCCGGGCATCCGGAAGTGGAGGGGACGATGGGTCAGTGGAACCCCGCCAACAGTGGCGAGATCCTGCTGGTCGAGTCGCTGGAAGACGTCGCCACGCTGGCGCCGGCGTTCCCGCAGCTGTTGTCCTACGTCACCCAGACCACGCTGTCGGTGGACGACACCAAGGCGATCATCGACGCCCTGCGGCTGAAGTTTCCCGACATCGAAGGCCCGCGCAAGGACGACATCTGCTATGCCACGCAGAACCGGCAGGACGCCGTGCGCCGGCTGGCCGACGCGGTCGACCTGATGCTGGTGGTCGGCTCGGTCAACAGCTCCAACTCCAACCGCTTGCGCGAGCTGGCCGAGAAGCAGGGCGTGCGTTCGTTCCTGATCGACGGCGCCGAACACATCGAGCGCAGCTGGCTGGATGGCGTGGGCCGCATCGGCCTCACCGCCGGCGCCTCCGCGCCGGAAAAGCTGGTGCGCGACGTGATCGCCCGCCTGCAGTCGTGGGGCGCCGGCGCGGTGCGCGAACTGGATGGCGAGCCGGAAAACATCACCTTCGCCCTGCCCAAGGAGTTGCGCGTGGTCGGCGACAACAGCTCCAGCCTCTGACCCGCAGCGCGTGCGGCCCCACGGGGCGCTTACCGCCCGCCGCTTGCGCCACCCTGCCGCGACAACGTAAAATCCGCGGCTCTTTGCCGGAATAGCTCAGTTGGTAGAGCGGCGCATTCGTAATGCGTAGGTCGCAGGTTCGACTCCTGTTTCCGGCACCAGAACTTCAAGGGCCCGCGCAAGCGGGCCTTTGCTTTTCCGGAGCGAGCCCCGTCGCCCGTGATCCCCGTCACCCTTTCCGGCGTGCCAGTGGCCGCTTGTCGGCCAATCCCTACCGCTGGTCGGCTGGGGGCTGGCTGGCGCGGGCGGCATGGGTACAGTGCGCTCAGGGGTATCAGGGAGAATTCCATGCAAGTCTTGTCGTGTCAGCGAGCCGTCTCGCTGGTCGCATCGCCCAGGCGGACGCGCACGCAGCGCGGCTTCACGCTGGTCGAGCTGATGATCACGCTCACCATCGCCGTGGTGCTGCTGATGATTGCCGTGCCTAGCTTCAAGAACCTCACGGCTTCCAACAGACTCACGACGGCCGCCAACGACATCGTCCACGCGATCAGCGTGGCGCGCATGGAGGCGGTCAAGCGCAACTCCAGTACGCAGTTTTGCAGCGATTCGTCCAGTGCGAACTCCAGCAGCGACCTGGGCAAGGCATGCGGCAACGAGACCGCCGCGGTTTGGGCGATGAACAGCGCCGGGGTCACCCAGGTGCTGGCGGGTGCCCCGGGTCTGGTCGCACCGCTGCAGCTGAAGGGCAACGCGACGGCCCTGATGTTCAACGCGCAAGGACTGGCCCACAAGCCCGGCGACAGCACCCTCTATGGAGGCGCCGTGGTGGATATCTGCACCAGCCAGATGAAGGGAAACAAGGACAATCATCGGGTGATCACGATGACGGCCGGTTCGATTCTCGCCACCACCACTACCTCGGGAACTTGCCCCTAGTGATGAACATGACGATTGATTTCATGCCCAACCGTCCGGCGCGGAAGTCTGCGGCCGGCAAGCGCTCCCGGCAATCCGGTGTCGGCCTGATCGAGGTGCTGGTCGCCGTGCTGGTACTCTCCATCGCCTTCCTCGGCATCGCCGCCCTGCAGGCGATGTCGCTGTCCACCAACAACAGCGCGATGGCGCGCTCCATGGCGACGATCTCCAGCTATTCGATCCTCGATGCCATGCGGGCGGACATGGCGGCAGCTCAAGGTGGCAGCTACAACCGCACCGGCACGTCAGCGGTCAAGGCCAGTGCCTGTCCCGCGGGGACGGGTTCGCTGGCCAACTACCAGATCAGCCAGTGGTGCGGTCAGCTGGGCAAGGCATTGGGCACGGCTGACACGACCAAGGGCGACATCAGTTGCACCGCGGTGGACAAGAGCGCGAACTGCACCATCACCATCAGTTTCGACGACAGCCGCGCCGGAGTCGGTGGCAGCAACGTGCAGCAAGTCATCACCAGGGCCATGCTATGAGCCGCCGTCCCGCATTCCGCCGCCCGGCCGTTGCCGCGCAGGGTTTCACCCTGATCGAACTGATGGTGGCCATGCTGCTGGGCCTGATCGTGATCGGCGGCGTGGTCAGCGTGTTCATCGCCAACCAGCGCACTTATCGCACCAACCAGGCGCTCGGTGACGTGCAGGATGGTTCGCGCACCGCGTTCGAGATGATGGCGCGCGACATCCGCGATGCCGGGCTCAACGGCTGCAACAACAATGGTCGCGTGGCCAATGTTCTCAACGCCCGTCCTGGCGGTACTGCGACGGCGAAGTGGTGGGCGAACTGGGGCAACGCGCTGATCGGTTACGACCACAGCCAGACCGACGTGGCCGTGGCCAACGGCACGGCGGAGAAGGCGAGGGTGAACGGCACCGATTCGCTGATGCTGCTGAGGGCGGAAGGCTCCGGCGTCACGGTGAAGCTCAATACCGAACCGGCGGCCACGTTCACCATCAACGAATCCAGTTCGGATCTGCAGGCGGGTGACGTGATCATGGTGTGCGACCCGGATCATGCCGCCCTGGTGCAGATCACTTCCCTGGCCGGCGGCACCATCACCCACGCTGCCAGCGGATCGCCGGGCAACTGCAGCACCGACTTGAGTTTCCCCACGGTGTGCACCAGCACCAGCAGCTACGTGTTCACTCCCAACGCGCAGATCAGCAAGCTGGCCGCAGTCGACTGGTACGTCGGCGTGAATCCGTTGGGTGGCAGTTCCCTGTACCGCATCGGCTTGGAGAACGTTGCCGGCGTCCCCACCCCGAAAGCCCAGGAAATGGTACGTGACGTCACTGGCATGACGCTCACTTATCACCAGTCCGGCAACGCCACTTTCGTCCCCGCCTCCACGGCCGGCATCAACTGGGCCCTGGTCGACGCCGTACGGGTAACCCTCACCCTGGAAAGCGTCGACAAGAAATCCGGTACCGACGCCAAACCGATCTCGCGAACCTTCACCGCCACCACCACCATACGCAACCGGGTGATCTGACATGAAACCTGCCCGTTTTTCCGGCCTTTCCGTTTCTGCCCGGCACCAGCGCGGCGTGGCCCTGGTGGTGGCACTGCTGCTGCTGATCGTGATCACCCTGGTCGGCCTGGCCGCCGTGCGCGGCACGATCATGCAGCAGCGCATGGCGTCCAACCAGTTCGATCGGCAGATCGCCTTCCAGAGTGCGGAAGCCGCGATGCGTGCCGCGCAGGCATTGGTCGCCACCAATCCGGGCGACATTGCGCGCAACTGCCAGGCCGGTGGCGTGTATTGCCAGGGCAATCCATTCGATGATCCGAACCTGGATCAGACCAAGATCATCACCGTCCCCTCGGGCACCGCCGCCGGCCAGTTCGCCGCCGGCAGCCTGGCGGTCAGCCAGCCGCAATACGTGATCGAGAACATGGGCAACTGGTACGACCCCAGCACCAGCACCGGGTACGGTCAGAGCGCCAATGCGCACAACTATGGCGCCCAGGGTACGTCCACCACCTCGGTGTACTACCGCGTGACTGCGCGCAGCGGCAGTCCTGCCACGGTCGGTGATCGTGCCGTGGTGACCTTGCAGTCCATGATCAAGCGGGGCTGACCTGCCGTTTCACCTTGACCCGGCGCATGGGCCTTTCCATGACGCATCCTTCGAGAGCGCTATCGTCATGAACACATCCTTCCGTCCACGCAGCAAGTCCGCCGGCTTCTTCAGCCGCCTGCTGTATACCTGCCTGTCGATCTGGATGCTGGGTGCGGTCTACACCCCGGCGCTGGCGGCCGTCACCGTGGATCAGTCGCCACTGATCATCCAGCGCTCGCTGCCACCGAACGTCACGCTGATGCTGGACGATTCGGGGTCGATGGCTTGGGACTACATGCCTGATTGGGGATATCTGAGCGACACGTCCAACGATGGCGTGCGCAATTCCTCGGTCAATGGTGTGTACTACAACCCTTCCGTTACCTATTCAGCGCCTCCCAAGGCGGACGGCAGCTTTTATCCCGACTCGCCGAGCCTGACGGGGGCCTACAAGGACGGGTTTCGTGACACGAGTACCACGGACATTACCCAGTATTCGGGAAGTGTGCCTTACTACACGCAGTTCACTTTTGCCAATACAGACTCGTACACGACGACTACGCTTGGCTGCAATGATGGTGACACGTTGAGGACCTCCAGTCCTAATAAAGGAAAGTGCCAACATATAGATTGGTGGGGCAACTCCAGTTATTACAATCCTTCCTATGTCTGCAAGACGGGTTACAGCGGCCCGAACAGCAACAACGTCTGTACGAAAACTACATATACGTACAAGAATTTCTTTACGTACACCACGGGTTCTGGCAATGCTCAGCATTACGTCGGCAATACGGGTGACTGTGCGGCACTACCCGACGCGAGCAAGGCTGTTTGTGACGACAGCAGCAAGACACAACAAAATGTGGCCAACTGGTTTTCGTATTACCGCACTCGCATGCTGATGGCGAAGAGCGGCCTGATGAGCGCGTTTTCGACGATGGATCCCACGTTCCGCGTCGGCTTCGGTTCGATCAACGGCCGTAACAATGATGGATTGCCGTCTGACTCGGTCACGTTCAACAGCAGAAAGATCGCGCAGGTCGCACCCTTCGGTAACGACTATTCCGCCAAGCAGAAGACCAAGTTCTGGAGCTGGTTGAACGACATCAATCCAAACAGCGGCACGCCCCTGCGTCTGTCGCTGGACGCGGTGGGCCAGTATTACCAGTCGGCACAGCCCTGGAAGGGCATGGAGTCCGATCCGGACTACACGACCGCCGCTGCCAGTGCACAGCTTGCCTGTCGCCAGTCGTACACCATCCTGACAACCGACGGTTTCTGGAATGGTGATACCCCAGACAATATCGGCGACGTCGACGGCACTGACGGTCCGACGGTCACGGGTCCCAATGACCAGACCCTGACCTATGCGTCGGTCTTGCCGTTTGCTGACGGTATCGGAACCACGGTGACCGATACAAAACCTGCATCATGCAGCAACAATTACAAGCTCATGCCGCCGGATAAAAATAACTCGACGTATTATTGCTACCGCAGCAGTAATGGCAGCACGGCTAAACCTTCTTGCGATAATGGTTATACGCGCAGTGCTGATCGGAGCACTTGCACCAAAATCACCACCACCGGCAAGCACTACGCTGATACCCTTGCCGACGTGGCGATGAAATACTGGAAGGCTGATCTGCAGCCAGACATCTCCAACGAAGTGCCGACCAATGCCGACGACAAGGCGTTCTGGCAACACATGGCGACCTTCACGCTTGGCCTTGGTTTCTCGCCAGTGGACAGCAAAGGTACTGATAGCACCAGCGACGACACGGCTCTGGACATTCCGCGCATAGCGGCATGGGCCAATGGTGATGCCACCAAGGCCATCACCAACTTTTCGTGGCCCCAGCCTTCCGGCGACAGTTTGAACAACATCGCCGATCTGGCTCATGCTGCGGTCAATGGCCACGGTGGCTTCTATTCGGCCAAGAGTCCCGACGAATTTGCCAACGGCCTGAAGGATGCACTGAAGCGTGCTTCTGAGCGCGTGGGCACCGGCGCCAGCCTGGCGGCGAATTCCACCCAGTTGCAGACCGGTACGGTCGCCTATCAGGCCAACTACTGGACGGCCAAATGGAAGGGTGACCTGAAGGCGCTGGCGGTGAGCTCGGACGGCGCCATTGCGGGTACGCCGGACTGGAACGCCGCCAGCAAGTTGCCGGCAACTTCCAGCCGGAATATCAAGACCTACAACCCGACCGCGGCCGCAGGTAGCCAGTTCGTGGCTTTCAAGGTCGCCTCGGATGGCACGCTGCCTGCGCTTTCCACGGCGCAGAACACCGCCCTGAGCGCGGTGGCTGGTACGGCGACCAACGAGAGCAACCTGATCAATTATCTGCGAGGTGATTCGGCGAACGAGCAGACCAACGGCGGCAGCTACCGCAACCGGGACAGCGCCATCGGCGACATCGTGAATTCGCAGCCGGTCTACGTGGGTGCTCCCAATCCCAACCAGTTCTACACGGAGTCATTTACCGGTTCGAACGTGTTCTCGACCTATGCGAGCAACAACGCCAGCCGTGCGGGCGCCATCTACGTGGCGTCGAACGACGGCATGCTGCATGCGTTCAATGCGAGCACAGGCGCGGAGAATTTCGCCTACCTCCCAGGCGCGGTGATCACTTCCGGCATCAGCGCCCTGGCCAGCGTCGATTACGGCGGTTCGGTGGCGCATGGCTTCTTCAACGATGGCGAGTTGACCGTAGGCGATGCCTATATCGGCAGCACGCCGGGCTGGAAGACCGTGCTGGTGGGTACCACCGGTCGCGGCGTGGCCAAGACGGTCTATGCGCTGGATGTCACCGATCCCGCCGACGTGAAGTTCCTGTGGGAGCGTTCGGCGGCCGATGGCAAGACCGACAGCAACTACATTGGCCAGATGGTCGGCAAGCCGGTGATCGCGCAGAGCGCCAACGGCACCTGGGCGGTATTGATCGGCAACGGCTACAACAGTGCTGCGGGAAAATCGGCGCTGCTGCAGTTCGATCTGGCTGACGGCACCTTGCACGTACACGCCACCACCGATACCAGTGGCCTCGCTGCTCCGGCCGTATGGATGGATCCCTCTGGCAATGGCGTCAGCACGGTGGCCTACGCAGGCGACGCCAACGGCAACCTGTGGTCGTTCGCGATCAATACCAGCGCCGGCACCAGCAGCACCGCCACGCCTACCAGCGCTGGCGTCAAGCTGTTCACCGCCAAAGACAAGGATGGCAAGGCCCAGCCGATCACCGGCGGCATGCTGGCAGGCAAGGACCCGGCCACCGGCAACACTTGGGTGTTCTTCGGCACGGGTCGATATCTGACCACGGGCGATCTTGCCGATGTCAGCACGCAGAGCTGGTACGGGTTGATCGTACAGTCGGGCACCGACGGTCTGGCGGTCACCTCCGACATGACGCGTGCAGACGATCTGGCGAAGCGCAGCATCACCGCTGAAGTCGGCGATGGACGCACCGAGACCACACTTGCCCAGGCTACGGCCGCCGGGACGTCGATCGAAGGGAAGTCTGGCTGGTACATGGACCTGACTTCGCCGGTCAACGGCGCGGAGGGTGAGCGGATGGTCACTCCCAACCAGTTCCAGGGCAACCTGTTGCTGGGCACCACACGAATTCCCAAGGCAAGTGACCCGTGCAATCCTTCCGGTCGTGGCTGGATCATGTCGATCGATCCGTTCACGGGCACCAATCCGGATGGTCCGTTCTTCGATGTCAATAACGACGGCAAGGTGGATTCGTCCGACTCGATCAACGGCACGCCAGTGGCAGGCGTCGGCTACAGTTCGCTGCCGAACAACCCGATCTTCGTCGGCAGCACCATGCTGGTCAGTTTCGATAACGGCACGACCGCCAGCAAGAAGACCTCGAGCTCGACCGGACAAATCCAGCGCGTCTCCTGGCGAGAGCTGATCGCCCAGTAAAGGACTGAATGATGAAATCGCTCTCGAATCAAAACAGTTGTTTCTCGAACCTCGGGTCTCCAACGACCCGAGGCCGGGCTGGATCGCGTCGCATTGGCGGCTTCACCCTGATGGAGCTGATGATCACCGTGGTGATCATCGCCATCCTCGCGGCGATCGCATGGCCGATCTACAGCAAGTACGTGACCAAGACCCGGCGCGTGGCGGCCGAGGGTTGCCTGTCGGAGTATGCGAATTACATGGAGCGGTATTACACGACCAATCTTCGTTACAACAAGGACAGTGCGGGCACGGCCAATACATTGGCATTGGCCAGCCTGAGCTGCGCCGGCAATTCGCAGACTGGGCGCTTCTACAGCTACGATCTGCCCGCGGCGTCGCTGACCGTTTCTGCTTATGTGTTGACGGCAGATCCGCAGGGCGTGCAGGCCACCGGGGACACGAAATGCGGCAAGCTGTCACTGAATCAGAAGGGTGAGCGCGATGCCGGCGGCACCGATCCGGGCTCATGCTGGTGACGGGGAACGCGACGCGTGCATAGCCGCGCGTGGCACAACTCGATAGTGATTCAAGACGTCGGCCTTCCGTTGCAAACAGCGGAAGGCCGGTTTCTTTTTGCGTCGTCGCCTCCTTTTCGAGCTGGCGGATCGGGCGCGAGCCGCTGCTTTCGTCGCGATCGTTATTGCCAGTGCTGGCGGACGGTGTCCACCCTACGGGGCCTGGGCGTGCCGATGCGCAGGAGCGCAGCTTGTGCGCGGGCTCATCGTGACGTGACAGGAAAGGATCGCGCACAGGGGCGCGCTCCTATGCATGGCGATGTGTGTTGCGCTGGCGTCGTGGCAATGCTTTGATCGACGGCCATGAGCCAGACTGATACCCATCGCGCCATCGATACCGTGTGGCGAAGCGAGTCCGCGCGGTTGATCGCGGGATTGACCCGCATGCTGCGTGACGTGGGGCTGGCCGAGGAGCTGGCGCAGGATGCCCTGGTGACGGCGCTGGAGCAGTGGCCGCGCAGCGGTGTGCCGGAGAACCCCGGTGCCTGGCTGATGACCACGGCCAAACACCGCGCGATCGACCGCCTGCGTCGCAGCAAGCTGCTGGAGCGCAAGCATGCGCAGCTGGTGCATGAGCTGGAGCACGAGCAGGAGCACGCCCACGCGGCGGCGGAGGCGGCGCTGGATGATCCGTTCGGCGATGACCTGCTGCGGCTGATCTTCGTGGCCTGTCACCCGCTGTTGTCGATGGAGGCCCGCGTGGCGCTGACCCTGCGCCTGCTCGGCGGCCTCAGCACCGAGGAGATCGCGCGCGCCTTCCTGATTCCCGAGCCCACCATCGCGCAGCGCATCGTGCGGGCCAAGCGCAGCCTGGCCAGGGCCGAGGTGGCCTACGAGGTGCCAAGGGGCGACGAGCTGCACGAACGCCTGTCCGCCGTGCTCGGGGTGATCTACCTGATCTTCAACGAAGGCTACTCGGCCACCGCCGGCGGTGACTGGATGCGACCTGCCTTGTGCGAGGACGCGCTGCGGCTCGGGCGCGTGCTGACCGGCCTGATGCCGCGCGAAGCGGAGGTGCACGGGTTGCTCGCGCTGATGGAAATCCAGGCGTCGCGCTCCGCCGCGCGGGTGGATGCGCAGGGCGAACCGATTTTGCTGCTCGAACAGGATCGCCGCCTGTGGGATCACCTGCAGATCCGCCGCGGACTGGCTGCGCTGGAGCAGGCCGGCAGGCTGGGCGGGGCCGATGGCCCGTACGCACTGCAGGCGGCGATTGCCGCGTGTCACGCGCGCGCCTCATCCAGCGAGCAGACGGATTGGGATGGCATCGCTGGCCTGTACTCGACGCTGGCCGAAGTGGCGCCGTCGCCCGTCGTCGAGCTCAACCGGGCGGTGGCGGTGGGCATGGCGGCGGGCGCCGCCGCCGGGTTGGCGCTGGCGGATGGGCTGGTCGACGAGCCGAGCCTGCAGAAGTACCACCTGTTGCAGGCCGTGCGGGGCGATCTGCTCGAACGACTCGGCCGTCGCGAGGCGGCGCGGGAAGCGTTCGAGCAGGCGGCTGCGCTGACCATGAACCGGCGCGAACGCGAGCTGATGCTTGGCCGCGCCCGCCGGTGTGCGGACGAACTGCCGCCGTGAGCCGGCGGCATCGCCCTTGTTCCCAGCCCACTGCACGTCATGATGGATTCCTGCCTGCGGGCGTGCTGAAGTAGGCCGCAAGGGGAAGCATCGTCCACGCGTACCGGACACTGGCGAACGGATGAACAACCAGGAACAGGCCCGCGCCGAACTCAGGGAACGCTTCTACCGGAGCGTGGCCGAGACCCTCGCGTTGCTGCATGCCCAGCCCGATCGCGATCGCGAAGGGGTCATGCAGACCATCGCCGGCATCCTGGCCTCGACCATGGATCTGCCGCTGGTCTGGATCGGCCGGCGCGAGCCGGTCGGCGATGCCGTCCAGGTGCTGGCAGCGGCCGGCCCGGCGGCGGCTTACGCGACGGCGCTCAAGCTCAGCGCGGATGCCTCCATGCCGGGTGGTCGTGGCCCGGTAGGCATCGTGCTGCGGCAGGAACAGGCCCGCACCACGCCGATCGATGCACCGGAATTCCAGCCGTGGCGCGAGGCGGCACAACCCTGGGGCTTCGGCTCCTGCATCGCGGCTGCATCGAGGACACGCGACCAGGGCCAGCTGGTGCTGGTGGCCTATTCCGCCGATGGTGGCCCGAGCCTGAGCGGTGAACTGCTCGACTGGGAGCAACGGCTGGTCGATGAGCTGGCCCGTTTCTGGGACCACCACCTGCTGCTGCAGCGCAGCCTGCGGATGAGCCGCTACCGCGACGCGCAGCGCACGATCCAGCGCGCGCTGCTGGAGCAGCCCGACCCCGAAGCGGTCTACCGCACGCTGGCGCAGGCGCTGGCCGGAATCGCCGGTGCCGCCGCGGTCGACGTGTTCGCCGCCGACGGTGACGACGGCCTGTTGCGCCGGGTGGCTCTGGTCGGACCGCTTGCCGAGGCCATGCTGGCCTTGCCGTTGCCACCGATGCGCACGGACGCCGGCGCGGTGCCGGCACCCACGCTGGCCTTCATGCAGGGCACGCCGGTGATCCGGCGGCTGGGCGTGGCTCCAGCCGAAGGCGACGTCTACGAGGGACTGTCGGCGCGCGCCGGGGCGCTGGGTTGCTGGCCGCTGTTTTCCGCACCGAACGATACGACGGCAAATCGGGCGCCGGTCGGCGTATTTGCCGTGGCCACCGTCGAGCCGGATGCGTTCGACGACGAGATGTGCCGTCTGCTGGACGAAATAGCCGAAGCCGCCGGGCTGGCCTTGAAGCAGCATGCCCAGCGCGATGCGCTGCTGCAGGAGCAGCAGCGGCAGACCTACCTGGCGCTGCATGACGACCTCACCGGGCTGCCCAACCGGCGCGCGCTGGATCAGTACCTCGACAAGGTGCTGGCGCAGGCCCGCCGGCAGTCCCGCCAGGTCGCCGTGGGCCTGCTCGACCTGGATGACCTGAAACCGATCAATGATCTTCGCGGCCACGCGGTGGGCGATCGCATCCTGGTCGAGGTCGCCAACCGGTTCCAGCAGGTGCTGCGCGCCAGCGATTATGCAGCGCGCCTGGGCGGCGACGAATTCGTGCTGGTGTTCGGTGATCTGGAGGACGAGTCCGAGCTGGACGAATTGCTCGGACGCGTCGACGCGGCGCTGCGCCGGGCGATACGGATCGACGATGCGGTATTTTCGGTCGGCGCCAGCCTGGGCATCGCGATGTATTCCAGCCAGACGATCGCCACCGGCGAACAACTGCTGCGGCGCGCCGACCAGGCGATGTACCAGGTCAAGGCGCGCAAGCGCAGCCGTTCGCGCTGGTGGGGCATGGCCTTGCCCGAAGGCCAGCGGGATCACACGGTCGAGCTGGATGTAGTCGCCTCGCCTTATGGCGATCACGCCGGCATTCTGCTGCAGGCCTGCCGGGAAACCTGGGAACGCCAGTTGCCGGCGGTGGTGGAGCAGTTCCACGCCGGATTGGGCCTGCACGAAGGCATCGCCAGGCTGCTCGACGTGTTGCCGGCGGCCGACCTGGAAATCTTGAAGATACGTGTCCTGCAGCACCTGCAATTCCTGTTGCGCCCGGACCTGGACATGGACACCCACCGAACGCGGGCCAGCCGGACCGGTCTGTTCCACGCCGGTTGCGGGCTGGAAGAGGTGTGGCTGCTGGAGGCGATCGAACAGTTGCGCGACATCCTGGCGGTGCAGCTGGGCGGCAGCGGACCGAACGATCGCCGCGCCCTGGCCATCCTGTTGCAGCGCCTTGGCATGGAGCGCCAATGGCAGCTGGAGAGCATGCGCGAGCTGCAGCGTCGCCGGGTGGCCCTGCTGGCCCGGGTCAATGCGCTGGCGTGGTCGGCCGAAAACTATCTCGAGCTGATCCAGGGCGTGGTCGATGCGCTGGTGTCGCATCGGGAAATCGCCGCCTGCGCAGTGGGCCGCCCCGACACATCGGGTGAACTGACCTACGAGGCGGTGGCCGGCGTGGCGTTTGCCGAATACCTGCACGCGCTGGGCACCGGCAAGGCCATGCCGATCCGGGTGCAGGCCGGCAGCCAGGACGGCGAGGGGCCCAGCGGCCGGGCCTGGCGCAGTGCGACCATCCAGCGCTGCACGCATTACGGCAGCGATCCATCGATGCTCGGATGGCGCGACATCGCGCTGAGCCTGGGGGTGGTTTCCAACGTGGCGATTCCGCTGTCGCCGGTGCCGGCGACGCCGGCCGTACTGCTTACCCTGTACAGCCCGTATGCCGGCGGTTTCCAGGGCGAGGACCAGCAAGCCTTCGTGGGCCAGATCAAGAGCGTGCTCGACCTCGCGCTGGCGCGCCTGGCGCCGCCGAGGCAGGGCACCGAGCTGTTGCCGTTCTTCGTGCGCGAGCGCTGGCGCGCGCGGGTCGCGACCGACGCATTGCAGATGCACTACCAGCCGCTGATCCGCCTGGCCGATGGCTCGATCAGCGAGTTCGAGGCGCTGGCGCGCCTGCGCGACGACAGCGGCGAACTGCTGTCGCCGGCGCGCTTTCTTCCCGCGCTGGGCGCCGACGATCTGCTGGCGCTGTTCGGCCAGGGCGTGCGGCAGGCGCTGGCCTGCCGCGAAGCCCTGCTGCAGGCCGGCCACCCGCTGGACATGTCGGTGAATGTACCCGCGGCCGCGCTGGAGGATGTGCGCTACGCCGGGGTGCTGTCCGGCCTGCTGTCCGGCAGCAGCTGTCCGCCGCCTTCATTGCTGCTGGAAATACTCGAGTCGCCGATCGGCACCGAACATGACGTGGTACTGCACGGCCCCGGCATGCAATCGCTGCGGGCGCTGGGCATACGCCTGGTCGAGGACGACCTGGGCGCCGGCTACAGTTCGCTGATCCGTCTGCGCCAGTGGCCGTTCGACCGCATCAAGATCGACCAGGCCATCGTGCTGCAGGCGCGGCAGGACCCGCTGGGCACCTTGCGCTTCATCCGTCAGCTGATCCGCATCGGGCACGACCTGCAACTGGAGGTGGTGGTGGAGGGGCTGGAGTCCGCCGACCTGTTCGAGGCCGCCGCGATCCTGGGCGCGGATTTCGGCCAGGGTTATGCGCTGGCCCGCCCGATGCCGGCCGATGCGCTGGCGAACTGGCTGGTCGGCCATCGGCATCCGCCGCGCCGGGGCGGGCCGCGAACCGGGCTCGGCGCACTGGCCGGCGAGTTGCGCTGGGAAGAACAGTTCGTGGCGCTGCCGCCGGAGCCGGCGTTCTGGGCAAGGCATGCCGAGGGGGACTGCGATCCGGGCGAGTACCTGCACGGTGCGAACCTGGGCACGGCGCTGAATGCGAGTCATCAGGCGATGCACGAGGCAGCCCTGGCCGGTCCGCTGGACCCGGTCTATCGTCGCCGGCGCGAGACCTTCCTCGCGTTGCTGGTCGAACACGTGCTGGAGCGGGAAGGCGGTTGAGTGGGTTTGCGTCGGCGCGCGTCAGTCCGCGCGCTTGCCGCGGACGCGTTTCCTGCTGCCGCTGGCGCGCGCGCTCTGCGGTGCTCCGAACGCACCGGCTTCCTTCATCTGCTCCATCCACGACAAGGCGTCGAGGTAGGCCAGGAAATGCTGGAGATAACCGGGCGAGAGTTCGCGCATGAGGGTGAGCGAACGGTGCACCAGGCTGCCGGAATTGAGCGGGCCGGCGTTGGCCGGCACCTGCTCGAGCGATTGCCGCAACTGGCTGCGGGCGCGCACGTGCGTCCACAGGCTCCTGAATTCGCCCAGTGATTCGAGCACGGGCAGGGCGGCCGGCGCGGGCGCTTTTCCGGTGAAGGCGGAGTCGGCACGAACCGCGGCGATTTCCTCGACCAGCCGGCCCAGTGCACCAGCCCCGGAGGGCCGGGCTGGTGTCGCGGCGTCATCGAGTGCGCCGGTCGAACGCTCGACCTCGTTCGCATAGGCCTCGACCAGACGGGCCAACCGTTCGTCCAGCATGCGGCGCGCCGTGCCCTGCCGATGTGCCGCGTGCCGCTCCAGCGCGTCGATGAGCTGGAAGCGGACGGGGTCCAGCCGATCGGCCTGCCGCTCGCGCCACGCGTCGAGCATCGCCCGGGTTCGCGAGCAGGACTCAGTCACGGGGCGGGGCCGGCTGCTTCGGGATCGGCGACATCTCCACGCGCCGGTTGCGCGCCCGTCCGTCCTCGTCGACATTCGGACTCACCGGCTGCTGTGCGCCGAACGCGGCGGCAAACACGGCAGAGGCCGGCAGGCCATCGGCGATCAGGGCGCGCGTCACGGTCAGGGCGCGCTGAGCGGACAGCTCCCAGTTGTCGGCGAACTGGCGGTTGCCGTCGCTGATCGGGCGGTCGTCGGTGAAGCCGCTGACCATCAGGATTTCATCGCGCGAAGCGAGATACGCGGCCAGCGGCGCGGCCAGGCTCTTCAGCAGGTCGCGCCCCGCGGGTTGCAACTGGTCGGAGTTCAGCGCGAACAGCACGCTGCCGCGGATGCCGATGCGTCCGTTGACCAGGGTGACCCGACCGGCGGCCAGCGGCACGGCCAGCGCCTGCTCCAGCGTGATGCGGCGCTGCGCCTCGATCTGGCGCTGACGCACTTCCTCCTGAAGCTTGCTGGACAGCTGCAGCTGCATGCCGATCACGCCCACCAGGATCAGCACGAACACGCCGAGCAACACCGACATCAGGTCGCCGAAGGCGGCCCAGATCGGCGCGCCCGTGTCCTCGATGCCATCGGTCTCCCCGCTCATGCAGTTTCGGCCCCGGTGCTGGCGGCGAGCTGCTGCATCTCGCCGATGATCTGCTTCTGCGACAGCATGCTGAGGTCGATGACTTCCCTGGCTTGCGCCACGTAGTAGGCCAGTTGTTCGTCACTGCGTTCCAGCGACTTGTCCAGCGCCGCCTGGATGCCAAGCAGGCGATCCATCAACATGTCGTTGGCCATGCCGAAGCTGTGCACCGCCCCGGTGAGCACTTCGCCCAGGCTGGCCACTTCGGTCGCGCTGCTGCTGACCTGGACGGCTACTGCGCCGAGCTTGCCGGTTTCGTTTTCCACGTGCTCGGTGAAGCGGCTGCTGACCCGTTCCAGCAGATCCGCCGAGGTGGCCACCAGTGCATCGACGGCTGTGCGCTGCTCGGTGGAGGCGTGGTTCACGGCGTCGAGCAAGGTGTCCAGCGTGGCCAGCAGGCGGCTGCGTTCCTCCAGCATGGCGTTGTCGCGGACCATGCTGTCGGACAGTTTCTGGCGCAGCTCGGCAACCACTTCGGCTGCGGCGCGAGGCGCCTCGGAGGCCGCCTGCACCAGCCGGGAAATCTCGGCGATGGTGTCGCTGGCGTGGGCGCGGGTCTGCGCCGAGATGTCCTGCGCGGTGCTGGCCAGGGTGTCGCAGATCTGCTGCTGGCGGCTGGCGGTCTGCTCGCCTGCAAGCTCCCATTGCCGGCCCAGGGTGGCGGTCATCGCCGCGAGCTGCTCGGCCCACTGTGCCAGGCGTGCGCTGTCCCGTTGTTCCAGGGCCGTCTGCAGGTCGGCGTGCGACTGCTGCACGACGCGCACCAGCGACGTCGCGTGCTCCTCGAAGCTCGCCGCCGCCCCGCTCATGGCCTGCTGGTTCCGTGCGATCAGGTTCTCGTTGGTGGCCTGCTGCGCCGACAGCGCCGTGTTCCACGCTGCGGCCGTGCTGTCCGCGGTGGCGTCCAGTCGCGCAGAGACGCTTTCGACCAGGCGGGCCGAGCGGTGTTCGAAGGTGTCGGCGAAGCGCTCCAGCGTGCGGTGCAGCTCCTCGTTCAGCGCATCGTTCGACTGGCGCTGCGCGTCCAGCGCATCGCGCCAGCGTTCCGCCAGCGCATGGGTGCTGGCGGCCAGCCCGCTCGATACGCCGTCCAGCTGCTGCTGCACGGCCCGGCTCACGCTGTCATGCAGCGTGGCGGTTTCGCGCGCCAGGCCCGCCATCGTGGCTTCCATCGCGGGCTGCAGCGCGGCGCCTACGGCCCTCGCGTTCGCCGCCACGCTGTCCTGCATGGCGGCCTCGATGGCAAGGGCCAGGCGTGTGTGGGTCGCCTCGGCGGCGGCGTTGAAGCTTTGCTGGCTGGCCAGCTGGCGCTCGCTGGCGGCAAGTCCCTGTTGCTCGATGGCCGTCATCATCGCCTGCAGGCGATCGACCAGCGCCGGCATCAGTTCGGTCTGTTGCTGCAGCAACTGGAACGAGGCTTCGCGCTGGTGGCTCTGCGAATGGACGCGCAGGGTCGTGGCGATCTTCGTGTCCAGCGCTTGCACTGCCTGCAGGCGCTCGTGCCGGCACAACGCGGAAAGCAGGCCCAGCATCGCCGAACTCGCCACGCCGGCGATCGAGGTGCCGAACGCAAAGCCCAGGCCCTTGACCGGTGCGGCCAGCGACTCGCGGATGGCCTGCAGGTCGGTGGCGCTTTCCAGCGCCATGCCGGTGCCGCGCAGTGTCGCCATCATGCCCAGCAAGGTGCCGAGCATGCCCAGCAGCACCAGCAGGCCGACCAGGTACGGGGTCAGCACCGGCACTGGCAAGGCCACGCGTCCGCCTTCGATGCGCAGGCGCGTGGCGTTGCGCAGACCCGGGTGCAGCTCCGCGAGCCAGTCGGTCAAGCGCTCCGGCGCGGCGGACAGCCCGCTGACCGCGCGCGTCAGGGTCGAGGTGGCCTGCCGATAGCGAAGCAGTTCCAGTGCGCCGGCCAGGTAACACGCGGCAATCAGCGCTGCGACCGCGGCGCCTGCCGGATTGCTGCCAAGGTAGCCGGCGCCGATCCAGCAGACGACGGCGAGGCCCGCGCCGAACACGGCGAGATGGAGAAAATTTCTGAACATGACTTCCCGGTTAGCAGGTGCGAAGGGCTGCAAGCAGGCCTTCGACGGGTTGAAAACGAACATCCAGTTCGGCGAGCAGCACGCTCTGCCGGTCCCGGCGGAAGACCTCCAGCCAGGCGTCGGGTGACGTCGATGCGACCCTCGCCGATGCAGCCTGGTGCAGGCGCTCGAAGTGTTGCCCGAGCAGGTCGGGCACGTGGGCCAGCAGCGACTGCTCGCGCGGGCTCAGCGCCGCTTCCATGGCGGCGTCCACGGCAGCCAGTCGCGTCATTGCGACCGACTTCCCGGCCAGCGTGTCGCGCAGGCGGCTGCGCAGTTCACCGGTGGCGGCCTGCATCGACCGCTGCAGGGACAGGTGGTGCTGACGGAACATCGGATAGTCGACGGCTTCCGGCGCATCGGCTTGCCCGGCCTGGCCACCGGCGCGCCGCGACGGGCTGGTCGGCTTGGGGTCGCCGACGATGGCGCCGGCCAGCGAGCGGCGTATCCGGGCGCATTCGTCCTCCTCGCTGCCGCAGTCGTGCGTGGCGGGTTCGGCCGGGGCAGGCTTGCCGTCGAGTGCGGTGGACAGGGCAATCGCGTGGCTCCAGTCCAGCCACCGGCCCAGATGGTCGGCGAGCGAAGGCGGGGAGGGCGGTACGTCGGCGTCCACCAGGCTCGCCAGCAGGCGAATGAACGTCGGGCCATGGACCGGGGGCCGTTGAGGAGCTTGCACCATGCGTTTCGCTTGAGAAAACCGCCAGTTTACATGCTGCCGGGGCCGCGGCTGTCGCCGTGATCCGTGCCGCGGCATGGTCACTTCGCGGTCTCCCGCGCAAACGAGAGAAACCTCCCTGGGGATCGCTTCGGATCCATCGGGAGGCGGTGGGCGATGCAGGGATCGTTGTGCGACACCTGCCGCATGAACTGCCCGTCGCTGCACGCACGCTGTGCTTTGGTGGCCCAGTCGAGGTGCCTAAACGACGAAACCGGCCACGGGGGCCGGTTTCCTGTAACGATGGTGGGCGATGCAAGGATCGAACTTGCGACACCTGCCGTGTGAAGGCAGTGCTCTACCGCTGAGCTAATCGCCCGCCGAGAACGCGCAATTTTAGGGATAGTCGCGGGGCGGGTCAATGCCTTTTGCAGCGGCGGCCGTCGCGACGGTCACGGAGCGCTGTGGCGGCCTTGCTAGACTTGCGCCCCTGTCTTCCGCCCAGGCGCGCCGCCGTGCTTCTTTCCAGCCCTCATTTCGATCACATCCTCCATGCGCTGCAGCAGTTCGAGCTGACGCCGTGGAAGATGGTCGGTTTCGCCGGAACCCTGCTGTTCACCAGCCGCTGGTTCGTGCAGCTCTACTACACGCGCAAGTACAAGCGCGTGGTGATGCCGCTGGCGTTCTGGTGGCTGTCGGTATGCGGCAGCGTGCTGCTGCTGGCGTACTTCACCCTGGGCAAGAACGACTCGGTGGGCATCATCTCGAATTTCTTCCCGGTTTTCGTCTCGGTCTACAACCTCATCGTGCATCTGCGCCACCGCAGGCACAGCCTGACCGACGACGCGACCGCGTGAGTCACTCCGGGTCGTAGTCGAGGTTGGAGGCGAGCCAGCGCTCGGCCTCGGCCAGGCTCCAGCCCTTGCGCTTCGCATAGTCCTCGACCTGATCCCTGCCGAGCCGGCCGACCACGAAATACTGGCTGTCCGGGTGCGAGTAGTACCAGCCGGACACGGCGGCGGCCGGATACATCGAGAAGCCCTCGGTCAGTTCGATGCCGGTGTTCCTGGTGACGTCGAGCAGCTCGAACAGCGTGGTTTTCTCGGTGTGGTCGGGGCAGGCCGGGTAGCCGGGTGCGGGGCGGATGCCCCGGTATTTCTCGGCGATCAGCGCGTCGTTGTCGAGCGCTTCGTCGGGCACGAACCCCCAGAATTCCCGGCGCACGCGCTCGTGCATGTGTTCGGCGAATGCTTCGGCGAGCCGATCGGCCAGGGCCTTGAGGATGATCGAGGAATAGTCGTCGTAGTCGGCCAGGAAACGGTTGAGGTGCTCCTCGATGCCGATGCTGGCGGTCACGGCAAAGCCGCCGATCCAGTCGGGTTTGCCGAAGTCCTTCGGCGCGATGAAATCGGCGAGACAGAGGTTGGGGCGCTCGGGCGGCTTGTCCGCCTGCTGGCGCAGGCTGCGCAGCATGGCCAACGGCTGTGTACGGGCAGCGTCGGTGTAGACCTCGACGTCGTCGCCGACGTTGGCGGCGGGCCACAGGCCGATCACCGCGCGGGCGGTCAGCCACTTCTCGGCGATGATCCTGTCCAGCATGGCCTGGGCGTCACGGAACAGCTCGCTGGCCTGCTTGCCGACGACTTCGTCGGTGAGGATGGCCGGATAGTGGCCGGCCAGTTCCCAGGCCTGGAAGAACGGGGTCCAGTCGATGTACGGGCGGATCATCGACAGGTCGTAGTCGTCGAACACGGTGATGCCGGGGCTGGCCGGCTGCGGCGGGTCGTAGTGGGCCCAGTCGCAACGGAAGCGCTGCGCGCGGGCCTGTTCCAGCGACACCAGCTTCTTGCCGGGACCGCGGTTGCGATGGCGTTCGCGCACGTCGGCGTAGTCGGCGCGCACCTTCGCCAGGAAGTCGTCGACCAGTTCCTTGCTGACCAGCGACTGCGCCACGCCGACCGCGCGCGAGGCATCCTTCACCCAGACGCACCCCGCCTTGTAGTGCGGCTCGATCTTCAGCGCGGTGTGCGCGCGCGAAGTGGTGGCGCCGCCGATCAGCAGCGGGATGTGGAAGTCCTGCCGCTGCATCTCGCGCGCGACCTGGCTCATCTCTTCCAGCGACGGCGTGATCAGGCCGGACAGGCCGATCATGTCGGCGTTCTCGGCGATCGCGGTTTCGAGGATCTTCTGCGCCGGCACCATCACGCCGAGGTCGATCACCTCGAAGTTGTTGCAGCGGAGCACCACGCCGACGATGTTCTTGCCGATGTCGTGCACGTCGCCCTTGACCGTGGCCATCACGATCTTGCCGTTGTTCTTGCCGGTGTCGCCGGTGCGCTCCTTCTCGGCCTCGATGTAGGGCAGCAGATAGGCCACCGCCTTCTTCATCACGCGGGCGGATTTCACCACCTGGGGCAGGAACATCTTGCCGGCGCCGAACAGGTCGCCGACCACGTTCATGCCGTCCATCAGCGGGCCCTCGATCACGTCGAGCGGGCGCGTGGACAGCTGGCGCGCCTCCTCGGTGTCCTCGACCACGTACTGGTCGATGCCGTGCACCAGTGCGTGGCTGAGCCGGGCCCGCACGTCGTGCTCGCGCCAGGCCAGCGTCTCGACCTCGGCGGCGCCGCGCTTGCCCTTGTAGTTGTCGGCGATCTCCAGCAGGCGCTCGGTGGCGTCCTCGCGGCGGTTCAGCACCACGTCCTCGACGCGCTCGCGCAGCGGCGGGTCGATGTCGTCCATGATGGTCAGTGCGCCGGCATTGACGATGCCCATGTCCATGCCGGCGCGGATCGCGTGGTACAGGAACACCGAATGGATCGCCTCGCGCACGATGTTGTTGCCGCGGAACGAGAACGACACGTTGGAGACGCCGCCGGACACGTGGCAGTCGGGAAAGTGCTTCTTCAGTTCGCGGGTGGCCTCGATGAAGTCCACCGCGTAGTTGTTGTGTTCCTCGATGCCGGTGGCGATGGCGAAGATGTTGGGGTCGAAGATGATGTCTTCGGGCGGAAAGTCGAGTTCCCTGGTGAGCAGCTCATGGGCGCGCGAACAGATCTCCACCTTGCGCTCGATGGTGTCGGCCTGGCCCTGTTCGTCGAACGCCATCACCACCGCGGCGGCGCCGTACTGGCGCACCTTGCGCGCCTGTTCGAGGAACGCCGCCTCGCCTTCCTTCATCGAGATCGAGTTGACGATGCCCTTGCCCTGCAGGCAGCGCAGGCCGGCCTCGATCACCGTCCACTTCGACGAGTCGATCATGAACGGCACGCGGGCGATGTCCGGTTCGGACGAGATCAGGTTGACGAAACGGGTCATCGCCGCCTCGGAATCGATCAGGCCCTCGTCCATGTTGATGTCGATCACCTGGGCGCCGTTGGCGACCTGCTGGCGGGCGACTTCGACGGCCTCGTCGTAGCGGTCTTCCTTGATCAGCTTCTTGAACTGCGCCGAGCCGGTGACGTTGGTGCGCTCGCCCACGTTGATGAACAGCAGGTCGGGGGTGACAACCAGTGGTTCGAGGCCGGACAGGCGGGTGTGGCGGGGAGTGCTCATGGGGTTGCTGTTGCCTTGTTGCTCTTTTGCTCGTCATTCCCGCGAAAGCGGGAATCCATCTTGATCGCCTCAACAGCAACATGGATTCCCGCTTTCGCGGGAATGACGCCGGGATATAAATGGAATGTCAGTCGGTGCGTGCTCATGCCGCTTCCGCGTCACGCGCAGGCAATGCCCGCGGCGCGTAATCGCGCACCGCTTCGGCGATCGCCCTGATATGCGCCGGCGTGGTGCCGCAACAACCGCCGACCAGGTTCAGCAGGCCGTCGCGGGCGAAGCCGCCGATCACGCCGGCCATGTGTTCGGGCGTCTCGTCGTACTCGCCGAACGCATTGGGCAGGCCGGCATTCGGGTGCGTGCTGACGCAGCTTTCGGCGAGGTTGGCCAGGGTCTGCACGTGCGGGCGCAGGTCTTCGGCGCCCAGTGCGCAGTTGAAGCCCACCGATAGCGGGCGGGCGTGGCGCACCGAGTAGTAGAACGCTTCGGCGGTCTGGCCCGAGAGCGTGCGGCCGGAGCGGTCGGTGATGGTGCCGGAGATCATCACCGGCACGCGGGCACCGCGCTGGTGGAACAGTTCGGCGAGGGCGAACAGCGCGGCTTTCGCGTTCAGCGTGTCGAAGATCGTCTCGACCATGATCACGTCGGCGCCGCCGTCGATCAGGCCATGGGCGGACTCGGTGTAGTTCGTCGCCAGTTCCTCGAAGGTGACGTTGCGGAAGCCGGGGTCGTTGACGTCGGGGGACAGCGAGGCGGTGCGGCTGGTGGGGCCGAGTACGCCGATCACGAAGCGCGGCTTGTCGGGGGTTTTCGCGCTCATCGCATCGCAGGCGGCGCGGGCCAGCCTGGCGCCTTCGAGATTCAATTCGTGCGCCAGGTGCTGCAGGTGATAGTCGGCCTGGCTGATCCGGGTGGAGTTGAAGGTATTGGTTTCGATCAGGTCGGCGCCGGCTTCGAGATACGCGTCGTGCACGCCGCGGATGATGTCCGGCCGGGTCAGCGTGAGCAGGTCGTTGTTGCCCTTGAGGTCGCAGCTGCCGGCGTGGTCGTGCGCGTGGCCATCGTGTCCGTGTTCGAAGCGTTCGCCGCGGAAGCCGCTTTCGTCCAGCTCGTGGGCCTGCAGCATGGTGCCCATGCCGCCGTCGAGGATCAGGATGCGCTGGCGCAGTGCATGCTCCAGCAAGGCGACGCGTTCGGGGTGGAGCCAGGGGAGGGTGCTCATCGAACTTCCTTGCAGGTTCAGGCGGGCTTGCGCGCGAGCAGGCTGATCACTTCGAAATGCGGCGCCTTGCGCTCGCGGCTGAGCCTGTTGCAGCTCAGCACGTCGAGCCTGGCGGCCCGGGCATAGCCGTCCAGCTGGTCGCTGCTGAAGCCGAGGTTGCGGTGGTCGAACGGTTCGACCGCCTTGCCGTGGTCGTGCTTGCCCAGGGTGACAGCAAGCAGGCGGCCGCCCGGGCGCAGCAGGCGCGCAGCCTCGGCCACCGCCCTGGCCGGGTGTTCGGCATAGGTCAGCGCGTGCAGCATCAGCACCAGGTCGAAGCGCTGGTCGCCCAGCTCCAGCGCGTGCATGTCGCCCTGGATCACGCGCACGTTGGTGAAGGCCTGCAATCGCTTCGCGGCGGCCTCGACCACCCGCTCGCTGGAATCCACGCAGACGATGGAGTGCGCGTGGGGCGCCAGCAATTCCGCGGTGATGCCGTCGCCGGAAGCGATGTCCAGCACGTCACCGGTGCCCAGCAACTGCAGCAACGAACGGGCGAGGGTTTCCCAGGTGCGGCCGGGCGAGTAATGGCGCTCCATGTCGCCGGCCACGGTGTCGGCCCAGCCTTCCTCGCGGGCGCGGTTGGCCAGCACGCCGGGCAGGCGGGCGGCATCTTCGCGCAGCAGGGCGTCGTCGATGCTGGCGCGCAGCGAGGCGAGCAGGTCATGCTGCGCCTCGTCGCCTTCGTTGTTGGCGCGATAATAGGCGGAGACGCCGGCGCGACGATCGCGCACCAGCCCGGCCTCCTTCAGCTTGGCCAGATGGGTCGACACGCGCGGCTGGGCCAGGTGCAGCACGGCCGCCAGTTCGGCCACCGTGAGTTCCTCGTTTTCAAGCAAGGCGAGCAGGCGGACCCGGGTGGGGTCGGCAAGCAGGCGCAGCACGCTTGAAGCGGTTGCCAGATCCATAATCATCCCTGTATCGCGATACAAAGATGTGTAGGCTAGGCCCCGTTCGGGCAAGCGTCAAGCGCCGGTGCGCGAGGTCGTTGCCACCTCGCACGTCCCGCCACCGGCCATCCCGGCTAAAATGTCCGGCTTTCCCCGTTGCCGGAGCTCCTCATGGATTTCAGCTTTACCGAAGACCAGTTGTCGATCCAGTCGATCGCCCGTGATTTTGCTTCGAGGCGCATCGCACCGGTGGCCGCCGAGCTCGACGCGAAGGGCGAGTTCCCGCTGGAGAACATCCGCGAGATGGGCCAGCTCGGCCTGATGGGCATCGAGGTGCCCGCGGAGTACGGCGGCGCCGGCATGGACCCGGTGGCCTACGTGCTGGCGATGATCGAGATCGCCGCGGCCGACGCCGCCACCTCGACCATCATGTCGGTGAACAATTCGCTGTTCTGCAACGGCATCCTCAAGCACGGCAACGAGGAGCAGAAGCAGAAGTACGTGCGGGCGATCGCCACCGGCGAGGCGATCGGCGCCTATGCGCTGACCGAGCCGCAGTCCGGCTCCGACGCTTCGGCGATGCACACGCGCGCCACGAAGAACGCCAACGGCGACTGGGTGATCAACGGCAAGAAGAGCTGGATCACCTCCGGCCCGGTGGCGCGCTACATCGTGCTGTTCGCGATCAGCACGCCCGGCATCGGCGCCAAGGGCGTGTCGGCCTTCATCGTCGACACGCAGCTGCCCGGCTTCCACGCCGGCAAGACCGAACCCAAGCTGGGCATCCGCGCCTCGGCCACCTGCGAGATCGAGTTCACCGATTACGTGCTGCCGAAGGAGAACCTGCTCGGCGAGGAAGGCAAGGGCTTCTCGATCGCGATGGGCGTGCTCGATGCCGGCCGCATCGGCATTGCCTCGCAGGCGGTGGGCATCTGCCGCGCGGCGTATGAGGCCACCTTGCAGTGGTCGCGCGACCGCAAGGCGTTCGGCGCGCCGATCGGCACGTTCCAGATGACCCAGTCCAAGATCGCCGACATGAAGTGCAAGCTCGACGCGGCGACCCTGCTGACCCTGCGTGCGGCCTGGACCAAGGGCGAGGCGGAAAAGAATGGCGGACGCTTCGGCACCGAGGCCGCGGTGGCCAAGCTGGTCGCCTCCGAGGCGGCGATGTGGATCAGCCACCAGGCGGTGCAGATCCATGGCGGCATGGGTTACTCGAAGGAGATGCCGTTGGAACGCTACTTCCGCGATGCAAAGATCACCGAGATCTACGAAGGCACCAGCGAGATCCAGCGCATGGTGATCGCGCGGGCGGAGACCGGCTTGCGCTGAAGCCGGTCAGGAGTCGGGAGGTCGGGAGGTCGGGAGGTCGGGAGTCGGGAGTCGGGAGTCGGGAGTCGGGAGTCGGGAAGAGCGGTGCCACCCGATGCGGTCCGGCTGATCGACGTTCCTCGCTTCTGATAGAAACAGAAACGCCCCGGCTGATACCGGGGCGTTTCTGTTTGGAGCGTGTGGGGCGAGGGGTTATTGCTCGCCGTTTCCGGTCATCAGTGTCCGCGACGGGGATCCGAATCGAACGACTGCATGCCATTGCCGCTGCGCACGGCGGCTGGCGTGTCGCCGTCCAGCTTGTCGCCCAGCAGGCGGCGCACCACCACGTAGAACACCGGGATCAGCAAGACGCCGAGGAAGGTGGCGAACAGCATGCCGCCGATCACGCCGGTGCCGATCGCATGGCGGGCATTGGCCCCGGCGCCGCTGGAGATGAACAGCGGGAACACGCCCAGGATGAAGGCCAGCGAGGTCATCAGGATCGGCCGCAGGCGCAGGCGGGCCGCGTCGACGGTGGCCTCGCGCAGGGTGCGTCCGGCTTTCTGCTCGGCCACCGCGAACTCCACGATCAGGATCGCGTTCTTGGCGGCCAGGCCGATCACCGTGATCAGGCCGATCTTGAAGTAGATGTCGTCGGGCAGCCCGCGCAGCAGCGAGAACACCACCGCACCGAGCAGGCCCAGCGGCACTACCAGCATCACCGACACCGGGATTGACCAGCTCTCGTACAACGCCGCCAAGGCCAGGAACACGATCACGATCGACAGCAGCATCAGCAGGGTGGCCGCGTTGCCGGACAGGATTTCCTGGTAGGACTGGCCGGTCCAGTCGAAGCCGAAGCCCTTGGGAAGATCGTTGTTGACGATCCGCTCCATCTCGCTCATGGCTTCGCCCGAGGCGTGTCCCGGCGCCGGCGAGCCGACGATCTCCACCGCCGAATAGCCGTTGTAGCGGGTCAGCGAGGGCGAAGACACCTGCCATTGGCTGTGCACCACGGTGGACAGCGGGATCATCTCCGGCGCGGCGCCGGCGGCACCCAGCGTGCTCGGGGTGAAGATGTGCTGCAGTGCCTCCGGGCCCATGCGATAAGGCGCGTCAGCCTGCATGATCACCCGCTTGATGCGGCCGCCGTAGGTGAAGTCGTTGACGTAGACCGGCGCCAGCATCAGGCCGATCGCGTTGTAGATGTCACCGACCTGCAAGCCCATCGACTGCGCCTGCACGCGGTCCACGTCCAGGTGCAGCTGCGGCGAGTCTTCCAGTGCATTGGGGCGCACGCCGACCAGCGCCTTGTCCTGGCTGGCCTTGCCCAGCAGCATGTTGCGGGCCTGGGTCAGCGCCTCGCGACCGGCGCCGCCGCGGTCCTGCAGGTACATGTCGAAGCCGCCGAACTGGCCCAGTCCCTGCACCGTCGGAATGTTGGCCACGAAGATCCGCGCGTCGTGGATCTGCTGCATGGAGCCGTTGGCACGCTGGATGAACTCGGCCGCCGTGTCGTCGCGCTTGGCCCAGTCCTTGAGCTTGATGAAGGCCATGCCGGCGTTCTCGCCCGAACCGATGAAGCTGAAGCCGGTGACCTGCAGCACGCCCTCGACGGCCGGGTCCTTGTTGAGGATCTCGCGCATCTGCGCCATCACCGCCGAGGTGCGCTGCTTGGTGGCGCCCGGTGGCAGCTGGATCACCGACAGCGCGTAGCCCTGGTCCTCCTCGGGCAGGAAGCTGCCGGGCAGGCGCGTGTACAGGAAGCCGCCCAGCACGGCCAGCAGCACGAACACCAGCATCCAGCGTGGCGCGTGGCGCACGGCGCCGCCGATGTGGCCGGTGTAGGTGTGCGTGGTCCAGTCGAACAACTCGTTGAACTTGCGGAAGACGACGTTCTTCTTCTTGTGGTGTTCCGGTTGCAGGAAGCTGGCGCACAGCGCCGGCGTGAACGACAGCGCGAGGAAGGCCGAGAAGCCCATCGACACAGCGATGGTCAGCGCGAACTGCTTGTAGATGATGCCCGACGCGCCCGGCTGCAACGACGAGGGCACGAACACGGCAGCCAGCACCACGGTGATCGCCACCACCGCGCCGGTGATCTGGCCCATCGCCTTGCGCGTCGCATCCTTCGGCGACAGGCCTTCCTCGGTCATGATGCGCTCGACGTTCTCGATCACCACGATCGCGTCGTCCACCACGATGCCGATCGCCAGCACCATGCCGAACAGGGTCAGCTGGTTGATGCTGAAGCCGAGCACCAGCATGCCCAGGAAGGTGCCCAGCAGGGCCACCGGGATCACCAGGGTCGGGATGATGGTGGCGCGGATGTTCTGCAGGAACAGCAGCATCACCAGGAACACCAGGATGATCGCCTCGACCAGCGTGTGCACCACCTCGTTGATCGAGATGGTGACGAAGGCGGTGCTGTCGTACGGGCTGAACCAGGTCACGCCCTGAGGGAAGCTCGGCGCCAGCTCGTCCATCTTGCCGCGCACCGCGGTGGCCACGTTGAGCGCGTTGGCGCCGGGCAGCAGCTGGATCGCGAACGCACCGATCGGCTTGCCCTGGTACTGCGTGTCGAAGCCGTAACCGCCGGGACCGAAGCTGATCCGCGCCACGTCGCCCAGCTTGACCGTGGTGCCGTCGGGATCGGCACGCAGGATGATGTCGGCGAACTGTTCGGGCGTGGTGAAGCGCCCCTCGGTGGATACCGTGGCGGTGAAGCCGTGGCCCGGCAGGGCCGGGTCCGCGCCCAGCGAACCGGCCGCGAACTGCACGTTCTGCGCCTTGATCGCCGCCAGCACCTGGGTGGCGGACAGACCGTAACCGTGCAGCTTGTCGGGGTTCAGCCAGATCCGCATGGCGTATTCGGAACCGAACTGCTGGGTGCTGCCGACGCCGGGCACGCGCGAGATCTGGTCGAGCACCTGCGAGCCGACGATGTCGTTGAGACGGTCGCGGTCGATGTTCTTGTTGTCCGAGGTCAGCGCGACCACCATCAGGAAGCCGGCGTTGGCCTTGGCCACCACCACGCCCTGCTGGGTCACTTCGGACGGCAGTCGCGGCGTGGCCAGCGCCACCTTGTTCTGCACCTGAACCTGGGCGATGTCCGGATCGGTGCCGGACTCGAAGGTCAGCGTGATGCTGGCGCGGCCGCTGGCGCTGGACGAGGAGTTGAAGTACAGCAGGTGGTCGATGCCGGTCAGCTGCTGCTCGATCACCTGGGTGACGGTTTTCTCGGTGGTTTCGGCGCTGGCGCCGGGGTAGGTCGCGCTGACCGTCACCGAGGGCGGCGCGATCGTCGGATACGACTCCACGCCCAGGTTGAGGATGGCCAGCACGCCACCCAGGGAAATCAGGATCGCCACCACCCAGGCGAAGATCGGGCGGTCAATGAAGAAACTCGGCATCGTCCGGCTCCGTTACTTGCCGCTGTGCGCGGCTGGCGGCTGGCTCGATGACGAGCTGGCGGGTTTCCACGGGCTGGCCTTGGCCGGCGCACCCGCCTTCACGTTCTGGATGCCCGACACCACCACCTGGTCGCCGGCGGCGAGGCCATCATTGATGACCCAGTTGCCGTCGACCATGTCGGCGGTGCTGACGTCCTTGCGCACGACCTTGCCATCGGCATCGACGGTCATCACGTAGGCGCCCACGGTGTCGCGCTGCACGGCCTGTTGCGGCACCAGGAACACCTTGTGCTGCTGGCCCAGGTTCGCCTTCAGCGTCACGTACATGCCGGGCAGCAGGCTGCGCTTCGGATTGGCCACCTTGGCGCGCAGGTTGACCGAACCGGTGGACGGGTTGACCGTGGTGTCGGAGAAATCCAGTACGCCGGGTTCGGGATAGTCGCTGCCGTCGGGCAGGGTGATCTTCACGCTGGCCTTGTTCGGATCGGCCAGGGTGACGTTGCCGCTGCTCTGTGCGCGGCGCATCTGTTCCAGCGAGTCGACGCCCATGGTGAAGTTCACGTACAGCGGGTCCATCTGGTCGACGGTGGTGAGCAAGGTGGCCTCGCCGTTGCCGACCAGGGCGCCTTCGGTGACCTGCTGCTGGCCGGCGCGGCCATCGATCGGCGAGGTCACGTTGGCGTAGCCGAGGTTGATGCGGGCCGTCTCGACGTTGGCCCGGGCTGCCTGCACCGCGGCGGCGGCGCTGCGTTCGGCGGCCAGCGCGTTGTCCAGGTCGGACTTCGACACATAGCCCTTCGGCGCCAGTTCGCGCACCCGCCGCGCGGTGACCTTGTTGTTGGTCCAGGTGGCCTGCGCCTGGGCCAGTGACGCCTGGGCCGCGCTCAGCGAAGCCTTCAGCGGTGCGGGATCGATCTGAAACAGCAGTTGCCCCTGCTTGACGTTGGTGCCTTCCTCATACGTGCGCTTGAGCAGCACGCCGGCCACGCGGGCGCGGACATCGGCGCTGCGATAGGCGGACAGGCGCCCGACCAGGTCGCGGGTCAGTGGCGAGGTCTGCGGCTGGACCTTGATCACGCCCACGTCGGGAGGCGGCATCTGCGGCGGACCCTGTTCCTTGCCCTTGCCGCAGGCGGTCAACGCCAGCAGGCCCAGGCACAACAATGGCGTGCGCAACAACGAGGAATTCATGGAAGCTCCAGAACTGGCTTGAACGGGGGAGGGGGTGCCGACGCGCGCTGCGATGTCGTCAGGAACGAGATACCGCATCTTGCGTCACATGTCCTGTGTCAAAGGTTGCGGGCCTGTCGGCCCGCGTTTCGAACCCGCCGACACGGCGAGAAGCGCCATGCGTAGCGCTTTGCCTGCAAGACTATACCGGCGAGTTTACATTTTATCCGGGGCGCGAATCCAGTCATTGACAGCTGTTTCAAACCGTGGACAGCGCAGCGGCGTCCACCGGCGCCTTCATGCGCGACGCAGAACCGCGTGCGGTGGCCGCGATGCTGTCCAGCGGCGTGGACGTCGCGCATCGATGGAGGCGGTGCACACCGGCTTGTCGCGCCAGCTGTACCAAGGCTGACGACGAGCCCCGAACATGCGCTGCAGCATGGTCGGGCGGGCGCTGCGTGGGTGGATTCGCCCGGGTGCGCGGCGTATCCTTTCAAGGCTTTTTACCCGTGTTACCCACCATCGTCTCCACTGAACAGTAGATGCCATGAATGCGACCCATGCGGCGAACGATCCTTCCCTTCCGTCAGTAGTGCTTGCAGAGCTGAAAATGGGCGGTTTCTCGCCCGAGCGCCTCGGTGAGGCGCAGGTTTTCTGCGAGGCTTTCTTTGCGCGAGTGGGGGGCGGCGACGCTCATCTGCACACGCCCGTTCAATGGGCCGCATTGGTCGGCAGCCTGCTGGAGTTCATGCAGCAGCGGCAGCGTGGCAGCGCCAGCGTGCGCGTGCTCAATCCCGCCGACGCGAATTCGGGCCGCAGCATGTTGCAGATCGTCACCGACGACATGCCGTTCCTGGTCGACACGGTCAGCATGATCGTGTCGGCGAAGTTGCAGATCCACGCCGTGATCCATCCCGTGCTGAAGGTGACCCGCGATGCCTCGGGCAAGCTGCTGTCGCTGGGCGACGCGGCCGGCCAGGGCGAGTCGCTGATGCATTTCGAGATCGACCGGGTCGCCGATGCGGCCGAACAGGAGCAGCTGACCGCCCACGTCGAGGCCGCCCTGGATGACGTGCGCGCCGCGGTCAGCGACTGGTCGGCGATGCGCGACAAGGCGCTGGCGATCGCCAACGAGCTGCCGCAGCGCAAGCTGCCGATCGATGCCGCCTCGGTGCAGGAGGCCAGCGAGTTCATGAACTGGATCGCCGCGGACAACTTCACCTTCCTGGGTTACCGCGAATACGAAGTGGCCGACGCCGAAGGCGATCGCGTGTTGCGTGCCATCGATGCGTCGGGCCTGGGCATCCTGCGCGCCAACGAGCGCTCGATGGCGCCCCGTTCGCTGCGCACGCTGGCGGCCAGCGAATTGCCGCAGTCCGGTTCCACCGATGCGATCATCCTGACCAAGACCAACGCCCGTTCACACGTGCATCGCGCCGGCTACATGGATTACATCGGCGTGCTGCAGTTCGGTGCCGACGGTCGCGCCGTGGCCGAGCAGCGCTTCCTGGGCCTGTTCTCCTCCAATGCCTACATGGCTCGCCCGCAGGACGTGCCGCTGGTGCGGCACAAGGTCGAGGCGGTGCTGGCGCGTTCGGGCCTCAAGCGCGATTCGTACTCGGGCAAGTCGCTGCGCCACATTCTCGAAACGCTGCCGCGCGAGGAACTGCTGCAGGGCACCGAGGACGAGCTGTTCGCCACCGCGATGGGCATCCTGGAGCTGCGCCAGCGCGCGCATACGCGCCTGTTCATGCGCCGCGACCGCTACGGGCGCTTCTTCACCTGCATGGTGTTCGTGCCGCGTGACCGCTTCAACACCTCGGTGCGCGAACGCATCGAGGCGCTGCTGGGTTCGGCGCTGCACGCCGAGCAGATCGATTCGTCGGTGCTGATGGGCGAGGCCGCCCTGGCGCGCCTGCACATCGTGCTGCGGCCGAAGATCGGCGACCAGCCGAACTATGATCTCGCCGAGCTGGAAAACGGCGTCGCCGGCATCGTGCGCAACTGGCACGACGAGGTGCGCGATGCGCTGGTGGCCCAGCGTGGCGAGCACGAGGGCGTGGTGCTGGCCAACCGCTACGCTCGCGCGCTGCCCGCCGGTTATGTCGAGGACGTGAGCCCGGCGGTGGCCGCCGACGACGTGCACGAGCTGTCCCTGCTCAAGGGCGACAACGCCTTGCGCATGTCGTTCTACCACCCGCCCGAAGAGCCCGAGACGCTGCGCTTCAAGGTCTACCGTTCCGGTGGCGACATCGCGCTCTCCGAGGTGCTGCCGCAGCTGGAGAACCTCGGCCTGCGCGTGCTCACCGAACATGTCTACGACATTCCCGGTGAGGCTTCGCTGTCGATCCAGGACTTCGAGGTGCAGCCGGTCGGCAAGCTCACCTTCGGGGTGGAGCAGGTCGGTGCGCTGTTCGAGGACGCCTTCGAGCAGATCTGGCGCGGCCACGCCGAGAACGACGGCTTCAACCGGCTGGTGCTGGGCGCCAAGCTGAGCTGGCGTCAGGTGGCGATGCTGCGCGGTTACTGCAAGTACCTGCTGCAGACCGGCGCCACCTTCTCGCAGTCGTACATGGAGGAAACGCTCAACCGCTATCCGGCGATCGCCGGCCTGCTGGTCGAGCTGTTCCTGGCCAAGTTCGATCCTCGTCGCGAGGCGCTGTCCGCCGACGAGCTGAAGGCCGCCGGTGCGACCCTGGTCGCCGAAATGCAGGCGCTGATCCCGGCCAACGTACAGGCTGCCCAGCCGGGCCTGATCGACGGCCTGGGCGCGGCGCTGTCCAAGCCGCGCGCCGACCAGGTGGCGATGGTCGAAAGCGCCATCCACGTGCTGCTGGAGAACGTGGCCAGCCTCGACGAAGACCGCATCCTGCGCAGCTTCGTCAACCTGATCCGTGCCACCTTGCGCACCAGCTTCTTCCAGCAATGGGAGGGCGCTTACCGCGACTACATCAGCTACAAGATCGATTCGCACAAGGTGCCCGAGCTGCCCAAGCCGGTGCCGTATCGCGAGATCTGGGTGTGCGCCCCGCGCGTCGAGGGCATCCACCTGCGCTTCGGCGCGGTGGCCCGTGGCGGCCTGCGCTGGTCGGATCGCCGCGAGGATTTCCGCACCGAGGTGCTGGGCCTGGTCAAGGCGCAGATGGTGAAGAACACGGTGATCGTGCCGGTCGGCTCCAAGGGCGGCTTCTTCGTCAAGAAGGCGCCGGTGGGCGGCGACCGCGACGCGCAGCTGGCCGAGGGCATCGCCTGCTACAAACTGTTCATCAACGGCCTGCTCGACATCACCGACAACCTGATCGAGGGCAAGGTGGTCAATCCGCATGACGTGGTGCGCCACGACGCGGACGACCCCTACCTGGTGGTGGCTGCCGACAAGGGCACGGCGACCTTCTCCGACATCGCCAACGCGATCTCGATCGAGCACAACTACTGGTTGGGCGACGCGTTCGCCTCCGGCGGTTCGCACGGTTACGACCACAAGGGCATGGGCATCACCGCCAAGGGCGCGTGGGAATCGGTCAAGCGCCACTTCCGCGCGCTCGGCCGCGACAGCCAGACCCAGGACTTCACCTGCGTCGGCATCGGCGACATGTCCGGCGACGTGTTCGGCAACGGCATGCTGCTGTCCGAGCACATCCGCCTGCTGGCCGCGTTCGACCATCGCCACGTGTTCCTCGATCCGAACCCGGATGCGGCGCGCACCTTCGTCGAACGCCAGCGCCTGTTCGCCGTGCCGCGATCGAGCTGGGACGACTACGACAAGTCGCTGATCTCGGCCGGTGGCGGCGTGTATCCGCGCAGCGCCAAGTCGATCCCGATCTCGCCCGAAGTGCGCACGGCGCTGGGCCTGAAGCCCGACGTCGAGCAGATGGCGCCCAGCGACCTGCTCAGCGCAATCCTGAAGGCGCCGGTCGACCTGCTGTGGAACGGCGGCATCGGCACCTACGTGAAGTCGTCCGCCGAGACGCATGCCGACGTGGGCGACCGCGCCAACAACGCGCTGCGCGTCAACGGCGGCGAGCTGCGCTGCAAGATCGTGGGCGAGGGCGGCAACCTCGGCTTCACCCAGAAGGGCCGCATCGAAGCGGCGCAGAAGGGCGTGCTGCTGAACACCGATTTCATCGACAACTCCGCCGGCGTGGATACCTCCGACCACGAAGTGAACATCAAGATACTGCTGAACGATGCCGTGCAGCGTGGCGAACTGAGCTTTGATGCGCGCAACGTGCAGCTGGCCGCGATGACCGACGAAGTGGGCCAGCTGGTGCTGTGGGACAACTACCGGCAGAACCAGGCGATCACCCTGATGGAACACCAGTCGGTGGGTCGCATCGGCTCGATGGCGCACTTCATCCGCACGCTGGAAGCCGAAGGCACGCTGGATCGCCAGGTCGAGAACCTGCCGTCCGAAGCCGAGCTGACCGAGCGCAAGAGCCGCGGCATCGGCATGACCCGGCCGGAACTGGCGGTGTTGCTGTCGTACGACAAGCTGCGCCTGTTCCAGCAGCTGCTCGACTCCGACGTGCCGGAAGATCCCTACCTGTCGAAGGAACTGGTGCGCTACTTCCCGCTGCCGCTGCACGACAAGTATGCCGAGCACATGCAGCGCCATCGCCTGAAGCGCGAGATCATCGCCACCTCGGTGACCAACTCGACGATCAACCGCATGGGCGCCACCTTCATGATGCGCATGCAGGAAGACACCGGCCAGGGTCCGGCGGCGATCGCCAAGGCGTATACCGCGGCGCGCGAGATTCTCGACGCGCGCGCGTTGTGGTCGCAGATCGAGGCGCTCGACACCAAGGTCGCCGAGGACACCCAGATCGACGCGATCAAGCAGATCTGGTCGCTGCTGCGGCACATGACGCGCTGGCTGCTCAATCGCCCCGGTGGTTCGCTGGACATCGCGGCCAACGTGGAGCGCTACCAGGCGGTGGTGTCGAACCTGCGCAATGCCTTGCCGCAGGTGCTGACGCCGACTGGCCAGGGCGACTTCGCCTGCAACCGCGAAAAGTGGGAGGGCCTGGGCCTGCCCGCCGACCTGGCGCTGCGCCTGGCGCGCATGCCGGTGCTGCGTGCCGCACTGGACATGGTCGAGGTGGCCCAGCAGAGCGGCCAGCCGGTGGACAAGGTGGCTGGCGTGTTCTACGAGCTGGGCCAGGCGCTGGACCTGGAATGGTTGCGCGACCAGATCGAGGCCTTGCCGGTGGAAGGTCACTGGCATGCGCAGGCACGCGGCTCGCTGCTGGATGAACTCAACCACCAGCACCGGGCGCTGGCCCTGCAGGTGTTGAACCTCAGCGGCGCCAGCAAGGACGTTTCGCCGGTGCAGGCATGGCTGCAGCGCGACGACGCCACCCTGAAGTACACCCGCAGCATGTTGGCGGAAATCCTCACCCAGAACGCGGACTACCCGATCGCCTCGGTGGCGGTGCGGCGGTTGGCGCAGCTGGCGCAGGTGCCGGTGTGAGCTGCCTGCACTGAGGGTTGTGATTTTTTCAACCTCTCAGGTCGGCCAAGGACGGCCGGGCATGAAGCAGTCACGCAAGTGACTGTTTCATGTGAGCGAGTCCGGACATGCGCCGGACTCGCGACAGAAGAAAACCACAGGAAGTGGTTTTCTTCACAGGCTCGGAGGGTTCGGCGCGGCGTGGACCCCAGCCCTTCCCTCCCCTGCGAGCAGGGGAGGGTATCCCGGTGCTCTCGAACTTCGCTGTCGTTTGCTCTGCTCCTCCCCCTGCTTGCCCCAAAGGGACTTCCTTCGGTCGCAGGGGGAGGTCGGGAGGGGTGCTCTTTGCGGGGAGTCACGAACTGGCCTCTCTGTCGTACTCTTGGGCTCTTTCCGCCACCTCGGGGTTGCCATGCGCCTAGCTTTCGTTGCCAGTGATGCGGGCGTCGCGCAGCAGGCGCGGCGCAAGCTGGTGGAGCGTTATGGCGACGTGCCGCCGGAGCAGGCCGAGCTGATCGTGGCGCTGGGTGGCGACGGTTTCATGCTGCGCACGCTGCATGACTGGCGCGAACTGGAAGTGCCGGTGTACGGCATGAAGCTGGGTCGGGTCGGTTTCCTGATGAACAAGCACAAGCTCGATGGCCTGCCCGAGCGGATCGCCCGTGCCCACACGGCGTCGCTGTTCCCGCTGCAGATGCAGGTCACCGATGGCGCCGGCAACGAACACGCGGCGCTGGCTTTCAATGAAGTCTCGCTGCTGCGCCAGAGCAACCAGGCGGCACACCTGGAAGTGCAGCTCAACGACATCGTCAAGCTGCCGAACCTGATCTGCGACGGCATCATGGTGGCCACGCCGGCCGGCTCCACCGCCTACAACCTCTCGGCGCACGGCCCGATCCTGCCGCTGGACGCCAACGTGCTGGCGCTCACCCCGATCAGTCCGTTCCGCCCGCGTCGCTGGCGCGGCGCGATCCTGCCCCATCGCACCGCGGTCGTTCTGCGCGTGCTCGATCCGGGCAAGCGACCCGTCAGCGCCACCGCGGACTTCCACGAAGTGCGCGACGTACGCACCGTGTCCATCCGCCAATCGGGTGACCAGGGCGTACGGCTGCTGTTCGATCCGGAACACAACCTGGAACAACGCATCCTCGATGAGCAGTTTGCGGCGGAGTGAAAGGCGTTTGCTCCCCCGCAACCACCCCGGCTTTGCTAGATTCAATGCCGTCCCCTGACCCGATGCGGAACGCATGACCACTCCCACCGCCGATGCGCACGATCCGGCCGCCGTTGGCGACAACCGACTCGTCGTGGCCATTTCCTCGCGCGCGCTGTTCGACCTCGGCGACAGCCACGCCTTGTTCGAGCGCGATGGCCTGGACGCCTATCGCGCATTCCAGATCGATCACGAGAACGAGATCCTGCAGCCCGGCGTGGCCTTTCCGCTGGTGCAGAAACTGCTCGGCCTCAACAAGCTTGCCGGCGACGTGCCGCCGGTCGAGGTGATCCTGCTGTCGCGCAACTCCGGCGACACCGGTTTGCGCATCTTCAACGCGATCCAGCACCACGGACTGGAGATCAGCCGCGCGGCATTCACCAGCGGGGCGCCTACGTCCGATTACATCGCACCGTTCAAGGCGGATCTGTTCCTCTCCGCCAATGCCGAGGATGTCGGTCGCGCGCTGGCCGCCGGCGTGGCTGCGGCCACCATCCTGCCCAGCACCGCGCCGCCGCGTGCCAGCGAACAACTGCGCATCGCGTTCGATGGTGACGCCGTGCTGTTCGGCGACGAGGGCGAACGGGTGTCACGCGAGGAAGGGCTGGAAGCCTTCCATCGCAGCGAGACCGAGCACGCCGCCGAGCCGTTGTCGGTCGGTCCGTTCCGCGGCTTCCTCACCGCGCTGCACCGGCTGCAGGCGGCGTTTCCGGCCGAGAACTCGCCGATCCGCACCGCTCTGGTCACGGCGCGCTCCGCGCCCGCGCACAAGCGGGTCATCCTTACCCTGCGGCGCTGGGGTGTGCGCATCGACGAGGCGCTGTTCCTCGGCGGCCGCGACAAGGGTCCGTTCCTCGATGCGTTCGGCGCCGACATCTTCTTCGACGATTCCCCGGCCAACGTGGAGTCCGCGCGCAAGCACGTGGCGACCGGCCACGTGCCGCACGGCGTAAGCAATCACTGAGGCCCGGTTCAGGGCTGCATGCCCCTCCACCCCTCGACGCCCGTGAACATCGCGGCCGCGACCAGCAGCGCGCCCACGCAGCGCGTCGCCATGGTCCCGGCGGCAGGCTTGCCGTGCAGCCATTGCCGCGCCCGATCGGCCAGCAAGGTCACGCCGCCGTAAACGCACAACTGGTTGAGCGCGATGATCAGCCACATCACCAGTGCCTGCAGCCAGATCAATCCATCTTCCGGGTGCAGGAACTGGGGGAAGATCGCCAGCATGAACAGGTAGGCCTTGGGGTTGAGCAGGCTGGTCAGCATGCCCTGGCGAAACGTCGCGACACGCGAGCGTGGCTGGGTATCCGGCTGCAAGCCGAACGAGACGCCGCTGCGCATCAGCGAGACGCCGATCCACGCGATGTACAGCGCGCCGGCCAGCAGCAGGGCGTTGAACGCGCCGGGCACCAGCTTGATCAGCACGCTGATGCCCAGCGCCGTCATCAGCACATGGCAGATCCCGCCGGCGACGATGCCGGCCACGGCGGCGAAGCCGCGGCGGCGTCCGCCGGCCAGCGCGCTGCCCAGCACGAAGGCCATGTCCAGCCCGGGCAGCACCACGATGCCAAAGACCAGGGCGAAGAACAGCCACAGCTGTTCGTAGTGGCTCATGGCGCGCCCTCCGCATTCGGATCGGACAACCAGCGCAGGCGCGAGCGCGGGGTCGGGTCCATCACCACGCGCTCCGGCGTGCCGCGCAGCAGGCCGCTGGCGGCGAGCGACTGTTCGGCGGCCGCCAGCCGTGGCATCAGTTGCTTGTCCAGCGTGGCGTTGTCGCGGACCACGCCCAGCCACACCAGGAACGGCCCGTCGTTGCGTATCGGCAGCTGCGGGAAGTTGTTCGGCACGTCCAGCGACACCAGCACGCCGGCCGGGTGCACGCCTTCGACGCGATAGGCGTCGAACGCCGCCTCGGCCTGTTTCGCGAAGGCTTCCTCGCTGCCCTTCTTCACCGCGAAGATCTGCGCGACCACGACACCCCGTGCGCCGCTTTCTTCGGTGACCGGGTCCACCGCAGGCAGCACGCTGACGCCCTGATCCGCGTGCAGCGGGCGCAACAGCATCACGTTGTCGCTGTCGGGCAGGATCGCGTTGACCTTGGCCCGGTGTTCCTTCCACAGCGGCCCGTAGTAGAACGCCGCGTTGACGATCGCTCGCGCGTTGATGTCGTGGAAGCCGCGCAGCCAGGTGAAGCGGTCCGGATGCCCGCGCTCGGCGAACTGACCGAACACCATCGCGCCGAGCTGCTCGAAGGCCTCCGGGAAGTACGCGTCGAAATATTTGACGAAGTGCGCCAGCTCGCCGTCGCTGGTGACGTAACGACGGAACTCGACGACCTGGTAATCCTGCAGATGCTGCACGCTTTCCATCGTGGGGGCCTCGTTGGTGGCGTGTGCCGACAGGGCGGGACCGAGCGCGATGGCCGCGACGGTGCCGGACAACAGTCGTTGGACGTGGTTCATGGGGATTCCTGGCTGAGCGCCGAGTCGCGCGAGACCTACGCTAAGGCACATACAGGGCAATAATCGCCCTGATTTGCCGTTACCATGGCGACCATGGCCAAACCCACCACCCGCGTGCTGGCGGTGCTCGACCTGTTGCAGAGCCACGGCCGCATGAGCGGGCCGGAACTGGCGCGCCGGGTCGGCGTCGACGTGCGCACGCTGCGGCGCTACATCGTGGCGCTGGAGGACCTCGGCATCCCGCTCACCACCGAGCGCGGCCGCGCCGGTGCCTACATGCTGGTCGCCGGCTTCAAGTTGCCGCCGATGATGTTCACCAACGACGAGGCGGTGGCGCTGTCGGTCGGCCTGGTGGCGGCGCGGGGGCTGGGCCTGGCCGAAGCGTCACCGGCGGTGGAAAGCGTGCAGGCCAAGCTGGCGCGGGTGATGCCCGACAAGTTGAAGCGCCACGCGAATGCGATTGCCGACACGGTGAAGGTGGACCTGTTGCCGGCCTCGGGCACGCCGGGCAGCAACGCGGCACTGATCGCGTTGGCGGGTGCCGCGCAGGCGCAGCGGCGGGTGCGGATGCATTACGAATCGGCCGCGGGCGTGCGCACCGAGCGCGAGTTCGATCCCTACGGCCTGGCCTGGCGGGCCGGTGCCTGGTACGCGCTGGGCATGTGCCACCTGCGTCATGGCCTGCGTTCGTTCCGGCTCGATCGCGTGGGCGAGGTGAGCCTGCTCGAACCGTCGTTCCGGCGACCGCTGGGTTTCGATGCGCTGGGTCAGCTGCTGCAATCCATCGGCGCGATCGCCCATGCCCACCCGATCGAGGTGCTGCTGCACACGGACCTGCAGACGGCGCGCCGGGTGTTCTCGCTTGCCTTCGGCGTGCTTGAGCCGGTCGAAGGCGGCATGCTCCTGCGCAGCAGCGCCGATGATCTCGACTGGTTCGCCCGCCAGCTGGCCGGGCTGGCGTTCGACTTCGAGATCCGCAGGCCTGCGAAGCTTCGCGTCGAACTGGCCCGTTGCGCAGCAAGGCTGCAGCGCCTGGCCGCGACGGCCGCCGGCTGAGCCCTGGCGGCCCTCACACCACCCGCGCGCGCCTCCACCAGCGCGTGACCCTGTCCTCGCGCACGAAGGTGAACAGGCCGGCGCCCAGGATGATCGCGATGCCGATCGCCATCGGCCAGTCCAGCGCGTCGTGGAACAGCACGTAGCCCAGCAGCACCGCCCACAGCATCTGGCTGTACTGGGTCGGCGCGACGTGGTTGGCCGGCGCGCGCTGGGTGGCCAGCATCAGCAGCACCGAGGCCAGCGCGGCGAGCAGGCCGTAGCCGAGCAGGAACAGCCACTGCGCCAGTCCGGGCCAGCGGAAGTCGGCCAGCATCATCAGCCCGGCGAACAGCAGCGAACCGATCATGCCGGCGCCGTACAGGGTGAGGCGTTTCTCGTGGGGGCCGGCCAGGCGCAGCGCGATCATCGAGATCGCACCCGAAAGTCCGCAGAGGATCGCTGCAAGATGGCCGATGCCCAGCACCCGGAATCCCGGTCGCAACACCACCAGCACGCCGATGAAACCGGCCACCACCGCCGACCAGCGGCGCCAGCCCACGTGCTCCTTCAGCACCAGCACCGACAGGATGGTGACGAAGATCGGCAGCAGGAAGATCAGCGCGAACGCCTCGGCCATCGGCAGCGCGGTGAACGCGACCACGGCGGAAATGCTGCCGATCGCGCTGGCCACCGCGCGCACCAGCCACAGGCCCTGGCGCTGCGCCTGCACCACGTCGCGCCAGCGGTCGCCGGGGCCCTTGATGAAGGGCAGGGCGGTCAGCCCCAGCATCGCGCCGAAGAACACCGCCTCGTAGGGTGGCAGCGAGCCCCGCAGCAGCTTCACGAAGGCATCGCTGAGGGCGAACGCGGCGAAGGCCATGAAGCCTAGCAAGACGCCTTTGAACATGGGATTCCGGAGCGGCGGGGTGACCGGCGGGAATTGTACGCGTCGCAAGCCCGCTTTCGGCCTGCGGGGCAGGTCAGCCCGCGCTACAATGCCCGCTTTACGTGCCCTTGCCGGAGCTTCCATGGCTGTCAGTCTGAATCCGCTCGATCTGTACGATGTCCGCTCGCTGCTCACCGACGAGGAGCGCATGGTGCAGGACTCCGTCGGCCGTTTCGTCGACGAGCGCGTGTTGCCGATCATCGGCGACTGCTTCGACCAGGGCCGCTTCCCGAAGGAGCTGATCCCGGAGATCGCCGGACTGGGCCTGCTCGGCGCCACCATCCCCGAGGAATACGGCGGCGCCGGCATGAACGGCGTCAGCTACGGCCTGATCTGCCAGGAGCTGGAGCGCGGCGATTCGGGCCTGCGCAGCTTCGCCTCGGTGCAGAGCTCGCTGTGCATGTACCCGATCTACGCGTACGGCAGCGAGGAGCAGAAGAAGCACTACCTGCCGCAGATGTCGGCCGGCGAGGTGATCGGCTGCTTCGGCCTGACCGAACCGCACGGCGGCTCCGACCCGGCCAACATGAAGACCAACGCCAGGAAGGATGGCGGCGACTGGGTCATCAACGGCGCCAAGATGTGGATCACCAACGGCAACCTGGCGCACATCGCGATCGTGTGGGCGCAGACCGAGGACGGCATCCAGGGCTTCGTGGTGCCGACCGACACGGCCGGCTTCAAGGCGCAGGAGATCCACAAGAAGATGAGCCTGCGCGCCTCGGTCACCAGCGCGCTGTTCTTCGACAACGTGCGCGTGCCGGACAGCGCGCGCCTGCCCAACGTGAAGGGCCTGAAGGGCCCGCTGGGCTGCCTGACCCAGGCGCGCTACGGCATCACCTGGGGCCCGATCGGCGCGGCGCAGGCCTGCCTCAAGGAAGTGCTGGACTACACGGCCGAGCGCGTCCTGTTTGGCCGTCCGCTGGCGTCGAACCAGGCGGTGCAGTTGAAGATGGCCGACATGGCCAGGCGCATCACCACCGCCCAGCTGCTGTCGCTGCAGCTCGGTCGCCTGAAGGATGCCGGCAAGATGCAGCCGACCCAGGTTTCGCTGGCCAAGTGGAACAACTGCCGCATGGCCATCGACATCGCGCGCCAGTGCCGCGACATCCTCGGCGGCGCCGGCATCACCACCGAGCACGGCGCGATCCGCCACGCGCTGAACCTGGAATCGGTGATCACCTATGAAGGCACCGAGACCGTGCACGAGCTGGTGGTCGGCCGCGAACTGACCGGCATCAACGCGTTCTGACAGGGGTTTGCCGCGCATGGATTTCGATTCGCTGCGCATCGACACCGAACGCCTGATCCTGCGGCCGCCGCGGGCAGAGGATTTCGACGCCTATGCCGCCAACATGGCCGACGCCGAAGCGGCCCGCTTCATCGGCGGGCAGCAGGTGCGCGCCGTGGCGTGGCGTGGATTTCTGGCATCGAGCGGGGCGTGGATGATCCAGGGCTTCTCGATGTTTTCGGTGATCGAGAAAAGCAGCGGCCAGTGGATCGGCCGGCTCGGCCCCTGGCATCCGGAAGGCTGGCCCGGCACCGAGGTGGGCTGGGGCCTGGCCCGCAGCGCCTGGGGCAAGGGCTATGCGCTGGAAGGCTGCATTGCCGCGATCGACTGGACCTTCGACCGGCTTGGCTGGGACGAGATGATCCATTCCATCCATCCGGACAATCGCGCCTCGCAGGCGTTGGCGCAGCGGCTGGGTTCGACCTGCCGCGGCCCCGGCAGGTTGCCGGCGCCGTATGAGGATTCGCCCAACGAAGTCTGGGCACAGACCCGCGAGCAGTGGCGCCGGCGTCGCGCATGAGCCACCTGTCGCCTGCGCTTTACGCCACCCTGGCCGAGATCGTGCCCGACCTGCACGTGCAGTGCGCCGATCCGTGGTGCCTGATCGGCAGCACCGCGGCGCTGCTGCTGGGTGCGCAGACCGGCGCGGCCGATGTGGATGTGCTGACCTCGCGGGCGGACGCGGAACGCCTGATGGCGCACTGGGCAGCGCGCCGCGAGTCCGCGTTTGCGCCAGCCGACGACGATCGCTTCCGCTCGCATTTCGCCCGTTTCCGTTTTCCCGGTGCGCCGGTCGAGGTGATGGGCGCGCTTGAACTCCATGTCGATGATCGCTGGCAGCCCGTGCTGCCGGGAAAGCTGGTGCTGGCCGGCGTGAATGGCCTCGCCGTGCCGGTGCCTTCGGTCGACGACCAGATCCGTCTGCTTGCAAGCTTCGGTCGCGAAAAGGACGCGCCCCGCATTGCCGCCTTGCGCGTCCTGGCCGCTCCGCTCTTCAGCGTGCCCGTCGTATCCCTCCATTGATGCCGCCTTGCGGCTGCCTGTCCACCCACACGAATTCGCCATGACCGCCATTCCGTTTGCCATCAGCGCTCGCCACAAGGGTTTCAACCGTGCCGAGGTCGTCGACCAGAACTTCATCGAGTTCGTGCAGTTGTGGAATGGCGAGGTGCGCGCCGCGCCGCGCGATGACGCTGCGGTGCTGCCGGGCAGCGCGCTGGATGCCCGCGGTTTCCGCGAGCTTCTCGAGTCGCAGCTGATCTCGCGTCACCTCGACCTGATGGCGCGCGTGCTGCGCGTGCAGAACAAGGTGTTCTACACCATCGGCTCGTCCGGCCACGAGGGCAACGCGATGGTGGCGCGGCTGACCCGCCACACCGATCCGGCCTTCCTGCATTACCGCTCCGGCGGCTTCATGGCCGAGCGCTTCCGCAAGATTCCCGGCATGGACCCGGTGATGGATTCGGCGCTGTCCTTCGCCGCCAGCAAGGACGACCCGGCTTCCGGCGGTCGCCACAAGGTCTGGGGGTCCAAGCCGTTGTGGGTGCTGCCGCAGACCTCGACGATCGCCTCGCACCTGCCCAAGGCGCTGGGCACCGCAGTGGCGATCGAGCAGGCGCGCCGCATCGGCCATCAGCTGCCGATTCCCGATGACAGCATCACGATCTGTTCGTTCGGCGACGCCTCCAGCAACCACGCCACCGCGCAGACCGCGTTCAACACCGCGGCGTGGACGGCCTACCAGAAGCTGCCCGCGCCGGTGTTGTTCGTGTGCGAGGACAACGGCATCGGCATCTCGGTGAAGACGCCGTCGGGCTGGGTCGCGAACAACTACCAGCATCGCGCCAACCTCGACTATTTCTTCGCCGACGGCCTCGACGTGGCCGAAGGCTACGCCCAGGTGCAGCGCGCGGTGGAGCATTGCCGCACGACGCGCCGGCCGACCTTCCTGCACCTGAAGACCACCCGCGTGATGGGCCACGCCGGCACCGACTTCGAGATCGAGTGGCGCAGCATCGAGGAGCTGTTCGCGGTCGAATGCTCCGACCCGCTGCTGCGTTCGGCCGGCATCGCGCTGGAGTCCGGCCTGTATTCGAAGGACGAACTGCTGAACCTGTACGAAGCCACCCGCAAGCGTTGCTTCGCTGCCGCCGAGGATGCGGATTCGCGCCATCGGTTGACCTCGCTGGACGACGTGATGGCCCCGCTGGCGCCGTACACGCCGGCCGCGGTGAAGGCCGAGGCCACGCGCGCCGACTACGCCGAGAAGCGCCTGGCGGTGTTCGGCGGCGAGGCGAAGCTGCCCGAGAAGCTGCCGCCGCGGCATTTGGCCATCCAGATCGGCCAGGCCCTGCACGACCTGCTGGCGAAGTATCCCGAGGCGCTGCTGTTCGGCGAGGACGTGGCGCAGAAGGGCGGCGTGTATACCGTCACCAAGGGCCTCAACAAGACCTTCAAGGGCAGCCGCGTGTTCAACACGCTGCTGGACGAAACGATGATCCTGGGCCTGGCCCAGGGCTACGCCAACATGGGCATGCTGCCCATGCCGGAGATCCAGTACCTGGCGTACTTCCACAACGCCTGCGACCAGATCCGCGGCGAGGCGGCCTCGCTGCAGTTCTTCTCCAACAACCAGTACCGCAACCCGATGGTGATGCGGGTGGCCTCGCTGGGCTACCAGAAGGGTTTCGGCGGCCACTTCCACAACGACAACTCGATCACTGCGCTGCGCGACATCCCCGGCCTGGTGGTCGGCTGCCCCAGTCGCGGCGACGACGCGGCGATGATGCTGCGCACGCTGATGGCGCTGGCCAAGGTGGACGGCCGCGTGTGCGCGTTCCTTGAACCGATCGCGCTGTACATGACCAAGGATCTGTACGAGGCCGGCGACGGCCAGTGGCAGTTCGAGTATCCGGCACCGGACCAGGCAATGACGCTGGGCGAGGGCCGCGTCTACGACGAGGCGGCGAATGACCTGGTGATATTCACCTTCGGCAACGGCGTGCCGATGGCGTTGCGCGCCGCGCGCACGATCGAAGCGGAGTTGAAGTGGCAGGTGCGCGTGGTCGACCTGCGCTGGCTGGCGCCGCTCAACGATGCCTTCATCGCGGCACAGGCACGGACGGCCAAACGCATCCTGGTGCTGGACGAGGGTCGCAAGAGCGCGGGCGTGGGCGAGGGCGTGATCACCGCGATCGTCGAGGGCGGCTGCGGCGCCACGCCGCTGCATCGCGTGGTCGGTGCCGACACGTTCACGCCACTGGCCGGTGCGGCGCTGCTGGTGCTGCCTGGCGAGGCCGACGTGGTGGCCGCGGCGAAGGAGCTGGCGGCGAGGTCCTGACGGACGGCGCGGCGCGATGGCCTACTTGTCCGATTCGCGCCGCTCCACGATGTGCAGGCGCCGGCCCGGAGACGGGGCGGCGCCGCGCAGCTCGCCATCGTCCTGGCGATACATGCAGACCCGGTTGCGCCCCTTGAGCTTGGCGTCGTACATCGCCTGGTCGGCGCGCTCGACCAGCGATTCCACGTCGTCGTCATGCTGGCGGATGGTGATGCCGATGCTGATGCTGAGCAGCGCCTCGGCACTCACCGGAATCTCCAGACGGTGAATGCGGCGACACAGGCGGGTGGCCACGTGCATGGCCTGTTCCGGCCGCGTGTTGTCGAGCAGGGCGACGAACTCCTCGCCGCCGTAGCGGCCGAACAGGTCGCCGGGCCGGAGCTCGGCGGTCAGCGCATTGGCGACCGCGACCAGGGCGCGGTCGCCGGTGTTGTGGCCTTGGCGGTCGTTCAGCAGCTTGAAGTGATCGAGGTCCAGGAACAGCAGGGCCATCGGTTGCGCCGTGCCGGCCGATAGCAGGGTGTTGACCCGTTCGGTCCAGCCGCGGCGGTTGAGCACGTTGGTCAGCGCGTCGCGGTCGGCCAGCACGCGCACCACGTCGCGGTCGTGGCGCAGGCGCAGCGCACGGTCGGCCAGTCCCAGCGACAGGACCACCGCCTCGAAGGCGCCGCCGGCCACGCTGGCGTCATTGAGCCAGTCCAGTTGCGGCAGGGCGCCGTTGACCTGGGCGCTGCTCAACGCGGTGAGCAGCAGCAGCGGCGTCCACCCGACCAGGAAGAACCAGGCTTGCCGCGAACCGCGGGCGGCCGCCACGATGGCGGCTATCAGCAACAGCGCCGCGCCGATCATCAGCAGGGGGTTCAGCAGGATCTGCGCCACGTGCACCAGCAGCGGGATCTGGCTGCTGCGCATCAGCACCAGCTGGATCATGCCCACCGCCAGCGCGGTGATCGGCACCCGCAGCAAGGGCGCATAACGCTGCAGTTCGCAGAAGCGGGTCATGAACAGCGAGGCAAACGCCACCGACAGTGCGACCGCGGCGGGGCCGACCATCACGGCCATGCCTGACAGCCATTCCCATTCGAGCGGATGGAACACGAAGCCGGTCTGGATGCCCTGGATCAGGCAGTAGCAAAGGATGTAACCCGCGTACCAGGCATAGGTGACGTCCCGCAGCATGCCGGCAAAACACAGGGCCATCAGCACCATCGCCAGCATCACCGCGAAGCAGGCACTGGCGAACACCAGCCATTGCGCGTCCTGCTGCAGGTACTCGCGCATGGGCTGGATCTCGAAGCGCACCGGCGCCACCAGGGTTGCCGAGGGCTCGAAGCGCAGCAGGATCGGTGCGGACGCGGCCATGCCGGCGGGAACCTGCCATGCCAGCCGGCCATGACCGTGGAAGGATGCGCTGAAGTCGTCCAGCGCCAGGGCGGTCGACGTGCTCCCGGCGAACACGGCGACGTTGGCCAGGGTGGGCGGGTAGATCGTCAATACGCGCTCGCTGTTGTCCCAGGGCGGTTGCGGCGCGATGACCACCCAACTGCCGTCGCCGTCGTGGGGAAAGCGCTGCAGCAGCGAAGGGTCGAAACTCTTCAGTGCGCCCTCGCGGTATTCCGCGATCACCGCCGCCGGCGTGTCTCCGTTGCGCACCTGGCGCCAGGCCCCATTCAGCGGCGTGGCAGCATGGGCCACTCCCAGGGCGAGCCAGAGCAAGGTCGACAGCAGGGCGCGCCATGCAAGTGGCGGATGCCGTGGTGTCAGAAGTGTGAGCAGCCTCTCCATCTGCCTTTCTCCGCCCTGCCGAATTCCTGCGGGATCGCACGCGCTGGATCGTGTTGCCGGAAAACATGGGTAAGGTGGCACCGGCGCATCCCCTGCGCCGGCCGACGGGCCACGGACCCACCGCGCAGCATGCTCCCGACGGGTCGACTATCCAACCTGCCGACCTTTGCGGCCAGTGTCAAGCACGCCCCGTGCCAGTGCTCCGGCGGCGCTCGCAAACCTCGGCGCGAGCGCGCTGCGGCGCCCCGTCCCGGTGGCCCCCGTCGCGACGCGGGCGCCGGGACGGGTCCAGTCCGGACCCTGGGCGTCAGCAATGTGGCGCCGTCAGCCCGGTCGGCGCGCGCCCAGCAGCACCAGCACTTCCTGGGCACTGCGGATGCGCTCGCTGGCGCCGGGCAGGTCGAGGATCACCTTCAGTTTGTCCTGGCCGTCCAGCTTGTAAACGCGGGGCAGTTGCTGGATCAGCCTGATGATGGCCATCGGGTCGATCTCGGGTTTCTCGCGGAAGGTGATGCGGCCGCCGTTGGGGCCGAAGTCCAGCTTGCGGATACCCAGCGGGGTGGCCATCAGTTTCAGGCTGGCCACCGCGAACAATTGCTTGGTGGCATCGGGCAGCAGGCCGAAGCGATCGATCATCTCGACCTGCAGGTCGCGCAGGTCGTCCTCGCTGCGGGCGCTGGCGATGCGCTTGTACAGGGTCAGGCGGTGGTGCACGTCGCCCAGGTAATCGTCGGGGATCAAGGCGGGCAGGTGCAGCTCGACTTCGGTCTCGTGCTCGGAGCTCAGGTCGAAATCCGGCACCTTGCCGGACTTCAGCGCGCGCACCGCCCGGTCGAGCAACTCGGTGTACAGGCCGAAGCCGATCTCCTGGATCTGGCCGGACTGCTCGTCCCCGAGCAGTTCGCCGGCACCGCGGATTTCCAGGTCGTGGGTGGCCAGGGTGAAGCCGGCGCCGAGTTCCTCCAGCGAGGCGAGTGCTTCCAGCCGCTTCTGCGCGTCGGCGGTGATCGACTTGCGGTCGGGCACCACCAGGTACGCATACGCCCGGTGATGCGAGCGACCCACGCGACCGCGCAGCTGGTGCAATTGGGCCAGGCCGAAGTGGTCGGCGCGATTGATGATGATGGTGTTGGCGCTGGGGATGTCGATGCCGGTTTCGATGATCGTGGTGCACACCAGCACGTTGAAGCGCTGGCGGTGGAAATCCGCCATCACGCCTTCCAGTTCGCGCTCGGGCATCTGGCCGTGGGCGATGCGGATGCGCGCCTCGGGCACCAGCTCCTCCAGTTCGCGCACGATCCGCTCGATGCTCTGCACCTCGTTGTGCAGGAAGTACACCTGGCCGCCGCGCGACAGCTCGCGCTGCAACGCCTCGCGGATCGTGGCCGGGTCCCACGCCGAGATGAAGGTCCGCACGGCGCTGCGATGCGCCGGCGGCGTGGCGATCAATGAAAGGTCGCGCAGGCCGGCCATCGCCATGTTCAAGGTGCGCGGGATCGGCGTGGCGGTCATCGTCAGCAGGTCGACCTCGGCACGCAGCTTCTTCAGCTGCTCCTTCTGGCGCACGCCGAAACGCTGTTCCTCGTCGACGATCACCAGGCCCAGGTTCTTGAACCGGATGTCCGGCTGCAGCAGCTTGTGGGTGCCCACGATCACGTCGATCTGGCCGTCGGCAAGACGCTTCAGCGCCTCGTTCACTTCCTTGGTCGACTTGAAGCGCGACAGCACGTCGACCCGTACCGGCCAGTCGGCGAAGCGGTCGGCAAAGTTGCGGTAGTGCTGCTGGGCGAGCAGGGTGGTCGGCACCAGCACGGCAACCTGCTTGCCCGCGGTGGCGGTGGCAAAGGCGGCGCGCAGCGCCACCTCGGTCTTGCCGAAACCCACGTCGCCGCAGATCACCCGGTCCATCGCGCGGGGCGCGGCCAGATCCTCCAGCACGGCCTCGATCGCGGTTTCCTGATCGGGGGTTTCCTCGAACGGAAAGGTGCTGCCGAACTGTTCGACCATCTGCCGGTCGATCGGCATCGACTCGCCGCCGCGTGCCTGGCGCTGGGCATAGATCGCCAGCAGTTCGGCGGCCACGTCGCGCACTTTTTCCGCGGCCTTCCGGCGCGCGCGTTCCCACGCATCGCCGCCCAGCGAATGCAGCGGCGCCAGTTCCGGCGCGGTGCCGGAGTAGCGGCTGACCAGGCCCAGCTGTGCCACCGGCACGTAGAGCTTGTCGCCCTTGGCGTATTCGATGGTGAGGAACTCGCCATCCATGCCGCCCACATCCATCGAGGCGAGGCCCTGGTAGCGGCCCACGCCGTGATCCACGTGCACGATCGGCGCGCCGATGGTGAGCTCGGTGAGGTCGCGGATGATGCTTTCCGGGTCGCGCGCGGTGCCACGGCGGCGCTTGCGGTCGCGCTCGCTGCGCACCCGCTCGCCGTAGAGCTCGCGCTCGGTGAGCACGGCGAGCGCGGGTTTGGTCAGCGCAAAACCCTGTTCCAGCGGCGCGATGGTGATCGCGAACCGGGGCCCCCCAATCTTGGCTCCCTCCCCTGCACGCAGGGGGAGGAGGAAAGTGCTCCAGTCCTCGATGACTTCGGGTTTCAACCCCGCCGCGGCCAGCGTCTCGATCAGCGCCTCGCGCCGCCCCGCCGAATCCGCCGCGATCAGTACGCGGCCGGGATAGCTGGACAGGAAATGCCGCAGCGACGTGCCGGGTTCCTCGCCCTTGCGATTGAGCGGCAGCTCCGGCGCCGGCTGGGTGCCGGTGTCGATCGCGTGCTCGTGGCCGGCTTCGACCACTTCCACCCGCAGCCGCCTGTTGAGCTGTTCGCGCAGTTTCTCCGGCGGCAGGTAGAGCTCGGCCGGCGGCAGCACCGGGCGCTCGATGTCGTGCGCGCGCTGGTCGTAGCGTTCGGCGGTCTGCGTCCAGAACTGCTCGGCCGCTTCGCCGGCGCCTTCGCCCAGCACGAACAGCGCGTCGTCGGCGAGGTAGTCGAACAGCGTGGCGGTTTGTTTGAAAAAGAGTGGCAGGTAGTACTCGATGCCGCCGGGCGTGACGCCTTCCTTCATGTCCTGGTACAGCGGGCAGCGGCGCACGTCGATCGGGAAGCGTTCGCGCAGGTTGCCCCGGAATTCCTTCGCCGCTTCGTCGGTCAGCGGAAACTCGCGTGCCGGCAGCAGCTCGACCTTGTCCACCTGCTGCTGCGAGCGCTGGGTTTCCGGATCGAAGCTGCGGATCGAATCCACCTCATCGTCGAACAGCTCGATGCGATACGGCTCGGCCGTGCCCATCGGGAAAACGTCGAGCAGGGCGCCGCGCACGGCGAAGTCACCGGGCTCGGCCACCTGGGGCACGTGACGGTAACCGGAGGCCTCAAGCCGGCGCTGTTCGGCGGCCAGGTCGAACTTCTGGCCCCTGGACAGCACCAGTCCGGAACCGGTGATGTGCGCGCGTGGCGCGATCCGCTGCATCAGCGTGGCGATCGGCACCACCAGCACGCCGCGTTTCACGCCGGGCAACCGGTACAAGGTGGCGATGCGCTGCGAGACGATTTCCGGATGCGGGCTGAACACGTCGTAGGGCAGCGTTTCCCAGTCCGGGAAATGCAGCACCGGCAGACCGCCGGCGAAGATCTTCAGCTCCGATTCGAGCGCCTGGGCGCGCTGGGTATCGCGGGTTACCGCCACCAGCAGGCCTTCGTGCGAACGCGCCGCCTCGGCAATCAGCAAGGCCCGGCCGGAGCCATGGGGCGGCGTCCAGTAGCGGCGTTGCTTCGGGGTGGTCGGCAGGGGCGGATGCTTGATCGGGCTGGTCATGGGGACGCGTGTGCAGGGCGCCGCCAGAAGTGCCGCGCCGGGGAAAGCGGGCAAGTGTAACGCGATGTGCCGGAGCGCCTGCCGAGCGGGCGAAAAATCTGACGGCGTTGCTCCCTCCCCTGCAAGCAGGGGAGGGCCGGGTGGGGTAGAGCCTTTCAGAGCTTCAGCGTGATCTGCGCCGTGCCCGGTTCGTCCGGCATCATCCGCTGGGTGAAGCCCAGCTCCCGGCACAGCTGCAGCATCGGCCGGTTTTCCAGCAGCACGTAGCCCCACAGTTCGGCGAGGCCGCGCCGGCGGCAATCGTCGACCAGGCGCTGCATCAGCAGGGCGCCCAGGCCACGACGGGACCAGTCCTGCTCCACCAGCACCGAGAACTCGGCACTGTCGGTGGCCTCGTCGACATAGATCCGGCCCACGCCACGCATCTCGGCCGGTTGCTCGGACTCGTCCATCAGCACGCAAGCGGTCTCGAGCGCGGGGTTGATGCGGCACAGGCGTTGGGCCATCGGCGCAGGCAGCTCGGACATCGCGTGCAGGAAACGGCGGCGGATGTCCTCCGGCGACAGCCGGGTGAAGCAGCGCTGCATCGCGGCCACGTCGCTGGCCTGGATCGGTCGCAGCACCAGTTCCCGCCCATCCTGGGTGCGCACCTGCTCACCCTGCGGGGACGGCGCCACGCGGGGACGGGCGAAGCGTTCGCTGCTGCGCGGCGGCAGTGCGGCGTAGCGGGTGGGGGCGGCGAAGTCGATGGCAGGGATCATGGCAGCTCCATACTTTTGCGTATTGTGTGCACCGCAGCATGAATTTGCAATGACGGAAGCTGCGGTGGGCTGTCACATGGTTGCGCGCCATGGCATCGACCGGTTCACGGATGGTGCAGCACGGGAGATACAGACAGAAATGCCTTGGCCCTCCACAATGCGGGCCGAAATCCCCACCGGAGCGATGGCATGGCCCGCAAACCCGTTCGCGGCCTAACGGCGGCCCAGCTGCAGGCGCTCTGCGGCCACTGGCCGGGAGTCACCCGTGACACCAAATGGGGTGTCGACATGGTATTCAGCGTGGGCGGCAAGATGTTTGCGGTGATGCCGTCCGATGGCAGCGAGGGCGGGCGGCTGTCGTTCAAGGTGGACGACGACCGTTTCCTCGCGCTCACCGATCAACCCGGCATCATTCCGGCGCCGTATCTGGCGCGGGCGCACTGGATATCGATCACCGAACCGCAGCGCTTCGCCACCGCCGAACTGGCCGCGTACATCCTCGACGCGTACACCCTGGTCCGCGCGAAACTCACCAAAAAATTGCAGGCGGAGCTGGGGCCGCTGCCGACACTCAAGGCGGAAAGGGCATGAAACAGCATCTGGGCGCGCTGGCGTTGCTGGTCGCCGATTACGACGAAGCGATTGCCTGGTACACCCGGGCGCTGGGCTTCGAGCTGATCGAGGACACCGACATGGGCGGCGGCAAGCGCTGGGTCTTGCTGGCGCCGCCGGGCTCGCACGAAACGCGCCTGCTGCTGGCGAAAGCGAGCGGCGACGAACAGGCCTCGCGCATCGGCAACCAGACCGGTGGCCGCGTCTTCCTGCTGCTGCACACCGACGACTTCCAGCGCGACTGGCAGCGCATGCGCGCCCAAGGCGTGCATTTCCGCGAGGAGCCGCGGCACGAGAGCTACGGCACGGTGGCAGTGTTCGAGGATCTGTACGGGAACGGCTGGGATTTGCTGGAATTGAAGCGCTGATGCGCTACCAGATCAGGTCGTCCGGCACTTCGAACTGCTTGTAGTACTCGTCGTCGGCCTCGTTGCCGGCCGTGGCTTCCGCGTGGCCGTGGTCGAGCACGATCATCGCCGCGTCACGTTCGCGCACCTTGTCGGCGGCCACGCGGGGCAGCAATTCGTAGCCCTCGCCGTGGCACACGATCACCAGCGTGCCGGCGGCCAGCTGCGCGCGCAGCGGTTCGTTCACCAGCACGTCCCTGATCCGGTTGCCGTCGGTGAAGCGGTAGGCGATCTCGCCTTCGCGTTTGATCTTGTGCGCCTCGACGATCTGGCGCACCTGCGCGCGTGCCTCGTTGAGGCGCAGCTGCGCATTGCGTTCGGCGGCGATGGCCCGATCGCGCTCGGCCTTTTCCGCCTGCAGGCGCTGCGCCTCGAGCTGTTCGGCGCTGGCGGCTGCGGGCGCCTTGCCCTTGTGCTTCTTTGCCTGTTCGCGCACGACCTGGGCGGCCTTGGCCTTGTTGACCAGGCCGGCCTTGAGCAGTTGTTCCTGCAGCGGATTGCGCATGTTCGGGAGGTCCCGGTTTTGCTGGGCCGGCCATTGTAGACCGGGCCGCGGCCCGCTTCAGCCACCGGCCACGGGCGTGGCCGGGCCGCGGCGACGGATGCGCACCTCGAACTCGGCGTGTCCGTCGATGTTCCGTGCGCTGGCTTCGCCACCATGCGCCCGGGCGAACTGATCGACGATGTACAGGCCCAGGCCCAGGCCCTCGCTGCGGCTGCCGGCACCCTTGAAGGGTTCGAAGATGCGCGGCAGCAGGGCGTCCGGCACCTGGCCGGCGTTGCGCACGACGATGCGCAGCTGTTCGGCCTCGCTGCCATCGACGGTCACTTCGACCGGTGCGTCGACGGCGCCGTGCTGCAGCGCGTTGCCGATCAGGTTGGAGAACACCTGGCCGAGCCGGTCGGTATCGAAGCACCCCTGCAGCGCGCCGTGGGTCGCCAGCTCGATGACCCGATCCGGATGGGCCTGCTGCGCTTCGCTGACGGCGTTGCCGGCGATGGTGCCGAGGTCGCCCTCGCGCCATTCGAGGTGCAGGATGTCCGAGCGGATGCGCGAAAAATCGAGCAGCTGGCCGATCATCCGGCCCATCCGCATGATGCTGGCCTCCATCGCCGCCACGGTCCTGGCCAGCGGGCCGTCCTTGACGTGGGAACGCAGGCTGTCGGCACCCAGCATGATCACGGTGAGCGGGCTGCGCAGGTCGTGGGTGAGCACGGCGATCATGGTTTCGTTGAGCGTGAGCGAGCGCTCGAGCATCTCGTTGCGGGCGCGCAGCAGCACCCGGTTCCGGTGCAGCTCGATGAAGACGTTGACCTTGCTCTGGATCACGTGCGGGTCGATCGGCTTGTACAGGAAATCCACCGCGCCACTCTCGTAGCCCTTGAACGAGCGCGTGGGGTCGTTGGGCGAGGCGGTGAGGAAGATGATCGGCACGTTGCAGGTGCGCTGCGAGCCGCGCATCAGCTCGGCCAGCGTGAAGCCGTCCATTTCCGGCATCTGCACGTCCAGCAGGGCCAGCGCCACGTCGTGGACCAGCAGCAGTTCCAGTGCCTCGGCGCCGGAGGCGGCCTTGAGGATGTGCATGGTCTCGCTCTGCAGCAGCGCTTCCATCGCCACCAGATTCTGCGGAACGTCGTCCACGATCAGGATGTTGGTGGTCGGCGTCGCGCCGGTGGCAAGTTCGTCGGAGAAGTGTTCTTTCATGCTAGGCAGCGGCCATCCGTTCGCACAGGTCTTTCAGGGTCAGTACCGCCTCGGCGCCGGCGTGCGCCAGCGCGGCGGCCGGCATGAAGCTGGCAACCGCATCGTCCGGTTGCTGTATCCACACGGTGCCGCCGGCACGCCGGACCGCGGCCACCCCTTCGCTGCCGTCGGCGCTGGCGCCGGTGAGCAGGATCGCCAGCAGCCGGCGCGAGAACACGGCGGCGGCGGAGACGAACAGCGGATCGATCGCGGGGCGCGAAAACAGCACCGGCTCGTCCATCGACAGCGCCAGGCTGGACTCGTCCTCCACCAGCAGGTGGTAGTCCGGCGGCGCGAAGACGACGCCTTGTTCCAGCGGCATCTTGTCGATCGCCTCGCGTACCGGCAGCGCGCAATGCGTGGCCAGCAGGTCCGCGATCTGGCTGGGCCGGTCGCGGGGCAGGTGCAGCACCACCAGCACCGGCACCGGGAAGTCGGCGGGAAGTTGCGCCAGCAGTGCGTGCAGCGCCTGCACACCGCCGGCCGAGCCGCCGATCACGATGGCGTCGACGTCGTGGCGCAAGTCGAGGTGGCCGTTCACGCGACCACCTTGCGGTACAGCCGCTGCGCCGGCACGCACAGCTCGAAGTCGTGTGCATGCATGCCGAACTGCAGCGACTCCTTGCTGCCCAGGCCCAGGAAACCGCGCGGCACCAGGGCATCGCGGAACAGGCCGACGGCACGGTCCTGCAGGCCGCGGTTGAAGTAGATCAGCACGTTGCGGCAGGACACCAGGTTCACTTCCGAGAACACGCTGTCGGTGGCCAGGCTGTGGTCGGCGAACACGATGCGCTTCTTCAGGCCGCGGTCGAATACCACGCCCTGGTAGGCGCCGGTGTAGTAGTCCGACAGCGAGCGCTTGCCGCCGGCGGCAACGTAGTTGCGGCTGAACCCGGCGATACGGTCCAGCGCAAACGCACCGGCCTCGGCGAGTTTCAGTGATTCGGGGTTGATGTCGGTGGCGTAGATCAGCGAACGCTCCAGCAGGCCTTCCTCGGCCAGCAGGATCGCCAGCGACCACACTTCCTCGCCGGTGCTGCAGCCGGCCACCCACAGCTTGATCGACGGATAGGTGCCAAGCACCGGCAGCACCTGCTGGCGCAGCGCCAGGAAATAGCCCGGGTCGCGGAACATTTCCGAGACCTGCACGGTGAAATATTGCAGCGCCTGGGCGAACACGTCCGGCTCGTGCAGCAGGCGATGCTGCAGGTCGCTGGGCCGCTCGCAGCCGAAGCGCATCATCGCGTGGCGCATGCGCCGGCGCAGCGAGCTCACCGCGTAGTTGCGAAAGTCGTAGTGGTAGCGCAGGTACACCGCCTCGATCAGCAGCCGCACCTCCATGTCGAACAGCTCGACTTCCTGGTCCTTCATTATTTCGGGCACCACACACGGCACAGCGAAACCAGCTTGTCGACGTCGATCGGCTTGGCGATGTAGTCGTTGGCGCCCGCCTCGATGCAGTGTTCGCGGTCGTCGGCCATTGCCTTGGCGGTGAGCGCGATGATCGGCAGGCTGGCCAGCTTCGGCTGCTCGCGGATCCTGCGCATCGCGGTGAGCCCGTCCATCTCCGGCATCATGATGTCCATCAGCACCAGGTCGACCTCGCTCTTCGCCAGATACTCCAGCGCCTCGCGGCCGTTGCGGGCGATTTCCAGTTTCACGCCCAGCGGCTCCAGCACGCTGGACAGCGCGAAGATGTTGCGCACGTCGTCCTCGGCCAGCAGGAAGGTGCGGCCGTCGAGCATTGAATCGCGCTGGCGCGCGCGACGCAGCAGGCGCTGCTGGTCAGCCGGCAGCGACGCCTCGACGCTGTGCAGGAACAGGGTGACTTCGTCGAGCAGCCGCTCGGGCGAGCGCGCGCCCTTGATGATGATGGTCTTCGAATAGCGTCGCAGCCGCTGTTCCTCGTCACGGGTCAGCGAACGGCCGGTGTAGACGATCACCGGCGGGAACGCGTATGCCTCGCTGGCGGCCATGTGCTCGAACAGGTCGTAGCCGGTGCCGTCGGGCAGCGAAAGGTCGGTGACCATGCAGTCGAAGGTGCTGGCGGACAGTTGCTGCAGCGCCTCGCCGACCGTACCCACCGCGACGATCTCCAGCTGGTCGCGTGCCAGCAGCAGCTTGAGGCTGTCGCGCAACCGGGTGTCGTCCTCGACGATCAGCAGGTGGCGCACTTCGCGCTGGTGGCGATCTTCCAGTTGCCGGATGGCGCCGATCAGCACGTCGCGCGTGGCCGGCTTCAGCACGAAGCCGACGGCGCCCAGTTCCATCGCCACCTGCGTGCGCTCCAGCGCCGATACCACGTGCACCGGAATGTGCCGCGTCACCGGGTCACGCTTGAGCCGTTCCAGCACGCTGAGTCCGGAAATGTCGGGCAGGCCGATGTCGAGCAGGATGCCGCTGGGCGACAGTTCGTGGGCGGTCTGCAGCGCCTCCTGGGCGGAGCGGGCCACCACGCAGTCGAAATCCATCTCGTGGGCAAGGTTGACCAGTGCCTCGGCAAACGCCGGGTCGTCTTCCACCGCCATGATCAGGCGGCTGGGACGATGGCGTTCGGCGCGGTCGTCCTTCACCGCCACGCCGACGTTGTCTGCCGCCGGAGAGGCCGGCGTCACGGCCTTCGCTGCGGCGGCTGCCGGTGCCGCAACGGGGACAGCTGCCGCAGGCGTTGGCGGCATGCTGGCGTGGCCTTCCACCGGCAGCTCCAGGGTGAAGCAGCTGCCGCGTCCCGGTTCGCTGTCGACGGTGATGTCGCCGCCCATGCGCTGGGCCAGTTCGCGCGAGATCGACAGGCCCAGTCCGGTGCCGCCGAAGCGGCGACTGGTGCTGCCGTCGGCCTGGCGGAATGCCTCGAAGACCACCTGTTGCTGGTCGTGCGGGATGCCGATGCCGGTGTCGCAGACCACGAAGCGCAGGCGTTGGCCCCGCGCCGGTTCGATGCGCAGCGAGACCTGGCCGGCATCGGTGAATTTCACCGCGTTGGCCAGCAGGTTGTTCAGCACCTGCTGCAGGCGCTGGGCGTCGCCGGTGATCTGGTCGGGCGTGCCGGGCAGGGCCTCGATCACGAAGGACAATCCCTTTTGCCGGATCAACGGATCGAAGGTGTCGTGCAGGCGCTGCGTCACCGTGGACAAGGCCATCGGCTCTGCCACGATTTCGATGTGGCCGGCCTCGATCTTGGAAAGGTCGAGGATGTCGTTGATCAGCGCCAGCAGGTCGTTGTTGGAGGCGTGGATTGCCTGCGCGTACTTCACCTGTTCCGGTGTCAGCGTTTCGTCCTTGTTGTCGGACAACAGCTTGGCCAGGATCAGCGAGCTGTTCAGCGGCGTGCGCAGCTCGTGCGACATGTTGGCGAGGAATTCGGACTTGTACCGGCTGGTGGCTTCCAGCGAGGCGGCGTTCTTCTTCAGTTCGGCCTGCGCCAGCAGCAAACCCTTGCGCTGGGCTTCCAGCTCGTGGGTACGCTCTTCCAGGTGCACGTTGGTCTGTTCCAGTTCGGCTTGCTGGGTCTCCAGCTCCGCCTGCGATTGCTGCAGCACGCGGGCCTGTTCCTCCAGCTCCTCGTTCGACACGCGCAGTTCCTCCTGCTGTGCCTGCAGTTCCTCGCTCTGTCGCTGGGTCTCCTCCAGCAGTTCGCCCTGTCGCTGGCGGAACGCCGCGGTACGCATGGCCACGCCGATGATCTCGGCACTTTGCTGCAACAAGGCTCGTTCGACGTCCAGCGGATCCTCGCGCGGGATGCGGCCCAATTCCAGCGCGCCGATCAACTCGCCGTCGGCGGTGACCGGGGTCATCAGCAGCTCGCTGGAGGGGCTGCGGCCCAGCGTCGAGGAGAGCGCCAGGTGGTCGACGGAAAGGTTTGCCAGTCGGCGGGCTTCACCCAGTTGCAGGGTCTCGCCCAGCAGTCCGGCGTCGGCCGGCAGTCGTGCCGGCTGGTCACCGTCGAGCGCGATGCCGCCCAGCAACACCAGCTCACTGCCGCGCAGGTGGTAGAGCGCGCCGACCTGGGCGCCCAGTTGCCGGGCCAGGCAGCGGGTGGCGTTGACCGCCAGCTCGGCCGGCGTCTGCTCGCCGCGCAAGGTCGTGCCCAGCTCGTTCTCGGCTTCCTGCAGCCACAGCAGTCGCCTGGCGTTGCGCCGTGCGTGCAAGGCCTGCCACACCACGATGGCCACGGCCCAGGTCGATGCCGCGCCGATGGCCCGGTTGACCAGAGCCACGCCCGAGCGCATGCCGTCCGGCGAATACCTGGCGCCCACGACCATCAGCAACGCCGCCGCGAAGGCCACGACGAAGGGCGCGGCCAGTCGCCGCTGGAACAGGGTCAGGCCGACACAGACGAAGTAGAAGCACCAGACGGCGTAGCCCAGCGGCGTGAACAGGTCGGCGACAAGGGTCAGCAGGACCAGCACCCCGACCAGGCCGATCAGCAGGGAATCTCGGGTAGTAACGGGGTGCTCCATGGGGTGCTCTGAGTGGGCGAGCCTTTCATGCTAGATGAACGAAGCCGACTCTGTGTGCACGCGGCCTTCACGGTTGTCGCGCCGCGGGGGTCGCCGCCACGCATCGTGCCCGCGGCGGAACGCGGACGGGTGCCTGTTCCTGCACTCCGGAAGGGGGCTTTACAGCACGAAAGGTGCTGTGCATACTGTGTATATGAAGTATGCACAGATCGACCCCGAGCTGTTCCTGTCGACCAGCGACAGCACCCCGATGTACCAGCAGATCGTCAACCAGATCACCACCAAGGTGATGGCCGGCGACTGGCCGGCGGGCCAGCCGTTGCCGTCGATCCGCGAGCTGGCCAGTGCCAGCCGGGTCAGCGTGATCACGGTCAAGCGCGCGTATGCGGAGCTGGGCCAGGCCGGGGTGATCGTGACGCGGCACGGCATGGGCTCGTTCGTGGCCGATTCGCCAAACCTTTCCGACAGCCTGTTGCAGGCCGAATTCACCCAGCACTTCGACGCCATGCTGGCCTGTGCGCGACGGCTGGGCCTGTCTGTCGATGACATCCGCCAGTTGCTTGACGACGAACAGGCCCACGGGTCTGCCGAACCCACCAGGGGATCAACACCATGAGCACCGCCTTCGCCCTGTCCGGGGTGACCAAACGCTACGAGAACTTTGCGCTGCGGGACATCGACCTCAGCATGCCCGAGGGGCAGGTGATGGGTCTGGTGGGCGTCAATGGCGCCGGCAAGACCACCTTGCTGCGCATCCTTGGCGGCCTTGCGCTGGCCGACACGGGCACGGTCGAAGTGCTTGGCCACGACATGCCGGCGCAGCAGGTGGCCGCGAAGTCCGATCTGGGATTCGCCACGGAAGACATGCGCCTGTTCAAGACCCGCACGCTGCGCTGGCACATGGATTTCGTGCGTTCGATCTATCCGGGCTGGGATGAGGTCTACGCGGCCGATCTGCTTCGCCGTTTCGACCTGCGCGCGGAGCAGAGGCTGGCCGGCTTCTCGCACGGGCAACGGGTCAAGGCGCTGCTGATGCTCAATTTCGCCCGCCGGCCAAAACTGCTGCTGCTCGACGAGCCCACCACGGGGCTGGACCCGGTCGCCCGCGACGAGGTGCTGGAGGTGCTTGCCGACGTCTTGCGCGACGAGGCGCGCAGCGTGCTGTTCTCCTCGCACAACACCAAGGACATCGAGCAGATGGCCGACACCATCACCTTCGTCCACAACGGCACGCTGCTCGCCTCGCGGGACAAGGAATCCTTCCTCGACGACTGGCGCCGTGTCATCTGCCACGGGTCGTGGGTGCCGGACAAGGCCGCCTGGCCGGAGGTCGCCGCGGTGCGCCAGAACGGCTCGATCGTGGAGCTGAAGGTGCGTCAGTTCAGCGCTGGCCTGCTTGAGCGCATGCAGACGCAAGGCGCGGAGATCCGCAGCGCCGATCCGATGAACCTCGAAGACATCTTCGTCACCACCGTGCGCGCTGGAGGTGCGGCATGAATCGTTCCCCACTCAACTGGCCGGTGATCAGGCTGCTGGTGGCCAAGGACTGGCAGCTGTTCCAGCAGCAGCTGGCGGCATGCGTGCTCGGCGGCATCGTGGCGTTGTGCCTGATCGGCATGGCCACCGGCTGGAGTTTCTACCTGGGCTCGCTGCTGCTGATCGTCATGCTGGTGTGCACCTCGTGCTTCTCGATTTCCAACTCGCTGCTGGTCGAACGCAAGGAGCACACGCTGGCCTTCGTGATGAGCCTGCCGGTGACGCCGCTGGATTACTACCTGTCGAAGCTGATCGGCAACCTGGTCACCTTCCTCGTGCCGTTCCTGGCGATGCTGGCCGGAACCGTGCTGGTGATCCTGTACACGCCGCTGCCGGACGGGTTGGTCGTGCTGTCCTTGCTGATCTTCGGACACGTGTTGCTGGCTTATGCCGTGTCCCTGAGCGTGGCCATGGCGGTGGAGTCCGAGGGCTGGAACATCTTCTCGATGATCGGCAGCATGCTGCTGATCAATCCCCTGATCATGCTGCTGGGGCAGATCCCGGCGATCAATGATCACGTCAAGGCCGACACGATTTATTTCGCTCCCGTCGCGGTGGCGATCCTGCTGGCCCAGGCGACGCTGAGCGTGGTGGTGCTGGCGGCCACCGGCTGGGTGCACTGCCGGAAGAAGTCCTTCTACTGAGCTGATCCACCGTTCCCGCTGAGCGCAGTCCGCGCAGCGGGCGGAGTCGAAGCGCCTTCGCGTCTCTGGCCGTGCTGGAATCCGGCCAGGGAAAGGCGGGGCGCAAGGCAAGAACCCTCTCGTGAGTCCGACAGATCCGTTCGGAGGTTTCGCCATGCACGACACCGTGCGTTTTCACTACATGGACAACCTGCGCGCGCTGGCGATGCTGGCCGGGGTGGTCTTCCACGCCGCGCTGGCCTACAGCCCGCTGCTGCACCCTTATTTCCCCACGGCCGACCGCGCGCAGTCGCCGGCCATCGACCTGGTCATCTGGTGGCTGCACCTGTTCCGCATGCCGCTGTTCTTCGTGGTCGCCGGCTTCTTCGCCGCGATGCTGCTGAACAAGCGCGGCATGGCTGGCCTGTTCCTCAACCGGCTCAGGCGCATCGGGTTGCCGCTGGTGATTTTCTGCCCGCTGGTGATCGCCGCGATGAGCTACAGCACGCTGCATGCCGCGGCGTACGTGCGGAACCCTTCGCCGGTGTTGCTGATGATCCGGCAGTTCTCGCAGATGGCGAACCCGCCAGCGCTGCCACCCGGCACCGGACATCTGTGGTTCCTTTACTACCTGCTGTTTTTCTACGTGCTGACCTGGGTGGCCAGAAGCCTGGTGCCGGGCAAGCCGGGCAACTTCGTGCGCGGCCTGAAGCCGGCGTGGCAACTGGTGCTGTTCCCGATGCTGCTGGCGCCGGCGCTGGCCTCGGTGAGCGCGCCGCATCCGGCCCCGGAAAGCCTGTTTCCCCAGTTCTGGGCATTCGGGTTCTACGGGCCGTTCTTCGTCTTCGGCTACCTGCTGTCTGGCCACGAAGCGTTGATCGACCGGTTCCGTCGTTTCGCGCCGTGGCTGCTGCTGGCCAGCGTCGCGCTTTACGGTGCATTCCTGTACCTGCTCCGGCGCCACGTGCCCACCGCCGCGGACCCGTCCGCCAGCGTGCCCATCGCGCTGATCGAGGCGTGCATCAGCGTCTGGATGACCTGCGTGTGCCTGGTTGCCGGCCGCTCACTGCTGAACCGCAGCAACCGGCTGTTGCGTTACCTGTCCGACGCGTCGTACTGGGTCTACATCGTCCATCTGCCGATCCTGTTCGTGATCCAGTACCGGCTGATGGACATGGCGTGGGGGTGGGGCGCGAAGTTCACGGTCTCCGTCGTCGCAACCTTCGCGGTCTGTCTGCTCAGCTACCACCTGCTGGTGCGCAAGACCGTGGTCGGCCGACTGCTCGGTGCCCGAATGCCGGTGGCGGGATCGGCCGCGGGGGCCTGACCGGCGTCGCCGCCGCCCTGGCGCAACCGCTCAATCCGCGTTGTCCGGCTCGAAGAAGCTCCAGCGTATGTCGGTGAATTCCGCCTTCATCGCGGCCTCGACGGTGTTGATCGCGGCGATCAGTTCGGGGTTGCCGGCGGTGGGCTGCATCCGTGCCTTCACCGCGACCATCACGTCGGGGCCCATCTGCAGGGTGATCAGGTTCAGCACGTCGGCGACTTCGGGGCGGCTTTTCAGGAAGCCCATCAGCTCGTCGCGACGACGGGGTTCCATGCCCTGGCCGATCAGCAGGGCCTTCACCTCGATCGCCACCAGCACCGCCACCACGATCAGCAGCAGGCCGATCGCGATGGTGCCCGCGGCATCGAACATCAGGTTGCCGGTGAGCATGGTGGCGCCGACGGCGAGGGCGGCCAGGCACAAACCGACGAGCGCGGCCAGGTCCTCGCCGAAGATCACCAGCAGCTCGCTGGAACGGGTCTGCCGGAACCACGTCCACAGATCCTGCCCGCCGCGGGCCTTGTTCACTTCCTCAAGGCAGCCGCGCATCGAGATGCCTTCGACGACGATGCCGAACACCAGCACGCCCAGCGCCAGCCACGGCCATTTCAGCGGTTCCGGATGGGTGAGCTTGTGCACGCCCTCGTAGATCGAGAACATGCCGCCCACGCTGAACAGCAGGATCGCGACCAGGAACGACCAGAAATACAGGGCGCGGCCCCAGCCCAGCGGAAATTCGTCCGACGGCGGCCGTTTGGTCTGGCGGATGCCGAGCAGCAGCAGGCCCTGGTTGCCGCAGTCGGCCAGCGAGTGCACGGCCTCGGCCATCATCGCGCCGGAGCCGGTCACCATGGCGGCGACGAGCTTGGCCACGAAGATGGCGAAGTTGGCACCCAGCGCGAGCAGGATGGCCTTGATCGGGTTGGCGTGGCCGGAAGACATGCAGCTTCAATCCATGGAATGAGGCTGCCCAGTTTACCGGTGGCGCAGAATTTTGCGGGGGTTGGGCGATGACGGACGATCAGTGGATGCCCACGCCCACGCCCAGGCCGAAGCGGATGTTGTTGCGGCCCTTGTTCATTTCCTCGGCGGTCCACACGTGCGAGTGCGTCACGCCGACCAGCGGGAATACGTAATCCGCCTCGCCGACCTTGCCGGCACGACTGCCGTCGAGCTTGCCGTCGACGGTCATCATCGCGCCGGCGGGATAGTCCAGCGGCTCCACGTAGCCCGGCATCACCGCGACGAAGCGGCCACTGCCGCTGTCGTTCGCCTTCGGCCGCTGCGAGGAGTCGAGCGGGTAGGCCAGCAGCTCGATCTCGCTGTGATCGGCGAACACCTTGACCTGCACGATGCGGCCACCCCACACCACCTCGTTGCCGCTGAACTTCTCGGGCGTCTGGGCCACTTCGAATGGCGCGGCAGTGACGGTGCCGGTGCTGGTCTTGTAGATCGGCGCGGGTGCGCAGGCGGCCAGCATCAGCAGGGCGGCGGGCATGGCGAGGCGGGTCAGCAGGGAAGCAGGACGGATGCGCATGGACGTGCTCCTGGAGGAAGCCGGATGGGTGGATGCACCGAGCTTAGCGGCGGCCCGGCGGTCGCGGTAGTCGCGAGGCGGGCAGCGGGCTGGGCACGTTCAGCTGGCTGCCGGCTTCGTCCAGCAACCAGTCGAGTTTCACTTCGGCCGGACGCTCCTGTGACAGCAGGCTGGCCAGCACGCGCAGCGGTTCGCGCAAGCTGTCGTCGAGATTCCACGGCGCGTTGAGGATGACCATGCCCGAGCCGTTGAGGCGCAGCGGCGAATCGTCCGGGTGCACCAGCAGCTCGGCGCGCAGGATGCGCTTGACGCCGCTGTGCTGCAGCTTGCGCAGGAACGGCTGCACCTGGCTGCGCAGCTTGATCGGATACCACACGGCATAGATGCCGGTGGGCCAGCGCAGCAGGGCCGACTTCAGCGCCTGCTCGATCAGCTTGTACTCGGCTTCCTGCGCCTCGTACGGCGGGTCGATCAGCACCAGTCCGCGTTTCTCTTTCGGCGGCAACAGCGCCTTCAGTGCCTCGTAGCCGTCGCGCTGGTGCACATGCACCTGCGGGTTGCCGCGGAACAGGTCGCGCAGCCTGGATGCTTCCTCGGTGTGCAGTTCGCACAACTGGGCGCTGTCGTCCGGGCGCAGCAGGCGGGCGACCTGCAGCGGCGAACCGGGGTACTGCTTCAGTCCCTGCTCGTTGCCCTCGCCACCCAGGATGCTGGCGCGCCAGCGCTGCAGCAGCGCTGGCACCTTCTCGGCCGGATGCAGGCGGGAGATGCCGTCCTTGTGTTCGCCGGTCTTCTTCGCCTCGAAACCGTCCAGCGGATAGTTGCCGCTGCCGGCGTGGGTGTCGATGTAGCAGAACGGCGCGGGCTTGGCCTGCATCGCCTCAATCAGGGCGAACAGCACGGCGTGCTTCAGGACATCGGCGAAATTGCCGGCGTGATAGGCGTGGCGATAATTCATGGCGGTCACGGCGGGCGGGGTGGCCGAGTATAGAGCGCCCGGCCCGATGTTCCCCGTGATCGACCGGGCAGCCCGGGCGGAGCCTGCTCCAGAGTTGAGCCCGTCCACGGCAGTCCGTAAGCTGCCGCGATGAGTCTTTCCCGGCGCCAGCTGTCGCATTCCCGCCCCTGCCTTGCGCTGGCCTGGCTGGCCTGGCTGCTCCTGCTGGTCAGTCCGCTGCAGGCTGCACCGATGGCCATGGCTGCCGGTGTTGCGCATGGTGGCCATGCGGCGATGGCGCAGCATGGCGAGCTTGCCGCCGATGCCGGGATCACGCACGACTGCTGTACGGAACAACCGCTTCCGGCGGGTGACGTCGCACCACACGCCTGTCACTGCGCCACATGGTGCGGCAGCGCCTTGCCGGCATGGGCGCTGCCGATGCCCGATCGCGTCGCCATGCAGACGCCGCGGGCGACGCCGCGAAGCCCACTCATGCCGCACGGCGTGCATCCGCCGTTGCTGCGGCCACCCGCCGCCTGACTTTCCTGCGTGTCCCAACTCCCGTGACGACTTGAGCGGTCGAGGCAACCGTGACCGGCGTCGCGCGTCGACGCCGTGCTGGAGAGCTCCATGAAACCTCTTTCTTCCCGCCCCGATCTGTCGCGGCGGCGTTTCGTGCAGGGCGTCGCGCTGGGCAGCGTGGCTGCCGGTGCGGGACTGCTGCGGCCTACCGGCGCCTGGGCGCTGAACAGTCCCGGCCAACCGGTGGTGTTGAGCGGCACCGACTTCACGCTGGACATCGTCGAGCGCAGCGTCAACTTCACCGGTGCGGCGCGGCCGGCGATCACCGTCAACGGCGGCGTACCCGGCCCGCTGCTGCGCATGCGCGAAGGCAGCACGGTGAGCCTGCGCGTGAGCAACCGCCTGCGCGTGCCCACCTCGATCCACTGGCACGGCATCGTGCTGCCGTTCCGGATGGATGGCGTGCCCGGCCTCAGCTTCGACGGCATCGCGCCGGGCGAAAGTTTTCTCTACCGGTTCCAGCTGCGCCAGAGCGGCACCTACTGGTATCACTCGCACTCGGGTTTCCAGGAACAGAACGCGCTGTACGGCCCGCTGGTGATCGAGCCGGCCGGCCCCGAGCGCCATCCGACCGATCGCGACTACGTGGTGATGCTCAACGACTGGACCGACGAGGACCCCGCGCGCATCTACGCCAGGCTCAGGAAGCAGAGCGACTACTACAACTTCGCCCAGCCGACCGCGGCGGATTTCTTCCGCGACGTGCGCGCGAAGGGACTCGGCCAGGCGTTGGCGATGCGCCGGATGTGGAACGAGATGCGCATGAACCCGACCGACCTGGGCGACGTCTCCGGTTACACCTACACCTACCTGATGAACGGAGCGGCCCCCGCGCAGAACTGGACCGGGCTGTTCCGGCCAGGCGAGAAGCTGCGCCTGCGCTTCATCAACGGCTCGGCGTCCACGTTCTTCGACGTGCGCATTCCCGGGCTGAAGATGACCGTGATCGCCGCCGACGGGCAGGACGTCGAACCGGTGCCGGTCGATGAGTTCCGCATCGCGGTGGCCGAAACCTATGACGTGATCGTCGAGCCCCGGGAGGAGCGCGCATACACGGTGTTTGCCCAGTCGATCGATCGCGGCGGTTACGCGCGCGGCACGCTGGCGCCGCGTGCGGGAATGACGGCGGAGGTGCCGCCGGTGGACCGGCGCGTGTGGCTGGACATGCGCGACATGATGGGCGCCATGCCCCACGCCGGGCACGACGGTGGCCATGCCGCGATGCCCGGCATGGATCATGGCCGCACGGATCACGGCGGCATGGCCGCCGCACCGGCCGTGCACCACGCTCGCAGCGAATACGGTCCCGGCGTGGACATGCGCGTCGACACGCCGCGCAGCAACCTCGACGACCCGGGCGTCGGCCTGCGCGACAACGGTCGCCGCGTATTGACCTATGCGGATCTGCACACGGTCGACGGTCCGCTCGACGCGCGCGAGCCCGGCCGCGAGATCGAGCTTCACCTGACCGGCAACATGGAGCGCTTCATGTGGTCGTTCGACGGCATCCGGTACGCCGACGCCAGGCCGGTCCATTTCAACACCGGCGAGCGCCTGCGCATCGTGCTGGTCAACGACACCATGATGAATCACCCGATCCACCTGCACGGCATGTGGAGCGAGCTGGAGAATCCGGATGGCCAATTCCAGGTGCGCAAGCACACCGTCAACGTGCAGCCGGCCCAGCGCATCAGCTACGCGGTGACCGCCGATGCGCCGGGCCGCTGGGCCTGGCACTGCCATCTGCTGTACCACATGGAGGCGGGGATGATGCGCGAGGTGGTGGTGTCATGACCATCCATCGCCGCGAACACGGGCTCATTCCTTCGCGCTCGGCATGGCTGATCGCGCTGTTGCTGTTGCTGCCGCCGACGGTCGAGGCGCAGAGCGCACCGGCCACGTCGGGCAGCACGGCGCCCATGGCCATGCCGGCGATGCCCGGGATGGATCACGGCGAGATGCCGGGAATGGATCACCCAGCGGCGCCCATCGCGCCGACGGCAACCGACATGCCGGCGCTGGAGCCGCCGCCGACGCCGGGCATGCCCAAGGCGCCGATGCAGGGTGGCCGCCCGCCCGCGGACGCTCGCAGCGGCGATTACTCCGACGGCATCGCCGCCAGCCCGATGCACGCGATGCCCGCGCACGGACGCGCATCGTCCGGCCTGCTGCGGATCGATCAGCTGGAGGCCTTCCACGGCGACGAAGGCAACGGCCAGCGCTGGGAGATCCGGGGTTGGTACGGCGGCGACAGCGACAAGCTGTGGCTACGCAGCGAAGGCGTGCGCAGCGGTGGCGAGCTCGAGGACGGCGAGCTGGAGCTGCTCTGGGGCCACGCCACCAGCAGCTACTGGAGCCGCCAGCTGGGCGTCCGCCACGACTTCGGCAACGGCCCGGCACGCAGCTGGGTCGCCGTTGGCGCGCAGGGCCTCGCGCCGTACTGGTTCGAGCTGGAGGCCACCGCTTACGCCGGGGCCGGCGGACGGACGGCCGCGCGTCTGCGCGTGGATTACGAGTTGCTGTTGACCCAGCGGCTGGTGCTGCAGCCGGAGCTGGAGGTGAATCTGTACGGCCGGCGCGATCCGCAGCGCCGGTTGGGCGAGGGCGTGTCCGACATCCAGTTCGGCCTGCGTTTGCGCTACGAGATCCGGCGTGAGTTTGCGCCCTATCTCGGCGTGAACTGGACACGTCGGGTCGGCGCGACCGCCGACTATGCGCGGCACGACCAGCGGGCGGTGCGGGAGTGGCAATGGCTGGCCGGGGTACGGTTCTGGTTCTGAGAGGTTGTGAGTTTTCAACCTCGAAGCCCGGCCACGGATGGCCGGACGGGAATCGGTCACGCAAGTGACTGATTCACGTGAGCACGTCCGGGCATGTACCGGACGTGCGATGGAAGAAAACCACAGGAAGTGGTTTTCTTCCCAGGTTCCGAGATCGCGTATCGTCAGGGTGAGTCGACCCTTGTGGTCCGGTTGACGTATAACGACATGGCACGCGTGGCGTGCCTTCGACGAACCAACGGCAGGCGAGCTTGCAACTGATGCGACGGAGACGGACCTCATCGGGGTGGAGCCAACGCTGCGTGCTGCTGATGATGGCCGTGCTGCTCTCGCTGGTCAGCCTGTCCGCGTCGGCCCAGCAGTATTCGCTGACCACCTACGACCGCAAGTCGGGCCTGGAGAGCCAGGCGATCAACGTGCTGTTGCAGGATCGGCGCGGCTTCATCTGGGCCGGCACCGAGATGGGCCTGTACCGCTTCGATGGCGGCAGCTTCGAGCGCATGGGTGAGGCGCAGGGCTTCAGCCGGGGCGAGTACGTCACCGCGATGGTGCAGAACCCGCGGATCGGCCAGCTGTGGGTGGCCACCCAGTCCGGTCTGCGCGTCGGCGATGGCCTGCACTTCAGCAAGGTGGAGCCCGGGGAGCAGCCGCTGGTGGTCGACGTGGGCCGGCAGATGGTGGCGCCGGATGACGGACGGCTGCTGCTGGTGAAGAACGACCGGCTGATGGTGCTTTCCGGTAGCGATGGGCAGGGCTGGCAGTTGCAGCCGATGTTCGACGAAGCGCAACTCGCCGCCGTGCCGCAGCTGCGCCGGATCACCGTGATCCACGCCACGCCCGGGCGCCTGTGGATCGGCTGCGATGGCTCGCTGTGCAGCGTCGATGACGCGGGCAGGGTGACGGTGTACGCAGAGGCCGAGGGCGTGCCCCGTGACACCTGGACGGGCCTGCTGCTGGACTGCCATGGCAGCCTGTGGCTGCGCGGCGTACACCACATGCGCGAGCTGCCGGCCAGCGCCACCCGCTTCCTCCCGCGCGACCTGCCGGCGGCCGACATGGGCGTGGTGAGCGACAACGAAATCCTGGTGGAGGATGCGCAGGGCCGCGTGCTGACGCCGACCAATCGCGGCCTGGCACGCTGGGAAGGAACGGCCTGGACCCTGATGGACAGCGCCAACGGCCTGCCCGACATCGAGATCACCGCCCTGTTGTTCGACAGCCACGGCACCCTGTGGCTGGGCACCTACGGTCGCGGCATCTCGCGCTGGAACGGCTATGGACTGGTCCAGGGCTGGGGGCGCGGGCAGGGTTTCGAGAGCGTGCCGAACTGGTCGATCCTGCGTTTCGACGCGCAGCACATCTGGTTCGCCAATGAGCTCGGCGGCAGCGTGCTGGCCGACGGCCAGGCACGTCTGCAGCCGTGGCCGATCCGCTTCGATCCGGCGCCGCGCCAGATCCTCAGCCTTGCCCGCGCCAATGACGGCGCGATCTGGGCCGGCCTGTACGACCGCCGGGTGCTGCGCTACGACCCGGCCAGCCAGCGCACCACGCTGGCGGCCGAACTGCCCGCGTTCGTGAAGTTCCTGCATTTCGATCGGCAGGGCCGGCTGTGGATCGCCACCGTCAACGGCATCTACCGCATCGATCAGGTCGACGCGCCGGCCGTGCGCATCCCGGCGACGCAGACCACCGACCAGCAGTGCTCGGACATCGCCGAAGCCGCCGACGGAACCTTGTGGTTTGCCTGCAACGCCGGACTGCTGCGCTTTGCCAGCGGGCAGTGGACGCGCATGGACACCGGCAGCACGAGCATCGCCTCGGGCTTCAGCGCGGTGGCGTTGGGCACCGACGGCAGCCTGTGGCTGGGCGCAAACGAGCCCGGTCTGTTCCACGCCGCGGTGAGCGGCAGCCGGCTGTCGCTCACGCGCATCGTCGACACCTGGCTGGACAACACGCTGGTGTACTTCGTGCGGCGCGACCACCGGGGCTGGATCTGGGTGGGCGGCAGCGGCGGCGTGGACGTGTACGACGGCGCCCGCTGGACGCACCTGTCGCAGGCCGATGGCCTGCTGTGGGACGAGACCAGCCAGAACGGATTCTTCGAGGATCGCGATGGCTCGATCTGGATCGCCACGGCGATCGGCGCCAGCCACATCCTGCAGCCGCAAGCCATGCTGGCCTACCAGCCCGGCAAGGTGCTGATTACCTCGGTGATGCAGGGATCGGCGCCGGTGAAACCCGGTGACAGCATCCGTCTCGGCGGCCGGCACGCCGCGTTGACCGTGCACTACGCGCTGCTGGGGAAATCCTCGGGCGGCCAGCCGCGCTACCGGTATCGGCTGCAGGATTCGGAGTGGATCGAAACCGGCGCGAACGTGATCAATCTCGCCGGCCTGCCGTCCGGCGACTACCGCCTCGAGATCGAGGCGATCGACGACGACCACCGGACCGTCTCGCCGCCCGCCCAATTCGATTTCGGCGTGCCGCCGCCGTGGTGGCTGAGCTGGTGGTCCGGCCTGCTGGCGGTCTCGCTGCTGGCCTTGCTGATGGCGCTCAGCTGGCGCTGGCGTTCGCGCCGACTGCGTCGGCACAACCGCCGGCTGGAAGCGATGGTCGCCGATCGCACCGTCGAGCTCACCGAGGAGAAGCGCGAGCTGGAACGGGCCCGGGCCGAGCTGTACCACCAGGCCACCCACGACAGCCTCACCGGCATCCACAACCGGCGGGCGATCCTCGACCAGCTGGCGGCGCTGCTGGAACCGGGCCGGCGTCCGCTGCCCGGGCTTGCCGTGGGACTGATCGATGCCGATCACTTCAAGCGCATCAATGACACCCTGGGCCACCAGGCCGGCGACGCCGCGTTGCTGGCGATCGCCCGTCACCTGCAGTTGCACGTGCGCGGAGACGACCGGCTGGGACGCTACGGCGGCGAGGAGATCCTGCTGCTGTTGCCCGGCATCGATCGCCCGCATGCCGAGCAACGCATGCGCGACATCCAGACGGCGGTGAGCGCGGTGCCGCATCACTGGAACGGGCATGCGTTTGTGGTGACGCTAAGCATCGGCATGGTCTGGATCGGCACCGAGGCGACGTCGGTCGAGGACCTGATCCGGCGCGCCGATGCGGCGCTGTACCAGGCCAAGAGTGGCGGTCGCGACCGCGTCGTGGTCGAGGCAGCGCGTGCCGACTGACGCTCAGTCGATGATGTTGTGGCTTTCGGTGGTGCCCAGCAGCTCCGCCTGTTCCGGCCTGCGCCGGCGCCGATGCAGCAGCGGGTGCATGAACACCGCTGCCAGGATCACCGCCACGCCGGCGTAAAACCAGTGATCCAGCTCGTGCTGCTCGCCCAGCAGCACGATCGCCAGCACGATCGCGTAGACCGGTTCCAGGTTGGTCACCATCTGCGTGCCGAACGCGCTCATGTGGCGCAGCGCCACCAGCGCCAGCGCGAACGGCAGCAGGGTGCAGCCGAACGACAGCGCCAGCAACAGCAGCGCGTCGTGCAGGCCTGGCAACACGAAGGCCGGCCCGACGTGCGGCAGCAGCGGCGCCAGCAGGGCTAGGAACACGGTGCCGGTGCCCAGCTCGATGAAGGTCACCGTGAGCGGATCGCCGTGTTCGACCAGGCGCTTGTTGAGCGAACCGAAGAACGCCACGAACAGCGCCGACAGCACGCCCACCGCAATTCCCGCGCGCATGTCGTGCGGCACGCCGCCCACCACCATCACCACGCCCGGCACCACCGCCACGCCGATCAGCAGTTCGCGGGCGTCAAACCTGCGCCGGGCAATCCACGGTTCGACGAAAGCGAGGAACACCGGGCCGAGCGCGATGCAGGTGGCGCCGACCGAGGCGTTCGAAAGCTTGATCGCCGCGTAGAAACTGAGCCAGTGCAGCGACACCAGCACGCCGATGCCGGCATACGCCCAGATCAGTCGCGCAGGCATCGCGCGCAAGCCGCGCCAGACCCGGGGCACCAGCAGCAGCGCCAGCGTGACCAGGGCCATCCGCCACAACACCAGGGGCAGGGCCGGCAAGGTGATCAGCTTGCCCAGGATCGCGGTGAAGCCCCACAGCAACACGCAGAAGTGAATCTGCAGACGGGCCTGGCTGACGGGTTGCATGAACGGCATCGCACGAGGAGATGCGGCATTCTAGCGCTCGCCAGCAGTCTTCCGGACGCTGCCCGGCTGCTTCTGCGACGGCATCATCCGGCCGGACTGGCGCAGCTGCTGCAGCACGGTGCGGCAGGTGTTCTCGCCGTTGTCGTCGTGGCTGGGCGCGACCAGGGCGAGCAGGGCGGCAGCCGGCGCCGCGACCACGCTCAACGCCACCGCGCCGGCGCCGCGGGCGATCAGCGGGCCGGGGTGCACGCCGACGTTGGGGTTCTTCAGCGTGCCGTTGACGTACAGCGGCGAGCGCAGCGAGAACACGCGGAAGCCCTTGGTGTGGGGCGTCACGTCCAGGTCGAGCTTCTCGCTGGCCAGGTTCACCGTGCCGGTCACGTTGACCACCGCGTCGTCGGTGTCGAACACGAACAGGCGCATGTCGAACAGGCCGTTGCTCGCAGCCATGTCGGTGGCGGCGCAGTTGATCTCCACGGTCTTGTCGCCGAACAGCTTGCCGATGATGATGTTGCCCACGTTGAGGCCGGCGGTTTCCAGCAGGGTCTTGCTGATCGCGCCGTCGTTCATCAGCAGCTTCAACTCGCCGTCCGCGCTGCCGAGCAGGGCGGCGATGGAATTGCCCTGGGCGCTGAGGTCGGCGTCGCCGTTGATCTCGCCGAAGCTGGTGTGCATCGGCTCGAAGGCGGGGAACAACTGCTTGAGCTTGAGGTGGCGCGCGTCGAGTTTCAGCAGGCCGCGCATCGGCGTGCGGCTGCCGTCCAGGGTGATGTTGCTGCGCACCTTGCCGCCGGCCACGCCGAAGCTGAGCGGGTCCAGGTACAGCGCGCCGTTGTTCATCACCAGGTGGGTGGCCAGCGAGTCGATCGGCAGCGCCTCGCCATGCACGATGCGCTCGCTGCTGAAGTTCACGTCGGCGTCCATCGCCTGCCAGCGTTCGGTGCGGAACGGTGCGACCGGCAACAGTTTGTCGGTCGGCTGGGCGGGGCGATCATCGGCGGGCCCGGCCTTCGAACTGCCGCCGATCAGCGGCGCGAGGTCGGCGAACTGCAGCAGCTTCGAATGCAGCGTGCCGGTGAGTTTGGGGCGCTTGCCGCCGGTGACGAACAGCAGGTCGCCGGACAGGTCGCTGCCGCCGACCCGGCCGCGGAAATCCTGATAGTGATAGCGGCTGCCGTTGCGGCGCAGCTCGGCGCCAAGATGGCCCTCGGTCGCGTACGGCGGGGTGTCCGGCAGGGTGACGCCGGTGAGCGGATACAGCTTGGCCATGCTGGAGCCGGAGAACCACAGCTGCACGTCCAGCGCGCCCAGGTGCAACGGATCGGTCAGGGTGCCGACCAGCGCGATATGCGTGTCGCCCAGGTTCACGTCGGCCTGCACGGGGAATGGCCGACGGGTGTCCTGCAGGGCGAGCACGGCGCCGGTCTTGCCGTGGCCCTTCAGCGGATTGCCCTGGTAGCTGCCCTCGGCGGTCCAGCCGAACTGGTAGGTGATCGCGCTGTCCGGGCGGTGCTGGCGGTCGGCGGCCTGGTTGTTTGCGCCGTCCGGCGCAGCCTTGGACGTGCTCTCGGGCAAGGCCTTGCCCACGGCCTTGCTGGCCTGCTCGCGGGCGTCGGCGGTCTGCTGCGCCACGATCTGGTCATAGGGGATCGCCCCCTGCAGCGGTTCGATGGTGGCCTCGAGCCGGGTGCGGCTCGGCGCGTCGTCCAGGCTCAGCTGGCCCCGGTCGAAGCCGACCGTGCCCACGTCCAGCGTCCAGCTCGACGGTGGCTGGTTCCGGGGAAAACTGAAGTCCCAGCTGGCGCGGCCCTGCTTGTCGCGCTCCAGGTCCACGCTGGGCTGCACCAGTTGCAGCGACGGCACCTCGATGCGATGGGCGATCAGCGGCAGCGGCGAAAGCCGGAAACGCAGCGCCTGCAGTCGGGCGAACTGCGGCTGCTGCGCCCACGGGGGATTGGCGATGCTGATGTCGCGTGCGGTGAACTCGGGCCATGGCAGCAGCGAGGCCAGCCCGCTGCCGTTGCGGTCGCGCCGCCAGTCGACGGTGAGGTCGCCGTTGATCGCGAATGGGCGTCCGATCGCCTTGCTCACCTTGTCGCTGATGAACGGGCGCATCCGGTTCCAGTCGAAGGTCGCGATCACCACGACCAGGATCAGCACGACAGCCAGCACGACTCCCACGATCCATGCGAGGACTTTGCGGCTGCGCTTCATGCTGATCTCCTGTCACGGGGTCGCGAAGTCCATCCATAGCCCCCCGCGTGACAAGATTTCGTGGTGAAGTCCCCGCCGGCGTCAGCGGGGATTCATCCGGGCAGCGGCCTTGAGTGCGCCCGCCCTGGCTTCAGTGCACCGGTTTGGCGTCGCGCACCGGCACGGTGAGGCTGCACAGGCCGACCTTGCCCACCGGCTCGGGGTAGAACGCATTGTGGCCATGGCGACTGGCATCGATCAGGGCCGCGAAGCTGGCGCTGTCGGTGCGCAGCACCTCGATCGCCGGTCGCTCCGGCGCCGGCATGTCGGCGGCCAGGCGCACCGACTCGATGCGGGTGCGGCGGGCGGGATCGGCATAGAAACCCATCGGCTCGGGCCCGCGCGGCAGGCCGGACAGCAGGGGCATGCCTTCCAGCACGCGGCCGGCGACGGCGAGGTTGTGATCCAGTTTCCGCGCCTGGCCGATCACCGCGTACAGCGAACTGCCGCTGCCGCTGTCCGGCGCCACGTCGCGCGCCACGCCGACCGTGCCATAGCAGTGCGCCACCCACTCCTGGCCGCTGGCCGGATCGCGGCCCACCGGGAAGCCCCCGCTGAAACCGACTTCGGGTGCGTAGACATCGCCATCCGGCAATGGCGTCCACGGCTGCTTCGCAGCGATCGCGCGGCTGAACTCCGGCGTCAGGGTCTTGCTGGCCTTGCCCAGTGAACGGATCTTGTCCTTGTCGCCGTTCTCGTCGTCGTTCGGATCGCCCCACTGGGTGACGAAGTTGTCCTGCACGCGGATGATCGCCAGCCCGTCGAAGTAGTGCTGGCGCACCAGGGTGCGAATGTTCGCTGCATGCAGCGGGGTGAAATCCTGGGCCAGCTCGATCACCACGCGACCCGTCGGTAGCTGCATCACCAGCAGGTTCTGCGGGTCAGGCCTGCGCCATTCGGCCGGCGCGGATTTCGCCAGGATTTCCTTGGTCGTCGGCGTGGGCTTGCCCTGCTCGGCAGCGAGGGCAGACAACGCGGTCAGGCTGCTGGCCAGCGCGAGACCGGCGATGAGATGGCGACGACGCATGGCATTCCCCTTGAGTGACCGATAGGCGAGGGCTGCAACTTAGCAGAGTGCCACCACCAGTTGATCGCAGGCATGACTTCAGGCCCATGTACTAGTGTCAACTTAATACTATGATTCACATCAGTCTAAGCGGCAGTGCGGGTGAGCGGGATGGACGACAGCGTCAGCCAGTTGAAGAAGTTCCAGAAGGAGCTTTCCAGCGGCACCGTGTCGCTGGTGCTGCTGGCCGTGTTGGGGCAGTCGCGCCAGCCGATGTACGGCTACCAGATCGCCAAGCGGCTGGAAGAGGTGGGCGAGGGCGTGCTGGCCGGCAAGCAGAGTGCGCTGTACCCGGTGCTGCGCAATCTCGAAGCCGCCGGCCTGCTGGGCAGCGAAGTCGAGCCGTCCGTCAGCGGGCCGCCGCGCCGCTATTACCGCATCACCAGGCCGGGGCGCGAAGTCCTGCGCGAGTGGACCGCCGCGTGGAACGCCACCCGCGATTCCGTCGATAACGTCTTGCAAGGAGGGGTGTCATGAACGCGCCACGCAGCATCGCCGAGTATCTTGAACAACTGCGCGCCGCCCTGCGTGGCGCCGACCCCGCCCTGATCCAGGATGCGTTGTACGACGCCGAGGAACACCTGCGCTCGGAACTGGCCGAGCAGCCCGAACGCGGCGAAGCGGCGATGCTGGAGCACGTGGTGGGCAGCTACGGCGCGCCGGACGAGGTGGCCGAGATCTATCGTGATCAGGAAATCCGCATCCAGCGCGCACTGCGCCCGCCGCCGCTGCCGAAGCGGCGTTCGCTGGCGGGGCGCTTCTTCGGCGTGGCGGCCGATCCACGCACCTACGGCGCGCTGTTCTACATGCTGCTGTCGCTGGCCACGGGCATCTTCTACTTCACCTGGGCCGTCACCGGACTGTCGCTGTCGGCAGGTCTGTCGGTGCTGATCATCGGCCTGCCGTTCATCGTGCTGTTCTTCGGCAGCGTGCGCGTGTTGTCGCTGGTCGAGGGGCGCATCGTGGAGGCGATGCTGGGCATGCGCATGCCGCGGCGGCCGGTGTATCCCACCCAGGGCATGAGCCTGATGCGGCGCATCGGTCGCATGTTCACCGACGTGCACACCTGGACCACGCTCTGCTACATGTGGCTGATGCTGCCGCTGGGCATCGTGTATTTCACGCTCGCGGTGACCTTGCTCAGCGTATCCGTCGCCTTCATCGGCGCGCCATTGGCGATGATGTTCCACAACGACTGGATGACCGGGCTGTACGTGAACCACCAGGTTCTCGTGGACTGGGGCTTCGGCGCGCACGCGCCGGGTTGGGGCGACGCGATCGCGATGTGCGTGATCGGCATCGTGCTGCTGTTCGCCACCCTGCATCTGGCGCGCGGCCTGGGCCGGCTGCATGGTTACATCGCCAAGCACATGCTGGTGCCGCGCACGACTGACTGAACGCCCGGGCGCCGGTCAGACCAGCCGCAGGTCGCGCGGTCTGGCCTGCGGGAAGACGCTCTGCAACTGCTTGTTCGACAGCGCCCAGGTTCGCGCCAGCAAGCCGCCCAGGACGTCGCGGTAGTTGTTGAGCACCGGGTAGTCGCGATTCTGCAGCAGGCCGGCGGCGTTCACCGCCGCCTGTTCGCCGGCGATGCGGCCGCCGTTGACCTTGCCGCCCAGCACCCAGTGCACGGTGCCGTGGCCATGGTCGGTGCCCTTGTCGCCATTCTCGCGGAAGGTGCGGCCGAACTCGGACAGCACCACCACGACGGTGTTGTTCCATTCGTCGCCCAGGGCGTCGGCATAGGCGGCCAGGCCTTCGCCCAGGTTGCGCAGGTTGTTGGCCAGGCCGCCGCTGACGCTGCCCTGGTTGACGTGGGTGTCCCAGCCGCCGACATCGACGAAACCCAGCCGGTACTGGTCGCGCATCAGGGTGGCGATGCGTCGCGTCTCGGTGGCGAAGCTGCGGGCGCTGGGCGCGCCGCCGCTGGCCTTGACCATCTCGTTGCGCAGGTCCTCGGAGATCGACGCCGGCAGCGCGAGCCCGTCGGCGGTGGCGGCGGCCAGCGGCGTGCCCTTGTACATGTCGCCGAGGATCGTCGACTGCCGCGCGTTGAAGCGGGCCTTCGGATCGGCCTTCATCGAGATGTTGGGGATGTCCTTGCCGGCGCCCTGGAAACTCAGTGGCAGGTTTTTGGTGAAGGCGATCGCGGGCACGCCGCTGAGTTGGCCGGACAATCGCGCCAGGAAGCCCGAACGGAAGCTGCCACGGTGTGCGGTGGGCTGGCCCGATTCGATGTTGTTCTGGGTCTCGAAGTGGCTGCGCGACAGGTCATCGGTGCCGGCGAACGGCACGAAGGCGAGCTGCTTGCGCTGCCACAGCGGCAGCAGCGATTCGCGCAATACCGGGTTCAGTCCCCACTGCGCGTCCAGCGCGATCGCGCTGTCGGGATTGGCGGGGTCGGGCCTGGCGATCGCCAGGCTAGGTCGTGACTCGTAATAGAAGTCGCTGGCGCAGGGCACCAGCAGGTTGTTGCAGTCGTAGCCGCCGCGCAGGAACACCAGCAGGAAGCGCGGCGAGCTGGCTGGCGCGGCGAACAGGTTGCCGCTGAAGGACAGGGCGGGCAGGGTTGCCGCGGAGGCGGCGGCGAGCAGGAATTGGCGACGGTTCATCATGGCTGTGCGGGAACCTCAGCGGTAATTGAAATCCGGCGACGACAACAGGTAGGTATTCCATTCCGCTGCCGAAGTGGCCTTGCCCAATGCCACCCGGGTGGCTTGCGACAGGCGCGGTTCCACCACGGCGCGGTAGAGCGGCGAGTCCAGCGCGGGCACGGCCGGGCGTGCCCGCGGCGTGGCCGGGTTCGGCTCGTCGGTGTCGGTCATGAACAGCTTGTTGCGGCCACTGCCGATCGCGCGGGCCACGTCGAATCGGGTCGCCATCTGGCCCGAACCCGACCAGCTGGCGCTGTCCAGTGGCCAGCCGTCGGGCGTGACCCGGCCGAACACCGGCTCGCCCATCTGGTTGAGCCAGTTGACCAGCGGCTGCGCGTTGCTGATCGGCTGCCCGTCGTAGGCGAGCTTCATCGCGGAAACCAGGAAACGGGTGGGGTCCTTGAACTTGGCCGCCTCGCCGCCGGTCAGCTCCGGCGAATCGAACATCGTGCGCAAGACCGCGGCGACGTCGCCGTCGCTGCGCTGGAAGGTTTTCGCCATCGCTTCGATCAGGGCCGGCGGTGGCTGGTCGGCCACGAAGTATTCGGCCAGCTGGCGCGAGACGAAACGGGCGCAGGCCGGTTGCCGGGTGATCAGGTCCACCGCCTGCTCGATCTCGCGATAGCCGCTGCCGCGGATGCGCTGGCCGAGCAGGGTCTTGTCGCTGAAGTCGTGCCGGTCCGGATTGAACACGAACAGGCCGTCGCGCACGAAGCCCGGCCGTGTGCGGCCGAAGCGGCCGGCTCGGCGTGGTGCCGCCGGCGCGATGCCGGCGCCGGTAAGGATCAGCGCCAGTTGCTGCACGTCATGCTGGGTGTAGCCGGAGCCGACGCCCAGCGCGTGCAGCTCCATCAGCTCGCGGGCGTAGTTCTCGTTGGTCTTGCCCTTCACGTTCTTCGCGTTGTCGAGGTATTCCAGCATCGCCGGGCTTTTCAGCGTGGCCAGCAGCAGGTCGCGGAACTTGCCCAGTGCATGCGGCCGGATCGCGTGTTCCTCATAGTCGGCGGCAACCAGGCGCACGCGGCCCTTGGCCGCGTACACGCTGAAGTGGTTGAGCCAGAACCATACGACCTGCTCCTTCAGCGGGTTGCTGCCGTAGATCGCATGCAGCAGTTCGGCCTGTTGGGCCTGCTGGGCCAGTGCACGGGCCTGTTTTTGCAGGTTCTTCTTCGCGGCGACCCTGGCGTCGCCCTCAGGCATCGACTTCAGCTGGCGCCGCGCTTCGGCGGCCTGGGCCAGCAGTTCCTGCGGCGGCGTGCTGATCGCCGGGTAGCTGGCGATCAGGCGGGCGATGGCTGGCGGCAGCGTGTCGTCGTGATCGGCCAGCTGGACATCGAGCCAGCGCTGGCGGCCGAGTTTGCGGTAGCTGGCCAAGCTGGCCGAGTCGATGCCGAAGGTCGCCCGCTGCAGCCAGCGCACGTCGGAAGGAGCCAGTGCTCGGCCCGCGGAGTCCGGCGCGTGCGCCGAGGCGGCGAGCGACAGCAGCAGGGTCGCGGTGAATGGAAGCAGGCGGCGATGGAACCTGCGGTGCCGAGCTTCAGATCGGGCAGAAGAGGGTTGCATGGCGGAACCTTGGCTGGGAGGCGCTGCGCGTCACGGCACCACAGAAGGTTTCAACGCCGTGCCCGCCCAACGGATGACACAGGCGTGGTTCCCGCCGTTCAGAACTCGTCCACGAACTCGATGCCGGCGGCCGCTTCCCCGGCTGCCTCCTCGGCGCGGGCGCGCACGTCGTCCGCGACCCCGTCATCGGGCGTGTCCACTTCGATGCGGTAGACGTGGCCTTCGCTGTCGCTGACCGAGTCGCTGGAGCTGGAGTCGTCGCGCATCCCGGAGATCAGGTCGTCGATCTCCTCGACGTGCTCGATGCGATCGAGGCCGTGCAGGGTCGCGATGACGGCATCGGCGTCGGCGCGGCTGCCGATCAGGCGGAAGCGGACCATGGGCATGGGGTTCTCCTCGGGGCGGGGACGAAAGCTGGGGGGATGCTGGCATCGGCAGCGCATGCAGAAAGTGATGCCGCATCCGGATCGGCGGGTCGGGCGGGATACCATGGACGCTGCCCACGCTTGCCCGGACCTCCGCATGACCAAGACCTACGACCGCGCCTATTTCGACAAGTGGTACCGCGACCCGCGACATTCCGTGGCATCGGCGGCCGAACTGCGGCGCAAGGTGGCGATGGTGGTGGCGCAGGCCGAGTATTACCTGGGGCGTCCGATCCGCAACGTGCTCGACGTGGGCTGTGGCGAGGCGACCTGGCGCGCGCCGCTGCGCGCCTTGCGGCCGGGGATCACCTACCGCGGCCTGGACGCCAGCGAGTACGTGGTGGCGCGCTACGGCCGCAGCCGCAACATCGGACTGGCGCGCTTCGGCCAGCTGGAATACCTGCGCTTCGACGAGCGTTTCGACCTGATCGTGTGCACCGACGTGCTGCACTACCTGAAACCGGCGGAAATCCGCGCCGGCCTGCACGGCATCGGCGAAATGCTCGAAGGCGTGGCCTTCCTCGAAGTGTTCACCAGTCGCGACGACGTGGCCGGCGACCACCAGGGTTTCGTCTCGCGCGCGCCGGCCTGGTACTTGCGCGAGTTCGGCGAAGTCGGCCTGCTGCCATGCGGCTCGCACTGCTACCTGGGGCCGCGGCTGGAACGGCACATCGCGGCGCTGGAGCGGGCGCAGTTGGCGGGGTGACGAGCGAGGAACGCGGCTCCTTCCTCACTCCGCCGTCTTGTCCCTGTACCGGCACAAGTCGCGGATCACGCAGTGCGGGCAATCGGGCTTGCGCGCCTTGCACACGTAGCGGCCGTGCAGGATCAGCCAGTGATGGGCATCCTGCTTGAATTCGGCCGGCACCACTTTCTCCAGCTTGTCCTCGACCGCACGCACGTCCTTGCCCGGGGCCAGGCCGGTGCGGTTGGAGACGCGGAAGATGTGCGTGTCCACCGCGATGGTCGGTACGCCGAAGGCGGTGTTGAGCACCACGTTGGCGGTCTTGCGGCCCACGCCGGGCAGCGCTTCCAGCGCCTCGCGGGTGCGCGGCACCTCGCCGTCATGCTGCTCGATCAGCAGCCGACACAGCGCAATCACGTTCTTCGCCTTGGCGTTGAACAGGCCGATGGTGCTGATGTAGCGCTTCAGTCCTTCCTCGCCCAGGGCCAGGATGGCCTGCGGCGTGTTCGCCACCGGATAGAGTTTGCGGGTGGCCTTGTTGACGCCGACGTCGGTGGCCTGCGCCGATAGCACCACCGCCACCAACAGTTCGAACGGCGTGGTGTACGCCAGTTCGGTGGTGGGATGCGGGTCCAGTTCGCGCAGCCGCGAGAACAGTTCGATCACCTCGGCGCGCTTCACGGTGTCGACTCCTGCTGCTTCGCCCTGGCGCGGGCCAGCGCGGCCTGCACCGGGTTCACCGGTCCGGCCGCCGCTTCCACGGCAAGCTTGCGCGCCGCCAGTTCGGTCTCGCGTTCGGCGCGCTGGCGTTCGAGGCGCGCTTCACGGCGCCGGAAGTGTTCGCGCGCCGCATCGGCATGGGCGACATCGATCTGCGCGGGCGGCATCGGTTCGAGCACGATGCAGTCGACCGGGCAGGCCGGCACGCACAGTTCGCAACCGGTGCAGTCGTCCGCCACCACGGTGTGCATCAGCTTCGAGGCGCCGATGATGGCGTCGACCGGGCAAGCCTGGATGCACTTGGTGCAGCCGATGCAGTCGGCCTCGACGATGCGCGCCAGCGTGCGCGGATGTTCGATGCCGCAGTCGGGATCGAGTGGCAGGGCGGGGCGATCGAGCAGGGTGGCCAGCTTTTCGATGCCGGCGCCGCCGCCTGGCGGGCACCGGTTGATCGGCGCCTCGTCGCGGGCGATCGCTTCCGCATACGGCCGGCAGCCGTGGTAGCCGCATTGCTCGCATTGGGTCTGCGGCAGCACGGCGTCGATGCGGTCAGCGAGAAGGGTGACGGGATCACTCATGCGCGATGGTGGGGCGGGCGATAATCGGCGCCCATTGTCACGCAATTGCCGCCGCCTGGAGTGTCGCCATGAAATCGTCGTTTCCCGCTTCGTTGTTGCTTGCCGCCGTGCTGGGCGCCGGTGGCGCGATCGTGCTGACCCATGCCGCCCCCGCGCAGGCGGCGTCGTCCGAAGTCGCGGGCGACACGGTGACCGTGTTCGTCGATGCCACCCTGGGTTTCCGCAAGAAGCACATGGCGAATCAGCTGACCAAGTCGCACGCCGACTACGCCGCGCGTGGCTACCGCTACGTGGACATGGCGCCGTACGACGAGAACGGCGACCTGGTCGGATTCTTCGTGACTTACACGAAGCAGTAGCGGGCGGGCATGGCGCACGGCAAAAGCTGGCGGGCGTGCGGCTTTGCCTGACCGATTCAGCGGACGGTGGCGCCGGGCTTCGCGCCCTGGTCGGCGTCGAGCAGGAACAGGTCGCTGCCGCCGTCGCCGGCGGACAGGATCATCCCCTCGGACAGGCCGAAGCGCATCTTGCGCGGCGCCAGGTTGGCGATGAACACCACGTTGCGGCCGACCAGCTTTTCCGGCTCGGCGTAGGCCGCGCGGATGCCGGAGAAGATCTGCCGCGTGCCCAGCGGGCCGGCGTCGAGTTCGAAGCGCAGCAGCTTGTCCGAACCCTCGACGAATTCGCACGCGCTGACCTTGCCGATGCGCAGGTCGAGCCTGGCGAAGTCGTCGATGCCGATGATGCCGGCGTCGGCGTTCTGCGGCGCCGGATTCGATGCGGCAGGCTTGGGGTCTTCGGTCATGGGTTTCTTCTTCGGGGTTTTGGGGGCTTCGGCAGGGGCGCCGAGTGAATCCTTCGACGATTCGATCATCGCCTCGATGAGCCTGGGGTCGATGCGGCCCATCAGCGCCTCGAATGGCTCGATGGTGTGATTGTGCAGGCTGCTGCGGGCGTCGTCGAAGTCGACGATGGGTGCGGCCAGGAATTTCTCGGCAGCGCCGACCGTGGCCGGCAGGATCGGCTTGAGCATGCCGGCCAGCAGGCGGAACGCGCCCAGTGCAAACGAACAGACCTGGTGCAGTGCCTCGCGCTGGGCCTCGTCCCTGGCCATCGTCCATGGCGCCTTGGCGGCGATGTGGCCGTTGACGATGTCGGCCATCAGCACGAAGCGGCGGGTCACCTCGGCGAATTCGCCGCTGTCGTAGAGTTCGGCCACGCCGTCGTAGTGCTCCAGCAGGCTGTTCCACAGGTCCGCTTCCTCGGTGCCGAACTGCGCGGCCAGGCGGCCGTCGAAGAACTTGTGCACGAAGCCGGCGGTGCGGCTGGCGATGTTCACCCACTTGCCGACCAGGTGCGAGTTGACCCGCTCCTCGAAGGCCTTGAGGTCGAGATCCACGTCGACCGGCGTCTCGTTGAGCATGCTGGCGAAGTAGTAGCGCAGGAACTCCGGATGCAGGCCCGAATCGAGATAGGTGCGCGCCTGGATGAAGGTGCCGCGCGACTTGGACATCTTCGCGCCGTTCACCGTGAGGTAGCCGTTGACGTGCAGCGCGGTGGGCGTGCGGAAACCGGCGCCGTGCAGCATCGCGGGCCAGAACAGGCCGTGGAAGTTGATGATGTCCTTGCCGATGAAGTGATGCATCTCGGCGTTGCTGTCGGCGGCGAGGAAGTCGTCGAACTGCAGCTCGGTCCGGTCGCACAACGCCTTGAAGCTGGCCAGGTAGCCGACCGGCGCATCCAGCCACACGTAGAAGAACTTGCCCGGCGCATCGGGGATCGGAAAGCCGAAATAAGGCGCGTCGCGCGAGATGTCCCAGTCCTTCAGGCCGCCGTCCAGCCATTCGCGCAGCTTCGCGGCCACGCCGCTGTTGGCCACTGGCTTGCCGCCGGTGAACGCGCCGGCGAACCAGTCGCGCAGCAGGCCCTCGAACTTGCCCAGCTCGAAGAAGTAGTGCTCCGAGTCGCGCAGCACCGGGGTGGCGCCGGACATCACCGAATAGGGATTGATCAGGTCGGTCGGCGCGTAGGTGGCGCCGCAGTTCTCGCAGTTGTCGCCGTACTGGTCCGGTGTCTTGCAGACCGGGCAGGTGCCCTTGATGTAGCGGTCCGGCAGGAACATCTGCTTTTCCGGATCGAACAGCTGCTGGATGCTGCGCCGGGCGATGCTGCCGGCATCGCGCAGGCGCGTGTAGATCAGCGTGGCCAGCTCGCGGTTCTCGTCGGAATGGGTGGTGTGGTAGTGGTCGAACGCCACGCCGAAGGCGGCGAAGTCCGCCTCGTGGCCCTGGCGGATGCCTTCGATGTAGTTCTCCGGGGTCATGCCGGCCTTTTCGGCCGCCAGCATGATCGGCGTGCCGTGGGCATCGTCGGCGCAGACATAGGCGACTTCGTTGCCGCTCATCCGCTGCGCGCGCACCCAGATGTCGGCCTGGATGTAGCCCAGCAGGTGGCCCATGTGCAGCGGGCCATTGGCGTAGGGCAGGGCGTTGGTGACGAGCAGGCGGCGACTCATGGTGGGCGTGCACTCCGGGATGACTGCGCATTATGGCATGGCCGTCCAAATCGCCATGCGTTGGTAGCGGGCCTGCCGCAAAGAAAAAGCGCGCCGGAGCGCGCTTTCGTGGAGCACTTGCCGATGGGGCTCAGGGTTGGCGTTCCCAGGTCTGACTGCGGCCGACCCACGAGAAGCCGATGTAACCGCGCACATTGAGCTTCTGGCCGCCGTCGAGCATCGACAGTTTCACCTTGTAGATCTTGCCGGACTTCGGGTCGAGGATCCTGCCGCCATCCCAGACGTCGTCGTCGCGGTGCACGCCCCACATGATGTTCATGCCTTCGACCGGCTTGTCCTTGCGTTCGCCGTCGCATTTGCGGCACATCGCCACGGCGCCGTCGCGGGCGATGTCTTCCGGGCTGCGATTGAGCAGCTTGACGATGTGCGCCTGCAATTCGCCGTTGTTGTCGGTGATCTCGACGATCGACTTGGCCTGGCCGGACTCGTCGTCGATGGTCTTCCAGGTGCCGACCGGGGTGTCATTGGCTGCCATTACGGTACCGGCGCCAAACAGCAGGCTGGCGGCGATGACCCAACGAAATGCGTGCTTCATGGTGTTCCTCCCGTACGAAAGCGTATGGATGGGAGACTGGCGAGGATGGGGAAAGCCGTCAAGCTGCATTGCGCAAATGCTTGCGGCGCCCCGCGGCGCGCCGGCCACGGCCGGTTCGCGCTGATCTGGGTCAGCCGACCGTGGCCGGCGGGCTGGCATAATGGCGGCCCCGCAAATCCCCGAGCAGACATGACACAGGCGAACGAAGCCCTGGTCCGCCAGATCCTTGGCGGCCTCATCGATACCCACACCGGCGCGTCGCTGGGCGAAGCCGTGCGCGCCGTCGGCGTGGACGGCGGCAAGGTGTCGGTGGACCTGCAACTGGGCTATCCGGCGGCCGGCGCCATCGACGCCATCGTCGGCCGGGTGCGCCTGGCACTGGAGGCCGATCCGGCGATCGAATCGGCCTCCGTGTCGGTCACCAGCCGCGTCCACGTGCACAAGGTGCAAGGCACGCTGGGGCCGCTGCCGAACGTGAAGAACATCATCGTGGTGGCGTCAGGCAAGGGGGGCGTGGGCAAGTCCACGGTGTCGGCCAACCTGGCGCTGGCGCTGCAGGCCGAGGGTGCGAAGGTCGGCGTGATGGACGCGGACATCTACGGCCCCAGCCAGCCGACCATGCTCGGCGTGCACGGCAAGCCGGCCTCGCCTGACGGCAAGAGCATCCTGCCGATGCAGGCGCACGGCATGCCGGTGATGTCGATCGGCTTCCTGGTGGAAGAAGACACGCCGATGATCTGGCGCGGCCCGATGGTCACCCAGGCGATGATGCAACTGCTTACCGACACCCGCTGGGAGCAGCTCGACTATCTGATCGTCGATCTGCCGCCGGGCACCGGCGACATCCAGCTCACGCTGTCGCAGAAGGTGCCGGTGGCTGGCGCGGTGATCGTCACCACGCCGCAGGACATCGCCCTGCTCGACGCGCGCAAGGCGCTCAAGATGTTCGAGAAGGTCGAGGTGCCGGTGCTGGGCGTGGTGGAAAACATGGCCACCCACGTCTGCTCCAACTGCGGCCACGAGGAGAACATCTTCGGCGAAGGTGGCGGCGAGCGCATGGCCAGCCAGTACGGCGCGGCCTATCTCGGTTCGCTGCCGCTGGACATCCGCATCCGCGAGCAGGCCGACAGCGGCAATCCCACGGTGGCGGCAATGCCCGAATCCGAGCTCGCCATGCGCTATCGCGAGATTGCCCGCAATGCGGCGGGACGGTTGTCGCGGCAACCGCGCAACAAGTCGCTGGGCCTGGGCAAGATCGTGGTGCAGGGCGTGCCCGCGGCATGAGGGTGGCGGCGCAGGTGTTGTGCCTGTCCGGCAGCCTGCGCCGCGTGTCGTCGAATTCGGCGGCGCTTGAGGCGGCGTACCGGCTGGCGCCATCGACGCTGGAGCTGTTGCTCTACAGGGGGCTCGGCGACCTGCCGTTGTTCAATCCCGATGCGGAGACCGATCCGCTGCCGCCCGCGGTTGCCGAATTGCGCGAAGCGGTGGACTCGGCGGACGCCTTGCTGATCGCCTGTCCCGAGTACGCCCACGGCGTGCCCGGCGCGTTCAAGAATCTGCTGGACTGGCTGGTCGGCAGCCCGGACTTCCCCGGCAAGCCGGTGTTGCTGCTGAACACGGCGGCGCGTGGCTCGTATCACGCGCAGGAGGCGCTGGCCGAAATCCTCACCACCATGTCCGCGCAGCTGCTGGCGGCCCAGCCGGTGATGGTGGCCTTGCCTGGTGCCGGCTGCTCGGTGACGCAGGTGCTGGAAAATGCCGACCGCTGCGCCGAATTGCAGGCGGCGCTGCGGTTGCTGGTGGAAGCACTGGCGATGCATTGACGGGCTTCGGCTGGCGCCGCGATGCCCTGACCGTGTATTTTTGCCGACTGCGCGGGCCGTTCCGGGCCGCCGAGCCAACCAGCGGAGACAGCGTGAGCATCAAACCCGACAAGTGGATCCGCCGCATGGCCGAGAGCCACGGCATGATCGAGCCGTTCGAGCCGGGCCAGGTGAAGCTGCGCGACGGCAGCAAGCTGATTTCCTACGGCACGTCGAGCTACGGCTATGACGTGCGCTGCGCCCGCGAGTTCAAGATCTTCACCAACATCAACTCCACCATCGTCGATCCGAAGTCGTTCGATCCGACCAGCTTCGTCGACGTGGAGGCTGACGTGTGCATCATCCCGCCCAATTCGTTCGCGCTGGCGCGCACGGTCGAATACTTCCGCATCCCGCGCAAGGTGCTGACGATCTGCCTGGGCAAGAGCACGTACGCGCGCTGCGGCATCATCGTCAACGTGACGCCGCTGGAGCCGGAGTGGGAGGGCCACGTGACGCTGGAGTTCTCCAACACCACGCCGCTGCCCGCAAAGATCTACGCCAACGAAGGCGTGGCGCAGATGCTGTTCCTCGAATCCGACGAGGAATGCGAAACCAGTTACAGGGACCGCGGCGGCAAGTACCAGGGCCAGCAGGGCGTGACCTTGCCGCGTACCTGAATGCGGAGGCTGGCCAGCGGATACGCGAGTCGTGCCGTCGCATCAAGCCGCGCTACACTCCCACCGATTCAGTCGTTTGATTGCAAGGAGACCCGCATGATCCGTTTTTCCATACTGCTGAGACGTGCCGCGGCTGTGCTCATGTTGGGCGGTTTGCTCGTGCTCGCGGGCTGCCATCGAGGTGATACCAGGGACGCGGCGGGTACGGCTTCGATGCAGGGCCAGTTCGATACCACCATCAAGGCCTACAAGAGCGGGCAGTTCTTGGTCGATGGCGCGGTGTTGTCGGCACTGGATACGGGCAGCCACTTCGCTTATCTGAAGGATCAGGGCAAGCTGCCGAAGACGATTCTGCTCGAGCGCAGCGACGACTCGAAAGTCCGCAAGCAACACTTGCAGTACATGGCGCGGATGCAACTGGATTATGGCTTCACCGTTTACTACGACGATGACGGCACGCTGACGAAAATCAACCCGGTTGTGGTGAAGGCTCGCAACCTTGAAGACTATCGCGGGCCGGTGACCATGCCTGATCGCCTGGAAGGCAAAGATGCGGCGGGCAGCAGCGCGGTGGAACAGCAGCAGCAACGACAGCAGCAGCAACAGTAACGCTGGAGCTGCCCGGACTACTCTGTCCGGGTCAGTGCCGGGCGCAGGTCATTGATCAGCGCCGTGCGCGTGGCCGCCTCGTAAGCTTCAGCCTTGCCGTTTCCCCATACCGGTCCGGGCCAGGCGGCGTCACCATCGCGGCGCCCGACCACGTGCACATGCAGTTGTCGCACGATGTTGCCCAGGGCGCCCAGGTTGAGCTTGTCGAATGGTGCCACGGCACGAAGCGCAGCGCCCGCGCGGGCCACCTCCTGCCACAGCAGGGCCTGCTCGTGGCTGCCGAGGTCGCCGACCTCGACCAGACCGGCTCGGCGTGGCACCAGGATCAGCCACGGGTAGCGCGCATCATCCATCAGCAGGATGTCACACAGCGGCAGCGAGGTGACCGGATGCGTGTCGGCCGCCAGCCGCGGGTCGAGGATGAAGTCTGCGGCGCTCATGCGCCGGCCAGGTGCTGGTCGAAGAAGGCCAGCGTGCGCTGCAGTGCGAGCCGGGCGCTGGCCTCGTGGTAGTTCGGGCTGCCATCGCGGTTGAACGCGTGGTCGGCCGGATAGGTGAAGGTGTCCATTTGCGGCAACGCCTCGCGATGCTTCGCCACCGCTTCGGCCGTGATGCTCTGGTCTTTTTCGCCGAAGTGGAACATCACCGGCGCCTTCGGTGTTTCGCGCAGGAACGGCAGGTTGCGCGCGCCGTAATAGCTCACTGACGGCAGCCCCAGGCGCAGTGCGGCGAGCAGGGCGACGGTGCCGCCCCAGCAATAGCCGACCGTGCCGATCCTGCCGGCCGAGCTGATCGATTCGGCGGCGCTGGCCACGTCCTCGAGCGCGCGCTCGAGCCCCAGTTCCGCCACCAGCTGTTTGCCGCGATTCGCGCCGACCATGTCACAGGGCAATTCGACGCCGCTCTCCAGCCGGTCGAAGAACGCGGGCGCGATCGCGGTATAGCCGTAGCCGGCGAAGCGGTCGGCCAGGTCACGGATGTGCGCGGTGACGCCGAAGATTTCCTGGATCACCACGATGCCGCCCTTCGGCGTGCCCGCCGGTTGGGCCAGGTAGGCGCCGATGCACTGCGTGCCGGAGGTGGGGATGTTGATGGACTGGCCCATGGTGCGGCTCCTGTGGGGGAAGTCGATTCTAGGCATTGTGGCGAGCAGGGAACAGGGAACAACGGCGAACGCGAAGGCGGCGATGCTCCGGCCGTTCCCCATTCCCCATTCCCCATTCCCCATTCCCCGTTCCCGTATAATCGCCTGTTGCCCCGCAGCTTTTCACGGTAACCCTGCCATGTCCCAGGCTTCGCACAAGATCGGTTTCGTCAGCCTCGGCTGCCCCAAGGCGCTGGTCGATTCCGAGCGCATCCTTACCCAGCTGAAGGTCGAGGGTTACCAGATCGTGCCCAGCTACAACGAGGCCGACGCGGTGGTGGTGAATACCTGCGGCTTCATCGACGCGGCGGTGCAGGAGTCGCTGGATTCGATCGGCACGGCGCTCAACGAAAACGGCAAGGTCATCGTCACCGGTTGCCTGGGCAAGCGCGAGGCGCTGATCCGCGAGGCATATCCGGACGTGCTGTCGGTCAGCGGCCCGCAGGACTACGCCAGCGTGATGACGGCGGTGCACAAGGCGCTGCCGCCGGTGCGCAACAAGTTCATCGACATTGTGCCGGACACGGGCGTGAAGCTGACCCCGAAGCACTATGCCTACCTGAAGATTTCCGAAGGCTGCAATCACCGCTGCAGCTTCTGCATCATTCCCTCTATGCGCGGCAACCTGGTCTCGCGACCGGTCGACGAGGTGCTGCTGGAGGCCGAGCGCCTGGTCAAGGGCGGCGTGAAGGAATTGCTGGTGATCTCGCAGGACACCAGCGCCTACGGCGTGGACCTGAAATACGCCGAGCGCGAGTGGCGCGGCAAGGCGTATCGCACGCGCATGACCGAGCTGTGCGAAGGCCTGTCTGAACTTGGCGCGTGGGCGCGCCTGCACTACGTCTATCCGTATCCGCACGTGGACGAGGTGATGCCGCTGATGGCAGCCGGCAAGCTGCTGCCGTACCTGGACATCCCGTTCCAGCACGCCAGCCCGCGCATCCTGAAACTGATGAAGCGCCCGGGCAACATCGACCGGACGCTGGAGCGCATCCAGAACTGGCGCAGGCAGGTGCCGGACCTGACCATCCGCAGCACCTTCATCGTCGGCTTCCCCGGCGAGACCGAGGCGGAGTTCGAGGAGCTGCTGGACTTCCTGCGCGAGGCAGAGCTCGATCGCGTGGGGGCGTTCGCCTATTCGCCGGTCGATGGCGCGAAGGCGAACGAGCTGCCCGACCCGGTCTCCGAGGAGCTGAAGGAAGACCGGCTGGAACAGTTCATGGCGGTGCAGGCGGAAATCTCCGCGGCGAAACTGCAGCGCAAGATCGGCCGCACGATCAAGGTGCTGGTCGACGAGGCCGGCGCCGATGGTGCGGTCGCGCGTTCGGCCGCCGATGCGCCGGAGATCGACGGCAGCGTGCTGATCGCCGACGGCCAGGCGCTGCGTCCGGGCCAGTTCGTCGAGGTGGTGGTGGAGTCGGCCAGCGAGCACGACCTGCACGCACGGCTGGCCCATCCGCAGCTCACGGTCGTCTAGTACCCGCCATGCGCTACGTCGCGCCGGCTCGCGACTGCGTCGATCCGGCGGTGTTCGCGCGGATGCCACTGGCGGCCTGGCGCGAATGGGCCGATCTGCTCGAAGGCGCGCGCTGGCCACCGATCGACGCGTTGAACCGACACTGGCCTGACGACAGCCGCCCGCGATTCGTGGCGCAAACCGCCTCCTTGCTGGGCGACGGCCTGCATTACGAACAGCGCATCGCCGAGCGTGGCCAGATCGCCACCCGTGAAGGCAACTGGCACGACCTTCTCAACGCGCTGGTCTGGCTGCGCCATGCCGGCCTGAAACAGGCGCTCAACGATCGCCAGGTTGTCGAGATCGCACGGATGGGTCCCAAGCGTCGTTCGCGCGCCCAATATGCATTGACCCACTTCGACGAGGGCGGCGTCATGGTGGGCACCCGCGATCCCTCGCTGCTGGAGCTGTGGGATGCCCATGACTGGCACGGCCTGTTCTGGCGCAGGCGGCAGGCCTGGCTGGACGGAACGATCAGGCTGGAGCTGTTCGGTCACGCCCTGCTGGAGCTGGCGTTGAACCCGGGCAAGCTGCTGGTGGCCAAGGCACTGGTGTTTCATGCCGACGCCGGGAGCGATCTGGCGGCGGCGTGCGCCACGGCCATCCGCGCCGGCCAGCTGTTGAATGATCCGCTCGAACTGCGACCGCTGCCGCTGTCCGGACTGCCGGGCTGGGGCGAGCACAGCGCCGATGAAGCCTTCCATCTGAGCACGCCCTGCTATCAGCCGCGTCGCGCGGGGCGCCATTATCCGCCGCCCTTCGTGGCGGGCCAGGCCTGAGCCCACGCCTTGCCCCGCCGGCCGATCACGACTATATACAGTGCATCGGGACGCGGCTCGGGGAGTGCACGGCATTGGCCATCGCAAGCGCTTGGTGGTGCCATCGGCGGGGCAGACGCTGGTTGATGTCACTGGTCGTGGCGCTGTGCATGGCGCTGGTCGGCATTGGCCCTGCAGCGGCGGCGAAGGTGCCTGCTCCCGCGGAGACACCGATCCGTTTCGGCATCCTGCCGATCGGCAGCGCCGCCGAGTCCCTCGAGCAATGGCGTCCCCTGCTGGATGACGTCAGCCGGCGACTGCACCGCGAGGTGGTCACGGTCTCGGTGGGCAGTTATGCCAGCCTGTCCAGCGCGATCGGCGGCCAGCGGGTCGACGTCGCATTCCTGTCCGGCCGGCTGGCCGTCGAGGCGGTGACCCGGCAGAACATGCAGGTGTTCGCGCAGTTCCAGCGCAGCGACGGTGCGCGAGGCAACGTGGCCACCCTGGTGGTGCGCGACGACAGCCCGATCCGCAACCTCGACGACCTGCTCGCCACGCCCGGCCAGGGCTGGCGTTACGCCCGCAGCGAGCACCTGTCGGTGACCGGCTACATCGCGCCCGAGGCCTATGTCTTCGCGCCGAAGGGACTCAACTCGGACACCTTTTTCGCCAGCGTTCGGGTGGGCGATCACCAGAGCAACCTGCTGGCCGTGGTCAATCGAGAGGCGGACGTGACCAGCAGCAACAACCCCGACATGGATCTGTTCCGTCGCAACTTTCCCCGCGAAGCGGCCCAGCTCCGGGTGATCTGGCGTTCGCAGCTGATTCCCTCCGGCGTGCTGGTGATCCGCGACGGCATGTCCCGGCGGTTGCGCCAGAAACTCACCGCGATCCTGCTCGGCTACGGCAAGTCGCGCGGCGACGCGGGCGAGCGGGAGCGCGCCGCGCTGGCGCGCATTCCGGATCTCGGCGGCTTCGTGGCGGTGGACAGTCGCGTGCTGACGCCGTTTGTCGACATGCAGTACACGCTGTTGCGGCAACAGGCCAGCCACGGTCAATGGATCAGCCCGCAAGCCCTGCAGAATCGACTGGCGAAGATCGAGCAGGAACATCGGCAGGCCTTGCGGTTGCTGTCGCCGCATGGGGATGCAGACGGCCAATAGGCTGGCGGGCCATCCGGATTGCCGTTCAGACCCCGTCGTCGGCGTAACTCACGGTGACGATCGCGAACTCCGTGGGGCCACCGGGAAGCTCCGCCACGAATTCGTCCTCGACGCGCCGTTTCAGCACCGCCCGCGCCAGCGGCGAATCGATGCTGATGAAGCCACGCCGTGCATCGGTCTCGTCCGGGCCGACGATGCGGTAGCGGACGAGCTCGCCGGTGTCGGTGTTCTCCAGCTCGATGTGCGCGCCAAAGAACACCGCGCGGCGATCGGCCGGTGCGCCTTCGGCCACCTTCAGCGCAGGGATGCGCTTGCTGAGATAGCGCGCCCGGCGATCGATTTCGCCGAGCTGCTTCTTGCGATAGGTGTACTCGGCATTCTCCGAGCGGTCACCCTCGGCCGCTGCCGCGGCCAGCGCCTTGACCACCTCCGGCCGGCGCACGTGCCACAGATGATCGAGTTCGGCCTTGAGCCGTTCGAAGCCCTCGCGGGTGATGATCGCGGTGGAGCCGGGTGAGGGTGGTCGCCAGCGGCTCACGCAGCAACGCGCCTCAACGCTTGCCGCCGAAGATGCCGCCCAGCACGCCGCGCAGGATCTGCCGGCCGAGCTGACTGCCCGCGGTGCGCACCATCTGCTTGCCCATGGTCTCGATCATGCCCTGGCGGCGCTTGGTGCCGAACAGGGCGTCGTGCACCGCGCCGCCCCAGCCGCTTTCCGCTTCCTTCGCGGCGCCCTTGGCCGGCGCATCGGCCGCCACGGTGGCGGCATCGGCGGCCTTTTCCCCGGCGCGCCTGGCCAGCATCTCGGCGGCCGATTCGCGATTGACGGCAGTGTCGTATTTCGCGCCCACCGGCGAGCGCTGGCGGATGGTGCCGCGCTCCGCGTCGGTGATCGCGCCGATGCGGCAGCACGGCGTGGTCACCAGCACCTGTTCCACCGGCGTGGGCACGCCGCCATTGGCCAGAGTGGAGGCCAGTGCCTCGCCCACGGCCAGCTTGGTGATGGCCTCGGTGACGTCGAGCTTCGGGTTGACGACGAAGGTTTCCGCCGCCGCCTTGACCGCCTTCTGGTCACGCGGGGTGAACGCGCGAAGGGCGTGCTGGATGCGGTTGCCGAGCTGGCCGAGGATCACGCCGGGCACGTCGTCGGGGTTCTGCGAGCAGAAGTACACGCCCACGCCCTTGGAGCGGATCAGCCGCACCACCTGTTCCACCCGCTGCAGCAGGGCAGGCGAGGCGTCGTCGAACAGCAGGTGCGCCTCGTCGAAGAAGAACACCATCTTGGGCTGGTCGAGGTCGCCGACTTCGGGCAGCTGCTCGAACAGCTCGGACAGCAGCCACAGCAGGAAGGTGGAGTACAGCCGCGGCTTCATGATCAGCTGGTCGGCGGCCAGCACGTTGATGATGCCGCGGCCGCTCATGTCCTGGCGCATCAGGTCGGCCAGTTCCAGCGCCGGCTCGCCGAAGAACTGGTCGGCGCCGTCACTTTCGAGTTTCAGCAGCGCGCGCTGGATTGCCGCGATGCTCTGCGTGCTGATCAGGCCGTACTGGGTGGACAGCGCCTTGGCATTTTCGGCGGCGTAGGTGAGCAGGGCGCGCAGGTCGGCCAGGTCCAGCAGCAGCCAGCCCTGGTCGTCGGCGGCCTTGAACACCACTTCGAGCACGCCTTCCTGGGTGTCGTTCAATTCCAGCACGCGGCCGAGCAGGGTCGGGCCCATCTCGCTGACGGTGGCGCGCACCGGGTGGCCGAGCTTGCCGTAGATGTCCCAGAACACCACCGGGTTGGCCTGCGCCTTCCAGTCGGTGAGCTTGAGCCTGGCCAGCCGCGCCTTGAGCTTGTCACCCGGCTCGCCGGCGGCCATCGCCAGGCCGGCCAGGTCACCCTTGGCATCGGCCAGGAAGCATGGCACGCCGAGCCGCGAGAACCCTTCGGCCAGCACCATCAGCGAGACCGATTTGCCGGTGCCGGTGGCGCCGGCGATCATGCCGTGGCGGTTGCCGTAGTGCGGGTCAAGACTGACGCTGGTGCTGTCGTTGCGGCCGATCAGGATCTCGGTCATGGCGTTCCATCCGGTGGTGTTTGCGTGATTGTAGCCAGAGCGTCGCGTGGTCGCGTGCGTTGAGTCGAACCCCTGCGCCCGCTATGGTGGGCGTTTTCCGGGGGTGGTGTTTCTGATGTTGTCGTGTTCGGTGATGCGTTCCATCCGCCTGGCGTCGATCGCCGTGGCGGCCAGTCTTCTCGGTGCCTGTGCCAGCGGCCCGGCCAAACCTTCGGCCCAGGTCGGTGCGCTGTATGGCGAACTCGACGTCGCCGGCAAGGGTTACGAAACCGCCTTGCAGCAATCCCGCGAGGGTGACCTGCAGGCTTCGCAGGCGAGCCTGACCCGGTCGCTGGATCGCCTGAAGGATGCATCGGCACGTTGCGGGAATACCGCAGGCTGTGATCCGCAGCGCTTCTTCTCGACCTTTGATCACCTGCTGCGCCTGAAAGACGGCGATTTCGGCGGCGCGCAGGACCTGGACAGCGATGTCGATCCCGCGCAGGCGGCGCAGGCCATCGCCGGCAAGACCGGCGCGGCCAGCCTGCCGCAGGCCCAGCGCAGCGTGACCCTGCTGCATGGCCAGAAGCTTTCGCAACTGATCGCGATGAACGGCCCGGTCAAGGCCGCGCTGGAGATGTGGCTGACCCAGTGGCGGCCGCAATTGATGGACGCGTACGTCAACTATCAGTACATGCGCTACCAGATGTGGCCGGCCTACGAGAAGGCCGACCTGCCCGAGGCGCTGCTGTTCGGCATCATGGCCAAGGAATCCGGCGGCAAGGTCCACGCGGTTTCGCGTTCGGGTGCGGCAGGTCCGCTGCAGTTCATGTACGCCACCGGCATGCGCTTCGGCCTGGTCAGCGACGACGGCTTCGACACCCGCTTCGATCCGGCGGCTTCGGCGCGTGCGAATGCCGAGTACATGAACGAGCAGCTGCGGATCTTCAACGACAACCTCGAACTGACCATCGCCGCCTACAACGGCGGCGAGGGCCGCATCCGGCGGCTGGTCGGCGACGACACCTCGGTGAGTTTCTACGATCCGCGGATCTACAACGACCTGTCGCAGGAGACCCGCGACTACGTGCCCGCGGTGCTGGCCGCGGCCTGGCTGTTCCAGCATCCGGACAGCTACAACCTGCGCTTCCCCCGACTCGACAGCGTGCCTGGCACGATCACCCTGAAGCGGCCCGCGTCGCTGTCGGAGCTGACCGTCTGCCTCGGTTCGGCGGGCGGCATGAGCGACGGCTGGTTCCGCACCCTGCGCAATCTCAACCCCCGGCTCGATCCGCAGGTGAGCCAGCCGGCCGGCACCATGTTGCAGTTGCCGAAAGTCCTGGAGCAGGCCTACGCCTCGCGTTGCGTCGACGGTCCGTGGCCGATCCTGGCCAGCGACCTGCACAAGGCGGTCATCCCGGTGGTCGCCGCACCGGTGGCCAAGGCACCGGCCCGGAGCCGGGGCACGAAGAATTATCGTGTGCGCCGCGGCGATACGCTGATCAGCATCGTGCGCAAGCTGCAGTGTTCGAGCGTGCAGGAGATTGCCGAGATGAATGGCATTCGCCACCAGCACCTGCGCATCGGTCAGCAGCTGAAATTGCCGGTCTGTCGCTGAGGGGTTGTGATTTTTTCAACCTCGAAGCCCGGCAAGGGATGGCCGGACGCGGATCGGGCACGCAAGTGCCTGATTCGCGTGAGCGAGTCCGGGCGTGTACCGGACTCGCGATAGAAGAAAACCACAGGATCGTGGTTTTCTTCACAGGCGTTGAGCGGCGCGACCGGCGGCCGTTCAGGCGACGGCGGTCTGCTGCATCCAGCTGTCGACCGTGCTGCCCTGGCTCTGCGCTTCCTTCAGTTCGCGCAGCAGCTGCATCAGCTGGCGGTACTGCGGCTGCAGGCTTGCGTGGGGCGAGTTCTTGGTCTCGTGGTAGGCCACCGCCAGCCACAGCGCGATGCCGCGCATCGCCACTTCGGCATTGCCGGAACGGGCGCGCTCGTAGCCGGCTTCGGTGCCCTGGCCCCAGGGCAGGTAGCGCGCTTCGGGGGCGGTGCCGTGCAGGTGCGGGAAGTCGCTGCGTGAGGCCTGGCCGATTTCGCGCAGGGTGAGGGTGCTGAGGCGCTCATGGCTGCGTTTGGGCAGCGCCCGGACGATGCGTTCGATGTCGCGGAATTGGCGGCCAAGCTGGCGCGCGCGCATCATCACAAGGAATGGCGTCAATATTTGCATGAGATCCCCTCGGCGCTTGAATTCAACCGTGCCCCCTGCGCACGATTCCGACGCGGAGTGTAGCGGGTCAAGGCGGTCAATTGCGCGCAGGGCGTCACATACTGACGTTTCGCGTCAGGTTGGCGGGCCGTGCCGGCGACTTTTCGGCGGGTCGACCCTCCGCCAACGGTGCTGCTTCAGCCCGGGCGGTGGCCCAGCCGCTGACCGACCTGCACCGCCTGCTGCGGCGCGAGCGGATCCAGCTCGGCCGTGCCTTCGGGCAACAGCATGATCACGGTGGAACCCATGTTGAAGCGCGCCATCTCGGCGAAGCGCTCCAGGGTGATGTTCTGGCCGGCGAACGACTTGCGCCTGATCGACGAGGCGTAGGGCGGAATCACCAGGCCGTCCCACACGGTAGCCACCGACGAGACCAGGATCGCGCCCACCATGACCACCACGAACGGCCCGTGTTCGCCATCGAAGTGGCAGACCAGCCGCTCGTTGCGGGCGAACAGGCGGGGGATCGCGGCCACCGCGAACGGCGCCACGCTGAAGATCCGGCCTGGCACATGCACGGTTTCGCGCAGGGTGCCCTGCAGCGGCATGTGCACCCGGTGGTAGTCGCGGGGCGACAGGTAGACGGTGACGAAACGGCCGTTGCGGAAGGGCGCGGCCGCGGCTTCGTCGCCGCCGAGCAGTTCGGCGGCGGTGTACTCCTGCCCCTTGGCCTGAAAGATGCGCCCTTCGACGATGGCGCCCGACTGGCTGATGCGGCCATCGGCAGGCGAGACCAGGGCGGCCGGATCGGCGTCGGCACGGCGTGCGTCCGGACGCAGCTTGCGGGTGAAGAAGGCATTGAAGTGCTGGTAGGCCAGCGGATCGGGCTGCGCCGCCTCGGCCATGTTCACCTGGTAATTGCGCACGATGGTGGTGATCAGCCAGTTCTTCCACGGCACGAAGGTCCAGCGCGTGGCCCAGTAGACCAGGCGCGACAGGAAGCGGTGGGGCAGGGCGTACTGGAGGAATACTTTGAAAGTCATCCGCCCAGTATAGAGGGATACCGGCGCTGTTCACCCCGGGCACAGGCTTGCGTACGGAAGGATCGGCCACTCGTGGTGGAGCCCCTCGGCCCCGCTGCGCTCGGGGCGAACGATTGAGGTTGCTGCTGGCCCGAAGGCCAGCCGGTCCCGCTCCTGGCCGTATAATGCCCGGCCCCTCGCCGCACCCATGGATCGCCGTGACTGCCGAACTTGCCACCATCATCGACTTCATCCGTTATGGCGCCAGTCGCTTTTCGGCCGCCGGGCTGACCTTCGGCCACAGCCATGACAACCCGATCGACGAGGCCACCCACCTGGTGCTGGCCAGCCTGAACCTGCCGCCGGATATCCCGCCTGCCTACGGCGCGGGTCGGCTCACGGCCGAGGAGCGGGCGAACGTGCTGGCGTTGATCGATCGGCGTGTCAACGAGCGCCTGCCGGTGGCCTATTTGGTCGGCGAAACCTGGTTCGCCGGGCTGAAGTTCAAGAGCGACCGCCGCGCCCTGGTGCCGCGTTCGCCGATCGCCGAACTGATCGAGTCGGGCTTCGCGCCATGGCTGGACGAGCGCCACGTCGAACGGGCGCTGGACCTGTGCACCGGCTCGGGCTGCATCGGCATCGCGATGGCCGAGTACAACCCGGAGTGGCAGGTCGACATCGTCGACATCAGCGACGAGGCGCTGTCGCTGGCGCGCGAGAACATCGTGTTCCAGCACGTCGAGGGCCGGGTCGAGGCGATCCGCTCCGACCTGTTCGCCGGCGTGGCGGGGCGCCAGTACGACCTGATCGTGTCCAATCCGCCTTATGTCACCGAGGATGAGTACGCCGCGCTGCCGGGCGAATACGCACACGAGCCGAAGCTCGGCCTCACCTCCGGCATCGACGGCCTGGACCTGTGCCTGCGCATGCTGGACGAGGCGGCCGACTACCTCACCGAGGACGGCCTGCTGATCGTCGAGGTGGGCGAGAGCGAGCACGCGCTGGCCGCGCTGCTGCCCGAAGTGCCGTTCATCTGGGTCGAGTTCAAGGTCGGCCAGATGGGCGTGTTCGCGCTGGAGCGGCGCGATCTCGTCGAGCATGCCGCCGCCATCAAGGCCGCGGCTGCCGCGCGCCGCCCGGGCTGAACGATGGAGCTGGTCACCGCGCGACTGCGGATCGACGCGCTGCGACCAGCCGACGCGCAAGCCCTGTTTGCCTGCCGCGCCGATCCGCGGGTGGCGCTTTATCAGGGCTGGTGCCCGGCCGATCTCGCCGCGGCCGACGAGTTCATCGCGGCGCAGCCGGCGTCGCCTGTGCAGGGCTGGTTCCAGCGCGCGATCCGCTTGCGCGAAGACGGCGCCCTGGTCGGCGACCTGGGTGTGTGCCTGCCCGAGGATCCGCGGGATTCGGTCGAGTTCGGCGTCAGCCTTGCCCCGGCCCGCCAGGGGCTGGGCTACGCCAGCGAGGCCGTGCGGGCGCTGCTGGGCTTCGTCTTCGGCGAACTTGGCCGCCATCGCGTCCACGCCTCGGTCGATCCCCGCAATCTGGCCAGCATGGCCATGCTGCGGGCGCTGGGCATGCGCCAGGAGGCGCATCATCGCGAAAGCCTCTGGTTCAAGGGCGAATGGGTCGATGACGTGATTTTCGCCATGCTCGACCACGAGTGGCGCGCACGGCAGGCAGGCGAGGCCCATCACGGTTAAGCTGTGCCGGTTTCCCTGTGGACGTCCAAACCCCGTGTCCAGCAACGCGTTCGGCAAACTGTTAACCGTCACCACCTTCGGCGAGAGCCACGGGCCGGCGATCGGCTGCGTGATCGACGGCTGCCCGCCGGGGCTGGCGATCGGCGCCGATGAATTCCGCGCCGACCTCGATCGTCGCGCCACCGGCCGCAGCCGCTACACCTCGCAGCGGCACGAGGCGGACGAGGTGGAGATTCTTTCCGGCGTGTACCAGGGCAAGACCACCGGCACGCCGATCGCGCTGCTGATCCGCAACACCGACCAGCGCAGCAAGGACTACGGCGAGATCGAACAGACCTTCCGCCCCGGCCATGCCGACTACACCTACTGGCAGAAATACGGCATCCGCGACCCCCGCGGCGGAGGGCGTTCGTCTGCGCGCGAAACCACCATGCGCGTCGCCGCCGCGGTGATCGCCAAGAAATGGCTGGCCGAGCGTCATGGCGTGCGCGTGCGCGGCCACCTGGCGCAGATCGGCGAGATCCGGCCCGCCGCCTTCGACTGGGATGCGGTGGAGCAGAACCCGTTCTTCTGGCCGGATGCGGCCCAGGTGCCGGCGCTGGAGGACTACATCAACGCGCTGCGCAAGTCCGGCGATTCGGTGGGCGCCCGCGTCGACGTGGTCGCCGAGGGCGTGCCGCCGGGCTGGGGCGAACCGATCTACGGCAAGCTCGACAGCGAGCTGGCCAGTGCATTGATGTCGATCAACGCGGTCAAGGGCGTGGAGATCGGCGACGGTTTCGCCGCCGTGGCCCAGCGCGGCAGCGAGCATCGCGACGAGATGCATTTGGACGGCTTTACGTCCAATCATGCCGGCGGTATTCTCGGTGGCATCAGCAGCGGTCAGCCGGTCACCGCCTCGATCGTGCTGAAACCCACCTCCAGCATCCTGATTCCCGGCCACAGCCTGAACCTGGCCGGCGAGCCGGTGGACGTGGTCACCAAGGGGCGACACGATCCCTGCGTCGGCATCCGCGCCACGCCCATCGCCGAAGCGATGATGGCGCTGGTGCTGATGGACCACGCGTTGCGCCACCGGGCGCAATGCGGCGACGTGGGTGCGGTCGCGCCGCGCATCGCCTGACTTCAACCGCAGCAACCGGAATCACGCCGATGACCGACAAGCCGCGCGTCTGGGTTTCCCGGCCCACCTTTCCGGGGGTCATTGCCCGGCTGGAGCCGCATTTCCAGGTGACCGTCGAGGCGGAGGAGCGCAAGTTCAGCCAGTCGGAACTGGCGGCTCGTCTGGCCGGCCAGGACGCGGTGATCGTCGGGCTCAAGGATCGCATCGGAGCAGCCGAGATCGGCGCGGCGGAGCGCCTGCGCATCGTGGCCAACCTGGGCGTGGGCTACGACAACATCGACCTGGACGCCATGAGCGCCGCCGGCATCGCGGTGTCGAACACCGCCGACGTGCTCAACGAGAGCGTGGCCGACTACACCTGGGCCCTGTTGCTCGGTGCCGCGCGCCGGATGAGCGCCGCCGAGCGCTGGTTGCGCGCCGGACACTGGCAGGCCACCGAATTCAAGGCCTGGCTTGGCACCGACGTGCGCGGGCGCACGCTCGGCATCCTGGGCATGGGTCGCATCGGGCAGGCGATCGCGCGGCGCGCACTCGGGTTCGGCATGCCGGTGATCTACCACAACCGCACGCCGCTGCCCGAGGCGGACGAGCGGGGCTGCAACGCGCGTCATGTCGACAAGCAGCAACTGCTGCGCGAATCCGACTTCCTGGTGCTGGCGCTGCCGCTGACCACGCAGACCCGCCATGCCGTGGGCGCCGTTGAACTGGCGCAGATGAAGCCGACCGCGATGCTGATCAACATTGCCCGCGGCGGCATCGTCGACGACGCGGCGCTGGCCACGGCGTTGCGCGAACGCCGCCTGGCCGGTGCGGCGCTGGATGTTTTCGAGGGCGAGCCGAAGGTTCATCCGGCGCTGCTAGCGCTCGACAACGTGGTGCTCAGCCCGCATATCGCCAGCGCCACCACCGAAACCCGCCGCGCGATGACCTCGGTGGCGGTGGACAATGTGCTGGCCATGTTCGGCCACGGTCCGCAGGCCGGGCGTCCGCCCAATATCCTCAACCCGAACGTGCTGTGAGCGGCACGGTCTTCCTATTCCGAGAGCAAGCCACCCCATGAGTCAGAAGAGCAGTTACAAGGTCGCCATGGTCGGCGCCACCGGTGCGGTCGGCGAGACCGTGCTGGCGATCCTCGCCGAGCGCGATTTCCCGGTCAGCGAGCTGGTGCCGCTGGCCAGCGAGCGTTCGGCCGGCGGCAAGGTCAGCTTCGCGGGCCGGGACATCACCGTGCAGTTGCTGGACACCTACGATTTCGAAGGCGTCGACATCGCGTTCTTCTCCGCGGGCGGTTCGGTCAGCCGCGAATACGCGCCGCGGGCAGCGGCAGCCGGCGCGGTGGTGATCGACAACACTTCCGAGTTCCGCTACCAGGACGACATTCCGCTGGTGATCAGCGAGGTCAACCCGCACGCGATCGCCCAGTACACCAGCCGCGGCATCATCGCCAACCCGAACTGCTCGACCATGCAGATGCTGGTGGCGCTGGCGCCGATCCATCGTGCGGTGCAGATCGAGCGGATCAACGTGGCCACCTACCAGTCCGTTTCCGGCGCGGGCCGCAGCGGCATGGAGGAGCTGGGGCGGGAAACCGCGGCCCTGCTGAACTTCCAAAGCGTGGAGCCGGGCAAGAAATTCCCGGCGCAGATCGCGTTCAATGTCATCCCGCAGATCGACGACTTCCAGCCCAACGGCTACACCAAGGAGGAAATGAAGCTGGTGTGGGAGACCCGCAAGATCCTGGAGGACGAGTCGATCCAGGTGAATCCGACCGCGGTGCGGGTACCGGTGTTCTATGGCCATTCCGAGGCCGTGCACATCGAGACCAGCGAAAAGATCACCGCCGAGCAGGCCCGCGAACTGCTGCGCCAGGCGCCGGGCGTGGTGCTGGTGGATGAGCGCAAGCCGGGTGGCTATCCGACCCCGGTGGGCGAGGCTGCCGGGGCGGACGGGGTCTTCGTGGGGCGGGTGCGCGAAGACATCTCGCACGATCGCGGGCTGGACCTGTGGATCGTGTCGGACAATATCCGCAAGGGCGCGGCGCTCAATGCGGTTCAGATCGCCGAGTTGTTGATCGAGGACTATCTCTGAAATGCGTTTGATCCAGGTATTTGTATTTGCATGCCTTGTGTCGGCCGGTGCCGCCTGGGCGACGGCCCAAGCTCCGGCCCCGGCCTCGGCGCACGCGCAGCCGGGAGCCGCTGCTGCCGCCCGGGACGGGGGCGGGGTGCAGCGCAAGGTGGCGCGCAGCGAGGCCGAGGTCAAACGGCTGGAACGCGACGTGCAACGGCGGGAATCGGACAGCAAACGGGCCGGCGAACGCCTGCAGGAGCAGGACAAGACGATCGCCGAGCTGCAGAAGCAGCTGCAGGAATTGCAATCCGGCCAGTCCGGCGGGCAGCATTGAAAGGCGTTGCCGGGGTGAGAACACACCGCAGCAATGCATCGCAAGTATTCGTCGCGCCTATTGTTGATTGGCCTTCATGTAACTAAAGTGGCACCTCGATTGGGGTCGTGGTCGTCAATCGCGGCAACGCCAACCTAGAGAGTTGCGTCAGGATCGTTCGGGGGAACACGCATGAATCGTTCGTTGAAATTGTCGGTGCTGATCGCGCTGGCGCTGGGCACCAGCCAGGCGATGGCCATGGATCTGGGCCAGATCCAGGTCAAGTCGGCGCTGGGCCAACCGCTGCTGGCCGAGATCCCGCTGCATTCGGACAATCCGGCGGAGCTGCAGAATCTCAGCGTCCAGCTGGCTTCCACCGAGGAATTCGCGCGCGCCGGCATCGTGGGCGGGCGCACCTCGATCCCGCTGCATTTCAGCGTGGCCAACGCCGGCGGCACCCATCCGGTGATCCGCATCACCAGCAGCACGCCGGTGGACGATCCCTTCCTCGACCTGTTGCTTGAGGTGAACGGCAAGGCCGGCAAGAGCGTGCGCGAGTACGCGATCCTGCTCGACCCGCCGAATGCCGCCGCGAAGGCCCCGGTGGCGGCGACTCCCGCCCCCGTCCGGTCCGCGCCCCACCCGAAGGCTCCCGTCGCCATGGCGCCGAAGGCGACTGCGCCTGCGGCAAGGCCGGCCGCGCCCGTGGCCGGCAACGGCCAGCTCGGTCCGGTCGAGCGCGGCCAGACCCTGTCCGGCATCGCGCGCGAGGTGGCTCCGTCCGGCGTCGACGTGCAGCAGATGATGCTGGCGCTCAAGCAGGCCAACCCTGATGCGTTCTACCGCGACAACATCAATGCATTGAAGAGCGGCGCGGTGCTGCGCGTGCCGACCTCGGCCGAGGCGCAGGCGATGACCATCGCTGCCGCTGCCGCCGAAGTCCGTCGCCAGAACAGCGACTGGCGCGCCGGCGTGCCCGGCAAGCCCACGATCGTGGCCGATGCCGCTACCCGTGCGTCGAGCTCCGATGCTTCCACCGCCGCTGTCGGCAACGGCGACCGGCTCGCGCTGGTGCCTGCCAGGCAGGGCAGTGGCGCCGGAACCCAGGGCACGGGGGCTGGCGACAAGTCCTCTGCCAGCCTGCGCCAGGATCTGCTGCGGAGCCAGGAAAGCCTGGCCAGCCTGCAGCAGCAGAGTTCGGACCTGAAGACCCGGCTGAAGGACCTCAGCGACATCAACAGCAAGAACGAACGACTGCTGTCGCTGAAGGACAACGAGATCGCCGAACTGCAGGCCAAGCTGGCCGCAGCAAGGAAAAGCGCCGGCATGCCGGCGGTTGCCGCCAGTGCGGCCAAGGTGGCAGCTGCTCCCGCACCTGCCGCGGCCGCGCCGGCTGCCAGGACCGAGCTTGAAGCGACCCATGCCGGCACGACCATGACGCCGCCTGCGACCGCCACGCCGGCGTTGGCATCCACTGCGGCCAGTGCGCCGGTTTCCTCCGCCACCACGGTGACCACGCCGCTGGCGGACTCGGCGGCCGTCAAGCCGGTCGAGCCGGTCAAGCCGCCAGTGACCAGGCCGGTCGCGCCGCGTCCCGCGCCGACTCCCGCGCCGGTCGAGGAACAGCCGTGGTACATGCAGACCTGGGCATGGGCTGCCGGTGCTGCCGCGGTCGCGCTGCTGGTCCTGCTGGCGATGCTGGGCCGTCGGCGCAAGCCGGCTGCCGCCGCGGCAGCCAAGTCGTCCACCTCGCTGGCCGACCGTTTCGGAGCCGTCCCCGGCGCTGCCGAGCAGGATCTGCTGGGCGACGATGTCGACCAGGAAGAGCTGCTCGACCAGCTGGCCGAGCATCCGGATGACATCGGCCTGCACCTGGAACTGGTCACGCTGTATTACTCGCGCCGCGACGTCGACCACTTCGAGGCGGCTGCCGAGGCAATGCATGCCCACATCACTGACCCGCAGCAGGACGAGTGGCAGGACGTGCTGCACATGGGCGAGGACCTGGTGCCCGGTCACCCGCTGTTCGACCACCACGAGGCGTCCACCACGCACGACGAGGCCGACGCCCATGGCGAGTTCAACATCGACGACTACGCCGATGCGAGCGACGCGCCCACCGTGGTCTCCTCGATGCCGCCGCTGCCCGGCGCCGGCCCGAAGAAGGTCAGCGAGTACAACTTCAACTTCGACCTGACCCATCCCGCCGCGACGCCGCCGGCGCGTCCGGAAGCGGCGCCGGAAGATGTCACGGTGGTGGCGCCCCGCGCTCCCACAGCACCGGCGGAGCCGGCTTCGGACTGGAATTTCGAGGAGGCCGAGCGTGCCCCGGCGAGCCACGACGATGACCGGGATCTCGGTGACTTCAACGACGATCCGGTGGACACCAAGCTCGACCTGGCACGTGCCTACGTCGACATGGGCGACGCCGAGGGCGCCCGCGCCATGCTGGGCGAGGTGATGAAGGAAGGCAGCCAGATGCAGCGTGACGTGGCCAAGCGGCTGCTGGACAGCCTGCACTGAGTTTCCTGCTTTGCTTGTGTGGCATCGGGCCGGCCTAGCCGGCCCGATGCCGTTTTGGCCTGCTAATCTTCGACGTTTCCCCCTCAGGTTCTGCACGATCCATGCGTATCGCTCTGGGCATCGAGTACGACGGCACCGACTTCTGCGGCTGGCAGCGGCTGAAGCAGGATGTCAGCGTGCAGGGTGCGCTGGAGCGGGCGCTGTCGATGGTGGCCGCGCATCCGGTCGAGGTCAGCTGCGCCGGGCGCACCGACGCGGGCGTGCATGGCCGCTGCCAGGTCGTGCATTTCGATACCGACGCCAACCGCGACATGCGTGGCTGGATACTGGGCAGCTGCTCCAACCTGCCGAACAGCGTGGCCGTGCTGTGGGCGCAGCCGGTACCGGACAGTTTCCATGCGCGTTACGCCGCGCGCAGCCGGCGCTACCGCTATCACCTGCTGAACCGGCCGGTGCGCGCGGCGCTGGATGCGCGCTACGTCACCTGGGAGCGCCTGCCGCTGGACGCCGAGCGCATGCATGTCGCCGCCCAGTCCCTGCTGGGCGAGCATGATTTCAGCGCATTCCGCGCCTTGTCCTGCCAGGCGGCGCACCCGCGGCGAAGCGTGCTGGCGGTGAGCGTGCGACGTGAGGGCGAGCAGCTGTTCGTGGAGATCGAGGCGAATGCCTTCCTGCATCACATGGTGCGCAATATCGTCGGTTCGCTGCTGCCGATCGGCCGCGGCGAACAGCCGGTCGAATGGATGGGCGAACTGCTGGCCGGCCGTGACCGCCAGGTGGCCGGCCCCACCGCGCCGGCTTCCGGCTTGACCTTCATCGGTCCACGCTATGAGCGCCACTGGCATCTGCCGGACGAGGTCAGCCAGCCATGACCCGGATCAAGTGCTGCGGCATGACCCGGGTCGACGACGCCGTGCTCGCCGCACGGCTGGGTGTCGATGCGATCGGGCTGGTGTTCACCGCGCGCAGTCGACGGCAGGTCGGCCTGGCGCAGGCCCGCGACATCGTCGAGTCGTTGCCGCCTTTCGTGGCGACCGTGGCCTTGTTCATGGACGACGAGGCGAGCCTGGTGGAGCGGGTGCTGGAGCAGGTGCGGCCATCGCTGCTGCAGTTCCACGGCGAGGAAACCGACCCCTGGTGCGCGCAGTTTGGCCATCCATTCCTGAAGGCGCTGGCGATGGGCGAGGGCGCCGCCGGTCTGTCGCGCCGGCACGACTATCCGCATGCCGTCGGCCTGCTGCTGGATGGCCATGCCCGTGGCGAGGCCGGCGGCAGCGGCAAGGCGTTCGACTGGTCGCTGCTGCCGCCAGTGCGCGAAAAGCCGCTGATCGTTGCTGGCGGGCTGGGGCCGGGCAACGTGGCGGAAGCCGTGCGCATGGCCCGGCCATGGGCGGTGGACGTGGCCAGTGGCGTGGAATCCGCGCCCGGCATCAAGGATCCGGCACGGCTGGAAGCCTTCGTTCGCGCGGTGCGCGCGGTTGACGCGGAGTAGACCGCATGCCGGCTGCGATCGAGGAATATGGCCAGCGTGGCCAGCCACTCGAACTGGACGACCTGGTCGGCGGTGAGCGGCCTCGGGTCATCCGCGGGCTGTGCCGCGACTGGCCGCTGGTGGGCTGGGCGCGGCAATCGGATACGGCGCTGGCGCAAGGCCTGGCCGCGTGGGACAACGGCAGCGACGTCGATGCCTTGCTGATGGCGCCGGCAGAGGGCGGCGTGATCGGCTACAACAGCGCCTTCGACGGTTTCAACTATCAGCATCACCGGGTCTCGGTCACCCAGGTGCTGCAGCGGCTGGCCGCCTGCAGCCGACTGCCCGACCCGCCCGGTCTGGCCTTGCAGAGTGCCTTGATCGCCGAGTGCTTGCCGGGTTTTCTCGAACACCATGCACTGGCTTTCCTCGATCCGCAGGTCCAGCCGCGCCTGTGGATCGGCAATCGCGTCACCACCCCGGTGCATTTCGACGAATACGCCAACATCGCCTGCGTGGTCGGTGGCAGCCGGCGCTTTACCCTGTTTCCCACCGATCAGGTGCGCAATCTCTACATCGGGCCGCTGGATTTCGCTCCCACCGGGGCGGCGATCAGCCTGGCCCGGCTGGACCATGTCGATGATCCGCGTTTCCCGCGCTTGCGCGAGGCGCTGACCCATGCACAGGTGGCCGAACTGCAGCCGGGCGACGCGATCTACATCCCGCCGCTGTGGTGGCATCACGTGGAGTCGTTGCAGCCGCTCAACGCGCTGGTGAATTACTGGTGGATTCCCGGCAGCGGCCGTGGCCGCGCCATGCCGACGGCGCTGGATGGCCTGCTTCACGCCATCCTCAGTTTCAAGTCGCTGGACCCGGCCGATCGCGCGGCCTGGCGCACGCTGCTGGAGCACTACGTATTCGGCGAAGAAGACCCCGCGGCACACATTCCCGCATCGGCGCGCGGCGTGCTGGGGCCGCTGACGCCAGCGCGGGCCGAGCAGCTGAAAGAGATGGTCCGTCGCTATCTGTAACGCGTCGCCGCGGCTCAGCCGCCGGCCAGTTCCTGGCGCAGCCACTGGGCCAGTGCGTCGGCGCGACGGTCGCCGGAGCGCTGCGGCTTGGCCAGGATCCAGTGGCCCGTGGTGGGCTGGAATCCCCACGGCGCCAGCAGTCGCCCGGTCGCCAGGTCGTCGGCCACCAGCGGCGCCGGCGCGATCGCCACGCCCAGCCCGGCGATGGCCGCTTCCAGCAGATGGTAGAGGTGCGGAAAGCCCGCGCCGCCAGGTGGGCGCGAGGGCGGCAGATCCATGCCACGCAGCCAGTCCGGCCAGGCCTGCGGGCGCGAGGTGGTGTGCAGGACCGGCTCGTCGAGGAGGCGGGCGGGCGGCTGTCCCTGCAGCTGCGGCCAGCCGCTGTAGCGCGGGCTGACCACCGGGCCGATCCGTTCCGGCGCCAAGGTGTCGACCTGCCAGCCCGCGGGCCACGGCGGCGCCGACAACAGCAACAGGGCGTCCAGCGTGCCCAGTTCCGCAACGGGCGATGACTCCTGTGCCGACAGATGCAGGCGCAGCCCGGGCAGGTCGTGCGCCAGCCGGTCCAGCCGCGGGATCAGCCAGCGCGCCAGCAGGCTGCTGGCGCAACCGAGCACGAACGGTGAGTGCTCGTGGTGATGACGCAGGGCAGCCCAGCTGTCGCGCAATTGCTCGAAGGCGAGGCCGGCGCCCGCGTGCAGCTGTTCGCCCGCCTCGGTCAGTGCCAGTCCGCGGCCCTGGCGCGAGAAAAGTGGTCGGCCCAGCGCTTCGTCGAGCAGGCGCAGTTGCCGGCTGACCGCGCCATGGGTGACGTGCAGTTCCGTCGCGGCCCGGCCCACGCTGTGCAGTCGCGCCACCGCCTCGAAGGCGCGCAAGGCATTCAACGGCGGCAGTTCGCGCCCTGACATGATTGAGTTTTCCTGAGGTATGGAGGCGATCTTATCGCTTTTCCGCACGGTCAACACTGCGATAACCTTCAGGGCATTCCCGACCCGATGATCGGGATCTTCAGTTTTTCGCACAGGAATCCCGCCATGCCCACGATCCAGGACTACCACCGCTGGCCCGACGAGCACGGCCGCTTCGGCAACTACGGTGGCAGTTATGTCGCCGAGACGCTGATGGCGCCGCTGGCCGAGCTGGGCGAGGCCTACGAGCGCCTGCGCCAGGATGCAGGCTTCCTCGCCGAACTCGACCGCGACCTGCAGCACTACGTGGGGCGGCCCAGTCCGGTCTATCACGCCGAGCGGCTGTCGCAGCATGTCGGGGGCGCGCGCATCCTGCTCAAGCGCGAGGACCTCAACCACACCGGCGCGCACAAGATCAACAACACCGTCGGCCAGGCGCTGGTGGCCCGGCACATGGGCAAGCGGCGGATCATCGCCGAGACCGGGGCCGGCCAGCATGGCGTGGCCAGCGCCACCGTGGCCGCCCGCCTGGGCATGCAGTGCGTGGTCTACATGGGCGCGGTGGACATCGAGCGGCAGAAGATCAACGTCTACCGGATGAAGCTGCTGGGCGCCGAGGTGGTGCCGGTGACGTCCGGTTCGAAGACGCTGAAGGATGCGCTGAACGAGGCGATGCGCGACTGGGTCACCAACGTGGCCGACACTTTCTACATCATCGGCACGGTGGCCGGCCCGCATCCATACCCGAAGATGGTGCGCGACTTCAACGCCATCGTGGGGCGCGAGGCGCGGGCCCAGGTGCTGGCGCAATACGGCCGCCTGCCCGACGTGCTCACCGCCTGCGTGGGCGGCGGCTCGAATGCGATCGGCCTGTTCCACGCCTTCCTCAATGATGCCGATGTGCGCATCGTCGGCGCCGAGGCGGCAGGCGAGGGCATCGCCACCGGTCACCACGCCGCTTCGCTGGCTGCGGGTCGCCCCGGCGTGCTGCATGGCAACCGCACCTATGTGCTGTGCGACGACAACGGCCAGATCACCGAGACGCATTCGATTTCGGCCGGACTCGACTATCCCGGCGTCGGCCCCGAGCACGCGTTCCTGAAGGACGCCGGGCGCGCCGAGTATGTCGGCGTGACGGATGACGAGGCGATGGAGGCATTCCACCTGCTGGCCCGCACCGAAGGCATCCTGGCCGCGCTGGAGTCAAGCCATGCGGTCGCCCAGGCGATGAAGCTGGCGCGCGAGCTGCCGAAGGACGGCATCGTGCTGTGCAACCTCTCCGGTCGCGGCGACAAGGACGTGCACACGATCGCCGCGCGCGAAGGAGTCGAGGTATGAGCCGCATCGATCGCCGCTTCGCCAAACTCAAGGCCGCCGGCCGCACCGGGCTGATCCCCTTCGTCACCGCCGGTGATCCCGCGCCCGCGCACATGGTCGCCCTGATGCATGCGCTGGTCGATGCCGGCGCCGACCTGATCGAGCTGGGCGTGCCGTTCTCCGATCCGATGGCCGACGGTCCGGTGATCCAGCACGCCAGCGAGCGGGCGATCGCCCAAGGGGTCGGACTGAAGGAGGTGCTGGACTGGGTCGGCGAGTTTCGCGGGCGCGATGCAGACACGCCGATCGTGCTGATGGGCTATCTGAATCCGGTCGAGATCCATGGCTACGCGCGCTTCGCGCAGGAGGCCGTGGCGGCCGGCGTCGATGGCGTGCTGCTGGTGGATTGCCCGCTGGAGGAATCGGCCGTGCTGCAGCCGCTGCGCGTTGCCGGATTGCAGCAGATCCTGCTGGCCGCACCCACCACCGCACCCTCGCGTATGGCGCAGCTGTGCGGTTCGGCCGAGGGTTTCCTGTACTATGTCTCGTTCGCCGGCATCACCGGTGCGGCACACTTGAGTACCGGCGATATCGCCGCACGCGTGGCGGACATCCGCACCCGGGCGAAGGCGCCGGTGGCGGTGGGCTTCGGCATCCGCGATGCGGCAAGCGCGAAGGCGATTGCCGGTTTCGCCGATGCGGTGGTGATCGGCAGTGCGCTGGTCGAGCGGTTGTCGGGTGCCACCGACGCGGCGGAAATCACCGCCCGTGCGCAAGGTTTCCTGCAGCCGATCCGTGCGGCGCTGGATGCACACTGAAACGGTCGCCTGGCCGTTTCGGGTCAGGAACGTTTGAGGTGTTGCGATGAATTGGCTGCAGAAGATCATGAACCCGCGGACCCGTCCGCAGGGAACCAACGGCGGCAAGGGTTCGGTGCCCGAGGGTGTGTGGGAGAAGTGCGGTGGTTGCGGCACCGTGCTGTACAAGCCGGAGCTGGAGCGCAACCTGATGGTGTGCCCCAAGTGCGGCCATCACCATTACATCAGCGCGCGGATGCGGCTCGATGCACTGCTCGACGATGGCTCGGCGCAGGAACTGTGGGCCGGCCTCGAGCCCACCGATCCGCTGAAATTCCGCGACTCCAAGAAGTACCGCGACCGCATCACCTCGACCCAGAAGAAGGTCGGCGAGAAGGACGCGATGGTCGCCATGAGCGGCAAGCTCAAGGGCCGGCCGTTGATGGCGGCGGCCTTCGAGTTCGCCTACATGGGGGGCTCGATGGGTTCGGTGGTCGGCGAGAAATTCGCCCGCGCCGCCGAGCGCGCGCTGGCCGACAGGAGCGCCCTGGTGTGCTTCTCCGCCACCGGCGGCGCGCGCATGCAGGAGGCGCTGTTCTCGCTGATGCAGATGGCCAAGACCTCGGCGGCGCTGGCGCGCCTGCGCGATGCCGGCGTGCCCTACATCAGCGTGCTGACCAACCCCACCACCGGCGGTGTCTCCGCCAGCCTGGCGATGCTGGGCGACATCAACATCGGCGAGCCGAAGGCGCTGATCGGTTTTGCCGGTCCGCGGGTGATCGAGCAGACCGTGCGCGAGACCTTGCCGGAGGGTTTCCAGCGTTCGGAGTTCCTGCTCGACCACGGCGCGATCGACATGATCGTCGACCGCCGCGAGATGCGCGACAAGCTGGCCGACCTGCTCGGCATCCTGACCCGGGCCGATCGCGCGGCCTGAGTCGAGGCATTCGATTGGTCATGAGCGATGCCGCCTGCGGGCGGCATCGTCGTATCCGCCGCAGGGTTTTCCACAGCGGCTGTGGAAGTGTTGCGGCAAACCCTGTGGACAAGCACGATTGCCCACTTGCCGATCAGTGACTTGCTACGCGCTGGTCACCAATTGTCCAGCTCGCGGTGAGCGGTTTCGCGCGTTCCCCGCATGCGTGCGGCGCAAGTTGTCCACAGTTGGTGTGGGTGTCTTCTGTACAAGCCTGTGGACAACCGTCGTTCGCCTTTTGCCGGCAGACACTTGGCTCACTTTGTCGATTTCTTGAGCGGTCGCGCGAAGTTCTCCACAGCGATTGTGGAGCGCGCCGGGTAAAGCCTGTGGACAAGTAGGCTATCTGCCTGAGCGCAAAGGAACTCGCTACGGCGTGCGCAAAGCCTGCACAGCGAGCCGGCTCGGTGAGGCGGCTCAGATCGTCATCGGCCACAGCCAGATCGACGCGCCACCCACGCCGCCGCCAAGCACGATGGCGGCGAGCACGTCGCTGGGATAGTGCAGCCCCAGGACCACGCGCGAAACTCCCACCAGCGTGGTGAAACCCAGCAGCAAGGGTGCCAGCTGCGGATACCAGGCCAGTGCCACCACGGTGAACCCCACGGCCTGCAAGGTATGCCCGGAAGGGAAACTGAATTCGTCCAGCGGCGGCATGCGGGCGATCACGCCGGGGCAGGCGCGGTAGGGGCGCGGTCGCCGGGTCCAGCGCTTGAGCACGCGGTACAGCAGCAGGGCCGCCAGGCCGGTGAGTGCCATGTGCAAGGCCGCTGCCAGGCCGCGCTGACCACCGAGCATGGCCAGTGCAAGCATCAGTGTGTACCAGAACACGCCGTCGCCGAGCCGGCTGACGATGCCGAAGAGCATGCCTACCACGCGTCGCCCGCCCCAGTGATTGGCGAACACGCAGACGCGGCGATCCAGGGCGAAACGCGGCCCGGGCAGGAGATCAGAAGTGGGCAGTGACGGCGGCGTGCTCATGCAGGTTCTCCTCGGCCATCTCGCGCAGCAGGGTTTCGAAATCGCGGATCACCGATTCCGGTGAAAGCCCGGCCACGCTGGCGCGGGCGGCGCGGCCCATGTGACGGATCAGGGCCGGGTTGCCGGCCAGCCGCACTGCCGCATCGATGAAGCCCTGCGCGTCGCCGGATTCGATGCCATAACCGTTGACGCCGTGGTCGAGATGTTCGCGTGCCGCGCCTTGCGCATACGCGACCACCGGCAGGCCGGCGGCGAGAGCCTCGATGATCACGTTGCCGAAGGTTTCGCTGAGGCTGGGGAACGGAAACAGGTCGGCGCTGGCGACGTGGCGCGCCAGCGCTTCGCCGCGCTGCATCCCGGCGAAGATGAAGTCCGGGTGCGCCGCCTGCAGTGCGGCCCGCGCCGGACCATCTCCTACCCAGAGGTAGCGCGCCTGCGGCTGTCGATGGCGGATCGCGTCAAAGGCCTCGATCGCCAGTTCGAGATTCTTTTCCGCCGCGATGCGTCCCACGTAAAGCACCACGGGTGTGGCGGCGTCGACGCCCCAGCTGGCGCGCAGGGCGTCGTCGCGCCGACCCGGATGGAAGAGCTGCGTGTCCACGGCGCGACGCAGCACGCGCGCGTTGGCGATACCCATGGCGTGCAACTCCCGTGCGAGCGTGTCGGTCGGCACCAGCGTGGCGGCGGTGCGCTGGTGAAAGCGGCGCAGGTAGCCGCGCAGCAGCGGTGCGAGAAGGCCCGCGCCGTAGTGGCTGGCGTAGTGATCGAAGCGGGTGTGGAAGCCACTGCACAGCGGGATATCCAGTTGCCTGGCGGCGCGTGCCGCCGACCAGCCGAGCGGGCCTTCCGTGGCGACATAGACCACGTCGGGCCGCTGCTGCATCCATTGCCGCTGCAACGCACGTCCGGCTGGCCAGCCGAAGCGCAAGCCGGGATAGCGGGGCAGGGCGGCGCCGCGCAACTCGATCACATCGATGCCCGGTTCGGCGCGGGATGGTTGCGGCTGATGCGGCCGCACCAGCTGGATCTCATGTCCGCGCGCGGCAAGACCAGTGGCGAAGCCATGCACGGTCAGCGCGACCCCGTTGATCTCGGGTGGATAGGTTTCGCTGACAATCCCGATGCGCATGACCATGTCCGTGCCGGTTTGCCGCAGCATCGCCGCCCGGCGTTGCGACGGCATGGCGGAGGCATGACGTGGTGCTTACACTGAAGCCTGTTTTCTTCCGCTGGAGACCGACGATGAAACGCATCCTGCTTGCCCTGGCGCTGACGGGCCTGACCGCCACCGCGGTCGCCGCCGATGCTCCCGTCCTGCCCGCCACGGCCGCGCCGGCCGGTGCGGAGGTCTACATCATCTCGCCCGTCGATGGCGCCACCGTGGGTCAGGAAGTCACCGTGCGATTCGGCCTGAAGGGCATGGGCGTGGCGCCGGCCGGCATCGGCAAGGAGCACACCGGCCACCACCACCTGCTGGTCGACGTGAAGGATCTGCCCGCCGCGGGCCAGCCGATTCCCGCCGATGCCAACCACATCCACTTCGGCGGTGGCCAGACCCAGGCCACGCTGAAGCTCGCGCCGGGAACGCATACGCTGCAACTGGAACTGGGCGACCAGCATCACGTGCCGTTCAAGCCGGCGCTGGTGTCGAAGAGGATCACCATCCACGTCAAGTGATCAGGCGCGGACGGGTGTCGCAGATCGGTTAAAATCGGCAGCTTCGCCTTCGCTGCCGATATCCCGATGACCGTACGCACCCGCTTCGCCCCCAGCCCCACCGGTTTCCTGCACATCGGCGGTGCGCGCACTGCGCTTTATTGCTGGCTCGAATCGCGCCGTCGCGGCGGTGAATTCATCCTGCGCATCGAGGACACCGATCGCGAGCGTTCCACCGACGAGGCCGTGCAGGCGATTCTCGACGCCATGCACTGGCTGGATCTGGACGCCGACGAGGGTCCGTTCTACCAGACCCAGCGACTGCAGCGTTACAAGGAGGTTGCCGACCAGCTGCTCGCCGCCGGCCACGCCTACTACGCCTACGAGAGCAAGGCCGAAATCGAGGCGATGCGCGAGGCCGCGATGGCGGCGGGCGAGAAGCCCCGCTACAACGGTCACTACCGCGACCGCAACGAGCCTTTCCGCGAAGACCCCAACCGGGTGATCCGCTTCCGCAACCCGCACGAGGGTTCGGTGGTGTTCGAGGACAAGGTGAAGGGCCGCATCGAGTGGGCCAACACCGAGCTGGACGATCTGGTGATCTTCCGCTCCGACGGCTGGCCGACCTACAACTTCGCCGTGGTGGTCGACGACATCGACATGGGCATCACCGAGGTGATCCGTGGCGACGACCACGTCAACAACACGCCACGCCAGATCAACATCTACAAGGCGTTGGGCGCGCCGGTGCCGGAGTTCGCGCATCTGCCGATGATCCTGGACAAGGAAGGCAAGAAGCTGTCCAAGCGCACCAGCGCGGTCAGCGTGATGGACTATCGCGCCGACGGCTTCCTGCCTCACGCGATCCTCAACTACCTGGTGCGGCTGGGCTGGTCGCATGGCGACCAGGAAATCTTCTCGCGCGAGGAGATGATTGCGCTGTTCGACATCGGCCACTGCAACAAGGCCGCCTCGCGTTTCGACACCGAGAAGCTGGCCTGGCTCAACCAGCATTATCTGAAGACCGACGAGCCGCAGTCGCTGGCGGCCGAGTTCGAATGGCACCTGCAGCGCGCCGGCATCGATTTCAGCCAGGGCCCCGCGCCGGTCGACGTCATCGTGGCCTTGCGCGACCGGGTGCACACGCTGAAGGAAATGACCGAGCGCGCGGCGATCTGGTACGGCCCGATCACCGAGTGGGACGACAAGGCCGTCGCCAAGCACCTGAAGAACGACAGTGCGCCGACCGTGCTGGAAGCGGCGAAGTTGCTGCTGGCCGAATGCGAATGGCAGCCCGGGCCGATCCACCAGGTGATCGAGCAGGTGGCGGCGAAGCTGGAACTGGGCATGGGCAAGATCGCCCAGCCGTTGCGGGTGGCGATCACCGGCACCCAGGTATCGCCGTCGATCGATCAGACCCTCTATCTGGCCGGTCGCGCCGAGGCGCTCAGGCGCATCGACGCCGCCATCGCGATGGCCCGCGGCTGATGCGGCTTCGGTCGATGGCGCACTGAGCGCGGCATGGACGAATGGCTGGCCAGGGCCACCCACGGCGTCGATCCCGACGCACCGGGCGCGTTCTGGCACGTCTTCTTCAACCTGTTGAATATGCTGCCGTGGGCAGCCATGTTCTGGTGGAACCTGCTGTTTGTCGCGGTGGGAGCCTTGCTGGGCTGGTGGCGCGGACGCCTGCTGGAAAGCATCGTCTGGGCCTGGGTGCTGGGGCCGATCGGCTGGATCGTGATCCTGCGCAAGTCCCGCCGGCCGCCACTGGCGAAGCCACCGCCGCTGCCACAGGGCCGCCGCCCGGTACCACGCAGGTAGCGGTGTATGATCCCCATGAGGTGACATCTTGAGCCACGACGCCGCCAACAACCATCCGCGCCACGCGCACCACCACGACGACGCGAAGGGCTTCGTGCGTGCCGTGGAGCATGCCAGCGAGGAGCGCGGTCTGCGCCTCACCCCGCTGCGCAAGGAAGTGCTGGAACTGATCGCCGCCGCGCACAAGCCGGTGAAGGCCTATGACCTGCTCGACCAGTTGCGCGAGAAGCACGGCAATGCGGCGCCGCCCACCGTCTACCGCGCGCTCGACTTCCTGCTCGAGAACGGCTTCATCCACAAGCTGGAATCGATCAACGCCTTTGTTTCCTGCCATCACCCGGCCGAGGCGCACCAAGTGCCGTTCCTGATCTGCGACGTCTGCTCCAGCGCGCAGGAAGTTTGCGACGAGCGGGTGGCGGACCTGATCGAGGCGCAGGCGAAGGCGCTGGGGTTTCGGCCGCAGGCGCAGACCCTGGAAGTGCACGGCACCTGCCGGAACTGCCGCAAGGGCTGAGGTGCTTCTTCGGGGCTGGCGAAGCGAAGTGTTATAAAGTAACATGTGGTCACCGGACATGGAGTCGCCCCGTCGGGCGGCGCCGGGTCAATCGATGAATCCCGAGCAGTCGAACAAATCCCGCTGGTGGCACCTGGCCGATCGCGTTGGCGCGATGGCCTCGTTCCTGTGCGCGATCCACTGCGCCTTGCTGCCGTTCGTGCTGGCCCTGCTGCCGCTGATCGGCCTGGAATTCCTGGCCGACCACCGCTTCGAGCGCATCTTCGTGCTGTGCGCCTGCGTGCTGGCATCGCTGGTGCTGGTGCGCGGTTTTCGTCGGCACCGGCGCAGCCTGCCGCTGCGCCTGGCGGTGCCGGGACTGTCGCTGCTGCTGCTCGGCATCGCCTTCATCGACCTGGGTTCGCCGATCCTGCACAGCGTGCTGGTGACTTGCGGCGGCATGCTGCTGGCGGCGGCGCACTTCGCCAACCTGCGGCTGGACAGCCTCGGCGACAGCGTTCACGAGCACGGTCCGCAGTGCGCGCATTGATCACGGGTGATTGTGTAACGGCGAAGCCCGTTCCTAGCATGCGGGGATGAACATGCCGCACCACGACCATTCTCACGACCATTCCCACGGCCGTCGCCATGATCACGCGCATCAGGCGAAGCATGCCGGGGGCGGCGCCCACGACCACGACCACGGCGCCGCAGGCGCCGGAAACAGTCGCAAACTCCTGCTGGCGCTGGTGTTGACCGGCATCATGATGATCGTCGAGGTGATCGGGGGGCTGTGGTCCGGCTCGCTGGCCCTGCTGGCCGATGCAGCGCACATGATGGTCGACACGCTGGCCCTGTTGCTGGCCGTGGTTGGTGCGTGGATGGCCACCCGACCCGCCGATGCCAGGCGCAGCTACGGTTATGGCCGGATGGAAGTGCTGGCCGGTTTCGTCAACGCACTGAGCCAGTTCGTGCTGGTGGCGTGGATCGCATGGGAGGCGGTGATGCGCCTGCGCCATCCGGGCCAGATCCTTTCCGGCGTGATGCTGGTGGTCGCCGTCGCCGGTCTGCTGGTCAATGCGCTGGTGCTGCGCACCCTGCACGGACATGCGCATGACGACGTCAATCTCGCCGGCGCCAGCCTGCACGTGCTTGGCGACCTGCTGGGTTCGCTGGCGGCGGTGCTGGCGGCGCTGGCGATCCGCTGGTTGGACTGGTTGTGGGCCGATCCGCTGCTGTCGCTGCTGGTCTCGCTGCTGATCCTGAACAGTGCGTGGCGCTTGCTGCGGAAGTCCGCGCACATCCTGCTGGAAGGCGTGCCCGACGGCCTGGACACGACCGAGATGGAGCGCTCGCTGCGCACGGCGGCGCCGGGCATCCGCGACATCCACCACCTGCACGTGTGGCAGCTCGCCTCGGGGTCGCGCATGGCGACCGTGCATGCCGAGCTGGACGAGCAGGCGGACGGCGCCCTGGTGCTGCAGTCGATCAAGCGCCTGTTGCTGGAGCGTTTCGAGATCCGCCACGTGACCGTGCAGATCGATCCCGGGGCATGTGCCGACCCGTCCGCGGACTGTGCCGGACATGGCCATCGCTGACTATCCCGCCGTACCGGGACACTGCTATGATGGCAGGCCGTTCATCCAATAAATCAAGGAGTTCCCATGGGTAAGGGCGATCGCAAGACCCGTCGCGGCAAGACCTACCGCGGCAGCTACGGCAATACCCGTGCACACGGCGCGCTGCCGGCCGTGGTTGGTGCCAAGCCGACCGTGACCAAGCCGGCCGCGGCCAAGAAGGCGGCGCCGAAGAAGAAGTCGGCCTGAGCCAGCTTCGCCCGGCATTGCTGCAAGAAAACCCCCGCCTCGGCGGGGGTTTTTGCTTTTGGAGATCCGGGAATCGGGAAGAGACCGGCTGCTGGCTGAACCGTCAGGGCAGGGGTTCGACGGGGGTTTGCCGCGTGGTCGTCTGCCATGTATGATGCGATCCATTGTGTTAACGCGTTAGTACATTATGAAGCGACGATCGCTCGATCCCGAATCCCCGCCCGGCTCCGCCGAGCAGAGTCTCTGCGAGGCCTTGCTGTCCCTGCGCAACAGCGAGGAGATGGGCGCCTTTCTCAGCGACCTTTGTACGCCCGCCGAACTTGAAGTGCTGGTCGATCGCTGGCGGGTGGTGCCATACCTGCTCGAAGGCGTGCCGTACCGCGAGATCCACGAGCGCACTGCGGTCAGCATCACCACCATTGGGCGGGTCGCGCGCTACCTCAACCAGGGCAGCGGTGGCTATCTGGCCGCGGCAGCCCGGGCGGCCAGGAAGCAGGCCCATCTGGCAAGGAGAAAGGCATGAAGCCGCGTGACCGCCTGCGCATCGCGATGCAGAAATCCGGCCGACTGACCGAGCCGGCGCTGGACCTGCTGACCCGTTGCGGACTGACTTTCCGGCAAAGCCGCGACAAGCTGTTCTGCTTCGGCGAAGGCGAGCCGGTCGATCTGCTGCTGGTGCGCGACGACGACATTCCCGGGCTGATCGCCCAGGGCGTGTGCGATCTCGGCATCGTCGGGCGCAACGTGCTGGGCGAGTTCCAGCTCACCGCCGGGCGTGACGGCGAGCCGCTGGACGAGTTGCGGCCACTCGGTTTCGGCCGCTGCCGCCTGTCGATCGCGGTGCCCCAGGACATGGCGTACGAAGCGCCGAAGGATCTGGCCGGCACCCGCATCGCCACCTCGTATCCCGGCCTGCTCGGCGAGTGGCTGCGCAGCCGCGGCATCGATGCGGGCGTGGTGACCCTGGCCGGTTCGGTCGAGATTGCGCCGAAGCTGGGCACCGCCGACGCGATCTGCGACCTGGTCCAGAGCGGCGGCACCCTGGTGGCGAACCAGTTGCGCGAAACCGACGTGCTGCTGGAAAGCGAAGCGGTGCTGGCCGGTCCGCTGACCCTGCCGGTGGACGAACGCGGCGACATGCTGGAGCTGCTGCTGAAGCGGCTGGATGGCGTGATCCAGGTGCGTGAATCGCGGTTGCTGCTGCTGCAGACCTCGCGCCACACGCTGGACGCGGTGACCCGGCTGTTGCCCGGCGGACCGCAGCCGACCCTGCTGCCGGTGGCCGGCCAGCCGGACCAGCTGATGCTGCAGGCGCTGTGCGCCGGCGAGGTCAGCTGGCGGCAACTGGAAGAGATCAAGAAGGCCGGCGCGCGCGAGATGTTCGTGCTGCCGGTGGAGAAGATGCTTGCATGAAAAGCCTGGCCTGGAACCGAATGGACGAAGCCTCCCGCCGCGAGGCACTGGCGCGCCCGGCGCAGGCGCGTGCCGACGAACTGCGTGGCGGTGTCGAACGGATCATCGCCATCGTGCGCGAAGGTGGCGACACCGCGTTGCGTGGACTCAGTGCGAAGTACGACCGCTGCGCGCTGGAGGCGATCGAAGTCGACGAGTCCGAGTTCGCCGCGGCCGAAGCGGCGCTGGATTCGGTACTGAAGGCCGCGATTCGCGAAGCGGCCGCGCGCATCGATTTGTTCCACCGTGCGGCCGCACCGCAGCCGGTCGCGGTGGACACTGCCATCGGCGTGAGGGTGGAGCGGATATTGCGGCCGATCAGCCGCGTCGGCCTCTACGTGCCGGCCGGCAGTGCGCCGTTGCCGTCGACGGCGCTGATGCTGGGTGTGCCGGCGCGGATCGCCGGTTGCCACGACGTGGTGCTGTGCTCGCCAGCGCGCGCCGATGGCCGGTGCGACGAGGCCGTCTTGTATGCCGCGCGCCTCACCGGCGTGCACAAGGTGTTCAAGCTCGGCGGTGCGCAGGCGATTGCCGCGATGGCCTATGGCACGGCCAGCGTGCCGAAGTGCGACAAGCTGTTTGGCCCCGGCAACGCCTGGGTCACCGAGGCGAAGCTGCAGGTGTCGTCCGACCCGGATGGCGCCGCGATCGACATGCCGGCCGGGCCGTCCGAAGTGCTGGTGATCGCCGATGCCGATGCGAACCCCGTGTTCGTCGCCGCCGATCTGCTGTCGCAGGCCGAGCACGGGCCGGATTCCCAGGTGATCCTGCTCAGTCCGTCGGCCGATCTGCTGGCCAGGGTGGCGGCGGAAGTCGAGCGGCAGTGCGCTGCCTTGCCGCGCGCCGACGTGGCGCGGCAGGCCTTGGCGCAGAGCCGGCTGATCCTGGTCGAATCGCTGGCGCAGGCGGTCGAGGTGAGCAACCGCTACGCACCCGAACACCTGATCCTCCAGGTTGCCGAGCCGCGCGCGCTGCTCGATCGCATCGACAGCGCCGGCTCGATCTTCCTCGGCCAGTGGACCCCGGAATCCGTCGGCGACTACTGCAGCGGCAGCAACCACGTGCTGCCCACGTACGGTCACGCGCGCAGCTACAGCGGCGTGTCGGTGGCCAGTTTCCAGAAGCAGATCAGCGTGCAGGAAGTCTCTGCCGACGGCCTGCGCCAGATCGGCCCGTGCACCGCGACGCTGGCGGCGGCCGAGCAACTGGAGGCGCACCGCCGCGCCGTGACCCTGCGACTGGAGGCCCTGGCATGAGCGTGCTCGAGCTGGCCCGGCCGGAGATCCGCGCGATGCAGCCGTATTCCTCGGCGCGCATGGAGGCCAGTGGCGGCCAGGTTTTCCTCAACGCGAATGAATCGGCCTGGCCGCCGCCGGGCGACGATGGCCTGGGCTGCAATCGTTACCCGGAACCGCAACCGGCGGCCCTGGTGGCAACCCTGGCCGCGCTGTACGGCGTGCGCCACGAGCAACTGCTGGTCGGCCGCGGCAGTGACGAGGCCATCGATCTGCTGATTCGCGCGTTCTGTCGAGCGGGCGAGGACGCGGTGCTGATCCAGCCACCGACCTTCGGCATGTACGGCGTCTGCGCCCGTATCCAGAACGCGGCAGTGGTCGAAGTGCCGCTGGCGGATGACTTCACGCTGGACGTGGATGCGGTGCTCGCCGCGGTCACGCCCGCGGTGAAGCTGATTTTCGTCTGCACGCCGAACAATCCCAGCGGCCAGTGCGTGCCACGCGAAGATGTCGAGCGTCTGCTGCAGCAGCTCGACGGGCGCGCCCTGCTGGTGGTGGACGAGGCGTACATCGAGTTTGCCTTCGAGCGCAGCGTGGCCGATCTCATCGATCGCTACGAAGGCCTCGCCGTGCTGCGCACGCTGTCCAAGGCCTGGGCGCTGGCCGGCGCCCGCATCGGCTGCCTGCTGGCCAATCCCGCGGTTATCTCGCTGCTGCGGCGGATCATGCCGCCCTATCCCGTGCCGCTGCCGTGCGTGGCCGTTGCGATGGCTGCGCTTTCGGAAGCGGGGCAGGCGCAGGCGCGCGAACACCTGGCGGTGCTGCGCAACGAGCACGAACGGGTGCGCGGCGCGTTGGCTGCGCTGGCCTGCGTCCGCGCCGTGCTGCCCTCGCAGGCGAATTTCCTCGCCGTGCGCTTCGCCGATGCCGGCGCGACCTACCAGCGCCTGCTGGCCGCCGGTGTGGTGGTGCGCGACGTGCGGCGCTATCCGAAGCTGGGTGACGCCCTGCGCATCACCATCGGCGCGCCGGCCGAGAATGACCGGATGCTCGCCGTTCTGGAGGGGGCTGCGCAGGATCGGGGTTTCTCCGGAGGATCGGCATGAAGCAGACAAAACTTCTCTTCGTCGACCGCGACGGCTGCCTGATCGAGGAACCGGCCGACGAGCAGGTCGACAGCTACGCGAAGCTGGCCTTGCTGCCGGGCGTGATCGCCGCGCTGCAGCGCTTCATGGCGGCCGGCTATGAACTGGTGATGGTCACCAATCAGGATGGCCTGGGCACGGACAGCTTCCCGGAGGCCGACTTCAGCGGGCCGCACGAATTGCTGCTGAACATCCTCGCCTCGCAAGGCATCCGCTTCCGCGAGGTGCTGATCGACCGCAGTTTCCCGCATGAAGGCCTGGACACGCGCAAGCCCGGCATCGGCCTGGCGCGCCATTACCTGGCCGATGACGGCTGGAGCCGGGCCGCCTCGGCGATGGTCGGCGATCGCGAGACCGACCTGCAGTTCGCCGCCAACCTCGGCGTGCGCGGCTGTCGCGTCGGTCCGCACGGGGTGAGCTGGGAGGCGCTCGCCCACGAACTGCTCGACGCGCCGCGTACCGCCACGGTGGTGCGCAACACGAAGGAAACCCGCATCACCGTCAGCGTGGATCTCGATCGCGTGGCCGAACCGAAGGCACATACCGGCCTGGGCTTCTTCGACCACATGCTGGAGCAGATCGGCAAGCACGGCGGCTTCGCGCTGGAGCTGGCCTGCGCTGGCGACACCCACATCGATGAACACCACACCATCGAGGACTGTGCACTGGCGCTGGGCCAGGCGCTGAAGCAGGCGCTGGGCGACAAGCGCGGCATCGGCCGTTACGGCTTCACCTTGCCGATGGACGAGGCGCAAGCCAGCGCGGCGCTCGATTTGTCCGGCCGTCCCTGCTTCGTGTTCGAAGGCAGCTTTCCCCGCGAGCGCGTGGGCGAGGTGCCGACCGAACTGGTGCCGCATTTCTTCCGCTCGCTGTGCGAAACGCTGGGTGCAAACCTGCACCTGAGCGTACGCGGCGACAACGCGCATCACATGGTCGAGGCCTGCTTCAAGGTGGTGGCGCGCAGCTTGCGCCAGGCGTTGCGCCGCGAAGGCAGCGAGCTGCCCAGCACCAAGGGTGCGCTGTAATGAGCGTGGTGCTGGTCGACGCGGGCGGTACCAATATCGGTTCGGTGCGCTATGCGCTGCAGCGGCTCGGCGTGGATGCGGCGCTGACTTCCGACGCAACGACGATCCGCCGTGCCGACAAGGTGATCCTGCCCGGGGTCGGCGCGGCCGGCCCCGGCATGGCGCGGTTGCGCGAGCTGGGCCTGGTCGAGGTTTTGCGCGGGTTGACCCAGCCGGTGCTCGGCGTGTGCCTGGGCATGCAGTTGCTGTGCGCGCATTCGGAGGAGGGCGACACGGCATGCCTCGGCGTGATTCCCGCGCCGGTGCGCCGCTTCGTCGATGCCCCCGGCCTGCGCGTGCCGCACATGGGCTGGAACACGTTATCGATCCGGCAGAAACATCCGTTGCTGGCCGGGCTCGATGACGGCGAGCAGGCCTACTTCGTGCACAGCTACGCGGTGCCGACGGGGGACTACACCCTCGCCAGCAGCGGACACGCCGATGAGTTTTCGGCCATCGTGGCCCGTGGGAATTTCCACGGCATGCAGTTCCACCCCGAGCGCTCCGCCGCTGTCGGCGCGAGGCTCCTGCGGAATTTCCTCAGCCTATGAGCTTCCACATCATTCCCGCCATCGACCTGCGCGAAGGACGCGTGGTGCGCCTGCGCCAGGGCGACTACGCCCAGCAGACCACATATGCGCTCGATCCGCGGGAGCTGGCGCTGCGTTACCTGCATGCCGGCGCGCACTGGCTGCATGTCGTCGATCTCGACGGTGCGCGTTCGGGCAACCTGGACAACCTGGCCGTGATCAAGGCGATTGCCGATCACGGCATCGATGTTCAGGCCGGTGGTGGCGTGCGTGACGAGGCCGACTTGCGGCGATTGTTCGACGTGGGGGTTCGGCGCGTGGTGCTGGGCAGCGTGGCCATTCGCGATCGGGAACGCGTCGCTGGCTGGCTCGAGGCATTCGGCAGCGAACGCATCGTCCTGGCGCTGGACACCCGCCGTGTCGGCAATGACTGGCTGCTGCCAAGCGCCGGCTGGACCGAGGTCGAGGCAGCCACACTGGACGAGTTGGCGCCCTGGTACGCCGAACATGGCGCACGCCATCTGTTGTGCACCGACATCGAGCGCGACGGCATGCTCGCCGGTTTCAATCTCGAGTTGTATCGGCACCTCACCGATCGCGTTCCCGAGCTTGATCTGCAAGCGTCGGGCGGCGTGCGCTCGCTGGCCGACATTCGCGCCGCGCGCGAAGCCGGCGCGAAGGCGGTGATCCTTGGACGCGCGCTGCTCGAAGCACGCTTCTCGCTGGAAGACGCACTCACATGCTGAGCCGCCGCATCATTCCCTGTCTCGACGTGCGCGACGGCCAGGTGGTCAAGGGCGTCCGTTTTCGCGATCACGTGGTGATGGGCGAGATCGTCGATCTCGCGCTGCGTTATCGCGACGAGGGCGCCGACGAACTGGTGTTCTACGACATCACCGCCAGTCCCGAGGGACGCGGAGTGGATCGTGGCTGGGTCGAGAAGGTCGCACGCGTGATCGACATTCCGTTCTGCGTCGCCGGCGGCATCCGCTCGGTCGACGAGGCCCGCGCCGTGCTGCACGCCGGCGCCGACAAGATCTCGGTGAACTCGCCCGCGCTGGAACGCCCCGCGCTGATCGACGAACTGGCTGCCGCGTTCGGCGTGCAGTGCGTGGTGGTCGGCATCGACTCGCTGCGCGACGCCGACGGCGAATGGCGCGTGCGCCAGTACACCGGTGACCCCACGAAAACCCGGGCACTGGCACGCCGCACGCTGGACTGGATGGTCGAGGCGCAGCGGCGGGGCGCCGGCGAGATCGTGCTGAACTGCATGGGCAGCGACGGCGTGCGCGCGGGCTATGACCTCGAACAACTTTCCGCCGCCCGGGTGATCTGCCAGGTGCCGCTGATCGCTTCCGGCGGCGCCGGCGCGCCGGAACATTTCCGCGATGCCTTCGTCGACGCCGACGTCGACGGCGCGCTGGCCGCCAGCGTGTTCCACTCCGGTGCCATCGCCATCCCCGCACTCAAGCATTACCTGCACGAATGTGGCGTAGCGGTGCGCCGGTGAGCCACGAGGAAGCAACGATGAGCGACAACACCGATACCAGCCGCCTCGACTGGGCCAAGGGCGATGGCCTGCTGCCGGCGATCGTGCAGCATTGGCTCAGCGGCGAAGTGCTGATGCTGGGCTACATGACGGCCGCGGCGCTGGCCGAAACGCAGCGCAGCGGCCACGTCACTTTTTACAGCCGCAGCAAGCAGCGGCTGTGGACCAAGGGCGAAAGCTCGGGTCACGTGCTCGTGCTGAAATCGCTCCGCATCGACTGCGACGCCGACACCTTGCTGATCCGGGCCGACCCGCGCGGCCCCACCTGCCACACCGGCACCTCCAGCTGCTTCGGCGACGGCGCCGACATGCGCCCGCCGCTGGGCTTTCTCGCCGAACTCGATGCGCTGGTGGCGCAGCGGCACGCCGAACGCCCCGAGGGCAGCTACACCACCAGGCTGTTCGACGGCGGCATTCGCCGCATCGCGCAGAAGGTGGGCGAGGAGGGCGTCGAGACGGCGCTGGCGGCGGTGGCGCAGGGAGATGACGAGTTGCTTGGCGAAGCGGCGGACCTGCTGTTCCATCTCACCGTGGCGTTGCGGGCACGCGGACTGTCGCTTGGGGATGCGGTGAACGTGCTGGCTGACCGGCATCGTGACGGGTAGGGATGCGGGCGCATCGTCGTGTTGCCGATCTCAATCGGCCAGCCGCGCCACCACCAGATCCAGCAACGCCCTCAGCCGCGCCAGTCGTCGCATGTCGCGGTGATAGCCAATCCAGGTCTCGCGCGCCGGCGGGTCTTCGCCCAGGTCGATGCGCCGCAAGCCGGCGAGCGCGTCGCCAAGCGGGAGCGGCAGGACCGCGACGCCGGCACCCTGCATGCACATTCTTGCCTGCACGGCGCGCGCGTTGCTGCGAAACGCCACGCGGGCATTCGGGAGCACGCGCTGCAACCACGCGACGTCGGGCATGTTGCCGAAGGCGCTGTCCATGGTGATCAGCAAGGCACCTTCGCCATCGCCGGCGCGGGGCGGGGGATAGTCGGCGGCCGTATAGGCGCCGTACGGCATGTGCAGCAGCTTGCGCGACACGATGTCGGGTTCGTCGAACGGCCTGATGCGAAACGCCAGGTCGGCTTCGCGGCGTGACAGGCTGAGGAAGCGCGTGTCGGTCAGCAGTTCGACGGTGACGCGCGGATAGGCCCGAGCGAATTCCGCGATGACCGGTGTCAGCAGGTGTTCGGCGAACCAGTCCGAGGCGGTAATCCGCAGCAGGCCGTCAAGTTGCCGTTCCTGGCCGGCCAGCTGACGCTGGAACGCGAGTGCTTCGTCCTCGATGCGTTCGGCGTGGTTGAGTACCGCCGCCCCCTCGTCGGTGAGCACGAAACCTTCCGAGGTGCGCTGGAACAGCTTGTGTCCCACGGCGTTTTCCAGCGCCTGCAACCGGCGGCCCATGGTGGGCTGGGTTTGTCCCAGCTTGCGCGCGGCGGCACCGAGCGTGCCCTCGCGTGCGATGGCCAGGAAGACACGCAGATCGCTCCATTCCATCGCGGCACCTCGTTGGGAAGCCCGGTTGGGACTCATGCAATTATGCATGGAGGACGTGCAGAATCTTGGATTTTCAGACGCAATTGGCGGGCGTAACTTGGCGATCACTTCCTCCCACGCCGAGTACGCCATGACCATCGCTTCCTCCATGCAAGCCGCCGTTCTTGAAAACCACGGTGCTCCGTTCCGCCTGACCAGCATCGCCCGGCCCGTGCCGCAGGCGGGCCAGGTGCTGGTGCGCATCATGGCCAGTGGCGTCAATCCGCTGGACCTGAAGATCCGCAGCGGTGCCGCCGAACACGCCCGTCATCCGCTGCCGGCGATCCTGGGCATCGACATGGCCGGCGTCGTCGTCGCGCTGGGTGCGGGCGTCACCGGCTTTCGGGTGGGTGACGAGGTCTATGGCATGACTGGCGGTGTCGGTGGCGTGCAGGGTTCGCTGGCCGAATATGCGGCCGTGGATGCCAGCCTGCTGGCGCTCAAGCCCGCGCACTTCAGCATGCGCGAGACGGCCTCGCTGCCGCTGGTCTTCATCACCGCGTGGGAAGGCCTGGTGGACCGCGCTCACGTAGGCGCTGGCCAGAACGTGCTGGTGCAAGGCGGCGCGGGCGGCGTGGGCAGCATGGCGATCCAGATTGCCCGTGCTTTCGGCGCGACCGTTTTCGCCACGGACACCGCGGCGCGCGGCAGCATCAGCCAGCAACTGGGCGCGACACCGATCGACCACGAGCAGATGCCGGTCGAAGAACAGATAGCCGTCCATACGGCCGGTCGCGGTTTCGACGTGGTGTATGACACCGCCGGCGGCGCGAGCCTGGATGCGTCGTTCAGGGCCGTGGCGCGTTTCGGCCACGTGGTCAGCTCGCTGGGTTGGGGTACGCACGCGCTGGCGCCCCTCTCGTTCAGGGCCGCCACCTATTCCGGCGTGTTCACCTTGCTGCCCCTGCTGACCGGCGAAGGCAAGCCGCATCACGGCGAGATCCTGCGCGAAGCCACGCGACTGGCCGAGGCAGGGATGATCAGGCCGCTGCTGGACGCGCGCCAGTTCGAGCTGGCCACGGTCGGCGAAGCCCATGCCTTGATCGAGCAGCGACAGGCGCGCGGCAAGGTGGTGGTCAGCATCCGGGGATGAAGCATCGCGACGGATGGCCATGCCGGAACGCCTGGCCACCCGTCGCCTCAAAGCCCGTGAAGAAAACCACTTCCTGTGGTTTTCTTCCATCGCACGTCCGGTACATGCCCGGACGTGCTCACGTGAATCAGTCACTTACGTGACCGATTTCCGTCCGGCCATCCGTGGCCGGGCTTCGAGGTTGAAAAACTCACAACCTCTCAGTGCTTGTCAGTTGTTTCGACGAGATCGTGAAGCGCAGATGTCATCGATGCGGGACGGGGGCATCCCCGCGATCGTCAGAGAAACATGCCGCCCGAAGCCTCCACGCGCTGCGCGTTGATCCAGCCGCTGCCCGGCGCGAGCAGCGCCGCCACGGCGCCGCCGATGTCGTCGGGCAAGCCGGCGCGGCCCAGCGCCGTGTTGCCGGCGATCAAGGCGTTGAGTGCCGCGTTGTCGCGTACCGCACCGCCACCGAAATCGGTTTCGATCGCGCCGGGAGCCAGCGTATTGACCCGGATGCCGTGCACACCCAGTTCCTTGGCCAGGTAACGGGTGAGCACCTCCACCCCGCCTTTCATGCTGGCGTAGGCCGCATAGCCGGGCAGCGCGAAGCGGGTCAGGCCGGAGGAGACGTTGATGATGCGGCCGCCATCGGCGATCAACGGCAGCAAGGCCTGGGTCAGGAAGAACGGGCCTTTCAGATGGACGGCCATCATCGTGTCGAACTGCTCCGGCGTGGTGTCGGCGATGGGTGCGACCAGGCCCATGCCGGCGTTGTTGAGCAGGAAGTCGAAGTGCTCGCGTTGCCAGTGGTCGGCGAGGAGCTTGCGTACCGCGCCGGCGAACCCGGGAAATCCGCTTGCGTCAGACACATCCAGCTGCAGGCAGGCGGCGCGGCGGCCGAGCGCCTCGATCTCGGCCACGACCGAGCGGGCGTCGTCGAAGCCGCTGCGGAAGGTAATGATCACGTCCGTGCCCTGGCGGGCCAGGGCGATGGCGGCGTTGCGACCGAGGCCTCGGCTGCCGCCGGTGATCAGGGCGATGGGGGTCGGGAAAGTCATGGCAGATCCTTGGTGTTGGCCGGAACGGTCCGGCGTGATTGGTTGGGTGCCAGACTATTGGTGGTCACGATTGCCATAAATGTTCAGGTTATGATTTGAATGTTCATTTATGGATAACAATGCACATGCACGACATCGAGGCCATGAAAATCTTCGTCCGCGTGGCCGAGCGCGGCAGCTTCACCCAGGCCGCGGCCGACCTGGGTTTGCCCAAGGCCAGCGCATCGAATGCCGTGCAGCGGCTGGAGGCGCTGCTGGGAACACGCCTGCTGCATCGAACCACGCGCCGGGTCGAGCCGAGTCAGGACGGCCTGGCCTTCCTGGAGCGCTGCCGCGACACGCTGGATGCGTTCGATGAACTGCAGTCGATGTTCCGCGACGACGAACGGCAGCTGCGTGGGCGGCTGCGCGTGGACATGCCGACCACCGCGGCTCGCGCCTTCGTGCTGCCACATCTGCCGGAGTTTCTGGCTGCGCATCCCGGCATCGAGCTGGAGCTGAGCTGCGCGGACCGACGCGTCGACCTGGTTCGCGAGGGTTTCGATTGCGTGCTGCGGGTCGGCGTTCTGGAGGATGTCGACAATCTGGTGGCGCGGCCGCTGGGCCGTTACGACATCGGCACGTTCGCCAGCCCTGCCTATCTGGCGGCGCGTGGCGAGCCGCGCACTCCGGCCGAACTGGACGGCCATCGCATGGTGCATTACGCGCAGAACTTCGGCGGCACGCCCGACGGCTTCGAATACGTCGATGCAGCGGGCGTGCACGTGCTCCCGCTCGCCGGCGCGCTTACCGTCAACAACACCGACAGCTACCAGGCCGCGTGCGTGGCTGGCCTGGGCCTGATCCAGGCTCCGGTGGCGGGCATGCGGCATCTGGTCGACGCCGGTCTGGTGAAGGAAATACTGCTGGATCATCGCGCCGAGCCGATGCCGGTGAGCCTGCTGTATGCCAGTCGCCGGCACTTGCCCCGGCGCGTGCGCGTGTTCATGGACTGGCTGGCCGAATGCGGCGAGTGGAACGCAGGAACCTGAGCCAGTGCGACGTCACGCCGTCGAGTGCGCCGAGCTGGCACGGCAATCCAGCCGGGCTGCCGACATCCGTGGAGACCCGAAACGCGGGCGGTAGCCGTTTCCTCCGCGCAGGGTCGCAGATGCGCCTTCGGTGTCGGAATAGACGGCTGGCACGGTGCGTCCGTCATCGCAGGTACAAGCCATCGGCTTGGGCGCAGTGGACACAGACGCCGCGGCGGGCGTGAACGGGCTCAACGCATAGGTGGATGGTTGGCCGCCGGCACCGCACAGGCGGCCGGTGAATGCGGTGGAAATCTGCTGCCGGCCGAGCACGAGCGTGAGCCGGGTCGGTGCTTCGCAATGGCCGTTGTCGTAGACGTCGCCCGACACCCAGTGCATGTCGCTGGTGACGACCGCGCCCGGCGCGAGCGTGATCGGGGAACGCGAGGCGGCATCCGTTCCGGTCGAAGCCTGCGCCACGATGTTCAGCGTCTGCCCGCGTGAATCCGCGAAGCTCGGCAGCGGGCGCGCAGGGATCGTGCAGGCGGCCGCGCCGGTGTTGCGCAGGACCAGCATCGTGCCCGAATGCGACATGCCGTTGAAACGCCCGCCGTCGGGATCGAGGGCGAAGGCGAGCTGCGACGGTGCGCAGGCGCTGATTCGCGCCCTGGTCGTGCCTGGCGGGGCCGCGTCGGCCCGGGTGGCGTCGGTCTGCGGCGACTGCGAAGTACAGGCCATCAGTGCCAGCGCCAGGGCGGCGGCCAGGGAGGTGCGCAGCAGCCTCCGGCCCGAGGCAGCACCCGGCAGATGAGGGCCTGCTCCGGAAGGCATCCTGCTGGCGGCTGGTCTTTTCATTGCCGGGTTCGCTGGAAGACGGTCGACGACGTTAGCACCCGGATCGCGAAGCTCTTGTCAGAGCCCGGCGATCACCGCGTTACTTCCGGCACTCAAGGGACGATCTCGCAGCATCGACACTGCCGGGAGGACGCCGCAGGGCGAGGTGATGGATCGCGGGGGTTTCACATGACGCACGAAAACCGGCTGGCCCGCTGCGCGGGGCTGGTCTATCTGGTGGTGGTCGTGACCGGCTTCTTCAGCCTGGGCTATGTGCCGGGCAGGCTTGCCGCGCCGGGCGATCCGCCAGCCATGCTGGCCAATGTCGTGGCGCACGAAGCCTTGTTCCGCGCGGGCATCGTCTCTTTCATGATCGAGCAGGTGGCCTTCCTGCTGCTGCCGTTGTTGCTGTTCCGCCTGCTTCATCGCGTCCACCAGCGCGTGGCTGTCGCGATGGTGGCGCTGGCGGTCACGGCCGTGCCGGTGGCGCTGATCGGGGTGATGCATCGACTCGATGCACTGTGGCTGCTGACCGACAGCCACGGCTTGCCGGTGGCGACGGCGACGGCGCTGGCATCGCTTGCGCTGAAGTCGTATGGCCATGCCATTTTCGTGGCCAGCCTGTTCTGGGGACTGTGGCTGTTGCCGTTCGGCTATCTCGTGTTCACCAGCAGGATGCTGCCGCGCGTGGCTGGCTTGCTGCTGATGCTGGGCGGCATCGGCTACCTGGTGGACGTGTTTGCCGACTTGTTGCTGCCGGGATATGCAGACATGGCGTTTTCCAACTACGTCCACCTGCCCGCAGCCCTGGGCGAGATCGGCACCTGCCTGTGGCTGCTGCTGATGGGCGTGCGGACAGGTGGCGGGCAAACTCATCCTGGGATTGCGACATGAGCCCCGCATCGCTGGTCGACATCAAGTTGCACGTGCGCTTCAAGCTGTCGGCGCTGTGGACGGCGTTGATGTTCTGCTACATCTACGGTGACTATTTCGGTCTCTACGTGCCGGGCAAGTTGCAGGGCATGCTGGACGGGGATGGACCGGTCGGCCCGGTGAGCGAGGCGACCCTGGTCGGTACCGCCTTGCTGCTGGCCGTACCGGGGCTGATGGTGTTCCTGTCGCTGCTGCTGCCGCCCCGGCTGTGCCGCTGGCTGAACATCGGACTGGGTGTGTTCTATGCCGCGGTCATGCTGCTGACCATGCCCGGCGCATGGTGGTTCTATGTCGCGCTGGGCGTGATCGAAGTGGCGTTGTCACTGCTGATCGTGGCTTATGCATGGCGTTGGCCCAGGGCTTGATCCCCCGCATCGAGGCGCTCACAGCGGCAGCGCATGGGACTGCTTCACGATCTGGCTGGGCAGGTCGGTCTTGATGTTCTGGATGCCGTTGGCGCGGGTGAGATGGGTGGTCTGGAAGCGGCGGTAGTCGTCCAGGTTCGCGACGACCACGCGCAGCATCGCGTCGCTTTCCCCCAGCATGATGTAGCACTCCACGACCTGGGGAAGCTGCTTCATCGCGTCGATGAAGTGCTCGATCGTGTCGGCATCCTGGGCGGTCAGCCAGACGCGGGTGAACATGGTCATGCCGATGCCGACCATCGCCGGGTTGAGCACGGCGACATAGCGCTCGATCACGCCGGCCTCTTCGAGCAAACGCACGCGGCGCAGGCATGGGGAGGGCGACAAGCCGACTTCCCGAGCCAGTTCGTTGTTCTGCAAGCGACCATTGCGCTGCAGGGCGCGCAGTATCCGTCTGTCGATGTTGTCGAGCTTGATGGGCATCGGTCTTTCTGCCGTCTTGGCATCATGTGCCAATAGATAACTTGATCATGGAATATTTGGCACCCGATTGCGAGCGCCGCGGCTTAGCATGCCTGCCATGAATCCGACTTCGATCCTGCTGTTTGCTGCCACCGTACTTCCGCTGATTTGTACGCCGGGCCCCGACATGCTGTTCATTGCCTCGCAGGCGATTTCCGGCGATGCGTCCGCCGGACGTCGTGCCACCGCCGGGGTCTGCGCCGGCTACGTGGTGCATTCGCTGCTGGTGGCGCTGGGCCTGGCGGCGATCATCGCGACATCGCCGCTGTTGTTCGAAGCGATGCGCTGGATCGGCGTGGCGTATCTGGTTTATCTGGCATCCAGGCTGATCCGGTCCGCGCTGTCGGCGGGCAACTTGGCCCTGCAGCCGGGGGTGGGCGGGGCGCCATTCAAGCGTGGTTTCCTGACGGCCGTGTTGAACCCCAAGGGCATGCTGATCTATTTCGCGATCCTGCCGCAGTTCATGCACGGCAACGGATCGACGACATCGCAGGCACTGATCCTGTCGGCCATTTTCATCGGCCTGTGTGGTGTCGTTTACCTGGTGCTGAGCAGCGTGATCGCTTCGACCGGGGCGACCGGCAACTTCAGCGACCGACGCCGTCGCTGGATCGAAGGCGTGTCGGGCGGTTTCCTGCTGCTGGCGGCGGGCAGGATCGCCGCGGGCTGAGGCTTGGCCAGGCTGCATCTGCCGAAGCCAGTCGGCGTGGCGGGTTACTGCACCCTGGCGGCTGTCGCGGCCGGCGCCCGCGGCTCGAACGGTACCGTCGGCCCGGGCTTGAGGCCCTTGCGCCATCGCCCCAGCTGGTCGCGGATGCCGCTGCCGATATCGATCTGCGGCTCGGACGGGGTGAGCCTGTCCTGTCTTTCCCACGCGGCGATGTCGTTGCGGGCCCGGGTGAATGCATCGGCGAAGTTGTCGCTGTGGTTCAGCGCATCGACCAGCCAGGCCTTGCCGAAATAGGTGATGTCCGCATCGCTGCCGCAGCCGAACGAGCTGCGATCGCTGCGGGCGGCGGTGAGCACCATAGTGCCGGGGCCGCGCAGTGGCGGCAGGAAGCCACCGGAATAGCAGGCGTTGATCACCACGACCTTCCACTTGAACGGATGCAGGGCGAGGATGCCGGCGAGGTCGCTGGCGCCGATCGGATCCAGCGGCAACGGGTCCATGTCGACCAGCAACTGGTGATCCTCGCTGCCGTGGCTGGTCACGTAGAGCAGCAGGATGTCGTCGGGCTGCATCGCCTTGCCCAGTCCGTCGAGCGCCGTTTCCAGATTGCTCCAGCTGGCCAGCGGACGGGTGGACAGGGTGGCCGGGTTGTTCTCCAGCACCAGGCTGTGCGTGCCGGGCCCGAAGCGACGGGTGAACAGCCGGGCGGCGTATTCGGCTTCGTTGCGGAACACGTCCTCGCCGCCATCGCCGGCGAAGGTCAGCAGGTACAGGTTTGGCCTGCCGGGCGCGCGCGGGCCGAGTTCGGCCAGCGCCTGGCGCATCATACGTGGCTGCGCGTAGAGGACCTGTTCCGGGGTCGGCGCCTGGTCGGGCCAGCGCTCGACATCGGCAACCGTCGTGTCCGGGTCAGCCAGGTCCTGCGGCAGGATGGCCGACGCGGCGACTGCGGGCGAGGCCTGCGGCGGGACGGCGGAGCGGCCCGACCACCATGCATTCAGCAGCACGCCGGCGGCGAGTGCGAGCAGGACGGTCAGGGCGTTGCGCATGACGGCGTGCGTGATCTGTCAGAAGCTGATCGCGTCGAAATCGCGATGGACCGGGTGGCGCGGCGTGGCCGGCAGCGCCTGCGGTTCGCGCACCAGCCATGCGGTCTGGAAACCTGCCTCGCGGGCGGCGTCGAGTTCCTCGACGATGTCGGACAGGAACAGCAGGTGTTGCGGCTGTTCGCCGACCGCCTCGGCGATGCGCCGGTACGACCCGGCTTCGCGCTTCGCTCCGGTTTCGGTATCGAAGTAGCCGGCGAACAGCGGGCCCAGGTCACCTGCCTCGCTGTACCTGAAGAACAGCTGTTGCGCGGGCACCGAGCCGGAGGAGTAGACGTACAGGCGCAGGCCGTCGGCGCGCCATTGGCGCAGTCGTGCCGCGACTTCCGGGTACAGGTGGGCGCGGTAGTCGCCGGCCTCGTAGCCATCCTTCCAGATCATGCCCTGCAGCGCCTTCAGCGCGGTGGACTTGCGGTCCTGGTCGATCCAGCCCAGCAGCAGTTCGATGATGTCCTGGCGACTGGCCTCGATCAGCCCCGCTTCGCGGGCCGCCTCATGCAGCCAGTGCTGCACTTCGGGCCGGTCGCCGTGGGTTTCGACGAAGGCCGGCAGGCGTTTGCGCGCGTACGGGAACAGCACGTCGCGGACGAAGTCGATCGAGCTGGTGGTGCCCTCGATGTCGGTGACGATGGCGCGGATTTCGGTCATGGATTCGGGTTTCGGGATACGCGGGAGCGGGGCGTCGTCCGGGTGCGAGCCGGTTACTGCTTCGCCTGCATGCGGGGAAAGCCGGCGGCGATGTCGTCGCCGGTGAAGTTCGCCACCCAGCCTTCCTTGTTGGTGAACAGCCGGATCGCCACGAAGTACGGCGACTCGCTCATGTCGAACCAGTGGCGGGTGCCGTCGGGCACGCCGATCAGGTCACCCTGTTCGCACAGGATGTCGTAGACCTTGCCGTCGACGTGAAGGGTGAACTGGCCGGAGCCGGCGACGAAGAAACGCACCTCGTCCTCGCTGTGGGTGTGCTCGCTGAGGAATTTCTGGCGCAGCACGGCGCGGTCGGGGTGGTCGGGGGTGAGGCTGATCACGTCGACTGCCTGGTAGCCCTTCTCGCCCATCAGGCGGTCGATGTCGCTGCGGTAGGCGGCGATCACCTCGTCCTGGCTGGCGCCGGGCACGATCGGCTGGGTGGCGGCCCACTGCTCGAAGCGCACGCCGATCCCGCCGAGCTCGGCGGCGATGGCGGCGTGGTCGTCCAGCACGGCCAGCGGGGATTGCGGGCGGCTTTCGTCGAAGATGCGCAGTCGGCTCATGATGCCCTCAGTCGTTTCAGGTCCAGTTCGCAGGCCAGCAGGAACTCCAGCGCTTCCAGGTGGCGCCGGGTTTCGGCCATGTCGCGGCCCCAGGTGTAGATGCCGTGGCCGTCGATCAGGTAGGCATGCAGGGGCTTGCCCGCCTCCAGCCAGGCATCGACCCGGGCGACCAGTTCCGGCATGTGCTGGGTGTTGGGGAATACCGGGATTTCCAGCACGCTGTCGTGGCTGTGATAGCCGCTGATGGCCTTCTGCAGCTCCCAGCCCTGCAGGCGGATCACGCCCTCGCCGGCGTACAGGCGCGAGGCGACGCTCTGCGTGCGCGAATGCGTGTGCAGCACTGCCTGCATCGCGGGCCAGCGCCGGTAGATCTGGGTATGTAGCGCCGTTTCCGCGCTGGGACGCGCATCGGTGCCCACGGCGTTGCCCGCCAGGTCGATCAGCATGATGTCGTCGCGACCGAGCCGGCCCTTGTGCTTGCCCGACACCGTGATGGCAGCGTGTGCGTCATCGACGCGCATCGAGAAATTGCTGCTGGTCGCAGGCGTCCAGCCGAGATCCGACAGTTCGCGCGCGGCTTCGACGATGGCATCGGCGCGCTGTTCGAACAGGCTGGCAGGTATCGTGGCCGGAAGTGTCTGGGTCATGCGTTTTGGACGTCCAAATGGGGGTCGACTATACCACGCGGCCATCGCCGCCCTGGCTGTAATGAGAGCCATTCTCGCAAGTCAGGAAAGATTTGCCCGCGACGCGTAACATCGGCGCGAGTCCGGGGCAGGGTGCGCCGGATAGTTACGACGGAGGCTTGCCCATGTCGAAAGAACAAGATATCGAATCGCGTCGCCGATTCCTCAAGGTTGCCGCCGGGACCGCCGCTGCGGCCGTGGTCGTCGGTGGCCTGCCGCGCCTTGCGCGTGCAGCCGACCTGCCGCCGGTGACCGAAGCGGATCCAACCGCCAAGGCGCTTGGCTATGTCGAGGATGCCACCAAGTCGACGAACGCGAAGTACAAGGCCGGTGACGACTGCACCAACTGCCAGTTCTATACCGGTGGCGCGACCGGCCGTGGTCCGTGCCAGCTGTTCCCGGGCAAGTCGGTGAATGCCAAGGGCTGGTGCGTGTCGCACACGCCGAAGAAGGCCTGATCGCGCGCATCAGCGGTCGCGTCATCGCTCATGAAAAAAGCCGGCTCTCGCCGGCTTTTTTCATGAGCCCTCGCATGGGGCGAAAGCACGACGCAGATTCCGGACAAAAGTGCGGCTCGGACACGTCAGGCTGAGGAGCTACCCACCTGACAAGCCGAGCCGCGATCCGGGGCCCACTGCCAAGTGATCAACCCGCGGACTGGCGATGATACTCCCGACTTCGCCGAATGGGCGGTCAACCTCTCGATTTCTCTTGAAAAGTTATCGTTAAACTCATTTTAAACAATGAGTTACAGATCAACTTCTCAGAAAAATTGTGAACCAGGCCTCGCGCGAACCATTTTTCGCGAAACCGTCATTTCGACGACTTTGAGCACCTTTTGACGACATTCACCGCCAATCGACGATTTCAGCGTTCAGCGCCGGCTGCTGCTGCGGCCAGCCGCAAGGCGCTGTGCTGGCGGCTGTACAGGAAGTAGATGGCGAAGCCGAGCAGGGTCCAGATCCCCAGGATGGCCCAGTTGAACCAGTCCAGGCTGAACAGCAAGGCGAAGCAGCTGGCCACGCCGGCCAGGCAGGTGAACCAGACCCACGGCACGCGGAACGTGCGTGGCAGATCGGGCAAGGTGTGACGCAGGATCAGCACGCCCGCGCACACCGCGGAGAAGGCGATCAGCGTGCCCATCGAGGTGAGGTTGGCCAGCAGGTCCAGCGGGAACACCGCGGCGAGCAGGGCGATCATGGCGCCGGTGATCAGGGTGTTGATGTGCGGCGTGCGATAGCGCGGATGAACCTTGGCGAACACCTTCGGCAACATGCCGTCGCGGGCCATGATCATGAAGATGCGCGGCTGCGCGATGATCATCACCAGGATCACCGAGGACAGGCCGATCATTGCGCCGATCTCCACCACCAGGCGCAGCCAGCCCAGTTGCGGGATGGCCGCCACTGCGGTGACCACCGGCTCGGAGGTATCGAGCAGGGAATACGGCACCAGTCCGGTCAGCACCGCGGCCATGGCCAGGTACAGCACGGTGCAGATCACCAGCGAGACCAGGATGCCGAAGGGCAGGTCACGTTGCGGATTCTTGCACTCCTGGGCCGCAGTCGAGGTTGCCTCGAAACCGATATAGGCGAAGAACACCATGGCTGCGCCGCGCATGATGCCGGACCAGCCGTACTTGCCGTCGCCCTGCGGTTCCGGAATGAACGGATGCCAGTTCTCCGGGTTCACGTAGCGGTAGCCGGCGACCACCACGATGACGATCAGGCCCACCTTGACCAGCACCATCAGCGCGTTGAGGCCCGACGACTCGCGAATGCCGATGTAGCACAGCCAGGTGAGCGCCATCACGATGGCGACCGCTGGCAGGTTGAACAGGTGGCCGGTGACCACCAGGCGCCCGTCGGTGAACGCCAGCGGCGCCTCGGTGAGCGCCACCGGCAGGTGCAGGCCCATGTGGTCGAGCAGGCTGGTGAAATAGCCGGTCCAGCTGGCCGCCACGGCCGAGGCGGAGATGCCGTACTCGGCCACCATGTTCCAGCCGATGAACCACGCAGCCAGCTCGCCAAGCGAAGCGTAGGCATACGAATAGGAGCTGCCGGAGATCGGGATCACCGTGGCGAATTCGGCGTAGCACAGCGCGCTGAAGCCGCTGCAGATCGCCGCGATGATGAAGGAGATCAGCACGGCCGGGCCGGCATGTTCCGCCGCCGCCGTGCCGGTGACCACGAAGATGCCGGTCCCGATCACGGCGCCGATGCCCAGCGCGGTGATGCCCCACGGCCCCAGGGTGCGGCGCAGTCCCGGGCCGTGACCGTGGTCGTCATTGCTGAAATCGGTCTTGCGGGCGAGCAACTGCTTGAGCATGGGATTCGTCTTCGAAGGCGGACATCAGGCTCCGTCGACGGAACCCCTCAAACGCGGCGGCCGGCGTGGTGGGCGCCGGCCGCCGGGTGTCACTGCGCGCTCTGGCGCAATTTGCTGTTGCGGTAGCCGTAGAAGGCGTAGACCAGGAAGCCGATGACGATCCAGCCCACCAGCAGCGGCCAGCGCACCTTGAAGGCCTGCCAGAACAGGAACAGGCAGGCGAAGGCGCCCAGCGGGCAGACCACCCACGGCAGCGGCACGCGGAAGGCGCGCGGCAGTTCCGGACGGGTACGACGCAGCACCAGCACGCCGATGCACACGGTGGCGAAGGCGAGCAGGGTGCCCATCGAGACCAGGTCGCCGAGCACGTCCACCGGGAACAGACCGGCCAGGAGACAGGCGATCACGCCCACCAGGATGGTGCCGATGTACGGGGTGCGGTGCTTCGAATGCAGCTTGCCCAGCGCCTGGGGCAACAGGCCATCGCGCGACATCGAATAGAAGATGCGCGGCTGGCCCATCAGCATCACCAGGATCACCGAGCTCAGGCCGGCGAGTGCAGCGAACACCACCAGCACCTTCAGCGAGCCCAGCAGGTAGCTGGAGGCGGAGCCGGGGGCGACATTGCCGAGCACGTAGTTGATCGCGGTGGCGACCGGCTCGGGCGTGTTGAGCATGCGGAACGGCGTGGTGCCGGTCATGACCGCAGCCATCGCGATGTACAGCACGGTGCAGATCAGCAGCGAGCCGAGGATGCCGATCGGCATGTCGCGCTGGGGATTCTTCGCTTCGCCGGCGGCCGTGGAAACCGCATCGAAGCCGATGTAGGCAAAGAACACCAGGGTGGCGCCGCGATAGATGCCGCTCCAGCCGAATTTCGAACCGCCCTCGTTCGCCGGGATGAAGGGATGCCACAGGTCGGCATTGATGTAGTTGAACATCACGATCAGGAACAGCACGATCACGGTGACCTTGATCGCGACGATGATCGCGTTGACCGTGGCCGACTGGGTGATGCCCATGTAGCACAGCCAGCTGATCGCGCCGACGATGAGGATCGCCGGAAGATTGATCAGCGCGCCGGTGAACACCAGCTTGTGACCGCCTTCGGCGAAGGTCAGCGGAGCCGACGAGAGCGCTGCGGGCAGGGTGAAGTTCACGCCCGTCATCGAGCTGAGCATTCGCAGCATCTCGCCGAAATAACCCGACCAGGCGACCGCCACGGTCGATGCGGCGAACAGGTATTCGAGCACCAGCGCCCAGCCGATGAACCAGGCCACCACTTCGCCCAGGGTCGCGTAGGAGTAGGAATAGGCGCTGCCGGATACCGGCAGCATCGCGGCGAATTCCGCGTAGCACATGCCGGCCAGGCCGCAGGCAAACGCTGCGATCAGAAAGCTGAAAATGAGTGCGGGGCCGGCGAACTGGGCCGCCGCCGTGCCGGTGATGGCGAAGATGCCGGCGCCGATCACCGCACCGATGCCGAGCATCACCAGATGCCGAGCCGTCAGCACGCGCTTGAGAGTGACTTCGCCCTCGGCGCCGCCTTCGACGGGTTCGCCAGCGTCCACATGAGGCATTGCCTCGATCGTGTGAGTGGCAAATAGACCTTTTATCATCAACTTCCCCTCAGGTGATTTGCCCGCGTCCGCTCTGCGGCGGATGGATGAAACGGCTGGGCAATGGCGGGCCAACATAGCCCATGCGGCAAAGGTTGTACAAGCTTCACTCATGTTGCGGCGAAACATGCCGCGACCGGTTTTCAGGCAGTCGTTCGACTCATCGCGGGACATCCATGCAGCAGCCGATCATCATCATGTTCGAAGCTTTCCAGCGCTACCGTGACCAATGGCAGGGGGAGTCCGCGGTCGTCGCGCAGTTCGAAAGTTTTCTGCATGCGCAGGCGGATGGATTCGAGCGCAGCAACGCCGTGGGCCACTTCACCGGCTCGGCCTGGCTGGTCAGCGGCGATGGCAGGCGCGTGCTGCTGATGCATCACCGCAAGCTCGACCGCTGGCTGCAGCCGGGTGGTCATGCCGATGGCGACACGGATCTTGCCCGGGTCGCCCTGCGCGAGGCGGAAGAGGAAACCGGCCTGACCGGTCTTCGCGTCGAAGGCGACATCTTCGACCTTGATCGACACCGCATCCCCGCCCGTGCGAACGAGCCGGAACACTGGCATTACGACGTGCGCTACGTGGTGCGCGCGGGAACCGACGAATCGTTTGTGGTCAATGCCGAATCGCATGCGCTGGCATGGCGGCCGGTGGGCGAGGTGGCCGCTGACGAGACACTCGATGCGTCGCTGCGACGGATGGCGCGCAAGTGGCTGGAGCGGTAGCCCGCCCTACGCGTATTTTTCCGGCGCCGGATGGACCTGGCCGCATTCGCTGCAGGTGCGCGCATCGATTGAGCGGTAGAAGCGTTCGAACACCGGCGGGAAATCACTCTCGATGCTGTCGAGGGTGAAGTACTCCTCGTACAGCTTGTGGTTGCACTGCTCGCAGAACCACATCAGGCCATCCTTCTCGCCGGTCATGCGGCGACGCTCGATCACCAGCCCGATCGAGCCGGCGGCGCGGTTCGGTGAATGCGGCACGCGCGGGGGCAGGTAGAAGATCTCTCCGGCGCGCAGGGGGATGTCGCGGGCCACGCCGTCGTCCTGAACTTTCAGCGTGATCTCGCCTTCAAGCTGATAGAAGAATTCGGGACCTTCGTCGTAGTGGTAGTCGGTGCGCGCATTCGGGCCGCCCACGATCATGATGATGAAGTCGCCGTCGACGATGCACTTGTTGCCCACCGGCGGTTTCAGCAGGTGGCGGTGTTCGTCGATCCAGCGCTGCAGGTCGAGGGGCGGCAACAGGGCCATGCGCAATGCTCGCGGGGAACCAGCTCGCACCATAGCGCCGCCATCGTCACAAAAGAAGCCGCCCGGGCGACCCGGGCGGCTTCTTTTTGTGGCGATCGCAACTTCGCTGTTACGGCATCAGCACCTTGTCGATCACGAAGATCTCGCCGTTGGACTGGGCGACGTCGGCGATCGTGATATTCGCGACATTGCCCTTGGCATCGGTGACGGTCCACTTGCCGTTCTTGCCGGCGACGGTGATCGAGTCGCCCTCGACCGTCTTCAGCATCGCCTTGCCGGCGTGGGCCTTGGCCAGCTTGGCCAGGTCGTGCGCGGTGTATTTGCCCGGCACCACGTGGTAGGTGAGGATATTGGTCAGCGTGGCCTTGTTTTCCGGCTTCAGCAGATTGTCCACGGTACCGGCGGGCAGGGCAGCGAACGCCTCGTTGGTGGGCGCGAACACGGTGAACGGACCCGTGCCTTCGAGCGTCTCGACCAGGCCGGCGGCCTTCACCGCGGCGACCAGGGTGGTGTGATCCTTCGAGTTCACCGCGTTCTCGATGATGTTCTTCGTGGGATACATGGCAGCGCCGCCAACCATCACGGTCTTCTGCATGCTCATCGACTCCATCTGGCCGGCCATCGCCATCGGCACCACGGCAGCGGTGGCCAGAGCCATGGAAAGGCCTATGGCCAGGGCACGCATGCGGGAAAGGGTCTTCATGAATGTTCTCCAGGTTTTCCGCTTCGCGGATTGGAAGCAACTGGAGATACGCAGCTTGCATCGGAACGGATGCACGGGAGCCGCCTGGCACCCAGTGCAGGGAAGTCAGGCCAGCGACGCTCGGTTCAGACCTCGAGTGTGGCCAGGTCGCCTTTTTCTTCCAGCCACGCCTTGCGGTCACCGGCACGCTTCTTGGCCAGCAGCATGTCCATCAGTTTCGACGTGCCGTCGTCGTCGCCGATGGTCAGCTGCACCAGCCGGCGCGTATCCGGGTGGATGGTCGATTCGCGCAACTGCGGCGGGTTCATCTCGCCCAGGCCCTTGAAGCGGGTGGTGCTGACCGCGCCCTTCATCTTCTCGCGCTCGATCCGCTGCAGCATCGCTTCCTTCTCGCCTTCGTCGAGGCAGTAGAACACCTGCTTGCCCACGTCGACGCGGAACAGCGGCGGCATCGCCACGAACACGTGGCCTTCGCTGACCAGCCTGGGGAAATGTCGCAGGAACAGCGCCGACAGCAAGGTGGCGATGTGCAGGCCGTCGGAGTCCGCATCGGCCAGGATCACCACCTTGCCGTAGCGCAGGCCGGACAGGTCGTCCTTGCCCGGATCGCAGCCGATCGCCACCGCCAGGTTGTGCACTTCCTCGGACGCCAGCACCGAGGTCGATTCGACTTCCCAGGTGTTGAGGATCTTGCCGCGCAGCGGCAGGATCGCCTGGAACTCCTTGTCGCGCGCCTGCTTGGCGCTGCCGCCGGCCGAGTCGCCCTCGACCAGGAACAGTTCGGTGCGGGTGAGGTCGGTGGCGGTGCAGTCGGCCAGCTTGCCGGGCAGCTGCGGGCCCTGGGTGATCTTCTTGCGCACGATCTGCTTGGCGGCTTTCAGTCGCGCACTGGCGCGCTCGATCGCCAGCTGGGCGATGCGCTCGCCGGTGCCCACGTTCTGGTTCAGCCACAGGCTGAAGGCGTCGTGGATGACGTTCTCGATCATGCCGGCGGCCTGGCGCGAGGACAGCCGCTCCTTGGTCTGGCCGGCGAACTGCGGGTCCTGCAGCCGTGCGGACAGCACGAACGCGATGCGCTCCCACACGTCTTCCGGCGCCAGCTTCACGCCGCGCGGCAGCAGGTTGCGGATGTCGCAGAACTCGCGGATCGCGGTGGTCAGACCGGTGCGCAGGCCGTTGACGTGGGTGCCGCCCTGGGCGGTGGGAATCAGGTTGACGTAGCTTTCCTGCACCAGCTCGCCCTCGGGCAGCCAGGCCAGGGCGACCTCCATGCCTTCGGCATCGCGCGCCATCTGGTGCACGAACAAGTCGTTGGGCAGGGCTTCGTTGCCTTCGAGCTCGCCGCGCAGGTAGTCGCGCAGGCCGTCCTCGTAATGCCACTCGATGACCTCGCCGCTGGCTTCGTCGGTGAGCTTCATGTTGAGGCCGGCGCACAGCACGGCCTTGGCCCGCAACAGGTGCTTGAGCTTGCCCAGCGACACCTTGGGCGAGTCGAAGTATTTCGCCTCGGGCCAGAAGTGCAGGGTGGTGCCGGTGCGCTTCTTGCCGACCGTGCCGATCACTTCCAGCGGGCTGACCTTGTCGCCGTGCTCGAACGCCATCGCGTACTCGGAACCGTCGCGGCGGATGGTGACTTCCACCCGATCGGACAGCGCGTTGACCACCGACACGCCCACGCCGTGCAGGCCGCCGGAAAAGCTGTAGTTCTTGCCGCTGAACTTACCGCCCGCGTGCAGCCGGGTCATGATCAGCTCGACGCCCGACACGCCCTCCTCGGGATGGATGTCCACCGGCATGCCGCGGCCGTCGTCGCTTACCGACACCGAGCCATCGGCGTGCAGCACCACCTCGATCGCACTGGCGTGGCCGGCCAGCGCCTCGTCCACCGAGTTGTCCACCACCTCCTGCACCAGATGGTTTGGCCGGGTCGTGTCGGTATACATGCCCGGTCGGCGTTTCACCGGGTCCAGGCCGGACAGGACTTCGATGTCGGCGGCGTTGTAGCGACTGCTCATGCGTGTGTTTCGATGGAGAAAAGACGGCAAAGCATGGGGTGCGCAGGTGGCGACGGTCAAGCCGCGCAGACTCGGCCCGGCGGCATGGAAGGCATCAGGACCGCCCCGCTGGCGGTGCCAGGCCGAACAATGTCCAGATCCGCGCATCGAGTTCGCGAGCCAGCCGTTCGGCGTCGTCGCCGGGCAGCCGCTCGTGAATCTGCCGCGCCAGCGCCGCCGCCTCGGCGGACTCACGGCGGGCCGGATCGGGCAGAGGAAACTGTTCCACGTACTGGGTGATGAAGCGTCGGCGGCCAGCGTAGAGCTTGTTGTTGAAGCGGTGGTCGTAGAACGCCTCGATGAAGCCCGAGTTGGCCACGGCCAGCGCAAGCCACAGCAGATCCTCCTCGTGTTCGCGTTGGCACTGCAGCCAGTAGCACTCGCCGTTGACCACGCCGCCTTTCGTATCCATCCAGAACACGGGCTTTTCCGAGATGTCCGGAAAGACCAGTTTCGGGGCGCTCCATGCGGCCGGGTCCTGGGGAACCCACAGTTCGTACCAGCGACGCCCGGCTGCAATGAGGTAGCTGCGTGCCTCTAGCGTGTCGCGATGACGTTCCAGATAGGCGCGCGCGTTCGGGCAAAGACCAAGGTCGGCAGCTTCGCGCCGGCCGTTCACGACCACATGGGGATACAGGATTTCCCGGCGCCGCGATGGTGCCGGCGACATGTCGGCCTTGAACCGGCGCGCGGCGTGGCGCGTGATCAGGGGGCGCAGCAGTTCCGGCCGCCCATCGGGCAGGCCATCCCAGTCATCGCGGATGAAGACCTTGTCGGCGGTGGATTTTACGCCCACGCGGATCTTGCCGATATGGCGGAACGTGGCCCAGGTGTGTGCGGCGACCGTGGCCAGCCAGTGCTCGCCAGCCACGCTGGCCAGGCGCCAGACACCCTCCGTCGTATCGCCATGATCGAGCACGCCATGCCGGACGCGGAAGCGGCGACCGTCGGCGAGGCCCGCCACCTCGTCATCGCCGGCCGCCAGCGCGGACAGCGCATCCGCGGCTTCGGTCGTGGCGGGCTCGCGCGTTTCGTAGAGCGAGGAAAAGCCGATCGCGGCATCGGCAGTACCGTCCGGATTTGCGCCGCGCGCCAACAGGACGGCCGGCAATACCGCGGCGCCGAACGGCTTGCTGTCGCCCATGTCCCATACCTGCGTCAAACGGAAGCGCGACAACAGCTCGCGCCGCACCACCTGGCCAGAGCGGGTGCTCATGAAGCGGTTGGAGGTTATGACGCCCGCCACGCCGTCCTCGCTGAGTACCCGCGAAATGCCCAGCAGAAACGGGTAATACATATCCACCCGGCCGGTCAGGCCGAACTGTCGCGCCAGTTGTTGCGCCTGTTGCGCGCCCATGATCTGCGTGCGCACGTAGGGCGGGTTGGCGATGACCAGGTCGAAACGCTTTGTCGTCGTGTTGTTGGACAGGCGGCTGACCACGTCGAGAAAGTCGGCTTGCTCAAGCAGGATGTCCACGTCGGGATGATCGCGACGAAGGCGCTCGTTAGCCTGCGCCAGCGCTGGCTGGTCGATGTCGTAGCCGCGCACCTGCAGGCGTTTGCGCAGCGTGGCCGGCAGTGCCGTGATCAAGGCATCGAGCAGGGCGCCATCGCCGGCTGCCGGATCAAGCACGCGGATGCTTCCGCGCCGGGGCAGGGTGGCGACGCGCAGCATCTGTTGCGCGACGAAGTCGGCGAGGGCGGCCGGCGTATAGGTGGCACCCGCGGATTTTCGAATCTCCACGCCGGCGTAGCGCGGGCGTCGCATGAGCCGTTCGTCGGTATCGTCCATGTTGCGCGTGTCCATCGGCGGGATACCCGTGTGTCGTGATGCGTCGTGGCGCGGAGCCTGCCTGCGACGCCCTGGTCCGCCGTGCGCAGCATCACACAAGGATGACGCATGTCACGCCGACGAGGCATGGATGCACGTTATCCTCTGGCCTCGATGAGATTTTGTCGACCGGGGATCAGGGACGATGACGGGACTGCAAGGTGCATGGATCGAGCTGGAACGCTGGGCTGCGCGCGGAGTTTCCGCGGTAAGGGGTGATGCCGCCCTGATCGCGGCGCGCAGCTTCTGCCTCAGGGAGGCATTGACACAATCGGCCCAGCAGGCTGCCGAACAGATCGAGCACGACTTCCATGACTTGGACGTCGCCGCGATCGCCCGGGAGATCGCCCGCTTGCTGGCCGAATGCCTGGTGATCATGGTCGCAACCACTGGCATCGGCGCGCTGCTTGGTGGCGTCGCGGGATTCTTCGGCGGTTTCGGGGCGGGCGCCGCACCGGGTGCGGTGGCGGGCGCAGCGCTGGGAGCGGAAGCCGGCGAATGGATACTCGCCGCGCTGGGTCTGAAGGCGTTGGCCGAATTCGTCGTCGAAGGCCTGCCAGCTATCGGACGTACCTATTGGAGCGGGATTCGCGAGGCGTGGCTTGCCGCCGCTCCGCCATCGTTGCCTCAGGGGCAACCGCACATCAATGCCTTCGCCATCCGGCACGCGGCCAGCCTGCTTGCCCGTGGTCACGTGGCCATGTTCGTCCTCTTGCTGATGGCGATTGTCGCCTACGTCAGCAAGGGTCGCGGCAGCATGCGGGAACTCGCCGAAAAGGCCAGCCATGGTCGTCTGGGGCGCAAGTTCGGCGAATGGTTGTTGCGAAATGAGTCGAAGCTCAGGGCAGACCCGCGGTTGCGGCCTGCCCGTCAGGAGTCGACGGCAGGAGGGCCTGGGAGAGAGCAATCGCCCGATGATTTCGCGCGCGTTCGGCGAAACGCTCCACCAAGGAATACAAGAGAGACGCCAAAGCCGGAAACAAGGACGGAGAAAAGCGTATGGGAGATGCCTCCCCGGGACCGCGGAATCGCGATTGAATCCCGATTGGCGAAATCCGAATACAGTCCTGCCAATGGCTGGTATCGCGTGGGCGCTGAGCGGGGAGGCTATTTTCCGCTGGTGGACTTTCAGCAAGGAGATACGCTGGTCAGCCTGAAAACGGTGGACACCACAGGCGCCTCATGGCTGGGACGGCTGGAAAGCCACATCGATGATCTTGCCACCAATGGTGCCACGGTTGACGGCCAACCGGCGAACATGGTGCTCGATCTGCGGGTTCAGCCCGGCGGTGCGCAAGCGGCATCGGGACTTATCGATTACGGTCAGCGCCAAGGCGTCACCGTCATAGTCAAGGAATTCCATTGATGAACAAAAATGCTGAGCAAATCGAGCTGATCTTTGCGATGGATTCGCTCGCTGCCGACGATGCAGCCAACCGACTCATCGGTGCCCTGCATCTGCGAGACAAGTCGGTCACGCTCTACGAAGAGCCGATGCCGGCCCAGGCTGCCATCGGCAGGATTGCGATGGATGGAAAGCCGTCCTTCAAGATCGGGGCGGGCGCTCTATCGATTCACTTTTCGACCATGCGTGCGTTTCAACTGCAGTCAGTGACGGTCAGCATGGGTGAACCTTGCCCGCTTGCCGCCTGGCAAGAAGTCGTGGGCGCCTTGCTTGGTTGCGAAGGGTTTGTTCAGGCGTGTCTCGTAAACAGTGACTATTCGTTCTGGCAGAACGCGGCAGATCCGCTGCAGTATCAGGCCGCAGGCAGGAGCATGGCGGGCTTGCCGATGATTTCGAACGGATTGCCGGCGCCGCTGCAAAAGCTGGTCGTCGATACGTCCGGCAACCCTGGACGAAGAAGCCTCAAACCCGGTTACGTCGAAATGGTCGGTCATGTCATGTGGTTTGGTCCCCGTTTCTGGGCACTCAGGGGTACGTTTCGACGGGACAACTTGCTCGCATGCTCCGATTTTCGAACCAGCGAGATGCGTCATGGCGTACTGCGTATGGTTGCCGCGGAAATGCCTTTCAATGACGAAAGCAGCGGGCCAACCCAGGATCGTTTGCGAAAATTGTTGTTCGAGTGATGCCGGATGCCGACCTGGCGTTGCGGGAGGCGAGCATTCGATGGAATGCGTGATCGCTTCGCACAAGGGTGTGGATCGTCTTCTTTTCGGAATGTCCGCCTCGCAAGTCAGGGCGCTGCTGCATGCCAGGTTCAACGCATTCAAGCGCAGCCCGGATGCCGCGCATCCCACTGACCACTTCGTCGAAGCGGGGTTGTTCGCCAATTACGACAGGGCCGGACAACTCGAGGCGATCGAGCTTGCCTCGCCGGCAGCGGCTGGACTCTACGGCATCAACTTGTTGGGCATGGGTTTCGACGAGGCCGTGAAATACCTGAAGTCCAGGGACCCTCAGCTGCAGCGTGAGGTCGACGGCGCGATCTCCCTGGCGCTGGGGCTAAGCCTTTACGTTCCGTATGCGAAAGACGACCCGAAAGCCCCGGCGGAAAGCGTGCTCGTGTTTGCGCCCGGCTATTACGACTGAGTCGTCCCGCGGTCCTCACGACCTCATCGATACCCCTGCGCCTGCAGCGAGAACAGATGCGCGTAATGGCCGTCCTCGGCCATCAGCTGCACGTGGTTGCCGCGCTCGATGATGCGGCCGTCCTGGATCACGATGATCTGGTCGGCCATGCGCACGGTGGAGAAGCGGTGCGAGATCAGGATCGCGATGCGGCCGCCGGACAGTTCGCGGAAGTGTTCGAAGATGGTGGCTTCCGCTTGCGCGTCCATCGCGGCGGTGGGTTCGTCCAGCACCAGGATGTCGGCGCGCGAGCGCATGAAGGCGCGGGCCAGGGCGATCTTCTGCCACTGGCCGCCGGAGAGTTCCCGCCCGTCGTTGAACCACTTGCCGAGCTGCGTATCGAAACCGGCCGGCAGGCTGTCGATGAAATCGCTGGCCATGCCCTTGTCGCTGGCCTCGCGCCAGCGCACCTCGTCGTCGAAGTGGGTGACGTCGCCGGCGCCCACGTTCTCGCCCACGCGCATCTGGTAGCGCGCGAAGTCCTGGAAGATCACCCCGATGCGCTGCAGCAGCACGCCCTCGTCCCACTCGCGCAGGTCGGTGCCGTCGAGCAGGATGCGGCCGCGGTCGGGCGTGTACAGGCGCGTGAGCAGCTTGATCAGGGTGGTCTTGCCCGAGCCGTTCTGGCCGACCAGAGCCAGCGATTCGCCGGGGCGGATGTGCAGGTCGATGTCGCGCAGCGCCGACTCGCTGGCGCCGGGGTAGGTGAAGCTGACCTGCTCGAAGCGGATGCCGTCCTCGGGCTTCGCCCCGTGCTGCGCCATGCCGGTCGCCGGCGGCACCGGGGTTTCCAGGTACTCGTACAGCGTGGAGAGGTAGAGGTTGTCCTCGTACATGCCGCCGATCGCCGACAGCATCGCCGATACAGCCGACTGGCCCTGGCGGAACAGCGCCAGGTACATCGTCATCTGGCCCAGGGTGATGCGTGCCATCACGGTGCTGGCGGCGATCCACGCATAGGCGCCGTACAGCGCCAGCGTGCCCAGCAGGCCCAGCACGAAACCCCAGCTGTCGCGGCGCACGGCGAGGTCGCGATCGGCGCGGTACAGGGTGTGGAAGATGTCGCGATAGCGTTGCAGCAGCAGCGGGCCCAGGCCGAACAGCTTCACTTCCTTGGCGTGGTCCTCGCGCGCCAGCACGGTTTCCAGATACAGCTGCATGCGCGTTTCGGGCGAGCGCCAGCGGAACAGCCGGAACGCGTCGCCGGAGAACTTGGTCTCGGCGAAAAACGAGGGCAGGCCGGCCAGCAGCAGCACCGCCACCGCCCACGGCGAGAACTGGAACAGCAGGCTGCCGTAGCTGAGCAGCGAGATCGCGTTCTGGCCCAGCCCGAACGTGCGCGTCACCAGCGACAGCGGTCGGCTCGATGCCTCGCGCCGGGCGCGGGTGAGCTTGTCGTAGAACTCCGAGTCCTCGAAGTGCGCCAACTCCAGGGTCAGCGCCTTCTCCAGGATCATCACGTTGACGCGCTGGCCCAGCTGCGCCCGCAGCAGCGACTGGCACAGCGACAAACCGCGCTGCGCGCCGGCCAGCGCCGCCACCAGCAGGCCTTCCAGCGCCACCCATTCGAAGACCGGGCGCAGCGGCGCGTGGCCGTCTGCGGTCCAGAGGCGACTGGCGGTCACCACCGCATCGACGATGTGCGCACCGACCCAGGCGATGCCGGCCGGCAGCAGGCCGGCGATCAGGGTGAGCGCGGCCAGCGCGACGGTCAGCGCGTGGCTGGTGCTCCACACCAGCTCCAGCGCGCGACCGCTGTAGCGGAACACGCCCAGGAAGCTGCGGGCGAGTTCCTTCGGTGGAGCAGGAGGGGCGGCATGAGGCGGCACGTGGGGAGGATATCGGAAGCGCGCGATGACGCGCGAAGCTTCCGAGATGGGGGCCGTGCCGCCTCATGCAACCCGAGGCGGGAAGACATCGGCAATGCAGCGCCAGATCGCTTCAGTGCAGCTGGACTTCCACCAGATGTTGCGGAGCCTGGTAGAGCTCGGGAAACAGCTGCCGCAGGTGGGCGACCTTGGGCGCATCGTTGAACACGATGTACGGGTTGTTCGGATGCAGGTCGTAATAGTGCTGGTGGTAAGCCTCGGCCGGATAGAAGGCCTTGAGCGGCACCACCCGGGTGACGATCGGTGCGCCGAACGCGTTGATGGAGGTCAGCTGGGCGATGTAGCCGGTGGCGATCTTCCGCTGCTCGTCGTTGGCGTAGAACACCACCGAGCGATACTGCGTGCCGCTGTCGGGGCCTTGCCGATTGAGCTCGGTGGGGTTGAGCGCGACGGAGAAGAACACCTGCAGCAACTGGCCGTAGCTGACCCGGGATGGATCGAATTCCACCTTCACCGACTCGGCGTGGCCGGTGTCGCCGTTGCCGACCTCTTCGTAGTGCGCGGTATTGGCGTCGCCACCGGAATAGCCGGCGGTGACCCGCTGCACGCCCTTGATGCGTTCGAACACCGCCTCGATGCCCCAGAAGCAGCCGCCGGCGAACACGGCGACTTCGTTGTGCGCGGTCGAATGGGCGGCATCGACGGCGGGAGCGGGCAGGCGTGCCAGCTCGCCGGCAACCGCCGTGGGCTGGCAGGCGGCGAGGCCGGTAAGCAGGATGGCGCCGAGAAGCGGGAACAGGCGAAACGCACGATGGCGGAACATGGGCAACCTCGCGGAGGAAAGGCATGCACAGGCACGGCATGCATGGAGGGGTACGCACAACGGACGGCAACGGATGCCTGCCGTTTCTGCGCGCTCACCTGATGATTCGCCAACCGCTCACCCGCGGTTACATGCAGGCAGGCGACGCGCTGGCTACCATGGGCGTCGACCTGACCGGAGAGCGGCGTGCCTGAAGCCATCGACCTGAACGCCTATCTGCACCGCGTGGGCTGGACCGGCCCGATTGCCGTCGACCTGGCCACGCTGGGCGGGCTGGCCATCGCGCACGTGGCCTCGATCCCGTTCGCCAACCTCGACCCGCTGATGGGCCTGCCGGTGGAGCTGGGCCTGACGGCACTGCAGCGCAAGCTGGTGGACGAAGGCCGCGGTGGCTACTGCTTCGAGCAGAACCTGCTGTTCGAGGCCGTGCTGCGCAGGATCGGCTTCGAGGTCAGCGGCCTGATCGCCCGCGTGCTGTGGGGGCATCCGGAAGACCTGGAAACCCCGCAGACCCACATGCTGCTGCACGTCGTGCTGGCTGCCGAAAGCTGGCTGGTCGACGTGGGCTTCGGTGGCCACGTGCTGACCGGCGCGCTGCGCCTGCTTCCTGATGTCGAGCAGGCCACCGGCCACGAGCCGTTCCGCCTGCTGCAGCACGACGCCGAGTGGCGCATGCAGTCGCTGTCCCGTGGCGAGTGGCGAACGTTGTACCGCTTCGACCTGCACCCGGTGCCGATGGTCGATTACGTGGTGGCCAACCACTACGTGTCGACGCATGCCGCTTCGCGCTTCGTGGGCAACCTGCTGCTCGGGCGCACCACGGCGGAGCGGCGGCTGGGCCTGCTCAATTACGACTACACCGAGCGTCGCATCGGCCAGGAACCGGTGCGCCGCCGCCTGCATGACCTGGCCGAGTTGCGCGCGGTGATGGAAGGTGAATTCCTGCTGCGGCTTCCCGTCGATGCGGACTTCGATCGCCGGCTGGACGAACTGCCGCGCGGCTGATTCAACCGGGGCGGCGGGCCTGCGGGCGGCCGTCGTCGTAGCCTTCCGGGTCGGCCAGCACGTGGATCTCCACGTCGTCGATGGTGGCCACCTGGCCTGCGTGGATCTTGCAGGTCTTGCGCAGCTCGACCTTGCCGTCCACCGATACCGCGCCGGTGGCCACGATCGCCTTGCCGGCGCCGCCGCTGTCGCACAGGCCGACCAGCTTCAACAGCATGTTGAGCTCGACGTAGTCGCCTTCCAGTTCGAATTCGATGGTTTGCATGGGTTTGCCGTGGATGGATGGTCCGCGCTCAGGCGGGAGGGTGGGGGGGCTCGAACGCGCTGTCGGGCAGCGCCAGGAACGCGAACCAGGGACGATCGTGTTCTTCGCCGAAGGTGGCGGCATCGTCGAGCATGCCCAGCAGGATGTCGTAGTCGGCGCCGGCCGCTTCGCGCAATTCGTCGACGTGCTCGAACAGCAGCACGTAGCCCCACGACGGCATCCAGCCCAGGTCGCGCAGGCAGTCGGCCAGTGCGTCCCAGTTGTAGCCGAAGCTGGCGGGCAGCTGCAGCGACACGACCAGGCGGCGCAGCAGTTCGTCCTTGTCGCGACAGCCGGCCAGGTCGGTGCGGCACACGCACAGGTCGTCGCGGGTGGCGGCGCGATCGAGCCGGTCGATGTCGTCGGCGCCGACGAAGTACACCCCGCTCTGGCTGGGCCGGGTCAGGTCCAGGTCGAAACGCTGCGCACTCATCGCGCCACCTCGAAGCGGCGGAAGCTGCGGTAGTGGTCGTCGGTGTAGTACCACTCCGCCGGCGGCGTGCCGCCGGTGACGATGCGGCGCGCACCGCGGGTGCGTGCGCCCGGTGTCTCCACCGTGTATTCGTGGTAGTAGCCGCGCGGCTGTTTCGGCAGCAGGCCTTCGTAGTTGCCGAACACGGCGCCGTCCTGGCTGTGCTCGAACGGGCCGCCCCGGTTGATCCGCTGCACCATCTCGCGCGCCTGCGCCGGCAGCGAGGCGTCGCCCGAGGTGTCGCCCGCCTCGGCGCCTTGCGGCGCGCGCGTGGCAGCCTCGCCGCCCGCATGGGTCGGGGTGGGTGCCGTCGTGCGCGGCGTGACGGCGTGGCGGTTCCACATCGTCACCGCAAAAATGACGATCGCCAGCAGGAGCAGTGGTTTGAGTCGGCGCATGGGCTCGCGGAGCAGCAGAAGGCGCGGCGAGCTTAGCAGGCGCCGGAGCGTCGGCGGACTAGCCGGCTTCCTTCATCGCAGGAAATTACGCACACTCGGGCTTCCCTGGACGCAGCCTTTGCGCCGTCCGCCCGAATCCTGGAGTCTGGATGAGCACTACCCCCGACCACGCCACGGGCCGTTTGCCGCGGCAGATTGGCTACATCATCGGCAACGAAGGCTGCGAGCGCTTCTCGTTCTACGGGATGCGCAACATCCTCACGCCGTTCCTGATCACCACCTTGCTGCTGTACATGCCCGAGGGGCAGCGCATCCTGGCGGCGAAGGACATCTTCCACACCTTCGTGATCGGCGTGTACTTCTTCCCGTTGCTGGGCGGCTGGCTCAGCGACCGCTTCTTCGGCAAGTACAACACCGTGCTGTGGATGAGCCTGATCTACTGCGCCGGCCACGCCTGCCTGGCGATCTTCGAGCACAACCGGCTGGGCTTCTTCACCGGACTGGCGCTGATCGCGCTGGGCGCGGGCGGCATCAAGCCGCTGGTGGCGTCGTTCGTGGGCGACCAGTTCGACCAGTCGAACAAGCACCTGGCGAAGATGGTGTTCGACGCGTTCTACTGGATCATCAACTTCGGCTCGTTCTTCGCCTCGCTGCTGATGCCGCTGTTCCTGCGCCACTACGGCGCGGCGGTGGCGTTCGGCATTCCCGGTGGCCTGATGTTCATCGCCACCGTGGTGTTCTGGCTGGGCCGCCGGCAATACGTGATGGTGCCGCCGGGGCCGCCCGACCGGGATGCGTTCTCGCGGGTGGTCCGCACCGCCTTGCTGACGCAGCGGCCCGGCCAGGCGCGGCCCGGTTTGTGGGTCGCGGCGGCGGCCGTGGCGCTGGCGCTGGCTTCGTTCGTGCTGGTGCCGTCGCTGGGCTTCGTGATCTGCGCCTGCATCGCGCTGGTGCTGCTGATCGGCGGCGTGGGCGGCGGCGCGTGGCTGCAGATGGATCGCGCACGCGGCCTGCATCCGGATCACGCCGTCGATGGCGCGCGCAACGTGCTGCGGGTGCTGGTGATCTTCGCGCTGACCACGCCGTTCTTCTCGCTGTTCGACCAGAAAGCCTCGACCTGGGTGGTGCAGGGTGGCGAGATGACCATGCCTTCATGGTTCGTACCCGCGCAGATGCAGGCGCTGAATCCGCTGCTGGTGATGCTGCTGATCCCGTTCAACAACTTCGTGCTGTATCCGATGTTGCGCCGGCTCGGCTACGAGCCCACCGCGCTGCGCCGGATGACCACGGGCATCGCCTTCAGCGGGCTGGCGTGGATCGCGGTGGGCGGGTTGCAGATGGTGATCGATGGCGGCGATCCGCTGTCCATCGTGTGGCAGGTGCTGCCGTATGCGCTGCTGACCTTCGGCGAGGTACTGGTGTCGGCGACCGGGCTGGAGTTTGCCTACAGCCAGGCGCCGGCCTCGATGAAGGGTGTGGTGATGAGCTTCTGGAACCTCACCACCACGGTCGGCAACCTGTGGGTGCTGCTGGCCAACGCGGCGGTGCGCAACGACACGGTAACCGGGTCGATCGCCAGCAGCGGGCTCAGCATCACCGCCTTCCAGATGTTCTTCTTCGCCGCGTTCGCGCTGCTCGCCGCGCTGGCGTTCGGCCTGTATGCGCGGCGTTATCGCGAGGTGGATTACTACCGGCCGGCCTGACCTGCGGATTGCGCCGTGGCATCGACGCGCTTTTGCAGCGCCATCGCGGCGGCCGGGTTGCGGTGCTTGGCGGCGCTGATGAAGAACACGAACACGTCGCGCGGCGAGGCCTTTTTCTGCAGCGCCCCGACGTGCGGCAGTTCGGCGATGTCGTGGCCGACGGCCCAGTCGCGCGCATGCCCGGCCCAGCGATCCAGCTCGGCAGGCGCGTAGCCGGCAGGGTGGTCGTCTTCGCTGCGCATCAGCCGGGCGTAGCTGAAATCACCGGTGAGGTCGGCCAGCGACGGGTACTTCGGCGAATCGGTGAACACGGTGGGGATGCGGTGGCTGCGCGCCAGTTCCACGTACGCGGCGTCGAGGAAGCTGGGGTGGCGCACTTCCAGCACGTGGCGCAGCGGCCGGCCGTCGAGTTCGCGGGGCAGGGTGTCGAGGAAGGCGGCCAGGTCGTCGGCGTCGAACGGCCGCGACGGCGACAACTGCCACAGGATCGGCCCCAGCCGGTCGCCCATCTCGGCTAGGCCGCCGTGGATGAAGCCGTTGGCGCCCCTGGTCGCGTCGGCCAGGCGCCGGCTTTCCACCACGTAGCGCGGCGCCTTCAGCGAGAACACGAAACCTTCCGGCGTTTCCTTCGCCCACTTCCCGTAGGTGGCGGGCTTCTGCGCGCCGTAGAAGGTGCCGTTGATCTCGATCGCGCGCAGCTGGCGGCTGGCGTATTCCAGCTCGCGCCGCTGCACCAGCTTCGGCGGATAGAAGTTGTCGCGCCACGGCGCGTAGGTCCAGCCGCCGATGCCCACGCGGACGGTCGGGCCGTGATGAGTCCTGGTGGCAAACAGGTCGTTCATGGTGATGTCTCCGGCGGCGGTTGGCGCAGGGTTTCGGCGACCACGATGCACACCACCAGCCACGCCGCGCCCGCGGCATAACCGGCCATCACGTCGCTGAAGTAATGCACCTGCAACAGGATGCGGCTGATCCCGATCATCCCGATCAGCAGCACGGCGGCGGCGATGATGGCGCGGTGGAAACGCGGCGTCAGCCGCAACAGCACATAGGCCAGCATGCCGTAGAACACCATCGCGCCGAACGCGTGGCCGCTGGGGAAGCTCCAGCCCGGCTCGATGATGAAGCCGTGGTCATGCAGCGGCCGCACCCGCTGGAACAGCGCCTTGAGCCCGCCGTTGATCGGCAGGATGCCGAACAGCGCGATGATCCACGCGCCAGCCAGTCGCCGATGTCTGCGCCACAGCAAGAACACGGCGATCACGGCGGACAGCGGCGCCACCCACAGCAGGTCGCCCAGGTGGGTGAGCATGGCGATCGCGCGCAGTACCGGCGTCGGCAACTGCGCGCGCAGTTGTTCGGCCAGCCCGGTGTCGAAACCCGGCAGCCTGCCGCCTTGCTGCGCGTTGACCGCGAAGGCAATGGCGGTGAAGGCCAGGGCCAGCACCAGCGCCAGCAGCAGGCCGACGTGCCGGCGCAGCACCACCGCCGGCTCGCCCCGATGGCGTGCGCGGTGCTGCCAGCGCGCGTTGTGCTGCCAGGCCAGGTCGCCGGCCAGCAGGGCCAGCAGCAACAGCAGCGCCCACAGCAGCAGCGCGTGCGCCGCGATCCATTCCGGCATGGCGTCCATCGTATGTGCGTTTCCGTGTCCGCTTTCGAGCGCCCATGATCGACGCTCGCCGGCGTGGCGTCGAGCCGGGCGGACCCGACATGACTTCCAGTGCTGGCCTTGCGCCGGATTTGCCGCGATAGTTGGACGATCACCACCGGCGGAGTCTTCGATGTCCCAGCGACCCCTTTCCCTGCGTCTGGCGCTTTGCTGCGCGCTGCTTGTTTCCGCCACCGCGGCCTCGGCGCAGTCGCCCGCCGCGCAGTCGCCGCCGCCGGTGTCCACCGGCGACCGCGTGCGGCCGATGCTGCCAGCCCAGCTGCAGGATTTCGGCGCCTACGTCGACAGCGCGCGCAAGACCTTCGACGTGCCCGGCATCGCGGTGGCCATCGTCAAGGACGGCAAGGTGGTGATGGAGCAGGGCTTCGGCCTGCGCCAGATCGGCAAGCCGGACCAGGTCGATGCCCGCACGCTGTTCGCGATCGCCTCCAATACCAAGGCGTTCACCGCGGCAGCGCTGCAGCAGCTGGCCGACGCGGGCAAGCTGAAGATGGACGACCGGGTGATCGATCACCTGCCGTGGTTCCGCATGTCCGATGCCTACGTGACGCACGAGATACGCATCCGCGACCTGCTGGCGCATCGCAGCGGGTTGAGCCTGGGTGCCGGCGACCTGCTGTACTGGCCGCCGACTTCGTACAGCACGAAGGAGGTGGTGCAGCGGTTGGCGAACGTGCCGATCAAGAACGGCTTCCGCAGCGGCTACGCCTACGACAACATCCTGTTCGCGGTGGCGACCCTGGTGATCGAGCAGGCCTCCGGCCAGAGCTACGCCGACTACGTGCGCGAGCACCTGTTCCAGCCGGTGGGCATGGACGAGTCGCTGGTCGACATGACCTACCTGAAGCCGGGCATGGACGTGGCGATGGGCCACGCCAAGGCCGACTTCAAGGATCTGCAGCCGGTGCCGCCGATGGCGTGGCTGAACGATCCGGGCGCCGGCGGCATCTATTCCAGCGTGCACGACCTGGCCAAGTGGATGAATGTGCAGCTGGCCGGCGGCGTGTTGCCGGGCACGGGCAACGACGGCGAGCCGCAACGCCTGTTCTCCGACAAGGCGCACCAGGAGATGTGGAGCATGCTCACGCCGATCCGGGTCGGCAAGCCCTCGGTGCCCGCACTGGCGGCGCTGACGCCAAACTTCTCCGGCTACGGTGAAAGCTGGTTCCTGTCCGACTACCGGGGCCAGAAACTGGTGTGGCACACCGGCGGCTGGCCGGGCATGGTGTCGCGGGTGACCCTGGTGCCGGGGCAGAACCTTGGCGTGGTGGTCCTGACCAATGCCGAGTCCGGCGCCGCGTTCAACGCGGTGACCTATCGCGTGCTGGATGCATATCTGAATCCGGACCAGAAGACCGACTGGGTGGCCGTGTACGACAGCGCGGTGAAGAAGTCCGAGGCGAAGGCCGACGACAGTCTGGCGAAGCACGAGGCGTCGCGCGACAAGCACAGCAAGCCGTCACTGGCGCTGGCCAGGTACGCGGGCACCTATCGCGACCCGTGGTATGGCGACGTCGTCGTCAGCCACGAGAACGGCAAGCTGCGACTGCGCTTCTCCAAGACCGCCCAACTGGTCGGCACGATGACGCCGTGGCAGCACGACACCTTCACCGTGCGCTGGGACGACCGCACGCTGAACGCCGACGCCTTCGTCAATTTCGACCTCGATGTGGACGGCCATATCACCGAAATGCGCATGCAGCCGATCTCGCCGCTGACCGATTTCAGCTTCGACTTCCAGGACCTGCGCATGGTGCCGGTCGACGGGAAGTCGGACGCCGACTGATGATGATCTGCGGCCGGGGCAATCGCGCCCCGGCTGATGCTTGGCAACCCGGGGGACATCGAGATGCGTGATTTGCGTGGCGTTGCGGCGATCGTGTTGGGCTGCGGGCTGTTCGCCAGCGTGGCGGTGGCGCGTACCGAGGCGCCGGTGGCGCATAGCCAGTTCCATGTCCAGCTGGGCGGCACACTGACCCGGCCCACCTCGGGGCGCCTGCTGTTGTTCGCCGTGGATGCGAAGGCGGCTGTGGCGGCGGCCAGGGACGGCAAGGTCGAGCAGATCGATGCCAGCCCGTTCGGCGCCACCCACGCCTCGGTGGCCGCGCGCGAGGTTGACCGGCTGGTGCCGGGGCAGGGCGTGGACATCGACGCGGACGCCCTGGCCTTCCCCGCCGGCTGGTCGCAGCTGCCGCCGGGCGATTACCTGGTCCAGGCCGTGCTGGACGTGAACCACGACTACAACTACGGCGGACGTGGCGCGGGCGACCTGGTCAGCGACGTGGTGCGCATGCATCTTCCGGCCAGCACCACGCCGACCCTGCAACTGGCCCGCGTGTTGCCGGCGGATGCGGCGTGGACGCTGTCGCCGTCCACGCCCGAAGAAGTACGCAAGGCGCTGCCCGACGCGCGCAGCCACTCCCGCCCGATCGATTTCGTCAGTCCTTCGTTGAGCGCGTTCTGGGGGCGGCCGATCCACATGCGCGGCTGGGTCGTGCTGCCGCCCGGTTACGACACGAACACGGCGTCGCGTTATCCGGTGGTCTACAGCACGCATGGCTTCGGCGGCAATGCCGACCGTTTCACCGGCAGCATCGCCCGCGTGTGGCAGGGCATGAGCAGCGGACAGATGCCGCCGATGATCTGGGTGTTCCTGGACGAGTCCAGCGCCACCGGCACTCACGAGTTTGCCGACTCGGTCAACAACGGTCCGTGGGGGCAGGCGCTGACCACCGAGCTGATTCCGCAGCTGGAATCCCGCTACCGGATGGACGGCAAGGCGAACGGCCGTTTCCTCAACGGCCACTCCTCCGGCGGCTGGGCCACCTTGTGGCTGCAGACCCGCTACCCGAAGGTCTTCGGCGGCACCTGGTCGACCTCGCCGGATTCCAGCGACTTCCATGACTTCACCGGCGTGGATCTGTACGCGCCCCATGCCAACGTCTATCGCCGCGCCGACGGCACGGCGTATCCGTTGGTGCGCGACAAGGGCAAGGTGCTGGCCAGCTTCGAGGACTTCGCCAGGCTCGAACGCGTGCTGGGCGAATACGGCGGCCAGATGGCCTCGTTCGACTGGGTGTTCTCCCCGCGCGGAGCGGATGGCCGGCCGATGCCGATGTTCGATCGCGACACCGGCGCGGTCGATCCGGCGGTGGTCGCCTACTGGCGCGACCATTACGACATCGCCCACCTTGTCCAGCTCAACTGGCCGCAGCTGAAGGCCGATCTCGACGGCAAGATCCACCTCTATGTGGGCACCGCCGACACGTTCTACCTCGACGGCGCCGCGCACCGCCTGAAGGCGGTGCTGGACGGTTTGCACGCCAGCTCGGATTTCCATTTCCTGCCTGAGCGCACCCACTTCGACCTGTACGTCGTGGGCAAGGACCGCATGGGACTGCTCAAGCAGATCAGCTGGGAAATGTATGCGATCGCACGACCGGATTCGAAACTGAAACCCGTCGCCGCACCCTGACCGGTGCCGTTGCAGCATTGAGCGAAGGCCGGCCAAGCGCCGGCCTGCGGCTACCAGGCGCCGGGCGTCAACCCGGTGCGGGCTGCCACGGATCGTAGCTGCCGAAATACCACAGATGACCTTCCGGATCGTGGCAGCTGTAGCCGGCGCCGCCGTAGTCCATTTCGGAATAGTCGTCGACGATTACCGCGCCGGCGGCCCTGGCCTGCAGATAGTGCGCCTTGCAGTCGGTCACGATCACGCAGGCGCACTGGGTCTCGCGCCCGCCGATCTCGTCCGGTTGGGCGATGTGCCGGCCGAACGCGTTGTCGCGTACCTCGCCGAGCATGACCATGCCATTGCCGTGAGTGAGCTGGGCGTGCTCCACGCCGCCCTGGTCGTTTTCGTACACGGCGTTTTTCGTGAAGCCGAACGCCTTGCACAGCCAGTCGATGGCCGCGTGCGCGTCGCGATAGCGCAGGCACGGAATGATGGTGCTGCCCGAAACAGGGGTCGAGATCATGCTGCTGACTCCGTTGCGAAGAGTGCGCTCAGGCTAGCGCGATCGAACGGTCCGCGCTTCCGTCGGCTGTCGTTCCCCGTTCCGTTCGGACCGGGCGTAGCGCCGCAGGCGCGCACGCGGGGAGCGGCCAGGGACGGCCGCGGCGTTGAGGAGCGAGGAAGTCGAAGCGGCCAGCCGCTCACCCCTGGCCGTCGATGCTCTCGTCCAGCGGCGGCAACGTGCGGACCAGCATGCTTTGCGGGCTGCTCATCGGCAGTTTCTCGCTGCGCAGGCGTTCGAGGATCTCGAACAGCAGATCGCTTTTCACGCCGCCGACCTCGCGCGGGCTGCCCACGTAGGCCACGCAGTTGAAGGTCATCGCGCCGGCGGTGACGTTTTCCAGCTGCACGTACGGCGCCGGCGTGGCCAGCGTGCCCTGGTGGGCGCGCAGGATGCCCAGCACCAGTTCGCGCACCTTGCCCGCATTGGTGTCCAGCGGCATCGGCAGCTTGATCTGCACGCGGCCCAGGGCGTTGGCCTGGGTGACGTTGCGCACGTTCTGGGTGATCAGCTGCGAGTTCGGCACGATCACGGTGGAGCGGTCCCACATCTGGATCTCGGTGGCGCGCACGTTGATGCGGCGGATGTCGCCCTCGACGTCGCTGGACAGGCTGACCCAGTCGCCCACCTTCACCGGCCGCTCGACCAGCAGGATCAGGCCGGAGATGAAGTTCTGCACGATCGCCTGCAGGCCGAAGCCGATGCCCACCGACAGCGCGCTGACGATCCAGGCGATGCTCTTGAGATCCACCTGCAGTGCGGCCAGGGTCAGCACCACCACCAGCAGCCCGCCGAGATAGCCGAGCAGGGTGGTGATGGATTCCTGCATGCCCCGATCCATCGCCGACTTGGGCAGCAACTGCTCGCGCAGCCAGCGCTTGAGCACGCGCAGCACCAGCACGCCAGCCAGCAGCACCAGTACGGCGGTGATGATGCTGGCCGGGTTGATCGCCAGCTCGCCCAACTTCAGGTTGCCAAGGGTTTGCCGGGCGCTCACCAGCAGGTCGCCCGGGCCGGCACCGAACGGGGTCAGCACGGTGGCCAGCGCCACCAGCACCAGGCCCACGCGCACGATGCCCACCAGCAGCACGTTGGCTTGTTCCAGCTTGTGCGACGGCAGGGCCAGGCTGGCCTGCAGCCGCTGGCCGCCCCGGCCGCGTGGCGACAGCAAGGTGTTGATCAGGTCGGTCAGCAGGTGGACCAGCAGGTAGGTGGTGGCGAAAATCAGGCCGACCCAGAGCATCTGCCGGGCCAGGAAGAAGGCCATCGCGATGTAGCCGGTGGCCACGCACAACCCGCTGACCACCACGCCGAGCGAGGCCGCCACGACCAGCAGGCTGACCCATACGGGCCGTGGCACGGCTTCGCCGGCGTCCCGATCCGGTTCGCTGCGGCTGCGGCGCAGGCGCCACAGCGCGGCGCCGATCAGTCCGCTGATGAGCAGGGCGAACAGCCCGCGCGTGGCCACGGTGGCGGGCAGGCTGGTGCCGATCGTGCGGGTGGTGCGCTCGACCATGCCGGCCAGCAGCGCTGCGGCGGCAAGCAGCCACGGAAACGGGCGCAGCCACTGCGCGGTGAGGTCCGACAGCGCAGGCAGGCGCCAGGACGGACGCCGTACCGACAGCAGGGCGCGACCGAGTCCGGTGATGAAGGCGGCCAGGCAGACCAGCCGCACCATGGCGGTCATCAGGTTCTGCGTGTCGTCGTCGAGAACGTCGTTCCAGTTCAGTCCCGTGTACGCGAGCTGGGCGGCGAGCCCGGTCGTCAGCACGGCTGTCAGCGCCACCGCAGTGGCCATCGCGCTGCGCCGCAGGTGTCCGTCCGGCACATGGCGGGCGGCCAGCGCCAGCAACAGGCGCTCCAGCAGCCAGCGGCCCCCGGCGAGCAGCAGCACGGCTGCGGCCAGGCACCACAGCAGCGGTTGCCGGTTTGGCGGTTGCCAGGCCTCGCTGACCGCCCCGGTGAAGCGCGTGCCCAGGCGCTTCAGGCGCACCAGGTCATCGGGAAAGGTGCGCGCGGGGCCGGCCCAGAACGCACGGCTGAACGGCGTGGGCGTGCGCGAGGCCAGCCGCGCCTGGAACTGGTCGTTGCGCAGGCCGGTGATCTGCGCGGCCAGCTGCATCGCGTTCTGGTTGAGCAGCTGCGACTGCTTGATCTGTGCGTCGAGGTCGGCCTGCGCCTTGTCCAGCTTCCGGCGTTGTGCGGCCACTTCCGGCGCTTCGGCTGGCGCGCCCTTCGCCGGCGTCGGACCCAGCACGGCCAGTTGGGCCTGCAGGGCAGTCATCTGCGGCGCGAGGCTGGCGGTGAGCTGGCGCGACTGATCCTGCACGGCCAGCGCGGTGCTGCGCAGGTCGGCCAGTGACTGGTCGGCCTCGTCACCTTTTCTCAGGGCGGCCTTGATGTCGTCGAGCTGATTGCTGAGCTGGTCCATGGTCTGCGCCGGCGACGCAGCCGAGGCACCTGGCGGGTTGCTGTCCTGGGCGTGCAGCGTGGCGGCGCCGAAGATCAGCAACAGGGTCAGGAGCAGGCGAGGGAAGGCGGGCATCCGCGCATGATCGGAGCGCGTCCGCGGGTGGTCAATCACGGCGAGCCGGCCGGCGCTCGCTGGCGCGGCTGGCGTTCAGATTGGGCTGCCCCGGGCTTCGATAGTCGCTGCTCGTAAGCGCGCCGCCGACTTGCCGCACAATACATGCCCGCCAATACCCCGGTGCTTCATGATCTTCCGCTGGTTCGAATCCCTCATCGACGCCTTCAAGGAACCGGTCGACGGCATGCCGCCGCAGTCGGTGTGGCGCTTCTATGCGTTCTACCTGCGCCAGGCGTGGCCGGTGTTCGCCGTGGCGATCGTGCTGGGTTTCGTGGTGGCGATCATCGAGGTGTCGCTGTTCGGCTTCATCGGCAGCATCGTGGACATGGCCCGGGGCGCGCCGCCGGCAGATTTCTTCCGGCAGCACGGCAACGAACTGCTGTGGATGGGCTTCGTGGCGCTGATCGCGCGACCGCTGGCGATCGGTGCGCACGACCTGCTGGTGAACCAGGCCATCGTGCCCAGCCTGACCAATCGCATCCGCTGGCAGAACCATCGCTACGTGATCCGCCAGAGCCTGGGCTTCTTCCAGAACGACTTCGCCGGGCGCATCGCCAACCGCATCATGCAGACCGGCGGTGCGCTGCGCGAATCGGCGGTGCAGATCGTCGATGCGATCTGGTACGTCACCATCTATACCGGCAGCGCCATCGTGCTGTTTGCCCAGGCGGATTTCTGGCTGGCCGCGCCGCTGTTTGCCTGGGTGTTCGCCTATGTGGGCCTGCTGGCGTTCTTCGTGCCGCGGCTGAAGCAGCGCTCCTGGAAGGCCTCGGAGGCGCGCTCGAAACTGATGGGCCGGATCGTGGACGGCTACAGCAACGTGCTCACGCTGAAGCTGTTCGCCCATACGCGCCGCGAGGAAGCCTACGTGGCCGAGGCGATGATGGATCAGACCGACAAGCTGCGCCGGATGACCCGCATCACCACCGCACTGGACGCCAGCATCACCACCCTCAACGGCTTTCTGATCGTGGGCACTTCGGCGCTGGCGCTGTGGCTGTGGAGCGAGGGGCGGGTGACGGTGGGCGCGATCGCGCTGTCGACCGGGCTGGTGATCCGCATCAACAACATGTCCGGCTGGATCATGTGGGTGGTCAACGGCATCTTCGAGGACGTGGGCACGGTGCAGGACGGCATCACCACCATCGCCCAGCCGCGCGCGGTGCAGGACCGCGACGACGCCGTGCCGCTGGCGGTGACCAACGGCGCGGTGCGCTTCGAGCAGATCCATTTCCACTACGGCAAGCAGGGCGGGGTGATCGCCGGGCTCGACCTGGCCGTGCGCGCGGGCGAGAAGATCGGCGTGGTCGGGCCGTCCGGTGCGGGCAAGTCCACCCTGGTCAACGTGCTGCTGCGGCTGTACGACCTCGAGGCCGGGCGCATCCTGATCGACGGCCAGGACATCGCCCATGTCACCCAGGAAAGCTTGCGCTCGCAGATCGGCGTGGTCACCCAGGACACCTCGCTGCTGCATCGCTCGATCCGCGACAACCTGCTGTATGGACGTCCGGACGCCAGCGAGGCGCAGGTTGCCGAAGCGGTGCGCAAGGCCCGCGCCGACGAGTTCATTCCGAACCTCAGCGACGGCGAAGGCCGCCGCGGCTACGACGCGCTGGTCGGCGAGCGCGGCGTGAAGCTTTCGGGCGGCCAGCGCCAGCGCATCGCGATCGCCCGCGTGCTGCTGAAGGATGCGCCGATCCTGGTGCTGGACGAGGCCACCAGCGCACTGGACTCCGAGGCGGAAGCGGCGATCCAGGAAAGTCTCGACCTGCTGATGCAGGGCAAGACGGTGATCGCGATCGCCCATCGCCTGTCCACCATCGCGCGGATGGATCGGCTGGTGGTGCTGGACAAGGGGCAGGTCGTCGAGACCGGCACCCACGCCGAGCTGATCGCGCACGAAGGCCTCTACGCGCGACTGTGGCGGCGACAGACCGGTGGCTTCGTGGCGGCGGAGGATGCGCCGGTCTAGCCGGCGGTTTCGGCGGACGTCCGTCGCGGGCTCAACACGCTCCGCTGCTGCAGCAGGCCGGTTTGCCTGCCGTCGCCGCGCTTTCCAGCACGTTGGCCGCGGCCGTCAGCGCCTTCGCCGCGGCGGCGCCCTTGCGTTCGCTGTAGCGGCTGACCAGATAGTCGCTGCGCCCGCGCACCAGCAGGGTGAACTTGAACAGCTCCTCCATCACGTCCACCACGCGGTCGTAGAACGGCGAGGGTTTCATCCGGCCGTCGTCGTCGAACTCCTGCCAGGCCTTGGCCACCGAGGACTGGTTCGGGATGGTCAGCATGCGCATCCAGCGGCCCAGCACGCGCAGCGCATTCACCACGTTGAACGACTGCGAGCCGCCGCTGACCTGCATCACCGCGAGCGCGCGCCCTTGGGTGGGCCGCACGCTGCCGTCCTCCAGCGGCAGCCAGTCGATCTGGTTCTTGAACACGCCGGTGATCGTGCCGTGCCGCTCGGGGCTGACCCACACCTGGCCCTCGGACCACAACGACAATGCGCGCAGTTCCTGCACCTTGGGGTGGCTGGCCGGCACGCTGTCCAGGATGGGTAGTTCGTGCGGGTCGAACACCCGCGTCTCGGCGCCGAAGTGGCGCAGGATGCGCTCGGCTTCCAGCGCCAGCTTGCGGCTGAACGACTGCGGGCGCAGCGAGCCGTACAGGATCAGGATGCGCGGCGGGTGGCCGGCGTCGGCCGGCAGGGCCAGCTTGGCCAGGCTGGGGGTGTCCAGCACGTCGGCGGCGACATGGGGCAGGTCCGGGATCACGGCGATTCCTGTTGCGTTGGTTTGATGATTCTATAATCATGGAAATATGGAAGCCAATCCGGAACCGCCGCCCATGCACCCGTGTCGTGTCCTGTTCATCTGTACCGGCAATTCGGCCCGCAGCATCCTGTCTGAGGCCACCCTCAATCACCTGGGCGCGGGGCGCTTCGCGGCGTTCAGCGCCGGCAGACAGCCGACCGGGCGCGTCAACCCCCACGCGATCGAGCAACTTCAGGCCCACGGCATCGCCACCGAGGGACTCGCCAGCAAGTCGTGGGACCGCTTCACCGAAGCGGGCGCGCCGTCGCTGGATATCGTGATCACGGTTTGCGACAACGCCGCCAGCGAGGCCTGCCCGGTGCTGTTCGGCGATTTCGTGAAAAGCCATTGGGGCCTGCCTGATCCGGCTGCCGCCCGGGACGCGGACGCTGCCGCGGCATTCCGGCGTGCGTACGCGCTGATCGTGCGGCGGATCACCGCGCTGCTGCAGCTGCCGGTGGAAACGATGGGCCGCGACGCGCTGAAACAGGCGCTCCACCGCATCGGCAGCCTCACCGGCGAGGAAGCCGACGCATGAACCAGCCATCCGCCGCACTCGCCGCCGACGCGGTTGCTCCGGACGGCGCCCGCATCGGCTTCTTCGAGCGCTGGCTCACGCTCTGGGTGCTGCTGTGCATCGTCGCCGGCACGCTGCTGGGCCACCTGCTGCCCGGCAGCTTCGCGGCGCTGGGCGGCATGCAGGTGGCCCAGGTGAACCTGCCGGTGGCCGTGCTGATCTGGCTGATGATCATCCCGATGCTGCTGAAGATCGACTTCGGTGCGCTCGGCGGCGTGCGCCGCCAGTGGAAGGGCATCGGCGTCACGCTGTTCGTCAACTGGGCGGTAAAGCCCTTCTCGATGGCGCTGCTGGGCTGGATCTTCATCCGCCACCTGTTCGCCGGCCAACTGCCGGCCGCACAGCTCGACTCCTACATCGCCGGCCTGATCCTGCTGGCCGCCGCGCCGTGCACGGCGATGGTGTTCGTGTGGAGCAACCTGTGCAACGGCGAGCCGACGTTCACGCTGAGCCAGGTCGCACTGAACGACGCCATCATGGTGGTGGCGTTCGCGCCCATCGTGGCGCTGCTGCTGGGCATCTCCTCGATCACGGTGCCGTGGAACACGTTGCTGTTGTCGGTGCTGCTGTACATCGTGGTGCCGGTGGTGCTCAGCGTGCTGCTGCGGCGCCGGGTGCTGGCGCATGGCGGCGAGGCGCGGTTGCAGCAACTGCTGCAGCGGCTGGGGCCGGTGTCCCTGTTCGCGCTGCTGGCCACCCTCGTGCTGCTGTTCGGTTTCCAGGGCCGGCAGATCATCGCGCAGCCGGCGATCATCGCGCTGCTGGCGGTGCCGATCCTGATCCAGGTGTATTTCAACGCCGGCCTGGCGTACTGGCTCAATCGCCGCTTCGGCGTGCCGCACTGCGTGGCCGGTCCCTCGGCGCTGATCGGCGCCAGCAACTTCTTCGAGCTGGCGGTGGCCACCGCGGTGGGCCTGTTCGGTGTGCATTCCGGCGCGGCGCTGGCGACCGTGGTGGGCGTGCTGATCGAGGTGCCGGTGATGCTGTCGGTGGTGCGCATCGTCAACCGCAGCAAGCGCTGGTATGAAGCAGCCCGGGAGTAGCGTCATGCAGAACAAGCAAGCCATCACCATTCTCGCCGCGCTCGCGCAGGAGTCGCGGCTGGCGGTCTACCGGCTGCTGATTGAGCATGCGCCGGAAGGACTCGCCGCCAGCGCGATCGCGGAGCAGCTGGGCCTGCCCAACGCCACGCTGTCCTTCCACCTGAAGGAGCTGTCGCACGCCGGCCTGGTGAGCAGCCGGCAGAGCGGGCGCTTCATTTATTACGCGCCGGTGATCGAGGTGATGAACGACCTGATCGGCTACCTGACCGACCACTGCTGCAGCCAGTCCGGCGGCAGCTGCGCCCCGGCCACGCGCAAGAGCGCGCCGGCCAAGGGCGTGGCTGCGACCGGCAAGCGGCGGTCGGGTTCGGCCTGAGCTTCGGCGCTGGGCAGCGCAGGCGGCGAAGTGAGGGCAGGGCGCAGAACCGGATATCCTCGGCGGCGCAGCTATCGAAAGGAATGATCGTGAAGCACCTCCTCGCCGTCACGGTGAAGCACTCATGACGACCACCAGCATGGACGCCGCCGACGCCTTCATCGCCAAGTGGCGCGGCGTCACCGCCTCGGAGCTGTCCACCGCGCAGAGCTTTGCACTGGACCTGTGCCGGCTGCTCGGCGTGGAGGCGCCACATCCGGATGCCGAGCAGCAATACATGTTCGAGCGGCCGGTCACCTTCAGCCACGGCGACGGCAGCAACTCGGCCGGGCGCATCGACCTGTACAAGCGCGGCTGCTTCGTGCTCGAAGCGAAGAAGCTCAAGGCGCCCACCCACACCAAGGGCTTCGACGACGCGATGCTGCGTGCACGCAGCCAGGCCGAGCAGTACGCCCGCGCGCTGCCAGCCAGCGAGGGCCGCCCGCCGTTCCTGCTGGTGGTGGACGTAGGCAACCGCATCGAGCTGTATGCGGAGTTCAGCCGCTCCGGCGCCACCTACACGCCGTTCCCCGACCCGCGCAGCCACCGCATCGCGCTCGACGAGCTGCGCGAGGAAAAGATCCGCGCGCGCCTGCGCACGATCTGGACCGACCCGCTCGCGCTCGACCCCAGCCGCGAATCCGCCCGCGTCACTCGCGAGATCGCCGCGCGGCTCGCCACCCTCGCCCGCAGCCTGGAAGCGGCCGGACACCGCGCCGAGGCGGTCGCGCAGTTCCTGATGCGCTGCCTGTTCACCATGTTCGCCGAAGACGTGAAGCTGCTGCCGAGCGACAGCTTCCGCGACCTGCTGCTGAAACATGCCGACCAGCCCGACATCGCCATGCGCATGCTCGGCCTGCTCTGGCACGTCATGGACACCGGCGGCTTCAGCGGCGCCATCGCCAGCGAGGTACTGCGCTTCAACGGCAAGTTGTTCAAGCAGCCCGACACCTTGCCGCTCACCCGCGAGCAGGTCGCGCTACTGATCGAGGCGGCCAAGGCCAAGTGGGAGCACGTTGAGCCGGCCATCTTCGGCACCCTGCTCGAACGCGCGCTCGACCCCGGCGAGCGGCATAAGCTCGGCGCGCACTACACCCCGCGCGCCTACGTCGAGCGGCTGGTGCTGCCCACCGTGATCGAACCGCTGCGCGGCGAATGGAGCGACGCCCACGCCGCCGCGCTCACCCTCGCCGCCGAAGGCAAGGCCGACGAGGCGGTGGAGACCCTGCGCGCGTTCCACCATCGTCTGTGCACGGTCAATGTGCTCGACCCCGCCTGCGGCAGCGGCAACTTCCTCTATGTCACGCTGGAACACTTGAAGCGCCTCGAAGGCGAAGTGCTCAACGCGCTGGACGAACTCGGCTACCGCCAGACCGGCCTGGCGCTCGGCGGCGAACGCGCCGACGCGATGGGCGGCGAAACCGTCGACCCGCACCAGCTGCTCGGCATCGAGCTGAACCCGCGCGCCGCTGCCATCGCCGAAGTGGTGCTGTGGATCGGCTACCTGCAATGGCACTACCGCACCCGCGGCGACATCAACCCGCCGCAGCCGGTGATCCGCGACTTCCGCAACATCGAGAACCGCGATGCGGTGCTGGCCTACGACCGCATGGAGTACGTGCTCGACGAACGCGGCGTGCCGGTCAGTCGCTGGGACGGCGTGAGCATGAAGAAGTCCGCCGTCACCGGCGAGGACGTGCCTGACGACAGCAAGCGGTTGCCGCTGGAAAGATATGTGAATCCGCGCAAGGCGGCGTGGCCCGAAGCGGATTTCGTGGTGGGGAATCCGCCGTTTATTGGCGCCCGCCTTATGAGAACTTCGTTGGGCGATGGCTACACCGAAGCGTTACGCAGTGCTTGGCCAGATGTTCCTGACTCCGCGGATTTCGTCATGTACTGGTGGCACCACGCCGCCGTGCTGACCCAGCGCGGCGCACTGCAGCGCTTCGGCTTCATCACCACCAACTCGATCCGCCAGACCTTCAACCGCCGCGTCCTTGAAGCCGCACTCGGCTCCTCCCCCTGCTCGCAGGGGGAGGCTGGGAGGGGGTTGCCCCCGGTCGCCGCCAAGTCAAAAGCACCCCACCCCAACCCTCCCCTGCGAGCAGGGGAGGGAGCAAAAGCGCGGCCGCTGTCGCTGGTGTTCGCGATTCCCGATCACCCGTGGGTCGACGCAGCCGACGGAGCGTCCGTACGTATCGCGATGACGGTTGGCAGTGGCGAAGATGCGCTTGGCACTCTGTCGACCGTCACGAGCGAACGTGGCACTGATGACGAATCAGCGAATGTTTCGGTTGTCGAAAAACACGGCGTCCTTGCTTCCGACTTGACGCTCGGTGTTGATAAAACCCGGGCAAAGCCGCTCATGGCAAACACCGGGATGATCCACATGGGCGTGAAGCTTCATGGAATGGGGTTTGTTGTGACGCAAATGGAAGCCGAGGAACTCGGTCTCGATGCGATTCCCGAACTGAGGCGGCATATCGTCCCTTACCGCAACGGACGCGACCTCACGGACAAATCGAGAAACGCGCTCGTGATCGACCTCTACGGCGTCGAGCACGACGCCGTTCGTCGGCAATTTCCCGCCGTCTATCAGCGCGTCCTGAACCACGTGAAGCCGGAACGCGATCAAAACAAGCGCGAAACGTACAAACGAAACTGGTGGATCTTCGCCGAGCCTAGAAGTGAGATGCGGAAGGCGTTGGCCGGTTTGACCAGATACATCGCCACGGTTGAAACCGCGAAACATCGCGTGTTCCAGTTTCTGTCGGCCGAAATTTTGCCCGATCAAAAACTGAGGGTCATCGCGTCTGACGATGCACTGCACTTGGCTGTCTGTTCCTCGGAACCCCACGTTGCATGGGCAAAGGCGAATGGGAGCACATTGGAAGATCGCCCGGTCTACGTGAATTCACGATCCTTCCTTCCATTTCCGTTTCCCTGCACCACCGACGAACAACAAACCCACTTCCGCACCCTCGCCGAACAACTCGACGCCCACCGCAAACGCCAGCAAGCCGCGCACTCTGAGCTCACCCTCACCGGCATGTACAACGTGCTGGACAAGCTGCGCAGCGGCGAGCCGCTGACGGCGAAGGAGCGGGTGATCCACGAGCATGGCCTGGTCTCGGTGCTGCGCCAGCTGCATGACGAGATCGACGCGGCGGTGCTCGATGCCTACGGCTGGGGCGACCTGCTGCCGCTGCTGCGCGTGGCACACGGTAACGACGCACCTGCCGATGGCGCCAGCCGTGACGACGCGAAACGTGCCTTCGACGAGGCGATCCTCGAACGGCTGGTGGCGCTCAATGCCGAGCGCGCGGCGGAGGAAGCGCGTGGCCTGGTCCGTTGGCTGCGCCCCGCGTTCCAGCACCCGACCGCGCAGGCCGCACCGGAGCAGGCCGAACTTGCCGCCGGCCAGGCCGGCGACGAAGCCGCCGCGCCCGTCGCCGCGGCCAAGCCGCTGCCGTGGCCGAAGGACGCGGTGGCCCAGGTGCGCGCCGTGGCCGACGCCCTCGCCGCCAGCCCGGTCGCACTCGATGCGGACGCGCTCGCGACCCGCTTCACCGCCCGCGGCCCGTGGAAGAAACGCCTGCCGCAGCTGCTCGACATGCTGGTGGCGCTGGGCCGCGCCCGCGAACAGGACGGCCGCTACAGCAACCGCTGACGCTGCCGGCCGGCGGCGTCAGCGGCCACCCTGACAGCGGACGTCATCAATCCGCCGGAATGACCGCCGGGTCCATCCAGAACGCTTCCCACACGTGGCCGTCGGGATCGGTCAGGTCGCGGCCATACATGAAGCCGTGTTCCTGCACGGGATTGATGTCGGCCGTGCCGCCGTTCGCCGCGGCCGTATCGTTCATGGCGTCGACTGCAGCACGGTCATCGAGGGAGAGCGCCAGCATCACCTCGCTGGCGCCGGCGTCCGGTATCGGCCGCTCGGTGAAGGTGCGCCACTTGGCGTGGGTGAGCAGCATGACGTGGATGGTTTCGCTCCACACCATGCACGCGGCGGTGTCGTCGGTGAAGTGGGGGTTGTTGACGAAGCCGATGGCGGCGTAGAAGGCCATCGACTTTTTGAGATCGGCGACCGGCAGGTTCACGAAAATCATCTTGGACATGGGGGATTCCGGTGGTGAAGGCGAGGAGCGACGGTGCTCGTCATCCGAACGACGATCGGCGCGCGGTGATTTCGACACGGCGGGGAAGCCTGCTGTCGCCGCCGTGGCTGGGTTCAACGATCGCGGAGGTCCGGCATCGCCACGCCCAGTGAACGGCAGTGGCGTTCGTACTCCGCCCATTGGCTGCTGGCCGATGCACGTCCGGTCACCACGCCGCCGGGGCCGAGGAATTCGACCGTGCCTATCACGATCACCAGCGCCAGCATCGGCTCGTCGCCGACGATCTTCCACCAGTCGGTGTTGCCTGGTGGTTCGTAGACGTAATCGCCGGGACCGATCAGCTCGCCGGTGCACAGCTTGCGGGTGCCGCTGAGGTTGTACGCGTGGATCTCGCCGGTGTGGCGATGCAGCGGCATCACCGTGCCCGGTTCCATCCGCAGCAGTTCGACGAAACCGCGATCATCGGCGAAGAAGCGCAGCGGGCTGGACGACTTGCCGGGGCTGGAGGAGGGCACCCAGTGCCGCGCGGCGGCGGTGCTGAAGCGGGCGGGCAGGTAGTCGTGCAGGCGGGTGGATGGCGTGATCATGGCGGTGGCTCAGGCGGCGATGGCGGAAAGGTAGATTTGGAACGAGGCATCCACCGCGGCGCGGCCACCGCCGATGATGTTGCGGCCCCAGGTGAAGCCGTAGACGTCCTCGAACGCGTAGCCGGCCAGGCGTGCCTGCATGCCGCGGACGGCCTCGGGCGGCATCGGCGTGAAGTTCGGATAGCTGCGCATGAACGAGACGTGGCGACGGTTGCTCACCACGTGCGGCGCGTCGCCGGAAAACAGCGCGCCGCCGGGCCGCGGTCCGTCCTTCCAGTGCAGCGCCGTGCTGCCGGGGAAATGGCCGCCGCTGCGGATCAGGGTCACCGCATCGGACAGGCGGTACGCATCGCCGCGCCAGAACTGCACGTTCGGCGAGGGCCGGCGTACCCAGTCGCGGTCCGCCTCGTGCAGCAAGATCGGCACGTTGCCGAGCGCCTCGCTCCACTCCAGCATCGAGGCGTAGAAATGCGGATGCGAGATCGCGATCAGGTCCACGCCACCGCGCGCCTCCAACGCGGCGACGGCTTCGTCGGTGACCAGGCTCAGCGCTTCCCACAGGATGTTGCCCGCGTCGGTGGGCAGGTACAGCGCGCGCTGGTTGATCGCGAAATCCGGCGCCAGGCCGATGCCGAGCACGCCGGCTTCGTCCTGCATGCGCAGTGTGTGGGTGGCTTTCAGCGCCTTGTGCGTCGTCCACGTCTGGCCGTGCGCGCCGACGTACTGGCGCTCATCCTCGCAGACGGCGCAATGCGCGGGAGTGTCCGGGTACTGGGTGCCGCAGGTTTCGCAGATGGCTTTCGTCATGGTCTGGCCTCGCTTGGGGCGGGCGGCGCCCGCCATGCGGTGCAGACTCTAGGCATAATCTGGACCCTTGATTGATCCATTCGGGAGAGATTCGATGGAGCCAGTTTTCCCGTTCCCCGTGCAGCTGCCGCGCGGCGCAGGCACGCTCACGCAGGCGCTGCACCAGCAATTGCGCGCGGCGATCCTGGATGGCCGCCTGCCGCCGCACGCCGCGTTGCCGGCCACGCGCAAGGTGGCCGAGGCGCTGGGCGTGGCGCGCAATACGGTGGTCGCCGCCTACGACCTGCTGATTGCCGAGGGCTATGTGGTGCCGCGCCAGGGCGCCCGGCCGCAGGTCGCCGAATTCGCGCGGCGCCGGCCGAAGCCGGCGCGCGCGGGCGTGGACGCATCACGTTTTGCGCCGGCGTGGCGCACGCCGTTCCTGCAGCCGTCGCCGGCGCGCAGCCTGCCCGAGCGCAATTTCCGTCTCGGCATTCCCGATCATCGCCATTTCCCGCACGAGGTCTGGCGCCGGCTGATGGCGCAGACGCTGCGCAGGAGCGCGCGCGAATCGTTCGCCTATGCGCCGTCGCAAGGCATCCCCGCCTTGCGCGAGGCGATCGCGCAGCACGTGGCGTTTGCCCGCGCGGTGGCCTGCAGCGCCGACGACGTGATCGTCACCTCCGGCGCGCAGCAGGCGTTCGACCTGATCGCCCGCCTGTTGGTCACGCCGGGACAGACGAAGGTGGCGGTGGAGGAGCCGGGCTACCCGCCGGTGCGCGCCGCGTTCGCCGCCGCCGGCGCGCAGCTGGTGCCGTTGCCGGTGGATGACGAAGGTCTGTGCGTCGAGCGCCTGCCCGAGGACGTGCGCATCATCAGCGTCACCCCGTCGCACCAGTCGCCCACCGGCGTGGCGATGTCGCTGCGCCGTCGCGCGGCCTTGCTCGACTTCGCACGCCGCCACCACGCCGTCATCGTCGAAGACGACTACGACGGCGAATTCCGTTTCGGCGGTCGCCCGCTGGATGCCCTGCAGACGCTGGATCGCGACGCCCTGGTGTTCTACGTCGGCACCTTCTCCAAGAGCATGTTCCCCTCGCTGCGCAAGGGCTTCGTGGTGGCGCCGGCGTGGGCGCGCAACGGGCTGGTCACGGTCAAGCACTGCGTCGACTCGCATTGCGACAGCGTCACCCAGGCCGCGCTGGCCGCCTTCATCCGCGACGGCCACCTGGCGCGGCACGTGCGCCACATGCGGCCGATCTACGCCGCGCGACGCGAGGCCTTGCTCGACGGCCTGCAGCGCGGGCTCGGTGAATGGTTGCAGCCGATCCCCTCCGAAGCGGGTCTGCATCTGGCCGCGCGTCTGCGCGACCCGGCGCAGGCGTCGAAGCTCATGCCGGTGGTGTTGCGTGCCGCCGCCGGGGCGGAAGCCACCGCCGACTACGCGATGACACGCAACATCGAGCCGGCGGTGACCTTCGGCTACGGCGTGATCGACGCGGCGGACATTTCTGCGGCGCTGGCCGGCCTGCGCCGGTCGTTGCGAAAGCTCTAGGGCGTCACGCGGTCACGCCCGGAGCGGCGTGGCGCCAGCGTCGTCGTTGTGCGGACGCCGCGGTCCTTCATCCTCGGGCGAAGGGCTGTGCTGCGCGGGTGGTACGGCAGGATCGTGCGGGTCCGGAGCCGGCCCGCCGCGACTGAGTTCGCCGCGCCAGCGCGGCAAGGCGTCGGGGTAATTGGCCTGGATGAAGGCGATCAGGCCTTCGCGCACCAGGCAGCGCAAGTCCCAGCCACGACCGGAATCCGAGGTGCTGACCAGGGCGCGCAGCTGCATGGCGTGTTCGTCGGTGTCGGTCACCTGCAGGATGCAGACGCGGCGATCCCACAGTTCCGACTGGTCGCACAGCCGCGCCAGTTCCTCGCGCAGCGGCGCCAGCGGCGTGCGGTAGTCGAGCTTGAGATACACCGTGCCGATCAGCTGCGCGCTCTGCCGGGTCCAGTTCTGGAACGGGTTCTCGATGAACCAGTTCAGCGGCACCACCAGCCGCCGCTCGTCCCAGATGCGCACCACCACGTAGGTGCCGGTGATCTCCTCGATGCGGCCCCATTCGCCTTCGATGATCACCACGTCGTCGAGCCGGATCGGCTGGGTCAGGGCGATCTGCAGGCCGGCGATCAGGTTGCTCAGCACCGGTTTGGCGGCCAGGCCGATCGCCAGGCCCGCCACGCCGGCCGAGGCGAGCAGGCTGGTGCCGAGCTGGCGCACGCCGGGAATGGTCATCAGGATGATCGCGGCGCCAAGGATGATCACGATGACGTCGGCGGTGCGCCCGAGCACGCGTACCTGGGTCACCACGCGGCGCGCCTGCAGGTTGTCGGCCACGTCCATCGGATGATTGCGGATCGCGGCATCCTCGAACGCGCCGATGCAACGCACCACCAGCCAGGTACATGCGCCCAGCAGGGCGATCAGCGAAAGATGCTGCAGCAGGGCGAACAGCGGCGAGGCGCTGGCCGGCCAGCTGCGCAGGCAGATCGCGAAGGCCAGCAGGGGCAACACCCACTCCATCGGGCCGCTGGCGCGGCGCAGGATGTCCGACAGCACCGGTTGCCGTGTCGCCACGCGATCCAGCGCGGCGTAGGCCGCGACGCGAACGAGCAGGGCAAGCACCAGGCCGGCCGCCAGCGCCAGTCCAAGCCGCGCCCACGGACCCGCCGTCCAGGTCGAGAGGAAATCGCCAAGCATGGTGGTCAGCTTGCCGCCTTCGATGTGGAAGAAATGTCGGCTGGCGGCTGCGGATGGCACATGCGCAAAGAAGAAGGGCACCGTGAGGTGCCCTTCGTTCGTCGCCGGATGGCGAGTCGTCCAACTGGCGTGATCAGCTGGCGTGGAACGCCTGCTTGATGTCCCGCATCTGGTCATGGCCGCTGCGGACGGAGGTATAGACGTCGGCGATCACGGACAGCGTATGGGGCGAGATCTCGTCGTCCTTCATCGCGTCCTCGAATTTCGCCTTGATGTGATCCTCGCCGCGTTCGACCTCGTCGACCACCGCCTTGTTGTCGGCCTTGGTGAGGCTGGTGCGCAGGTTGACGAACATCCGGTGGGCCGAGGCCAGCACGGTGCCGTCATCCTCGGGCTTGCCGCCCAGCGAACGCACGCAGTTCTGCAGGGCCGACGCCGCGGTGCGGCGCTCGCCGGAGCGCGCGCGGAACAGCGAGACCAGCGGTTCGCTTTTCGCATCCTTGGCCGCTTCGGCGTAACCGTCGGCGCTGTCCAGGGTAGTTTCGATCAGGCTGTTGAGGGTCTTGATGTCGTGTTCGTTGTTCATGAGTTCTCCTTGCGGATTCCGATGTGGACCGTGGTGGCAGGGGAATCGCCGTGGACAAGTACACGGGAGGGCAGGTGACGGAAGCGCCACGGCTTTGTTCAGACCCGTGGCTTGCGTTCATCTTGATGGCGCGTTGTTGCGCGGGTGGGCGCGCGTTGGAGAAGGGCGCGCATCGGCTGCTTGACTCTTGACCTTGATCCATGGTCTAGACTTGCCCGCATGGATACCAAAGCTCCCTCCCTGACCATCGGTGCTGTCGCCAGGCGCGTCGGCGTGGCGATCGACACGATCCGTTATTACGAGCGCGAAGGCCTGCTGCCCGAACCCGAACGGCGCGCTTCCGGCTATCGCAGTTACGGCGAGGCCACGGTGGCGCAGCTGCGCTTCATCCGCCGTGCCAAGGATCTCGGCTTCACGCTGGAGGAGATCCGCGAATTGCTGGCGCTGTCGGCGGATCGCCAGCGCGGGGTGAAGGCGGTGAAGCGGCGGGCGGAAAAGCGGCTGGCGGCCATCGAGCAGCGCATCGCCGAACTGCAGCGCGTGCGCGATGGACTGGCGCAACTGGTGGCCTCGTGCCCCGGACACGGCAAGCCGGAGCAGTGTCCGATCCTGCGCGCGCTGAGCGACGACGAGGTGGCGGCATGAACGCGCAGGCGTGCTGCCACGACAGCGACAACACGCCTTCGACGGCGACCGACCCGGTCTGCGGCATGACGGTTGATCCGGCCACGTCGAGGCATCAGTCCGTGCACGACGGGCAGACCTTCCATTTCTGCTGCGGTGGCTGCAAGGCGAAGTTCGAGGCGGGGCCGGCGCGCTATCTGGTCGCGACTGCCACGCACGAGCATGACCACGCCGCGCACGGTGATGCGCATGGCGCACACCTGGTGAAGGACCCGGTCTGCGGCATGAGTGTGGACCCGCACACCGCGCAGCACCGCGCCGAACACGACGGTCATCCGTACCACTTCTGCTCCGCGCGCTGCCGCGAGAAGTTCGTGGCCGATCCGGCCAAGTACCTGGGCGAACGCCAGCCCGCGCCGGCCGCGCCAGCCGGCACGGTCTACACCTGCCCGATGCATCCGGAAGTGCAGCAGGTCGGCCCCGGCCATTGCCCGAAATGCGGCATGGCGCTGGAGCCGATGATGCCCTCGCTGGACGAGGACGATGGCGGCGAACTGCGGGCGATGACGCGGCGTTTCTGGTGGCTGGTGGCGCTGACTTTGCCGGTGTTTGCGCTGGCGATGGGGCCACATCTGTTCGGCTGGCATCTGCCCGCGCCGTGGGCTGGCGTGGCTGGCTGGGTCGAGGCGGTGCTGGCCAGCGTCGTGGTGCTGTGGGGCGGCGCGCCGTTCTTCGGGCGTGGCTGGCGCTCGCTCGGACTCTCCCTTCCGTCACTGCCGGATCGCGCCGGAGGCGGCTTGGCCGAGGCGCAAGGAAGAACGAGGGAGCGTATGTCGATACGCGACCGAGCGATGACGCAGCGCCACGGTCAAGCCGTCCCGGCCCACAGGGTTGCAAAGCAACGCGGTTCGGCAGTGACGGAAGGGAGAGTCCGCAGGCCGTGGTCGCCGAACATGTACACGCTGATCGCGTTGGGTACCGGTGTGGCGTGGTTGTACAGCGCGGTCGCGTTCGCGCTGCCGGGAATCTTCCCCGACGGTTTCCGCGACATGCATGGCCGCGTCGCGGTGTACTTCGAATCGGCGGCGGTGATCGTCACCCTGGTCACGCTGGGCGATTTCCTGGAACTGCGCGCGCGGCGGCACACCGGCGCGGCGCTCAAGGCGCTGCTGGGGCTGGCGCCGAAGATCGCGCGGCGGATTGCCGCCGATGGCAGCGAGGCCGACGTGCCGCTGGAGCAAGTGCAGGCCGGCGACGTGCTGCGCGTGCGTCCCGGCGAGAAGGTGCCGGTCGATGGTGTGGTGATCGACGGCCAGAGCCACGTCGACGAATCGATGCTCACCGGCGAACCGATGCCGGTGGTCAAGGCGAAGGATGATGCGATCACCGGCGGCACCGTGAACCAGGATGGCGCGCTGACCATGCGCGCGCAGAAAGTCGGCGGCGAAACCCTGCTGGCGCAGATCGTGGCGCTGGTGGCGGCCGCGCAGCGCAGCCGCGCGCCGTTGCAGCGCGTGGCCGACAAGGTCGCCGCGTGGTTCGTGCCGGCGGTGGTCGTGGCGGCCGTGCTGGCCTTCGCCGTGTGGGCGATGACGGGGCCGGAACCGCGCCTGGCGCATGCACTGATCGCGGCCGTGTCGGTGCTGATCATCGCCTGTCCCTGCGCGCTGGGCCTGGCCACGCCGATCTCGATCATGGTCGCCAGCGGGCGTGGTGCGCAGCACGGCGTGCTGTTCAAGGACGCCGGCGCGATCGAATCCCTGCGCGACATCGACACCCTGGTGGTGGACAAGACCGGCACGCTGACCGAGGGCAAGCCGGCACTGACCGAACTGGTGGTCCTCGGCAACCAGCCACGCGAACACTTGCTGGCGCTGGCTGCTGCGCTGGAGCGGCCGAGCGAGCATCCGCTGGCCCGCGCGATCGTTACTGCCGCCGATGCCGAAGGCGTGGCGGTACTGGCGGCCACGGCGTTCCGCTCGCTGACCGGCATGGGCGTCAGCGCGATGGTGGAGGGCCGCACGGTGGCGCTGGGCAATGCCAGGCTGATGGCCGAGTCGCGTGCCGCCATCAGCGACGATGCCAACGCTCGCGCGGAACAACTGCGTCAACACGGCGCCACGGTGATGTTCCTCGCCGTCGACGGCACCCTCGCCGCGCTGCTGGCGGTGGCCGACCGCATCAAGCCTGACACGCCCGCGGCCATCCAGGCACTGCACGCGGCCGGCCTGCGCATCGTGATGCTCACCGGCGACAACGCCACCACCGCGCAGTCAGTGGCGCGCACGCTGGGCATCGACGAGGTGCATGCGGACGTCTCGCCGGCCGACAAGGCCGCCGTGGTGAACCGGCTCAAGGCCGAAGGCCGCCGCGTGGCGATGGCCGGCGACGGCATCAACGACGCGCCGGCGCTGGCCGCTTCCGACGTCGGCATCGCGATGGGCGGCGGCACCGACGTGGCGATGGAGAGCGCCTCGGTGACCCTGGTCAGGGGTGAGCTGGGCGCGATCGTGCGGGCGCGCAAGCTGTCGCAGGCCACCGTGGGCAACATCCACCAGAACCTGTTCTTCGCCTTCGTCTATAACGCGGTGGGCGTGCCGCTGGCTGCCGGCGTGCTGTATCCGTGGTTCGGCATCACGCTGTCGCCGATGATCGCGGCGCTGGCGATGAGCCTCAGTTCGGTGTCGGTGGTCAGCAATGCCTTGCGGCTGCGGCGCGCACCGCTGTGAGGCCTGCGTCGTGACGATTGTCACCGGCGATGCTTGACGGTGGCGACTGTGGCCGGTGGCGTGTCCGTTCGATCATGCTCCCGCACCACGGTGGTGCCGGAGAGCATCCATGAACGTCATTCCCGAAACCCGCGGCACGCTCGACAGATACCTACCCCTGCTGCTCGGCCTGATGGCTGCGCTGTTTGTGGGCAGGGCGCTGAGGAAGACCCTGTGGAGCGCGTTCGCCCTGTACATGGCCTTGCACTACAGCGGCATTCGTCCGTTTGGCTGAGCGTTGCCCTAGACTTCGTGCCTACCGTTCGCGCACCGGCGCGAACGCTGCCACTCCCCAGCACAAAGTCACCGCATGAGCCGCACACTCGCCGAATGGCTGGCGTACCAGGAACGCGTCAACGTCCACAGCATCGAGCTGGGCCTCGAACGGGTCCGCGAGGTGTGGCAGCGGATGGGCGCACCGGCGCCGGCGCGACAGGTGATCACCGTCGCCGGCACCAATGGCAAGGGTTCCACGGTGGCCTTGCTGGAGGCGATGCTTCGCGCCGCGGGCCGCCGCGTGGGGGCATTCACCTCGCCACACCTGCTGGCCTACAACGAGCGCGTGCGCATCGACGGGGTGGATGCCGATGATGCGGTGCTGATCGCCTCGTTCGAGCGCATCGAGGCCGCGCGGGGCAGCATCCCGCTGACCTATTTCGAGTTCGGCACGCTGGCCGCGCTGGACCTGTTCGCGCGGGCCGGGCTCGATGTGGCCGTGCTGGAAGTGGGACTGGGCGGACGGCTGGATGCGGTCAACATCATCGACGCCGACGCGGCGATCATCACCACGATCGACCTGGACCACATGGACTGGCTCGGCCCGGATCGCGACAGCATCGGCCGCGAGAAGGCCGGCATCGCGCGGGCCGGGCGCCCGGCGATCGTGGGCGAGCTGGACCCGCCAGCGGGTCTGCTCGCCGCACTGGAAGCCTGCGGCGCCCGGGTCGAGCGGGCCGGCATCGATTTCAACGTCGAGCGCCATGCGGACGGCTGGCGCTGGCGCCACCGCGACGGCAGTGCGATGGAACTGCCCGATCCGGCCCTGTCCGCACCGGTGCAGTACGCGAACGCGGCGGCGGCGATTGCCGCGCTGCACGCCCTGGGCGACGAGAGGCTGACGCCCAGCGCGTTCTTTGCCGCGATCAGCGTGGGCCTGCACGAGGCGCGTGTGCCGGCGCGACTGCAGCTGATCAGCGGCGAGGTTCCGATCATGGTGGATGTCGGGCACAACCCGCAGGCCGCCCGCGCCCTGGCCGAATGGCTGGACGCGCGACCGTCGAGCACAGTGCGTGCCGTCTACGGCGCGCTCGCCGACAAGGATGCCGCGGGGGTGATCGCGGCGCTCGGCGACCGTGTCGATCACTGGCACCTGGCCGGACTGGACCAGGACAGTGCGCGCGGCATGAGCGTCGACGCGCTGGGCACCATCCTGCGACAGACCCTGCCGCAGGCCTCGTGCACGACGCACCCCAACGTGGCGGCGGCGTTGCAGGCGGCGCGTGCCGCCGCGAAAGCGGGCGACTGCATCCTCGCGTTCGGCTCGTTTTTCGTGGCCACGGCGGTGCTGGCTGAACACGCGGCCATGGCGGGCATCGTCGACGCCGGATGACCGTTGCCCGCGGCAGGTATAATCGCCGCGTTGTGCACTGCCTTTGCCGTCCTGGAGCGATAACTTGAAAACACGCCTGCTGGGAGCCGCCGTCCTGATTGCCTTGGCGGTTCTGTTCGTGCCGATGTTCTTTTCCAGTACGCCGCCAGCCCCCGGTGGCGACCAGGCCGTCAGCCTGGCGATTCCACCGGCACCCGATCGCGACCTGCAGACCCGCACCATGAGCCTTGCGCCTGACGCCGCCAGTGCCTCGGGCACGGTCGCGCCACCCGCCGAAACGGTGACGCCCGGATCGGGCGACCGGCTGGCCACGGTGAATATCGGCTCCAGTCGTCCGCGCGATGTGGAGACCGATCCGCAGGCCGGCCAGGCGCCGCCGCCGACCACGGTGACGATCGGTTCGGGCGCGTCGCCCAGCCAGCCGGTGATTCCGCAGCGTAACAATCCGGTGACGACGACCCCGCCGGCGGCGAGCAAGCCGCCCGCCTCCGTCGAACCGGCCAAGCCGGTGGCGGCCACCCCGAAGCCCGCGCCGACACCTGCCGCGGTCGGTCGTGGCAACTACACGCTCAACCTCAGCGCCTACGCCAGCGCCGCCGGCGCGGCCAGCCTCGAACGCCGCGTGCGCGCCTTGGGCTATCCGGTCAGCGGCCAGGCGATCACCCAGGCCGGCAAGCCGCGCACCCTGGTCACCGCCGGACCGTTCGAGACGCGTGCCGCGGCCGAGGCGGCCCGGCTGAAGATCACCCAGTCGATCCCCGGCGTGCCGGCGCGGCTGGAACAGGACGCCAGTCGCGACAGCGCTCCGGCCAGCGCACCCGTGGCCCGCGAGTCCGCCAGGGCCGGCGGCTGGGCGGTCCAGCTGGCGGCGGTCAGCGCCCAGGCCGACGCGATCGCACTGCGCGACAAGCTGCGTGCGAACGGTTTCGACAGCTTCGTCGATTCGGTGCAGGCCAGCGGCAAGCAGTTGTGGCGCGTGCGTGCCGGTCCGCAGACCCAGCGCGCCGACGCGCAGCGCCTGCACGACCAGATCAAGGCGAAGCTGGGCATCGACGGCAACGTCGTCCCGGTGCCCTGAGTTCAGCGGCAAGCTGGCGAACCCATGAACTGGACCGACTACATCATCCTTGGCGTGCTGGCCCTGTCCGTTCTGGTCGGTCTTTGGCGCGGGCTGGTTTCCGAGGTGCTGGCGCTGGTGATCTGGATCGCCGCGTTCTGGGTGGCGTGGAGTTTCGGCCCGGCGGTGGCCCGACATTTCGAGCACGTGATCGAGCTGCCTTCGGCGCGGATCATCGTGGGTTACGGCCTGTGCTTCGTCGCCGTGCTGATTCTGGGTGCGCTGCTGCGCTTCGTGATCAGCCGGCTGGTCGAAAGCACCGGACTGTCCGGTACCGACCGCCTGCTCGGCATGCTGTTCGGCCTGGTGCGTGGCGTGCTGCTGGTGACCCTGCTGGTGTTCCTGATCGGCTTCACCGCATTCACCCGCGACCCGTGGTGGCAGCAGTCCGTGCTGCTGCCGCAGTTCCAGCACGTGGCCGCATGGCTGGGCCAGCAGGTGCCGCCCGGCGTGCGCGACTACATCCATCCGCCAACCGTGCTCGATCGCCTGTCCGGCTTGCCCGCGACCCTGCCAGCCTCCATATCCGGCGCGTCACCCGCCCCGGCGGCGACCTCCATCCATCCGGCATCGCCGGCCGCAGCCAGCTCGGCCGCGCCGCCCCGGAATTTCTGAACACATCTCCCGAAGCAGGCAACAACCATGTGCGGAATCATCGGCATTGTCGGTACCACCGAAGTGGCATCGGCACTTTATGACGGACTGACGGTGCTGCAGCACCGCGGCCAGGACGCTGCCGGCATCGCCACCGTGGATGGCTCGCGGCTGCGCCTGCACAAGGGCAACGGCCTGGTCCGCGACGTGTTCGGGCAGAGCGCGATGGCGGGCCTGCGCGGGCGCATCGGCATCGGTCACTGCCGTTACCCCACTGCCGGCTCGGAAGGTTCGTCCGAGGCGCAGCCGTTCTACGTGAATTCGCCCTACGGCATCGCGTTTGCCCACAACGGCAACCTGGTCAACACCGACGCGCTGCGCCGCGAGATGTTCGAGGGCGATCGCCGCCACATCAACACCGAATCCGACTCCGAGGTGCTGCTGAACGTGCTGGCGCACGAGCTGCAGATCCAGGATCGCATGGCGTTGACGCCGGACCACATCTTCAAGGCGGTGGCCGGCGTGCATGCGCGGGCCCGCGGCGGTTATGCCTGCATCGCGCTGCTGCTGGGCTACGGCCTGATCGCGTTCCGCGACCCCAACGGCATCCGCCCGCTGGTGCTGGGCGAGCGGGTCACCGGGGAAGGCCGTGAGTACGCGGTGGCCTCGGAGTCGGTGGCCCTGGACATCCTGGGCTTCAGGCGCATTCGCGACGTGGCGCCGGGCGAGGCGGTGATCATCACCGACGACGGCCAGTTGCACAGTCGCCGCTGCGCCGAGGGCGCGACGCATACGCCGTGCATCTTCGAATACGTGTACCTGGCGCGGCCCGACTCGATGATCGAGGACGTCTCGGTGTACAAGGCGCGCCTGCGCATGGGCGAGAAGCTGGCCGAGAAGATCCTGCGCCTGCGCCCGGATCACGGCATCGACGCGGTGATCCCGATTCCCGACACCGCGCGCACCGCGGCCAGCGCGCTGGCCGGCGCGCTCGGCGTGCCGTTCCGCGAGGGCTTCGTCAAGAACCGCTACATCGGCCGCACCTTCATCATGCCGGGGCAGGGCGAGCGGGTGAAATCGGTGCGCCGCAAGCTCAACGCGATCGACCTGGAGTTCCGCAAGAAGAACGTGCTGCTGGTGGATGACTCGATCGTGCGTGGCACGACCTCGAAGCAGATCATCCAGATGGCCCGCGACGCCGGCGCCAAGAACGTCTATTTCGCCTCCGCCGCGCCGCCGGTGCGTTACCCGAACGTCTACGGCATCGACATGCCGTCCACCTCGGAGCTGGTCGCCGCCGGACACACGGAGCAGGAAGTGGAGCGGGTGCTGGGCGCCGACTGGCTGATCTACCAGGACCTGAAGGACCTGATCTGGGCGGTGCAGGACGGCAACGAGAACCTGCAGCAGTTCGACACCTCCTGCTTCTCTGGCGAGTACGTCACCGGCCTCGACCAGCGTTACCTGGAGCAGATCGAGATGCTGCGCTCGGACGACGCCAAGGCGGCACGGCGCGTCGTCTGAATCCGTGCCTCGTGACTGATCTCCACGCTGCTGCCAGGCGCTGCCTCGACGCCACCGACCCGGCCGAGAAGCTGCGCCTGACCCACGAGACCTGGCAAGCCTTTCTCGCCGGCGAGTTGCGTGCCGATCCCGACTCGCCGCCACCGGAGCCGATCGGCGCGCCCGGCCGCCCGGCGAAGCCGCAACTGGTCAATGCACGCCAGGTGCCGCAGCGCGGGCTGGGCAGCGCCGAAGGGCGGGCCGCGCTGGTGCATGCGGTGGCGCACATCGAGTTCAACGCGATCAACCTGGCCTGGGACGCGGTCTACCGCTATCGCGGCAAGCCCGCCGACTATTACCGCGACTGGGCCAGTTGCGCCCATGACGAGGCCCGGCACTTCGCCATGCTTGCGGCACGGCTGGCCGAGCTGGGCCATGCCTACGGCGACTTCGACGCGCACGACGGCCTGTGGGCGATGGCCGAGAAGACCGCCGCGCACGATACCGCCCGGATGGCGCTGGTGCCCCGCGTACTGGAGGCGCGCGGACTGGACGTCACGCCCGGCATGATCGAGCGCCTGCGCAAGCTGGGCGACGAGCGCACCGCGGCGATTCTGGAAGTGATCCTGCGCGAGGAAGTGGCCCACGTCGCCGCCGGCACCCGCTGGTACCGGCACTGCTGCGAGCGCGACGGCGTCGATCCGATCGACACCTTTTTCGTCCTGCTGCGCGACTACATGGGTGCGACCCTGCGCGGCCCGTTCAACCGGCCGGCTCGGCTGGAGGCGGGCTTCCTGGAAGAGGAACTGGATCGCCTGGCGGCGCTGTCGCCGGTGCCGGGCTGACCGGGCCGGCGGAGAGGCAAATAAAAAAACCGGCCTGAGGCCGGCGGCGAGGCCAAATAAAAAAGCCGGCCTGAGGCCGGCGGCGAGGCCAAATAAAAAAGCCGGCCTCAGGCCGGCTTTTTCATCGAATTTTGGTCGGGGTGACAGGATTCGAACCTGCGACTTCTACGTCCCGAACGTAGCGCTCTACCAGGCTGAGCTACACCCCGTGGGAAGCCGCGTATCTTAATCGCGGATCGGGAGCTTGGCAACAGGTTTGCGCGATCGGCCTGGCCACGACGCTGGGGAAGGCTGCTGGCGTTCTGTTAATCTTGACGGCTGCCGTCGCGCGGCCCCGCGCGACGGAATGTCCACCCTGTCAGTAGAGGATTCCATGGCGCTTACCCCGGCCCGCACCATGCCCGGCGTGCTCGAGCTGCTGCCGCTCGACCAGATCGCATTCCAGCGCATGCTCGACGTGATCCGCCGCAATTACGAGCGTTTCGGCTTCCTGGCCATCGAAACCCCGGTCATCGAGTTCTCCGACGTGCTGCTGACCAAGACCGGCGGCGAGACCGAGCGCCAGGTCTATTTCGTGCAGTCCACCGGCGCGCTCAACGCGGCCGGCAAGGTCGACGAAGGCATGCCGGAGCTGGCGCTGCGCTTCGACCTCACCGTGCCGTTGGCGCGTTACGTGGCCGAGCACGAGCGCGACCTGAGCTTCCCGTTCCGTCGCTACCAGATGCAGAAGGTGTACCGCGGCGAGCGGGCCCAGCGCGGGCGCTTCCGCGAGTTCTACCAGTGCGACATCGACGTGATCGGCAAGGACGCGCTGTCGGTGCGCTATGACGCCGAGATTCCAGCGGTGATCCACAGCGTGTTCCGCGAGCTGGACATCGGCCCGTTCACCATCCACATGAACAACCGCAAGCTGATGCGCGGCTACTTCGAAAGCCTGGGCGTGCTCGACGCCGAGCAGCAGATGTTGGTGCTGCGCGAGGTGGACAAGCTGGACAAGCGCGGCGCCGACTACGTGCGCGACACGCTGACCGGCGCCGCCTTCGGCCTCGACGCCGAGGTGACGGCGAAGATCCTCGCCTTCGTGCAGGTGCGCTCCACCTCGCTGCAGGACGCGCTGGACAAGCTCGATGCGCTGGGCCCCGGCCCGGAGGCGATGGAGCAGGGCCGCGCCGAGCTGAAGGAGGTGCTGAACCTGATCCATGCGTTCGGCGTGCCCGAAAGCGCGTACGCGCTGAACCTGTCGATCGCCCGCGGCCTCGACTACTACACCGGCACGGTCTACGAAACGACATTGAACGATCACCCGCAGATCGGCTCGATCTGTTCCGGCGGTCGCTACGAGAACCTGGCCGGCCAGTACACCAAGTCGCACCTGCCCGGCGTGGGCATCTCGATCGGCCTGACCCGGCTCTACTGGCAGCTGCGCGACGCCGGCCTGATCGACACGGCCAAGAGCACGGTCGACGTGCTGGTGACCCAGATGGACGAAGCGCAGCTGCCCGCCTACCTGGCGCTGGCCGGCGAACTGCGCGGCGCCGGCATCGCCACCGAGGTGGTGCTGGAAGGCGGCAAGCTGGGCAAGCAGTTCAAGTACGCCGACCGCGCCGGCATCCGCTTCGTGATCGTGCTGGGCGAAGACGAAATCGCCAAGGGCGTGGTCACGGTCAAGGACCTGCGCCGCGAGGACCAGTTCGAAGTGGCGCGCAGCGAGCTGATCAAGACGCTGCGCGTGGAGCTGGAGCAAGCCGCGGCGATGGGTTGATGGTGTTGCGGGTTGACGCAAAGCATCATCTTCCACAGCCGTCGTTCCCGCGAAAGCGGGAATCCACCTTGGTGTTGCGACGAAGTCAAAATGGATTCCCGCTTTCGCGGGAATGACGGCGAGAAAACAAACTTCACGGAGACATGGATGACTCCCAGGCAACCGGCCGTCTACATCATGGCCAGCGGCGAACGCGGCACGCTCTACATCGGCGTGACGGGAAACCTCAGGCTGCGTGTGTGGGAACACCGGGACGGTGTGGTTGAAGGTTTCACCAGGCGTTACGGCGTGAAGCAGCTGGTGTGGTTTGAGTTCCATCCCGACTTTCCGTCGGCGATCACGCGCGAGACGCAGCTCAAGCGGTGGAATCGCGCGTGGAAGCTGGAGTTAGTTGAAGCAGGCAATCCGCAGTGGCGGGATCTCTGGGAAGATTTGCTGTAGCACGGGCGCTCATCGTTATGAGTGTCAGGTAACGGAAAGTATGGATTTCCGCCTTCGCGGGAATGGCGCAACAAATGCGGAGCATTTTTCAGTGAGCAAGACGATTCTTCTCGACGGCAGCAGCCTGACGCGTGCGCAGCTGGTGGCGGTGGCGCGGCAGGGGGCGTCGGTGGCGCTGGATCAGGCGCAGCTCGCACGCGTGCAGCGCGCCGCGGATTTCCTCGCCGAAAAGGTCAGCTGCGGGGAGCCGACCTACGGCGTCACCACCGGCTTCGGCAGCAACGCCGACAAACTGCTGGGCGCGCACCGCGTGCGCGACGAGCTGCCGGTCAGCCACGCCGGCGCGCCGGAGGGCACGCTGATGGAGGAACTGCAGCACAACCTGATCATCACCCACGCGGTTTGCGTGGGTAAGCCCTTTGGCGAGGACGTGGTGCGGGCGATGTTGCTGATCCGCATCAACACCTTGATGCGCGGGCACTCGGGCATCCGCGTCAGCACGCTCGAAGCGTTGACCGCGATGCTCAATGCCGGCGTGGTGCCGGTGGTGCCGGAGAAGGGTTCGGTGGGCGCCAGCGGCGACCTGGCGCCGCTGTCGCATCTGGCGATCGTGCTGCTGGGCGGCGGCGAGGCGTTCCATCGCGGCGAGCGGATGAGCGGTGGCGAGGCGCTGAAGCGCGCCGGACTCCAGCCGATCCGCCTGTCGTTCAAGGAAGGCCTGGCGCTCAACAACGGCACCGCGCAGATGCTGGCCACCGGCGCGCTGGCGCTGGACACGCTGGAGGCCTTGCTGGATACGGCCGACGTGGCGGCGGCGATGACACTCGACGCGTTCGCCGGCCGCAGCGGCGCGCTGCGCCCCGAAGTGCACGCCCTGCGCCCGCATCCGGGGCAGGTGGACGTGGCGGCGCGCGTGCGCGAGCGGCTGGCCGGCTCGACCCTGCTCGACATTCCGTATCACCTGGTGCCGCGCTTCAAGTCGTGGACTGCCGAGGCGTGGAGCGAAGCGGACGACCAGGCGCTCAGCTTCGACATCGGCTGGGACTGGGTGCCGGCCAACCAGCGCCACGGTCGCGAGGCGTTCTACAGCCGCTTCCTGCCGTTCAAGGGCGGCAAGAAACACCAGCCACAGGATGCCTACAGCCTGCGCTGCATGCCGCAGGTGCATGGCGCGGTGCGCGATGCGTGGGCGCAGGCGTGCCGGGTGTTCGACATCGAACTGAACTCGGTCACCGACAATCCGCTGATCTTCCCCGACAACGACGACGCGCAGTTCATCGAGGAGCAGGTGATCTCGGCCGGCCACTTCCACGGCATGCCGCTGGCGCTGGCGATGAGCTACGTGAAGGCGGCGATCCCGGTGCTGGCATCGATCTCCGAGCGCCGGCTCAACAAGCTGGTCGACCCGGCCACGAATGATGGCTTGCCGGCCTTCCTCACCGGCAACGAGGATGGCACCGATTCCGGTTTCATGATCGTGCAGTACACCGCGGCGGCGCTGGTCAACGACCTGGCCACCCGGGCGCATCCGGCCAGCGTGTACTCGGTGCCGACCAGCGCGAATGCCGAGGACCACGTCTCGATGGGCGCCAACGAGGCGCGCCACGTGCTGGAGATGATGGAAGACCTCGGTCACGTGCTGGCCCTGGAGCTGTACACCGCGGCACAGGCGCTGGACTACCGCCAGGAGATGCTCAACGCGGCCCGCCGGCTGGCCACGCGCGGGGGCTGGCAGGCGCTGGCGGCGAAGATCGCCAACGCGCCACGCGAAGACCAGCCGCATCATCCGCAGTTCGTCGCCGAGGTGCAGCAACTGGCCGCGGCACTGGCCGGTGCGGGCGATTTCCACGCCGGCGCCAGCGTGCGCGAAGCCCATGCGACGTTGCGCGGGCAGATCGGCTTCATGCATCGCGACCGCGCGATGGACGGCGACATTCGCGCGGTCTGCGCACTCGTGCGGGATGGCGCGTTCCGCGCCGGCCACTGATTCGACTTTCCAGGAAATACATCTCATGAGCCTGATCCAGACCCCGGTGTCCTACGGCGAACTGATCGACAAGATCACCATCCTCGAAATCAAGTCGCGCCGCATCGCCGACGAGGCGAAACTGGCCAACGTGCGCAACGAGCTGGACCTGCTCAATGCCACCTGGGCCAACGATGCCGCCTCGCAAACCGATATCTCGGACGAGCGCGCCCGCCTGCTGGCGGTGAACGAGCTGCTGTGGGACATCGAGGACAGGATCCGCCTGAAGGAGCGCGCCCAGGCGTTCGACCAGGAGTTCATCGAGCTGGCGCGCGCGGTGTATTTCCGCAACGACGAACGGGCCGCGTTCAAGCGCGAGATCAATCTCAAGCTCGGCTCGCAACTGGTCGAGGAAAAGTCGTACCAGGATTACCGCGCGGTGTAATGCCTACAAAAGCCCGGTATCGCGCGCCGCAGCCTCGTAGCGTTCGACCACGTCGTCGACGCTGATCAGGTCCATCACGCCGGGCTTCTCGATCTTGCTGCCCCAGGGAAGCTCGCTGGCCGGCTTGCCCAGATACTTGTGCGCCGCCTCGTCGTATTTGTTCACGCACCAGCGGCGGTCGGAGTACGGTCCGGAGCGATCCGGATTGCTCGCGGCGTGCAGGCCCAGCACCTTCGTGCCCGCCGCGTTGGCCATGTGCATCGGGCCGGAGTCGGGAGTCAGCAGCAGCTGCGCCCGGCCCAGCATCGCCAGCAGCTTCTTCAGCGTGTCCTTGCCGGTGAGGTCGAGCGGCGGGCGCTGGCAGGCCGCCAGCACCGCATCGGCCATCGCCCGTTCGCCGGCGGAGGGCCCGCCGATCAGCGCCACGCGCCAGCCACGGGTGGCGGCATGATCCATGACCGCCGCGTAGCGCTCCGGCCGCCAGTTGCGCAGCGCGTGACTGGAGGTGGGACTGACCAGCAGGGTGGGCACGTCGCCGGGCAGCTGTTCGGCGGCCCACGCATGCGCCTCGTCCGGGATCGGTATGTCCCAGCGCACCCGGATCTGCTTCAGGCCGAGCGGCTCGCAGAAACTGCCGATCGCATCGAGCACGTGTTCGCCACTGCGCGCAGGGATGCGCTCGTTGATGACCAGCCCGTGCAGATCCTTCGAACGCGCGCGGTCATAGCCGACGCGGCGATCGGCGCAGATGCCCAGGCTCAGCAGGTTCGAGCGCATCGCCACCTGCATCTGCAGCAGGGCATCGAAGCGCCGTCCGCGCAGCGCTGCGTGCACCGCGCGCATGCCGGCCCAGCCGGCGGCCTTGTCGAAGGTGACGAACTCCACGCCGGGCAGGTCGCCGACCAGCTTGCGTTCGAGCTTGCCCACGATCCACGTCAGCGACGTGTCCGGCCATGCCTGCTGCAGGGTGCGCAGCAGCGGCACCACGTGGGTGACATCGCCGATGGCGGAGGTGCGCAGCAGGCAGATCGAGGCGGGTGTCGGGTTCGGGGTCATGGGGCCTGGGTTAGAATCTTGGGCATTCACCGGGCATGATGATGCAGGAACGAACCCACAACGATGCCGAAGGCGCGATTCTGTTCGACGCGACGGTGTCGTCACAAGTCGGGCATGAATGGTTCGCCGCGGATTACTGGGGCGAGCGCGGTGCGTTGCGGACGCAGTCGGGTGGCCGCGGTGGCGTCGCGATCATCACCACGCCGATCGGCGAGTGCGTGCTGCGGCATTATCGCCGCGGTGGCCTGGTGGCGGCACTGATGGGTGATCGCTACCTGTGGACGGGCGCCGCGCGCAGCCGTCCGTTTGCGGAATTCCGCCTGCTGGCCGAGATCGCCCGACTGGAGTTGCCAGGCCCGGCCGTGGTGGCCGCGCGCTATCGCCGGCATGGTCTGTTCTACAGCGCCGACCTGATCACCCGCCGCATCGCCGACGCGCAGACCCTGGCCGAATGCCTGGCAAGCGGGCGGATGGACGGCGAACTGGCCGAAGAAGTCGGCGCGCTGGTGGCACGCTTTCACCGCGCCGGCGTCTGCCACGCCGATCTCAATGCGCACAATGTGCTGGTGACGCCGGAGCAGCTGTACCTGATCGACTTCGATCGCGGACGCATGCGCATTCCCGCCGAAAGCTGGCAACAGGCCAATCTGCAACGCCTGCGCCGTTCGCTGCTCAAGCTGGGCGCTGCTGCCGCGGGCGAAGCGGCGTTCGAGGAAACCCTCTGGCAACCCCTGCTGTATCGCTACGGGCGTACGCTCAATCCATGAACTGGCATCTGAATTTTCTCGGCGTGGGCGCGGCGCACGCGGCGGAGCTCGGCTCCTCCGCGGCGGTGCTCGAGCGCGATGGTGTGCCCCTGCTGCTGATCGATTGCGGCCCCGACACGCTGGACCGCTACATGGCGACCTACGACGCGCTGCCGTCGGCCATCTTCATCACGCACACCCACATGGATCACGTCGCCGGGCTCGAGCGACTGTTCATCAAGTTGTGGTTCGACGAACACCTGCGCGGCAACACCCGCCTCTTCCTGCATGCCGGCCTGATGCCCTGGTTGCAGGCGCGGGTGGCCGATTATCCCGGGGTGCTGGCCGAGGGCGGCGTGAACTTCTGGGAAGCCTTCCGGCTGATCCCGTGCACGCGCGGATTCTGGCTGGACGGTTTGTGGTTCGACGTGTTCGCCACCCGCCACCACGTGCCGGGAACCTCGTACGGACTCGCCCTGGATGACTGCTTCGCCTATACCGGCGACACCCGGCCGATCCCCGAAGTGCTGACGCGCCATGCCGGTGGTGCGGCACTGATCGCCCATGACTGCAGCCTGGTCGGCAACCCCTCGCATACCGGCATCGACGACATCGAACGCGAATACCCCCGGGCACTGCGCCGGCAGATGATTCTCTACCACTACGGCAGCACCGGCGACGGCGCCGCACTGGCCGCCCGTGGTTATCGTGTGGCTGCCACGGGCGAGCGTGTTGCGCTGGCGCCGCCTTCTGCGCCTCGCGCTGATGCTGGCTGAGCGACCTGGTCGCTTGCCTGTATCCGAGCCTGCGGCTATCCTTCCGCTTCTTTGTCGGGCAACGCATGCCTGGCAGAGGCGGTTTCACCCATGCGGAGAGGTGTCCGAGTGGTTGAAGGAGCACGCCTGGAAAGTGTGTATAGGGTAAAACCTATCGCGGGTTCGAATCCCGCTCTCTCCGCCAGTGAGTGAAACCGTACGACGCAGGCTGAGGTTCGACAAATTCGTCTGGAACGAATTTGGACAGCCGCAGGCTGGCCCCTCGCGGAGCGAGGGGTGAGGTCCAGGATGGGCCGAGCAATCCCGCTCTCTCCGCCAGAATTCGAGTAGTGCGACAGCCTTGACGGGCTGGCGCAACAGCAAGACAACCAAGCGATATCGGTTGACGTCCATGGTGGCCCCGTCGGTCCCCCCGCGACGATAGTTCGCAAACTCCGCCAGGTCCGGAAGGAAGCAACGGTAGCGAATGATTCGGGTGCCGGGGTGTGGCTGGCGGGGCCGCCGCCATTTCGGGCGTGCCGTTACTGACTTGGCCGCCCCGACTTGGCACAATCGGTCTTTGCCCCAACGTTGGTAGCCATGTCCTATCAAGTACTCGCCCGCAAGTGGCGTCCGCGCAAGTTCGCCGAACTGGTCGGGCAGGAACACGTGGTGCGTGCGCTGACCAACGCGCTTGATACCGGCCGCATGCACCACGCGTACCTGTTCACCGGCACCCGCGGCGTCGGCAAGACCACCATCGCGCGCATCTTCGCCAAGTCGCTGAACTGCGAGCGCGGCCAGTCGGCCGATCCATGCGGCGAGTGCTCGGTCTGCGTGGCGGTGGACGAGGGGCGCTTCGTCGACCTGCTGGAGATCGATGCGGCCAGCAACACCGGCGTGGACGACGTGCGCGAGGTGATCGAGAACGCCCAGTACGCGCCGTCGCGCGGCCGCTTCAAGGTGTACCTGGTCGACGAGGTGCACATGCTGTCGAAGAACGCGTTCAACGCGTTGCTGAAGACGCTGGAAGAACCGCCGCCGCACGTGAAGTTCCTGCTTGCCACCACCGACCCGCAGAAGCTGCCGGTCACGGTGCTGTCGCGCTGCCTGAAGTTCAACCTGAAGCGGCTGCTGCCGGAGCAGATCTCCGGCCAGATGCGGCACATCCTGGGCGCCGAGAACATCAGCTACGACGACAGCGCGATCGGTGAGCTGGCGCGCGCCGCCGACGGTTCGCTGCGCGATGGCCTGTCCTTGTTGGATCAGGCGATTGCCTACGGCGGCGGTGCGTTGCATGCCGACGACGTGCGCACCATGCTGGGCAGCGTGGCGCGCGGACAGGTGCTGGGCGTGCTCGATGCGCTGGCCGCCGGCGATGGCGAGCGGCTGCTGGTCGAGTGCCGGCAGATCGCGTCGTATTCGCCGGATTTCGGCGGCGTGCTGGACGACATCGCCAGCGTGCTGCACCGCCTGCAACTGATTCAGCTGATCCCCGGCTATCGCCCCGACGAAGCCAGCGAGGACGACGGCGAGCTGGCGTCGCTGGCCGAACGCATCGCGCCCGAAGACGTGCAGCTGTACTACCAGATCGCCACCTCGGGCCGGCGTGATCTCGCGCTGGCACCGGATGCGCGCACCGGTTTCGAGATGGCCCTGCTGCGCATGCTGGCGTTCCGTCCCGGCGACGGCGCGCCGTCGGCGCGCGTCGAGCGACCGGCGAGCAGTCAAGCCGCCGCGCCGCGCCCGCCCGCGCCTGCGCGTGCTTCCGCGACGCCGGCACGTGCAGTGGAAGTTTCTGCTCCACCGGTAGCCGCTGCGCCCGCGCCCGCGGCAGCCGTTCCCGTGACACGCGACGCCGATGGCCTGCCCGATTGGGAATCGCTGATCGAGCGCGCCGGCCTGCGCGGCCCGTTCAGCGTGCTGGCGCAGAACGCCATCCTGCGTGAACGCGACGGCCAGACCCTGGTGCTGGCCCTGCAACCGGCACACATGAGCATGGCGGTCGAGCCGATGGTCAGCCAGATGGAGGAGCGCATCGGCAACGCGCTGGGCGAGCGCATCAAGCTGCGTTTCGTGAGCCAGAACCAGGCCGCCGCCGCGCAGACCCCCGCGGCTCGCGCCGCGCAGGCACGCAACAGCGCACAGGCCGCTGCCGAGCAGGCGATCGAGGACGATCCGCTGGTGCAGACGCTGAAGCGCGATTTCGGCGCACGCGTGGTGCCGCAATCCATCAAGCCCTTTGACAACGAATCCGGAGCCAGGTGATGAGAGGACAGATCGGTCAGCTGATGCAGCAGGCCCAGCGCATGCAGGAAGACATGAAGCGCGCGCAGGAGGAAATCGCCAAACTGGAAGTCACCGGCAGCGCCGGCGGCGGCCTGGTCAGCGTGGTGATGACCGGCGCCCACGAAGTCCGCCGCGTGCAGATCGACCGGCAGACCTTCGCCGACGATCCCGAAATGGCCGAAGACCTGGTCGCCGCCGCGATCAACGACGCGGTGAACAAGGTGGCCCAGGTCAGCAAGGATCGCCTCGGCGGCGTCACCGCCGGCATGAACCTGCCGGCCGGCTTCAAGATGCCGTTTTGAGGCTGGGAATGGGGAATCGGAACGTCAAGAGCATGAAACGCCTCGCTCCGCTTCTGCCATTCCCGATTCCCGATGCCCCATTCCCGGATATTGCATGAGCGGCTCCCCACTTCTTGCCGAACTGATCGAAGCGCTGCGCTGCCTGCCCGGGGTAGGCGGCAAGAGCGCGCAACGGATGGCCTTCCATCTGCTGGAGCGTGAGCGCGATCGCGGTCTGAAACTCGCGGCGGTGATGGAACAGGCGATGCAGCGCATCGGTCATTGCGAGCGCTGCCGCAATTTCAGCGAAGAACCCCTGTGCGCGCTGTGCGCCAGCGCCACGCGTGACCGCCAGGTACTTTGCGTGGTGGAGTCGCCGACCGATCTGGCGGCGATCGAGCAGGCCACCGGTTTTCGCGGCCAGTATTTCGTGCTGATGGGTCGCCTGTCGCCGCTCGATGGCCTGGGGCCGGAAGAGCTGGGCCTGCTGCAGCTGAGCCAGCGCCTGGGCGAGGGCGAGGTCGAGGAGCTGATCATCGCCACCAACCCCACCGTGGAAGGCGAAGCCACGGCGCATTACCTGGCCCAGCTGGCCCGCGCCGGCGGCGTGCGGCCGACCCGGCTGGCGCATGGCGTGCCGCTGGGCGGCGAACTGGAATACGTCGACCGCAGCACGCTGGCACACGCCTTCGGCGGTCGCCAGCTGCTGGACTGAAGCCTTGATCCCGAGGGAGCCCGACATGAGCGACACGATTTTCAGCAAGATCATCCGGCGCGAGATACCGGCGGACATCGTCTACGAAGATGACGAGGTGCTGGCTTTCCGCGACCTCAACCCGCAGGCGCCGGTGCACGTGCTGTTCATTCCCAAGCGGCCGCTGGCCACGCTCAACGACGCGGTGGCGGGCGATGCGGAACTGCTCGGCAAGCTGCTGCTGGCGGCGGCGAGCTACGCCAAGTCGGAGGGCTTTGCCGAGCAGGGCTATCGCACCGTGATCAACTGCAACGAGGATGGCGGCCAGACCGTGTTCCACCTGCACGTGCATCTGCTCGCCGGCCGCCGGCTGCACTGGCCGCCGGGCTGAGAGTGGAGCCAGAAAAACGCCGGCTGTGAGCCGGCGTTTTTCTGGATGCTTATTTCTTCCTCATTTCTTCGGCGGCGGGGGCGGGCGCACCACGATCACCCGGCGCGGATAGAAGCCGCCATAGGGGTAACCACCCCAGTACGGACCAAAGCCCGGGCCCCAGAACGGGTCATAGAAGCCTGGCGGATAGTTCACCACCACCGGCCGCTTCGGCCACAGGTAGACCACGTCGGCCTCCACCCGCGGGTAGGCGTAGTCGAACTCGCCGACCTTCTGCGACACCGTGCCGTGCAGGGTGCCGGTGACGGTCAGCTCGCGGCCGCGAACGAACACTTCCGGATCGTAGAAGCCATCGCGGCAGGCCACGAAGCGGCCGAGATTCTCGCCGTTGCTGCCGGCCGTGGGGCGCGCCTGGCTGTCGAGCGGGCGGGACAGCAGGTAGAAGCAGGTCTGCTGCGGACCCGGCTCGGTCTTGATGATTTCGCCGCCCCAGCGCACGTGCGTGCCGCCGGCGCCGCCTTGCTGTGCGCTTGCGGTGGACACGTCGGCGTAGGTGCCTTCCAGCGGTTTCGGAATCGTCGCGCAGCCTGCCAGCAAGGCCAGGGCTGCGGCGAGCGTCAGTGGGCGGTACAGGGACATGGGGATATCTCCAAACGGGGGCAGCGATGACGGCCGTCGATTCGACGGCTATTTGACCACGCGGGCGATACGGAAATCCCGTACCGACCGGATGAAGCGGCGCAATGGTTCATTTGGCGGTTCGGCATGGGCGTAGCGCAACTCAAGATAACTCCTCGTCAGCTCGGCCAGTTCCTCGCGTCGACCAGGCAATGCATCGGCAGCGCGGCGCAGGTAATCCTGCGGGCCTTCGCCGCGCCGGCGCGCGATGCCCTTGCGCGCCAGCTTGCGTTCCAGCTCGCGCATGGCCCCGCGCAACGGGTCACGCGGCTGTCGTCGGCGCAGTGCCCAGACCAGGCCGATCGCGACAAACAGCGTGCTGCTGATCGCCAGCAGCCAGCCCAGTGTCGCGGTATCCACGTCGCGAATGCCGAACGGCTGCAACAGGCCGCGCTGACGCAAGGCGTCGAACCCGATAACGCCCTGGTCCCACCAGCGGTTGACAATGTCCCAGCGGTTGCGCAGTCCCTGCAGCCAGTCGGTGCGGTACCAGGCCAGCTGGTCGCCGGCCGCGGCGGCTGCACCTTGCGACACGCGTTCCGGGCGCACCGCGCCGGTGGGGTCAACGCGCACCCAGCCACGACCGGGCAGCCACACTTCGCTCCAGGCGTGGGCGTCGGAGTTGCGCACCAGCAGGTAATTGGCGGCCTTGTTCCAGTATCCGCCCTGATAGCCGGTGACCACCCGGGCGGGAATGCCGGCGGCACGCATCAGCACGGTGAAGGACGAGGCGTAGTGTTCGCAGAAACCCTCGCGGGTGCCGAACAGGAAGTCGTCCATGGCGTTGCGCCCCAGCGGTGCCGGGGCCAGCGTGTAGCGAAAGCCGCCGTCGTGGAACAGCGCGAGCGCGGCACGCACGATGGCGCCGTCGTCGCCGCCGTGACTCTGGCGCCACTCCCGCCCCAGCGCCAGCGTCCGCGGGTTGAATCCGTCGGGCAATTGCAGCCAGCGACGCCGATGCGGGCCCAGCTCAGGCTCCAATCGATAGCGCGTGGCCGAACTCAGGCTGTAGCGGAGCGTGTCGTTGACCGGCTTGTCGGCGACGACCACCCGGTCGGAACGCATGCGGGCACCGGCTGGTGCGTCGATCGGCACATCGAGGGTGGGCAGCACGTTCTGCTGGCTGGCGACGAGGCTGACGTGATAGCTCGTGGAGCCGGCGACTTCCAGCTTCGACGGCGCCAGCGTGGCCAGGTCGCGGAACGTCCAGGTGAAGCCGTCGTAACGGGCCATGACGTAGGCGCGGAAATAACGCTGGGCGCGGACCGGCGGAGTGCCGTCGAAAGTCACCCGCATGGCGGGGCTGTCGTCCATCATCAGCTCGGCAAACTTGCCAGGCGACACGCTGTCGGCCAGGCCGGTGCTGGCCTGGTCGGGCGTGGGCGCGCCCCACAGCGGCGAGTCGAGTCGGGGAACCAGCAGGAAGGCCAGCAGCGCCAGCGGCAATGCCGCGCCGATCAACCCCAGGCCGGGCAGCAGCGAGCGCGGCAGGCTGTCCGTCACCTGGGCGGGTTCCAGTGCACGCAAGGTGGCCAGCGCCGGCAGCAGGCCCAGGGCGACGGCAACGGTGGCGACCATGCCCTGGCCGGACAGCAGCGCCGCCATCAGGGCGAAGCAGGCGAAGCTGATGCCGACCCTGGCGTCGCGGACGGTTTCGGTCTCCAGCAGCTTCAGCACCAGCAGGCCCACCGCCAGCGCGGTGCCCGGTTCCCGGCCGAAAACATTGCCGTACTGCAGGATCACCGCCAGTGTCAGCAAGGCCAGCATCGGCAGCTTCAGCCAACGCGGCACGCGGCCGGCGCGCTGTCGCCGCTGCCACCAGCGCCAGCCGAGCACCACGGCCAGCACCGCCACGAGCCACCATGGCATGTGCAGGGCATGCAGGCCGAGCACCATTGCCAGGGTCAGGCTGAGAAGGTCGAAGGCACGGGCGTCGACGGGATGGACGGGCGTGGCGGCGCGCAGGCGGCTCATGGCAATCGCGCCAGGGCGTTCATGCAGCGCGCGTAGTGCAGCGGCCCGTTGCTGCTGGTGATCTCGTCGCCGGGCAGCCACAGGCTGTAGCTGCAGCGCTGGGCCTCCGCCTCGTCCACCCAGCGGGCGAGACGGGCGATGCGCGCCTCGTTCTCCATGCCGCCAAGCTGGCGCCAGTCGAGCTGCCATTGCGGGCGGCTTTGCGGCTGCTCGAAATCCTTGACCAGCAGATTTTCGTGGCGCGCGCTGCTTTTCCAGGCGATGTGGCGGCGCGGGTCGCCGACCCGGTAGTCGCGCAAGGCGGCCAGTTCGTCGCCACGGTACAGCCGCATGTGGCGGGCATCACCCGCCGGCGCGCGGGGCGGCGGACCGGCGTCCTCCGCGCGCGGCCACACCAGCACGGCCTGCTCCGGTCGCAGCCAGCTCCATGCGCGGAACATCCCGAGCGGCCAGCTGCTCCATACCCGCATGCGCGGCATCGCCTGCCAGCCGCGCTTTTCGGTGGCCAGGGAAAGTTGCACTGCGGTGCCGCTGCGACCATCGAGCGCGAAGGCGATGGTGCCGTCGGCAAGTTCCACGCGAATCGATTGGCGCGGACGGGCGGAGTCGAATTCCAGGGTGAGCATGAGCGGGTCGCCGGCCACCGCATGTCCGGCGCGGACATGCGCCAGGCGCAGGCCGTCGAGGTTGCGGAATGCCACCAGCATGCTCGCCGCGCTGGCGGCGCCGAGCAGGCAGGTCAGCAGCAGGGCGGCGTTGTTGCTGTAGTTCAGCGCGCCGGCGAGCATCACCAGCAGCAGCACGGAGAAGCCCAGGCCGAAACCGGTCGGCACGATGTAGATGCGGCGCCGGTGCAGTTCGATCGGCAGGCTTTCCGGGCGGCGATAGCGGGTGAGTGCGGGCAGCCGGCCTTCGGCCCAGCGTTGCAGGCGTTGCATCACGCTGCGCATCAATCCACCGCGACCTCGGTCAGCAACTGCCGCGCCAGCGTGTCGCCATGGGCGCCACGTGCCGGCAGCAGGCGATGGGCGGCCAGCGGGACGAACAGCGCCTGCAGGTCTTCCGGCAGCACATGGTTGCGATGGTGGAGCAGGGCCCATGCTCGTGCCGCGCCCAGCAGGGCGAGGCCGGCGCGTGGCGACAGTCCCACCCGGATGTCGGCATGGCGGCGGCTGGCGCTCAGCAGGGCCTGCAGATAGTCGAGCAGGGCGTTGCTGGCGGTGATCGACTGCGACTGCCGATGCAGCTCGATCAGCGCCGCCGCATCCAGCTTCGGGCGCAACTGCGCCAGCAGGTCGCGCCGGTCGCTGCCGCCGAGCAGGGCACGTTCGGCGGCGGCGTCGGGGTAGTCCAGCGACAAGCGCAGCATGAAGCGGTCGAGCTGGGAATCGGGCAACGGGAAGGTGCCGTTCAGATCCAGCGGGTTCTGCGTGGCAACCACGAAGAACGGCTGCGCCAGCGGGTGGGTCTGGCCGTCCACGGTGACCTGGCCTTCGGCCATCGCCTCCAGCAGGGCGCTTTGCGTTTTCGGACTGGCGCGGTTGATCTCGTCGGCCAGCAGCAGGCCGGTGAAAATCGGGCCGGGGTGGAAGCGGAACTGCGCCGTCTCGCGTTCGTAGACGCTGACCCCGAGGATGTCCGAAGGCAGCAGGTCGCTGGTGAACTGCACGCGCTGGAAGTCCAGCGCGAAGGTGGCGGCCAGGGCGTGCGCCAGGGTGGTCTTGCCCACGCCGGGCACGTCTTCCAGCAGCAGGTGGCCGCCGGCGATCAGGCAGGCGAAGGCCAGTTTCACCTGCCGCGGCTTGCCGAGCAGCACCAGGTTGACCTGGGCCATCGCGGCATCCAGTCGCTGCTGCAGGGATTCTTCGTGAGGCTGGGTCATGGCGGACATCGTGGCAGGGTTCTTCGCTGGCGTGACGGGTGCCAGTGTAGCCGCCCCGCAGGGATGTTCCGGGACGGCCTCAGGGCAGGGCGACGCCGGCTTCGCGCAGCAGGCGCGCCAGTGCGATCAGGGGCAGGCCGATCAGCGCGCTGGGGTCGTGGTTGTCGATGGTTTCGAACAGGCTGATGCCGAGGCCTTCGCACTTGAAGCTGCCGGCACAATCCAGGGGTTGTTCGCGTTCCACGTAACGAAGGATTTCGTCGGCCTGCAGCGGGCGGAAGCGCACACGGGTCAGGTCGACATGGGTGTGCTGCCGATGCTGGCGGGTGTCGATCACGCACAGCGCGGTATGGAACAGCACCTCGCGCCCCGAGCTGGCGGCAAGCTGCGCGCAGGCATTCTGCGGGTTGCCCGGCTTGTCCAGCAGCCGGTCATCCAGCGCGGCGACCTGGTCCGAACCGATCACCAGCGAGTCCGGATGGAGCGCAGCCACGGCCTCGGCCTTGGCGATGGCCAGGCGCAAGGCGCGTGCGCCGGGCGCTTCGCCAGGCCATGTCGCCTCGTCGGTTCCCGGCGCGGCCTGTTCGAACTGCTGCAGCAGCAGCCGGCGCAGCAGTTCGGCACGGTAGCGCGAGGTCGAGGCCAATACGATGCGGGGTGAGGGGCCGGCCTGGATCATGGGTCCGATTCGCGCCGGATATGCTCGCGCATGGCGCTGTCGAGATCGGTCTGCGCCTGGTCGAGGGCCTTCAGCAGGGGTTGCAGGCGGCTGCGCGTATCGCGCATCGAGCTGGCGGCTTCATCCAGTTCCTGCTGGCTGGCCTGCGGCGAGCGATCCCTGATCCACAGGCGCTGCTGCAGCAGGGCGCGCAGGCCGGCGTCGACCGCATGTCGGGCCTCCTGCTCGCTGGCGGCGGGCAGGTCCGGGTTCAGCGACATCACCGCATGCGCCTGTTGCAGGCCGGCGCGGCAGGTCTTCAGGTCGGCTTCCAGGCGATCGGCCAAGTCGAGCAGGTTGGTCAGGCTGCTGCCGCGCAGGTTCTGGCGCCGTCGCAGCAGCAGCGCGCTGGCGGCAAGGCCGACCAGCAGCACCAGCAGCGCGACGAGGCCCAGGGTGAGGTAGGAGTTCAAGGGCAGCGGCTCGGGCGACAGGGAGAGCAAGTCTGCCGCATCAGGGGCAAATCAGGCAAAATGCGCCGCCGGCCGGCCATTTCGCGGGTTCGGGCGCCGCACCAGTTGACTTCAGGCGGCCTGGAACCTAACATTTCGCGATTATGTCCGTGACACTGCCAGAGTCCGTGGACGCCTGGCGCATGGTCTCGGCGCGGCGTTCGTTCGAGGGAACGCTTCCTGTGGCGTCCATGCCACGCCTGTGCGGGGCGTTGGCCGATACCGATGGATCGGTGCATTTCGAGCTGGATTTCGGGCGCGACGAGCTGGGCATCAGCTATGTCGACGTCCGTGCCACCGGATCGCTGAGCGTGACATGCCAGCGCACGCTGGAGCCGTTCGACTTGCCGGTGACGGTGGACACGCGGCTCGGCCTGATCAGACAGGAGCGCGAAGAGGCGGGATTGCCGCCCGATTGCGAGCCGCTGCTGGTGGCCGAGGATGGCCGGTTGAATCCGGTGGATGTGATAGAAGACGAATTGTTGTTGGCGCTGCCGCTGATTCCGATCAATCCGGACAGCAGCCTGCCCGACGAAGCGATCAGCCAGGAACCGGAGACCTCCGGCGAAGGGCAGTCGGAAAATCCGTTCGCGGTGTTGCGCGAACTGAAGAAGTAAACGCCGACCCGAGTCATCGGGTCATCAAGTCACAGATCATCAAGTTTCCGTTGGAGAACTACCATGGCAGTTGCCAAGAGCCGCCGTACCCCGTCCACCCGCGGCATGCGCCGCTCGCACGATTCGCTGAAGACCGTGCAGCTGTCGACCGATCCGACCAGTGGCGAGGTGCATCTGCGCCATCACGTCACCAAGGACGGTTACTACCGCGGCAAGAAGGTGATCGAGACCAAGGGTGCGGTGTCAGTCGAGGATTGATCTGCTTCGGGAGCCCTTCGGGGTTTCCGGACTTGGTCGGCAAAACGGCGCGGTGACGCGCCGTTTTGCGTTGTTGGACAGCCGGATGCCGGGCGCGGCGGTTGCACTGGTGCCGCCCAAGGCGTTCAATCCCCAGTTTACGTTGATGGACAGCTGAATGGCCCAGATCTACTCCCGCATCATTGCCACCGGCAGCGCGCTGCCGGAGCGCGTGGTAACCAACGCCGACCTGGAAAAGATCGTCGAGACGAGTGACGAGTGGATCCGCAGCCGCACCGGCATCCGCCAGCGTCATATCGCGGCCGACGGCGAAACCACCGGCGACCTGGCCTTCCGTGCCGCGCAGCAGGCACTGGAGGCAGCTGGCGTCAAGGCGTCCGAGCTGGACCTGATCATCCTGGGCACCACCACGCCGGACATCATCTTCCCGTCCACCGCCTGCCTGGTGCAGCATCGCCTGGGCGCCAACGGCTGTGCCGCGTTCGACGTCAACGCCGCGTGCTCGGGCTTCGTCTACGCGCTGGGCATCGCCGACAAGTTCATCAAGAGCGGACAGTCGAAGAAGGTGCTGGTGATCGGCGCGGAAACGCTGACCCGCATGGTCGACTGGACCGAGCGCGAGACCTGCGTGCTGTTCGGCGACGGCGCCGGCGCGGTGGTGCTGGAGGCCTCGGACGAACCGGGCATCCATGCCACCTGCCTGCATGCCGATGGTGGTCACAAGGAACTGCTGTACAACCCGGTGGGCGTCTCCGTCGGTTTCAGGGACGAGCCCAACCACGGCGTGCGCATCCGCATGGCGGGTCGCGAAGTGTTCAAGGTCGCGGTGAAGACGCTGGATTCGCTGGTCGAGGAAACCCTCGCCGCTGCCGGCATGAACGAGTCGCAGATCGACTGGCTGATTCCGCACCAGGCCAACCTGCGCATCATCGAGGCGACCGCCAAGCGGCTCAACATGTCGATGGAGCGCGTCATCGTCACCGTCGACAAGCACGCGAACACGTCGTCCGGTTCGGTGCCGCTGGCGCTGGATTACGCGGTGCGTTCGGGCAAGGTGCAGCGTGGCCAGAACCTGCTGCTGGAAGCCTTCGGCGGCGGTTTCACCTGGGCGTCCGCACTGCTGCGCTACTGATCCGGCAAGCGTTTCCATGCCGGTCACGATGCCGCCCTCGGGCGGCATCGCCTTTTTCGGGTCGGCGGATTCGCGAAATACAGCTGCGTATGGCGGGCCATGCATGGCACCATGTTCGCTTTCGTCGACGGGATTCGCCCATCCATGAGTTCAACCGCTTCCTCGCTCGCTTTCGTCTTTCCCGGCCAGGGTTCGCAGTCGGTCGGCATGCTGGCCGAACTGGCCGCTGTACACAGTGAAGTCCGGGCCGCCTTCGACGAAGCTTCGCAAGGCGCCGGTGTCGATCTGTGGAGCCTGAGCGCCCAGGGTCCGGAAGATCAGCTCAACCGTACCGAGAACACCCAGCCCGCGCTGCTCGCGGCCAGCGTCGCGGTGTGGCGGGTGTGGCAGAAGCTGCGCGGGGCGCAGCCGGCCCGCCTGTCCGGTCACAGCCTGGGTGAGTACAGCGCGCTGGTCTGCGCCGGAGCGATCTCCCTGCATGACGCGGCGGCGCTGGTGGCCGAACGCGGCCGGCTGATGCAGGCCGCGGTGCCGGCGGGCGTCGGCGCGATGGCGGCGATCCTCGGTGGCGACGATGCACAGATCGCCGCGGTGTGCGACGAGGTGGCACAGGGCCAGGTGGTGGCGCCGGCGAATTTCAATTCGCCCGGCCAGCTGGTGATTGCCGGCAATGCCGAGGCGGTCGATCGCGCGCTGGCCCGGCTTGCCGAGCTGGGCGTGAAGAAGGCGATCAAACTGGCCGTGTCGGTGCCGTCGCATTGCGCACTGATGTGCGAAGCGGCCGACAAGCTGGGCGAGCGGATGGCGACGGTCGACTGGAAGCTGCCGTCCGTGCCGGTCATCCAGAACGCCGAAGCGTGCAGCTACGGCAGCATCGAGGAGATCCGCGGCGCACTGCAGCGCCAGCTGTACATGCCCGTGCGCTGGACCGAATGCGTGCAGGCGCTGGCTGCCGGCGGCGCCACGCGCGTCGCCGAGTGCGGCCCGGGCAAGGTGCTGGCCGGCCTGATCAAGCGCATCGACAAGAGCATCGAGGCGCGCGCGATCGGCGCCCCGGCGGATCTCGATGCCGCACTCGCCGAGTGGGCCTGACCGCCCCTCGATCATCGAATTTCCGAAGGAACGTTGTTCATGAGCAAACCACTGCAAGGTGAAATCGCGCTGGTCACCGGCGCCAGTCGCGGCATCGGCGCGGCGATCGCCGACGAGCTGGCGGCGATGGGCGCCACCGTCATCGGCACGGCCACCAGCGACGGCGGTGCCGTCGCCATCGGCGAGCGCATGGCCGCCCACGGCGGCCACGGTCGCAAGCTGGACGTCACCGACGGCGCGGCCGTCGAGGGCCTGGTCGAGGCGATCACGAAGGAGTTCGGCACGGTCTCGATCCTGGTCAACAACGCGGGCATCACCCGCGACCAGTTGTTGATGCGCATGAAGGAAGACGACTGGCAGGCGATCATCGACACCAACCTCACCTCGGTCTATCGCACCTCGAAGGCGGTGATGCGCGGCATGATGAAGGCGAAGAAGGGTCGCATCATCTCGATCGCCTCGGTGATCGGCCTTACCGGCAACCCGGGGCAGGCCAATTACGCAGCGGCCAAGGCGGGCATCATCGCGTTTTCCAAGTCGCTGGCCCGCGAGATCGGCAGCCGCGGCATCACCGTCAACGTGGTGGCGCCCGGCTTCATCGATACCGACATGACCCGCGCCCTGCCCGAAGATGCGAAGCAGGCGATGCTGGGGCAGATCGCACTGGGGCGGCTGGGCGAGGCGAAGGACATCGCCAGCGCGGTGGGCTTCCTGGCCTCGCCGGCGGCCGCCTACATCACCGGAGAAACACTGCACGTCAACGGCGGCATGTACATGCCGTAGCGTGGGTTGACGCAGTTGTCGCCAGCAGCTTCGTTTTAGGCGACAATTGCGCTTTCGTGCCGGTCAGCGGGGGTCTCTTCCCCGTGATGCCGGCCCATCGTGGCAGCCTTGCGGTTTAGCCACTACAATGCGCCGGCCTTTTGCAGGCTTTGAGCCGGCACAGACAAATCAATTACTCCTTGAGAGGTATGGGCAACATGAGCACCATCGAAGAGCGCGTCAAGAAAATCGTCATCGAGCAGTTGGGCGTGAAGGAAGATGAAGTCACGGCGAACGCTTCGTTCGTTGACGACCTGGGCGCAGATTCGCTGGACACGGTGGAACTGGTGATGGCACTCGAAGAAGAGTTCGAGACCGAGATCCCGGATGAAGATGCCGAGAAGATCACCACCGTGCAGCAGGCCGTCGATTACATCAAGGCCCACTCCAAGGATTGATCGGCAGGGAATTGACCGCCGTTGCGCGGATGGGCTCGCCTGGCGCGGGCCGGTTCGTTCACACGGCGGTACCGAAGGCTGCGCCATCTTGGCGCAGTTTTCGTTTCTGCAATTTGTAACGTCCGATCCCGTATGGTCGCCGGGGAATCCGGCGACCCGGGTGAATCGCGGATCGGACGGGTCATGGCTTTGCCTGGGCTGTCGGCAGCGGCGGGCCCGCGCAATCACGTAAGGAAATCAGCATGAGCAAGCGACGTGTGGTAGTGACCGGCATGGGCATCATCTCGCCGGTCGGCAACGACATCGCCAGCGCCTGGGATCGCGTCGTCCAGGGCGTCAGCGGGATCGGCCCGGTCACGCATTTCGACACCTCCGCTTATTCCACGCGCATTGCCGGCCAGGTCAGCGGCTTCGATCCGGCTGACTGGATGGCGGCGAAAGACGTCAAGAAGATGGACCCGTTCATCCACTATGGCGTGGCCGCCGGCACCCAGGCCCTGCGCGATTCCGGGCTGGAGGTGACCGAGGCGAATGCGCCCCGCATCGGCGTGGCCGTGGGCGCAGGCATCGGCGGCCTGTACACGATCGAGGCGACCGCGCTGGAACTGGCCGCCAAGGGGCCGCGCCGCGTCTCGCCGTTCTACGTGCCCAGCTCGATCATCAACATGGTCTCCGGCCAGCTGTCGATCATGTTCGGCCTGAAGGGACCGAACATCGCCTGCGTGACGGCCTGCACCACGGGCACCCACAACATCGGCCTGGCCGCGCGGATGATCCAGTACGGCGATGCCGACGCGATGATCGCCGGCGGCGCCGAGTTCGCCACCACCGGTACCGCGATGGCCGGCTTCTGCTCGGCCAAGGCCATGTCCACCCGCAACGACGAACCGACCAGGGCCAGCCGTCCGTGGGACAAGGACCGCGACGGCTTCGTGCTGTCCGACGGTTCCGGCGTGCTGATGCTGGAAGAGTACGAGCACGCCAAGGCCCGCGGCGCCCGCATCTACGCCGAGCTGGTCGGCTTCGGCATGAGCGGCGACGCGTACCACATGACGGCGCCCAGCGAGGGCGGCGAAGGCGCGGCGCGCTGCATGCAGACGGCGCTGGACGATGCACGCCTGAACCCCGCCGAGGTGCAGTACGTCAATGCGCATGGCACCTCCACGCCGCTGGGCGACCTGGGCGAGGTGATGGCGGCGAAGAAGGTGTTCGGCGACCATGCCTACAAGCTGGCGATGAGCTCGACCAAGTCGACCACCGGCCACCTGCTGGGTGCGGCCGGCGGCGTCGAGGCGATCTTCACCATCCTGGCGCTGCGCGACCAGGTGCTGCCGCCCACGATCAACCTGGACAATCCCGGCGAAGGTTGCGATCTCGACTTCGTGCCGAACACCGCACGCGAGGCGAAGTTCGACGTGGCGATCTCCAACTCGTTCGGCTTTGGCGGCACCAACGGCACGCTGGCCTTCCGTCGCGTCTGACGCGCCACGCGTGACCTGCCATCGCCGCATCCTGCCCGGCCGGCGCGACCTGCTCGCGCCGGCCGCTTCATTTCCCGCGCGCTATCCCTGCCTGCTGGAAAGCGTGGTGCATGGCACCGCGCAGTCGCGCTACGACATCCTGTTCGGGTTTCCCGAAGACTCGCTGAGCCTGCACGCGGACGGGAGCCTGCGCGACCACGACGGACAGCCGCGGGAAGGGCGCTTCCTCGACGCGCTGGATGAGGCGTGGCGCGCGGCCCGCCTGCCGCCCGCAGGCGACGACCTGCCGTTCCACGGCGGCTGGGTGCTGCTGCTGGCCTATGAGCTGGCCGGCGAGATCGAGCCGGGACTGCGCCTGCGCCCGCCCGCCGAACTGCCCCTGGCGCTGGCGCTGCGCTGCCCGGCGGCGGTGATCGTCGACCATGCACGTGACTGCACGATCCTGGTCGCCGAGGCGGGGCAGGAGGATCTTCTCGACCGGCTCGAAGCGGATCTTGGCGCGGAACCCGCGGTCCCGCCGCTGGCCGCGCCGTGCGGCTGGGAAGAAGACGCGCCGGAACACTTCCTCGACGGCGTGGCGCGCATCCACGAGCATCTCCAGGCCGGTGACATCTTCCAGGTGAACCTGTCGCGGGCATGGCGTGCCCGTTACGCGCCGCCGCCCACCGCGGCCTCGCTCTACGCGGTGTTGCGCCGTGCCAACCCGGCGCCGTTCGCCGGCCTGCTGCAGCAACCGGGCTGGGCGGTGGTCAGCTCGTCGCCGGAGCGCCTGGTCGAAGTGCGCGGCGGCGTGGCGCAGACCCGGCCGATCGCAGGCACCCGCCCGCGCGTGGCCGGTGACGACGATGCGGCGCGCATCCGCGAGCTCAGCGCGCATCCGAAGGAGCGCGCCGAGCATGTGATGCTGATCGACCTGGAGCGCAACGACCTGGGTCGGGTCTGCGTGCCGGGCACGGTCGCGGTCGACGAGCTGATGGTGGTGGAGAGTTACGCCCACGTTCACCACATCGTCTCCAATGTACGCGGGCGACTGCGCAGCGAGGTGACGCCCGGCGAGGTGATCGCCGCCACTTTCCCGGGCGGCACCATCACCGGTTGTCCCAAGGTGCGCTGCATGGAAATCATCGCGGCGCTGGAAGACGCGCCACGCGGCGCCTATACCGGCGCGCTGGGTTATCTCGATCGCAACGGTGACCTCGACTTGAACATCCTGATCCGCACGCTGACCCTGCTGGGCAACGAAGTGAGCCTGCGCGCCGGCGCCGGCATCGTGGCCGATTCGGTGGCGGCCAGCGAGCTGGCGGAAACCCGCGCCAAGGCGCGCGGGCTGCTGCGCGCACTGGGAGTGCCGGACTGATGCCCGCGCGCATCCTGGTCGACGGTGAAGCGGCGCAGCAGGTTTCGGTGCTGGATCGTGGCCTGGCCTACGGTGACGGCCTGTTTGAAAGCATTCGCCTGGTCGGCGGCGTCGCGCCCCTGTGGTCGCGTCACATGCAACGACTGGCCGATGGCTGCGCGCGCCTGCGGATTCCCGCGGCCGACCCGCAGCAACTTTGGCGCGAGGCGTTGCAGGTCAGCGAAGGCATGCCGCACTCGGTGGTCCGCATCACGCTCAGCCGCGGCCAGGGTGAGCGCGGCTACGCGCTGCCGGTCCACGTGCGACCCACCCGCGTGGTGGCTGCATTCGCACCACCGCAAGTGGACCCGAACGTGTATTCGGAAGGCGTGTGCATGCGCGTCTGCACGATCCGCCTGGCGGAACAGCCCCTGTTGACCGGCATCAAGCATCTGAACCGGCTGGAGCAGGTCATGGCGCGGGCCGAGTGGGATGATCCGGCGATCGCCGAAGGCGTCCTGCTGGATAGCCACGAGCGGGTGATTTCGGCGACCATGGCCAATCTGTTTGCGGTGATCGATGGTCAGTTGCTGACGCCATCGCTGGACCGCTGCGGCGTGGCCGGGGTGGCGCGAGCCGAGGTGCTGGCGTGCTGCTCGGAGGCGCGAGTGGGTGAGATGACGCTGGCGATGCTGCACGCGGCGGACGAGTTGTTCCTCAGTTCGAGCGTGCGCGGCATCGTGCCGGTGCGTTCGCTCGATGGGCGCGACCATCGGCCCGGTGCACTCACGCGCCGGTTGCAGCAGCATTGGCAGGATCTGGGTTTCACGATGGAGCAGGCTGGATGAGTGACAAACGGATGCGCGGTCGCGCATGGCTCAAGCTGCTGGTGCTCCTGCTGCTGGCCGCAGCCGTTGCCGTGTTCTATCTCGGCAATGCCTATACGCGGTTCAATTCGACGCCGCTGAACGTGGCGGCCGGCGGTGGCAGCATAGAAGTGGCCCGGGGCAGCAGCTTCAGGGACATCGTCGCCGACCTGCGCCGGCAGGACCTGAGCACGGCCAACCCGCTGTACTGGCGGGCACTGGCGGCGCAGATGCGGGTGGCCGGCAAGCTGCATGCCGGCGAGTACGCCCTCGAGCCGGGCATCACGCCGCGCCAGCTGCTGGCCAACATGGCGGCAGGCCGGGTGCTGCAGCGCAATTTCACCATCGTCGACGGCTGGACCTTCGCCGAACTGCGCCAGGCGCTGGCCAGGGCGGAGAAGCTGCAGCACGACAGCGCCAACCTGGATGACGCCGCCGTGATGCAGAAGATCGGTGCGGGCGGCGAGGCGCCGGAAGGGCGTTTCCTGCCCGAGACCTACGCCTATGTGAAGGGTGACAGCGACCTGGACATCCTGCGCCGTGCGCACGCTGCGATGGTGAAGACGCTGGATGAGCTGTGGCCGGGCCGCGCGCCGGACCTGCCGCTGGCCACGCCGTACGAGGCGCTGATCCTGGCCTCGATCGTGGAGAAGGAAACCGGCCTTCCCGTCGAGCGGGCGCAGATCGCCGGGGTGTTCGTGCGACGGCTGCAGAACCACATGCTGCTGCAGACCGACCCCAGCGTGATCTACGGCATGGGTGCGAACTATGCCGGCAATATCCGCAAGAGCGACCTGACCACCGACACGCCGTTCAACACCTATACCCGGGCCGGCCTGCCGCCGACACCGATCGCCTTGCCCGGCAGGCCCGCGCTGGTCGCGGCCCTGCATCCGGCCGCCGGCGATGCGCTGTATTTCGTGGCGCGTGGCGATGGCGGCCACGTGTTTGCGCGCACCCTGGAAGAACACAATCGCCATGTCGACTGCTACCAGCGGAAGCGTTGCCGATGACCGCGCGAGGAAAGTTCATCAGCCTCGAAGGCGGCGAGGGTGCGGGCAAGAGCACCTTGCTGGCCGGCCTGCGCGAACACCTCGAACGATGCGGCGTGTCGCTGGTGCAGACGCGCGAACCCGGCGGAACCGCCGTGGGCGAAGCCGTGCGCGCGATCGTACTCGATCCGGTCCAGCGCGGCATGGCCGCGGAAACCGAACTGCTGCTGATGTTCGCCGCGCGTGCGCAACTGGTGCGCGAGGTGATCGAGCCGGCCCTGGCGGCGGGGCGCTGGGTGCTGTGTGACCGCTACGCCGATGCCAGCCATGCCTACCAGGGTGGCGGTCGCGGCCAGCCGACCGAACGCATCGCAGAGCTGGAACGCTGGGCCTGCATGGGCGTGCAGCCTGACCTGACCCTGCTGCTCGACCTGCCGGTGGCTACCGGGCGGGCCCGCGCTGCCGGTCGCGGCGACGCCGACCGCATCGAGGTCGAGGCCGATGCGTTCTTCGAACGCGTGCGTGCCCGTTATCGCGAGCGTGCTGCCGCCGAGCCGGAACGTTTCCGGACGCTCGACGCCGGCCAGTCGCCGGCCCAGGTGCTGGCTGCCGCCACGATGGCACTGGAAGATCTGCTGGCCGGGGCGCGGCCATGAGCGTGCTGCCCTGGCAGCTTCCGCACTGGGCGCGGCTGCAGGCAAGTCGCCAGCGCGGGGCGCTGGCGCATGCGCTGCTGGTTTGTGGTGCTGCCGGGCTGGGCAAGCGCGCGTTCGTCCAGCATTTCATACAGGGGCTGCTGTGCAGCGAGCCGGTGGACGGCGAGCCCTGCGGTCATTGCCGCAGCTGCCTGCTGATCGCCGCCGGTTCCCATCCGGACCTGGTCACCTTGAGTTTCGGGCTGCGCAAGGATGGCGTGCAGCGCAGCGAGATCGTGGTCGACCAGATCCGCGAACTGTCCGCGCGGCTGGCGATGAACAGCCAGTTCGGCGGCTGGCAGGTGGCGATCATCGACCCTGCCGACGCGATGAACGCGGCTGCCGCCAATGCGCTGCTGAAGACGCTGGAGGAGCCGGCCGCGCAGACCATGCTGATCCTGCTGGCCGATGCGCCCTGGCGCCTGCCGCAGACCATTCGCAGCCGTTGCCAGCGAGTCGAGTTCCAGCTTCCGGCTGAAGCCGACGCGCTGGCCTGGCTGCAGGACGAAGGCGTGCGCCATCCCGCGGAGGCGCTGGCGGCGGCTGCGGGCAATCCCGGCCTGGCCCGGGCCTGGGCCGGCGAGGGCGCACTGGAGCGCCGGCAGGAAGTGCGCAAGGACCTGGCGGCGCTGGCCGCCGGTCGGGGACAGCCGATCGAGGTCGTCAAGCGCTGGCTGGACAACGAGCCGGCACAGCGGCTGTGGTTCGCCGCCCAGGCCACCGCGGACGAGATCCGTGCGCGTTCATCAGCCAGCGCCGCGCCGTTGGCCAGCGCCATGGATGTCGAGGCGCTGGCGCACTGGTATGACGCGGTCAATCGTACTCGCGAGACCCTGCGCGGGCCGCTGCGTGGCGACCTGTTGCTGCTCGAACTGCTCGCGCAGTGGCGATGACCCCGGCTGGCGGCATCTTGCTGACGTCGGCGGCGATGGATGGCTTGCCGGAGTTGTCCGCACGGACCCGGTTGCTGGTGGTCGCGCCGCATCCGGATGACGAGACCATCGCCACCGGCCTGCTGATCCAGCGGGTACGTGCGGCGGGTGGCGAGGTGCGCATCCTGCTGCTGACGGCCGGCGACAACAATCCCTGGCCGCAGCGCTGGCTGGAGCGACGCATCCGCATCGGCGCCGACGATCGCAGGCGCTGGGGCCAGCGCCGTCGCGGCGAGATGTTGCAGGCGTTGCAGCAGCTTGGCCTGGATGATTCGAGCCTGCAGCCGCTGGACTGGCCCGACATGGGGCTGACCGAGCTGCTGTTGCAGTCGCCCCGAGCTGCCGTGGCGACGCTGGCGGCGGCCATCGATGCGTTTGGCCCCAGCCTGGTGCTGGCGCCGGCGCTGTCCGACCATCATCCCGATCACGGCTCGGCGCACGTGCTGGTGCGCCTGGCCCTGGCCGGACGGTCCGCCCCGCCGCCCCTGCTGGGCTACCTGGTGCATGGGGATCGTGGTGACGACTCTTTCGAAGTGGCCGGCAGCACCTTGCAGGTGGCCCGCAAGCTCGCTGCGCTGGAGGCACACTGCAGCCAGATGGCACTCAGCGGCACGCGCATGCGGCACCTGGCCGGCCGACCGGAATGCTGGGCCTGGCCAGCCCCGCCGCTGGCGGCCTTGCCCTGGCGGCCGCCGGCCTGGCTGAACCCGTGGCTGCGGCTCAGCGTGGTCAGTGCCGCGGGGGTGGAACGCTGGCGCTGGGCACAGGCCCCGCTGCAACGCGACGATGCCGGAAGCTGGCGCCTGCTGCCCTCCGCCGTGGCACGCGAGGCGCCGGTTTTCGCGCGCCTGACCCTGGCCTTGCCCACGCCGTGGATTTTCGATCACTGGGGGTGGTGCGAACTTTCCTGACCGGCTGCCCGTGCAGGACGGCTCTTGCGCGCCCCGGTTGACCGGGCTAGCTTGAGGCAGGGGGAAGATGACGGTGGCCTGGCCCGTCATCACGTCCGGTCACGCAATCCGGTGACGGCAATTCCAGTGGTTCCAGCAGCTGCCTGGAAGGGCAGACGTCATCGCAGCCGGTCCATCCGGCGGACATCCGAATGCACATATCGGAGCAGGGCTTGACGCAGGTGGCAGCCGATGCCGCCTCGGGCGAGAGTTTCCACGCCGCGTTGTCCGAGATCGGGCAGTTGCTGGTGCGTGCGCTGGAGCCGGCAGTCCTGTACGAGGCGGTGATCGAGGTTCTGCAGCGCCGGATCGGCGCGCGGCTGGTGATGGTGGGCGAGCTGGACCATCGCAGCGGCTGGCTGCAGCGCATCGCACCTGCCGATGTAGCTGCCGGGATGGCCGACATCTATCCCGAGCGCATCCCGTTTTCGGCGGCACAACCGGCCTTCTGGCGCGGCGAGCCGCAACTGGAAGCCGAGGTCCGCCACAGCGAACCCCTGCAGATGTTCCGGCCTGCCTACGCAAGGCACGAGGTGGGTGCCGCGCTGGCCGTGCCGGTGCTGAAGTTTGGCGAAGTCTGCGCGGCGCTGGTGATACGCGCCGCGCACGCCGATTATTTCTCGCCGCGGATGATCGAGCTGTTGCAGCAGGTGGCGATCAGCATCGGATTCGGTCTCGAAGCGCACGAGCAGCGCGCGCGCCTGCTGCTTTCGGTGCAGGACGAGGCGCGCCAGCGGCGTGCGCTGCGCCTGCTCAGCGAGATGATCAAGCTGGTCACCCACAGCGAAAGCGAACCGTCGCTGTTGTCCGGCGCCTGTCGCGTGCTGCGTGCCATCGGTGGCTACAGCGCTGCCTGGATCGGCCTGCTCGACACCGGTGATCCGGGTCGCCTGGTGCAGCAGGCGCACGAAGGGCTGGACGCCGGCCTGCTGCAGGACCTCCAGTCGAACCCGCTCGACCAGACCCCTGCGGGCGCCATGGTGGCCAGGGCGCTTGCACTGGGTCAGCCCCAGTCGAGCCATCCGGGCACGGCGCAGTCCGGATGTGCAGACGTGCAGTCGCTGCTGGCCCTGCCGCTGCGTGTGGCCGGGGCGATCGCCGGTTGCCTGGTCGTCGGCGCGGCCACGGCGGATGCCTTCGGCGACATCGAGATCCAGGCCTTCGCCGAGATGGCGGTAGAGCTGGGGCTCGGTATCCAGGTGCAGCGCGCCCAGGCGGCGCGACTGGCGGCGGAGCAGGAACTGCGCTTCAGCCTGCAGTATTTCCGCACGGTGCTGTCCAACCAGCACGCCGGCATCCTGGTGGTGTCCGAGGACGATCGCGTGGGCTTTGCCAACGAGGCCTTCTGCACCCTGTTCGGCCTGTCCGAATCACCCGCCGAGCTGGAGGGCAGGGCGGCGGACTGGCTCTACGCACGACTGCTTTCAACGTATGCCGATCCGCCATCCGCCGAGCGGCGAATCAGCCAGGTCCTGCAGCAGGACCTGCCCGTCAAGGGCGATGAAGTGACCATGGGCGACGGGCGCATCTTCCTGCGCGACTTCACCCCGGTGCGGGTCGGCGAGGTTGCCAGTGGACGCCTCTGGCATCACCGCGACATCACCCGGCAGAAGATGCACGAGGCACGCGTCGAGCGGCTGGCCTTCTACGACGTGGTGACCGGTTTGCCCAACCGTCGCCTGCTGTTCGAGTTGCTGGAACAGGCTCGTACCCGCGCCAGCACGCGAGGCAGCCTGCTTGCCGTGGGCGTGCTGGACCTGGATCGCTTCAAGAGCGTCAACGACACGATCGGCCATGGTGGCGGTGACCATGTGCTGGCAGAGGCCTCGGCGCGGGTCGTGGGCATGTTGCGCGAGGCGGACGTGCTGGCCCGCTTCGGCGGCGACGAGTTCGCCCTGGTCATCCCGGGGCTGGACAGCCGCGAGCAGCTCGACGTGATCAGCCGCTGCATTCTCCAGGTGCTGCGCGCGCCGTTCAACCTGATGGGCGAGCAGCTGTACCTGTCGGCCAGCATCGGCTGGACCCTGTTTCCGCTGGACGAATCGGATGCCGAGGGACTGGTGCGGCATGCCGACCTGGCGATGTACCAGGCCAAGGACGAGGGCAAGGATCGCGGCATGTTGTACGAGCCGGCGATGGAGCTCGAGCAGGTCCGCCTGCAGGCGATGCGCGAGCGGATCGCGCAGGCCCTGCAGCAGGATCAGCTGCTGCTGCTGTTCCAGCCGATCGTCTACATCGACGGCCTGCCGGGCTTGCATGGCGTGGCCGGCATGGAAGCCCTGCTGCGACTAAGCGACAGCGATCCGCTGGTCGAGCCGGGCAATTTCATGCACGTGCTGGACGACCCGCAACTGGCCCGCCCGATCGGCCGCTACGTGCTGGAAGAGGCGCTGCGCTGCTGCCAGTCGTGGATCCGCGCGGGCGTTTCGATCCCGGTGTCGGTCAACATCAGCACCCGTCACCTGCTGCACCCGGCCTTCTTCACCGACATCGACGCCGTGCTGGAGAACTACCCCGACGTGATGGACGTGGGCTTCGGCATCGAGGTGACCGAGACCGGGCCGAGCATGGACCACACCCGTGCCAAGGAAGTGATCGAGGAGTGCCGCCGCCGCGGCATCCGCGTGGGCCTGGACGACTTCGGCACCGGCAGCGCCTCGCTGAGCCACATCCAGAAGCTCGACATCGAACACATCAAGCTGGACCAGAGCTTCGTGCGCGACATCATCAGCGACGACCGAAACATGGCGATCGCCGCGGGGGTGATCACCACGGCGCGCATGCTGGCCAAGGCGGTGATCGCCGAGGGCGTCGAAACGTCCGACCAGGGCGACCTGCTGGCCTCGCTCGGCTGCCATCAGTTGCAGGGCTTCTGGATATCCCGGCCGATGCCGGCCGCGCAGGTGCCGGGCTGGGTCGCCGGCTGGGTTCCGCCGGGTTCCTGGGGCAGCCTGGTGAACGAGCGCCAGTCGCTGCTGGCGAGCCAGCAGGGCATTGCGTGACGACGCCCGGTGGTATGCGTCGCTGACAGCCTCTAAGATCCGTCCCATCGACCGGGCGTGTCACATGTCCGGCAGGAGCCAAGCATGAAACCCATGGGCGCCCGGCAGGGCATCATCTCGCTGAAAATCAAGGATGCGGCGTCGCTGTACAACGCGTACATGCCCTTCCTCAAGCACGGCGGCCTGTTCGCCGCCACCGCGCAGTCCTATTCGCTGGGCGACGAGGTGGTGCTGCTGGTGACCCTGGCGGAGGAAACCGAGCGCATCTCGGTGGTCGGCAAGGTGGTCTGGGTCAGTCCGGTCGGCGCCCAGGGCAATCGCACCGCCGGCATCGGCATCCACTTCAACGAGTCGGGCGATGCGGAAGCCGCCCGCAGCCGGATCGAGAACATCCTGGCTGGCACGCTCAACTCCGAGCGCCCCACGCACACGATGTGATGCGCGCGCGTCGTCGCGTCCGCGCCTTGTGACGGGCATCCGTGGTGCGGTTAGTCGGCACGCGATTGCCCGTCAAGGCTTGTTGTACCCCTTCGCACTGATACAATGGCCGGATTCGCGAATTCTTTTCGCGAGACGTCGGACGTCCGTGGCAGCAACGCCTGCGGACGGGGCCGAAAGCCCATGGCCTCAGCGGCCTGCCGAATCGAAATCGCCGGACCGTGAGTTGCCCGATCACACCCACGGTCACTGATGCGCCCAGCGGCGCGGAGGTAAGTTGCATCGTGCTTGCCGAATACTGGCCTGTCCTGTTGTTCATCGGCGTCGCTGCCGGCCTTGGCGTGGTGCTGCTGGCCATTGGCCTGCTGGCAGGCCCGCGTCGTCCCGAGGCGGAGAAGCTGGCGCCGTACGAGTGCGGCTTCGAGGCGTTCGAGGATGCCCGCATGCGCTTCGACGTGCGCTACTACCTGCTCGCCATCCTGTTCATCATCTTCGATCTGGAAATCGCCTTCCTGTTTCCATGGGCGGTGGTCTTCCAGCAGCTCGGCGTGATCGCGCTGATCGAGATGGGCCTGTTCCTGCTGTTGCTGGTCATCGGTTTCGCCTACGTGTGGAAGAAGGGAGCACTCGAATGGGAGTGATGGATTCCGTCAGCCGGGTGATGCACAACCCGGAGCCGTTGAACCTGGTCGACGACATCCTGCTGCCGGCCGGTGACAACCCGGTGGTGCAGCGCGGTTTCGCCACCACCAGCATCGATGCGCTGATGAACTGGGCGCGTACCGGCTCGATGTGGCCGATGACCTTCGGCCTGGCCTGCTGCGCGGTGGAGATGATGCACGCCGGCATGTCGCGACTGGACCTGGACCGCTACGGCGTGATCTTCCGCCCCAGCCCGCGCCAGTCCGACGTGATGATCGTGGCCGGCACCCTGGTCAACAAGATGGCCCCGGCGCTGCGCAAGGTCTACGACCAGATGCCCGAGCCGAAGTGGGTGATCTCGATGGGCAGCTGCGCGAACGGCGGCGGCTATTACCACTACTCCTATTCCGTGGTGCGTGGTTGCGACCGCATCGTGCCGGTGGACATCTACGTGCCGGGCTGCCCGCCCACGGCCGAGGCGCTGATTCACGGCATCCTGCAGTTGCAGAAGAAGATCCGCCGCACCAGCACCATCGCGCGCTCCTGAATGGCACACTCCGAAGGCGCAGCCATGACCGATACCCCCAAGACCTCGCTGGCCACCCAGCTGATCGCGCGATTCGGCGACACGCTGAGCATCAGCACGGTCCGCAATGAAACCGTCGCGGAACTCGCAGCGGCCGACCTGATCGCCGTGGCCACCGCGCTGCGCGACGAGCCGGCGTTCCGCTTCAGCGAACTGATCGACCTGTGCGGCATCGACTATCTCGGCTACGGCCAGACCGAGTGGGATACCGAGACCGTCTCCGGCACCGGCTTCTCGCGCGGCGTGGAAGGCGAGGCCCAGGGGCGCTTCGACTGGGCCGGTCGTCCCCATGGCGGAAACCGGCCGCGCCGGTTCGCCGCGGTGATCCAGCTGCTCTCGCTCGAACACAACCGGCGCCTGCGCCTGCGCGTGTTCTGCGCGGACGACAGCTTGCCGATGGTGCCGTCGCTGACCCTGGTGTGGCCGGGCGTGAATTGGTTCGAGCGCGAGGCGTTCGACCTGTACGGCATCATCTTCGATGGCCATCCCGACCTGCGCCGCATCCTCACCGACTATGGCTTCGTCGGCCATCCGTTCCGCAAGGACTTCCCGCTGATCGGCAACGTCGAAGTGCGCTACGACCCGCTGCAGAAGCGGGTGATCTACGAGCCGGTGTCGATCGAGCCCCGCGTGCTGGTTCCACGCACCATTCGCGACGATGCCGACCTGATGCAGGCCAAGGCCGAAGCCGCCGATCACTGGCGGGAGAATTGAGCATGCAAGAGATCCGCAACTACACGATGAATTTCGGCCCGCAGCATCCGGCCGCCCACGGCGTGCTGCGCCTGATCATGGAGATGGACGGCGAGACCATCGTCCGCGCCGATCCGCACGTGGGCCTGCTGCATCGCGGTACCGAGAAGCTGGCCGAGTCCAAGCCGTTCAACCAGTCGATCGGCTACATGGACCGGCTCGACTACGTGTCGATGATGTGCAACGAGCATGCCTACGTGCGCTCGATCGAGACCCTGCTGGGGATCGAGGCGCCGGAGCGTGCGCAGTACATCCGCACCATGTTCGACGAGATCACCCGCATCCTGAACCACCTGATGTGGATCGGTTCGAACGCGCTCGACCTGGGTGCGATGGCGGTGATCCTGTACGCGTTCCGCGAACGCGAGGAACTGATGGACGTGTACGAGGCGGTGTCGGGCGCGCGCATGCACGCCACGTACTATCGCCCCGGCGGCGTCTACCGCGACCTGCCCGAACAGATGTCGAAGTACCGCGAGTCGCCGTGGCACAAGGGCGCCGACCTGAAGCGCATCAACAGCTGGCGCGAAGGTTCGATGCTCGACTACCTCGAGGCGTTCACCGCCGACTTCCCGTCCAAGGTGGACGAGTACGAGGAACTGCTGACCACCAACCGCATCTGGAAGCAGCGCACCGTCGGCATCGGGGTGATCAGTCCGGAGCTGGCCCAGCAATGGGGCATGACCGGCGCGATGCTGCGCGGCTCGGGCGTCGAGTGGGACCTGCGCAAGAAGCAGCCGTACGCGAAGTACGCCGAGATGGACTTCGACATCCCGGTCGGCGTCAACGGCGACTGCTACGACCGTTACCTGGTGCGCGTGGAAGAGATGCGCCAGTCCAACCGGATCATCCGGCAGTGCGTGCAGTGGCTGAAGGCCAATCCCGGGCCGGTGATGGTGAAGAACTTCAAGGTCGCCCCGCCGTCGCGGGTCGAGATGAAGGAGGACATGGAAGCCATGATCCATCACTTCAAGCTGTTCACCGAAGGCTATTGCGTGCCGGCCGGCGAAACCTACTGCGCGGTCGAGGCGCCCAAAGGCGAGTTCGGCTGCTACCTGGTTTCCGACGGCGCCAACAAGCCGTTCCGCGTGCACCTGCGCGCACCGGGCTTCGCCCACCTGTCATCCATGGACACCATCGTGCGCGGCCACATGCTCGCCGACGTGGTGGCCATGATCGGTACCTATGACCTCGTGTTCGGCGAAGTGGATCGCTGAGCCGGCACGACGGAGAAACCCATGAAAGCCACCGGACATTTCGAGCAGGTCAGGAACGTCGACCCGTTCGCCGTACTCACCGAACACACCCGCCGGCACATCGATGCCTGGGCGGCCAAGTTCCCGCCCGACCGCAAGCGCTCGGCGCTGATCCAGGCGCTGTTTGGCGCGCAGGAGCAGAACCATGGCTACCTTACCGACGAGCTGATCACCGCGGTGGCCAAGTATCTCGAGCTGCCGGCGATCTGGGCGTACGAGGTGGCCAGCTTCTACTCGATGCTGGAAACCAGGCCGGTCGGCCGCAACAACGTGGCGATCTGCACCAACATCTCGTGCTGGCTCAACGGCGCGGAAGACCTGCTGCGCCACTGCGAGACCAAGCTCGGCATCAAGGCGGGGGAAAGCACGCCCGATGGCCGGATCTATCTGAAACTGGAAGAAGAGTGCATTGCGGCGTGCGTCTACGCACCGGCGATGACGGTGAACGGTCATTACCATGAGCGCCTGACCGTCGAGAAGATCGACGCGATCCTCGATGGCCTGAGCATGGATGGCCCTGCGCACGGCCACGACGCCGAGGGGAACCACTGATGGCTGTCGGACCCGCACCCCAGGACCACCAGGTCGTCTACACCACGCTGCATTTCGACAAGCCGTGGTCGATGGAAAGCTACGAGAAGGTCGATGGCTACAAGGCGTGGAAGAAGATCCTCGCCGAGAAGCCCGATCCGGCCTCGCTGGTCGACGAGATCAAGAAGAGCAGCCTGCGCGGCCGTGGCGGCGCGGGCTTCCCGACCGGCCTGAAGTGGTCCTTCATGCCCAAGGGCGACATGCAGAAGTACATCCTGTGCAACTCGGACGAATCCGAGCCGGGCACGGCGAAGGACCGCGACATCCTGCGCTACAACCCGCATGCGGTGATCGAGGGCCTGGCCATCGCCTGCTATTGCACCGGTTCCACCGTGGCCTACAACTACCTGCGCGGCGAATTCCATCACGAGCCCTACGAGCACATCGAGGAGGCGCTGAAGGAAGCCTACGCTGCCGGCCTGCTCGGCAAGAACGTGCAGGGCAGTGGCATCGACGTGGACATCTACAACGCGCTCGGCGCGGGCGCCTACATCTGCGGTGAAGAAACCGCGCTGATGGAATCGCTGGAAGGCAAGAAGGGCCAGCCGCGCTTCAAGCCGCCGTTCCCGGCCGGTTTCGGCCTGTATGGCAAGCCGACCACGATCAACAACACCGAGACCTACGCCTCGGTGCCGGCGATCCTGCGCAACGGCGCCGACTGGTTCCTCAATATCGGCAAGCCGAACAACGGCGGCCCGAAGATCTTTTCCGTCTCCGGCCACGTCAACAACCCCGGCAACTTCGAGATCCGCCTGGGCACGCCGTTCTCCGAGCTGCTGGCGATGGCCGGCGGCGTGCGCAACGGCCACAAGCTCAAGGCGGTGATCCCCGGCGGCTCCTCGATGAAGGTGCTGCCGGCCGAGATCATGCTCGACAGCACGATGGACTACGACTGCCTGCAGAAGGCCGGTTCGGGCCTGGGCTCCGGCGCGGTGATCGTGATGGACGAGACCACCTGCATGGTCAGGGTCTGCCACCGCATCTCGCGTTTCTACAAGGCCGAGTCGTGCGGCCAGTGCACGCCGTGCCGCGAGGGCACCGGCTGGATGCACCGGGTGCTGACCCGCATCGTCGAGGGCAGGGGCACCGAGGAGGACCTCCATCGGCTGAAGGCGATCGCCGGCCAGATCGAGGGCCACACCATCTGCGCGTTCGGCGAAGCCGCCGCGTGGCCGGTGCAGGGCTTCCTGGCCCGCTTCTGGAATGAATTCGAATACTTCGTGCAGCACGGTCGCTCGATGGTCGAGGACAAGCTTGCACAAGCCAACCCTGGAGTTGCTGCATGAGTGCGCAGCCGACCGGCACCGCGCCGGACCTGATCAACATCGAGGTCGACGGCAAGCCGACGCAGATCCGCAAGGGCGCGATGATCATCGAGGCGGCCGACGCGATCGGCGTTTCGATCCCGCGTTTCTGCTATCACCGCAAGCTGCCGATCGCCGCCAACTGCCGCATGTGCCTGGTCGACGTGGAGATGGGCGGCAAGCTGATGCCCAAGCCGCAGCCGGCGTGCGCCACCCCGGTGGCCGAAGGCATGAAGGTGATGACGCGCTCGGACAAGGCGCTGAAATTCCAGAAAGACGTGATGGAATTCCTGCTGATCAACCATCCGCTGGACTGCCCGGTCTGCGACCAGGGTGGCGAGTGCGAATTGCAGGACGTGGCGCTGGGCTATGGCCGCAGCGTGTCGCGCTTCACTGAGCGCAAGCGCGCCGTGGCCGATGAAAACATCGGGCCGCTGGTCGCCACCGAGATGACCCGCTGCATTCACTGCACCCGCTGCGTGCGTTTCACCAGCGAGATTGCCGGTACGTACGAGCTGGGCGGCATGAATCGCAGCGAAGACCTGCAGATCGGCACCTATATCGGCAAGACGATCGAGACCGAACTTTCCGGCAACATCATCGATGTCTGCCCGGTTGGCGCGCTGACCAACAAGCCGTTCCAGTTCAAGGCGCGTGCCTGGGAACTGATCGCCAAGCCGTCGATCGGCTATCACGACGCGCTCGGCTCCAACCTGTGGCTGCACGTGCGCCGCGGCGAAGTCATGCGCACCGTGCCGCGCGACAACGAGGCGGTCAACGAATGCTGGTTGTCCGATCGTGATCGCTACAGCCACCAGGGCATGTATGCCGGCGACCGCATCGGCAAGCCGGAGATCAAGCGCAACGGCCAGTGGCAGGTGGTTGGCTGGGAAGAGGCGCTGGAATTTGCCGGCGAGGCACTGAAGAAGGCGCCGGGCAGCGAGCTGGGCATGCTGGTTCATCCGGCCAGCTCGAACGAGGAAGGCGATCTGCTGATGCGGCTGGCCCGCGGCCTGGGCAGCGCCCACGTCGATCATCGCCTGCGTCAGCTTGATTTCGCCGACAACGCCGTGGCGCGCCCGTTCGGCTTGCCGGTGGCGGAAGTCGGCCAGATCCGCGCAGCGTTGCTGGTCGGTTCGGACCTGCGCCACGAGATGCCGCTGCTGAACCACCGCGTGCACCAGGCGAGCAAGAAGGGCGCCAGGATCTACGCGATCAATCCGGCGCGTTTCGATTTCAATTACAAGCTGGCTGGTGAGGCGATCGTTGCCCCGTCGGCCCTGGTCGACGCCCTGCTGACGCTGGCCAGGGCGGCAGTTGCCGCGGGCGCCCCGGCGCCGGCGGCGCTGGCCGACGCCATTGCTGCGGCAGCGGGCGATGACGCCGGCAACGACACGATCGCGGCGCTGAAGTCGGGCCCGGCGGTGGTGATCCTGGGTGAAGCGGCAGTAACCCATCCGCAGGCGTCCTGGTTGCGTGCCATCGCCCGTTTCATTGCCGACGCCACGGGCGCCGGCTACGACGAGTTGCCGGTGGGCGCCAATGCGGTGGGCCTGGCCCGGCTCGGCGTGGTGCCGGGCAATGGCGGGCTGGACGCGCAGGCGATGCTGGCGCAGCCGCGCAAGAGCTATGTGTTGTACGGCGTCGAGCCGCCGCACGATTTCGCTGATGGCGCGGCGGCCCTGAACGCCTTGCGCGCGGCCGAGCAGGTGGTGGCGTTCAGCGCCTACGCCAGCCCGGCGCTGCGCGAGGTGGCCGACGTGATCCTGCCGATCGCCTTGCTGCCGGAAAGCGAGGCCACCCTGGTCAACGTCGACGGCCTGGCCCAGGGCGTGGCCGCCGGCGCGAAGGCACCGGGGGAGGCCCGGCCGGGCTGGAAGGTGCTGCGTGCGCTGGGCGGCGCGCTGCAACTGGCCGGTTTCGAGTTCGACGATCTTGCCGGTCTGCGCGAAGGTATCGCCGGGCGGGCGGTCTCCGAACGCCAGGGTCTGGCGGCGCGCGTCACGACGGGCGGCCTGAGCCGTCTGGCGACCTGGCCGATCTATCGCATGGATGCCGTGCTGCGTCGCGCCACGGCGCTGAATGCGCATCCGCTCAATCGTGCCCCGGCGGCGCGCATGAATGCCGCCGAGGCGACCCGCCAGGGTCTTGCCGCTGGCGACACCGTACGTGTGGTCGAGGCCTCGTTGCCGCTGGTGATCGATGCCGCCGTGCCCGATGGCGCGGTCTGGATCGAGGCTGCGCATGACCTCACCGCCACGCTGCCGCCGTATGGCGCGCCCATCACCCTGAGCAAGGCTTAAGCAGATGCTTGATCAACTCATCCATCAGCTCGTCGTGCCGATCCTGTACATCCTGGCGATCGTGTTGCCGCTGGTGCTCGCGGTGGCGATGTTCGTCTACTGGGAGCGCAAGGTTCTCGGCTGGATGCACGTGCGCATGGGACCGAACAAGATCGGCCCGTTCGGCGTGCTGCAGGCCTTCGCCGACGTGGTGAAGCTGCTGATCAAGGAAGTGATCCTGCCGACCAAGGCGAACCGCTTCCTCTACTACATGGCGCCGATGATCGCGCTGGTGCCCGCGCTGGCGGTGTGGGCGGTGGTGCCGTTCAGCAGCTCGATGGTGCTGTCCAACGCGAACGCCGGCGTGCTGTACCTGCTGGCGATGACCTCGATGGGCGTGTACGGCATCATCATCGCCGGCTGGGCGTCCAACTCACGCTATGCGTTGCTCGGCGCGATGCGTTCGGCCGCGCAGGTGATCTCCTATGAGCTGGCGATGGGCCTGTGCCTGGTCTGCGTGCTGGTGCTGGCCGGTTCGCTGAACCTCACCGAGATCGTCAACGCGCAGGCCGGCAGCAAGGGCATCCTCGACTGGTTCTGGCTGCCGCTGCTGCCGGTGTTCGTGATCTATTTCATCTCCGGCGTGGCCGAGACCAACCGCGCCCCGTTCGACGTGGCCGAGGGCGAGTCGGAGATCGTGGCTGGCTTCCACGTGGAGTACTCCGGCTCGGCGTTCGCGCTGTTCTTCCTGGCCGAATACGCCAGCATGATCCTGGTCAGCTTCCTCGCCGCGATCCTGTTCATGGGCGGCTGGCTGTCGCCGTTCCCGGCCTCGTGGGGTTTCATCGGGCAGGGCGGTTTCCCGTGGCTGCTGCTCAAGGCCTTCCTGTTCTCCTTCATGTTCCTGTGGTTCCGCGCCACCTTCCCGCGCTATCGCTATGACCAGATCATGCGGCTGGGCTGGAAGGTTTTCATTCCCATCGCCATCGCGTGGGTTTTCGTGGCGGGCCTGATGAAGTACTACGGCCTGGTCAGCATCGGCACGGGGGCCTGAGGATCCAATGAATCGTATTTCCGCCTATTTCAAGAGCCTGCTGCTGATCGAGCTGCTGCAGGGCATGGCGCTGACCATGCGCTACATGTTCAAGCCCAAGTACACGATGCGCTACCCGATGGAGCACATCCCCAAGTCGAACCGCTTCCGCGGCCTGCACGCGCTGCGCCGTTACGCGAACGGCGAGGAGCGCTGCATTGCCTGCAAGCTGTGCGAGGCGGTGTGCCCGGCGCTGGCGATCACGATCGACTCGGCGCCCCGCGAGAGCGACGGCCAGCGTCGCACCACCCGCTACGAGATCGACCTGTTCAAGTGCATCTTCTGCGGCTTCTGCGAGGAAAGCTGCCCGGTGGACTCGATCGTCGAGACCTCGATCCACGAGTACCACTTCGAGAACCGCGGCGAGAACGTGGTGGACAAGCAGAAGCTGCTTGCCATCGGCGACCGCTTCGAACAGCAGATCGCCGCCGACCGCGCACAAGACGCGGCGTACCGCTGAGGCCCACGATGAATCCCCAACTGCTTCAACTCATCTGCTTCTACGCCTTCGGCTTCGTCACCGTGGCTGCCGCGCTGTCGGTGATCACGCTGAAGAACTCGGTGCACGCGGTGCTGGCGCTGGTGCTGACCTTCTTCAGCGCCGCCTGCCTGTGGCTGCTGCTGGAGGCCGAGTTCCTCGCCCTGGCGCTGATCGTGGTCTACGTCGGTGCCGTGATGGTGCTGTTCCTGTTCGTGGTGATGATGCTCGACATCGACCAGGAAAAAATGCGCGAGGGCTTCGTGAAGTTCCTGCCGATCGGCCTGTTCGTGGCCGCGATCATGCTGGCGGAAATGCTGGGCCTGATCGGCGTGCGCGCGATGCAGGCGCACGTGATGGGCGCCGATCCGGCGGTGGCCGCCGGCGTGTCCAACACCGCCTGGCTGGGCCGCGCGCTGTACACGAGCTTCCTGCTGCCGTTCGAGATTGCGGCGTTGATCCTCACCGTGGGTATCGTGGCCGCCGTGGCGCTGACCCTGCGCGAGCGTCGCGACGCCCGCTACGAGTCGGCCAGCCAGCAGGTCAAGGCGGACCCGAACCGTCGCGTGCGCATCGTGAAGATGGCCGCTGTCCGTCCCGACGAATCGACCGAATCACAGGAGCCGCAGCCATGATCACGCTTGCGCACTACATCGTGCTGGGCGCGGTGCTGTTCTGCATCGCCGTCGCCGGCCTGTTCATCAACCGCAAGAACGTGATCGTGCTGCTGATGTCGATCGAGTTGATGCTGCTTGCCGTGAACATGAACTTCGTGGCGTTCTCGCGCTTCCTCGGCGACGTGTCGGGGCAGGTGTTCGTGTTCTTCATCCTCACCGTGGCCGCGGCAGAAGCTGCCATCGGCCTGGCGATCCTGGTGCTGCTGTTCCGTACGCGCAGCACGATCAATATCGCCGACATCGACAGCATGAAGGGTTGATCCGATGCAGCTTTCAACATCCATCCTGCTGACGATTGCGCTGGCGCCGCTGGTGGGCTGCCTGCTGGCCGGGTTCTTCGCCCGCTTCATCGGCCGCACCGGCTCGCACAGCGTGACGATCCTGGGTCTGCTGGTGTCCTGCGCGCTGTCGTTCTACGTCCTGTACCAGCTCACCCTGGGCGGCGCGGCCGAGTACAACCAGAACCTCTACACCTGGTTCCAGATCGGTCCGTTCAACGCCAGCGTCGGCTTCATGGTCGACCGCCTGACCGCGATGATGCTGGTGGTGGTGAGCTTCGTGTCGCTGCTGGTGCATGTCTACACCATCGGCTACATGCGCGATGATCCGGGCTACACCCGCTTCTTCAGCTACATCTCGCTGTTCACCTTCTCGATGTTCATGCTGGTCATGAGCAACAACTTCATGCAGCTGTTCTTCGGCTGGGAAGCGGTGGGCCTGGTGTCGTACCTGCTGATCGGCTTCTGGTACAAGCGGCCGACCGCGATCTTCGCCAACCTCAAGGCGTTCCTGGTCAACCGCGTGGGCGACTTCGGCTTCCTGCTGGGCATCGCCGCGGTGCTCTATTTCCTGGGCACGCTGGATTACGCCACCGCGTTCAACGCGGCGCCGGGGCTGGTCGGCAAGACCCTGCAGATCACCGCGCACACGCAGTGGGACGCCGCCACGGTGATCTGCATCTGCCTGTTCGTCGGCGCGATGGGCAAGTCGGCCCAGGTGCCGCTGCACGTGTGGCTGCCCGATTCGATGGAAGGCCCGACGCCGATCTCCGCGCTGATCCACGCGGCGACCATGGTCACCGCCGGCATCTTCATGGTGGCGCGCATGTCGCCGCTGTTCGAGCTGTCCTCGACCGCGTTGAGCTTCGTGCTGGTGATGGGTGCGACCACGGCGCTGTTCACCGGCTTGATCGGCATCGTGCAGAACGACATCAAGCGGGTGATCGCGTACTCCACGCTGTCGCAGCTGGGCTACATGACGGTGGCGCTGGGCGTGTCGATGTATTCGGGCGCGGTGTTCCACCTGATGACCCACGCGTTCTTCAAGGCGTTGCTGTTCCTCGGCGCCGGCTCGGTGATCATCGCGATGCACCACGAGCAGGACATGCGCTACATGGGCGGCCTGCGCAAGTACATGCCGATCACCTGGATCACCATGTGGATCGGTTCGCTGGCGCTGGTGGCGATTCCGTTCACCTCGGGCTTCTACTCCAAGGACGCGATTATCGAGGCGGTCGGCGAGTCGCATCGCTGGGGCGCGCATTACGCCTACTTCTGCGTGATGGCCGGTGCACTGGTGACGGGGCTGTACACGTTCCGCCAGATGTACCTGACCTTCCACGGCAAGGAGCGCTTCACCGTGGCCGACCATCATGGCCACGGCCACGACGGGCATGACGATCATGGCCATCACGAGCCGGGCGTGCTGGCGCATGCGCCGAAGGAGTCGCCGTGGGTGGTGACCCTGCCACTGGTGCTGCTGGCGATCCCGTCGCTGCTGGTGGGCTTCTTCACGGTCGGCCCGATGCTGTTCGGCAACTGGTTCGGCAACGCGATCCACGTGGAGGAGGCCAACGACGTGCTGGCCGAACTCGGCCACGAGTTCCACGGCGCCACGGCGATGGCCCTGCATGGCTTCACCCAGCTGCCGTTCCTGCTGGTGGTGATCGCGTTCGTGACCTGCACCTACATCTACCTGTTCAATCCCGCGCTGGCCGGTCGGATCAAGTCCGCGCTGAAGCCGCTGTGGACGGTGCTCGACCGCAAGTACTGGGTCGACAACGTGTACTTCGCGCTGTTCGCCCGCGGTGGCGTGATGCTGGGCCGGGTGTTCTGGAAGGCCGGCGAGACGACGGTGATCGATGGCGCGATGGTCAATGGCTCGGTGGGTCTGGTGCACCGCATAGCCGCCACGACGCGCCGGCTGCAGTCGGGTTACCTCTATCACTACGCGTTCGCGATGATTCTCGGCCTGATCCTGCTGCTTGGCGGGTACTGGTTCATCGGCTCCGTGCCGGTCGGGCAATAAGGGAAACAGATCCATGTTCAATCATTTGCTCAGCCTGTTGATCTGGCTTCCCGTCATCGGCGCCATCCCGGTGCTGCTTGCCGGCTCGGCCCGTCCGAACCTGGCCCGCTGGCTGTCGCTGCTGGTGGCGGTGCTGACCTTCGTGGTCAGCCTGTTCCTGCTGGTGCAGTACGACCCCGCCGGCAATGCCATGCAGCTGGTCGAAAGCCATCTGTGGATCGCCTCGTGGGGCGTCCATTACGGACTGGCGGTCGATGGCATCTCGGTGGCGCTGATCGTGATGACGACCTTCGTCGGCATCCTGGTGATCGTGGGCGCCTGGGAAGTCATCCAGGACAAGCCGCACCAGTACATGGCCGCGATGCTGATGCTGGAAGGCCTGCTGATCGGCGTGTTCTGCGCCACCGACGCGCTGCTGTTCTATGCGCTGTTCGAGGCCATCCTGATCCCGATGTTCATCCTGATCGGCATCTGGGGCGGTCCGCGCCGGGTGTATGCCACGCTGAAGTTCTTCATCTACACGTTCTTCGGCTCGGTCTTCATGCTGATCGCGCTGCTGTACCTGTACCAGAAGGCGCACACGTTCGACCTGGCCACGCTGGCGGCGCTGCCGCTGACGTTCAGGGAACAGGCCTGGATCTTCTTCGCATTCCTGATCGCGTTCGCGATCAAGGTGCCGATGGTGCCGGTGCACACCTGGCTGCCGGACGCCCACGTCGAGGCGCCGACCGGCGGCTCGGTGGTGCTGGCGGCGGTGATGCTGAAGGTCGGCACGTACGGCATGCTGCGCTTCATCCTGCCGATCGTGTCGGATGCGGGCGCACATTTCGCGTGGATCATCATCGTGCTGAGCCTGGTCGCGGTGGTCTACATCGGCTATGTCGCGCTGGTGCAGGAAGACATGAAGAAGCTGGTGGCGTATTCGTCCGTGGCGCATATGGGCTTTGTCACGCTGGGCATCTTCATCGCGTTCGCGCTGGTGCACGAGCAGGGCAACACCGACATGGCGCTGCTCGGCATGCAGGGCGCGATGATCCAGATGATTTCGCACGGCTTCGTCTCCGGCGCGATGTTCACCTGCATCGGCGTGATGTACGACCGCCTGCATACCCGGGCGATCAAGGATTACGGCGGCGTGATCAACGTGATGCCGTGGTTCGGCTTCTTCTACGTGCTCTTTGCCATGGCCAACTGCGGCCTGCCTGGCACCAGCGGTTTCGTCGGCGAGTTCATGGTGATCCTGGCCAGCTTCAGCGCCAATCCGTGGATCGCGCTGTTTGCCGCCTTCACCCTGATCATCGGCGCGGGCTACACGCTGTGGCTGGTCAAGCGCGTGCTGTGGGGCGAGATCACCAACCCCCACGTGGCCGAGATGGAGGAAATCAGCGGCCGCGAAACCTTCGTGCTGGCGTCCTTCGCCGCCGCCGTGCTGGCGCTGGGCATCTGGCCGCAGCCGCTGGTCCACCTGATGGATGGCTCGGTGGCGCAGCTGGTGCAGCAACTCGCCATTCACAAGATTTGATCGGGACCGAACATGCCAACACTGAATGACATCCTGATCCTGCTGCCGGAGTTCTACCTGGTCGCAGCGGCGTGCCTGCTGTTGCTGCTGGACGCCTTCATGAAGCCCGCGCAGCGCCCGCTGCTGCACTGGTTGTCGATCGCCGTGGTGCTGGTTGCGATCTACTTGGTGATCGCCGGTCAGCCCACGGAGGCGAGGAGCGCCTTCGGCGGCATGTTCCTGCGCGACGGCGTGGCCGAGACCCTCAAGGTGTTCGCGCTGGCCACCACGGCGCTGGTTTTCGTCTACGCCCGTCCGTACCTGATCGATCGCAAGCTGCTGGGTGGCGAGTTCTACACGCTGATGCTGTTCGCGGTGATCGGCATCATGCTGCTGGTCTCGGCCGGCAACCTGGTCACGATCTACCTGGGACTGGAGCTGCTGTCGTTGTCGTCCTACGCGCTGGTGGCGCTGAACCGCGACGCGAAGCTGCCACCGGAAGCGGCGATCAAGTATTTCGTGCTGGGTGCACTGGCCTCGGGCATGCTGCTGTACGGCATGTCGATGGTCTACGGCGCTTCCGGCATGGGCGGTACGCCGACGCTGGACCTGGCGCAGCTGCATAACGTGATGAGCTACACCACGGCGCCGACGCTGCTGCTGTTCGGCCTGATCTTCATGATCGTCGGCATCGGCTTCAAGCTGGGTGCGGCGCCGTTCCACATGTGGATTCCGGACGTCTACCAGGGCGCGCCCACGCCGGTCACCACCTTCATCGCCTCGGGTTCGAAGCTGGCCGCATTCGGCATGGCCTGGCGCCTGCTCGATGGCGGCATGGGCGACCTGTCGCAGCACTGGCAGCTGATGCTGGCGGTGCTGGCGGTGCTGTCGCTGGCGATCGGCAACCTGGTCGCCATCGTGCAGACCAACCTCAAGCGCATGCTGGCGTACTCGACCATCTCGCACATGGGCTACCTGCTGCTCGGCCTGGCGGCTGCCGGCCCGGAAGGCTATGCGGCGGCGATGTTCTACGCGATCTGCTATGCGCTGATGGGCGTGGCCGCATTCGGCGTGATGCTGGCGATGAGCCGGGCAGGGTTCGAGTGCGAGGAAATCGCCGACCTGAAGGGCCTCAACCAGAAGTCGCCGTGGATGGCCTTCCTGATGCTGCTGGCGATGTTCTCGCTGGCCGGCGTGCCGCCGCTGTTCGGCTTCTGGGCCAAGGTGCTGGTGCTGGAAGCGGCGATCCACGCGGACATGCTGTGGCTGGCGATCGTCGGCGTCGTGTTCGCGATCATCGGCCTCTACTACTACCTGCACGTGGTCAAGGTGATGTACTTCGACAAGCCGGCCGAAGGCAGTCAGTTGCAGGCACAGGCGGACAAGCCGCTGCGCGTGGTGCTGTCGATCAATGCGCTGTCGCTGCTGGCGCTGGGCCTGTACTGGGGCCCGCTGCTGGGATGGTGCCGTCGCGCGTTCGGTCTTTGAATCGTCGACGGATACCATTGATGAACGATTGAGGCTTGCAAGAAACCGGCCACCCCGGTAAACTCTTCGGACTCTGATGCGGGGTGGAGCAGTCTGGCAGCTCGTCGGGCTCATAACCCGAAGGTCGCAGGTTCGAATCCTGCCCCCGCTACCAGATCTTTCTTGATGCAAGAAAGCCTCCTCGTGAGGCTTTTTTGTTGGGCGCACGGATGCGTCGTGCCTGGCGGCTTCTGCCGCCAAGCGCACCGGAAAGAGCTGCACGAGGAGGAACATCGGCGTGATAAGGAAATGGGCCGTTGGAGCCCATTTTTTGTTTCTGCCGTTCTGACGGAGCGAGTCGGGAAGACGATCATGGATACACAGGCACTGGCACAACGCTTCACCGGGGTACTGGCCGATCTGGGCCTGGAATGCCTTGGCGTGGAGTTCAATCCGTCGCATGGGCAGAGTACCCTTCGCGTCTACCTGGACCTGCTGGACAAGACGACCGGCGATGGCGAACGCCGCGAGGTGGGTATCGAGGATTGCGAATCCGCCAGCCGTGAATTGTCCGCCATGCTCGACGTGGAAGATCCGATTCCGGGCCACTACGTGCTGGAAGTGTCCTCGCCGGGTCTGGATCGTCCGCTGTTCACCGCCGAACAGTTTGCGCGGGTCGACGGACAGGAAGTGAAGTTGCTGCTGAAGGCGCCGCTGGAAGGGCGTCGCCGGTTGCGCGGCAAGCTGGTTTCGGTGGAAGGCGAGCACATCGTGCTGGAAGCCGAAGGCAAGACATTCGAATTCGATCACGCGCTGGTGGAAAGTGCGCGCGTGGTGCCGGACTGGGTGGCGCTGGGTTACGCGCCGCAGCCCAAGCGCGGCGGCAAGAAGCCGGCCGGTTGAGGCCAGTCGGAAACAAATTGAGAGTGCGGTCATGGATGGCCGCTTTTTGATCCTGGCGTTCAGGGATGAACGCAAAAGTTAACCTTCGGGTGCCGTCGGCATCTATGGAGCAGCTGCAATGAGCAAAGAACTTTTGCTGGTCGTCGACGCGGTCGCCAATGAAAAAGGCGTGCCGGAAGAAGTGATTTTCGAGGCGATGGAGGCCGCGCTGGCCTCGGCCGCGAAGAAGCGCTATCCCGACGAGGAGCCTGATGTTCGGGTGTCGATCAATCACGACACCGGCGAGTACGAGACCTTTCGTCGCTGGGAAATCATCGCCGATGACGGCGAGATGGAATCGCCGTCCTACCAGCTGCGCCTGATGGATGCGCTGGACGAGCGCGCCGATGCCCAGGTGGGTGAATACATCGAGCAGCAGGTCGAGAACGCCGAGTTCGGCCGCATCGCGGCGCAGGCCGCCAAGCAGGTGATCGTGCAGCGCGTGCGCGAGGCCGAACGCCAGCAGGTGGTCGATGCCTTCGCCGATCGCGTCGGCGAGCTGGTCACCGGCATCGTCAAGCGCGTCGAGCGCGGCAACATCTACCTCGACCTGGGCAGCAACGCCGAGGCGTTCATCCCGCGCGACAAGACGATTCCCCGCGAATCGGCCCGCGTCGGCGATCGCGTGCGCGGCTACCTCTACGAAGTGAAGTCCGAAGCCCGCGGGCCGCAGCTGTTCGTGTCGCGCGCGGCACCGGAATTCATGATCGAGCTGTTCAAGCTGGAAGTGCCGGAAGTCGGCCAGGGCCTGGTGGAGATCAAGGGCTGCGCCCGCGATCCGGGTGATCGCGCCAAGATCGCCGTGCTGGCCCACGACAGCCGCACCGATCCGATCGGCGCCTGCATCGGCATGCGCGGTTCGCGCGTGCAGGCGGTGTCGAACGACCTCAACGGCGAGCGCGTCGACATCATCCTGTGGCACGAGAACCAGGCGCAGTTCGTCATCAACGCGATGGCGCCGGCCGAAGTGCAGTCCATCATCATGGACGAGGAAAAGCACTCGATGGACATCGCGGTGGCCGAGGACAAGCTGTCCCAGGCGATCGGCCGTGGCGGCCAGAACGTGCGCCTGGCCAGCAAGCTGACCGGCTGGCAGCTCAACGTGATGACCCAGGACCAGGTCACCGCCAAGAGCGAGTCCGAGCAGGAGGCTGCACGCACCCTGTTCATGGACAAGCTCGAAGTCGACCAGGAAATCGCGGTCATCCTGGTGCAGGAAGGTTTTTCCAGCATCGAGGAAATCGCCTACGTGCCCAGCGCCGAGCTGCTGGCGGTCGAGGGCTTCGACGAGGACATCGTCGAGGAACTGCGCGCCCGCGCCCGCGATGCGCTGCTGACCGAGGCACTGGCGGTGGAGGAGGGCGTGGAAGAGCATCAGCCTTCCGAAGAGCTGCTGGCGCTGGACGGCATGGACGAGGCCACCGCCTATGCGCTGGCCGCCCGTGAAGTGGCCACGGTCGACGACCTGGCCGACCTGGCGGTGGATGACCTGATCGATATCGAAGGCATGGACGAGGATCGCGCGGCAGCGCTGATCATGGCTGCCCGGGCACCCATGATTGCGCGACTGGAGAAAGGCGGCTAACCGCGGACGGCAACACCCCGGATGGGTGTGCCGCGAAAGGCTTCTCGCAAGCCTTTCACCACGGATGGAGGTGGCGGTGGTGACAATGCCGCACAGACGATAAGCGCGGGAACGGCGGAGCAAAGAACACGATGTCGGACGTCACGATCAAACAACTCGCCCAGGTACTGGGCATGCCGGTCGACAAGCTGCTGACGCAGCTTGGCGAGGCGGGCATGAAATTCTCCGACCAGGAGCAGGTCATCAGCAGCACCGAGAAGGTGAAGCTGCTTGGCTTCCTGCGCCGCACGCATGGCAAGAGCGAGGCGGTGGCCGAGGTCGACGACAGCGCTCCTCGCCAGATCACCCTCAAGCGACGCACGGTCGGCGAGCTCAAGGTTGCCACGCCCGGCGGGCGCGGCGCCGCCGCCACGGCCAAGACGGTCAACGTCGAGGTGCGCGCCAAGCGGACCTACGTCAAGCGCAGCGTGATCGCCGAGGAAGCCAGCGCCGAGCCCGAGCGCGAGGATGCCGTGCGCAAGCTGCAGGAATCGCAGCAGCAGCGCGAGCAGGAAGAGCGCGAGCGCATCGAGGCCGAACAGCGTCGCCAGGCGGAAGCGCAGCAGCGCGCCCTGGACGACCAGCAGCGCAAGGCCGAACAGGAGCAGCGCGAGGCGGAAGCCGCCACTCCCGAGGTCGAGCCTGTCACGTCCGGGAAGGTCGAGGCGGCAGCCGAGCCGGAAGCCACCCCCGAGGCACCGCCCGCGGTGGCGGCGGCCGACGATGCGTCGACCGTGCAGCGCATCGATCAGCGCGAGCTGGGCATGATCCTGCCGCGCATCCACGAGCCGCGCAAACGCGAGAAGCTGGTCAAGCCGGCAGCGGCACCTGCAGCACCGGCCGCTGCTGCGGCAACGCCGGCCCGTACCGCGGCGGCGGCGACGCCTGCGGCGGCGGGCAGCGATGCCGCCCGCGGCAAGCCCAAGCATTCGCGCGAGCGCGCCGAACTGCCTGGCAACAAGGAAGATCGCGAGGCAGGCAAGCGTTTTGCGGGTGGCCAGATGCACCTGAGCGAGGCCGACCGTGCCCGCCGCTCTTCCTCCAGCGGCAAGCGTGGCAAGCCCGGTCGCAGCGGCGGTCGCGAGATGTCGCGCAGCAGCGCGCCGAGCGGTCCGCACGGATTCTCGCGCCCCACCGCACCGGTGGTGCGCGAGGTGGTCATCAGTGACAGCAACATCGTCGCCGACCTGGCCCAGAAGATGGCGGTCAAGGGTTCCGAGGTGGTCAAGGCGCTGTTCAAGATGGGCGTGATGGCGACCATCAACCAGACCGTCGACCACGACACTGCCGTGCTGGTGGTCGAGGAGCTTGGCCACACGCCGGTCGCGGACAACCAGAACAACGCCGAGGAGACGCTGGCGGCACACACCCAGAACGTCGAGCTGGAAGGCGAGAAGATCACGCGCCCGCCGGTGGTCACGATCATGGGTCACGTCGATCACGGCAAGACCTCGCTGCTCGACTACATCCGCCGCACCAAGGTGGCCTCCGGCGAAGCCGGCGGCATCACCCAGCACATCGGTGCGTATCACGTGGAAACGTCGAAGGGCGTGATCACCTTCCTGGACACCCCCGGCCATGCGGCGTTCACCTCGATGCGCGCCCGTGGCGCGCAGTCGACCGACATCGTGATCCTGGTGGTGGCGGCCGATGACGGCGTGATGCCGCAGACCGTGGAAGCGGTGAAGCATGCGCGCGCCGCCAAGGTGCCGCTGATCGTCGCGGTCAACAAGATGGACAAGGACGGCGCCAATCCCGACAACGTCAAGCAGGGCCTGGTGCAGTACGAAGTGGTGCCGGAAGACTGGGGCGGCGACGTCCAGTTCATCCCGGTGTCGGCCAAGACCGGTGCCGGCGTCGAGGATCTGCTCGATGCGATCTCGGTGCAGGCCGAAGTGATGGAGTTGAAGGCCGTTGCCGATGGCCGCGCTTCCGGCGTGGTGATCGAGTCCAGCCTGGACCGCGGTCGTGGCCCTGTGGCCACCGTGCTGGTGCAGCAGGGCACGCTGCGCAAGGGCGATTTCGTGGTCTGCGGCGTCGAATACGGCCGCATGCGCGCCCTGATCGATGAAACCGGCAAGCAGGTGACCGAGGCCGGTCCATCGATTCCGGTGCAGGTGCTGGGTCTGTCCGGCGTGCCGGAGACCGGTGACGACTTCGTCGCCGTCGAGGACGAGCGTCTGGCCCGCGAGGTCGCCGAGGAGCGTCAGCAGAAGCGCCGCGAGACGCGCATGGTCAGCAAGAGCAACAGGCTCGAGGACATCATCGCCAAGATGGGCCAGGGCGTGGAGCAGCAGACGCTCAACATCCTGGTCAAGGGCGACGTGCAGGGCTCGGTCGAAGCCTTGCGCGAGTCGCTGACCCAGATCGGCAACGATCGGGTGCGGGTCAACGTGGTGGCCTCCGGCGTCGGCGGCATCACCGAGTCCGACGCCACCCTGGCGGCGGCGTCCAAGGCACTGATCATCGGCTTCAACGTGCGTGCCGACGCGTCGGCACGCAAGGTGATCGAGACTGGCGGCCTGGACGTGCGCTACTTCTCGATCATCTACGACGTGATCGACCAGGTGACCCAGGCGGCCACCGGCCTGCTCGGCATGGAAGTGCGCGAGGACATCATCGGCATCGCCGAGGTTCGCGACGTGTTCCGCAGCTCCAAGTTCGGTGCGGTGGCCGGCTGCATGGTCACCGAAGGCACGGTCAAGCGCAGCAAGCCGATCCGCGTGCTGCGTGACAACGTGGTGATCTTCGAGGGCGAGCTGGAATCGCTGCGCCGCTTCAAGGACCTCGTCGACGAAGTGCGCAACGGCATGGAGTGCGGCATCGCCGTCAAGCAGTACAACGACGTCAAGCCGGGCGACCAGATCGAGTGCTTCGAGCGCACCGAGGTCGCACGCACGCTTTGACCTTGAACCCCTCTCCCCTTGGGAGAGGGGTTGGGGTGAGGGTCCACGACCTGCGTGAAGTTTCATACAGGGTCGTGAACCCTCATCCGCCCCTCGCGGGGCACCTTCTCCCAAAGGGAGAAGGGATATCGTCCTTCGGAGTTTTCTATGCCTTCCCGCGACTTCAAACGTACTGACCGCATCGGCGCCGAATTGCGGCGCGAGCTGGGCTTGCTGGTGCACGCGGCGGTGCGCGATCACGGCTTGCCGTCGGTCAGCGTGTCGGACGTGGAGATCACCCGCGACCTGGACTGGGCCACCGTGTGGGTCACCGCGATGCTGCCCGAGCAAGGGCTCCCCGCGGTGAAGGCGCTCAATGCCATCAGCCATGAGATTCGTCATTCGCTGGCACACAGCGGCATGCGCATGCGCCGGGTGCCGGAACTGAAGTTCAAGTACGACGATTCGGTCGACAAGGGCGAGCGGATCGAGTCGCTGCTGCGCGAGCAGGCCCGCACCATCGCGCCGCCGGACGGCGACGCCGAGGACTGAGCGGTTGCAAGGATCGTCGCTGAATCCATGAGTCGCCAGTCCCGCATCCAGTTCCGTGACCTGCACGGCATCGTCCTGCTCGACAAGCCGCTGGGCCTGAGTTCCAACCAGGCGCTGCAGGCCGTGCGTCGCCTGCTGCGTGCGTCCAAGGGCGGCCACACCGGCGCGCTTGATCCGCTGGCCACCGGGCTGTTGCCGCTGTGTTTCGGCGAGGCCACCAAGCTGGCCGGCAGCCTGCTCGGCGCGCGCAAGGCGTATCTGGCCGAATGCCGGCTGGGCATCAGCACCGATACGGCTGACAGCGAAGGCGAGATCGTTCGCCGGTTGCCGGTGCCGCCGCTCGACGCGGCGGCGATCGAGACGGCGCTGGCCAGGCTTCGCGGCCACATCCTGCAGGTGCCGCCGATGTATTCGGCGCTGAAGCACGACGGCGAGCGCCTTTACGCCAAGGCGCGCCGGGGCGAGGTGGTCGACGTGCCCGCGCGCGAAGTGGACGTGCACCGCCTGGAACTGCTCGAGCGCGACGGGGAAACCCTGCGACTGCTGGTGGAATGCGGTTCGGGCACCTATGTCCGCTCGCTGGCGGTCGACCTTGGCGAGGACCTCGGCTGCGGCGCCCACCTGACCGCATTGCGGCGGATCTGGGTCGAGCCGTTCCGCGAGCCGCAGATGGTGACCCTGGCGCAGCTCGAGCAGGCCGCGGAGCAGGGTGACGACGCACTGCTGGCATGGCTGTTGCCGGTATCGGCGGGCCTGTCGGATCTGCCGGTCCTGCACCTGGACGAAGCGCAGAGCATGGCGATTTCACGTGGTCAGCAGATCAGCCTGCCGGGGTTGCCGGAAGCCGGTCGCTGCGCGGCCTACGCCAGCGACGGTGCGCTGCTGGCGCTGCTGGAGAGCGATGCGGAAGGACGTGCCCGAGTCATTCGCGGCTTCAACCTGCCGCCGGACTGACCGATTTGCCCGCAAAACGCCTTGCGCACTTGTTGTAACAGCACTCCCATCAGTAGAATAGACAAGTTATTTCAACGCTTTCACTCAACTAGGCGAAGCTTGCGCTTGCGTCATCGCCGATGATGCAAGCGCAAGCTTCGCATCGCCTTATCAAGGAAACGTACTCCATGTCCCTTACCGCAGAACAGACCGGCAAGATCATCGCTGATTTCGGCCGCGTGCCGAACGACACCGGTTCGACCGAAGTCCAGGTGGCGCTGTTGTCCGCCCGCATCGACCACCTCACCGGCCACTTCAAGGAACACAAGCAGGATCACCACTCCCGCCGTGGCCTGCTGAAGCTGGTCAATCAGCGCAAGCGCCTGCTCAGCTATCTGAAGGATCGCGACCTTGCGCGCTATCAGACCCTGATCGAACGCCTCGGCCTTCGCCGGTAATTTCGTGCGTTCATCCGTGAACGCAAAGATCAAGAGGCGCCCATTCGTGGGCGCACTTCTCAATCAGATCAGGAATTAAGCACGTGGCAAAAGTAACCAAGTCATTCCAGTACGGTAATCACGAAGTCACACTGGAGACGGGCGAAATTGCCCGCCAGGCGTCCGGTGCGGTCATGGCCAGCATGGGCGGCACCGTGGTGCTGGTCACCGCTGTCGCCGCGACCAAGCAGAAGGAAGGCCAGGATTTCTTCCCGCTCACCGTCGACTACGTCGAGAAGTTCTATTCCGCCGGCCGCATCCCCGGCGGCTTCTTCAAGCGCGAAGGCCGTCCGACCGAGAAGGAGACGCTGACCTCGCGCCTGATCGATCGCCCGGTGCGTCCGCTGTTCCCGGAAGACTTCAAGAACGAAGTGCAGGTCATCGCCCAGGTCGTCTCGCTGAACCCGGAAGTCGACGGTGACATCGTGGCCCTGCTCGGCGCCTCTGCCGCGCTGAGCCTGGCCGGCATCCCGTTCAAGGGCCCGATCGGCGCTGCCCGCGTCGGTTACGCCAACGGCAAGTACCTGCTGAACCCGTCGCAGACCGAACTGAAGACGTCCGAGCTGGATCTGGTCGTCGCCGGTACCGCCGGCGCCGTGCTGATGGTGGAATCCGAAGCGCAGCTGCTGTCCGAGGACGTGATGCTCGGCGCGGTGATGTTCGGCCACCAGCAGATGCAGACCGCGATCCGCGCGATCGCCGAACTGGCCACCGAGGCCGGCAAGCGGTCGTGGGACTGGAAGGCTCCGGCCCGCAACGAGTCGCTGGTGGCCGCCGTCAAGGGCGCCGTCGGTGACCAGCTGACTACCGCGTTCCAGGTGCGCGACAAGCTGGAGCGTCGCGACGCGATCTCCGCGATCAAGTCCGACGTGCTGGCCGGCCTCAAGGCGCAGGCCGAAGAGAACGGCTGGTCCACCGCCGCGATGGCCAAGGAATTCGAGGAACTCGAATACCACACCATGCGCGACAGCGTGCTGAAGACCAAGGTGCGCATCGACGGACGCCAGCTGGACGACGTACGCGCGATCACCGCCCGTGTCGGCGTGCTGCCCCGCACCCATGGTTCGGCGCTGTTCACCCGCGGCGAGACCCAGGCGCTGGTCGTCATCACGCTGGGCACCACGCGTGACGCGCAGATCATCGACGCCCCCGGCGGCGAGTCGAAGGACCCGTTCCTGTTCCACTACAACTTCCCTCCGTTCTCGGTGGGTGAAGCGGGTCGTTTCGGCGCGCCTAAGCGTCGCGAGATCGGCCACGGCCGCCTTGCCAAGCGTGGCGTGCAGGCGGTCAAGCCGAGCATCGAGGAATTCCCGTACGTGGTGCGCGTGGTCTCGGAAATCACCGAGTCCAACGGTTCCTCGTCGATGGCCTCGGTGTGCGGTTCCTCGCTGGCGATGATGGATGCCGGCGTGCCGCTGAAGGCGCCGGTCGCCGGTATCGCCATGGGCCTGGTCAAGGAAGGCAACGACTTCGTCGTGCTGTCCGACATCCTGGGCGACGAGGATCACCTCGGCGACATGGACTTCAAGGTGGCCGGCAGTGCCGAAGGCATCTCCGCGCTGCAGATGGACATCAAGATCGACGGCATCACCGAAGAGATCATGAAGGTGGCGCTGGCCCAGGCCAAGCAGGGTCGCCTGCACATTCTCGGCGAAATGGGCAAGGCGCTGACCACCGCCCGCACCGAGATGAGCGAGTTTGCCCCGCGCCTGATCACCATCAAGATCCACCCGGACAAGATCCGCGAAGTGATCGGCAAGGGCGGCGCCACGATCCGCTCGATCACCGAAGAGACCGGCACCACGATCGACATCAGCGACGACGGCACCATCATCATCGGCTCGGTCAATCGCGAGGCGGGTGAAGCGGCGAAGAAGCGCATCGAGCAGATCACCTCCGACGTCGAGCCGGGCCGCATCTACGAGGGCAAGGTCGCCAAGCTGATGGACTTCGGTGCGTTCGTGACGATCATGCCGGGCAAGGATGGTCTGGTCCACGTGTCGCAGATCTCCGACGAGCGCGTCGAGAAGGTCTCCGACAAGCTGAAGGAAGGCGACATCGTCAAGGTCAAGGTGCTGGAAGTCGACAAGCAGGGCCGCATCCGCCTGTCGATGAAGGCCGTGACGGAAGACGAGCACGCGGCAAGCGTCTGAGTTTTTCGCTTCATCTGCAGCAACATGAAGAAGGCCCGGCTCATGCCGGGCCTTCTTCGTTGCGGGCGGTGATCCGCTGTCATGACCTTTTGCTAGGATGGCGGGAACCGCAGACGAGGACGCAACGATGGCTGATCCGGCGAGTGATTTCATGAAGGACTATCAGGCGCTGGCGCAGCAGTCATGGGATGCCTGGACACGGCAATTCCAGCAGCCAACCGCGGCCAACCCGTTTGCGCCCCCACCGTCGCAGGCGACGGGCACCGATACGCTGGAACGCACCCTGTCCGGCCTGAAGGGCTATTTCGACTGGATGCAGAACGCCGCCAGCGGAGGCGTGACCCATCGGCCGTCCAGTGACTGGCAGCAGCAGTTGCAACAGATGTTCGGTACCGGCAACCCGCCCTTTGCGCAGGCCTTCGGTGGCATCGACAGTGCGGGGGCGGAGAGTTTTGCGCGGCAGTGGCAGTCCTGGTCGCAGGCGGCCCAGCGCATGGGCCTGGGCGACATGCCGGGTGCGCATGGTCCGACGCCGGCATTCGGCCTCAATCGCGAACAGCAGATGCAGCAGCAGGAACTGGGCATGGCCCTGCTGGCATCCCTGCAGGCTTCCGCCAGATACCAGGAGCTGATCCAGAAGGCCAACACGCAAGGCATGCAGCGCCTGCAGGAAAAGTTGTCCGCGCACGCCGCGCCAGGACGCCAGGTTGATTCGCTGAAGGGCCTGTACGACCTGTGGGTGGACGCTTCCGAGGAGGCCTACGCCGACATCGCACTTTCCGCGGAATTCCGCGAAGCCTATGGCGAGATGGTCAACACGCAGATGCGCGTGCGCCAGCTGCAGCAACGACAGACCGAGCAGATGTGCCAGCAGCTCGGCGTGCCGACTCGCAGCGAGGTGTCGAGCCTGGGCCAGCGATTGCAGGCCTTGCGCCGCGAGTTCCGCGCCAGCCAGGCAGGTGCTTCCGGCGGTCATGCCGACGAACTCGTCGCCTTGCGTCGCGAGGTGGCTGCGTTGAAGCGTCAGCTGGGCGATCGCCCGGCCGCGAAGCCCGCGCAGGCGAAGGCTGCCGCGAAACCGTCGTCCGCCGCGAAGAAGGCTGCGGCAACGAAGAAGCCGGCCGCAAAGAGCACGCGCAAGTCTGTCCCCACATCCTCGGCCAGCGCGCGCAAGCGCAAGTAAGGGAGCGTCGTCATGCAGAGCCCGTTGCACATCGATCCGACGAAGGCCCTGGCCGACATGTCGGCCTTCCAGCGCAAGCTGGCCGCCGGCATGGCCAACCTGCGCAACATGCGCGAACCCGAGTACGCGAACACCCCCCGCGAGCTGGTCTACAGCGAAGACAAGCTCAAGGTCTGGCACTTCACCGGCCACGGCAAGGCCACCTCGAAGACGCCGTTGCTGATCGTCTACGCGCTGGTCAACACGGTGTGGATGACCGACCTGCAGGCTGACCGCTCGATGGTGCGCAATCTGCTGGAGCAGGGCGAGGACGTCTACCTGATCGACTGGGGCTATCCCGACGGCGCCGACCGCTGGCTGACCCTGGACGACTACATCAACGGCTACCTCGATCGCTGCGTCGATGCCGTGCGCGCGCGCCACGATCTGGATGCGATCAACCTGCTCGGCATTTGCCAGGGCGGCGCGTTCTCGCTGTGCTACACCGCGCTGCACCCGGACAAGGTGAAGAACCTGATCACCATGGTCACGCCGGTGGACTTCCACACGCCGGACAACATGCTGTCCAGCTGGTGCCGCAGCATGGATGTGGACCTGTTCGTCGACACCATGGGCAACATTCCCGCGGGACTGATGAACTACGTCTACCTCACCCTGAAACCGGTGCGCCTGAACCAGCAGAAATACATCGGCATGGTCGACATCCTCGACGATCCCGTCGAGCTGGAAAACTTCCTGCGCATGGAGCGCTGGATCTTCGATTCGCCCGACCAGGCCGGCGAGGCGTTTCGCCAGTTCATCAAGGATTTCTACCAGGGCAACAAGCTGGTCAAGGGCACGCTGGAAATCGGCGGCCGGAGCGTGGACCTGGGCATGATCACCCAGCCGGTGCTGAACATCTTCGCCGAGCAGGATCACCTGGTGCCGCCGGATGCGTCGCGTGCTCTGGGCAAGCACGTGGGCACCACCGACTACACCCAGGTCGCGTTCAGGGGCGGCCACATCGGCATTTACGTCTCCGGCCGTGCCCAGCGCGAGGTCCCGCCGGCGATCCACCAGTGGCTGCACCAGCGCCGCTGATCCCGGCCGCCTGCCGTGCGAAATCGTCGCGCGGCAGGCGATAATGGATGGATGACCGCATTCGACCCCACCCATGATTCCATCCGCGCCGTGCAGTGGCGTGGCGACCACCTGTGCCTGCTCGACCAGCGACTGCTGCCGGGCGAAGAGCGCTGGATCGAATGTCGCAACGCGGCGCAGGTGACTACGGCGATTCGCGACCTCGCCGTGCGCGGCGCGCCGGCGATCGGCATCGCCGCGGCGTGGGGCGTGGCGATGGCGGCACAGCAGGGTGTGACGCTGGAGCCGGTGCTGGCGGACTTGCGCGCGGCGCGCCCCACGGCGGTGAACCTGATGTGGGCGCTGGACCGCATGAAGCGGCGCATCGTTGCGGGTGCCGATGGCGATGCATTGCTGCGCGAGGCCCAGGCGATCCAGGACGAGGATCTGGCCGCCAATCGGAAAATGGGTGAGCTGGGTGCGGCACTGATCGCCCCCGGATCGGGGGTGCTGACCCACTGCAATACCGGTTCGCTGGCCACCGCCGGCTACGGCACGGCGCTGGGCGTGATTCGTGCCGGCGTGGCGGCTGGACGCATCGCTCGGGTATACGCCGGTGAAACACGACCATGGCAGCAGGGTGCGCGACTGACGATGTGGGAACTGGTGCGCGACGGCATCCCGGCCCAGCTGATCGCCGATTCCGCCGCCGCCCACCTGATGAAATCCGGTGCGGTGCAATGGGTGATCGTGGGCGCCGACCGGATCGCCGCCAACGGCGACACCGCGAACAAGATCGGCACCTACCAGCTGGCCATCGCCGCGAAGTACCACGGCGTGAAGTTCATGGTGGTGGCTCCGTCCTCCACGGTCGACATGGCCACGGGTACGGGCGAGGAAATCGAGATCGAGCTGCGTGATGCGGCCGAGTTGCTGAGCACGGCCGGCAGCCGCACGGTGGTCGAGGGCGCACAGGCGTGGAACCCGGTATTCGATGTGGCGCCCGCCGAACTCATCGATGCGATCGTCACCGAGCGCGGCGTGATCGAGCGGCCGAACAGCCTCGCCATGCAGGCGATGTTCGGCTGAAAAGTGCCTGGCTGGGTACTTTCCGGGAGGCCCCTGGTCACCTTCTGCAGGACCCGCGTGGCCGCTTGCGCGCACCTGTCGCAGCGGCTTCAGCGGCCTTGCTGCTGATCAATATGTAAGCAGTCGGAAGAGCGCTTGGCACAAATCATGAAGCCTGGCTGCAAGTTATTGATTTTGAAAGACTAAATCCTGTCGTTTTGAGGCCGCTTGTGCTAAAATCGACGGGTTGATTTCGGGTCGCTTGCGCATGCGCCGGAGGCGCGGCACCAGCGTCCTTTTTTTGTCATCAAGGAAGCCGATTCATGGCAGAACTCGCCAAAGAAATCATTCGCGTCAACATCGAAGACGAGATGCGCCAGAGCTACCTCGATTACGCCATGAGCGTGATCGTGGGGCGCGCTCTTCCCGATGTGCGCGATGGTCTGAAACCCGTGCATCGCCGCGTGCTGTTCGCGATGAGCGAGCTGGGCAACGTGTGGAACAAGCCGTACAAGAAATCGGCGCGCGTGGTCGGTGACGTGATCGGTAAATACCATCCGCACGGCGACCAGTCGGTCTACGACGCGATCGTGCGCATGGCGCAACCGTTCTCGCTGCGCTACATGCTGGTCGACGGCCAGGGTAACTTCGGCTCGGTCGACGGCGACAACGCCGCGGCGATGCGATACACCGAAGTGCGCATGTCGCGGCTCACCCACGAGCTGCTGGCCGACATCGACAAGGACACCGTCGACTTCGGGCCGAACTACGACGAGAGCGAGCACGAGCCGCTGGTGCTGCCGTCGCGCGTGCCAACCCTGCTGGTGAATGGTTCGGCCGGCATCGCGGTGGGCATGGCCACCAACATCCCGCCGCACAACCTCAACGAAGTCATTGCCGCGACGATCGCGCTGATCGATGAGCCCGCGCTGTCGATCGACCAGCTGATGCATTACGTGCCGGGTCCGGACTTTCCGACCAGCGGCATCATCAACGGCTCGTCAGGCATCATCGAGGCCTACCGCACCGGCCGCGGCCGCATCCTGGTGCGGGCCAGGGCGGAGATCGAGACCGAGGCCAACGGCCGCGAGACGATCATCATCCACGAGCTGCCCTACCAGGTGAACAAGGCGCGGCTGATCGAGAAGATCGCCGAGCTGGTCAAGGAAAAGAAGCTCGAAGGCATCAGCGAGCTGCGCGACGAGTCCGACAAGGACGGCATGCGCGTCGTCATCGAGATCCGCAAGGACGCGATGGGCGACGTGGTGCTGAACAACCTGTTCCAGCAGACCCAGCTGCAGGTCACCTTCGGCATCAACATGGTGGCCCTGCTGGACGGCCAGCCGAAACTGCTGAACCTCAAGGACATCCTCGAGGCGTTCATCCGCCACCGTCGCGAAGTGGTCACCCGCCGCACCATTTTCGAGCTGCGCAAGGCACGCGCCCGCGCGCACATCCTCGAAGGCCTCACCGTGGCGCTGGCCAACATCGACGAGATGATCGAACTGATCAAGACCTCGTCGTCGCCGGCCGAGGCGCGCGAGCGCATGCTGGCACGCAAGTGGCAGCCGGGCATGGTCGGCGCCTTGCTCTCCGCCGCCGGCGCCGATGCGTCGCGACCGGAGGACATGGACCCGCGCGAAGGCCTGAAGGCCGACGGTTACCAGCTGTCCGAGATCCAGGCCCAGGAAATCCTGGCGATGCGCCTGCATCGCCTGACCGGGCTGGAGCAGGAAAAGCTCTCCGACGAATACCGCCAGATCCTCGAGGCGATCCGCGCCCTGATCGAGATCCTGGAAAACCCCGATCGCCTGCTCGAAGTGATCCGCGAGGAACTCGAGGCGATCAAGGCCGAGTTCGGCGATGCCCGTCGCACCGAGATCCAGCATTCGCAGGAAGATCTCAACGTGCTCGACCTGATCGCGCCGGAAGACGTCGTGGTCACTCTGTCGCATACCGGCTACATCAAGCGCCAGCCGGCCAGCACCTACCGCGCGCAGAAACGCGGCGGCAAGGGGCGTTCGGCCTCCGCGCTGAAGGACGAGGATTTCGTCGAGCAGCTGTGGGTGGTCAACACCCACGACACCTTGCTGGCCTTCACCAGCACCGGTCGGGTCTACTGGCAGAAGGTCTACCAGATTCCCGAGTCGGGCCCGGGTGCCCGCGGCAAGCCGATCATCAACCTGCTGCCGCTGGGCGAGGGCGAGAAGGTGCAGGCAGTGCTGCCGATCCGCGAGTATGCGGAAGACCGTTTCGTGTTCTTCGCCACCCGGCACGGCACGGTAAAGAAGACCCCGCTGTCCGAGTTCGCCTTCCAGCTGCAGAAGGGCAAGTTGGCGATCAAGCTGCATGACGACGACGCCCTGGTCAACGTGGAACTGACCGACGGCAACAGCGACATCCTGCTGTTCGCCTCCAACGGCAAGGTCAATCGTTTCGACGAGAACACCGTGCGCTCGATGGGCCGCACCGCCTCCGGCGTGCGCGGCATGAAGCTGGTCGGCGGCGCCGAGGTGGTGTCGCTGATCGTGGCGGCCGAGGGCGACATCCTCACCGCTACCGCGCGCGGCTACGGCAAGCGCACCGAACTGGCCGAGTTCACCAAGAAGGGCCGTGGCACCCAGGGCGTGATCGGCATCCAGTGTTCCGAGCGCAACGGTGCGCTGGTGGGCGCGGTGCAGGTCACCGAGGCGCACGAACTGATGCTGATCTCCGACCAGGGCACGCTGGTGCGTACCCGTGTGGCGGAAGTTTCGCAGCTCGGTCGCAATACCCAGGGCGTCACCCTGATCAAGCTGCCTGCCGACGAAACCCTGGTCAGCGTGATGCGGCTGGATGCGGAAGAGGACAACGGCGAGGATGCCGAAGCCGTCGGCGCCGACGTGCCCGGTGGTGGCGACGAGGCGGCAACCGAGCCGGCGGCCGGCGAAGAGTAGGCCACCCTCCTGGCGACACGAGAAACCCCGGCATCGCCGGGGTTTTTTTTTGAGTCCGTGGCGGATTCAGCCGAGGCTGTCGACCGCCACCAGCATCGCCTCGGCGCTGGAAACACGCAGTTCACCGGGTGCCTCCACCCGCACCAGGCGCGCCACGCCATCCTCCGCATACAGCGCAAAGCGGCGCGTGCGCAGGCCCATGCCGAAAGCGCTGCCATCCAGCTCCAGCCCCAGGGCACGGGTGAAACTGGCGTTGCCGTCGGCCAGCATCAGCAAGCCGGCCGGAACCTGTTGCGAGGCGGCCCAGGCCTGCATCACGTAGCCGTCGTTCACCGCCAGGCACATCACGTCGATGCCCCGCTGCCGGAACTCGGCGAAATGCGCCGAGTAGCCGGGCAGGTGCCGGTTCGAGCAGGTCGGGGTGAACGCGCCCGGCACGCCGAACAGCAGCACCTTGCGTCCGGCGAACAGGGCCGCGGTCTGGGCCGGCTGGATGTCACCGTCGATGCACTGGACGGCTGTGTCGGGAATCGTGTCGCCGGGCTGAATGCTCATGCGGGTCTCGGGTCGGGAAGGGGGCATCTCATGCTAATCGCGCCGCGGCAGGCTGTCGCCTTGAATCGTCCGCGGCCGCACCTATTTTCTGTCTCAGGCGGTAATTGACCGCAACTCGTGCAAGGAGACAAACAATGAATCTGGGTCGTCATGGCATCTGGAACGCGGGCACCGGCCTGCCCGAAGAGATCCGTCAGGCCTTCGACCGCTTCCTGCAACCGGAAGACGGCGACGCCTCCAACGTGGTCACCAGCCAGTGGGCGCCGCGCGTCGACATTCGCGAGGACGAGCAGCGCTTCGTGATCCTGGCCGACATCCCCGGCGTGGACCCGGCGCAGATCGAGGTGAGCATGGACAAGGGCATCCTCACCATCAAGGGCGAGCGTGATGTCGTTGCCGCGGAAAAGGACGGCAAGTTCACCCGGGTCGAACGGGCGCGCGGAGCCTTCCATCGCCGCTTCGCCCTGCCGGACAGTGCCGATGCCGAGGGTGTCACGGCGACGGGCAAGTTCGGCGTGCTGGAGATCGTGATACCGAAGAAGGCGCAGGCGACGCCGCGGCGCATTACCATCAACGTGAACCACTGAGGATCGGGTGGCTGACCCCGCGGCGTGGTCGACGCGCCGCGGGTTTCGCGTGAGTCGGGGAGCGGTGAGTGGAATTCAAAGACTATTACGAGATCCTGGGTGTGAAGCCCGATGCCAGCGAGGCCGAGATCAAGTCGGCGTATCGCAAGCTCGCGCGCAAGTACCACCCGGACAAGAACAAGGAGGCCGGCGCCGAGGAGAAATTCAAGGCGGTCAACGAGGCCAACGAGGTGCTCAAGGATGCCGAAAAGCGGCGTTCCTACGATCAGTTGCGCGCCGGTGGTTACCGGCAGGGCGAGCAGTTCAGGCCACCGCCCGGCTGGCAGGGCCAACACGGCTTTGGTGGCGGCGACGACAGTGACTTCAGCGACTTCTTCGAGAGCCTGTTCGGGCGCGGCGGTGCCGCAGGTGGTGGCCATCGCGGCCAGCCGCGCCCGCGTCGCGGCCAGGACGTACAGGCCTCGGTGCAGATCGACCTGCAGACGGCGTTCGACGGTGGCCACACGCGGCTGGCGATGCACGATCCGGCCGGCGGCGAGCGCGTGCTGGAAGTGAAGATCCCGGCGGGCATCCAGCCCGGCCAGGTGATCCGCCTGTCCGGCCAGGGCCAGCCCGGCATGGCCGGTGGACCGAACGGCGACCTGTTGCTGGAGGTGGGCATCCGTGACGACGCCCGTTTCCGTCTGGACGGCCGCAACGTGGTGCATGTGCTGCCGATCACGCCGTGGGAGGCCGCATTGGGCGCTGCCGTGCCGGTGCCGACCCTGGCCGGAACGGTCGACCTGCGCATCCCGGCGGGTTCGCAATCGGGGCGCAAGCTGCGGCTGAAGGGCCGCGGCATGCCCGGCTCCCATCCCGGCGACCAGCTGGTGGAGCTGTCCATCCGCACGCCCCCAGCGGACACCGAGGAGCAGCGTGCCGCCTACGATGCGCTGCAGGCAGCCTTCGGCGACTTCAATCCGCGGTAGCGGCTACCTACCGGGTTGGCAGACAAGGAAACGGCGCCCTGAGGCGCCGTTTCCTGTTGTTGCTTTCGGTGATTGCTCAGCCCGGCAGGAATTCTTCCAGGGCCTTGATCAGCTCTTCCTCGCGGATCGGCTTGGTCACGTAGGCCTTGGCACCCTGGCGCATGCCCCAGACCTTGTCGGTTTCCTGATCCTTTGTGGTGACCAGGATGATCGGAATATGGGCCGTGTCGGCGTTCTTGCTGATCGTGCGGGTCGCCTGGAAACCGTTGAGGTTGGGCATGACCACGTCCATCAGGATCAGGTCGGGCTTCTCGGCCTTGGCCACTTCCACGCCGGCGGCACCGTCTTCGGCGGAAAGGGTTTCATGCCCGAGTTTTTCGACGATGCGCTTGATGCCAAGCAGCTGTGAAGGGGAGTCGTCGACGATCAGGATGCGTGCCATAGAAAAATAATCCCCTGCGAGTTTCGTTGATTCTAAGCCGTGGTGATGGTACTTCCAAGCGCAGTTTCTTCAAACCGTGCTGTCGATGCGCACCAGGGTACGTCCGAAGGATTCGCCTGCGAGCATACGCGCAAACACGCCCGGCAGCTCATCCAATCCTGCTTCGAGGGTGACGATGCGTTCCAGGTGCCGCGGTTTCCAGTCGCTGGCCAGATGCTGCCAGACGCTGTCGCGCAGGTCGCGGGCGGTACCCGCCGAGGCGATTCCGAGCAGGCTGGCGCCGCGGATGATGAACGGCATGACGGTGCTGTCGAAGGCGATGCCGCCGGCATTGCCGCAGATCGCCACGTTGCCGTACGGGCTGATCAGGGGCAGCAGGCCGCCCAGCATCGCGCCGCCGACGTTGTCCAGCGCGCCGCCGAAGCGGGCGGAGTCCATCGGCTTGCCGCTGAAGGCGAGCTGGTGGCGATCGACGCATTCGCGGGCACCGAGCGCGCGCAGCGCATCGAAGTGTTCCGCCTTGCCGCTGATCGCGTGCACTTCATAGCCGGCACGGCTGAAGATATCGATCGCCAGCTGGCCCACGCCGCCGCTGGCGCCGGTCACCGCGATCGGGCCCAGAGCCGGCGTCTGCCGGTTGTCCTGCATGCGCAACAGCGCGAGCGCCGCGGTGAAGCCGGCGGTGCCGATGATCATGCTTTCGCGCAGGCTCAGCGCGGCAGGCAGCGGAATCGTCCAGCGCGCGTCGAGCCGGGCATATTCGCCATAACCGCCGTCGCGTGTCTCGGACAGGCCGCTGCCGGTGCACAACACGGCGTCGCCCTCCCTGAACGCCGGGTCGGTGGAGGCTACCACCCGACCGGCCACGTCGATCCCGCCGTTCAGCGGATAACTGCGCAGGATGCGTCCCTTGCCGGTGCCGGCCAGGGCGTCCTTGTAGTTCACCGACGAGTAGGCGACCTTGATCAGGACTTCACCCGGCGACAGCGCGTCGGGTGTCATGTTCTCGATGCCGGCGCGATGGCCGGCGTCGTCGTGGTGGATGCGGAAAGCGCGGAAGCTGTTCATGGCGGGGTCCCCGGTCAGGCGTCGACGCTGCGCGTATCGATCCATTTCGGCACGTAGCTGCCCTGGTAAGCGGCCATCCAGTCGAACAGCTCCGCCATGCTGTCGCCGAACCAGATGCCGTCACGCTGTTCGGCCCGCACGAAGTTTTCCTCGACCATGTGCTGCATCATCTGGCGCAGGTCGCGATAGTAGCCGCGCACGTCGAGGAAGGCGCACGGGTAGCGGTGCAGGCCGAGCTGGGCCCAGGTCAGCATCTCGAACATCTCGTCCATGGTGCCGAAGCCGCCGGGCAGGGCGACGAAGGCATCGGACAACTCGTACATGCGCGTCTTGCGCTGGTGCATGGTCTCGACGACCACCAGCTCGCTCAGGCCCGGGTGCGCCACTTCCAGCTCCACCAGCTGGCGCGGAATCACCCCGATCACCTTGCCGCCGCCGGCGAGCACGGCGTCGGCCACCACGCCCATCAGGCCGACGTTGCCGCCACCGTAGACCAGGGCGATGCCGCGCCGCGCCATTTCGGTGCCGAAGGCATGGGCCTGTTCGGCGTATTCGGGATGTCTGCCGGAGCTGGAGCCGCAGTAGACGCAGAGGGCGGTGGGTTGGGACATGTAGAGGGACTCGTCTTCTTTCTCGTCATTCCGGCGCTGAAGGTTCCGGAAGTTCAAAAGACGCGGCCCGCCCATGTCGCCACGAGCGGGCCGCGTTATCGTCGTGCCGGGCGATCAATTGCCCTTGTGGATGGCGCGCTTGTCGACCGACAGGGCGGCCTCGTGCACGGCTTCGGACAGGGTCGGATGCGCGTGGACGATGCGCGCCAGGTCCTCGGAGGAGCCCTTGAACTCCATCGCCACCACGCACTCGGCGATCAGCTCGGAGACGCCCGGGCCGACCATGTGCACGCCCAGGATGCGGTCGGTCTCGGCGTGGGCAATCATCTTCACCTGGCCCACCGCCTCGTTCATCGCGACGGCGCGGCCGATGGCGGCGAACGGGAAACTGCCGACCTTGTACGGCACGCCCTCGTCCTTCAGCTGCTTCTCGGTCTTGCCGGCCCAGGCGATTTCCGGCTCGGTGTAGATCACCCACGGGATCGTGTCGTAACTGACGTGCCCGGCCTTGCCGGCGATCCACTCGGCGACCGCCATGCCTTCCTCGAAACCCTTGTGCGCGAGCATCGGGCCGCGTACCGCGTCACCCACGGCCCACACGCCGTCGACGCCGGTGTGGCAATGCTCGTCGACAATGATGCGGCCGCGCTCGTCCAGCTTCACGCCGGTGTCGTCGGCCAGCAGCCCGGCGGTATAGGCGCGGCGGCCCACGGCGACCAGCAGCTTGTCGACGACGAGCTGCTGCTCACCGTCCTTGTCGGTGTAGACCAGGTGCACGCCGTCCTTCTTCACCTCGGCCTTGCCGAGCTTGGCGTTGAGCCTGATGTCCAGGCCCTGCTTGGCGAATTCTTTCGCCGCGACCTTGGCGACGTCCGCGTCGGCGACGGAGAGGAACTCCGGCAGCGCCTCGATCACGGTGACTTCGGCACCGAGCCGGCGCCATACGCTGCCCAGCTCCAGGCCGATCACGCCGGCGCCGATCACGCCAAGGCGCTTCGGCACGGCGTCGAGCTCCAGCGCACCGGCGTTGTCGATGATGTTCTTGCCGTCGAATTTCGCGAACGGCAACTCGATCGGCACCGAACCGGAAGCCAGGATCACGTTGGTGGCGGCGATGGTCTGCTTGCTGCCGTCGTTGCCGGTGATCTCGACCTGGTTGCCCTTCAGCAGCTTGCCGGTGCCGAAGTAGCTGGTGATCTTGTTGGCCTTGAACAACTGGGCCACGCCGCCGGTGAACTGCTTGACGATCTTTTCCTTGCGTCCGATGAAGGTCTTGAGGTCGACCTTGGCATTCTCGACGGTGATGCCGTGCACGGGAAGATTGTGCGCGAGGTTGTAGAACTGCTTGGAGGAATCGAGCAGTGCCTTCGACGGGATGCAGCCCACGTTGAGGCAGGTGCCGCCCAGCGCCTGCTTGCCATCCTTGCCGACAAAGGCATCGATGCAGGCCGTCTTCAGGCCCAGCTGCGCGGCGCGGATTGCGGCGTGGTAACCGGCCGGGCCGGCGCCGATGACGATGACATCGAATTTTTCGCTCATTTTATTCACTCAGGGGAATAGGGAATCGGGAATCGGGAATCGTTGGAGCAGGGCGGGCTTCGCTTTGACGATTCCCGATTCTCCATTCCCGGCCTTTGATCGCATCGCGATCAAAGGCCCAGCAACATCCTTTGCGGATTCTCCAGCTGGTTCTTGATGTCGACCAGGAACAGCACCGCGTCCTTGCCGTCGATGATGCGGTGGTCGTAGCTGAGCGCGATGTACATCATCGGGGCGGCAATGATCTGGCCGTTCTCGACGATGGCGCGTTCCTTGATCGTGTGCATGCCGAGGATCGCGCTCTGCGGCGGATTGACGATCGGGGTGGACAGCAGCGAGCCGAAGGTGCCGCCATTGGTGATGGTGAACGTGCCGCCCTGCAGGTCGTCCAGCGACAGCTTGTTGGCGCGCGCCTTGACTGCGTAGTCGGCGATGCCCTTTTCGACGTCGGCGAAGCTCATGTCCTGCACGTCGCGCAGCACCGGCGTCACCAGGCCCTTGTCGGTGGACACGGCGATCGAGATGTCCTGGTAGCCGTGGTAGATCACGTCGTTGCCGTCGACCGAGGCGTTGACGAACGGGTAGCGCTTCAGCGCTTCGGCGGCCGCCTTGACGAAGAAGCTCATGAAGCCGAGCTTGATGCCGTGTTCCTTCTGGAACGCCTCGCCCAGCGTCTTGCGCATCTTCGACACTTCGCTCAGGTTCACCTCGTTGAACGAGGTCAGCATGGCGATCGAGTTCTTCGACTGCATCAGGCGCTCGGCGATGCGTGCGCGCATGCGGGTCATCGGCACGCGCTCTTCCGGACGCGAGCCCGGGGTCGGCTTCGCCGCCGGCACGGCGGGAGCCGCGGCAGGACGCGAGCCGGCGTTGACCACGTCTTCCTTGATGATGCGGCCGTCGCGGCCGGTGCCCGGAATGGCGGAGGTGTCGACCTTGTTCTCGGTGGCGACGCGCTGCGCGGCGGGCGAAAGCTCGGCGGCGGCCTTCGACGCGGCGGGGGCAGGCGCCGCGGCAGCGGGCGCCGGAGCAGCAGCAGGAGTCGCGGCAGCCGGGGCCGGCGCGGCGGCTGCGGCGCCTTCCTCGATGATCGCAATGACCTGCTCGCTGTTCACCGTGTCGCCGACGTCGTGACGGATTTCCTTCAGCACGCCGTCAACCGGCGAGGGCACTTCCAGCACCACCTTGTCGGTTTCGAGGTCGACCAGGTTCTCGTCGCGCTTCACCGCGTCGCCGGCCTTCTTGTGCCAGGTGGCAATGGTGGCGTCGGAGACGGACTCGGGCAGGACGGGGACTTTGAGTTCGATGGACATGTGAATCCTTGAGTTGGTGCGCTCGTCCAAGATCGCGAAGATCAAGAAGCGGCCATCCTGGCCGCACTGTTCGGGAAGACTGCTTATTCCGCCGAGTGGTCGGTGCCGACCGGCGCGACCAGCGCCTGTTCGACCAGTGCGGACTGTTCGGCGACGTGGGTGTTGTGGTGGCCAGCCGCCGGTGCCGGCGAACGGGCGCGACCGGCGTACGACAGGCTGTGCTTGACGCCGGTGCAGGCCTGCAGGTGATGGCGGATCTGGAACCACGCGCCCTGGTTCATCGGCTCTTCCTGGCACCAGATCACTTCCTTGGCGGAAGGATACTTGTCCAGTTCGGCGGTGACCTCGACGCGCGGGAACGGATACAGCTGCTCGACGCGCACGATCGCCACGTCCTTCAGTTCGCGCTTCTCGGCCTCTTCCAGCAGGTCGTAGTAGACCTTGCCCGAGCACAGCACCACGCGCTTGACCTTCTTCGCGGCCAGCTCGCGATGCTCGCCGATCACCAACTGGAAACTGCCGTTGGCCAGCTCGTCCAGGGTGGACACCGCCAGCTTGTGGCGCAGCAGCGATTTCGGGGTCATCACGATCAGCGGCTTGCGCACCGGGCGCAGCATCTGCCGGCGGATCATGTGGAAATCCTGCGCCGGCGTGGTCGGCACGCAGACCTGCATGTTGTCGAACGCGCAAAGCTGCAGGAAGCGCTCCAGACGCGCGGAGGAATGCTCCGGGCCCTGGCCTTCATAGCCGTGTGGCAGGAACAGTGCCAGGCCGCACAGGCGGTTCCACTTCGCTTCGCCGGAGCTGATGAACTGGTCGATCACCACCTGGGCGCCGTTGGCGAAATCGCCGAACTGGCCTTCCCAGATGTTCAGCGTGTCCGGGTCGGTGGTGGAGTGGCCGTACTCGAACGCCATCACCGCTTCTTCGCTGAGCAGCGAGTCGACCACTTCGACGTCGGCGCTGGCGCGCACGTTGGCCAGCGGCATGTAGGTATGGCCGTCCTTCTGGTCATGCAGCACCGCATGGCGGTGGAAGAACGTGCCGCGACCGGAATCCTGGCCGACCAGGCGCATGTCGTAGCCGGCGTCGACCAGGGTGGCGTAGGCGAGATTTTCGGCGAAGCCCCAATCGGCCGGCTGCTCGCCGGCGGCCATCTTGCGGCGGTCGTCGTAGATCTTCGCCACGCGCGCCTGCAGGGTGAGGTCGGCGGGCAGGGTGAGGATCTTGCTGGAGAGCTCCTGCAGCTTCTGCCGGGGCACGCCGGTGTCGACCGGGGTCGACAGCTTGCCGCCGATGAACTTCGCCCAGTCGACGTGGCCGTCGCGGACGGGCGACGGGTCGAGGTCGGTCATCGGCGCGCCCGCTTCCAGTCGTGCGCGATAGGCTTCGAACTGCTTCTGCGCCTCGCCGTCGGCCAGCACGCCCTGCCTGACCAGCTGCTGCTGGTAGAGGTCGCGCGTGGTCGGGCGCTTGCGGATGATCTGGTACATCACCGGCTGCGTCGCGGCCGGTTCGTCGGCCTCGTTGTGGCCGTGGCGACGGTAGCAGACCAGATCGATCACCACGTCGCGGCGGAACTGCTTGCGGAAATCGTAGGCGAGGCGGGTCACCAGGATCACCGCTTCCGGGTCGTCGCCGTTCACGTGCAGCACCGGCGCGTTGACCATCTTGGCCAGGTCGGTGCAGTACATGGTGGAGCGCGCGTCCTGCGGATTGGAGGTGGTGAAGCCGACCTGGTTGTTGATCACGATGTGCAGGCTGCCGCCGATGCGGAAACCACGGGCCTGCGACATGTTCAGCAGTTCCATGTTCACGCCCTGGCCGGCGAACGCGGCGTCGCCGTGGATCAGCACGGCCATCGACTGGGTGTGCGCGGTGTCGCGGCGGCGGGTCTGGCGCGCGTGCACCGAACCGGTCACCACCGGGTTGACGATCTCCAGGTGCGACGGGTTGAAGGCCAGCGCCACGTGCACGCCACCCTTGGGCGTCTTGACGTCGGCGGAGAAGCCCATGTGGTACTTCACGTCGCCCGAGTGGGCCGGGTCGTCGGGGTGGTCGAACTTGCCCTCGAACTCGTCGAACAGGGTCTTCGGCGGCTTGCCGAGGATGTTGACCAGCACGTTGAGGCGGCCGCGATGGGCCATGCCGATGACCAGTTCCTTGATGCCGTTGTCGCCGGCTTCGCGTACCACGTCGTCGAGCATCGGGATCAGGCTGTCGCCGCCTTCCAGCGAGAAGCGTTTCTGACCCACGTATTTCGTGTGGAGGTAACGCTCCAGGCCCTCGGCGGCGGTGAGGCCGTCCAGCACGCGCTGCTGGACGGCCTTGTCCAGGCCGCTCTGGCCGGCAGCCTGCTCCAGCCGGCTGTAGATCCAGTTGCGCTGCTCGTGGTTGCTGATGTGCATGAACTCGGCGCCGATCGTGCTGGCGTAGGTCTTCTGCAGGCGGGCCAGCAGGTCGCGCAGCTTCAGGCGCAGACCGCCGCCGGCGTAGTTGCCGGTGTCGAATTCGGTGTCGAGGTCGGCATCGGACAGGCCGTGGAAGGCCAGGCCCAGGTCGGGTGCCGTCATCTTCTCGGTCAGGCCGAGCGGATCGAGGTCGGCGGCAAGATGGCCGCGCGAACGGTAGGCGGTGAGCAGGCGCAGCACGCCGGCCTGCTTGCGCGCGTGTTCATCGCTGACTGGCGCGGCCGTGGCGCCGTTGTGGCGCTGCTTCTGCGCCGCTTCGATGCGTGCGATGGCCGCCGTGTGGGAGACGTCGCCGGACTCGCGACCCTTGAACGAGGAGAAATACGTGGCCCATTCGGCGGGAACCGACGAGGCGTCGGCCAGCCAGGCGTCATACAGCGATTCGACGTAATCGGCGTTGCCGCCTGCGAGTTGGGAAGATTCGAAGAACTCGCTGATCAGGTTTGTAGTCACGTCACCACCGGCAGGAAGGGATGCTTGAGCTCATCCGTGTCACGTTGAAGTCGCGGTTACCGGTCGGTTTTCAAGCCCGACAGGCCGCTGATACGGATGACTGGGGAGAATCCCCATGATTATAGCCTTTGGGTGCTGCGACGCGGCAAGCTGCAGGCGGCCTCGAACGGCCCGCGCAGGCGCCTGTCCGACCAAGGTCGTAGCCCGGTCTCGGCGTGGTCAGCTGTTTCATGCGGTTTGCACCGCATTTCGGCTGGTGGCCCAGGGCGCCTCCCCGGCCAGCTGCGGTTCAGTCCGCCCGCGTCAGTTCGCTCAGATATTCAGCGACTGCAGCTCGCTGGCCCGTACCGAGCGCTCCCACACCTCGTCGAAGTGCTGCTGCAGCGGCGCCTGGCTGGCGCGGTCGTGGCGGGCCGCGCGGCCCTGGGGGCGCGCGGCCTCGGGCAGGAACAGGTAGCCGCCGGCATCGTTGAGCAGATAGGCCGCGAGATAGGCCAGGTCGACGTCATCGACCGGCTTGCGGATCTGGATCGCGCTGGGCAGGCGTTGCGCCAGGGCGATCAATCGATGGTCACCGCGCAGCGCGGCGGCCGGGTCGTGCAGCAGGATGCGGATCTGCGCGCCACGGCCGGAGATCGCGATGCGTCGCAACTCGGCCAGTTCGTCCGGGCTGGCGTAGGCATCGCTGTCCAGCAGTGGCAGATGGATGTCCAGCCGATGGCGGGCATCGGCCAGCAACTGCAGGCGCGTCGCCGCCGTGTCGCCCCGCGTGCCGGCTGCGAGCGCGCCGCTGTCAGCCAGTGGCGTGGACACCTGTTCCGCCGCGGGCAGGGCCAGCTGCATCGCCTGATGGGGCAGGCCGGCGTCATCGAACGTCTGGCCGAAAGCAACGAAGCCTTCGCGCTCGTAGAAACCCCGGGCGCTGACCTGGGCGTCGAGCTTCACTTCCGGCCAGCCCTGGCTGCGCGCCCGGGAAATCATCTCGCGCAGCAGCGCCTGGCCGACGCCGCGCCCGCGCCAGTCACGCAGCACGGCCATGCGACCGATCTTGTGCTGCGGGGTGAGTCGGCCGCAGCCGATCGGCTGGCCATGCTCGTCGCGCGCCAGCAGGTGCCAGCAATCCCCATCGAGTCCGTCGCGCTCGCGCTGCTCGGGCACGCCCTGTTCGTGGATGAACACGGTTTCGCGCAGGTCGAGCAGGGCGGCTTGCTGTTCGGGGTTCGACCAGTCGGCGATCTCGATGTGGAAGTCCTGCAGTTTCATCGGTGCGTGCTCAGCGGCGTTGGCGGGATTTGCGCAGGATCAGGTGACCATCGTTGACCAGCGCCAGCAACAGCTGGCGTTCGGCGGCGCCGATCTTCCTGGCGGGGGTGTAGCTGCGCTGCTCGCACAATGCCAGCGCCAGCGCCGGCGTGGCCGGATAGGCGGCGCCGCTGACATACAGCGTGCAGCTCGACTTGTCGCGATGCCAGGCCAGCCGCGACCACGGGTGACGCAGTAGTTGCGCACCGCCGTCGAGCTGTTTGCGGAAGGCCTCGACGCTCAACGGCTTGTCCAATGGCGCCGGCACCTGCGCGTTGCGGTAGCGCGTGATGAAACGGCCGAACCAGTCGTGCAGCAGGTCGTCGCGCAGGGCCGCGGCGAACGGCAGCGTGCTCTTCAGGCGCTCCAGCGCGGCGCGGTCGATCTCGCCGGTGGCCCTGGCCGGTTTCAGGTCCGGGTCGGCATAGCGCAGCTCGTCCGGCAACTGTTCGGCGATGTAGTCGGCCAAGTCGCCGGTCAGCTCCGCCTGCGACGGCGCGCGCATGCCCACCGAGAAAGTCATGCATGGACCGCCGAACGCCACGCCGTCGTGCGGCACGCCCGGCGGCAGATACAGGATGTCGCCGGCATCGAGCAGCCATTCGTGGGTCGGTTCGAACTGCGCCAGCTGCTTCAGTTCCACGTCCGGACGAAAGGCCTTCGGTGCCAGCGGATCATCGCTGATCGCCCAGTGGCGCTGGCCCAGCCCCTGGATCAGGAACACGTCGTACTGGTCGACATGCGCGCCGACGCCGCCGCCCGGCTCGGCGTAGGACACCATCACGTCGTCCATCCGCCAGTTGGGCAGGAAGCTGAAGTGCTGCAGCAGGCCGGCCACATCGGCGTCCCACTTGTCGACATCCTGCACCAGCAACGTCCAGTTGCTGTCGGGAGTGTTCGCGAAATCCGCTTCGCCGAGCGGGCCGGGATGGACGTGCCATTGATCGCGCTTTTCGTCATGCACGATCAACCGGGCCAGGGCGGCAGGCTCGCAGGCCAGGCCGGCCAGATCGTCCGGCTGCAGCGGCGGCTGGAAATCGGGGAACGCCTGGCGGATCAGCAGCGGGCGCTTCTGCCAGTAATCGCGCAGGAAGCGGGCGGGGGACATGCCCAGTGGCTGCCGGGCCGAGCCGCGGACTTCGATGGGGAAAGCATGGAGTTTGGTCATGCCGCCATTGTAGCCGCGGCCGGGGGCGGATCAGCGCAGGGCCTGAGCCACCCCATGCAGTCCCAGTCCCAGCACGGCGGTGGCCGCCAGCAGGGTCGCCGCCCGCGGCGGCAGTCGCCGGGTGAGGGCGGCGCCCAGCGGCGCGGCGACGACGCCGCCCACGATCAGCCCGAGCACGGCGACGCCATGGCTGGCGCCGACATGCAGCAGGAAGCTGACGCTGGCGGCGGCGCTGACCGCGCACTTGGCCAGGTGCACGGTGCCGATCACCATGCGCGGGGTGGCGCCCCGGGCAACCAGCGCGGTCACCGTGATCGCGCTCCAGCCGCCGCCGGCGACGGCGTCGGCAAAGCCCGCGACCAGGCCGAGCGGTCGCGTCGCCGACGGAATTCGGTCATCGTGCTCGCCGGGTGCTCGCCTGCCGCGCAGCAGCAGGCACAGGCCCATGCCGAGCAGGTACGGCGTCAGCGCCATCCGCATCCATGCCGCGGGCACGTGGCTCAGCACCAGCGCGCCGATCACCGCGCCAGCCACGCCCGGCATCGCCAGGGCCCAGAACAGCCTTCGCCGCACGTTGCCAGCGGCCAGATGACTGAGGCCGGAGGCGCCGCAGGTGAAGGTCTCCGCGTAATGCACGCTGGCGCTGGCCGCCACGGGTGGCAGGCCGAGGCCCAGCAGCATGCTTGCCGCCGTGATGCCGTAGGCCATGCCCAGGGCGCCGTCGATCAGCTGGGCCAGCGCGCCCACCGCGGCAAAGGTGATGAATTCGGAGAATGCTGGCATGTGTCCGTGGCGCCTGGCGGGTCGGCGAAGTATTGGCGGCGGCCGTCAGACGCGGAAATAAGGCGTCGGCATATGCACATGGCAAGGCATCCTTTCACGGCCTTGCGTTGAGTCGATACTTTGGATGTCCAGACGTATGGACGTCCAAACAGGATTGTCGTGAACTCAGTCGCCGCGAGAAATGTTGCCGACGCCGAGCCGCCTGCGGACAGGCTTGCCCTGCTGGCCAGGGGCCTGGATGGACTGGGCGCGGCCCAGCTGTACTGGGTGGCCGCCTGGGTCGCTGCGCGGGCAGGGCAGCTCCAGCGCCATGGCGCGGCGGCGTCCGTCCCGGCGGCACAGGCGGGCGAGCGGCTGACCATCCTCTACGGCAGCCAGACCGGCAATGCCCGCCGCATCGCCACGGCGCTGGCCAGTCGCAGCGAGGCGCTGGGCCTGCCGGTGCGGCTGCTGCGCGCCGACGCCTACCCGCAACGCGAACTGGCGCAGGAGCGTCATTTGCTGGTGGTGGTCAGCACCCAGGGCGACGGCGAGCCGCCGGATGACACGCGTGGCCTGTTCGAGTTCATCACCGGCAAGCGGGCGCCGAAATTGCCGGCGCTGCAGTTCGCGGTGCTGGGGCTGGGCGACTCCAGCTATCCGCAGTTCTGCACGATCGGGCGCCAGCTGGACGAGCGGCTGGCAGCGCTGGGCGCCAGTCGTCTGCATCCCTTCGGCGAAGCCGACCTGGAGTTCGAGCTGGTCGCCGAACCCTGGTCGGAGCAGGTGGTGGAGCGCGCCCGGGACCTGCTCAGGCAGGTCGCCGCGCCCGGGCGGGTGACGCCGCTGCATGTGGTGCCGCCAGCCGGCGCGCATTCCCGCGAACAACCGTTCAGCGCGGTGGTGCTGGCCAACCAGCGCATCGTCAGCCGGGACAGCACCCGCGACATCCGCCACCTGGAGTTGTCGCTGGAAGGTTCCGGCCTGCGCTACCAGCCCGGTGATGCACTGGGCGTGTGGCCGCGCAATCCGCCGGCGCTGGTCGCGCAATGGCTCGACCTCCTGCAGCTCGATGGCGCAGGCGAAGTGAGCTGGAAGCATCGCCGTCAGCCGTTGCGGCAATGGCTGGAGCGCGATTGCGAACTCACCCGCCTGCATCGCGGCTTCATTGCGGCACTGGCCGCTGCCGGCGGGCACGCCGAACTGGCCGGGCTGCTGCAGCCGGAAAACGCGGCCCGGCTGGCCGCGGTGCTGGCCGACCACCAGCCGATCGACCTGCTGCGTCGCCATCCCGCGACCTGGCAACCCGAAGCCCTGCTGGCGGCATTGCGCCCGCTGGCGCCGCGGCTGTACTCGATCGCCTCCAGCCCGGCGGCCGTGGGCGAGGAGGTGCACCTGACCGTGGCGGTGGTGGAATACGAAGCCGATGGTCATGCCCACTGGGGCGCAGCCTCCAGCCTGCTGGCCGCCAGCGGGGAGGATGCCCGGCTGGAGGTCTTCGTCGAACCGAACGAGCGCTTCCGGCTGCCGGCCGACGACGCGCGCGACATCATCATGATCGGCCCCGGTACCGGCGTGGCCCCGTTCCGCGCCTTCTTGCAGGAACGCCGCGAGCGTGCCGGCAGTGGCCGCAACTGGCTGTTCTTCGGCAACCGCCATTTTGCCAGCGATTTCCTCTACCAGGTGGAGTGGCAGCAGGCGCTGAAGGACGGCTCGCTGCACCGGCTCGACCTGGCGTTCTCGCGGGATGGCGCCCTTTCTGAAAGTCCGCACGGGGATGCGCGGGGCGTTGCGAGGAACTCGCGGCAGACAAAAACCTATGTGCAGGATCGTCTGCGCCAACGCGGCGCCGACCTGTACGCCTGGCTCGATGGCGGTGCACACCTCTACGTCTGCGGCGACGCGAAACACATGGCGCGCGACGTGCACGCCGCCCTGATCGACGTGGCCGTGGCCCACGGCGGTCATTCCACCGATTCCGCCGAGGCCTGGCTCGGCGAGCTGCTGCAGCAGGGTCGCTACGCCCGCGACGTCTACTAGTTGATGCGCCCGTCCCTGGAAGCTTGAGTCAGGACACGGCCGGCCATGGCCGCACTTCAGATAAAGAACGCTCCGATGCTCTCCCATCTCGAAAAAATCAAGGCTGACAGCCGCCTCTTGCGCGGCGGCATCGCCGAGGGTCTGGCCGATCCGGTCACCGGCGCGATCAGCGATGACGACACCAAGCTGCTGAAATTCCACGGCAGCTACCAGCAGGATGACCGCGATCTGCGCGAGGACCGTCGGCGGCAGAAGCTGGAGCCGGCCTACGCCTTCATGTTGCGCGCGCGCCTTCCCGGCGGCGTGGTGACGCCGGCGCAGTGGCTGGTGTTCGATCGCATCGCCCGTGACTACGCCAGTGGCTCACTGCGCATCACCACGCGGCAGACCTTCCAGTGGCACGGCATCATCAAGCGCCAGCTGAAGCCGACCATCGCCGCGATTCATGACACGCTGGCCAGCACCATCGCCGCCTGCGGCGACGTGGTGCGCAACGTGGTCAGCACGGCCAACCCGGTCGAGTCCGCCGCACACGCCGAGGCGTACGCCTGGGCTACGCGGCTGTCTGCCGAGCTGGCCCCGAAGACGCGGGCGTATCACGAGATCTGGCTGGACGGCGAGCAGCTGGCCGGCGCGGCGGAGGTCGAGCCGCTGTACGGCGCGACCTATCTGCCGCGCAAGTTCAAGATCGGCCTGGCGATCCCGCCGCTCAACGACATCGACGTGTTTGCCCAGGACCTGGGCCTGATCGCGATCATCGAGCACGGCGTGTTGCGCGGCTTCAACATCGCCATCGGCGGCGGCATGGGCGCCACCCACGGCGACGCCAGCACCTATCCGCGGCTGGCCAGCGTGATCGGCTTCGTCGCGCCGGAGCAGTTGTTCGAGGTGGCCGAGGCGGTGATCGGCGTGCAGCGTGACTGGGGCGACCGCGCCGAGCGCAAGCATGCACGACTGAAATACACGCTGGACCGGCACGGCCTGGACACGTTCAGGGAGGAACTGGCATCGCGGCTGGGTTATGCGCTGGCTCCGCCACGCGAGCATCGCTTCGAGCACAACGGCGACCGCTACGGCTGGGTCGAGGGGCACGATGGCCGCTGGCATCTCACCTTGCACATCGAGTCCGGCCGCCTCGCCGATACCGGCGATCGGCGCTGGCTCAGCGGCCTGCGCGAACTGGCGAAGGTACACGCGGGCGATTTCCGCCTGACCTGCAACCAGAACGTGATCGTCGCCGGCGTGCCGGCCGCCGAGCGCGCGCGCATCGATGCGATCGTGCACGCGCACGGCCTCGGCGAGTACCGTGCGCAGAGCGGCATCCGCCGCCACGCGATCGCCTGCGTGGCCTTGCCCACCTGCGGCCTGGCGATGGCCGAGAGCGAACGCTACCTGCCGGCGCTGCTGCCGAAGCTGGAGTCGCTGCTGGCCCGCCACGGCCTTGCTGACGCGCCGATCCTGCTGCGTCTGTCCGGCTGCCCCAACGGTTGTTCGCGCCCTTACCTGGGCGAGATCGCCCTGGTCGGGCGCGGGCCGGGTCGCTACGACCTGCGGCTGGGTGCCGACTTCAGCGGACAGCGCCTGAACCAGGTGTATCGGGAGAACATCGACGAGGCGACGATCCTCGATGCGCTCGATCCGCTGTTTGCGCGCTACGCGGATGAACGCGGCGAGGGCGAGGGTTTCGGCGATTTCCTGCTGCGCGCCGGTATCGTGGCTACGGCAAAGCCACGGCATATTCCGCTGGCGGTGCTGGCATGAGTGCGGTGCTAGCCGCGGCCGTCTCGCCCGAACCGCAGGTATTGGCAGAACTGAATGCGCGGTTCGCCACGCTCGACGCCGAGCAGCGCGTGGCCTGGGTGTTCGAAAACATTCCGGGCGAACACGTGCTGTCGTCCAGCTTCGGCGCACAGGCAGCGGTGTCGCTGCATCTGCTGACCCGCCAGCGCGCCCGCCTGCCGGTGGTGCTGATCGACACCGGCTATCTGTTTCCCGAGACCTACCGCTTCGTCGACGAGTTGACCGAACGACTCGCGCTGAACCTCAAGGTCTATCGCGCGCCGCTCAGCCCGGCCTGGATGGAGGCACGCCACGGGCGGCTGTGGGAGCAGGGCGTGCCCGGGCTGGACCAGTACAACCGCTTGCGCAAGGTCGAGCCGATGCAGCGGGCGCTGGCCGAACTGGGTGCGGCCGGCTGGTTTGCCGGCCTGCGTCGTGGACAGTCGCGCAGCCGCCGGGCGATCGACTTCGTCGAGCATCGCCAGGGCCGCTGGAAGTTCCACCCGCTGGCGGACTGGAGCGACCGCGACATTGGCCAGTACCTGGCGCACCACCAGCTGCCTTACCACCCGTTGTGGCAGCGCGGCTACGTCTCCATCGGCGACACCCACACCAGCCATCGCTGGGAGCCCGGCATGGACGCCGAGGACACCCGCTTCTTCGGACTCAAGCGCGAGTGCGGACTGCACGGCATCGGGTAAGCCAGCCGACGTCGCCTTGCACCGGCCCGTCCGGCGCGGGCCGGTCGACCATCGCCGAGGCGCATCGCGACTTCATCGAGATCCAACTCGCCACCGCGCTGGAGGTAGCTGTCTTGCGGGGCGGGCGTCGTCCGCCGGCCAGGCCTCAGGCGGCGAGCGCGGCTTGCCGGCGCTCCCGCCAATGCGGCACCCCGGTCCATTCGCCGGCGGTGGCGTCGCCGGCCAGCACCCGCGCCACGTCGCGGCGGTCGAGATGCGGCGCGAACTGCGTGACGAACTCCAGCACGTACTCGCGCAGCACGCTCTCGCGACGCAGCACGATCCAGGTCGTGCATTGCGGAAACAGGTGATCGGCCGGCAGCACGGCCAGGTCGGTGTCGGCCGGCAGCATCGCCATCTCGGCCAGCACGCCGATGCCGAGCCCGGTACGCACGTAGGTCTTGATCAGGTCGGCATCGCCGGCGGTCATCGCGACATGCGGCTGCAGCTGGCGCGCCTCGAACGCGCGGCGCAGCGAGGAATCGGCCTTGACGGAAGAGTCGTAGCTGACCAGTGGGAGTTTCGCCAGGGCGTCCAGCGAGGGCGGCTGGCCGCTGGTGGCCAGCGGATGCTCCCGCGGCGCAAGGATCACCCGATGCCAGCGATAGGCCGGCAGCGCGATGCCGCTGCCGGGCGGCGCGCCGGCCGTGCTGATCACCGCCAGATCGACCCGGCCTGCCTCCAGTTGCGCCAGCACCTCGCTGTCGCGGCCCGGCTGCAGGTGCACGCTGACTCGCGGATAGCTCTGGCTGAGCATGCCGATCGCGGCGGGCAGGGCGAAGCGGGCCTGGGTGTGGGTGGTGGCGATGCGCAACTCACCGTGCGCCTCGTTGCGCAGGTTGGCGGCGATCGAGCGGATGTTGGCCGCTTCGGCCAGGATCGTGCGCGCCCGCTCCAGCACCTGCCGACCGGCATGGGTCACCGTGTCCAGGCTCTTGCCCTTGCGCACGAACAGCTGGAAACCCAGCTCGTCCTCAAGCTGCCGCAGCTGCTTGCTCAGGCCGGGCTGGGTGGCGTGCACGCGTTCCGCGGCGAGGGTGATGTTCAGGCCGGAGTCGGCGATGGCCACCAGGTAGCGCAGTTGGGTCAGGGTCATGGCGAAGTTCTCGTGTACGGTCGGGATCGTGGAGGCGAGGCGCGAACGAAACACGGATACATCGCGTGGCAGCCGGCGTGGTCAGGGCGGGCACAAGGCCGCGGGCCACCACCGGGGATGGGGCGTCAGGGGATGCGTGGCCTGGACGTGATTTCATGATCAGACGTCTATACGTCCATTTGATGGATTGGTCAAGTTTTCGGCAACATGCCGTGGCGGCATATGCGCGGTGGCGCAAGTCATTTGTCGTCGCCGCCGGCACCCGGATAGCGTGGTGGCATCGTCATACCTGCACCGGACGCATCGCATGAAGTTGTATCCCCTGTTCGCCGATCTGTCCCGTCGCGCCGTGCTGGTGGTCGGCGGTGGCCCGGTGGCCGAACGCAAGGTGGCGGCCCTGCTCGGCGCGCAGGCGCAGGTCACGGTGAACGCGCCCACGCTGACGCCGCGGCTGCGGCGGTGGGTGGCCGATGGCCGCGTGGCCCATCGCCACGAATCGTTCCGCGAGAGCTGGCTGGATCGGGTCTGGCTGGTGGTGGCGGCGACCCCGGATACCGAACTGAACCGCTTGATCGCGACCTTTGCCGAGTTGCGGCGGATCTTCGTCAACGTGGTGGACGACGCAGCCCTGTCGAGCTTTCACGTGCCGGCCGTGGTCGACCGCTCGCCGCTGACCATCGCCATCTCCAGCGGCGGCGAGGCACCGATGCTGGCCCGACTGGTGCGCGAGCGGCTGGAGGGCTTGCTGGATCACTCGCTGGGCGCGCTGGCCACGCTGGCGGCCGGCTTGCGCAAGCGCATCCGGGCACGGCACCCGGACATGGCTGCGCGCCGACGCTTCTACGAGAACCTGTTCACCGGTCCGGTGGCGGGCCTGCTGCGGCAGGGCCGGCCGGAAGCCGCCCGCCAGGCGGTGGAAGTCACGCTGCTGGCGCCGCCGGAGGCCCCGACCGGTTCGGTGGTGCTGGTGGGCGCCGGTCCCGGTGATCCGGGCCTGTTGACCTTGCGGGCGCTGCGCGCGCTGAACGAGGCGGACGTGATCCTGCACGACCGGCTGGTCAGCGCCGAGGTGCTGGAACTGGCCCGGCGCGACGCCGAGCGGATCGAGGTCGGCAAGCAGGCAGGCCATCATCACACCAGCCAGGACGCCATCCACGACCTGCTGCTGCGGCATGCGCGGGCGGGGCGGCGGGTAGTGCGGCTGAAGGGCGGCGACCCCTTCGTGTTCGGTCGCGGCGGCGAGGAGCTGGAGTTCCTGCGCGCTCACGCCGTTCCCTATGAAGTCGTGCCCGGCATCACCGCCGCCGTGGCCTGCGCGGCCTACGCGGGCGTGCCGCTGACCCACCGCCATCACGCGCAGTCGGTGTGCCTGGTCACCGCGCATGGCCAGTCGCCGGACCAGTCCCCGGACTGGGCGCTGCTGGCCCAGGAACGACAGACCCTGGCGGTGTACATGGGCGTGGCCGAACTGGGCGCGCTGCAGGCGGGCCTGCTCGCCCACGGCCGGGCGTCTGCCACGCCTTTCGCGCTGATCGAGAATGGCTCGCGCCCGGAGCAGCGCGTGGTCACCGGCACCCTGGCCAACCTGGTCGAGCGCGCCGCCTTCCATGCGGTAAGCTCGCCGGCCTTGCTGCTCTTGGGCGAGGTGGCGGCGCTGGCGCCTTCGCTGGCCTGGTTCGGCCAGCCGCCGCTGGGAGCCACGGTGCATGCCTTCCGCGCACAGGAGCGCCCACCGCCGACGCCCGACGTACTGGCCGCGCTGCATCGCGCCGGATGAACATTTTTGCCGCGACGGGCGCATGATGCCGGTCGACTTTCGTGTCTTCAGGAGTCCTCCCATGATCCACAACAGCATTCTCGACACCATCGGCAATACGCCAATCGTCCGCCTCCATCGGCTGGCGCCAAAACACGTCGAACTCCATGTGAAGGTGGAGGCCTTCAATCCGGCCGGGTCGGTCAAGGATCGACTGGCGCTGGCGATCATCCTGGACGCCGAACAGCGCGGCGTGCTGAAGCCGGGGCAGACGGTGGTCGAGGCCACTTCGGGCAATACCGGCGTGGCGCTGGCCGCGATCTGCGCGGCCCGTGGCTATCCGTTCGTGGCGGTGATGGCCGAGACGTTCTCGATCGAGCGGCGCAAGCTGATCCGCGCCTACGGCGGCAAGGTGGTGCTGACGCCCGCGGCTGCACGGGGCACCGGCATGGTCGACAAGGCGCTGGAGCTGGCGCAGAAGCACGGCTGGTTCTTCACCAACCAGTTCGAGAACCCCGCCAATCCGGCCTACCACCGGCAGACCACGGCTCCGGAAATCCTGCGTGACTTCGCCGGGCGCCGGCTGGACTACTTCGTCAGCGGCTGGGGAACCGGCGGCACGCTGACCGGTGTGGGCGAAGTGCTGAAGGTGGCGCGCCCGGACGTGCAGGTGGTCGCCACCGAGCCGACCGTGGCTGCCCTGCTGTCGGGCAAGGAATGGCAGCCGCACAAGATCCAGGGCTGGACCCCGGACTTCGTGCCGGGGGTGCTGAATCCGCAGGTGGTGGATCGCATCGTGCTGATCGACGACGTGCTGGCACGCGACACCTCCCGCGAACTGGCCCGGCGCGAAGGCATCTTTGCCGGCATTTCCTCGGGCGCCACGCTGGCCGCTGCGCTGGAAGTGGCGAAGGATGCGCCGGAAGGTTCGGTGCTGCTGGCGATGCTGCCCGATACCGGCGAGCGCTACCTGTCGACCTTCCTGTTCGAGGGTGTCAACGAGGGTTCGGACGAGGTCGAGTGATCGCCCGCCCGGTCATACGGGATCGCAGGTTCCTTGGTGCGGTGCTGCCGCGTGCGGGACAGGCCGGTGGTGACGTCGTATCCAGCAGTGATCATGGCGACTAACATGAAGGTCCGTCGCGCGGTCGCTCCCCGGGCTGCGCGACGCCCTCGTGTCCCCCATGGAGAAACCGGATGAAGCTGTATTACATGCCTGGCGCCTGCTCGCTCTCGCCGCACATCGTGGCACTGGAAGCCGGCCTGCCACTGCAACTGGTCAGGGTCGACGGCAAGACCAAGCGCACCGAGAGCGGCGACGACTTCCTGCAGGTCAACCCGAAAGGCTATGTGCCGACGCTGCAGCTGGACGACGGCGAAGTGCTGACCGAAGGTCCGGCGATCGTGCAGTATCTGGCCGACCGGAACCCGGCCAGCGGACTGGCGCCGGCCAACGGTACGCTGCCCCGCTACCACCTGCAGGAGATGCTCGGTTACATCAACTCCGAGCTGCACAAGACCTACAGCCCGCTGTTCAGCCCGGCCACGCCCGAGCCAGTACGGCAGGAACGCAAGGAGTACCTGCGCAAGCGTTACGCAACGCTCGATGCCGTGCTGGCGAAGCAGGAGTGGCTGCTTGGCGGGCAATTCACCGCCGCCGACGCCTATCTGTTCACCGTGACCAACTGGGCCAGGCATGTGGATCTGGATCTGTCGGAGTTCGAGTCGCTGACCGCGTTCCAGCAACGCGTGGCGGCGCGGCCGATGGTGCAGGCGGCGATGGAGGCCGAGGGTCTGCTCAGGAAGTCGGCGTAACCGGGCAACGTCCGCAAGGGCCGGCACCGCGAGGTGCCGGCCTTTTGCATGCGGCATCGTCCGGCCGTACTCCCGCAGCACGCATGCAGGGGCAGCGGTCCATGCGCGGCGAATCCGGCGATCATCGGGCGCTTGCCGACGGGTGGCGCCAATTGCCGGCGATGGCTTGTGCTACCGCACGACGCAACCGTAAAATGGTCCGCTTTCGTATAAGGTAATCATCGACTTAGGCGATCACGCCGGTTGATCTGGGGGCGACGGCGGGCCGCGAAGGCGGCTCGCATTGGCTTTGCATATCAGTTGGTTAGGGTCGTTTGACAAGGGTGGCAAGGCGAGAGTGGCGGAATTGGTAGACGCACCAGATTTAGGTTCTGGCGGTTAACCCCGTGGGGGTTCGAGTCCCCCCTTTCGCACCATGCCCCGTTGATTTCCCTTGATTTCCGGGCGACACAGCCGCCATGGCGCCGGTGCGGGCCCACAACATTCAGGTAGTACCAGGAGACGTCATGCAGGTTTCGGTTGAGAACATCGGCTCGCTCGAGCGCAAGCTCACGGTGAAATTTCCGGCGGAGCGGTTTGAGACGCAGGTCAGCGCACGCATCGCGGAAATGGGTCGCACGGTTCGCCTGAAGGGCTTCCGTCCGGGCAAGGTGCCCACCACGGTGATCAAGCAGCGCTTCGGCGACCAGGTTCGTGGCGAGGTTCTGTCCGACCTGATCGGCAGCACGCTGCGTGAAGCCGTGCAGCAGGAAAAGCTGCAGCCGATCGCGAACCCGTCGATCGACACCACGGGCAAGCCGGAGAACGGCGAGATCGCCTACACCGCCACCTTCGAGATCATGCCGGAGTTCCCCCAGGTCGACGTGGCCGCGCTCGAGATCAAGCGCCCCGTGGCCGAGGTCAGCGACGCGGACATCGACAAGATGCTGGAGACCCTGCGCCAGCAGCGTCGCAGCTTCGATGAAGTCGAGCGCGCCTCGGCCGATGGCGACTTCGTGATGTTCGAGTATTCCGCCAGCGCGGACGACTACCGTTTCCCCGCCGAAGGCCAGGAACGCGCCGGCAGCGTGCTCGGCTCGGGCACCCTGTTCAAGGCGCTGGACGAAGCGCTGACCGGCCGCAAGAGCGGTGAAAGCTTCGAGACCGACGTGCTGTTCCCGGAAGATTTCCGCAACGAGCAGCTGGCCGGGAAGAATGCCAAGGTCAGCTTCAGCATCATCAAGGTGCAGGAACCGAAGCTGCCCGAGATCGACGCCGAATTCGCCAAGCTGTTCGGCATTGCCGACGGCGATCTGGAGACCTTCCGCAAGGAAGTGCGGGCGAACCTGGAGCGCGAACTGAAGGCCGCGCTGATGGGCCGTCTGAAGTCGGAAGTGGCCGAGAAGCTGGCGGTGACCCACGCCGATCTGGACGTGCCGAAGCTGATGGTGCAGTCCGAGGCGCGCAACATGGCCGCCGGCAGCGTGCCACAGGGCCAGCAGCCGCCGCCGCAGCTGATCGAGGCCGCCATGCCGGTGGCTCGCCAGCGGGTGATTGCCGGTCTGCTGATGGGCGAAATCGCCCGCAAGCAGGAGATCAGGATCGATCGCAAGCGCGTGGCCGAGCAGCTGGCTGCGATTGCCTCGACCTATGAAGAACCGGAAAAGGTCATTGAACTGTACAACGGCGACCCCCAGTTGATGTCCGGGCTGCAGAATCGCGTGATGGAAGACCAGGTGGCGGAGTGGGTGGCGGAACACGCCACGACCACCCAGCTGGATCTCACGTTCGACGAGGTGATGCGTCCAGTCAGCGCCTGAGCAACCAGGCTGGAAAACCGGCCCGGGCAACCACCCGGGCTCATCAACGGAGAGCTGCAGACATGGCCATGGATACAATCCAGAACCTCAATTTGGTCCCGATGGTCGTCGAGCAGACCGCTCGTGGCGAGCGCTCCTACGACATCTATTCGCGCCTGCTGAAAGAGCGCGTGATCTTCCTGGTGGGCGAGGTCAACGACCAGGTCGCGAACCTGATCGTGGCGCAGATGCTGTTCCTGGAATCGGAAAATCCGGACAAGGACATCAACTTCTACATCAACAGCCCGGGCGGTGCCGTCACCGCCGGTCTGGCGATCTACGACACGATGCAGTTCATCAAGCCGAACGTCAGCACGATGTGCATCGGCCAGGCCTGCAGCATGGGCTCGTTCCTGCTGATGGCCGGCGCCAAGGGCAAGCGTTTCGCACTGCCGAATTCGCGCATCATGATCCACCAGCCTTCCGGCGGCGCGCAGGGTCAGGCCACCGACATCGAGATCCAGGCCCGCGAGATCCTTTACATCCGCGAGCGTCTGAACAAGCTGTACGTCGAACACACCGGCCAGCCGCTCGAGAAGATCGAGCTGGACATGGAGCGCGACCGCTTCATGAACGCGGTGGATGCGAAGGCGTATGGCCTGATCGACGAGGTGCTCGACAAGCGCGCTGGCGAAACGGTGAAATCGGCCTGAGTTCCGGTTTCCACACCACGGTCACGAGAGGGGCTCCGCGTCTGCAGGCAGACGCGGAGCCCTGTGTTATTCTCGCGGCGCATCCAGATTTACCAGCGGGACCGAGAGTATGAGTGACGACCGTCAGGGGCGATCCAGCGACAGCGGCAAGATTCTCTATTGCTCTTTCTGTGGCAAGAGCCAGCATGAAGTGCGCAAGCTGATCGCGGGCCCGTCCGTGTTCATCTGCGACGAATGCGTCGAGCTCTGCAACGACATCATCCGCGAGGAACTGGAAGAGAAGGCCGCTTCGGGCCGGACCCAGTTGCCGAAGCCGCGCGAGATCCGCGAATCGCTGGATCAGTACGTGGTCGGCCAGAGCCGCGCCAAGAAGGCGCTGGCCGTTGCGGTGTACAACCATTACAAGCGGATCGAATCGCGCCAGAAGAGCGACGACATCGAGCTGGGCAAGTCCAACATCCTGCTGATCGGTCCGACCGGCTCGGGCAAGACGCTGCTGGCCGAAACGCTGGCGCGCCTGCTCAACGTGCCGTTCACGATCGCCGACGCCACCACGCTGACCGAAGCCGGCTACGTGGGCGAGGATGTCGAGAACATCATCCAGAAGCTGCTGCAGAAGTGCGACTACGACGTCGAGAAGGCGCAGTCGGGCATTGTCTACATCGACGAGATCGACAAGATTTCGCGCAAGAGCGAGAACCCGTCGATCACTCGTGACGTGTCGGGCGAAGGCGTGCAACAGGCGTTGCTGAAGCTGATCGAGGGCACTCTCGCCTCGGTGCCGCCGCAGGGTGGCCGCAAGCACCCGCAGCAGGAATTCCTGCAGGTCGACACCAAGAACATCCTGTTCATCTGCGGTGGCGCGTTCTCCGGCCTGGACAAGGTCATCCAGCAGCGCTCCGAGACCACCGGCATCGGTTTTTCCGCCGAAGTGCGCTCCAAGGAGCGCACCGAGAACCTCGGCAAGGTGCTGGCCGAAGTCGAACCGGCCGATCTGGTGCGCTTCGGCCTGATCCCGGAGTTCGTCGGACGCCTGCCCGTGGTGGCCACGCTGGACGAGCTGGACGAGGCGGCGCTGGTGAAGATCCTCACCGAGCCGAAGAACGCGGTGACCAAGCAGTTCAGGAAGCTGTTCGAGATGGAAGAGGTGGAGCTCGAGTTCCGCCCCGAGGCACTGCAGGCGATTGCCCGCAAGGCGCTCAAGCGCAAGACCGGCGCCCGCGGCTTGCGCACCATCCTGGAACAGGTGTTGCTGGACACGATGTACGAGCTGCCCTCGCTGGAGCACGTCAGCAAGGTGGTGGTGGACGACGCCGTGATCGAGGGGCAGGCCGAGCCCTACCTGATCTACCGCGGCAACCTGCAGCAGCGCGTGGCGGGCGAGGGTGGCGACGCCGCCTGACTTTTCGCGCCACTGCATCGACGACGGCTCCGGTGGATCTTCCCGGGGCCGTTTCTTTTTCGGCTGACCGCGAACCTTGACTAGGTTGGCGGTCGCCTCCACTTGACGAGTTGGGATGCCCGGCGCAGTGTCGGGTTGAACGCACAATCGACCGAGGGACCCCTCTTTCATGGCCAAGAACGCCCCCCTTCCTGCTGCGCTGGACGCTCTGCCGGTATTGCCGTTGCGTGATGTCGTGGTTTACCCGCACATGGTGATTCCGCTGTTTGTCGGTCGCGACAAATCCATGCGTGCGCTGGAGCGCGCCATGGAGGGCGAGCGGCAGATCCTGCTGGTTGCGCAAAAAAGTCCGGATATCGACGATCCGGAGATTTCCGACCTGCACCAGATCGGCACGCTGGCCGGGGTGCTGCAACTGTTGAAGCTGCCCGATGGCACGGTGAAGGTGCTGGTCGAGGGCCAGTCGCGCGTGTCAGTCGAGGACTTCAGGGAACGGGACGGCATGCTGACCGCGCGTTCGCGCGTGATCGAGCCGGTCTACAACGCCAAGGAGCGCGAGCTCGACGTGGTTTCGCGCACGCTGATCTCGCTGTTCGAGCAACTGGTCAAGCAAAGCCGCAAGCTGCCGCCGGAAGTGCTGGCCAGCCTGTCCGGTATCGAAGATCCGTCGCGGGTCGCCGATTCGATCGCTGCGCACCTGTCCGTGCGCATGGCGGACAAGCAGAAGGTGCTGGAGACTGCTGACGTCGGCCAGCGGCTGGAACTGCTGATCGGCCTGGTCGACGGCGAGATGGACCTGCAGCAGGTGGAAAAGCGCATCCGCGGCCGCGTGAAATCGCAGATGGAGAAGAGCCAGCGCGAGTATTACCTCAACGAGCAGATGAAGGCGATCCAGAAGGAGCTGGGCGACAGCGAGGACGGCCCCAACGAAGTCGAGGAGCTGCAGAAGAAGATCGAGGGCTCGGGCATGCCCAAGCCGGTGCTGGCCAAGGCGCGGCAGGAGTTCAGCAAGCTCAAGCAGATGTCGCCGATGTCGGCCGAGGCCACCGTGGTGCGCAACTACCTCGACTGGCTGGTCGGCGTGCCGTGGAAGAAGCGCAGCAAGGTGCGCAAGGACCTGCAGCTGGCCCAGGAGGTGCTGGATGCCGATCACTTCGGCCTGGAGAAGGTCAAGGAGCGGATCCTCGAATATCTCGCCGTGCAGCAGCGCGTGTCGGTCATGAAGGGGCCGATCCTGTGCCTGGTCGGACCGCCGGGCGTGGGCAAGACGTCGCTGGGCCAGTCGATCGCCAAGGCCACCAACCGCAAGTTCGTCCGCATGAGCCTGGGCGGCGTGCGTGACGAGGCCGAGATCCGCGGGCACCGGCGCACCTATATCGGCTCGATGCCCGGCCGCATCGTGCAGAACATCAACAAGGTCGGCGCGAAGAACCCGCTGTTCGTGCTGGACGAGATCGACAAGATGTCGATGGATTTCCGTGGCGATCCGTCCTCGGCGCTGCTCGAGGTGCTCGACCCGGAACAGAACCACGCGTTCAACGACCACTATCTCGAAGTGGACCTGGACCTGTCCGAGGTGATGTGGATCGCCACCGCCAATTCGCTGAACATTCCCGGCCCATTGCTCGATCGCATGGAGGTCATTCGCATCCCCGGCTATACCGAGGACGAGAAGCTCGGCATCGCGCAGAAGTACCTGCTGGCCAAGCAGTTGAAGGCCAACGGCCTGAAGCCCGAGGAACTCAGCGTCACCGAGGAAGCGCTGCGTGACATCGTGCGCTACTACACCCGCGAGTCGGGCGTGCGCAACCTGGAGCGCGAGGTTTCCAAGATCTGCCGCAAGGTGGTCAAGGAACTGACCCTGGGGCAGGTCAGGAAAGCCAAGGGCAAGCCTGCGGCCAAAACCGCCAAGGGCAAGGCGAAGGCTGCTCCGGACAAGGTCAAAGTGACGTCGGACAACCTCGACCACTACCTGGGTGTGCGGCGGTTCGATTTCGGTCGCAAGGAACTGCAGAACGAGGTGGGGCTGGTCACCGGCCTGGCCTGGACCCAGGTTGGCGGCGAGTTGCTCAGCATCGAAGCGTCGGTGGTGGCGGGCAAGGGACGGCTGGTGCATACCGGCCAGCTCGGCGACGTCATGAAGGAATCGATCCAGGCGGCCTTGTCGGTGGTGCGCGCCCGTGCCGACCAGCTCGGCATCGACCCGGAGTTCCACCAGAAACTCGACGTGCACATCCACGTGCCGGAGGGCGCCACGCCGAAGGACGGACCCAGCGCGGGCATCGCGATGTGCACGGCACTGGTGTCGGTATTGACCAGGGTGCCGGTGCGGTCCGAGGTCGCGATGACCGGCGAGATCACCTTGCGTGGTCGGGTGCTGCCGATCGGCGGGCTGAAGGAGAAGCTGCTCGCGGCGCACCGTGGCGGCATCACCACGGTGATCATCCCCGAGGACAACAAGAAGGACCTTGCCGACATGCCGGCCAACATCACCTCGTCCATGCAGATCCATCCGGTGCGCTGGATCGACGAAGTGCTGGACATCGCCCTGGAGCGCCCGCTGCAGCCAAGCACGGCGAAGGCCGACACTCCCGCCGCCGTTTCCGGCGATTCGACGGAAGCCCATTCGCTGACCCACTAGGTTCAGCGTCAGCCAGGCCCGAGTACTCCAGGAACGCCACGCTCGCGCGTGGCGTTCTTTTGCGTGTTCGTCACCGTTCGGCGAAGTTCGCCCTAGTCGTTCGGTACTTGTTTTGCAAGCGGATCGACAACGTCCAGATCTTGCGAAAACGTTGCTGTGGCTTGTGTTGCGCCTTCCTGCAACGCACTGGTATAAAGGCGCTACCGCAGTCCCGGCGTTGTTCGTCAGCGCAGCGATGCGGGGTTGCGTCATGGCATCCTGCGAGCCAACCATCCATGCCGGCGCTGTCGGGTTCTCCGGAACGACCGCGCCGACGAAATCCGAACGAGGGAGTTTTCTCAATGAATAAAACCGATCTGATCAATGCCATTGCCGAGAAGGCCGAGTTGACCAAGGCCGACGCTGGCCGCGCTCTGGAAGCCTTTTTCGAGACCGTGCAAAAGTCGTTGAAGAAGGGTGAGGACGTTTCGGTTGTCGGCTTTGGCACGTTCACCGTGCGCAAGCGTGCTGCCCGCACCGGTCGCAACCCGCGCACCAACGAAGCGATCAAGATCAAGGCGTCGAAGGTGCCTGCGTTCAAGGCTGGCAAGACGTTGAAGGATGCCCTAAACTAAGCGGCTGACGCTTGGTTTCGGGTGCTTAGCTCAGCGGTAGAGCGTCGCCCTTACAAGGCGGTGGTCGTAGGTTCGATCCCTACAGCACCCACCAGAAAAAATGCGGAGTGGTAGTTCAGTTGGTTAGAATGCTGGCCTGTCACGCCGGAGGTCGCGGGTTCGAGTCCCGTCCACTCCGCCACAGTTCGCAAGGGCGCCCGTGTGGCGCCCTTGTCATTTGAGCGGTTCGTCCGCGTCCTGCGACACCGGACGGCACGGGCCGGTTTGCCGACTTGAGCCACGCGCGTCATGCGCTTTCACCATCTTGCGGGAAGATTTCGATGCTGCAGGCAATGCGTAACAAGATGCATGGATGGCCGTCCATCATCCTTCTGGGGGTTTGCGTCTTTGCGATGTCGCTGTTCGGCATGGAGAGTTACTTCATGTCGCACGACGAAGCCTACGTGGCCAAGGTCGGCAAGCACGAGATCGACCAGCGTGCGTTCCAGGACCGCGTGAACCAGGTGCGTCAGCAGCAGGTCGCCCAGCAGGGCGAGCAGTTCGATTCAAGCTCCTTCGAGAAGCCCGAGACGAAGTTGCGCATTCTCGACGGCATGGTCGACGAGCAACTGCTGCAGCAGGCCAACGAGGACTGGGGGCTGCGCGTGCCCGACCTGGCGGTGCGCGACTACATCGCTGCCATTCCCGCGTTCCAGGTCAACGGCAAGTTCGACGGCACCAGCTACCAGGCGTGGCTGACCAGCCAGTACAAGACGCCGGAAATGTTCGAGCGGGAAATTCGTTCGTCACTGGCGATCCAGTTGCTGCCCTCGGCGATCAACGCCAGCACCATCGTCAGCGACGCCCGTCTCGACCAGTTCCTGAAGCTGCAGAACCAGCGCCGTGACCTGCGCTACTTCGTGTTGCAGCGCCCGACGCTGGAGAACGGCACGGTGAGCGATGCCGAGATCGAGGCGTACTACAAGTCGCACCAGGCCGACTACATGAAGCCCGAGATGGTCTCGGTGAAGTACATCGAAGTGGTCGGTGCAGACCTGCCTCTGGTCGCGCAGCCCAGCGACGAGGATCTGCGCAAGCGCTATGCCAGCGAGAAGCAGCGTTTCGTGCAGCCGGAGCAGCGCCTCGTTTCCCACATCCTGATCAACGTGCCGACGAACGCCACGCCGGAACAGCAGAAGGAGGCGCTGGCCAAGGCCGACAAGATCGCCGCGGAAGCGACCCCCGCCGATTTTGCCAAGCTGGCCCAGCAGGATTCGCAGGACTTGGGTTCGCGCCGTCTGGGCGGTGATCTCGGCTGGCTCGAGAAGGGCGTCACCAACGAAGCGTTCGATTCGGCGTTGTTCGCGCTGCAGAAGGGACAGATCTCCAAGCCGGTGCTGTCGACCGACGGTTACCACATCATCTGGTTGCGCGATGTCCGCAGCGGCCAGTCGAAGCCGTTCGATGAAGTGCGCGACCAGCTGGTCAAGGAAGCGACGGCGGCCGATCGTGACCGCAACTACAACGACATCGCGGGCAAGATGTCCGACAACACCTATCAGAACCCCACTTCGCTGGAGCCTGCCTCGGTGGCGCTGAAACTGCCGATCAAGACCACGGCGCTGTTTTCGCGCCAGGGTGGCGAAGGCGTGGCGGCGAATCCGAAGGTGATCGCCGCGGCCTTCAGTGACGACGTGCTGGTGCAGGGAAACAATTCGGCCCTGATCGATCTGGGCAACAACCATTCGCTGGTGTTGCATGTCGACCAGCACGTTCCGGCTGCGGCCAAGCCGCTGGCCGAAGTGCGTGCCGATGTGCTGCAGAAGATTCTCGATGAGCGCATGGCTGCCGTCGAAAAGAAGCAGGCTGACGAAGCCCTCGCGCGCCTGCACAAGGGCGAAGCGATGGATGCGGTGGCCAAGTCGCTTGGCGCGACCGTCACGACGGTGAGCGAGGCGGTTCGGCATGCCCAGGTGCCTGCGCCCCTGCTGACCCGGGCCTTCCTGATGCCGCATCCGGCGGACAACAAGCCGCAGTTTGCCGCGGTGGACATGCTGGATGGCAACTATGCCCTGCTGGCGGTGGACAAGGTGCAGGACGGCGATCTGACCAAGCTGCTGCCGGAGCAGCGCGAGTCGTTGCGCCAGCAGATGGCACAGGCTTACGGTTACGAGGCAGCCCGCGAACTGATCGACCACCTCAAGGCGAAAACCGAGATCAAGATCAACAAGCAGAGGCTGTAAGCACCGGCGCTTCTGCATCGCTTGAAGGAAAAGGACGACCTCGGTCGTCCTTTTCCTGTTCCGGACAATGCGGCCCCGTGCCCGGGAAGGCCGGTCCGCGATGGCGTCAGTTCGGAGCGCTGATCTGCAGCGTCTGACCGGGCTTCAGCGAGTGGTTGCCGAGATGGTTCCAGCGCTTGAGCTGGTCCACGCTGACCGCGTAGGTGCGCGCGATCTGCCACAGGCTGTCGCCGCGCTTGACGGTGTGCTTCCGAAGCAGGCTTGCGTCGCCCGTGGAGCTGGGCGCCGGAGTATCGGCAGGAGGCGCACGCAGCAGGTCGCCGCCGTTGTTGCTGTCGGCAAGCTCGAGCGGAACGTCATTGAAACGGCGCGCATGTGCCGCGGGCATCATGAGATACGAAGCGGCCGCGGTATCGACCATGTTGCTGCCGAACGCCCCGTTAAGCCGCTTCAGTGCGTCCAGCGTCATGCCGGCGCGATCGGCAGCCTGCGCCATCGACATCGCGTGCGGCACATCGGCCTGGACCAGACGCTGCTCGCCGGGCAAGGTCGGCAAGCTGACGTTGAAGCGGGCCGGCTCGCGCACGACGCAGGCGATCGCCAGCAACTTGGTCAGGTGTTCGCGGGTCACCTTGCGCACCGGCAGCCGGGGAATCGCCGGCTGTTCGGGTGGCGTGCCATGCGTCCTGATGGCCTTGCGGATGGCGAACTCCCCCGCGTTGTAGGCATAGTCGACCACCCGCCAGTCGACAAACTGCTTGTGATATTGCTCCAGCAGTTTCATCACGGCATTGGCCGAGGCCGGTACGTCGAGGCGGCCGTCGTAGTGGCGGTCCACGCGCAGTCCCAGCGACCCGGCGGTGACCGGCATCAGCTGCCACATGCCGGCGGGACGATGCTTGCGCGCGGCAATCGGACGAAAGTGGCTTTCCACCCATGGCAGCAACACGAACTCGCCGGCCACGTCGTAGTCTTCGGCCACTTTCTGCACGTAGACCAGGCGTGGCAACACCGCTTGCAGCTGGCTCTCGAATTGTTTCGGATGGCGCGTGTATTGCCTGGCCCATCCCAGCACGGCCGGGTCGGCGTCGCAGCCCGGCATCGCGAAGCTTCCACGCAGTCGTGTCCAGACATCGGCGCCTGCTGGCTGTGCTGCGGGTGATTCGATGTCCGGCACCGGTGGCAGCGGTGCAGGTGCGGAAGAGGGGATTTCGACGGGACCGGCAGCCGGCTGCAACGGTGCGTTGGCACATGCCGCCAACAGTGCGCAGAGGGCCGCCGGCAGGATTCGGATGGCCAGCTTCATGCGCGAAAATCGTCCTTGGCATGGCGCAGGGCGGCGAAGCGCGCCACGCGATCTCCGCCGCAGCCTTGCCGCTGCGCCCAGTCAACGACACCGTTGGTGTCGACGCGCAGGAAGGGGTTGCAGGCCAGTTCGTTGCCAAGCCGAACCGGCAGGGTGGGACGGGAGCTTTTGCGCAGGCTGGCCACGTCCTGCATTCGTCTTGCCAGTTCGGCGTTGGCCGGTTCGACGGCCAACGCGAATCGTCCGTTCACCTCGGTGTATTCGTGTCCGGCACAGACCAGCGTGTCGGCGGGCAGTTGCGCCAGGCGATCCAGCGAGCCAAGCATCTGCGCCGGCGTGCCTTCGAACAGGCGGCCGCAGCCCATGCTGAACAGGGTGTCGCCGCAGAACAGCAGGCCGGCTCCCACGAAGGCGATATGGCTGAGGGTGTGCCCCGGAACCGCGATGACGTCGAATTGGATGGATGGCGCGCTCAGCTCGATGCGATCGCCATCGATCGCCGGCTGGAAAGGCTGCCCGATATCCGGGTGAACCGGTGCGTGGACAGGGACCCCGTGACGTGCACGCAGGGCGGACATCCCGCCGACGTGGTCGGGGTGATGATGGGTGAGCAAGATCGCGCGCAGCCGCAGCCCTCGCGCCGTCAGCGCCTGTTCCACAACGGCTGCATCGCCCGGGTCGACCACGACGGCGTTTCCGTCGTCGTCATGCAACAGCCAGATGTAGTTGTCGGCCAGGGCCGGTAACGGAAGGAGGTGCACGAGGGATCCGCTGCGTTGGGAAAGTCCCCAGGGCGTGGGAACTTGTTGTGGAACGACAGACGCGGCCGTCCCGGGCGCGCTTTAAGCGGTCGACTATAAATTGACGCTACGGCGGACTCGTTAGGCAGTCGTTAAGTACCCGGTCGACCGTTCAGCTGTGTGCGGCAGTTCCGCTCGACGAGCGACCTGCTGAGTCATGGCCGCAACCGTTACACTGTGTAAAGCAACAGATGCCGGACCGGTTTGCATGCAGCATCGCGATGACGAGGTCTACTCCAGCCCACCCATGCTTCGTTTGCTGGAAGAGCAGAGCCAGGCATTGAAGCCGGGGCTGCAGCGTTGTGTCGGCACGCATGGGCTGCTGCTGGATGCATCCCCCCGGTATCCCCGGCCGGCCTTGCCGTTGCTGGGTTGCTGGACCTCGCTGGCGGTGAGCGACGGCGGCTACGATGGCGACCTGCGTGCCAGGGCAGACGAACCGCTGCCTTTCGTCGACGATGCATTCGAACTTGTGCTGGTGCGGCAGGCGCTGGAACTGGCATCGCATCCCGCCGCGTTGCTCGATGAACTCGTTCGGGTGCTGGCGCCCGGTGGCACGCTGGCGTTGACCGGCGTGCATCCGCTGGGTTGCTGGTCGGCGTGGTTGCGCTGGCACGCCCGCGGCAGGTCGCCGGCGTTGCAGATGCCGTGGCGGCTGCGCCACCGCCTTGAGCGCGACGGCCTGCTGGTCGAGCGGGTGCTACGGATCGGCAGCATCTGGCCGGGCGCTGCCGCGCCGCGGCGCAGCCCTGCCGGAGTGTTCGGTGGAGGTTACCTGCTGGTGGCGCGGAAGCACCGGCGATCCGTGACGCTGCTGCGCTTGCTCCCGCAACAGGTGCGGGTGCCGGCGAACGGCCAGCTTTCTCCGGCGGCGCGCCGTGGCGCGTCGCTCCAGATTTTTTCAGGAATTGCAAAAGACGATGAGTGAAGTGGAAGCCTTTACCGATGGCGCATGTCTGGGCAACCCCGGACCCGGTGGCTGGGCCGCCCTGCTGCGCGCCAGGGGCAGCGAGCGCATGGTTGCCGGCGGCGAGCCGGCCACCACCAACAACCGGATGGAGTTGATGGCGGCGATTGGTGCGCTGGAGACCCTGACCCGGCCCTGCCAGGTCATCCTGACTACCGATTCCCGTTACGTGATGCAGGGCATCGAACAATGGATGCCGAAGTGGCGGGCCAATGGCTGGCGCACCGCGGACAGGAAGCCGGTGAAGAACCAGGACCTGTGGCAACGCCTGTCCGATGCCGTCGGCGCCCATCAGGTGCGCTGGAAATGGGTGAAGGGCCACAACGGCCACGCCGAGAACGAACGGGTCGACCAGGCCGCGCGCGAGCAGGCCGAGTCGATGAAGGGCCGGGCATGAGGCAGATCGTCCTCGACACCGAAACGACCGGCCTCGAAGTCCGCCAGGGACACCGGCTGGTGGAAATCGCCTGTGTGGAAATGGTCGAGCGCCGGCTCACCGGCCGGCACTACCAGACCTACCTCAATCCGGACCGGGCCATTGATGAAGGCGCCCGCCTGGTCACCGGCATCGAGGACGAGTTCCTGCTCGACAAGCCGCGTTTCCCCGAGGTGGTGGAGGAGTTCCTGGCCTTCATCGATGGCGCCGAGCTGATCATCCACAACGCCAGTTTCGACATCGGCTTTCTCGATGCCGAGCTTGCGCGGCTGGGCAACGGCGCCGGCAGGATCGGCGACCGCTGCACGGTGCTGGATACGCTGGCGATGGCCCGCGAGCGCTATCCCGGCCAGCGCAACAGCCTCGATGCGTTGTGCAAGCGCCTGGGCGTCGACAACTCCCGCCGCGACCTCCACGGCGGCCTGATCGATGCCCAGTTGCTGGCCGACGTCTATCTGGCGATGACATCCGGGCAGGTGGCGTTCGACCTGGGTTTCGAAGGCGCCGCCGAGCAGCATGACGTGATGGTTGTGGCGCCGGTGGTGCTGCATGCGCGGCCACGGGTCCTGCACGCATCGCCGGAAGAACTGGTCCTGCACGAGCAGAGGCTGGATGCGCTGGACAAGAGTGCGGGTGGGGTGAGTGTTTGGCGGGGAGCTTGATTGGTTGGCGGGGTAAGGGGTGTAGCGGTTAACCCTGGTCGATTTCCCACTGCCGTGTTACTACCGGAAAAGCAAGGCGCGTGCGAAGGACGATGCGGCGCCGCGCGGGTGGGATTGTTCGGCCCATCCTTGGGCCGAACCCCTTCGCGCTGCGCGCTACGGGGCCAGCCTGCGGCTGTCCAACAAGCTCCTGGCAAATTTGTCGACGACGAAGGCAGGATGCCGTAGTCGAACATCGGCATAGCCGATGGCCCGCAGGGCGAGGCGCAGGATGCGCCGAGTAACCCCGGTGGGCTCTCACCTAGCCGTCACCGCCAGAAAAGCAAAACGCCCCACGAGGGGGCGTTTTGCTTTTCTGGCGGAGAGGGTGGGATTCGAACCCACGGTACGCTTACACGTACGCCTGATTTCGAGTCAGGTACATTCGACCACTCTGCCACCTCTCCGGTGCGTTGCATGGTGGCTCATGCGAGCCGGGAATCATACGCGAGCGAACTTGCCGTGACAACAACCTTGTCTTCCGGCATGCTGCTACGGCTCGCCTCCATTGAATACCCATGATCGAATTCGGACACGGAACGCACGTCGGCCTGCGTCGTACGCGCAATGAAGACACTTATTATGCCGATGCTTCACTGGGCCTGTTCCTGGTGGCCGACGGCATGGGAGGCCACCAGCATGGCGAAGTCGCTTCGGCGCTGGTGCGCGATCAGGTCGTGCAGCAGGTCAGGGAGGGGAGCAGCCTGCTGGAGGCCGTGCGTGGCGCGGCCGGGAGCCTGCTCGAGTGCGCCCGCGACAGCTTCGACATCCTGCCCATGGGGACCACCATTGCCGCACTTCGGGTGGAGGGTGACAGCCACGAAGTGGCCTGGGTCGGCGACAGCCGGATCTACCAGTGGAAGCAGGGCCTGCGGCAGGTCAGCCACGATCATTCCCTGGTTCAGGCGCTGGTCGAGGCGGGACAGCTGGACCCGGCGCAGGCGGCGGAACATCCGCAACGCAATGTGCTCACTCAGGCGCTGGGTGTCACCGCCATCGAGCAACTGCACATCGGCATGGCGCGGGGCAAGCTCGAGCCCGGCATGAGCTTCCTGCTGTGCAGCGACGGGCTGACCGAAGGCGTCAGCGACACCACCATCGCGCAGAAGATGGCCCGCGCCGACCTCTCGGCACAGGAGTGCGTCGACCAGCTGCTGCTGTGTGCGCTGGACAGCGGCGGCGACGACAACGTCACGATCCTGATCGTGCGTTCGCGCTGAAGCGCGGACCGGTGATGGCACAAAAAAACGGGGCCGCTTTCGCGGCCCCTTTTTCCTGTTGGGCAACGTGATCAGAAACGATACGTGCCGGTGAGGCTGACGACGTCACCGTGGTCCTTGAACTTGCCGTCCATGGTGCCGTAGCCCAAGGCAGCCTGGTTGGTCTGCTTGACCCGGGCATCGCTGACGAACTGGTGCTGATAGCCGAAGTCCACCGCGAACTTGTCAGAGGCCTGATAACCGAGGCCGAAGCCCAGCAGGCGACGGGAGCCGTCGGGGATGCGCGGGTCGCGGCTGATGATGTTGGACGGGCTTTCGTCGTAGCCGATGCCGGCGCGCAGCGTCCACTGCGAGTTCAACTTGTAGTCGCCACCGATCGAGTAGACCCAGACGTTCTTGTATGCCTGCGGCAGGCTGACCAGAGTCTGTCCGTTGGACGTCAGTGTCAGCTGCTTGAAGTTGGACCAGTCGGTCCACTTCACGCCAGCGGCAACGCTGAAGTTGTCATTGAATGCATGCAGCCAGTCCAGGCTGGCGAATGCCGGCATGTTGAATTCGGCGCTGGCCTTGTCGCCATCGCCGTTGAGCGCGGGCAGGCCGGCGTTGGGGAAAACCACCGGAGCCAGCGCGATCAGATCCTTGGAGGCCTGGCTGCCGTACATGGCGTAGTTGCCGCTCAGGGTCTGCTTGATCTCGGAGTGATAGCTGAAGCCGATGCTGTCACGCGCGGTCGGCTTGAATTCGAAACCCGCGAAGTAGCCGAAGGCGAACTTCTTCTTCACGTCAACGTTGAGCTGCACGTCGCCGCTCTGCGGGGCACCCAGGATGGGCGCGCCCAGCAGGCCGGCAGCCGAACCGTAGGGATCGAGCATGGTGTTGAGCTGCGCCTTGGTGCGTTGACCGACGATGCCCGCACCGATCGAGAACTGGTCGTTGACCTTGAAGCCGGCCGAGAAGCTCAGCGCGATGGACTGCACGCTGGTCTTGGTGCCGAAGTAGCGGCCCTGCCAGGTCGGGTTGTACTCGCTGACCAGGCCGTAGGGCACGGTGACGCTGGCACCGAGTGCCAGACGGTCATTGACCTTGGTGGCAAATGCCATGTTCGGGAACGGAATGAACTTGCCGAAACCATCCGGGTTGTTGCCGGTGGTCGGGTTGCCCTGCTGGTCCTGGAACGAACCTTCGAACTTGGCGCTGGGGCGAATGCCGGTGCCGGTCAACTGGACCAGGGTGCCGTCGAAGAACGCCATCGCCGCCGGATTGTTGTAGACCGCCGTCGGATCGTTCGCGAACAGCGAGCCGCCCGCATTGGCGCGCGCCCAGCCAGCGGCGTTGTCGGTGGGCAGCTGGAAGGAACCGGCCTGCGCGCCCAGCGGCATGGCGAGTGCGCCGGCAACGGCCAGGGCGAGGCTGGCCTTGGTGCCGAGACGGGAGAGGTTTTGCAAGGTTTGACGGTCCACGTGGGTTCTCCTGTGACAAAAAGGTCCGGGATGGGACGCATCCGCGGCGATGGTTTCTGGTTTTGTGTGGTGATGATGGGGCAGCACGTATCGGGAAGGTGGCACGGTGTCGCTTGGTCAGGACGCAGGCCTCCCGTCCTGGATCCAGAGGGTGGATGGCGGAATGCCCTGGCGCCGTGAATCCGTATCGGCGGCCGGTGGTGTCGTGCGGGTGGCTTCGGCTGTCACCTGATCCTGTTGCAACACCTGCTCGATCACTTTGATCTGCTCCGTGTTTCCAGACGGGGCGGTGAGGATGGGGGACACCAGCGAGATCAGGCGCGCCAGCAGTTCGGTGTCGTTGATGGCCTCGCCCTTGCTGATGCTGGCGATCAGTTGCTGCATGTCTTCCCCGGCCAGCATGCCGGACAGCGCCTTCAGGGCGAAATGCAGGCGCAGTCCGAGTTCGCCCCGGGGCAGCGTGGGCAGGGCGCGCGCGAACGCCTCGAAAAAGCGCCCGGAAATCGATCGGTAATGCTGCTGCAGAAAATCCTGGATGAACGGCGAGGGGTCGCTGTAGACCCGGCCCAGCAAGCGCATGAAGGCCGGTCCCGAGGCGCTGCCATGGCTGAGCCGGAAAGCCGGCACGAACAGCATGGCCAGCACGGCGCGGGCATCCAGACCTTCCGGTCGCTGGCGCTCGCACGCACTCAGCAATTGCAGCCGCTCGCGGTTGAGGCGATCCAGTCGTTGCGACAACAGCTCCTGGACCAGCGCCTCCTTGCTGCCGAAGTGGTAGTTCACCGCGGCCAGGTTCGCACCAGCCCTGGCGGTGATGTGGCGCAGCGACATCGCTTCGTAGCCACCCTCGATGAACAGCCACTCGGTGGCCTCGAGCAGCCGCTTGCGGGTGTCACTGGGATTGGTTCGCTGCGTCGGACTCAAGAAGCTTGCCCCGTGATGGCCCAGCCAGGTAGCTGACGCCTGCTTCAAATCAAGGATTGAAACACGTGTATGGAAGCTACCGGTGGGCCGCAGGGCGGGCAAGCTGCAGTGCAAGATGCCGAAGAGATGACTGCGGGAAGGGGGCGTTGAAGCCGGCGATCCTTGCGGGCCGTGCACGGGCTTGATCCGGCGTATCAAGTCGGGAGCGCCAGACAGCAAAAGGGCCGGATGAGTCCGGCCCTTTTGCTGCACTGCATGGCAAATCGCGTCAGCGGATGGCCGACATCGTCCTCAGTCGGCCTTCTTCTTGGCCAGGCGCAGCCAGGTATCGACGACCGTGTCCGGATTCAGCGACAACGATTCGATGCCCTGTTCCATCAGCCATTCGGCCAGGTCCGGATGGTCGGACGGGCCCTGACCGCAGATGCCGATGTACTTGCCCTTGGCGCGCGCGGTCTTGATCGCCATCGCCAGCAGCTTCTTCACCGCCGGGTCGCGCTCGTCGAACAAGCTGGCGACGATGGACGAATCGCGGTCCAGGCCCAGGGTGAGCTGGGTGAGGTCGTTGGAGCCGATCGAGAAGCCGTCGAAGATGTCGAGGAACTCGTCGGCGAGCAGGGCGTTGGACGGCACTTCGCACATCATGATCACTTTCAGATCGTGCTCGCCCTGCTTGAGGCCGTTCTTCGCCAGCACGTCGATGACCTTGCGGCCTTCGCCGAGCGTGCGCACGAACGGGATCATCACCCACACGTTGGCAAGGCCCATCACTTCGCGCACGCGCTTGACCGCCTTGCACTCCAGTCCGAACGCCTCGGAGAAGCTCGGGTCGACGTAGCGGCTGGCGCCACGGAAGCCGATCATCGGATTCTCTTCGTGCGGCTCGTAGCGCGAGCCGCCGAGCAGGCCGGCGTATTCGTTCGACTTGAAGTCGGACAGGCGCACGATCACCGGCTTCGGATAGACCGAGGCGGCGATGGTGGCGATGCCTTCGGCCAGGCGGTCGACGTAGAACTCGACCGGACCGGCATAGCCGGCGATGCGCTCGTCGATCTTCGCCTTGGTCTCGGCGTCCTGCCTGGCGTATTCCAGCAGCGCCTTCGGATGCACACCGATGTGGCTGGCGATGATCATTTCCAGGCGAGCCAGGCCGATGCCGGCGTTCGGCAACTGGCCGAAGTCGAACGCGCGCTCGGGGTTGGCCACGTTCATCATGATCTTCAGCGGCGCCTCGGGCATGTCGCCCAGGTCGGCGGTGATCCGCTCGAACTTCAGGATGCCTTCGTAGATCGTGCCGGTGTCGCCTTCGGCGCAGGACACGGTGACGTCGGCGCCATCGGGGATCAGCTCCAGCGCATTGCCGGTGCCGACCACGGCGGGCACGCCCAGCTCGCGGGCGATGATCGCCGCGTGGCAGGTACGGCCGCCGCGGTTGGTCACGATGGCCGAGGCGCGCTTCATCACCGGCTCCCAGTCGGGATCGGTCATGTCGGCGATCAGCACGTCACCGGCCTGCACCTTGTTCATGTCGGACAGCGAACGGATCACCCGCGCCTTGCCCGCGCCGATCTTCTGGCCGATCGAGCGTCCTTCGGCCAGCACCTTGCCCTTCTCGCTGAGATGGAAGCGCTCGAGCTGGGTGGCGTGCGAACGGGACTTCACCGTCTCCGGGCGTGCCTGCACGATGTAGATCTTGCCGGTGTGGCCGTCCTTCGCCCACTCGATGTCCATCGGCCGGTCGTAATGCTTCTCGATGATCAGCGACTGGCGAGCCAGCTCCTGCACGTCCTCGTCGCTGATGCAGAACCTGTTGCGCAGGTCGGCCGGCGTGTCTTCGGTCTTGACCCGTTCGCCCGGGGCGATGGAGTAGACCATGCGCAACTGCTTCGCACCGAGGTTGCGGCGCAGCACCGCCGGCTTGCCTTCGCGCAGGGTGGGCTTGAACACGTAGAACTCGTCGGGATTCACCGCGCCCTGCACGACCATCTCGCCGAGGCCATACGAACCGGTGACGAATACCACGTCGCGGAAACCCGACTCGGTATCCAGCGTGAACAGCACGCCGGAGGCGCCCACGTCCGAGCGCACCATCAGCTGCACGCCGGCGGACAGGAACACGTCCTCGTGCTTGAAGCCCTGGTGCACGCGATAGGCGATCGCGCGATCGTTGTACAGCGACGCGAAGACTTCCTTGACCTTGTGCAGTACGTCGTCGATGCCGACCACGTTGAGGAAAGTTTCCTGCTGTCCGGCGAACGAGGCGTCGGGCAGGTCTTCGGCGGTGGCCGAGGAGCGCACCGCGACCGCGATGTCGTCGGCGCCGGCGTCCTTGCAAAGCTTGATGTAGGCCGCGCGGATCGCCTGTTCGAGTTCGGCGGGCAGGGCGGTGTCGACGATCCAGCCACGGATTTCCTTGCCGGCAGCGACCAGGGTGTCGACGTCGTCGACATCGAGCGACGCGAGCCGTTCCTGGATGCGTTTGGCCAGGCCGCTCTTTTCCAGGTACTGCTGGAACGCGTCGGCGGTGGTGGCGAAACCACCCGGCACGGAGACACCCAGTTTGGCCAGGTTGCCGATCATCTCGCCCAGCGAGGCGTTCTTGCCGCCAACCTTGCCCAGGTCAGTCATGCGCAGTTGGTCGAGCCAAAGCACCAGATCGTTCAAGGGTGTCTCCTTCTGAGGAAGCGTTGCGAAGAGTGGAATGGACGCGACATGCAGGCCCGGAGCGGGTTGCAAAGAACTGGTATTGTCCGCTGCGGATGGTGCGCAGCACAAGAAGACCATTGCAGGCAGATGCCATTCCAACCCGATACCAGTCAGCTGGCGGTAAATTTCTGGCAGCCGGGTTGGCGGTGGCGATCGAGCCGATGTCGTGCCGGTTCACCGGGTTGTGGACGCGTCAGAATGCATGCCGCAACCTGCTAAGGTGCGGCCAGACGCCATCCGCCATCCGCCATCAGGGCCACGCATGCATCGAACCGTATTCTTCATTTCGGACTCCACCGGGATCACGGCGGAGACCATCGGCAACAGCATCCTGGCGCAGTTCGAAGGCGTGCAGTTCGACAAGCACCGCTTGCCCTTCACCGACAACGCGCACAAGGCGGAGGCTGCCGCGCTGCGCATCAAGACCAACTATGCGCAGACCGGCCAGCGTCCGATCGTGGTCAACACCATGGCCGAACGCGCCCTGTGCGAGATCGTCGCCGCCAGCGGCGCGCTGATGCTGGACGTGTTTGCGCCCTTCATCGGCCCGCTCGAGGAGGAGCTGTCCACCAAGCGCTCGGGTGCGGTCAACCGGTCGCATGGCATGGTCGATTTCGACAAGTACGAGGCGCGCATCAACGCGACCAACTACGCGTTGTCGCATGACGACGGCATCGACGTGAACTATGCCGAGGCGGACCTGATCCTGGTCGGCGTGTCGCGCTCGGGCAAGACGCCGACCTGTCTCTACATGGCCTTGCATTACGGAGTCAGCGCCGCCAACTATCCGCTGACCGACGACGACCTCGAGAAGCTCGAATTGCCGGCGCGTCTGCGTCCGTACAAGGATCGGCTGTATGGCCTCACCATCGATCCGGTGCGCCTGGCGCAGATCCGCGAACAGCGCCGCGCCGGCAGCCGCTACGCCACCTTGCAGCAATGCCGCTGGGAGCTGGAGCAGGCCGATCGCCTGATGCGCCAGGCCGGCATTCCCAGCCTCAACACCACCCATGTGTCGATCGAGGAGATCGCCAGCAAGATCTTCGATCGCTTCGGCATCGAACGAACCATGTTCTGAAAACCCTGGCCCGCCCACTGGAGTTCGTGCATCCCCGATGAGTGCCGTACTGGACAACCGCCGCAGCCTGCTACCGGGACGATTCGAGTTCCTGATGGGGCTGTACGCCGAGAATTACCATCGCCTGACCCGACTGTTTCAGCCACAGCAGCTGGCGCCGGGGCGTTATGTGTCGAACGTGGACGACGGTCTCGACGTCCACCTTTCCGTGCAGGAGCGTCATCCGTACACGCTGGAACTGGAACTCACCTACGATTTCGTCGACATCGATACTGGCAGGCGTGCGCCGTCGGCACAGTTGCGCATGTATACCGACGCGCATGTGGCCGAGGCGCTGCATTGCCACCCCGGGCGGCACCTGTGGCAGGTGCTGGGTCCGTTTCCGCCGGCGCATTCGGTGTTTCAGCACCGCTTGCGGATGAACGGATTCCTGTCGCGCTGGCTGGAATACCTCGTCGAGCAGGGCCATTCCGTCGGCACGCTGGTGCCGCAGCCGCAGCCGCAGTCGAGCGAGGGCGCTCGGAAGTAGTGGCCTCGATCATGGGGCCGCCTTCCTGGTTCCTGCGCACACGCAGCAGCGCGCAAAATCACCACGCAGCAAAAAGCCCGCACTAGGCGGGCTTTTTGCTTGAATAGTGGCGGAGTGGACGGGACTCGAACCCGCGACCTCCGGCGTGACAGGCCAGCATTCTAACCAACTGAACTACCACTCCGCATTGTGTTGCTTCTTCCAGCTGTGCGAGCCAACTTGGCGTCCCCACGGGGATTCGAACCCCGGTGTCCACCGTGAAAGGGTGGTGTCCTAGGCCTCTAGACGATGGGGACAATTCAAGTTGGTGGAGCCAGGCGGGATCGAACCGCCGACCTCCTGCATGCCATGCAGGCGCTCTCCCAGCTGAGCTATGGCCCCGCCGCTGGAAGCCGAGAAGAATAGGTGCGCTCCGGAATTCCGTCAAGCTTTTTTTCACACTTTTCGATCACGGGGCGGCGGCTTGTCGACGATGCCCTCCTGCGCGCAGGCGAGTGCCGCCTTTCCTTCGTTTAAGCTGGAGCGATACCTCGGGTTCCAGAGAGTTGATGAATGCACGAAATCGGCTTCATTCGTGATCTTGCCATCGTGATGATCGTGGCGGGCGCCACCACGATCGTGTTCCAGCGGATGCGGCAGCCGGTGCTGCTGGGCTACATCCTGGCGGGCGTGCTGATCGGGCCGCATACGCCGGGCGTGCTGGTGGGCGATGCGCGCGCCATCGACGACATTTCCAATCTCGGCGTGGTCCTGCTGATGTTCACCCTGGGCCTGGAATTCAGCGTGCGCAAGTTGCGTGAGGTCGGCATCGGCGTGCTGGCCGTGGCGGTCGCGGAAGTGGGGCTGATGTTGTGGATCGGCTATGGCATCGGCGGTCTGTTCGGCTGGTCCGGCACGGACGCGCTGTTTCTTGGCGCGATCATTTCGTTGTCCTCGACGATGGTGGCCACGCGCACGCTGGCCGAGTCCGGGCAGCGCCAGCAGAAGTTCGCGCAACTGGTGACGGGCCTGCTGGTGGCCGAGGACATGCTCACCATCGTGATGCTGACCCTGCTCACGGCGGTGGCGATCGGTGGCTCGGTGCAGGCCGACACGGCGCTGGCCCTGGTCGGGCACCTGGGCCTGTTCGTGATCGTGGGAATGATCCTGGGCCTGCTGCTGCTGCCCCGCCTGGTCGATTACGTGGCGAGCTTCGATCGCGACGAGACCTTGCTGGTCAGCGTGCTCGGCATCTGCTTCGGCGCCAGCCTGTTCGCGGTGTGGATGGGTTTCAGTGTCGCGCTGGGTGCCTTTCTGGCCGGCGCGGTGGTGGCCGAATCGCGCAGCGTGGGGCGGGTGCTGCATCTGGTGGAGCCGTTGCGTGACATGTTCGCGGCGCTGTTCTTCGTGGCGATCGGGCTGAAGATCGATCCCGCGATGCTGTTGCAGTACGCCTTGCCGGCCCTGCTCATCGCGACCGTGGTGATCGTCGGCAAGACCCTGGCCTGCAGCCTGGGCATCTTCATCGTGGGCCACGATCCGCGCACGGCGCTGCGCTCGGGCCTGGGCATGGCGCAGATCGGCGAATTCTCGTTCGTCATTGCCACGCTTGGACTTTCGCTGGGCGTGGTCAGTGATTTCATCTACCCGATCGCGGTGGCCGTTTCCGTGCTGTGCATGGCCGCGTCGCCGTACCTGAACCGGTCCGCCGAGAGCCTGGCCAATGGCTTGCGCCGGGTGACGCCGCGCTCGCTGATCCTGCTGGCGAACAGTTACAACGGCTGGCTGGAGAACCTCAAGCCGGTCAACGAAAACGCGGCCATCGCGGCCATCTTCCGCCGCCTGCTCTGGCACATCGGCATCAACGTGTTGCTGGTGGTGGCGCTGTTCATCGTCGGTGCCTACGTCAATGCGCACAACTGGAGCTGGTTCTCGAAGCTCGGCATCGATCGGGAACTGCGCCACACGCTGATATGGGCCTGCGCGCTGTTCCTGTCGCTGCCCATGCTGATCGCCGTGTACCGCAAGGCCGAGGCGCTGGGCATGGTGCTGGCGGAGCTCGGCATCCGCGAGCGGTTTGCGGGCTCGTACACGCAGGCAATCCGCAACGTGCTGGCGCGGGTCATCCCGCTGGCCACGCTGCTGGCGCTGGCGCTGCTGGTCAGCGGACTCAGTTCGGCGATCCTGCCACCGCGCGGGATCGCCCTGTCGCTGGTGGTGCTGGTGGTGGCGGTGGCGGTGGTGCTGTGGCGGGGCCTGGTCAGGATGCATGCGCGGCTGCAGGCCGCCCTGAAGGAGACCCTCGAAAAACCTGATCCGTGAGATCGCGACGGTCTCCTGCGGGGGGGGCGGGGAGGGGGCCGGCACGGGGTGCCGGAATGAACCTTTATAGGGAATGACGGTCTGATCGCCCGATCGTTGCCAAGATCTGACAAGCACCGCACAATGCGAGGCCTGCCTCCATCGGGGGGGCCCGGCCGGCAGTGTCGGCACATCCATACATGAGGGAGTTACGAATGAAGCACTTTCTGCGTCCCACGCTGACGGCGGCCGCGATGGCTGTTGCGCTGGGCATGACGGCCTCCGTTGCCGCCCAGACGACTGGCGCTGCGGGCACCGTCGACAAGGCCAAGGCAAGCTACGTTGTGGGTTGGGAAATTGCTTCCCAGGTTCCGCCGATCATGCGCGACGAACTGGATCCGACCGCCGTGGCCAACGCGGTGAAGGCGGCGCTGTCCGGCCAGAAGCCGACCATGAGCGACACCGAAGCCAAGCAGGTGCACGATGCCTTCATGGCCAAGATCCAGGCCAAGTACCAGGCCGAGATGACCAAGCTGGCGGCCAAGAACAAGGCCGAAGGCGATGTGTTCCTGGCCAAGAACAAGAGCGCGCCGGGCGTGAAGACGACCGCGTCGGGCCTGCAGTACCAGGTGATCAGCCAGGGCACGGGCGCCCGCCCGGGTCCGAACGACACGGTGGAGATCAACTACACCGGTACCTTCATCAACGGCCAGGTGTTCGATGCCTCGGCCAAGCACAACCCGCCGGGCGCCGCGAAGATCCCGCTGGCCGGCGTGATCCCGGGCTTCCGTGAAGGTCTGCAGCTGATGCAGGTCGGTGGTCACTACAAGCTGTTCATTCCGTCCGCGCTGGCTTACGGTGCCGAGCCGCAGCCGCCGATGCCGCCGAACGCCACGCTGATTTTCGACGTGACCCTGGTCAAGACGGGTCCGACGCCGGCTGGCGCCGCTGCGGGCGGCAAGTAAGCGTTACGTAGCAGTTGCCGGAGGCGACTCCGGCGCGAGTTCCACGAAGGGGCGCGAAGCGATTCGCGCCCCTTCGTGTTTGCGGAAATCGCGATGGCCGGATCGAAGCGGTCGCGGCGGCGGTTAGAATGGACGTCCAACTTTTGCGGGAATCGTCACGACGATGATGAATGTCACTATCTTCGGTACCGGCTATGTCGGCCTGGTCACCGGTGCCTGCCTGGCGGAAATGGGCAACAAGGTGGTTTGCGTGGATATCGATGCGGGCAAGGTCGAGCGCCTGAAGCGCGGCGAGATCCCGATCTTCGAGCCCGGGCTTGAGGCAATCGTGCAACGCAACCACGCCGGCGGTCGGCTCGATTTCACCACCGACGCGGCGCCGGCGATCGCGCATGCCGAATTGATCTTCATCGCCGTCGGCACGCCACCGGACGAGGATGGCAGCGCCGACCTGCAGTACGTGCAGGCGGTGGCCCGCACCATCGGCCGCCACCTGGATCACTACGCCGTGGTGGTGAACAAGTCGACCGTGCCGGTGGGCACCGCCGATCGGGTGCGCGAGGCGGTGGCTGGCGAATTGAAGGCGCGCAACGCGACGGTGGAATTCGACGTGGTCTCCAATCCGGAGTTCCTCAAGGAAGGCGCCGCGGTGGAAGACTGCCTGCGCCCGGACCGCATCGTGGTCGGTTCCTCCAGCGCGCGCGCGGTGGCGGTGCTGCGCAAGCTGTACGCACCGTTCAACCGCAACCACGATCGCATGGTGGTGATGGACGAGCGTTCGGCCGAGCTGACCAAGTACGCGGCCAACGCGATGCTGGCCACCAAGATCAGTTTCATGAACGAGATCGCGAATATCGCCGAGCGGGTGGGGGCCGACGTGGAACTGGTGCGCCAGGGCATCGGTTCGGACCCGCGCATCGGCTACAGCTTCATCTACCCGGGCGCTGGCTACGGCGGTTCGTGTTTTCCCAAGGACGTGCAGGCGCTGGAACGCACCGCGCACGCGTACGGTTATGACGCCCGTCTGCTGGGCGCGGTCGAGGCGGTCAATCGCCAGCAGAAGGGCAAGCTGTTCGAGCTGGTCTCGCGCCACTTCGACGGCCAGCTGGCGGGCCGCACGATCGCGCTGTGGGGGCTGGCGTTCAAGCCCAACACCGACGACATGCGCGAGGCGTCCAGCCGGCGACTGATGGAGTTGCTGTGGGAAGCCGGCGCCAGCGTGCGTGCGTTCGATCCGGAAGCGCGCGCGGAAACGCAGCGCCTGTACGGCGATCGCGCGGACCTGGTGCTGTGCGGCGACGCCATGGAAGCCGTTCGCGGTGCCGACGTGCTGGCCGTGGTCACCGAGTGGAAGGCGTTCCGCAGCCCGGACTTCGCCGCCATCCGCGGGACGCTGGCCGAACCGGCGATCTTCGACGGACGCAACCTGTACGACCCGGCGGTGGTGGAGGAGGCGGGTCTGGCCTATTACGGCATCGGGCGCGGGCGCAGCCTGCAGTCATCGCCGTGAACGACCAGCGCGCCATGTTCGAGCAGCGGCTGGACGAGATGGAGGTCAAGCTGACCTTCATCGACGAGGCTGTCCAGGCGTTGACCACGGCGGACGCCGACCAGTCGCAGCGAATCGCTGCGCTGGAGCGCGCGTTGCGCGATCTGCGCGGCGAAATGGCATCGATGCGGGTCGCCCAGGGCAGTGACGCACACGACGAACCGCCGCCGCCGCATTACTGAAATTTGTATCCAACGATCACGGAATACCCGCATGGCCGATTCCCTGCGCGATCAGCTGCTCAAGAGCGGCATCGTCAAACAGGTTCAACTCGAGCGCCCCCGCGAGCCGAAGCGGCCGCCGTCGCCCGGCAAGCCGGCGCGTCATGGCGGCAAGCCTGGTGCCAATACCGGTGGCAAGTCTGCTGCCAGGCCTGGCAGCAAGCCGCAACCACCTGTGGCCGGCCGCAGCCAGCAGGACATCGACCTGGCCAGGGCTTATGCGTTGCGCGCGCAGACCGAGACGCGGGAGCGCAAGCAGATCGAGCAGGAAGTGGCCGAACAGGCCCGGCTGCGCCGCGAGCGCAAGCAGAAGATCCAGCAATTGCTTGATGGCAAGGCGCTGAACAAGACCGATGCGGACCAGCCGCGCAATTTCGAGTACGGCGGCAAGATCCGCCGGGTGCATGTGGACGCCCCGCAGCTTGCCGCGCTCAATGCCGGCGAGCTGGGCGTGGTCCAGCACGGTGGTCGCTACCTGCTGGTGGCGCGCGAGATTGCCGAACAGGTCCGTGCCATCGATCCGCACCTGCTGGCCTTGCTGGTCGACCCGACGGCATCGGGCGTCGGTGACGATGGCGTGCCGGACGACCTGATGTGGTGATGGCGACATGAGTCCATGAAAAAGAGCCCGGCGTGCCGGGCTCTCTGGTGGGGGTGACGCGTCATCCAGGGCTCAGTGGCTGGGGGAAGTCGGCAGTTCGAAGCCACCCTGCGCCAGCGTCGGATTGTCCCAGCCATTCTTCGGCTTGAATCGCTCGCCATGGCGTTGCGCCAGTTCCTCGAGCCTTGCCTTGAGCTTGTCGGCGCCTTCGCTGCGCGTGTACTGGATCGGGCCACCCCGGAACGGCGCGAAGCCGGTGCCGAAGATCACGCCGGCATCCAGCAGGTCGGCATCATCCACCACGCCATCGGCAAGGCAGGCGATCGCCTCGTTGACCATCGGCAGGATCATCCGGTCGGCCAGATCCGGTGGCGTCACGTACTCCTGGGGTACTTCGGGTTTCTGCGGCCTGCCGTCCTGCCAGACATACAGGCCCTGGCCATCCTTCTTGCCGCGCTTGCCGGCCTCCAGCTTGTCGTCCAGCCCCGGCGGCAACTCCAGTCCCAAGAAGGGCGCCAGTTCGCGGCCGACCGATGCGCACACGTCCAGGCCGACAGTGTCGGCCAGCTCGATCGGCCCCATCGGCATGCCGAACTTCTTCGCCGCGCGGTCCAGCACCGGGCCGGGCACGCCTTCGCTGTACAGGCGCAGCGCTTCCAGCAGGTAGGGCATCAGGATGCGGTTGACCAGGAACCCCGGCGTGCCCTTGACCGCCACCGGCAACTTGCCGATGGCCTTGCAGAATGCCAGTGCGCGCTTCTCGATCAGCGGATCGAGTCGGTCATGCCGCACCACTTCCACCAGCGGCATCTGCGCCACCGGATTGAAGAAGTGCAGGCCCAGGAAGCGCTGCGGCGCGGCCAGGTTCTTGCGCAGCTCGTCCAGCGGGATGCTGGAGGTGTTGCTGGCCAGGATCTCGTCGGCCGGGAACTGGGGCTCGATGGTGGCGTACAACGCCTCCTTGGCCCCGGCGTTCTCGTAGATCGCCTCGATGGCCAGGTCGGCCGCCGCCACGCCGCTGCCGTCGACATCGGCGCGCAGGCGCTGCATCGCCGCCTCCACCTTGTCGGCGGACTTCAGCTTCTTCTCGTACAGGGCGCGGGCACGATCCAGCGCCGGCTGGATGAACTTCATCTCGCGATCCTGCAGGGTCACGTTGAAACCCTTGAACGCGGCCCAGGCGGCGATGTCGCCGCCCATCACGCCGGCACCGACCACGTGCACGTGGCTGATTTGCGCGTCGACGCCGGCGCCCTGGCCCTTCAGGCGTTCCTGCAGGAAGAAGATCCGGATCAGGTTCTGCGCCGTCGGCGTGGTCGCCAGCTTCGCCACCGAGCGTGCCTCGAGCTTCAGTCGCTGGCTGATGCCGGAACCGCCACGCTTCCACACCTCGATCATCGCGAATGGCGCGGGGTAGTGCTCCTTGCGCACCTTGGCCGCGGTCTGCTTCAGCACGATCGGCGCCAGGATCTGCCGGGCCAGCCAGGTATTGGTGGCCCAGGCCCTGGCGCGGCGGGCGAACGGTCGCGTCGCGGGGCGACGCAGCAACAGGCGCGCCTCGCTCAGCAGCTCGTCCGGGCGTGCCAGCCGGTCGACCACGCCCAGGCCCAGGGCGCGCTTTGCCGACAGGGCCTTGCCGGTCAGCATCACCGGCAGCGCCTCGGTGGCGCCGATCAGGCGCGGCAGGCGCGCGGTGCCGCCCCAGCCGGGATGGATGCCCAGCATCACTTCGGGCAGGGCGATCCGCGTTTTCTCGTCGTCGACGGCGATGCGCTGGCGGCAGGCCAGGATCAGCTCGGTGCCGCCGCCCATGCAGGCGCCGTGCACGGCGGCCACGGTGGGGCAGGGCAGGCGAGCCAACGCCTCGTAGACGCGCTGGCCGTGCTCGATGTTCTCCAGCACCGTGTCGTGTTTCGCGTACTCGACGAATTCCTTGATGTCGGCGCCCACGGCGAAGCCCGAGGCCTTGGCCGAGTGGATCACCACGCCGGCCGGCTTCTCGATGGCCAGGCGCTCGACGATCTGCTCCAGTTCGTCCAGCACCGCGCGGGAAATCGCGTTGACGCTGCTGTTGGCGCGATCCAGGGTCAGCGTGACGATGCCATCCTCGCTTTCGCTGGTCTTCCAGTGGTTGAAGCGCAGTCCTTCGAACATGGGTCGATACGGTGTGGTGGAGGAGGCCTGAACCATACCGTCCCGACGCCATGATTGCGAGATGTGACACATCTGCTTGACCCTGCGCCGGTGCCGGTGTGAAATCGGTCATCATCCGTTGGCACCGAGGTTGCAGCGGGCGCGACGTGCAGGGCACGGGACGACGGGCTGACGGGCAGGAACAGGGATGCTCCGGCGCGCATCGGTCAACGTGGCAACCAGCGGGCTCCTTCCCGTCATTTATCCAGGCAGTCGCGGGCTGGCTGACTCCATGGCTTCATCGCCGCCGCACGGGGACGCAATGAATTCGACAATCGCCTCCGTTCCCGTGCAAGCCGGCAACGAGATCTTCGAACGCATCCTGGCCGCACCCAGCGGACTGGTGGTGCTGGACTGCCAGGACGTGCATGCCCTGATCGATCAGTTTCGCGCGATCGCGCGGCATACCGGCCAGGCCGTCTACCTCTGGCAACCCGATACCGGGCTGGGCAGCCTGCGCGACGCCCACGTGCGCGTGCCGGACTGTCAACGGCTGGGCAACGCGCTGCGCTACATGCAGCAGAGCATGCATTTCGGCGTGTACTTCCTGCTCGGACTCGAGCTGCCGCTGTCGGCGATGGACGGCACCCTGCTGCGCCAGCTGGCGCGCGCGCCCAAGGGACATCTGCGCCGGGTGGTCCTGATCGATGCGCCCGCCGCGCTGACCGAGCACCTGGGCGACCTGGCGACGCACATCGGCAGCCATGACAGCCAGCCCCGGCGCCTGCGCCTGCGCGACGGCCGCTGGCTGGTCTGAGGCGAGGACACGATGAACTCCGGCATCCTGGTGGTCGCAGCGCAGCGCGAACTGCGGCGCAACCTGTTCGACGCACTCGACCAGGCGGGTTACCCGCAGATCTACAGCGCGCGCGACGTCCCGCACGCGGCCATCCTGCTCGAAGGGCGGCCGCCGTTGCCGCCCCTGCAGCTGCTGGTGATCGTGCTGGCCGGCGACGCGCAGCAGGCACGCCACGCCTGCGAGCAATTGCGTCACCTTCCGGGGGCTGCCGAAACGCCGCTGATCGTGGTGCTGGCGGACGAGGCGACCTTCGGGCCGGCGGATCTTCCGCCCGGGATCGCTGACTGGCTTTCCGCCTGGAACATCTCCGACGAGCTCATTCCCCGCTGGCGGCGTTCGCTGGCGCCGGAAGGCACGCGTGCCCGTGTGCTGCCGCCCGTGCCCGAAGCGATGGCCGAGCCCGATGGCTACCGCTTCACCTTCGAGGAAGGCGACGGCGAATGGCTGATTGCCGACGCGCAGAGCGGCCGCCTGCTCGAAGTCAGTCCCACCGTGGGCAGGCACAGCCGCATCCACGTCGACCAGTGGCAGGGCCTGCCGCTGGCGCAGGTGCTGCGCTTCGAAGGCATCGCGATCAGCCAGGTGCTGGCCGAGGCCAACCGCAACTGGTACCCGTGCCAGCGCAAGTCGGCGCAAGGCGCGGACACCGGCCAGGCCAGCGTCCGGCGCATCCGGCATGCCGGGCGTGACGCGCTGGCGCTGATGTTCCGCAGCGATCGCGCCGACCTCCGGGCCGAGGCGGCGCTGTCATTGCTGTCGCGCATCTTTGCCTCGACCAGCGGCGTCGACGCCCAGACCGCCGCTGGCCGCCTGCTGTTCGACGAACTGGGGCTGGACTACCTGGCCGTCTGGTCGGCGCGGCACGAAGGGGCGGAAGCGCCCAACCAGATGCTGCAGTTGTGGAGTGGCGAGGACGTGGCCTGGCCGCCCGCGCAATTGCAGAGTTCGCTGCAACTGGTGCTGGCCGGCAAGTCGATCCTGTACCGCACCGATGCCAAGCGCCTGGCGCCGATCGACCCGTTGCTGCAACAGCTCGAACTGGCCGGCTTCGCCGGTCTGCCGCTGTACGACGAAAGACATACCGTGCTGGGCGCGATGCTCGCCGGCACGCGCCGCGGCTTCGGCGAGATGAGCATCATCGAACCGGTGTTGCGCTGCGCGGTCGCGCGCTTCGCCCAGATGCTGGAGCTGGGCCGCACCCGCGAACAGGGCCGCGCCGAGGGCCTGGTCGACGCCCTGACCGGGCTGCCGAACCGCCTGCTGTTCAACGATCGCCTGGAAACGATCATCCGCGAGGCCACCCGCAACGGCGAATGCTTCGCCGTGCTGTTCGTCGACCTCGACCGCTTCAAGGCGATCAACGACACCTACGGCCACGCGGCCGGCGACCAGGTATTGCGCACGGTCACCCAGCGCCTGTGCGGCAGCATCCGCGCCTCCGACACGGTGGCGCGGTACGCCGGTGACGAGTTCACCATCGTGCTGCGGCACATCGTCAAGAACGACGACGTGATGCGCGTGGCCGAGAAGATCGTCCAGGTGATGGAGACGCCGCTGTACCTGGAGGACGGCACCGAGCTGCAGGTGACCGCCTCGATGGGGCTGAGCTTCTTCCCGGACGACGCCGGCGACGCGGCAACCCTGCTCAAGCATGCGGACGAGGCGATGTACGCGGCCAAGCACCAGGGCCGCAACACCTTCCAGATCTACGAGATCAGCCCGGAATATGCCCAGCAGCATGGCATGGCGCTGAAGACCCGCCTGCGCCACGCCGAGGGCAATGGCGAGCTGCGCGTGGTCTACCAGCCGCAGGTCAACACCGAGACCGAGGACATCGTGGGGATGGAGGCGCTGGTGCGCTGGGAACATCCCGAGCTGGGCATGATCAGCCCGGCAGTATTCATCCCGCTGGCCGAGGAGACCGGCCTGATCGTCTCGATCGGCGAATGGGTGATGCGCACGGCCTGCCGCCAGGCGAAGGAATGGGAGCAGCGTTACGGCCTGCGCCTGCGCCTGGGGGTGAACCTGTCGGCGGTGCAGCTGATGGAGCCGCAGCTGCTGGACACGGTGGCCGCGGTGCTGCGCGATACCGGGCTGGACCCGACCCTGCTGGAAATGGAGGTCACCGAAAGCATCAGCATCAAGGAAGCGCCCAACCTGGTCGAGAACCTCAACGCGCTGCACCGGCTGGGCTGCCACATCGCGATCGACGATTTCGGCACCGGCGCCGCGTCGCTGGATTACCTGCGCCGGCTGCCGGCCGACCGCATCAAGATCGACCAGAGCTTCGTGCGCAACATCGGGGTGGACCCGGATGACGAGGCGATCGTGCGTGCCACCATCGAGATGGCTCACCGGCTGAACCGGGCCGTGGTTGCCGAGGGTGTGGAGATCGAGCAGCACCTGCAGTTCCTGCGCACGAACGGCTGCGACGAGTTGCAGGGCTACCTGTTCTGCCGCCCGCTGCCGCCGGTCAGTTTCGACAAGCTGCTGGCCGAACGGCAGCGCCTGCTGGAGGGGCGGGCGGCCGAGCTGGCTTGAGCGGAACGTCGGCGCCCCCATAACTGGCCGATACCCGTCACGGGTCGGGTGGCAGGTCCGGCATGACAACCAGCCAACGGGCTGTGCGTTAAGGTGGGGGCCGCTACTTCATGTTCCAGGTGAACTAGGGCGCCTGGGCGCGGTCTGAGCGCCGCGTTCAGTTCAAAACAAGCTCCCGCAGCGGATGACGGCATTGACGACGGATACGGCCCGGATGGGCGAAAACGAACTGGATCGCGCGCTGGTCGAGCGTGTCCAGCAGGGAGACAGGCGGGCCTTCGACCTGCTGGTGCGCAAGTACCAGCACAAGGTGATCGGGCTGGTCTCGCGCTATGTGCGCAGCCATGCCGAGTGCGAGGACATCGCCCAGGAGTCCTTCATCCGCGCCTGGCGGGCGATCGGCTCGTTCCGGGGCGACAGCGCCTTTTACACCTGGCTGTACAAGATCGCGGTGAACACCGCCAAGAACCACCTGGTGGCGATGGGGCGGCGCCCGCCCTCGGGCGACATCGACGCCGATGACGCCGAGTTCATGGCCGGCGCCGAGCGCATGCACGACAGCGCCACGCCCGAGCGCGAGCTGATGCGCCAGGAAATTGAACAATCGGTGTTTTCCACTGTCCAAGCGTTGCCCGAAGAACTGCGGACCGCCATCACGCTGCGCGAAGTGGATGGTCTCAGCTACGATGAAATCGCCGAAGCGATGGGCTGCCCGATCGGTACGGTGCGTTCGCGCATCTTTCGGGCACGCGAGGCGATCGACGAAAAACTGCGGCCACTTTTGTCGGACCGCGAGGATCAGACATGAATCAGGCAGGCATGAATCAGGACACCCGGGAAAGTCTTTCCGCGGGCATCGATGGCGAATTGTCGAAGGAGCAGCTGCGGTTCCTGCTGCGCCGTCTCGACCACGATGCCTCCCTGCAGGCCGCCTGGTCTCCCTACCACGTGGCGCGCGACAGCCTGCGCCGGGAATTCCCGGCCGTGGCCAGCGTCGACTTTGCCGACCGCGTGATGCGCGCGATCGAGCAGGAAGCGGCTGCGGTCACCGCGCCTCCCTCAAGGCGCCATCACTGGCTGCGCTGGTCCGCGGGTGGCGCGATCGCCGCCAGCGTGGCCGCCGCCGCGTTGATGGTGGGCCAGCCGCGCTCGGGCAGTGAGCTGGAACAGGTCACCGCCTCGGCCAACACCCCGCAGACCAGCACCGTCCCCAGCCTGGCCACGGCCGCCAAGCCGAGCGCGCCGGCGGCCGTGCCACCGTGGCTCAGCGGCAATTCGGCTGGACTGCTCAGCCAGCGGGCCTCGGCCACGCTGGGTTCGCCGTTCGGGCAGAGCCCGTCGAACTATGCGCGGCGACTGTCGGGCTACCCGTCGATGCCGCGTTACCGCACGCTGGAAAACAACGATGGCAGCTACCTGTTGCTGCTCGATCCGGAGCAGCAGCGGATCTCCGCGCCGGACGACGCGTCGCGCAGGGCATCCGCCGTCGCGCAATAGCCCGGGTCCGCGTGTCGTTCCCGCGGCCCGTTTTCGATGCACGCCACCAACCGGGTACCGCAAGGGCCGGCCGCTGCCGTGCGCGGGATGACCTGCGAAATGCCGGGCCCCGGCACTGCCGGGAACCCCCACATCGGAACCATCCAGTCCATTTCAGGCCGGTGCGGCTTGAGTCAACCTGAGGAGGAGCCATGAATCATTCCATCCTGCGCAGCCTGGCGTGTTGCGCCTTGCTGGGCGTCGCCAGTGTCGGCGTGGTGCAGGCGCAGGCACCGGGCAGCGCGGCGGCCCTGCCGGATTTCACCGGCATCGTGCAGAAGAACGCACCGGCCGTCGTCCACGTGGAAGCGAAGTACACCGGCGAACAACCCGACAGTTATGGCGGGCGCGGTCCGCAGATGATGCCCGGCCAGGGCGGGCCCGATGATCCGCAGGCCGAGATCCTGCGCCGCTTCTTCGGCATGCCGATGATGCCCTCGCCGCAGCAGCAGAAGCACACCTCGCTGGGTTCGGGCTTCATCATTTCCCATGACGGCTACATCCTCACCAACAACCACGTGGTCGATCACGCGGACAAGGTCACCGTGCGCCTGCAGGACCGGCGCACGCTCACCGCGAAAGTGATCGGTACCGACCCGACCTACGACATCGCCCTGCTCAAGGTCGATGCCGGCGGCAACCTGCCGGCAGTGGATCTGGGCGATTCGCGCAGCCTGAAGCCGGGCCAGTGGGTGCTGGCGATCGGTTCGCCGTTCGGCTTCGACTACACCGTGACCCAGGGCATCGTCAGCGCCGTGGGGCGCAACCTGGGCCAGCGCGACCAGCCGTACACCTCGTTCATCCAGACCGACGTGCCGATCAACCGGGGCAATTCCGGTGGTCCGCTGTTCGACCTGCAGGGCCGCGTGGTGGGCGTCAACTCGCAGATCTACTCCAACACCGGCGACTACCTGGGCGTGTCCTTCTCGATTCCCATCGATGTGGCGATGAGCGCCGTGCAGCAGCTCAAGTCCAAGGGCTACGTTTCGCGCGGCATGCTGGGCGTGACCATGCAGCCGGTCAATGACGACATCATCAAGGCGTTCAAGCTCGACAATGGCGCGGGTGCCGCGGTGGTCGACGTCAGCCCGGACAGCGGTGCGGCCAAGGCCGGCATCCAGCCTGGCGACATCATCCTGAGCTACAACGGCCAGCCACTGCAGCAGGCGTCGGACCTGCCGCCGCTGGTCGGCATGACCAAGCCGGGCAGCAAGGTGCCGGTGGAAATCCTGCGCAACGGCAAGAAGCAGACGCTCGACGTGACCATCAGCGAGGCCAAGCGTGATCGCAACGCGGTCAACAACCTGGCTTCGGCGCCGTCGTCCAGCCAGGCCGGTTCGGCCGCGCTGGGTCTGACCGTGCAGTCGATCGACAGCGACACGCGCAGCCAGCTGGGCCTGAAGGCGGGGCAGGGCGTGGTGATCGACGACATCACCGGCCCCGTGGCGGCGCAGGCCGGCCTGCGTGCCGGCGACGTGATCACCATGGTCAACCAGCAGAAGGTCGGCAGCGTGGCCGAGTTCGAGGCGGCCACGAAGAGCGTGAAGGCGGGCAGCACGGTGCTGTTGCTGGTGCGCCGGGGCGAGCAGAGCAACTTCGTGGGGCTCACGGTGCCGGCGGATCGCTGATGTGCCGCTGGCCGGCCCGCGGCGCACGGGCCGGCCAGCATCGAGCGGCGCCATCCCGTGGCGGGATGGCGCCGCTTGCCCGATCGCCTGATGGCGGCGATCCCATGCGATAATGCCGGGTTAGCGTTGCCTCGCGGCAGCGCCGCCACGCCGTCGCGTGGTGCCCAGCCCCAGCTCGACCACAGGCCGCCAGCGCTCCATGGAATTGATCCGCAACTTCTCCATCATTGCCCATATCGATCACGGCAAGTCCACCCTGGCCGATCGCATCATCCAGATCTGTGGCGGCCTGGCCGACCGCGAGATGGAAGCGCAGGTGCTGGACAACAATCCGATCGAGCGCGAGCGCGGCATCACGATCAAGGCGCAGTCGGTGTCGCTGCCGTACAAGGCGCGCGACGGCAAGACCTATCAGCTGAATTTCATCGACACCCCCGGGCACGTGGACTTCTCCTACGAGGTCAGCCGTTCGCTGGCGGCGTGCGAGGGCGCGCTGCTGGTGGTGGACGCCGCCCAGGGTGTCGAGGCGCAGTCGGTGGCCAACTGCTACACCGCGGTGGAAATGGGCCTGGAAGTGGTGCCGGTGCTGAACAAGATCGACCTGCCGACCGCCGACGTCGAAAAAGTGAAACTCGAAATCGAGGCGGTGATCGGCGTGGACGCCACCGACGCGGTGGCGATCAGCGCCAAGACCGGCCTGAACGTGGTCGAGGTGCTGGAGGCGATCGTCGCCCGCATCCCGCCGCCGCAGCCGCGCGACACCGACAGGCTGCAGGCGCTGATCATCGACTCCTGGTTCGACAACTACCTGGGCGTGGTGTCGCTGGTGCGCGTGATGCAGGGCGAGATCAAGTCCGGCGACAAGCTGCTGGTGATGTCCACCGGGCGCACCCACGAAGTGGGCGACGTCGGCGTGTTCACCCCCAAGCGCAAGAAGCTGGACAAGCTCGGCGCGGGCGAGGTGGGCTGGATCAACGCCTCGATCAAGGACGTGCACGGCGCGCCGGTCGGCGACACGCTGACCCATGCCGGCAAGCCGGCCGACAAGGCGCTGCCCGGTTTCCAGCACATGCAGCCGCGGGTGTTCGCCGGCCTGTTCCCGGTGTCGTCGGACGATTACCCGGCCATGCGCGAGGCGCTGGACAAGCTGCGCCTCAACGACGCCGCGCTGTTCTTCGAGCCGGAATCGTCCGAGGCGATGGGCTTCGGCTTCCGCTGCGGTTTCCTCGGCATGCTGCACATGGAAATCGTGCAGGAGCGGCTGGAGCGCGAATACGACCTGGACCTGATCACCACCGCGCCCACCGTGGTCTACGAGATCCTGAAAAGCGACGGCACCACCATGTTGCTGGACAACCCGGCCAAGCTGCCGACCAACACCAGCCTGGTGGCGGAGATCCGCGAGCCGATCATCATCGCCAACATCCTCACGCCGCCGGACTACATCGGCAACGTGATCACCCTGTGCGAGGAAAAGCGCGGCGTGCAGCGCTCGATCCAGTACCTGGCCAGCCAGGTGCAGATCAGCTACGAAATGCCGCTGGCCGAGGTGGTGATGGACTTCTTTGATCGCCTGAAATCCGTCTCGCGCGGCTACGCCTCGATGGACTACCACTTCGACCGCTTCGAGGCCGGCCCGTTCGTGCGCACCGACGTGCTGATCAACGGCGACCGCGTCGACGCGCTGAGCCTGATCGTGCATCGCAGCCATGCCGACCGCCGCGGCCGCGACCTGGTCGAGCGGATGAAGGACCTGATCCCGCGCCAGCAGTTCGACGTGGCCATCCAGGCCGCGATCGGCGCGCAGATCATCGCCCGTTCCACCGTCAAGGCGTTGCGCAAGAACGTCCTGGCCAAGTGCTACGGTGGCGACGTCAGCCGCAAGAAGAAGTTGCTGGAGAAGCAGAAGGAAGGCAAGAAGCGCATGAAGCAGGTGGGCCGGGTGGAAATTCCCCAGGAAGCCTTCCTCGCCGTACTCAGAGTGGATAAATGATTTCGGCCGGGAATCGGGAATCGGGAATCGGGAATCGGAGCCTCGGGCTCTTGCGATTCCCGATTCCCGATTCTCCACTCCCGGCTCCATAGGAGCCCCACATGGATTTTGATTTTTCGGCGATTCTGCTTGGCCTGACCGTGCTGTTCGGCGTGGTCTGGGGGCTGGACCGCCTGTTCCTGTACAGGAAGCGCAAGGCGCGGCTGGACGCGGCGGGCGAGGAGTACCACGAGCCGGCGGTGGTGGACTGGTCGCGCTCGCTGTTCCCGGTGGTGCTGGTGGTGCTGGTGCTGCGCTCGTTCGTGGCCGAGCCGTTCCGGATTCCGTCCGGCTCGATGATGCCGACCTTGGACGTGGGCGACTTCATCCTGGTCAACAAGTTCGCCTACGGCCTGCGCATGCCGGCGTTCAACGACAAGTTCGTCAGCCTGGGCGAGCCGAAGCGGGGCGACGTGGTGGTATTCCGCTTTCCGGGCTACCTGTGCCGGGATGACGGCAAGCTGGTGCGCAGCGGTGACATGAGCTGCAACGATCCGCATGCCAAGGTGCCGTCGCAGAACTGGATCAAGCGCGTCATCGGCCTGCCCGGCGACAGCATCGAGGTGCATGGCGACGAGCTGCTGGTGAACGGCCAGCGCGTCACGGCGGACGAGATCGGCCCCTACGTGGGCAATCCCCAGCGCAGCGTCGACGAGACCATGCTGAACATGGGCGCCACGGTATGGACCGAACACCTGGGCAAGCTCAACCACATGATCGCGCGCATGCCCGCCTACAACACGCCCAATTCCATCCCCAACGACCGCGTGCCGTCCAAGGTGCCGGCCGGCTGCTACCTGGTGATGGGCGACAACCGCAACGACAGCCTGGACAGCCGCTGGTGGGGCTGCATGCCGGAGCAGAACCTGGCCGGCAAGGCCTTCCTGATCTGGATGAGCTGGAAGGGCTGGGGCACCGGCGGCGTGGATTTCTCGCGGATCGGCACGGTCATCCATTGATGCGAGCGGCCGGCGCAGTCCGGCCGGCCAAAGCGTGACCGGGTCGAAGCCCTGCGCACGCCATCGCCACCGGCGCGCGAATCTGCAGGCATAATCGGCACGCCGGCGCGGGGCGGCCGGACATCCATCCAGCTCATCACCATCCATTGCAAGGCAAGCCGTTCGACGCGGCGTAGCGAGGGGACTATGAAATCGAAGCAGACCGGCGTCACCCTGATCGGATTCCTGTTCATTCTGGCCGTGTTCGGTTTCCTGGCCTACATGGCGATGAAGCTGGTGCCGTCGTATTCCGAGTACGGCGGCGTGGTCAAGGCGATGGAGCAGGTCGCCAGTGAAGGAACCAACGGCAAGTCGCTGGACGAGATCCGTCGCGACCTGCTGCGCAAGATGGATTTCCAGTACGTCGACGATGCCGTGGTGCGCCCGGAAGACATCACCATCAAGAAGGACGCCGGTGGTGCCAGCCAGCTGCAGGTGGCCTACGACAAGGAGATTCCGTTCATGTACAACATCTCCTTCCTGCTGCACTTCGACAAGAGCATTGCGCTGCAGGGCAATGTGGGCGAGTAACTTTTGGACCTGAACTACCGTTTCCGTGATCCCGCGCTGGCCCGGCTGGCGCTGACCCACCGCAGCATCGGCAAACCGAACAACGAGCGGCTGGAATTTCTCGGCGATGCGCTGCTCGGCGCGATCATTGCCGAGATGCTCTACGAGGCGCACCCCAAGGCCAGCGAAGGCGAGTTGTCGCGTCTGCGCGCGCAACTGGTCAACGGCCAGGCACTGGCCGTGGTGGCCCGCGAGCTGGAACTGGGCGAAGGCCTGCAACTGGGCCCGGGCGAGCTGAAGAGTGGTGGCTTCCGCCGCGAATCGATCCTCGCCGATGCCTTCGAGGCCACCATCGCCGCGGTCTACCTCGACGGCGGTTTCGACGCCTGCCGCGACACCGTGCGCGGCCTGTTCGCCGAGCGCATCGCCGCGCTGCGCCGTTCGTCGAAAGACGCCAAGACGCGGCTGCAGGAATGGCTGCAGGCCAAGGGCCTGCCGCTGCCGCAGTACGAGTTGCTCGCCAGCCACGGCGAAGACCACGCCAAGACCTTCGACGTCAGCTGCGCGATCACCGAGCCGATGGCCTTCGTCGCCGAGGCGCATGGCGGCAATCGCCGCGCCGCCGAACAGGACGCGGCCGAACTCGTGCTGAGCCAGTTGCTGGAGCAGCAGCGCTCCTCCTGAATCCGACGCTTCCGCGGTGCCGGGCGCTGCCAGAGCGACCGCCCCGGCCCGCGCCAGTCGCCAGGTGCCGCTGGCGGCGAAGCACTACACTTGCCATCCGACTTGCCGAGTACCTCAGTCATGAAACTCCCACTGGACCCCACCGACGGCAGCCTGCCGCACGACGACTTCCGCTGCGGCACGGTGGCGCTGGCCGGGCGTCCCAACGTGGGCAAGTCGACCCTGCTCAATGCGCTGATCGGGTTTCGCCTGTCGATCATCAGCCCGCGCCCGCAGACCACCCGTCATCGCATCCTGGGCATCAACACCAGCGAGGCCGGGCAGATCATGTATGTCGACACGCCGGGCCTGCACCGCGGCGCCAAGCGGGCGATGAACCGCAGCCTCAACCGCGCGGCGCGCTCGGCGATCAGCGACGTCGACCTGGTGGTCCAGGTGATCGAGGCCGGCCGCTTCACCGACGAGGACGAGGCACTCTACGCCGCCCTGGTCGAGCAGTCCTCGCCGCGCCTGCTGGTGATCAACAAGGTCGACCTCAACAAGGACAAGACGGTGATGCTGCCGTTCGTGTCCGGGCTGGTGGCCACCCACAGCTATGACGAGATCCACTACATCAGTGCGCTGAAGAAGCAGGGGCTGAAGGAGCTGGAGCAGGCGATCCTCAAGCGCCTGCCGGTGCAGCCACCGGTGTTCGGCGAAGACGAGGTCACCGACCGCAGCGAGCGCTTCCTGGCCGCCGAGATGGTTCGCGAGCAGCTGATGCTGCGGCTGGACCAGGAATTGCCGTACGCCACCACGGTGGAGATCGAGCGGTTCGAGGACCGCCCCGACGGCATCGCCGAGATCCACGCCATCATCTGGGTCGAGCGCGATGGCCAGAAGGCGATCGTGATCGGCAACGGCGGCGTCCAGCTCAAGGCGATCGGCAGCGCGGCCCGCCGTCACATGGAGCGCATGTTCGAGCGCAAGGTCTTCCTCAAGCTGTGGGTGAAGGTGCGCGAGGGCTGGGTCGACGACGAGAACATGCTGAAGAAATTCGGGTATACCGACTGACGTGGGAATGGAGTATGGGGAATAGGGAATCGTTGAAGCAGGTTCCCGCTCTTCCCATTCCCCATTCCCCATTCCCGGCTCATGCGCATCGAACAGCAACCGGCTTACGTCCTGCACGCGCGGCCCTATCGCGAGACGTCGCTGCTGCTGGAGTGCCTGAGTCGCGAGCATGGCCGGCTGGGCGTGGTGGCGCGCGGAGTGCGCGGCGAGCGTGCACGGTTGCGCCGGGCCCAACTGGAACCGTTCCAGGCGCTGCGCATGGATCTGCTGCTGCGAGGCGAGATGGCCACGCTGACGGCGGTCGAGACGGTGGGCACGCCGACCCGGCTGGGTGGCGATGCCGGGCTGGCCGGGCTGTATCTCAACGAACTGGTGGTGCGCCTCACCGGGCGGCAGGACCCTTCGCCGCCGTTGTTCGATGCCTATGCGCTCACCTTGCAGCGACTGGCAGTCGAGCCGTCGCTGGCGTGGACATTGCGCCGGTTCGAGCGCGACCTGCTGGAGGCGACCGGCTACGGCCTGCAGCTGGCGCACGATGCGGATTCCGGTGAATGTCTGGAGCCGCAGGCGAGCTATCGCTACGAGGTCGAGCAGGGCGCCGTGCGGTGCGCGGCCAGCAGTCCGCACGCCATCCTGGGCCGCGACCTGCTGGCGCTGGAACAGGATCGCATGCCCGACGCCGCCGGCCTCAAGGCGCTGCGCGACATGATCCGCCGGGTGATCCGCTTCCATCTGGGTGGCGCCGAATTGCGCGCCTGGCGGGTGCTGGCGATGGCGGTGTCGAAAAACCAGGCGGGTGCCGCGCCGCCACCTGCGGAAAGGCTCGACTAGCCGAGCGCCTGCAGGGTCGCCAGCAAGGTGCGGCGGAAGCGGGTCAGCGCGGGGGCGCCGACTCCGCGGCGCGGCAGTTGCTGCTGCAGCAGCATGGTCTGCCGGGACAAGGCACTGGCGCCGCAGAATCCGCACGATGAGCGCAGACGATGCAGGCGATCGCTGAAGCTGTCGCGGTCGAGGCTCAGCGTGTCCAGTTCCCGCGACAGCAGCACCAGTTCGTCGCGCAGCAGCAGGCGCAAGGCGTGCATGGTGGTGGCGTCGCCGGTGGTGTTCAGCGCTGCCTGGTCGTCCAGCACGCTGGCGCTGCGCTCGTCCATCGGCATCAGCGCCAGCATCTGGCGCAGCTGGCTCAGCCCGCAAGGCTTCAGCAGCACCTCGCTGAAACCGGCGTCCAGCAGCGACTGGCGATCACCGGGCGCCAGCTCGGCGCTGGTCGCCACCGCGATGCTGTCGGCCGAGCGGGCCTGCACGTCGTCGCGCAGCGTCTGCAGGATCTGCAGCGCGCCGGCGCCGGGCATGCGGCAATCCAGCAACAGCAGGTCGTACGATTCGGCCGTGGCACGTGCCAGCGCGGCCTGGCCATCCATGCAGGCCTCCGCATCGGCGCCCATCGAGGCCAGTCCATCGCACAGGAAACGGCAACTGCCAGGATCGTCGTCGGCCACCAGCACGCGCGGGCGGGGCAGCGGGCGGGGCGGATTGACGGGTTCGCAGACGGGGTCGGCAAGGCGGCTGGGCATGACGAATTCCATATCGTTCATCTTGATTTGGCAGAATGGCCCGACATGCGTCCGACTTCAAGCCATTTCCTGATCTGTTGCTGCCTGCTGCTGGGACTCGCCTGGGCCTTGCCCGCGCAGGCCGACGTGCTGCTGAGCGCGAAGTCGATCACCGCCCCGGGCATCCATCTGCAGGCGGTGACGCTGCGCATCGGCGAAGACGTCGCCGGCGGCCTGCATCTGCAGCTGGACGCGGCCCAGGCCGATATTCCCGCGATGGGCTGGCGGCGGCTGGGCCTGAGCGTCGACGGCAACCTGCAACGCGACGTCCGCCTGCGCTGGACGCTGGACGGCAAGCTGCGTCTGGCCGGCGCCCCGGGCGGCGCGCTCGGCGACGCGCAGTTCAACGTGCAGCTCAGCGAGGCGGCCAACACCTTGCTGGTCGATATCCAGCAGGGCAAGGCCAATGCCAGCGCATGGCTGCCGCTGGACCAGCCCACGCATGCCCAGATCAGCGTGGACAACCTGCCCACCGGCTGGCTGCAGGGTCTGCTCGGCACGGTGTGGTCGGGGCGGCCCACCGCCGGTCGCCTGAAAGCGGAACTGGCGCTGGACCTGCGCGACCAGGGCCTGCAGTCGTCCGGCGAGTTCACCCTCACCGACACGGGTTTCGACACGCCCGCCGGCACGCTGGCCGGGCAGGGGCTCGGTGGCAGCGGCCGCTTCAGCCTGGACACCACGAACGGCCCGGCCAGCATCGATCTGGATGCCAGCCTGCGTGGCGGCGAGCTGCTGCTGGGGCCGCTCTACGCAAGGCTGCCGGACCATCCGGTGCAACTGGGCCTGCATGCGGACGCCCAGCACGGCGGGTTCGACATGAGCCGCTTGCGGGTGAACGATGCCGATGCGCTGCAGCTCGACGGCGCTCTGTCCTTCGACGCCAGGGGCGAGTTGAAGAGCTTGCGGCTGGATCGCCTGCACGCGAATTTCCCGGCCGCCTACCAGCGTTATGGCCAGGCTTGGCTCAGCACGCTGGGCCTGCGTGACATGCGCGTCAATGGGCAGCTGAATGCCAGTCTCGATCTGCGGGCGGACGGCCCGCACGCCTTTGCCTTCAGCACCGACGGCATCAGCCTCGCCGATGCGGACAGCCGCCTGGCGGTCGACGGCCTGCAGGGCGGGCTGGACTGGGCGCGCGACGGCGAGCGCCCCGCCACCACGCTGGCCTGGCGCAGCCTGCAGTTCTACCAGGTGGTCAACGGTGCCGCCCGTTCGCGCTGGCAGAGCAATGGCGGCACGCTCGCCCTGCAGCAACCGCTGCAGATCCCGGTGTTCCACGGGCAGTGGCAGATCAGTCAGCTGGACTGGCGCCCGGCTGCGGCGCAGGGCCAACGCCTGGCCGCATCGATGACGGTGACCGGCGTCGACATGGCCGCCTTCAGCCAGGCGATGGGCTGGCCGGCGTTCCCCGGCACGCTGGCCGGCGCGATTCCCTCGCTGCGCTGGGTCGACGACCGTTTCGAACTGGAAGGCGGCCTGTCGGCAAACCTGTTTGGCGGCTTCGTCGACATCACCCGGCTGTCATTGCAGCAGCCGTTCGGCACCACGCCGGTGCTGACCGGCGACATCTCGCTGAAACAGCTGGATCTGGCCGCGATCACCAGCGTGTTCGACTTCGGCAGCATCACCGGCCCGCTGGATGGCGCGATCAACGACCTGCGCCTGGTCAACTGGAGTCCGGTGGCGTTCAACGCCAGCCTGCTGGCCGGCGAAGGCGGGCGGATCAGCCAGCGCGCGGTGAACAACCTCACCTCGGTCGGCGGCGGTGGCATCGCGGCTGGCCTGCAGGGTGCCGTGCTGAAACTGTTCAAGACCTTCGGCTACAAGCGCATCGGCCTCAACTGCACGCTGCAGGGCACGGTCTGCCGGATGAGCGGGCTGGAGGCCAACGACGGCGGCTACACTATCGTCGAAGGCAGCGGCCTGCCGCGGCTGCAGGTGATCGGCCACCAGACCCAGGTCGACTGGCCGACCCTGGTGCAGCGGCTGCACGACGCGATCCACGGGGAAACCCCGCAAATCCGCTGAGCGACATGCCCCGCCGCCTCATCCATCCATCTCACTGCTGGAGTTCCTCATGCGCAAGCGCCTCTACGTCATCCTGACCGCCCTGGCCGTGACGCTGGTCGGCTGCGTCACGATCAACGTCTACTTTCCCGAAGCGGCCGCGCAGAAGGCCGCCGACCAGTTCATCGGCAACGTGCTGGACCAGGCGACCCCCGCCGCGCCCGCGCCGAAGACGCCCAAGCCGGCAGCCGATGGTGCCCAGCCGTCGGCGATGCTGCTGGACCTGCTGATCCCGGCCGCGCAGGCCGCCGACGTGCCCGACATCCGCATCCAGACCGGCGCCACCGAGGCGATCCGCGCCCGCATGCATGCGCGCTTCCAAGGCACCCTGGGTTCGCTGCTCGACAGCGGCGCGGTGGGTTTCACCCGCGACGGCATGGTCGCCATGCGCGATGCCGCCAAGGTGCCGCTGAGCGCCCGCGCCCAAGCCAACGCCACGGTGGCCGACGAGAACCGCGACCGCGCCGCGCTGTACCGCGAAATCGCCCACGCCAACAACCACCCGGAGTGGGAGTCGCAGATCCGCGCCACCTTCGCCAAAAGCTGGATCGAGAAGGCGCGCGCCGGCTGGTATTACCAGGACGCTGGCGGCGCCTGGCAGAAAAAATGAGCCGGGCGGGGTGTCGCGGGGCGTGAGGCGGGCCGATCTGGGATAATCGCCGGTCAGCCATCAGCCATGCGATCCCATGTCCCGATCCAACTCCGTTTCGCCCAAACCCTTTGAAGCCATGATCACCGACCTCGGACATGACGGCCGGGGCGTGGCGCGGATCGACGGCAAGACGGTCTTCGTCAGCGGCGGCCTGCTTGGCGAAACGGTGATCGCGAAGCTGCGCAAGCGTCATCGGCATTTCGACGAAGCCGAAGTGGTCGAGGTGATCACCGCCTCGCCGCACCGGGTCGAGCCGCGCTGCCAGCACTTCGCGCTGTGCAGCGGCTGTTCGCTGCAGCACCTCGATGCGTCCTCGCAGATCGCCGCCAAGCAGCGCGTGCTGGCCGAGAATTTCGAGCGCATCGGCAAGGTCACGCCGCAGTCGTGGTTGCCCCCGCTGACCGCCGAGCCCTGGGGCTACCGGCGCAAGGGCCGGTTGTCGGTGCGCAACGTGGCCAAGAAGGGCAGCGTGCTGGTCGGCTTCCGCGAAGAGCAGAACCCGCGCTTCGTCACCCCGATCCAGCGCTGCGAAGTGATGCACCCGTCGCTGGGCCCCAAGGTGGGTCTGCTGGCCGAACTGCTGGGCACGATGGACGCCGTCGACACCATTGCGCAGATCGAGTTCGCCGCCGGCGACGACCTGATGGCGCTGGTGTTCCGTCACCTGCAGCCGCTCAGCGAGCGCGATCTGGCCGCGCTCACCGCCTTCGGCCAGCACCACGGCTTCGCGATCTACCTGCAGCCCGGCGGTGTCAGCAGCGTGCATCCGCTGTGGCCGGAACAGCCGCGGCTGGCCTTCCGCATCGCCAGCGACGATCCGCGTTTCGCCGACGTGGAACTGGAATTCCAGCCGCTGGATTTCGTGCAGGTCAACGCCGGCATGAACCAGTTGATGATGGCCCGCGCGATGGAGCTGCTCGATCCGCAACCGACCGATCGCGTGCTCGACCTGTTCTGCGGCCTGGGCAATTTCACCCTGCCGATCGCGCGCCGGGTGGCCGAGGTGGTTGGCGTGGAAGGCGAGCACGGCCTGGTCGAACGCGCCGCGCAGAACGCCGCGCGCAACGGCATCGACAACGCGAAGTTCCACGTCGCCAACCTGTTCGAGGACCAGCGCCATGCCGACTGGGCGAAGCAGCCGTGGGACAAGCTGCTGCTCGATCCACCCCGCGCCGGCGCCGACAAGGTGCTGGAGTACCTGCCGCGCAAGCAGACACATCGCATCGTCTACGTCTCCTGTCATCCCGCCTCGCTGGCGCGCGACGCCGGCATCCTGGTCAACCAGCACGGTTTCCGGCTGACCTCGTCCGGCGTGATGGACATGTTCCCGCACACCGCGCATGTGGAATCCATCGCGGTATTTGAGCGGTCTTCCTGATCGCGAAAGTCAAACGGGCGGCCATCCATGGCCGCACTCCTCAATAAAAGCCGTTTCGTTGCAGGCGTTGTCGCTGGTTGAAATCCGGATTCCATGGCTATCGAGATCGAACGCAAATTCATGTTGGCCAACGACAGCTGGCGCGAAGGCATCGAGCGCAGCGAGCCGATGGCCCAGGGCTACCTGGTCGGGGCGCAGGCGCTGCGCGAAGGCCATGCCCGCGCCTCGGTGCGTGCGCGCCTCGCCGGCGACACGGCCTGGCTCAACATCAAGGCGGCCACGCCCGGCATCGCGCGGGCCGAATTCGAGTACCCGATACCGGTGGACGATGCGCGCGCGCTGCTGGCCAGCCTGTGCGACGGCGTGCTGGAGAAGGTTCGCCACCATGTCCGCGTCGATGGCGTACTGTTCGAGATCGATGAATTCCATGGCGACAACGAGGGCCTGGTCGTGGCCGAAGTCGAACTGCCCGCGGTCGATGCACCGTTTCCGCGGCCGTCGTGGCTGGGCCGCGAGGTCAGCGCGCTGACGCGCTACTACAACGTCAACCTGATCGCGCACCCGTACCGGCAATGGTCGCCGGCCGAGCGCGCTGCCGAGGATGCTGCATGTTGATGATCGGCGTGGCCGCGCTGGAACTGGCCGAACACGAAAAACCCTGGTTGCGCGCGCCATGCGTCGCCGGCGTGCTGCTGTTTGCGCGCAACTACCAGTCGCGCGAACAGCTGATCGCCTTGTGCGAATCGATCCGCGACGTCGGTGGCGATCACCTGCTGATCGCGGTCGACCAGGAAGGCGGCCCGGTGCAGCGCTTCCGCGACGGCTTCACCCGCCTGCCGCCGCTGGCGGCGATCGGCGCGGTCTACGAGCAGGATGCCGACGAGGCGATCCGGCTGGCCGAGGAGCACGCCTGGGTGATGGCCAGCGAGCTGCGCGCCAGCGGCGTGGACTTCAGCTTCGCCCCGGTGGTCGACCTGGCCCGCGGCAACGCGGCGATCGGCCTGCGCGCGTTCCACGCCGATCCGGCGATTGCCGCCGAACTGGGCCAGGCCTATGTGCGGGGCATGCACCTGGGCGGCATGGCGGCGGTGCTCAAGCATTTCCCGGGGCACGGTTCGGTCACCGGCGACACCCACAAGGTGGCGGCGATCGATCCGCGCAGCCTGGATCAGATCCGCCACGACGACCTGCGCCCGTTCGCCGAATGCATCGAGGCGCGCGTCGAGGCGGTGATGATGGCCCACGTCACCTACCCGAGAGTGGACAGCCAGCCGGCCGGCTATTCGAAAATCTGGATCGAACAGATCCTGCGTGGCGAACTGGGTTTCGCCGGCGCGGTGATCAGCGACGACATCAGCATGGCCGCCGCCGGTGCGGCCGGCAGCGTGGGCAAGCGGGTGAGGGCGCATCTCGATGCCGGCTGCGACCTGGTGCTGGCCTGCTTCCCCGACGTGGTCGACGAAGCGATCGCCGCGATGCCTGCGCGCACCGACGCCATGCCCGCGACACTGGCCGCCCTGCGCGGCGCCATCGGGCCGACCTGGGCCGGCCTCACCGACAACCCGCAGCGCGACCGCTTCGTGGCGCGCATCACGGCACTCCACGCCGATCAAGGAACCGCATGAACACTCCCACTCCCGCCCTGGCCGACGCGCTGGCCAACGCCGACCTCCTGTTCGCCGGTGAGGCACTGGCGCCGGTGATCACCGACATGGGCCGTCGCATCGACGCCGCGCTGGACGGCGAGCGCGCGGTGTTCCTCACCGTGATGAACGGCGCGCTGATCTTCGCCGGCCAGCTGGCGCTGGCGATCCGCACCGACGTGGAATTCGACTACGTGCACGCCACCCGTTACCGCGGCGCCACCTCGGGCAAGGAACTGCACTGGCTGCGCGAGCCGATGGTGTCGCTGCAGGGCCGCGTGGTGCTGCTGGTCGATGACATCCTCGACGAAGGCCACACGCTGAAGGAAGTGCGCGACGACTGCTACCGGCGCGGCGCGAAGAAGGTCTACATCGCCAGTCTCTGCACCAAGCGCCACGACCGCCTGGTCGAAGGCATCAGCTCCGACTTCAACGGCGTCGAACTGCCCGATCGCTACGTGTTCGGCTACGGCATGGACTACTACGAACAAGGCCGCAACCTGCCGGGCATCTACGCGCTGAAAGAAGAAAGCGCGGAGTAGGCTCTTAGCTCCTCCCCCTGCTTGCAGGGGGAGGTTGGGAGGGGGTGCTCTTGATCTGAAACTTTCAAGAGCGACCCCACCCCAGCCCTCCCCTGCGCGCAGGGGAGGGAGCAGAAGCGGCGACGCATCCTGCCCTCACCCCGCTGCAATGGATCTCCCCCATGACGAATTCCGACCAGCCCCCCATCCACCTCGCCGTCATCGGCGGCAGCGGCCTGTACAACTTTGCCGGCCTGGAAAACGCCACGCGCCACAGCGTGGACACGCCCTACGGCCCGGCCTCCGGCGACGTGGTGATCGGCGACTTTGCCGGCCGGCGCATCGCCTTCCTGGCCCGCCACGGCGAGAGCCACACGCTGCCGCCGCACCGGGTGAATTACCGGGCCAACCTGTGGGCGCTGCACAGCCTCGGCGCACGGCGGGTGCTCGGGGTGAACGCGGTCGGCGGCATTCGCGGCGACATGGGGCCGCGGGTGATCGTGGTGCCCGACCAGATCATCGACTACACCCACGGCCGCTCCACCAGCTTCTGCGACGTCGAAGGCGCCGAGGTGAAGCACATCGACTTCAGCGAGCCGTACACCGAATCGCTGCGCCTGCAATTGCTGGCGGCGGCGCGCGCGGCCAACGTCGAGGTGATCGGCGGCGGCTGCTACGGCGCCACCCAGGGCCCGCGGCTGGAAACCCGCGCCGAGATCGCCCGCATGAAGCGCGACGGCTGCGACCTGGTCGGCATGACCGGCATGCCCGAGGCGGCGCTGGCGCGCGAGCTGGAGCTGGAATACGCCTGCCTGGCGCTGGTGGCGAACTTCGCCGCCGGCTGCGGCGACGAGGCGGAAATCAGCATCGAGGAAATCTTCGCCCACCTCGCCGCGGCCACCGCCGAGGTGCCGCGCATCCTGGAAAAAATGCTGCAGGCCTGAATTTGCCGGCGGAGTTTGTGCACCGGCAAGACATATTCGTATTGCAATGGGCCTTCACATCTTGCTATTTTCCTCGCGGTCAGGGCGGCGAACCGGGGGGATGAGTCGCGCGCAACCTGGCGTACTCACTCCATGTATCCAGAGGTTCTCGCAATGAGTTTCGGTACGGTCAAATGGTTCAACGATGCCAAGGGGTTCGGGTTCATCGCACCCGAGGATGGCAGTGCGGATGTGTTCGTCCATTTTTCGGCGATCAACACCAAGGGCTTCCGCAGCCTGCAGGAAGGTCAGCGCGTTCAGTTCGAAGTGACCCAGGGCCCCAAGGGTGCCCAGGCGTCGGCGGTTGAAGCTGCCTGATCTGTCCGGTAAACGTTGCATGGCAAGAATGAAACCCCGCATCCTGTGCGGGGTTTTTGCTTTGGTGAGCCGGAGAAAGTCATGACCGATCGCAGGCGTTTCCTCAAGGGCTCCCTGCTGGGAGTTTCCGCGTCGATGCTGGGATGGGGCGGCAAGCTCGCGGCCGGGCCGATGCGGCGCGGTGCCGCCGACGCCAACCATGCAGCGAAGGCGTCCGCCGCACGCGTCGTCTCGACCTGGGACTTCGGCGTCGCCGCGAACCAGGCTGCGTGGGCCATCCTCGGCAAGGGCGGCCATGCACTGGACGCGGTGGAAGCCGGCGCGCAGGTGCCGGAGTCCGACCTCAGGAACCACAGCGTGGGCAAGGGCGGCTATCCCGATCGCGACGGCCACGTCAGCCTCGACGCCAGCATCATGGATGCCGACGGCAGCTGCGGCGCAGTCGCCGCGCTCGAACACATCGAGCATCCCATCTCCGTGGCGCGACGGGTGATGGAACGCACGCCGCACGTGCTGCTGGTGGGCGAGGGCGCGCTGCAGTTCGCGCTGGAGCAGGGTTTCAGGAAACAGGATCTGCTCACGCCGGAGGCCGAGCAGGCCTGGCACGAATGGCTGAAGACGGCGAAGTACCAGCCCTCGATCAACAGCGAAGTGCACGACTACGGCCGCACCGGCCGGCCCGGCGGCGCCCACAACCACGACACCATCGGCATGCTGGCGATCGATGCGCACGGCCGCATGTCCGGCGCCTGCACCACCAGCGGCATGGCCTGGAAAATGCGCGGCCGCGTCGGCGACAGCCCGATCATCGGCGCCGGCCTGTACGTCGACGGCGAAGTCGGCGGCGCCACCTCCACCGGCGTGGGCGAGGAAGTGATCCGCAACGCCGGCAGCTTCCTCGTCGTCGAACTGATGCGCCAGGGCCGCTCGCCCCACGAGGCCTGCAAGGAAGCGGTGATGCGCATCGTCAACAAGCGCCGCGAGGCATCGAAGACCCTGCAGGTCGGTTTTCTCGCGATGAACCGCAACGGTGAAGTCGGCGCCTACGCGATCCAGCACGGCTTCACCTACGCCGTGTGCGATGCGCAGAAGCAGGACGCGCTGATTCCGTCGCAAAGCGTCTACACCACGAGCTACTCGTGATGCCGGCGACTCATGATGCTTGAAATCGCCGCCAACTCGGTCGCCTCCGCACTCGCCGCGCAGGACGGCGGAGCAGGGCGGGTCGAACTGTGCAGCGCGCTGGAACTGGGCGGACTGACGCCCTCGCACGCGCAGATCGCGCTGGCCCGCGAGCGCCTGCGCATCCCGCTGTACGTGCTGATCCGCCCGCGCGCCGGCGACTTCCTCTACAGCGACCTCGAATGCGAGACCATGCAGCGCGACATCGAAACCTGCGTGGCGCTCGGTTGCGACGGCGTGGTGCTCGGCATGCTCGACGCCGACGGCCAGGTAGACATGCCCCGCTGCCGCGCCCTGATCAACGCCGCCGGCACGCTGGGCACCACCTTCCACCGCGCCTTCGACCTCAGCCGCGACCCTTCGCGCGCGCTGGAAGACATCATCGCGCTCGGCTGCGAACGCGTGCTGACCTCGGGCGCACAACCCAGCGCCGTCGAAGGCGCCACCCTGATCCGCACCCTGGTCACCCAGGCCAACGGCCGCCTCGCCGTGATGCCCGGCGCCGGCATCACCGCCCGCAACATCGCCGCGCTGGCCGCTGCCACTGGCGCCCACGAATTCCACGCCTCCGCCAAACACCGATTGCCCTCGGGCATGCAGCATCGACCACCACGGCTGGCCGACATGCAAGGCGGCGAACTGCGCAGCGATGCAGAGCAGGTACGAGCAATGGCACGGGCATTGGCTCCTCCCCCTGCTTCGCAGGGGGAGGCTGGGAGGGGGTGAAGCTCTTGATCTGAAGCCTCAAGAGCAACCCCACCCCAACCCTCTCCTGCACGCAGGGGAGGGAGCACGACCGGCAGCACGAAAGCATCCCCCAACCCGTTCCCCCAGAGCGCAGCATCGAAGTCGAAGGGCCACCGCGAAGCCTCGACTCCGCGCCTTCGACGCACGCCCAGCCCGAACATAATCCCGGTAGCGCGAGTGCCAACCACTCCCTACGGCAGCGCACGGCCGCCCCACTTGGTTAAGATGCCGGTTTATGCATTTGCCAGCAGGAGCCGTCGCGTGATCATCAAGCCCAAAGTCCGTGGATTCATCTGTGTCACCGCCCATCCGGTCGGCTGCGAACGCAACGTGCTCGAGCAGATCGCGATCACCGAAGCCGCCGGCCACAGCAAGGGCCTCGGTCCCAAGCGCGTGCTGGTGATCGGCGCCTCCACCGGCTACGGCCTCGCCTCGCGCATCACCGCCGCGTTCGGCTACGGCGCCGCCACGCTGGGCGTGTTCTTCGAGAAGCCCAGCAGCGAAGACAAGACCGGCACCGCGGGCTGGTACAACTCCGCCGCCTTCGACAAGGCCGCCAAGCAGGCCGGTCTGTACAGCAAGTCGATCAACGGCGACGCCTTCGCCCACGAGACCCGCGCCAAGGCCATCGAGATCATCAAGAACGAGATGGGCGGCCCGATCGACCTGGTCGTCTACTCGCTGGCCTCGCCCGTGCGCAAGATGCCGGACACCGGCGAAGTGGTGCGCTCGGCGCTGAAGACCATCGGCGAGCCGTTCCACAACACCTCGGTCGACACCAACAAGGACATGGTGATCGAAGCCACCGTCGAGCCGGCTACCGAGCAGGAGATCAAGGACACCGTCACCGTGATGGGCGGCGAGGACTGGGCGCTGTGGATCGACGCGCTGAGCGCCGCCGGCGTACTCGCCGAGCACGCCAAGACCATCGCCTACAGCTACATCGGCACCGAGATCACCTGGCCGATGTACTGGCACGGCACCCTGGGCCAGGCCAAGCAGCACCTGGACAACACGACGAAGCAACTGCGCGGCCGCCACCCCGGCCTCGAAGCCTACGTGGGTGTGATGAAGTCCGTCGTCACCCAGGCCAGCGCCGCCATCCCGGTGATCCCGCTGTACGTGTCCATCGCCTTCAAGATCATGAAAGAGCAGGGCATCCACGAAAACCCGATCGAACAAGCCAACCGCCTGTTCCACGACCGCCTCTACCGCGCCGACGGCGCCGCCCCCGCCACCGACGACGAAGGCCGCGTGCGCTTGGACGACTGGGAGCTGCGCGACGACGTGCAGGACGCCTGCAAGACCCTCTGGCCCACCGTCACCACCGAAAACCTGCGCGAGATCACCGATTACGCGGGGTACAAGCACGAGTTTCTGAAGCTATTCGGGTTTGATCGCGATGACGTCGACTACGAAGCCGAGGTGGAGGCGGATCGGCGGTTTGATTGTTTGGAGGGGTGAGGGGGAATTGGCAACTACTGAAGTTTGACTTCAATAGTCCGCGAATTACCCCGGGGCACGCTCTGATCCAGTTCTTTTGGAAGGGGTAAAATAATGCGATCACTTGTCGTTTTTGCTGGTGCTTGGGCTCGCGTGGTGTTTCAGAAAAAAATACCCGATGGCTCTTGATTTTAGAAAGAGACTTCCTGAGTCGATAACTAATAAGTGGCAACGGAACACTTCCATTTCTGTTGGGTGATCTCAGTGAGTGGATTGGTTAAAGAATACGAAGCAGGGATCAGAGTGTCATTTAATCATGCAGAGTAAGTGGGAAGACTCTGGACACCGTTTTTAACTCAAGGAGGAGCGATTATGGTTAAGGTGTATGTTTGGCTTCCAGATGCTGACCACGTGGGGCATGCAGCAATTACTGTGGCGAACCGTTACATCAGCTTCTGGCCTGACGGGGCGGCGGGGAAGAAGGATCTGAAGATTAAGACGAGTCAGCCTGGGCTGTTTATGGAGAGTCTGAAGGAGGATATTCGCTATGAAGGTAATCGGTTCCCCGTGACAGTCGAAATACAAGGGCTGGATGAAAATTCGATCTTGTCGTACGTCGCCTCGCTTGAGGGCGGCATGCCACGGTACCAACTTGCAAAGAATAACTGCTCGCATATTGTGGCGAGAGCGTTGAGCGAAGGCGCCAAGTGCAAGCCTTCATTCACTCCTCACGCAGGTCAATACGGCAAACTAGGCAGAGTGCTTGGTATCGGTATTGGACGCCTGATCAGGTATTGAAATTTGCCATGGAGCTCAAGTCGCGATGAAGGTTTTCTACGACGATGCCTATAATATCGACCTTGGGCTATTGAATTTCATTCATCCTTTCGATGGAAGGAAATTTCGCAAGGTGGCAAATGCCGTGGCTGGTATGGAGAACATGTCCATCGTTGGTCCAGATGGCCCCATCTCGATGCGCGAAGTTGACTCGTTTTCAGATGCGCTTTTGAAACTTCTTCTCAGGAAGAAGAGATACATCCTGCGGGCATTGGAGGTTCCTTACCTGCCGCTTGTTCCTATGTCTTTTGTGGACAACCGCATACTTTCGCCCATGCGTTGGGGGGTGGCAGGCACTTTGAAGGCCGCCAGGGAGGCGTTGCTCGGTACTTGCTGCTGGAATCTGGCAGGTGGCTACCATCATGCGAGCCGCGCTTCGGCGGAAGGTTTCTGCATCTACAACGATATTGGCATCACGGTCGACGTCTTGGTCCGTGAAGGACTGCTCGCGGACGATGCACGCATTCTGATCATTGACATCGACGCCCATCATGGAAACGGGAACGCCTACGTCTTCATGGAAAGGAGTCAGGTTACGATTCTTGATATCTATAATGGCGCCATCTACCCGATGAATGGTTATACGAGAGAAAGGGTGAATATCAATATTCCTCTGGAATCCGGTACTGGCGGAGTGTTGTACCTGGAGAGGCTCAAAGAAGGATTGTCGCGTCTGGACGAATCCTGTGATCTCGCGTTCGTCGTGGCGGGTACGGACGTCCTGAGTTCAGATCCATTAGGTGGGCTGAATCTGTCCATCGATGATTGCGTTCGGCGGGACATGATGGTTTTCGAGAAGCTACGGTCTATCTCTGCGCCGTCGGTATTCCTTGGAGGAGGCGGTTATTCGAGTGATAGCGCCACTGCAATGATCGGCAGTCTGAAAGGGTTGGGTAATGCGAGATAGCCCAGAAACAAAAAAGGGTCAGGTTGAGCTGGCCCGGGTTTGACGGACACCTTTGAACGGGGACAATCCCCTGGGAGGTGTCAGATGGTCAAGCGTCAACGATTCACCGCAGAGTTCAAGCGTGAGGCGGTCAGGTTGCTCGATGCGGGCGAACGGCCGGCGGGTAGCGTCTGCACAATCCAGGGAAGGTTCCCATGTTCAGGGCGATCGCATCGCAATGGCTGACCAACGATCTCGGCATCGAGGTATCGAGCAGGGATCGCAACAGCATTCAGTACAAGGATGGGGACCACCTACTGTTGCTGTATTGCGACACCCTCGTGGATGAGCATGGGCGTTTCGGGGCCGCCATTCTTCTGCCGCACGATGCCCACTGGCAGCCGCCGTTCGAACAGGAGCGGATCGACAGCGTTGTGCGGGCCAGGATTGAAAAGAACCTGCGGGAGGCCTGGGCTGCGGTCGACTACCGGGTGACCATCGAGAGCTGATCTCATGCCATCCCACATGGACGTGGTACGAGTGGAAGGCGTCATGGCTTCCGGAGCATCCCCGGTTTGATCCTCGCAACAGGGAAGCGACGCCTTGCGGGAAATGGCTACGGCGACAAGGTCACCGATCTCAACAACATCCCGCGCCAGCACTGAAGTTCATCCGCCCCAGCCAGCGGACATCCGGCGCGCTGCCTTGTGTGGCTGCGATCAGTCGCTGCCGATCGGGCGAATGGCCCGCGCCGGGTTGCCCCCGACGAGAGTATTCGCGGGGACATCCCGGGTGACCACCGAGCCTGCCGCCACCACCGAGTTTTCGCCTACCGTGACCCCGCCGACGATGGTCGCGCCGGTGGCGATCCACACGTTTCTCTCGATCACGATGGGTTTCCCGATGGTGGTGCTGCGACGCTTCGACGGGTCCAGTGGATGGCTGGTCGTGATCAGGCTGACGTTCGGCCCGATCATCACCTCATCCGCAATGTCGAGCCCGCCGAGGTCGTGGAACGTGCAGTTCTGATTGATGAAGACATGGCGCCCGACGCGGATTTCATTCCCGCCGGCGGTGTAGAACGGAGGAATCAGCAGGAAGCTCTCGTCCACCTGCTTTCCGATGAGTTCGCTGAACAAGGCGCGGATCTTGTCCGCGTCCTCGAACGTCAGGCGATTGAGCGTGGCGGTAATCGCCATGGCGCGCTTGACGTTGGCCAGCATGGCCGCCGATTCCGGCGTCCCGCCGTGGATTGTCCTGGTGCCGCGCTCATTCGACATGCTTCATTTCCCCCGGGCCATGCTTGAACTTGCGCTTCGTTGCATCCTCAATAGCTCATGCCGCGGGCCGACACCGGCCAGACCACCTCGACCTTGCCGCGGCGCACGCCGACGTACCAGTCGTGCAGGTTGCAGGTCGGGTCGCAATGGCCGGGAACGAGCCTCAGCTTGTCGTTGATGCGCAAGACCCCGTGCACGTCCGCGATCACGCCGTGTTCGTCCGAGGCACCGAGGTAGCGCACGTCGTCGCGGCCGTGAATGACGGGCAGGCCGCTGTCCAGCGACATCGACTTGAGCCCGGCATCGCACACGGCGTGGCCGGGCTTGGCGCGGCTCATCACCGAGGTCAGCACGAACAGCGCGTTCTCCCATTCGCCCTGGTCGAGGCGCCGGCCGTCGCTGTCGCGGATGCGTCCGTAGTCCGCGTCCATGAAGGCGTAGCTGCCGCATTGGAGTTCGTTGTAGACGCCCGATCCGGACTCGAACGGATACGACCCGGTGCCGCCGCCGGTGACGAGTTGCGGGGGCAAGCCGGCTGCGTTCAGGCCATCGACGATGATCCTCACCATGGCGATGGCCTCGTCGAGCCTGGCCTTGCGGTCCGCGTAGTTTTCCAGATGCTGCATGGCGCCTTGGTAGGCCTGGATGCCGCCGAAAACCAGCGCCGACGCTGCGTCGATGGCCCTGGCGATCGCGATCGCCTCGCCAGCGCTCGCCACCCCGCAGCGGCCCGCGCCGCAGTCGATTTCGACCAGGCATTCGAGGGTGCTGCCGTGTGTTTGCGCGGCGGCGGAAAGCTCGGCCACGTTGGCTTCGTCGTCAACGCAGACGATGATGCGCGCGCCGTGATGCGGCAGGCGGGCGAGGCGATCGATCTTGGCCGGGTCGCGCACCTGGTTCGACACCAGGATGTCGCGAATGCCGCCACGGGCGAAGGCCTCGGCTTCGGACACCTTCTGGCAGCACACGCCCACCGCGCCACCCAGGCGCTCCTGCAGCTTCTGCACGTCGACCGACTTGTGCATCTTGCCGTGGCTGCGGTGGTGCATGCCGTGCGCTTTCGCGTAGTCGCCCATCTTCACGATGTTGCGCTCCAGCGCATCGAGATCGAGCACCAGGCAAGGCGTCTGGATGTCCGCCGCGTCCATGCCGGGCAGGGCCGGGATGTCATAACCGACATCGCCGTGGCTGGAACTCGTCTTCTCGTGCACGAAGCTCTCCGCAGTTTTCGGATGGCAGGTGGGGATGTCGGGATGTCTGACGATGATGACACCGCTGTGCCTGGTTCACGATCGGTTGCCGGGGATGGCCCTGTTCACGGTTGCCGTCCGGACTCAGTGCTTCCTGTGGGATAGACCCTTGGGCACCGCTGCAGGGCAATGTGGCCACGTCATTGCGCATTCACCGGAAGCTGGTGCGGTTTCAAGAGGCTGCTGCGGTGTTTTGCGCACACTCATCGTGGGCGTCGGCTGACATCATCCAAGGCGCCACCATGTCACATTCGTTCGAGTCGGGCACGGCATTCACTGACTGATCGGCCGCATGTCTTCGGGCTTCACTGCGAAAGGGAGTGATGGTGATGGTGACGATCCTGTTGAAGCCATTGGCAAACGGGGGCTGGAGCATCTGCCGCCTCCACATTACCTTGTTCAGCGATCTGCAGTTGGGCGCTGCGATCAAGCTTGCACGCGAGATGGCACGAGACGAGTTTCAGCGCCTCGGCAGGGAAACTCGTGTGGAAATGCCCGGACCCAGTTCCACCCTCGTCCTGGCCAGCTACACCCATGGCGTCGTCACGCCCGCGCAGGGGGCCACCGGTCAAGGCCGGGACGTGCTGGCCGCCTGAGCCGGTTGACGGAGCCGGATACGCTGACTGCAGGGCGCGCGAAGGGGAGCGCGCGTCCAGGACCGGCTGAGCGCAGGATCGCGCCCATGGTTCATGGGCATGCGGCCACTTGCATTGGCGTACCATGCAGCCTAATTTCAAGCAGCCCAACCAAGGAGGGAGTCAAGTGATCAATGTGGTCCTGGTGGACGATCACGAGCTGGTGCGCACCGGCTTTCGAATGATCCTGCAACAGCAGTCGGACATTCACGTTGCGGGCGAGGCAGGCACCGCCGAGGAGGGGCTGCGGCTGATCCGCACCCTGACTCCGGACATCGCCCTGGTCGACGTGCACATGCCGGGCATGAGCGGGATCGAACTGACCGAGCGGGTGTGCCGGTCGAAACTGTCCACGCATATCGTGATCGTGACCGTCGTGGACGATGCGCGTTTTCCCAAGCGCCTGCTTGACGCGGGGGCGCTGGGCTACCTGACCAAGGGATGCAGTGCGGACGAACTGGTTTCGGCGGTGCGTCAGGTTGCCGGCGGAAGGCGCTATCTTGCCCCCGCCGTTGCCCAGCAGCTGGCACTGGCTACCCTCGATGGCAGCGCTTCGCCCTTCGACACGCTGTCCAGCCGCGAGCTGGAAGTGGCGATGATGCTGGTTCGGGGCAAGCCGCTGACGATGATCGGCGAGCAGCTCAATTTGAGCCCCAAGACCGTTTCCACCTACAAACAGCGCCTGATGGAAAAACTCCACGTGGACCACGTGTTGAGCCTCGCCCATCTGATGACGGTGCATGGCCTGATCGATACGCCGAATCACCACGTAGGCAACTGAAGCTCCGGCAACGAGCCCGGCGCGAGAACAAAAAAAACCGGACTTTCGTCCGGTTTTTTCATGGCTGCATCAGCCTTGCGCGTCGTTCCTGTCGTGCAGGACTGGGGCGGGCCCTTCCTTGTCTTCGATGGCCTTGTCCGTCACCGGGGCGGGATGTGAAGGCATGCCCAGCAGGTCACCTTGCTTGGGCATCGGCAGGGAGGCAGGGGCAGCCTCGGCGGCAGCCACCGGTGCCACTTGCTGCACCGCCACCGGTGAGGGGGGCGTGCCGATTGCAGCCGGCGTGATGCCGGTCGAATCGGTGTTCGGGAACCCGGAGGCCACCGGCGCAGCCGGTGCCGACTTCTCGACCGGGGCCGACGTCACCGTCGTAGCAGGGGTTGCCATTGTCGCAGCCGCAATCTCCGGGGCGGCCTCCCCGAGGTGTCGGGTCGGCTGCGCGGCGACGGCGTCACTTGCCGCACCTGCGTGCGTGGATGGCTGGCTGAAGGCTGGCTTCACCGCTGGTGTTTCAGAAGCCTCGACGTCAACGTCTCCAGCCGACATCTTTTCCTGGTCGGGCTTGGCTGCCGGCATGCCGGACGGGGCCATTGCGGACCGTGTTTCGGCCACTTCAACCTTGACGGCGTGCTGTTCGGTACCGTCGTCTGCCGAAGCCGATTCGTCCTGGAGCGGAATCGGTGGCAGAGCAGGCAGGTTGAAGGCAGTTGCGCTGATCACGGCTGCGGACGCTTCCGGCCTCGACAGGCTTTCTGTCGCATCGGGTGCAGGGCTCGCATTGGCCGGGCGCTCGCGCACCGACGCTCTGGCCTGATCCGCGGCACCCGTCTTGACGTTGGCGGCATCCGCGGAGACGCGGTCGGCAACTGGCGGCTTGTTGGCTGCCTGAGCCGTGACAGACGTGGGCGCCAGGGTGCTTTCCTCGCGATCCTCGTCGTCCAGCGCCTCGGCCTGCTCGCTGCTGATATCGGTTCCGTTGGCACCGGCTTCGTCATGACGGCGACGACGACGACCACCGCGGCGACCGCGTCGACGCCGTGACTGGGCACCTTCGGTATCCGTCGCGCCTTCTTCGGATGAGGGCGTGGCGGCCTCGGCAACTGGCGTCACCAGCAGTTCGGCTTCCTTGGCTGCTTCGTCGATCGGGGAGGCAGCAGGACGCTGGTTCTCCGCGACGCGTGGCTGGCGCTCACCTTTCGGCTGCTGCTGCGGATTGGGCTTGCGCTCGGTACGGGGCGGAGCGTTCTCGGCGGGCGGCTTCGGCTGGCGTTCCGCCCTGGCCGACTGGGCCTGCGCCTGTGGCGCCGGACGCGACTGGGATTCGTTGTTGCGCTGGCGATTGCTGCGTGCCTGCTGCTGGGCTGCCGACTTCGGCGAGCCTTGCGGCGGTGTCGTTTCGCGACGGGGCTGGCGGGACGACGCGACATTGGCGCCGGTGCCATTGCGGGCGCCGCGTTCGTCGCGACGACCGCGGTTGCCGTTCTCGTTGCCGTTGTCGCTGCGCGCCGGAGCAGGGGAGGTCGCCGCCGGTGCTTCCGGGCCGCGGAACCAGCCCAGCAAGCGGGCAATGACGCCGCCGGCGGGTGCGCTGCGTGCCGCAGCGGGTTCTGCCGCGGCGCGGCGTGGTGCGGCCGGCCGACTGCTTGGGGCCGGAGCGGCCGCGACTTCCTCGCGCACCGGGGCCGGGCTTGCCGGAAGCACGCCGCTGACTGCGGGCTGCTCACCGCTGCCAAGGGCCTGACCCATCTTCGGCAATTCGGCGGTTTCCACCGCGGTCAGCATTTCGTAGCTGGGCTTGCTGTGCTCGCCCATGTCCGCTTCGCGGATGCGCTGGATCTCGATGTGCGGAGTCTGCAGCTTTTCGTCGGCGATGATCATCACGTGCACCTTGTGGCGCAGTTCGATCTCCACCACGCTGGCACGCTTCTCGTTGAGCAGGAAGTTGACCACGCTGGAAGGCGCCTGCACCAGCACCTGGCCGGTGTTGTCCTTCATCGCGTGTTCTTCGATCAGGCGCAGGGTCGACAGCGACAGCGATTCCACGCCGCGGATATGGCCGTGGCCTTCGCAACGCGGGCAGGTGATCTGGGTCGCTTCGCCGAGGCTGGGGCGCAGACGCTGGCGTGACATCTCGAGCAGGCCGAAGCGCGAGATGCGGCCGATCTGCACGCGGGCGCGATCGAGCTTCAGCGCTTCCTTCAGGCGGTCTTCCACCTCGCGCTGGTGGCGCGGGCTGTCCATGTCGATGAAGTCGATCACGATCAGGCCGCCGGCATCGCGGATGCGCGCCTGGCGGGCGATTTCCACCGCGGCCTCGCAGTTCGTGTTGAAAGCGGTTTCCTCGATGTCGCTGCCCTTGGTCGCCTTCGACGAGTTGACGTCGATCGCGGTCAGCGCCTCGGTCTGGTCGATCACGATCGAGCCGCCCGACGGCAGGCGGACCTGGCGGTCGAACGCGCTCTCGATCTGGGTTTCGATCTGGTAGCGGGTGAACAGCGGGGTGTCGTCGCGGTAGAGCTTGAGCTTGCGCAGGGCGTTCGGCATCACCTGCTGCATGAAGTCGCGGGCGTCGTTGTAGAGCGACTCGTCGTCGATCAGGATCTCGCCGATGTCGCTGCGCAGGTAGTCGCGCAGGGCGCGAATGAACAGCTTCGATTCCTGGTAGATCAGGAACGGCGCCCTCTGCTTGCCGGCCGCCTCGGAGATCGATTTCCACAGCTGCAACAGGTAATCGAGATCCCACTGCAGCTCTTCGGCATCGCGACCCAGGCCAGCGGTGCGCACGATCAGGCCGACGTCGTCCGGCACGGTGACGTGATCCAGGGCTTCCTTCAGGGCCTGCCGGTCTTCACCCTCGATCCGGCGGGAGACGCCGCCAGCCTTCGGGTTGTTCGGCATCAGCACCATGTAGCGGCCGGCCAGACTGATGAAGGTAGTCAGGGCGGCGCCCTTGTTGCCACGCTCTTCCTTCTCCACCTGCACGACGACTTCCTGACCTTCCTTGATCAGTTCGCGGATGTTCGCCTTGTGCGGGTCCAGGCCGGCGGTGAAGTATTCGCGCGAGATTTCCTTGAGCGGCAGGAAGCCGTGGCGTTCGGCGCCATATTCAACGAAGCAGGCCTCAAGTGAAGCCTCGACACGGGTGATTCGACCCTTGTAAATATTGGACTTTTTCTGTTCCCGCGAAGGGATTTCGATGTCCAGGTCGTACAGGGTCTGGCCATCGACAATGGCCACGCGCAACTCTTCACGCTGAGTCGCGTTGATCAACATACGTTTCATGGTGGTAATCCTCGGCTTGGCCGCGCGTCGCGTGCCGCGGTGGCGCCACAGTGGCGGCCTGCCGGGGATCGCGCCGCTGCGGTTAAGCGGCAAAAAAAACGGCACCGTTTCCGGCGTCGGGATGATTCGGTCAGCTGCGCCTGCCGCCCCGATGCCGCATGGCATCGGACAAACGACGGCCCAACCGTTACGATGAAAGGGAGTCGCGACCGGTCGCCAGAAGGCAACCGGGGGCAATCCTCGCCGACGTTACGGGCGGGCACTCGACCCGATCCAGACTTCGATGGGCAGAATGTAGCGCCCGCCGAGTATCCTATTTCAGCAGGTTTTTTTCAATGCAGACGGCAACTTCCCATGACGCACCTCACGGTGTACGTCAAGTCGAGATCGGTCCCGAACGGGATGGTCAACGTATCGACAACGCGCTGGTGACCCTGCTCAAGGGTGTCCCCAAGAGCATGATCTATCGGCTTTTGCGTACGGGTCAGGTGCGCGTCAACGGCAAGCGGGCCAAGCCCGATACCCGTCTCGCAGAGGGCGATACGCTGCGTATCCCGCCGGTTCGGGTCGCCGAAAGGCCCGAAGGACATGCCCCCGCCGGGGGGCTGGTTGCCGCGGTCGCCGATGCGGTGATCTTCGAGGACAAGCACTTCCTGGTGATCGACAAGCCCTCGGGCGTGGCCAGTCACGGTGGCAGCGGGGTCAGCCACGGCGCCATCGAACTGCTTCGCGCGGCCAGGCCGCAGGAGCATCTGGAACTGGTTCATCGGCTGGATCGCGATACCAGCGGTGTGCTGGTATTCGCCCGGACTCGCGCCGGGCTGACCGGTCTGCAGGCGGCGATTCGCGCCGGCGAGGTCACCAAGCAGTACCTGTGCCTGATGCTCGGCCACCCGTCCAAGGCAAAGTTCGACGTGAACGCGCCATTGTTGAAATCGGTGTTGCAGGGTGGCGAACGCATGGTGCGGGTCGCCGACAGCGGCAAGCCTTCGCTGACTTTCTTCCGCGAGATGGAGCAATACCCCAGCGCGCGCCTGATGCAGGCCACCCTGGGCACCGGCCGCACGCACCAGATCCGGGTGCATGCGGCACATGTCGGCCACCCACTGGCCGGTGATCCGAAGTACGGCGACCGCGAAATGAACAAGCGCTATCGCGAGATGGGGCTGGAACGGCTGTTCCTGCACGCCTCCCACATGAGCTTCGACCTGGATGGGCGGGCCTACAGCTTTTCCGCACCGCTGCCCGATGACCTGAAGAACTTTCTCGACGTCCTTGCCGTCAAGGGCAAGCGGCTCGTCTATACCCGCGACAAGTCGCGCACCGACTACTGATCAGCTCGCCAGCAGCGCCTCGACCCGCGCGGCACAGATGAAATCGTTGAGGGACAGCCCACCCACGTCATGGGTCGACCACAGGATTCGGCAATGGCCGTAGCCTGCTTCCAGGTCCGGGTGGTGATCTTCCTGGTTGGCCATGTAGCCGACCGCGTTGATGAAACCCAGTGTGTGGTGAAAATCCTTGAACGTGAAGTCCTTCACGATGGCCCGGCCGTCATCGTCCAGGCTCCAGCCGGGCAGTTGTTGCAGCAGATTGGCGATCTCGGGCGCCTGCAGTGCGTGTTCCTTGCCCTTGCGGGGCTGGCAATGTCTGGTCGAGAGCTCGTTGGCGTTCATGCAGGTCTCCATCGGTGTTCGGAATAGCGGACGCGAAGCGTCGAAGTTGTGCGCGCAAAAGTCAAAGCGCGCATGAAACCTGAAACAGGACTAAAATGGTGCTGTTTCGTCGGCGCGGTCCGGCCGGCATCGACATGGGCGGTTCTGGAGCAGGCATGATTGATATTTCCGAGCGCGCGCAGCAGCACTTTCTGCGCCTTCTCTCACAACAGGGCATCGAAGGACTGGGCATTCGCCTGCGGGTGACTTCGCCGGGTACGCCCGCGGCAAACTGCGAACTGGAGTTCTGCGAGCCGATCGACCTGGCCGGCGGGGAATGGACGATCGAGTGCGCCGGTTTCGACTTTCATGTGGACGGCGAGAGCGCCAGCTGGCTTGACGGTGCCAGCATCGACTTCGAGCCGAACGCGACCGGTGGCCAGCTCAATATCCGGGCACCGAAGATCAAGGGTGATATCCCTGGCGCAGAAGCGGGGCTGATCGAGCGTGTGCGCTACGTGCTGGAGGCCGAGATCAACCCGAAGCTCGCTTCGCATGGCGGCCGGGTCAGCTTGCTGGAGATCGACGCCAATGGTGTGGTGCTGCTCCAGTTCGGCGGTGGCTGCCATGGTTGCGGGATGGTCGACGTAACCCTGAAGCAGGGGGTCGAAAAGACCCTGCGCGAGCGGGTGCCGGAAATCACCGCGGTTCGCGACGCCACCGATCACGCCGGCGGCGAGAAGCCCTACTACAGCAAGGCCGAGGGCAAATCCGCGATTGCCTGAACCGGTCGGTGCGCCATGACGAAAAAAGGCCCGCTCAAGCGGGCCTTTTTCGGACTGCAGGGAAGAATCGGCTTACTTGTCGCCGCCGATGTGACCCTGCAGCGTGTCGAGCTTGCTCGGCAGCCCCGAAAAATACGCGGACACGTCTTCGATGTCCTGGTCGGAGAGCGTGGCGACCATGCCCTTCATGATCGGGTTGTCGCGATCGCCATTCTTGTATTCGTGCAGCACGCGCTGGAGATACAGATTGTATTGTCCTGCCAGGCGAGGGTACTGGGGATCTACCGAATTGCCATCGGTGCCATGGCAGGCGAAGCAGGTTGCAGCTTTCTGCTTTCCGTTCTCGGCATTGCCGTTGGCCAGCAACTGGGTGGACGCGAACGCCAGCACGGCGCCGACGGAAAGCAGGGTAAGCACACGGTTCATGCGTGAAATCCTTGGCGACTACTGGGCGAGACTGGAAAGGTAGGCGGCGATGTTCCGGATGTCCGCATCCGACAGGCTCTGGGCCTGCGCGCCCATCGTGGGATGCTTGCGGTCGCCAGCCTTGTAGCCACTCAGCGCGTTGACGATGTACTGCTCGTTCTGGCCGGCGATCTTCGGCACCGGATACTGCGGATAGGCATTGGTGTAACCGGGCACGCCGTGGCAGCCGGCACAGGTATAAACCAGCTTGCGGCCAGCAGCCTTGTCGCCTTCGGCGTGGGCGCTCGCGGTGGCGAACAGGGCAGAGGCCACAACCAGGCCCAGCAAATGCAATCGAGTCATCGAGGTCTTTCCCACGAGTGCGACGGATACGGGATCTTGCAAGCCACCAAGTATAGACGTTGCGTTAACGACCTAACAACACTCCACTTGACGATGATCAAGGATTGCACGGCTCGCATGCGGTACATCGTCCGGGTATTGGTGTTGCGTGCCGCGTCCCCATATACTTCGAGTGTCAGATCGTTTTCCCCGGGGGTGTCCTGGCTTCGACGGGGGTAGTGAGATGACTTGGTGCATGCCGAGGGGGCAGCTTTCCTCGTTAATCCAGCAGCAAACTCATAGTTGCCAACGACGACAACTACGCTCTCGCCGCTTAAGGCGTAAGCCCCGAACCCACTTGTGCTCATGCTCGTCGGTGTAGGGTCATTATCATGAGATCGCCGAACGCTGCCGCCTGGCGGTTCTAGGCTAAATCAATCAGGCTGGTTCCGCGGTGCGTTTTGCCCACCGTACTTGTCGCGGAACGAGATCGAACGGCGAGCTAAGCATGTAGATCCGGGCATTTAACGCCTTCGGACGCGGGTTCGACTCCCGCCACCTCCACCATTTCAAGCTCCAACGCAGTCCAACGAAGGCCGGCAACCCTAGCAACAGCAAAGGTTCCGGCCTTTTTTGTGCCCAATACAGTCCAATGCGATACGTTGCAATCTGCCCCCAGCCGGGGGCATGATCGGGGGCATATTCCATCTATCGCATAGGCGATGCCCCCATGCCCCTGAGTGATCCGGCGATCCGCACGGCCAAGCCAGCCGACAAGCCGCGCCGTCTTTTCGATGGTGGCGGGCTGTACCTGGAGGTCTCGCCAGCCGGCGGCAAGCTGTGGCGGTTGAAGTATCGTCACGGGGGCAAGGAGAAGCGGCTGGCGCTGGGGGCATACCCTGATACTGGCCTGAAGGATGCCCGCGACAAGCGGGATGATGCTCGCAAGCTACTGGCCGCTGGCGTCGATCCGGGCGAGCAGCGCAAGGCGGCGAAAGCTGCTGGCGAGGAACGGGCAGCGAACAGCTTTGAAGTGGTGGCGCGCGAGTGGCACGCCAAGCAATCGGCGACATGGGTCGAGCTGCACGCCAGCCGGATCATGCTGCGATTGGAGAATGATGTGTTTCCGTGGCTGGGCAGCCGACCGATTGCCGACGTCACGGCAAAGGAACTGCTGACGACCGTGAACCGCATTGTTGACCGTGGCGCAGTCGAGTCCGCGCACCGCGTGTTGCAAAACTGCGGGCAGGTGTTGCGCTATGCCATCGCCACCGGCCGCGCCGAACGCAATCCGGCTGCCGACTTGCGCGGAGCATTGCCGCCGGTCAAACAAACACACCTTGCCGCCATCATCGAACCGAACGCTATCGGTGGACTGCTGCGCGCGATGGATGCCTATAACGGCTCGCTGGTGACGAAATGCGCCCTGCGGCTGGCACCGCTGGTATTCGTGCGACCGGGTGAGCTACGGCAAGCCGAATGGGCAGAGTTCGATCTGGACGGCGCGCAATGGAATATTCCCGCCGAGAAGATGAAGATGCGCGAGCCGCATCTAGTCCCGTTGGCACCGCAAGCCGTGGCGATCCTGCGCGAGCTGCAACCGCTGACCGGGCGAGGGCGCTATGTTTTCCCCAGCGCGCGCAGTCCCCAGAGGCCCATGAGCAATAACGCGGTGTTGTCCGCCTTGCGCCGTATGGGCTATACCACTGACGAAATGAGCGGCCACGGTTTCCGCGCGATGGCGCGCACTGTGTTGGACGAAGTGCTGCATTTCCGCCCCGACTACATCGAACACCAACTGGCGCACGCGGTGAAAGACCCGAACGGCCGCGCGTACAACCGCACCGCGCACCTGCCGGAACGTCGCAAGATGATGGCAGGATGGGCGGCCTATCTGGACACGTTGAAGGAAGGCGGCAACGTCGTACCGATGGCACGCAACGTAAGCTGATCGACAACCGTTGAACGCCGCGCCTAGGACGGCCATCCGAAAACCGGGCACCTTCCCCAGCTGGTGCGGCACGTATGCAAGGACGCGTGGGATGTGCGAGATGGCAGCTAAACGTATAAGGGCAACGCTCCAAACATGTGATTCCTGCGGAAAAGCATTGGACTGCACCGAAGGAAGTCCGCAGCTTGAAAAGTACTGGAAGATACAGGTTGGTCTGTACTACTGCGATGCATGCTTGTTACTTCGTTCGGGTGACTTTCCCTCGCGCGAAAAGGTGGAACGCCTGTTCGCCCTTCGCCTTCGTCACGTTCGCGGTATCAATATCGAAGCATTGGAAAAAAAGGTTAACGAGGCGCATGGCCGTATACATTCGGAGCAGGTCAAAAAAGCGCTGGAAGAGATGGACGCCGCAGTTGACTTATTCCGACTGGGTGAGCGATTAGCTGCGATGGAGGCGGCCCAGTCCGCCTGGAATACAGCTAACGGCCTGCACAACGCGCTGGCGACAATGCCCGATATCGTGGCCGGACGTCGCGCGAAAAGGCAGCGATCAAAAGCTGGGATTAGTAGTCGCGAACAACGCCAAGCCGAGCGCCAGCCAGAGTGGGATAAGTGGCAGGCAGAGGTCGATAGGGTAAGGGCAAACCATCCCTGTCTAAGGAAGTCTCGGGTATTCGAGGTGGTCGCTGCCACCTTCAACGTTACGCGGCCTGCGATCGCCAAGCGTGTCGCTTGGTGTTGAAACGGAACGCCGTCGTTTCAAAATCGCAATCCATATCGTACACAGGCCTGCTCCAAGGCCGTCCGCTGCAATTCGGTGGCGACGCACTATGGACGATGCGATGCACCAACTTCCTGAAACCGGCTTCATTCGTCTTACGGCGATAGTTGGCAAACCTGCTACTGATTCTGTGCCAGCAGTCCCTGCCATCTTTCCCGTCTGTCGTTCGACGTGGTGGGCGGGCGTCAAAACTGGCCGCTATCCGCAACCCGTCAAGCTGGGCGAGCGAATCACGGCATGGCGAGTTGAAGATATCCGCGCGCTGATCGAAAAAGGGGGCGCGGCATGATTCGTCACCTTCCGAAAGCGAAACCCCACAGCGGCAATCTAAGGGCATGGATTGAGCGCAAAGATGGTCGGGGTTTTCCGTCTCGCCCTTCAGGTAGCACGAAGCCCGCGCGTTTTCCCGACAACTGGCGCGAGCACATGCCCGATCCAGCCGCGTACTACGGCCAGCACGTCGCCAAGCTGGGCAAGATGAACGGCACCGGCTGGGCGCAAGGCGTCTGCCCCTTCCATGACGATCGCAATAAAAGCCTGAGCGTCTGTATCACTGGCGAGCGGGGCGGATGGCGTTGCTTTGCCGGTTGCGGCGGTGGCGATCTTATCGGCTTCCATTCCCGCTTGCGTGGCCTGGACTTTAAGGCGGCGGTGCGCGATCTGCTGGGCGGTGGCGCATGAATGCCGTGTTGAAGGTCGAGACACCGAAACAAGCGGCGGCGCGTCTGGCTGCTGGTGCGTTGCGCGATGGATACAAGGCGCAAGCATTGCACGTCTATGCCGACGCCAGCGGCGATCCGGTTTACTGGCGCATCCGCTGCAAGCACCCCGACACTGGCGGCAAATGGGTGAGGCCGATGTACTGGAATGGCACCGGCTACGCGATAGGCGAGCCGCCAGCGCCAGCGGAAGGAAAGCCCCTGTATCTACTGCCCGAACTGCTGGCCGCTGACCCTGCTGTCACGGTTGTAATTGTCGAGGGCGAATGGTGCGCCGAGCATCTGCATAAGCTGGGCTTGGTCGTCACAACGTCCGGCAGCGCGGCCAGTGCCAGCGGTGCGGACTGGACGCCACTGCGCGGCTGTCACTGCGTGCTGTGGCCCGACCACGATGCACCGGGCAGCAAGTATGCCGACGAGGCGGCGGCGATCCTGCGAGCATTGGATTGCACCGTGGAAGTTATCGACGTTGAACCGCTGGGCTTGCCCGACAAGGGCGACGCGGTGAACTGGCTGGCGCTGCACCCGGACGCCATGGCGGCGGACGTGCTGGCGCTGCCGAGGCTGGCCGCGTGCGTGGTGGCCGAACCATCCGCACCGTCTATCTTTGCCAGCGCACCGGAGCCGCTCCGCCGTCCGCTATCGCCCGCGCTGGAATATCCGTTGGACGCGTTGGGCTCCCTACTGGGCGACGCGGCAAAGCGTATCCATGCCGTTGTGCAAGCGCCTGCCGGTCTGTGCGGTCAATCCATCTTGGCGGCGGCATCGCTGGCCGTGCAATCGCATGCGGACGTTTCCATATCTGGCAGCGTGGAACCGCTGAGCTTGTGGCATGTATCCATTGGCGCGTCCGGCGAGCGCAAAAGCGCGGCGGATCATTGGGCACTGCGCGCGCACGTCGAATTTGAGCGCGAACAGGCGGAGGCGTGGCGCCTGGTGCTGGCGGCGCACGAAATCGACATGAGCGCATGGAAAGCGGCCGAGCGCATTGCGTCCCAATCGAAAAAGGGGGGCTGTGCCGAGACGATCCGCACAGCGTTGCATGAACTGGGCGCACCGCCAGAAGCTCCGCTGCTGCCGTGGTTGTTGCTGAGCGAGCCGACGATGGAGGGCCTGCACAAGGCGTACCAGTACGGCCGCCCTAGCATCGGCTTGTTCAATGACGACGCGGGCGACTTTCTGGGCGGGCACGCCATGAACAAGGACAACCGCACGAAATCGGCAGCGAGCTTTTCCAAGCTATGGGACAACGGCCGCTTTGATCGTGTGCGTGCAGGCGATGGTGCAGCGAAGTATCACGGTCGACGGCTGGCGCTCCATTTGATGGTGCAACCGATTATTGCCGAGTCGGTGCTGTCCGATGACGTGCTGACCGGACAGGGGTTTCTGGCCCGCTGTCTGCTGGCGTGGCCGGCGTCGACCATCGGTACCCGTGAATATCAGGACGTCGACCTGAGCCACGATCCCAACCTTGCCCGCTACTGGCTGCGCATGCGCGACCTGCTGGCGACGGCACCGCCATTGCGGGAAGGAACCCGCAACGAATTGCAGCCGCGCGTGTTGACGTTGGCACCGGACGCCATGACCTATTGGGTCGACGTCAAGAATGCGATTGAACAGACCATGCTGGGCGACTATGCCGGCATCCATGCATGGGCGAGCAAGGGCGGCTCTCAGGTGGCGCGCATCGCGGGCGTGTTGACCGTGACGGAGAACCCGGATGCGGGCGTTATCCATCGCGACGCTATCGAACGCGCGACAACCCTTTGCATGCATCACCTGGACGAAGCGGCCCGCATTGTCGGCACGGCCAGCGCACCGGCACCGATCAAGCACGCCGAGCTGCTGCGCGCGTGGTGTTGGGAAACGAGGCGCACGTTGCTGTATTCCAGCGACGCGCTGCGCAATGGCCCGAACCCGATACGCACGGTGACCGCGTTCAACGCTGCTGCCGATCAATTGGAATCGACCGGCTGGGCGGCATGGGTGGAAGGCGGCGCAGAACTGGACGGCAAACACCGGGCGCGCGTCTGGCGCATCCGGTCGGAGAGTGACCAATGAGCGCACTGGCCGAATTGCAAAAGCGGGCGCGTGCCCCTGCGAATCTTGCGAATCTTGCGAATCGGTCAACCTTTGCCGCCCTTGATTCGCAGGATTCGCAGGATTCGCAATGGTTCAATCCTGAAACGGCATTTTCAGGCAGGGGCGCCAGCACGCGCCATGTCCCTGCTGTGAGGGTTCTCACGCGCGATGACCTGCTGGCGCTGGCTGCTGCGGAGTGGATCGACCCCGCCCACGTTCACCGGCTGCATGATCTGGACGTTGCCGCGTGCATCGGCTTGGACACGCGCCAGCTTGCCGCCTATCTGGCGATGCTGGCCGATACCGCCGACCGTCGCGCCGGACGCGTACCGGCTGGCGATACGGCGGCGATCCACTGCGAACAGTGCGGCCCGGTCTGGATACACCCCGATGTTGCGGCGGTATTGCCCGCAGTCGGCGGCTGGCCACGTGCGCTGGGCTGTCCGTGGTGCTTCATCCGGAAGGCTGGCGGTTACGTCCCGCGTCCGACAGTCATTTGTGAGGGCTGCGCGCACTTCACCCCGGACACGATCAATCCGCCGGCAGGCATGGGCACCTGTAGCATCGGCAAAGGCATGCACTACCCGATGGCGGTGCACGGCTGCCAGAATATTCAGCCGCTACGACCCTGCTGTGAGGGTCGAAAATTTACGAATGCTGAAAATTGTCAGGCATGATTATTCTCACGTCCTGACTGGTAGCTGTCATGAATGAACACATTCATATCGTTGATGGCGTGATGCGGGCAAGTGAGTCATTCGATGACATCACGACAGGCTGGCATTTCTGCGCCACGATGCAACAAAGGACTCCCGCGTCGATCCTGCGGCGACACTTGGAATTTTGGCCAAAGGAAAAGGGCACGCCGCCGAATATTTGCCCGGAGGGTTGGGAGGGGATATGGCTCATGGCAAGCAGTCCTATGCCGGAGTTGCCGGGCTGGGATGATTTTCGCAGCTTCAGTGACCGTTCGATGGCATCGGAAGTGGGGTCAATACCCGCAGACGGCGGGGACTATTTACCGTTCCTGCTGGCCTTGCATGATCTAACAAGTGGTACCCCATGCCCATACAGTTCGTTAGAGGAATTGATCCGCGCCACCGGGATTCGCGGTACCCCACATGCACGATATGTGGAAAGACTTGGAGGCTTGCCCGGCTGCATCGGCTTTGGAGCGGTGCGTGCCATTTTTTTGGTGGTTTGGCGTTACGACTACGCGGAGCGGCTATGGGCGGCCGGATTTAGAACGGTGCAAAGCCTTATAGACTCGACAGATGAAGAACTTCGTTCAGCGCATTCGTTCAGCAAATCAGGGCTGCAGACCATACGGCGGGCTGCCAAAAAGTCCCTGCTACCACTTGCGGCCGAGTTCGTGTAACAAAGTTGGAACTGACCCGATTCCGTGACGCATGGAATGGCGGACACCTGCCGATCTTCTGTGCGATGGTGGCGGCACTACGCGATTAGCGGGAAGGGCTGGTCGAAGTGGGTGATGGGGCGCAGCATGTTCGAAGTGAGCTAAGTCGATCCGCTGAGGCGGAAGGGGAACACATGAAGCAAGTGACGTTTGTCGTAATGGCTGTATTAGCGCTGGCAGCTTGCGCGACGAAGCCAGTAAGGCCCAGCGAAGCACTACAAGTCCCGCAAGATCGACTGATTGCGTATCAGTCGCCCATCACTGGGGGCGGGGAAATAACGGTCGTTCGCGACAAGGGCATGACTGGCGGAGGATGCTATGCGGGTATTTTTGTTGGCGGTGAGCTGGCAGCGAAGGTAGGCACGGGCGAGAAAGCTAGTTTCCAATTGCCAGCAGGGCGAGCCGTGGTTAGCGCGAAAGCAGTGGGCGCTGGGCTGTGCGGAATTGGGGCGCAGGATCGCGGCGAAAGATCGACAGAGATCCATGTTGAATCCGGCCAGCATCGAATCTACCGACTGGCGCTGTCATCGGCTGGGGAAGTGAGCATCAACCCGATCAACTGACCTGATACAAATGATTGCCAGCGCGAAGAAGAATCAGTGTAGCCGGCCAGACATGGGGGCATATTTGGGGGCATCTGTGCCATTGTGAATTTCAAAATCGTTACAGCACAAGGCTTGCCGGCGACAGTTCAATAGACGCCACCACCAACAAGAAAACCCCCGAGCGATCGGGGGGGTTTTTCTTTGGTGCCTTGCCGAAGTTTCAGGCTGCGCGGTTGTGCGATCGCATGGTGCGCTGCTTTTCGATCTGCCAGTCGCGCTGCTTCTCGGTGTCGCGCTTGTCGTGTTCCTGCTTGCCGCGGGCCAGGCCGATCTCGACCTTCACCTTGTTGCCTTTCCAGTACATCGCGGTCGGCACCAGGGTGTAGCCCTTGCGTTCGACGGCACCGACCAGCTGATCGATCTCCTTCCGGTGAAGGAGCAGCTTGCGCGTGCGCCGGTCCTCGGCGATCACGTGGGTGGAAGCACTGATCAGCGGAGGGATCGAGGTTCCCACCAGGAATATCTCGTTCTTCAGTACCACCGCATAGCTGTCGCCGAAATTGATGCGACCTGCACGCAGCGCCTTCAATTCCCAGCCCTGCAACGCGACTCCAGCTTCGAAGCGCTGGTCGATGTGGTACTCGAAACGGGCGCGCTTGTTCAGCGCGATGGTCCCGCCTCCCTTGTTGTCCTTTTCCTTGCTCTTGGCCATGTCCGCTAAACTTCGGGCCTCTGGGCGGCCGCATTGCCCGTCGCGCCCATCGGGGCGACGCTTTGTTGAGATTGCGTCCAGGCAGGACGCTCACTTGATCTTTCGCATTCACGGATGAATGCACAAGCCGAAGAGGTTGTCGTGATCGAAATCCGTCGCAGCGCGCTGGTGAAATATTCGCCAGCGCAGATGTTCGACCTGGTCAATGAAGTTGAAGCATACCCAAAGCGCTTCTCCTGGTGTGCCGGTGCGGAAATTCTGGAGCGCTCGGAGCATGTGCTGGTGGCGCGACTCGATCTCAAGTTCGCGGGCTTCCGGCAGAGCTTCACGACGCGAAACACGATCGACCCGCCGCGGCGTCTGCAGATGGATCTGGTAGACGGGCCGTTCCGCAGCCTCGAAGGCGTATGGGATTTCACCGCGCTGGGTGAGGCGGGGTGCAAGGTCGCTTTCGCGCTGGACTTCGACTATGCCGGTCGGCTTGGTGGCAGCGCCCTGAAGCTGGGCTTCCAGGGGCTGGCCGGGCGCATGGTGGATGACTTCTGCCGGGAGGCCGGACGCGTTTATGGATGAGGCCACGATCCGGGTGGAAGTCATTTGCGCTGGATCGGAGCATGCCCTGCGACGCCGGGTCGATCTGGTCCAGGGTGCCACGGTGGCCCAGGCCATTGCCGCTTCGGGGATGGCCGGGGCACTCCCCGAGGGAACGATCAGTCCCGAACGTCTGGGCCTGTTTTCACGCAAGGTGGCGCCGGATCACGTACTTCGCGACGGCGACAGGGTCGAGATATATCGCCCCTTGTTGCTCGATCCGATGGAGGCACGTCGGCGACGTGCCCGTTGAGCCAGGTGCAGTCAGGCCGTCGTCCGATCAGTGGCCGTCGTTGCTGCCCTGTCCGAAACCGCCGTTGTCCTTCTTGGCATCCGGCGAGGTGTTCTTGTCGCCTTCGGTTTCGTTGGCCGGATAGCCGGCGTTGTACTTCTTGCTGTCCTTGACCAGTTGCTGGGCATCCTGCGCAAAGAAGTCGCCTTCGGTACGCACCAGGATGTCGTTGTTGAAGGTCAGCGTGAACGTGCGCACCTTCATCGGGGCGCCACGATGCGAAAAAGTCGAAACGTAGTCCCAGCGGCTCTGATCGAACGGGCTGTTCACCGAGGGCGTTCCCATCAGCACCAGCACCTGATGCTTGGTCATTCCGGGCTTGAGCTGATCCACCGTTTTCTTGTCCAGCAGATTGCCTTGCTGCACGTCGGGCTTGTAGACGATGTGGCAGCCGGCGACAGAGAGCGCCAGCATGGTGAAAACCAGCAGGGTAATCAGCTTTTGCATGCGTGTTGCGTCCGGATCGTGAAGGTGTCGGATGATACACTACCGGCCCGAAAAGGCCGTGTGCGAGGATGAGGCATGGAACAGGAAACCAGAGAGCTGCGCAGGGTTGGCCTCAAGGTGACGCATCCGCGCATGCGCATCCTGCAGATTTTCGACGAGGAGGGCGTGCAGCATCTCAGCGCCGAGGACGTCTACAAGAAGCTGCTTGCCCACCAGGAAGACATCGGACTGGCCACCGTCTACCGGGTGCTGACCCAGTTCGAGGCGGCCGGCATCATCGTCAAGCACAATTTTGAAGGTGGCCAGGCCGTCTACGAACTTGACCGCGGCAAGCACCACGATCACATGATTGATGTGGACAGCGGAAAGGTCATCGAGTTCGTCAGCGAGGAGATCGAGCGTCTCCAGCATGAAATTGCGGCCAAGCACGGCTATGTGATCGAGGATCACAACCTGGTGCTCTATGTAAGGCCCAAGCAGCGTTCCCGCAAAGGCTGAGCAGACCGCCGCGACGTCCATCTCTGCCGTCATTTCTCCGAAAGGGCAAACGACAGGCATAAAAAAGCCGCGAGGAGGACTCCTGTCCGCCCGCGGCTGCTCCTCTACCTGTCGATCGGCAAGCGAATGGCTCGCTGTTGCCTCATGACTCTCGCCAGGTAGCGGCGAAACGGCATCCTGCCGTTTTTTCAGGGCCGCCGTCCCCACGGCTACCCTGATCCGTCATCTTGCGATGACGGCTCCCCCACATCGATGAATTGATCGTAACGAGAGCTTCACGTTTGCGGTATCAGAAAAATTCCTAGGACACTCGCTGATCTTCCACCGCACATGTGCTGCTTCGCAGCAAGATGCGCAGATGGACACCGGTAGCGGCGGGACGCAGCCGGAACTGCCCACCCAGTGACGTGACGCGGTCACGCATGCCTTGCAGCCCACGACCGCCACGCGGCAGCCGGCTGGGCAGGCCTGCACCATCGTCGCGGACGTCCAGCAGGGCCACGGCGATGCCCTGGCGTTCGCCAATGCGCAGGCGCAGCCGGAACTCGCTAGCCCGGGCATGCTTGACGGCGTTGGTGGCACTCTCCTGCACCAGCCGATAAATGGCGGTGCGGGTGTCGTCGTCCAGCAGGCGCGGATCGCCATGCAACTGGGTGTGATACGTCATCCCGGCCGCATTCAGCAGGTCGCGAATCGGCCCCTCATCGAGCGCGCGCAGCAGCCCGAACTCGTCCAGCACGGCCGGGCGCAGGTCGTCGAGCAGTCGATGCAGGGCCCGCCGCATGTGCGCGAGGATGGTGTTGATCGAGGTACTGATGTCCTCCATCCCGGCCTGGTGCAGGCGTGCCTGGGCCAGCTTCACGTGGGTCTGGATCGCGGTGATGTTCTGGCCGAGCTCGTCATGCAGTTCGGCGGCCAGATGGCGGCGCTGGTTTTCGTCGGCCTGCAGGTTGCCGCGCGCGGCGTCCCGCAATTGATGGGCCAGCTGGTCGAGGCGGCGGTTGACGGCGCCGAGGTAGACATTCTGCTCGGCCACCCGCGCGCTGCTGCGGCGCAGGGCGTCCGTGGCCGAGCCGAGCATCAGCGCGCCGGTGCCTGCCACGGCCAGGAACAGGTAGGCCGCGGCCGTCGTGGGGGCGTGGCCGAGGTGCTGATCCACCAGGGTCATGCCCAGGCTGGTGGTCAACATGGCCAGGCTGGCTCCTCGCCAGCCGTGGCGGAAAGCGAAGAACAATACCGGGGCCAGCGAGAGTACCCGGGCGAACTGCGGTTGCGGCGCGGCCTGTTCCGACAGCACCAGCAGGATGGTCATCGACGGCAGCATGACCAGCAGGCCGTCCATGACCAGACTGGCCAGCGCGCGCTGCTCGATTCGCGTGCGCAGGACCATGATCATCAACGGCACGATCAGGAGGATGCCCAGATACTGGCTGAGCAACTCCTCGCCAAGCATGCGAGCCAGCAATTCGGGGGAGCTCGGGGTGCTGACCATCGCCAGCAGGGCGGCGTCGACGGCGGTCGTCGCGGAGACCACCAGAACCACCGACAGCATCAGCCGGGTCACTTCCTGCGGGCTTTGCAGGCTGGCATGCAGGTTGAACCGGCGCAGCAGCCACAGGCCACCGGCCATTACCAGCGGCTCCGGCACCTCGCCAATGGCGAAGCTCAGCCAGCCCAGTGGCATGCCATGGGCGAGCGCGATGCCGGTGGTCGCGGCCAGCTCGGCGCCCAGCAGCCAGCCCCAATAACGCACCGGTGTCAGCAGCAGGGTGCCGAAACGCAGGCCGTAAGGCAGCATCCAGTAGGGCTGGACGGTCGACCACAGCAGCAGCCAGAGCAGCAGATAGCCCGCGGCAATGATGGGCCCGGAGTCAGGCAGGTGCAGGAGTTTCGATCGCATGGATGAATGTTACATGCGCGCCCCGTGCGGGTGTTCAGGGGCGCGAGCGGCCGGAATGTACAGAAGGGCTCCCGCTCTGTGTAAAGTAGGCGGATGTACAGCATTGTTCTGGTTGATGACCATGCCATCGTTCGCGAGGGCTTCAAGCGGCTGATCGAGATGGAGTCCGATCTCGATGTGGTGGCCGAATGCCGCAGCGCCGACGACGCCGTCGAAGCCGTGGGGCACTGGCGCCCCGATCTGGTGGCCCTGGACCTGTCCCTGCCGGATGGCAGCGGCCTGCCGCTGATCGAGCATCTTCGCAGCGTGCATCCGCAGGCCCGCATTGTGGTGCTGAGCATGCATGACGGCGAGCCTTACGTATCCGAAGCGCTTCGTCGCGGCGCCAGTGGTTACGTCACCAAGGGTGTCGCTCCCGAAGAACTGGTGGCGGGCCTGCGCGCGGTGATGCAGGGCGAGTGCTTCCTGAGCTCGGACCTGCGCCAGCGTCGCGCGGAGCGGCCGAATGAGGCGCTGGACCCGGTCAACCGGCTCACCACGCGGGAGCGCGAAGTGTTCCTGCTGCTGGCTGGCGGCCTCACCCCGAAGCAGGTGGCGGCGGAGCTGGGCATCGGCCAGAAGACCGTCTACATCCACCGGGCCAGCCTGATGGGCAAGCTGGGAGCGGGGTCGGAACTGGACCTCTACCGCATGGCCAGCGAACGAGGGTTGCTGTCACCGGCGGGCTGACGGGTCACTCGCGTCGGCATCAGCTCAGTCCGTCTGTGCGCGGTCCAGCATCTGCCTGGCGTGGGCCCTGGTTTCCCGGGTGATCTCCAGACCACCCAGCATGCGCGCCAGCTCGTCGCGGCGGCCGGCGGCATCGAGTTTCTCGATACGGGTGCGGGTGGAGTCGTCATCGCTGTGCTTGCTGACCCGCAGATGGGCGTGCCCCTGCGCGGCAACCTGCGGCAGATGGGTGACACACAGAACCTGTCGCTGCGCGCCCAGCGCCCGGAGTTTCTGTCCGACCACCTCGGCGATCGCCCCGCCGATGCCGGTATCGACTTCGTCGAAGATCATGCTGCCGACCGTGTCCTTGCCCAGCGTGGCGACTTCGATGGCCAGGCTGATGCGGGCCAGCTCGCCACCGGAGGCGACCTTGCGCAGCGCGCGCGGTGGTTGGCCCGGATTGGCACTGACCAGGAACTCGCAGCGTTCGCGACCTTGCGGGTCGGGCTCGCCGGCGACAGCGGGTTCCAGTTCGACCTGCAATTGGCCGCCGGCCATGCCCAGTTCGTTCATCAGGGCGCTGACTTCCTCACCGAGCCGACTGGCAGCGAGCGAGCGGGCCTCGCTCAGCCTGGCGGCGGCGTCGGCATGGGCCAGCTCCAGCCGCCGGCTTTGCGTGGCCAGCGCTTCAAGCGCATCGCCGGCGCCTTCCAGTTCGTCGTGTTCGGCACGCAGGGCGGCCAGCTTGTCATGCAATTCCGCAGCCGGCAGCCGGTGCCGCCGTGACAGTTCGTGCAGCCGGGCCAGGTGGTTGTCCACTTCGCTGAAGCGTTCCGGATCGAGATCGACGTCCTGCGCGTATCGTCCCAGACCATCGGCCGCCTCGGCCAACTGGATGCCGGCGTTGTCCAGCAAGTCGAGCAGGGGGGCGAGCTTGTCGTCGAGTGCGGCAAGCTTGGACAGCTCCGCGTGGGTGCGGCCCAGCGCGCGGCGCAGCGCGAATTCGCTGTCGCCATCGAGCAGCTCCAGCACGCTGGTGCTGCCTTCAGCCAGTCGACCGGCATTGGCCAGCCGCTTGTGACTTGATTCCAGCTCGGCGAGTTCGGTCGCCGGCAGGGACCATTTTTCGAGCGATTCGATTTCGTGGCGAAGCAGTTCGAGGCGCTGGTCCCGGTCGTCGCCGCCGCTGAGCTTGCGCATGCGCGCCGCCAGCTCGCGCCACTGCATGGCGCTTTCGCGCACCTGCACCAGCAGGTCGTCATGGCCGGCATAGGCGTCGAGCAGGGCCAGCTGATGGGGACGGGAGAGCAGTGCCTGATGCTCGTGCTGGCCATGGATCTCGACCAGCAGGGCGGCCAGTTCGCCGAGTTGGCGGGCGTTGGCCGGACGGCCGTTGATCCAGGCCCTGGAACTGCCCTCGGCACGGATCACCCGGCGCAACTGGCAGCCACCATCCTCGTCCAGTTCCTCGCGGGCCAGCCACGCCCGCGCCTCGGCCAGATCGGTCAGGTCGAACTCGGCCGCCAGTTCGGCACGGTCGCTGCCGGCGCGGACCATGCCGCTGTCGGCGCGGGCCCCGGCCAGCAGCATCAGGGCGTCGACCAGCAGCGACTTGCCGGCACCGGTTTCGCCGCTGACCACGGTCAGGCCGGGGCCGAAGGACACTTCGGCGGCTTCCACAACGGCAAAATGGCGGACGTAGAGCGAAGTAAGCATGGCTGGCTTGATCGGGGAGTGACGGGATTGTAGCGGGAGCCGTTGGGCTGCTGGGATACGTTTCACTTGCAAGGCGCGGGCGCAGACCTTATTTCTGTGTGGTCTCACGGACTGCAACACTCAGCATGACGAATCGGCACGGCCATGACCTCGATGCACGCGCGCGCAACCTGTTGCGCACGCTGATTGCGCAATACCTGATCGACGGCGAACCGGTCGGCTCGCGCACGCTGTCGCGTTCCTCCGGCCTGGATGTCAGTGCCGCCACCATCCGCAACATCATGGCGGATCTGGAAGAAGCGGGCCTGGTTGCTTCGCCGCACACCTCGGCAGGGCGGGTCCCGACGCCCCGCGGGCTGCGCCTGTTCGTCGACAGCCTGATCGAACTGCAGCCGCTGCCCCAGGCCGAGATGGCCCGCCTGCAGCGCGAATTGCCGCCGGGACCAACCACCACGCGCGACCTGCTGGGCAATGTTTCCACCTTGCTGTCCGCGATGACCCGGTTCGCCGGCGTGGTCACCGTGCCGCGCCAGGCCGATTTCCCGCTGCGACATATTGATTTCGTGTCGTTGCCGGATGCGCGGGTGCTGGTGATCCTGGTCTTCAGCGACAACCAGGTGCAGAACCGCATCGTGCAACTGGCCAAGCCGCTGGATGCCGGCGAGCTCGAGCGCGCCGCCAACTATCTCAACAACCACTTTGCCGGTTTCCGCATCCACGATATCCGCGCCCACCTGCTGGCCGAGGTGCGCAAGGCCGGCAGCGAATTGAACCGGCTGCTGGCCAGTACGGTCGAGCTGGCCACCGCCTCGTTCGGGCCCGACGGTCCGAGCGGGCCGGACATGCTGGTCAGCGGCCAGACCAATCTCATGGGCTATGCCGAGCTGGCCGACATGCAGCGCATGCGCGAGCTGTTCGAGGCATTCCAGCAAAAGAACGAACTGCTGCAGTTGATGGAAGTCTGCGCCCGGGCCCCCGGCATGCGCCTGTTCATCGGCGAGGAGTCGGGCTTTACCGCGCTCGATGGTTGCAGCGTGGTGACCGCCAGCTACGGCGCGCAGGGGCGGGTGCTGGGTGCGGTGGGCGTCATCGGCCCGACCCGGATGGCCTACGAGCGGGTGATCCCGGTAGTGCAGGCCACTGCCGGATTGCTCAGCGACGCCTTGAATCGGGCGGCCACGACCCTATAACCGCTGCGGGAGACGGGGTTTCTCGCAAGAATCATGGGCGGTCGGCACTCGTGCCGGCCATGACAACCGTTTGGAGTGAACATGCAGAACAACGATCCGCATTCGTCGGGCGACGCGCCAGCCGAGGACTATTCCGCTGACGCAGCCAATCCCGAGCTGGAGGCCCTGCAGGCGCGTGTGGCCGAGCTGGAGGCCAGCAATGCCGAGCTGCGCGAGACCGTCTTGCGCGAGCACGCCGAGCTCGACAACCAGCGTCGCCGCCTGCACCGCGACCTGGAGCAGGCCCGCCGTTTCGCCAACGAGAAACTGCTCGGCGAGTTGCTGCCGGTGTACGACGGACTCGAGAGCGGCCTGGCGGTCGAGGCGGCCGACGTCGCTTCGATGCGCGAAGGTCTTGGCCTGACCCTGAAGGCGCTGCTGAAGGTCGCCGAGAACCATGGCATGTCGCAGGTTGATCCGCTGGGTCAGCCGCTCGACCCGGAACGCCACCACGCCGTGAGCATGGTCGACGCTGCGGGCCAGGCGCCGGGCACGGTGGTCAGCGTGCTGCAGAAGGGTTACGTGCTGAATGACCGCCTGCTGCGTCCCGCCCTGGTGGCGGTAGCCAGGGACTGATCGGTCACCACGCTGGCGCCCGCCTGAATGGCGCGCCGGCGAAACACTGGGAACACGTCTTCGGGGCATGGCCGGCATTGAATCGCCAGAGCAGACCCCCATCTGAAAATCATCGCGGCCGCGGGGGCCGCAAAAAAATCTGGAGAGATTGAACATGGGCAAGATCATCGGCATCGACCTGGGCACCACCAACTCCTGCGTGTCCGTGATGGACGGCACGACCACCAAGGTCATCGAGAACTCGGAGGGCGACCGCACCACGCCGTCCATCGTCGCCTTCAACAAGGACGGCGAAGTGCTGGTGGGCGCCTCGGCCAAGCGCCAGGGCGTGACCAACCCGAAGAACACCTTCTACGCGGTGAAGCGCCTGATCGGCCGCAAGTTCACCGACGCCGAAGTGCAAAAGGATCTCCACATCGTGCCCTACGGCATCGTGGCGCACGACAATGGTGACGCCTGGGTGCAGACCTCCGACGGCAAGAAGATGGCGCCGCAGGAGATCGCCGCCAAGGTGCTGATGAAGATGAAGAAGACCGCCGAGGACTATCTCGGCGAGACGATCACCGAGGCGGTGATCACCGTCCCGGCGTACTTCAACGACAGCCAGCGCCAGGCCACCAAGGATGCCGGCAAGATCGCCGGTCTCGACGTCAAGCGCATCATCAACGAGCCGACGGCAGCTGCGCTGGCTTATGGCCTCGACAAGAAGGGTGGCGATCGCAAGATCGCGGTGTACGACCTGGGCGGCGGCACCTTCGACGTGTCGATCATCGAGATTGCCGAGGTCGACGGCGAGAAGCAGTTCGAGGTGCTGGCCACCAACGGCGACACCTTCCTGGGTGGCGAAGACTTCGACATGCGCGTCATCGACTATCTGGTCGAGGAATTCCAGAAGGAGCAGGGCATCGATCTGCGCAAGGACCCGCTGGCGCTGCAGCGCCTGAAGGACGCCGCCGAGCGCGCCAAGATCGAGCTGTCCTCGAACCACCAGACCGACGTGAACCTGCCGTACGTGACGGCCGACGCCTCGGGTCCGAAGCACCTCAACATCAAGCTGACCCGGGCCAAGCTCGAGGCGCTGGTCGAGGATCTGGTCAAGCGCACCATCGATCCGTGCCGCACCGCGTTGAATGACGCCGGCCTGCGCGTGTCCGACATCGACGACGTGATCCTGGTCGGCGGTCAGACCCGCATGCCCAAGGTGCAGGAAGCGGTGAAGGACTTCTTCGGCAAGGAACCGCGCAAGGACGTCAACCCGGACGAGGCCGTCGCCGTGGGCGCGGCGATCCAGGGCGGCGTGCTGGGTGGTTCGGTCAAGGACGTGCTGCTGCTCGACGTCACCCCGCTGTCGCTGGGCATCGAGACGATGGGCGGTGTGATGACCAAGCTGATCGAGAAGAACACCACGGTGCCGACCAAGGCCTCGCAGACCTTCTCCACGGCCGACGACAACCAGACCGCGGTGACCGTGCACGTGCTGCAGGGCGAGCGCGAGCGCGCCAGCGCGAACAAGTCGCTGGGCAAGTTCGACCTGCAGGGCATCGAGCCGGCACCGCGTGGCATGCCGCAGATCGAGGTCACCTTCGACATCGACGCGAACGGCATCCTGCACGTGTCGGCCAAGGACAAGAAGACCGGCAAGGAGCAGAAGATCGAGATCAAGGCCGGCTCTGGCCTGTCCGAGGAAGAGATCGCCCGGATGGTCGCGGACGCCGAGGCGAACAAGGAAGAGGACAAGAAGTTCCACGAGCTGGTGGCTACCCGCAACAAGGCCGACCAGCTTGTCCACGCCACCCGCAGCGCGCTGAAGGAACACGGCGACAAGGTGCCGGCTGACCAGTTGAGCAGCATCGAGGGTGCCTTGTCCGACCTGGAGAAGGTCAAGGACGGCGACGACAAGGCGGCGATCGAATCCAAGGTCGAGAAGCTGGAACAGGTGGCACAGGCGCTGTATGCAGCGGCGCAGGGTGGCGCCCAGGCTGACGCCGGTGCACAGTCCGCACCGGGCGGCGGTTCGGCCCAGCCCGATGACGTGGTGGATGCCGAGTTCACCGAAGTGAAAGACGGCAAGTAATTCGGCATCGTCATCGGCGTTGCCGATGGGCCAGCCCGCGCCGGGAATCTCCCGGCGTGGGCTGTTTGCTGAATGCAGGACAGGGGCGCGACAGGCAGTGTGGATGCATCAATGAGCAAACGTGATTACTACGAAGTGCTGGGCGTGGAGCGCAGCGTCAGCGAAGTCGAGCTGAAGAAATCCTTTCGCCGGCTGGCGATGAAGTACCACCCGGATCGCTGCCCGGACGATCCCGCGGCGCAGGACAAGTTCAAGGAGGCCAAGGAGGCCTACGAGGTACTGTCCGACACCCAGAAACGCGCCATGTACGACCAGCACGGTCATGCCGCGTTCGAGCACGGCATGGGCGGTCGAGGCGGCGCGGGTTTCGGTGACGTGGGCGACATCTTCGGCGACATCTTCGGCGACATTTTCGGTCGTGCCGGCGGCGGACGCGGGCGCCCGCGTCGCGGTGCCGACCTGCGCTACATCATGGAACTGGACCTGGAAGAGGCCGTGTTCGGCGTCAGCCGGCAGATCGAGATACCCAGCCAGGTCAACTGCCACCACTGCAACGGCAGCGGCTCGGAGGATGGCAAGGTCAGCAAGTGCAAGACCTGCCACGGCCACGGCCAGGTGCGCATGCAGAACGGCATCTTCTCGATCCAGCAGGCCTGCCCGCATTGTGGCGGCAGTGGTCAGACCATCGAGAATCCCTGCAGGAAATGCCACGGCGAAGGCCGCATCGAGGAGACCCGCACGCTGTCCGTGCAGATTCCCGAAGGCGTCGACAATGGTGATCGCATCCGCCTGACCGGGCAGGGCGAGGCGGGTCCTTCCGGGGCCCCGTCCGGTGACCTGTACGTGGAAGTGCAGGTGCGCGAGCACGCGATTTTCCAGCGCGAGGGCAACGATCTCTATTGCGAGCTGCCGATCCGCTTCTCGCAGGCGGCGCTGGGCGCCGAACTACCCGTGCCGACCCTGGATGGCGAGGTGCCGATCAGCATCCCGTCGGAAACCCAGACCGGCACCCAGTTCCGCCTTCGCGGCCGCGGAGTCAAGTCGGTGCGCAGCGGTCGTCATGGCGACCTGATCTGCCGGGTCGTGGTGGAGACGCCGGTGCGCCTGACCAAGCAGCAGCGCGAGTTGCTGGAATCACTGGAGGCTACGTTCGACGGCAGCGAGGCCAGCAAGCACACGCCGCGCGCCAACGGCTGGGTCGATGGCGTGAAGAAGTTCTGGTCGAAAGTCACCGCGTGATTTCTGCTGGCCGCAGGCCAGCATCCAATGATCGAGCCACTGGAGTGCGTCGCTGATGACCCGACCCGTCCGTCTTGCCATCAACGGCGCCTCCGGCCGCATGGGTCGTGCCTTGCTGGATCTTGTCGGCAAGGATCCCCGCTTCGCGCTGGTGCATGCGGTGGTGGCCCCCGGTTCGCCGCACGATGGCCAACTGGTGGCGCCACTCACCGACAGCGTCCTGCGCCATGCGCATGACTGGGCGCAGGCGCCGCTGATCGACGTGGTCATCGACTTCAGCAGCCCGGCAGCCCTCTCATCGGCGCTCGATCATTGCCTGGCGCGCGGCATCGGCCTGGTCAGTGGTACCACCGGCCTCGACGCCGCGCTGGAGGCGCGCCTCGCCGACGCCGGCAAGCATGTCGCCCTTCTGCGCGCGGCCAATTTCAGCCTGGGCGTGGCGGTGCTGGCGCGACTGCTGCGCGAAGCCGCTGCCGCGTTGCCGGCGTGGGACCTGGAGATCGTCGAAGCACATCATGGCCGCAAGCAGGATGCTCCCTCGGGCACTGCCCTGGCACTCGGCCATGCCGCCGCCGGCGCGCGGCAAACCACGCTGGAAGCTGCGGCGGTCTGCAGCCGCGAAGGCCGGACCGGCGAGCGCAGCGAGGGCAGCATCGGTTTCGCGGTGGTGCGTGGCGGCGATATCGTCGGTGAGCATTCCGCGATGCTGATCGGGCAGGGCGAACGGCTGGAGCTGATTCATCGTGCCACCGATCGTTCGATCTTTGCGCGGGGTGCCTTGCAGGCGGCGTACTGGCTGGTCGGCCGCGGTGCCGGGCACTGGCAGCTCGAGGATGTCATCGCGACGCAGCGGTGACTTGCGTCGGTGGCTCGATCGGCTGGTGACAGCTCAGTGATAGGAGCTGATCAGGCCGAAGCAGGCGGCGACCAGCAGGAACGCGACGGCAATGATCGACAGCAGGCCGAGCAGCATGCCCTTGCCGGTGCGTGGCTTGTTGCCGTTGAGCAGGACGACGCCCCATACGACGATTGCCAGCGGCGGAAGCAGGAAGCCGCCCAGGACGGCGCCAAGGCTGTTCGTCGTCAGTATCAGCGTCGTCACCAGCACTTCGCCAACGATCATGACCAGCCAGGCCAGGCCGACCCCGGCCGCCAGCGAGCCATCGGAAGCCTCCGGTTCGCGCGGCATGGGCGGCGGCGGTGATGGCGCGGAGGTCGGCGGTTCCAGACGCATCTCACTCATGCGATGTCTCCTCGATGGCGCGGCCCTGTTCGATCTCGCGGCGCAGCTTCGCCAACGTGGCAGCCTTGTCGTCGCGGTAGAACAGGTTGAAGGTATCGAACGGAATGATCCGTCCGTCGGGCTGGGCGATGTGCACGCAGGATTTCTTCACCGCGCGCAGGTCGAAGCCGTGGGCGTCGATGAACTGCATGATCAGCACGCGGAACACGTTGCGGTAGCCGAGGTCGGACGGCGCCTGCACCTGCGGCAGGCAGCACAGCAGGTCGGCCAGCGAGCAGGCCTGCGATTCGGGAGAGTGGTTGGTGGCGAACAGCTCGAAGACGGGGGCGCGCAGCTCCTCGTCGCGCTCCACCACGATGGTGTTGCGGCCCTTGCTGACCAGGGTTTCCGGTGAGACGAAGCGGGTCAGCGGCACGACCTGGTCGCCCATCTTCAGCGCGTAGGCCATCGCCAGGCAGTCCGGATTGCATGGCACCGGAATCAGGTCGTCGGGCTGGAACAGCGGACTTTGTTCGAGGATGCGCCGGCGCACCTCGCTCAAGGTCAGCCGGTTGTGTTCCGCGTCGTAGCCTTCCAGACGGCCGGCCGCCTGGATCGGCTGAAAGGTTACCCCGCGCACGCACGGCTGGGTCAGCGCGAAGTCGATGATTTCGCCCAGCTCGCCGTCGTTGAGGCCCTTCTTCACCGTGACGACCAGCGTGGTGGAGATGTCGTGCCGGTTGAGATGTTCCAGCGCCTTCAGCCGCACGTCGCGCAGCTTCGCGCCGCGCAAGTCCCTGTGCACCTCGTCGTGCAGGGAATCGAACTGCAGGTACAGCTCGAAGCCGGGCTGGTATTCGGCCAGTCGCGCGGCGAACTCCGGCTCCTTGGCGATGCGCAGGCCGTTGGTGTTGACCATCAGGTGCCGGATCGGACGCGCCTTCGCGGCATCGAGGATCGCGAAGAAATCCGGGTGCAAGGTCGGTTCGCCGCCGGAGATCTGCACCACGTCAGGCTCGCCCTCGTTGGCCACCACCGCGTCGAGCATGCGCTCGACCGTGGGCAGATCGCGAAAGCCGGGACGGTGCGGCCCGCTGTCGGCGTAGCAGATCGGACAGCGCAGGTTGCACTGGTCGGTGATCTCGACCAGGGTCAGGCAGGAGTGCTGCATGTGTTCCGGACACAGGCCGCAGTCGTACGGGCAGCCGTAGTGCCGGGGCGTGTTGAAGCGCTGCGGCAGCTCCGGCGGCTTGATGTACAGCTCGCGGCACTGGCGGTAATACGCGGCGTCGTCGGCGATCAGCACGCGCTCGCGGCCGTGGTGTGGGCACCATTTTTCCAGGTAGACGCGTTCATCCTTGATCAGGATCTTCGCCTCGACCCGGCGCAGGCAGGTCGTGCAGATCGACACCGCGCTGTCGTAGAACAGATATGGCCTTACCTTGGCTCCCATGCACCGCTTCCCCTGGCGAACAACGCCCGCAGGATACGTGGAATGTCGCGGGCGTAGTAAGCCAGCCCGGCCACGCACAGCCATTGCAGCCCGGACAGCCCACCGGGATAGGTGTAGAACACCGGCTTGATGAACTCGACCAGCAGGCGGAACAGCAGGTAGCCGATCATGAACGCGCGGAAGCGGTCGCCCGGCCGGGTCAGCGCCTCACGACGCCGGTGCAGCAGCACGTACTGGGCCAGCAGGAAGCCGATCTCGTAGAGCTGGGTGGGATGGCGCGGCAGGCCATCGCCGAAGTCCACGCCCCATGGCAACGTCGTCGGCACGCCGTAGGTATGGTCGCCCAGGCCCGCCAGGAAGCAGCCGATCCGTCCGATGCACATGCCCAGGGTCAACGGCAGCACGAAGGCATCGCCGGTGGAGTTGTCGACTCCAGCGACCTTCTTGGCCAGCTCCACGCCGGCAAGGCCGCCGAGCAGGGCGCCGATGATCGATTTGCCTTCCAGCAGGTGGTGCAGGTCGGGGAAATCGGCGAACGCGGTCAGCGGGTCGTCCAGCCAGAACGACAGCTTGGCGCCCAGCGCGGCGCCGACGATCGCACCCACCGCCACCCAGACCAGGTGGTCCTCATGCCGGAATGCCGCCGGCGCCAGTCGACGCCGTGTCCACAGGAAGGTGCGAAAGCCGATCGCGTAGGCCAGTGCCTCGAACGCCGTGTGCAGCGCGACGGGCGACATGGGCAGGGCGAGTTCAGTCGCGATGCGAAGCGTTGCGATCACGGCCCGCCCCGACCTTGCGGTCCAGGCTGCCGAAGATCTTCTTGAAGGCGCGCGAGAACTTGCCGCGCCTGGTCTTGCGCAGTTTCTCCTCTTCGCTGGTCAGCCATGCGACCTGGATCACCCGTCGTTCGCCTTCATAGGGCAAATGCCCGTGGAAGGAGTTGTCACAGCGCTTGAACACGGCGAACTCGCCATAGAGCGGCGTCAGCTCCGGAACGATCACGCTGTCGATGTCATCGATGCGGTGCAGGAAGCGCAGGCAGCCCTCGCTGGTGTCGGGCCACTGGGGGTTGAGGTAGATCAGCGCGGTGGCGATCTTGGACCGGCTGTCGGTATGGATGGTGCCGTGGCGCTTGTTGAGCAGCCGGCACAAGGTGACCAGCGTGGGGTAGCGCCCGAGGTCGTCAATGCCCAGGCGCCGGCCGATGGCGCTGGCGAAGTCCGGTGCGGTCATGTCCCGGATCAGGGCGTTGACGCTCGGTCCGCAGTCGGCCGGGTCGTAAGGGAAGAAGCCGGCGCTGGCGTATGTGGGGAAATCCCGGTCCAGGTCGCTGCGCACTTCGTCAGGCAACTGGCCGTGCGCCACCATGAACGGGAAGGGGGCGTGCTGCACCGTGGTATCCGGGCGATCGAGACGAGCGGGATCGAGCAGGACGGCAGCACTCATGGGGCATCGTTCTCCGGCAAAATGTGGCCTAGTGTAGCGCCGGCCGACTGACTGCAAAGCTCCGGGCATGACTCCAGTTCATGTCCTGCAAGGTGGACAGAAACGGCGTCGCCACTTATCATTTCCAGCCGCCCAGATCCTTTCCCTCACAAGCTCCACAAGCCAGCAATCGTGCGGCTTGCGGACTTTGCTGCATCAAAAAGGCGGTTACCGTATGCCTATTCCTGCCCTGCTGGCCCTCGAAGACGGCAGCGTGTTCCATGGCCACGCTGTCGGAGCCACCGGCGAAACGGTTGGCGAAGTGGTTTTCAACACCGCCATGACCGGTTACCAGGAGATCCTCACCGATCCCTCGTACTCCCGCCAGGTCGTCACGCTGACCTATCCCCACATCGGCAATACCGGCATCAATGCCGAAGACGTGGAATCCACCGCGGTGCACGCCGCCGGCCTGATCGTGCGCGACGTGCCGCGCCGGGCCAGCAGCTGGCGCAGCACCGAGGGCCTGCCCGATTACCTGAAGCGCCATGGCACGGTCGCCATCGCCGGCATCGACACCCGCCGGCTGACCCGCATCCTGCGCGACAAGGGCGCGCTGGCCGGCTGCATCATGGCGGGCGAACAGGTCGACGCCGAAGCGGCGCTGGCCAAGGCGCGTGCATTCCCCGGCCTGAACGGCATGGATCTGGCCAAGGTGGTCAGCACCGCCAAGGCGTATGTCTGGAATCAGGGCGTGTACGACCTCGATCGCGCTGCATTCAACCAGCCCGCGCTGCGCTTCAAGGTGGTGGCCTACGACTTTGGCAGCAAGCTCAACATCCTGCGCCTGCTGGCCGAGCAGGGCTGCGAGGTCACCGTGGTGCCGGCGCAGACGCCTGCCGCTGAGGTGCTGGCGATGCAGCCCGATGGCGTGTTCCTGTCCAACGGCCCCGGCGATCCGGCGGCCTGCGATTACGCCATCGCGGCAACCCGTGCCCTCCTCGATGCGAAGATCCCGCTGTTCGGCATCTGCCTCGGCCATCAGCTGATGGGGCTGGCGCTGGGCGGCCGGACGGTCAAGATGAAGTTCGGGCACCACGGTGCCAACCACCCGGTCAAGGATCACGACGACGGCCGCGTGCTGATCACCTCGCAGAACCACGGTTTCGCGGTCGATCCGGCCACGCTGCCGGCCAATGTGCGGGTGACCCACACCTCGCTGTTCGACGGTTCGCTGCAGGGTTTCGCGCTGACCGACCGTCCCGCGTTCTGCTTCCAGGGTCATCCCGAAGCGAGTCCCGGGCCGCTCGATGTCGGCTACCTGTTCCAACGTTTCGCCACCCTGATGCAGGAGGCCCGCACGCATGCCTAAGCGCACCGATATCAAGAGCGTCCTCATCATCGGTGCCGGTCCGATCGTGATCGGCCAGGCCTGCGAGTTCGACTATTCCGGCGCGCAGGCATGCAAGGCGCTGAAGGAAGAGGGCTACCGGGTGATCCTGGTGAACTCCAATCCCGCCACCATCATGACCGACCCGGATACCGCCGATGCGGTCTATATCGAGCCGATCAACTGGCAGACGGTGGAGCGCATCATCGCCAAGGAGCGCCCGGACGCGGTGCTGCCCACGATGGGCGGCCAGACCGGCCTGAACTGCGCGCTCGACCTCGCCGACAACGGCGTGCTGGAGAAGTACAACGTCGAACTGATCGGTGCGAAGCGCGAAGCGATCCGCATGGCCGAGGACCGCGAGCTGTTCCGCGTGGCGATGGCCGAGATCGGGCTGGAGTGCCCCAAGGCCGAAATCGCGCGCACCTTCGAGCAGGCGCTGGAAACGCAGGCCAAGGTCGGCTTCCCCACCGTGGTCCGGCCCAGCTTCACCCTGGGTGGCTCCGGCGGCGGCATCGCCTACAACCGCGAGGAGTTCGAGGAGATCGTCAAGCGCGGTCTGGAGCTTTCGCCGACCAGCGAAGTGCTGGTCGAGGAGTCCGTGCTGGGCTGGAAGGAATTCGAGATGGAAGTTGTCCGCGACACCGCGGACAACTGCATCATCGTCTGCTCGATCGAGAACCTGGACCCGATGGGCGTGCACACCGGCGACTCGATCACGGTGGCACCGGCGCAGACGCTCACCGACAAGGAATACCAGCGCCTGCGCGACGCCTCGATCGCGGTGCTGCGCAAGATCGGCGTGGACACCGGCGGTTCCAACGTGCAGTTCGGCATCAATGCCGAGGACGGCCGCGTGGTGGTCATCGAGATGAACCCGCGGGTGTCGCGATCGTCCGCGCTGGCATCGAAAGCCACCGGCTTTCCGATCGCCAAGGTCGCCGCGAAACTCGCCGTCGGCTACACCCTGGACGAATTGAAGAACGACATCACCGGCGGCCTGACCCCGGCTTCGTTCGAGCCGTCGATCGACTACGTCGTCACCAAGATTCCGCGTTTTGCGTTCGAGAAGTTCCCGGCTGCGGACGCCCGCCTGACCACGCAGATGAAGTCGGTGGGCGAGGTGATGGCGATCGGCCGCAGCTTCCACGAATCGCTGCAGAAGGCCTTGCGTGGCCTGGAGATCGGCAAGACCGGCCTCAACCCCACCGGCCTGGACCTCGGCACCGAGGACGGCCTGGCCGTGCTCAAGCGCGAATTGCGCGAGCCGCGCCCCGACCGCGTATTCCACCTGGCCGACGCGTTCCGTGCCGGCCTGTCGCTGGAGGAAGTGTTCAACCTCAGCCGCGTCGACCCGTGGTTCCTTGCCGCGTTCGAGGACATCGTGCTGACCGAAGCCGAAGTCATTGCGCGGGGCATCACCGCGCTGGACGAACCACGCCTGCGTGAGCTGAAGCGGCTGGGCTTTGCCGACGCACGCATCGCCGAACTGCTGAACACCGACGAAGCCGCCGTGCGCCATCTGCGCCACACGCTGGGCGTGCGACCGGTCTACAAGCGGGTGGATTCCTGCGCGGCCGAGTTCGCCACCAGCACCGCGTACATGTATTCGACCTACGAGGAAGAATGCGAAGCCGAGCCGACCAGCCGCGACAAGATCATCGTGCTCGGTGGTGGCCCGAACCGGATCGGGCAGGGCATCGAGTTCGACTACTGCTGCGTGCATGCCTCGCTGGCGCTGCGCGAGGATGGCTATGAAACCATCATGGTCAACTGCAACCCGGAAACCGTCTCAACCGACTACGACACCTCCGACCGGTTGTACTTCGAGCCGCTGACGCTGGAAGACGTGCTGGAAATCGTCCATGTCGAGAAGCCGAAGGGCGTGATCGTGCAGTACGGCGGGCAGACGCCGCTGAAGCTGGCACGGGCGCTGGAAGCCGCTGGCGTGCCGATCATCGGCACCAGCCCGGATTCGATCGACCTGGCCGAGGATCGCGAGCGCTTCCAGCAGATGATCGAGAAGATCGGCCTGAAGCAGCCGCCGAACCGCACCGCCCGCAACGCCGACGAGGCGCTGGCGCTGGCCCGCGAGATCGGCTATCCGCTGGTGGTGCGCCCCAGCTACGTGCTCGGCGGCCGCGCGATGGAAGTGGTGCACGACGACGCCGACCTGTCGCGCTACATCCGCGATGCGGTGAAGGTTTCGAACGATTCGCCGGTGCTGCTGGACCGCTTCCTCGACCACGCGGTGGAAGTCGACGTGGACGTGATCGCCGACGCCGAGGGCACCGTGCTGATCGGCGGCATCATGGAGCACATCGAGGAGGCCGGCGTCCATTCGGGCGACTCGTCGTGCTCGCTGCCGCCGTACTCGCTGAGTACCGAGATCCAGGACGAGATGCGCCGCCAGGTCAGCGCGATGGCGAAGGAGCTCAAGGTCATCGGCCTGATGAACACCCAGTTCGCGATCCAGGGCGACACGGTCTACATCCTGGAAGTGAACCCGCGTGCCTCGCGCACCGTGCCCTTCGTGTCCAAGGCCACCGGCGTGCCGCTGGCCAAGGTCGCCGCGCGGGTGATGGCGGGTCGTTCGCTGGTGAGCCTCGGCGCCACGCGCGAGGTGATTCCGTCGTACTACTCGGTGAAGGAGGCGATCTTCCCGTTTCTGAAATTCCAGAACGTTGATCCGATCCTGGGTCCGGAGATGCGCTCCACCGGCGAGGTCATGGGCGTGGGGCGCAGCTTCGGTGCCGCGTTCGCCCGTGGCCATGAGGCGGCGGGAATCCGGACGCTTACCGTGGGCAAGGCGTTTCTTTCCGTGCGCGACAGCGACAAGGATCGCCTGCTGACGGTGGCGAAGGAAATCATCGGACGAGGCTTCACCCTGGTGGCGACCTCGGGCACGGCCGGCTACCTGGCCGACCATGGCGTCGCCTGCGAACGGGTCAACAAGGTGCTGGAAGGCCGGCCGCATATCGTCGACCTGATCAAGAACGGCGAGATCGCGTACATCGTCAACACCACCGAGGGCAAGCAGGCGATCGCCGACTCGTTCTCGATCCGGCGCGAGGCCCTGCAGCATCGCGTCACTTATTCCACGACCGTGGCAGGCGCCCGTGCGCTGGTCCATTCGCTCGATTTCCACAGCGATGGCGAAGTGCACAGCCTGCAGGAACTGCACAAGGAGCTCGGCGCATGAGTCGTCCCCCCATCACCAAGAGCGGTTCGGAACGTCTGCGTGGCGAACTCGAGCGGCTGAAGTCGGTCGATCGCCCGCGCATCATCGCGGCGATTGCCGAGGCCCGCGCGCATGGCGATCTGAAGGAAAACGCCGAGTATCACGCGGCGCGCGAGCTGCAGAGCTTCACCGAGGGGCGCATCGCCCAGCTGGAAGCCCTGTTGTCGAACGCCGAAGTGATCGACGTGGCGAAGTTGAACCCCGGCAAGCGGGTCGTCTTCGGCGCGATCGTGGATCTGGAGGACGAAGACAGCGGCGTGGCGGTGACCTACCAGATCGTGGGTGACTTGGAAGCCGACATCAAGCAGAGCCTGATAGCCGTGTCATCGCCGATCGCGCGGGCGCTGATCGGCAAGCATGAAGGTGACAGCTTCGAATTCACCGCGCCGAACGGCGTCAAGCATTACGAAATCACCGGCGTGCGTTACGAATAGCCGGCCTGGCGGCTTCGGTGGATACGATCCGCCGAAGCCACCAGGTGGTTTGCAGACACGAAAAAGGCCGCTTGCGCGGCCTTCTTCGTGTCGCCTTGCGCGATGACTCAGCGCTGACGAGCCTTGAAACGGGGGTTGCTCTTGCAGATCACGAACACCTTGCCGCGACGGCGAACAACCTTGCAGTCGCGATGCCGCGCCTTGGCGGACTTCAAAGAGTTAAGCACCTTCACGGCCAGCTCCTGACACAAAAGAATAAAGTAAGCTGGCAATTGTAACCAGTTGAAAGCCTTGTCACAAGCCCGGGGCAATCACCGTTTCCGTGACCGTGGCCAGGAACTGCTGCAGCACGGGCGAGCTGTCGTCGACGCGGGAGGCCAGGGCCAGCAACAGGTAGGCATCGGCGTCTTCCAGCGGCACATAACTGACGCCTGCCAGCCGCACGGCCCGCATGCTGGCCGGGACCAGGGCCAACCCCAGGCCCCCGGCAACCAGGGCCAGCAAGCCGTTGACCTGCTGAGCGTGCTGGATGATCGTGGGCTGAAAACCGGCCCTGGTGGCCAACTTCACCAGGCGATCGTAGAGCGTGGCGACCAGTTGGCGCGGCTGCGACACGAACGCATCGCCGGCGACTTCGGCCAGGTGCAGGCTGCTGCGCCCGGCCAGCGGATGACCGGTGGGGAGCGCCAGCAGCAGCGGTTCACGGTCGATCACGTTCAGCCGCAGGCTGCGCGCCGTCTGGGGGTTGGCCGGTTCATCCCGCACGAAGCCGACGTCGATCTGGCCGGCGAGCAGGGCGGCAAACTGCGGTTCGGTATACATCTCGCTCAACTGCAGCGCGACCCTGGGCGCGATCTGGCCGTAACGGAGCAGGGTCTGGGGCAGGGCGGGATGGAACGAGACAGACACGCTATAGGCCAGCCGCAGCTGGCCGCTGTAGCCGGCAGCAGCGGCGGTGACCTGGCTGCGCGCCTCATCGGCCTTGGCGAGAATCTGTCGAGCCTGTTCGAGGAACACGCGGCCCGGTTCGGTCAGGGCCACGTGGCGCTTGTTGCGCTCGAGCAGCCGTACATCGAGGTCCTCCTCGAGGGCGCGGATCTGCTGGGACAGCGGCGGTTGGGATAGGTGCAGGCGCAACGCCGCCCGGGTGAAGCTCAGCTCCTCGGCGACGGCGACGAAATAGCGCAACTGGCGAAGGTCAAACATATAGCGATATCGAATTAATAATGGGCAAAATATATATTAGATACTTTATTGAGGCGATCATAAAATGACGCCGTCCCGCCACCTCCCCTCCCCCCAGTGGCGGTGACCCTCGCCCCGCAGCGACGCTAAATACGACGTCTGGTTCAACTCCCCCCCTGAACCCACGTCGATGCGTCTCACCTGCGGGGCGCTTTCTTTTTCAGGATCGAACGACACCGCTGTCATCCGGCAGCGGTGTCGTCGCCATGGGCGGCCGCACGACTCCGGTCTCCGAGCGCCCCGGAATGCGCACGCCCTGCGGGCGGTGGCTGGCCCGATTCGGCGCCTCGAAAAAGCGCCGCGCGGTCGGGCAAGACTGGAGGAAGGGCGAGACTAGATCCTGCTGGCGAGTCGAGTGCCCTGGTCGATGGCCCGTTTCGCATCGAGTTCCGCCGCCACGTCGGCGCCGCCGATCACGTGCACCGTGATGCCGGCAGCGATGAGTTCGTCGGCAAGTCGACGGTTGGGTTCCTGGCCGGCGCATATCACCACGTTGTCGACGGGCAGGATCTGCGCCTTGCCATCGACGGTGACGTGCAGGCCCTGGTCATCGAAGCGTTCATAACCGACCTTGCCGAGCATGCCGACCTGCTTGGCCTTCAGCGTCGCACGATGCACCCAGCCGGTGGTCTTGTTGAGTCGAGCGCCAGGGCGGCCCTCGCTGCGCTGGAGCAGCCACACTTGCCGCGCGGGCGGCTCCGGCTGCGGCGCCTGCAGGCCGCTGCGCTGCCGGAGTTCCATGTCCACGCCCCATTCCCGGGTCCAGCGAGCCACGTCCGTGGTGGGCGAGGGCAGGTGTTCGACCAGGAATTCGGCCACGTCGAAACCGATGCCGCCGGCGCCGATGACGGCCACCCGTGCACCGACCGGCTGGTGCCGGGCCAGCACGTCGAGATAGCCAAGCACGCGCGGATCATCACTGCCGGGAAAGCTCACCTTGCGTGGCGTGATGCCGGTGGCGATGACCACCTCGTCATAGCCGCCTTCGCGCACCGTCGTGGCATCCGCCAACTGGCCGAGTCGTACCTCGACGCCGACGTCCTCAAGCCGGTGGCGGAAGTAGCGCAAGGTCTCGTGGAACTCTTCCTTGCCCGGAATCTGTTTGGCGACGTTGAACTGGCCACCGATTTCATTGGCCTGGTCGATCAGGGTCACCGCGTGACCCCGTTCGCCCAGGGTGCTGGCGCAGGCCATGCCGGCGGGGCCTGCACCGATCACGGCGATGCGCTTGCGGAGGCTCGCCGGCTCGATCTTCAGCTCGGTCTCGTGACAGGCGCGCGGATTGACCAGGCAGCTGGCGCGCCGGTTCTGGAACACGTGGTCGAGGCAGGCCTGGTTGCAGGCGATGCAGGTGTTGATGCGTTCGCTGCGCCCGGCTCTGGCCTTGTTCGCCCAGGCGGGATCGGCCAGCAGTGGCCGCGCCATCGAAACCATGTCGGCTTCGCCGTCGGCCAGGATGCGTTCGGCCACGTCGGGCATGTTGATCCGGTTGGTGGCGACCAGCGGGATCGCGACCTCGCCCTTCAGTTTTTGCGTGACCCAGGCGAAGCCGGCACGTGGCACGCTGGTGACGATGGTGGGAATGCGTGCCTCGTGCCAGCCGATGCCGGTGTTGATGATGCTGGCGCCGGCCGCCTCGATGCCCCTGGCCAGCGTGGCGATTTCATCCCAGTCCTGGCCGCCCTCGACCAGGTCGAGCATCGACAGCCGATAGATGATGATGAAATCCCGCCCCACCGCTTCGCGCGTGCGGCGCACGACCTCGATCGGAAAGCGCATGCGCCGGTCGGCGTCGCCACCCCAGCGGTCGTTGCGCCGATTGGTGCGCGCGGCGATGAACTCGTTGATCAGATAGCCTTCCGAGCCCATCACCTCGACACCGTCGTAGCCGGCCTCCCGCGCTAGCCGGGCGCAATCCACGAAGTCATTGATGGTGCGCTCCACCCCGCGGGCGGACAGCGCGCGCGGCGTGAACGGGGTGATCGGCGACTTGATCTTCGACGGTGCCACCGACAACGGGTGGTAGCCGTAACGTCCCGCGTGCAGGATCTGCATGCAGATCCGTCCGCCCTCGGCATGGACGGCGTCCGTGAGCTTGCGGTGGCGGGGCTTGTGCCAGGGCATCGTCAGGCGGCCGCCGAACGGCTTCAACCAGCCCTCGATGTTGGGCGAGATGCCGCCGGTGACCATCAGCCCCACGCCGCCGCGGGCGCGCTCGGCGAAATACGCGGCCAGCTTGTCGTAATCGCCGGCCTTGTCTTCCAGCCCGGTGTGCATCGAGCCCATCAGGATGCGGTTGGGCAGGGTGACGTGGCCCAGATCGAGCGGGGCAAACAGGTTGGGGTAGTTCATGCGATCCACGGCAGACTCAAACGATCGTATGAATGTGCCGGTGTTCGCTATCCGAAAGCAAGCACCATCTGCGGATGCAGGCGGTGCTTTAGGCCAGCAGTTGCTGTACCAGCGCGATGTAGCGGCGCATGGCCTCGTCTTGCGGAACACCGCTCAATTGGGCCCAGGCCTCGTGTTTGGCCGTGCCGACAAAATCGAAGAAACCGGGTTGGGTGCGCTTCAGATCACCCTCCGAACCCTGTTTGTACAGGGCATACAGCTTCAGCAAGGTGTCGTTGTCGGGGCGCATTCCCAGTCGTTGGATGTCTGCGGCAGCCTGTTCGAACTCGCGGCGAAGATCGGTCATAAGGCAGTTCGACAACGCAGACAGGCAAGGTGGGATCGGCTAGATAGCACGCGTCCGGTAGCGGGTCAACGCGTTAAACTGCGCGCTTTGCCGTTCAGCCAGGATACCGCCATGAGCCATGCCCCAGCCCCCGTACTCACCATCGACGGACCATCGGGATCGGGCAAGGGCACCATCAGCGCGCTGGTGGCCGAGCGGCTGGGCTGGCGCCTGCTGGACTCGGGGGCGCTCTATCGTGCCGTGGGTTACGCCGCGGGGATGGCCGGGCTCGACCTTTCGGACGTGGAGGCGGTGACCCGTTGCGCGCAGGGGACGAAGATCCAGTTCCGGGCCGCGCCCGATGGCGGCGAGACCCGGGTGATCGTCAACGGCCACGATGCGACCGACGAATTGCGTACCGAAACCGCCGGTGCAGCCGCTTCGGCGATCGCCTCGATGCCCTCGGTGCGCGAAGCGCTGGTGGCGCTGCAACTGGGCTTCCGCAAGCTGCCGGGCCTGGTGGCTGACGGGCGCGACATGGGCACGGTGATCTTCCCCGATGCCCGGTACAAGGTTTTCCTCACCGCCAGCGCCGTGGAACGGGCGAAAAGGCGCTATAAGCAGTTGAAGGAAAAGGGACTCAGCGTTACACTTGCTGGCCTTCAGCGCGAAATTGAGGCGCGTGACAGCCGCGATGCTTCGCGTGCCGTGGCGCCGCTCAAGCCTGCCGCTGATGCCTTGCTGGTGGATACCACCGGCATGGGCATCGACGAGGTCGTTGCGAAAGTATTTGCCGTCGTGCAGCCCTGAACGGGTTGCGCGGCGGCTTTTGTGCCCCTGCCATGGCAGGGGGTTTTGGCCAACGGTGATGGCGGTCGGTTCCTTGTTGGAACCCCTCATGCACCCTCAACCGGTGGATCGGAAGTTCGCGCACCAACCATTCCAGCGCAATGAACCACGATCCTTTCCCACTATGGAATCAACATGACTGAAAGTTTTGCCGAACTGTTTGAACAGAGCCAGCAGGCCATCTCCAAGCTGAAGCCCGGCGCCATCGTCACCGGCATCGTTGTGGAAATCCGCAACGACGTCGTCGTGATCAACGCTGGCCTGAAGAGCGAAGGCATCGTCCCCATCGAGCAGTTCAAGAGCGAAGAGGGCGTGCTGGAGGTGCAGGTAGGCGACGAGGTGAAGGTAGCCCTCGAAGCTTTGGAAGACGGTTTCGGCGAGACCAAGCTGTCGCGCGAGAAAGCCAAGCGCTCGATGGTGTGGGACGACCTGGAACAGGCGTTCGACAAGGAAGAGACCATCAAGGGCATGATCTCGGGCAAGGTCAAGGGCGGTTTCACCGTCGACATCAAGGACGTTCGCGCGTTCCTGCCCGGTTCGCTGGTCGACGTGCGCCCGGTGCGCGAGCCGACCTACCTCGAGGGCAAGGAACTCGAGTTCAAGATCATCAAGCTCGACCGCAAGCGCAACAACGTGGTGGTCAGCCGCCGCGCCGTCGTCGAGACCGAGTTCTCCGCCGAGCGCGAGCAGCTGCTTGAGCGCCTGACCGAGGGTGCCGTCGTCAAGGGTGTGGTGAAGAACCTCACCGATTACGGCGCGTTCGTGGACCTGGGCGGCATCGACGGCCTGCTGCACATCACCGACATGGCGTGGAAGCGCGTGCGTCATCCGTCCGAAGTGGTCAACGTCGGCGACGAGCTGGACGTGCGCGTGCTGAAGTACGACAAGGAGCGCAACCGCGTTTCGCTGGGCCTGAAGCAGCTGGGCGACGACCCGTGGGTCGCCATCGCCCGCCGTTACCCGGTCGGCAGCCGCCTGTTCGGCAAGGTCTCCAACGTCACCGATTACGGCTGCTTCGTGGAGATCGAGCCGGGCGTGGAAGGCCTGGTGCACGTGTCCGAGATGGACTGGACCAACAAGAACGTCAATCCGGCCAAGGTGGTTCAGGTCGGTGACGAAACCGAAGTCACCGTGCTGGACGTGGACGAGGAGCGTCGCCGCATCTCGCTGGGCATCAAGCAGACCCGCTCGAACCCGTGGGAAGCATTCGCAGCGATGCACAAGAAGGGTGACAAGGTGTCCGGCCAGATCAAGTCGATCACCGACTTCGGCGTGTTCATCGGCCTGGACGGCGGCATCGACGGCCTGGTGCACCTGTCCGACATCTCCTGGCAGATGTCCGGCGAAGATCTGGTTCGCAACTTCAAGAAGGGCGACGAGATCGAGGCCGTGGTGCTGGCGGTTGATCCTGAGCGCGAGCGCATCTCGCTCGGCATCAAGCAGATGGAGCAGGATCCGTTCGGCCAGTTCATGGCGGCGAATCCGCGCGGCACCATCGTCAACGGCACCGTCAAGGAAGTCGATGCGAAGGGTGCGGTGATCGATCTGGGCGAAGGCGTCGAGGGTTACCTGCGCGCCAACGACATCGCCAAGGAGCGCATCGACGATGCCACGCTGCATCTGAAGGTGGGCGACAAGGTCGAGGCCAAGTTCACCGGCATGGATCGCAAGGGTCGCCAGCTGGCGCTCTCGATCCGCGCGAAGGACGAGGAAGACGCACCGGATACGTCGGTCGACTATTCGTCTGCCGCCAGCGGCACGACCAAGCTTGGTGCGCTGCTCAAGGAGCAGTTCAACAAGGCTGACTGATCGCGTTGCATCCGTCTGACACGGGGCGGCTTCTGCCGCCCCGTTGTTTCACGTCACGGACATTGGGGCCCATGACTAAATCCGAATTGATCGAGGCGCTGGCCAGGCGTCAGACCCATCTTGCGTTTGCCGATGTCGAGATGGCCGTCAAGAGCGTCATCGAACAGATGAGCCATGCCCTGGCTCATGGCGAGCGTATCGAGGTGCGTGGTTTCGGCAGCTTCGCGCTGCATTACCGGCCACCGCGCATGGGGCGCAACCCCAAGACCGGCGAAGCCGTGGCATTGCCCGGCAAGCACGTTCCGCACTTCAAGCCAGGCAAGGAGCTGCGTGAACGGGTCAACCAGGATCTCGAGACAGGCACCGTCTGACCGGCAGGTCATGCACAGTGCCATGGAAACAAGGCAGGCGACGCGAGTCGGCCTGCTTTTTTTCGTCTTTGATCCGGGCCGGCGCACACGCATGAATCATCGCCGCACGGAATCCCTGTGGCGCCTGTGCCAGTCATCACCAATCGGGTAAAGTCGCCCCATGCGACTGCTCGCCATCATTCTCCTGCTGATCTTCATCGCCGCCGGCATCGTCTTCGGTGCGCTCAACGCCGACCTCGTCGGCTACGACCTGGGCATTGCGCAACTCCGTCTGCCCAAGGGCGCAGCGCTGCTCGGCGCGGTCGTGATCGGATGGCTGCTCGGTGGACTGACCGCCTGGCTGGGCGTGAGCATGCGCCAGGGTCGCCAGCAGCGCCGCCAGTCGCGCGCGGACAAGAAGTCGCCGGTCAAGCCATGAATCTCGTGCTCGTGCTGGTTTCCCTGGTGCCGATCGCGTTCGTGCTGGGCTGGTGGACTTCGCGCCAGTTCGGCGCACGCCGCTCCGGCGCCGAGGTCAGCGCGTTGTCGTCGGACTACTTCCGTGGCCTGAACTACCTGCTCAACGAGGAGCAGGACAAGGCGATCGAGGTGTTCCTCAAGCTGGCCGAATACAACCGCGATACGGTCGAGACGCACCTGGCCCTGGGCAACCTGTTCCGCCGGCGCGGCGAGGTGGATCGGGCGATCCGCCTGCACCAGCACCTGGTTTCGCGCCCCGGCCTCACCGATGCAATGAAGACGGTGGCGCTGCTGGAACTGGGTGAAGACTACATGCGGGCGGGGCTGCTCGATCGCGCCGAGGCGCTGTTCTGCGACCTGGTGGCGATGAACGCACACGCGCCCTCTGCGCTGCGGCACCTGATTGCCATCTACCAGCACGAACGCGACTGGCACAAGGCGATCGAGCACGCACGCCGCCTCGAGGTGATGACCGGCGAGGACGAGGCGCCGATGATCGCCCAGTTCTATTGCGAGCTGGCCGACCGCTCGCGCCAGCACGGAGCGCGCGCCGAAGCACGCGACTATCTCAGGCAGGCCTTCGACTGCCAGCCGGATTGCGTGCGGGCATTCATGTTGACCGGCAGGTTGCTGTCCGAAGATGGCCAGCACGCCGACGCCGTGACGGCGTATGAATCGGCGATCCAGGCCGATATCGCATTCACCCCGGAAATCCTGCCGCCGCTGCTCAACAGTTACGCCAGGTCTCAGCAGATGGAACGTGCGGAAGTTTTTCTGCGCGAGATGATCGGTCGCTACCACGGCGTCTCGCCGGTGCTGGCGCTGGCCCACCTTTACAAGGAGCGCGACGGCGAGCGTGCGGCGATCGATTTCCTCACCACCCAGCTGCGCCAGCGGCCTTCGGTGCGCGGCCTGATGGCGCTGATCGACGCGACCATGGACAAGATCGAGGGGGAGGCACGCGAGAACTTCCTGATCCTGCGCGACCTTACCCGCAAGCTGCTTGAAGGGCAGGCGATGTACCGCTGCAGTCGATGCGGTTTCGGTGCCAAGGCCCATCACTGGCAGTGTCCGAGCTGCAAGAGCTGGAGCACGATCCGGCCCATCCATGGTGTGGCCAGCGAGTGAGCAGCGGATGTTCGTGACCATCGGATGGTTGTCCTGCAGTTTCCTGATCACCTTGCTCGTGGTCCGAGCTTCGATCAGTTATGCCCGTCGACGCGGCATGCTGGATCTGCCCGGGCAGCGACGATCTCACAGCGTAGCCACGCCGCGCGGCGGCGGGATCGGCGTGGTGGTAGCCATGCTGGGGTGTCTTCCGGGCGTGTTGTGTGCGGCGCCGGCGGGCTGGCCCCTCGGCGTGACGGCCGGGCTGCTCGCCGGATTCCTGCTCGTCGCCGTCGCCGGGTGGTGGGACGACCATCGCTCGTTGCCGGTGTTGCCACGGCTGTTTGCCCAGTTGCTCGGCACGGGCCTGTTTTCGGCAGGCTTGCTGGCGACTGGCATGCCGGCGTGGTGGTTGCCCCTGCTGCTGGTAGGTGGCGTATGGAGCATCAACCTGCACAATTTCATGGACGGCATCGATGGTTTGCTGGCGCAACAGGCGATCTTCCTCGGCGCGGGGCTGGCCCTGTTGGCATGGCAGGCGGCGCAGCCGGCCCTGGCGCTGGCGGCGGCGGTGATGGCGGTGTCGCTGGCAGGATTCTGGTGGTTCAATCGCCCGCCCGCGAAGATCTTCATGGGTGATGTGGGCAGCGGCAGCATCGGCCTGCTGATCTTCGCCTTTACCGCCATGCTGTGGCGCGTCGAGGCGGCGCTGGTCTGGCCCGCTCTGATCCTGTCCTCGGCGTTCGCGGTGGACGCCAGCCTGACGCTGTTGACGCGCATGTGGCGGGGGCGGCGCTGGTACACTGCGCATCGCGAGCATCTCTACCAGTGGACGGTACGTCGTGGTGCCACCCACGCCCAGACCGATCTCGCCTATCTGGGCTGGAACCTGCTTGTTGCCGCGCCAACGGCCTGGTTGGCCTGCAGTCATCTGCGCCTGGCCCTGCCGATTACCATGGCGGTCTATGCAGTGGCGTCGACCGTGTGGCTGGCGCTGAAACGTCGTTGTCTGCGGCGCAACTTGAACGGGACATCTCATGTCGCTGCGTAAGCTTGTCGGTTTCATCCATCCCCGCATCGCCGTCGTCCTGCACGACTTGATGATGGCCGCGCTGGCCTGGTGGATTGCCAAGCTGTTCCGCTATGCCTTGAAGCCCGATGAAGTGGTCAGCTTCCAGCTGCTGGAGTTTCCCATCGTGCTGCTGGTGCAGGGCCTGATCTTCCGCTGGACCGGGCTGTACAAGAGCGTATGGCGCTTCGCCAGCCTGCCTGATCTGTGGAACATCGTGCGGGCGGTGCTGGCGGGTACGATCTCCATCGGCGTGACGCTGTTCCTCTACGAGCGCCTGGAAGGCGTGCCGCGCTCCGTGCTGGTGCTCTATCCGCTGCTGTTGTCGATACTGCTTGGCGTACCCCGACTGGCTTATCGCTACTGGAAGGACAGCCGCAACGACCTGCTGCAGAACCAGAGCGTCAAGCGCGTGCTGATCGTGGGCGCGGATCGCGCCGGCGAGGTGCTTTCGCGCGACCTCCATCGCGACCGACGTTACGCGGTGGTCGGTTTTGTCGACGACAAGTCCAGCCTGCGTGGCGCCAGCATCAACGGACATCCGATCCTGGGACGACTGGAGCAATTGCCCGAAGTGGCACGCGAGGCGGCGGTCGACATGCTGCTGATCGCACTGCCGGGCGCTTCCACGATCGAGATGCGACGGGTGGTCGCGCTGTGCGATGCCACCGACCTGCCATACCGCACGGTGCCCCGGCTGGAGGACGTGGTTGCCGGCCGGGCCCAGTTCAACCAGATCAAGGAAGTGGCGATCGAGGACCTGCTTGGTCGCGACGCGGTCGAACTGGACTGGACGGCCATCCGCGAAACGCTCAGCGGCCGTCGCGTGCTGATCACCGGTGGTGGCGGCTCGATCGGTTCGGAGCTGTGCCGGCAGGTGGCTCGTCTGGGGGCGCAGTCGCTGACCGTGGTGGAGCAGAGCGAGTACAACCTGTACCGCATTGGCCAGGAACTGCGCGCCGAGTTTCCCGAGTTGATCTTCGACGGCGTCCTGGCTCGCTGTGGCGACCGGGTGGCCATGCGCAAGGTGTTTGCCGACCTGCAACCTCAGGTCGTGTTCCACGCGGCAGCGTACAAGCACGTGCCGATGCTGCAGGGGCAGCTTCGTGCAGGCTTCGACAACAACGTGCTGGGTACCTGCGTGGTGGCCGATGCCGCACGCGAGACGGGCGTCGAATGCTTCGTGCTGATCTCCACCGACAAGGCGGTCAACCCGACCAGCGTCATGGGCGCGTGCAAGCGCGTGGCCGAGATCTACTGCCAGAACCTCAATGCGCAGACCACCACCCGTTTCATGACGGTGCGCTTCGGCAACGTGCTGGACTCGGCCGGATCGGTGGTGCCGCTGTTCCGGCGGCAGATCCGTGCAGGTGGCCCGGTCACCGTCACCCATCCCGAGGTGTCGCGCTATTTCATGACGATTCCCGAAGCCTGCCAGCTGATCCTGCAGACTGCGAGCATCGGCAAGGGCGGCGAGATCTATGCCCTGGACATGGGCGAGCCGGTGAAGATCCGCGACCTGGCCGAGCAGATGATCCGCCTGGCCGGCAAGAAGCCCGGCAGCGAGGTCCCGATCGTGTACACCGGCCTGCGCTCTGGCGAGAAGCTGTTCGAGGAATTGTTCCATCCGCTGGAAAACTATTGCGCGACCACCCACGCCAAGATTTTTCTGGCCCAGCACCGCGAAGTGTCGTGGGAGCTGCTGCAATCCCTGCTGAAGAAGGCCGCCGAAGCGGTGGACGCCTTCGATGAGGAAGAACTTCGCCGTTGCGTGTCCAGCCTGTTGCCCTCGTTCCGCTGGAGCGAGTCGGCGCAGCCGGACAACGTGGTGTCCATCCGTCGTGCCAATCCGGAGATCAATGAGTGAGCAAGCCTCTGCGCAAAGTGGTGTTCCCCGTCGCCGGCCTCGGCACGCGCTTTCTGCCGGCGACCAAGGTCGTCGCCAAGGAAATGCTGCCGGTCCTGGACAAGCCCCTGATCCAGTACGCCGTCGACGAGGCTGTCGATGCCGGCGCGGACACGCTGATCTTCGTCACCAATCGCTACAAGCACGCCATCGCCGACTACTTCGACAAGGCCTACGAGCTGGAGTCGAAGCTGCAGGAAAAAGGCAAGGCCGAACTGCTGGCGCTGGTGCAGGGCACCCTGCCGCGCAACGTCCGGGCGATCTTCGTGACGCAGCCCGAAGCGCTCGGCCTGGGCCACGCCGTGTTGTGCGCCAAGCCCGTTGTCGGTGACGAGCCGTTCGGCGTGGTGTTGCCCGATGACCTGATCTGGAACGGCCCCGGCAAGGGCGCGCTGCGGCAGATGGCCGAACTGGCCGATGCGCAGCAGGCCGGCGTGATCGCGGTCGAGGAAGTGCCGCACGACGAGACGGACAAGTACGGCATCGTCGACGCCACCCCGATCGATGAGCGCAGCGCGCTGATCCGCAGCATGGTCGAGAAGCCCAAGCCGGCAGACGCCCCGTCGAACCTGGCCGTGGTCGGTCGTTATGTGCTGCCTGGCCGGATCTTCCAGTTGCTGGAGCAGACCACGCCGGGGGCAGGAGGCGAAATCCAGCTCACCGACGCGATCGATGCCTTGCTCAGGGAACAGGGCAAGGTGCTGGCGCATCGTTTCGAAGGCATCCGCTTCGACTGCGGCAACAAGGCCGGACTGGTCCGCGCCACCATGCACATGGCGATGCAGGATCCGAAGCTCGCTCCGACGGTCCGCGCGTTCCTCGAACAGCTTTGAGCGTTACCGCGCCCGCGTCTGCACCGGCCAGGTCAGCAGCGCGGGCATGGGCCACGGCCTCGGCATGAATCAGGTTTCCCTTCCTTCGTACTACCGCGCCACGGCGACGCCTTACCCGGCGTACGCCCCGTTGCAGGGCAGCGGACGTGCCCGGGTGGCGATTGTCGGTGGCGGCTTTGCCGGACTGAACACGGCACTCGGACTGGCCGAGCGCGGTGTCGGCGAGGTGGTGCTGCTGGAGCGCGAACAGATCGGTTTCGGCGCCTCCGGTCGCAACGGCGGTTTCGTGTTCGCCGGCTATTCGCTGGGCGAGCAATCGCTGCTCGATCAGCTGGGCGAGGCGCGCGCGCAGGCCATTTTCCGGCTCACCACCGAAGCGGTGCAGCGCATTCGACGGCGCATCGCCGACTACGCCATTCCCTGCGATGCTGTCGACGAGGGCGTGATCTGGGCCAACTGGTTCCGCGATCCCGCGGTGTTGCGCCAGCGCCAGCAGTTGCTGGCCGGGCACTACGGCGTGCAATGGCAATGGCTGGCCGAGGCGGAACTGCGCCAGCGCATCCACAGCGAGCGCTATCACGATGGCCTGTATGAGCGTGACGCGCTGCACCTGCATCCGCTCAACTATGCGATCGGGCTTGCCGCGGCCGCAGCCGGAAAGGGCGTGCGCATCCACGAGCACAGCGGTGTCCGCAGCCTCGAACGCGAAGGCCTGCAATGGCGCTTGCGCACCGCGCAGGGCGACCTGCTGGTCGACCAGGTGGTGCTGGCCTGCGGCGGCTACCTGGCGGGCCTGCAGAAGCCGATCGACCGGGCGATCCTGCCGATCGCCACCTATGTGATGGTGACCGAACCGCTGGGGCCACGCATGGACGACTGCCTGGCCACCCGTGCCGCGGTCTACGACAGCCGTTTCGCATTCGACTACTACCGCGCGCTGCCGGACACCCGATTGCTGTGGGGCGGCCGCATCTCGATCCGCAACCGCTCGCCCCAGGCGGTGCAGCGGATGCTGACGAAAGACCTGCTGCGGGTGTTTCCCCAATTGCACGGGGTGAAGATCGACTACGCGTGGTCGGGCCTGATGAGCTACGCGCGCCACCAGATGCCGCAAATCGGCGGCAGCGACAACGGGCTCTGGTGGGCACAGGCGTTTGGCGGCCATGGCCTGGCGCCGACCTGCGCGGCCGGCGAACTGCTGGCGGCGGCGATCGCCGATGGCGACCAGGGCTGGAAGCAGTTCGCCGACTACGGCCTGGGCAGCACGCACCGGCCGTTCGGTTATCTTGGTGCGCAGGCGACCTACTGGTGGCAGCAGGGCCGCGACTGGTTGAAGACGAGGCTGGAAGGATGAGCGAAGCAGGGCAGGGTGAAATCAGCTGGGCCGATTTCGAGAAGGTGCGGATCGTCGCCGGTACGGTGACACGGGTGGAAGCGTTCCCCGAGGCGCGCAAGCCGGCCTGGAAAGTGTGGGTGGATTTCGGCGGGTACGGCGAGAAGAAGACCAGCGCGCAGATCGCCGCGCTGTACAGCGCCGAGCAACTCGTGGGCCGGCAGGTCGTCGGCGTGATCAACTTTCCCGAAAAGCAGATCGGCCCGTTTCGTTCGCAGTTCCTGCTGACCGGGTTTCACACCGACGACGGGGTGGTGTTGACCGCCGTCGAGCGGCCGGTGCCGAACGGTACGCGCCTGGCCTGAGTCGTCAGCGGTCCAGCCAGACCTCCAGCCCCTGCGCATTGAGTTCGATGTCCATGCCCAGCAACTGGCGCAAGCTGCTGCGTCCGCGGTTCCAGCCGTGCGCTTCGGCGCGGGTGGCGTAGAGATCGGTGAGCGATTCCATCAACGCGGCGTGTCGGTCAGGTTGGCCGTGCGCCGCGCGGGCCAGCGCGACCATCGCGTCGATCTGCGTGTGCAGGTCGGTGGCCAGCCGCTCCACTGCCTCCACCCGGCCGTAGTGGGTGAGGTACATCGCCTCGGGGCGCAGCGCGATCAGTCGCTCGATCGAGGCATGCAGCGCTTCCGGGTCGAACTGCACCGGCGAGGTGGTGGGCAGGATGAACGGGCCCTGCGCCGTGTCGAAATCGCGATACGACAGGCCGAACACGTCGCCGGTGAAACAGATGTTGGCACGCTCGTCGTAGACGGTGAGGTGGTGCTTCGCATGGCCCGGAGTATCGATGCACGACAGCGGCCGCCCGGCCAGGTCCACCACGTGCCCGTCCACCGCCTCGATCACCCGTTCGGCCGGAATGGGCCGCAGCCGGCCGTAGGTCTGTTCCATCACCGCCTCGCCGTAGACGGCGCTGGCGCCGGCCCACAACACCGACGGATCGACCATGTGGCGTGCCCCGCGCGGATGCACCACCAGCTTCGCGTTCGGCAGCTGCGCGATCAGCTCGCCGGCACCGCCGGCATGATCCAGATGCACGTGGGTGAGGATCAGCCAGTCGACATCGGCTGGCGTGATGCCGGCGCTGCCCAGTGCATCCAGCATCCGCGGCACCGCGAAGTTGGTGCCGCAGTCGATGAATGCGCCGCGACCGTTCTCGACGACCAGGTAGGCCGCGTCGAACCGTGGCCGCACGAAGCCGGTATCGATGGTGTGGATGCCGTGTTCTGCCATGCCTGCCTCGCGATCGGTGGATTCCGCGAGGGTAGCAAGTTGCCGGGGCCCCGGCACGACCGCCCGGGTTGATTCCGGTGAATCCGGCCAGCAGGCAAACTGCGGTAGGCTAGCTGCCAATGAGGGGATCGGGGGACTCCGTCAATGCGCTGCCTGCTCGTGGTTGCGTCACTGCTGCTGGGAAATGCATGGCCGGTGCTGGCGGCGGAGGTCACCGTCCACCTCGACGATGGCCGCGGCCATGCGGTAAGCGACGCGGTGGTCATGCTGATCCCGGATGCGGCTCCGGCTGCGGCAGCCGCGCCACCGGCACCGGCCACCCACGTCGTCGACCAGCGGGACGAGACCTTCGTTCCCTACGTGCAACTGCTGCGCCCCGGCGACGAGGTGGTGTTCCGCAACAGCGACAGCACCCGCCATCACGTCTATTCGTTCGCCGCGATCAGGACGTTCGAATTCGTGCTGCGGCCGGGGGAAAGCTCGCCGGCCCTGGTGATGGACAAGAGCGGCATCGCCGCGGTGGGCTGCAACATCCACGACCACATGATCACCTACCTGTTCGTGTCCGCGGTGCCGGCGATCGCGCTGTCCGGTGGTGACGGCAACGCCACCATCGGCCATCTGGCGCCGGGTCGCTACACCGCGCACGTCTGGCACCCGCAGTTGCATCCCGGTCATCCGCAACCGAGCCAGAGCGTGACCATCGGGGGTGATGCCGACATCGGGCATCTGGATTTCACGCTGTCGCTGATGCCCGATCCGCGCATGTTCATGGATCGCGAGCACCTGGACTACTGAGCCGACCATGCGCACCATGGGTTTCCGCCTTCGCCTTGCGCTGTTTTTCGTCGCCACCCTGGTGACGGTGCAGCTGCTGACCGCCGGCCTCGTCTATGAGGTGACCCGGCGCGCGCTGGTGACCGAGGGCGAGCGCCAGCTGACCGCCAACGCGCAGGCATTCGTGGCGCAGATGGATGACATCTCGGCGCGGATCGGCGGCAACGTCGAAGTGCTGTCGCTCGACTACGCGCTGCGCTCGGCCATCGCCGAACGCGATCGCGGCACCGTGTTGTCGGTGCTGCGCAACCACGGCCGGCGGGTGGGCGCCTCGCGCATGCTGCTGATCGGCCTGGACGGAACGGTCGAGGCCGATACTGCCGCCACCTCGAGCACGCCGCAGCGCTTTCCGTTTCCCGACCTGATCGATGACGCCTATGACCGGCGCACTGCGGCGGTGGTTGCGCTGGACGGCAAGGCGTCGTGGATGGTGGTGGTGCCGATCTACGCGCCGCAGCCGGTGGGCCTGGTGGTGGTCAACGTGCCGCTCGATGACGTGCTGCTGGCGCACATGCAGCGGCTTTCCGCCTTGCCACGCGACATCGAGCTGGCAACGCAGAGCGCACCGGGGCGCTGGGACGTGGTGGCGCGGGGCGATCGCCACACCGGGCTGGTCGACAGCCTCGCCAGCGCACATCGCGGGCTGCCATGGAAACCGCTGCTGACCGAAGTCGACGGCAAGGAATACATGGTGCTGGCGCAGCGCCTGAAGCAGCCGAAGCAGGGCGCGCCGGTGGTGGCGGTGCTGGGCTATTCGCTGGACGACGCGTTGAGTCCGTTCCGCTCGATCGCGATCGCGTGGGCGACCCTGCTGGCGCTGGGCCTGGGCGTGGGCCTGCTCGGCGCGTGGTTCACCGCGCGCAGCGTGTCGCGCCCGGTCGAGGCGCTGGCCGCCGCGGTGCGACGCATCGGTGCGGGTGATTACCGCACTCCGGCCGGCACCCGGCGACATGACGAAATCGGCCAGCTGGCCGGCGCCTTCGACGCCATGACCGAAGCGGTGCGCCAGCGCGAGCTGCGTATCCGCCACCAGGCCATGCACGACAGCGTCACCGACCTGCCCAACCGGCTGGCCGCCGAAGCCAGCATCGATGAGAGCCTCGGCGGCCAGGCGGGCGGGGGTGCACTGCTGATGGTCGGCCTGACGCGGGCCCCGGAAATCATCAAGACGATGGGGCACGCCCTGTGCGACCGGCTGATGCGCGACGCCAGCGAACGCATTCGCCGGGTCGCGATGGATGCCTTCCTCGCCCGCACCAGCGACACGCAGTTCATGCTGTGGCTGCCGCGCGCCGGGCAGGACGCCGCGATCGCCGCCGGGCTGCGCGTGCTCGACGCACTCAACGAGCCGTACCAGGAAACCGACGTCAGCATCGACCGGCTGCCGTCCGTGGGCATCGCGATGGCGCCGGCCGATGGCCGGCAAGCCGACACGTTGCTGCGCCATGCCGAGGTGGCCCAGTTCGCCGCCGCCGGTTCGGCCAGCGCGCTGAGTTTCTATGACGCGGCCACCGACCCGCATCGGCCCGAGCGGTTGTCGCTGATGGGGGACCTGCGCGAAGCACTCGACCGCGACGGCCTGCTGCTGCACTACCAGCCCAAGTTCGACCTCGCCAGCCAGCGCACCGACGGCGCCGAGGCGCTGCTGCGCTGGAACCACCCGCGACGTGGCTGGGTGGCGCCGGACACGTTCGTCGGCATGGCCGAGGAAACCGGCAACATCCATCGCGTCAGCCGCTGGGTGCTGGCCAGCGCGCTGGCGCAGGTTCAGCGCTGGATCGAACGTGGGCTGGCGCTGCACATCGCGGTGAACCTGTCGACCCGCGACCTGGAGGATGCCGAGTTGCCGGCGTGGATCGCCGCGCTGCTGTCGATCCACCGGGTGCCGGCATCCTGCCTGACCGTGGAAGTGACCGAGCGGGCCGTGATCGGCGAACCGGACACGGCGATCCGCATCCTGCGGGGGCTGGCCGAGCAGGGCATCGGCATCGCGATCGATGATTTCGGCGTGGGCCAGGCCACCTTCGCCTATCTGCGCCACCTGCCGGTCAGCGAACTGAAGATCGACCAGATGTTCGTCAGGCACCTGGCCACCGATGCGAACGACCGGATCATCGTGCGTTCCATCGTCGAGCTGAGTCACCAGCTGGGCTATCGCGTCACCGCCGAAGGCGTGGAGGACCAGGGCGCGCTGGATTACCTGGCCGCGGTCGGCTGCGATCATGCGCAGGGCTTCTTCATCGCCCGGCCGATGCCGGCCGAGGCTTTCGCGACCTTCGTCGGCGGACAAGCCGGGCAGGCCGCCGGGGGATCGCGACGATGAGGCGTCGGATATTTCTGTGCTGCCTGCTGGGCCTGTACGTGCCGGCGGGTCTCGCCCAGGATTTCAAGTTGCATGCATGGCTGGACGGACGCCTGGTCGCTGCACCCGCCGAAACCAGCTGGACCCACGGCGGTCTGGGCAAGACGCGTTTCGGCGGTGGCGGCGTCGATGCCCGCTTCGGCGGTGCGGGCGTGGTCGGCACCGCCCAGTTCACGCCCGCGCTGATGGCGCTGGCCTCCGTCCAGTGGCAGGACACCGACTACGCCACGCTGGACACGATCGAGGCCTACCTGCGCTACCGCCCGGTGTCGCTGTCGCGCTGGCGCTGGTCGCTGCAGGCCGGCGCCTTCCTGCCGCCGATCTCGCTGGAGAACGATGCGATCGGCTGGACCAGCTCGTGGACGCTCACGCCCTCGGCGATCAACAGCTGGGTCGGTGAGGAATTGCGCGCGACGGGCGCGGAGGGCCGGCTCGAATGGCGCGGCGACGACGCCAGCTGGGAACTGCGCAGCGCCCTGTTCCAGCGCAACGATCCGGCCGGCAACCTGCTGGCCGTGCGTGGCTGGTCGCTCAGCGACCTCACCTACGGGCTGGGCAGCCGCCTGCACGAGCCCGACGCGGTGGTGCGCCGAAACGGTGGCCAGCCGCCGGGACGCTACGATCCGTTCCAGAACATCGGCCATCGCAGCGGCTGGTACGCGAACCTGGACTGGCGAACGTCTGTCGGCGGCAGGCTGAGCCTGATGCGTTACGACAACCGCGCCGATCCGGCCGCGCACAGCGACAGTGGCGTGTTCGCCTGGCACACCTGGTTCTGGAGCCTGGGCGCCTCGGCCGACACCGGCCCGATCCGCTGGATCGCCCAGGCGATGGACGGCGCCACCGTGATCGAGCCGGTGGACGGATTGCAGTTCGAAACGCGCTTCCGCTCGGCCTTCCTGCTGGCGGGATGGAACCGCGGGGCATGGCGTCCGGCATTGCGCATCGAGCACTTCAGCACCCGCGAACTCGCCGCCGCCGTGGGCACCGGCCAGGGCGAGCACGGCAACGCCGTCACCGCGGCGCTCAACTGGCGCCCGCGCGACTGGCTGCGGTTGAGCGCCGAGGTGCTGCGCATCGACAGCGTACGTAAGCAGCGCGTCGAGGCGGGGCCGGCACCAGCGTCGGCGGTCACCCAGGTGCAGCTGGGCGTGCGGCTGATCTACTGAGAGGTTGTGAGTTTTACAACCTCTCAGGTCGGCCAGGCACGGCCGACCGCGGATCGGTCACGCCAGTGACTGATTCGCGTGAGCGAGTCCGGGCGTGTACCGGACTCGCGATAGAAGAAAACCACAGGACGTGGTTTTCTTCACAGGCTCTGAGCGGCTTCCGCGAGATCCTCGCCCGGCATGCGGGAACCTCCGGCGCATGACTGCATCCGATCCATGACGATCCGCTTCATCCATGCCATGCCACGAGGGGAGAACGACATGTTGCTCTATGCAGTCCTGATTTTTGCGGTGGCCGCCATCGGCGGCCTGGTGCTGGCCTCCAGCGTGCTGCGCGGCAAGCTGGCGCCGTGGGCGATCTCGGCATTGCACGCCTTGCTGGGCGCCAGCGGCCTGGTGCTGCTGATCCTGGTCGCGCTGCAGGGCGCGGCGCCGGGACGGCTCACTGCGGCGCTGGCCTTGCTGGTGCTGGCGGCACTGGGCGGCTTCTTCCTCGCTTCGTTCCACATGCGCAAACAGGTGGCGCCGAAAGCCGTGGTGCTCGTGCATGCCGGCGTCGCGGTGGTCGGCTTCCTGACCTTGCTCAGCCTGCTGCTGGGCTGAGCGGCCATGCGCCATCCGCTGCACCCCGCACTGGTCCATTTCCCGATCGCCTGCTGGTCGCTGGCCACGGCGGCGGATCTGGCCAGCCTGGTCTGGGGTGAGCCGGCGTGGCATCTTGCCGGCGTGTTGCTGGTGGCGGGGATCGGCTTCGCGATACCCGCCATGCTGGCCGGTTTCCTGGAACTGGCGAAAGTCGCCGCGGACCACCCGGCGATCCGCGACCTCAACCGGCACATGATCGCGGTGATGAGCGCACTGTCCTGCTATGCGGCCAGCCTGTTCCTGCGCCTGCAGGGCGCCCGGCTGACCGAACCGGGCGTGCCGGCGATCGCGCTGAGCGTGCTGGGTTTCGTCGCGCTGGGCGTGGCCGGCTGGCTCGGCGGCAAGCTGGTGTATGGACACCGGCTCGGCGTCACTCCGCCGTCGGCGTAGTGGTCCGCTTTGCCTTCACCGGTCGGGGCACGCGCCACAGGTACCACGCCGCGGCCGTGCGATGCGGGCTCCACGCCTGGCCGATCAGCGCCATCGCCTTCGGCGTCGGCGCCGCGTCGAGCGACTTCAGCAGCCGGTAGCCTTCGCGCACGCCGAAATCGTCAGCCGGCAGGATATCGGGCCGGGCCAGACTGTAGATCAGGAACATCTCCACGGTCCACCGACCGATGCCCTTCAGCGCGCCCAGGCGGGCGATGAGCTCGTCGTCGGCGAGCGCCTGCGCGGTGGCGAGGCCGGGCACCACGCCTTCCAGCGTGGCCGCGGCGATGCCCCGGATCGTCTCGATCTTGCGCGCCGAGAAACCACAGGCGCGCATCGCGTCGAAGCTGGCGTCGAGCAGTTGCCGCGGCGACGGAAACGCCGACCGTGGATGCAGAGTGAGCAGGCGGGCGACGATCGCATCGCCGGCCTTGACGTGCAGTTGCTGGTAGGCGACCGCGCGCACCAGCGCCTCGTACGGTTCGCGGGCGGGTTTCGGTTCGTGCCCGCAAGGACCGAGTTGCGCCACCAGTTGCGCCCAGTCGGGGTCGATCGATGCCAGATGTTTCGATGCATCGACGGATGCCGGCTTGCGGCCTTTCATCGGGCGAACTCCCTGGCTAGCCGGCGCGGCGAAAGGTGAGGTTGATGCGGCATTCGCCCAGCGCTTCGTGATGGTTCGGCTTCAGTGGCAGCACGCCGTGATGACGCAACCGCGCCGGGCCGCCCCACACGACCACGTCGCCGTGAGCCAGCGGCACCCGCATCGCGGCGTCGCTGCGTTGATCGCCACCGAACAGGAATATGGCGGGAATGCCCAGCGACACGGAAACGATCGGCTGGCCGAAGTCGCGCTCGTCGCGATCCTGATGCAGGCTCAGCCGGGTGCCTGGCTCGTAGCGGTTGATCAGGCAGGCATCCGGCGCGAAACCGGCAAAGCCGGCCTGCGCGGCCGCGCTGGTGGCGAGCTTGCGGAACACGTCGGGCAGCGGCGGCCAGCGCTTGCCGCTGTCCGGATCGACCGGATCGTAGCGATAGCCGCGCCGGTCGCTGACCCAGCCCAGCGATCCGGCGTTGGTCATCGCCACCGACATGCGCAAGCCGCCGGGGGTGATCAGGTGGCGGAACGGCGCCTGCGCCACGATCGCATCGATCGCCTGCAGCAGCGGCGCCTCGTCGGCCAGCGCAAAGCCGCGCAACACCACCGCGCCCGCGCACAGGGACTCGTCGCGCCGCGGCGCCTGGATGCCGGCGAACAGGTCGGTGGTGATCATGTGGCGTCGTGGAAGATGATGCCCAGCGTGTGGCGATGGCCGCTGCGCAGCCGGCTGACGCCATGACGCAGGTTCACCCGGTAGCTGCCCCGCGTGCCCCGCACCGGGCGCTGGTGCACCGCGAACACCACCGCATCGCCCTGGTGCAGCGGCACCACGTCGGCGCGCGACTGCATGCGCGGGCGCTGTTCGGTCAGCACGAATTCGCCGCCGCTGAAATCCCGCCCCGGCTCGGACAACAGGACCGCCACCTGCAACGGGAACACGTGCTCGCCGTAGAGATCCTGGTGCAGGCAGTTGTAGTCACCGGCGCCGTACTGCAACAGCAGCGGCGTGGGCCGCCGCTGGCCGGCGCCGTGGCAGCGCGCGAGAAACGCCGCGTGGGAATCGGGATAGCGCACGTCGATTCCCATCGCCGCATTCCAGCGATTCGCGATCGGTGCCAGTCGCGGATAGATCGCGCCGCGCAGACTGGCCACGGTGTCCGGCAGCGGGTAGGCGAAATACTGGTATTCGCCGCGCCCGAAACCGTGCCGGCCCGTCACGACACGGCTGCGGAAGATCGTCTCGTCGGCGTAGAGGCCGGCCAGGTCGCGGCACTCCCGCGGCGACAGCAGGGCTTCGAGCATCGCAAAGCCCTGCGCGTCGAGGTCGTCCGCGACGTCGGCCCAGTCGAAAACCTGCAGTCGCGCAGCGGCGTCATCCGTCATCGCGTCAGGCATCGCGTTCATGCCTTGGCCTCGCGGGCGAGCAGGGTGCGCTTGCGTTCCACGCCCCAGCGATAGCCGGACAGGCCGCCGTCGTTGCGCACCACGCGATGGCAGGGGATCGCCACCGCCAGCATGTTCGCCGCGCAGGCGCCGGCCACCGCCCGCACCGCCTTGGGCGAACCGATGCGCTGGGCGATCTCGCTGTAACTGGCGGTGGTGCCGGCCGGGATGTCGCGCAGCGCCTGCCAGACGCGTTGCTGGAACGCCGTGCCGCGCACGTCCAATGGCAGGTCGAGGCCGAGCGCCGGCGCCTCGACGAAACCGACCACCGTCGCCACCAGTTGCTCGAACGCGCGATCGCCACCGATCAGGTTCGCCCTGGGGAAGCGGTCCTGCAGGTCGCGGGCCAGGGCGTCCGGGTCGTTGCCGAACAGGATGGCGCAGACCCCGCGCTGGCTCTGCGCGACCAGGATGGCGCCCAGCGAGCATTCGCCGATCGCGAAGCGGATGTCGTGGTCGACGCCGCCGGCGCGGTAGCTGGACGGCGTCATGCCGAGCAGCTGGTTCGAGCTCTCGTAGAAACGGCTGCTGGCGTTGTAGCCGGCGTCGAAGATCGCCTCGGTCACGCTGCTGCCGCGACCGAGTCCGCTGCGCACCCTGCTGGCGCGGTGTGCGGTGACGTATTGCTTCGGGGTCACCCCGGCGATGGCCTTGAAGATGCGGTGGAAATGGAACGGGCTCAGGCCAGTCGGTTTCGCCAGTTGCTCCAGCGTGGGCGCGGTCTCTGCGTTCTCGATCAGGCGGCAGGCCCCGGTGACCATGGCCGCGTGCTGCTCCTGCAGCGACAGCTGGTCCGGCTTGCAGCGCTTGCACGGACGAAAGCCGGCACGTTCCGCCGCCGCGGCCGAGTCATGGAAGGCCACGTTCTCGGGCCGGGCCGGGCGGGCGGCGCAGGAAGGGCGGCAGTACACGCCGGTGGTCCTGACCGAATAGAAGAAGCTGCCGTCGGCACGCGCATCGCGCGCCTGCAGCGCGGCCCAGCGGGGGTCGCTTACGGTGGCGGCGGCCTGTTCGGCGATTTTGTCGGCGGTTTTCATGGGCGTGCTCCCGAAGATTATCTCGTGCAGCCAATCTACGGAGCGGTGATCGTGGCCACACCCCGGGTCTTGCGGTCGAATTCCCGCGGCGGCGCGCGTGCGGGAGGTGGCGATTTACCACGGGCGCGAACGCGTATACCTTCATCGAGTCGCCGCCACGCCACATCCGCGGCGACACTACTGTTCAGGGCCGGGGGTTCGCGATGACCAAGCAGGGGACGCGAGCGGGCAGGGATGCGCCAGGCACGGCGTCCCTGCGGTGCTGCGCCTGCGTGGTGGGCCTGATCCTGGCGCTCTGGGCCGGTGTCGCGGGCGCGGCCACGCAGACATTGTCCAGCGGCTGGCGCTTCCGCCTCGACCCGCATTCACCGGCCACACAAACCCACCCGGAAGCAGCGGCCTGGCGTGCTGCCCAGGTGCCGGGCAGCGTGCAGACCGACCTGCTGGCGGCGGGCGTGATCGTCGATCCGTTCCAGCGCGGCAACGAGGCCGCGCTGCAATGGATCGGCCTGGCCGACTGGCAATACCAGTTGCCACTGGCGATCGATGCGGCGACCTTGCGGCATGACCACGTCGACCTGGTCTTCGACGGCCTGGACACGTTCGCCGACGTCTCGCTCAACGGCCAGCCGCTGCTGGCTGCGGACAACATGTTCAGGCGCTGGCGCGTGCCGGTGAAGGACGTGCTGCACGCGGGCAGCAATACGCTGCAGGTCACGCTGCATTCGCCGATCGCCCGGATCCAGCCCTGGCTGCTGAAACAGCCCCACGCCTTGCCGGGCGAATTCGATTCCGCGTTCGGTGACGAGCCGAAGGGCAGACAGACGGCCAACTACGTGCGCAAGGCGAACTACCAGTATGGCTGGGACTGGGGCCCGCGCTACGTCACCGAGGGCATCTGGCAGCCGGTGCATCTGGAGAGCTGGGACGATCTGCGGCTGGCGGATTTCCATGTCGCCCAGCAGCACGTCGATGCGCAGGCCGCGCAATTGCTGGCGCAGTTCGATCTTCGTGCCGACCATGCCGGCAAGGCCGGGTTGCGGGTGAGGTGGACGGCGCCGGACGGCAGCCAGCGCAGCACGACCCTGGCGACCTCGCTGACTGCCGGCGACAACCATGTCGAGCTGCCGTTGCGCATCGAACATCCGCAGCGCTGGTGGCCGGTCGGCTACGGCGAGCCGAACCTGTATCGCTTCCATGCCGAAGTGGTGGTGGCCGGCAAGGTCATCGCCAGCGCCGAGCGCGATACCGGGCTGCGCAGCGTGGAGCTGCGGCGGCAGCGTGATCGCTGGGGCCGCAGCTTCGCCTTCGTGATCAATGGCGTGCCGGTCTTCGCCAAGGGCGCCAACCTGATCCCGCTGGACAGCTTCCCCGAGCGCGTCACCGGATCGCGCCTGCAACAGATCCTGCAGTCCGCCCGCGACGCCAACATGAACATGCTGCGCGTGTGGGGTGGCGGCTATTACCAGAGCGATGCTTTCTACGCGCTGGCGGACCGGCTCGGCCTGATGATCTGGCAGGACTTCATGTTCGGCGGCGCGATCCCGCCGTACGACGCGGCGTTCCGCGAGAACACGAGGATCGAGGCCACCGAACAGGTCATCCGCCTGCGCGATCACCCGAGCATCGTGCTGTGGTGCGGCAACAACGAGGTGCAGACCGGTTGGGAGTCCTGGCCTGACCGCAAGCAGTTCGCCGAGGCGATCGGACCGGTCGAGCGGGCGCGCGTTGAGCAGGGCATGCGCACCCTGTTCGGCGAAACCCTGCGCGACGTGGTGCAGCGCCATGCGCCGGACGTGCCGTACTGGGCCAGCTCGCCCGGCACGGATTTCGACGGGCCGGCCAACGTGCCGGACGATGGCGACATGCACGTGTGGGACGTCTGGGCCGGCTCCGCTCCGATCGAGGACTACCTGAAGACCACGCCGCGCTTCCAGTCCGAGTACGGCCTGCAATCGTTCCCGGCGCTGGCCACCCTGCGCAGCTTCGCCGCACCGTCCGACCTTTCGCCGGAGTCGCCGGTGATGCGGGCGCACCAGAAATTCGACGGCGGCAACGGCAACCAGCGCCTGCTGTCCTACATCCGCAAGTATTACGGCGAGCCGAAGGATTTCGCGTCCTTCGTCTACCTCAGCCAGGTGATGCAGGCCGAGGGCATCGAGCTGGCCGCCGACCACCTGCGCAGCGCGCGGCCGCAAAGCATGGGCTCGCTGTACTGGCAGCTCAACGACGTGTGGCCCGGCGCCTCGTGGTCGAGCGTCGACTACTTCGGACGCTGGAAGGCGCTGCAGTTCCACGCGCGCCGTTTCTACGCGCCGCTGCGGGTGGCGCCGATCCGTCGAGGCGGACGTACCGAGGTGTTCCTGGTGTCCGACCGCACCGCGCCGCTGGACGCCCGGCTGCGCCTGCGCGTGATGGACATGGATGGACGGCTGCTGCACGAGCGCGTCGAGCCGGTGCGTCTGCCCGCGTCGAGCAGCACCCGCGTGGCGGAGCTGAATGATGCGGCGTTGCTGCAAACTGCCGATCCCCGTCGCAGCTTCGCCGTGTTCGAGCTGGTCGGGCAGGGCAGGACGCTTTCGCGTCACCTGCTGTATTTCGAGCCAGCGCTCGCGTTGCAGCTCCCCGATCCCGGCCTGCATGCCGAGCTGGCCGAAGATCATCAGGGCACCGTGCTGAGAATTCGTGCGAAGCGGCTGGCACGCGAGGTCTGGGTCGACTTCGGCTCGCTCGACGCGCAGCTGTCCGACAATGCGTTCGACCTGCTGCCGGGCGAGCAGGTCGAACTGCGGGTTGCCGGCACGGCCGACATCGCCTCGCTGCGCAACGCGCTGCGGGTGCATTCGCTGGTCGATGCCACCGCCCATGCCGCAAGCGCCCAGGAGAGTGCACGGCCATGATCACCACGCGCCGCGCGCTGCTGAAGTTGATGGCCGCCACCGCTGGCGGGATGCTGCTGGGGCGTGTGCCGACGGCGCGGGCCGCATCGCGCCACGCGAGTCACCGCCCGCCACCCGGCCAGCGCCGGTTTGCCAGCCCGGCCGTGGAGGCGCTGATCGCCCGCACCCGGGCAAAAATCGGCGATCCCGAACTCGCCTGGCTGTTCGAGAACTGTTACCCGAACACGCTGGACACCACGGTGCAGCTGGGCAGCCTGGGTGGCAAGCCCGATACCTTCATCGTCACCGGCGACATCGACGCGATGTGGCTGCGCGATTCCTCGGCACAGGTGTGGCCATACGTGTCGCTGGCAGCGCACGACGAAGCGCTACGCCGATTGTTCCGCGGGCTGATCCATCGCCACGCGCGGTGCATCTCGATCGACCCGTACGCCAACGCGTTCCTGCCCGATCCGCGGGCGAAGACGCCGCTGTCGTGGGCCCAGCACGACCTCACCGACATGCGCCCGGGCGTGGCCGAGCGCAAATGGGAGATCGATTCGCTGTGCTATCCGATCCGCCTGGCGCATGCGTACTGGCAGGCTACCGGCGATCGCCAGCCGTTCGACGACGACTGGCGCGCCGCGATGCATGCCGTGCTGGCGACGTTCCGCCAACAGCAGCGCAGGCATGGCCCCGGTCCGTACCGTTTCCAGCGGCCATCGGCCAACCCCACCGATACCCAGTTCCTCGGCGGCTACGGCCAGCCGACCCGCGCAGTCGGGCTGATCCATGCGATGTTCCGGCCATCGGACGACGCCTGCGTGTATCCGCTGTCCATCCCCGGCAACCTGTTCGCGGTGAGTTCGCTGCGCCAACTGGCGCGGCTGTCGATCGCGCTGCACGACGACCGCACCTTTGCCGGCGAATGCACCGCGCTGGCCGACGAGGTGGAACAGGCGCTGCAGGAGTTCGGCGTGATGCATGACGAGCAGGGCAACGAGATCTGGGCCTACGAAGTCGACGGTTATGGCAACCAGCTGTTCATGGACGATGCCAACGCGCCGGGGCTGTCGAGCCTGGCCTACCTTGGCTGCTGCCCCGGCGACAACCCGCGCTACCGGCGCAGTCGCGCACTGGCCTGGAGCCCGCGCAACCCGTATTTCTTCCAGGGCCGCGCGGCGCAGGGCATCGGTGGTCCGCACGAGGGCTTGCGCATGATCTGGCCGATGTCGATCATCATGCGGGGCCTGAGCAGCGACGACGACGGCGAGATCCGCCAATGCCTGCACTGGCTGAAGACCACCCACGCCGGCACCGGCTTCATGCACGAGGCCTTCGATCAGGACGATCCGGCACATTTCACCCGCGCGTGGTTCGCCTGGGCCAACACCCTGTTCGGCGAACTGATCGTGCAAGTGGCGGCGCAGCGACCCGAACTGCTGCGGCACGCATGAACCCCGAACACGCAACGGAGAACGCATCATGGTGACACGCAGACGTTTCCTGCAGGGCGCAGCCGCCCTGGGCCTGTTCGGCACCCGGCTGGAATCGCTGGCGGCGTTCGCGGCGCCGCGCGGCGGCCAGGCGATGTCGCCGGCGCCCGAGCCCGACGGTTTCGCCCGCCATGTGGATGTCTTCATCGGTACTGGCGGCCACGGCCACGTCTATCCCGGCGCCACCTTGCCGTTCGGCATGGTGCAGCTCAGCCCGGACACCAACGACGCCGGCTGGGATGCCTGCTCGGGCTACCACCAGGGCGATGGCTCGATCATGGGTTTCTCGCACACGCACCTGAGCGGCACCGGCGCCAGCGACATGCTCGACGTGCTGGTGATGCCGGCACAGGGACCGGTGCTGTTGCAGCCGGGCGGGCGTGGATTGCCGGACCTGAACTACCGTTCGCGCCACGACGGCGCCGATGTCGGCGAGCGGATTTCGCCCGATGCGATGGCGCAGCCCGGCCCGGGCTACCGCTCGACATACGATCAGGAACAGGCGCAGCCGGGCTACTACCGGGTGCACCTGAAGAACCACGACATCCTCGCCGAGCTCACGGCGACCCTGCGCACCGGACTGCATCGCTACACCTTCAACGGCGACGGCAGCGGCCACCTGCTGGTCGATCTCGCGCACGGCTACCACGACGACGCCGCGGTACCGAGCAAGGTCAGCGATGCGCAGCTGAAGCTGGTCGGCAACGACACCCTGGTCGGCGAGCGCCGCGTGCACCAGTGGGCCGGCGGCCGGCACATCCATTTCGCGATGAAGCTGTCGCGCCCGATCACCCAGGCCACGCTGTACAACGAAGATGCCGCCCTGCCGGCCGGCACCGGCGAAACGCGGGGTCGGCACCTCAAGGCAGTGCTGCACTTCGACGACATCGCCAGCGCGCCGTTGCTGGTCAAGGTCGGCATCTCCGGCGTCGACGTGGCCGGCGCGCTGCGCAACCTCGATGCGGAAGTGCCTGGCTGGGACTTCGAGCAGGTGCGCAAGTCGGCGGCCGCGACGTGGGAGCGCGAGCTGGGCCGCATCCGCATCGACACGATGTCCGAAGACATGCGCAGCATCTTCTACACCTCGCTGTACCACACCATGCTGGCGCCGACCCTGTTCAGCGACGTCGACGGTCGCTACCGCGGCATGGACCTGGCCGTGCACCAGCTGCCGCCGGGCGCCAACAACTACAGCACCTACTCGCTGTGGGATACCTACCGGGCGCAGCATCCGTTGCTCACGCTGTTCCAGCCCGATCGCGTGCCCGACCTGGTCAACGGCCTGGTGCGGATGGCAGGTGAAAGTCCCGATGGCCCGCCAGTGTGGCCGCTGCAGGGGGTGGAAACCGGTTGCATGATCGGCTACCACTCCGCCGCGGTATTGGCCGAGGCACATGCGAAAGGCTTCACCGGCATCGACTACGCGGCAGCCTGGCCGCTGTTTCGCCAGCGGGCGATGGACGACGACTACCGCGGCCTGCCGTACTACCGCAAGCTCGGCTACATCCCCAGCGACAAGGAAGGCGAGGCGGTCAGCAAGACGCTCGAATACGCCTACGACGACTGGGCCGTGGCCAGGCTGGCCGATGCCGCCGGCGCGCATGACGAAGCCACCCGGCTGCGCGAACGCTCGCGCAACTACCGGCACGTGTTCGACCGCCATTCGGGTTTCGTGCGGCCACGCGCGAAGGATGGCCACTGGCTGGAACCGTTCGACCCCCGTGGCATGGGCCACTCGAAGAAGTGGCGAGACTTCACCGAATCGAACGCGTGGCAGGCGACCTTCCTCAACCAGCACGACCTGTACGAGTACATGAAACTGTTCGGCGGAGAGCAGGCGTTCGAGCGCAAGCTGGATGAACTGTTCAACACCAGTTCGGCGCTGCCGGCCGATGCGCCGCCGGACATCGCCGGCATGATCGGCCAGTACGCGCATGGCAACGAACCCAGCCATCACGTGGCCTACCTGTACGCGTACACCGGCGCGCACCACAAGACCCAGGCACGCGTGCGCATGCTGCTGGAAAGCATGTACGAGGCGCAGCCCGACGGTCTCGCCGGCAACGAGGACTGCGGCCAGATCAGCGCCTGGTACGTGCTCGGCACACTGGGTCTGTACGCGGTCGATCCGGTCAGCGCCAACTACGTGTTCGGCAGCCCGCTGGTCGATCGCGCGGAGATCGAGCTGGCCGACCGGCGCAGGCTGATGGTGCTGGCGCCGGGCAACGGACCGGACAGTCCGTACATCCAGTCGGTCAGCTGGAATGGCCAGCCGTGGAGCCGCAGCTGGATCAGCCACGCCGAGCTGGCCGCCGGCGGCACCCTGGAATTCCGGATGGGCGACACGCCCAACACCGCGTTCGGCGCGGCGCCGGCAGACCGGCCACCATCATTCGGCGGGGCCGCCGTTTAGGTTCGCTGTCTGCCAGGTTGTGTCCGACATCCTCGACGGCGTCGATCCGGACACCGTCTTGCCGTGAATTCGATGGGGGCGCCCGGTTTCACGCCCGGCCTCCCATCATGGCCGCGAAAGCCCGTTTGAGCGCATGCGGATCAGGTCCGCTGATGCACGGCGCCTAGCCATTACTTTTTTCACCTTCATGACCTTTGACCCTTAGGCCGACGTTCGGGCTGGCGTAGTCTGCGCGCCGTCGGCCGGTTGGGGGCGATCCGTGCATCAACTGGCCGAGTGGACGCTGAAACATTGCCTGTGACTGACCGTGACCGGTCAGTCCCACCATCGCATCAGGCTGTCCGGAAGTCCCCCATGAGTCCTCGGCAAAATTGCCGGGCAAGCTCATGTTCCATAGCTGTCACCCATAAAAGGAAGCCCCATGAAAACCAACACTTCTCACCTGAACAACCGCTCTTCTCGCCGCAACGCCTTCTCTGTTCGAAGCCTCGCAATTGCCGCTGTCATCGGGATTTGCGGTGTGGCAGGTTCTGCCGCGGTTTATGCGCAAGCCACCGCAGGCAAGATCTTCGGTACGGCACCGGCCGGTGAGACCATCTATGCGAAGAGCGTCACGACAGGCTTCAAGCGCCACGTCCAGGCGGATTCCAAGGGGCGTTACAGCATCGGAGCATTGCCTGTGGGCGTCTATACGGTGACCTTGGAAAAGGACGGCAATCCCATCGAGAAGCATCCGAATGTCGGGGTGATCGTGGGACGGGGCGTCAAGGTCGACTTCGCTGATTCGGCAGCCAAGGAATGACGTGATGCGCGTCGTGACCGGGGGCTCGTCCCCTGTGGGACCCGAGCCTTCGCCGTACGCGATCACCTGAAGTCACATTGACCTTTGATTGCCCGACGCTGAAAGGCGTTGGGCAATCTCGTTTTACATGCAGGAGCACAAGTCATTCACTTTTCTTCCGACGTTTCGTCGTGACTTCCCGCTTTTCGTGGGTCGCTGTCGCCTCGTCAAATTAAGGCGGCCACCGATGTTGTATCGTTTGATCCGGCCACCACCCGTCCAGACGCACATGGACGGCTCGGAACCGGTGTTTGCCAAGGCAGGTCAACCGAAGCCTGTGTTCGATCCTGCGCACATGCCCGCAGGCGAAGGTCAGTCATTCAATTCATTCAGACGTAAACACGAAAAAACAGGGAGTTCCATGAAGAATCGCAGTCATCTCGGCACTCGCACCAATGGCCGCCGTGCGGGTTGGTCCTTGCTTGGCCTGTCCGTGGCAATTGCTGTCAGCGTGTCCGGAACGGCAGGAGTCACCGCTGCCCATGCCCAAGCAACCGTTGGCAAGGTTTTTGGCTGGGCGCCCGCGGGTGTCACCATCACCGCGCACAGCAACACCGGCGTCCATCGTCACACCACGGCCAACGACAAAGGCCGCTACACCATCGGAGCACTGCCCATGGGTGTCTACGAAGTGGCGCTGGAAAAAGATGGCAAGGCCATCGATACGCGTCCGAACATCAAGCTCACCGTGGGTCGCGGTGCGGAAGTCGATTTCGCCTGCGATCACGACCAGTGCGCGAAACCTTCCGGCAACTAGAGTTGCGTGCTTATCGCGCTGCGACAGTGCGATAAGCATCCGGAAAGGCATGGGGCATGCTTGCCCGTCGACTTGAGGTGACCGCCCGGTGCGCAAAGGCGCCGGGGTTCCGACCTGGAATATTCAGAGTTCGCTTTGCAGATTCACCAGTCGGTCGGCTTGTAGTCCTTGAGGAACTGCCCCCACACGTGCTCACCGGTGTTGATGCCGTGGATGATCGGGTCGACGATGCGGGCCGCGCCGTCGACGATGTCCAGCGGCGGGTGGAAGCGTTCTTCCGCCACCTTCCTCGCGGCCAGCTCGGCCGGGTCCTCGTCGGTCACCCAGCCGGTGTCCACGCTGTTCATGTGGATGCCGTCGTTGTGGTAGTCGGTCGCCGAGGTGCGCGTCATCATGTTGAGCGCGGCCTTGGCCATGTTGGTGTGCGGGTGCCGGGTGGTCTTGAAGTTGCGGTAGAACTGGCCTTCCATCGCCGACACGTTGACGATGTGCTTGTCCCGATTGGCCGTGCGCAGCATCAGCGGCTTCAGTCGCGCATTGATGATGAACGGCGCGATCGCGTTCACCAGCTGCACCTCCAGCAACTCCACCGACGGCACCTCGGCCATCAGCAGGCGCCATGAATTGCGCTGGCGCAGGTCGACCTGCTGCAGGTCCTGGTCGAGCCGGCCTTCGGGGAACAGGTGGCTCTGCGCCAGCAGTTCCTCCGGCAGCAGCGCCACCTGGGACAGCTCGGCGGCGCGGGTCAGGCCGGGAACGGACGAATCGTACCGGGCCGGCGCATCGCCTTGCGGCAGGATGTTCGAGCTGCGCAAACCCTCGTAGTGGCCGACCAGCTGGCGCACATGCTCGGGCATGTCGTGCAGCGCGGCGGTCTCGCCTTCCATCATGTGGGCGTAGAAGTCCGGCGGTCGGCGCACGGTCTGGCAGGCGTTGTTGATGATGAAGTCCAGCCGCGGTCGGGTGGCCACCAGTTCCTGGCAGAACGCTTCCACGCTGGGCGTGTGGCGCAGGTCCAGGCCGTAGACCTGCAGCCGGTGACCCCATTCGGCGAAGTCCGGTTCCGCCGCGTAGCGCGCCGCCGAATCGCGTGGGAAGCGCGTGGTGACGATAAGCTCGGCGCCGGCGCGCAGCAGTTTCAGGCCGGCCTGGTAGCCGATCTTCACCCGGCCTCCGGTGAGCAGGGCCACGCGTCCGCTGAGGTCGGCCAGTTCGTCGCGCTTGGCGTAGTTGAATGCGGCGCAGTCGGGGCACATCTGGTCGTAGAAGAAGTGCAGGGTGGCGTATTTCTTCTTGCAGACGTAGCAGTGCCGGGGCTCGATGGCTTCGCGCGGCTGCGCGGCATCGGCCTCCGGTGGGATGTCGTGCGGCTGGAACCCCTGCGGCGGGAACAGGTTGGCCGTGGTGAACACGGGGCGACGGCGCAGCGTGCGGATGCCGGTCTGGTTGAGTACCGATTCCTCCGCCTCGACCTTGCTGGCGTAACGCGCCTTTTCGGCCGCCTTCAGCTTGATCCGGCGCGCCACCGGGTCGGGGTGGTAGACCTGTGCCACGGCCTGGTGCAGGCGCTGGCGATCGTCAGCCGGCAGCCGATCCAGCAGCTCGCGATCCGCCGCTACCGATTCCAGCAGCTCAGCCGCCTCGCGCAGACGTTCCAGCAGGCGGGCATCGGTGTCTTCGGGCGGGGAGGCGGGGGGCACGTTCAAGGCGGTCATTCTTCGTCGGTCATCGGCAGGGAGGGGCGAGCACCCGGGATGGCGTGCCGCAACCGCCTATTTTGCCTGTTTTTCCCCGCCAACCGGGAAATTCGGGGCGTTCGGGGCGTGCGATGTCCCCGATCCAACCCGCACGAGCTTCCAGCGATGGGAGCCAGCGCACATTTTGTTGGCGTGGTCGATGCAAGAGTGGCCCCGTAGTTGTCCAGGCTGGACGGCAGGTATTCGGGTGACGGGCGCTGGCAGAGTCGAGAGCCGTGGTCGCCCAAGCAGGCAGGGTTGTTTCGTGAGTTTGTCGATTTCTGCAAGTGCGCCAGTGCAAGAGGCCGCCATGGCCGATCCGTCCGTCGTATTGCCGACCATCAAGAGCGTGCTCGACAGCCTGCCGACCGCGCACCGCGCCCTGCCGATCGGGCGCCGGATCGTCGGCCAGGGCTGCCACGGGGCCGCCCGCAGTGACGAGACCACGCCACGCGTCCGTTTCGTCTATTTCCCGGCCGGGGCCGAGCATGACCGCCATGCCGCCTACCATCGCCATCTGATCACCGCCGAAATCCTGCTTGAGCGCGTACTGGCGGCCCACGCCGCCGGGCTGCGCTCGATGGCCCCGTCGCTGGATTACGCGGCCGAGGCGCGCGCCACGGTTCCGCCTCCGCCTGGCCTGTTTCATCGCGCCACGCTGGAACACCGGCGCTGGTACCGCGCCGACGGCAGCGCCCGCCCTGTGCCGCTGACGCAGGAGGCACTGTCCCTGCGGATGGCGGCCACCGACGAGTTGTCCATGCGGGAAGCCCGGGCCCGCACCGCGCAGCGTTCGCATGCGTTGCCGGCACGCGACCAGGCCTGGCTGGTGGCCCGTCGAGGCATTCCGCTGGGCCAGCGCCCGCTGAACCAGCCGGAGTGCCGCAGGCTGGCCGCTGCCCTCGACGGGATCTGGCAGGCATCCACAGGCAACTCGCACGTGGAACGGACCAACCGGCGGATCGCGCTGAGCGTGGTGGCCGTGCTGGGCAGCCTGCTGGATGAATACGTGGCCTCGCCCTTCCAGTGCGCCGCCTTGAGCGAGGCGTTCAACACGAGCCACCTGGCCCATCTGCGCCAGACCATCGCGAACTCGCGCCGGACCGAGTCGGCATCGGACAGCCTGCGGGCCGGTCCGAAGGCCTGGTTTGCCGCCAAGGCCGTCCGCATGCGCGCCGAACACCAGCTCGGCCTGTCGATGTCGCCAACGGCGTCCGCCAGCATCCGGCTGTCCGGCCGTGCCGTGGTGACCATGATCGGCGGTCGTCTGTACACCTTCATCGACGGTCGGCGCTCGGGCTCGCGCCGGTTGCCGTCCCTGCTGGCGGCGGACGCGCTGTCGGCCTGAGCCGATGGCCCAACGCGGAGCCCGACCGGGCCATTGCAGGGCCGAACAAGGCACGGATTACCGGCAAAGGCGTACCATGCGGCGCTAAGGATGGCGGCTGCAGGGAGGTGCTCGTCGTGTCCGATTCCCGACCCCTGGCCAGCGACGGTTCCACCGACGCGCTGTTCGTCGTGGTGTACGCGCGACTCAAGGCGATGGCCGCCCGACAGTTGTCGAACCGTCGCCAGGCCACCCTGGATACCACCGAACTGGTGCACGAACTGTACCTGCGCATGGGCCAGCGCGAGGCCCTGCATTTCGACCATCCCGCCCAGTTCTTTGCCTACGCCGCGCGCGCCATGCGCCACCTGCTGATCAACCGCGCCCGTGATCGCCTGCGCCTGTGCGCGGGCGGGCAATGGTTGCGCGTCACCCTCGACGACCAGGATCTGAAACTGGCGCTCGACACCGCCGAGCAGACGCTGGCGCTGGACGCCGCGCTGGACGCACTGGAACAGTCCGATGCCCGTGCTGCCCAGGTGGTGGAGCTGCGTTACTTCGCCGGGCTCAGCCTGGAGCAGGTCGCCGATACGCTCGGTGTGGCCCGGCGCACCATCGATCGCGACTGGCGCTTCGCCCGCGCGTTCATCAAGGCGCGCATGGGTTGAGAGGATGCCGGGGTTGAGGATGCCGAACCCGGCATGCCGCCGTGGTGGCGGCGAAGCGCAGCGGGGGGCGAGGTCGCAAACGGGGCATGTTCGGGGTTAACCGTGGCAAGGCATACCGTGGGGAGTTCGGCGTGGAGCCTGCAACGACAATACGCGACGTGTTCGAAGCGGCGCTTGGCCTGCCCGCCGCAGAGCGTGCGCGCCTGCTGGACGAGCGCTGTCCCGATCCGCTCCGGCGCGCGGAGATCGAACGCCTGCTCGCCGCCGACGCCACTGAAGGCGAGCTGCTGTCCACCGGCGACGCCGCCTGCGCCGCGCGGGCCGTCGGCGACACCAGCGTCGCCCAGGCGCTGCCGGCCGGCAGCCGCATCGGTCCGTTCGAGCTGGTCGAGGTGCTGGGCGAGGGCGGTTCGTCCACGGTGTTCCGGGCCTTTCGCCAGGTCGATGGCGTACGCCAGGAAGTGGCGATCAAGCTGCTGGCGCGCGGCCTCTATACCGCCGACGCGCAGCGCCAGTTCCGCCGCGAGCGCGAGGCGCTGGCACGCCTGCGTCATCCCGGCATCGCCCGGCTGATCGAGGGTGGCATCACCGAGGCCGGCCTGGCCTATATCGCACTGGAGCTGGTCGACGGCCTGCCAATCACCCGCTATGCCAGCCAGCACCGGCTGGACTTGCGCCAGCGGCTGGTGCTGTTCCTGATGGTCTGCCGTGCGGTGGAGACGGCGCATCGGGCACTGATCGTGCACCGTGACCTGAAGCCTTCCAACGTGCTGGTCACCGCCGACGGCCACGTCAAGCTGCTCGACTTCGGCATCGCCATGCTGCTCGACGAGGATGCCGCCGAGCAGATCCATACCCAGCATCGCGCCTTGACACCCGCCTACGCGGCGCCCGAACAGTTCGCCCAGGAGCCGGTCACCGCGGCGACCGACGTGTATGCGCTGGGCGTGTTGCTGGACGAACTGATCACCGGGCAACGGCGCGCCAGCGCGGATGCCGGTACGCCATCGTCTCGGCTCAGCCCGGATACCGTCACCACGGCTTACGGCACCGTGCCGGCCGGCGTGTCGACGCTGCGACACAAGCTGCGCGGCGATCTCGACAACATCGTGCTGAAAGCCACCGCCAGCGAAGCGGAGCGTCGCTACGCCTCGGCCGGCGCGCTGGCCGAGGACATCGAGCGCCACCTGGACCGCCAGCCGGTGCTCGCCCATCCGCCGTCGCGGTGGTATCGCACCAGCAAGTTCGTGGCCCGCCATCGCGGTGGCGTCGTGCTCACCGCGTTGTTCATGGCGGCCGTCCTCACCTCGTTGTCGATCGCGCTGTGGCAGGCACAGGTGGCCCGCCAGCAGGCCGCACGCGCGAACATGGTGCGGGATTTCGTCGAGAGCCTGTTCGCGCCGGTGCGCTACGGTACCGCCCCCTCCGAACAACCCAGCCTGGACGAATTGCTGGCCCATGGCGTCGCGAAGCTCGACAACGCGCCGTCGATGGATGACGGCAGCCAGGTGGACCTGCTGGCGATGTTCTCGCGCCTGTACGAGGATCTTGGCGATGTCGCGCAAGCGCGGCAGCTGGCGAACCGGGCCGTCGCCCTGTCGGAACGGACGCTGGCGCCGTCCGCCATCGAATCGATCCGTGCGCTGACCGCCAGGGGCTACGCTGCGGTGCGCATGGAGGACTACGCCGACGGTGGCACCGACCTGCGGCTTGCCCACCAGCGCATGCTGGCACAGGGCATCCGCGGCGAAGCGCTGATCGACCTGCTCGGTCCGCTGGGCGCGGTCGAGAACAGCGAAGGCCATGGCGAAGCCGCGCTCGATCTCGCCCGCGAGGCGCTGGCCGAACGGATCGACAGCTGGGGACCGGACGATCCGCGGGTCGGCATCGGCTACAACGACGTCGCCTCCGCGCTGGAAGGCCTGGAACGCTACGACGAGGCGATCCCGATGTGGCGCAAGACGTGGCAGTTCGAGCTCGCGCATTTCGGACCGTCCAGCAGCCAGACGACGCTGGCGCTGGCCGGCCTGGCTTCGTCCAGCTTTCGCGCCGGCCACTGGACGCAGGCGCATGCACTGTTCGGGCAGGCCCTGGCGATGTACGCCCGCAACGGCAACGCGCCCCAGCTCACCCAGGTGTATGCGGCGCAGAAAGCTTGCGTGCTGGAAGGGTTGCGCGCCGATCACGCCAGCGCGCAGGCGCGTTGCGGGCAGGCGCAGGCCTGGTCGGCCGCTGGCTTCGGCGCGGACACCGCCCTGCATGGCGACTCACTGGAAGCCACGGCGTTCGGCGAGGTGGAGGCGGGCGATCTCGTCGCTGCGCGCAAGCTGTTCGACGCGGCCCGCAAGCTGTACGGCAGTGACCCGGCCAACCGCATGCGGATCGGCCGGGTGGACAGCGAGCTGGCCGGCATCGCCCTGCTGGAAGGCCAGCCTGCCGTGGCGCGCGAGCTGCTGCCCGAGGCCATCGCCGGCCTGCGCACGCGCAAGTACCGGATGCCGCCGTTGATCGCCGAGGCGCGCCTGCTGCTGGCCTGCACCCGGACGCCCGCCACGCCGTGTCCGCCCGACCTGCAGGCGACGGTCGAGCATGACCTTGCTGCGGTGGCGTCGCGCAACGACCCGCAACTGCTGTGGGTGCACACGCTGCTGGCGCAGGTCGAGCTGGCGCATGACCAGGCCGGCGCGGCAAGGGCCCGGCTGACAGCAGCGATTCCCCGTGCCGCCGGCGAGTTGCCACCGGCGCATCCGCGTCGACTCGCGGCGCAGCTGTGGCTTGCCGTGGCCGCGGCGCGCAGCGGCGACTGCGCCGATGCCGAAGCGCAGGCCCGCGCTGCCAGCGCGACCATCCAGCTTGGCGGCCTCGCTGCACATCCCGAACTGGCCAGCCCCAGTACGCTGTTGCGCCATCCCCTGGCATCCTGCGGCCCGTTGCTGAACTGACCCGCGCTTGCAGCGTTCCACCCGTCGCCCCGCCTGGCCTGCGTGAACCACGCGTGGGCGTGTCGCAACTTGTCGCCCTTCGGTGTTCTCCGTCTTGCCACGACCACGCGGTCGGGCGGGGCAGGGCCTGCATCAACGACGAGCCAAGGGGGCAAACCGTCATGTTCCATCAGCGCACTTTCGTATCCGTCGCAGCCGGCCTGGTCCTGCTGGCGACCGTCGTCGGCACACCGGCGCAGGATCGACGTCACCAGCCATCACCGGCCAACACGCTGGTCACCGCCAACCCTTCGGGCTGGCTGCAGACCACCACGCCTGGTGGCAGCATCGACACCGCCAACCCGTTCTTCCAGAGCTTCGGGCCCAACGGTCGCACCTGCGATTCCTGTCATCGACAGGCCCAGGGCTGGTCGATCACTCCGGACGAGCTGCGCCAGCGCTTCGCCAGGACCAACGGCAACGATCCGATCTTCCGCCTGGTCGATGGTGCCGTTTCGCCGCGAGCCGATGTGTCCAGCCTCTACGCGCGGCGCATCGCCTACTCCATGCTGCTCAACCGGGGCCTGATCCGCGTCGGCATGCCGATGCCGGCGAATGCCGAGTTTCGCCTGACCCGCGTCGATGATCCCTACGGTTACGCCAGTGCGAGCGACCTGTCGCTGTTTCGGCGCCCGCTGCCGTCGACCAACCTGATCTGGCTCACCGCGGTCATGTGGGACGGGCGTGAGACCGTCGCGCCGTTCAAGCCGCCGATGGATGCCGGCATCAATCACGAGGACATCATCGAGAGCCTGGCCTCGCAGGCACGCGATGCCATCCTCGGCCACGAGGAGGCCGCGGTGGCACCCGACGCCAGCGTGATCGATCGCATCGTGGATTTCGAGCTGCACCTGTTCACTGCCCAGCTGATCGACCAGGACGCCGGCAAGCTCAATGCCGAGGACGGCATGGGCGGCGCCAGCATCCTGGCGCAACAGCGCTTCTGGGTCGGCATCAACGACACCCTGGGCGGCGATCCCACCGGCGATGCCTTCGACGAGAAGGCGATGCGCCTGTTCGACGAGTGGAACGTCCCCGGCGCCCAGTTCAGCCACGATCGCGGCGAGCGTGCGCGGGCCGCCATCGCCCGCGGCGAGCAGCTCTTCAACACGCTGCCGATCGCGATCAGCGGCGTGGCCGGGCTCAACGACGTGACCGGCCTGCACGTCATCCAGGGCAGCTGCAGCAGCTGCCACAACGCGCCAAACATCGGCAACCACTCGGCGGCGCTGCCGGTCAACATCGGCATCGCCGACGCTAGCCGACGCACGCCGGACATGCCGTTGTACACGTTGACCAACAACGCCACGGGCAGGAGCGTGCAGACCACCGACCCCGGCCTGGCATTGCGTACCGGCAAGTGGGCCGACATCGGCAAGTTCAAGGGGCCGATCCTGCGCGGGCTCGCCGCACGCGCGCCGTACTTCCACAACGGTTCGGCCGCGACGCTGATGGACGTGGTCGACTTCTACGACACGCGCTTCAACGTGCATATGAGCGGGCAGCAGAAAAGCGATCTGGTCGCGTTCCTGTCGGCGCTCTGAACCCCCTTGCCCGGGCCGGCTAGCCCGGGCTGGCCGGGCAGCGGGCCATGTGCAGCAGCACGCCGGCCAGGCTCTTCAGGTCCTGCGCGTTGTGTGCCGCCACCCGCCGCAGGTTCCGGGCAGGGCCGCCGCGCAGGTAGGTGAGCCAGGCTGCCGGCGCCTCGGCGCCGGGCAGGTCGTCCTCGCGCACCACACCCAGCAGCTGGCGTTCGGCCGTGGCCAGGCGGCAGTCGGGCCACTGCCGCTTCCAGTGCCGTCGCACCGGATGCAGCAGATCCAGGTGAGCCAGGCCGGCCAGCGGATTGGGCAGGCGCGCCAGGCGATAGCGGGTCGCCAGCAGGGGCGCGTCGTAACACTTGCCGTTGTAGCTGACGAGCACGGTGTCACCGCTCAGCCACTCGGCGAACGTGCGCAGCATCGCCGTCTCGGCAGCCATCGTGGTGAGGGTGAGCTGGCGGATGCGGAAGCGGCCGTCGAGCCAGTCCGCGGCGCCGATCATGAAGGCGCGGGTGCCGGTGCCGCCGGCCAGGCCGGTGGTTTCGGTATCGAAGTGCAGCAGGCGGTAGTGATGGACCGGCGCCATCCGGGCGAAGCCGGTTTCGACGACCGCCGGCGGATCGAGCCAGTCGACCAGGGCTTCGGTGTAGCGCAGGCCCGGCGCGATCTCGATGCCGGGCACCTCGCGGTCGCCGGACGAGATCGTGGCGGGGCCGCGCCTCATTTGCGCGTGACGCTGCAGCAGACGGCGTAGCTCGGGCGAGATCGCGCGATCGGTTGTCGCAATGCCTGCAGAAGGCGGACGTTGCGCGACGGGCGCGGAAGCTACGGAACCCGTCAGGCCGGTTGGCAAGTCCAGGTTCGGCGCACGGCTACCGACCTTGCCGGCCTCCGCCCGCAGCTTGCGCATCCGCGCGGCCAGCGCGCTCACAGTGCCACCAGCAAGGCCAGCACGCGCAGCGCCAGTGCCTTCGGCGTGCTGGCTGCCGCTTCGTCCGCGGCCAGCACCGGGCCGACACAGGCCGGGCAGCCGGCGCGGCAGTCGCAGCGTTCGATCAGGCTGATCGATTGCGCTACCAGATCCTCGCGACGCTGGAACAGCGGCTCGCTCTGGCCGATGCCGCCGGGGAAGGCGTCGTACAGGTAGACGGTGGGCGTGAACGGCGCACCTGGTGCCGGCGTGGCGGGTTGGCCGTCATTGCCGCGGATCTGGCCGCGGCCGCTGAAATCGGCGCTGACGAACCACGCACCATCGCCCGAGCCCACGGATTTCTGCAGGTCGCGCGCCTCGGCCATCACCGCCACGGTGGCCACGATGTGCAGCGCGTAAGCCGCGCCGAGGAAACCGTCCAGCGCCTGCTGGCGCTGTTCGAACGCGGCATCCAGCACCGCCTGCGGCAACTGCCACCACACCGCGGTGGTATGCAGTTCCTGATCGGGCAGGGTGACCGGGCCGTAGCCGATGTTCTCGTGCGAGTAGAAGCGGATCTTCTTGTAGCCGGGCACGCGGCGCACCACGTGCACCTCACCGTGGTGGGCCTGGCCGCAGCCGGCGTGCGAACTGTCGAAGCAGTCCAGCACTTTCAACCTGGTGTAGTCGATGGCGTCGGTGTAGTAGTCGACCTGGGTGCGGGTGACATAGGCCTTGCGGCCTTCCCAGTCCAGCTTCTCGACCTGGTAGGGCAGCGACTGGATCATGTGGATGGCGCCCTCGTACAGCGTCACCGCGGCGGCGGAATAGTCGACTTCGGCAATGATGGTCTGGCGGCCGTCGGTGCGGTCGACCACCACGAAGTTGCCGTCGGCCACCGCGCGCAGCGACACCGCGATGGCCGGGTAGCTGTCGGCAATCCATTCCCGGCGGTCGCCCTCGCGGTGCAGCACGCCTTCTTCACCCAGCAGGTCGAGCCAGGGGGTCGCCACTTCGGTGCCGAACATCTCGTCACCTATGAACGGCAGTTCGAACGCGGCGCAGCGGATGTGGTCAAGCAGGATCAGCGGTTGATCGGGCTGGATGCGCGCGTGCTCGGGCGTGGCGTCCTGGAAGAACTCAGGATGCCGCACCAGGTACTGGTCCAGCGGGTCGGAGCTGGCCACCAGCACGCCCAGGGCCGACTGCTGGCGCCGCCCGGCGCGGCCGAAGCGTTGCCAGGTGGCCGCGACGGAGCCGGGATACCCGTTCAGCACCACCACGTCGAGGCTGCCGATATCCACGCCGAGCTCCAGCGCGGACGTGCTCACGATGCCGTCGATGCTGCCCGCACGCATCTCGCGCTCGGCGGCGCGGCGCTCCTTCGGCAGGTAGCCGCCGCGATAGGCGCGGATGCGTGGTGGCTTGCGCGGGTCATGGTCGAACACGTCCTTGAGGTACTTGGTGAGCACCTCGACCATGCTGCGCGACTGGGCGAATACCAGCGTCTTCATGCCCGACTTGATCGCCAGCCGCGCGATGCGATTGGTCTGCGAACGCGCCGACGCGCGCAAGCCCAGATCGGGATTGATCACCGGCGGGTTCCACAGCAGCACGTGCTGGTCGCCGGTGGGCGCGCCGCTTTCGGTGATCGCGGTGACCGCGTCCTCGATCAGCGCCTCGGCGTGCTCCTGCGGGTTGCCGATGGTGGCCGAGCACAGGATGAACTGGGGAGTGACACCGTAGAACGCGCAGACGCGTTTCAACCGTCGGATCACATTGGCTACATGCGAGCCGAACACCCCGCGATAGGTATGCACCTCATCGATCACCACGTAGCGGAGGTTCTCGAAGAACTGCGCCCACTTGGTGTGATGGGGCAGGATCGCCTGGTGCAGCATGTCCGGGTTGCTGACCACGATGTCGCCATGCAGGCGGATCGCCTGCCGCGCATCGCCGGGCGTATCGCCATCGAAGGTGAACGCCTTCACGCCCAGCTCGCCAGCCTTGTTCAACTCCAGCAGCTCGGCCACCTGGTCCTGCGCCAGCGCCTTGGTCGGGAACAGATACAGCGCCTTGGCCTTGTCCTGCATCGCCGCGCTGATCACCGGCAGCGTGTAGCACAGCGACTTGCCCGAGGCGGTGGGTGTGACGATGGCCACGTGCACGCCCGATTGCGTGGCCGTCCACGCCTCGGCCTGATGGCTGTAAAGCTGCTCGATGCCCCGCGTGTGCAGGGCTTGCGTCAGTGCCGGCGGAAGATCCGCGGGCAAGGGCGCGAAGCTGCCCTCGCGACCTGGCACCACGAAGGCGCCGGTGATCCGCGCCGCGTACCGCTTCGACAAGCGCTGGGCCAGCGTGCGGCCATCGCCGGGATCGCGCAGGACGAGGTCATCGGTGGCGTAGCGGTCGGGCAGTGCATTCATGGTCGGACATCCGCAAAAGGTCTTCGCGGATTAGGCCGGTGCGTTGTCTCACTGCATGAGATGAAGCCATTCGTCTGCCGCCATGGCCGGCGAGCAGGCAGTGTATCGCTTGGGTCTGCTCAGATCCCCGGGCAACGATGCCACCACCAAGCGTAGGCTCGCCATCGGACTCAGCCCGGCAGGATGTCCCGGATCCTGCGCCGCAACGCGTCCAGCGAAAACGGCTTGGTCAGCACGTGCATGTCCGGCTCGAGGTTGCCGTTGCCGACGATGGAATTTTCGGCGTAGCCGGTCATGAACAGGATCTTCAGTTGCGGGCGGGTGCTGCGTGCGGTGTCGGCCATCTGGCGACCGTTCATGGCGCCGGGCAGGCCCACGTCGGTGATCAGCAGGTCGATCGTCGTGCCGGTCTGCAGGATGCGCAGGCCGGCGCTGCCGTCGCCGGCCTGCAGGACGGTGTAGCCGGCGTCGGCCAGGACTTCGCAGACCAGTTCGCGGATCGAGGGTTCGTCCTCGACCACCAGGATCGTCTCGCTTTGCGGCGGCGCTTCGGCCAGGCGCGCCGGTTGCGTGGTTTCGGGATCGACGGCGGGCTCGTGGTGGCGGGGCAGGTAGATGCTCAGGGTGGAGCCGGCGCCGGGTTCGGAGTAGATGCGCACCTGGCCGCCGGACTGGCGGGCGAAGCCGTAGATCATCGACAGGCCCAGGCCGGTGCCCTGGCCGATCGGCTTGGTGGTGAAGAACGGATCGAAGGCGCGGGCGATCACCTCGGGGCTCATGCCGCTGCCGTTGTCGGTGACGCTGAGCGAGACGTACTGGCCCGGTTCGAGTTCGCAGGCCGCCGCCGCGTAGTCGTCCAGCGAGCGGTTGGCCGTCTCGATGGTGAGGCGACCGCCATCCGGCATCGCATCGCGCGCGTTGATGCACAGGTTGAGCAGGGCGCTTTCCAGCTGCGGCGGATCGACCAGGCTGGGCCACAGGCCGCCGGCGCCGACCACTTCCAGCTGGATCGCCGGGCCGATGGTGCGGCGGATCAGCTCTTCCATGCCGGCCACCAGCCGGTTGATGTCGGTGGAGCGCGGATCGAGGGTCTGCTGGCGGGAAAAGGCCAGCAGGCGCTGGGTCAGCGAGGCGGCGCGGCGCACTGCCGTTTCGCTGAGGGCCAGGTAGCGCGGCACGTCCTCGATCTTGCCCTGGTCAAGCTTGGCCCGCGCCGCTTCCATCGCGCCCATGATGCCGCCGAGCAGGTTGTTGAAGTCGTGCGCCAGGCCGCCGGTGAGCTTGCCCACGGCTTCCATCTTCTGCGACTGGCGCAAGGCGGCCTCGGTGCGCGCCAGTGATTCGGCGGCTTCCTTGTCGGCGGTGATGTCGCGCGCGCTGCAGTAGATCTTGTCGTCCTCGGGAATGGCCACCCACGACAGCCAGCGGTAGCCGCCATTGGCGTGGCGGTAGCGATTCTCGAAGCACAGCGCCGGTTCGCCCAGTTCGATGGCGCGGGCGAATGCCAGCCGGTTGCGGGCCAGGTCGTCGGGATGCAGGAAGTCGAAGAACGGGGTGCGCGCGATGGTCTCCTCCGGCCAGCCCAGCACCGATTGCCAGGCGGGGTTGGACAGCTCGAAGATGCCCTCGGCATTGAGTACGCCCACGAGGTCCGTGCTCAGCTGCCAGGTGCGCGCGCGACCGTGCATGCGTTGGGCGACCTGCAGCTCCAGGTCGGCATTGAGCGCACGCAGGCGTGCCTCGCTGGAACGCAGCGCGTTTTCCGCCAGCGCGCGTTCGGTGACGTCGGTGCCTTCGACGAAGATGCCGGTGACTTCGCCCAGCGCATTCCTGATCGGCTGGTAGACGAAGTCCAGGTAGCGCTGGCTGATCGGCGCACCGGGTGCCGGCTGCATCGCGAACGGCGTCGCCACTGCCACGTAGGGCTCGCCACTTTCATAGACCGTGTCGAGCAGACCCACAAAACCCTGGGCGGCCGCGTCGGGCAGGGCCTCGGCCACCGAACGGCCGAGCACGTTGCGCTCGCCGATCAGGCGGACGTAGCTGGGGTTGGTCAGCTCGAAAATGTGTTCGGGCCCGCGCAGCATGGCCATGAACGACGGCGCCTGCTCGAACAGTTCGGCCAGGCGCTGGCGCTCCTCCACTGCGCGGCGGGACACCAGCACCTGCTCGGTGGTCTCGGTGCATACCACCAGCACGCCGCCCACGCCGCCGGGCGCGGACTCGTCGTCGATGGGACTGTAGCTGTAGGTCCAGTAGGTGTCCTCGTCGCGACCGTTGCGGTGGATGAGCAGATGCTGGTTCTCGTGCCAGGTGGCGCTGCCGCCCGCCATCACCTGGCTGACCTGGGCACCGATGTCCGCCCAGATCTCCGGCCAGACCTGGCGACCGGGCAGGCCGAGCGAGCAGGGATGGCGCTCGACGGTAAGCGTCTGCGCGTAGGCGTCGTTGTAGAACCAGATCGCCTCGCCGCCCCAGAACATGCCCATCTGGTGGCGCGAATTGAGCATCAGCCGGATGGCGGTACGCAGTGCCTGGGGCCACAGTTCCGGCTTGCCCAGCGGATGCGATGCCCAGTCGTGGGCGCGCATCAGCGCACCCATTTCGTCGCCGCCCGCCAGAAATGAAGCATCCGCCATGAAGTCAGGCCATTCGGGTCAGAAGAGCTGCTGCAGGTCGCAACCGTTGCGGCAGGCTACCATCGCTGGGGCATGGCCGGAATGCAATCGGGTTGATTGGCCCAGGGCTGGTGGGTTCTTCACGACACAAAAACCGGCGCGTCTTCACGCGCCGGGACCGGGCCATCTCGACGCCCGGGCATCAGTCGCGCGACTTGGCCACCACGCTGCCGTCTTCCGGATCGACCAGCAGGTCGACGTCGTGGCCGTGCGAGGTTTCCGCATCGACGCTCCACAGGCCGTGTTCGTATTCCACGTCGTGGATCTTCTGGTAGCCGGCGGCGGCCAGCTTGGCGCTGATTTCGTCCTTGTCCAGCTTCGAGGGCGCGTCATCGACATAGACCTTGCCGTTGACCGGCCCCACCGCCAGCTTCACCCACTGCTTGTTGCCGCCGCGGGCCTTGCCGTGCCACACGCCGTCCTTGAATTTCAGGCCCTTCACTTCCTTGTAGCCGGCGTCGGCGACCGCGGTCTTGATGGCATCCTCGCTCAACGCGCCACTGGGTGGCTGCGTGGTCCATGTGGAAACCGTGGTGGTGGTCTGCGTGGTCGTGGTCGCCGATTGGCTGCTGGCCGGCACGTCTTGCGCGAAGGCCGCAGCGCAAACCGACAACCCGATCAACAGGGGAAGCAGGCGCTTGATCATGGTGAACTCCTTGGGCTGTTGAGTACGAACGGTGTCGTCGGCGCAGTGGACGGGGGTTCAAGACGTGCATGTCTACCGATTCGCCGGCCGACTCGACGCGCACGATGGAAGCACCGTGGTCAGGACGGTGGCGTGAAAAGTGACGTGATTTACGGGTGAATGCAGGTTGCGGTTCACCTTGAGGTTATCCCGCATGCCGGCGCGACCCCTGATGCGCCATGCACGACGGCATGGCGCATCAGGCTCTGCGATCGGCTCAGCCTTCGCCCATGCCCTCGGCCGGTTCCGGCGCACGGCCGGCGCGCACCTTGTCCTCGATCTGCTGGCCGACCGTGGCGTCCACGCTCTTCCAGTACGCAAAGGCGCGCTCCAGCACCGGGCTGCGCACGCCGCCGAGCAGGCTGCCGGCGACCTGGTCGACGAATTGCGCACGCTGGGCGTCGTTCCACACCTCGCGCACCAGGGTGCCGGCCTGGCCGAAGTCGTCGTCTTCCGCGTGCAGGGTGTACGCGCTGCGCACCATCTCGCCGTCGGCTTCCCAGCCGTTCTCGACCGGGCCGGTGTCGTCCGACCACGGGCGGCTGCCGCTGTTGGGCGCATGTACCGGCGCGTTGCCGCTGTGGTGGTAGGCCATCTGGCCGTCGAACATGTACGTGTTCACCGGCACCTTGGGCTGGTTCACCGGCAGTTGATGGAAATTGGTGCCGATGCGGCTGCGCTGCGCGTCGGCATAGGCGAACGCCCGACCCAGCAACATCTTGTCCGGCGACAGGCCGATGCCCGGCACGGTGTTGCCCGGCGAGAACGCGGCCTGCTCGATCTGCGCGAAGAAGTTTTCCGGGTTGCGGTTCAAGGTCATCGTGCCGACCTTGATCAATGGATAGTCCTTGTGCGACCACACCTTGGTCAGATCGAACGGGTTGAAGCGGTAGTCCTTGGCCTGCGCATACGGCATCACCTGCACCGACAGATCCCACACCGGGAATTCGCCGCGCCTGATCGCGTTGAACAGGTCGGCGCGGTGGAAGTCGGCGTTCTCGCCGGCCATCGCGGCCGCCTCGGCGTTGTTGAAGAAGGCCATGCCCTGGCGGGTGTGGAAGTGGTACTTCACCCAGAACTTCTCGCCCTTGGCATTGATCCACATGTAGGTGTGCGAGCCGTAGCCGTTCATGTGCCGCCAGGTGCGCGGCAGGCCGCGTTCGCCCATCACGTAGGTGACCTGATGGGCGGTTTCCGGATTGGACGTCCAGAAGTCCCATTGCATGTGGTTGTCGCGCAGGCCCGAGTCGGGCAGGCGTTTCTGGCTGCGGATGAAGTGCGGGAACTTCATCGGGTCGCGCAGGAAGAACACTGGCGTGTTGTTGCCGACCAGGTCGTAGTTGCCTTCGTCGGTGTAGAACTTCAGCGAGAAGCCGCGCACGTCGCGCCAGGTATCCGGGCTGCCCGATTCGCCGGCGACGGTGGAGAAGCGCGCCAGCATGTCGGTCTTCGCGCCCCTCCGGAACAGTGCCGCTTTCGTATAGGCCGAAACGTCTTCGGAGATTTCCAGCACGCCGAACGCGCCGGCGCCCTTGGCGTGCGGCTGGCGCTCGGGCACCTTCTCGCGGTTGAAGTGCGCCATCTGTTCGAGGAAGTGCACGTCGTGCAGCAGCAGCGGGCCGTTCGGGCCGATGCTCAGCGAGTTGCGGTCGCTGACGGCTGGGGCACCGGAGCCGGTGGTGGAGGTGCCGGGCTTGTTCGGGTCATGGGACATGGGGATTGCCTCCTTGGTTGATGGCCAGCCGGGGTAACCTGATCGAGTCTGCCCCCATGCACCCAAACAAGCCATTCGGTTTTTCCGATCGGGACGATAGGCGGTGTCATCCCGGTCCGCGACCCGGCACCGGCTTTCACGGCCGCTGGCCGGAAGGATGGAGAAGATGGGCGATCAGGAATATCGTGTAGGGCTGATCGCCTGATCCTGCTGACTCCACTGATACCCCAACCCAAGGAAATGCCATGACCACCAAAGCCTACGGCGCCCACGCCGCCGACAAGCCGCTGCAGTCCCTGGATATCGAGCGCCGTGCGCCCGGCCCGCAGGACGTGCAGATCGAGATCGCCTATTGCGGCGTCTGCCACTCCGACCTGCACACCGTACGTTCGGAGTGGGGCGGCACGCTGTATCCCTGCGTGCCCGGCCACGAGATCGTCGGCCACGTCAGCGCCGTGGGCCATGAAGTCACCGGCTTCAAGGTCGGCGACACCGTGGGCGTGGGCTGCCTGGTCGGCAGTTGCCAGCATTGCGCGGCCTGCGACGAGGGGCTGGAGCAGTATTGCGAGAACGGTTTCGTCGGCACCTACAACGGCCCCACGCCGGACGCGCCGGGACACACCCTGGGCGGCTATTCGCAGCGCATCGTGGTGGACAGGAAGTTCGTGCTGAAGATCCGCCATCCGGAAGAGCAGCTGGCGGCGGTCGCGCCGCTGCTGTGCGCAGGCATCACCACCTATTCGCCGCTGCGCCACTGGAAGGTCGGCCCCGGCAGCAAGGTCGGCGTGGTCGGCATCGGCGGGCTGGGTCACATGGGCGTGAAGCTTGCCCACGCGATGGGTGCGCATGTGGTGGCCTTCACCACCTCGGACGGCAAGCGCCAGGCGGCTTTGGACCTGGGCGCGAACGAGGTGGTGGTGTCGCGCAACGCCGACGAGATGAAGGCGCACGCCAACAGCTTCGACTTCATCCTCAACACCGTGGCCGCCAGCCATTCGCTGGATGCCTTCACCAGCCTGCTCAAGCGCGACGGCACCATGGTGCTGGTCGGCGTGCCGGAGCATCCGCATCCGTCGCCGAATATCGCGAACCTGATCTTCAAGCGCCGCGCGATCGCCGGTTCGCTGATCGGCGGCATCGCCGAAACCCAGGAGATGCTGGATTTCTGCGCCGACAAGGGCATCGTCTCCGACATCGAGATGATCCGCGCCCAGCAGATCGACGAGGCCTACGACCGCATGGTCAAGGGCGACGTGAAGTACCGCTTCGTGATCGACAACAGCTCCCTCGCGGGCTGATCTCGCTTCCGCTCCCTCCCCTGCAACGCAGGGGAGGGCTGGGGTGGGGTCGCTCCCGGCTCACCCGCGCCAGTTCGCATGCCGCTCCCAGAACGCCACCGCCTGCCGATACGCCGCGCGGTCCAGCGGCACACCCGAGCCGCCTTCCTCCACGCCCAGCGCATTGCGCAGCATGGTGATCGGCACCATCGGAATCTCTTCCGGCTCAGCGGTGTAGAGGCAGCCCACCACGCCCCAGTCCGCGTCGATCGGCGCGCCTTCCTTCGCCAGCTGCTCGCGGGTGTAAAGGATCGGCAACAGATAGTTCGCGACCGGCGGATCGATGCCTTCGAACCAGCGCACCAGTACCGGCAGTTCGTCGGTGCTGCGCGCCTCGTAGGCGGAACGAAGCAGGTGGCGATTGGCCTCGGTGATCGGCGTGGCGGTGCAGCGCGTGGACGTCCAGTTGCGGTGCACGTGCAGCTTGCAGAACGGGGCGTAGCCGTCGAGTACGTGCAGCGGTGTTTCGCTGTTGAGGCGCCGCTCGAACGCCTCGGCGCTGCAGTCCTGGATCGCGCTGGGTCGCTGGTCGCGGGGGAACAGGCGGGTGCGCGCGAATCGGGTCAGGACGATGGACATGGGGTGTTCCGGCCCGTCCGTTCAGACGCGGCCGGTCACCGGGATCAGCGCACCGGTAATCGCGGAAGACTGTTCCGACAGCAGGAACACGATCACGTCGGCGAGTTGCTCCGGCCTGACCCAGCGGGAGAAGTCGGCCTTGGGCATGTCGGCGCGATTGGGTGCCGTGTCGATGATGCTGGGCAACAGCGCGTTGACGGTGATGTCGCGTTCCTTCAGCTCCTCGGCCAGCGCTTCGGTGAAACGCATCACGCCGGACTTGGAGGCGGTGTAGGCGCCGACGCCGGCACCGGCCTTCACGGCGGACGCGGCGCCGATGTTGATGATGCGGCCACCCGCCTGCAGGTGTTCCAGCGCAGCCTGGCTTGCCGCCACGGCGCTGCGCAGATTGACCCGATACAGCAGGTCCCAGGTATCCACGCTGCCGTCGGCGACGTTTTCGTAGCGGAAAGTGCCCGCGATATTGACCAGCGCGTCGAGGCCGCCCATGGCATCGGCAGCCGCCGCCAGCGCCTGTTTCGCCGCCTGCGGATCAGCCAGGTCGACACCGCCGAGACAGGTAGCCTGGGCAAGGCCGCCAGCCGGCGGATCGGCCCGATCGATGGCCACCACCCTGGCGCCGGCGTCGAGCGCCGCGCGCACCGCCGCCAGGCCGAGTGTGCCGAAACCGCCGGTGATTGCGATGCGTCGCTGCTTCAGTTGCATGGTGCTCTCCAGGGATGTCCACGGAACAGGATAGCCGCCCCGCCGGATGCCTGAAAGCGGCGCCGACCCGCCCAAGCGATGCCGATACCCTGTGTCAGGCCACGAACTGCAACCGCGCCAGCTCGGCGTACAAGCCGCCTTCGGCCAACAGGCTTTCATGCGTGCCCTGCGCCACGATGCGGCCACCGTCGAGCACTACGATGCGGTCGGCGCGCTGCACGGTGGCCAGTCGATGCGCGATCACCAGGGTGGTGCGGCCTTTCTCCAGGCGTTCCAGCGCCTGCTGGATCGCCGCTTCGGATTGCGCGTCGAGCGCCGAGGTGGCCTCGTCGAGCAGCAGCAGCGGCGCGTCGCGCAGGATCGCGCGGGCGATCGCGATGCGCTGGCGCTGGCCGCCGGACAGGCGCACGCCGCGTTCGCCCATCTCGGCCTGGTAGCCGTCGTGCAGGGCGCTGATGAAGTCGTGCGCCTCGGCGGCGCGGGCCGCCTCGTGCACCTCCTCGTCACTGGCGCCGTCGCGGCCGAAGCGGATGTTGTCGGCGGCGCTGCCGCTGAAGATCACGGTTTCCTGGGGCACCAGCGCGATCGCGCCGCGCAGGTCGTCCAGCGTCACCGCGCGCAGGTCGACGCCGTCGAGGCTGATGCGGCCGGACTGCGGATCGTAGAAGCGCAGCAGCAGCGAGAACACCGTGCTCTTGCCGGCGCCGGACGGGCCGACCAGGGCGACGGTTTCGCCGGGGCGCACGTCCAGGGTGAAGTCGTGCAGCGCAGCGGTGTCGGGGCGGGTCGGGTAGTGGAAGCTGACCTGCTCGAAACGCAGCGCGCCGCTGACCGGCCGGGGCAGGGCCAGCGGTTGCGCGGGCGCCACGATTTCGGGACGCTCGTCGAGCAGTTCGCCCAGCCGTTCCATCGCGCCGGCCGCACGCAGCACATCGCCCCACACCTCGGACAGGCCGGCGACCGAGCCCGCGGCGAATACCGCGTACAGCACGAACTGGCCCAGCACGCCGGCATCCAGCGTGCCGGCCAGCACGTGGCGCGCGCCGGCCCACAACACCAGGGTGATCGCGCCGAACACCAGCACGATCACCGCCATGGTCAGCAGCGCACGCATGCCGATGCGCCGGCGCGCGGTGGCCAGCGCGCGCAGGATCGCGTTGCTGTAGCGGGTGCTTTCGATGTTCTCGCGGGCGTACGCCTTCACCGCGGTGGAGGCGTTGAGGGTTTCGTTGGCGATCGCCGCGGCGTCGGCGAGGCGATCCTGGCTGGCGCGCGACAGTTTCTGCACGCGCCGGCCGAACACCAGGATCGGCAGCATCACCGCGGGAATCACCAGCGCGGTGAGGCCGGCCAGCGACGGTGCGGTCCACACCATCATGGCGCTGGCGCCGACCAGCATCACCACGCTGCGCAACGCCACCGACACGCCCGAGCCGATCAGCGCCTGCACCACCTCGGTGTCGGCGCTGAGCCGCGACAGCAGCTCGCCGACGCGGCTGCGCTCGAAGAAGCCCACGTCGAGCCGGATCACCTGCGCATACAGCGTCTGCCGCAGCGAGGCCAGCGCGCGTTCGCTGAGCAGGGTGATGCAGAAATAGCGGGCGGCGGTGGCGAAGGCGAGCACCAGCGCCACGCCGAACAGCGCGATGAAGGTCTCGTTGATGACCGCGTTGCTGGAGTGGCCGAAACCCTGGTCGATGATGTGGCGGAACGCCAGCGGCAGCACCAGCGACGCGCCCGAGGACAGGCCGAGGAACAGCAGCCAGCCCAGCGCCAGCACCCGATGGGGTCTCAGGAACGGCCACAGTCCGCGCAGGGCACCGATGCGACGGGAAGGGCGGGGTGTATCGGTGGTGGCGTCGCTCATGGGTACTCGCAGATGGGGGCGGGAATGACGCGGGCAATGCCATTCAAAGTGGGGCGTGGCACGGTCGATTCAATCGTCGTGCTGGCGATTGCCCGGACGGTTGCCGGCTGCGACGGTCAATCCAGGCGTTTCGCGCTGCTGCGGCCGCGGCTGATGTCGCTGATGCGCAGGCAGGCCTCGGCGATGTGGCTGTCCGGCAGGCGCAATTCCAGTTCGACGCCGTCGGCACCGAACGACTCGTGTTCGACCTCGGCCTGCAGCTCCTTCAGGCGCGCCTTGAGCAGGGCCAGTTCGGCGAAGTCGCAATGCAGGGCCAGGCGCGCCATCGCCACGATCGGGGTGCGCTCGGCGCGGCGCAGGCATTCGGCGGCGGTGCCGCCATAGGCCCGCACCAGCCCGCCGGCGCCGAGCTTGATGCCGCCGTACCAGCGCGTCACCACCACGACCACGCCGTCCATCTGCTGGCCCTCGATCGCCTGCAGGATCGGCCGGCCGGCGGTGCCACCGGGTTCGCCATCGTCGTTGAAGCGATAGTCCTGGCCGATGCGGTAAGCCCAGCAGTTGTGCGTGGCGGCGGGGTCGGCGATGTCGCGCAGGAAGTCCAGCGCCTGCCAGGGCGTCGTCACCGGGGCGGCGTTGGCGAGGAAACGGCTTTTGCGGATTTCTTCCTGATGAGCGCAGCGCTGGACCAGGGTCGACAGTGGCTCGCTCATGGTTCCTGCAGTTGCGCCTGCAGCTCGGCTGGCAAGGGCCACTGCGGATGCGCCTGGCGGAATGCGCGCAGCCGCTGCAGCGCCTCGTCATGCTGACCTTGCGCGAACAGTTGGCGGATCTTGTCCAGCTCCTGCGCCGGCGCATCGCCGGGCCGGGCGGCGGTGGCCTGTTCGCCGGCTGCGGCGCTGGAGGCAGCCGGTTGGTCGGCCTGGTCGAGCATGCCGCTGGCCGCCGCATTGGCGGACACTTCCTGCGGCGGTGCGGGCGGTGCGGGCGGCGCCGGGGGCGGGGGCGGTGCGTACTGCACCTGCGGCGCGGGTGCGGCCACTTCGGCGAGCGGTGGGGGCGCCGCCATCGGTTTGGCCGCGGCCGCGCGTCGAGCCGACTGGACCGCGCTGTCCTGTTTCATCTTCTTCGCCGCGGCTGCCTGCAGCGCGGCGCGCTGATCGGCGAGCCGGGGTGTCGGCTGGGCGGCGGGCGCGGGCGCCGTGGTGCCCGCCAGCGGCGTTGCCGCTTCGCGACTGGCCATGTCGGAGGTGGCGGGCGTGGTGGCCTCCGGCGCGGCGACCGGTGCCGACGGTGGCGGGCTGGATTCGCGCAGCTGCCAGGCCAGGCCGGCCACCAGCACCAGGCTGGCGGCGCTGCCCAGGGTGATCAGCCACGGTGGTGCGCGCCGCCGCCGCGGGGCGCCGTCGATCGAAGGAATCGCCTTTGCCGTGACCGCCGAAACCGGCTTCGGATGAACCCAGTCACCGGGCTCGCGGGGAGCCTTGCGCCGCTCGGTAACGGTGGGGTCGCCGGATGGGGCGAGGGCCGCGGCGGCCGCGCGCAACACCGCCGCATCCAGCGCGGGCGAAGGCTCGCTGCGCGGCAGTTCGCGATACAGCGCGGCCAGCTCGGCCTCGCCGGGCAACGGCTCGTCGGAACGGGGCGGATCGTTCGGGGGCAGGGGCGTGGTCATTCGGACAGCACTTCGCGTAGTCGATTCATGGCATAGCGCAGGCGCGACTTCACCGTTTCGCGCCCGGCACCGGTGACCACGGCAATTTCCTCCAGGCTCAGCTCCTGCTCCAGCCGCAGCAGCACGGCGGTGCGCTGTTCGTCCGGCAACTGCTCGATCGCCAGCTGCAGGTTGCGTCGGCGTTCGAAGGCGGACAGCGCGTGGTCGGGCTGCTCGCGTTCGGGCGTGGCCAGGTTGGCCAGCGCCACCTCGGCTTCGTCGCCATCGGCCATCGGGCGCTGGCGGCGGGTGCCGTCGATCATCAGGTTGTGGGCGATCTGCAGCAGCCAGGTGCTGAATTTCGCCTGTGGCTGGTAGCGTTCGCGGGCGCCGATCACCCGGCTCCAGGTTTCCTGGAACAGCTCGTCGGTGCGATGCGGATCGCGCACGCTGCGCAGCAGGAAGCGATACAGCATGCCGCGATGGCGCGCATACAGCGCCTCGAACGCGGCGAGGTCGCCACGGGCGTAGGCCAGCATCAGCAGGGCATCGGGATCGACCGCGGCATCCATGGAGTGCGAGGGTAAGGCAAATCGGCGGAGAGCGGGGAGGTTGTGATGTTTCCCGCGAAAAGCGTTACCCCCTCCCGACCTCCCCCTGCGTGCAGGGGGAGGAGCAAAGCCGGGCAGCGTCACGTTTGGCGGATGTGGTCGACCGGCTCCCTCCCCGGCTTGCAGGGGAGGGTTGGGGTGGGGTGCTGTCGCCGGTTCCAGTCCCGCTGCGCGGTGGTGGCCGGGGAAGGGCAGCGGGGAGAGCCTGCCCATGACCGCCACCGCCGCAGCGGGGCCGGAAACCTCAGCGCGCCGCGGTGTCGCTGGCGCCGTCATGACCGCGCGTGACCAGCCCGTTGGCCAGTTTCACCAGTTGCACGAAGCCGGCGCGGTAGCCATCCGCGTCGCCGCCGCGGGCGTCGCTGGCCAGTTTCGCGATCTGCGTGTAGCCGTAGCCGTCCAGGTATTTGCCGCCGCGCAGGGCGTCGGCGAAGGCGGCCACGGCAGCGGCGTAGCGCAGGCGTTCGCTGGCCTGTGCCTCGGCGTGCGCGGCGATCGGCTGTTCGATCAGCTTGCTGTCCGCTTGCCCCGGCAATTTGTAGCGCAGGCGCAGGAAGGCCAGTTCGTTGCCGCTTTCACCCGTGGCCACGTGTTTGCCGTAGCGCAGCGGATCGATGCGCGCGGCGTTCGAGCCTTTCGGGGTGACCTCGTAGATCGCGGTGACGTTGGCGCCTGCACCGATCTCGCCGGCGTCGACCTTGTCGTTGTTGAAGTCCTCGCGCTTCAGCATGCGCTTCTCGTAGCCGATCAGGCGATATTCCTGCACTCGCGCGGGGTTGAACTCGACCTGGATCTTCACGTCCCTGGCGATCGTCAGCAAGGTGGCGGACATTTCATCGACCAGCACGCGACGGCCTTCCTGCAGGCTGTCGATGTAGTGATGGCTGCCGTTGCCCACGTCGGCCAGCATCACCGCCATCGCGTCGTTGTAGTTGCCTTCGCCGAAGCCCAGGGTGGTCAATGCCACGCCGCTCTTGCGGTGGTCCTCGATGGTGGTCTTCAGCGCTTCCTGGTTGACCGTGCCCACGTTGAAGTCGCCGTCGGTGGCCAGGATCACCCGGTTCACGCCGCCCTTGATGAAGCCCTGTTCGGCCTGCGCATAGGCCAGCTCGATGCCGGCGCCGCCGTTGGTGGAGCCGCCAGCCGACAGTTGGTCGATCGCCGCATCGATGGTCGCGTGCTGGTCGCCCGCGGTGGAGGGCAGCACCACGCCGGCGTAGCCCGCATAGCTGACGATGGCCACCCGGTCCTGCCTGCGCAGCTGGCGCACCAGCTGTTTCAGCGAAGCCTGCAGCAAGGGCAGCTTGTCCGCCTCGTCCATCGAGCCGGAGGTGTCGACCAGGAACACCAGGTTCGAGGCGGGGATCTGCGCCGTGGGCACGCGATAACCCTGGATGCCGACCAGCAGCAGTTGCCGCTTCGCGTTCCAAGGCGCGGGCGCCAGTTCGGTGGTCACGCTGAACGGCTGCTCGCGATCCGCCGGCGGCGTGTAGCCGTAGTCGAAATAGTTGATGAACTCCTCCGCCCGCACCGCATCGGCCGGTGGCAACCGACCCGCACCCAGCATGCGGCGCACGTTGGTGTACGAGCCGGTGTCGACGTCGATGCTGAAGGTGGACACCGGCTGCTCGCTGACCAGCTGCACCGGATTGGTGTCGCGATGGGTGTAGTTCTCGGTGTTGAAGTCGCCCGGCATCGGCTGCATCGGGATCGGCGACGGCATGTAGGCCATGCGTTTCGCGCTTTGTGCGTTGTAGGACATCGCGGCGACCTCGGCCAGCGCCGGTGGCGCAGGAGGTGCCGGCGGCGCCGCGGGCATCGGGACAGCCCGGCCGGCGGGGGCGGCGCGGTCGGCGGGACTGCCGCTCGGGCCGTCGCTTCGGGACTTGGCTTGCGCCGTGGCCTGGGGATTAGTCGGCGCGGGCTCCACCACCGGCTCGGCGGGTGGCGTGGATGCGCCGTCGTTCTTGCGCGCGTGGGTATCGGTGGCGGGTCGCGACACGCTGCAGCCGGTGACGATCACCAGCAAGGCCAGCAGCAGGCTGCGCAGCAGGGCTTTCAGTTTCATCGGGCGGTTCTCCTCTCAGAGTTTGTGAAGAAAACCACGGTCCTGTGGTTTTCTTCTATCGCAAGTCCGGTACACGCCCGGACTCCCTCACGCGAATCAGTCACTTGCGTGACCGATCCGCGCCCGCCCCTCCGTGGCCGGGCTTCGAGGTTGAAAAGCACAACCTCTCAGCGGTGAAAGGTGAAACGCCGTGAACGGGGAAACGGGGTCAAACCGGTTGCGGCGCGGTAGCATGGCGCCCCTGCGCGACATCCACCGGACCGACATGATCAACAACGACGTACTGCGTTCCATCCGCTACATGCTCGACCTCAGCGACGGCAAGGTGGTCGAGCTGATCCACCTGGCCGATGCCGATGCCCCGGTCACGAAGGAAGATGTGCAGGGCTTCCTGAAGAAGGACAACGAGCCGGGTTACCTGGAGTGCAGCAACCAGACCCTGGCACTGTTCCTGGACGGCCTGGTGTTCCATCGCCGCGGCAAGGACGACAGCCGCCCGGCTCGTCCGCCGGAAAAGCGCGTCACCAACAACGTGGTGCTGAAGAAACTGCGCGTGGCCTTCGAGCTGAAGGACGTCGACATGCACGACATCCTTGAGGCCGCCGGCCTGCCGATCTCCAAGCCCGAGCTCAGCGCGCTGTTCCGCCAGAGCGACCACAAGAACTTCAAGCTGTGCGGCGACCAGCTGCTGCGGAACTTCCTGAAGGGGCTGACCATGCGGGTGCGCGGGAACGGCTGAGCGGGAAATCAGCCGGTGTCGACCTCGCCGTTACAGCGACACCGCCGGATAGTGTTCGACATAGGACTCGCCGTTGCAGCCGTAATAGGTCACCTGACGTTCGAGCAGGTCGACCTCATAGCGCACCACGCCGGCGTTCCAACTGGCCAGCAGGAAGTCCGCAAAGCTGCTTTCCCCGGCCTGGTCGGTGCGCAGCGCGCGGATCAGCGCGGGCTGATCGAAGCCAGGCACATCAGCCATGCCGGACACCAGCGGTGTGCCTTGCTGCAGCACCGCGCCGCGCTCGGTCAGGTACAGACTCTGGCAGGCGGGCAGTTGCCACACATTCCGTGTCACGCCCGCGCGCCTCAGCGTTTCGGCGAGGTACGGAAAACCGCCCACGCGGGGACGAACGGCCATGGCTTGCGCTTGCGCGGCTTGAAGGTGGGCCATCGCCTCACTCATGGGGTTTCTCCTGGTTCGTGCATGGAAGGTTGAGGTCAGGGTGTCGACGCGTGCTGCCTAATCGACAGGTGCCGCGCTGAAGGGGTGGGCATCGGCAAGTTTCTGCAGAAGTCTGCGCAGCTCGCTCCGCTCGCTGGCGGCCAGGACGGAGAAGAAGCGGTTGTCGTTGCCGTTGGCGATGTCGGTGAGCGCGGGCAGCAGGCGCTTTCCTGATCGGGTCAGTGCCAGCAACTGCGCGCGGCTGTCCTGCGGGCTCGGGGTGCGCAGCAACAGGTTCTTGGTCAGCAGCTTGTCCAGCACCTTGGAAACGGCGCCGCGGGTCATGCCCATCGCGTCGGCGAGCGATGCGGCGGTGATGTCGGGATGCATTTCGACATGGTTGAGTGCGACCCATTCGGCGACGGAGAGCTGCCGTTCCTGCAGGGCGCTGGCGAAAGAGCCGGACACCTGGTTGGAGACCAGCCGCAGCCAGTAACCCAGGTGTGCATGCAGCGGATTGGGCGGGACTTTTTCCTTCGATGCGTTCGGCACGTCCGGTTCACCAGAAAGGTTCCATGGAACGCATATTGTTTCCATGGAACCTGTATGTCAAGTGCCGCGCACGAGCGCCGGTTGCCTCAGGACGCCATCGTCTCGTCGGTTGTCACCGTGGCCTTGCGCTCCTGCTTGCCCCAGCCCACCGACGGGCCCTTGATGGCCGTCCAGACGGAACGCACCACCACGTAGTACATCAGCTGGCGATAGCCGAACCGTTGCAGCACCAGCCACCACAGCAGGCTCCACTTCTCCTTCCTTTCCATCGCGAAGGCCAGCGCGCAGGCGGCCAGGTCGATGGCCATGAAGGCCGCGTAGAACACCAGCATGCGGATCAGGTTGGTGTCGTCGAACTGGCCGCGGTGCTGCAGGTAATCCAGCGCGGTGCTGACGATCTGCCAGACCAACACCAGGTCGACCAGCGGCGAGACCACCGAGAACAGGATCTGGAACAGCCACACCTGCGGCAGCGCGATGGTGCCCAGTGAACCGTAGCGGGGATTGAAGGTGGCGTTGCGGTGCTTCCACAGGCATTGCAAGGTGCCGTAGGCCCAGCGGAAACGCTGGCGAGCGAGGCCGCGGGCGCTGTCGGGCGCCTCGGTCCAGGCAACCGCCTCGGCATCGAACAGGGTCTTGAAGCCGGCCTTCTGCACGGCGATGGTCAGGTCCTGGTCTTCGGCCAGCGTATCGGCGGGGAAGCCGCCGAGCTGTTCCAGGGCTTCGCGGCGCCATGCGCCCACCGCGCCGGGCACCACGGTGATCGCGCCCAGCGCGGCCAGCGCGCGGCGCTCGAGATTTTGCGCGGTGATGTATTCCAGCGCCTGCCACAAGGTGATCAGGTTGATCCGGTTGCCGACCTTGGCGTTGCCGGCGACGGCGCCGACCTTGGGGTCGGCGAACCAGCGCACCAGTCGCGGGATGGTGTCCGGCTCGAACTGGGTGTCGGCGTCCAGCGCCACCACCACCGCGCCACGGGCTTCGTGCAAGGCGGTGTTGACGGCATGCGCCTTGCCGCCGTTGGGGATGGTGAGCAGGCGTACCCGCGGCTCGTCGGCGTAGTGCTGGCGCACCACGGCCGAGGTGGCATCGACCGAACCGTCGTCGACCACGATCACTTCGAGGTTCGCGTAGCGGCTCTTGAGGATCTGGCGGATCGAGCTGGCAATCACCTTTTCCTCGTTGTAGGCGGGAATCAGCACCGAGACCAGGGGCGGCTGTTCGCCCAGCGCGGGCGCCACGCGCCGCTTCTCGCGGGCGCGGTTGAGCAGGGCCAGGCCACCCAGCAGGATCAGTCGCGCCACGCCCAGCGCAATCGCCGTGGTCAGCAGCCAGCGGATGAAGTGGCCGAAGAAGCCCAGCGCCAGGAACACCACGCGGTCGGTCCATTGCGACAGCGAGCCGGGCGCGATCGGCGGCATGGTCTGCGCGCGGGTAAGCCCGGCCAGCTCCGACACGGTGACGAACTGGTAGCCCTGCGCGCGCAGGCTGTCGATGATCCGCGGCAACGCGGCGATCGTCTGCGAGCGTTCGCCACCGCCGTCGTGCAGCAGCACCACCTGGCCCTTGCGCTCCACGTTTTTGGTGTTGATGGCGTTCAGCACGTTGGCGACGATGGCGTCGACGCCGGGACGCTGCCAGTCTTCGGCGTCCACGTGCAGGCCGACCGACAGGTAGCCCATCTTCTGCGCGATCTCGATCGGCACCAGCTCGTCGGCGGTGGTCGGTTCGGCGTCGCCGAAATAGGGGGCGCGGAACAGCCGCATCGAGTGGCCGGTCAGCGCCTCGAACAGTCGCTGGGTCGCGTTGAGTTCCAGCGAGACGATGCCTGGCGGACTGTCGCCCAGGTTGGGATGGGTGAAGGTGTGGTTGCCCACGTCATGGCCTTCGGCGACTTCGCGCTGCACCAGCTTCGGCGACATCTCCGCGTTTTCGCCGATGATGAAGAAGGTGGCCGGCACGTGCCTCGCCTTGAGGATATCGAGGATCTGCGGCGTCCACTCGGGGTCGGGGCCGTCGTCGAAGGTCAGCGCGATCTTGTGCGGCAGGGTGCCCGCGCGCTGGATCACGTAGGAACTGGGCAGGGCGGTGTAGCTTTCGTCATCGATGCTGCCATCGTCCTTGTCCACCTCGATGCTGCGTGCGCCGGCGGAAGGCTGGGAGGCGATTTCCAGCACCTCGCCCTGGCCTTCGATGTCGATGTCCTCGCCGGCGCCGATGGTGCGCAACGGGTCGGGCGCGGACGCGCCGTAGGGACGGCCAAACACCGACCACACCGAGGGATCTTCCGAGCCCAGCCGCCACAGGGCGTAGCCGTACGGCTTGTACTCGTCGGCGGCGTGGATCTGGTTGTACGCGGTGACGCCATCGAGGAACCAGACCTGGTGGGTGCTGCCGTCGTCCTCGTCGTAGGAGAAGTGCGGGTTCTGCGTGTCAGGGTCGAAGGCGATGTCGGCCTGGGCGTCGCTGGCGCGATCCATCGCGTCCTGGAAGGTCAGCGCCTCGGCATTGTTGCCGTGCGACCAGTCGTAGCCGTAGCTGCCGATGGCCACGATGGTCTGGTCCGGGTCCAGCTCCTTCATGCGCTTCTCGAGCGTCTGCTCGAACCATTGCTGGCCGGCGATGCTGCCCGGCGTCTTGCCGGCCCAGTGTTCGTCGTAGGCCATCAGTACCACGAAGTCGACGATGTCGGCGTAGCCGGCATAGTCCCAGCTGGCATCGTCGAACGGCACCGACAGCACGATGCCCCAGCCGTGCGGGTCGAACGCGTCGTTGAGTTCGCCGAGGAAGGTTTTCAGGTCCGGCTGCGCGGATTCGGGCAGGTCCTCGAAATCGATCGTCACGCCCTGGAAGTGGTTGGCCGCCACGAACGCCACGATCTCCCCGATGCGCGCCTGCCGCCGCGACGGATCGGCCAGCAGGCGGGCCAGCCCCGGGCCATCCCAGTTCGCGTCCACCGCGTTCTGCAGCAGTGGCAGGATCGGGGTGGACGGCTTCTGCTTGCGGATCAGGTCGATCGCCTTCGCATCGACGCTGGTGTGCAGCGCCATGTCCTTGCCGCTCAGGCTCATCCACGACGGAATCACCCAGTCCAGCTGGGGCAGGCTGCGCTTCAGCGAGGAATAGCTGCTGTCGTCCCAGTTGACGTAGAAGCCGATCGCCAGCGGCCGGTCGGCGGGCTTGTCCAGCGAAGGCGGCGGCACGTGGCTGGCCGCCGCCTTGCTCGCATGTGTTTTCGGGGCATGCAACAGCTTCTGCCGCGCACGCACTTCGGCGGCCAGCTTCGCGGCGGGCTTCAGCAGTTCCGGGGCAGCCGCCTTCACGGTGGCCAGGGCATGTCGCGTGCGGGCGTGTTCGCCGATGTGCAGGCCGTCCATGGTCGGGCCCACGAACAGGCTGATCGCGCAGGCGACCACGAACAGGGTGCTGACCACCCCGGCCAACAGGGCCAGCCGCGACACATGGCTGGCGCGTCGGCCGGAGGGGTCGAAGAAGATCGGTTTCTTTTGCATGCCAGGGCCGGGTCGACAAATACCGCAAGGCGCCAATCCGGTCGGGCCCCGATACGGATCGGGAGCGCGGATGTCGCGAGTGCGCAGTATCGCCGATCCGTCGTGCGCCGCATCGCACCGTGGCCCGCGTCAGTCAGCCGCTGTTGCCCTCGCGCCGGCGGCCATGGACGCGGTCGTCGCCGTGCGCTCAGGTGATCACGGCGCCGGGCACCGGCCGGCGGAAGTCTTCCGGACGCCGATCCCGGGTCAGCCGGAACACGCCTTCGCGCACCTTGCGCGGCAGCACCACGTCGAGCACGGTGGTCTGGTGCGGCCCGAGGATGGCGAGCAGGTCGTCGCGCCCGTCGCTTTGCGCCAGCGCGTGATGGACCAGGCCGACCAGGTCCACCGGCTGCACGCTGGCGCCGTACGGACGATGGCTGGCCACGGCGGGGCGCAGGGTCTTGCGGCTGTTGCGCGGGTCGGCCACGCGGGCGTCGCCGGCGAGCAGGCTGTAGTCGAGGAACAGCGAGATCGTGGTGCGCTGTTTCGAATTGGCCTGGCGATCGAGCAGGAATCCTTCCGGCAAGAGGTCGGCACTGGCCGGCACCCCGGCGGTGAGCAGGAAGCCGGCGCCGGTCAGCGGTTCGCCGGCCTCGTCGGTGAGCCGCACGATCAGCAGGCTGCGCGGGTCGTGGATGTGCACGCGCGGCGCGAACGGGCCGGCCGGTTCCAGCTCCACCTTGTCGGCGTCGCGGGCGGCGTTCTCGCGATCGAACGCGTCGCACAGCATTTGGTAGTCCTCCGCGCTGCGCACCTGCAGGCAGCGCAGGATCGCCGCCACGGTATCGGGCGCCGCGGCGGCCATGATGCCCAGTCGGTCGCCGGAGTGCGCGGCGCCGGCGATCAGCTTGAACGCGCAGCGCGGGCCGCGGCTGAGGTTGAGCGCCAGCGTGTCGATGTCGCCATCGCGGCCGCCTTGCGGCGACAGCACCGCATGGTGGGCGTTGAGGTTGGCCGCGGCGATGCGTACCACGCCGTCGGAGCCGTCTTCACCGGTGTAGCTGTTGAGGTGGTCGTACAGCGTGCGGTCGGGGCGGTCGCCGGTCAGCACGAACGGGAACTGGCCGCGTTTCACTGGATCGTCGCTGTGGATGTAGTCGAGGTTGAGCGACAGCGACTGCGCGCTGCCCAGCTCGAGCCAGTCGAGTATCCGTTGGCCCGGCTCCACGCCATCGAACCACGACTTGAGCCGGCCCAGCAGACCCTTGCCCAGTTGCGCCAGAGCGGAACCGAAGTTCGCCGGCGCCAGCATCACCAGGTGGCTGAGCCGGATCGTGCTGTGCGTGGCGGGCCGGTCGCGCTGGGCGCGCAGCCACTCGCGCACCACCGGGCCACCGGTCGAGTGGGTGATGCAGGCGAAGCTGGCGTCGCGCAGATGCAGGTCGCGCAAGGCGTGATCGAAGCCGCGCACCAGGTCGGCCACGGTCACCGCGTCGTCGAAACTCACGTACTCGGAAAGCCAGATGTCGGCGAAGGTCAGCGCGACGCCGGCCGCCGCCGCGTGCTGCTGCAACTGCTGCGGCAACTGGCCATAGGTGGAGGTGTCGGTGACGCTCCAGCCGTGCACGAAGACGAGGGTGGTCATGCGCAGACTCCGATGCGTTGATCCATGCCGGGCAGGCTCCCCGTCGCCATGCCTCCGGCATGGCCTGCGATCGCGTTGGCGCGGGGCACCGGCATAATGACATCAGCACCCGTCATCATCCACCGACCTGTCCGGAATCACCGATCCATGACCATGAACGCGTTGCTGATCCTGATCGTGCTGGCCAGCGCACTGGCGTGGCTGCGCTGGCGCCGCAGCAGTCGGGTGCTGTTCGGCCTGGCCGTGCTGCTGTTGCTGGCGACCGGTTGTGGACCGCTGCCGAGCTGGCTGCTGGCGCACCTGCAAGCGGAAGTCGCGACCGACGTGCCGATCGTCTGGGGCCAGCGCAACGCCATCGTCTTGCTGGGCGCCGGCACGGTGCGCGCGGGTGATGCGGGAGCGGTCGAGGCCAGCCTGTTCGCCTATGGACGAATCAGCAAGGCGGCGATGTTGTACCGCGCCTGCCGGCAGGCGCCACGCGATTGCAAGATCGAGGTCAGCGGCGGTGATGCGCGGGGACTGGGCCAGTCGGAGGCGGCGATCTATGCGCTGGACCTGCAACGGCTTGGCGTCGATCCCGCCGACGTGCTGCTGGAGCCGCGCAGCATGAACACCTGGCAGAACGCGCAATTCAGCGGCCCGTTGCTGAAGGCGTATGGCGCCGATCGCGTGCTGCTGGTTTCGTCCGGTTTCCACCTGCGTCGGGGCATGCTGTACTTCAGCCACTTCGGCATCCACGCCACGCCGGTGCGCGCCGACTACGTCAGCGGCGTCGCGTCATGGAAGCCCTTGTCGTACAACTTCGCGATGGCCGACATGGCGCTGCACGAATACGCCGGCATCGCACGTTACCGCTGGTACAACGCGATGGGCTGGAACGTGGAGGCGACCAGGCCCGGCGCGTTGTAGGAGCGCGCTGCTACGCGGACTCGCGCATGACCATCAGGCGGAGCTCGGTCATGTCCTCGATCGCGTAGCGGATGCCTTCGCGGCCCAGGCCGGAAAGCTTGATGCCGCCATACGGCATGTTGTCCACCCGGAAGCTGGGGATGTCGTTGACCACCACGCCGCCTTGCTCCAGCTCGTTCCACGCCCGCATCGCGTGCTCCAGGCTGTCGGTGAAGATGCCGGCCTGCAGGCCGTAGTCGGAGTCGTTGACCATCGCGATCGCCTCGTCGAACTTCCGGTACGGGGCGAGCAGGGCGAACGGGCCGAACGCTTCCTGCCGACTGGCCTTGGCATCTTTCGGAACGCCTTCCATCAGGGTGGCATCGAGCATGTTGCCGTTGCGCTTGCCGCCGCAAAGGACCTTGCCGCCGGCTTTCTTCGCTTCGAGAATCCAGCCGTGCAGGCGCTCGGCGGCGGCCTCGTCGATCATGGGGCCGAGGAAAACGTTCTTGTCCTTCGGGTCGCCGGCCTTGAGTTTCCTGGTGGCAGCGACCAGCTTGCGCTTCAGCGCATCGTAGATGTCGGCGTGGGCGTAGATGCGCTGCACGCCGATGCAGCTCTGGCCGGACTGGTAGAACGCGCCGAACACCAGGCGCTCGACCACCTTGTCCAGCTTCGGGCCCTGGTCGGCGTCGACGATGCACGCGGCATTGCCGCCCAGTTCCAGCACCACCTTCTTGCGCCCGGCGCGGGCCTTGAGGTCCCAGCCGATCTGGCCACCGGTGAACGAGAGCAGCTTGAAGCGTTCGTCCTCGACCAGCGGCGTGGCGTGCGCGCCATCCAGGGTGAGGATCGAGAACGCGCCCTTCGGCAGGTCGGTCTCGGCCAGCACTTCGCCGATGATCAGCGCGCCGATCGGGGTCTTCTCCGCCGGCTTGAGCACGAACGGACAGCCGGCGGCGATCGCCGGCGCCACCTTGTGCGCCACCAGGTTCAGCGGAAAGTTGAACGGCGTGATGAACGACACCGGCCCCAGCGGCACCCGCCTGGTGTAACCGTGATAGCCGTCCAGACGGCTGGCCAGTTCCAGGTTGATGGTCTCGCCATTGATCCGCACGGCTTCCTCGGCGGCGATGCGGAACGTCTCGATCAGCCGGGTGACTTCGCCGGCGGCATCCCTGATCGGCTTGCCCGCCTCGATGCACAAGGCCTCGGCCAGTTCGTCGCGGCGTTCGCTGAAACGCGCGACGCAGTGCTGCAACACCGCCTGCCGCGCCCACGGCTTGAACTCGCGCATCGGCCTGGCCGCCGTCACTGCGGCGGCGATCGCCTTCCCGGTGGCCTTCGCATCCGGCACGGCGACGCGGGTGGCCAGCTTGCCGCTGTACTTGTCGCGCACGTCCAGCATCGTCTTCGATGTCTGCGGCCGGTTGGCGAGGTAGTAGGGGTAGGTCTTGTTCAACATGGCGTTGGCCTGCGCTGGCGATCCGTCAAGCATAGGACGTCGCGGTGTTCAGAGGCTGTGAGGCGGCCTGCGTGGATGCGCCATGTCGCGGCATCGGCAGCATCATGTCCGTGGCCGGATGCTATGCTCCCGCACCACGGGCATGCCGGATTGATGATCGTTGATCATGCGGTTCGTTGAGCGCGTGGTTCGAACGTGGGCACGTGGATGCCTGGTGGATACATGTCATGGAGGACCGATGATTATCTCGTTGAACAAGCGACCGATACGGACGATTGTCCCGTTTCTGATCTTGATGGCAGCGCCGGCCATCGGCATGGCCACGGCGGCGTCATGCACGGATAACGTGCATGTAGTCACGGTGAGCGATGGCGCGCGCTTTTTCACGGTGACGTCCACTCATGCCGGGCTAAGCGTGCAGCAGGCGTTCGACGATTTACGGAAGATCGCCGCCGCCGACGGCTACGTGATCGCCACCGAGCCGGACTACGGCAGCCCAAATCCCAGCATGGGGATCGGCAAGCCGCCGTCTCCCGTTCCGACGCTGATCCAGGTTCAGCAACCCTCCGGGATTTCATTCACCTCGATTGTGTCCCCCGGCAACGAGAGCAAAGGCGTGCCGGAGCGGCTGTGCGCGATGGTCGGCAAGTTCGAGGCCGGTCGGCCCGCCTTGCCGGATCAGGTCGAGCCTGCCGAGACGGCGGCGGAAACTATGGAGCAGTCGCGTACCACGATGCCGGTGACCAGGCCTGTCGTGAATATCCTCAAGCCGAACGTGCCGTTTGATCTGGCTGCCGCCAAGGCCGCGCTGGAGCCGGGGCACTCGATCATCAGGGGACAAGTGTGCGGGAGCTGGCGGGGCAATCTCGTGCTGGGAAGCCAGCCGGTGCTGCTGTATCCAGCGACGCCCTACCTGCAACAGGTCCTGGCGCTCGGCAAGAAGGCAAAGCCCGGCAGGGACCAGGTGCTGACGGACCCGGACCTGGTCGTCGCCCGGATGGAAGCCAAGCCCAACGAGAACGGCGAGTTCCAGTTCTCCCGGATGAAACTTGGCAGGTATTACCTGGTGACCAGCATTTCGGCGGTGCTGGGTGGCTCTCGCGACGTCTATGCCGGACATGTAGACACGGACTACGGTTCGGGAAACGTGTACACCAGCCAGAACTTCAGTTACGGGTCGGATGCCGGAATCGAGCGGATCGTGGATGTGAAAAAGGATGGCGATACCGTCAAGGTCACCATGCAACCGCACATCAGCCCGTTCAATCATTCCGGGTTGGGCGGATCGATTCTCGGCTGCAGCAAGTTCGGCATGAAGGTGTCCCACGGCATGTAGTGGCGCGGTCGCCAGGCGCCATCCCGGCATGGCCGCTGAACAGCGGAGCGGGATTCGAGTGACGGCCGAACGATCCCGTCCTCGCCTGCCTGTCCTCACCTGCCTGTCCTTGCCTGGTCGAGCCAGGTCGTCCCGATCAGGGCATGCGCCGCTGCGCTGCTCAGTCCTCACGCACCCGCAGTGGCAGTTCGCCATCCGCCAGTCGCGCGCGCAGCGGCGTGCCGGGCGCGACGTTCTTCGCCGAGCGCAGCACGTTGCCGTCGGCGTCGAACACGATCGCGTAGCCGCGTTCCAGCGTGGCCAGCGGACTGATCGCGTGCAGGGCGTGGCCGGCGTGGCGCAGGGCGGTTCGCCGCCGTTCGAGGATTTGCGCGATGGCGCGGCGCAGGCGCTGATCCTGTTCGGCGAGTCGGCGTGCCAGCAGCGGCAGGCGGACGCCGGGATGTCGCGCCAGCAGTCGGGCCTGCAATCGTTCCAGCCGGGTGCCGCGTTGCTGGCCCTGTTCGCGCAGCGCCACCAGCAGGCGGTGGCGCAGGTGATGCAGGCGTTCCCGGTCGCGCGCCAGGCGCGCCTGCGGACGCTGGGCCTGCAGTCGCGCGAACAGGTGATCGACGCGTTGCGAGAGTGCCTGCAGCCGGCGTTGCTGCAGGGTCGCCACGCGCTGCCGCAACTGCCGTAGGTGACGGCCAACCGCCACCGCATCGGGCACCAGCAGTTCGGCGGCAGCCGAGGGCGTGGGCGCGCGCAGGTCGGCGACGAAGTCGGCGATGCTGAAATCGATCTCGTGGCCCACGGCGCTCACCACCGGCACCGCGCTGGCGTGGATCGCCCGCGCCACCGCCTCGTCGTTGAACGCCCACAGGTCTTCCAGCGAACCACCGCCGCGGGTCAGCAGGAGTACGTCATGGCGTGCGCTGTCCGATGCCTTGCGCAGCATGTTGACGATTGCCGGCGGCGCCTCGCGACCCTGCACCGGCACCGGCAGGATCTCGACATCGGCCAGTGGCCAGCGCCGCGCCAGCACGCTGAGCACGTCGCGGATCGCCGCTCCGGTAGCCGAGGTGATCACGCCGATGCGGCGGGCGTGGACGGGCAGGGGGCGCTTGCGCGCGGGGTCGAACAGGCCTTCGGCGTCGAGCCGCGCCTTGAGCTGCTCGAACTCGCGCTGCAGGGCGCCTTCGCCAGCCGGCTCCATGTACTCGGCGACCAGCTGGAACTCGCCGCGCGGTTCATACAGGCCGACTTTCGCGCGCAGCAGCACCTGCATGCCGTCGGCCGGACGGAAGCGCAGGGTGGACGCCTTCATCTTGAACATCGCGCAGCGCACCTGGGCGCCGCTGTCCTTCAGGGTGAAGTAGAGATGCCCCGACGCGGGCTTGGCCACGTTGGACAGTTCACCCTCGATCCACACCTGCGGCAGCGCGTCGCCCAGCAGGTCGCGCACCAGCCGGTTGAGTGAGCTGGGGGTGAGGATATGGCGTGTCTCGGTGTGGTCATACGGCGCTGACATAAGGGCGCGAGCCTAGCACGATGCGCCGTACGAAGTTGTTGGAAAACATCTGCTTGACGCGGTAAGCGCAGGAACAGCATCAAGACTGCCGCGGTACCTCAGTCGTCGTCGCCGGCATCGCGCAGTTCGCGCCAGCGGCGCTTGCGCACGCGCCAGCTGCGGATGCCGAGGTTCAGCGCGAACCACGCGGCAATGACCCCGAACGGCCAGCCGATCCACGCCGGCCACAGGAAGGCCACCACCGCCAGCGCAAGCAGCACCCCCGCGCCGATCATCAGCGGGCTGCTGCTGGTGTCGCCCAGCACGCGGCGGTTGGTCAGCGCCGCGCCGACACTGTTGGCGATGCGCAAGGCGCCCGCGGCTGCGCGCCCCGAGCTGCCACCCGCGTGGCGCACCCGTGGTGGCCTTGCCTCGCTGCTGCGCACCTGCTCGCTGCTGCCCTGGCCGTTGCGCCGGCGCCGCGAGGCCAGCACGATCTCGGTGGCGTTGCCCAGGTCCTTTTCGTATTGCGCGGCAAGCTGGCCGGCGAAACCGTCGTCCTCCACCGCCACGTCGATCTCGTGATTGCCCAGCCAGCTGGCGATGTTGAGGTTGGACGAGCCGACCCGGGCCCATTGGCCATCGGCCACCGCGGTCTTGGCATGCAGCATCGAACCGTTCCACTCGAACACCCGGATGCCGGCCTTCAGCAGCGGGCGGTAACCCGAGCGCGACATGCCTGCCACCGCCGGGATGTCGCTGCTGCCAGGCACCAGCAGGCGCACGTCCACGCCATCGCGGGCAGCGGCGATCAGGGCTTGCACGTAGGGCGCGACGCCGACGAAATAGGCGTCCGTCAGCCACAGCGTCTTGCGCGCCATCGAGGCGATCAGCTGGTCCAGCCGATAGGTGCCGGCGGTCGACGGCTGGGTGGCGATCACCCGCAGCGACACCTCGCCGACCGGGCTTTCCGGCACCGGCACCGGCGCCGCCGGCAGCGGGCGCAGCGCGGCGCCGGTCTCGCCCCAGCTTTGCGCGAAGGCGGCCTCCAGCTCGGCCACGGCCGGCCCCTGCAACGCCACGCCGGTGTCGCGCCACGGCGGCACGTTGCGACGTTCGTCGCCCAGCCACTTCGCGCTGATGCACACGCCGGACAGGAAGCCCTGGACGCCGTCCACCACCAGCAACTTGCGATGGTCGCGACTGATCCAGCCCAGTGGCTGGCCCAGCCGGGGCGGATTGAACACGCGCACTTCGCCACCAGCCGCGTGCAGCGGCGCCCAGAACGAACGGCGCGACTGGCCGAGGCAACCGACCCAGTCGGTGACCACGGCGATGAACACGCCGGAGCGGGCGCGCTCGACCAGGGCGTCACGGAACGCGCGACCGACCTCGTCATCGCGCACGATGTAGTTTTCCAGCAGCACCCGATGCTGCGCACCGCGGATCGCCGCCAGCCAGGCCTCGTAATGGGCGGCTGCATCGATCAGCAACTGCACCGCGTTGCCGCTGAGCAGGGGGGCGCCGGCTGCACGACTCAAGGCCTGTTCGGCCAGCAGCCGGCTCGGGGTGGGGGGGATCAGGGGTGTGGGCATGGGCCGAGTGTAGGCGATGGCCTGTCGACGCGGCGCCTTCATCGGCCTTCTGGCATCATCGCGCGCATGCCGATCGAGCAACGCTACGCCGACACCGATGCCTGCGCACGCTACCTGATGGACGTGCTGGGGCCTGATCTGCGCATTGCCGCGCCGCTGGGTCTGGGCAAACCGCACGAACTGCTCAACGCGATCTACCGGGCGATCAGCGCCGACGCCACGCGTTCGATGCGTTTGTATACCGCGTTGTCGCTGACCCGGCCGCAGGCGTCGCCGGGGCTGGAGCAGCGCTTCCTGCAACCGTTCCTGGAACGCCACTTCGGCGCCGACGCGGTCGATCCGCAGTACGCGCTGGACCAGGCGCGCGACGCGCTGCCGGCCAACGTCGAGGTACACGAGTTCTACCTGCAGTCGGGCGCGATGCTGCATTCGGGCAGCGCGCAACGCAGCTACATCAGCCAGAACTACACCCATGTCGCGCGCGACCTGGTGGTGCAGGACATCAACCTGCTGGTGCAACTGGTGGCGCGCCGCGAGGGACCCGACGGCGTGCATTACAGCCTGTCGTGCAACCCGGACCTGACCCTGGATTTCCTGCGGCTGACCCAGCTGGCCGGCAAGCCGCGGCCGATGTGCGTGGCGGTGGTGCATCCGGATCTGCCGTACCTCGGCGGGGACGCCGAAGTGGCCGAAACCTATTTCGACGTGGAGCTGCGGCCGCCGCATTCGCCGCCGCTGTTCGCGCTGCCCCGCGCGCCGGTGGGCTTGGCCGAGTATGCGCTGGGCCTGCATGCCAGCGCGCTGGTGAAGGATGGCGGCTGCCTGCAGATCGGCATCGGCGCACTGTCCGATGCGCTGGTGAAGGCCTTGCTGCTGCGTCAGCAGAACAACATCCAGTGGCGCCGCGCCCTGGTCGCGCTGGACCCGGCCGGCGTCACCCATGCGCTGGCCGGCTGGCTGGGCGGGCTGGCGCCGTTCGAGGCCGGCCTGTACGGCGCCAGCGAGATGGTGATGGACGGCTTCATGCACCTGCAGCGGGGCGGCATTCTCAAGCGGCGCAGCTGGGACAACCTCGCGCTGGAGCGGGCCGCCGCGGCGGGCCGGCTGAACCCGGACACGCCGGGCGGGCACTACCTGCGCGGTGCGTTCTTCCTGGGCTCGCGCGAGTTGTACGCCTGGCTCGACGCCACCGAGGCAGCTGACCCGGACGCGATCGACATGTGCGCGGTGTCCAACGTCAACCAGCTCTACGGCACGCACCAGTCGCTGGCCATGCTGCAGCGGCGCGGCGCCCGTTTCTTCAACACCTGCATGATGGCCACCGCGCTGGGCGCGGTGGTGTCGGACACGCTGGAGGACGGCAGCGTGGTCAGCGGCGTCGGCGGCCAGTACAACTTCGTGGCGATGGCGCACGAACTGCCCGATGCGCGCTCGGTACTGTTGCTGCGCGCCACCCGCAGCAGCAAGGGCGGCATCGAGAGCAACATCCGCTGGAACTACGGCCAGACCACCATCCCGCGCCACCTGCGCGACATCATCATCACCGAGTACGGCATCGCCGACCTGCGCGGCAAGAGCGACAGCGAGTGCGTCGAGGCGATGCTGGCGATCACCGACGCGCGTTTCCTCGACGCGCTGTGCGCCGAGGCCAAGGCACACGGCAAGCTGGCCGCGGATTTCGTGATACCCGAGAGCTGGCGCCTGCATCGCCCGCGCCACCTGCGCAAGATACTGGCGCCGTTCCGGCAGCACGGCGAGCTGCCCGAGTTTCCGTTCGGCAGTGACTTCAGCGAAGTCGAGCAACGCCTGTTGCCGGCGCTGGAGTGGCTGAAACACGCCGGCGCCAGCTGGCGCGGCCGGCTCGGCCTGCTGCTGGCCGCGTGTCGCCCGGGCGAAGTGGCGCCGGGTGAGTCCGAGGCGCTGGCGCGAATGGGCCTGGCCGATCCGCTTACGCTGGCCGATCGCCTGCAGCGCCGCCTGCTGCAGGTGGGGCTGCGTCGACAGGTGCCGACCGATCGGCCGGCGCCTCCGCCAGCGGATCAGCCGGTAAATCAGCCGGCGTCGGGTTCGTAGCGGGCTCGTCCAGCAGTGGCAGGATCGCCGGGCTGTCCAGGTCGTCGAACTGCTGGTGGTTGACCGCCCAGAAGAACAGCCGCACGGCCACGATGACGATCACCAGGGTCACCGGGATCAGCACCAGCAGGATGTTCATGCGGGCAGCTCGCGTGCGCCGGTGGCCGGGCCGGCGCGGTCATCGGCCGCGGCCTCCGGCCGGCCCACGCGCAATGCGTTCAGCACCACCACCAGCGAGCTGAGCGACATGCCGATGCCGGCCAGCCACGGCGGCACCATGCCGAACGCGGCAAACGGTACGGCGCAAAGGTTGTAGCCCAGCGCCCAGCGGCGACTCTGCGCGGTGACTTGCTGCAGCTGACGGGCGATCGAGCATGCGTCGACGAGTCCGTGCAGACGTCCATCCATCAGCAGCAGGTCGGCATGGGCCTGGGCCAGTTCGGTGCCGGAGGCGAGCGCTGCGGAGACGTCGGCACCGGCCAGCAGCGGCGCGTCGTTGCTGCCGTCGCCCACCGCCAGCGTGGTGTGGCCTTCGGCATGGGCTGCCTGCAGGCGTTCGAGCTTGTCGGCCGGCGACTGCCGGGCGTGCCAGTCGGCGATGCCCAGGCGGGCCGCCATCGTGGCCACGCGGCTGCTCGCGTCGCCGCTGGCCATGCTGGTGGTGATGCCGTCCCCGCGCAGCCGTTCGAGCACGCGCTGCGCATCGGCGCGCGGCTGTTCGTCGAGATGGAAAGCTGCGATGGCGCCGTCCGCGTCGGTCAGCAGCAAGGCATCCGCGACACCGGCGGGAGCCGGCTGGCCGCTGCACGCCAGCGCGTAGTCGGCGCGTCCCAGCCACAGTGCGCGACCGGCCACCTCGCCCGAAATGCCGGCGCCGGCAGCCACCTGCACGGACTGCGCCTGCAGCGGCAAGGCGCGCTGGCGAGCGGTATCGGCCAGGGCGCGGGCCAGCGGATGGGAGCTTTCATGCGCCAGCGCAGCAGCCAGCTGCAGCACCTGCTCGACGCTGTCGCCGCGCAGCGGCTCGACTGCGCGGTGCTGCAGCTGCGGCACCGTCAGCGTGCCGGTCTTGTCGAACAGCGCGTAGTCGACCTCGGCCAGCCGGCACAGCGCATCGCCGCGGGTCACCAGCACGCCGCGGCCGGCCAGCACGCCGAGCGCCCGGGTCAGCGTGGCTGGCCGGGTCAACGCGAAGGCGCAGGGGCAGGCGACCACCAGCACCGCCACCGCTGCCTCGAATGCGCGCGCCGGATCGACCAGCAGCCAGCCGATGGCGGTGAGTGCGGTCAGGCCCAGCACCCGCGCCACGAAGCGGCCGACCACGCGATCGCTGGCCGCGATCGTCGAGCGCGCCTGCCGCGCGCGGGCGGCCAGTTCGCCCAGCCGCGCCACGGCGGTGGTGTCGCCGCTGTGCTCCACGAGCAGTTCGGCCGGGCCGGACAACAGCACGCTGCCGGCAATCAGCGGCTCGCCCCGCGCGCGACGCACCGGGCGCGATTCGCCGGACAGCAGTGCCTCGTCCACCTCGACGTGGGCGCTCTGCAGCACGCCGTCGGCCGGCACGCGGGTGCCTTCGGCGATGTGCACGCGGTCGCCGGGCAGCAGGGTCATCGCGGGCACGGTTTCCAGCTCGCCGTCGGCACGGCGGCGCTGCGCCAGCAGGGGCGCGCCGTCGATCACCGCGTCGCCCATCGCGCCGCTGCGATGGCGTGAACGCAGTTCCAGGTAGCGCCCGCCCAGCAGCAGCGAGACGAACATGGTCACCGAGTCGAAATAGATCTCGCCGGTGCCACGCAGCGTGTTGAACATGCTGGCCAGGAACACCAGGGCCACCGCCAGCGCCACCGGCAGGTTGAGGCCGAGCCGGCGCTCGTGCAGTTCCTGCAGCGCGCCGCGGAAGAACGGCAACGCCGAGTAGAACACCACCGGCAGGCTGGTCAGCAGGCCGAGCCAGCGGAACAGGTTGCGCGTGCTGAAGTCGACGAAATCGACCACGCCGATGTAGATGACGAAGGCGTACGTCATCACCTGCATCGAGCACATGCCGGCCACCAGCAGGCGCTTCAGCGCGTCATGCTGTTCCTGCGAGCGGACGTCGTCGATGCTGCCGTGCTGCAGCGGCTGCGCCGGGCAGCCGGCCGCGGCGAAATTCGCCAGCAGGGTGGGCAGCGGCGTGCGCTCGGCATCCAGCACCACGCGTACCCGGCGCGCCGGGCGATCGATGGCGACGCGCTTTACGCCGGGCAGCGAACGCAGCAGCTGTTCCAGCCGCAACACCTGGCGCGCGTCCGCCAGCGACTCGACCAGGAGGGCGGCCTCGCTGTTGCCGTCGCGACGGGGGCGTAGCACCTGTGCGGCGAGTTGCGGATGGGCCCACGCCGCGTAGCTGTTCATCGCGGCGGGTCGGTGGGCGGCGGTGGCTTCGCGGCGCTATGCGCGCTGACCGGCACGCCGAACACGGTGTGCGAGGTGTCCAGCGGCGTGTCGGCGTAGCGATTGCCGACCACGATCAGCCACACGCATCCGGCGATCGATGCCACGAAGACGAGCACGCCCAACCACGCGATCGGCTGTCGATACCAGGCCGAGAGCCGGGCCGATCCGTGCGCCGGCCCGTGCCGGGCGGCGCTGTCATTGCCGTGGTTCATTGGCCGGATGCGACAACTGGTAGACGTAGGCGGCGATCACGTGGATCTGGTCGTCGGACAGACGCGGGCTCCAGGCCGGCATGTGGCCCTGGCGCCCGTCGCCGATGGTCTTCTCGATATCGGCCACGCTGCCGCCATGCAACCAGATCCTGTCGGTTAGATTGGGTGCGCCCAGCGCCGGGTTGCCCTTGCCTTCGGCGCCGTGGCAGGCCGCGCAGGTGGCGAACATCGGCTGGCCGGCGGCAGCCTTTGCCGCATCGTGCGGCGCACCGGACAGGCTCAGCACGTACTGCGCCAGGTTCTTGACGTTGTCCGCGCCCAGGCTCGCCCACGGCGGCATCACGCCGCTGCGGCCGTCGTGGATCGAGGTGGTGATGTCGCTGCCGCTGCCACCGTACAGCCAGTCGTTGTCGGCGAGATCCGGCGCGCCCAGCGCCACGTTGCCCTTGGCGCTGCGCTGATGGCAGGCGGCGCAGTTGTCCTCGAACAGCACCTTGCCCATCGCCAGCGCATCCGGGTCGCCGGCCAGCTTTTCCACCGGATACAGGCGGAAGCGCTCCATCAGCGGTGCCAGTTTCGCGTCGTTGGCAGCCACCTCCTGTTGCAGCTGGCCGTGCGAAGTCCAGCCCAGCGAACCCTTGTGGTTGCCGAAGCCCGGGTACAGGTACAGGTACAGGAAGGCGAGCGCGAACATGCTGCCGGAAAACACGATCCACCAGCGCGGCAGCGCCTTGAGGCCTTCGAGAATCGTGCCGTGCGCCCACACGTGGCCGGTGGTGCCGTCGGGGCGGGTGGGAATCTTCGCCCGCGGCGCCCACAGGAACAGCGCGAAGGTGATGCCCAGGTTGAGCACCACCAGAAACATCACCCATAACGACCAGCCACTGCTCACGGGCGATCCTCCTTGTTGCGGACATCGGTTTCCGGCTCATCTTCCAGCGGCAGGTGCGCCATGCGGTTGAAGGTCGGCTGGTGGTATTTGCGCCACGCCCAGATCCAGATGCCGATGAAGCTGATCATCATCAGCGCGATGAGCACCCCGGTGACGTGACCCCAGATCGGATTGATGGTCACGGCGTGCCTCCATCGCTGGCCGCGGCATTGGCCGCCGCGGTCGATGCGGGTTCGTTGCGGATGCCCAGCCCCTGCAGGTAGGCGATCAGCGCGTCCAGTTCGGTCTTGCCCTCCACGGCGGCGGGGGCGGCGGCGATCTCGGCATCGGAATAAGGGTCACCCAGCCGGCGCAAGGCGTGCATGCGTGCCTGCACGTCGGCAGCATCGATCTTGTTGTGCGCCAGCCACGGATACGCGGGCATGTTCGACTGCGGCACGACCTGGCGCGGATTCATCAGGTGCATGCGCTGCCAGTCGTCGGAATACTTGCCGCCCACGCGCGCGAGATCGGGCCCGGTGCGCTTGGAGCCCCACTGGAACGGGCGGTCGTAGACCGATTCGGCCGCGATGGAGTAGTGGCCGTAACGTTCGGTCTCGAAACGCAGGGCGCGGATCATCTGCGAATGGCACAGGTAGCAGCCCTCGCGCACGTAGACGTCCTTGCCGATCAGCCGCAGCGGGTCGTAAGGCTTCACGCCCGGCGGTGCCTTCACCGAATGCGCCTCCATGAACAGCGGGGTGATCTCGGCCAGGCCGCCCAGCGAGACCATGATCGCGATCAGCACGCCGAGCAGGCCGACGTGTTTTTCAATTGCTTCGAAATGCTTGTAGGCCATGAGATGGGATCTATTTGGAGAGTGCGGCCATGGATGGACGCTTTCGGGCTTGCCGGGCCGGGATGTCTTGCCGAAACAGGAGCTTGACCGAAGCAGCGAGCATGGACGAGCGCATCAGCCCATTCCCTCAGCCCGCGGCCGGAAGTGGCGCGGGCACCTGATGCGGCACCGGCTCGGGAATCGGGACCGGGATCGGCTTGATCAGCCGGGCACGGGCGTCGGCGGCGGTGTACCAGAGGTTCCACGCCATCACCCACATGCCCGACAGGATGCAAACGCCACCCAGCCAGCGGATCACGTACATCGGCTTGATCGCGATCAGGCTGTCCAGGAAACCGTAGGTGAGCGCGCCGTCCGGATTGGTGGCGCGCCACATCAGCGCCTCGGTGACGCCGGCGGTCCACATCGAGCCGACGTAAAGCAGGGTGCCGATCATGTGCAGCCAGAAGTGCAGCTCCATCCCCTTGCGCGAATGCATTTCCGGGCGACCGAGCGCGCGCGGGGCCATCGCGTACAGCGAGCCGATGGTGATCATCGCGACCCAGCCGAGCGAGCCCGAATGCACGTGGGCAATGGTCCAGTCCGTGTAGTGCGACAGCGAATTGACCGACTTGATCGCCATCATCGAGCCTTCGAACGTGGCGGCGCCGTAGAACACCAGCGACATCACCATGAACTTGGCGGCGGGGTCCATCCTCAGCTTGTGCCACGAACCGTTGAAGGTAAGCAGGCCATTGGCGGCGGAGCCCAGGCTGGGCATCAGCAGCACCAGCGAGAACGCCATGCCCACCGACTGCACCCAGTCGGGCAGGGCGGTGTACATCAGGTGGTGCGCGCCGGCCCACATGTAGACCGAGATCAGCGCCCAGAAATTGACGATCGAAAAACGGTAGCTCCACAGCGGCTGCTGCGCCTGCCGCGGCACGAAGTAGTACATCATGCCCAGGAAGCCGGCGGTCAGGAAGAACGCCACCGCATTGTGGCCGTACCACCACTGCACCATCGCGTCGACCACGCCGGAGTAGATCGAGTACGACTTGGTCAGCGAGACCGGGATGGCCAGATTGTTGATGATGTGCAACAGGCCCACCGCGATGATGAAGGCGCCGTAGTACCAGTTCGCCACATAGATGTGCTTGATGCGCCGGCGCGCCAGCGAGCCGAAGAACACCACGCCGAAACTGACCCAGACCACCGCGATCAGGATGTCGATGAACCACTCCGGCTCGGCGTACTCCTTGCTCTGGGTGAGCCCCAGCGGCATCGTGGTCATCGCCAGCACGCAGACCAGTTGCCAGCCCCAGAAGGTGAACCCGGCCAGTCTGGTGAAGGCCAGGCGGGCATGACCGGTGCGCTGCACCACGTAATAGCAGGTGCCCATCAGCGCCGAGCCGCCGAAGGCGAAGATCACGCCGAAGGTGTGGTCGGGGCGGATGCGGCTGAAGGTCAGCCACGAGGTCTCGAAGTTCAGCGCCGGCCACATCAGCTCGGCGGCGGCGTAGACGCCGACGGACATGCCGATGATGCCCCATACGGCGGCGGCCAGCAGGAACTGGCGCACGACCCTGTCGTTGTAATACTCGGTGTTCGGCATGGGGCTTCCCGGCTGGATAACTGCGCAATTTTAGGCGAAGCATGAGGCGCCGTATTGACTCCGATCAAGCCGCTGCGGCAATTCGTCCCTGAGACGCGCACCCAAAAAGTCCCGGAGCCGGTACGCGCGGGTTCAGCCTGCGCCGATTTGCCACGGAAGGGCAACCCCGATCGGGTATTCTTGCCGGCATCGCCGCGAACTATCGCGGCCTGTTATCCGGTTGAATCCATGAGTGAGATGGCTGTACAGAAAGCGCGCCCGGCAGAACCGGCGCAACGCCGGCCCAGCGTGGCCGTGCACGTGGGCAAGGTGAAGGTGGGTGGCGGCGCGCCGATCGTGGTGCAGTCGATGACCAACACCGACACCGAAGATCCGGCCAGCACCGCGAAACAGATCGCCGAGCTGGCCCGCGCCGGCTCCGAGATGGTGCGCATCACGGTCAACACGCCGGCCGCCGCCGCCGCGGTGCCCCGCATCGCCGAGCGGCTGGCGATGATGGGCGTGGAGGTGCCGATCGTGGGCGACTTCCACTACAACGGCCATCTGCTGCTGGAGCGCGAGCCGGCCTGCGCCGAGGTGCTGGCGAAGTACCGGATCAATCCGGGCAACGTGGGCTTCGGCAAGAAGCACGAAAGCCAGTTCGCCTCGATCATCGAGAAGGCGCTGCGCTACGGCAAGCCGGTGCGCATCGGCGCCAACTGGGGCTCGCTGGACCAGAGCATGGTCGCCGCGCTGATGGACGAGAATGCCAGGCGCGCCGATCCGTGGGATGCCTCGCACGTGGCGCGCGAGGCATTGATCCGTTCGGCGCTGGACTCGGCGGCGCTGGCCGAGAAGCTTGGCCTGCCGCGCGACCGCATCATCCTGTCGTGCAAGGTCTCCGGCGTGCAGGAGCTGATCGCGGTGTATCGCGATCTGGCCATTCGCTGCGATTACGCGCTGCACCTCGGCCTCACCGAGGCCGGCATGGGTTCCAAGGGCATCACCGCTTCGGCCGCCGCGCTGGCCGTGCTGCTGCAGGAAGGCATCGGCGACACCATCCGCATCTCGCTGACGCCCGAACCGGGCGCCTCGCGCACCGGCGAGGTGATCGTGGCGCAGGAACTGCTGCAGACCATGGGCCTGCGCTCGTTCACCCCGCTGGTCACGGCCTGTCCGGGTTGCGGCCGTACCACCAGCGAGTTCTTCCAGGAGCTGGCCAAGACCGTGCAGGAACACGTGCGCGAGCAGATGCCGCTGTGGCGGGTGCAGTACGACGGCGTGGAAAACCTCACCCTGGCGGTGATGGGCTGCATCGTCAACGGGCCGGGCGAATCGAAGCATGCCAACATCGGCATCTCGCTGCCCGGCAACGGCGAGGCCCCGGCGGCGCCGGTGTTCATCGATGGCGAGAAGGCGATGACCTTGCGCGGCGACAACATCGCCAACGAATTCGTGGGCATCCTCGACGACTACGTGGCGCGCAAGTACACCGCCCGGGCCGGTTGATCGCGGCTGGAGCGGTTGGCCGGTCAATCGTCCGTGCGGCTTGCCATGCAGGGCTGGAGCAGTTCGGGCGTCAGATCCGCCCAGCTGCCGACCCGTCCGGGCAGTTGTCCCAGCCGCGCCACTTGCTGCAGGTAGTCCGCGCGGGGGATCTCGACCGCGCCCAGCCCCAGCGTGTGCGGGTTGCTGACCTGGGTGTCGAGCAGGGGAAAGCCCATCGCATGCAGCAGTTGGGCGAGGGCGACCAGCGCCAGCTTCGAGCCGCCGCTTTCGGCGCTGAACATCGACTCGCCGCAGAACAGCCGGCCGATCGCCACCCCGTAGATGCCGCCGACCAGGCGCTCGCCGTCCCACACTTCAATGCTGTGCGCATGGCCCAGCCGATGCAGTTGCACATAGGCGTCGATCATCGCCGGCACCAGCCAGGTGCCGGCGTCGTCGCGGCGCGGTTGCGCGCAGGCGCGGATCACCTGTTCGAACGCGTGGTCGACGGTGAGGCGCCAGTGCCGGCCGCGGAGTTGTCGACGCAGGCTGCGGTTGAGGCGGACGCTGGCGGTGTCGAAGGTGCAGCGCGGGTCGGGCGACCACCACAGGATCGGTTCGCCCTCGCTGAACCACGGAAAGATGCCGCGGCTGTACGCGGCCAGCAGGCGTTCGGGAGCCAGGTCGCCGCCGAAGGCGAGCAGGCCGTTGGGTTCGGCCAGCGCCTCGCCGGGATCGGGGAAGCGGTCCCGGTGATCGGCATCCAGCAAGGGCAGGCGGATCACCGGATCACCGCCTCGCGCCGGGCGTAAGGACTGTGCCTGGCGAGGTCCGCTGCATAGTCGTCGACCGCGGTGGCCTCGTCGGCAAGCGCGTTCGCCACGGCGGCGCGAAAGTCCGGGTTGACCAGGTAATGGCGGGAATGCGTTCGCGCGGGCAGGAATCCCCGCGCCAGCTTGTGTTCGCCTTGCGCACCCGGTTCGAAACGCTCCAGTCCCTGCGCGATGGCGTACTCGATGCCGCGGTAGTAGCACAGCTCGAAATGCAGGCCGGGCACGTCGATCGACGCGCCCCAATAGCGGCCGTACAGCACGTTGCCGCTCTGGACGAACAGCGCCATCGCCACGATGAGAGCGCCATCGCGGGCCAGCGCCAGCTGGATGGTCGACCCCAGCCCGCCCAGCCGGCCGAAGAACGCAGGCGTCAGCGCGGCGTGGTTGCCCTTCATGTCGAACGTCGCTTCGTACAGCTGGTGCACGCGCGACCATTCCTCATCGCCCAGGCTGTCGCCGGAGCGCCATTCCACGGCCAGCCCGCTGAGGGCGACCTGGCGGCGTTCGTGCACGATGTTCTTGCGCTTCTTGTGGTTCAGCGCGGCCAGGAAGTCGGCGAAATCGCGATAGCCCCGGTTGTGCCAGTGGAACTGCACGTCCGAGCGCGCCAGCCAGGCCGGCCCGAACGCGGCCAGTTCCTGCGCGGGCAGGAAGTTGGCATGGATCGAAGACAGTCCCAGCCGCTCGACTTCGCGCCGCATCGCCTGGACCAGTTCGCGCCGCAGTGCCGGCGAACGGTCGTCGCGACCGGCGAGCAGGCGCGGGCCGGGCACCGGCGAGTAGGGCACGCCGTTGAGCAGCTTGGGGTAATACTGGCCACCGGCGCGCTCCCACGCGCTGGCCCAGCTCCAGTCGAACACGAACTCGCCGTGCGAGTTGCCCTTCAGGTACAGCGGCGCGGCCGCGACCAGCCGCTCGCCTTCATGCAGGGTCAGGTGATGCGCCTGCCAGCCCCAGTCGGGACGGATGCAGCCGCTGCTTTCCAGCGTCTGCAGGAAAGCGTGCGACACGAACGGGTTCGGTTCCGGAAGCAGTGCATCCCACGCCGCGGCAGGCAGCTCGGCGATCGCGGCGTGGAAGCGGATGTCATGCATGAGGTGGCAGGAATACCGTGTTGCGAGAGATTCGGGAAGCTGAGCGTCGTTTCCACCCTTTCGCCGTCATTCCCGCTTTCGCGGGAATGACGGCTGTTCGAATTCGGCCTCCGCTACCAAAGAATGCCCTGAACGCGATGCTCTTGCGATTCCCGATTCCCGATTCCCGATTCCCGATTCCCGATTCCCGGCCTAGACCACCGGCGTCTGCTGGTCGAGCCAGCGCTCGGCGTCCAGCGCGGCCATGCAGCCGAAGCCGGCCGAAGTCACGGCCTGGCGATACACGTGATCGGCCACGTCGCCGGCGGCGAACACGCCCGGCACCGAGGTCATCGTGGCCATGCCGCCCTGGCCGCTGTGGATCTTGATGTAGCCGTCGTGCATGTCGAGCTGGCCTTCGAAGATGCCGGTGTTCGGCGTGTGGCCGATCGCCACGAAGAAGCCGGTGGCCTCGATGTCGCGGGTGACGCTGGAGTTGACGTCCTTCACGCGCACGCCGGTGACGCCGCTGTCGTCACCCAGCACCTCGTCGATGGTGTGGTTCCAGACCAGCTCGATCTTGCCGGCGGCGGCCTTCTCGAACAGCTTGTCCTGCATGATCTTCTCGGCGCGCAGCTTGTCGCGGCGATGCACCAGGTAGACCTTGCGGCCGATGTTGGCGAGGTACAGCGCTTCCTCGACCGCGGTGTTGCCGCCGCCGATCACCACCACGTCCTGGTCGCGGAAGAAGAAACCGTCGCAGGTGGCGCAGGCGGACACGCCCTTGCCCTTGAACTTCTCCTCGCTGGCGATGCCCAGGTACTTGGCGGTGGCGCCGGTGGTGACGATCAGCGCGTCACAGGTGTATTCGCCCGAGTCACCCTTGAGCCGGAAGGGCTTCTGCTTCAGGTCGACCGTGTGGATGTGGTCGAAGATCATCTCGGTGTGGAAGCGCTCGGCGTGCTCGGCCATGCGCTGCATCAACGCCGGGCCCTGCAGGCCCTCGACGTCACCCGGCCAGTTGTCCACGTCGGTGGTGGTCATCAGCTGGCCACCCTGCTGCAGGCCGGTGATCATGGTCGGCTTCAGGTTGGCGCGCGCCGCATACACCGCTGCGGTGTAGCCGGCGGGACCGGAGCCGAGGATCAGCAGACGGCTGTGCTTGGGGGTGCTCATGGTTATAATCCTTGGGTTTGCTGGTGACTTGAGTGGCTGTTCGCTCCAGCCCACGCGGCGGTTTCATCGCCATGCGCGGGCTGACGACGACAAAGCGCACGAACCCCGGAAGGATGGGGAATACGCAGCACCGATTCAAGGTGCCGGCAGATCAACGACACCACCGCGGCGGTTGCGCGATGGATTCACAACGTGCTCCCACAGGATTCTTCTTCCATGCGTATCGGTATCCCCTCCGAAACCAAGACCCTCGAAGGTCGTGTTGCCCTCGTTCCCGCCGCCGCCGCCGACCTGGTGCGCCGTGGCCACGAAGTGTTCATCCAGTCCGGTGCCGGCCTGAAGAGCGGCTTTGCCGACGAGGCCTATGTCAAGGAAGGCATCAAGATCGTGCCGGACGCCGCGGCGCTGTACGAGGCGGGCGAGCTGATCGTCAAGGTGAAGGAGCCGATCGCCGGCGACCTGGCCCTGCTGAAGAAGCACCACCTGCTGTTCTGCTATCTGCACCTGGCCGCCGAGCCGGCGCTGACCAGGAGCCTGCTCGACATCGGCCTGACCGGCGTGGCGTTCGAGTCGGTGGAGGAACACGGCGGCCTGCCGTTGCTGCTGCCGATGTCGGTGATCGCCGGCCGTATCGCCACGCAGATCGGCACCACGCTGCTGCATCGCCCGCAGGGCGGCAAGGGCAAGCTGCTGGGCGGCATGGCCTCCACGCCGCGCGGCAAGGTCGTCGTGCTGGGCGCGGGTGCCGCCGGTGGCAACGCCGCTGCGCTGGCCGCTGCGGCCGGCGCCAACGTGGTGGTTTTCGACAAGCGCCAGGATCGCCTGGCCGAGATGATGGCGATGGGCCCGAACGTCACTGCGTTGTATGCCTACGAGTCGTCCGTGGCCGAGGAAGTGCGCGATGCCGACATCGTGGTCGGCGCCGTGCTGGTGCCCAGCGCCAAGGCGCCGCGGGTGGTCACCGAAGAAATGGTCAAGACGATGGAGCCAGGCAGCGTGCTGGTGGACATCGCGATCGACCAGGGTGGCTGCTTCGAGACCTCCAGGCCGACCACCTGGAAGGAGCCGACCTACGACGTGCATGGCGTCACCCACTTCTGCGTGACCAACATGCCCGGCGCCGTGCCGCAGACCTCGTCGCTGGCGATCTCCGCCGCGATCCTGCCGTACGTGCAGCGCCTGGCCGCCGGCAACGAATGGCGCGACTTCGAGCCGCTCAAGGTCGGCATCAACGTCGATGGCGGCAAGCTGGTGCATCCGGCGCTGCAAGGTATGCTCTGACCCTTGGCAGCCAGGAAGGGGGCACCCAAGGTGGCGCGCAGCGCAAACGTGAAGCAACAACCGAGGGAAGGCCTCAGCGAGGAGCTGAAGCGCCGGCTGCGTGAAGCCGGCGCCCTGCTGCTGCTGCCGCTGGCGGTGTACCTGCTGGTATGCCTGTTCAGCTACAACCCGCATGACCCCAGCTGGACCAATGCCGGTCAGTTGGAGCATGCGCACAATTTCGGCGGCACCGTCGGCGCGTACATCGCCGACCTGCTGCGCTGGATCTTCGGCCTGGTGGCCTACTGCTTCCCGCTGCTGCTGCTGTTGCTGGGCGTGCAGGTGCTGCGCCAGCGCGGCGACGAACGGGTGGTGCATCCATGGGAACCGGCGCTGCGCCTGATCGGCTTCGTGTTCTTCTTCATCACCGGGCCGGCGCTGCTCTACCTGAATTTCCATGACAAGCCGGTGCTGCCCCAGGGCGTGGGCGGCATCATCGGCGTGTGGGTCGGCGATGCACTGCTCAGCGCGTTCGGCGACAAGGGCGCGCCGCTGCTGTTGCTGGCGCTGTTCCTGATCGCGGTGACGCTGGCCACCGGGCTGTCGTGGTTCCGCGTGATGGACTGGACCGGGCAGGGCGTGCTGAAGCTGGCCGCCTGGTTGCGCGGCAAGTTGCGCGAGGCGCCGCAGGCGATGGCCGCGCGGCAGGCGCGCACCGAACGCGAAGTGGTGAAAAAGGCCGACGCGGTGCGCCAGGCCAGGCGCGAGCCGGTGCGCATCGAGGCGCCCCCCGCGCCGGTGACGCGCAGCGAACGGGCCCGGCTGGAAACGCAGATCCCGCTGTTCGTCGGCGCCGCCACGCCGGGCGAGTTGCCGCCGCTGTCGCTGCTGGACGAAGCGCCGCCGCAGGGTCCCGGTTATACCGAGGAAACCCTCGAGGTGCTCTCGCGCCAGGTCGAGTTCAAGCTGAAAGACTTCAAGATCGACGTGAAGGTGGTCGGCGCCTATCCCGGCCCGGTGATCACCCGCTTCGAGATGGAGCCGGCGCCCGGCATCCGCGGCTCGCAGGTGTCGAGCCTGGACAAGGACATCGCCCGCGGGCTGTCGGTGGTCAGCGTGCGCGTGGTCGACGTGATCCCCGGCAAGAACGTGATCGGGCTGGAGATTCCCAACACGCACAAGCAGATCGTCTATCTCTCCGAGATTTTGCGTTCGGACAAGTACGACCAGCTGAAGTCGCCGCTGGCGCTGGCGCTGGGCAAGGACATCGGCGGGAAACCCATCGTGGTCGACCTGGGCAAGATGCCGCACCTGCTGGTGGCCGGCACGACAGGCTCGGGCAAGTCGGTGGCGGTCAACGCGATGGTGCTGAGCCTGCTTTACAAGGCCAGTCCCAAGGACGTGCGGATGATCATGATCGACCCGAAGATGCTGGAGCTCTCGGTGTACGAGGGCATCCCGCACCTGCTGGCGCCGGTGGTCACCGACATGAAGGAAGCGGCCAACGCGCTGCGCTGGTGCGTGGCCGAGATGGAACGCCGCTACAAGCTGATGGCCGCGGTGGGTGTGCGCAACCTGGCTGGCTTCAACAAGAAGGTGAAGGACGCCGAGAACGCCGGCCAGCCGCTGCTGGACCCCCTGTTCCGGCCCAACCCGGAGATGCCGAACCTGGCGGCCGAGCCGCTGGAGCCGCTGCCGTATATCGTGATCATCATCGACGAGTTCGCCGACATGATGATGATCGTCGGCAAGAAGGTGGAGGAGCTGATCGCCCGCCTGGCGCAGAAGGCGCGCGCCGCCGGCGTGCACCTGATCCTGGCCACCCAGCGCCCCTCGGTGGACGTGATCACCGGCCTGATCAAGGCGAACATCCCCACCCGCATCGCGTTCCAGGTGTCGAGCAAGATCGACTCGCGCACGATTCTCGATCAGTCCGGCGCCGAGGCGCTGCTGGGCCACGGCGACATGCTCTACCTGCCGCCGGGCACCGCCACGCCCGAACGCGTGCATGGCGCCTTCGTCGACGACCACGAGGTGCACGGCGTGGTGAACTGGCTGCGCTCGCAGGGGGCACCGAACTACATCGAGGGTGTGCTGGAAGAAGTGCAGGCCACCGGCGATGGCAAGTTCATCAACGACTCCGGCCTGCCGCAGGAGGGCGAGGAAGGTGGCGACGCCGATACCCAGCTGTACGACAAGGCGGTGGCCGTGGTCACCCAGACGCGGCGTGCCTCGATCTCCGGCGTGCAGCGGCATTTGCGCATCGGTTACAACCGGGCCGCGCGGCTGGTCGAGCAGATGGAGCAGGACGGCGTGGTCAGCGCGCCACAACACAATGGCAACCGCGAAGTGCTGGCGCCGCCACCGCCGAAGAACTGAGGGTGCTGTCGCGACTCCTACGGTTCGGTTAAGCCAGCACTGGCCACAATTCTTCCATCGTCATTCTCGGGGAATCCGATGAAACGCTTCATGCTCGTCCTGTCCGCTGCCGTGCTGTTGCTGAGTGCCGCGGCGCAGGCCGCCACCGGCCCGGCGCGGGCGCGGCTGGATGCCTTTGCCACTGGCCTGCATTCGCTGACCGGCAATTTCAGCCAGACCCTGACCGACATCAACGGCAGCACCAGCAAGAACAGTTCCGGCACGCTGGCCCTGCAGGCGCCGCGGCAGTTCCGCTGGGACACCGTGAAGCCGTACCAGCAGACCATCGTCGCCGACGGCAGCCGGGTGTGGCTGTACGACCCGGAGCTGGAGCAGGTGACGGTGCGCATCCAGAGCAGCGAGGAATCGCACAGCCCGCTCACCGTGCTGACCGACCTCAAGCAGATGGACCGTGACTTCAAGGTCGTCGAGCAGGGCGAGCATGACGGACTGGTCTGGCTGCGGCTCAGTTCCACCGCGAAGGACCCGCAGTTCGACTACGCCGACCTCGGCTTCGACGCCGATGGCCTGGCCCGCATGACGTTCCGCGACCAGCTCGGTTCCACCACCGACATCCGCTTTTCCCACTGGCAGCGCAACGCGCCGATTCCGCCGGCCACCTTCAACTTCGTGCCGCCGAAGGGCGCCGACGTGATCGGCGACCTGCCGGTGATCACCACCCAGCCGCTGAAAGACTGATCCGCCGATGCCCGTCCTGCGTCAGTTGCCGGGTTGGGCCTGGGTGGGCGGCGGCGTGCTGGCCTTCATTGCCGGCATCGTCAATGCGGCCGGCTACCTCGGCTTCCGCCACCAGGCGATCACCAACCTGACCGGATCGACGACCCTGCTGGGCGCGTCGCTGGGCACTGCCGATGGAACCGAAATCGTGCACTGGGGGTTGTCGGTCGCGGCCTTCGTCTTTGGCGCCGTGCTCAGCGGCATCATCGTGCAGCAGCACACGCTCAAGCTCGGCCGCCGCTACGGACTCGCGCTGGTGCTGGAGTCGCTGCTGCTGTTTGCCGCCGTACCACTGATGACCCGCGGCAATCCGGCGGGGATCTACCTGGCATCGATCGCCATCGGCCTGCAGAACGGCATGGCCAGCACATACAGCGGCATGGTGTTCCGCACCACCCACGTGTCGGGCATGTTCACCGACCTGGGCATCTACATCGGGCAACGCCTGCGCGGCCTGCAGGTCGATACCTTGCGCATCCGCGTCTGCGTGCTGGTGGTCACCGCCTTCACCCTCGGCGGCGCGGCCGGCGCGCTGCTGTTCAAGCTGATGCAGGAGCGCACCTTGCTGGTGCCGGCGGCGCTCACCGGCCTGTGCGGCCTTGGCTACAGCATCTACCGCCAGTACCGGATCAGCATGGAACGGCGCGCCGGCGTCGGCTGATCGAGGCCGGCTTCCGCCGGACAGTCGCTGAGCCAAGCCCGCTTTCAGCTGGGTGGTCGCTGATCCTGGCCCGCTTTCAGCTGGCCAGGGCGCAGCAGTTGCGGCCGTTGCGCTTGGCCTGGTACAGCGCCTTGTCGGTGCGCGACAACCACGATTCGAAGGCTTCGTGGGGCTGCCGCTGGGCGATGCCGATGCTGGCCGTCACCATCACCGGCGAGCCGTCGTGGACCAGGGTCATGCCGGCCAGTTCGATGCGGATGCGCTCGATGATCTCGTGCGCCTGCTGCAGGTGGGTATCGGGCAGGCACAGCACGAATTCCTCGCCGCCGTAGCGGCCGATCAGGTCGGTGTGCCGGCAATGCCGCGTGATCACCTCGACTGCCTGGCAGATCACCGTGTCGCCGGCCTGGTGACCATGCGTGTCGTTGATCAGCTTGAAGCGGTCCAGGTCGAACAGGGCCATGCAGGCGACGCCGTCGGGCGACTTCTCGCTGAGCGTGCGCACCAGTTCCAGGAAGCGCCGGCGGTTGAACACGCCGGTCAGTCCGTCGGTGCTGGCCAGTTCGTCGAGTCGTCGATTGGCGGCCAGCAGCGCCCGCGTGTGCTCGTCGATCTCGCGCTGCAGTCGGCGTGCCTGATGCCGCAGGTAGAGCGTGCGCAGGTGCACCAGCAGCACGATCAGCCCCAGCAGCAGGATGGCGGCGGCGATCCGGGTGCGCGTGGTCTCGTACCAGTACGGGCTGACCTGCACCGTCAGCTGCGTCTCGGCCGTGCGCGGCTGCAGGCCCTGGGTGGTCGCCACCAGGCGCAGCCGGTAGCTGCCGTGGGGCAGGTTGGTGTAGTTGGCGCTGGGCGCGCTGCCCTTGGGGATGTCGGTCCAGCTCTGGTCGAAACCTTCCAGGCGATAGCGGTACGTCGTCTCCATCGCGGCCTGGTAGTCGAGCAGGGCGAAGTTCAGGCGCAGGTTGTGGGTGTCGCCGTCGATCCGGATGCTGCCGCCGTCGCCGGGCAGCTTGCCGAACGGCACCAGCACGCCATTGATCTCGGCGCGGGTGATCACCAGCGGGGCCAGCGCGCTGGTCGGCGGCTGCCAGTGCGGGCGGATCACGGTCAGCCCGGCCTGGCCACCGAACAGCAGTTCGCCGCTGGGTGCGCGGGCCGCGGCGATGCTGACGTAGCTGGCGATGTGCAGGCCGTCGCGGGCGCCGAGGTTGGCCACCGCCAGGGTCTGGCTGTCGATCCGCGCCACGCCGTTCGAAAGGCTGGCCCAGATCTGTCCGCCGTCATCGGCCAGCACGGTGTTGATGTTGTCGCTGGACAGGCCGTCGCCGGTGCCGATGGTCCGTGCACTCCAGGCGCCGTCGTCCTGCTTGTGCAGCACGCTGAGCCCGCCCAGCGTGCTGGCCCACACACGCCCGTCCGCGGCGGCCATCAGCGAGCTGATGTAGTCCTGCGGCAGGCTGGTGGGGTCGCCGCGACGGTGCAGCAAGTTGGTGAAGCCGGCGGGCAGGCTGTTGCCGTGGGCAATGCTGATGCCGCGACTGGTGGCGTACCACCATTCGCTGCCCACGCGCACGATCTCGCGCACCGTGTTGCTGGCCAGGCTGGCCGGATCGCCGGCACGGTGGCCGAGGTGTTCCAGCGCATGCGTGGCGGGGTCGTAGCGGTAGATGCCGTCGTAGGTGCCGATCACCACCCGGTCGCCGTCGGGCTTCAGGCCCAGGACGGGCTTGTCGTGCAGCTCAGGCACGATCGAGTTCTCGATCGCCAGCGTGTCCGGGTCAATCCGCGCCAGGCCCTGCGTGCCAACCAGGATCGAGCCGTCGGCGGCTTCGGTGATGCTGTGCACGCCACGCTGGATCTGGCTGCCGGCCAGCAGCAGGTGCTGCATGCGCCCGGCTTTCAGGTCGATGATGTCGATGTGTCCGGCGCCCAGGCCCAGCCAGATCCGGCCACGACTGTCGACGAAGATCGCGCGCACATTGGACGTGCTCAGCGCATTGGGATCCAGCGGCGAGGGCAGCAGCGAGAACGCGGTGTGAACCCCGCGGTGCGTGCGCGCCACGCCGAGATCGGTGGCGGCCCACAGATTGCCGGCACGATCCAGCAGCAGCGAACGCACCGAGTCGCCCGGCAGCGACGAATGCACCGCCGGGTCGTGGGCGATCGCGTGGGTGGCGGGATTGCCGGGCGTGTACTCGATGACGCCGTTGCCATCGGTGGCGATCCACACCTTGTCGTCGGCCACCTCCAGCATGTCGCGCACGGTGGGATGGCGTGCACCGTTGGCGTAGCCGCTGAACCCGGGCACGCCGTGCCAGTGGCCGTCGGCGTCGCGCCAGGCGGCGCCGGCCTGCACGCTGCCCACCCACAGCCGCCCCGCGTGATCCAGCAGGATGCTCCAGATCTGGTCGCCGAGCACCGTGCTGGCGTCCTGGTCGGTGGAGGCTTCGCGCACGAACGTGTCGCTGCCCGCGCGGCGCACGAACAGGCCGCTGTTGTTGCCCAGCCAGACGTTGCCTTCACGATCCTGCAGCACGCTGAAATTGCGCGCGACCGTCGCCTTGCCGGTGTCGACCCGGCGAATGACGCCGCTGGCCAGGTCCAGATGGTCGAGTCCGCCTTCGGTGGCGACCCACACGCCACCGGCGCGATCGCTGCTGATGGCGTAGACCTTGTGATCGGACAGGCCCTGCGGGCCCACCGGATACACCTTGAAGCTGTTGTCGCCCGGGTCGAACCGGACCAGTCCGCCGGCATTGGTGCCGATCAGCAGGCCGCCATCGGGCAGCGCGTACAGCGAACGCACATAGTTGTCAGGCAGGCCGGGGCTGTTGTGGTTGCGGGTGCCCAGCACTTCGACGCGATACCCGTCGTAGCGAACCAGCCCGCCGATGGTGCCGATCCAGATCAGCCCGCTGCGATCCTGCACCACGGCCGTGGTGGTGGAGTGGGGAATGCCCTCGGCGATGTCCAGGGTGCTGAACCACGGCGCATCGAACGGCGACCAGGGATCGGTGCCGCTGGCCCGGGCTGGCGCGAACGCCATCAGCAGGCACAGCAACAACCCGACCAGGGTCGCGCAGCGCAACTGGAGCTTCGACCGCGTCACGGATCAAGCAGGCCGCATGGCAGGCGCGCGCCGCTTGCGCCCGCCCGCAAGGTGGTCCGCTTGAACGATTCCCCTGTAGCCGACTTCATCCCGCCCGCGCCCCCGGCCTGTCCGTGCGGACGTGGGCCGCAAGGTGCCGCCATTCTAGCGGTATTTTGCGAGTTTTCCGGAGCCCGGCCGGTGCCGGGACGATGGCTTATCATGGCCCGATGCCACGCCCGACTTCCCCCGTTTCCCCTGGCCTGTTCGCCGAACCCGAAGCGCTCAAGCCGCTGGCCGAGCGCATGCGCCCCACCAGCATCGACGAAATCGTGGGCCAGCAGCGTCTGGTCGGCCCGGACAAGGCGCTGCGCCGCGCGCTGGAGGCCGGCAAGATCCATTCGATGGTGCTGTGGGGCCCGCCCGGCTGCGGCAAGACCACGCTGGCCCTGCTGGTGGCCCGCTACGCCGACGCGGATTTCCGCGCGATCTCGGCCGTGCTGTCCGGCCTGCCGGACGTGCGCAAGGCGCTGGCCGAGGCTGAGGTGAACTTCGCCCAGGGCCGGCGCACCGTGCTGTTCGTGGACGAGGTGCACCGCTTCAACAAGACCCAGCAGGACGCGTTCCTGCCGCACATCGAACGCGGCGTGATCATCTTCATCGGCGCCACCACCGAGAATCCCTCGTTCGAGCTGAACTCGGCGCTGCTGTCGCGCTGCCGCGTGCATGTGCTGGAGCCGGTCTCCACCGCGGACATCATCGCCGCGCTGAAGCGCGCCCTGGCCGACGCCGAGCGCGGCCTCGGCGAGCTGCAGTTGCAGGTGTCCGACGCATCGCTGGAGTCGATCGCCCAGGCGGCCGACGGTGACGTGCGCCGCGCGCTGACCCTGCTGGAAATCGCCGCCGAGCTGGCCCACGAGCGCACCATCGACGAAGCCACCCTGAGCCAGGTGCTGGCCGACCGCACCCGCCGCTTCGACAAGCAGGGCGAGCAGTTCTACGACCAGATCTCGGCGCTGCACAAGTCGGTGCGCTCGTCCGATCCCGACGCCGCCGTGTACTGGCTGTGCCGCATGCTCGACGGTGGCGTCGACCCGCTGTACCTCGCGCGCCGCATGACCCGCATGGCGGTCGAGGACGTGGGCCTGGCCGAGCCGCGCGCCTGGCGCATGGCGCTGGACGCGTGGGATACCTACGAGCGCCTGGGCAGTCCCGAGGGCGAGCTGGGCCTGGCCCAGCTGGCGATCTGGCTGGCGATCTCGCCCAAGAGCAACGCGGCGTACATGGCCTACAACAAGGCCCGCGACGCGGTGCGCCAGGGCGGCACGCTGGACGTGCCGATGCACCTGCGCAACGCGCCCACCAAGCTGATGAAGGGCCTCGGCTACGGCAAGGGCTACCAGTACGACCACGACGCCGAAGGCGGCATCGCGCTGGACCAGCAGTGCCTGCCCGACGAACTGGTCGGAAGCGTGTTCTACGAACCGGTCGAACGTGGCCTGGAATTGCAATTGCGCGAGAAACTGCTGGCCCTGCGCGCCGCCCGCGAAAAGGCCCGCGGCGGCTGACGGCGCTGTTGCACGCCCCCTTGCCGTCGCCGTGATGCCGGGCATAGATTCGTGCCGTCAACCGGGGAGGGGAGAACCATGCGCATACTCGTGGCGGGTCTGATCGGCGGCATCGTGATCTTCATGTGGGGCGTGCTGGCGCACATGGCGCTGGGGCTGGGCGATGTCGGCATCCAACTGCCGGCCCACGAGGACGTGGTGTTGAACAGCCTGCACGAAGGGCTGGGCAACCAGCCCGGCCTCTACATCCTGCCGTCGCTGGACCCGAAAAGGATGGGCGACGAGGCGGTGATGAAGGCCTACTCGGCCAAGGCTGCGAGCTCGCCGTATGCGTGGGTGGTCTACCTGCCGCAAGGCGACGACATGATGCAGATGGGTCCGCAGATCGGACGGCAATGGGCATCGGACACGCTCGCCGCCCTGGCGCTGGCCTGCATCCTCGGACTGGCCGGAATGGGCTTCCGCCGGCGCATCGGCGTGGCGGCCACCGCCGCCGTGTTCGCCTGGCTGAGCACGGTGCTGCCGTACTGGAACTGGTATCGCTTCCCGCTCGACTTCACCCTGGCCGCCCTGGTCGAACAACTCGTCGGCTGGCTGCTCGCCGGCGCCGCGATGGCCTGGTGGCTGGGCCGCAGCGAACGCAAACTCGCCAGTTGAGCTCCCGGTATCCGCTTCGCGGAGCCGGTTTTTGCTCCCTCCCCTGCGTGCAGCAGGGGAGGGCTGGGGAGGGGTGAAGCCCCCACGAAAACAAGCAGCCACCCAACGCACACTTGCGCCCCCAGACCAAAAGCCGCACTCCGCATCAACATTGCAGCCACCACCACCCCCCAGCGATAATTCCCGGTTCAAGCCTTCACCCGGACTTCGCTCATGCTGGATCCCTCCCTGCTGCGTTCGCGCCTCGCCGAAACCGCCGCACGCCTCGCCGAAACCCGCGGCTACACACTGGACATCGTCGCGGTCGAGGCGCTGGAGAACAGCCGCAAGCAGCTGGCGATGGAAACGCAGGAACTGCAGAACCTGCGCAACACCCGCTCCAAGGCGATCGGCCAGGCCAAGGCCAAGGGCGAGGACGTGGCGCCGCTGATGGCCGAAGTCGCCGGCATCGGCGACAAGCTCAAGGCCAACGAACAGGCGCTGGCCGAGGTGCAGGCGAAGCTCGCCGACATCGCGCTGGGCATCCCGAACATCCCGCACGAGTCGGTGCCGATCGGCAAGGACGAACACGGCAACGTCGAAACCAGCCGCTGGGGCACGCCACGCACGTTCGACTTCGCGGTGAAGGATCACGTCGAGCTGGGCGAAACCCACGGCTGGCTCGACGGCGACGCCGGTGCCAAGCTGTCCGGCGCGCGCTTCACCGTGCTGCGCGGCCAGCTCGCCCACCTGCACCGCGCACTCGGCCAGTTCATGCTCGACCTGCACACCGGCGAACACGGCTACCTCGAATGCAACGTGCCGGTGATCGTCAACGCCGACACCATGCAGGGCACCGGCCAGCTGCCGAAGTTCGAGGAAGACCTGTTCGCCACCGAAGTGGGCGAGACCAGGCGCTACCTGATCCCCACCGCCGAAGTCTCGCTGACCAACCTGGTGCGCGACACCATCCAGGACGCCGACGCGCTGCCGCTGCGCATGACCGCGCACACCCTGTGCTTCCGCGCCGAGGCCGGCAGCTACGGCCGCGACACCCGCGGCATGATCCGCCAGCACCAGTTCGAGAAAGTCGAGATGGTGCACGTCGCCCGCGCCGAGCAGTCCTACGCGCAGCTCGAAGAGATGGTCGGCCACGCCGAAACCGTGCTGCAGAAACTCGGCCTGCCGTACCGCAAGATGCTCCTGTGCACCGGAGACATGGGCTTCGGCGCCACCAAGACCTACGACCTCGAAGTGTGGCTGCCCAGCCAGCAGACCTACCGCGAAATCTCCAGCTGCTCCAACTGCGAAGACTTCCAGGCCCGCCGCCTGCAGGCCCGCGTGCGCAACGCGGAAACCGGCAAGCCCGAACTGGTGCACACCTTGAACGGCTCCGGCCTCGCCATCGGCCGCACCCTGATCGCCGTGATGGAAAACAACCAGAACGCCGACGGCTCGATCACCGTGCCCGAAGTGCTGCGCCCGTACATGGGCGGGCTGGATCGCATCGCGTGAACACCGTGGTCGCATCGACCGGCAAGTGGGACAAGGTCGAGTTCTACACCAGCTACTTCCTGATGCTGGTGCTGCTCTCGGTCCTCGGCATGCGCCTCGGTTTCGATGGCGTATGGCAGATGCCGAAGATCGACCTGGCACTGTCGGTCATCGCACTGCTGCTGGTCATCGGCAGCTTCTGGTTCGCCCGCCACAACCGCCGCCTGCGCCTGTGCATCATCGCCTTCGCCAGCGCCACCCAACTGGTGCCGATGGTCATTCGCGAACCGGTGCTGCTGTTCCCGCTGCTGGGTGCGCTGATTCCGGTGGCGATTCTGGTGGGGTGCCTGATGGCGCTGTCGAAGAAGGGCCGCAGCGGTAGTCCGCCGCTGGGTTCCTGATAAGCTTGCACGCTTGCCGGCAGAGCAACCTGCTGGTGAAAGATTCATGGAGAGATGGCCTAGTGGTTTAAGGCAGCAGTCTTGACGCGGAGGCAGGAAGCCGAAGCGGACAGCGGCGCAGCCGCTGGCCCCGAAGGGGTGAAGGGCAGGATGCCCGGAACAAAACTGCCGTAGTGGCGCGCAGAGCGCGCCCTGCAGCAGGACAACGAGTTTTGGAGAGATGGCCGAGCGGTTTAAGGCACCGGTCTTGAAAACCGGCGAAGGGTCAAACCTTCCGTGGGTTCGAATCCCACTCTCTCCGCCAGAAAAGCAAAACGCCCCGAGTGGGGCGTTTTGCTTTTCTGATGGTGAGGACTGGGTGAGAACCCACCCGGGTTACTCGGCACATCCTGTGCCTCGTCCTGCGGGCCATCGGCTGCACCGATGTTCCGCTACGGCACCCCGCCTGCGTCGTCGACAAATTCGTCTGAAACGAATTCGGACAGCCGCAGGCTGGCCCCAGAGCGCGTAGCGCGGAGGGGTGAGGCTCAGATGAGCGGAACAATCCCACTCTCCCCACCATCCTCAAGGGGAAAGTGAACCGCGTTCTTGGCTCGGGTTCGTGCGGTCACCCTTGCTCAGGCGTATGCTCAAGTCATCACGCAAACAGGGGGCTGGATGTGGTGGCTAGGGCTCTTCTGACTTCCCTGTACTTGCTTCAACGCCTCAGGGGCAGAGATGATCAAGTCGATCCAGCGGCTTCGAAAATTCGGAGTTTTCGAGGACTTTTCCAAGACGGCCGGCCTATCCGATTTTCTTGACAAGAACATCATCTATGGCTGGAACTATTCTGGGAAAACGACGCTGTCGCGGTTGTTCGCGATGCTCGGCTCGAAGGCGCCCAATGTCGACTTTGGCGGGGCGACTTTTTCCATCCTTGACCAGCAAAATCAATCCGTCACAGAAGCCACGCTTGCCACCTGCACCAAAGTTGTTGAGGTGTTCAACTCTGACTTCGTTGCATCAAATCTGAGTTGGAACGGGAGCGACTTTCAACCTATCTTGCTTCTCGGTGAAGACGCCGCCGAAGCTGAAAAGAAGATTGCTCCTCTCAATGATTACTTGGCACGGTGTCGCACCGGCTTTGCCGCCAAACAAAGAGCGGTAGTTGCAGTAGATGCTCAGGTCGCCGAGGCCAAAACGACCGGTGCCAAACGCATCAAGACAAGCCTTCAACTGGTGGATGCATTTACCGCCGTCCACCTGACCAATGAAGTCAACGCACTCGGACAAGACCTGTCTGAAGCATTGCTTACGGAAGTTCAGTACGCCGACGATATTAAGCTGGCTCTGACGGCTGAGAAGGACAAACTCAAGTCCGTTACTTCACTGATCCAGCCTCAGTTGACGTTGCCAACACTGTTGGCGGACGCGTTGAAGGTTCTCGCTGCAAAGCCCGCATTCTCGAAGACCATTGACTACCTTCGCACCAACAAAGCCGTTTCAGACTGGGTTGAGGACGGCTTGGCCTTGCACGTCGGAAAAGAGGCCTGTGAGTTTTGTGGCAACACTCTGACAGCTGACCGCATCAATGAGCTTCATGGCCATTTTTCACAAGATCTCATCAACCACAAGGCTGCGGTGTGAACCGCCCCGGTTTTCCCGGAGGCTGTTTGGTTTGAGTCACGCTGCCTTGGGCAGCGCAATCTGTTGCCGATAGTAAGCCGCCTCGGCTTCCGCCGGCGGGATGTTCCCGATCGGCCCCAGCAAGCGTTTGTGATTGAACCAGTCCACCCAGTCCAAGGTGGCCCATTCCACGGCCTTACGGTTCGGCCAGGAGCGCCGATGAATCACCTCGGCCTTGTACAGGCCATTGATCGTCTCGGCCAAGGCGTTGTCGTACGAGTCGCCGACACTGCCGACCGAGGCGTCGATGCCGGCCTCGGCCAGGCGCTCGGTATAGCGAATGGACACATATTGCGATCCGCGGTCGCTGTGATGAATCAGACGGCCCTCGTCGAACGGCTTGCGTGCATGCAGTGCCTGTTCCAGGGCATCGAGCACGAAATCCGTGCGCATCGTGCTCGACACCTTCCAGCCGACGATGCGACGCGCGTACACATCGATTACGAAGGCCACGTACAGGTGTCCCTGCCAGGTCGACACGTACGTGAAGTCGGCCACCCACAGCGCATTCGGACGAGCGGCCCGGAACTGCCGGTTCACACGGTCCAGCGGACAGGGCGCCGCCGTGTCGCTGACGGTCGTCTTCACGCCCTTGCCGCGGATCACGCCACGCAACCCCTGCCGCTTCATCAGCCGCGCCACCGTGCAGCGTGCCACATCGACCGATTCACGCCGCAGCTGTCGCCAGACTTTACGCACGCCGTAGACCCGGCGGTTCTCATTCCACACCCGCTGGATGTCGGCACACAGTCGCTCGTCTCGCTGGACGCGTAGCGGTGTCTTGGCCGGATCGGCTCGCCGGGCTGCGTGCAGGTAGTACGTCGACGGGGCGATCGGCAATGCCTTGCAGATCGGCTCGACCCCATAGACGCCCCGGTGCTCGTCGATGAACGCCCTCATGGCTTGAACCGGCGGTCGAGCTCCGCCTGGGCAAAATACGCACTGGCCTTGCGCAGGATCTCGTTGGCCTGGCGCAGTTCGCGCACCTCGCGTTCCAGCGCCTTGATCCGGGTCTGCTCCTCGCTCGTGGCTCCGGGCCGCAGCCCTTGGTCACGCTCGGCCTGGCGCACCCAGTTGCACAGCGTCTGCGCCGTGCAGCCGATCTTGCCGGCGATCGACTCGATCGCGGCCCACTGCGACGGGTGCTCCGCCCTGTGTTCGAACACCATCCGGACTGCGCGCTCCCGGACCTCACGTGAGTACGTTGGGGACTTCTTCTTCGGGGTTTCCATCGCTCCATCCTCTCAAGAGTTGGAGCCTCCGAGAATCCCGGGACGGTTCAGTGACAGCGTTGGTGGCTCGTGTGGGTACGGGCACATTGGAGCCGGCGAAACTGGAGAAGAATGATTTCTCTCCCAAGTTTGCTGAAATCTTGAGTGCTCGCAATACTGAGTTGGCAACTGTCACCGAGGCCTACAACCGGGATCTTCAGAGTGTGTTGGCGGCGCTTCACGACAAGCTTTCGAGCCCGTTTGACGAGGTCGATGCTCCACTAATTTTTCCATCGGTCGCGCCCTTGCTAGTGCATGCATACGAACAGGCAAATGCGACCATTAGGGAAAACAATCAGATCAGTGACGACTTCTCACAACAGAAAAAGTCGGCCATCAGCAGATTGAAGAAACACTTTGCTGCACAGTTTTACACCGATGCAAAGCTCAGTGAGGCCGCTCTGACCAAGGCCTTGCTTGAGCGGCACAAGAGCCGTTTCCATTCTATTGGACTTCGACTCAAAGATGACATCGCGGAGCTTTACGCCAGAATCGACCGTTCGCAAAAAGGGCGAGAACGTCTGAATGAACGAATTGCGACGCTTCTGGGCTCAGGAACTATCGAGATAACGGTGGTCAAGGTAGATGAAGCCGACCGCTTTCAATTGACCAGAAGGAGTGTTCCTGCTCGGAATTTAAGTGATGGAGAACGGACGGCCATTGCCTTTGCTTTCTTTCTGACAAAGCTCGAAGAGCACAAGGATCTAGCCCAGGTCATCGTCTACATCGACGACCCTATCTCAAGCCTCGACAGCAACCATGTCTTCCAGGTCTATTCGATGATTGAAAGCGCCTTTTTTAAGAAGGTGGTAGGGCAGGGAAACAACGAGGAATGGGTGACTGCGTGTAAGCAAATTTTCATCGCAACGCACAACTTTGAATTTTTTGAGCTGCTCAAGAAGCTGCCTTGCAACAAGAAAAAAACGGCTTATTTCATGGTTCGGCGCTTGACACCAACGACTTCGACCCTGGAAGACCTGCCGGCGTCGATGATGAAGTACACGTCTGAGTACCACTATCTCTTCAGTGTCATTCATGCTTTTCATGCCAACCCTGACAAGGCAGACGTTGAGCACCTGCTGTCCTTGCCCAATGCCATGCGCAGATTTGTGGAGCTCTATACCTACATGAGATTGCCTTGGCCAGAGAGTACCGTTGACCAGCGAGCCACTGAGCTTTTTGGAAGGGAAAAAGCCCACCGTGTCACGAAGCTTCTTCATCATTTCAGCCATCTAGAAAGTATCGAGCGTCTTGCGACCAACACGAACCTCATCGCGGACATCGAGGCTGTTGTTGAAGAGGTGATGACACTGATTAGGGAGGACAAACCGCATTTCGACGCTTTGCAAAAATCTCTTCCTGCGTGAACAAGGGTAGATCAGAGAGAAAAGGTGCCGGGGACAATCTTGCATCCCGTGCCTCGCCCTTCGGGCCATCGGCTGCGCCGATGTTCGACTACGGCATCCTGCCTGCGTCGTCGACGAATTCGTCTGGAAAAAATCTGGACAACCGAAGGATAGAGAAAAGGTGTCAGGGCCAATCTTGGTTCCGGGGTGCCGCCCGCTACTCCACCCGTGCTGGCCACCACGCTTTCCGTGCCGAGCGCTGGGTCAGAAGAACGTAAGCGTCCGCCAACCTCACCTTGAGTAAGGCTGCGAGCTATGCCAGCGGCAACAGAGAGGCGATGTCGCGATCCTTGGTGGTCGGCAGGCGAGTGAGCGTGTCGGTGAGCCAGGCATGGGGTTCGAGGCCGTTGGCCTTGGCGGTGGCGAGGAGGCTCATGAGGGCGGCGGCGCGCCGGCCGGCGGTTTCCGAGCCGGCGAAGAGCCAGTTCTTGCGGCCGACGGCGATGGGGCGGATGGCGTTTTCGATGGGGTTGTTGTCGATCGGCCAGGCGCCGTCGTCGAGGAGGCGCACGAGGGCGCTCCAGCGTCGGCGTGTGTAGTCGATGGCCCGGCTCAGGCCGCTGTTGCCCAGCGCCTTGGGCTGGAGCTCATCCAGCCAGCGTTTGAAGGCATCGAGCCGTGGCGCGAGATGTTTTCGTCGTTCGCGCAGGCGTGTGGTGTCGTCGAGGTCGCGCAGCTTGGCTTCGATGGCGTAGAGCTCGCCGATGCGTTCGATCGCCTCTTTGGCCAGCGGGCTGCCGCTGGCCTTGTGCGTATCGACGAAGGTACGCCGCGCATGCGCCCAGCAAGCCAGTTCGGTGACGCCGGCGGCAAACAGCGCCTTGTAGCCGCTGTAGTCATCCACCATCAGTGCGCCGCGCCAGGTGTCGAGGAACGCCGCCGCATGCTTGCCGGCACGGCTGGCGCAGTAGTCGAAGACGACGACGGGCTGCGCACCGGTGCTGCGGTAGGCGAATAGGTAGGCGCGCTTGGTTTTGCCGGCGCCCGGGTCGAGCTGGGCCACCGGGGCTTCGTCGGCGTGCAGCACGGGTGACTGCCGCAGTCGCGTGCGCAGCACGTCCACCAGCGGCTGCAGCGCCACGCCCACGGCGCCGATCCACTCGGCCAGGGTCGTGCGCGACAAGGTGATGCCGGCGCGCGCAAAGATCGCCTCCTGCCGATACAGCGGAAGATGGTCGGTGTACTTCTGGATGGCGACCTGGGCCAGCAGGCCCGGTGCGGCGATGCCGCGGTCGAGGATGGCCGGCGCCACTGGCTCGGCGACGACCGTCTCGCAGCGGCGGCAGGCGTACTGCGGGTGGACGTCACGGCGCACGAAGAAGGTCATCGGCTCGACGTCCAGCTTTTCGCTGACGTGCTCGCCGATCTTCACCAGCGCCGCGCCACAGGTGGCGCAATCGCACGAGGCCGGCGCATGGATCGTCTCGATGCGCGGCAACTCCGGCGGCAACGGGCGGCGAGCCGGCTTGGGCGACGGACGAGCCGCCGGCCTGGCCGGTTCGCGCAGTGCCTCCAGCTCGCTCTCCAGCGCGGCGATGTCCGCTGCCATCGCCTCGTCGAACAGCTCGCGCTGGGCCGGATCCATGCGCTCGGACCGGGCCGCGAACTGCACGCGGCGCAGGCGCGCGATCTCGTGCGTGAGCTTGCTGATCTTCGCGTCCTTGAACGCGATGGCGTGGTCACGCTGGGCGATGGTGTGTTCGTGGGCGGCGATCCTCGCCTGCTGCTCCAGCACCATCGAGCGCAGCGTTTGGACGTCCGAAATGTCGTTGAGCGCTGTGCGAGCCATGGCAGCGCAGCGTAACCGGTCACACGCTTTTTTCAAGCGGCATCGGTGCACCCAGGCGCTGCCAGTCCACGCCCGCGCACAGCCAACGGAACTGCCGGCGCGTCAATGAGGCCAACCGCTCATGCGCCGGGACCCCATGGAACCGGCCTTCATGCAGACGGCGCGTCGCCAACCACACGCCTTGCGCATCCACCCGCAGCACCTTGATCCGGTTCGAGCGACGGTTGCGAAACACAAACGCGCTGCCGTCCAGCGGGTTGCGGCCCAACGCCTCGCGCACATGCGTCAGCAGCCGCTCCGCACCGCAGCGGAAATCCACCGCCCCACCGACCAGCCAATAGATATCCCCCTTGACCCCTTCCACACCACCTACCGCATCAACACTCATCACCTTGCCTCCGGGACAAAGAGGCTATGGCAACGCCTCGCCGGAACAGGGGAAAGGTGGCTTCACCGGACGCTTACAGAAGAACCACGCTCGGCACTCTGGGGGCGTGACCACCCCCGCATCTTCTCCGCGTCTCCGGAATTTGACACCCGCCCAAGTATAACTACAATGCGTAACTACACATCAAGAAGCCAACGGATATGGACTTCGAGTGGGACGACGCCAAGGCGGCACTCAATCTGCGCAAGCACGGCATCGCGTTCGAGGACGCTGCGTACGTTTTTCTCGACCCTGGCGAATCGACGTGGTCGATGATCGTGACGACTACGGCGAGGAGCGTTGGCTGAGTATCGGTTGGGTGAGTCCAGTGTTGTTGGTGGTGGCCCATACCGAGCGCGGCGTCCACGGCGAAGTCATCCGCATCATCTCGGCCCGCAAGGCCAATGCCCAGGAACGAGCCTTCTATCATGAAGCACAAACTTGATCCCAAGCGCCCGACACAACCAACCGCCGCGCAGCGCAAGCGTCTGCAGGCCGTGGCGGACAAACCCGATGTCGATATCGATTACCGCGACATTCCCGCCCTGTCGCCGGAATTCTGGGCAACGCATCGCCCCGTGCGCAGCGAGCCCAAGGCGCAGGTGACCTTGCGCATCGACCGGGAAGTGCTGGACTACTTCAAGAGCGGCGGCACGGGTTACCAGACGCGGATCAACGATGTGCTGCGCAGCTTCGTGGCGGCGCACAGTGATGCGCACCGCTGATCCATTTCGAACCTGAAAGCGTTATCGGCGGCATGTTCAGGGGAGCATCCTGCATGACCGTCCGGGAGATCACGAACAAATGGGCGAACGACGTCGCGGGCGTGACGCATGCGCGTGACCCATGCGGGTGAGATCGAGTTTGATCCCGAGAAACGGGACGGAGGAAATCAAGTCGCCCTGACTCTCCCCCGTTCCCCCCGTTCCCTGTTGAGCCCCGCCAGCGTGGCCTTCTTTTGAGAAGTTCATCCTGCACCGGCGTGTACGCACTCGTGGACTGGGCCGAATCACCGCCTGCCACGCAGTCGATCCGGGCCTTCACGGGGACTGGCGATCTGGCCTCATGCTCACCGCGGTGCGGTGACGAGTGCACCCGGCGGCAAGGTTGTCGCCACGAAAGTGATCCCGCGCACGTACTGCCAATGGCGGCCTTTTTCGGCGCCAGGGGGCGGAGTAGTTTGCGTCGAGGGGGAGTGCAGGGGGCCATCCGGAGGGAGACAACATGCATATCCATGCAGGGATCAACGTGGTTCTTTTGCGGGCCATTCGCGCGGCGCTTGCCGCCGCGGCGCTGGTCGCGTGCTCGGTGCAGGCGCAGGACGCAGGCGCGTCGGACAGTGGACAGGCCCAGGCCGGCCAGGCGACCGCGGTACAGGGAAGCAACCATGCGGCGAAGGCCAAGTCGACCACCACCCTGCAGGAAGTGGTGGTGACCGGCACGCACCGGGCCGGCCTGTCGCCGACCTCTTCGATCTCGCCGATCGACGCGTTCAGCGGCAGCCAGATCGCGAAGCAGTCGTCGGCTGACCTTACCGACGCGCTGACCAATGTCGTGCCGTCGCTGACTACCCAGCGCTTTCCCATCGCCGACGGCACGTCGTTCGTGCGGCCGGTATCGCTGCGCAACCTGTCGCCCGACCAGACCCTGGTGCTGGTCGACGGCGTGCGCTTCCATCGTTCGGCGCTGGTCAACCTGCAGATCGATCCGCTCGGTACCTTCAACCAGGGCGCGCAGGCGGTCGATTTCTCGGTGTTCCCGTCCAACGCGATCGAGCGCGTCGAAGTGCTGCGTGATGGCGCCTCGGTGCTGTATGGATCGGACGCGATCGCCGGTGTGGTCAACGTCATCCTCAAGAAGGCGCCCTCGGGCGTGACGGTCAGCGCGCAGACGGGCCAGTACGGCAAGGGCGACGGCAACCTGCGGCGCTACGACGCCGATGCGGGATTCCCGCTCGGCGCCGATGGCTTCGTGCACGTGAGTGCCGAGCGCGAAACCACCGACCCCACCTCGCGCGGGATGCCGCAAGCGGACGCGGCGGCGGTCGCGGCCGTGGTCGGTGCGGACCAGGTGCCGTACGACGGCTTCGGCCAGCGCTGGGGCGACCCGCAGACCAAGACCAACAAGCTGTTCGTCAATGCCGGCCTGCCGCTGGCCGGCGACGCGCAGCTCTACGCCACGGGCAGCTTCATGGGCAAGAAGGTCCTGTCCAGCTTCTTCTATCGCAACCCGGTCTTGCCGGCCCAGGACGGCATCAGCGGCCGCTCCACCCTGGTCAGCTACGCCGATGGCACGCTGACCCCGGCGAACGCGCCCCAGTCGCTGGTGGACAGCATCGTGGCCGGTGGCGGCGACCCGGCGAACTACCTGACGGCCAACGCGGCGAGCCCGAGCGGCTGGGTGCTGCTGAACCCGATCTACACGCAGTTCCCGGGCGGCTACAGCCCGCTGTTCGGTGCGGACATCAGCGATCACCAGCTGGTCGGCGGCGTGCGTGGCGGCGGGCAGGGCAACCTGCAGTGGGACGTGCATTACCGCACCGGCAGCAACGAGGTCGACTACCAGCTGAAAGGTTCGATCAACCCGAGCCTGGGCAACCTGTCGCCCACCAACTTCCACCCCGGCAAGCTGACCCAGCGCGAGCAGGGCGCCGGTGCGGATTTCGTCCGTTCGTTCGACGACTCGCCGCTCACGCTCGCCTTTGGCGCGAACTGGCGCCAGGAGACCTACATCATTCACCAGGGCGACGCCGGTTCGATCGAGGTGGGGCCGACCGCGTCGGTGTTCGGGGTGGGCTCGGATGCCTTCCAGGGCTTCCCGGCCAACGCGGCCGGGCGCTTCACGCAGAACAGCGAGGCCGCCTACGTCGACGCCGAGACGAACTTCACCGACCAGTGGTCGGGCGCGGCGGCCGTGCGCTACGAGCGTGCGGACAACTACGGCTCCAAGATCGTGTACAAGCTTTCCAGCCGTTACGCGTTCACCGACGCGTTCGCGCTGCGCGGTACGTGCAACACCGGCTTCCGTACACCGACCCCGGGCCAGGCGAACACGCTGAATGTCACCACCACGGCGAACGCCCAGGGCGGCCTGATTCCCAGTGGCACCTATCCGGTCGACAACCCGGTGGCGCGCGCGCTCGGTTCCAGGCCGCTGAAGACCGAAACCTCCAGGAGCCTTTCCGTCGGCGCCGTGTGGACGCCGCTCGACAACGTCACGACGACGCTGGACTACTACCGGATCAGGATCGACGACCGCATCGGCCTGGTCAGCAACAGCGTGACCCAGGCCACCGTCGACCAGCTCGCCGCCGGCGGCTATCCAAACGCGCAGCTGCTGCTCGGCAGCGACGCCAGCTATTTCGGCAATGCGTTCGGGTCCGACATCCGTGGCATCGACTTCGTGGTCGATACACGTCATCAGCTGGGCAATGGCGGGCTCAACATCGACTTCCGCTACAACCAGAACAAGCAGAACGTGGTCAAGGTGCAGCCGGACACGCTCAACGACGATTTCGTGTACGACCTCGAACACCAGGTGCCCAGGAGCCGGTCGGTGCTCAGCTTCGACTACAACCTGCACCGGTTCGAAGCCATCGCGCGGGTCAACCGTTACGGCAGCTGGAGCACGACGGTCGGCCTGTTCGGCAGCAACAACCCGCCGGATGACGTGAATCACTACAGCGGCAAGACGCTGCTCGATCTGGAGGCCAGCTACAAGTTCAACGACACCTTCACGGTGGCCATCGGCGGCAACAACGTCTTTAACACCTACCCCGGCAAGGAGCAGAACGCCACGCTGCAGTTCCTTGGCGTCAAGTACGCGCTCACCTCGCCGTTCGGCTTCAACGGCGCATTCTGGTACGCGCGCGTGACGGCCAGCTTCTGACCGGTCGTCGCCATGCCGGCCATCTCCCCGGGTGTGCCCGGGGAGATGGCCGCTTCAGGGCCAGTCATCCACGGCGCGAGTGGGTTGAGAACGAAGGGGAAGAAACCCGTGACAGGACCGCGCCGGACACTGCAGACTTGGCACATCCGAAAGGATCGGACATCCACAATTAACGGCCCGTCCACCACGTCACGCATGGCGGGCGCCACGCCATCGACCCTGTCCCGACACCATGAATCGTCTTGCCGCTGTCTTGCGCTGGTTGCCGGTTTTCATCCTGCTCGATCTCTACGTCAACCTGGTGCCGCGGGTGGCGGGTTTCGCGCTGCCGGTCTGGCTGACCTACGTGGCGGGCTTCTTCCTGCTGGCGTATGGGCTTTGCCGCTTCGGGCTGGGCATCACCAGGATGCAGACGGTGGGGCTGGGCCGTTCACCGGGCTGGCTGTCCTCGCTGGGACTGGGCTTTGCCATCGGCTTTGGAGTCTGGGCGCTGAAGAACCTGCTGTACTTCGGCATGGGCAAGTTCGACGTGGTGGGCTGGCGTGACTGGAGTTTCGTCCTGCCGATGCTGGGCCAGGCGCTGGTCGGGATGTTGCTGGCCTCGGCGATCAACGACCTGATGATCCGTGGCTACGGGCTGGCGTTCTGCCGCCGCTTCAACCTGATGGCTTGGTACCTGCTGATCACCACCGCGGTGTATGCGCTGGACGACAGCTGGAACGAGGGCATCGACCCCTTCAACCTGCTGTTTTCTGCCGTTCTCGGCGTGTCCCTGGCGTATACCGTGCTCAGGACCGGCGCGATCTGGATGAGCATCGGCATCCATTGGGGCGGCAACATGTGTTATCGCTTCATGGCCGGTTTCGACGGACAGGGCGTGCTTCGCCTTGAGCACGTGATCGAAGGTGCGCGCTTCGAATATGCGGGCCTGGCCGTTACCGCCTTGATGTTTCCGCTGGTGGTGCTGGTGTTGCGTTGGTTCGCGGGTCAAAAGAGTCCGGCACCGGATTCCTCAGCCGACTGAAGCGGATTCTTCCGGCAGTCCCATCGGGAACCATCGATCACTTCGAAACGAGGCGCGGACGAATGCAATGTCCGCGCTCGCATCGTCCATCCCGGTCGTCTTGCACTCCCCCCCGACCACACGATAATCTCCAAACCCCTTCCACCAACCGAGCCTGGAGGTCGCTGACCATGATTGTTCATTCCGCGATTTCCGCCGGGTTGGCGCTGCGCTGATACACGCGCCCCGGATCGCCGTTCGTCGGCCGATCCACCGTTCTTCCTGATACGCGTCGAACCCGGCGTTCCGTTCAACCACCTGCATGGGTGGTTGCTGCGTCACGTCTTCATCCGGGGTTCCACGCATGCATTCCCAGACTTTTACGCTGTTCCAGCTTGGCTGGCGGTTGAGCTATTCGCACGATCTGACCCTGCAGGATTTCGAGGCCGGCTATCCGGCCCGGGTCGTGGGGGTGCATCGCAACGCGTTGTCGGTGCTGTCTGCACGTGGCGCGGCCAGCGTCATCCTGTCGGCGGCGGTCGAACCCGCGATCACGGTGGGCGACTGGCTGCTGCTTGAAATGGAGGCGCCGCGAGTGTTGCGGTTGCTCGCGCGGCAATCCCTGATCGCCCGCATCGCCGGTTCGGAGCATCGGTTGCAGCCGATCGCCGCCAACCTCGACACGCTCTTCATCGTCACCTCGTGCAACGACGACTTCAACCTGTCGCGGCTGGAGCGCTACCTGACGCTCGCTTTCGAGGCGGGTGTCGAACCGGTCATCGTGTTGACCAAGGCGGACCTGTGCGGCGACGTCGGAAGCTACCTCGACGCGGTGCGCACGATCGCGCCCGCGGTCGCCTGCGTGCCGATCGACGCGACCTCGACGGCTTGCGCCGAACCGCTGGCGGCGTGGCTGGGTGGCGGACAGACCGTGGCCTTTGTCGGTTCGTCCGGCGTCGGCAAGTCGACGCTGGCCAATACCCTCGTGGGCAGCGCGGCCCGGGTCACCGGAGGGATTCGCGAGGGTGACGCCCGCGGCCGCCACACCACCACGGCGCGCGGGATGTTTGCGTTGCCGTCGGGCGCGTGGGTCATCGACACGCCGGGCATGCGCGAGCTGCGTGTCGGCGCTGTCGAAACGGGCATGAATGCCGCGTTCGATGACATCGAACGGCTCGCTGTGCAGTGCCGCTTTCACGACTGCCGCCACCAGGGCGACCGCGGATGCGCGGTGGAGCAAGCCGTCGCCGCCGGCGCGATGGACGGCCGCCGGCTCGCGAACTACCGCAAGCTGCAGCGCGAGGCCGCCCAGGTGGCGCGTTCGACGAAGGAACGTCGCGAGCACGATCGCCACTACGGCGTGTTGAACCGCCATGCGCAACGACTGCGGCGCGAGAAGAAGGGACGCGACTACTGAGCGTGTGGGGCGGGGCTTTGTCCGAGCCGCCGAGGTGGCCATGGACAAGGCCTGATCGCCGCTCACTCCACCCACTGCACCCTGTTCTTCCCGCTGCGCTTGGCCACGTAGAGGGCTTCGTCCGCCGCGTTCAGCAACTTGTCGCTGTCGGGGTAGCGGGCGGTCGCGGTCGAGGCGAGTCCGGCGCTGATGGTCACCACGTCCAGGGCGCTGCGCGCGTGGCGGATCTGCATCGCTTCCACCCGCTGGCGCAGCCGTTCGAGGATGTCCTCCGACGCGGCGGGCGCGTAGCCGACCATCAGGGCGACGAATTCCTCGCCGCCGTAACGGGCGACCATCACGTCCGGTTGCAGGCTCGCCTCGCGATGCAATGCGTGCGCCACGGCGACCAGGCAGTCGTCGCCGGCGAGATGGCCGTAGGTGTCGTTGAACGCCTTGAAGCTGTCGATGTCGATCATCGCCACGCTGAGCGCGCGACCTGTTTTCAGGGCGCCGTCCCACTCGCGCCTCATCAGCCGGTAGAAACCGCGGCGGTTGGGCAGGGCGGTGAGGTCGTCGCGCACCACGGCCTGCTGCAGGCCGCGCTTGAGCTTGCGCAGGTCGTCCTCGAAGGCCAGGTGTTGCCCGAGCACGATGGCGTTACGTGCCGCGTAGGACAGGATGGCCAGGATCAGGGTGCTCGTGGCAAGCACGGGGTTCTTGCCCAGCTGGGCGAACGCGAGGCAGCACAAGGCCAGGCTCATCACGAACGGGCTGACGCTTTCGGCAAGGTGGCGAATCCGGCGGCTGGGTCGGTAGCTGCGCAACCAGACCTTCCGCCGCCGACCGAGCAGAAAGCCCAGCACCACGAAGGGCAGGCCAAGCAGCAGTTCGGGCAGGTAGGACTCGCTGTGCAGGATGAAACGGTTGTGGATGCCGGGGACGACCAGTTCGAGCCAGGCGAAAACGCTCAGCACGAAGAAGAAGCGCCGCTCGTCGGAGCGCTTGGTGGAAACCAGGCGCAGCGTGGCGAACACCGCCACGAACAGGCCCATCGCATCGAACATCCACATCACGAACGTCGCTGGCGGCGGTGCCGGCGAGGGCGCGTTCAGCACCTGGTGCAGGGTGAAGTAGAACAGTGCCGCGATGGCGCACGCCAGCACCGCATCGACCACGCCCGCCCAGCGATACAGCGTGGCGACCGGGTTGTAGGCCGCGGCGATGGTCAGCAGCAGGCTGCCCAGGCAGAAGTAGAAGGTCGGGTCGAAGGCGACCAGGGTGCCCAGCGGATTGGACAGCGAATCGGTGAACAGCAGGCCGAACGCGCCGAACTGCGCGACCAGCGCCAACAGCAGCAGGCTCCACAGCGGACGGTTGTGCGGGACGCTGAAGCGAAGCCGCCGCCAGCACTGCGCCACCGTCAGCATGAGCATCGCCAGCACGGCGGCATAGCTCCAGGAGAGCAGGTGCACCGGCGCCCATGCGATCACGCCCAGCTGGGCCAGCAGCAGCGGCACATAGACACGGGACATCCCGGCGTACATTTTCATCTCGCGATGTCCCGGCGCTGAGGGAGCGGCACGTCGACGCCGACAGGCGGTTCCGGCGCTCTTGCCAAGCCTGCCATAAAGCGTTGCCTCGCACAGGCGGTGGCGTCTGGACGCGCGCCGCGCAAGTGCCGCACGCAGGGCCGGGTTCGCCCGGGCCATCCGACAGGGCTGACCGATGAGCCATTGGCGTGATCGATCCGCAACCGGCCATCGCCGGACCCTCGGCCAGACGCCTTGCGTGTGCCGACCCGCCCGACATCTTCGTGCTCGGGGTCAGCCGCGGCGGGATGGCGGGCTTTTGGCGGTATCCGCGAATCGTTGAAGCCGTCGGCACACCGGCGAGACGGCGGTCGCCGGCACGCCATCGGCACGCCGGCAACCTCGCTTCGGGTTAGCGGGATGTCGCCGTTGCCGGTGCACTCGCCGGCTGGTCGGTCGTCCACAGCTTTGCCTGCATCGGCCCACCCAGCATCTGCTGCCGCACCAGCGGGATCGGCGGGCCGCCGTAGCTGAGGAACTGGTCATGGAACGCCTTCAGCGCGTTCGGGCCGGGATGGGCGGCGATCCAGTCCTGGCGCAGCTGCATGATCATCAGCTTGCCCAGGGTGTAGTTGAGGTAGGCCGGGTCGTAGGTGCCGCGGGCAGCCTGCTGGCGGGCGTTGCCCGGGTCCTGGAAGGCCTGCTCGCGGAACATCTGCTCGGACTGGGCGATGCTCATGCCGCCGGTGTGCAGGCCGATGGCGGAGAGGAAGCGCACGTCGCGGAGCAGGGCATTGGTGAGCTGGCCGATGTGGGTTTCCGGCGTGCCGCCGGCGACGCCGGCATCGAACATCATCTCCTCGGCGTAATGCGCCCAGCCTTCGGCGAAGGCGTAACCCACGAACAGCTGGCCGAACTTCCAGTGCGCGCGGTTGGCATGCAGGAACTGCAGGAAGTGGCCGGGCCAGACTTCGTGGGCGGAGACGAACAGCAGCGAGGCCTTGCCCGGTACATAGGCGGCCTGGTCGGCCTTGCTCCAGTTCGGGTCCGGCGGGGCGATGTAGTAGACCGAGGGCAGGTTGTTCTCGTACGGGCCGGGGATTTCGATATAGGCGAAGTTCCAGCGGTTGAACGGCGGCGCCTCCTCGGCCCTGGCCTGCTCGGTGCCGGGAATCGTCGCCAGGTCCTTGTCGACGATGAACTGGCGCAGGCTGGCAAGCTGGGCGCGGGCGCCTTCGACCGCGCCGCCAGTGGGTTTGTCGGCGCTTTCCTTCGCCACGCAATCGGTGAGCGACTTGCCCGGTGCGAACTGCGCGCAGGCGCTCTTCAGCGCGGCGAGGTTGCGCGCGAGGTCGGACTCACCGATCGCCTTGAGCTGTTCCAGCGGCAGGTCGACCCGCTCAGTGGCGTGGAGCATCTTGGAGAATTTTTCCGCGCCCAGGGCGAAGTCCTGGGTGGCGTGCGGCTTCTGCGCCTTCAGCCAGTCGGCCAGGTCCTGCGAGGCCTTGATCGCGGCGGCGTTGCTGGCCTTGAAGCGCGCCTGCAGCGCGTCGTCCTTCACCTCGGCGAAGATGCCGGGCACGTCGGTCTTGAAGAAGCTGGCGAAGCCGGCGAAGGAATTGACGCCCACGTCGATGTACGACGCCGGCAGCGGCAGCTTGAGGTTGGCCTTGACCTGGGCCAGCGCCCTGGGCAGCGCCTCCTGGTAGGTGACGAAGGCGGCCATGCGCTGGGCCAGCGGCGCATACGGCCGGGTCAGGTACATGCTGGGCGACAGGTCGCCGGTGTAGAAGGTCGGGTTCCTGTAAGGCGCGCCGGAATCCTCGAGCCAGAACAGCTGACCGTCGATCACCGCCAGCACGTAGTCGCGCTGGAAGCGGCCCTGGGCGTCGAGCTGGTCGTCGGGGAACGCGGCGAACTTGTCGCGTTGCGCGTGCAGCCAGGTGGCGTCGGCCTGCAGTCCTTCCGCGCTGTAGTCGGGCAGCTTGCCGTCGAACTCGTGCTTGCCCGCGCCGGCGGCAAACACCGGGTAGTGCTCGAAATAGCCGTTGAGGAAAGTGTCGACGGCCGAGGCCAGCGCAGTCTTTCCGTCGGGACGGGCAGCGTGCACGCTGGAAGCGGCGGCCGGTGATGCGGCCTGGTCCGTCGACGGCGACGTGCCGGACGAGCAGCCGGCGAGCAGGGTGGCGGCAACGACGGCAGACAGCGTGAGTACGCGCAATGGACGCATGATCGACTTCCCCGGTGTGATCGCAAGCGCCGAGCCTAGGCGCTCCGTTGTCCGGGTGCAATCGTCCGCCGTCACGCGCCAGACGATCAGCCGGCGATGGCCGTCTGCGCCACTGGTGTCACCTCGTCCATCATGGCTGCCGGCCTGCCCAGCAGATAGCCCTGGCCCAGCGGGCATCCCATGTCGGCCAGGGCGTTGCACTGCCCGATGGTCTCGATGCCCTCGGCGATGACCTGGATGTCCATCGAACGGGCCAGCGCGATGACGGCGGCGATGATGCAGGCGCTGCCACGGGCGGCCGGCCTGCCCAGGCCGTCCACGAAGACGCGGTCGACCTTCAGCATGCGCAACGGCAGACGCTGCAGGTATTGCAGCGACGAATAGCCGGTGCCGAAATCATCCAGCGCCGCACCCACGCCCGCGGCGTGCAGCCGCAGCAGCATTGCCTGCACGTGGTCGGGGTTTTCCAGCAGGGCTTCCTCGGTGAGTTCGGCAACCACCCGCGAGGCAGGCAGCTTCACGCTGGCCAGCAGGTCGAGCAGGCGCCGGTCGAAATCGTCCGAGCCCAGATGCGCCGCCGACACGTTGAAGGTGAGGAAGCCGTCGGCGGGCCCGTGCTGGGCGAACGTGCGGAAGCTGCGCTCGAACATCTGCCAGTCGATCGCCTCCAGCAGCCGGCAGTGCCGCGCGGCCTTGAGGAAATCGACCGGCTCGATCACGCCATGGCCGGGCCGGCGCCAGCGGATCAGTGCCTCGTAGCCGGCGATGCCGTTGTCGTGCAGGCGGCGGATCGGCTGGAACCAGGGTTCGAAGCGCCGCTCGCGCAGTGCCTCGCGCAGGTCGGTCTCCAGCGTCAGCTGCTCGACGACCTCGCTGGCCATCACCGGCTCGAACACCGCGATGCGCGGAACGTCGGCGGATGCCGCGCGATGCAGGGCGATGTCGGCATCGCGCAATACCTGCTCCAGCGTGCCGTAACCGGCGTCGCACAGCAGCACGCCAATGCGGGCGGACAGGTGCAGCTCGCGGCCGGCCACGGTGATTGGCTGTCCGATGCAATCGCTCATCCGCCGGGCGATGCGCATGGCCTCCCGTGTGCCGGCGATCTGCGGGATCAGCACGGCGAATTCGTCAGCGGCCAGGCGGGCGACCAGGCCGGGCCGGTTGCCCAGGCATTCGGTGAGGCGCGTGGCGACCTGTTGCAGGACCTCATCGCCGGTGAAATGGCCAAGACCCTCGTTGATGCCGGCAAAGCGATCCAGGTTCAGCTGCAGCAGCACGGCGGGGCTGGCGGGATCGCGGCGCAGCGCGTCGAGCAGGCGTTCGATGTGCTCATGCAGGCAGCGCGGATTGGCCAGGCCGGTGAGGGCGTCGTGGCTCTGTTCGTGGGCAAGCTGCTGCTGCACCCGGGTGCGCTCGCCGACTTCCTTGTGCAGGGCACGGCTGCGCTGCGCCACGCGATCCTGCAGCGTCCGGTTGGCCTCCGCCAGCGCCAGCGTCTGCCGTTGTTCCTCGCGGTTCTGCCCGGCCTCGCGGTGCCGCTCGATCACGCAGCGGATATGGGTGGCCACGAACTCCAGCAGCACCAGGTCCTCGTTGGAGTAGCTGCTGTCCGGCTGCCGGCTGCGCACCACGACGGCGCCGTGGATCTCGCCCTGGTGCAGCATCGGCACGCCCATCCACTGGGTGTCGTCGAGCTCCATCACCAGCGGCCCGGAGACCTGCTTGCCCAGTTGCGCCGGCGTTCCCAGCAGCGCCTTGCCATCGTGGAGCAGATGCCACAGCGGCGAGCCGCCGATCGATGCCAGCGACACTTCGTGGCCGGAGGCCGCCAGCGGCGGCAGGCTGCGCGGGTCGGAGGTGTAGACGAAGCGGAGCAGTTCGCGACGGGGCCGGTAGTCCACCACGCAGAAATGCTCGGTGCGGAGCAGGGAGCCCAGCACCGTGTGGATCTCGCGCAGGATGGCGCGGATGTCGCGGCCGCAACCGGCCAGGTCGGCGATGGTGAACAGGGCGCGGTGCAGCCGCTCGGAATACTCCAGCGGAGGCGGCGCACTGTGCTGCTCGATCCAGCCCAGCAGGATGCCCAGTCGACGCCCCGCCAGTTGCAGCAGTGGCTCCAGTTCGGTGATCAGGGCGGTGGCGTCGACGCCGCCGTGCAGGTCGAGCAGGAGCAGGATCGGTCGTGGTCGCTCGCACAGCCGGAAGGCCAGCGCGCCAATGGCCGGCACGCGTTGCGGAATGCCCGACGCCGCCACGCCGCGCAGCCAGCCCGCGGCACGGCCACGGGCCTGATCGAAGCCGTTGCCGAGTTCCCACAGCACGCGGGCGCTGGCGCATTCGGCATAGGCTTCGGCCAGCTCGACAATCATGGCCGCGATGTCCACCGGTCGCGTGGCGGTGTCCAGCTGGTCCAGCCAGCGTGCCTGCGGCGATTCGTTTGCCAGGGTGCAGTTCATCGGACTTTCCATGGTCTGAGAAACACGCTTGAACTCGATGGCGGTCGCGGCGGCGGGAATGTCGTCGCGGCGTGAAGAAGTGCCGCGTCCCGGCGCGCCATGAGGCCGCCTGCCGCTTCCGGCCGGTCTGGCCCGCGTGCCACGGGCACGCGTCATTTCATCTCGCACTGTCATTTCATGTCGCCGGCAAGGTCAGAAACTGCTCAGTTGCGACAGTTGTCGCGTCACCGGTCAGGTCATCGGGCCGGCCTCGCGCGGAAGCGTTCATTCGCCCTGCGCGTGGAGGTGACACGGTGTTCGGGTGGCGATCCGCTCCTTCGGATGTTTGCCGATGTCGTCTGGACGTCCACACGAAGACGCCACGCGTGAGGTGTCGCAGAGGAGGGCGAACACCCGCCTCGCCATCGGGTTCGCGACGACATGTCGTCACGGATGCGCCGCCGGCCGGATGGACAGAGTCGGTGCACCGCGCACCGCATCCGGCCGGGGACGCAGACTTGAATGACCGGGCTTCCCCCAGTGCGCAGCGCAGGCGCGTCGCCACAGCGGATTCCCACATCTGCATTCTAGGCAGGGCGATGTCGAGGCACGCGACGTTTCATTCGCGCACTCGCGACGTTTCGTCTCCAGCTGGCGGCTTTACCCGTCGCCCTACTGGACACGTTCCGGTGCCGATGGCATCCATGACGACGGTGAGGAGGACTTCGCGGGAAGACCGTCTTGCGTGATGGAAGCCGTCGCTCCGACCTGCATCGCCGCATGGCGGGGCGTCCTGGCGAAGTGCGCTGGCATGGTCTGTGCGTGGCCTCAAGACTTCCCGCAGGGGAGGACTCGACCTCAGGAGGAGTTCGATGGATACGCCCGTTCCAGCGAAGGGCCGGCAAACCGCGTTGCCGTGCAGAACCTTCAGCACTGCACTGATCGAGCCGCGCCTGCGCTCGCGGGCCTACGCGCGCTGGATCGCGCCGCTGGCCGAGGTGCAGCCCGATGACGACGAGCCGATGGATGCCTCGATCGTCGTGTTCGAGCTGGGCTCGCTGCGGGTGGCGCAGTCGAGCGCGAGCCCGGCCCGGTACCGGCGCGACGCCGCGCTGATCGCCCGCAGTCCGCTGAGCCAGTGCGTGCTGCTGCGCCTGCTGCTGAGCGGGTCGGCCCGGGGCAGCTTCGGCAAGCGCGGCACGGTCGAGTTGCGCATGGGCGACATCTACCTGAACGACCTGGCGCAGCCGGCCGAACTGTGGGAAGCCGGTTGCGCGCACCTCAACCTGCTGCTCAGGCACAAGGCGATCGACCAGGCACACTCGCCGCTGCATGGTCGGGTGCTGCGCAAGGATCACCTGCCGTGCCGGATGCTGACCCAGCACCTGCTGCATCTGCTGGGGACGCTGCCCGGGATCGAGGCCAGCCACGCCGGCAAGGCCGCCAGCGCCACGCTGGCGGTGGTGCGCGGCTGCCTGCGTGCCGAATCGCGCCAGCGCGACCGCCCGCAATGGGCGGAGACGCTGCACGTGCGCATCCGCGAACACATCGAGGCCCAGCTGGGCGACCACGAACTGAGCGCGGCCGTGCTGCAGCGCCGGTTCCACGTGTCACGGGCGCAGCTGTACCGGATGTTCGCCGACAGCGGCGGCGTGCAGCATTACATCCGCGACCGGCGGGTGGAGGCGGTGCACCGGGATCTTCGCGAGCAGCCGGAACGGAACATCTCCGATCTCGCCTTCAGCCACGGCTTCTCCAGCGAGCGGCAGTTCCAGCGCGCCTTTCGTGCACGCTACGGCCGCACGGCGAGTGAGGTGCGCGAACGCCTGCAGTTGTTCTGAGCCGTCCGCTGCCCGCCGACGGGCTCGACCTGCTTCAGCGCCGCCCGACCTTGCCCAGCGCCAGCCCGATCGCCGCCAGCAGCTCGGCCGCGCCGAACGGCTTGCGCAGGAACACGCCGCGATCGGGAATGTCGTGCACGTGGACTTCGGTGTCGGCCGTGATCACCACGATGGCCACCTCGTCGTTGTGCCTGATCGCCTCATGGCAGATGTCGATGCCGGAGACGTTGCCGGCCAGGATCACGTCCGCGACGACCACGTCGACATGCGCCTGGCGCAGGTGGCTCATCGCACCGGCAGAGCCCAGCGCGCGGATGCTCTGCAGGCCATCGGCGGCCGAAAGCAGCAAGTCGATGGATTCCAGCACCATGTTGTCGTCGTCGACGATGAGGACGGTCTTGTTCGTATCCACGCGGTGCTACCCCTGTTCGCTGCCGGCAGCGCCCAGCATAGGACGACTCCGCCTGCCGCGGGTGGATTGTCCTGGCGGGCCGAGGGTCACCCGGTTGCCTCGCCGGGGTTGCCGCGGCGGAGCAGCCAGGCCAGCACCGGCGGCGTGACCATCGCGGTGAGCAGGGACATGGCCACGACGACGGCGTAGATGCGATCGCTGAACACGCCCGCGGCCAGGCCCAGGCTGGCGATCACCACACCCACCTCGCCGCGCGGCACCATGCCGAAGCCGATGATGGTGGCGCTGCGCCGGCCCAGCGACAGCGAGCCCAGGAAACCGCCCAGCAACTTCGACACGATCGCGATCGCGGTGGCGACCAGCAGCATCAGCAGCGCATCCACGCTGGCCAGTTCGGCCAGGTTGACCTTGGCGCCGGTGACCACGAAAAAGAACGGCGTGAGGAAGGACAGCAGCGGCAGGGTCTGGTGTTCCAGCTCCTTTCGCTGGCGGGTTTCCGAGGCGATCATGCCGGCCAGGAACGCGCCGATGATCGCGGCCAGGCCGAAGCGCGTGGACAGCCACGCCAGGCCCAGGCAGATCGCCAGCACCACGCTCAATGCCGAGTGCGGACTGATCGGCGCCTCCAGCCAGCCCGAGCGACGGCGCATCACCTGCGAGCCACCCCAGCCGATGATCGCCACGAACCCGATCGCGCCGGCCAGGGTCAGCAGCAGCGATTGCAGGTCCAGCGAGCCGCCGCCCTGCAGCGAGGACACCACGCCGAGCAGCAGCATCGCCAGGATGTCGTCGATCACGGCGGCGCCCAGGATCACCCGGCTCTCGATGCGCTGGAGCACGCCCAGTTGCTGCAGCACCCGCGCCGTGATGCCGGCCGAGGTGGCGACGAAGGCGGCCGCCACGAACATCGACTTGATCCATTCGAAACCTTCGCCGTGCGCCCACAGCGCGCCGGCGACGAAGGGAATGATCACGCCGAGCACGCCGACCAGCAGGGCGCTCTTGCCGACCTTTTTCAGATCGTCCAGCCGCGTTTCCAGGCCCACCGAAAACAGCAGCAGCACCACGCCGATCTCGGCCAGCACGTCCAGCGGCGTGCCGGGCAGGATCTGCTCCGGGCTCAGCCAGCCCAGCAGCGAGGGTCCGATCACGCAGCCGGCGGCGATCTCGCCGACCACCCCGGGCAGCTTTATCCGCTGGGCGATTTCCGCGCCGATCTGGGCCGCGACGAAGATGACGAACAGGGTGAGCAGGATGTCGGCGGCGTGGTGCATGGATCATCGTTCCGTCGGGCAAGCACTCAATGGTACAAGGCCGCCGTCGATGATGTTCTGCGCGACGCGCCCCGCGATCAGCCGAACACGAACCGGGCCAGCCACAGGTGCAGGGCGATGCTGGCGGCGTAGCCCAGCGCGATCGCCCAGCTCCAGCGCAGGTGGCTCATGAAGGTGTACTGGCCCCGCGCGGCGCCCATCAGCGCCACGCCCGCCGCCGAGCCGACCGACAGCAGGCTGCCGCCCACGCCGGCAGTCAGCGTGATCAGCAGCCATTGCGAGGCGTCCATCGGCGGGTTCATCTTGATCACCGCGAACATGATCGGGATGTTGTCGACCACCGAGGAGAGCACGCCCATCGCGGCGTTCGCCGTGGTCGGGCCGAGGTTGCCATAGAGCTTGGTCGAGGCCAGCTCCAGGTAGCCCAGCGCAGCCAGCCCCCCGACGCAGGCGAACACGCCATAGAAGAACAGCAGCGTGTCCCACTCGGCATTGGCGATGATGCGGAAGATCGAATAGCCCTGTTCCTCGGCGCCATGCGCCAGCGCGTAGTGGCGCTGGCGATAGTCGATGCGGCTGGCCAGCAGGTTCAGCAGGGCCAGGCCGGTCAGCATGCCGTAGGCGGCGGGCATGCCCAGCCACTGGCGGCCGATCACGGTGATCGCGATGGTCAAGGCGAAGGTGAGGCAGATGCTGATGCCGCCATGCTTGATCCGGCCGTGACTTTCGGTGCTCGCCGGCCGGCCCTTCGGCAGCGCGACAAACATGATCAGTGCCGGCACCAGCCAGTTCACGACGGCCGGGAAGAACAGCCGGAAGAAGTCGAAGAACTGCGCCTTGTTCGCCTGCCACACCATCAGCGTGGTGATGTCGCCGAACGCGCTCCAGGCGCCGCCGGCGTTCGCCGCCACCACCAGGTTGATCATCGCCAGCGTGATGAAACGCGCATTGCCGGCGCCCACCGCCAGGATCACCGCCGACATCACCAGCGCGGTGGTCAGGTTGTCCAGCACCGGCGAAATCAGGAAGGCCAGCAGGCCGGTGATCCAGAACAGGCTGCGATAGCTGAAGCCGTAGCGGATCAGTTGCGAGCGCAAGGCCTCGAACACGCCGCGCTCGCCCATCGCCGTCACGTAGGTCATCGCCACGACCAGGAAGAAGAAGATCTCCGCGTACTCGAGGAACATCGCCTCGAACGCTTCGCGAGTGAGGTTGGCATCGGTGCCGGTGCCGCCGTTGTGCCAGGAGATCATGCCCCAGATCAGCGCAGCGGCCAGCATCACCGGCTTGGACTTGGCGATGTGGATGCGCTCTTCGAGGATCACCGCCATGTAGGCCAGCACGAACAGCGCCAGCGCCACCCAGCCGATCGGGTGCGCCACCAGCTGGAAGTTCACTCCGGCACCGGTTTCGGTCGCCATCAGCGGCGTGCTGGCGGAGAGGAGCGCCAGGGCGGCAAACCATCGCATGGAAGATCCTTGGGGCAAGAGCGTGACGTCGGTTGGCAGGAAGGGTAGCAGCCGCTGGTCGAGGCCGGCACCAAGTGTCGCGGTCAGTCCGACGGCGCGGCGAGGTCGGGCCGGCGCTCCGGGCGCAGCCGGCTGAACACCCGGCTCGCCCCCGCGGTGACCAGCGCCAGCAGCAGCACCGTCCAGCGGAACGCCATCACGTAGTTTTCGTGCGCGTGCCCGGTGAGCATGAACTCCATCAGCAGCGTGGCCAGCGCAATGCCGAAACTCATCGCCAGGTACTGCACGGTGGAAGCCATCGAGGAGGCCATCGAGGCGTGCCGGATGTCCAGGTCGACATAGATCAGCGTGTTCATCGTGGTGTACTGCAGGCCGGCGAATGCGCCGTAGGCGAAGGTCAGCACGGCGATCAGCCACACCGGCGTGGCGGGGCCGAGCAGCGCGAACGTCGCCAGCAGGGCCGCCACGATCAGCGTGTTGCCGAGCAGCAGGCGGCGATAGCCGTAGTGCACCAGCGCCCGGTTGACCGCCCACTTCGCCATGATCGAACCCAGTGCCTGCGGCACCATCATCAGGCCGGCCGCCAGCGGCGACCAGCCGCAGCCGACCTGCAGGAACAACACCAGCAACAGGAACATGCCCGAAATGCCCAGCCGGGTGAACAGCCCGCCGGCGAGCGCCACCGACACGCTGCGCACGCGCAGCAGGGCCAGGTCGGCCACCGGATGCTCGGTGCGCCGGCTGTGCCACAGATAGATCGCGCCCAGCAGCAGGGCGGCGAGCGCGCACAGGCCCATGCGCGACCACGGCACCGGGGTTGCGCCGGCCAGCTCGGAGGCGGTCAGCAGCAATGCCGAGGCCGCGCCGAACAGCAGGAAGCCGAGCAGGTCGAAGCGGTTGGCGTGATCGAGCCGGTACTCCGGCATGTCGCGCCGGTTCATCCACACGCCGGCGATCGCCACCGGCACGTTGATCAGGAAGATCAGCCGCCACGAGGTGAACTCCACCAGCGCGCCGCCCAGCAGCGGACCGAGCACCGAGCCGAGCAGGCCGAAGGTCGCCACCGTGCTCATCGCCCGCACGAACTCGCCCCGGTCGATGCTGCGCACCAGTACATAACGCCCCACCGGCATCAGCGAGGCGCCACCCACGCCCTGCAGCACGCGGGCCGCCACCAGTTGCGGCAGTGTCTGCGCGATACCGCACAGCAACGAGCCCAGGCCGAACACGATGATCGCCGCACCAAACACGCGGCGGGTGCCGAAGCGGTCGCACAGCCACGGGCTGGCGGGAATCAGGATGGCCAGGGTCAGCACGTAGCTGGTCAGCGCCGTACGCATGCCCAGCGGCGTGACCTTCAGTGCCTCGGCCATCGCCGGCACCGCGGTGTTGACCACGGTGGAATCGAGCGCCTGCATGAAGAAGGCTGCGGCAACCAGCCACAGCAGGCCGCGGTAGCGTTCACGCGAGGTCGGCCCGTCGGCCTCGACGGCGCCGGCCAGCGGGTCGGGCGCGGAAAGCGGGGCGACGTCAGGAACCACGGGGCTTCGAACAGGCATGGCCGGCCATCATAGCGGCCCCGGCGGCTTGATTTCTGCTGCCACTGTCATCACAGTGAACCTTGTTTCATCTGCCGGTCATGCCCATACAGGTATCACGGCCTTATCAACCACACGCGCCGGGGCGGCTTCGTTCCGGCGTGTGCTTTTGCGCGGCAGGAGCCGCGAGCATCAGGAAAAGCCATGAGCAAGCCACCGATCACTGTTTCCCGCATCGACATGGAGCGCATCGAAGCGCTGCTGGAGCGCCTGCCGACGGCGGAGGCCGACAAGCTGGACGCGCTGCGCGCGGAGCTGGATCGTGCCGAGGTGGTCGAGCCGTCGGCGATGCCCGACCACGTCGTGACGATGAACTCGACCGTCACCTTCGAGGACGAAAGCAACGGCGAGCAGCTGACCCTGACCCTGGTCTATCCGGCGTCGGCCGGCACGGCCGGCACCGTGTCGATCCTGGCTCCCGTGGGCAGCGCCCTGCTCGGACTGGCGCGCGACCAGCAGATCGACTGGCCCACCCCGGACGGCCGCAAGCGTCGCCTGAAAGTGCTGGAGATCACCTACCAGCCCGAGGCCGCCGGACACTTCCACCGCTGAGAGGTTGAGATTTTCCAACCTCTCAGGTCGGCCAGGCACGGCCTGACCGCGGATCTGTCACGCACGTGACTGATTCGCGTGAGCACGTCCGGGCGCGTACCGGACGTGCGATAGAAGAAAACCACAGGAAGTGGTTTTCTTCACAAGCGCCCAAGCCGCATCGCGCGCCGGTGTCGTTAAACTGCGGGGTGATCCGAAGGAGACCCGCATGACCGAACGCCCGGTTCCCGCCGACATCGTTGCCCGCAGCGCCGCGCTGCGGGCGCAGATCGAGCAGGCCAACTATCGCTACCACGTGCTCGACGACGCGGACATCACCGACGCCGAGTACGACCGCCGGATGCGCGAGCTGGAAGCGCTGGAGGCGGAATGGCCCGAGCTGGCCACCGCCGATTCGCCGACCCGCAAGGTGGGCGCGCGGGCCAGCGGCGGCTTTGCCGAAGTGCGGCATGCCTTGCCGATGCTTTCGCTGGGCAATGCGTTCGAGCAGGAAGGCGAGAACGAGCGCGAGCGTTTCCGCGAAATCGCCGACTTCGAACGACGGATCGAGCACACGCTCGAGCGCAGGACACCGGTGTTCTCGGTGGAGCCCAAACTCGACGGCCTGGCGATCAGCCTGCGCTACGAGGACGGCGTGTTCGTGCAGGGCGCCACCCGCGGCGACGGCGAGACCGGCGAGGATGTCACCGCGAACCTGCGCACCGTGCGGGCGATCCCGCTGAAGTTGCGCGGTTCCGGCTGGCCTGCCGTGCTGGAAGTGCGCGGCGAAGTGATCATGCTGCGCAAGGATTTCGAGGCGTTCAACGACTACGCCCGCAAGCACGACGAAAAGCCGCTGGCCAATCCGCGCAACGGCGCGGCCGGTTCGCTGCGCCAGCTCGATCCGGCGATCACCGCGAAGCGGCGCCTCAGCTTCTTCGCCTACGCGATCGGCGTGGTCGAGGGCGGCGAACTGCCGCCGACCCATTCGGCCACCCTGCAACAACTGCGCGAGTGGGGCTTTCCGGTCTCGCCGGAAGTGGATGTGGCGCGCGGCTTCGATGGCCTGATCGCCTATTTCCGCCGCATCGGCGCGAAGCGCGACAGCCTGCCTTACGACATCGACGGCGTGGTCTACAAGCTGGACGACTACGCCGGCCAGCGCGAGATGGGCTTCGTCTCGCGCGCGCCGCGCTGGGCCATCGCGCACAAGTTTCCGGCGCAGGAACAGACCACCCGCCTGCTCGACATCGAGATCCAGATCGGCCGCACCGGCGCCGCCACCCCGCGCGCGCGGATGGAGCCGGTGCAGGTCGGCGGCGTCACCGTGACCTACGCCACCTTGCACAACGCCGACCAGGTGGCGCGCCTGGATGCCCGCGTGGGCGACACCGTGATCGTGCGCCGCGCCGGCGATGTGATTCCCGAAGTGGTGCGCGTGGTGGAGGACCTGCGGCCGCAAGGCACGCAGCCGTGGACCATGCCCACGCGGTGCCCGATCTGCGATTCCGCGCTGATCCGCGAGGAGGGCGCGGCGGCCTGGCGCTGTTCCGGCGGACTGATCTGCGCCGCGCAACGCAAGGAGGCGCTGATCCATTTCGCCTCGCGTCGCGCGATGGACATCGAGGGCCTGGGCGAGCGCTTTGCCGAGGCGCTGGTGGAACTCGACCTGGTGCACACGCCGGCCGACCTGTACGGCATGGACGTGGACGCCTTCGTCGACATGAAGCGGCGCATCGACGAGCGCAAGCCTGCCCCAGCGGAAGCTGGGGGCACCACGCCGGAAACGGTGAAGGCCGGCAAGGTGGCGACGAAGTGGGCGGAGAACCTGGTCGCCGGCATCGCGGCCAGCAAGCACACCACGCTGGCCCGCTTCCTCTACGCGCTGGGCATCATGCACATCGGCGAAAGCACGGCGAAGACCCTGGCCGCGTGGCTGGGTCGACTCGAATTCGTGCGCAGCACGCCGGCACCGCTGCTGCGCGTGCTGCCGGACATCGGCGAAGAAGTGGCCGCATCGATCGCCGGTTTCTTCGCCCAGGACGGCAACCAGCAGGTGGTCGACCAGCTGCTGGCCGCCGGCATCAGCTTCAGCGACGAGGCCGCGCCATCGCCGCTGCTGCGCGAGCGGCTGAATCTTGGCGTGCTGCTGGACATGGCGAAGATCAGCAAGCTCGGCCCCAAGAGCAGCAAGCTGCTCGCCGAACACTTTCCCACCTTGCAGAAACTGCAGGCGGGCGGGGCGGCGCACTGGATCACCGCCGGCGTGCCGCAGATGGCGGCGAGCGGGCTGGAAGCCTTCCTGGCCGATCCGGCGGCCCACGCCGAACTGCAGGGCGCCGAGGCGGCGATGCAGCGCCTGCTGGAGGCGATGCCCGCCGCCGCCGAAGTGACCCAGGCGCCGCTGGCCGGGCAGACCTTCGTGCTCACCGGCAGCCTGGCGTCGCTCAGTCGCGATCAGGCGAAGGACCGGCTCGAAGCGCTCGGTGCCAAGGTGTCCGGTTCGGTGTCGAAGAAGACCAGCGTGGTTGTGGCCGGCGAGGAAGCGGGCTCCAAGCTCGACAAGGCGAAGGAGCTGGGCGTGCCGGTGTGGGACGAGGCGCAGTTGCTTGCCCTGCTCGACGAGCACGAGCGCGCCTGATGACGATGTCCCCACGCGCCGCGCTGGAACTGCGCGCACGGCTCTACGCGCTGCTGCGCGCGTTCTTCGCCGAGCGCGGTGTGCTGGAAGTGGAAACCCCGATCCTTTCCGCGGCGGGCAATACCGACGCCAACATCGAGAGCTTCAGCAGCACTTTCAGCGGCCACGTCGATGCGGGCGCGCGCGAGCGCTGGTTGCGCACGTCGCCGGAATATCCCTTGAAGCGCTTGCTGGCCGCGGGCATCGGCGACTGCTACGAGCTGGGCCGGGTGTTCCGCAATGGCGAGGCGGGCGGTCAGCACAATCCCGAGTTCACCATGCTGGAGTGGTATCGGGTCGGCTGGGATCACCGGCGGCTGATGAGCGAGACGATCGCGCTGGTGGAAGCGGCGCTGGCGATGCGCGGTCGGCGTGCCGAGGTGGTGGTGACCAGTTACCGGCAGCTGTTCCTCGACGGCCTGGGCATCGATCCCGTCCACGCGTCGATCGACGAACTGCGCGCGCCGCTGGTGGAATTCGGCATCGGCCCGGAGGGGCTGGGGCATGACGACTGGCTCGACCTGCTGATCACCCACAAGCTGCAGCCGATGTTTCCCCGCGATCGCATCACGGTGATCCACGATTACCCGGCGAGCCAGTGCGCGCTGGCGAAGATCCGCCCGGGCGAGCCGCCGCTGGCCGAGCGCTTCGAGCTCTACCTGGGCCGTTACGAACTGGCCAACGGCTACCACGAGCTGAACGATGCGGCCGAACAGCGCGTGCGTTTCGAGCGCGACAACGTCGTGCGTCGCGGGCGCGGCCAGCGTGAGATCCCGCTGGATGAGAACCTGCTGGGCGTACTGGATGCGATGCCTGACTGCGCCGGCGTGGCGCTGGGCGTGGAGCGCCTGCTGATGTGCCTGGCCGACACGGACGCGATTGCCGACGTGCTGGCGTTTCCGTTTTCCGAGGCCTGAGTCGTCGCGAGCCGGCAACCCCGCCGCGTGGCGGGGTTGCCGGTGTTCGTCGCAGTTCTACGGCTGGCTGAAGCGCATCGCCACGGCGCGCCGTTCGAGCAAGCCGACCGCCGGCTGATCCTGCAGGCGCAGGTCGTGCAGTTCGTACGGTGCGCCGATGCCCTGCAGGCTGTGCGGGTCGTAGTGCAGGGTCAGCTGGCCCTTGCCGGCCGGCAGCCAGTTGGCCGACTGGGCGAACGCCGCCGGCACCATCCGGCCGTCGGCACCGCGTCCGTACAGCACGGCCGAGACGGCGTAGCGGCTGGCCGAGACGGCATCCACGCCGAGGCTGATGTCGAGGCCGCGATCGGTGGCGACCGCGGTGCTGGCCAGGCCGCTGAGCCGGGCATCGGGCTGGGCGGCGGCGAACACCGTGGTGGTGTCGCGACGGATCTCGTGCCCGGCGCTGTCGGTGCCTTGCGTGAAGCTGTGCACCTCCCACAGGCCCGGCGTGGTCGGGATGCTGCGCGGACGGACGTCGACGGTGAAGCTGCCGTCGGCCTGGCGACGGAAGCTGAGCGGCGTGGTGCTGCCGTCGGGTGCGCGCAGCAGGCCGCCCACCGAGCTCAGCGGCAAGGCGCGATCGGCGTCACGCAGGACCACCCGTACCTTGACCGCCTCGCCCAGCAGCAGGTCGTCGCGGTTGCCCTGGGCGGTGACGGCGAACGGGCTCTGCGGCTCGAACACATGCACCAGGTAGCGGCCGCGGGCGGAGGCGACCTGCAAGGTGGCCACGCCGCTCCCCAGCTCGGGCTTCAGCCGCATCACCATCGAGGCGGCCGGAACGTCCATGCCGGCGGCGTGCAGCTGGGCGGTGTCGGCGACCTGGCTGCTGGCCGCCGCAGCGCTCAGCGATTGCCGGCCCAGTTGCAGCCGCACGCTGGCCGGGTCCAGCTTGCCGATCGCCTGGTCGCCCGGACTCAATCGGATGATCGCGCCCGGTGCGGTCAGCGGCAGCTTCAGGCCTTGCTGGAGTTCGGTGGCCGACACGTCGCGCCAGTATTCGCGGCTGCTGCGCGAAAACGCTTGCGGCACCGCCTGCAGCGTCGCGTCCTGCGCCAGCGGCCAACTCACGCTGACTGGCCGGCGCTCGACATGCATGCGCGTTGCGGCGGCGGATGTGGCGGTCAGACGGGTGCCGGCGCTGCGTGCCTGCAGGCTGGGCGGAACCATGTCATCAGCTTGCGCCGGCAACAGCGCGTGGGTGGCGGCCATGGCCGGCGCGGCGGCGAAGATCACCAGCAATGCGCTTGCGAGTATCCCTTTCTTCATGGTGATCATCCCCTGATGTCGTTGGCGAGTATGGACGGTAGGCCGAAGCAGGCACGCCGGCTCTGGTTGTGGTTCAGCACGGAGCCGCCGGTGCGCTGCGTGTCGCGGAACCACACGGTGCCGGCCGCCGACGCGCTGGAACATTCGATGAAGCCGTCCGAGCAGCTGCTCAACCAGTTCTGGGTGATCTCCAGCCCCACGCTCTGGGTGTAGCCACCGCAGTAGGCCTGGCTGCTGAACAGTCCCGACACCACGTCCGTGCCCACCACGTCGCGGAACGGCACCGGCAGGCCCGGACGACCGGACGTGCCCAGCAGGTATTGCTGGTTGTAGGTGGCCATCCAGCCGGTCTGCTGCTGGCGCACGGCGTCGGTCTTGTAGCCGAGCAGCCAGCCCAGTGCCGACTCGAACACGTTGCCGGCCATCACCGCATTGGCCAGCGGCGTGCCGGCGCTGGAGGGCGCGATCGCATCGACCTTGACGATGCGGCTGATGATCGCGGGGTAACGCGCATCCCAGGTCGGGTTCGACAGGATCCAGCGCATCACGTTGCCGCCGTTGGAGTGGGTGATCACCACCAGTCGATCGATGTGGCGGTTCTGGATGAAGCTGGTCAACTGGGTGGCCAGGCAACCCGCGGCGCGGTCGTCCCACATGTATTGGTTGAAGTCGCAATTGACGACCAGCAGGTTGTTGCGGTCGGTCAGGCCGTTGCGCACGCCTTCGACCATGTCCGATTGCCAGTAGTCGTTGTACGCATCGGTCTGGTTGCCGGTGCCGTGGACCAGGGCCACGCCGGTGGTGGCTGCCTGCGCCGCGGCGCAGTTCAGGGCCAGTGCCAACATCAAGGTTGTACGTCGCACGTTGATCTCTCCCCATCAAGGCGGCGGAATGCCGCGGGCGGAGCCAACCGGGGTGCAGCCACAGGTACGCCAAACCCCCTGTGTTGCAGGCAGGTCGACTACAGGTGATGTCCAGGACATCGTCAGGACGTGTCGCCAGATCCCCCCAGACCGTGCGGCACGGTATGGACTCTAGCAGCGCCATACGTGCGCGTCTTGACGCAAGTGCACAACCGCCGCAGCGCCGGTGTGCGCTAAGGTTGCGCGCTTTACGCTTGGGGATGCCTGCGTGGTCGAGATGCCTGCCGTTGCTGCCTTGCCCGATCGCGACCGTCTCGACCGGCGCGACGTGAAGACCCTGCTGCTGGCCGCCCTGGGCGGTGCGCTGGAGTTCTACGACTTCGTGGTGTTCGTGTTCTTCGCGATCCCGCTGAGCCAGTTGTTCTTCCCCCACGATACGGCGCCGTGGCTGGCCCAGTTGCAGGTGTTCGGCATCTTTGCCGCGGGTTATCTGGCGCGGCCGCTGGGCGGCATCGTGATGGCGCATTACGGCGACAAGCTGGGGCGCAAGCGCATGTTCACGCTCAGCGTGTTCCTGATGGCGGTGCCCACGCTGGGCATCGGCCTGCTGCCGACCCATGCGCAGATCGGCATGCTGGCGCCGCTGCTGTTGCTGCTGCTGCGCGTGGTGCAGGGCATCGCGGTGGGCGGCGAAGTGCCGGGAGCCTGGGTGTTCGTGGCCGAGCACGTGCCTGCGCGACGGGTGGGCTTCGCCTGCGCCAGCCTCACCTCGGGCCTGACGGTCGGCATCCTGATCGGCTCGCTGGTGGCGGCGACGATCAACAGCCGACTGGCGCCCGCGGCGGTGCTGGACTGGGGCTGGCGCCTGCCGTTCCTGGTCGGCGGCGTATTCGGCTTCTGCGCGGTGTGGCTGCGCCGCTGGCTCAGCGAGACGCCGGTGTTCCAGGCGATGCATGCGCGCAGGGAACTGACCAGCGGCTTGCCGCTGCGGCTCGTGTTCGAACGGCACCTGCCGGGCGTGGCGCTATCGATGCTGGTGACATGGATGCTCACCGCGGCGATCCTGGTGATCGTCCTGATGACGCCGTCGATCGTGCAGTCGGCTTTTCATGTCGCGCCGGCGCGGGCGTTCCTGGGCAACAACCTGGCTTCGTTCGCGCTGGCGCTGGGCTGCCTCGGATACGGCTGGCTGGCCGACCGGTTCGGTTACGCGCGGACGCTGCTGTTCGGCGCGCTCGGCCTGCTGCTGTGCAGCTATGCGCTCTACTTCGACCTGCAGGCCGGTGCCGGGCATTTCCTCGCGCTCTACGCGTTGACCGGACTGGCGGTTGGCGTGGTGGGTGTCGTTCCCGCGCTGATGGTGGCGGCGTTCCCGCCGGCGGTGCGTTTTTCCGGCCTGTCGTTCTCGTATAACATCGCCTATGCGCTGTTCGGCGGCATCACCCCGCCGCTGATCGGCTGGCTGGTGAAGCAGTTCGGCGTGCTGGCGCCGGCGCACTACGTGGCGTTTGCCGCCGTGATCGGGATGATCGTGGCTGCAGGCAGCCGAGGTGACTCCCGCTAGAACTCCAGTTCCTGTGCCGCACACAGATAGTCGACCAGCGGCGCGACGCGCTTGAACGCGGCCACCGTCCACGGCAGCAGTTCGTCGGAACAGGCGAGCTCTTCGCCGAGCGGCATGGTGGCGACGAAATCCTTGCGCTTGAGATCGTCGATCAACTCGTGCGTGGGGTCGTAACCGCGCGGCGGGCGGACCAGCGATTCGCCGCCCAGCTGCAGGTGTTCGCGGAACGCCTTGCTCTGCGTGGCACGTTTCCATGCCGCCGGGTTGTCGACCAGGAATTCGCGGATGTGCTTCAACGCGTCCGGTTCCGGATGCCACAGGCCGCCGCCCGCGAAACAGTCGCCCGGCTCGATGTGCAGGTAGAAGCCCGGCGCCTGGATCTCGTGGCGACGTTCATGGGTGAAGCGCGAGCCCTGCCATGATTTGTACGGCAGCTTGTTGTTCGAGTAGCGGGTGTCGCGATAGATGCGGTAGAGCGAGCCGCCGCTCTTGCGCGGATCGGCGCGGTAGTGGCTGCTGATCTTCGCCAGCGGTGCCTGCAGGTCGGTGATCAGTTGCAGGAACGGCTCGCGCACATGGCGCTCGTAGTCGTCCTTGTGCGCGTGGAACCATTCGCGGTTGTTGTTGTTTCCAAGCGAGCGCAGGAAACGGAATGTGGCGGGGGTGAAATAGCTTCTGGACATGGGGATTCGTCGAGAGGGGAACAGGGCAGGCACTGCCCGCCATCGTGCTGCGGTCAAGGTGTGCGTCTCAGGTATCGCCGAGGCTGTCGGCCAGCTGTTCGCCCCAGGCCTGCAGCTGGTCGAGCAGCCCCAGCCTGTCCTGCGCCTGCGGATCGCCGCGCAGCTCGGCGATGCGGGCGAAGTAGTCGTCCAGGGTCAGTCCGGTCAGCGGCGTGTGCCGGGTCAGTCGGGCCTGGCGGAAGCGCTCCCAGCGGAGGCGTTCGTCGGCATCCAGCGTTTCCGGCCAGTTGCGTGCGCGGTAGCGAAACAGCAGTTCCGGGTAACGCGCGTCGCGAAACGGGAACGGACGGCTGCCCAGTTCCGCCGGCGGCGTGGCGCGCACCTGGGCGAGCAGGCGCTTGTCCGCATCGGGCAGGAAGCCGCCGCCGTACAGGGCCAGCTCGGGATCTTCGGGCGGCGGCAGTTCGGCGGCGCGCTGGAACACCCGGCGCAGCTTTTCGGGCAGGCCCGCGGCGGCGTGCAGCATGTCGCGGTGGGCCTGGCAGCGGGGAAGGTCGAGCTGCAGCCGCGCCAGGTCCACGCCCTGCAGCACCGACAATGGCGCCAGCGCCGGCGCGTGGTTCGCGCGCACGGTGCGCAGCGGAATCCGCTCGACGCCCTCGGGCAGGTCGGCGCGCGGGGTGAAGATGCGGTCGGCGATCTCGTCCTCGTCCAGCGCCAGCCATGCGGCCGGATCGGTCGCCAGGTCGTACACGATCACCTCGCCGGCACGGCTGGGATGGGCGGCCAGCGGCGCGACCACGGTGAGGCAGTGACGGCTGGCCGGATAGCGCGAGGACACGTGCACCAGCGGCGTCATGTTCACCACGTCGAGCAGTTCGAACACCTTCTGCTTGCGCCGCAGCGCGTAGTGCCAGTCCCACAGCCGCGGCTGGCGCACCCGGATCAGCCGGGCCAGGTCGATCAGCGCGTAGACGTCGGACAGCGCGTCATGGGCACGTTCCTGGTTCAGTCCGTTGGCGCGCGCCAGGTGCTCCAGCTTGAAGCTGGGCGAACCGTCCTCGCGCGTTGGCCACACGATGCCCTCGGGGCGCAGCGCCTGGCACATGCGCACCAGGTCGATCAGGTCCCAGCGCGAATTGCCATTCTCCCACTCGCGGCCGTAGGGCTCGTGGAAGTTGCGGTAGAGCATCTGGCGGGTGAACTCGTCGTCGAAGCGCAGCGAGTTGTAGCCCACGCCACAGGTGCCTGGCCGGGCCAACTCTTCATGCACGCGGGCCGCGAAGTCGGCCTCGTTGACGCCGTCCAGTTCGGCCTGTTGCGGCGTGATGCCGGTGATCATGCAGGCGTCCGGGTGCGGCGGCATCTCCCGTGGCGGCTTGCCGTAGAACATCACCGGTTCGCCGATGATTTCCAGTGCCATGCTGGTGCGGATGCCGGCGAACTGCAGCGGCCGGTCCCGGCGCGGGTCGGCGCCGGAGGTTTCGTAGTCATGCCAGAAGAAGGTCTGCATCCGGCGATGATCGCATGGCGCCGGGTCTTGCCGGCATGGCGGGGTCGGCAAGGCTGATAAACTCCCCCGCACAAGGAGAACCCATGAGCCAAGCCCACGAAGAAAACCTGATCTGGATCGATCTGGAGATGACCGGCCTCGACACCGACAACGACTCGATTCTGGAGATCGCCACGGTGGTTACCGACAAGGAACTGAACGTGCTGGCCGACGGGCCGGTGTTCGCGATCCGCCACGAGATCGATCAGCTGGAATCGATGGACAGCTGGAATACCAACCAGCACCACAAGTCCGGCCTGTGGCGGCAGGTGCTGATCTCGGAAACCGACCATGCGATGGCCGAGCAGGCCACCGTGGAATTCCTGCGCGCCTGGGTGCCGCCGGGCAAGTCGCCGATGTGCGGCAACTCGATCTGCCAGGATCGCCGCTTCATGCACCGGCAGATGCCGCGGCTGGAGCGCTACTTCCACTACCGCAATCTGGACGTGTCCACGCTGAAGGAACTGGCGCGGCGCTGGGCGCCGGAAATTGCCAAAGGCGTGGGCAAAGAGTCGGCGCATACGGCGCTGTCCGACATCCGCGATTCCATCGCCGAGCTGCGCCATTACCGCCGGTTCATGGGCGCGCTGGGCGGCAAGGTCGAGGCCTGACCGGTGCGCCGGTTGCTGCATCTGACGAGGCCATGAGCATGTCGAACGACTTGTTTGCCACGGTGCTGGATTGTGCCGGACGCCCGCTGCGGCTGGATCGTGCCAGGGTGGTCGGCATCCTCAACGTCACCCCTGATTCGTTCTCCGACGGTGGCCTGCATGACAGCGTGGAGGCTGCCGTGGCGCATGGCGTGCGCATGGCGGAGGAGGGCGCCGACATGCTGGACGTCGGCGGCCAGTCGACCCGGCCGGGCGCGGCCGAGGTTTCGCTGGCAGAGGAACTGCAGCGGGTGGTGCCGGTCGTCGAACAACTGAGGGCACACACCTCGCTGCCGATCGCCGTCGACACTTCGCGGGCCGAGGTGATGCGCGCCGCGGTCGCTGCCGGCGCCGGCATGATCAACGACGTCTACGCCTTGCGCCGCGATGGCGCGATGGACGCGGTCGCCGAACTGGGCGTGCCGGTGTGCCTGATGCACATGCAGGGCGAGCCGCGCAGCATGCAGGACGAGCCGCATTACGACGACGTGGTCGGCGAGGTGCATCGGTTCCTCACCGACCGGCTGTTCGCCTGCGAGCTGGCCGGCATCGATCGCCGCAAGGTGCTGGTCGATCCCGGTTTCGGCTTCGGCAAGACGCTGGAACACAACCTCGCCCTGCTGGCCGCGCTGGAACAGTTCGCCAACCTGGGCAGTGGCGTCTACGCCGGCTTGTCGCGCAAGTCGATGATCGGCACGCTGACCGGTCGCAGCGTGCCCGGCGAGCGCCAGGCGGGCTCCGTGGCGGCGGCGCTGATCGCCGTTCAGCGCGGAGCGCGCATGGTTCGCGTACATGACGTGGCGGCGACGGTGGACGCGCTGGCGGTATGGCGGGGCGTGCACGCGGTGGACAACGTGCCCCGGCGCAGTGCGCCGCCGGCGGCGCCGCGCTGGCCCGACGACGATTGAATGACGCGCTGGCCAGCCGGCCGCGTTCCCGCAAGACACCCGAGATCCCCACAACGATGAATCAACGCAAATACTTCGGTACCGATGGCATTCGTGGCCTGGTCGGACAATGGCCGATCAGCGCCGACTTCATGCTGCAGCTGGGCCGTGCCGTCGGCAGCGTGCTGACGCGTGAACGGAAGGATCGTCCCAGAGTGCTGATCGGCAAGGACACCCGCATCTCGGGCTACATGTTCGAATCGGCGCTGGAAGCCGGACTGGTGGCGGCAGGTGCCGACGTGGGCCTGCTGGGTCCGATGCCCACGCCGGCGGTGGCCTACCTGACCCGCTCGATGCGTGCCCAGGCCGGCATCGTGATCAGCGCCTCGCATAACCCGCACCACGACAACGGCATCAAGTTCTTTTCGGCCCATGGCGAGAAGCTGTCCGACGAAGTCGAGCTGGCGATCGAGCAGGAGGTCGACGCGGCGTTCGTCACGGTGGCCTCCGAACGACTCGGCAAGGCCCGCCGCATCGACGACGCGGTGTCCCGCTACGCCGAATACTGCAAGACCACGGTGGCGGAGGACTTCAGCCTGCACGGGCTGAAGCTGGTGCTCGACTGCGCCCATGGCGCGACCTACCAGGTGGCGCCCAAGGTGTTCGCCGAACTGGGCGCCGAGGTGATCGCCATCGGCGACAAGCCGGACGGCTTCAACATCAATCGTGATGTCGGCTCGACCCATCCGCAGGCCTTGCAGCAGGCGGTGCTGGCTCATGGTGCCGATCTCGGCATCGCCTTCGATGGCGACGGCGACCGGGTACAGCTGGTCGACCGCCACGGTGTACTCGCGGACGGCGACGACATCCTCTACGTGCTGGCGCGCAGCTGGCACGCGCATGGTGCGCTGAACGGCCCGGTGGTCGGCACCCTGATGAGCAACTATGGCCTGCAGCTGTCGCTGGCCAGACTCGACGTGCCGCTGATTCGGGCCAACGTCGGCGACCGCTACGTGATGCAGCAGTTGCGTCAGCACGAGGGTGTGCTCGGCGGCGAGACGTCCGGCCACATCCTGTGCCTGGATCGGGCCACCACCGGTGACGGCATCGTCGCCGCGCTGGCCGTGCTGGAGGCGTTGGCGCGTTCGGGCGAGGATTTCGCCACAGCGCGGCAGGGACTGCAGAAGATGCCCCAAGTGATGCTGAACGTGCGCGCCGTGGGCGCCCGTCGTTCGCTCGCCAGCGACGAGGTGAAACAGGCTCTGGCCGAAGTGGAGCAGGTGCTGCAGGGGCGCGGTCGCGTGGTGCTGCGCGCTTCGGGCACCGAGCCGCTGGTGCGGGTCACCGTGGAAGGCGCCGACGCGGTGGAAGTGCAGGAGCTGGCAGAGAAGCTCGCGGCAACGGTAAAATCCGCAGCCGAACGCTCGTGAACCTGTAGCAGCACCGGGTCGCCATGGATTGGCCCGACGTGCCCCGCCCCCTGCGGTGGCGGATCATCCGACCGCACGCCCAACCTGGTGACTGCAGCCATGAAGAATGTTCCAACCCTCGACATCCGCCGTTACGACACCGAGCGCGATGCCTTCGTCGCCGAGCTCGGCGCGGCCTATCGCGAATTCGGTTTCTGCTGCATCAGCGGCCACGGCATTCCCCGCGAACTGATCGATGGGTCGTATGACGTGTTCCAGCGCTTCTTCGCGCTGCCCACCGAAACCAAGATGAAGTACCACCTCGCCGGCAGCGGCGGTGCGCGCGGCTACACGCCGTTCAAGGTGGAGACGGCCAAGGACAGCCAGTACGCTGATCTCAAGGAGTTCTGGCACGTCGGCCGCGAGATTCCGCGCGACTCGAAATTCGCCGACGTGATGCCGCCCAACGTGTGGCCCAGCGAAGTGCCGGACTTCAGGCAGTACGGCTACGGCCTGTACGAGGCGCTGGACCAGCTGGGCACGCGCGTATTGCGCGCGCTGGCCCTGCACATCGGCGAAGCGGAAAACTTCTTCGAGGACAAGACCGACGTCGGCAACTCGATCCTGCGGCCGATCCACTATCCGCCGATCACCCAGGACAACATTCCCAACGTGCGCGCCGGTGCGCACGAGGACATCAACTTCATCACCCTGCTGGTCGGCGCCAGCGCCGAGGGTCTGGAAGTGCTGAGTCATGGCGAGTGGCTGCCGATCACCACCGAGGGCGACGCGATCGTGGTTAACATCGGCGACATGCTGCAGCGCCTGAGCAACCACGTGTATCCGTCGACCTCGCACAGGGTGGTCAACCCGCAGAACGAGAATGCGCGCAAGCCGCGTTATTCGGTGCCGTTCTTCCTGCACCCCAATCCGGACGTGGTGCTGGACCCGCTGGACTCCTGCATCACGCCGGACAACCCGCGCCGCTACGACACCTCCATCACCTCGCACGAATACCTGCTGCAGCGACTGCGCGAAATCAAGCTGATCTGATCAGCCTGTTTTCCTGCCGCGCGGGAAAGTGTCACGGGCTCACAGCTTCCTTCCCCCGCCCGCGGGGGAAGGTGGCCGCATGCCGGATGGGGCAGCGATCCTCACGCCATCCAGAAGAACACCGCCGTCATCCGCTTGGTCGCCAGCTCCTGTCCCCAGTACGCACTGGCGCTATGGATCAGGTTGGCCTTGTAGACCAGCAGCCGGTTGTAGCGATGATCCACCCGCACGTCCTCGACAAAGGCATTCGGTTGCACGAAGCGATTGCCCAGGGCTTCGGCAAGATTCCGATGCGGCGGCATCACGATGTTCCCGCCCAGCTGGCCACCGGGCATGCGCTGGCGAAAGAAGCTGGTGCCGCAATGTGCAGGCACGTCGGGATTCAGATAGAGCACCGCCGCGTAGCGGCACAGATTCGTCGAATCGGTGTGCGGCTTGACGGCACCCTCGACCGAACCGACCACCTGCACGCAGTTGTGGTTGAGCCGCAGGCCGGCCTCGGTCTGCTCGACCCAGAGTTTCTTCGCGCCGGTCAACTCGCATACCCGCGCGTCGAGCGCGGCCAGTTCGTCGTCCAGCAGGGCGGGAATCGCCCGCATCCCCGGCCATACCTCGCCGGTGTACGGATAGCCCATTTCCCAGTCGGTCTTGGCCAGGCAGCGCGCGCGCACTTCGGCGGCATTCGGCAACACGTCGTCGACCACCCAGTAATCGCGGCCTTCGACGGGCTTGCGGTAGGGCAGCGGTCGCATCTGGGTGGGGAACAGTGACATGGTGGGAAGCCGGTGGCGAGCGTGGGTTCAACAACAAGGTACGGCGCGGAGCGTGCCTGCGTAACGCGCTCTACACCTGGGTATTCCGGTAACGCTTCGACTCCCGCGCCGAGAGCCACATGGCCAGTCGATCCGGCATCAGCTGGACGACCCGCTTGATGGTGCGATTCACCCGACCGGGAATGTACACGGCATCACCGCGCTCGACGGCGGCAATGCCCTGGCGCACCACTTCTCCGGCGGTGAGCCACATGAAGCCGGGCAACTTGTCCATCTTGTCGCGAGTGCCGGTGACGTCATGGAATTCGGACCAGGTGAACCCGGGGCACAAGGCGCTGACGTGCACGCCGGCAGCCTGGTTTTCCAGGCATAGCGATTGCGAGAACTTGATGAGATAGGCCTTGCTGGCTGCGTACAAGGTGTGTCCCGCCGGGCCCGGCACATGTCCGGCCAGGGAGGCGACGTTGATGATGCGGCCGTGGCCGCGTTCGCGCATGCCGGGCAGCACCCGCCAGGCCAGTTCGGTGGGCGCGGTCATCAGCACCTGAAGAAAGTCGGCATGGGTATTCCAATCGTTGGCAACGAAGGTGCCCGGCACGCCGTAGCCGGCATTGTTGATCAGCCAGTCCACCTGCAGGCCGCGTTGCTCCAGCGCTTCGAACAGCCGCTGCGGCGCCGCTGGATCGGCAAGGTCGAATGGCAGCACGGTGATGTCGACGGCGTGGGCTGCGCGCAGCTCGACGGCGAGCGCTTCCATCCGTTCGGCCCGGCGCGCGGTGAGCACCAGGTCGTGCCCCAGGGCCGCGAGCTGGCGGGCGAACTCGGCACCAATGCCGGAAGAAGCGCCGGTGATCAGGCTGAGCGGGCGACGGGTCATCGTGCGTGATTCCTGCGGGTGGATCATCATTCTTGACTGCGCGGGTCGGGCGGCGCCAGTGGCAGGCTCGTTTGCCGTTCCTCCGACCCCTCGGTAAGCTTGCGGTTTGATCGCAGCAGAAGCAGACCATGCGCAAGAAATTCGTCGCCGGCAACTGGAAGATGCACGGCAGTCGCTCGATGGCCAAGGCTCTCGTGGCAGACATCGCCGCCGACATGCCGGGCGATATCGATGTCGCGGTGTTTCCGCCGTTCCCCTACGTGGCCGAGCTGGCCGCGCAGCAGGCCGACTCCGGCTTGCGGGTGGGTGCGCAGGACGTCAGCGCACACGAGGGGCAGGGCGCGTATACCGGCGAAGTGTCGGCCGCGATGCTGGCCGACATCGGTGCGCGATGGGTACTGGTCGGCCACTCGGAACGCCGTCAGTACCACCATGAAAGCGACGAGCTGGTGGCGCACAAATTTGCCGCTGCCCGGGCCGGCGGCCTGACCCCGATCCTGTGCGTGGGTGAAACGCTGGAGCAGCGTGAAGCAGGCGAGACCGAGGCGGTCATCGAGCGCCAGCTGCAGGCCGTGCTCGCGCTCAATGGCGTGGCCAGTTTCGACACCGCGGTCATCGCCTATGAACCGGTCTGGGCGATCGGCACCGGCCGGACCGCGAGCCCGGAGCAGGCGCAGCAGGTGCACGCCTTCATCCGTAGCCAACTGGAAAAGGAAGATGTTATGATTGCCCGTCTGACCCGGCTGCTTTACGGCGGCAGTGTCAAGGCGGCCAATGCCGCTGAATTGTTCGCGCAGGCGGACGTGGATGGGGGGCTGATCGGCGGTGCCTCCCTGACTGCATCCGACTTCCTTGGAATCTGCGCCGCGGCGCATCAGGCGTCACAGGCCCAATAGAAACCTTATGTTCGTCATTTTCAGCGTGTTCTACATTCTGATCGCAGCGGCGATGATCGTGCTGATCCTGCTGCAGAACGGAGCGGGTGCGGACGCCGGTTCCGGTTTCGGCGGTGGTGCCTCGGCCACGGTTTTCGGTGCGCGCGGTTCGTCCACGTTCCTGACCCGTGCCACGAGCGTGCTCGCAGCCCTGTTTTTCCTGCTCAGCCTGGCGATGGGCGTGTATCTGAATGACAACGGCGCACCCAAGGCCAAGGCACAGGATCTTGGCGTGATGTCATCGTTGTCCGAGAAGCCGGCAGCCACCAACGCTGCCCCGGCCAAGCCCGCCGCGGGCTCGGAAATTCCGGCAGCCGTGCCTGCTTCAACCAACAACGCCGTACCGGCAGCTCAGCCGGCGGCAACCCCCGCTCCGACCCAAAGTCAGGGCGAGGTACCGGCAGCCACCGAGCCGCCGGTAAAGCACTAGGCAACACACCTGCCCAGGTGGCGGAACTGGTAGACGCACTACCTTGAGGTGGTAGCGACGCAAGTCGTAGGGGTTCGAGTCCCCTCTTGGGCACCATTACACTGTTTCAGGACGTCCGATAGAGTCCGAAACACACAACGAAACCCGCTATTTCGCGGGTTTTTTTGTGCCTGAGCGTCCGGTCATGTCGGTCCCCAAGACATCCGGCTCAATGCGATCATGACGCAACCACTTTGACCATGGCGATGGCCAGCCCTGCCAAGGCACCTGCGATCTGCGTCCAGCAAACGCAGCCGAGCCGGAACGTCCACATGCTCAGAGCAGGCTCTCCAGCGGCAACAGCTTGAGCATCTGCACTTCGACCCGGCGGCTGGTGGTGACACCCGGGTCGTGGTCGTAGGTCACCGGCTTGCCATGTTCGGTGGCCTGCCATTGCATGACGCCTTGCGCCGAGCCGTCAACTTTCAGCGACAGGTGGTAGGCGTATTCGGGCAACGTGGCGGTGTCGAAGAACTCGGTCACCGCGGCGGCCAGCGGCGGGCAGTCGACGATGATCCCCATTTCGGTATTGAGCAGTTTCGAGCGCGCGTCCATGTTCATCGAGCCGATGAACACCTTCTGTCGATCCACCACGATGGCCTTGGCGTGCAGGCTGACGCCGGACGAGGTGCCACCGGAGGTCGCCGGCTGCGGTGCGCCCGCGGCCGGTTGCAGTTCGAACAGTTGCACGCCGCTTTCCAGCAGCGGGCGGCGATAGCGCGAGTAGCCCGAATACACGATCGGCTCGTCGTTGGAGGCGAGCGAATTGGTCAGCACCTTGACCTTCACGCCGCGCCTGGCCAGCGCTTCCAGGTACGCCGTGCCGCGTTCGCCGGGAATGAAGTAGGGCGAGATCAGCAGCAGTTCGTGCTGCGCGGCATCGGTCATCGCCTCGATGTCCGGACCGATGCGCAATTGCGGCTGGTCGGGACCGGCCTCGATCTTGGACGGCTGGTCAGCCACCAGCGTGGCCGGGCCCCAGAACCAGTTGCCCGGGCGATCGGCGGATGCGCCGTGGGGCAGGTTGTCCAGCGTCGCCTGTGCATAATCCGATTGCGCGAACGCCCGTGCATCGTGGGCCAGCTCGATACGCAGTTTCGCCAGGTCGTAGTGGTCGGCGTGCTTGCCGTGGAACGCCTTGACCGGATAGGCCGCGTCGCAGTTCCAGTATTCGTCGAAGGCGTGCGAGGCCTGGTTCACCACCGGGCCGATCGCGACCAGGTCGAGGTCACGGAAGTTGGTATCTTCGCCAGCGTCGAAGTACGCGTCACCGATATTGCGCCCGCCCACGATCGCCACGTTGCCGTCGGCAATGAACGACTTGTTGTGCATGCGGCGGTTGAGCCGGTGCGTGTCGAGCAGGAACTGGGTGGCCTTGGACAGCAGCGACGGGCTCTTCGTCGCAAACGGGTTGAACAGGCGCACTTCGATGTTCGGATGGGTGTCCAGTGCATCGAACAGGTCGATCGCCTGGCTGGCGTTGATGTCGTCCACCAGCAGGCGCACGCGCACGCCGCGATCGGCCGCGGCCAGCAGTCGCTGCGCCATCAGTCGTCCGGTCGCGTCGTTGTCGAAGATGTAGTACTGCAGGTCGAGCGAGCGCTGCGCATGGTCGGCCAGCGCCACCCGGCTCATCAGCGCATTGGTGCTGCGCATCAGCAGGCGGAAGCCGGACTGGTCCCGGTGCCGATCGGCTTCGCCGTGCACGTAGCGCGCAGCGGGCGTGCCCATGGCCGGCGGCAAGGCCGTCGACACCGGCTTGACCACCGGCGCCGGTGGCGAGCAGGCCGCCAGCGCCAGGCCGAGCATCGTCGATCCGACCACCTTGATGAGATGCCGCATGTCCACCTGCCTTTCCGCCGCGGGCCGATGCCGGCTTCCCGGCGATGGTTCGTAACCGGTCTACTGTGCGAAAGGGGCCGTGAATTCCGCGCGACTGGCGCGCTGCGCCGCTGCGGGCCGGCTGCGGGCCATCATGAACAGCGAGCGGAACGACGCGGTTGCCCGCGCCGTTCCGCTCGTTCCGCCGAAGCGCTTACAGGTCGAAGCCGAAGCCTGCACCGGCGCTGGACTCACCGCGACTGAAGCTGGCGCCCAGCGAGAACGAGCCGTGGTCGCCGACGCGCTTGCCATAGCCGATCGATACCGCGCCCTGGCCACCTTGCGCGCCCATGCCGATCGCGAGGCGTCCATTCGGGCCGCTGCCGTTGGATGCATTGACCGCCATCTGGGTCATCGCGGCACCCATCGCACCGACCTGGCTGATGCGCTTGTCGGTCTGCGCAAAGCGCCTGCCGACCTCCTGCTGGTACTGGGTGAAGCTGTCGTTCCAGGTCGCGAACCTGCTGTCGGTGTACGACTTCGAGGAGTTCAGCGTCTGCGCGGCGGTGGTATCGGCATAGGTTTCGGATGTGGCGAGGGTGGCGGCATCGCCGGCATCCATCTGCCGCTTGTTCACCGCGTCCATCGGATCGACACCGTCGGCCATGTTCTTCACCTGGGTGCCATCCGCCCCGGCCAGGGTTGCCGTCGCCTTGGCTGCGTCGTCGTACTCGACTGCCAGCGCACTGCCGCTGCCGGTGCCATCCACGCCCGGTTCCCCCTGCGGACCGGCGGGGCCTTGCGGACCCTGCGGCCCCTGCGGACCGGCCGGACCGGCCGGACCCTGGGAGCCGGAGCCGACTTCGATGTTGTCGATCTGGTCGTGCAGACCGGTGAGTTGCGTGTCCACCGCCGCGAACGCCGAGGCCACATCGCTGAAGCTGCTGCCCTGGACGACGAAGGTCGGCGCGGTGAATACACCGCCGGTGAACGTGGCGCCGCCGCCGAACCAGTCCACGACCGAACGCAACTGCCGCACGTTGACGGCGTCGAAGTCCTCGGCTCCATCGCCCATGTGGGTGATTTGCTGCTCGCTGCCGGCGCTGCCGACGGAGATGGTGTGTTCGCGGTCGGCCACCGCACCAAAGCCGATGGCCGTGCTCTGCGTGGCATTGGCCGTGGCATTGATGCCGAACGCGGCGCTGGCCTCGGCGTTCGCATTGCTGACCAGCCCGAAGGCGACGCTGTTGTCACCGACGGCGTTGTTGAAACGGCCGAAGGCGCTGGCGTAATTGCCGGCCGTGTTCATGTCGCCGAAGGCCATGCCGGACGTGCCGCTGACGGTGTTGTTGATGCCGAAGGCCTGGGCATACATGCCGGTGGCCGTGTTGTTGTTGCCGACGGCCGTACTGAAGTCTGCCGAAGCGGTATTCCTGGTGCCCAGGGCGCTGCTCTGCCTGCCACTTGCGAGATTGTTCACGCCTGCCGCGATGGCATCCGTGCCGGTGGCCCCGTCATTGTTGTAATTGCCGGCGCTGCCATCGGCGGAATTGACGCTGAAGAAGTGCACTGGCGTGCCGCCGCCGCTGACCCCGGCAATGGCCGTGTTCAACTGGCCCAGGTTGACCGCGTCGGTTGCCTCGGTGCCGGCGGCGACATGGATGATCTGGTGTTCCACGCCAATCTGGCCCACGCTGACCGCGTAGTCGCGATCGGCGACGGCCTGGTAGCCGATGGCGGTGCTGCCGATGTTCCGTGCTTCGGACCCGAAGCCGAACGCGCTGGCGTAATCGGCGCCGGCAATATTGCCATTGCCGAACGCGCTGCTGTAGGCGCCATCCGCACGTACGCCGGCACCCACCGCGACGGCACTTTCCCCGACGGCGATCGCGCCCCGGCTGTAGGCGTCGTTGGCGCCATCGCCATCGGTGTCGACGTCGGGCGTGGGCGTGCCTTCGGCGACGAAGAACGTGGACAGCGCCAGGCTACCCCGGCCGGTGGCCGTGCCGTGCGAGCCCAGCACCGTGCTGCTCGCGCCCATGGCGGTATTGGCCTGTCCCATCGCCACGCTCTTGTCGCCGCGCGCCCACACCGCGCCGCCCACGGCGACCGACCAGATTCCGCCGGCGACGGCACCCTCGGTACTGGCCACACAGTCGACGGTCGGACAACCCGGGTTGCCGGCGGCATCCAGATCCAGATCCATTTCGCCATTGCCATTGAAATCGAACCAGCTCGACACCGACAAGCTCCCCATGCCGAAAGCAGAACCGCCGGCACCGAATGCCGTACTGTCGGCTGTCCATGTCGTATTGCGATAGCCGAACACGCTGCTGCGCGGGGCATTGGCCGTGTTGCCGGTGCCGAATGCGCTGCTGGACGCGCCGCCGGCGTGGTTGCCGTTGCCGAACGCGCTGCTGTCGGCGCCGTAGGCCTTGTTGTTGTAACCATAGCCGTTGGCCCTGTCCCCCTGCACTTCGTTGACGATGCCGAAGGCGTTGGCATTCGTGCCCTCGACTTTGCTGTTGAGGCCGAAGACGTTGTTGCCGAGCCCTTCGACATGGTTGCCGCCGCCGAAGGCGTAGTTGCTGGAGCCCAGGACCGCATTGCCGAAGCCGAAGGCGCTGCTGTTCGGCTCAACGCTGTTGCCGACGCCAAAGGCGAGGGCGTCGGCGCCGGCGACGTTGTGGCTGCCGATGGCCATGCTGTTCTGTCCCTCGGCGCTGTTGTCCACGCCGATCGCGACGCTGTAGTTTCCCTTCGCCGCCACGCTGGCGCCCAGCGCGACCGCGCTGCTGCCAGCGGTGTAGGCCGTCTCGCTGGACGACTCATTGATGCCGTCCAGGTCCAGGTCCAGGTCGATGTCTTCGACGCCATTGCCGTTGGCGTCGTACCACCCCGCCAGTGCCGTGCTGCCAGTGCCCGCCGTGGTGGCGCGGAAGCCCAGCGCGCTGCTGGCATTGGCCGTGGCCAGGTTTCGATAGCCCAGGGCGCTGCCATGTTCGCCCTCGACCCGGTTGCTGAAGCCGAACGCGCTGCTCTCCAGCGCGGTGGCCTGGTTGAAGCCGCCGAACGCACTGCTCCATTGCCCCTGGGCGAAATTCCCCACGCCAAAGGCGCTGCCTTCGTATCCGGACGCGATGTTGTAACTGCCGAACGTGCTGCTATCGATCCCGCTGGCCATGTTCGAATGGCCGAAGGCACTCGTGGCGGAGGCGCAGGTTGCGTTGTCGGTGCCGCCCTCGTTTCCCTGGTCGGTCGAGGCTCCGGTCGGATTGCCGGCAGTGTCGACACAAGCCGGATCGGCGGCGAAGGCAGGAGTGGACAGCGCTGCCAACAAGGCCAGCGACAGGATGGAAGCCGCCGGCAGGCGATGGCGACGCGCAATGTGGCGATGCATGGTTTTCCCCTCTGGTGTCCCGGCGGACTGCCGGTCTGATTGATCTATGCGAAACTCCGCCTCGAAAGCGGACACGCTTGGGGAAAAACACCATGCAGGCGACATCACAGCAGCCCGAGGTCACTGTGTTGCTCACCCGTGCCCGCGCGGGAGACAGCGCGGCGCTGGGCCAGGCCTATTCGGCGGTCTACGATGAACTCAAGCGCGCTGCGCGGTCGCAACTTCGGCGCATGCGCGACGACTTCCAGACCACCGCGCTGGTGCACGAGGCCTACCTCAAGCTGGGTGGCGCGCAGATGGCGGCGGCGAACCGCAACCATCTGCTGGCGCTTTCCGCGCGGGCGATGCGGCAGGTGCTGGTGGACAACGCGCGCGCCCGCAAGGCGGACAAGCGCGGCGGCGGACAGGACGCGCTGACCCTGAGCGCCGCGCTGGGCAAGGGCGAACAGGCCGCGGTCGAGGTGCTGGCGCTGGACGAACTGCTGTCGTCCCTGTCCCAGCTCGACGAACGCGCCGCGCAGATCGTCGAATTGCGTTACTTCGGCGGCTATTCCGAGGTCGAGGTCGCCGCGATGCTGGACATCAGCGATCGCACCCTGCGTCGTGACTGGCGCCGGGCGCGCGCCTTCCTGCTGGCGGAAATGCAGGCGTGAGCGAGACGCAGCGGCGCCAGCGTGCGCTGGCCATCTTCGACGAAGTGGCTGACTTGGCCGGGGCAGGGCGCGAGGCCCGCCTGTCCGAATTGTGCGGCGACGACGTCGCCCTCCGCGCCCAGGTGCAGGCATTGCTCGATGCGGACGCCGCGGAAGGCGAACCCTTCGGCGGCGACGCGGCGGCGTGGGGCCATGCGCTTGCCCAGGACGCGGGCGACCCGCCACAGGACCCGGCCATCGGGCGCAGCATCGGCGTCTGGCGCATCGTCGAGGTGATCGGCCACGGCGGCATGGGCGCGGTGTATGCCGTGCAGCGCGACGACGGGGCCTATGCGCAGCAGGCTGCGCTCAAGCTGATCCGCGCCAGCGCCGATTCGACGGTGGCGCGCGAACGCTTCCTGCGCGAGCGCCAGATCCTGGCCGGGCTGCGGCATTCAAACATCGCCACCTTGCTGGACGGTGGGATCAGCGCGGGGGGCGAACCCTACTTCGTGATGGAACGCATCGACGGCGCGCCGATCGACTGCTGGTGCGACGCGGGGAATCTCGGCTTGCGCGAACGCGTGGTGTTGTTCCTGCAAGTCCTCGACGCGGTGGGTTATGCGCACCGCAACCTTGTCGTGCATCGCGACCTGAAGCCATCCAACCTGCTGGTGGACGCGGACGGGCGGGTCAAGTTGCTGGACTTCGGCATCGCCAAGCAGCTCGAAGGCGCCGACGCGACCGCGACCCTCGACCGCGCGCTCACTTTCGAATACGCCTCGCCCGAACAACTGCATGACGCGCCGATCACCACGGCCACCGACCTGTGGCAACTGGGCGTGGTACTGCATCGCCTGCTGGCCGGCACGCACCCGTTCGGGCTGACCCGCGACACTCCGGTGGCCAGCCAGCTGCGCCAGCTGGCACGCGAGCCCGAACCGCTCACGCGCGCGGCAGCGAACGCATCCGCCGAACAGGCTGCATTGCGCGGCGGGCTCACTCCCGCCTTGCTGTCGCGTGCGCTGCGCGGCAGCCTGGCCGATATCGTGCAGGCCTGCCTGCGCCGTGATCCGGAAGCCCGTTACGCGTCCGCCGACGCCATGGGACGCGATCTTCGCGCCTGGCTGGACGACCGCCCGATCGCGGCCATGCGTCTGTCGCGCAGTGAACGTGCAAGATTGTGGCTGCGCCGCAATCGCCTGCTGGCCGTATCGATCGCGGCGATAGCCGTCGCCTTGTTTGCCGGAACCGGCGTGGCGCTGTGGCAGGCGCACGTGGCGCGAGTGCAGGCGAACATCGCGCAACGCGAAAGCGCGAACGCGAACGCGGCAATGCAGTTCCTCACCGAGATATTCGCGGCCGCCTCGCCCGAAAAATCGCTGAAGGCGGACGTGAGCGTGCGGCAACTGCTCGACCATGCGCGCACCGAACTGGACCGGCATGGCGGCGTCGATCCCAAGGTGCGGCAACCGGTGCAGCGCATGCTCGGACGCCTCTACTTCTCGCTTGATGACCCCAAGCGGGCGGCGGAAATGCTGCAAGCCGGAACGAAGGGCGTGCAACCGCGCGATCGCACCGATGCGCTGGTGCTGGCCGACGATCTGGTGATCGAATCCCGGGCGCTCGAATCGCTGGAACGATTCCCGGAAACCCTGGCCGCGGCTGACCAGGCGGTCGCGCTGCGCAGGCAGTTCGCCCCGGAAGACGCCGAGCAGCAATTGCGCTCTCTCGCCAACATCACCATCGCCCACGTGCAGAAATATGGCCTTCCTGCCTGCCGCAGGCAGGCCGACGAAGCGCTGGCCCTGGCCATGCGCATGCCAGACCCGCCGGCTGACGTGGTGCTGCACGTGTATGCGCTGATCGCCGCCGGCGCACGCTTCGCCGATGATCGCGCGCGCCTGCTGCAGGCCAGCGACGAGGGCATCGCGTTCGCCGACCGGCGCGGCATGCCGCCGGAGTCCCCGCTGCGCATCGAGCTCATCCGCAACCGGGCGGAGGCGCTGATCCTGCTGGGGCAATATCCACAGGCCGAGGCCGCCGCCCGTCAGGCCATCGCCATGGCGGAAACGACCGGCAGCAGCGGTGATACGCGTACCGGCATCCTGTATTCCGTGTTGTCCCATGCACTGTCCGGCCAGGGACGCTATCGCGAAGCGCTGGCGATGCAGGGACACGTCCAGCAGCACATGCCGCGCAGCGACACCGGACCGCGCAACAATGCCGCCATCGCGAGCAACCTGGCCTCGTTGCAATACGCGGTCGGCGATTACGTCAACGGCCTGGCTTCCGCGCGGCTGGCCATGGCCGAATTGGGCAGGGGGGCCGAGGAAGCCGGTGACCTGCGCCGCCCGCCTGTGGAAGTGAAGTACGCCCAGCAATTGCTGGCAAACGGCCGAACCGCGGACGCGAATGCGGAGCTGGCGGCACTGCTTCAACGCGTGCGTCGATCCGAGGGTGAGGACTCGGAGAACTATGCGCTGGTGCTGGAAGCCATGGTGGAGGCCGCACTGCGATCGGGCGACGCCGCGAACGGCCAGAAACTGCTGGACGAGACCCGCGCGCGCTACACGAAGCGTGGCCTGCCGCCGACCCACGCCAGGTTCGCGCAGTTCCTGCGTTACGACGCCGCGTTCGCGCGCATGCGCGGCGACCTGGTCTCGGCCGAGGCCAGGCAACGCGAAGCGCTGCAGCGGTTGCAGGTGAACGGCAATCCTTTCGACATCGCCGCCGCCCGCGCCGAGCTGGCGCAGATCCGCTTCGAACGTGGTGACAGGGCGGAACCACGCAACTTGCTGGCGCAGGCGCTGCCGGTGCTGCGTGAATCCGTCCTGCCGCAGGAAACCAGCCGCGCCGCGGCGGAAGCACTCGCCAGGAAACTGGCAATGTGACACTCCGCGACGGCAGCGACTTAGCGCGGCCGCTGGAATACCTGGAACGACAAGTCACGATTCCACGGCAACCACGCCGTGATCCACGGGCTGTTGATGATGAATGCCTGGCCTTCGGCGTAGCTGTCGCCGAGCGGGCCTGTCCAGAGCATGCAGCTGCCGCCGCTCGCCTCGACGGTAAAGGCATAGTCACCGGACAGCAGCAGCCGCGGCCGCTCGAATTCGATCATGCGCATGCCTTGCGTGCCGTTGATCGACGCCCACGAATCCAGCGCATAGCCGGGAACGTCCTGCGACATCAGCGCGTGCCCGGACGGCACGCCGTTGCTCAGGCTCTGGATCGTCACGTGGACCACGATGACCTCCGGCGCCGACGTGCAATTGAGCGGCAGCATCAGGTGGGTGACGACGCCGGTCTCGTGCAGGCTGAAGCCCTGGGCGAATTTCTGTTCCGCGACCCCCAGCCGTCCGACGGGGAAAGCACTGGCATTGAGGTCTTGCGCCACCTGCTCCGCCGCCAGTTCCGGCGGCGTCTGCGACAGAACCGGGCCAACGGCAGTGACAAGCAACAGGGTCGCGAGTGAACGGCAGCATTTGCGCATGGGTTTCTCCGTATCGGGAATGAAGAACAACAAGGTTTCCTGCAGGGCGTTCGCATGACTGATGCCTTGCCGCCGGCACCCACGGCCAAAGCGGTTGTCCATGGTGGATCGCGGCCGGCTTCTTCCTGTCTAGCGGGAAATCCTTTCGAAAGCGGACATGGCGCTGCCATGTCGGCGCGATGCGCACGGACGTGATGCGGCCCATGCGCCGGGCCGATCGGCCGCAAACCTGCGCCAAGACGTGCCTGCTGCCATGCGGAGCGACCGCGATGACCCGCTGGTGATGGGGCCACCGTGCCTGAAGGCGCGGATCCGCGGTCGCGGGAGGGTCCGTGGGGCAGGGGCGGGCGATGCTGCCGCCGGAGCGGCGACGGGAAGTGCCCGCTTCGCAGGCGGGGCGGGTGCGTCAGGCCCGCCGGGCTCCCTCCTCAGCCCCAGCTTGACGCCGGCATGGCACCGGGCGCGAACATGCCCTGCGGCCCGAAGTGGAACATGCGCGAGCGGTCACGTGCGTAGTCGAGGCCCTTGTTCGCCAGCACGGACCGGTTCAGGTCTTCGTACCATCGCTGCACCGTCGTGGCGTCGGTCAGCAGCAGGATTCTCCAGTCGGGGAAAGCGACCGTGATCGGCTCGTCGCCGTGCCAGGCGAATTGCGCCTCCGCGCCATGCTGCACCATGTCGGTGCCGATCAGCTGGTTCAGCGAGACGCGGATGCGTTCGAATTCCATGTTGGTGAGCAGCGGGGTGAAGTTCCTGACGCCGTGGAGCTGGCCTTCGTGGCGCCGGTTGTCGGTCTCGTTGCCGCGGACGATCACGTCCTTGAGGTCGTAGTCACCGTGGATGTAGACCCAGCCCTTGCCGGCATGGTTCAGCTGCAGGCAGCCGTAGTGGCGGGAGGCGGGGTCGACGTCGACACGCCAGCGCCACTCCGCCGAGCAGTGAGCCACGCGACCCACGCCCCAGCTGGCCCAGCTTTCCGGGCGCTGCGGATCACCCGCGGCCGGCATGTTTTCCGCCAGATAATGCATGCCGTCGTGCCAGGCATCCATCGCCTTGTGTAGCTTGGCCGGCTTGTATGCCCCGGGATGCATGCCCGGATGCACCACCAGTCCGGCGATGACGTACTCCTGCCTCACCATGCGGCCACCCACCGAACGCACGACCGCCGGCGGGTTGAGGTCGGCGGTCTTGGCCTTGATCAGGGCCGGCTTGGGATAGTAGCCGGGCACGCAGACGTAGCGCAGCGAATCCTCGTTGGTGTGGCGCACCAGCAGGATGACGTTGCGATCCCGCGCCACCATCAGGAACTTCCGAAGATCAGTGCCCCGCATGCCGATGCCGATACCCATGTCCGCTGCTCCCGTGCCGTATGGATGCCCAAAAGTGTGCTTGCTTCGAGACGCCGTGGCTCCGGCCCGGCCGTTGTCCGGCGTAGAGCCAACAGCGCGCCATGCCGCGCGCGCCAAGGCCCGCAGGGGCCTTTATCCGGAGCCGCCGGGCACTCGCTGCACGCGCTTGCGGTAGGCGTGGACGTTGTCGCCGCGGATGCGCGAGTCACGCGTGCCCTTCACCTCGTCGATCTTCTGTTCCGAGCCGGTCACCGGTTTGGCCACCACGGCCGTCTCGTGTTCGAAGTCGTGTGACTTGTCGGTATTGCGGTAATACCGGTACAGGGTCCAGTACAGGCCCGCTGCCCCGGCCGGCCCCAGTGTCAGCAGCCACAGTCCACTGTCGTCGCTCATGACGAATGCCCCAGGATGAAGAGTGCGATGGCTTCGAGAAAGCCGCCGACGGTGAGCGCAGCCGTGAGCAGCTTCCACTGCTGCACCGGGACGCTGCCCATGGTTTCGCCGGTGCGGCCGTTCACCGCGATGTAGTGCAGCATGCCGCCGTTGGGGCCGGGCTGGTGATAGGAATACAGCCATACCGGCAGGTACATCGACACCCAGCGCGTGCCATGCACGCTGAGCTGTTCCTGCTCCCAGCGCACCCCCCGATCGTAGCGGGCCACCGACTTCTCGACCTGGGCGCGGGCGATCGACAGCAGCTCGTCTTCCAGCTGCGGGCGCAGCTTTTCCACATCCATGTCGCGCTTTTCCGAGGTGATGCCGGTGAGGTAGGACGCGTTCCACTTCACCGCGTTCTTGGTGTCGAACGGAAGGATCGTGTTGATGATGTTGTTGGTATTGGTGCGCGTGTCCAGGTTGCCGCGCCGGGCGGAGGATTCCAGCGGCAGGTCGTCCACAGTGAAATCCACGTGGCGGTCAAGGCTGTAGACATCGGCGTCGTAGTAGGTCTTCTTGTCGCGGGTGTACTCGCGCGTCTTGATCTCGCCCTGGCCGGCGACGCTGGCGCTGACGTTGCCGTCCACGATCATGTAGGGCAGGTAGACGGCGACGACGTTCTCCGGCGTGAACTCTTCCTTGAACGCCTTCAGTGCGAACAACCGCCGCTTGTCGACGAACTGGCGGATGCGTGCGACCGCGTCGTCCTTCCTGATGTGGAAAGGCAGCACTGCATCGGGCACCGCGCCGTTCGGCACCTGCTCGTTGACGCCGAACACGTGGCGGCACCAGTGGCAACGCGCGGTCATCGCGCTGGCGGTATTGACCGTGACCTCGGCGCCGCAGCCGGGGCACTTGAAGGTCATCAGGCTGGCGGTGTCGGCCTTGATGTCGCGCGCGCCGGAAGCGATCACCGTGCCCTGCAACCGGTCGATGCCCTCGCCCAGGCCGAAGGCCTCCTCGACGCCCTCGCCATGCCATTCGTGACGGCAGTACATGCAGATCAGCAGGTCGGTGCCGGGCCGTTGCCGGATCTCGGTCGAGCCGCATTTCGGACAACGGTTGAGGCCGTCCTTGAGCTCGTCGGCGGCCGTGTCGATGGCGGTCGGATCGGGCGCCTGCAACTCGTCGCGGATTGGCGGGGGCAGGGAGGCCGGATCGATCGGAAAGCTGCCGCGTGGCGGCGGCACATCCTGCGGCGAACCGGGGCCGGTAGGCGGCGGCCCCGGTGGCAGCGGGGGAATGGTGGTGTTCATGGTGTGTGCGCCGTTCGCCGCTTAAAGGCCGAGGGCCTTGGCCTTTGCCGCGTCGTAATCGGCCTGGGAGATCAGGCCGAGGTCGAGCATCTCCTTGGCCTTCTTCAGCTTGGCGATCGGGTCGTCGGCCGCCGGTGCGGCTGGCGCCACCGGCTGCTGCAAACCACCGATGCCACCCATCATGCCCGACGCCATGCCGATGCCCATCATGCCCGCCGCGCCGCCGTTCTCGCCGGCCGCCTGCATGCCGGCGGCGACGCTGGCCTGCAAGTTGGAATTGCCGCGGGCGCCGGAAAGCGCATCGGCGCGCTGCACCGTCTTCAGCAGTTCGCGGGTGTTCGCGTCGTACTCGATGGAGACGATGGCGGTCTTGACGATGGCCAGGCCGCGATCGGACTTCCACTGGTAGGCGCTTTCCACCGCATCGGACAGGCTCTTGGCGAAGCCCAGCGAATCCTGCTGCAGCTTGGTGATGCGGTGTTCCTTGTTGCCGTCGTTCGAGTACAGGCTGAAAGCCGGGGCGAGCGAACCCACCACCTCGTTGAACAGCTGGCTGGCCGCGGCGTTGTCAATGTCGGTGAAATCGAACACCTTGCCCGGCTGCAGATACGAGGCCGGCACGAAGTTCTTCACGAACAGGATCGGGTCGACGATCTTCAGCGTGTACGAGCCGCGCGTCACCGCGCCGACCTGGGTGTTGAGGAAGGCGTCGTCCCAGTAGATTTCCGATTGCGTGCCGAAGCGGTTGTCCGGCAGCTCCTTCAGCGAGACGAAGAACGCCGCCTGCTGCGAGCCCGGCTGGCCGCCGAACTTGAAGCGCTCCCAGCTCTGCTTGACCAGCGCATCGACGAAGCCGCCGCCGGTGAAGATCGAGGTCGAGTTGAGGTCGTCCGATTTCCACTCGTAGCCGCCCGGCTCGGCGGCGAAGCCGGTGATCTTGCCGTCCTGGAACAGCAGCAGGCCGTAGCCCTCGGGCACGACGATCTTCGAACCGTTGGTGATGATGTTCGACGAACCGTGCGTGTTCGAACCGCGCCCGGCATTGCTGCCCTGAGGCACCGCCGCGAACAGCGCCGCCGTTGACGGCAGGCCGTCCGGAATCGTGTAGAAATCCTTCCACTGATCGGCCAGCGTGCCGCCGATCGATCCCGCCACTGCCTGAAAAAGACCCATGACTTTCCCCTTGGATTCGTGGCCGGGCAGGACACCCGCCATGCCCGCCGAACTATACCCTGCGAGGCGGGGTGCGCGAACTGTCGCACGCGAGGGCGGATTTGCCGGCCGCGTCGGTACGCCCCGTACTTTTTGCGCTATCCTCGATCGGATTCCGGGGGGAATGGATGTCCATGGAACGCAGACCGACCGTCGCCACCTTCATCTGCACTGCCGCTACGACGGCAGCAAGACAGATGCTGGAGCGACATCACATGCTCGCCGATCGCAACAGGCTTTCCCTGCGAATCCGTTCGTCACCACCGGCTGCTTTTCGCCGGCATCGAAGTCATGAAGCTTGCAGCTTCATGACCTTGCATTTCGATCTCCTCGCACGAGTCGGGAACGAACATGTCGACTACGGGTGACAGGTGACTTCGATTCCACGTTCCCTACCGCGCAGTGCCGCGGGAATGGGGAACTCGACTTGTGCATGTGACAGAAGCATCCGACTTGGGCCCGGTTTTCCGGTGCCTCTTTTGATCGGCCACCAAGGGAGTTGATGGGCATGCCTTCACAACCGGTTATCGACACACTGCTTGCAGCTTATGGCTGGACGGGCAAACCTGCCGCCCACATCGTCAACATGCCTGGCTACCCTCTGGCCGACATTGCCAACAAGACCACCCTTTGGCACAACTTGAACGCCAATCTGTGGCGTTATGCGCGAGCCAACAACTGGGTCTGGATAGATACGGCCGGAAACAACGGCTCGACCTCGCATAGCGGCCCCATCGCTCCGGGCAAGCCCCCGGCGATAGCCGGAGCCGGCACCGGCGGCATACCGTTGCTGGACGGTACCAACCTGGCGAAGTCCTGCAATTGCGGAATCTTCAACACCGTGGCGCGGCAGCTCGCCTGGCACATCCTGGGGTTCAAGGACAACGAGGTGCTGAATGCGTCCACCGACAAGACCTTCGTCACGCTTCCCGGATCATCCACGTTCGACGCGGCCTGGATGGGCAATGTCCGCACAGTGACGCAGGACTTCGCCGCGATCCAGGCGCTGAAATTCACCAATCACTCCTTCAGCAAGGGGCCCGATGGAAACTTTACCGACGCCACCTGCAACGTCCCCAGCTTCGCCAACAAGACCGACATCATGTGGTTCGACCTCAAGCGCGCGAAGAGCACGCTGCTGGTCGAAAACTCGGGCCAGGCCGGCTGGCTGGTGGTTGACACGGTCTATAGCCATCATGGTCAACTGCCGGCCGGAGGCCCGCCTTACTACCTGATTGCCTCCGCGCAGCTGAAGGCAAAGAAGGGATTGTTCCCGCTGGGAGGCCCCGGACTGACACAGGCGGCGATCAACGCCGTGCCGGACCAATGCGCCACCTGCGTCGCATGGCCGAACTGGTGGCTGCTGAGCGCCAACGATCTTCCCGTCGAATTCAAGAACTGGGCGCGCTACTTCCTGCCGATACCGGGATACAGCTCAGGATATTAGGGGCAATATCGGTGACCATGTTGCCGGCCTTGCAGTGGCATTGCATGGTGTGGGCAAGGTGCTGGCGAGGCTGTACGCAAAGCAGGGTCGTGAATTTGATCGAACCCCGTTGTTCACGCGCGGCAGGTCCGTGCCCTGCCGGGTAATCCGGGAAAAATGGGTGACCATGCAGCGTTGGTCGATCACCGCAGCCGTTACCAGCCTTGCAACTACCGGACCCGGCGAAACGCCAGGCAAAAAGTGGCGGCAACCGCATGCCGGGCTGGATAAGGAGTGATGGGATCAGGGAAAGAAATTCATCTGCTTTTGTACGGAACCCGCGCGCTGCCGGATGAGGGGTGTGATTACCAGAGAGCTGACGCAGTAACAAACCTTACAGTGACACAAACAGGGAAAACCAATGCAATTGATACGATGGAGTTTGGCAATGTTGTTGCTGGCTGGCCTGACCGGCTGCCAGTCGTCGTTGATGGTGAAGTCGGGAGGGGCGGATCCCAAGCCCGAGCCGGGCAAGGCTTTGGTAGTGTTCATGCGGCCGTCGTCGCTCGGTGGCGCGATCCAGTCCTCGGTGTACGACACCCGGGATAAGCAGGACAAGTTCATCGGCATCGTCTCCAGCAAGACCAAGATCGCCTATCAGGCCGAACCTGGTGAGCACCTGTTCATGGTGATCGCGGAAAACGCGGACTTCATGGTCGCGCATCTGGACGCCGGGAAGACCTACTACACACTGGTGAGCCCGCGCATTGGAGTGTGGAAGGCGCGTTTCTCACTGCTCCCGATCCACAATCAGGCAGGTGCGAAGTACAGCACGCAGTCGTCCGATTTCCGCGAATGGATGGCCAAGACCGCATGGGTCAGTGTCACGCCCGCCGCCGAAGCGTGGTATCGCGAGCATGCGGCGGACATCACCGAAAAGAAGCTCGACTACATGCGCCGATGGAACACGGCCGATGCCGAGCAGCGGGCTGAATTGACGTTGCCGGCCTCAGACGGCATCTAGCCCCGTCGACGGTCCGCTCGGCGGACTGAGATGAAGAACGGCACCGTATCGCTACGGTGCCGTTCTTTTTTTGGTGTCACGGGACAAGGCGCTTCGCTGTCATGAGGCGACTCCGGCCCCGCCGGAATGACAAACGTCAGAGCGCCTCGAAAATCCCCGCTGCGCCCATGCCGGTACCGATGCACATGGTCACCATGCCGTACTTCTGCTTGCGCCGACGCATGCCGTGCACCAGCGTGGCGATGCGCACTGCACCGGTGGCGCCAAGCGGATGGCCGAGCGCGATGGCGCCGCCCAGTGGGTTGACCTTGCTCGGGTCCAGCTTGAGGTCGCCCATCACCGCCAATGCCTGGGCGGCAAAAGCCTCGTTGAGCTCGATCCAGTCCAGCTGATCCTGGGTGATGCCGGTCTGGGCGAGTGCCTTGGGAATCGCTTCCTTCGGGCCGATGCCCATCACTTCCGGCGGCACGCCGGCGACGGAGAAGCCGACGAAGCGGGCCAGCGGCTGCAGGTTGTATTCCTTGATGGCCTTTTCGCTGGCGAGCATCACGGCGCCGGCACCGTCGGACATCTGGCTGGAGTTGCCGGCGGTGACGGTGCCGCCGAACTGGCCGTTGCGGAACACGGTCTTCAGCTTGGCCAGCACTTCCATCGTGGTGCCGGCGCGCGGGCCTTCGTCGGCGCTGATGGTGCGGCTGTCGGTGACGATCTGGCGGGTGGCGAGGTCGGGGTAGTGATCGTCCAGCGCGAACGGGCTGATCTCGTCGTCGAATTCGCCGGCAGCCTGGGCGGCCAGCGCACGGCGGTGGCTCTCGACGGCGAACGCGTCCTGCTGCTCGCGGCTGACCTTCCACTGCTTGGCCACGTTTTCGGCGGTGATGCCCATGCCGTAGGCGATGCCGATGTTTTCATCCTGGAAGATCGCAGGGTTCATCGCGATCTTGTGGCCCATCATCGGCACCATGCTCATGCTCTCGGTGCCGCCGGCGAGCATCAGGTCGTCCAGGCCCAGGCGGATGCGATCGGCCGCCATCGCCACGGCCTGCAGGCCGGACGAGCAGAAGCGGTTGATGGTGACGCCGGGCACGGTGTGGGGCAGGCCGGCCAGCAGCACGCCGATGCGCGCCACGTTCATGCCTTGCTCGGCCTCGGGCATGGCGCAGCCGATGATGGCGTCGCCGATGCGGTGCGGGTCGATGCCCGGGTATTGCGCCATCACGCTGCGGATCACGTGGGCGAGCATGTCGTCCGGGCGGGTGTTGCGGAATACGCCGCGCGGCGCCTTGCCGACCGGGGTACGGGTGGCGGCGACGATGTAGGCGTCCTGGATTTGTTTGGTCATGACGGAACTCCAAAAGGGTGAGAAAAGAGTGGAGAGGAGTGAGAAGTGAAAGAAAGCCTGGGCTTCGACTCTCACTCCTCACTTCCGCGCGCGCAGCGCGCTCACTAGTTCCTCAAAGGTTTGCCGGTGGTCATGGTGTGGGCGATGCGGGCCTGGGTCTTTTCGGTCTTGGCCAGCTCCACGAAGTGCTTGCGTTCCAGTGCCAGCAACCATTCCTCGTCGACGGTCGAGCCGCGCTCGATCACGCCGCCGCACAAGGTGTCGGCGATGCGCGTGGCGATCTCGATGTCGTGCGGCGAGGCGAAATAGCCGGCCTGCAGGTTCGCCAGCGAGGCCTTGAACGTGGCGGTGCCGACGTCGCCGGCGACCGGGATGGCGTTGGCGGGCAGCGGCGGGCGGTAGCCGCTCTCGGCCAGCGCGTTGGCGACCTGCTTGGCCACGTAGAGCAGCTCGTAGGCGTTGAACACGACCACATCGCCGTCGCGCAGCAGGCCCAGGTTCTTCGCCTCGAACGCGCTGGCGGAGACCTTGGCCATCGCCACCGTCTCGAACACCTTCTTCAGCTCCTCGAACGGATCGGCCGGGTTGGCCTTCGCCGCGCGGATCGCCAGCTCATGCAGGCCGCCACCGGCGGGCAGCAGGCCGACGCCGGCCTCGACCAGGCCGATGTAGCTTTCGAGTGCTGCAACCGTCCTGGCGGAATGCATCTGGAATTCGCAGCCGCCGCCGAAGGCCATGCCGCGCACGGCGGAAACGACCGGCACCAGCGAGTGCTTGATCGCCATGCTGGTGGCCTGGAAGTTGGTGACCATCTTCTCGAAATCGTCGAACCGGCCTTCCTTCAACAGGCCCAGCGCGCCCTTCAGGTCCGCGCCGGCGGAGAACGGCTCGCCGGTCTGCCAGATCACCACCGCCTTGAGCTTTTCCTCGGCCAGCTTGATCGCGTGCTGGACGCCGTCGAGCACGTGGTCATTGACGGTGTTCATCTTGGTCTTGAACGAGATGATGCCGATGCCGTCGTCGCCCAGCGTCCACAGGCGCACGCCGTCGTTCTCCCACACGGTGGTGCCGGTGTCGAACTTTTCGCCGAGGATCGGATCGGGGAACAGCTGGCGCCGGTACACCGGGTGCTGCGAGCGCGGCTTGTCGGCATTGGCGCTGGCCGAGTACGAACCGTCCTTGCCATGCACGCCCTTGCGGCCGTCGGTGACCCAGGCGGGCAGGGGCGCGTTGCTCATCGCCTTGCCGGCCTTGATGTCGTCGTTGATCCATTCGGCGATCTGCTGCCAGCCGGCGGCCTGCCAGGTCTCGAACGGACCGAGCTTCCAGCCGTAGCCCCAGCGGATGGCGAAGTCGACGTCGCGGGCGGTGTCGGCGATGTCGGCCAGGTGGTAGGCGCTGTAGTGGAACAGGTCGCGGAAGCTGGCCCACAGGAATTGCGCCTGCGGATCAGTGCTGGCGCGCAGCTTGCCGAACTTCTCGGCCGGGTCCTTGATGCCCAGGATCGCGGCCACTTCATCGGACGGCTTCTGCTCGGATGGGCGGAAGTCCTGCTTCGCCACATCCAGTACGACAATGTCCTTGCCGACCTTCTTGTAGAAGCCGCCGCCGGTCTTCTGGCCCATCGCGCCCTTGTCGATCAGGCCCTGCAACCACACCGGCGCCTTGAAATACTGGTGCCACGGATCGTCGGGCAGGGTGTCGGCCATGGTCTTGATGACGTGGGCCATGGTGTCCAGGCCGACCACGTCGGCGGTGCGATAGGTGGCGCTCTTCGGGCGACCCAGCGCCGGACCGGTCAGCGCGTCGACGGTGTCGAAGCCGAGCTTGAACTGGTCGGTGTGGTACATCGCCGACAGCATCGAGAACACGCCGATGCGGTTGCCGATGAAGTTGGGGGTGTCCTTGGCGATCACCACGCCCTTGCCGACGGTCGTGACCAGAAAGGCTTCGAGGCCATCCAGCACGTTCTTGTCGGTGAGCCTGGTCGGGATCAGCTCGACCAGGTGCATGTAGCGCGGCGGGTTGAAGAAGTGAACGCCGCAGAAGCGGTGGCGCATTTCCTCGGGCAGCGCCTCGGCCAGCGTGTTGATCGACAGGCCCGAGGTGTTGGAGGCGATGATCGCGGTCTTTGACAGGTGGCCGGCGATCTTCTTGTACAGGTCGAGCTTCCAGTCCATGCGCTCGGCGATCGCCTCGATCACCAGGTCGACGTCCTTCAGATGATCGAGATCGTCGTCGTAGTTGGCCGGGATGATCGAGGCGGCCAGCGCCTTGTCGGCCAGCGGCGCGGGCGACAGCTTGGCCAGGTTGGCGATCGCCTTCAGCGCGATGCCGCTCTTGGGGCCGTCCTTGGCGGGCAGGTCGAACAACACGGTTTCGACGCCGGCATTGGTCAGGTGCGCGGCAATCTGCGCGCCCATGACACCGGCGCCCAGCACGGCGGCCTTGCGGATGCGCAAGCCGGGGGTGGGGGAGGATGCAGCAGTCATTGGCTTCTCCAAACGTGCAAGAGGTGGGACAGGTGAATTCAGGGGTGGCTGAGGCCGGCCACGGCGAAGCGGATCAGGTGCAGGGCGGTCTGTTCGCGATGGGCGTTCTCACTGACATCGCTTTTGCGCTGGATCATGCCGAAGCCGGACATGGCATGAGTCAGCGCGCCGGTCACCAGGTCGATGCGCCAGTACAGCTCCTGCTTGCTCAGCTGCGGCAGCAGGCGGGCGAATTCGGCGGTGAACTGGCGCATGACATGGCCGTAATTGGCGGAAAGGAACTGGCGCAGGGTGTCGTCGTGCTCGGCGAAGGCGCGGGCCAGCACGCGCATGAACAGGGCGCCGCTGTCGTCGTGGGAAAGGTCGAGTGCCGGGCGGATGAAGGCTTCGAGCACGTCTTCCAGGGTGGTCTCGGGCGCGCCGGCGACTTGCGCCAGTGCGGCCAGTCGGCTTTCGTTCAGCGCGTCGAGGCGGCGGCGGAACACCTCCTCGACCAGCTTTTCCTTCGAACCGAAGTGGTAATTGACGGCGGCCAGGTTGACCCCGGCATTGGTGGTCAGCTGGCGCAGCGAGGCGCCTTCGAAGCCGCGCTGGGCAAACAGCAGCTCGGCGGCGCCCAGGATGCGGTCCTTGGTTGAAACGGAGCTGTTCACGGGGAGGATCATCCAGCAGCCAAGGGCCAGTTCAAACGATCGTTTGAGCATACGCGGACAGCTCCGCGGCCGTCAAACGATCGTTTGTTGCAAACGCGCCGCGACTTGCGTATGGGTTAGAATCTGTCACAATTTCGTGAGCTAAATCCTCAATCCCTGACAGATTTGGCCTCAGCCGGCCTCGACTGGCGACCATCCCTTTCCCAATCATCCGTTTTTTCCGGAGCAGACCCGTATGGCGCTGGAGCGCACTCTTTCCATCATCAAGCCCGACGCCGTTGCCAAGAACGTCATCGGCCAGATCTACGCACGCTTCGAACAGGCCGGCCTGAAGATCGTCGCCGCCAAGATGAAGCAGCTGTCGCGCCAGGAAGCCGAAGGCTTCTACGCCGTGCACAGCGAACGCCCGTTCTTCAAGGCGCTGGTCGATTTCATGATCTCCGGCCCGGTGATGATTTCCGCGCTGGAAGGCGAGAACGCCGTGCTGGCCCACCGTGACCTGATGGGCGCGACCAATCCGAAGGAAGCCGCGCCGGGCACGATCCGCGCCGACTTCGCCGAGTCGATCGACGCCAACGCCGTGCACGGTTCCGACGCCGTCGACACCGCCAAGGTGGAGATTGCCTATTTCTTCGCCGCCACCGAAGTTTGCCCGAGGTAAGTCTTGAATCAGGTTGTGACCACTGCTGCGACCCCAAAGGTCAACCTGCTCGATTTCGATCGGCAGGGCCTGCGCGATTTCTTCGTGCAGATCGGCGAGAAGCCGTACCGCGCCGAGCAGGTGATGAAGTGGATCTACCACGACCTGGAAGACAACTTCGAGAACATGACCGACGTGGGCAAGGCGCTGCGCGCCAAGCTCACCGAGGTCTGCTACATCGGTGCACCGAAGACCCTGCTGGACAAGGTCGCCACTGACGGCACGCACAAGTGGCTGCTGGGCATGGACTCGGGCAATGCGATCGAGACGGTCTACATTCCCGAGCCCACCCGCGGCACCTTGTGCGTCTCTTCGCAGATCGGTTGCGCGCTGAACTGCCAGTTCTGCTCGACCGGGGCGCAGGGCTTCAACCGCAACCTGTCGACCGCCGAGATCATCGGCCAGGTCTGGGTCGCGGCGAAATACCTGGGCAACGTGACTCACCAGAACCGTCGCATCACCAACGTGGTGATGATGGGCATGGGCGAGCCGCTGGCCAATTTCGAGAACGTGCTCAAGGCAATGAAGCTGATGCGCGACGACCTGGGCTTCGGCCTGGCCGCCAAGCGCGTCACCTTGTCGACCGCCGGCATGGTGCCGCTGATCGACCAGCTGTCCGACGCCATCGACGTGTCGCTGGCCGTTTCGCTGCATGCGGCCAACGATGATCTGCGCACCGAGCTGATGCCGATCAACAAGCGCTATCCGCTCGCCGAACTGCTGGCTGCCTGCCAGCGCTGGGTCGCGCGCAAGCCGCGCACGTCGATCACCTTCGAATACACCTTGATGAAGGGCATCAACGACCAGCCCGAGCACGTGCGGCAGCTGATCAAGCTGATGCGCAAGCTGCCGACCTGCAAGGTCAATCTGATTCCGTTCAATCCGTTCCCGGGCACCCAGTTCAAGCGTTCGGATGCGAACGACATCCACCAGTTCCAGACCCAGTTGCTCAATGCCGGCGTTTTGACCATGCTGCGGAGGACCCGCGGCGACGACATCGACGCTGCCTGCGGCCAACTGGCCGGGCAGGTCGCCGATCGTACCCGGCGCAGCGCCGACATCAAGAAGCGACAGGAAGAGGGGGCATCGCATGCGGTTTGAGCGGGTAGTGCTGTTCAGCCTTTGGCTGCCACTGGCAGGTTGCGTCACCACGCACAGCGACAGCAGTTCGCTGGGCAAGAGCATGCCGCAGAGCAGCCAGAGTGACCAGGCGACGGAAGCGGCCCGAATCCATACCGAGCTGGCCCAGCGTTACCTCAACTCGGGCGACCTGCAGACGGCCCTGGAAAAAGTGACCAAGGCGCTGCAGTTCGATCCCCGCTACGCGCCGGCCCACACCGTGATCGCGGTGATCTACGAACGCATCAACAGGTTGCCCGAGGCCGAAGAGCATTACCGCAAGGCAGTTGCACTGGAACCGAACAAGGGGGCGCCCAACAACAACCTCGGTGTCTTCCTCTGCCATACCGGCAAGATCGCCGAGGCGGACCAGTATTTCCGCAAGGCGATAGCCGACCCGTTCTACCAGACTCCCGACGTGGCCTTGACCAATGCTGGTGTCTGTCAGCTTCGCGCCCACGACATTGCGGGGGGTGAAGCGAGTTTTCGTGACGCCATCGCAAGAAATCCGGGTAATGCAGAGGCACTCTTCCAGCTTGCAAATACGCTTTACCTGAACAAGGATGCGTTTCGCGCCAGGGCGTTCCTCCAGCGGTTCGATGCGCTGGGCCAGCCGACGGCCGCGTCACTCAAACTGGGGCACGACATCGAAACACGTCTGGGCAATAAGGAAGGCGCCCTCACTTACAGCAAGCGACTGCTGAGCCAGTTCCCGGATTCGGAGCAGGCGCAGGCGCTGAATTCAACGACCCGCCAATGACCTCCATGCAATCCCAGCCGACCGGGCAGAGCTCCGACAAGCCCGAATTGTCCGGTATCAATTTGCCCAACATGGATGTGTCGCCCACAGACCCCCACGCGGTAAGTTTCGGCAGTCGCCTGCATGGGGCGCGTGAAGCCCGCGGGCTCGACCTGGAAACCTGTGCCCATACGCTGAAGTTGCCCGCCCGCGTCCTGCGCCAGCTCGAGCGCGACCAGCACGAGGGCATCGATTCCAAGGTCTATCTGGCCAGCTATATCGGCAAGTATGGTCGCTATCTGGGCATCAATGAGGCATCGATCCAGGTGGAACTGGATCGCATCCGCCACGTCGAGACACCACTGGTAGCCACGGGCGGCATCTCGCATTCGCGCTTCCTGCTGGATCGTTACGCCACGGCAGCCACCTACGTCGTGCTGACCGCCGTCATCGTGGTGCCGATGATCTGGCTGGGCGTGCGCGGCACGCTGGATCGGGATCTCACCCACCTCGCCCCGCTCGACGCAGCACCGGTGGCGCAGCTCGATGCGCCCGCGGTCGAGGCCACCAAGACCGACGGACAGACGGTCAACACCCCACCGCCGGTGCAGCAGGTCGTACCGCTGGCGCAGGATCAGCCGCTGCTCGCTTCCATGGCACCGTTTCCCAGCCTGGAGAACAGCAGCCTGACGCCGGCGCGACCGACGCCACCCGTGGCCGATACCGGCGTGGGTGACCACAGCCTCAGCATGACGCTCACCTCGGCGAGCTGGGTGGAAGTGGTGCAGGCGGACGGCACGCGACTGGAATACGGCTTGCTTCCCGCCGGGACCAGCAAGACCTACCACAGCAGCCAGGCGCTGGACGTGCGCATCGGCAACGCCAACGGTGCGCAGGTGGTGATCGACGGCGCTCAGGTCGGTCTCGATGATTTCCGTCGGGCCAACGTGGCTCGTTTCCGCGTGCGGATGCAGGACGGCAAGGCTTCTGCAGCCAGCCTCTGATCGCCATTCCGGGCCGCTTCGGGCGCGCCATTTCGGTTATGCTTGCCCACTGACGTCCACTCGGTCACGAGTGGACGTGACCGGCTTTTCCCTGGATTTATCGCACTGGCCCCTGCACGCGTCCGCGGGCGCGCGGCCTTTTGAATGGTGATTGCATGGCATTTGAAGAATACGACAAGTACGAACAGAGCGAGCTGGTTCAGAAGTGGCTGCGCGAGAATGGCGTTTCGATCATCGTCGGCATCGCGATCGGCCTGGTCGGCATCTTCGGATGGCAGCAGTGGCGCAAGCACCAGGCTGGCAACGAGGCCGAGGCTGCCCAGCTCTATCAGCAGGCGCAGATCGCGCAGGCCTCGGGCAAGACCGATGTCGCCGCGCAGCTGACCGACCAATTGATGAAGGATTACGCCAAGTCGCCGTTTGCCGTGTTCGCCGTCAGCGATCGTGCCAAGCAGCAGGTCGAAGCCAAGCAGCTGGACAAGGCCGAGGCCTCGCTGGAATGGGCCGAGAGCCATGCCACCGAGCCGGCGTTGAAGTCGCTCACGCAGTTGCGCAAGGCCCAGGTGGAAATGGCCGCCGACAACGGCAAGGCAGCGCTGGCCACCCTCGACAAGATTCCCGTGGACAGCTATCAAGGGCTGGCACAGGAACTCCGCGGTGATGTGCTGGTCAAGCTTGGACGCCCGGACGAAGCCCGCAAGGCCTATCAGGCCGCCATGTCGGCACTGGGCGAGGAAGCGCCGCAACGCGGCGCGCTGCAGATGAAAATCGATGATCTGGCTGTGGCCGGGAAGCAGGGTGCATGAAAAGATTTCTGTTGATCACGCTGGCTTCGCTGGCAACCCTCGCCGGTTGCCATTCCTTCAAGAAGGAAAACGTCCAGCCGCCGACGCCGCTGGCCAAGGATTTCAAGTCGACGGTGCAGATCACCCGGCTGTGGAAGACCACGGTCGGTGACGGTGCCCAGGTGAGCGGCGTGCGTTTGCGCCCGGCGGTGGTCGACGGCGTGCTGTATGCCGACAGCACCGACGGGAAAATCGCCGCCATCGACGCCACCAGTGGCAAGACGCTGTGGACGAAGAGCTCGCGCACGCACGGCTGGTTTGGCTGGGGCGACAAGAAGCGCAAGGATGCCCAGTATGCGGGCGGCCCTGCTGTAAGCGGCGACCTGCTCGCGGTCGGTACGCTGGATGGCCACGTTTACGCCATGAGCGCCAAGGACGGCAACCCGCGCTGGGAAGTCGAGGTCAGTGGCGAAGTGATGGCGTCGCCGGTGATCGTGGGCGACATGGTGATGGTGCGCACCGGTGACGGTCGCGTGTATGCGCTGGACGCCGCGGACGGCCATCGTCGCTGGGTCTACGACCAGAGCACGGTGCCGCTGCTGAGTCTGCGTGGCAACGGCACGATGCTGGTGGCCAACGGCGTGGTGTTCTTCGGCAGCGACGACGGCAAGCTGGTGGCCCTGCGCCAGGACAATGGTTCGAAATTGTGGGAGCAGCGTCTGGCCAGCGGCGAAGGCCGCACCGAGATCGACAAGCTGAATGACGCCGACGGTTCGATCCTGCTGGACGGCAGCACGCTCTACGGCGCCGCCTACCATGGCAACCTGACCGCCATCGACGGCCCCAGCGGCCGCCCCCTGTGGTCGCATCCGTTCTCCACGTTCGACTCGCTGGCCAGCAATGCCAGCGCGATCTTCGGCGTGGATGACCAGTCCCAGGTGTGGGCGTTCGATCGCAGCACCGGCACCGACATGTGGAAGAACGCCTCGCTGAAGTATCGCTGGGTCACCGGACCGGCCGTGCAGGGCAACTACGTTGTCGTGGGCGACCTGGAAGGCTACGTGCACTGGTTGCAGACCGGTGACGGCGCCCTGGCTGCCCGTGAGCGGCTGTCGAAGAAGGCGATCCGTGCCCAGCCGGTGGTGGTGGGCGACATCGTTTACGTCGAGGACGTCGAGGGCCACATCGGCGCCTACCGTCTGTCCTCACCCTGATCGCTGGAACGAAGTACTCATCATGTTGCCCGTCGTCGCACTGGTTGGTCGTCCGAATGTCGGTAAATCGACCCTGTTCAATGTGCTGACGCGCAGCCGTGACGCCCTCGTGGCCGACATGCCGGGCGTCACCCGCGATCGCCATTACGGCGTCTGCCGCAGTGGCGATCGGCCCTTCGTGGTGGTCGATACCGGCGGCCTGTCCGGCGTCGAGGACACCATGGACGTGCTGACCGCCAGGCAGGTGCGCCTGGCGATCGAGGAAGCGAACGTTCTGGTCTTCGTGGTCGATGCGCGCGACGGCCTGCTGCCGCAGGATTACGTGATCCTGGGCGAGCTGCGTCGCAGCGGCAAGCCGATCGTCGCGGTGGTCAACAAGACTGACGGCCTCGACGAACAAGCCGTGCTGGCCGAGTTTTCCGCCTTCGGCATCGGTACCACGCTGCCGTTGTCGGCGGCGCACAATCGCGGCACCGATGACCTGATCCGCATCCTGCTGCCGATCCTTCCAGCCGACGAAGAGAGCACCGTCGAAGCCGACAGCGAGGATGGCACCATCCGCGTCGCCATCGTGGGGCGTCCGAATGCCGGCAAGTCGACCCTGATCAATCGCCTGCTCGGCGAAGAACGGCTGATCGTTTCCAACGTCGCCGGCACCACCCGCGATCCGATCCGGGTGCCGCTGGAGCGCGACGGCAAGCGTTATACGCTGATCGACACGGCCGGTATCCGGCGCAAGGCACGGGTCGAGGAAGCGGTCGAGAAATTCAGCGTGATCAAGACGCTGCAGTCGATCGCCGCGGCCCAGGTCGTGGTGGTGATGATCGATGCCCGGGAAAACCTCGCCGACCAGGACCTCACCCTGATCGGTTACGCGATGGACGAGGGCAGGGCGCTGGTCATCGCGATCAACAAGTGGGACGACATGGATCAGTACCAGCGCGACGAATGCCGCCGCGCGCTGGATCGTCGCCTGGTATTCGCCGACTGGGCCAAGCAGGTCCAGATCTCCGCGTTGCATGGCTCGGGCCTGCGTGAGCTGATGCGTGCCGTGGTGCGCGCGCACGCGTCTGCCACCAAGGTGCTGGTGTCGTCCGACCTGACCAAGACGCTGGAAAAGGCCTACGAAAGCTACCAGCCGCCACTGGTCAACGGGCACGCGCCGAAGCTGCGCTTCGCGCATCCGGGCGGCACCAATCCGCCGACCATCGTGATCCACGGCACCCGTACCAAGCACATCGCACCGGCGTACCAGCGCTACCTCGAGAACTTCTTCCGCAAGCGCTACAAGCTCGAGGGCACGCCGATCCGCATCGCGTTCCGCGAGGGCGAAAATCCGTATGCCGGACGCAAGAAAGTGCTGACCAAGGAACAGCAGCACAAGGCCCGCCGCCGCAAGAGCGAGCTGATCAGCCGCACGCGCTGAACGGGTTTCAGTCGAGATCCCGCGGTATCCATCCGTAGACCGCGGCGTCGCGTGCCCGGCCGTCAACCCATAACTTTTGCCGGGCGACCGCCTCGAATTTCGCGCCAAGACTTCTGGCCACGCCGTGGCTGGCCAGGTTGTCGGGCAGGATCACGATCTCGATGCGGACCAACCCCAGTTGCGAGAAGCCGAAGCGGGCCACCCGCCGCGCCGCCGCAACGGCGACACCGCGCCGCTGGCAGGATTCACGCACCCAGTAACCCAGGTTGGCGCTGCGGTGCAGCCGGTTGTGCTGGCTGAGGCCGGTGGCACCCAGCAAGCGACCGGAGTTGGCTTCGAAGACCGGAAACGCGAAATGATCGCCGCTGGCCCAGCCCGTCTGGCAGTGTGCGATCCAGGCCAGGGCATCGTCCAGGCCGTAGTCCGCGCGACACCACGGCAGCCAGGGCCCGACGCTGGCCACGGACTCGTGGGCAGCTTCCACCAGCGCCGGCGCATCTTCCTCCCGCCATGTCCGCAGGTACAGGCGATCGTCGCTCGATCCGGTGATGTCCATGTGCGGCCCGTGTTTGTGTGCATGTGATCCAGCCCGGATAATGCACGACTCCCCAGCCAGGTGACATCCATGAGCGCACGCATACTCGACGGCAAACGCATCGCGCAGGAATTGCTCGAGCGCGTGGGGAAGCGCGTAGCCGAGCGCGTCAAGCAGGGGCTGGCTGCGCCAGGCCTGGCGGTGGTCCTGGTCGGCGCCGATGCCGCCTCGTCGGTCTACGTGCGCAACAAGCGCAAGGCCTGTCACCAGGTCGGCTTCCGTTCCTTCGACCATGACTTGCCGGCGCACACGACCCAGCAGGAGTTGTTCGCGCTGATCGACAGGCTCAACGCCGATCCTGACGTGCACGGCATCCTGGTGCAGTCGCCGTTGCCCGAACATATTGACGAAGACGCACTGGTCGACCGCATCGATCCGGACAAGGACGTGGACGGTTTCCAGGCGATCAACGTGGGGCGCCTGGCCTTGCGTCGCTTCGGTCTGCGTCCATGCACACCGAAAGGCGTGATGACCCTGCTCGGCCACACCGATCGCCCGGTGCGCGGACAGCACGCGGTGGTGATCGGCGTTTCCAACCATGTTGGCCGACCGCTGGCGCTCGAGCTGATGATCGCCGGTTGCACCACCACCTCGTGCCACCGTTTCACGCGCGACCTGGAAGGCTTTGTGCGCCAGGCCGACATCGTGATCGTCGCGGTCGGCAAGCCCGGGCTGGTCAAGGGCGACTGGATCAAGCCCGGCGCGGTGGTCATCGATGTCGGCATCAACCGGCTGGACGATGGACGGCTGGTCGGCGACGTGGAGTTCGCCCCGGCGGCCGAACGCGCCAGCTGGATCACGCCGGTTCCCGGCGGTGTCGGACCGATGACCGTGGCCACGCTGATGGAGAACACGCTGGAAGCCGCCGAGGCTCGTTCGCAGGCTGCGGCAGCGGGCTGAGCCGGTCCGGCAGGCCGGTATTCAGGCCTGCATCTGGCAGGCAACACGTCGGGGCGCGTATAATTCCCTCTTTGCAGCGGGGCTTTTTCATGCGCATTCTCGCCGAGGCACTGACCTACGACGACGTCTACCTTGTTCCGGGCCACTCCATCGTGCTGCCGCGCGACGTGAACACCTCGACGCGGTTTACCCGCGACCTGCGCCTGAACATCCCCATCGTGTCCGCGGCCATGGACACCGTCACCGAAGCCCGACTCGCCATCACCATGGCCCAGAACGGCGGCATCGGCATCATCCACAAGAACATGACCGCCGAGCAGCAGGCGGCCGAAGTTCGCCTGGTCAAGAAGTTCGAAGCCGGCGTGATCCGCAGCCCGATCACCGTCACCCCGGAAACCTCGATTCGCGAAGTGCTGCGGCTGACCCGCGCGCACAACATCTCCGGCGTGCCGGTGGTGGATGGCACGCAGCTGGTCGGCATCGTCACCAGCCGTGACCTGCGCTTCGAGCGCAAGCTCGACGATCCGGTGCGCAACATCATGACGCGCCAGGACAAGCTGGTCACCGTGCGCGAGGGCGCCGGCCAGGACGACGTGCTGCTGTTGCTGCACAAGCACCGCATCGAGAAGGTGCTGGTGGTCAACGACGCGTTCCAGTTACGCGGCCTGATCACCGTCAAGGACATCCAGAAGGCGCGCGACAATCCGCATTCCGCCAAGGACCGCCAGGAAGCCCTGCTGGTCGGCGCGGCGGTCGGCGTTTCAGGTGACACCGAACAGCGGGTGGCCGCCCTGGTCGATGCCGGCGTTGACGTGCTGGTGGTCGACACGGCACATGGCCATTCGCAGGGCGTGATCGATCGCGTGGCGTGGGTCAAGAAGAACTACCCGCAAGTGCAGGTGATCGCCGGCAACATCGTCACCGGTGAAGCAGCCCGCGCATTGCTCGACGTCGGCGTCGATGCAGTCAAGGTCGGGGTGGGTCCCGGCTCGATCTGCACCACGCGGGTGGTCGCCGGCGTGGGCGTGCCGCAGATCACCGCGATCGACATGGTCGCCACCGCGCTGAAGGACGAGATTCCGCTGATTGCCGATGGCGGCATCCGCTATTCCGGAGACATCCCCAAGGCACTGGCCGCCGGCGCGTCCAGCGTGATGCTGGGCTCGATGTTCGCCGGTACCGAGGAATCGCCTGGCGAGGTCGAACTTTTCCAGGGCCGCTCGTACAAGAGCTACCGCGGCATGGGTTCGATCGGCGCGATGCAGCTGGGTTCGAAGGATCGCTACTTCCAGGACGAGGCGGACGCCGACAAGCTGGTGCCCGAAGGCATCGAGGGGCGCGTGCCGTATCGCGGCCCTCTGCGCAACATCATCCATCAGCTGATCGGCGGCCTGCGTGCCTCGATGGGTTACCTGGGGGCGGCCACCGTCGAGGACGTGCGACAGAAGGCGCAGTTCGTGAAGGTCACCTCGGCCGGCGTCACCGAAGCGCATCCGCACGACATCCAGATCACCAAGGAAGCGCCGAACTACCGGCTGAATTCCTGATTTGAGACCCATCCGGAGGTTGGACTCTGTCCAATTCTCCGACCCCTGGCGGACGTCATTCCCGCGAATGCGGGAAACCATTTTGATCCTTGGCATTCAAAGCAAGATGGATTCCCGCATTCGCGGGAATGACGCCGGCTAATTACGGACGTTTTCAAGGCCCGGGCCGATGCACAACATCCACTCCGACAAGATCCTCATCCTCGACTTCGGCGCGCAATACACGCAGCTGATCGCGCGGCGTGTGCGCGAGCTTGGCGTGTACTGCGAGATCTGGGCCTGGGATCATGATCCGGCCGAAATCGCCGGCTTCGGGGCCAGAGGCATCATCCTTTCCGGCGGGCCGGAATCCACCACGCTCGAAGGCGCGCCCAAGGCGCCGCAACAGGTGTTCGATTCGGGCCTGCCGATCCTCGGCATCTGCTACGGCATGCAGACCCTGGCCGCCCAGCTTGGCGGTGCGACCGAGGCGGCCGATGCCCGCGAATTCGGCCATGCCACGGTGGACGTCACCGACGCCAGCCGTCTGTTCAATGGCCTCAGCGATCATGCGGACAGTCACAAGCTCGACGTATGGATGAGCCACGGCGACCACGTGTCGAAGGCACCGCCGGGTTTCGTCATCACCGGCAGCACCGAGCGCATCCCGGTCGCCGTGATGGAAAACGAGGACAAGCGCTGGTACGGCGTGCAGTTCCACCCCGAGGTGACCCACACGAAGCAGGGCGGGGCGCTGCTGAAGCGCTTCATCACCGAGATCTGCGGCTGCGCCACCTTGTGGACCGCCGCCAACATCATCGACGACCAGATCGCCCGCGTGCGCGAACAGGTCGGCAACGACCACGTGCTGCTGGGCCTGTCCGGCGGCGTCGATTCCTCCGTGGTGGCCGCGCTGTTGCACAAGGCGATCGGTGAACAGCTGACCTGCGTGTTCGTCGACACCGGGCTGTTGCGCTGGCAGGAAGGCGACCAGGTGATGGCCACCATGGCCGAGAACATGGGCGTCAAGGTCATTCGGGTCAACGCCGCCGATCGCTATTTCAAGGCGCTCGAAGGCGTGGCCGATCCGGAAGCCAAGCGCAAGATCATCGGCGGCCTGTTCGTGGAAATCTTCGACGAGGAGTCCACCAGGCTCACCGCCGGCGGCAGCGGCGAGGTGAAGTGGCTGGCCCAGGGCACCATCTATCCCGACGTGATCGAGTCGGCCGGCAGCAAGACCGGCAAGGCCCACGTCATCAAGAGCCACCACAACGTCGGCGGCCTGCCGGCACACATGAAGCTGAAGCTGGTCGAGCCGCTGCGCGAGCTGTTCAAGGACGAGGTGCGCCGGATCGGCGTGGAACTCGGCTTGCCCCGCGCGATGGTCTATCGCCATCCGTTCCCGGGACCGGGCCTGGGCGTGCGCATCCTCGGTGAAGTGAAACGCGAATACGCCGAGCTGCTGGCCCAGGCCGACGCGATCTTCATCGACGAACTGCGCAAGGCCGATCTCTACGACAAAACGAGTCAGGCGTTCGCGGTCTTCCTGCCGGTCAAGTCGGTGGGCGTGGTCGGCGACGCACGCGCCTACGAGTGGGTGATCGCGCTGCGCGCGGTGGAAACCATCGACTTCATGACCGCCCATTGGGCGCACCTGCCGTACGAATTTCTTGGCAAGGTATCAAACAGAATTATCAATGAGTTGCGAGGAGTTTCTCGCGTAGTCTATGACATAAGTGGCAAACCGCCCGCTACGATCGAGTGGGAATAGTAAAATCAGCCACTTGGATGCGAGGAGAACAGCCGGCAACTTGCCAGCTTTCTCATGTAAATCATGCAATAACTTGAAATGACTGACGAAATTTCTCCAAGCTCCAGTGAATTCTCAGCTGCCGACGTGCAGCACATGCGGCGAGCACTGCAGCTGGCAGCGCACGCCCGTGATGCCGAGAATGAGGTGCCCGTCGGAGCCGTGCTGGTGCAGGGAGGGGAGATCGCCGGCCTGGGCTGGAATCGCAACATCACCCTGCACGATCCGACTGCCCATGCCGAAATCATGGCCATGCGGGCGGCAGGCGAGAAACTGGCCAATCACCGTCTTTCCGGTGCCACGCTCTACGTTACGCTGGAACCGTGCTCGATGTGCGCCATGGCCATGATCCACGCGAGGCTGGGAAGGGTGGTCTACGCCGCCGCCGATCCCAAGACCGGCGCGGCGGGCAGTGTGTTCGACACCCTGGTCGACGCGCGGCACAACCATCGGATCGAGGTGGCCGGCGGCCTGCTGGCTGAGGAATCGGCCGGGATGCTGCGGGAGTTCTTCCGCGCCCGCCGCTGAAGTCAGCCGCCGTCGTACTGGATATTGGCCGCAGCCAGGCCGGTGCTGCCGGGATCGGGGACATCCCTGCCTACCAGTTGCATGTGCAACCCCCACGGCGCCGCGAAATCCAGCACCATGTGCCCGGCCAGAGGCCCCGAGACCACGCGATGCGGCGCGCTGCTGATGGCCACGCCCCGGTTCCGCAGCCATTCGTTGGCGCGCGCCACGTCGTCCGTGGCCAGTTGCAGGGTCGCCGACGGCTTGTCCGGTGCCGGGGAAGGGGAGTTGCCCCGATCGACGAAGAGCTCGACCACCGAGCCTTCGTCGCAGGAAAGCAGGAGGGAATCCGCTGCGGGTTCACCGGACGCCGCTTCGGCCCCGATCAGCTGGCAATCGAGCACGTCGCGGAAGAACGTCGCCGCCTGCGCTACATCAGGCACGTCGACCCTGACGTACCCCACGTCATACGACGTGGCGGCACGAGCTCCCGACGGCGCGACCGCGCCGAGCATCAGCAGGACGTACAGCAATGCGAATATTTTCTTGCCCATGATCCGGTGGCCGAAGGTCTGTTCGGCCAGCTATGTGGGTTCGCATGACCGGCGGCAAAACCACGGTTTGCCGACCGCTGTGTTTCCGTTCGCGAACGCCACCGCAACTCCGGCATCGTTTCCGGAGGAGGACGGAATGATCACCCTAACCGGCTTGATGCATGGCGCAGCAAAACCAATCCTGTGTCTCGAACATCCCGGTCGACACGAATCGGCCCGGTCATTGCCGTTTCCAGGAGTCATTCGAATGAAGCGTTATCTCACTCATCTGCTGCAGGGCTCGCGCACCCGCCTTGAAGATCTCCAGCCCGCACGCAAGCGCGCCGCGCCAAGAACGATTGCAGGCAGCGCCATCCTGCGGGCGGAAGACGGCTATGACTGGCTGCGGCAAATCAAGTCGACACAGAAGGGCTGCGCGAACCTGCTTTAGGACAAGGCAGTTGCAGCGCTACCGGGTCGGCGTCATGCATTCTTGATTTTACATAATATACATTATGCGAAATCAAGGAGGCGCCCGATGAGGCCGCGGCAACCGCTGCCGCCCGTCCTCTGGGCCAGTCTGTGGGCCGTCCACGCCTGTTGCACGCACTGATCTATACCCAACTAGCGCGCTAACACTCCGCATTTGCCGCGGACAACTGGCCCCACGTTGCAATGCCCGCACTCAATGGTCCGCAGGGTCAACGATATTCACCCGCCCATACGCAGTATCCGGCTTCCGACGAGTCACGCTGGACGGTGCGGCGAACTCGATCGCGTGAACGCCGTAGAAGGCAATTCTCTCGGCATCGTGTCGCAGCCGCAGCGCTCAGGCTGGTCATTGTGCGAGGCCACAGGTTGATCGCCCTCTTCAGCGTGCGCCACGCACCGGCAAGATGGCCCAGGCTCCAAGTGTGACGAGACACGCTGCCAGGGCGAACAACGCTGTATAACTCCCGCCGCTTGCCAGGAGGATGCCCGGCGCAATAGCTGGCATCAGCGACTGCGGCATGACGCTGGCGATGTTGAAGATGCCAAAGTTCCTCGCTGCATGTGTTTCCCGTTCTGGCAATACATCGGTGACCAGCGCCAGATCCGCGGCCAGGTATCCCCCCTGCGCGAGGCCGGTGATCGCCATCGCCATGAGGAAAAGGGTGTACGAAGTGGCAAAAGCGATGATCAACAAGGCCAGCGCATAGATCAGTGCCGTGCTGCAGACGAAAGCCTTGCGCCGCCCGCGGGCATCCGACAACCCACCCCCCACGACACTGGAGACCGCTACCGCAGCGGATTGCACCAGGGTCGACAGGAATATCCACCGCGGCGCGGCAGCTGGGGGACAGCCCAACTGATGGATCAGATAGAACTCCTGGTAGGTCATCAGCAGCGCGACACCGGCATAGAGCAGGAAACGGCTGCCCCACGCCCAGGCGAAATCCGGGTAGTGCAGCGGGTTGATCCAGAAGCTGCCCAGAAGTCCGCGCCACCCGTAACGCAGCCGCTGCATGGCAACCAGACGACGGTCGGGCAATACCCAGGCCAGGAGGCATGCGCCGATCAGGGCAATCACCGCCGGCACCAGAAAGATGGCCAGCGTGGAATGGGCAAGGAGCTCCACCAGATAGGTGCCTCCCACCATGCCCACCGGCACGCTGACACCCACGATGCCGGATACCATGCCGCGCTGTGATGCTGGAATCTGATCGGCAAGGATCGCAGTCAGTGCGGCCAATTGGGCATTGTAGGCAAGCTGCGTGATGCACCAACCCAGCAACAACTGCGGAACGGACACGGCTGTCGCAATGACCGCCAAGCCGACCGCTCCCCCCGTGGCACCGGCAATCAGCCAGGGCCGTCGCATGCCGAAGCGCGAGGTCGTGCGATCCGAAAGACTGCCGAAGAACGGGTTGCCGAACAGCGCAATAAGCGCCCCCACACCTACCACCAGGGACAGGCTGGCCGTCGCGTGCGCCGGGGCGATCTCGCTCACGCGCATCGCCAGTCCGACCAGAATGGGCGGCAGCAAAGCCATCCACAGGCCCATGTACGCCATGCCGTAGATCGCGATGAACGGCCAGCCGACGCGACACGCCGGTGGCGCCGCATCCGCGCATGCGCCGAAGGGCATGGGCAGCCCGCGCACCGCCACTCCGGCCTCGTCGTCGATCACCGCTCCTCCGCTCCGTCGATCCGTGCGCCAAGTCCCCTGCGCCGGTCCTGGACGAATATTACGGTTTCCGGGGCGCAGCGGTGGATGCTCGCAAGTGCACCTCGTAGGGCACCCGCGCCTGTCGGGGGGCGGAGGCGTCGCGGATCGACTGCAGCACGCTTTGCACGGCAAGGCATCCGAGCTCGCGGCATGGCTGATGCACCGTGGTCAGGCCGGGCGAGATCAGCTGCGACACCGGCGTACCGTCGAAGCCGCATACCGACAGGTCGCCGGGAATCGACAGTCCGCGTTCGTAGGCTTCGCGCATCACGCCGCAAGCCATGTCGTCGTTCGCCGCGAAGATCGCCGTCGGCGGGTGCCGCAGGTCGAGCAGCATCCGCGCACTGGCCACGCCCGAGGCGAAGGTGAAATCCCCGTCCGCCACCAGCGACTCGTCGTGGGCGATGCCGGCCCGGCGCAAGGCGTCGCGATAGCCGCCGAGCCGCCAGGTTCGCGCACCGTGTCCCTGCAGCCCGGCGATGTGGCCGATGCGGCGATGCCCGAGCGAGACCAGGTGCTCGACAATCTCGGCCGCCGCCCTGCGCTCGTCGAAGCCGACGTCGATGCGCGACTGGTGCAGTCTGGAGGAGATCGTCGAATAGGGAATGTCCAGCTCGTCGAGGCGCTGCAGCAGCTTCACGTTGTTCGCATGCGGCGGCACCAGCACCAGCGCGTCCGGCCGGTGCGTCGCCACGAAGCCATCGATCCGCGCAGCGAGGTCGTCCGCTGCGTCGAAGGGATGCAGCACCGCGTTGTACGGCGTGCCCTTGCACGCCTGCAGCACGCCCACGATCAGCTCCATGGTGTAGCTGGAGCCGGCCATCGGGTTGTCGTACAGCAGCGCGACCAGGTACGAGCGATTCCCCGCCAGGCCACGTGCCGACGCGTTGGGCACGTAGTTGAGCGTGTGGATTGAGGCTTCGATCCGCGCGCGCAGCTTGGCGCGCACGGTCGTATGGCCGTTGAGCACGCGGGACACCGTCTTGGTGGATACCCCGGCATGCGCAGCGACGTCTTCGATTCTCGCAGGCATGTGCAGATCCCGCCCGTGTATGGCTTGCAGCGCTCCATCCTACCGCAAGCGGAAGGCCCGCAACCATACGGAATGCGCTCGTTTCACGCGAAAGTACCAGCGCTGGTATTTTTTATTGACAGCGCTGGTACATTTGATTAGCTTGCGGCGAATGCGGGATCCGCTTGCGGGGGGACGCAACGCGGGAGAGAGGAGGCAACGGCCTACGCCACGGCACTCTCTTCCCGCCGACCGCAAAGGCAGGTTTGCACCTGGCCGATGAAGGCGGGCGATGGTCTGGGGTCTGGACGGCTGGCGGAAGAAACCGAGGTCGAGGGCGGAACCGCGAGGGCCGAGCGTTCACTGAAAACCGGGGAGATATCGAAGTGACGAAGCAATCCGTGCACCCGCTTGCAGGAGGCGCCAGTCAACTGCGCCTGTTGCCCCTCGCGATCGCGATGACGCTGTTCGTGGCCAGCCCGTTGCCTGCGCAAGCTGCCCCGCAGGATGCGGACCAGGCCGCGCAGGCTGCACCGGCCGCGAAGAGGGATTCGAAGGTCGCCGAAAGAAAGAAGAACGCTGCCACGACGGCGAACGAGAAGGAGGCGAAGCAGCTCACCGGCATGACCGTCAACGGCTACTCGTCCAGCCTGAACCGTGGACAGAACATCAAGCGCTACGCCGACACCGTGGTCGACGCGATCTCGGCGCAGGACGCCGGCTCCCTGCCCGACCTGTCGGTGACCGAGGCCCTGCAACGCGTGCCGGGCGTGGCTGTCAGCGCCTTCGGCGTCGCCGCCGACCCGGACCACTTCTCGATCCAGGGGTCGGACATCAGCCTGCAGGGCCTGCCCTACACCAGCACGCTGTTCAACGGCCGCGAGGTGTTCTCCGCCGGCGGTGGCCAGGGGCTCAACTTCTCGACGGTGTCGCCCGAGCTGATCGGATCGGTCGTGGTGAGCAAGAACCAGACGGCGGACATGATCGAAGGCGGCATCGCTGGCTCGATCAACCTCAACACGCGCATGCCCTTCGACAGCAACAAGAACACACAGACCTCCGTCACCCTTGGCAGCTACTGGGGCGACCTGGCCAAGAAGGGCACGCCGCAGATCGCCGGGCTTTTCAGCCACAACTGGAATACCGGCATCGGCCGCTTCGGTTTCCTCGCCAACGTGGCCTACGACCGCATCTACCAGACCGACAATGCGATTTCCGTGGTCGATTACCAGCGGCGCTGCAATGGCTGCGACCTGCCGGGCGGCAGAACCGACGCCCTCCCCGGCCTTGCGCCGGGCGAATACCGCTACGTGCCGGTCGGCGGCGACCTTCGCCACCAGGACGAGACAAGCACGCGCTTCGGCCACGCGCTGGCCCTGCAATGGGAGAGCCCGGACAAGGCGTGGCAGGCCGCACTGACGTGGAATCGGACATCGGACTCCGAATCCACCTTCGAGCACACCCTGCAGGCATCCACGGATGGCTGCAGCGGCCAGACGCTGGCCGGTTGTGCCGTGCCACTGGCAGGCACCACGCCTGTGTACGACGCCAACGGCGTATTCCAGTCCGGCACCATCTCGGGCGATCCGGCGGCATCGACCTTCCTGCCATTCACCTATGGCGGCGTGCCGACGCAGCTCGATACCGCCGGCTTCAAGCGGCGCTATGTGACCAACGACTACGCCTTCAACCTGAAGTGGAACGTCAATGACCGGCTGCACCTCAGCCTGGACGCGCAGGACACCCATTCCGACTACTCGGATTCCTACTACTACATTCGCCAGATGACGCAGGCGAACTGGTACATCGCCACGCACGGCGACAACGTGCCCACGATCAACCTGCTGTCGCCCGATCCCAACGAAACGACGGCCCAGTACTTCTCCAACCCCAGCAACACCTATTGGTCCGCGGCACAGGATCACCAGGAGAAGTCCTGGGGCAACCAGCGCGCCTTCCGCCTGGACGGCAGCTTCGACGTTGACAAGGGGCCGCTGGACGATATCCAGTTCGGCTTCCGGCACAGCGACCAGGAAGAAACGCTGTATTCCTCGCCGTACAGCTACTTCTGGGACATCAGCACGCCTTACGCCGGCGGGCCAGGGCTGGCAGTCACTGCCGCCGACACACCGAACGACGTTGCCCCGTACCACGTCAACCTGCCCGCCTTCGGCAACGGTGATTTCGGCGTGGTCGCGCCCTTCTTCAACCTCAACCCGCAGTCGCAATTCTGGCAGTCCGTCGCCGCGATGAAGCAGATCAACCAGCAGTCCCTGGCCATCAATCCGGGCTGGGACTGGTGGAGTCCCTATTACACCAACTACGAACGCGACCAGTACGGCTATGCCTTCGTGCCGGGCACGCACTACTTGCCGCAGGAAATCTCCTCCAACGGCGAAAAAACCAATGCCACCTATCTCCGCCTGGACTTCAGCAACGGCAACATGGATTTCCTGAGCGGCCTGCAGATCAGCGGCAACCTCGGCGTGCGCTACGTGCATACCCAGGACGATGCTTCGGGCTATCTGCTGCTGCCGGACATGAAGCAGGCTCTCGGCAATGCCACCGTTGCGGAGTATTGCCAGGGCGTAACGAAGAATGGCACCCAACCGGCGTCACCAGGCACGTTCTGCGCGCTCACCTCGCCACAACAGCAGCAATACGTGACGTTCGCCAACGGCGGTTATAGCCCGATCAAGGCCAGCAACGGCTACGGCAACTGGCTGCCCAGCTTCAATCTGTCGATTGGCTGGACCGACGACCTCATCACCCGTTTCGCATTCTCCGAGTCGATCTTCCGCCCGGCCCTCAACCAGCTGGAGGCGGGCCAATCGATCAGCGGGCTGCTGCCTTACGGCACCAATGGCAGCACCGAGCCGACGGTGGGCAACGGCTACAACGGCACGAACCCCTACCTCAAGCCCATCACGGCGCACAACTTCGACCTGACCCAGGAGTGGTATTTCGGCAACGCCGGTTCGTTGACCGGCATGCTGTTCTGGAAGCAGTTGAACCACACCATCCAGTACATCACCAACGTGGTGAACACCACGGTGACGAACAACGGCGTGACCTATCCGGAGCAGTACACGGCAGGCCTGGCCAACCTCGACCAGAAGGGCAGCGTGGGTGGGGCAGAACTGGCTTACCAGCAGAAATTCGATTTCCTGCCTGGCTGGCTGTCCGGCTTTGGCGTGCAGACCAACTACACCTACATCAAGCCGCACGGACTGGCCTTCGGCATGGTCGACTACTGCCCCGCCACGTATCTGGCGGCTACACAGTGCGTCAACCAGCTCAAGCTGCCGCCAGGCGAATTGTCCCGCGATACCTTCAACTTCACCACGTATTACGAAAGAGGCCCGCTGTCGGCACGGCTGGCGTGGAACTGGCGCTCGCAGTTCCTGATCACGGGCCAGGAGGCGGATTATCCGTTCCTGCCAGTCATGGCCGCATCCCAGGGCCGGCTGGACGGTTCGCTGATCTACTCGCTCAACGACCACGTCAAGGTGGCCCTGCAGGTGGCCAACCTGTTGAACTCGACGTTCAAGAGCCGCGAGATCATCGACACCAACGGCACCACCGTGCCCAAGGGTTTCTTCCGCAACGACACCCGCTACAACCTCAGCCTGCGCGCGGACTTCTGACCGCTTCCGTGCAACACGCTCCCGCCATGGCGCATGCCGCACCACGTGCCATGGCGAGATGGCAGCACGATATGGCGAGCTCCCCGGTTGCCGTCATTCCCCTGAAGGCGGGAGTGGCGGCCCTGTTCGCCTGCCTGCTGCTCGCCGCATCCACGGCGCGGCCATTTCTGGACGGGCACCGCAGGCGACGGCGTGACGTCGCTGCGCTCGCCATCCGCCCTCGATGTGCAGCTCTGGGCGCAACTCCTGCCGGATGCGCCGAAGGCATGGCGGCGCGCGCTGGGCTGGATCGAACGCGGGCATGCGGTCAAGGGCGGCTACGCGTTCACCGATGCCCGCGACGGCATGTGGACGGAAGGTACTGCGCAGGCCGCGCTCGCCTGGCGATGGGTCGGCGACGAGGCCAGGGCGGACACGCTGCTCGCGAGGGTCGCGACGCAGGCCTCGCCGGGCGGCTTGCTCTACGGCACGCCCGAGCCACGCATCGTGGCGCCATATGCCTGGGACTACCACCGGCCATCCCTTGCCGCGACGGCATGGGCCGTGATCGCCGCATCGAATCGCAATCCGTACCTGCCGAGTCAAGGGCTTGCCACCCGGCACCCGCGATGAGCATGCATCCAATCTGTTCCGGAAAAACGAAGGGGACGTCATGGCATTCCACAAGACCCGCATTGCTTCCTTGATCGGCATCGCCCTATGGGCCTTCGGCGGTGCATGCATCACCGCGAACGCGAGCAGCGACGCGCACCCGTGGATGAACCTCAGGCTGACGCCCGACCAGCGCGCCGACCTCGTGCTGAAGGCGATGACGCAGGACGAGAAGTTCCGCCTGATTCGCGTCGACTTCGGCGACACCGAGAACGGCCACGTGATGGCACCGGGCGCGCTGGGCTCGGCCGGTTACGGCCCGGCGATCGCGCGACTGGGTCTGCCGGCCATCCAGGAAAGCGATGCCGGTCTCGGCGTAGCCAAGCCGCACAAGCTCGGCGCCACCGCCCTGCCCTCGGGCCTCGCCACCGCGGCCAGTTTCGACCCTGCGATCGCCCGCGAAGGCGGCGCGATGATTGGCAGCGAGGCGCACCGCCGCGGCTTCAACGTGATGCTGGCCGGCGGCGTGGATCTGCTGCGCGACCCGCGCAACGGACGCAATTTCGAATACGCGGGCGAAGACCCGCTGTTGGCCGGCGTGATCGCCGGCAACGCCATCGCCGGCATCCAGAGCCAGCACCTCGTCTCCACCATCAAGCACTACGCGCTCAACGACCTGGAAACCGACCGCACCACGCTGAGCGCGAATATCGATCGCGGCGCCGCGCGCGAGTCCGACCTGCTCGCCTTCGAGATCGCCATCGCGACTGGCGACCCGGGCTCGGTGATGTGTTCCTACAACCGCGTCAACGCCGTCTATGCCTGCGAGGACGACTGGCTGCTCAACGACGTGCTGAAGCACGACTGGCACTACCCCGGCTTCGTGATGTCGGACTGGGGCGCGGTGCACAGCGCCGCGAAATCCGCGCTGGCCGGACTGGATCAGGAATCGGCCGGCGAAACCTTCGACAAGGAGGTGTACTTCGACCAGCCGCTGCGCGCCGCGGTCGCTTCCGGCCAGGTGCCGCAGTCGCGTATCGACGACATGGCGCGGCGCATCCTGCGCAGTCTGTTCGCGGCCGGCGTGATGGATCATCCAGCACGACAGGCGCCCATCGATTTCGCCGCGGACCGCAAGGTGGCGCAGCGCGCCGAGGAAGCCGGCGCGGTGCTGCTGCGCAACCAGGGCGCGCTGCTGCCGCTGTCCGCTGGGCAGTCCGTGGCGGTGATCGGCGGCCATGCCGACAAGGGTGTGCTGACCGGCGGCGGCTCCTCCGCGGTGCAGTCGCCGCAAGGCAACGCGGTGCCGGGCCTGACGCCCGCCGAGTGGCCGGGGCCGCGCATCTATCAGCCATCCGCACCACTCGCGGCGATCAGGCAACGCGCGCATGGCACGGTGAGCTACGCCAGCGGCGAGGACATCGCCGCCGCCGCGAAGCTGGCCGCGCAATCCAGGGTGGCCGTGGTGTTCGTCGAGCAGTGGGCGGCGGAAAGTTTCGACGCGTCGCACCTCACCCTGCCGGACAACCAGGATGCATTGGTCGAAGCCGTGGCCAAGGCCAACCCGCACACCATCGTGGTGCTGGAAAACAACGGTCCGGTGGCGATGCCGTGGCTGGACCAGGTCGGCGCCGTGCTGGAAGCGTGGTACCCCGGCGCGGCCGGCGGCGAGGCGATCGCGCGCCTGCTGTACGGCGAGGTCGATCCCTCCGGTCGCCTTCCGGTCACCTGGCCGCGCGACGAATCGCAGCTGCCGCGCCCGACTATCCCCGGCGCAGGCCTCGCCGCCATCGGCCTGCCACCGCAGGGCCAGCCCGCGCAGGACATCGACTACAACCTCGAAGGCGCTGACGTAGGCTACCGCTGGTACCAGCGCCAGCACCTCGAACCGCTGTTCCCGTTCGGCTACGGCCTGAGCTACACGCACTTCGAGTACAGCGACTTCAAGCCGCGGGTGGAAGGCGGCAAGCTCATCGCCTCGTTCACCGTCACCAATCGCGGTGCACGCGCGGGCGCCGATGTGCCACAGCTCTACGTGACTCCGCCCGGTTCGAACCATGCACGGCGACTGGCCGGCTGGTGCCGCGTCAGCCTGAAGCCCGGCCAGTCCGCGTTCCTCACGGTCGCCGCCGACCCGCGCCTGCTGGTGAGTTTCGACAGTCATGGCCAGCGCTGGCTGCGCCCGGCCGGCGCCTATCAATTGCAGCTTGGCCACTCGGCCATGTCGTTTCAGGGCGAAGGCAAGCTGACACTCACGGCAGTTTCCTGGGGTGCCGACGCATCGCCCCCAGGTGCAATTCGACCCTGCGTGACGGGCAAGCACTGAGCCGGCATGCCCTAGCGGGATGTCAAGCGGAAACTTCGCATGTCGTCCACAGACGATCAACCGGCTCGGCCTGCACGCTCCGGCGGGCCGGCCCGGTCGGGAATGCGACATGCGCAAAGGTGGCTGGGCTGCGAACAGGCACGGCGGTACCGCGAGGCGTTCGCGCGCAAGAGCCTCCGAAGCACCCTCCTTCCCGGACATTTTTGCCGCCCGTCCTTGATATGTGCGCTGGAACTGCCATTTCTGTCTGCATCGCGACCACGACAGGAGGCACCGCATGTCCCGTTACACCCGAACTCCCGAAGCCTTGTCGCAACTGAGCCCCGAGCAGTACCGGGTCACCCAGGAAAGTGGCACCGAGCGCCCCGGCACCGGCGAATACCTGCACAACAAGGAGCCCGGCATCTACGTGGATGTCGTTTCGGGCGAACCGCTGTTTGCTTCGTCGGACAAGTTCGAGTCGGGTTGCGGCTGGCCGAGCTTCACCAGGCCGATCGAGCCGGCCCACGTGAACGAGCTGCGTGACAGCAGCCACGGGATGATCCGCACCGAGGTACGCTCGACCCATGGCGACAGCCATCTCGGCCACGTCTTTCCGGACGGACCGAAGGATCGTGGCGGCCTGCGCTATTGCATCAATTCCGCTTCGCTGCGTTTTGTCCCTCGTGGAGAGATGGAAGCGCAGGGTTACGGCGCGTACCTGGATCAGGTGGAGGATGTGCGATGACGACCGAGCGCGCGGTGCTTGCCGGAGGCTGCTTCTGGGGCATGCAGGAGCTGATTCGCCAGCAGGATGGCGTGATCTCCACCCGGGTCGGCTACAGCGGCGGCGACGTGCCCAATGCGACCTACCGCAATCACGGCAGCCACGCCGAGGCCATCGAGATCGTGTTCGATCCGTCGCGAATCAGCTATCGCAGCCTGCTGGAATTCTTCTTCCAGATTCACGACCCGTCAACGCCCAACCGCCAGGGCAATGACCGTGGCACGTCCTATCGTTCGGCGATCTTCTACACCTCGGACGCGCAGAAGGAGGTCGCCGAAGACACCATTGCGGACGTCGATGCCTCCGGCCTGTGGCCGGGCAAGGTGGTGACCGAAGTGGCGCCGGCGGGTGACTTCTGGGAGGCCGAACCGGAGCACCAGGATTACCTGGAACGTTACCCGCAGGGCTATACCTGCCACTTCATCCGCCCCGACTGGAGACTGCCGAGGCGTGACGCGCAGGCCTGAAACGCCTCAGCGGCCGAAGATGATTTCCTTGCCTTCGTGGTCGCGGTCCCAGCCGCGCAGCTGGTCGCGGATGTGCGCGATGCCCTGACGCCCGAGCGCGTTGCGCTCCTCGTCGAGCACGTGGCCGTCCAGCAACTCAGCCAGCCGCTGCGCGGTGGGCAGCATGGCGTCCCATGCGTCCAGCGCCGGCAGCGGCGCCGGCAGGGTCATGAAAAAGCTGACGCCCGGTGTGCGCAGGTCTTCCAGCCGGGCCAGGTCGAAGTTGCCCGGCTTGAGCATGTTGGCGACGCTGAACAGCGGTCCCAGCTCGCGTTTGCCGTCGACCAGGCGGTGATAGATGCCCATGTCGCCGAATTCCAGGCCGGCCTTTTCGGCGGCCACCACGAGATCCGGGCCGTGGAAACGCTCGCCTTCGCGGGCCACCACGAACAGCGTGATGATGCGTTCCACCGGCAACTGCGGCGGCCGCCGCCCCAGATCGGAACGCTGGGGAGCCGCCTGGACCGGCGCCGGTGTCGACGGAGTTTCCACGACCGGCGCTTCCGCCGGCAGGCCAGTGTTCTGTACCACCGGATCGCTGGAGCTGGGGGCACGCAAGGCATCGATGATCGAGGCCACGTGATCCGCCAGCTTCGGTGGCTGCCTGGTCCTGGCGGTCTTCGGCGCAGCTGCCGTGCCGGGTTCCCTGCTCCGTTCGCCCGACAGGGTGGCGCCCAGGCGCTCCAGTTCCTCGCGCAAGCCCACCTCCAGCTCGCCTTGCTGCGGCCTGGCATCGCCGCGGAAGACATCGTCAGCGACCGGCTCGATATCCGATTCGCCGAAGGTCGGTTCGCGTCGTTCGCCGGCATGGGGGCCGGGCACGACGCGGCGTTTGCCCTGTTCCTTCCTGGGCTGGCCGAACAGCCACAGCAGTGCCAGCACGATGAGGCCGACGATCAGCATCGGAATGCCGACGGCGGGATTCCAGGCAAGGGCAAGCACGGGTTGCAACGTCATCATGGGTTCCTCAGGGTCTGTGAAGAAAACCACTTCCTGTGGTTTTCTTCTATCGCGAATCCAGTACACGCCCGGACTCGCTCACATGAAACAGTCACTAGCGTGACTGCTTCATGCCCGGCCATCCTGGCCGGCCTGAGAGGTTGAAAACTCAACCTCTCAGGCAGCGCCTGCCAGTTTAGCCGCTTCGGCCAGATCCACCTGCACCAGTCGCGAAACACCGGGCTCGCGCATGGTCACGCCGCACAGTTGGGTGGCCGCTTCCATGGTCGCCTTGTTGTGGCTGATGAAGATGAACTGCACCTGCTCGCTCATCTCGCGCACCAGGCTGGAGAAGCGGCCCACGTTGGCCTCGTCCAGCGGTGCGTCGACCTCGTCGAGCAGGCAGAACGGTGCCGGGTTGAGACCGAAGATCGCGAACACCAGCGACACCGCGGTCAGCGCCTTTTCGCCGCCGGACAGCAGCGAGATGTTGGATGGGCGCTTGCCCGGCGGGCGCGCCATGATCGTCACGCCGGTGTTGAGCAGATCATCGCCGGTGAGCTCCAGGTAGGCATGGCCGCCACCGAACAGTCGCGGGAACAGCTCCTGCACGCCGGCGTTGACCTTGTCGAAGGTTTCCTTGAAACGCTGACGCGTTTCGCGATCGATCTTCTTGATCGCGCCTTCCAGCGTTTCCATCGCATCGGCCAGGTCGGTGAGCTGGTTGTCCAGGTAGGTCTTGCGCTCGCTCTGCTCGGCGTGTTCCTGGATGGCGGCGAGGTTCACCGGTTCAAGCCGGGCGATCTTCTGGCCGAGGTCACTCAGCTGCGAACGCCACTGATCCGCATCGATGTCGGGCGCGAGTTCGGCCAGCAGCGTCTCCAGTTGCAGACCTGACGCGGCAATCGCCTCGGCCAGCTGGTCGGCGCGCAGCTGCAAGGCCTGCGCCGCAAGCCGCTTCTGCGACAGCCCTTCGCGCAGCGTGGCCAGGCCCTGCTCCGCCAGGTGGCGCTGCTGCTCCAGCTTGCGGAACTCGATGTCGCAGTCCTCCAGCGCGCGGCGCGCCTCGACCAGCTGCTTGTCGACCAGCAGGCGCTGATCCAGATATGCCTGCCGCTCCGATTCGAGTTCGGCGATCGGATCGGAACCCGCGGCGAGCTGTTCGGTGATTTCGTCGCGGCGCATCTCGATCTGGCGCAGTTGCGTGTCCATGCGGGCCAGCGTCTGTTCCAGCGAGCTCAGCGAGGAGCGCTTCGACTCCAGCGCGAGTGCCAGCGAGTGCGACTGCTCGGCGGCCTCGCGCGCGTTCATGCGCGCTTCCTCACGCGCTTCGAGCAGGCCGCGTCGCTCGTTCTCCAGCTCGCGGCGCTGGTCCTCGAGGTCGCCCATCAGACCGACCGACTCGTCCAGTCGGGCGCGTGCCTCGCGGGTCTGGCCCTGCAATTCGTCGATCTGCCGATTCAGGTCCGCCAGTTCGCCCTTGACCTTCTCGGCGCGGGCGCGGGCGGTTTCCAGCTTGCCGCGGTGGCTCTGCAACTGGCCGGCCAGTTCGGACTGCCGGCGATGCGCGTTGTACAGCTCGCGCTGGGCATCGTCACGCGCGCGTTCGGTCTCGAATTTGCTGGTGCGCAGCGTATCGAGCCGCTCGCTGGCTTCTTCCAGCTGCGCTTCCAGCGTGGCGATCTGCTCGGCCAGCGTGCGCAGCTCGCGCTCGCGCGCCAGCACGCCGACCTGGCTGCCCTGCGCCCGGCGCACGCGCGCCCAGCCCGGCCCCAGCCATTCGCCCGCCGGCGTGATCACCGACTGGTACGGCGCCAGCGAGGACAGCGAGACGACCCGTTGATGCGCTTCGTCCAGCGATGCCGCGGTGAGCACGTGACCAAGGATCGCCATCGCCGCCGCCGGTCCCCGCACGTGCGCCGCGAGGGTGCCGGCGGTGTTGACGCCACCTTCGCTGGCGTCGAGCAAGGCCATGTCGGCGTTCTCGATCGAGGAAAATTCGCTGGCCAGCGTGTGAGCCTGGTCAACCAGCACGCTGTCCAGAAAGCCGCTCAACGCCGTTTCCACCGCGGTTTCCCAACCGGCTTCCACCTGCAGCGATTCGCCCAGGCGACGCGAGTGGTCCAGGCCCAGCTTCGCCAGCCATCCACTGGCCGCGCCTTCGTCCTGTCCCAGCGCGGCGTGCTGCAAGGCCTCCAGCGACGCGTGCCGGCCGCGGGCGGCCTGCAACTGCTGGCGCGCTTCGTTGAGGGTCGACTGCACCTGGCGTTCGTCCTCCAGCACCTTTTCGTGGCCGGACTTGTGCTGGTCGAGCAGGCTGCCGAGCGTCTCCACGCGTTCGCGCTGGGTCTCGTGCTCATGGGTCAACTGCTCGCCGGCGGCGTCCAGCGCCTCCACGTCGGTGGCCTTCTGCTCGGTTTCCAGCACTTCGCGACGGCGCGCCAGGTCGACCGCTTGGCGATCCAGGTAGCTGAGCCTGGTTCGTTCCACTTCCGCTGCGCGGTTCGACTCACCCGCGTTGCGCGTGTGGCTGTCCCAGCGCTGTTGCCAGTCGGCCAGCCTGGCTTCGGTGTTGCGCTGGGCCTCGCCGGTGTCGTCCTGCAGCTGCTGCAGCGCTTCGAGTTTCGGTTCGCCTTCGGCCAGCGCCAGCCGCAGCGCCTCGACCTGTTCGCGATCGGTGGCGATGTGTGCGGCCAGTTCGGCATGTTCGCGCTCGGCGTCGCCATGGGCGCGCTGCAGGCGTTCGGCGGTTTCCTTGTTGTAGCGCACCTGCTGTTCGACCCGGGCAATCTCGGCGCCGACCTTGTAGACGTCGGCCTGCACCGCATTCAGATGCTCGCTGGCGTCGGTGTGGCGTTCGCGCACGCTTTCCAGCTGGGCCTCGATCTGGCGCTGGCCGGCGAGCTGCTTTTCGATCTCGATCTCGGCGGCGGACAGCCCCTGCCCTTCGCCGTCGTGCTGGCTTTTCAGCGCGCGATATTCCAGTGCGCGCAGCTCGGCTTCCTTGCGCGTCTGCTCTTCCTTCAGCGCCTTCCAGCGCTCGGCGGCACGGGCCTGGCGGTTGAGGTGCTCGAGCTGCTTGTCCACCTCGTCGCGCACGTCGCGCACGCGGTCGAGGTTCTCGCGGGTGGCCTTGATCCGGCTTTCGGTTTCCTTGCGGCGCTCCTTGTACTTGGAGATGCCGGCGGCCTCTTCCAGGTGCGTGCGCAGTTCTTCCGGATGCGCCTCGATGATCTGGCTGATCATGCCCTGCTCGATGATCGAGTAGCTGCGCGGGCCCAGGCCGGTGCCAAGGAACAGGTCGGTGATGTCGCGGCGGCGGCAACGCGCGCCGTTGAGGTAGTACGAGGACTGGCCGTCGCGGGTGACCTGGCGCTTCACCGAGATCTCGGCGTACTGGCCGTACTCGCCCTGCACCGAGCCGTCGGCGTTGTCGAAGATCAGCTCGACCGTGGCCTGCCCCACCGGCTTGCGCGTGTTGGAGCCGGAGAAGATCACGTCGGTCAGCGAGTCGCCGCGCAGGCGGCTGGCCGCGCTCTCGCCCATCACCCAGCGGATCGCGTCGATGATGTTCGATTTGCCGCAACCGTTGGGGCCAACCACGCCGATCATGTTGCTGGGCAGGTGCAGGGTGGTCGGGTCCACGAAGGACTTGAAACCGGCGAGTTTGATGGTGCTCAGGCGCATGCGGTCTTCAACGGGTCAGCGGTAAGGCCCGTGCAGCCGGGCGACAGGACACTGTGCCAAACGCAGGGCGACGCTGCAATGCGTTCCTGCATGAAGCATCAGTTGAACAATTCACTGTAACTGACTGTTCCTGAATTATTTGTTCTTTGCATCAATCGACAGGGCATGGATGCCGTTGTCCATCAGGCCGTCCAGCGCCGCATAAACCATGCGATGCCGCCGAATCGGCAGCAGCCCGGCGAAGGCGGGACTGACGATGCGCACATGGAAGTGACCCTTGCCCTCGCCCGCGTGGCCGGCATGAAGGTGGCCTTCGTCGACGACTTCCAGCTCGGTCGGCGCCAGCGCCACGGTCAGGCGCTGGCGGATCTGCTCGAGCATCGCTTCGCTCACGCCGGCAACGCCTTGCGGAACGGCTTGATCTGCACGTCGGCGTAGACGCCGGCCGCCACGTACGGGTCGGCATCGGCCCAGGCGCGGGCCTCGGCCATCGAGGGGAACTGGGCCAGGATCATGCTGCCGGTGAAGCCGGCCGGGCCCGGATCTTCGGACTCGATCGCCGGGAACGCACCGGCCACGAACAGGCGACCGGCTTCCTGCAGTTCGAGCAGGCGCGCCATGTGTGCCGGTCGCGCAAGCTGACGCCTGGCCAGGGTATCGGGGTGGTCTTTGGCGATGATGGCGTACCACATGGGAGGGCTCGTGGAATCAGAAGAATTGCCCTATTTTAATCGAAACCAGCGCCTTCACCGAACCGACATCTGCATCGTCTGGGTGACGGCCATCAGCGGGAGAATCGAACGATGACACAGACAAGGAAAATTCCCGCGTCGAGCCATCCGTATCGAAAATGCGGACATGATGGGATTCCGGGGCCGTTCGCCGGTTCGACGGCCTTTGCCGGGACATCGGCTTGAACGCGACCGGCCAGCCTGGCGAACGGCTGGACGAATGCGAGTCGTTGCGTGGCATCGCCATTGTGCTGGTGTTCTTCTACCACTTCCTCGGCTCCTTGCGCGGCTACATGCCGAACCCCCAGGCCAGCTATGCCTCGGCACTGTTTTTCGGGGGAAGCATCGGGGTGGATCTGTTTTTTGTCTTGAGTGGCTTCCTGCTGTCGCTGCCCTACATTCGTGGCAGCCCGATGGTGCTCAGGCAGTTCTTCGGCAATCGTGCGTTGCGCATTCTCCCCATGTATTACCTCATGGTGCTGGCAGGCGCCGCCTGGAAGGGAGATTGGCGCGCCGCGATGCACGCAGCCCTGTTCCAGAACATCAGCCTGGATACCCTGCTGCCGTTCGGACTGGTCTGGTGGAGTCTTGCGATCGAAGTCCAGTTCTATCTCGCGCTGCCGCTCGCGGTCTGGCTGGCTCGACGGAAACAGGGGAGGTACCTGCTCGCAACCGTGTTGCTCGGCCTTTGCTTCTGCTACTGGAAACTCGCGACGCCTGCAGCGTCAGAATTCTGGGCTGCCCTGCGCAGCACCCTGCTGGGCCGTTGGCCGCAATTTGCCATCGGCATCGCGGCCGCCTGGACACATCACCACTACGGTCCCGTCTTGCGAAGCCTGAGCGTGCGGCAGCGTCGATGGCTGGGCACGTCTGTCGCGCTTGCCGCCATCGCCATGATCGATGTTCTGGCGACTCACAGCCTGCGCCAGTTCGGCATGTTGCAGTTCGGGTACTGGTATGCGAACTACCTGTACGTGTCGATTCTGTGGGCCGTGTTCATGGTGGCCCTGACCGATCTGCTTCCCCTATTCCGCAAGGTCGTGGTCAACCCCGTGCTGCACCGGATCGGCCTGTGGTCGTACTCCATCTACCTCGTGCACGCCGTATGCATCGTCTTCGCAGTCGTAAGGCTGGACATCCGGCCGTCCGACGAGCTGCTGACCCACCACTTTTCCAACCTGATGCTGTTCATCTACATGGCCGGCGCTACGTTGCTCGTCTCCGCGACGACCTATCAACTGATCGAAAGGCCATTTTTGCGGCTGAAGCACAGCCGCTTCCTGTTGATCGGAAAGGTTCGCGAAGACGTCATGTAATCCGACGCACGCACAGCCACGAAACCATCCGACACCACCGCGCCGACGGTGCCAGTTCGGCCTCAACCTGCTTGAACTTCGGGACGCATGTAGGGGAACAGCAGCACGTCGCGGATCGAGGACGAACCGGTCAGCAGCATCACCAGCCGGTCGATGCCGATGCCGAGGCCGCCGGTGGGCGGCAGGCCCACTTCGAGCGCGCGGATGTAGTCGGCGTCGAAGTGCATCGCCTCATCGTCGCCAGCGTCCTTGGCGTCGACCTGGGCCTGGAAGCGCGCGGCCTGGTCTTCCGGGTCGTTCAACTCGGAAAAGCCATTCGCGATTTCCTTGCCGTTGATGAACAGCTCGAAGCGGTCGGTGATGCCCTTGTCGGTGTCGCTTTCGCGCGCCAGCGGCGACACCTCGACCGGGTGGTCGGTGATGAAAGTGGGCTGGATCAGGGTGTGTTCGACGGTGTGCTCGAAGATCTCCAGCAGCAGCTTGCCCCAGCCGTAACCGGGCTTGACCTGTGCACCCAGGCGCTTCGCATGCGTCGCCATCGCCTCGCGATCGCGCAGCTCTTCGCGCCTGATCTCCGGGTTGTGTTCCAGCACCGCGTCTTCCATGCGCCAGCGGCGGAACGCCGGGCCGACATCGATTTCAGCGCCATCCCAGGTCAGCTGCGTGGTGCCCAGCACGGCCTGGGCGGTGTCGCGGATCACGCTCTCGGTGAGATCCATGATCTCGTGATAGGTGGCGTAGGCCTGGTACAGCTCCAGCATGGTGAATTCGGGGTTATGCCGGGTCGACACGCCCTCGTTGCGGAAGTTGCGGTTGATCTCGTAGACGCGGTCGAAGCCGCCGACGACCAGACGCTTCAGGTACAGCTCGGGCGCCACGCGCAGGTACAGCTCCAGATCCAGCGCGTTGTGATGCGTGGTGAACGGCTTGGCCGTGGCGCCGCCGGGGATCATGTGCATCATCGGCGTCTCCACTTCCATGAAGCGGCGCGTGGGCGCCTCCAGCCACTGGCGCATGTAGCCGATGATCCGCGAGCGCAGCATGAAGGTGCGCCGGGCCTCCTCGGTGACGATCAGGTCGACGTAGCGCTGGCGGTAGCGCTGTTCCACGTCGGCCATGCCGTGGTGCTTGTCCGGCAGCGGGCGCAGGCTCTTGGTCAACAGGCGCAGCTGGTCCACCCGCACCGAAAGCTCGCCGGTCCTGGTGCGCATCAGCACGCCTTCGGCGCCCACGATGTCACCCATGTCCCAGCTCTTGAACGCCTCGTAGGTGTCGCCCAGAGTGCCCTGGTGGATGAACAGCTGGATGCGCCCGCTGAAATCCTGCAACTGCACGAAACTGACCTTGCCCTGCACGCGCTTGAGCACGATGCGCCCGGCCATCTTCACCCGGCGTGCGGCGGCCTCGACCGCTTCGGCCGTGTGCACGTCCCTGTCGGCGAACTCGGCCTGCAGGTCGCCGGCGAAGCTGTCGACCTTGAAGTCGTTCGGAAACGCGATGCCCTGCTCGCGCAGCGCGTGCAACTTCTCGCGGCGCTCGGCAATCAGCCGGTTCTCGTCGATGATCGGGGTGTCGGTCGTTTCGCTCATGGGGAACTCTGTTGCTCCAGGTGTCCGCAACGAGGGGCGCACACCAGATGGTCTGGGGTTGGGTGCAAGATGGCGCGTCGAGGTTTCCCTCGGGAGCCTGGCTCGTCAATCGTTTTTGCCGAATACTTCCTTGGCCGCATGCCTGGTTGCATCCCAGCCTTCGCGCGCGCCGTGGCCGATGGCGATTCCCGCCTTCTTCGCACCATGGCCGATGCCGACACCGGCGTCCTTCGCACCATGCCCGATCTTCTTGGCGACGTGTTTGGTCGCATGACCGACATCGCGGGCGCCATCGGCGACGCCGTGGCCGACGGCTTTGGCGTCCTGCTTGATGCCCTGGCCGGCGCCGCCTTGCTGCGATTGCGCGGCCGCGCCGAACGCAGCCAGTGCGGCACAGGCGATCACGATGCTGCAGATCCTCTTGCTGTTCATGCGGCTACCTCGTCAGTAAGCGGAAGGCGTCAGGTCTCACGCATCGATGCGCTTGGAGCCGGCTTCGAGACCGGACTTCAGGCTGGCCTCGATGAACTCGTCGAGGTCGCCGTCCAGCACCTTCTGCGTATCGGTGCGCTCGATGCCGGTGCGCAGGTCCTTGATGCGGCTCTGGTCAAGTACGTAGTTGCGGATCTGGCTGCCCCAGCCGATGTCGGACTTGGTCGCCTCCAGCGCGTCCTTCTCGGCATTGCGCTTCTGGATCTCCAGCTCATAGAGCTTTGCGGCCAGCATCTTCATCGCGGTGTCGCGGTTCTGGTGCTGGCTGCGGCCGGTCTGGCAGGCCACCACGGTATTGGTCGGAATGTGGGTGATGCGCACCGCCGACTCGGTCTTGTTGACGTGCTGGCCACCGGCGCCCGATGAACGGTACACGTCGGTCTTGAGGTCGGCCGGGTTGATGTCGATCTCGATGTCGTCGTCCACTTCCGGCGACACGAACACCGAGGTGAAACTGGTGTGCCGGCGATTGTCGGAGTCGAACGGGCTCTTGCGCACGAGCCGGTGCACGCCGATCTCGGTCTTCAGCCAGCCGTAGGCGTAGTCACCTTCCACCCGGAACGTGGCGGACTTGATCCCGGCCACGTCGCCGCCGCTGACTTCCATCAGCTCGGTCTTCCAGCCGCGGTTCTCGCACCAGCGCAGGTACATGCGCAGCAGCATCTCGGCCCAGTCCTGCGCCTCGGTGCCGCCGGCGCCTGCCTGGATGTCGACGAAGGCATTGGTCGAGTCCATCTTGCCCGAGAACATGCGCTGGAATTCCAGCTTGTTGACCTCGGCGTCGACCTTGGCCAGGTCGTCGATCACCGACTGCGCGGTGTCGTCGTCGCTGTCGGCGATGGCCATCTCCAGCAGCTCGCCGGCATCGGTGAGGCTGGCCGTCATGCGGTCGATGCCGTTGACGATGGTATCCAGCCGGGCGCGCTCGCGGCCCAGTTCCTGCGCACGCGCCGGGTCGTCCCAGACGGTGGGACTTTCCAGTTCGCGGGTTACTTCTTCCAGGCGTTCGCTCTTGGTGGCGTAGTCAAAGATACCCCCGAAGCGACTCGACACGGTCGCGAAGGTCGGCAATCTGGGCCTGGATGGGATTGGTCTCGATCATGGTCGGAAATCGCAGGAAAACAGCCCCCGATATTAGCAGAGCGTGCGCCGTTGCACGCGGTTGCTGGCTACACTTGAAGGCTCCCCGACATGAAGGAAGATGGGCAATGAAGAAATGGACTTTTCTATCCGCGGTCGCCTGCGGCCTGGCCGGCCTCGGCTGCCTGCCGGCCACGCACGCATCGGGCCCGGGAACGCCCTCTTCCCCATCGGGTTCGGATGCTGCCACGCTGGCCATCGTGGAAAAGGCGCTGAACCAGGCCGACGTGCCGGCCCTGGCCCGCATGTACCAGGCCTCGAACGATCCCGTCAGTCGCGTCCTTGCCGCCATGACCCTGGAACGCATCACTTCAATCTGGAAAAGTCCAGCGAGGATGCACGTGTCTGCGAACGCAGCCTGATCGACAGCAAACCCGAGGTCGCCTTCTTCTGCGCGAAATTTGCCAACGGCAACCTGCGGCTGTCCCAAGGCTCGGCCAAGGCCGATGCGGCCGAGCTGGACATCATCCGCCGGTTCCAGGACAAGGTGGCTCCGGCCAGGCTCGAGCAGATGCGGAGCTACCTGGCCAGCCAGGCCGGCACGCCACAACTTGAGCTGGTCATGCCGTCGCACAGCTTCAGCATTCCGCTTCATCGCAGCCTGGCGCAAGCCAACCTGCCGGCCGTGGAAGTGGAAAGCGGCGGCAAGAAGACATGGCTGCTGGTCGACACGGGCAGTTCGGCGCTGACACTGGACGAAGACAGCGCACGCAAGCTCGGCGTCGCCATGGTTGATCGCACCGGCAAGGTCGGCGGGTTTCTGTCGCACGACATCCCCGTCCGCTACGGCACCCTGGCCAGGCTCCGCATCGGCGAGCTCACCCTGCTGAACGTTCCGGTGACCGTAGTGCCGGCGGATCATCGGCTGCTCGGCATGGACATCCTGCGGCGACTGGGCGCGTTTCGCCTCACCGAGAGCTCGCTGGTGGTTGGCGACAGCAGCGATGGCGACGGCGCCTGCAGGGAGCCGATGCTGGTATCCAGCGATGTCTGGGGCAACCAGTTGCGCGTGGTCACCGCCCTGTCGATCGACGGTCAATTGCGCACGGCACTGATCGACAGCGGCACCAGCCACTACCTCGCCGCCGACCAGCATGCCCTCGACGAGCTGCACAGCAGCCCGGGGCGGCGGCTCAGGGTCCGCGACATGGGCGCGCACCAACACGCCGCGCGCATCAGCCGGGCCACCGCCGATATCGACATCTCCGGGCAGCCATTCACCGTCACCTTCAATGTATTCAAGCAGGCCAGCCTGCCATGGCATTACCTCCTCGGCGGCGGCGCCCTGCGCTACATGGACTTCCTTTTCGACTTCAACAACCGGCATACCTGCCTGCTGATCCATCCCGACCGGCATTGACCGTTCAGCTCGCCAGCGCCTGCTGATGCACTCCCCTGACCGCCCGGCCCGACGGATCGGCTGTGCTGGCGAAGGCCGGGTCCCAGGCCAGCGCCGCGGGTGACGAACAGGCGATCGACTTGCCGCCGGGCACGGTCGCCGCGCAAGCTTCGCCGGGAAAATGCTGCTCGAAGATGCGGCGGTAGAAGTACGCCTCCTTGGTCGCCGGCGTGTTGAACGGATAGCGCGCCGCGGCGGCTGCGAATTCGCGGTCGCTGACCGCCTGCTCGGCGTGCGCCTTCAGCCCGTCGATCCAGCCGTAACCCACGCCGTCGCTGAACTGTTCCTTCTGCCGCCACAGGATTGAATCCGGCAGCGCGCCATCGAATGCTTCGCGCAGCACCGCCTTTTCGATCCGCCCCTGCCCGGCCATCTTGTGCGCGGCATCGAGCCCCATCGCCACGTCGATGAACTCCAGATCGAGGAACGGCACGCGTGCCTCCACGCCCCAGGCCATCATCGCCTTGTTCGCGCGCAGGCAGTCATAGCTGTGCAACGCATCGAGCTTGCGCACGGTTTCCTCGTGGAACGCTTCGGCCGAGGGCGCCTTATGGAAGTACAGGTAACCGCCGAAGATCTCGTCCGAGCCTTCACCCGACAACACCATCTTCACCCCCATCGCCTTGATCCGCCGCGCCAGCAGGTACATCGGCGTGGCGGCGCGGATGGTGGTGACGTCGTAGGTTTCGATGTGGCGGATCACTTCCGGCAGGGCATCCAGGCCCTCCCAGAACGTGTAGACGAAGCCGTGATGGACGGTGCCCAGCGCGTCGGCGGCGACCTGCGCCGCGGCCAGGTCGGGCGATCCGTCCAGCCCGATCGCGAACGAATGCAGGCGCGGCCACCAGGCTTCGCTGCGGTCGTCGTCCTCGACGCGTTCGCGGGCGAACCGGGCGGCGCAGGCGGCCACCAGCGAGGAATCCAGCCCGCCGGAAAGCAGCACGCCGTACGGCACGTCGGTCATCAGCTGGCGATGCACGGCCTGCTCGAACGCCTTGCGCAAGACCGGTGCCGCCACGTCATGGCCGCGCGTGGCGGCGTAGTCGCGCCATGGCCTGGCGTAGTAGCTGCGCAGTTCGCCGCTGGCGCTGTCGTAGACATGACCCGGCGGGAACGGCGCCACGTCGGCGCACACGCCGACCAGTGCCTTCATCTCCGAGGCCACGCACAGGCGGCCCTGCGCATCGTGGCCCCAATACAGCGGACAGACGCCGATCGGGTCGCGCGCGATCAGGTAACGCTGCGCCGTGCCGTCCCACAGGGCGAACGCGAAGATGCCGTTGAGCCTGCCCACGAAGTCGCCGCCCTGCTCGCGGTACAGCGTGTTGATCACCTCGCAGTCCGAGCCGGTAGTGAAGTCGTAACCGCTGGCCGCACGCAGTTCGCGGTGGTTGTAGATCTCGCCATTCACCGCCAGAGCCAGCGCGCCGTCGCGCGAACGCAACGGCTGCGCGCCCGAGGCCGGGTCGACGATGGCCAACCGCTCGTGCACCAGGATCACCCCGGCGTCGACGAACACCCCGCTCCAGTCCGGCCCGCGATGGCGCTGCCGCTGCGACAGCTCCAGCGCCTGCCGGCGCAACGAAGCGAGGTCGTCGCCCGGCTGCAGGTCGAACATTCCGAAAATCGAGCACATGGTGGAAGTTTCCTCGTTGCTGTCTGTGGATACCGCTCTTCTGAAAAGTCGGCCATGGATGGCCGGGTTTGCTCTGCGCGGAAGGAGCCGCACGAAAATCAAGCGCACAAAACGAAAGAGGCCCGCACTGGGCGGGCCTCTTTCGCGTATTCGATGAAACTTGCAGCTACGCGCGGGCCCGCCAATGGTTGGCGTTATTGTTCGCGCGATTATTGGTGTTGCCGGCCAGCACGAAGCCGCACGCGGAAAGCGCGGTGGAGTTCAGGCTGCTGATGGCGAAGGAAGGCATGGCTCAACTTGAACAGATCATCCGGCGCTTGGCAAGTGCTGGCACAACAGTGTCGTCAGCCGCCGCTTGCCGCTACATTGCCGCCAATGAGCCCTGACGCAACACGGATGTCTGCCCGCTCCCGCACCGACCCGGCACCGATGCCCGCGGGAGGGCGGCCACTGCGCCGGTGGATTCCGCTGCTGGCCTGGTTGCTGCGCGGCTTCTATTTCGGCCGCATCCGCATCGTCGGTGCCCATCGGCATCCCGTGCCGCGACGCGGCGGTCGCCTGATCGTCAGCAGCCACCGCAACGGAGCGATCGACGGCTACACCGTGCTGCGGGTGTTTCCCGGTGCGCAGGGGCTGGTCTCCATCCAGCTGCTCCGGCACCCGCTGCTGCGCTGGATGTTCGACGGCATCGCGGTGGTACGCGACAAGGATCGCGAGCGTTACGGCACCCGGCGTGCCGCGTTCGCCCATCCCGTCGACGCCGGCTGCGCCCAGTTGCGTGCGGGCGGCGACCTGGTGATCTTTCCCGAAGGCAGCAGCGATTGGGGCTGGCAACCATTGCCCTACCAGCGCGGCGCGGCGCGCATCGCACGTACCCTGCTGGACGAGGGCGTGTCGCTGGAGGTGGTTCCGCTGGGACTGCACTACCAGGCGCCGGACCGCTTCCGTTCGCGCGTCGAGGCGCTGGTCGGCATGCCGGTGGCCTTGCCTGCACGCGACACCTGCGAGTCCGATCGCGATTGGGAGCGGCGCATCCATCAGGCGATCGCCACTGCGCTCGACGCGGTTTCGGTGAACTGTCCGGATGCGGAGACCTTTGCGGCCGCGGAAGCGCAGGCGACGGTGCAGGCCGCGACAGGCGAGTCCTATGCGCTGGCGTTCATCGATGCCCAGCAGCACCCGCAGCTGCCGCCGCCACAACCAAGCACTCGCTCCTGGCCGTGGGACTGGCTGGCGGTGGCGGCCTTCATGCTGCTGGCGGCGCCGGTGCTGCTGGCCGGCCGGTTCGCCGGTGGCAAGGCGGATGCGCGCAATACGGTGAGCTTCTTCCGCATCGTGGGTGGGCTACTGGTGGCGATCGTCTGGCTGCCCTGTCTGCTGTTGATGACAGGGTCCTGGCCATGGCCGCTGCTGGTGCTGTGGCCATTGGCTGCACTCGGCTGGTGGCGCTGGCCGCGGGTGATGCATCGGGGAAAGCCGTGAACATGCCACGCAACGCGCGCTGGATCGGCCATGCCTTCGCCGCCGAGCTGTTGCTGATCCTGGTGCTCGGCAGCGTCGGCGCCTGGCGGCTGGATGACGGCGACCTGCACGCCGCCAGCGTGCTTGGCGGCATCGCCTGGCTGCTGTTGCTGGCCGCAACGCTGGCCGCGCCCGGCAGTGGCTGGGCGAACTGGAAAGGCACGCTGCAGTTCGTCGCCTGCTGGCTGATCTTTCCGCTGTTCAAGGCGATCCGCGAGGTGTTCATCCAGCACACCGCCGACGCGGCGCTGCTCGCCCTGGATCGTGATCTGTGGGGTGGCCGCAGCCTGCCGGAACACCTGCTGGGCTGGGAACGGCCATGGCTGTCGGAGCTGCTCAGCAGCGGCTACTTCCTGTTCTATTTCGTGGTGTTGCTGCCGGCGATCATGTTCAGCGTGCGGCGCCGCAGCCCCGAGGCGAAGACGTTCTTCCTCGGCCTGACCCTGATGTATCTGGTCGGCTTTGCCGGCTACCTGCTGGTGCCGGCCGGCGGACCGTACATGGCGTTTCCCGAAGTGTTTCCCTATCCGGTGCGCGGCGGCGCGATGACCGCCCTGCTGGCCGGCGTGGTCAAGGCCGGCATCACCGGCATGGACGTATTTCCCAGCCTGCATAGCGGCATCGGCGTGTACGTGCTGGGTTTCTTCGCGCTGAGAGGTTGGGGTTTTTTCAACCTCGAAGCCCGGCCAGGGATGGCCGGGCGCGGATCGGGCACGCAAGCGCCTGATCCGCGTGAGCGAGCCCGGGCCTGTACCGGGCTCGCGATAGAGGAAAACCACGGGAAGTGGTTTTTCTCCCAGACGCTTAGTGGCTATCGGCGCATCGCGCTCCTGCTGGCGCCGATCATCCTGGCGCTGGTGGTGGCCACGCTGTACCTGCGCTATCACTACGGCATAGACGTGCTGTGCGGGATCGCGCTCGCCGCCGCGGTGCTCGCCTTCATCCAGCGTTACCGCAAGGAAACCCGCGCATGACCCAGCTCTTCGCGTTCACCGATCCGCAGGCCGCCGAGCATGCCGTCAGCGGCGGCAAGGGCGCCAACCTGGCGCGCGCCGCGCAACACCTGCCGGTGCCGCCCGGCATCGTGGTCGGCAGCGAGGTCTATCGCGAGTTCGTGGCGCCGTTGCACGAGGCGATCCGCCACGTGCTGGACGATGCCGCGCTCGACCACGCCGCGCGCAGCGAGCGCATCCAGGCCCTGCTGCTGGCGCAGTCGCTGCCATCGTCGCTGCGCGGCGAGCTGGCCGCGAAACTCGAAGCACTCGATCTGGCCGATGCGCCGGTGGCGGTGCGTTCCTCCGGCACGCTGGAAGACCTGCCCGGCGCCGCGTTCGCCGGCCAGCACGACACCTTGCTGGGCATCCGCGGCGTCGATGTCGTGCTCGACGCGATCCGCCGCTGCTACGCCTCGCTGTGGAATGCCCACGTGCTGCCGTATCGCGAACGGATGGGGCTAAACCACCTGGATGCGGCGATGGCCGTGGTGGTGCAGAAGATGGTGCAGGTGGGTGAAGACGAGGCCGCCGGCGTGGCGTTCTCGATCGACCCGGTGCGCGGGGCGCTGGACCAGGTGCTGATCAACGCCGCGTTCGGCCTCGGCGAAACCGTGGTCGGCGGCGAGGAACCGGTCGACGAATACAGACTCAAGCGCAGCGACATGAGCGAGGTCGAGGCGGTGATCGCCGAGAAGCCGCAGGCGCTGGTCACCGATGCCGCGGGCGGTACCCGCCACACGCCGTTGTCGGCCGAACAGGCGCACGCCCCTGCCCTCGCCGAGGCACAACGCCGCGCCGTGGCGCAGCTGGCGCTGGCCGCCGAGCAGCACTTCGGCTTCCCGCAGGACATCGAATGGGCGTGGCAGGACGGCACGCTGTACCTGCTGCAATCGCGCGCGGTGACGCGCATCCCGCCGCGCTGGACCCGCGACGAATCGGCCGAGCGCTTTCCCAACCCGGTCACCCCGCTGACCTGGGACCTGTGCGAAGCCGGCTTCCATGCCTCGCTCAACCACAGTTTCAGGCTGATGGGCCTGCCGCCGTTCGGCGACAAGTGGTTCGCGATGCGCGACTACTACATCTACGGCAACCAGAACGCGGTCGAGCTCTACAGCGGCCGCACGCCGGCGAAGATGCTCAAGGACGTGGAGAGCATCCGCGCCGCGCTGCCGCAGATCGCGGCGCAGTACGCCTGGGTGCAGGAGCTGCCGGTGCGCTGGATGCGCGACCTGGACACCTACCTGCTCGGCATCGGCGCCCTGATGCGCGAGTCGCTGGACGGTCGTCCGCTGAATGAGTTGTGGGACTACGTGCTGCGCATCAATGCGCTGGGCGCCAGCTACTTCCTGCCCAACATCGCGATCTCGCTGACCCAGCGCACGCTGTACGTGGCCCTGCAGCAGATGCTGCGACTGGCGCTGCCGGCCGACCAGGCGCAGCAGGTGTTCGACCAGTTGCTGGCGGTCACCGACACCAAGACCGGCCAGGTCAACGCCGAACTGTGGTCGCTGTCGCGACTGGTGCGGATGGACGCCGCCCTGCACGCGCGGCTGCGCGGCGAACCCAGCATCGAACTGCTGGAAGCACTGCCGCAGCACCCTGCCTTCCACGCCGAGTTCCAGCGCTTCCTGGCCCGCCACGGCCATCGCGAACTGGATTTCGATGCCTACCACCCGACCTGGGTCGAGGCGCCGCAGATCGTGCTGGACCAGCTGAAGATGCTGGTCAACCGGCCCGACGAGGACCGCGCCGCCGCCGAGCTGGCGCAGAAAGCCGCCCAGGCGGCGATGGAGCACAACGTGCTCAGCCATGCGCCGGAAGAACTGCGCTACCTGGTGCACGAGGTGATCCGGCTGGCCCGCACGTATACCGCACTGGACGACCTGGAGCATTACCAGACCACCCGCCTGCACCTGCCGTTCCGCCGCGGCCTGAAAGCGATCGGCGCACAGCTGGTGGAACGCGGCGTGCTGGCCGATCCGATGGACGTCTATTTCGTGCCGCTGGCCGTGCTCGACGGCGCGCTGCACAGCGGCGAGCTGGCCCCGATCACGGAAGCCGCCGCCCGCCACAAGACCGGTTACCTGGCGGCCTGCGCACGCATGCCGGACTGGATCTTCGGCGAGGCGGAACCGGTCGAGGTCGACGGCAGCCACGTGCTCAAGGGCCTGGGCGGCAGCCCCGGCATCGTCGAGGGCCGGGTATTCGTGGTGCGCAGCCCGGAGGATTTCCCGCACTTCCCCAAGGACGCGATCCTGGTGGCGCGCACCACCAACCCGGCGTGGACGCCGCTGTTCTACCAGGCCAGCGGGGTGATCACCGAAAGCGGCGGCCCGCTGTCGCACGGCGCGGTGACCGCCCGTGAGCTGGGCCTGCCGGCGGTGATGAGCGTGCGCCACGTGATGCGCCTGCTGGGCAATGGCCAGCGCGTGCGCATCGACGGCCGCCACGGCACCGTCGAGCTGCTCAGTCCGCCGTGATCCAGCGCGTGGCTTCCTCGATCTCGGCACCGTGGAACAGACGGAACTGGGCCGGGATCGCGAAGCTGAAAGCCGTGGCGGTACCGCGCAGCCACGCCACATCGGTGACCAGCGCCACGCGATCCCAGCCGCTGAAATGACGTGCGCCCAGCTTCGCGTCGTTCCACATCGCGCCAGGATCGAAGCCGGTGAAGTCGTCGGCGGTGACGTACAGCAGGCGCAGCTTGCGGTTCAGCGCAAACGCCGCCTCGACATCCGGCACGATGATGTTCTCGTAGTCTTCCGCGGTGACCTGGGCGTGGGCGCGAAAGCCCAGCGTGCCGGCGGGCAATCCTTCAATCTGTGCGATCACGGGGCATTCTCCATGCAGGGCGTCGTGTCCAGCATGACCTGAACCACGTGAAAAACATGCAAGAAAATTTCAGACCGCTTCGATATGCCGCAGCAGCAGGCGCGGGCTTTCGCGCCCCTGCCAGTCGTTGATGACCAGCTCGTAGGCGGCGCGCAGACGCGTGGGCGGTGGCTGGCCGTGGTAGGCGTTGAACATCACCGCGTCGTGCACGGCGCCATCGCGCGGGTCGCGCAACTGCAGGCGCAGATGGCATTCGCCCATCACCTTCCAGCCGGCGCAATCGAACAGGTTGTCGAACAGCGGCTCGGGGAATGCCTGGCCCCACGGTCCCGCCCGGCGCAACTGCCGCGCCAGCTCCAGCGTGGCGGCGCCGGGCGGCAGCTCGCCGTCGGTGTGCAGCACCGCCTGCAGGCGTTCGGGTTCGATCAGTTCGCGCGCGACGGCGTCGAAGGCGGCGGCGAAGCGCGGATAGTCCGCCGCCTTCAGGCTGAGCCCGGCGGCCATCGCATGGCCACCGAAGCGCTCGATCAGGCCGGGCTGGCGCGCATCGATGATGGCCAGCGCGTCGCGGACATGGAAGCCGGGGATTGAGCGCGCGGAGCCCCGCAAGTGCTCGACGTCGTCCTCGCTGGCCGGGGCGAAGGCGATCACCGGGCGGTGCAGCCGCTCCTTCAGCTTCGAGGCGACCAGCCCCACCACGCCCGCGTGCCAGGACGGCTCGAACAGGGCCACGCCGATCGCGTCGATGTCGGAAAGACCCGCCACCATCTGCTCCGCCTCGGCCACCATCGACGCCTGCAGGTCGCGGCGTTCGCGATTGATCGCATCGAGTTGCGCGGCGCAGTGGCGCGCGCGCACTACGTCATCGGTGAGCAGGCATTCCACGCCCAGCCGCATGTCTTCCAGCCGCCCCGCGGCGTTCAGGCGCGGCCCCACGGCGAAGCCCAGATCGCTGGCGCACAGCGTCGCCAGGCTGCGCTTGCCGACCTCGACCAGGGCGCCGATGCCGGCGCAGGCGCGACCGCTGCGCATCCGCTGCAGGCCGGCTTCGACCAGCACGCGGTTGTTGAAATCCAGCGGCACCAGATCGGCCACCGTGCCCAGCGCGACCAGGTCGAGCAGGCTGGACAGATCCGGCTCGGCACTCGTGAAGGCGCCCTGCTCCCGCAGCACCGCGCGCAGGCTCAGCAGCAGGTAGAACACCACGCCGACGCCGGCCAGCATCTTGCTGGGGAACGGGTCGCCGGCAAGATTCGGATTGACCATCGCATCGCAGTCCGGCAACTGCTCGCCGGGCAGGTGATGGTCGGTGACGATGACGCGGATGCCGCGCGCCTTCGCCGCGGCCACGCCGGCCACGCTGGCGACGCCGTTGTCGACGGTGACGATCAGCTGCGGCGTCGGCTGCAGCGAGGCCACGAAGGCGGCGCTCAAGCCATAGCCATGGGTGAAGCGATTCGGAATCGCGTAGTCGACCCGCTGCGCGCCGAGCAGGCGCAAACCGCGCACGGCCACGGCGGTGCCGGTGGCGCCGTCGCAGTCGTAGTCGCCAGCGACCAGGATCGACCAGTCGTCGCGGATCGCCTCGGCCAGCAAGGCCACCGCCTGATCCATCCCGCCCAGCAACTGTGGCGCCAGCATGCGCGCCAGCCGGTGCTCGACCTGGGCCGGCTGCAGCACGCCGCGCGCGGCGTAGACCTGCTGCAACACCGGATGCACCGACTCCGGCCAGCCGGCGGGAACGCCGCGACTTTCGCGGCGACGCAGCTGCAGGACGCTCAACGTCCGCCCCGGCGCCACACGCGCAGGCGATGCCATGGCTTGCGTTGCCAGCGCTCGCCGCTGGCGAACTGCAACAGCACCGGCTGCCGGGCCAGCAAGGGCTGCACGGCCGGCCACCAGCGTGTGGCGATCTCGTGGGCCGGCAGGTCCTGCAGGTCGACCAGCCAGCCCTCGCGGGCGGTGGCGATGGCGTCGACGCTGCGTGCCTGCTGCGCGATGCCGGCGTGCGCGGCCAGCGCGCGCAGCAACACGTCGTCGCTGACCACACCGGCAAGCTCACTGCCAATCCCGACCGGCAGGCGGCCACCGCCCCACAGCCACAGGCTGTTCACCGGCGACAGCCCGCGCGCCTGCCGTTGCGCATTCAGCGGATGCTGGTGCAACTGCACCTGGATGTCGTTGAGCAGGATGCGCCAGCGACGCCCTGCCGGCCCTTGCGGCAGATGCTGGGCGAGGTCTTCGCCCAGCGCCTGGGCGGGCGCGGCGAACTCGGGCAACGCCATGTCCGCGGGCAGGCGCAGATGCCAGTGGTCCGGCGAGGAAACTTCCAGTTGCATGCCGGCCTCGTCGAACAACGGCCGCAGGCTTTCAGCCAGCGTCCGGGCTGCGTCGATATCCAGCTGCAGGCGACCGCAGGCCAGCAGGCGCACGCCGTTCATGTCCGGCTGTACCCAGGCCGGATCGGCCGACAGCCACAGGTCGTCGCCCGCATCGCCGGCCAGGAACTGCCGGGTGATCGCCGCGGCGGGAAGGTTCGCGCCGATGCTCGTGAAGTGGTCGGCCAGCCCGCCCAGATAACCATCGCCGCCGGCGGCAAGACGGTCGGCCCGGGCCAGCCATTCGCGCAGCGGGTGGCCCGGTGCGAAGTGCGCCAGCGCGGGCAGCCACCATTGCAGCGAAGGGATGGCGGTCGACATCGGCTACGCCTCCAATTGTTCCATCAGCGTCAGCCACTCGCCTTCCAGCGCTTCCTTCTCGCTGCGCAACTCGGCCTGGCGCTGGCCCAGTCGCATCATCTCCCGGGTCGGGCCGTTGTAGGTGGCCGGATCGGCGAGCTGCGCCTCCAGTGCGGCCAGCTCGGTATCGATGGCGGAGGTGCGCGTCTCGATCTTCTTCACCCGCTGGCGCGCGGCCTTTTCGTCGTCGCGCTGGGCAGCGGCCTGGCGACGGCGTTCCTCCGGCGAAACCTCGACCACCTCGACCACCACCGGCTTGGCCGCGCCGGCCTTCGCCGCCTTCTTGCTGGCCGAGCCACGATTCTTCAGCCAGCGGGCGTAGTCGTCGAGGTCGCCATCGAACGGTTCCACCACGCTGTCGGCCACGCGCCAGAAGCTGTCGCAGACCAGGCCCAGCAGGTGGCGGTCGTGCGAGACCAGCACCAGCGCGCCGTCGAAATCGGCCAGCGCGTCCGCCAGCGCCTCGCGCATGTCCAGGTCGAGATGGTTGGTCGGTTCGTCCAGCAGCAGCAGGTTCGGCTTGTCCCAGGCGATCAGCGCCAGCGCCAGCCGCGCCCGTTCGCCACCGGAGAAACCGTCGACGGATTCGAAGGCGCGATCGCCGGCAAAATTCCAGTTGCCGAGGAAGTCGCGCATCACCTGCGTCGCCACGCCCGGCGCCTTGTCCATCAGGTGATCGAGCGCGCTGGCGCCTTCGCGCAGGCTTTCCACCGTGTGCTGGGCGAAGTAGCCGATGTTGAGGTCCTTGTGCACCTTGCGCTCGCCGCCGAACGGTTCCAGCTCGCCCACCAGGGTTTTCACCAGGGTGGATTTGCCGGCGCCGTTGGGACCGAGCAGGCCGATCCGCTCACCCGCTTCGATAGAAAAACGCACGTCGGCAAGCACGATATTGGCCACTTCATCGTTGCCTTCGCGGCTGGACGGATCGGCTGCGTAGCCCGCGCTGACATCTTCCAGTTGCAGCATCGAGTCCGGCAGGCGGCCGGGCACCGGGAAGCTGAAGCTGAAGGGTCGCTCGGCGCGCACCGCCTCGGTGCCGGCCAGCTTCTCCAGCCGCTTCATCCGCGACTGCGCCTGCTTGGCCTTGCTGGCCTTGGCCTTGAAGCGGTCGACGAAGGACTGCAGGTGCGCCCGCTCGGCCTGCTCGCGTTCGTGCGAGATCTGCTGCTGGCGCAACTGCTCGGCGCGCAGGCGCTCGAACGCGCTGTAGTTGCCGGTGTACAGCTTGGCCTTGCCGTCATTGAGGTGCAGCGTGTGGGTGATCACGCCGTCGAGGAACTCGCGGTCATGCGAGATGATCAGCAAGGTGCCCTGGTAGCGGCGCAGCCATTCCTCCAGCCACAGCACGGCGTCGAGGTCGAGATGGTTGGTCGGCTCGTCCAGCAGCAACAGGTCGGACGGGCACATCAGCGCCCGCGCCAGGTTCAGACGCCCACGCCAGCCACCGGAGAATTCCTGCACTGCGCGCTCGTGGGTTTCCGGTGGAAAGCCCAGCCCGTGCAGCAGTCGTCCGGCGCGAGCGCGGCCGTCGTAGCCGTTCAGCTCCTCGATGCGGTGGTGCGCCTTGGCCATCGCGTCCATGTCGCCACGTTCGCCGGCCTCCGCCTCGGCATTGATCGCCGCGGCCAGTTCCTCGTCGCCGCCCAGCACGTAGTCGATCGCCGCATCCGGCAGCGCCGGGGTTTCCTGTGCCACCGAGGCCAGCCGCAGCTTGCCCGACATCTCCAGCTCGCCGGCGTCGCCTTCCAGCTTGCCCTGCAGGGCCGCGAACAGGCTGGACTTGCCGCAACCGTTGCGGCCGATCACGCCCAGGCGCCAGCCGCTCTGGATCACCAGGTCGATGTCGGAAAGCAGCAGGCGGCTGCCGCGGCGCAAGGCGAAATGTCGAAAGGAAATCATGAAAAACCCGGGCTGAAACGGACGGGTCGTCGCCCGCAGCCGCCCATGATAGCGGCGATCAGGCTATTCTCGACCACTCGCCGGGCCTGGCCGAATGCCGAACCCATCGCAATCGCCCGTGTCCGGCATGGCGTAGCATGGGCGCTTCTGCTACAACGACGCCGCATACAGCCTTGCAGGGAGAGGGGGAGCCAATGATCAAGTTCACCAGTATTTTGCCGATCGTCGTCTTGGCGGCGGGCGCCGCCTTCGCCGCACCGCAGACGGCGGCTGCCGCGCAGCACAAGCATGGCGACAGCCTGCTGGTTCATCGCGTGCAGCAGGAAAAGGGCATGAACCTGCCCCGTCGCGGCCTCAGCATGAGCCAGGTCGAGAAGACCTGGGGCGCACCGCAGCGCAAGCTGTCCCCGCGCGGCGGCGACACCGCCAAGCACCCGCAGATCAATCGCTGGGAATACGCGAATTTCATCGTGTACTTCGAACACAGCCACGTGATCCATTCGGTGCTGAACACGCCGGCGGGCAACAACACCAATCCCTCCGCGGTCAACTGATCCGGTTTCACGAAGGCGCGGCCCGCAGCGATGCGGGCCGCGTTTTTGTGTGCGCGTGCCCGCCGCGTCGTACACTTCGCGGTCGCGCGCCAGACCGGCGCAACCAGCCTGCAAAGAGATCGCCCGCATGACCGACCACAGCCTGCGCCTGCCCGCGGAATGGGAACCACAATCCGCCGTCCTGATCGCCTGGCCGCACGCGGACACCGACTGGGCCGAACGACTGGCCTCGGTGGAAACCACCTACGTGGCGCTGGCTGCCGCGGTGACGCGCTTCCAGTCGCTGATCATCGTGGTCGCCGATGAGGTCTTGCGCGTCCACGTGGAAGGCCTGCTCGCCGGCGCCGGCGTGGACCTGTCGAAGTTGCGCTGCATCACCCTGCCCTACGACGACACCTGGCTGCGCGACTCCGGCCCGATCACGCTGAAGGGCGGTGCCCGGGGCTTCCAGCTCACCGATTTCCGCTTCACCGGCTGGGGCGGCAAGTTCGGCGCCGAACAGGACGATGCCCTGGTCGCCGGCCTGGTCGAGGCGGGCGTGTTCGGCCACGCCGCGCACAAGCGCATCGACTGGGCGCTGGAAGGCGGCGGCATCGAGAGCGACGGCAGCGGCAGCATCCTCACCACTTGGCGCTGCCTGGTGCAGCGCCACCCGGAACAGTCGCGCGAGGAAATGAGCGCCATCCTCCGCGACGGCCTGCACGCCGATCGCGTGCTGTGGCTGGACTACGGCTACCTCGAAGGCGACGACACCGACGCCCACATCGACACCCTGGCCCGCTTCGCGCCGGACGACCGCATCGTGTTCCAGGCCTGCGACGACGCCGGCGATCCGCACCACGAGGAGCTGCAGCGCATGGCCGGCGAATTGGCCGCGCTGCGCACCGTCGATGGCCGTCCATATCGACTGCACCCGCTGCCGTGGCCGCGGCCGATCATCGATGAGGGACGCCGCCTCGCCGCGTCCTATGCGAACTACCTGATCGTCAACGGCGCCGTGCTGGTGCCGGCCTACGACGACCCGGCCGACGCCGAGGCCGCCCGCATCATCGGCGCGGCGCATCCGGGCCGCGAGATCGTGCAGGTGCCGTGCCGGCCGCTGATCTGGCAGAACGGCAGCCTGCACTGCATCACCATGCAGTTGCCGGCCGGCCTGGCCTGAGCCGCATCGGCTAAACTGCAGGGTCTGTTTCGCCTGGCGCCACGCCGAGGATAGCCCCGATGACCCGCAAGACCCTGAAGGTCGCCCTGCTGCAGGAAACCGACCGCGGCAGCCGCGACGCCAATCTCGATGCGATCGAAGCCGGCCTGCGCGAAGCCGCGGCCGCCGGCGCCGAACTGGTGCTGCTGCAGGAACTGCACAACGGGCCGTACTTCTGCCAGCACGAGTCGGTCGAGGTGTTCGACCAGGCCGAGACGATTCCCGGCCCCGGCACCGAGCGCATCGGCAAGCTGGCCGCAGAACTGCAACTGGTGGTGGTCGCCTCGCTGTTCGAGAAACGGGCGACCGGGCTGTACCACAACACCGCCGTCGTCTTCGATCGCTCGGCGGCGATCGCCGGCAAGTATCGCAAGATGCACATCCCCGACGACCCCGCCTTTTACGAGAAGTTCTACTTCACTCCGGGCGACCTCGGCTTCGAGCCGATCGACACCTCGGTCGGCCGGCTCGGCGTGCTGGTGTGCTGGGACCAGTGGTATCCGGAAGCGGCGCGCCTGATGGCGCTGGCCGGTGCCGAACTGCTGCTCTACCCCACCGCGATCGGCTGGGACCCGAACGACGAACAGGCCGAGAAGGATCGCCAGCGCGACGCCTGGATCACCGTGCAGCGCGGTCACGCGGTGGCCAACGGCTTGCCCCTGCTGTCATGCAACCGCACCGGCTACGAAGCGGACCCGACGGCAAACGGCGCGGGCATCCGGTTCTGGGGATCGAGCTTTGTCGCCGGTCCGCAGGGCGAATACCTGGCGCAGGCCGGCACGGAAGGTCGTGAACTGCTGCTGGCCGAGGTGGATCTGGCGCGCAGCGAACACGTGCGGCGGATCTGGCCGTTCCTGCGCGATCGCCGCATCGATGCCTACGCCGACCTGCTCAGGCGCTACCGCGACTGAAACCGGGCGGACACACTGCCTGCTTGTTCCGCATGGCGTTCGTCCCCATGCTTGGACTTTCCCTTCAGACCGGCCCGCTGATCGCATGAGTGTCCCCGAAACCGAAGTCACCACGTTGCCCGCCGCGCTCGACGGCCAGCCGATCGAACGGGTGCAACGCGATGGCGTGGAGTACGTGGTGCTCGGCACCGCCCATGTGTCGCGCAGCAGCATGGAGGCGGTCGAGGCCCTGCTCGATCACGAGCACTTCGATGCGGTGGCAGTGGAACTCTGCGACAGCCGCGCGCAAAGCATGCGCGATCCCGAGGCGTTCAAGCAGATGGACCTGTTCAAGGTGATCCGCCAGGGCAAGGCAGGCATGGTCGCCGCCAGCCTGGTGCTGTCGACATTCCAGAAGCGCCTCGCCGACCAGTCCGGCATCCAGCCCGGCGCCGAAATGAAGGCGGCGATGGACGGCGCCGAACGACGCAACCTGCCGCTGTGGACGATCGACCGCGAGGTCGGCACCACGCTGAAGCGGGCCTGGCGCAGCGTGGGTTTCTGGCAGCGCTTCGGCCTGCTCGGCGGCCTGCTGGCCAGCGTGTTCGATCGCGAGGAAATCGCCCAGGGCGACATCGAGAAACTGAAGCAGGAAGACCTGCTCGAAAGTGCGTTCAGCGAGTTCGCCAGCGGCTCCAGGCCGCTCTACGACAGCCTGATCGGCGAGCGCGATGCCTTCATGGCCGCCCGCCTGCGCCAGCAAGCGGCACGCTCGTCCGGCACCGAGGACCGTCGCGTGCTGGTGGTGATCGGCGCAGGGCACCTGAAGGGCATGTGCACGCTGTTGCGCGAACAGCAGGACGATCCCGCGACCAGGGTTGCCGAGCTGGCCACCTTGCCCCCCAAGGCGCGCTGGCCGAAATGGCTTGCGGTGGGCCTGGTGCTGCTGGTGTTCGCCGCCATCGCCTGGGCCTTCCATCAGAACGCGGCACTGGGCGCCCAGGCACTGCGTGACTGGGTGCTGTTCACCGGCGGCTTCGCCGCGCTGGGCGCGGTGGCAGCCGGCGGTCATCCGGTCAGCATCGTGGCCGCCTTCATCGCCGCACCGATCAAGCCGTTCCGCCCCGGCATCCCGGCCGGCGGCATCAGTGCGACAGCGGAAGCCTGGGTGCGGCGACCGCGGGTGATCGACTTCGACACCTTGCGCGACGACATCGTGCACTGGAGCGGCTGGTGGAAGAACCGCGTGGCACGCACACTGCTGAACTTCTTCCTGGTCAGCGTGGGCACGATCATTGGCGAGTACAGCGCCGGCATCCACATCTTCAAGAGCCTGTTCTGAGAGGTGGAGAGTTTCCACCCTCCCAGGCCGGCCACGGCGAGGGCATGGTTGCCCGAGTTGAGGCAACGCAGAAGAAAACCACGGGATGTGGTTTTCTGCACAGGCTCTGACGCGCCGCGCGTGACAGGCCTGCGCCAGGCGCATGCTACGATGCGCGCCGCCTGCAGCCTCGCTGCAGCACGCTGCGACATCCCGCCCGGATGGCGAAACTGGTAGACGCAAGGGACTTAAAATCCCTCACCCTCACGGGTATCCCGGTTCGATCCCGGGTCCGGGCACCACACACTCCCTCCACGCCCGATCTTTTCCGCGGCTGCCACGCGCACAAAAAAAGTGCGGCGGGCAAAGCCGCCGCACTTTCATGACAGACGCTGGGTAACCCGGGGCTATCAGGCCGCGGCATCCTTCAGCTTCTTGAGCGGACGGATCTTGACCTTGACCGATGCCGGCTTGGCCGCGAACCACTGCTCTTCCTTGGTGAACGGGTTGATGCCCTTGCGCTTCGGCTTGGCCGGCACGCTCACAGCGGTGATCTTCAGCAGGCCCGGCAGCTGGAACGAGCCGGCGCCCTTCTTGTGCACGGAACCGGCAACCGCGCCTTCCAGCGCTGCGAGCACGGCACGGACGTCCTTGGCGACCACGCCACTGGCTTCCACGATGTGCGCCACCAGGCTGGACTTGTTCAGCGCTTCCTTGATCGGCTTCGGAGCGGCCGGTGCGGCTTTCGCCTTCGGTGCCGGCTTGCTCTTGGCTGCTGCTTTCTGTGCCTTTGCCATGGATTTCCCCTCGTCTTGGATGTGATGGATGAATGCCTTGCCTCACGGCACGCTGAATGTAGGGGAATTTAAGGGTTCCGCCAACGGGTCTCGCACGAAAATCATCGATTCCTGCAGGAAAAATGCATGCATTCGGCCGCGCAGGTCTTTTTCCGTCCGTCATGGCGTACGCTACGCGCCATGAATCCGCCGACCGAGGCGGATCGGGGGAATCGGATGGCGGTGGTGGATCACCCCGGCTTTGGCTATTTCACTGCCGCACTACTGGCCATGGCCGCTTTGGCTTACGGCGCTGCCGTGCAGTTTCTGGTGATCGGTGCGCGCCAGCGACACGACCTCACCCACCTGGCGTTCGCCGTGCTGGCGACCTGCCTTGCCACCCTGGCACTGGGCAACGCGCTGATGAACGCGGCCGACTCGCTGGCGCCGGCCATTCGGGGCCTGCGCATGGTGACTGGCGCAGCGATCCTCGCGATGCCGGCGCTGATGGTCTTCGTCGGCTGCTACACCGGCAGGCCGGCGAGGCGCCCTGTCTTGGCCGCCGTCTGTTTCGCTGCGCTGGGCATGTTCGTGATCAACCTGATCCAGCCGTACACGGCGTTCGACACGACGCTGCGCGAAGGCACGCCGCTGGTGCTGCCATGGGGAGAGTCGCTGTTCACCCTGGACGGCACGCGTTCGTTCGGCGGCGATGCCTTTCGCTGGATCAGCTACGTCATCTTCCTGTGGGCGATGTACCGTGCATGGCGACAGTACCGGGAAGGCCAGCGCCTGCGCGGTGCCTTGCTGGGCCTGTGCCTGCTGATCCAGTTTGTCGCGCTGTTGTGGGGCGCGATCGTGGTCAGCACGCTGGGCAAGCCCTACCCTTCGCTGGACGCGTTCGCCTTTCTTTCCTTCGTGCTGCTGATGGGCGTTTCCCTGGCCGGCCAGATGCACGCGCATACCCTGCAGCTCGAGCGCACGGCCAGTGAGTTGCGTGCCGAGGCGGACATCCGTCGCGAAACCGAACTCGACCTGCGCCACGCCGCCTACCACGACGCGTTGACCGGGCTGCCCAACCGGCTGCGCGCGTTGTACACCCTGGCTGACCTGATCGCCGATGCCATGCAGTCGCACCAGCACGGCGCCGTGCTGATGATCGATCTGGACAACTTCAAGACCATCAACGACTCGCTGGGGCATCACGTCGGTGATCGCGTGCTGGAGAGCATTGCCGACAGCCTGCTCTCCGTGGCGCCTGCCGCTTCCACCGTGGCCCGCCTTGGTGGCGACGAGTTCGTGGTGCTGCTGGGGCCCGCCAGCACCAGCGCCGACGATGCCGCAACCCGGGCGATGGATGTCGCCGCAGGGATGCTGCAGCGCCTCGCCGCGCCGCTGGCAATCGACAATCGCGTGCTCGGCGTGGGCGCCAGCATCGGCGTGGCGTTGTTCCCCGAGCACGGCCAGCGCGCAGCTGATGTGGTTCGCTGCGCGGACATTGCCCTGTATCGCGCCAAGTCCACCGGACGCAACGCTGCGCGTCTGTTCCTGCCGCACATGCAACGCGATGCCGATGCACGACTGGAGCTGGAACGCGGCCTGCGCACGGCACTGGAACAGCAGGACTTCTCGCTGTACTTCCAGCCCCAGGTGGACATGCATGGCATGCTGGTCGGCGCCGAGGCATTGCTGCGCTGGAACCACGCCCGACTGGGCCAGGTTTCGCCAGCCGTCTTCATTCCGATCGCCGAGGAAACCGGCCTGATCCACGCCATCGGTGCGTGGGTGATCGAATGCGCCTGCCGGCACATTCGCCAGTGGCGCGAGCAGGACATCGATTTCGGTGGGCGCATCTCGATCAACATCAGCCCATGGCAGATTGCCCATCCGCAATTCGCGTCGAACCTCGCCGAGCAGGTGGCCGCGGCGGGCATCGAGCCTTCCACGCTTACCCTGGAGCTGACCGAGAGCGCCCTGCTCGGTGACTTCGACGCGGCCTTGCGCACCCTGCAGCAGCTTTCCGCGATCGGCTTCCGCCTGGCGCTCGACGATTTCGGCACCGGCTATTCCTCGCTCGCCTATCTGCAGCAGCTGCCCCTGGACGAGTTGAAGATCGACCGCACCTTCATCGGCGCGCTGCAGGCGACCATCGCCGATCCGCTGGCCAGCTTCGTCATCGACGTGGGCCGTCGCCTCGGCATGGCCACGATTGCCGAAGGCGTGGAAACGGCCGAACAGGAAGCCGTGTTGCGTGAACTGGGCTGCGACCTGATGCAGGGCTACTTCATCTGCAGGCCACTGGCCGCGGACGACTTCCGGCAGTGGGTCGGCCAACGCGCGTCCGCCCTTGCTGTCGACGCCGCCGTCGGCGCCTGACTCCGGCTGCAACGCGAGCGCGCAGGACCAGCGGCGTGGCCAACAAAAAACCCGCCGGCGGCGGGTTTCAGGGCTGCATGGCAGCCAATCGGGCAATGGAGGCCTAGGTCGGAATCGAACCGGCGTACGCGGATTTGCAGTCCGCTGCATGACCACTCTGCCACCAGGCCATTGCTTCGATAAACGCGACCGGAATGATCGCAGTTGTCCTGAAAAAACAAAACCCCGGAAAGCCGAGGTTCTGCGTTGAAACTGGAGCGGGAAACGAGACTCGAACTCGCGACCCCGACCTTGGCAAGGTCGTGCTCTACCAACTGAGCTATTCCCGCATCGGAGCCGTGAATCATACCAGAATGAACTCGCTTGTGAATAGCCTTGAGGGCAAATTCGGCAAGGGATTTCATCCGGCCCGAAAACGACGAGGCCCCGAACACGTCGGGGCCTCGTCTTCGAACTGGAGCGGGAAACGAGACTCGAACTCGCGACCCCGACCTTGGCAAGGTCGTGCTCTACCAACTGAGCTATTCCCGCATTGGAGCCGCGCATTCTAATACGTGATGGCGGATCGTCAAGCCCGGATTTGCAACAACGCGAACCGCCTGCTCAGGACCCGGCCTTGTCGACCGGCGACGGCTCCTGCATGTCGCTGCTGAGCAGCGGCCACGCGGCGCGCAGATAGGTCAGTCCGGACCAGATCGTCAGCACGCCGGCAATCACCAGCAGCGCTTCGCCGATGTGATAGAGCCGCAACGCCTCGGCGGCCTTCTCGTGCTGCACGATCAGCACCACCAGCGCGACCATCTGCATCACCGTTTTCAACTTGCCGATGAAGGCGACCTTCACCGTGGCGCGCATGCCGATGCCGGCCATCCATTCGCGCAGCGCCGAAACGCTGATTTCGCGCCCCACGATCACCGCTGCCGTCACCGCCATCACGATGCCCGGCCAGCCGCCGCGGTGTGCTTCCACCAGCAGGAACAGGGTCACCGCCACCATCAGCTTGTCGGCCACCGGGTCGAGGAACGCGCCGAAGGCCGAGGTGAGCTTCATGCGCCTGGCCAGGTAGCCGTCCAGCCAGTCGGTGATCGCGGCCAGCACGAACACGATCGCCGCGGTGATGTTGTGCCCGGGGAACGGCAGGTAGAACACCGCCACCATCACCGGCAGCAAGGCAACACGGAACAGGGTCAGCCAGGTCGGCAGGTTGATGCGCATGATTCTTTCCGGTGATTTGCGCCAGTTTCGCACGCCGGTGCGCTACTGCCGAGTGAAAAGGTTCGCCGACGTTCAGCCATGCAGGCTGGCGTAGATCCGCTCGGCCAGGCCGCGGTCGATGCCCTTCACCTGCATCAGCTCCTCGACGCCCGCACCCTCGACCCCCTGCATGCCGCCGAACGCCTTCAGCAGCGCCGAGCGGCGGCGTGCGCCCACGCCCGGCACGTCTTCGAGCACGCTGCGCTCGCGGGCCTTCTCGCGGCGCTTGCGGTGGCCGCTGATGGCGAAGCGGTGAGCTTCGTCGCGCACCGCGGCGACCAGGTGCAGCGCGGGCGACGAGGAGCCCGGGTGCAGCTCGCGTCCCGGACTTCCCGCCTCGATCCGTGCCAGCACCAGGGTTTCCTCGCCGGCGCGCCGGCCCGGCCCCTTGGCCACGCCGACCACCTCGATGCCGGTGACGCCGAGCTCCTTCAGCACGTCCAGCGCCTGCGCCACCTGCCCGCCTCCGCCGTCGATCAGCAACACGTCGGGGCTTGCGCCCTCGCCGTCGGCCACCTTGCGGAAGCGCCGGGTCAATGCCTGATGCATCGCCGCGTAGTCGTCGCCGGGCGTGATGCCGGCGATGTTGAAACGGCGGTAATGTGATTTCTCCGGACCTTCGGGGCCGAACACCACGCACGAAGCGACGGTGAGTTCGCCCATCGTGTGGCTGATGTCGAAACATTCGATGCGGCGTGGCGGCGCCGCCAGCCCGAGCAGCTTCTGCAGGTCGTCGAAGCGCGTGCCCAGGGTCTGCCGGCTGGCCAGGCGCGCGGTCAGCGAAGCCTGCGCATTGCGCTCGGCCATCTGCAGGAACTGCGCGCGGTCGCCCCGCACGCTGGACTTCAGTTCCACCGCACGACCGGCGTGCTGGCTCAGCAATTCGGCCAGGATCGCGCGATCCGCCAGCGCCTCGCCGAGGATCAGTTCCCGCGGCACCGGGCGGTCGAGGTAGTACTGCGCGATGAACTGCGTCAGCACGTCGGCCGGCTCGGCATCCAGCGGCAGTCGCGGGAAGAATTCGCGCGTGCCCAGACTGATGCCGTTGCGGAAGAACAGCACGCTGACGCAGGCCATGCCCGCCTCGATGCGGCAGGCAATCACGTCCATGTCGGCACTGGCGCCCTGCACATGGTGCTGCGCCTGCAACTGGCGCAGCGCGGCCACCTGGTCGCGCAGCTTCGCCGCGCGCTCGAACTGCAGGGCCTTGCTGGCCTGCTCCATCGCTTCGGCCAGTTCGTCGATCACCGCGTTGCTGCGCCCCTCCAGGAACATCTCGGCGTGGCGCACGTCGTTGCGGTAGTCCTCCACGCTGATCAGCCCCACGCAGGGCGCGCTGCAGCGGCCGATCTGGTACTGCAGGCAGGGGCGCGTGCGGTTGCGGAAATAGCTGTCCTCGCACTGGCGCACCTTGAACAGCTTCTGCATCAGGCTGAGGCTCTCGCGCACCGCGTAAGTGCTGGGATACGGCCCGAAGTAGCGTCCCGGCAGGTTTTTCGCACCACGATGGAAGGCCAGCCGCGGGTAGTCCTCGCCGCTGGACAGGTAGATGTACGGATAGCTCTTGTCGTCGCGCAGCAGGATGTTGTAACGCGGCTTCAGCGACTTGATCAGCTGCGATTCCAGCAGCAGCGCCTCGCCTTCGGTGCGCGTCACGGTGATCTCGACGCGGGCGATCTGCGCCACCATCGCCGCGATGCGCGGCTCCATCCGTGGTTTCAGGAAGTAGCTGCTGACGCGTTTCCTGAGGTTGCCGGCCTTGCCCACGTAAAGCAGCTCGCCCGCTGCATCGAAGTGGCGATAGACGCCGGGGGCGGAAGTGAGCGTACGGACGAAGGCCTTGCCGTCGAAGGGGGGCGGTTGCGCGGGCTGCATGGGACGATTCTAACGGGCGGCCCGATCGATATGGGGCTCAGTGCTGCGTGCGCAACCACTGCTCGGCGCGCTCCAGGTCGGCCTGGGTATCGATGCCGGGCGGGAATGGTTCGGGGGTCAGCCGCACCGCGATCGCGTGGCCGTGTTCCAGCACGCGCAATTGTTCCAGCGATTCGGCCTGTTCCAGCGGCGTACGCGACAGGCGCGTGTAGCGGTCCAGGAAACCGGCGCGATAGGCGTAGATGCCGATGTGCCGCAGAAACGGCAGGCCCGACGGCAAGCTGTGTCGATCACCGGCGAACGCATCGCGGGCCCACGGCATCGGCGCACGACTGAAGTACAGCGCGTGTCCGTTCGCCGCACGAACCAGCTTCACCACGTTCGGATCGAACAGTTCCTCGGCATCGATGATCGGCGTGGCCAGCGTGGCCATCGGCGCGTCGTCGCCGGCCAGCGCCTGCGCCACCGCGCGAATGCCGGCAGCCGGCGCGAACGGCTCGTCACCCTGCAGGTTCACCACGATGCTGTCCGCGCTCCAGCCGTAATGCAGCGCGCATTCGGCCAGCCGGTCACTGCCCGAGGCGTGGTCCGCGCGGGTCATGCAGATATCGATGCCGGCCTGCCCGGCCAGCGCATCAGCGATCCGCACATCGTCCACCGCCACCACGACCTGGGCGGCGCCGGCCTGCAAGGCGCGTTGCGCCACCCGCACAACCATCGGAGTGCCGTCGATCTCGCGCAGCGGCTTGCCCGGCAGGCGGGTCGAGCCGTAACGGGCGGGGATCGCCACGATGAAGGGAGGGACGACGTTCGACATGGACAAAACCTTCAGCAACCCGGACCAGTGCCATCAAGATACAGCCTGCGCGACGGCTCAGTCCGCATCGCGCAGGTCGAAACCGCAACCGTTGGACAGCGTCACGAAGCCCGGGAACGAAGTGGCGACATGGCTGCAATCGTTGATCCGCACCGCTGCGTCGGCGACCAGCCCGGCCACCGCGAAGCTCATCGCGATGCGGTGGTCGAGATGGCTGTCCACCGCGCCACCGGCCAGCCGGCCGCCGTGGATGATCGCGCCATCGGGCGTTTCCTCGATGCGCGCGCCGAGCGCACGCAGGCCTGCGGCCATGGTCGCGATGCGATCGGATTCCTTCACCCGCAGCTCGGCGGCGCCCCGGATCACGGTACGGCCGGAGGCCACCGCCGCCGCGATGAACAGGGCGGGGAACTCGTCGATCATGTCCGGCACGATCGACTCCGGCAGCTCGACCCCGTGCAGCGCGGCGTGGCGCACCACCAGGTCGCCGACGGGCTCGCCGCCGGCTTCGCGCTCGTGTTCGACGGTGATGTCCGCCCCCATCAGCCGCAACGCCTGCAGCAGGCCGGTGCGACGCGGGTTGAGCCCCACGCCGGGCAGGCGCAACGCCGACCCGGGCACGATGCTGGCAGCGACCAGGAAGAACGCGGCCGAGGAAAAGTCCGCCGGCACGTCGACATCCCGGGCGCGCAGCAGGTGTCCGCCTTCGAGTTTCGCGTGGCCCGGCGCAAACACGATCGGCCAGCCGAACGCGGCCAGCATGCGTTCGGTGTAGTCGCGGGTCGGGTGCGGCTCGATGATCTCGGTTTCGCCCGTGGCGTACAGCCCGGCCAGCAGCAGGGCCGACTTCACCTGGGCGCTGGCCACCGGCAGCTCGTAGCGGATGCCGCGCAGCGGCTGCCCACCATGCACGTCCAGCGGCGGCAGGCCATCGCGGGAATCGATCCGCGCACCCATCCGGGCCAGTGGATCGGTCACCCGGCGCATCGGTCGCTTCGACAGGGACGCGTCGCCGATCAGCCTGCTGTCGAACGCCTGCCCCACCAGCAGGCCGGCGAGCAGGCGCATGCCGGTGCCGGCGTTGCCGCAATCCAGCGGCAGCGTGGTGCCGCGCAGACCGTGCAGGCCCACGCCGTGCACCACGCGCTCGCCGGCCGACGGCGTCTCGATGCGCACGCCCAGTTGCGCCAGCACGGCGGCGGTGGCCCGGGTGTCCTCGCCTTCAAGGAAGCCACGGATATGCGAGGTGCCCTCGGCGATGGCCGCCAGCATCAGCGCACGATGGGACACCGACTTGTCGCCGGGCACGGTGACGCTGCCTTGCAACGCGCCGCCCGGTCGGCTGCTCCAGTCGAGCCGGCCGCTCAAGGCAGCGCCACCGGATACGAGCCCAGCACGCGCACGGTGGCCGCCGAGGCGCCGATGTCCTGCACCGCGGCCTGCAGCGAGCCTTCGTCGATATGCCCTGAAACGTCGATGAAGAATGCGTACTGCCACTTGCCGGTATGCGCCGGCCGCGACTCGATCCGGTTCAGGCTGACGCCGTGTTTCGCGAACGGGCTGAGCACGTCGTACAGCGCGCCGGGCTTGTCGTTGACCGTGATCAGCAGCGAGGTGCGGTCATTGCCCGAGGGCGGGAACAGCGAGCGGCCGATCACCAGGAAGCGCGTGGTGTTGTCGGCGCGATCCTCGATGCCCTTCGCCACGGTCTTGAGCCCGTAGACCTTGCCCGCGGTCTCGCCCGCGATCGCCGCCGCATCGTCGGCATGGCGAGCCAGCCGCGCCGCCTCGGCATTGCTGCCCACCGCGATGCACTCCACCTCGGGCAGGTTGAGGCGCAGCCAGGTCTTGCACTGCTGCAGCGACTGGGCATGGGCGTAGACGCGCCGGACGTCCTCCGGCTTACCGGTAAGCGAATGCAGGCACTGGTGCACGCGCAGCTCGACCTCGCCGCAGATCGTGGCCTCGGAGGTGAGGAACATGTCCAGCGTCACCTGGATCATGCCCTGCCCCGAATTCTCCACCGGCACCACGCCGAAATCGGCATGCCCGGCGGCCACCTCCTGGAACACTTCCTCGATGCTGCCCAGCGGCAGGCCGTAGGCCGCGTGACCGAAATGCTTGCGCACCGCCTGCTCGCTGAAGGTGCCTTCCGGCCCCAGGAAGCCGATCTTCAGCGGGTCTTCCTGGGCCAGGCAGGACGACATGATCTCGCGGAACAGGCGCACCATCTCGGTATCGGAGAGCGGTCCGTCGTTGCGGTCCACCACCATGCGCAGGACATGCGCCTCGCGCTCGGGTCGGTAATAGTCGATCGCGGAAAGACCTTCGCCCTTCACCTTGGCCACCGTGCGCGCATGGTTGGCGCGTTCGGAGATCAGCTGCTGGATCTGCCGGTCGATGCTGTCGATGCGCTCGCGCATCTCGCCCAGCGGGGTTTTTGAATCGGTCATGATGCGATCACTGTCTGGATGAATGGACGTCCGGATGATGGACGTCCAAATGGAGAAGCTGCATCCTGCCTGAAAAACGCCGTCTGCGCCTGCTCAACCGTGCCGGCGGGCAAAATCGCCCATGAATTCGACCAGCGCCTCGACGGCTGCCAGCGGCACCGCGTTGTACAGCGAGGCGCGCATGCCGCCCAGCGCCTTGTGTCCCTTCAGCGCCAGCAGGCCGGCAGCCTCCGACTCCTGCAGGAACGCGGCATCCAGCGCCGTGTCATGCAGGTCGAAGCGGACGTTCATGCGCGAACGGGCGGCGGGATCGACCGGGTTGCGGTAATAGCCGTCCGAACCGTCGATCGCGCCGTACAGCAAACCGGCCTTGGCCCGATTTAGGTCGGCCATCGCGGCGACACCGCCCTGCTCCAGCAGCCACTGGAAGGTCAGTCCGGCCAGGTACCAGCCCCAGGTGTTCGGCGTGTTGAGCATGGAGTCGGCGGCGGCGTGCTCGGCGTAGCGGAAGATCCGCGCCATCGGCCGACCGGCACGCTGCAGCAGGTCACGGCGGATGATCATCACCACCAGGCCGGACGGCCCGATGTTCTTCTGCGCGCCGGCATAGATCAGCCCGAAGCGGCTGACGTCGAGCGGTCCGGACAGGATGTTCGAGGACAGGTCGGCCACCAGCGGCACCGCGTCGCCGACATCGGGAACGTCATGGAACTCGACGCCGTGGATCGTCTCGTTCGGCGTGTAATGCACGTAGGCGGCGCGCGGATCGAGCCGCCAGCTGTCGCGCGGCGGCAGCTTGAGATAGTCGTCCGCGGCGCTGCTGGCCGCCACATTCACCCGCACGTACGCACCGGCTTCGCTGGCGGCCTTGGCGCTCCAGTGTCCGCTGACGATGTAGTCGGCGCTGTCGTCCGGGCCGGCCAGGTTCATCGGGATCTGCGCGAAGTGCTGGGTCGCCCCGCCCTGCAGGAACAGCACGGCGTAATCGGCCGGAATCTGCATCAAGGTGCGCAGGTCGGCTTCCGCCTGGGCGGCCATGGCGATGAAGCGCTTGCCGCGGTGCGACTGCTCCATCACCGAGGCGCCGCTGCCGTTCCAGTCCAGCAATTCGCGCTGTGCGCGTTCGAGTACCGCCGGCGGCAAGGCCGCCGGACCGGCGCTGAAGTTCCAGACTCTGCTCACGTGCGCCTGCATCCTGTCGGAGGGGTGTTCCGCATTATGCCGCGGCGCAGCATGGAGCGGTCAACTGCCACCACGCAGGCAGGTTCAGAACCGGATCAGCAGGACCAGGGCGATGCCGAGAGCCAGCACGGCGGCAGTGACGATCAGCCACCAGACTTCGCTGGTCGGACCCGCCGACTCCTCCGGCAGCGGCTGCGGCCAGGGCCCGGCCATCACGATCTCCGGTTCCGGCTGCATGCCCGGCCCGTCGATCACGAAGCGGTGCATCGCCACGCCGATCTGATCGCCGGGCAGCAGGGCCAGTTTCTGCACGGCCGTGCCATTGACCCGCAGTGGATGGCGCTCGCAGGCACGCAGGGTTTCCAGCCACAACTGGCCGCGTTCCCAGAAAATCCGCAGCACCACCACGTCACCTTGCGGCAACTCCAGCGGGCAATGGCCTGGCGAGCCGAGCTCCAGCCCGTCTTCCAGCGACAACACCCGGCCCGACAGCGGCCCCGCGACGGCGCGCAGAGCCACCGTGCAGCGACCTTGCCCGGAAACCTGTGGCGAGGGTCGCCCGGCCGGGTCCTCGTCGGAACGCAGCAGCATGCGGCAATCGCCGACGCTGATCACGTCGCCGGCGCGCAACAGGGCCTGCTCGCGCACCGGACGCGCGTTGACATGGATGCGATCCGCCGACGGCAGTACCTGCAGCACCCAGCCGCGGCGATCCTGATGAATCCGCAGATGTTCGGGCGCCGCCTGGCCGGAGGCCAGCACGAGGTCGTTGTGGGCAGCGCTGCCGATCCGCAACAGCGCCTGCGTCCAGTGAAAGTCTTCACGGGCCGCATTGGGAAATTCGATACGCATGGATGAACCGGTCAAAGGACCGCGAAACTCTATCATGTGACCCCGTGCCTTAAGATGCGCCTGCCGACGCCACGCCATCCCGGAATCCCCATGCCCAAGATCGACATCCGCCGTCCCCACCAGCTCTCGATCGCCGAAGCCCGTTCCGTGGTCGAACAGGTGGCCGCGCGCATGCACGAGAAGTTCGGCATGGAAGGGCGCTGGCAGGACGACACCCTGCTGTTCTCGCGCTCCGGCGTCAGCGGCTCCATCGCGGTAGCCAGCGATGCGATCCAAGTCAAGGCGGAGCTGGGCCTGATGCTGGCTCCGCTCAAGGGCATGGTCGAGCAGGAAATCCGGCGCAAGCTGGACGAGCATTTCGGCTGAGCCGCCCCGGCGCCGCTTCCTGCTTGATGATTCTTTAACCAGGCGCCCTTTCGTGGCATAATCGTCGGCTTACGCGGCCATGACGGCTGCGCGTGAACCCCGGAACACATGGCCAAAGACGACGTCATCGAAATGGAAGGCACGGTCCAGGAGACCCTGCCCAACACCATGTTTCGCGTACAACTCGAGAATGGGCACGTCATCATCGCCCACATCTCCGGTCGCATGCGCAAGCACTACATCCGCATTCTCACGGGCGACAAGGTCAAGATCGAGATGACCCCGTACGACCTGAGCAAGGGACGCATCACCTACCGCATGAAGTAAGGCGATGGTGCCGCCGCCTCGCTGCAGCGGACAGGTGATGAGGTGCCATGCATGACAAAGGCGGCGCAATGCGCCGCCTTTGCTTTGCCTTGCATCCGGGCTTGCAGCCCGGTTTACTCGACCACCACCGGCACCTGCTCGGCCGCTTGGCAATCGACCTTCAGCTCGCCGTCGGCCACGCTCAGCCGCACCACGCCGCCTTCGGCCAGCTTGCCGAACAGCAGCTCGTCGGCCAGCGCACGCTTCACCTTCTCCTGGATCACCCGCGCCATCGGGCGTGCGCCCATCTGCGGATCGAAACCGTGCTCGGCCAGCCAGCGGCGGGCGTCGGCGTCCACGTCCAGGCTCACCCGCTTCTCGGTCAGCTGGGTTTCCAGTTCGATCAGGAACTTGTCCACCACGCGCAGGATGTGCTCGAAATCCAGCGCGCCGAACTGGATGATCGCGTCCAGCCGGTTGCGGAACTCCGGGGTGAAGATGCGGCGGATCACTTCCATCGCGTCCGATTCGTGCTTCTGCTCGACGAAGCCCATGCTGCGCCGTGCCGCGATCGCCGCGCCGGCGTTGGTGGTCATCACCACCACCACGTTCTTGAAGTTCGCCTCGCGTCCGTTGGTGTCGGTCAGCACGCCACGGTCCATCACCTGCAACAGGATGTTGAACACGTCCGGATGCGCCTTCTCGATCTCGTCCAGCAGCAGCACCGCGTGCGGATGCTTGGTCACCGCCTCGGTCAGCAGGCCGCCCTGGTCGAAACCGACGTAGCCCGGAGGCGCGCCCACCAGGCGCGACACCGAATGGCCTTCCATGTATTCGGACATGTCGAAGCGGATCATCTCGATGCCCAACTGCATCGCCAGCTGCCTGGTCACCTCGGTCTTGCCCACCCCGGTGGGACCGGCCAGCAGGAAGCAGCCGATCGGCTTGGACGGGTCGGCCAGCCCCGAACGGGCCATCTTGATCGATGCGGACAGCGCCTCGATCGCCTGGTCCTGGCCGAACACGACCATCTTCAGGTTGCGCTCGAGGTTGCGCAGCACGTCGCGGTCGGAGGCGGACACCTGCTTGGCCGGAATGCGCGCCATCTTGGCCACGATGTACTCGACCTCGCTGACGTCCACCGTGCCGGTGCGCTGTTCCTCCGGCAGCAGCCGCTGGCGCGCGCCGGCCTCGTCGATCACGTCGATCGCCTTGTCCGGCAGCAGCCGGTCGGGAATGTGCTTGACCGACAGGTCCACTGCGGCCTTCAGCGCCTCGTTGGTATAGGCCACGTGGTGATGTTCCTCGAAGCGCGAGCGCAGGCCCTTGAGGATCTCGATGCTGTCGGCCACGGTGGGCTCGACCACGTCGATCTTCTGGAAGCGGCGGGCCAGCGCGCGATCCTTCTCGAACACGCCCCGGTATTCCTGGAACGTGGTCGAACCGATGCAGCGCAGTTCGCCCGAAGCCAGCATCGGCTTGATCAGGTTCGACGCGTCCATGGTGCCACCCGACGCCGAACCGGCACCGATAATGGTGTGGATCTCGTCGATGAACAGGATCGCGCCCGGCTGCTTCTTCAGCTGCGCGATCACACCCTTCAGGCGTTTCTCGAAATCACCGCGGTACTTGGTGCCGGCCACCAGCGCGCCCAGGTCCAGCGACCAGATGGTGGCGTCTTCCAGCACCTCGGGCACTTCGCCGTCGACGATGCGCTTGGCCAGGCCCTCGGCCAGCGCGGTCTTGCCCACGCCGGCCTCGCCCACGTACAGCGGGTTGTTCTTGCGCCGGCGGCACAGCACCTGGATGGTGCGCTCGATCTCGTCGGTGCGGCCGATCAGCGGGTCGATCTTGCCTTCCAGCGCCAGCTCGTTGAGGTTGCTGGCGAATTCCTGCAGCGGGTTGCCCTTCGGCTCGCCGCCCTCCTCGCCCTCGCGCTCGCCGCCGGCCACGCCGGCAGCCGGCTCGTCGCCGATCTTGGCGATGCCGTGCGAGATGTAGTTGACCACGTCGAGCCGGGTGATCTCCTGCTGGTGCATGAAATACACCGCGTGCGAATCCTTTTCGCCGAAGATCGCCACCAGCACGTTCGCGCCGGTGACCTCCTTCCGCCCGGAGGATTGCACGTGATAGACCGCCCGTTGCAGCACGCGCTGGAAGCCCAGCGTGGGTTGCGTGTCGCGCTCGTCGCCCGCCGGCAGCACCGGCACCGTTTCGCCGATGATGCGCTCCAGGTCGGCCGACAGGCGCGGCAGGTCCACGCCGCAGGCGCGCAGGGCGCCGAGCGCGGACTGGTTTTCGGTGAGAGCGAGCAACAGGTGCTCGACCGTCATGAACTCGTGGCGTTGTTCGCGGGCCTGCTTGTAGCAATGGCCGATGGTGACTTCCAGATCCTTGCTGAACATTCGGATCGTCTCCGCTTTGCAGTGGGAGCGGCCTTCAACGCCGCAATGAGCACGAAATGGGGTCGCTCAGAGCTTTTCCATAGTGCACAACAACGGGTGCTGATGGGAGCGTGAATATTCGTTGACGTGGGTAACCTTGGTTTCCGCCACCTCGCGGGTGAAGACGCCGCAGACGCCACGCCCGCGGGTATGCACGTGCAGCATCACCTGCACCGCCTGTTCCTGGTCGAGGTTGAAGAAGCTGCGCAGCACCTCGACCACGAAATCCATCGGAGTGAAGTCGTCGTTCAGCAGCAGCACCTGGAACAGCGGAGGCCGCGCCACCTCGGGTTTCGCGGTTTCCAGCGCCAGGCCGCGGCCGCTGTCGTGCTCATGTTCGGGTTCGTGGGCCATGTTGGTCAGGGTCGTTTCTCTGGTTCGAAGTATACGCCGCGGCGGATGCGTCCCTGCCGCAACGGTGCGTCAGCAGAGGTGATGGCACAATGGGCACTTTTCCACCCCGGTATTGCCTGTCCATGGCCGATTCCTCCCCCAGCTCCGACATCTGGCGTCCGCACGTCACCGTGGCCTGTGTGGTGGCCAGGGGCGAACGCTATCTGATGGTGGAGGAAGAAGTGGCCGGGCGACTGGTCTACAACCAGCCGGCCGGCCACCTGGACGACCACGAAAGCCTCGCCGCGGCGGCCCTGCGCGAAACCCTGGAGGAAACCGGCTGGACGGTGGAACTGCAGCACCTGATCGGCGTGCATCAGTGGCGCAGCACCGAGCATGGCGACGCGGTGATCCGCTTCAGCTTCGCCGCGCGCGCGGTCAGCCATGATCCCGACCGCCCGCTGGACACCGACATCCGCCGCGCGCTGTGGCTGACCCGCGACGAGATCGCCGCGCTGGGCGAGTGCCTGCGCAGCCCGATGATCCTGCACAGCATCGACCTGTGGCTGGGCGGCCAGCGGTTGCCGCTGGAAGCCCTGAGCCACCTGCCCGAGGGCGAGCCGTCGTGAAGGTGATGCTGGGCATTTCCGGCGGCGTCGACTCGTCGGTGGCCGCCTTGCTGCTGCAGCAGGCCGGCTACGAGGTCGAGGGCCTGTTCATGCAGAACTGGGAAGAGGACGAGCGCTCCGGCCCCTGCACCACCGATGCCGACCGCAAGGACGCCGTGGCGGTGTGCGGGCGGCTGGGCATTCCGTTCCACGCGCGCAACTTCGCCGGCGAATACTGGGATGGCGTGTTCGAGCATTTCCTGGCCGAGTATCGTGCCGGGCGCACGCCGAACCCCGACGTGCTGTGCAATCGCGAGATCAAGTTCAAGACCTTTCTCGACGAAGCGCATGCGCTGGGCGCCGCAAAGATCGCCACCGGACACTACGCCCGGGTCGACTGCGTGGACGGTCGTTACCGCCTGCTGCGTGCGGTGGACGCGGCCAAGGACCAGAGCTATTTCCTGCATGCGCTGGGCCAGCAGCAACTGGCTGCCACGCTGTTCCCGCTGGGCGACCTGGAAAAGCCCCGCGTGCGTGAGCTGGCCCGCGAGGCCGGCCTGCCCACCCACGCCAAGAAGGACTCCACCGGCATCTGCTTCATCGGCGAGCGCGACTTCCGCGGGTTCCTGTCGCAATACATACCGGCCCGCCCCGGCGAGATACGCAGCCCGGACGGCGAGTTGATCGGCGAACACGACGGGGTGATGTATTACACCCTGGGTCAGCGCAACGGGCTGGGCATCGGCGGACGCCATGGCGCCGGCAGCGAGCCCTGGTACGTGGTCGGCAAGGACGTGGCGGCGAACGTGCTGTATGTCGCCCAGGGCGGCGAGAACCGCTGGCTGCATTCGCGGCGTTTGCGCTCGGAAGCCGCGACCTGGGTCGATGGGCATGCGCCTGCGCACGAGTTTCGTTGCACCGCACGCACCCGTTATCGACAGACCGACCAGGCCTGCACGGTCAGCGTGACCACGGGCGGCCTGGACATCAGCTTCGACGAAGCCCAGCGCGCCGTCACCCCCGGACAATCGGTCGTCCTCTACGATGGCGAGGTCTGCCTCGGCGGCGCGGTGATCGCCGCCACCGACGCAGCCTACGGCGGCCTGCTGCCGGCGTTCGCCTCCCCTCCCCCCGCAAGAGTGGCTCCAACCCGTGCTTGAAACTTTTTCCATGACCGAAGAGCGCGTGCTTGCCTTGGCCGGCTTGTTCCAGGCCTGCGCGCTGGCCCAGCAACTGGCCAATGACGGGCGTTGCGACGAGGGCGCGATGGAAGCCAGCGTGGCCAGCGTGTTCCGCATCGATGCGCCTTCCGTGGTCGCCGTTTACGGCGACGCCGCGAACGTGCGGCTCGGCCTGCGCACGCTGATCGCCCAGCTCGACGAAACCGGCCGCGACATGGCGGTCACCCGCATGACCGTCACCGTGATGCGGCTGGAGCGCAGCCTGGCCGCACGTCCGGACCTGCTGGAGAAACTGCAGCAGGGCATCATTGCCGCGCAGCGGCAGGTCGAGCACTTCGGCCAGGATTCCAGCCAGGTCAACAGCCGGCTGGCCGAGCTGTACGCCTCCACCCTGTCGATCCTCAACCCGAGGGTGATGGTCAGCGGCAACCCGCAACAGCTGCAGTTGCCAAGCGTGGTGGAAAAGGTTCGCACCAACCTGCTCGCCGCGGTGCGTTCGGCGGTGCTGTGGCGGCAACTGGGCGGACGCCAGTGGCAACTGCTGCTGTACCGGCGCCAGTGCAGCATGCTGGCGCGCGGCCTGCTGACCGGCTCCACGCTGGATCGCCGCTGACCGCGGGTCTTCGCTCGACGGAAAAGCAAACGGCGGGCAAAGCCCGCCGTTTTCCTTCCCTGGGTGGAACTCCCTTGCGATAACCCTTGCGTTGTCCCCGGCGCTCGTCGCCGTCCGCAGGGCCGCAGCATGCCACGGCCCTGTGACAGTTTTAGAAGCGCACCTCGCCGAACACGCCGATCTCGTTGGTCTTCACGTTCTGCACGTGCAGCGGGGCCGGCGTACCGACCGACTTGTCCGCCTTTTCGTGCTTCCACACGCCGGCGAGCTTGAAGCCCTTGGTCACCTGGAATTCGACGCCGGCGTTGTAGTAGACGTCCTTGTTGGCGCTGTCCAAGGTCTTGCTGAGCTTGGCATTGTCGTAGCGGGCAAACAGGTTGACGCCATCGGCGATCGCTACGCTGCCCCACACCGAGTAGCCGTCGGCCTTGTCCGTCGACGTGGTCAGCACGTTGTTCCAGTTCTTGGCGGTGAAGTACTCGGCGCCCAGACGGAACGCGTCGCTGGCGTACGCCACCAGCAGATCGCCGCGCTGGGCGGTGTTCTGCGCATCGGTCAACTGGGTTTCCTGACCACGGTGGCCACTGTAGCCACCGACGGCCACGACCATGTTCTCGAACGGCACGAAGCCCACACGTCCCTCGACATCCACACCCTTGCTGCGGCCCGGGTTCTTGTAGCCGTTGCCGTTGACCACGGACACCGCGTAGTTGAGCGACTTGCCGGCACCGATGTCGCCGCCCACGTGCAGACCCCAGTCCGCCGAGTTGGCGTACTTCAGGCGGTCGGTCGTGGTGGGTTCCACGTAGCGGAGTCCGTAATAGTTCTCGACGAACGGAATCCACGGCATGTCGGCCGAACCGATGCGGAACACCGCAGCCTGGTCGAACTTGCCCTGCACATACGCCTTCTTGACGAAAAGGTTGGTTTCGCCGTCGTTGCTGACGTAGTTGAAGTCGGTGGTCAGGTTCATCGACCAGATGTCGTTGAACTTGTGGTCGACGCCGAGGTAGAAGCGCTTCACGTCGATGCCGAGGCCGGACGCATTGGTCTTGCCGGTATCGCTGTTCTTCTGATCGATGCTGGTGACATCGAAGTACATTCTGCCGGACAGCGTGGTGTTGTTGACCGCCTTTTCCAGCGCCGCGAACTTCTTGTCGCTGGCGGCCGTCACGCTGGTGGCCTTCTCCACCGCCTGGCCCGTGCTGACATTGATCTCGGATTGCGCGTCGGTGCGCTGTTCCAGTTCGTCCACCTTGGCCTGCAACGCGCTCAACTGGGCCTTGAGGAGTTCGATTTCGCTGCTGCTGGCGGCCGGGGTCGTCCGCTGCGGCGCCGCGGCGGCCGTGAAGCTGCTGACGCCCAGGCCAGCTGCGATCGCTACCGCAATCAATTTGGAACGCATGTCATTACTCCGAAAGTTGATGGGAAAATCTCGATCGCCCCCTCGATCCCGATGGCCGGCCAGCGATTCGTTAACAAGTTTGCCCAGCGATTTTTACTGTTGAATGCCGCTTTCATGACAGCACCATGACAGCCAGGCCTTGCTCCGCTGCCTCATGCCGCGCGGCACGACTGATATGCTTCGCCGATGGAAATTCCCAACAACAGCGCCACGCCACGCATGGCCGACCGGTTCCGCGGCTTTCTGCCGGTGGTGGTCGACGTGGAAACCGGCGGCTTTGACGCCGAACATGATGCACTGCTGGAAATCGCCGCCGTGCCCCTGTGCATGGATGCGGACGGCTTCCTGCAGCGGCAGCCTACGGTATCCACGCACGTCGAGCCCTTCCCCGGCGCCAACCTCGACCCGCGTTCGCTGGAGATCACCGGCATCGATCCGACCAATCCGCTGCGCGGCGCACTGGCCGAGCGGCAGGCGCTGGATCACATCTTTCATGTGGTGCGCGAAGCGGTGCGCGAGGCCGGCTGCCAGCGGGCGATCCTGGTGGGCCACAACGCCGCGTTCGACCTGGGTTTCCTCAATCAGGCGGTGAAACGCTGCGGACACAAGCGCAACCCGTTCCACCCGTTCAGCTGCTTCGACACGGTCAGCCTGGGCGGACTTGCCTACGGCCAGACCGTGCTGAGCAAGGCGGTGCTCGCCGCCGGTCATGCGTTCGACAGCCGCGAAGCCCATTCCGCCGTCTACGACACCGAACGCACCGCCGAGCTGTTCTGCAGCGTGGTCAACCGCTGGCGCCAGCTGGAGCTGTTCGAGCAGGCGCATGTCGGGCTTGGCGTGGGCTGAGGCGAGAGCGGGGAACGGGGAACGGCAGCGCATCGCCGCTTTCGCTCTCGTTACCCGTTCCGCGTTCCAAATGACAGCATGTCATCTTCCTGAAACATTCATTTCATCCAATGGCAACACGAAGAGCCTGAAATGGCGGGGTCGCATCCGACCTCACTCGATAGGAGCTACCGTGTTGACCATCCGCAACTTACCTGTCCGATTCGCTGCCGTCGCCACGCTGGCCGTGGCCTCGACTTTCGGCGCAGCCGCCGCGCAGGCCACCGACATCACCGGCGCCGGCTCCAGCTTCGTCTACCCGGTCATGTCCAAGTGGTCGGCCGCCTATGCCGGGAAGACCGGCAACCGCCTCAACTACCAGTCGGTGGGCTCCGGTGCCGGCATTGCGCAGATCAAGGAAGGCACCATCGACTTCGGCGCGTCCGACGCCCCGATGAAGGCGGAAGACCTGCAGAAGTACGGCCTGGGCCAGTTCCCGATCGTGGTCGGCGGCATCGTGCCGGTGGTCAACATTGCCGGCGTGCAGGCGGACCAGGTCAAGCTGGACGGCGCCACCCTGGCCGACATCTTCCTGGGCAAGATCACCAACTGGAACGATCCGAAGATCGCCGCGCTGAACGCGGGCCTGGCCCTGCCGGCCGGCAAGATCACCGTGGTGCATCGTTCGGACGGTTCGGGCACCTCGTTCAACTTCACCAACTACCTGTCCAAGGTCAGCCCGGAGTGGGCCAGCAAGGTCAAGTTCGGCACCGCCGTTGAATGGCCGACCGGCGTGGGCGGCAAGGGCAATGAAGGTGTCTCTCAGTACGTGCGCCAGATCAAGGGCTCGATCGGCTACGTCGAGTACGCGTATGCGGTGAAGAACAAGCTCGCCTGGGTCGACCTGAAGAACGCCAGCGGCAACTTCATGAAGCCGAGCGCCGATGCCTTCGCTGCCGCTGCCGCCACGGCCGACTGGGCCTCTGCCCGCGACTTCAACCTGATCATGACCAATGCACCGGGCGAACAGGCGTGGCCGATCACTGCCACCACCTGGATGATCATGTACAAGTCGCCGAAGAATGCCGGCAACACCAAGGTCGCCTTTGACTTCTTCAAGTACGCGCTGGAGCATGGCCAGCCGGCGGCCAGCGAACTCGACTACGTGCCGCTGCCGGCCGCGCTGGTCAGCAGGATCGAGGCATACTGGGCTTCCGAGTTCAAGCATTGATGGCTTGATCGAAGCCGCCACCCCTCCCGCTCACCCCGAGCAGCGAAGTCGAAGGGCAGCCTTCGACTTCGATCCTCGGGGTCTACGCTCAGGGTGAGCGGGAGGGGCGAGGTTCACGAGTTCATTCGCAGAGTCCCGCATGACCATTGCCTCCACCCCCGACATCCTGGAACAGCGCAGCCGTCGCGACGCCCGTCACGAGCGGCTGTTTCGCTGGCTGCTGAAGGGCTGCGCGCTGATCGTGCTGGCGGCCCTGCTCGGTGCCGCCGGCGCCACGCTGTGGGGTGGCCGCGAGGCATTCGCCACGTTTGGCTGGCACTTCCTGGTCAGCTCGGAATGGGACCCGGGCAATGACGTCTACGGTGCGCTGGTGCCCGTCTACGGCACCCTCGCCACCTCCTTCATCGCGTTGCTGATCGCCGTACCGGTCAGCTTCGGCATCGCCGTCTATCTGTCCGAAGTCGCGCCGACCTGGCTGCGCACGCCGATCGCCTCGGCGATCGAGCTGCTGGCCGGCATTCCCTCGATCATCTACGGCATGTGGGGGCTTTTCATCTTCGCCCCCTTCTTCGCCGAACACATCAAGCCGTGGCTGACCAACAACCTCGGCAACAAGCCCGACGACGGCAAGCTGTCGTGGGTGGCCGAACACGTGCCCTTCGTGGGCAAGCTGTTCGGCAGCGACTACCCGTTCGGCGCCAGCATCCTGGTCGCCGGCATCGTGCTGGCGATCATGATCATCCCGTTCATCTCCTCGGTGATGCGCGAAGTGTTCCAGACCGTACCGACCCGGCTGAAGGAGTCGGCCTATGCGCTGGGCTCCAGCACCTGGGAGGTGTCGTGGGACATCGTGCTGCCGTACACCCGCTCGGCGGTGATTGGCGGCATCTTCCTCGGCCTCGGCCGCGCGCTGGGCGAGACGATGGCGGTGACCTTCGTGCTGGGCAACGCGATGCAGCTGTCGGCGTCGCTGCTCGACCCGGGCACCTCGATCGCCTCGACCATCGCCAACCAGTTCAGCGAAGCGGCGGGCCTGCAGAAGTCCTCGCTGATGGCGCTGGCCTTCCTGCTGTTCGTGGTCACCTTCATCGTGCTGCTGATCGCGCGCCTGATGTTGCGACGCCTGGCCAGCAAGGAGGGGCGCTGATGAACACCCTGTACCTGCGCCGCCGCATCGCCAACGCGCTGGCGATGGCGCTGAGCCTGCTGGCCACCCTGGTCGGCCTGGCCTTCCTGGCATGGATATTGTGGGAAACCCTGCGCCAGGGCGTCGGCGCCCTGGACCTGAAACTGTTCACGAAAATCACGGCCTATGGCGAGGACGGCGGCCTGCTGAACTCAATGGTCGGCAGCCTGGTGATCAACTTCATCGGCATCGGCATCGCCACGCCGATCGGCGTGCTGGCCGGAACCTGGCTGGCCGAATACGCGAACCGCACCAAGCTGGGCGAGTCGATCCGCTTCCTCAATGACATCCTGCTGTCGGCACCGTCGATCGTGATGGGCCTGTTCGTCTACACCATCATCGTGCTGCCCAGCACCGCCCTCACCCACGGCTCGACCAGTTTCTCGGGTTTCGCCGGCGGCGTGGCGCTGGCGCTGATCGCGCTGCCGGTGATCGTGCGCACCACCGACGAGATGCTGCGGCTGGTGCCATCCACCCTGCGCGAAGCGGCGCTGTCGCTGGGCGTGCCGCAGTGGAAGCTGACCTTGCAGATCCTGATCCGCGCCGCCCGCTCGGGCATCATCACCGGCGTGCTGCTGGCGCTGGCCCGCATCAGCGGCGAGACCGCCCCGCTGCTGTTCACCGCGTTCGGCAACAACTACATGGCAGTCAACCCGCTGGAGAAGATGTCCAGCCTGCCGCAGATCATCTACCAGTACGCCAATGACCCGGGCGACGCGATGCATGCCCTGGCCTGGGCCGGCGCGTTCGTGATCACCATGTTCGTGCTGCTGCTGAGCCTGGCCTCGCGCCTGATCCTTTCCCGCACCAAGGTGTCCCATGACTGATTCCGCCCTCGCCACGAACCCGGTGCCGGTGGCGCCCGCAGCGACGGTGGCGCCCAAGATCACCGTGCGCGACCTGCACTTCTACTACAACGGCTTCCATGCGCTGAAAGGCATCAACATGGACATCCCGGAAAAGCAGGTCACCGCGATCATCGGCCCGTCCGGCTGCGGCAAATCCACCCTGCTGCGCATCTTCAACCGCATCTACGCGATCTATCCGAAGCTGGAGGCGAAGGGCGAGATCCTGCTGGACGGCGACAACATCCTCGATCCGCGCTATTCGATGAACCGCCTGCGCAGCAAGGTCGGCATGGTGTTCCAGAAGCCGGTGCCGTTCCCGATGACGATCTTCGAGAACGTGGCCTACGGCATCCGCCACCACGAGAAGCTGTCGCGCAAGGACATGGAAGGCCGGGTCGAACAGGCACTGCGCAACGCTGCGCTGTGGGACGAGGTGAAGGACAAGCTCAAGCAGAACGCGCTCGGCCTCTCCGGCGGCCAGCAGCAGCGCCTGTGCATCGCCCGCGCGATCGCCCTGAAGCCCGAAGTGCTGTTGCTGGACGAACCCACCTCGGCGCTGGATCCGATCGCCACCGGCCGCATCGAACAACTGGTGGAGGAACTGAAAAGCCAGTTCACCATCGTCATCGTCACCCACAACATGCAGCAGGCCGCGCGCGTTTCCGACCAGACCGCCTTCATGTACCTGGGCGAGCTGATCGAGTACGACCGCACCGAGAAGATCTTCACCAAGCCGGGCAAGAAGCAGACCGAGGATTACATCACCGGGCGGTTTGGCTGATCCAGGCCCCTCTCGCTCGGGGAGAGGTTGGGGTGAGCGTACGGGCGAAGCCGCGGCGCCACGCCCCGCCCGAACCCTCATCCGCCCTTCGGGCACCTTCTCCCGAGGGGAGAAGGGAACAAGACAACGAGGCAACCATGAACACCGGCACCGACCACATCATCAAGAGTTACGACAGCGAGCTGGCCCGGCTGACCGGCGAGATCGTGCGCATGGGCGAGCTGTCGGTGACCCAGCTTGAAGCGGCCATCGACGTGCTGGAGCGCCGCGACGAGCGCGCCGCCCAGCGGGTGGTCGGCAACGACGAGGCCATCGACCAGCTGGAGCAGGAGATCGGCCACGACGTGGTGCGCCTGCTGGCGTTGCGGGCACCGATGGCCGGCGACCTGCGCAACGTATATGCCGCGCTGCGGATTGCGTCGGACATCGAGCGCATCGGCGATTACGCCGCCAACGTGGCGAAGCGCTCGATTCCGCTGTCGATGGTGGCGCCGGTCGCCCCGGTCCACGGCCTGAACCACCTGGCCAGGCTGGCCGCCGAGGAAGTGCGCGAAGTGCTGGCGGCCTACAGCGACCGCGACGTCGAACGCGCCTACCAGGTGTGGAAGAACGACGTGGTGCTCGACGAAGCCTATACCGGCTACTTCCGCCAGCTGCTGACCTACATGATGGAAGACCCGCGCAACATCACGCCGTGCACCCACCTGTTGTTCATGGCCAAGAACATCGAGCGCATCGGCGACCACGCCACCAACATCGCCGAGAACATCTGGTTCCAGGTCACCGGCGAACCGCTGGACAAGCAGCGCAGCAAGCGCGACCTGACCTCGAACCCCGAGATCACCAAGCTGGGCGAGTGAGTCGGCGGCGAGCGCGCTCCTGACTCAGGGCACCCGCGCATCCTTCCCGCGACGCAGCCGCAGGCCGCGCAACACGCCGAAGATGCCGATGGCGGCCCAGGCCACTTCCATCACGAACGCGGACAGGTTGAAGCTGCCGAACAGCAGCGACAGCAACACGCCCAGCGCGCCGACGATGTTCATTACCTGGTAGGTCAGGCCGTTGCCGTGCAGCTTGTGTGCCTGCAGCAACAGGAATGCCAGCAGCACCAGCACCACGCCGATGTAACCGGCCCAGTCATGCCACATCAGGTTCATCGTTTCACGCTCCGCTGGCGCAACGCCTCGAACAGCACCACGCCGGTGGCGACGGAAACGTTGAGGCTTTCCATCGTGCCCGGCATCGGGATCTTCGCCACGAAATCGCACAGCTCGCGGGTCAGCCGGCGGATGCCCTCGCCTTCGCTGCCCAGCACCAGCGCCACCGGCCCCCTGAAGTCGACACCGTAGATGGTGGTGTCGGTGTCGCCGGCCAGGCCGGTGATCCACACCCCGGCGTCCTTCAGTTCGCGCAGCGTGCGAGCCAGGTTGGTCACTGCGATCAGCGGCACCCGATCGGCGCCACCGGCCGAGGCACGTCGCACCACCGGAGTGAGGCCGACCGCGCGGTCCTTCGGCACGATCACCGCGGTGGCCTTCGCCGCCGCTGCGCTGCGCAGGCAGGCGCCAAGGTTGTGCGGGTCGGTGACGCCATCCAGCACCAGCACCAGAGCGTCGCTGCCGTCGCGTTCCAGCAGGCCGGCCAGGTCATTCTCGTGTGCCGCGGGCGCCGCTTCATAGCGTGCCGCCACGCCCTGGTGGCGAGCTTCGCCGGCATGCCGGTCCAGCTCGTCGCGCGGCCGGTGCAACACCGGGATGTTCAACTTCTTTGCCCGCTCGGCCAGCTCCAGCACGCGGGCGTTGCGCTGGCCATTCTCGACCAGCACCTCGCGCACGCGTTCGGCGTCGTTGCTCAACGCGCCTTCGACCGGGTTGATCCCGACGATCCAGCTCTCACTCATGACTTGCCTTTCGGTTTGGGTCGACGCCGGGGCTGCTTCTTCGTCGCGGGCGCGGCGGCCGGGGCCTGGCCAGGTTTCGAGGAAGCCCCCTTGCGCGAACCACGGGAGGACGATGCATCGGCCTTGCGGGCCGGACGCTGCGCGCCGCGCGCCGTCGACGACGAACGCGGCGGCGGATTATCGCCTGTCGCCGCCTTGCGTGGGGCCGGGGCCGGGGCCGGTGCTGGCGCCGGTGCGGGCGCCGCGACTGCTGCGTCCTTGCGCCCGAACGCACGACCGATCGCCTTGGCCGCGCGACCGAACATGCCCGGCGCCTTGGCGGCCGCCGCCTTCTTCGGCAGCGAATAGCGCTCGCCGCTGGCCGCATAGTCGTACGCCCTGGCGCTGCCGACCGGCGGCGTGGCCGGCGTGCGCGGCGAGACCAGCCGGAAGTCGATCTTGCGATCCTCCAGGCTGGCGCGCAGCACCTGGATGCGCACATGGTCGCCCAGGCGGAACTGTGCGCCGGTGCGCTCGCCCTTGAGCAACTTGCGGGTGGCGTCGAAGTGGTAATAGTCGTTGGCGAGCTGGCTGATGTGCACCAGGCCGGACACCTTCGACTCGTCCAGCTCCACGAACAGGCCGAACGAGGTGACGCCGGTGACCACGCCATCGAACTCGCTGCCGATGTGCTTTTCCATCCAGGCACACTTGAAGCGCTCGTCGACGTCGCGCTCGGCCTCTTCGGCGCGTCGCTCGCGCTGCGAGCAATGGATCGCCATCGCCGCCATGTCGCTGGGGCTGTAGGTGTAATCGGCCGGCTTGCGGCCGGTCAGCGCGTAGCGGATCGCCCGATGCACCAGCAGATCCGGATAGCGGCGGATCGGCGAAGTGAAGTGCGCGTACGCCTGCAGCGACAGGCCGAAGTGGCCGCGGTTGTCGGGCTGGTACGCCGCCATGCTCTGCGAGCGCAACAGCACGTTCTGGATCAGTTCGCGCTCGGGGCGGTCGTGCACCAGCGCCAGGATCTCGGCGAAATCCGCCGGGGTCACTTCGTCCACCGGCGGCATGCGCAGCTTGAACTCGCGCAGGAACTGCTGCAGGTCTTCGTACTTCTCCGCCGGCGGCGGCTCGTGCGCGCGGAACAGCGCGGGGATCTTCTTCTTCTCCAGGAACAGCGCCGCCTGCACGTTGGCGGCGATCATGCACTCCTCGATCAGCTTGTGCGCGTCGTTGCGCTCGGTGGCGCCCATCGACTCGACGCTGCCCCTCTGGTCGAGGCGGAACTTCACTTCCGGCGTCTCGAAGTCGATCGCGCCGCGCCGCTTGCGCTGGCCGGCCATCGCCTTGTACAGCGCGTGCAGGTTTTCCAGCTGCGGCAGCACGTCGGCCACTTCGTGGCGGGCGTCCTTGTCGCGCAGGCCGACCGCCTGCCATACCTTGTCGTAGGTGAGCCGCGCGTGCGACAGCATCACCGCGTCGTAGAACTTCGATCTGGTGACGTTGCCTTCGGCATCGACCAGCATGTCGCAGACCATGCACAGCCGTTCGACGTTCGGGTTCAGCGAGCAGATGCCGTTGGACAGGGTCTCCGGCAGCATCGGCACCACGAAGCCGGGGAAGTAGGTCGAGGTGCTGCGTTCGTAGGCCTCGCGATCCAGCGCATTGCCGACCTGCACGTAGTGCGACACGTCGGCGATCGCCACGATCAGCCGCCAGCCGCCGCCACGCTTCGGCTCCGCGTAAACGGCGTCGTCGAAGTCGCGCGCGTCGGCGCCGTCGATGGTCACCAGCGGCAGCTTGCGGATGTCGGTGCGGCCTTCGCGCTCGGCGGCGGTCACCACCGCCTCCACCTGGGCCGCGTCGCGCAGCACGTCGGCCGGCCATTCATGCGGCAGGTCGTGGCTGGCGATCGCCATTTCCACCACCAGCGACGGTTGCAGGCGTTCGCCCAGCACGGCGCGGATCTCGCCCACCGGGCCGCGCTGGGCCGTTGGCGGAGCGGTGATCTCGACCACCACGATCTGGCCCGACTTCGCACCCTGTTCCGTGCCCGGCTTGATCATCACGTCCTGGGTCAGACGGCGGTCATCGGGCGATACGAGGGTCACGCCGTCTTCGATCAGCACCCGGCCGACCAGTCGCGGCGAACGCCGCTCCAGCACTTCGGCGATCGCGCCCTGCTTGCGGCCGCGGCGATCGATGCCGACCACGCTGGCCAGCACGCGGTCGCCATGCATCACCGCACGCATCTGCTGCGGCGACAGATAGAGGTCCTCGCCACCCTCGTCCGGGCGCAGGAAGCCGTAGCCCTCGGCGTTGGCCAGCACGCGGCCGGCGATCAGGTCGAGTTTCTGAGTCGGCGCGTAGCCGCCGCGACGGCCAAGCAGCATCTGGCCATCGCGCACCATCGCCCCCAGGCGCTTGCGCAAGGCTTCGAGATCGACTTCTTCCTGGATGCCGAGCGCCTCGGCGATGCGCGCTTCGGTCAGCAGCTCGCCGCGCTCTTCGAGCAGGGCGAGGATCGCCTCGCGGCTGGGGATCGGGCGCGCATAACGCTGCGCCTCGCGATCGGCATGGGGATCACGCACGGCGCCTGCGGCGGCCCGGGTGCGCTTGTCCGGCGTGGATGCAGCGCGAGGCGTCCGCTTGGCGGTTTTTTTCGCGGGATGCGAGTCCTGGGGATGGCCGGACTTGGGGGGAGTTTTTCTGGTCACTCAGTATCCTTGTGATGTTTGCGCCGCGGAGAATGCCACGTCGCGAGAGATGGTTGTGAAAAAGTGTTGACAAGCCGTCGGCAGATGCCTAAATTACGCGGCTCACGCAGCTCGCTGAGCAACGTGACACCTGCCCAGGTGGCGGAATTGGTAGACGCACTAGCTTCAGGTGCTAGCGGGGGCAACTCCGTGGAGGTTCGAGTCCTCTCCTGGGCACCAATTGTAAACGAAGGCCCGCAGTGATGCGGGCCTTCGTCTTTTCCGGGTTTGGTTGAAGTCAGGAAGGCCGCCCAGCCAGGACGGCCTTTGCTCTTCTCCGGGTTCGATCGAAAGTCGGGACGCGCGCTCTTCAGCCTGCTGCCGGCCCCTTCAACTCGACCATGTTTCCCTGCGGGTCGTACAAATAGATCGACGGCCCCTCGCCCTGCGCGCCGTAACGCGAGCCCAGCTCGCCGATGCTCACGCCGTGCGACTTCAGGTGGGCCAGGATCGCCGCCTCGTCGTAATCCTCCACCCGCAGGCACAGGTGATCCATGTTGTGGCCTTGCGCGCCCGGCGCGGCGCCGCCGTGACGACCCAGCTTGCCGTCGATGGCGACCAGGTCGATCAGCGAACGGCCGGCGCGCAGTTGCACCAGGCCGATCTCGTCCTGCCGACGTTCCTCGCGGCAGCCAAGCACGTCGCAGTAGAAACGCTGCATGGCGTCGCTGTCGATGACACGCAACACCACATGGTCGATGTCGGCGATCCGAATCATGCGCACTCCCGGTTGATGAGGCAGCCGAGCATAACCCGTGGCGCTCCGGCGGCTCCCTGAACCGGGCGCCGACCGGCCGCGACAGCCCCCGTTCCCCCTGTATAATCGCCGCGGTAAACGCATGGTGGGAGAAGCGGCCCGTCCCTCGCAGGACACGGCCGCTGCCGAAGACGCAACGCCCGTAATCGCTCAGGCCCCCATACCACCATGCGTGAACACTCTGGAGAGAGCGGCTGCAGCCGCCGCCGAAGGGGCACGAAACGCCGCCGCGTTTCCAAACTCTCAGGCAAAAGGACAGAGGGGCGCCCCGCGTGCGGCACGACACGCCAGTCTTCGGATGCCCAGCCATGAGCCACAACCCCACTTCCCTGCGTGACCTCGAAAACCACGGCGCCTTCATCGAACGCCACATCGGCCCGGATGACACCGAGATCGCGCAGATGCTGCGCGTGGTCGGCCACGATTCGCTGGAGTCGATGACCGACGCCATCGTGCCCGCCTCGATCAAGTCCGCAGCGCCGCTGGCCTTGCCCACGGCGATCACCGAAGAAGAAGCGCTGGCCAAGATCCGGGCGATCGCCGGCCGCAACCAGGTGTTCCGCAGCTTCATCGGCCAGGGCTACTACGGCACGCTGACGCCCAACGTCATCCTGCGCAACATCCTGGAAAACCCGGCCTGGTACACCGCCTACACGCCTTACCAGGCGGAGATCTCGCAGGGTCGCATGGAGGCGCTGATCAACTTCCAGACGATGTGCGCCGACCTCACCGGCATGGAGATCGCCAACGCCTCGCTGCTGGACGAAGCCACCGCCGCGGCCGAGGCGATGACCCTGGCCAAGCGCTCGAGCAAGAACAAGGGCAACGCCATCGTGGTGTTCGGCGATGCCCACCCGCAGACCATCGAGGTGATGCGCACCCGCGCCGAGCCGCTGGGCCTGACGATCACCCTGGCCGATTCCGCCGAGGCCTGGGATGCCGCGATCGCCGCGGACGACTACTTCGCGGCGCTGATCCAGTACCCGGCCAGCAGCGGCTGGCTGCTGGACTGGAGCGAGGAAGTGGCGAAGATCCACGCCAAGGGCGCGCTGGCGATCTTCGCCACCGACCTGCTGGCGCTGACCCTGCTGAAGTCGCCGGGCGAGATGGGCGCCGACATCGTGATCGGCAACACCCAGCGCTTCGGCGTGCCGTTCGGTTTCGGCGGCCCGCATGCCGCCTTCATGGCCTGCCGCGACGCGTACAAGCGCTCGATGCCGGGCCGCCTGATCGGCGTCTCCATCGATGCCGAGGGCAACAAGGCCTATCGCCTCACCTTGCAGACGCGCGAACAGCACATCCGCCGCGAGAAGGCCACCAGCAACATCTGCACCGCCCAGGTGCTGCTTGCGGTGATGGCCTCGATGTACGCCGTCTACCACGGCCCCAAGGGCCTCACCCGTATCGCTTCCCGCGTGGCGCGCCTCACCGCGATCCTCAAGGCCGGCCTGGCGCAGCTCGGCTTCACCGCCAGCCACCACGACAGCGCGTTCGACACGATCAGCCTGAAGACCGGCGATCGCACCGACGCCATCGCCGCCCGCGCGGTGGCGCTGGGCGCCAACCTGCGCAAGGCCTGGGGCGAGTACCTGTGCATCTCGCTGGACGAAACCACCACCCGCGCCGACATCGAACTGCTGTGGCGGATCTTCGGCGGCGATGACGCGAAACTGCCCAGCATCGACGCGCTGGACGCCAGCGCGCCGTCGCTGATCCCGCAGGCGCTGCAGCGCACCTCGCCGTTCCTCACCCACCCGGTGTTCAACACGCATCACAGCGAGCACGAACTGCTGCGCTACCTGCGCGCGCTGGCCGACAAGGACCTGGCGATGGATCGCACGATGATCCCGCTGGGCTCGTGCACGATGAAGCTCAACGCCACCGCCGAGATGATCCCGGTCACCTGGCCGGAATTCGCCAACATCCATCCGTTCGCGCCCGCCGCGCAGACCCGGGGCTACCAGGAGCTGATCGCCGGGCTGGAAGCACAACTGGTGGAGATCACCGGCTACGACGCGGTGAGCCTGCAGCCGAACTCCGGCGCCCAGGGCGAATACGCGGGCCTGCTGGCGATTCGTGCGTATCACCAGTCGCGCAGCGAAGGCCATCGCGACATCTGCCTGATCCCCGAATCCGCCCACGGCACCAACCCGGCATCCGCCCACCTGTGCGGCATGAAGGTGGTGGTCACCAAGTGCGACGCGAACGGCAACGTGGACCTGGAAGACATCCGCGCGCAGGCCGCGAAGCACTCGGCCAACCTCGCCGCGATCATGCTGACCTACCCGTCCACCCACGGCGTGTTCGAGGAGGACGTGGTCGCCATCTGCGACATCGTCCACCAGCACGGCGGGCAGGTGTACACCGACGGCGCCAACATGAACGCGCTGGTCGGCGTGGCCAAGCCCGGCAAGTGGGGCTCGGACGTCAGCCACCTCAACCTGCACAAGACCTTCTGCATCCCGCACGGCGGCGGCGGCCCGGGCGTGGGCCCGTGCGCGGTGCGTTCGCACCTGGCGCCGTTCCTGCCGGGCGCGCTGGGCAACGACGGCGCGCGCACCCAGGGCACCGGCAACGGCGCGATGGTTTCTGCCGCCACCTTCGGCAGCGCCTCGATCCTGCCGATCAGCTGGATGTACATCACCCTGATGGGCCAGCAGGGCCTGCGCAAGGCGACCCAGGTGGCCCTGCTCAATGCCAACTACGTGGCGAAGCGGCTGGCGCCGCACTACCCCACCCTGTACACCGGCCGCAACGGCCTGGTGGCGCATGAGTGCATCCTCGACCTGCGCCCGCTGAAGGACGCCACCGGCATCGGCGCCGAGGACGTGGCCAAGCGGCTGATCGACTTCGGCTTCCACGCGCCCACGCTGAGCTTCCCGGTGTCCGGCACGCTGATGGTGGAACCGACCGAAAGCGAATCGCGGGTCGAGCTGGACCGCTTCATCGACGCGATGATCCAGATCCGCGACGAGATCCGCGCCGTCGAGGAAGGCAAGCTCGACCGCGAGGACAACCCGTTGACCAACGCGCCGCACACCGCCACCATGGTCAGCGCCAGCGAGTGGACCCACGCCTACCCGCGCGAACTGGCCGCCTTCCCGCTGGCCAGCCTGAAGCTGCAGAAATACTGGCCGCCGGTGGCCCGCGTCGACAACGTCTACGGCGACAAGAACATCATGTGTTCGTGCATCCCGGTGGATGCATACCGGGAAGACGTCGAAGCGTAACCATCGGTCGATCGTCCGATGCGAAGGCCCCGCCACGGCGGGGCCTTTTTTCATGGGTGGAAAAACTCCGGCTAGAACCCGCGCAGGTCGTCCACCGGCAACGCGAGCTTCGCACCGGTGATGCGTTCCAGGGTGCGGCCCAGCACCTCGACGTTGTTGTCGAAGCTGCCATGCCCCGCGTCGATGGCGACTTCGGGGTGCAGGCAGGTGGGCACCTTGTCGACATCGATGACTTCGGTGCGCTTGCCCAGCCCGGTCTGCTTCGCCACCTGGCGCCAGTTGCCCAGCGCCTCGGCCGTGCTGGACGAACCGTCCCAGCCCTTGTACCCGGCGTCCATCACGTTCGCCAGGCCGAGGATCGGCGTGCGCACATCCAGCTCCAGGGCGTTGGACACCAGGTACAGCAGCGACTTGCGATAGATCGCCGCGGTGTTGTCGTCACGCTCGTTGCGGTCGGACAGGATGCCCAGGTAGAGCCGCCGCATCAGGGCATCGTGTGGCGCGTAGTGGCGGTTGGCGAACTGCACCGTGCAGGCCGGCGCATAGAGATGGATGGACGCGGTCTGCGCCTCCAGCCCGCGCGCGGCCAGCAGGTCGACCAGGTAGCCATGGAAGATCGAACCGGCCGAGTGGCCGACCAGGTGGATCTCCAGCTGGTCACCCCAGGTCTTGGCCAGGTTCTGCAGCGCCGTCACCAGCAGGTCGCCGCCCCGCGTGGGCAGGCTGGCGGCTTCGGCGTTCTCCTTCATCTCGCTCCAGATCGGCCGCGCCAGCGGACGGCCGACGGTGCGCTCGACCAGGATGTCGGTGGCGTCGCTGATCTTCTCGCGGATGCCGCCGGCCCGCGGCGGCTCGTGCCGGAACTTGTCGGCGAAGATGTCGCCGATCGATTCGAGCATGCCGGTCTTCCAGATCACGAACAGCGGATAGCAGCCGTTGCCGATGAAGTAGCGCCCCATCGCGCGCGCCCGTTCGATCGCCGCGGCCTCGCTGTTGAGTCCGCCGTGGGCATAGATCACCAGCCGCCTGGTCGTCGCCTTCTGCTGGCGGAACCACTGGTCCGGCAGCGTGCAGGCCTGGAACAGCAGCGAGCGGCTCATCTCGTCCTGGGTGAGGTAGCGCGTCACCCGGCCGTCGTTCCCCAGCACCACGCTGTGCTCGTAGGCGGTGGCCTCGTCCCACCACAGGCTGCGATTGGTGCCGACACGGCGGCGGCCACCCTTGCTGCCCGCCGCGAGCTGGCCCAGCACCACGCCCGACACGCCCATCGCGGCCACCCATGCGTCCATGCCGTTGGCCAGCCAGTCGGCGTAGGTCAGCACGGCGAAACCGCCGCAGCCCCAGCTCTTGCCCCAGGAGTTCTGCACCACGAAGCCGTCGGTGTTGAAACCGACCAGGGCAAAGGCGTGGCCGTCGTCGTGCGAGGGTTTGCCGTCGAACGCGATCACCGGCAGGCTGTCGTGCCCGGCCAGCTTCCGGCGCACGGTCGGCACGTCCTGCCAGCCCTGGTGCGTGTTGGCCGACACGTAGATCGCGCCCACTTCGTGGATCGCCGCCTGCAGGTCGCTGATCGCCTTCAACTCGATGCGGTAATACACGCCCAGCGTGTTGGCGGTGGCGCGGGTGGCGTAACCGAACTTCGGCGGCTGCGTGTCCTCCTGCCGATACGGCCAGTCGACCTCCATGCAGACGCCGTGGTGATACCAGCCCTTCAGTGCGCCACGGCAGCTCGAACCGTCGTAGTTCTCGCCCGCGTATTCGTCGTAGCGGCGGGCGAAGTTGTAGAACATGCGCGGGCTGACCGAAGCCAGCCGACCCGGCATCCCGCTCTTGCGCCAGCGCAGGTAGTTGACCACGCAGGCCAGGCCGAAACCGGTGCACGCACCTTCCTGGCCCTGGTCGAGGATCAGGCCGGCCCCGGTATAGGCCGGCAGGAACTCGCTGACCTGCGCATCGGTGGGGTAACGATCGGGCAGGCTGGCCGGCGGCGGCTGGTAGGCGCGATCACGCAGGTCGACCGGGTCCTTGCTGGCATCGAGTTTCCCCGCGCCCGTCGCTGCCGCTGCGACGGCCTTGCGAGCCGCGCCGGACTTGCGAGTCGCACCGGCGCCGCGGACGGCCGCCGGCCAGACCGTGTCGGCCAGCTGGAACACGTTGCGGAAACTGGCCAGCCCGTAGCTGCCGCCGTTGACCAGCTTGCGTGCCGCCGCGTAGTTGTTCGCCGCCAGCGCCGTGCGCATCCTGTCCGCCGCGTGCGCCAGGAACCGCGCCAGCAGCACGGCCGCCACCTCGGGTGCGTTGGCCAGGTCCGGAAAGGCTTCGATGTCGACGCCGACCAGGGCCGCATAGGTGTGGTAGTTCGCCCGCCCCGTCAGCTGCACGAAGCCGCGGCCCCGGTAGCGCGCGCCGTCGCCGGGCTGGTCGTTGCCCAGCGACTTGCGTCCGTCGTAGGCACTGAACGCGGGCAGCCCCGGCGTGGTGTTGAAGTGCGAGGGAAACTCGGCGATCGGCACGAAGCCTTCGCTCTCGGCGCGGATGGTGCCCAGCGCAGCGCAGATCATCATGCGGTCGCGCAGCCCCGCCGCGCCCAGCGCCGCGGCCACGTAAGGCAGGTAGCGCACGATGTTGGACTTCCTGGTGGCCGGGAACAGCCGCTGCACCGCATCCACCGTCAGCGGCACCGCCATCGGTTGCGATTGCATCATGCCGAGCAGGATCTGGCAGCAGGGCCCGATCACCGCATCGGCCACGATCCCGATGCCGGCCTGCCATCGCCGCGCCGCCGCGTCGACCTGCTCGTCGAAAACGTTGCCCGTCGATAGTCCCGGGAACTCGCGCGCGTCGTCGCCGAGCACCCCGGCCAGACGCTTGCGCAGCGTGGCGACATCGTTCCCGGCATTCCCCTTGACCAGCAGCAGTGTTGCCATGACGTATCTCCCCTCGTCCGTGGTGAAGGCTACGAAACACGGCGGCAGCATACGCCCGGTTCGGGGGTCGCACATGGCCCGCGGCGCGGGGAAAAACCGGCCACGGCAACGCGCACGAAGCGTGCCAGCGAACGCGATCTGCCGGCGTCGATCGCCGGCTCAACAGGCCCTGGCGCCGCTCAGCTGGCCGCCACGATGCAGTCCCGGCCCTGCTGCTTGGCGCGGTACAGCCGCTTGTCGACGCCATCGAGGAAGCCGCGCAGCTCGTCGGCGTGCGCGGGAATGCAGGTGGCCGCGCCGACGCTGATGGTCAGCACCGGGCCGACCGCGGATTGCGCGTGGGGAATCTGCTCGGCCAGGATCAGGTCGCGGCAGCGCGCGGCCAGCTTCAGCGACGCCGACTCGTCGGTTTCCGGCAGCAGCAGCACGAATTCCTCGCCGCCGAAACGGGCCAGCAGGTCGCGGGCGCGGGTCGCGGCGGAAGCCAGCAGCCAGGCCACGCGCTTCAGGCAGGCATCACCTTCGAGGTGGCCGTAGCAGTCGTTGTACTGCTTGAAGTAGTCGATATCGATCATCAGCAGCGACAGCGGCTGGCGGTTGCGCCGCGCGTTGCTCCATTCCAGTTCCATCAGCGCATCGAAGCGGCGCCGGTTGGCCACGCCGGTGAGGCCGTCGCGGAAGGACAGCTCCTCCAGCTCCTTCTGCAGGCTCGCCAGTTTCTGTTCGGTCTGCTTGCGTTCGCTGATGTCGAACATGAAGCCGATCAGCGAATCGACCGAACCGTCCGCCCGGCGCACCACGTGCACCACGTCGCGAATCCACACGTAGTGGCCGTCGCGGGTCAGCGCCCGGTAGTCGGCTTCGTGATCGACACCGGCCTGCGATTGCGCCACGCAGAAATTCAGCACCCACTCGCGATCCTGCGGATGCATGCGACTGGCCCAGTCGCCCACCGTCTGCCAGCTCGCCGGCGCCCAGCCCAGCAGCGCCTCGATCTGCGGTCCGATATAGGCGAACTGCTTGCTGTCCCAGTCGATCTTCCAGGGAATGGCCTTGGTGGACTCCAGCAGCGTGCGGTACACGGTGCTGTCGGGTTCCAGTTTTTCGAAATCGGCCATCGCTCTCGGGCTCAAGCATGAAGACGGGTCGCCGCAGCCGCGGCGATCGCGCCAGCCGGCGCGCAGACGCAAGGTACATCGTCCCCCGGGCGTATCGCCATTCACGCCTGCCGGCGCCCGCTGGTGAAAGCGGGCGCCGGTCTGAGAGGTTGTGAGTTCTCAACCTCTCAGGTCGGCCAGGCACGGCCGACCGCGGATCGGTCACGCCGGTGACTGATCCGCGTGAGCACGTCCGGGCATGTACCGGACGTGCGACGGAAGAAAACCACAGGAAGTGGTTTTCTTCACAGGCTCTGCGCGAGCGGATCAGCCGCCGTTCTTCGCCAGCCAGGCGTCGATCGCGGGCAACCGTTCCTTGCGCACCATCTGCCGGTACTGGATGTTCGCGATCACCGTCTCCGCCGCGCGGCGCGAGCCCTTGGCGATGTGCGCGTCGGCGTAGGCGTTGATCTTGTCGATCATCGCCGGATCATTGGAGCTGGCGCCGATGCCCGGGTAGTAGCGGCTGCTGGAGGTGGAGTCGACCAGCTTGTCGATCTGCGCCCGGTGCGCCATCGCGAATTCCCAGGCCATGTCGGGGTGCTCGTAGCCCACCGCAGCGATCATGCCGGCACTGTTGGTGGCGCCCGGTTCGTCGGTCAGCGCCAGCTCCAGCGCGCGTTTGGCCAGCGCCTTGTCCTTGCTGATCGAAAGCAGCGCGTACAGGCGGTCCTTGATCAGCGGCGTGGTCTCGGCCTTGGCCTTCGCATGCAGCTGGTCCCAGGTCGCCGCGTCGGCATTGCGCGCCACCACCGCGTAGATGGTCTTGCGCAGGGCCGCCGGCACGGCCTTCGGATCGGTGTCCTGCGCGGCGTAGCGACGCTGCACTTCGCTGATCACGTCAGCATCGCCGAGGTCGGCCAGCACGCCGATCAGCTGGGTGCGCAGGATCGTGGTGGGGTCGCCCTCGTCGGCCTTCGCCTCCCAGCCCACGCGGGCAAACACCGGCTTCAGCTGCTTGACCGCGAACGCATCAAGACGCGCCTGACGGGCGTCGTCGCCACGGTAATAGCCGTGCAGGCCGGCGAAGCTGCCCGCGATGTCGCCCCAGATCTGCGGGTCGGCATCGGCCGGGGTGACCTGGGCCAGGTCGAGGTAGCTGGACGCCGGCTGCAGGCCGGCCATGCCCAGCGCCCAGCTGTCGCCCATCAGGCCCATCTGGTCGATCGGCGCCAGCTTGGCGAACTGGCCCTTGATCGCGGCGAATTCCGCCGGCGTGTACAGCGTGCGGTAGTAGCCGCTCTGCCCCGCGTTCACCAGCACCGGGCCGCAACCGGCCACCTCCAGCGTGGCCTTGCCGTCCACCACGGTGCGGGCGACCTCGCTGCCGCCGATGCTCTGCGCGATCACCGGCACGTGCCACTTCAGCGGCGTCTTGTTCGGGCGATCCTTGGTGAACTCGCCCTGGCTCAGGGTCAGCGTGGTCTTGCCGTTGCTGCACGCGGAGGACGCCACGCGGATCAGCGGAATGCCCGGCTGCAGGGTGAAATCGTGCGCAATCTGGGTGACCGGCTTGCCGGCCGCGCCCTGCACTGCCTTCCACAGGTCGTCCGACACCGTGTTGCCGTAGGCGTGGGCCTTGATGTAGTTGCGCACGCCGGCGCGCCAGGCATCGGGGCCGACATAGGCTTCCAGCATGTTGATCACCGCCTCGCCCTTGGCGTAGGTGATCGCGTCGAACGCCTGGCTGGCCTGCTCCACCGTCTCCACGTGCTGCACCACCGGGTGCGTGGTGGCGACCGCGTCGCGCGACATCGCGCCCTCGCGCGTGCCCACCGCATCCAGGTGGGTATGCCATTCCGGGTGCAGCTTCTCGGTGGTGCGCGCGGCCATCCACGAGGCGAAGCCTTCGTTGAGCCACAGGTCGTCCCACCAGCGCATCGTCACCAGGTCGCCAAACCACTGGTGCGCCATTTCGTGGGCGGCGGTGTTGAACACGTTCTGCTTGTCCGACTGGGTCGAGAAATTCGGGTCCAGCAGCAAGGCGTATTCGAAGGTGTAGATCGCGCCCCAGTTCTCCATCGCGGAGAAGAACTGGCTGCTGCCCGGCGAGGCAATGTTGTCCAGCTTGGGCAGCGGATACGGCACGCCGAAGTAGTCGTTGTATTCCTTCAGCACGGCCGCGCCGGACTGCAGGGTGAAGCCGGCCTGCGCCTTCTTGCCCTTCTGCGTGATCACGCCGATCTCGGTGCCGTCGGCCATGGTGGTGGCGCGCTCGAACTCGCCCAGGCCGAAGAACAGCAGGTAGGTCGACATCTTCGGCGACGGCTGGAACGTCACCCGGCTCATGCCGTTGCCCAGGTCCTTCGTCGAGGCGACCGGCATGTTGCTCACCGCCATCTCGTCGCTGGGCACGGTCACGGCGAGGTTGAAGGTGGCCTTGTACGCCGGCTCGTCCCAAGACGGGATGAAGCGGCGGGCGTCGGAGTTCTCGAACTGGGTGTACAGCGCGCGCTTCTTGCCCGCGGTGGTGTCGTAGTCGATCGCGAACAGGCCGTTGGCCTGGGTGCCGATCTTGCCGGTGTAGCTCATCGCCAGCTGGTAGGTGCCGGCGGGCAGCGGCTGGGCAAAGGTGAACGTCGCCGTCTGCGCTTTCGCATCCACCGTCACCTTGGGCGCGGCGATGGCGATCTTCAGTTTCGTCGGGGTCAGGCGCACCGACGAGAACGTCATGTCGATCGCGTTGAGCGTGATGCTGCGGGTCGGCTGCAGCACGTCGACGGTCACCGTCACCTGGCCGTCGAAGCTCAGCTTGTCCGCATGCGGCGTCACCGCCACGTCGTAATGGCTGGGCCGCACCGTGCGCGGCAGCTGGGTGGTGGCCAGGTCGGTCGCGGACGTCGCCGCCGGCGTGGCCGCCATGGCCGTCATCGAAACGCCGGCGAGCGCCAGGGCGATCGCGGAAACCAGCAAGGTGCTGCGCATGAGTATCTTCCGTGTCAGGGTGGGCGAAGTGCGGAATGCCGCGGGCCGACGAAAAACCGGCGCCGAGGCGGTCATTCCGGCGATGGTGGCGCGCATGCCCCGGCGCCGGAAAGCGCCGGAAGTCATGGACGAGCCCGGTCGCCCTTCGCCCGGCAGCGTCCGGCTCAGCGCGCCCGGGCCAACGCCCGGCCCAGGTGCAGGCTGCGGTTGCGGCAGATGTCGAAGCCCTGCACCGTCATCTGCCGCCCGTCGACGAAGTCCACGCGGAAGTCGCGGCGGCAGCCGCCTTCGCGCTGCACCGCCAGCGTGATCACGCTGTTCGCCTGCAAGGAGCGGTAGCCGACGGCCAGCGGCTCCCAGCGCAGGCCGTCCCTCGTGGCGGACACCGCCGTCACGTTGCTGGCCGAATCGTTGACCACGTCGACGTAATGGACCGAGGCCGCCTGCGCCATCGACAACACGCCACCAGACAACAGCAGAACCAGAAGTGCACGCATCAGTCATACCTCGCGGAGTCATTCGGGGGAACCGGCCGGCGTCTTCGCGGCGCCGCCGGGCGATCGGTCAGGTCCTTCGTGAGGCGCGCGAAACCCCTGCAAGCCGCGCCACCCATGGATCATGGATGCGACCGGCGCGCGCGGGGTTGCGCGTGACTGATGGCACGGGTTCGTCGCGGGCGCCGCCAGAACCGGCCTGTCGCGGTGCTGAACCGCAGCGCTTGCGGTGACCCGTCACGCCGTCAACGCGCGGCGCGGAGCGGCGTTCTCCTTCCGGCATGCCGCCGTTCGTCCGGCACGACATGGCAGTACCCCAACGCCGGCCTCACACACTGAAGGACACCGTCATGAACCACGCTTCGATGATCCGCCTCGGTCTGCTCAGCCTGATCGCCTGCACCGCGTTCGCCAGCGCCAGCGCGATGGCCACCGACACCACCGTCCCCGGTCACCCCCGCGTCAACGAGGTCAACCAGCGCATCGACAACCAGCAGGCGCGCACTGCCAAAGGCGTCGCCAACGGCACCATCACGCCGCAGCAGGCGGCCAACGACGAACGCCGCGCCGCCAACATCGCCCAGCGCGAAAGCGCCGCCGAAGCGAAGCACAACGGCCACCTGACCAAGGGCGAAACCCGCCGCCTCAACCGCGCGGAAAACCGCAACAGCCGCGCAATTCACCGCCAGCGCCACTGATCGCCGGCACAAATGAAGAAGGCCCCGTCGACGGGGCCTTCCTGCGCTGCAACCCGGGCCGGCCGGTCCTCAGGCGTCGGCCGCCGGCTCGGGCTTCAGTTTTTCCTGCAGCTCTTCCAGCCCGGCGATCGCCTGCTCCAGCGCCTCATGCAGCTGTGCCTGCCGGTCCATCAGGTCGGCGATCCTCTGCGCCTGCTTCAGCTTCGACAACTCGCCGTCGTACAGCAGCCACGCCGTGGTCAGCGTCTCCACGTTGTTCTTCGCGTAGTGCCGCATCTCCTTGAGCTGCACCAGCGTGTCGCCGATGTGGTCGGCCGGTGTCTTGACGTGTTCGTCGGACATGGTGCTCTCCCGCTGCGGTTGATCCAGTCGCGGGCACCGTAGATCGGCGGATGCGAAGTTCAGGTCAACATCGGCGACCGATGGCGCGCATCGCATGGGCAAAGCCGAAAAGGATCTCCGATCCGGTCAGGGCGCAGCACTTCCGCCCTGCGACCTGGCGCGCAGCGCCTCATACAACTGGGCCGGCCCGAGCAGGATGTCCTTCAACCCGGCACGCACGCGCTCGGATTCCAGCGCCTGGGTGCTCATCGTCGAATGCGCTTCCAGGGCATCCATGATCGCGTGCATCAGGGCGTCTTTCAGGTCGGGCGAATTGGCGAACTGTTCCTTGCTGTTGTTGCCGGCCTGCTGCACCAGGGTCTCGTTTTCCAGCAGCTTGCCCTTGAGCACGCCGTTGACGTAGACCAGCTGGTCGTCGTCGGTCAGCTGCCCCTCGAACAGACCGTTGACCTTCTCGATGATATCGGCCAGATAGGCCTGCTGCTTTTCCTGCACCGAGCCGCTGCCCACCGCATCCATCGGCGCGAGTTTGTAATTGCCGTCAGCGCCAAGGCTGAGCGGCTGACGGCCGGCACTACGCAAGGTGTGGTGGGTCAGCACCACCCTGGACAGGTCCACCGTGTCGCGTTCGCGGCCGAACTCCAGCAGCGGGATCAGCCGCTTGTAGAAGATGAAGCGCTTTTCGATATCCGTGTTGGCGTAGTCGAACACCTGCGACAGGAACGCATACAGGCGCACGTAGGCACCCATGTCGTTCTTGAACAGCAGCAGGGCATCCAGCAGGTCCTTGCTGGTTTCGGCCAGCTTGTCGTCGCCATCGACCAGCGCGGTTGCCCGCGCCTGCTGTGCCGCCTTGTAGCGTTTGAGCAGACGATCGGCGACCGGAGCGATGGCGCTGCTCAACTGCGCCTGCGTGCCGCGCGGATCGGTCTCCACCCTGGCCACGCGATCCACCTCGAAGTCGTCGTAGTGGCCGCTGGCATCGAGCTTGGCGCGCAGGTCGAATACCAGGTGTGGATCAGTCCTGGCCTCCAGTTCGGCGGTCGCGTAGTAGGTCTTGAAGGCCTTGAGGATATCCGCCGCCTCGTTGACGAAATCGAGGATGTAGGTGGTGTCCTTGCCGGGGTACGCGCGGTTCAGGCGCGACAGCGTCTGCACCGCCTGGATGCCGCCCAGCATCTTGTCCACGTACATGCCGCACAGCAACGGCTGGTCGAAGCCGGTCTGGAACTTGTTGGCGACCAGCAGCAACTGGTATTCCGGCTGGGCAAACGCATCGCGGATGTCGCGCCCCTTCAGGCCAGGATTCAGATCCGAGCTGGTCTCGCTTACCGGCGCGGGGAAGCTCTCCGGGTCGCTCACCTCGCCGGAGAACGCCACCAGCACGCCGAGCGCGTAGTTCTGCCGCTGGATGTAGCCGCGGATCGCCTTCTGCCAGCGCACCGCTTCCTTGCGGCTGCCGACCACCACCATCGCCTTGGCCTTGCCGCCCAGCAGCGGCTGCACGTTCTCGCGGTAATGCTCCACCACGATCTGCACCTTCTGCGCGATGTTGTACGGATGCAGGCGCACCCACTGCATGATGCCCTTCATCGCCGCGCTGCGTTCCACCTGCGACTGGTCGTATTCCCTGCCCTCATGGGCCAGCTTGAAGGCCAGCTTGTACGGGGTGTAGTTCTTCAGCACGTCGAGGATGAAACCCTCATCGATCGCCTGGCGCATCGAATACACATGGAACGGCTGCGGCAGGCCATCCTCGCCGGGGCGACCGAACAGCTCCAGCGTCTTCTGCTTCGGCGTGGCGGTGAACGCCACGTAGGTCAGGCCCTTGCTGCCGCCGGCGCGCGCGGCCATGCCGGCGGCCAGCAGTGTCTCGGTATCGATCCCGCCACCGTCCTCCAGCTCGGCCCGTTCCTCGGCGCTCAACAGCTGCTTGAGCTTGGCCGCCGCCTCGCCGGTCTGCGAGCTGTGCGCCTCGTCGGCGATCACCGCAAAGCACTTGCCCTCGGTCGCCGCCAGTTCCTGCACCGCATCCAGCGCAAACGGAAAAGTCTGGATGGTGCACACGATGATCTTCTTGCCGTCCTTCAGCGCCTGGCCCAGCTGCGCGCTTTTGCTGCCGTGCTCGCTGGTGATGGTTTCCACCACGCCGGTGGTGCGCTCGAAGTCGAAGATGGCCTCCTGCAGCTGCGCGTCCAGCACGTTTCGATCGGACACCACCAGCACGCTGTCGAACAGCTTCCGGTTTTCCGCGTCGTGCAGGTCGGCCAGGAAATGCGCGCTCCAGGCAATCGAATTGGTCTTGCCCTAACCGGCCGAATGCTGGATCAGATAACGCTGGCCCGCGCCCTGCGCCAGCACGTCGGCGACCAGCTTGCGGGTGGCGTCGAGCTGGTGGTAACGCGGGAAGATCACGCCCGCCAGTTTCTTCTTGTCGTCGCGCCTGCCGATCAGGTAGCGCCCCAGGATCTCCAGCCAGCTGTCGCGCGCCCATACCTCTTCCCACAGATACGCCGTCGCAAAACCGTCCGGGTTCGGCACATTGCCCGCCGCGCCGTGGTTGCCCCGGTTGAACGGCAGGAAGCGCGTCGCCGGCCCGGCCAGGCGCGTGGTCATCATCACCTCGGCCTGGCTCACCGCGAAATGCACCAGGGCGCCGCCGGGAAAACCGAGTATCGGTTCGGCCAGGCCGCCCTTCGGCTGCGGCTGCCGATCGAAGCGGTACTGGTCCACCGCATCGCCCACGCTCTGGGTGAAGTCGGATTTCAGCTCCGCCGTGGCCACCGCGATGCCGTTGACGAACAGCACCAGGTCCAGCGCATCGTTCGGCTGGTTCGGCGAATGCCGCACCTGTCGCACCACGCGCAAGCGGTTCGCCGCGTAGCGTTGCTGGATCGCCGGATTGATCGCCAGCGCCGGCTTGAACTGCACCAGCGACAGCGGCTCCTTCAAGCCCAGCATCTCCACGCCCCGGCGCAACACCTCCAGCGTGCCGCGTTCATCGAGGTTCTTGCGCACGCGTTCGGCAATGCGCCCGGCCATCTCGGGGCCGTGGGTCTTGCCCAGTCGCTGCCAGCTGTCCGGCTGGGTCGCCTCGATCCACGCCAGCAGGTCGGGCAGATACAAGGCGTACTTGCGATCGTAATTCGCGGCATCGCCTTCGGCGTACAGCCAGCCGTGGGCGGCGAGGTGTTCGCAGATCTCGCGCTCGAAGTGATGTTCCTGGTGAAGATTCATCCGCCCCTGTCCCTGCCCCTGGAAAAGTCACGAGAACGTGACCAGCATTCAATCCTGCGGTGCCCGCTCCTCGCGGTGGTGCCATATCCGCAGTACCACCAAGGCTTCGTCATGCACGGAGTAGCGCACCACGTAACGACCAAAGGCAAAATCGCGCACGACCTCGCCCTCGGGCGCCTCCGGCACACCATGCCCCATCGCGGGAAATGCACACAAGCCATCGATCCGCGAAACCAGCTCCGATGCGATGCGACCGGCTGCCGCCGGATCATGCTCCGCGATGAAAGCCCGCAGACGTGTCAGGTCGGCAACCGCCGCGGTCGAATACAGCAACCTCACTGACCTGCCTTGGGCGGCGCCAGCTCATCGGCCTTGCCCCACGACCCCAACCACTCATGCACGGCCTGACCCGACACCGCCTCACCCCGGGCAACCGATTCCATTGCAGCCAGTGTGTCCTGCCAACGCGCTTGCCCCAGTTCCTGGCGCGCAACGAATTCGCGCACCGCCTGGTTGATCAACCAGTTGCGGCTGCGGTGCAGCTTGGTGGTCAAGCTATCGAGGCCGCTCTCGACCTCGGGTTGCAGGCGAATGGTGGTGACGGTCATGGCTCAGCTCCGCGGCGTGAATGCAATGTAATACATTGTAGCCCACCGTAACCGCACGGGCATTTGACACGTCGGAATCCTCCGAGACCTGACTACATGCAGCGAGGGCGGCAAGCCAATTAGATCGCCGCGTTAGGCACCACCGGCCCAAGAACAAACCGCGCTCGCTCGGCACGCAACATCTGATACGGCGTCATGAAGCGGATGCCCAGCCCCACGCAGGCATTCGGTATCTTGATCTTCTTCGGTGAATTGGCCGGCACTTCGTGCGTGACCACCGTATGCCCGTGTGCTGCGGCGAATGCCACCAGCCAGTAATCGGCAACCTGCAGGAAGGTGCTCACCGCCGCCGGCGCATAATCCTGTCCCGTCGCCCAGGCACTTACCCGCGGCGCGGCGGCCAGCACCTGATTGTCCGGCGGCAGAAAGAAACCCTCACCTCGAGCTTCGCCCCATTCGGCCAGTTCGTCCTCGCCCGCATGCAACTCACCGCCCACCTGCTGAATGCTGAAAACATCTCCCCGTGCATTCGCATGCTCCAGCCAGTCCCAGAAAGCGGGACAGAAATCAAAACCGTACTGCAGGTTCTTGGCCTGAATGAACACGTTGGCATCGAGCAGATAGGCCATCAGACCGGGTATCCCAGCGAGCGTCCGAACTCGTTGAAAGTCGAGGTCTTGGCGATACCCAGCATGTGGAACGCATCGCGAAACAACGTCCTGCCCTCCAGCGTGCTTTCCACCAGTGCTCGCGCGAATCGCTTGCTCACACGCGAAGCCGTTGTCCGGTAAAAATCGCCGCCACCAGTTCCGCTGGCCTCGATCTCCCGCAACCGCGCCAGTTCCGCGCGATACGCCGCAAAAAAAGCCGCACGATCGATGTTCCCCGCGTCCAGCAACCGACGCAGGATGACCAGAGAGCTGACCTTGAAATGACGTGCCAGCCGCTTGAGGGTTGCCCCGATCGGCTCGTCCGCCACCAGTTCGGCGCGAAACGACCCCATCGGCACAAGCAACTCGGCGGCCACCTGGTTGCACCAGACCTCCGTCGCGTTGCTCGGCACCACATCGGCGCTGACATCCGACAAAGCGGTCTGCCCCAGCCACAGATGCGCCAATTCATGCGCCAGCGTAAACATCTGTGCCGCCTTGCTGTCCGCACCATTGATGAACACCAGCGGCGCCAGCGCGTCGGACAAGGCGAAGCCACGAAACTCCTGCGGGTCCAGCGGGCGCGTGTTGTTGTTCAGCACCACACCGCTCACCATCACCATCACGCCGATCCGGTCGGCCTGCTCGATGAACCTGCGCAATGCCTCTGTCCACGTGGCGCAGGCGCGCCGTTCCTCCACACTGAAATCCAACGCTTCCCGCAACTGAGCGGCCGCTTCAACCGGCGATGTCGCCAGGGTGAGGCTGCCCACAAACGCCAGCGGCGATTGACCCGTCACTTGCGCATGATCGCGATACCAGTCCTGGCGCTGCTGGCAGGCGTAGACCATGTCCAGCAGATTCGGGCTGGGTCGCGCGATGACGCGGTCGGCAACCGTGCGGAAATCGGGGATCGGCAGCGGCTCGGCCGGGGGCTCCGGCAGGAAGAAATATCCCACTGGCGCATGCGTGGCCCGTGCGTAGTCCTCCAGTTGGCGCAACGTGGGTTGCGTTTCGCCCGCTTCCCACGCCGCCAGACGCGGAAAACGTGCCATCAGCGCGAGGTTGTCCAACCGGGCGCGATCACGTGCCCAGCGGAACATTTCGGGTTGAATGGCGACTCGGGTCATGGGGGCATCTTAGCCAAATAGCACCAAGCCGGCTTGATCGAAGGCATTAATTTTCGGCGTAACTGCGATCGATCAAGGGCATGGCTCGTCCCATGTCTGCGGGGGTGCGCAGGCACAGCTCCAGATCACCCGTGCCCCACGTGCCGATGTTGCGCACATCGCGGCTGAATCCGTCTTCCAATACGACGGTGTCCGGGTCTAGCTTCAGCATCACCAGCAGCTTGTCCTTGTACGGGATCACACAGGCGAAGTTCTTCAGCCGGCGAAAGGCGACATACAGCTTCAGATGCTTTTCCTGCACATCATCACCCAGCGCCAGCAGGTAGCCAGCCAGGGTCGCGTAAAGCTCCTTGATGACGGGTTGCGCCTGGCTGAGCTGTTCTTCTGCCGTCTTGTCCTTGCCGACGGGCTTGGCCTTCACCAGCGTCGTCGGGCTGCCGGTATCGGCCTTGGCCGCGGTCGCATCGTCCACGCTGACGCTGTTAACCAGATCGAGCAGCAACAGGTCGTCGCCGAACAGCTTGTAGCGGATCAGCTCGATATTGCGCGGGATCTGCTGCACCGCGTGCTGGTCGTAGCGGGTGAAGTCGGCGGCGATGCACAACAGGCGCGTGCCGGACCAGTCGACCTGCTCGGCCACGTCCTTGCCCAGCTTTTCCATCACCAGCCACTGGAACTCGGCGCGGTGATCCATCAGCCAGTCCAGGTAGAACAGCCCCTGGTTGATCACGTTCTCGTGGGTGTGCCGCTTGTACTCGATGATCACCGGGCAACCGTTCTCGTCCAGACCCAGCGAGTCGATGCGACCCTTGTGGGTCTTGCCGGTGGCGTACTCGCTGGCGAGGAAGCGCACGCCGAGGAAGGTCGGCATCTGCGCTTCGATCATGGACTGCAGATGCTTTTCTATTGCGGCGGCGCGGCCGGATAGTTCGACTGCGCCGGTGCCGCTCAGGCGGAATAGCTGGATGTCGCTCACTTCCTTCCCCTTCATTGCACGAGTCACGATTGCTCGTGACACATGTGTATCTCCCTACCCGGCTTCTCCGGCCGAGCTTATCCGCTGAAAGTGCCGACCAGTGCACTGATGGCAGCCAGCACCACCGTCGCAGCAGTCCAACGCGCCGCGATCTTGTTCAGTCGAGCAGATTCCAGCGCCGCCTCAAGCATGCCGCTAATCCATCCGTCCTGGGAAAGCGAATGGACACCGGGTTCAACGCCACCCTGCTTGCTCCAAATCGGATCGATCGGTACCACGCTGGCTTTGAGCCAATATCCGGCGGATACGAGGCCGGCAACGCAACCGCCTATCGCTAACAGAACTTCAACAAGCCTCATGAGCATGAGTCCTCCATCGCAAGCGGTTGCCCACGCACGTCAATCTTGCCGGTGACGGCGGCGGCGATCAGGGCGCTGCGGCGCTCTTTGAGGAGCAGCAAAGCTTGATTGACCTCAGATTCAAGACGATTAAACCGCTCTGCCTCAAATTGAATCCAATCAAGAATGTCGGCCTGCTCGTCGTCCGGCGGCAACACCACCGGTAACTCCATGACGTTGGTCGAGGAGATCGAAGCCAAGTTGGTGCTTTGCTTCGAACGCCCAATGAAATAGAACTGCGCGTACTCGGAACTGGTGACCTGATTCAGCCAAGCAGGGCGCACGTTGTGGGGCCGCACTGCAAAGACGTGGTTTTGATGGATGCAGTCCTCGATTTCTCCGTGCCAGATCGCTCCGCGGCCCAACTTGTCGAAGTCGCCACCCTCGTTCATCAGCACATCGCCGGGAAGTAGCCGGTAGCGTTCAACCTGCGTCGGCTCAACTTCGATCAACGCAACTTCGTCCAGCTTCAAGAAGCCATCTTGGACATTGGCGACCCGAAGATAGGGAACAGTGACAGTGTCCCTCCCAGTCACATCTTTCCCCTTTGCTATCCCGGTCTGAACAGACGCAATGAACTTGAGTCGGACGACCTTCCAATGCGCCGGCACTTCGCCCAGCCACGGCAAGCCGGAGTCTTTCATCGGGGCGTTGGGGTTGAGACCGCGGGTGACGGCGTGGGAGATGGTGGCCTGGCGCTTTTCGGCCAGTAGGGTCAGCAGCTTTTCCTGCTCGCCAATCAGCGCATCGATCTTGCCGGTTTCGCGGTCGAGGAAGGCGGCGATGGCGGATTGCTCCGCAAGCGGCGGCAGCGGAACGGTGGTCTCGGCGAGATAGGTATGCTCAATACTTTCGACAGTTGCTCCTTGCTTCGCCCATGCGAGCAAGAGGACGTCATTGAGCCCTTGCACCCAGCGTAGAAAGAAATCGCTTGTTACCAGTTGCTCCGAGAAGCGAAGCGCCTTCATATCCTGATTCATAGCGACTGGCACGACGTTGATGGCAACCGGGATGGTGTGCTTGAGGATGCCCGAACGAACGACCATGAGAAGTCGCCCGGCATCCACCATCGAAGACGAGCTGCTCGAAAGACCCTCAGGGGTGATGCACTCCTCGGCTCCTGTAATTCGTTCGGACTTCATGTCCTTCGGCGATACCCAAGGGATGTCACCGTTCCAGAAGGCCAAGTTGTCGCGGCTCGGTGTGCCGCCGCCACAAAAATCGGCGAAAGCTTTAACTTTCAGCGGCAACCAATGAGCGGGAACGTTACCAATCCAAGGCACACCGCTGTCTTTGTACTCCGGATATCTCGGCAGGCTCATGGCACGCACCGCGAAGAGCAAAGCCCATGGATTCCCGCTTTCGCGGGAATGACGACGCGGTGGAATGCTGCCACGCAGAGGGAGCATTGGCCAGGGCAGCGTGCACGCAGGGTTCGCAAACTCATTCCGCCAACTCCCCCAGCATCGCCATGATCCGCCCCGACACGGCCTTCAACTCCTCGTCGATCTCGTGCAGCTCACGCGGCGGCTCGAACACGTAGAAGTGGCGGTTGAACGGAATCTCGTAGCCGATCTTGCTCTTCGCCTCGTCGATCCACGCATCCGGCGCATGCGGCAGCACTTCGCGTTCGAAGTAGGCCTGGATGTCTTCGCCCAGCGGCACGTTCTCGGTGTCGCGCAGCTGCTATCGGCTTGCGGCAGGCCTTTCTGCTTGCCTTTCTGGCCGAGCACGATCTGGCCCTGCTCGTCGCGCAGTGGGCGCTCGACGGTGATGGTGGTGTAGCCGAAGTCTTCGTTCCTGAACACGCGCGCCAGCGGCGCGACTTTCACCTTGCCGCCGGCGGGTGGCTCGGGAGCGAACTCGGCGGCGGCGATGACCTGGCGGCCGGTTTCCTTGCCGTCGGTGTCGAATACGGTGGCCAGTTCGGCTTCCGCGAATTCGCCGAACAGGCGGGTGACGGTGGCGATGTGTTCGTCGCTCATTTCCTTGCGCTTGCTGCCCAGGCTCTTGCGCATCTTTTGCCAGAAGCTGCCGGCGTCGATCAGCTGCACGTAGCCCTTCCGGTCGTCAGGCTTCTTGTTGGAGATGATCCACACGTAGGTGGCGATGCCGGTGTTGTAGAACATGTCGGTGGGCAGGCCGATGATGGCTTCCACCAAATCGTTCTCCAGCACGTAGCGGCGGATCTCGCTCTCGCCGCTGCCTGCCCCGCCGGTGAACAGCGGCGAGCCGTTGAGCACGATGCCGAAGCGGCTGCCGCCGTCGACGGCCGGACGCATCTTGGACACCAGGTGCAGCAGGAACAGCATGGAGCCGTCGGACACGCGCGGCAGGCCGGGGCCGAAGCGGCCGTCGAAGCCTTTCTGTTCGTGTTCGCTGCGCACGATTTTCTCGACCTTCTTCCACTCCACCCCGAACGGCGGGTTGGACAGCATGTAGTCGAACTTGCGCCCGCCGTGGCCATCTTCGCTGAGCGTGTTGCCGGCGACGACGTTGCTGACGTCCTGGCCGCGGATCAGCATGTCGGCCTTGCAGATGGCGTAGGACTCGTCGTTCAACTCCTGACCGAACAGGGTGAGCCGCGCGTCGGGGTTGTGTTGCAGCAAGTGCTCGGCGGCCACCGAAAGCATGCCGCCGGTGCCTGCCGTCGGATCGTAGATGGTGCGCACGGCATGGCCAGCGCCGAGTGCTTCGTCATCCTCGATGAAGATCAGGTTGACCATCAGGCGGATCACCTCGCGCGGGGTGAAGTGCTCGCCGGCAGTTTCGTTGGACAGTTCGGCGAACTTGCGGATCAGTTCCTCGAACACCAGGCCCATCTGCGCGTTGTCGACTTCATCCGGATGCAGGTTGAAGTTGGCGAACTTCTCGGTGACCAGGTACAGCAGGTCCGCCTTGGCCAGCCGCTCGACCTGCGCATGGAAATCGAAACGCTCGAAGATGTCGCGCGCCGCCGGCGAAAAGCCCTGGATGTAGCTGTAGAGGTTCTGGCGGATGTGGTCCTGGTCGCCCAGCAGCGTGGGCAGATCCAGCGGCGAGGTGTTGTAGAAAGACTGTTTCGCCTTGCGCAACAGGAACGGATCGGGATTGAGGCCAGCCTTGGTCTTGGCTTCGTACTCGGCCAGCACGGCCTTCTTGGTCGGCTCCAGCACGCAGTCCAGACGGCGCAACACGGTGAACGGCAGGATCACCCGCCCGTATTCGGATTGCTTGTAGTCGCCACGCAGCAGGTCGGCGACGGACCAGATGAGGGCGGAGAGCGAGGTTTGGTTCATGCGTGGACGAAGCTCAGGTTGTGCAGAGAAGTGCCGGCTAAACTAACACCGCCCGAGCCATCAGCGCTTGCCATGCGCCGCGCGGCAACACGGTCGGCGCCAGCCTCCACTGAAGTCGAAATGAAAAAGGCCCTCACGGGCCTTTTTCAACAAATCGCTGCATGACCTGCCTCAGGCGAACGGATCATCCAGGCTGATCGTGTCATCACGATCGGCACCAGTAGCGACCAGGGCCAGCTTGCAGCCCGACAGCTCCTCGACGGCGCGCAGGTACGCACGCGCTGCCGGCGGCAGCTTGTTCCATTCGCGGATGCCGGCGGTGGATTCCTGCCAGCCGGGGAATTCCAGGTAGACCGGCTTGCACTCGTCCCAGCCGTCGGCGTCGAGCGGGGCCAGTTCGCGGCGCTTGCCCCGGTATTCGTAGGCAATGCAGACCTTGATGGTTTCCAGGCCGTCGAGCACGTCGAGCTTGGTGATGGCCAGGCCGTTGATGCCGTTGATCTGGGTGGCGCGCTTCAGCGCGACCAGGTCGATCCAGCCGCAGCGGCGCGGGCGGCCGGTGCTGGCGCCGAATTCGTTGCCGACCTTGCGCAGGCGCTCGCCCATCTCGTCGTGCAGTTCGGTGGGGAACGGGCCGCTGCCGACGCGGGTGGCGTAGGCCTTGCAGATGCCCAGCACGTAGTCGATGTCGCGTGCGCCCACGCCGGTGCCGGCCAGCGCGCCGCCGATGGTGGTGTTGGACGAGGTGACGTAGGGATAGGTGCCGTGGTCGATGTCGAGCAGCGCGCCCTGGGCGCCCTCGTACAGGATGTTGCCGCCTTCGGCGCGCACGTCATGCAGGATGGTGGCGACGTCGTCGACCAGCGGGCGGATGTATTCGCCCCAGGCCAGCGCGTCGTCGAGAACCTTCTGGTAGTCGACCGGCTCGACCTTCAGCCACTGGGTGAGGATGAAGTTGTGGTAGTCGACCGCGGTCTTGATCAGCGCCGGCAGCTCGTGCGGGTACATCAGATCGGCCACGCGCACGCTGCGGCGGGCGACCTTGTCCTCGTAGGCCGGGCCGATGCCGCGGCCGGTGGTGCCGATGGCCTTGCCGCCGGCGGCGATCTCGCGCGCTTTGTCCACCGCGATGTGGTACGGCATGATCAGCGGCGTGGCCGGGCTGATCTTGAGGCGCGAGCGCACTTCGACGCCGTTGGCCTCGAGCTCGGCGATTTCCTGGATCAGCGCCTCGGGGGACAGCACCACGCCGTTGCCGATCAGGCACAGCGCGTCGTCGCGCAGGATGCCCGAGGGGATCAGGTGCAGCACGGTCTTCTTGCCCTTGATCACCAGCGTGTGACCGGCGTTGTGGCCGCCCTGGAAGCGCGCCACCGCACTGACCCGCTCGGTCAGCAGGTCGACGATCTTGCCCTTGCCTTCGTCGCCCCACTGGGCTCCGAGGATGACTACTGACTTGCCCATTGCATTACTCCGGGAGGTTTCGATCAGGTTTTGCGCCGCCGGGATGGGCCGCGCGTATCAATGAAAAATCTGCAGCAGCACCGGTGCGGTCACTTGCATGACCGATCCGCGACCGGCCGTCCCTGGCCGGGCTCAGAGGCTGAAAAACTCAGCGCTTGGAGCTGGACTGTTCGAAGTAGCGCAGGAACTCGTCGTCGGGCTTCAGGATCATCACGCCCTTGCCGTCCTCGAACGAACTGCGGTACGCCGACAGGCTGCGGTAGAAGCTGAAGAACTCCGGGTCCTGGTTGTAGGCCTGCGCGTAGATGGTGGCCGCCTGGGCGTCGCCTTCGCCGCGGACCTTGGCCGCATCGCGCTGGGCATCGGCGCGCAGCACCTGGCCCTGGCGGTCGGCGTCGGCCTGGATCGTCTCGGCCGATTCCTGGCCGGTGAAGCGCAGTTCGTTGGCCAGCTGCAGGCGCTCGGCACGCATGCGCTTGTACACCGATTCGCTGACCTCGTTGGGCAGGTCGATGCGCTTGATGCGCACGTCGACCACGGCGATGCCGAGGTTCTTGCGCGCCGACGCGTCGGTCTGGGCGCGCACGCGCTCGGTGATGTCCTTGCGGCCGCCGGAGATCAGGTCGGGCAAGGTGCGGGCGTTGAACTCGAAGCGCAGCGCGTCCTTCACGATCGGGGTCAGCCGCTGCGCGGCCTGCAGCTGGTCGCCGCCGGTGGCGCGGTAGTAGGCGGCGTTGTCGGCGACGCGCCACTTCACGTAGAAGTCGACGTTGACGCTCTTCTTCTCGGAGGTGAAGTAACGCTCCGGCGGCGCGTCCAGCGACAGGATGCGCTTGTCGAAGTTCATCACCTGCTGGATCACCGGCAGCTTGAAATGCAGGCCGGGCTGGTAGTCGGTGCGCACGATGCGGCCGAACTGCAGCAACAGGGCGCTGTGCCCCTCGCTGACCACGAACATGCTGTTGATGCCGAGCAGGGCGATCAGCACGGCTAGGACGATGGAGCCCATCTTCATCATGGCTGCGCCCCCTTGCTGGCCGCATCGCCGGTGGCGGGTGCGACCACCGTGCCCACCACCGCCGAGTCGGGCGACGTGGTCGTGGCGCCGCCCTGCAGCGTCGGCAGGTTGATGATGTTGCGACCGCCGGAGCCGTCGATCACCTTCGGGTTCTTCGCCATCACCTGTTCCATCGTTTCCAGCCACAGCCGCTTGCGGGTCACTTCCGGCGCGGCCTTGTATTCCTTCAGCAGCAGGTCGAAGCGCGCCGCGTCACCCTGGGCGCGGGCGATGCGCTCGGCCTTGTAGCCGGCCGCTTCGGCCGCGATGCGGGCGGCGTCGCCGCGGGCCACCGGCACCACCTTGCTGGCGTAGGCCAGGGCGCCGTTCTCGATGCTCTGCTTGTCTTCGCGGGCGTTGTTGACGTCGTCGAAGGCGTCCTTCACCTCGTTCGGCGGCGCCACGTTCTGGAAGCTGACCTCGGTGACGCGCAGGCCGGAGTCGTAGCTGTCCAGCGTCTTCTGCAGCGCCTGCTGCGCCTGGGCGACCAGGCTGGCGCCGGCGGCCGACAGGATCTGGTCCATGTCGCTGCCGCCGATCACCGAGCGCACGGCGGCCTCGGCCGCGGCGCTGATGGTGCCGTCGGGATCGTTCAGCGAGAACAGGTATTTGCGCGAGTCGTCCACCTGGTACTGCACGGTGAAGTCGATCGTGATGATGTTCTCGTCGCGGGTCAGCATGGCCACCTTGTCGGTCACCGAGCGGATGCGGGTGGCCTCGACCTTGTTCACCGACTCGATCGGCTGCGGCAGCTTCAGGTGGAAGCCCGGCGCCAGGGTGCGCGAATACTGGCCGAACCGCAGCACCACGCCCTGCTGGCGCGCGCCGATGATGGTGTAGCTGCTGAACAGCAGGCCGACCACCAGCAGCACCACGACGCCGGTGAGGATGCTGCCCGGCCCCTGCCCCATCTTGCCGACGCGGTTCCGGGCCTTGTTCAGCAGGTCATCCACCGGCGACTTGCCGCCCTGGCGATTCCTGTTCCACGGATCTTTTTGCCCGTTGTTGCCGGGTTCATTCCATGCCACGAGTCGGTCTCCTTTGGGGACGTCCGGGGGCCGGCAACCACGGTCGAAACACGTGTTGCACCGGGTTGCATTGAGATTCAGCCGAGGCTGTCGAAAATCCTGTGCGAGCCGCCCTTCGCGGCCGCGCAAACATCGGGGATTCTATCAGAGCGCGCCTGCCGCCGCGCGCCGGGAACGGCGTCATTCCGCCACGGCCAGCAGCTCCTGCAGCAGTTTCGCCTCGACCGGATCGCCGCCGCCAAGCGGGGCGATGACACTGCGCGGGGCGTCGATGTGCAGCTGCCAGCCATGTTCGTCGATCGACTCGCCGCTGATCGCGCCCGCCGCCTTGAGCCGGGCGTGCAGGCGCCCGGCCGACAGCGGCAGGTGCAGCGGCGAGCGCACCCGCTCGCCGCCCAGCAGCTCGCCCAGCGCCTGGCGCAGCAGGTCGAGGCCGACGCCGGTGGCGGCGGACAACCAGACCCGCACCGGCTTGCCGCTGGCATCGCGTTCGATCCGCGGCTCGGCGCCGGCCAGGTCGATCTTGTTCATCACCCGCAGTTGCGGCACGTCACCAGCGTCGATTTCCTCCAGCACGTTGTCGACCACCCGGTGCAGCCGCTCGCGCTCCTCGTCGGCGGCGTCGCTGACGTGCAGCAGCAGGTCGGCGTCGCGAGCCTCGGCCAGGGTGGCGCGGAAGGCGGCCACCAGGTCATGCGGCAACTCGCGGATGAAGCCCACCGTGTCCGCGATCACCGCGGGTCCGCAGCTGAGGTCCTCCAGCTTGCGCACGGTCGGGTCGAGCGTGGCGAACAGCAGGTCGGCGGCGAACACGTCGCCGGTGGTCAGCGCGTTGAACAGGGTCGACTTGCCGGCGTTGGTGTAACCGACCAGGGCCACCCGCGGCACCGTGTTGCGCATGCGCGCACGGCGCTGCTGGCCGCGCTGGACCTGGACCTTTTCCAGGCGTTTGGTGAGCTGCTTGACCCGCTCGCCGAGCAGGCGGCGGTCGGTTTCCAGCTGGGTTTCGCCGGGACCGCGGTTGCCGATGGCGCCGCCGCGCTGGGCGTCCAGATGGGTCCAGCCACGCACCAGGCGGGTGGCCAGGTGCTTCAACTGGGCCAGTTCCACTTCCAGCTTGCCTTCGTGCGAACGGGCGCGCTGGGCGAAGATGTCGAGGATCAGCCCGGCGCGGTCGACCACGCGCACGCCCAGGTGCTTTTCGAGGTTGCGCTCCTGCACCGGGGTCAGCAGGTGGTCGACCAGCACCAGGTCGGCGTCCAGCGCTCGCGCCGCCTCGGCGACCTCGTTGGCCTTGCCGCTGCCGATGTAGTAACGGGGGTTGGGATCTTCGACGCGGGCGCTGATCACGGCGAGCACCTCGGCGCCGGCGGACTTCACCAGTTCGGCGAACTCCTCCGCACGGCGTGCCGTGTCGCCCTCGCCACGCGAATGCGGCAGGACGAGGACGGCACGATCGCCTTTCTTTTGACGGTCAAACACGAGTGGGCGTGATCCTTCGGGAGCAAACCTTCTTCATGCGGGCTGACCGCCGCGGTATCAAGCGTCAGCGTCGGCGCCGCCCGAGGCATCTGCCGGATGGTCGTGGCCATCGTGGCCGTCATGACCATTGCCGATGCGCACGTTGCGACTGGGCACCACGGTGGAGATGGCGTGCTTGTAGACCATCTGGCTGACCTGGTTGCGCAGCAGCACCACGAACTGGTCGAACGACTCGACGGTCCCCTGCAGCTTGATGCCGTTGACCAGATAGATGGCCACCGGCACCCGTTCGCGCCGCAGCGCATTCAAAAATGGATCCTGCAACGATTGCCCCTTGGACATTTCTTGTTCTCCCCTTGCACCAAACAGACCGGAGAAAAAACGCCAGTGGCGCCCCGGCCCAACATGACTCGATGTTAACTGCTTTCAAATGCTTGATGAAAGAAGATTTTTGCGCCCCGCAAGTGCGTGCCGTCACATTGGCGGCACGGATTCTCCCGGGCTGTCGACAAACAGCTGCACCGCGCCGGCAACGCGCGTCGCCATGCCGGCCTGATCGGGCTCGAACAGGCGTGCGCCGTAGTCGCTGCGCAGCCAGGTGATCTGGCGCTTGGCCAGCTGGCGGGTGGCGAAGATGGCCCGGTCGCGGAACTCTGCGGCATTGCTGAGGCCATCCAGGTGTTCCCACGCCTGCCGATAGCCGACGGCGCGGATCGCCGGCAGGTCGGCATCGAGATCGCCCCGGGCACGCAACGCGCGCACCTCGTCGAGAAAGCCGTCGGCCAGCATGTCGTCGAAACGGTGCGCAATGCGCTGGTGCAGCCGCTGCCGATCGACCGGCAGCAGGGCGATCTTCAGCACCCGCCACGGGAACACCGCGCCCGCCCCGCCCTGCTGCAACTCGGACAATGGACGGCCGGTCAGCTCGAACACTTCCAGCGCACGCTGCAGGCGCTGCGTGTCGTTGCTGTCGATGCGGCTTGCCGCGACCGGATCGACCTGGGCCAGCCGCGCATGCAGCGCCGGCCAGCCGGACTGCGCCGCCTCGGCACCCAGCCGCGCCCGCGTGGCCGGGTCGGCCTCGGGCAGGTCGGACAGGCCCGACTGCAACGCGCGGAAATACAGCCCGGTGCCGCCGACCAGCAGGGGCACCCGGCCCTGCGCGCTGATCCGCTCCATCACCGGCACCGCATCGGCGCGAAAATCCGCGGCCGAGTACGGCTGGGCGGGATCACGGATGTCGACCAGTGCGTGGGGGTGGCGCGCCAGCGTCGCCGGGTCGGGTTTGGCCGTGCCGATATCCATGCCGCGGTAGACCAGGGCCGAATCCACGCTGACCAGATCCAGCGGGAAACGCTCGCTCAGTTCGCACGCCAGCGCAGTCTTGCCGGAGGCGGTGGGGCCCATCAGGAAGATGGCGAGGGGGCGGTGATCGACGGGCATGGCGCTAGTTTAGAGGTTGCCGCAACGCAAAGGCCCGCGTCGATGACGCGGGCCCGGTACTTGCGCAAACCAGCGGGTTACTTCGCCGGCACGCCCATTTCCTTCAGCAGGTTGTCGGCGTGGTCGAGGTGATGCATCACCCACAGCATGTAGCGCACGTCGACCTGGATCGAGCGGTTGAGCTCGGGATTGAACAGCCAGTCACCGCTCACCGATTCCCAGTTGCCGTCGAACGCCAGGCCGACCAGCTGGCCGTTCGCGTCCATCGCCGGCGAACCGGAGTTGCCGCCGGTGATGTCCAGGTCGGCCAGGAAGTTCACCGGCAGCGTGCCCAGCTTCGGCGAGGCATAGCTGTCGAACGCCTTGGCCTTGATCGCATCGAGTTCGGCCTTCGGCGCGTCGAACGGTTCGGCGCCGGTGTACTTCTCGACGATGCCCTGGGCGGTGGTGAACGGCGCGTAGCTGACGCCATCACGGGGCGCCACGCCCTGCACGTTGCCGAAGGTGACCCGCAGCGAGCTGTTCGCATCAGGGTAGACCGGCAGCTTCTGCGAATCCTTCCACGCGATCATCGCCTGCATGTAGCGCGGGCGCAGCTTGCTCATCTCGCCGTCGCGGGCATCACCTTCGTCTTCCAGTGCCTTCAGCTGCGGCTGCACCGCGCGGGCGAGCTTGAGCATGCTGTCGCTGCTGGCGTCGATCGCCTTGCTGTCGGCAGCGAACCACTTCATGCGCTCGTCGACATTGCCGAGCTTGCTGCCGGCATACAGCGCGGCAACCTTCTGCCTGAGCTGGGCTTCGGTCTTCGCACCACCCAGCCAGGCGTCGAGCGCAGGCAGACGCTGCGCCTGCGGCAAGGCCACGTAGCGCGTGAGGCCGTAGACCATGAACTGCTGGTCGACGCCCGGATCGTAGCGGCGATCCATCTGCTTCAGGCCGCCTTCGATGCGCACCCAGTCGCGCTGCTGGTAACCGGCATCGCGTTCGAGGTCGGCCTTCGGCCGTTCCTTCGCCAGATGGGTCAGGCGCACCGCCGTGCTGAACAGCGACGCGCGGGTCACCAGGCCGATGGCCAGGTCGCGATCGCGGGTGGCCTGGTTGGCGGCGATCTGCTGGCGCAGCTTGCCGATGTCCGCCGCCAGCGCGGCGTTTTCCGCGCCGCCCTGCTGCTTCAGCCAGGTTTCCAGCGCCGCCTCCTGGTTGCGCTTGACCTCGACCGCATCGGCACGACGCAGGCCTTCGAGCTGGCCGCCGAAGTTCTTCAGGTAGTTGTTGAGGCCGGCGACCATGCTGGCGTACTTCACCGCCACTTTGGGGTCAGCCTTGCCGGCAGTATTGATGATGTCCAGCGTGTCCTCGTAGACCTTGATCTGCGTCGGGTACATCCAGTCGATCGAGCTCTGCACCTCGTCGGCGAGGCGGTAGCGGTTGGTGCGGCCGGGGTAGCCGGCCACCATCACGTAGTCGCCCGCTTCCACGCCCTGCGGGTTCACCTTGAGCACGTGCCTGGGCTGATACGGCACGTTGTCCTTCGAGAAGGCGGCCGACTTGCCGTCCTTCGAGACGTAGGCGCGCAGGTAACCGAAGTCGCCGGTGTGGCGCGGCCACATCCAGTTGTCGACGTCGCCGCCGAACTTGCCGATGGAATCCGGCGGCGCGTAGACCAGGCGCACGTCCTTGATCTCCAGCTGCCTGATCAACTGGTAGCTGTAGCCGCCGTGGAAGGTGTAGACGTCGCAGCGGTAGCCTTCGCTTTCGCAGGCCTGGACCTGTTCCTTGATCGCCAGCTCGATCGCCTTGTAGCGCTCGGCGCCGCTCATCGCATCGGTGAGATTCGCATTGACCTGCTTCGTGACGTCACGGATTTCCTCGGTGACGAAGATCCTCGAGGTGGGGCCGGCGGAGAGTTCGTCGGCTTGCGTCTTCGCCAGGAAACCCTTCTCGATCAGGTTGTTTTCCGGCGTGGAGTTCAGCTGCAGCGCGCCGTAGACGCAGTGATGGTTGCTCACCACCAGGCCTTGGGGCGAGACGAAGGAAGCGGTGCAGCCGCCCAGGCTCACGATCGCACCCATCGGATAGGCGGTCAGATCGGTCAGGCTGGCCGGGTCCAGCTTCAGTCCATGCTGTTTCAGCGTGGCGGCGATTTTCGGCAACTGGGCGGGCTGCCACATGCCTTCGACGGCACGGGCGGTACCGGCAAGACCGGCGGTCAGCGCGGCAGCAAGCAGGACACGACGCATGGAGCACTCCTCGGAGAAAGGGGGAAAGGGGGCCGAATCGCATTTTCTTGCGATTCGGCCGACCTTTATGCCGCAAACCCGTCGCCCACCGGTAGTGACTTTCGGCAGGGTGGGACCGCCTGTCACAGCCCGTCCCGTCGCGCCGCTGCCTTCGGGGCTGCCTGCGATCGCTCTATAATTGCCGCTTCCCTGCCCGCCGCGCGGGCCAACCGATGGATTCCCCATGTCGCAGACGATGAAAGCCCTGGTCAAGCGCAAGCCCGAACAGGGCATCTGGATGGAAGAGGTGACGATGCCCGTGGTCGGCCCCAACGAAGTGCTGATCAAGATCGAGAAGACCGCGATCTGCGGCACCGACCTGCACATCTACAAGTGGGACGAGTGGAGCCAGCGCACGATCAAGCCCGGCCTCACCATCGGCCATGAATTCGTGGGGTGCATCGCCGAAATCGGCCCGGGCGTGACCGGCTACAAGGTCGGTGATCGCGTCTCCGCCGAAGGCCACATCGTCTGCGGCCACTGCCGCAATTGCCGTGGCGGCCGCCCGCACCTGTGCCCGAACACCATCGGCATCGGCGTGAATCGCAACGGCGCGTTCGCCGAATACATGAGCATGCCGGCGTCCAACCTGTGGCCCATCCCGGACCAGATCCCGTCCGAGCTGGCCGCGTTCTTCGATCCGTACGGCAACGCGGCGCACTGCGCGCTGGAATTCGACATGATCGGCGAGGACGTGCTGATCACCGGCGCCGGCCCGATCGGCATCATCGCCGCCGGCATCGCCAAGCACATCGGCGCGCGCAACGTGGTGGTCACCGACGTCAACGACTACCGCCTGAAGCTGGCCGCCGACATGGGTGCGACCCGCGTGGTCAACGTCACCAACCAGTCGCTCAAGGACGTGATGAAGGACCTGCACATGGAGGGCTTCGACGTGGGCCTGGAAATGAGCGGCAACCCGCGCGCGTTCAACGACATGCTCGACTGCATGTACCACGGCGGCAAGGTCGCCATGCTCGGCATCATGCCGCGCGGCGCCGGCATCGACTGGGACAAGGTGATCTTCAAGGGCCTCACCCTGCAGGGCATCTATGGCCGGAAGATGTACGAGACCTGGTACAAGATGACCCAGATGGTGCTGACCGGCTTCCCGCTGCAGAAGGTGCTGACCCACCAGATCCACATCGACGACTTCCAGAAGGGCTTCGACCTGATGGACGCCGGCAGCTGCGGCAAGGTCGTCTGTTCCTGGCATTGAGCTTCGGGAGGGCAGCCAGTCGGCCGTCCCGAAACTCCGGGGCATGACCGCTCGCGACCAGACTGAAAGTCGCGGGCGGCATCCCCTGCAAATCGCGGTAGCGGTAGATTTCGTCATCGGCCCTCCCGCGTCGAACGCGTCGGGTCGGATCAAGCCATTCAGTGTCTTCGGGGGGTCGGTATGTCCGGGTCGAGCTTGTCGCGGCTGCGTACCTCCCTGCGTGCAGCGTGGGATTCCGCACGAACGCGTGCACGGCAGCTGAGCCACTCGTCCCGCGCTCGCCGCATCGCCGCCATCCTCGCGGCCGTGCTGCTGGTCTACGCCCTGCTCGGCTTTCTTGCCGTTCCGCCGCTACTGCGCAGCTACCTGCAGCACCATTCCGCGGAGGTGCTGGGTCGGCCGCTGAGTCTCGGCCAGGTGCGCTTCAATCCATTCACGCTGAACCTGCGGTTCGGCAAGCTGCACCTTCCCGAGGCAGACGGAGAAACCCCGTTCGTCGACATCGACCAGCTCACGCTCAACGCCTCGTGGAGCTCGCTGTTCCGCCTGGCTCCGGTACTGGACGAACTGCGACTCGATCAGCCACGAATCGCCATCACGCGAGGCAGGAACCAGCGCTTCAACTTCAGCGACCTGGTCGAGCGCTTCACTGCCAAGCCGGCGCCGCCGGACAGCCAGCCGGCGCGTTTCTCGCTCTCCAACATCAGCGTCCATGGCGGCGACGTCCGCTTCGACGACCGCCTGCTGGGCGCGCGGCATCGCGTCGAGAAGCTCGAACTGGGCATCCCGTTCCTGGCCAACCTGCCCAGCTCCACCGACATCTTCGTGCAGCCGCTGCTGGCCATGACGATGGACGGCAGTCCGCTGCGCATCGACGGCCAGACCAAGCCGTTCGCCAGCAGCCGCGAGTCGACCATCGGCTTCCAGCTCGACCGGCTCGACCTGCCGCGCTACCTGGGCTACGTACCGGCGACGATGCCGGTGGCCATTCCCGAGGGCATGCTCAGCGGCAAGCTGTCCCTGCACTTCGTGCAGACGCAGCCGACGCCGCAACTGCAACTCACCGGCAAGCTGCAAGTTGACGACCTCGCGCTCGACAGCAGCAGGGGCGAACCCATCGCCAGGCTGGGACGCAGCAACTTCGAACTGACCGACGTGCAACCGCTGGCCTCGCGCTACCATTTTGGCGCAATGCGGCTGGAACGGGCCGCGTTGTTCTACACCCGGCGTGCCGAGGGCCACGACAACTTCGACACGCTGATGTCGCCTGCGGCCAGCAAGGCTGACAAGGCGCCGCCGACCGACCTGCGCATCAGCGCGCTCACGCTGCAGGACAGCGCGCTCACCTACGCCGACGCCAGCCAGGCCAAGCTGCAGCTGACCCGGCTGCAGGGCAGCCTGCTCGGCCTGGGCACGCTCGCCGGGCCGGCCGCCAAGCTCGAGCTGAGCGGCCGGCTCGCCGGCGGCAGCCTCGGTGCACGCGGCGACGTCGACCTCGCCGCCAGCCACTATGCCGGTGCACTCGAACTGAAACAGGTGTCGCTCGTGCCGCTGCAGGCGCTGGCCGCATCCGCCACGGCGGCGCGCATCGCGAAAGGCAAGCTCGACGCCAGCGGCCAGCTGCGACTGGACTGGGGCAAGGCATTCAATGTGCACATCGAACCGGCCCAACTCGGCATCAGCGACTTCGCGCTGGAGCCGCAGGCCAGCGGGCTGGCGACCCCGGTGGCATGGCGCCAACTGGATGCCGGTATCACCCGGCTCGATCTGGCCACCCGCAACGCGCAACTGGGCAAGGTCACGGCGAACGGCCTGCAGGTCGACGCCGTGCGCGAGCGCGACGACCGGATCAACCTGACCAGCCTGTTTGCCAGCAAGCACTCCGTACCCGCCAGCGGTGACGAAGGTCCGGCCTGGCGCTGGAGCATCGCCCATCTTGGCGTCGAACAGGGCTCGCTGCGCCTCACCGATCGCAGCATCAATGGCGCCAGGCCGACGCCGCTGCTCATCGAGGCGCTCAACGGCAATGTCGAAGCGCTCAGCGACAAGCTCGACCAGCCACGTCGGATCAAGCTGGAGGGTCGCATCGGCAGAGGCAATTTCGCCGCCGCCGGCACGCTGCAACCGCTGCCCGCAGTCGCCGACCTGCAGCTGATCACCAAACGACTGGACATCGCCGGTTTCGTGCCCTACGCCAGCGTGCCGCTGAACGTGGATGTCACCAGCGCCCGTCTCAGCAGCGACGGCAGGCTGCATTACGACGGCCGCCGGTCCGAGCCGCGCTTCGACTACATGGGTGACGCCGCGTTCGAGCGCGTGCGCATGCAGGACAAAGTCACCGGCGACGACTTCATGCGCTGGCGTTCGCTGCGCGGCACGCGCATCGACCTGCGCTACGGCAGCGGCATGCCGCGCGTGCATCTGGGCGCTCTGGTGCTGGATGCGTTCTACGCGCGTGTCATCGTCAACAGCAACGGACGCCTGAATCTGTCCGACGTGATCGCCAACGGCGAGCAGGCGCCGGTGTCGGTGACCCGCGCCGCGAGCAACACGCCGGCGGCGCCGCAACCGGCGTCCAGCGCAGCCTCGGCGCCCGCCGCCGACATCCGCATCGGTGAGGTTACCCTGGCCAATGGCCAGCTCAACTACACCGACAACTTCATCAAGCCGAACTACACCGCCAACCTCACCAGCCTCGGCGGCAGGATCGGCGCGTTTGGCACCACCGCCGGCGAGCCGCCCGCCGAACTCGTGGCGCAGGCGAAACTGGACGATGCCTCGCCGGTCGACATCAGTGGCAGCATCAACCCGCTGCTGCCGGTGGCCTTCCTCGACATCAAGGGCAAGGCGACCGACATCGAACTGACCCGGCTCAGCACCTATTCCGGCAAGTACACCGGCTACCCCATCACCAGGGGCAAGCTGACCGCCGACGTGCACTACCTGCTGGACCAGGGCAGGCTCAACGCGGACAACCACCTCTTCATCACCCAGCTGACCTTCGGCGAGCGCGCGAACAGCCCCGGCGTGTCGCACCTGCCGGTGAAGCTGGCGGTGGCACTGCTGAAGGATTCCCAGGGCAATATCGACGTGAACGTGCCGGTATCCGGTTCGCTGGATGATCCGCAGTTCAGCCTCGGCGGCATGATCATGCGCGCCTTCGGCAACCTCATCGCCAAGGCAGCCACCGCACCGTTCCGCCTGCTCGCCGCCGCGTTCGGTGGTGGCCACGAGGATCTTGGTCATGTCGAGTTCGCCCCCGGCTCGGCGGTGCTGGATGCCCCCGCCAGGGAGCGCCTGGGACAGATCGTGCAGATGCTCAGCCGCAAGCCCGCGCTCACCCTGGACATCAGCGGCCGGGTGGATCCGTCGCTGGACGAAGCCGGTTTGCGCAAGGTGACCGTGGATGACCAGATCCGCCGCGAGAAGCTGGCCAGGGAGTCAGGTGACGATGTCGCCGCAGACGCCTCGGCGGCGGTGCTGGCGGAGGTGACCGTGACGCCGGACGAATACGAACACTATCTGCGGCGCGCCTATCGGCACGTCGACTTCGAAAAGCCCAGGAACATCCTCGGGCTCAGCAAATCGCTGGAACCGGACGAGATGCGCAGCCTGCTGGAAACCCACGTGAACACGGACGCCGCCGCGATGCGCGCGCTGGCCGAGCGCCGCGCCGCCGCCGTGCAGGACTGGCTGCGTGGCAAGCTGGACGACAAGCGGGTCGCGATCAAGCCGGCCCGGCTCGACGCCAAGGGCATCGACGACAAGGGCAAGACCACTCGCGCGGACTTCGGCCTGCATTGATCGCCGCGCAGTACATACGCATGCGCAGCGAACACCTGGCGCCCTACAATGCCGCTTTGTCCAACGGCCGGAATTCCCCATGAGCTACTCAGCCAAGGCGCGCTACGCCAGCGAACTCGAATCCATCCGCGAGCAGGGCCTGTTCAAGGCCGAACGCATCATCACCTCGCCGCAGTCCGCCGAGATCGAGCTGGAAGGCGGCCGCAAGGTGCTGAACTTCTGCGCCAACAACTATCTGGGCCTGGCCGATCACCCCGAAGTGATCGCCGCCGCCAAGGACGCGCTGGATACGCACGGCTTCGGCATGGCCAGCGTGCGCTTCATCTGCGGCACGCAGGACCTGCACAAGCAGCTGGAAGCGAAGATCGCGGCCTTCTTCGGCACCGAGGACACCATCCTCTACGCCGCCTGCTTCGACGCCAACGGCGGCCTGTTCGAACCGCTGCTGGGCGAAGAGGACGCGGTGATCTCCGATGCGCTCAACCACGCCTCGATCATCGATGGCATCCGCCTGTGCAAGGCCAAGCGCTTCCGCTACGCCAATAGTGACATGGCCGACCTGGAGAGGCAGCTGCAGGCCGCCGACGCGGCCGGCGCGCGCACCAAGCTGATCACCACCGACGGCTCGTTCTCGATGGACGGCTTCATCGCCAGGCTCGACGAGATCACCGCGCTGGCCGCGAAATACGATGCGATGGTGCATATCGACGAATGCCATTGCACCGGCTTCCTCGGCGACACCGGTCGCGGTGCGGCCGAGGTCAACGGCGTGATGGACAGGATCGACATCTTCACCGGCACTTTGGGCAAGGCGCTGGGTGGCGCCCTGGGCGGCTTCACCACCGGCCGCAAGGAAGTGATCGAGCTGCTGCGCCAGCGCTCGCGCCCTTACCTGTTCTCCAACTCGCTGCCGCCGCACGTGGTCGCCGCCGCGATCAAGGTGTTCGACATGCTGGCCAGCGCCGGCGACCTGCGCGAGCAGCTCAAGGAGAACACCCGCTACTTCCGCGAGCAGATGACCGCGGCGGGATTCGACATCAAGCCCGGCGTGCATCCGATCGTGCCGGTGATGATCTACGACGCACCGAAGGCCCAGGCGATGGCCACGGCCTTGCTGGAGGAAGGCATCTACGTCACCGGCTTCTTCTACCCGGTGGTGCCGCAGGGCCAGGCGCGCATCCGCACGCAGATGAGCGCGGCGCATACCCGCGAACACCTCGACCGGGCGATAGCCGCGTTCACCAGGGTGGGACGGAAGCTGGGCGTGATCGCGGGCTGATTCCGCGCACAGCCAGGGCATCGCCGCCGGCGGTGCCTTATGACCGGGTGACGAGGGCTCGCACTTCGTCCTGGTCGAGTCGCCGCCACTGGCCTTTCGCCAACTCGCCCAGGGCAAGTGGGCCAATCGCCACCCGGATCAGTCGCAAGACATCGAAACCCAGGGCAGCCAGCAACCGGCGGATATGCCGGTTTCGCCCTTCGTCGAGCACCACTTCCAGCCACGCATTCTTCTCGCCCACGCGCAGCAGCGTGGCCTTGCGCGCCTTCAGCCGATCACCCGCATCCTCGACGCCAGCCAGCATCGCCTGCAGCACCGCGGCATCAGGCTGGCCGGCCACCTGCACGTGGTAGGTCTTCTCCAGGTGCGTCGCCGGATCGGTGATGCCCGCGGCCCAGGTGGTGTCGTTGCTCAGCAACAGCAACCCCTCGCTGGCCTTGTCCAGACGACCGACCGGCCCCAGCCACGGCAGGCCGGCTGCGGCCAGGGCGGTATACACCGTCGCCCTGCCGTGTTCGTCGGCCGCACTGACCACGATGCCGCGCGGCTTGTTGAAAACCACGTAGACGCTTTCACTTCGCTGCACTGGCTGGCCATCGACCGCAAGACGATGCCGGTCGATCAGGGTCGGCTGATGGGGATCGCGAACCACGCGGCCATCCACGCTGACCCGACCGGCGCGAATCCACTGCTCGGCCTGGCTGCGCGAACAGGCACCCAGTTTTGACAGCACACGAGCCAGACCATGCCGCGGCGACTGCGCGGATGGCGTCGCTGCGGCTGCACGACGGAAAGAAGGAGGGCGGGGCATCGCGCTAGGGTATAAGGCCGCGCCGTGATGCGCCAACCCGACTCGTGCCCGTTTGAGGCAGGCAGACAAAAAAAACCCGGCCGAAGCCGGGTTTTTTCCGATTTACCGCGGTTCGATTACTGCTGAACCTGCAGTTCCGTACGACGGTTCTGCGCGCGACCGGCGTCGGTGTCGTTGTCACCGATCGGGTTGCTTTCGCCGTGACCGATCGGGCCTTCCAGGCGGCTGGCATCGATGCCGTGGCTGGTCAGGTAGTTGTAGACGATCGAGGCGCGACGCTCGGACAGGCTCTGGTTGTACTCGTCGGTACCCTTCGAGTCGGTGTAACCGGCAACCGTCACCTTGACCTGCGGGTAACGCTGCAGGGTATCGACGGCCTGGTTCAGCACCGCGATGGAGTCGGCGCTCGGCTCGGCCAGCGACTTCGAGATGTCCGTCTCACCCTTCTTCGGGCGGTCAAACTTGAAGTTCACGCCACGCAGGTCGATCACGACCTTCTGCGCGCAACCATCAGGTCCGACGATCGTGCCAGCGGCGGTGGCCGGGCACTTGTCTTCGCAGTCGTTCACGCCATCGCTGTCGCTGTCCATCGTCGAGCAGTCAGCCGGCGGCGGGGTGGCGGCGACCGGAGCAGCCGGAGCAGCCGCCGGGGCGCCGAAGCGCGAAACGATGCTGAGGCCCAGGAACCAGTCACCGTAGCCATCCATGGTCGGCTGGCTGTCGTTGTCCCAGTCGTAACGGTAGCCGGCTTCCACGCGGAAGTCGGAGCTGTCGTCGATGGTCTTGGACAGACCGCCACCCAGCTCGGCCGCCGGAGCCCAGCCGCTGCCATGCACGCCATGATGATTGCTGCCCATCACGCCAGCCAGCAGGTACGGACGCCAGGCGTTCCAGTCACCCGCGTAGAAGCGCACCGCGGCGCCGACGCTGTTGTTGGACCAGCTGCCGATACCGTCAGCATCACGCTTGGTGCGATCGATGAAGATGTCCAGCGAGGTGTTGGAGGAAATGAAACGGCCAACGCCCAGACCGTAATAGACCTGACGGCTGTTGGTGTTGCGGTCGGTATCGTTGTAGTAACCGCCGACCGTGGGGGCGATGTACCAGCGGCCGTCGTAGGACGGCGAGGTCATCGAGCTGGAGGTGTCGGCCGGAGCGGCTGCGTCCTGCGCATGAACGGCACCTACGCCGCCCAGGGCCAGCGCGATCAGAAAATACAAGCCCTTACGTTTCATCAGGTGTCTCCTCAATTATTAGAATTTCGCGTCCGTTCAACCCTGACCGGAACTCCCGCATCAGACTGAACTACGTCACTCAGAGCTTTTAAAGCCCCTGCTTGGCGTTTATGCGACAAGCGGTGGGGATTGTAGCAAAAGCGTTAAGCCGTGATCGAATTAACACTATTCAAAACAACTACCGGTGAGGTTTCATTCAGGAAAGTCGGTTTTGCAAGGAATACGGCCCTGCTTGAAACACGGAAACGCAGGGACGAAGTAATGCCCTTTTCGGCGCCCGACCCTGTGTTAATTTTCCACTCACGTCGTCTTTACAACGTGAAGAGCCCCAGGAAGTGATGCAGCGGCATCGCATCCAGCCCTGCGGGGTCCCGGGTGGCCGCCATGATGGCCTTGACCTTGTGGGCGGGCATGTGGCCCCGCATGGCGGCCTCGAATTTCTGCAGCAGTACCGGAATGCCCTCGGCGCGACGCTTGCGATGGCCGATGGGGTAATCGATCGAAACCTTTTCCGTGCTGCTGCCGTCCTTGAAGAACACCTGAACCGAATTGCCGATATAGCGCTTGGCCGGGTCGAAGTAGTCCCGGGTGAATTGCGGGTTTTCGACGACCGTCATCTTCTCGCGCAACGCATCGATGCGCGGATCGGCGGCGATGTCGTCGTTGTAGTCGCTGGCCAACAGTCGACCGTGGATCAACGGCACGGCCACCATGTACTGGATGCAGTGATCGCGATCGGCGTAATTCGCCAGCGGACCGGTCTTGTCGATGATGCGGCAGCCGGCTTCCTGTGTCTCGATGGCGATCCTTTCGATCTGCTCGATCCGGCCAGCGGCCTGTGAATGCAGTTGCATGGCGCACTCCACCGCGGTCTGCGCATGGAATTCGGCCGGATAGCTGATCTTGAACAGCACGTTCTCCATCACGTAGCTGCCGAACGGGCGCTCGAACTCGAACGGCTTGCCGCCGAACGCCACGTCGTAGTAACCCCAGGTCTTCGCCGACAGTGCCGACGGGTAGCCCACCACGCCGCGGTAGACCGCATTGATGGCGTGGGTCACCGCGCGGCGGCACGCATCACCGGCGGCCCAGCTCTTGCGCGGCCCGGTGTTCGGCGCATGGCGATAGGTACGCAGCGCGCCGTTGTCGATCCAGCTGTGCGACAAGGCCGTTGTGACTTGTTCCCTGCTCCCGCCAAGCATCGCGGTGGCCACGGCGGTCGACGCCAGCCGCACCAGGATCACGTGGTCCTGACCCACCTGGTTGAAACTGTTCAGCAGTGCGTAGCAGCCCTGGATTTCATGGGCCTTGATCGCGTAACCCAAGACATCGCGTACGGTCAGTGACTGTCCACCTTCACGCTCGGCCTTGCGGCTCAGGTAGTCCGCCACGGCGAGGATCGCGCCGAGATTGTCCGAAGGATGCCCCCACTCCGCGGCCAGCCAGGTGTCGTTGAAATCCAGCCAGCGGATTTGCGTGCCGATCGCAAACGCCGCCTGCGCCGGGTCAAGCTCATGACTGGTCCCCGGGACGCGCGCACCACCCGGCAAGATGGCGCCAGGCACCAACGGCCCGAGATGCTTCACGCACTCGGGGAACTTCATCGCCATCATCGCCGTGGCCAGCGAGTCCAGCAGCATGTAGCGTGCGGTGTCGTACGCTTCGTGAGAGTCGATCTTGTAGTCGACGACATAGTTGGCGACCTCGACCATCGGCTGGTCGGGATCTGGACGCTTGGCGGAGCGGATGTCGTGCGTACTCATGAGTGCTGGTCTCCATGACGGCAGGAGTGCTGCCATTGTTCGAAATGAACCATCCGTGTCGCTTGACGCTTATCCTGTCAGAGGCCACCTGAGCATGTGGTGGCCCGAAGGGGAAACTTCCCCGCCCTGCGGAATCACGCTGCGGGCGCGCGCACCCAGCCTTCCATCAGCACGCGCGCGCTTCGGCTCATGATCGCCTTGGTGACGGTCCATGCACCATCAACCTGCGTTGCCTCCGCACCCACGCGCAAGGTGCCCGACGGATGACCGAAGCGCACGGCCTGTCGCTCACCACCACCTGCCGCAATGTTCACCAGCGTGCCCGGAATGGCCGCGGCGGTACCGATAGCCACCGCCGCCGTGCCCATCATGGCGTGGTGCAGCTTGCCCATCGACATCGCGCGCACGAGCAGATCGATGTCATCCGCCTTGACGGCCTTGCCGCTCGATGCGACGTAGTCGGCCGGCCTGGCGACAAATGCGACCTTGGGCGTGTGCTGCCGCGTGGCGATCTCGTCGGGTGACTTGATCAGACCCATGCGGAGCGCGCCATGGGCGCGAATGGCCTCGAACATCGCCAGAGCCGTGGCGTCGCCATTGATGGCCTCCTGCAGCTCCGTGCCGGTGTAGCCGATCGCGTCGGCTTGCACAAAAATCGTGGGGATGCCGGCGTTGATCATGGTCGCCTTGAGCGTACCGACACCCGGCACTTCCAGATCGTCCACCAGATGCCCGGTGGGAAACATGGCCCCGCCAGCGCCGTCTTCCTCGGCTGCCGGGTCCAGAAATTCCAACTGCACTTCGGCGGCAGGGAACGTCACGCCATCCAGCTCGAAGTCGCCGGTTTCCTGCACCGCGCCGTCGGTCATCGGCACATGGGCGATGATGGTCTTGCCGATGTTGGCCTGCCAGATGCGCACGGTGGCGATGCCGTCGCGCGGAACGCGCGCGTGATCCACCAGGCCGCCCGCGATGGCGAACGGACCGACCGCCGCCGAGAGGTTGCCACAGTTGCCGCTCCAGTCGACGAAGGCCTTGTCGATCGCCACCTGGCCGAACAGGTAGTCCACGTCGTGATACGGCCGGGTGCTGCTGGAGACGATCACCGCTTTGCTGGTGCTGGAGGTGGCGCCCCCCATGCCGTCGATCTGCTTGCCGTAGGGATCGGGGCTGCCGATCACGCGCTGCAGCAGCGCATCGCGCGCGGCGCCAGGCACCTGCGCGGTCTCGGGCAGGTCCTGCAGGCGGAAGAACACGCCCTTGCTGGTGCCGCCGCGCAGGTAGGTGGCGGGAATGCGGAGCTGGGGGAGCTGTGCCATGTATCCGTGATCCTGTGGTGACTGTGCCGCGCCGGCAATTCATGCAGGCGCAACTGCCAACCGCATGGTGATGCCTTGCGGCATCACCCGCGGAACAACGCGCGGTCAGGCCGCCTGCGAAGCCTCGATGAAGTCCTGTGCGAAGCGTTGCAGCACACCGCCCGCTTCGTAGATCAGCACTTCCTCGGCGGTGTCCAGGCGGCAGATCACCGGCACTTCGATGCGTTCACCATGCTTGCGGTGGATGACCAGAACCAGCTCCGCCAGGGGGCTGCGTACGCCGACGACGTCAAAGGTTTCGGTGCCATCGATGCCCAGCGTCTTGCGGCTGGTGCCCGGCCTGAATTCCAGTGGCAGCACTCCCATGCCGATCAGGTTGGTGCGATGGATCCGCTCGAAGCCTTCAGCCGCGATCGCCTCCACGCCCGCCAGGCGCACGCCCTTCGCCGCCCAGTCACGCGACGAGCCCTGGCCGTAGTCCGCACCGGCGATGATGATCAGCGGCTGCTTGCGCTCCATGTAGGTTTCGATCGCCTCCCACATGCGCATGACCTTGCCTTCCGGCTCCACGCGGGCCAGCGAACCCTTCTTCAGTTCGCCATCGACCACCGCCATTTCATTCATCAGCGTGGGATTGGCGAAAGTGGCGCGCTGCGCGGTCAGGTGGTCGCCGCGATGGGTCGCGTACGAATTGAAGTCCTCTTCCGGCAGGCCCATCCTTGCGAGGTATTCGCCGGCGGCGCTGTTACGCATGATCGCGTTCGACGGCGACAGGTGGTCGGTGGTGATGTTGTCGCCAAGCACCGCCAGCGGACGCATGCCAGTGAGCGTGCGCTCACCCGCAAGGGCGCCCTCCCAATACGGCGGACAACGGATGTAGGTGCTCTGCGGGCGCCAGTCGTACAACGGCGCGGCGCGGGTGCCGGCGTGGCCGGTGCGCGCGAACATCGGCTCGTAGACCTTGCGGAACTGCTCCGGCTTCACGCTGGAGGAGACGATCGCGTCGATCTCTTCATCCGTGGGCCAGATGTCTTTCAGCGTCACCGGCTGGCCGTTGGCATCCAGACCGAGCACGTCCTTTTCTATGTCGAAACGGATGGTGCCGGCGATGGCATACGCGACCACCAGCGGCGGCGAAGCCAGGAAGGCCTGCTTGGCATACGGGTGGATGCGACCATCGAAGTTGCGGTTGCCCGACAGCACGGCGGTCGCGTAGAGATCGCGATCGATGATCTCCTGCTGGATCGCCGGATCGAGCGCGCCGGACATGCCGTTGCAGGTGGTGCACGCGAACGCGACGATACCGAAGCCGAGCTTGTCCAGCTCGGGCAGCAGGTTCGCTTCTTCAAGGTACAACTGCACCGCCTTGGAACCCGGTGCCAGCGAGCTCTTCACCCAGGGCTTGCGCGTGAGTCCGCGCGCATTGGCGTTGCGCGCCAGCAGCGCAGCCGCGATCACGTTGCGCGGGTTGCTGGTGTTGGTGCAGCTGGTGATGGCGGCAATGATCACCGCGCCATCGGGCATCTGGCCCGGTTGTTCTTCCCACTCGGCAGCGATGCCGCGCGCGGCGAGATCCGATGTCGGCAGGCGCTTGTGCGGGTTGGACGGGCCAGCCATGTTGCGCACCACGGAGGACAGGTCGAACGTCAGCGTGCGCTCGTACTGCGCATGCAACAGCGTGTCGGCCCACAGGCCCGCAGCCCTGGCGTAGGTTTCCACCAGCCGGACCTGCTCGTCGCTGCGACCGGTAAGGCGCAGGTAGTCGAGGGTCTGCCCGTCGATGAAGAACATCGCGGCGGTGGCACCGTATTCGGGCGCCATGTTGGAGATCGTCGCGCGATCGCCCAGGGTAAGGCTGGCGGCGCCTTCACCGCGGAATTCCAGATACGCGCCGACCACCTTCTGCTTGCGCAGGAATTCGGTGAGCTCAAGCACGATGTCGGTGGCGGTAATCCCGGGCCGGCGCTTGCCGGTGAGCTCCACGCCCACGATGTCGGGCAGGCGCATCCACGAGGCGCGCCCAAGCATCACGCTCTCGGCTTCCAGACCGCCGACGCCGACGGCGATCACGCCCAGCGCGTCCACGTGCGGCGTGTGGCTGTCGGTGCCCACGCAGGTATCCGGATAAGCCACACCGTCCTGTACCTGCACCACCGGCGACATCTTTTCCAGGTTGATCTGGTGCATGATGCCGTTGCCTGGCGGAATCACGTCGACGTTTTCGAACGCCTGCTTGGTCCAGTCGATGAAGTGGAAGCGGTCTTCGTTGCGGCGATCCTCGATCGCGCGGTTCTTCGTGAACGCGTCCGGGTCGAAGCCGCCGCATTCCACCGCCAGCGAGTGATCGACGATCAACTGCACCGGCACCACCGGGTTCACCTTGGCCGGGTCGCCGCCGCGTTCGGCAATCGCGTCGCGCAGACCGGCCAGGTCCACCAGCGCCGTCTGGCCCAGGATGTCATGGCACACCACACGCGCCGGGAACCACGGAAAATCACGCTCGCGCTTGCGCTCGATGATCTGCTTCAGCGACTCGACGAGAATCGCCGGATCGCAACGACGCACCAGGTTCTCGGCGAACACGCGCGAGGTATAGGGCAGCCCGTCATAGGCGCCCGGCTGGATCGCCTCCACGGCGGCGCGCGCATCGAAATAGTCCAGCGACGTGCCGGAAAGGGATTGGCGATAGACAGTATTCATGAATGCTGGGGAACCCTGGAGATAAATACCCGGTTGAACGCAGGTCGATGCGTTGTCTGCGCTGCCGCCCGACAACGGCTGTTCATGGCAAACCGGTCATGGGGGCGAAGCGGGAGAACTAGATCATTGGACGACTGATTGTAGCGGGAGCAGGCGTTTTCCTTAAGGGCTTGGCTTGACTGGTGTGCGCGACGGCATCGACAATGCTCGGACACCTTCCCAAAAGGGAGTAGTTCCCGCGGCAGGCTTTGTCCCGCCCCGGTGCGACGATCGTCAACACGAGCGAGGTCTCGCTCCGGTCGTCCAGCAGTTGCCTGCGAACGAGACTTTTGCGGTGGTCACGGGCCGCGCGCGTCCGTGCCCACTGCATTGTCCGACGCGCAAGGAAACCTCGATGGATTTCGCTGCTCCCGACTTTCTCTCCGGCCTGCTGGCCATCATCCTGCTCGACCTGGTGCTGGCCGGCGACAACGCCATCGTCATTGCGATGGCCGCCAGCCGGTTGCCGAAGGAGCTGCAGAAGAAGGCGATTTTCTGGGGCACGTTCGGCGCCATCGCGATCCGCTTCGCACTGACTGCGGTGGTCGTCTATCTGCTGAAGCTTCCCGGGCTGATGCTGGTCGGCGGTCTGCTGCTTTTTCCGATCGCCTGGAAACTGCTGAACCACGGTGACGACCAGGGCCCGGACATCAAGTCGGGCAACACCTTCTGGGCCGCGCTGCGCACGATCATCGTCGCCGACGCGCTGATGGGCCTGGACAACGTGCTGGCCATTGCCGGCGCCTCCAAGGGCCATTTGCTGCTGGTCATCCTGGGACTCCTGATCAGCGTGCCGCTGGTGGTCTGGGGCTCGACGATGATCCTGAAACTGATCGATCGCTACCCGATCATCATGTACATCGGCGCCGCGGCCATCGCGATCACCGCCGGCCGCATGATCACCCACGACCACCTGCTGAGCAGCTGGTTCGAGGCGCACGCATGGGTGAAGTACGGCGTCGATGCGCTGGCCGTGATCGGCATCTGCGGTGGAGGCTGGCTGGTGCACCGGCGCAGGGAACAGGCCAGGCTGGCCGGCCACTGAACCGGGATACCAACCGCAGCAAACCGAACCGATCCCGTTGCGGCGATGCCCGTCGACCAGCCAGGGAATCCGGGACCCCTGCCCCGGATTCGCCGTCATTGCTTCAGCGCTTGTCGATCGCCACGTAGGCCTGGTCTTCCGGGCCGGTGTAGTTCGCGCTGGGGCGGATGATCTTGCCGTCCTGGCGCTGCTCGATCACGTGGGCGCTCCAGCCGGAAGTACGCGAGATCACGAACAGCGGGGTGAACATCGCGGTGGGCACGCCCATCATGTGGTACGCGCTGGCCGAGAACCAGTCGAGGTTGGGGAACATCTTCTTGACCTCGCCCATCACCTTCTCGATCCGCTCGGACACCTCGAACAGGGTCGGGTTGCCGCCGTCGGTGCACAGCTTGCGCGAGACTTCCTTGATGATCTCGTTGCGCGGATCGGACACGGTGTAGACCGGGTGACCGAAGCCGATGATGATTTCCTTCTTCTCGACGCGGGCGCGGATGTCGGCCTCGGCATCGTTCGCGTTGCGATAGCGCGCGATGATCTCCATCGCCACTTCATTGGCGCCGCCGTGCTTCGGACCGCGCAGCGCGCCGATCGCGCCGGTGATCGCCGAATACATGTCCGAACCGGTGCCGGCGATGACGCGGGCGGCAAAGGTGGACGCGTTGAATTCGTGCTCGGCGTACAGCACCAGTGACTTGTCCAGCGCCTGCGCATGCAGGTCGCTGGGCTTCCTGCCGTGCAGCACATGCAGGAAGTGCGCGGCGATCGAGTCGTCGTCGGTCTCGGTCTCGACGCGCTTGCCGTTGTGGCTGAAGTGGTACCAGTACAGCAGCATCGAACCGAAGCTGGCCATCAGGCGGTCGGCGATGTCGCGTGCGCCGGTGACGTTGTGGTCGTCCTTCTCCGGCAGCACGGTGCCCAGCACCGAACAACCGGTGCGCAGCACGTCCATCGGATGGGTCGAGGCCGGCAGCAGCTCCATCGCGGCCTTCACCGGCGCAGGCAAGCCGCGCAGGCGCTTCAGCTTGGCCTTGTAGTTCTGCAGTTCGGTCCAGGTCGGCAGCACGCCGTGCACCAGCAGGTAGGCCACCTCCTCGAAGCAGCCCTTGGCCGCCAGGTCATGGATGTCGTAACCGCGGTAATGCAGGTCATTGCCGCTGCGGCCGACCGTGCACAGCGCGGTGTTGCCGGCGGCGACGCCGGACAGGGCGACGGATTTCTTGGCCTTGGGCAGGACTTGTTCGCTCATCGGGTTCTCCAGGGTGCGGTTTTTTTGCTTGGCGTATGCGTTTGCGCAGGGATCAGCCCTGCTTTGAAAACAGCGCGTCGAGCTTGTCCTCATAGGCGTGGTAACCGAGGAAGTCGTACAGCTCCTCGCGCGTCTGCAAGGTATCGATGATGTTCTTCTGGGTGCCTTCGCGGCGCACGGTTTCGTAGAAGTTGAGCGCCGCCTTGTTCATCGCGCGATAGGCACCACAGCAGTACAGGGCGATGTCCACGCCGGCCTCGCGCAGTTCGTCGGTGGTGAAGAACGGGGTGGAGCCGAATTCGGTGAGGTTGGCCAGGATCGGCACCTTCACCGCGGCCTTGAACTTGCGGTAATCCGCCAGCGTCTTCATCGCCTCGGGAAAGATCATGTCGGCACCCGCCTCGACGTAGGCCACCGCGCGCTCGATCGCCGCGTCGATGCCTTCCGCGGCCGCCGCGTCGGTGCGCGCCATGATCACGAAGCCCGGATCGGTGCGCGCATCCACCGCCGCCTTCACCCGGTCGACCATCTCGTCCTTCGGCACCACTTCCTTGCCGGGACGATGGCCACACCGCTTCTGGCCGACCTGGTCCTCCATGTGCACGGCGGCCACGCCCACGCGCTCGAACGAGCGGACCGTGCGGGCGATGTTGAACGCCCCGCCCCAGCCGGTATCGATGTCGACCAGCAGCGGCAGGCCGGTGGCGTCGACGATGCGGCGCGCGTCGGTGAGCACGTCTTCCATGGTGCTGATGCCCAGGTCGGGCATGCCCAGCGAATTGGCGGCCACGCCGCCGCCGGACAGGTACAGCGCCTTGTAGCCCACGCGCCTGGCCATCAGGCCGGCGTAAGCGGTGATCGCACCCATTACCTGAAGTGGCTGTTCGGCGGCAACGGCCGTACGGAAACGTGTACCGGGGGATGCGGGCTGAGTCATGTCGCCTCCGTCAAAACGGGCATTTTAGCCCACCGGGGCATCCCGCCGGGATTGGACCTTCCGACACCCCTGCCATCGCCTCGAACACCGTCTGGCGCCGGGCTGGCGGCAAACCGCAATTTCTTGCGTGACGAATCCGTCGCCGCCCCGTACATTCGAGCCATGAGCACATCGACTCCTCTCGCGAAGCGCATCCTGTGGGGCCTGGTGATCGGCGTGGTCGCTGCCGTGGCCACCCTGGGCATCGGCCAGTTGCATCCACCCACGCTGACCTTCATGCAGAAGATATCCTCGGCAGTGTTCGACCCGTTCGGGCAGATCTTCCTGCGCATGCTGTTCTTCGTGGTGATCCCGCTGGTGTTCAGCTCGCTGGCCTCCGGCGTGGCCCAGCTGGGCCGACTGGACCGGCTGGGGCCGCTGGCCGGACGTACTTTTGCGCTGTTCTCCGCCAACATGCTGATCGCCGTGGCGATCGGCCTGGTGATGATGAACACCGTGCAGCCCGGCCATCACCTGGACGAGCAGGCGCGTACCCAGCTGATGCAGGAATACGGCAGCAGCGCGCAGAAGACGATCGACACCAGGGCCGCCCAGCCCAGCATGAGTTTTGCCACACTGGTGGAGATGTTCATGCCGCGCAACCTGGTCGGCGCGGTGGCCGGCCCCAGCCGCAATGCGCTGGGCGACGTGCTGCCGCTGATCCTGTTCGCGATCCTGGTCGGCGCCGCCGCCACCCAGTTGCGCGAGAGGGAGCGCAAACGGGTGCAGGTGGCGCTGGACACCATCACCGACCTGATGACGAAGATCGTGGGCTTCGCCCTGCAACTGGCGCCGTATGCGGTGCCGGCGATGATCTACAGCGTGATCGTCAAGGTCGGCGTGGACGTGCTGCTGGCGCTGTCGGTGTTCGTGGTCGGCTGCAGCGTGGCGCTGGCGCTGCACCTGTTCGGCACGATGTCGCTGTGGTTGCGTTTCCTGGCCAGGCGTTCGCCGCTGGCGTACTTCCGGCAGATCCGCGCCCTGCTGATCACCGCGTTTTCCACCAGTTCCAGCAACGCCTGCCTGCCCGCCTCGCTGGCGCTGGCCCGTGACGAATTGAAGCTCAACCCGAGCACCGCAGGCTTCGTGCTGCCATTGGGCGCGACCATGAACATGAGCGGCACCGCCCTGTTCGAGGGCTGCGTGGTGCTGTTCGTGGCGCAGGCGTTCGGCGTGGAGCTCAGCCTGAGCCACCAGGCCATCCTGATGCTGCTGTCGGTGCTGAGCGCGGTGGCAGTGGCCGGGATTCCCGGGGGCTCGCTGCCGATGATCGCCGGTCTGCTGGCTACCTTCGGCATTCCGCCCGAAGGTATCGGCATCATCATAGGCGTGGATCGCATCCTGGACATGATGCGCACTACGGTGAACGTGGGCAGCGACATCGTCACCGCCACCGTGGTGGATCAGCAGCTGCGCGGGCGACTGGCCGCGCCATGAAGCTGCAGGCACGGCCGAAATGCGGGCTTGAAGCAGGCCGGTTCGGCCACAGATCGGGACAGGACACCTGATAGCCCAGGCCAATCGTTGCGATGCCGATAATCAATTAGATTTATCGTGTCCACCCTCGTAGCATCGTCCCCACTGTTCAACCACCACGGGAAAACCAAGATGTCCCTGATCAATACCGAAGTGAAACCGTTCAAGGCCCAGGCCCTCAAGGCCGGCAAGTTCATCGAAGTCAGCGAAGCGGATCTGAAGGGCAAGTGGTCGGTGGTGTTCTTCTACCCGGCCGACTTCACCTTCGTCTGCCCGACCGAGCTCGAGGACTTGGCTGACAACTACGCCGAGTTCCAGAAGCTGGGCGTGGAGATCTACTCGGTCTCGACCGATACCCATTTCGCGCACAAGGCCTGGCACGACACCTCGGATGCGGTGAAGAAGATCAACTACACCATGGTCGGCGATCCGACCGGCACGATCAGCCGCAACTTCGAAGTGATGATCGAGGAAGCCGGCCTGGCCGACCGCGGCACGTTCGTGATCGATCCGGCGGGCAAGATCCAGATCGTCGAGATCAATGCCGGTGGCATCGGCCGTGATGCGTCCGAACTGCTGCGCAAGGTCAAGGCTGCCCAGTACGTCGCCGCCCACCCGAACGAGGTCTGCCCGGCCAAGTGGAAGGAAGGCGAGAAGACCCTGGCGCCGTCGCTGGACCTGGTCGGCAAGATCTGATTCACCGCTGCATCGGAACCGGGCGCCGCGGCGCCCGGTTCCAACCCGCCCGGATGCTTGTGTCAGCGGCTTGCGCCCGGCACCGCTCCCCGCCCTGCCGCCTCCCCTCCGGCGCAGGCTGCTGTCACAAGCCTCTTCTCTCCCCACGATTCCCACGCATCCATCACTGGAGTGGTAGCCATGCTCGACGAAACCCTCAAGACCCAGTTGCAGGCCTACCTGGAAAAGCTGGTGCAGCCGATCGAGCTGGTCGCTTCGCTGGACGACAGTGCCAAGTCGCAGGAACTGGACGAGCTGCTGCAGCAGATTGCCGCGCTGTCCGACAAGATCAGCCTGCGCCGTGACGACAGCGACGCGCGCAAGCCGTCTTTCGCGATCAATCGCGTCGGCACCGACATCGGCGTGCGTTTCGCCGGCCTGCCGATGGGTCATGAATTCACCTCCCTGGTGCTGGCCCTGCTGCAAGTGGGCGGTCACCCATCCAAGGCGGCCGCCGATACGATCGAGCAGATTCGCAATCTCGATGGCGACTTCAAGTTCGAGACGTATTTCTCGCTGTCCTGCCAGAACTGCCCCGACGTGGTGCAGGCGTTGAACCTGATGAGCGTGCTCAACCCGCGCATCCGGCACGTGGCGATCGACGGCGCGCTGTACCAGGACGAGGTGGAAAAGCGCCAGGTCATGTCGGTGCCCACCGTGTTCCTCAACGGCGAAGTGTTCGACCAGGGCCGCATGAGCCTGGAGCAGATCGTGGCCAAGCTCGACACCAGTGCCAGCGCCCGCGAGGCGGAAAAGATCAAGGCCAGGGCCGCGTTCGACGTGCTCGTGGTCGGCGGCGGCCCCGCCGGCGCGGCAGCGGCGATCTATGCGGCGCGCAAGGGCATCCGCACCGGCGTGGCGGCCGAGCGTTTCGGCGGCCAGGTGCTGGACACCATGGGCATCGAGAACTTCATCTCGGTGACCTATACCGAAGGCCCGAAGCTGGCCGCCGCGCTCGAACAGCACGTGCACGAATACGACATCGATGTGATGAACCTGCAGCGCGCCGAGAAGCTGGTGCCGGCCAGCGACGCCACCGGTGGTCTGGTGCAGATCGAGCTGGCCAACGGCGCCACGCTGAAGTCGAAGACGGTGATCCTCTCCACCGGCGCCCGCTGGCGGCAGATGGGCGTGCCCGGCGAAGACGAATACCGCAACAAGGGCGTGGCCTACTGTCCGCACTGCGACGGCCCGCTGTTCAAGGGCAAGCGCGTGGCGGTGATCGGCGGTGGCAACTCCGGCGTCGAGGCGGCGATCGACCTGGCCGGCATCGTGTCCCACGTCACCCTGATCGAATTCGACGGCAAGCTGCGCGCCGACGAAGTCCTGCAGCGCAAGCTGCGCAGCCTGCCCAACGTCGACATCATCGTCAGCGCGCTGAGCACCGAAGTGCTGGGCGATGGCCAGCGGGTCAGCGCACTGGTCTATCGCGACCGCACCAGCGAGCAGATGCACACGCTGGAGCTGGAAGGCATCTTCGTGCAGATCGGTCTGCTGCCGAACACCGAATGGCTGAAGGGCACGCTGGAACTGTCGCCGCGCGGCGAGATCATGATCGACGAACGCGGCCAGACCTCCCTGCCCGGCGTGTTCGCCGCCGGCGACGCCACCACGGTGCCGTACAAGCAGATCGTGATCGCGATGGGTGCCGGCTCCACGGCAGCGCTGAGCGCGTTCGATCACCTGATCCGCAGCCCGCTGGTGGTCACGGAAGACCGGAAGGAAGCCGTCGCCGCCTGATCGAAATGCACGGGGCCTGCGGTCCCGTTCACCGCTCCGCCGGGCGGCGGTGCCCGTCCGGCGTCAGCTGCCCTGATCGGGCCCGTGGTCCAGCGCCTGGCGAATGCCTTCCAGCGCCCCGGGATCATCCAGCGTGGACAGATCGCCCGGATCGCGATGCTCCGCCAACGCCTGCAACGAGCGACGCAACAGCTTGCCGGAGCGGGTCTTCGGCAAGGCATTCACCACATAGATGCGTGAGGGCCTTGCCACGCCACCAAGCTGGTCGACCACGCGCTGCTGCATGGCTTTGGCCACGTCGGCGGCTCCGTCACCGGCATCGCGCTTCAAGGTGGCGAACACGATCGGCACCTGCCCTTTCAGCTCGTCCTTCACGCCGACCACGGCCGCCTCGGCCACCGCCGGATGGCTGGCCACCGACTCCTCGATCTCGCGCGTGCCCAGGCGATGGCCGGCCACGTTGATCACGTCGTCGGTGCGCCCAAGCACGAAGGTATAGCCGTCCCCATCGCGCACCGCCCAGTCCAGCGAGCTGTACAGCAGCTCCCTGAAGTGGCTGAAATAGCTGTACACGTAACGATCGTCGTCACGCCAGATGGTACTGAGGCAGCCTGGCGGCAACGGCGGCTGCAGCACCAGCACGCCCTTGCTGCCGTCGGGCACTTCCACGCCGGTGTTCTCGTCGATCACCTTCATCCGGTAGCCCGGCGCCGGCAGGCCGGGCGAGCCGAACTTCACCGTCTTCAGGTCCAGCCCCGGCATCAGCGTGATCGCCGGCCAGCCGGTTTCGGTCTGCCAGTAGTTGTCGATCACCGGCACGCCCAGCGCGCCGGTGATCCATCGGGCGGTCGGCTCGTCCAGCGGTTCGCCGGCGAGGAACAGCCACTTCAGCGTCGACAGGTCGTATTTCTTCAGCCAGCTTTCATCCTGCTTCTTCAGCACGCGGATCGCGGTGGGCGAGGAGAACATGGTGCGCACCTTGTAACGCTCGCACAGCTGCCACCAGATGCCCGCATCGGGCCGCGTCGGCAGGCCCTCGTACAACAAGCTGGTGGCGCCGCCGATCAACGGCCCGTAGACGTTGTAGGAATGCCCCACCGCCCAGCCCACGTCGGAGGTGGAGAACATCACCTGTCCCGGTGCGATGTCGAACACGCGGCGGATCGACAAGGCCATCGCCACGGCATAGCCGCCCACGTCACGCTGCACGCCCTTGGGCTTGCCGGTAGTGCCCGAGGTGTACAACAGGTAGCTCGGCTCATTCGATTCCAGCCAGGCCACCGGCACCTCGGCATCCGCGTGCTGCGCGCGCAGGCTGGCGTAGTCCAGGTCGCGCCCGGCCACCCGGGTCATCTGCCGATCCAGCCCGCGATCGATGATCAGCACACGCGGCGGCGGTGCCGACGCCTCGTTCAGCGCCGCATCGACCAGCGGCTTGTACGGGATCACCTTGCCCGCGCGCATGCCGGCATCGGCGGCAATCAGCAGCTTCGGCTGGGCGTCGTCGATGCGCAGCGCCAGGTTGTGCGCCGCAAAGCCGCCGAACACCACCGAGTGGATCGCGCCGATCCGCGCGCAGGCCAGCATTGCGAACACCGCCTCGGCCATGTTCGGCAGGTAGATCACCACCCGGTCGCCCTTGCCCACGTCCAGCGACTGCAGCACCGCGGCGAACGTGTTCACCTCGCGATGCAGCTGGCGATAGGTGAACTCGCGGGTGGCATGGGTCTCGCTGGAAATCGCCACCAGCGCCAGTTGCTCCGCGCGCTCGGCCAGGTGGCGGTCGACCGCGTTGTAGCAAAGGTTGGTCGTGCCGCCTACGAACCAGCGCCGGAACGGCGGATTCGACTGATCGAGGATCTGCCGCGGCGGCGTCTCCCAGTGAATCAGCCGCGCCTGCTCGGCCCAGAATCGCTCCGGCTCCTCGACGGATTGCCGGTAGAACTCCTCGTAGCGCATGGGCGGACTCCAGGGTTTCGTTGCCACCAGCCTAGACCAGGCCGGCGGCCGCATCATCGCGACAATGGTCGTAGCCAAGCATGACCTTTCGCCACGCTTGACCCTCACGTAACGTGAGGCCCCAGTGTGCACGGCGCACACCGGAGGAGAAGGCTGACCATGTTGTTGACCGTGGGCGAACTCGCCAGGCGCTGCGGACTGACCGTCCGCACGCTGCATCATTACGACACCATCGGATTGCTGACACCCTCGGTGCGCTCCGCTGCCGGCTACCGACACTACGATGGGGCGAACATCGAACGCCTGCACCGTATCCAGGCCCTGCGTCAGCTGGGCCTGTCGCTGGCCGACATCGGCAAAGCCCTGTCCGGGCCGCTGCAGCCACTGGCCGAGGTGGTCGACCGGCAGATCACGCAGATCGACCTCGAACTCGCCGAAGGCACCCGCCTGCGCGAGCGCCTGGTGCATCTGCGCGGGCAGCTGGCGAACGGACAGTCCCCCGACCTGGCCGACTGGCTGGACACGCTGGAGCTGATGACGATGTACGAGAAGTATTTTTCACCCGAGGAACTGAAGACCCTGCCGCTGCACACCAACCCGGACGTGCTGACTGACTGGAGCGCCCTGGTCAGCGCCGTGCAATCGGCGATGGATCGCGGCGCCACGCCGGACGATCCCGACGCGCAGATCCTGGCGCAACAGTGGATGACGATGGTCGGCCGCGGCACCGGCGGCAACCCCGCCTTCCTGATGCGCCTGCATGCGATGAATGAAAACGAACCCGGCCTGCGCGAACGCAGCGGCATCACCCGCGAGCTGGAGCAGTTCGTGGAGCAGTCGCTGGTCGCGGGGCGACTGGCGATCTTCGAGCGCTACCTCACGCCGCACGACATGCAGCGCATGCGCGAGCATTACGGCAGGCAGATGTATGCCTGGCCGCCACTGATCGCCGAGCTGCGCCAGGCGATCGCCGACCACGTGCCCGCCGACGATCCGCATGCGCAACGGTTGGCAAGCCGCTGGATGGAATTGTTCCGTGCCTACGCCGGCGATGATCCGGCGACACATGCGCGCATCCGCCAGGCCTATGCCAGGGAGCCGGACCTGCGCAGCGGCAGCGCGGTGGACGACACGCTGCTGGATTACGTGCGGCAGGCAGTTGAGGGCCTGGCGCACACTCCGCACTGACCGGCGCGCACAAAAAAGGGTGGCCGATCGGCCACCCTTTCAGGGCTCCCTGCGGGAGCCGGCCTGTTACTTCGCGAACAGATGCTCGACGCCGGCGCGCTCCTCGCGCAGTTCCTTGTCGGTGGCATCCATGCGGGCGCGCGAGAAATCACTGACCGGCAGATCCTGCACGATCGTGTACTTGCCGTCCCTCACCGTCACCGGGTAGCCGTAGATCACGCCCGGGGCGATGCCGTAGGAACCGTCGGACGGAATGCCCATCGAAACCCAGTCGCCCTCGGCCGTGCCCAGTGCCCACGAACGCATGTGGTCGATCGCGGCCGACGCGGCGGAGGCCGCGGACGAGGCGCCGCGCGCCTTGATGATCGCCGCGCCGCGCTGCTGCACGGTGGGGATGAAGTCGCTCTCGTACCAGGCCTGGTCGACCAGGCTCAGCGCCGGCTTGCCGTCGACGGTGGTCTGCGAGAGGTCCGGATACTGGGTGGAGCTGTGGTTGCCCCAGATCGTCATCTTCTTGACGTCGGTGTTGTGCTTGCCGGTCTTCTCGGCCAGCTGCGCCTTGGCGCGGTTGTGGTCGAGGCGGACCATCGCGGTGAAGCACTTCGGGTCCAGGTCCGGCGCGTTCTGCTGGGCGATCAGCGCATTGGTGTTGGCCGGGTTGCCGACCACCAGCACCTTGACGTCGCGCTTGGCGTGGTCGTTGATCGCCTTGCCCTGCGGGCCGAAGATCGCACCGTTCGCTTCCAGCAGGTCCTTGCGCTCCATGCCCGGGCCACGCGGACGGGCGCCGACCAGCAGCGCGTAATCCACGTCCTTGAACGCGACGTTGGCATCGTCGGTGGCAACCACGCCGGCCAGGGTCGGGAAGGCGCAATCGTTCAATTCCATCACCACGCCCTGCAGCGACGGCAAGGCCGGGGTGATTTCCAGCAGGTGCAGGATCACCGGCTGATCCAGGCCCAGCATGTCGCCGGCGGCGATACGGAACAGCAAGGCATAACCGATCTGGCCGGCAGCGCCGGTAACGGCAACGCGAACGGGGGCTTTCATCATTTGTTCTCCGGGAAGGGGGAATCGGCAAAGGAAAATCGGAAGAGCGGAGCGGGCCGATGCCCGACTCCCCATGACCGATTCACGGGTTCAATTCAGTTCGGCGAAAAATTCGGCAATGCGTTGCAGACCCGGCTGCAACTGCGCGGCCGGACAGGTGTACGAGATGCGCATCGCACGCGGTTCGCCGAAGGCGGAACCGGGGACGCAGGCGACGCCCTTGGCCTCCAGCAGCGCGGCGCAGAATTCCACGTCGTTGCCGATCGCCACGCCGCGGTGGCTCCTGCCGAAGGCCACCGAAACGTCTGGGAAGGCGTAGAACGCACCCTGCGGCCGCGGGCAGACCACGCCGGGAATCGCGCTGAGCGCGGCAAACACGGCATCGCGACGGCCGGCGAATTCCTCGCACTTGGCCTGCGGGATGTCCTGCGGTCCGCTCAGCGCCGCCACGGCCGCGGCGGTGATCACCTCCGGCAGGCTGGTGATGTGGTTGGAGTTCAGCGTGGTGACGGCCTTCGCTACCGCTTCCGGCGCCGCGATCAGGCCTACGCGCCAACCCGGCATGCCATAGGTCTTGGAAACCGAATCGACGAAGATCACCCGCTCCTTCAGCTCGGGCCTGGCGAACACGAAGTTGTGGTAACCAAGGCCGTCGAACACCATCGAGTTGTAGATGTCGTCGGTGATCACCCAGGTGTCCGGGTGCCTCACCAGCACTTCGGCCAACGCCGCGATCTCCTCGCCCGTGTAGACCATGCCGGTCGGGTTGGAGGGGTTGTTGAACAGGAACACCTTCGGCTTGCGCGCCAGCGCGGCATCGAGTTGGGCCGGGGTGAGCTTGTAGTTCTGCTCCGGCCCGCAATGCATCACGTTGATCTTCGCGCCCACGATGTCGGCGATGTCGCGGTAGGTGGTCCAATACGGCGCGGCAAAGCAGATCTCGTCGCCCTCATCCAGCAGCGCCTCGGCCAGGTTGTACAACACCTGCTTGGCGCCGATGCCGATGGACAGGTTGATGCGCCCGTAGCCGGAAAAACCCAGTGCCTCGATGTGCTTGAGGAACGCGTCCAGCAGCGCGTCGGCGCCGCGGTTGCTGCCGTACTGGCCGGAGTCATGCGACAGCGACTCGCGCGCCGCGGCGTACACGTGCTCGCCCGGCAGGAAATTCGGTACGCCGATGGAGAAGCTGATGATGTCGCGGCCGGCAGCCTTGAGCTGTTTCGCCTTCTCGGCAATCACCATGATCGCGCTGGGTTTGGCGCGGCCGACACGCTGGGCGAGCTGGGGCATGGGTATCTCACGCTGAGGGGAGGAAGCAAAGGCGGTGATTTTATCACGCCATCCGGACCCGGCGCTGGTCGTGCACCCCGCGTCCACGCGAACCGGGCATGATGGCCACGCCCGCACGACGGGCGGCTCACTCAACACGGAGGAGATCCACATGCACTGGCTTTGGGTATTCGTGATCGGATTGATCGTCGGCATCGTGGCCAAGCTGCTGATGCCGGGCAAGGACCCGGGCGGCTTCATCATCACCGCCATCATCGGCATCGCCGGCTCGCTGCTGGCCACCTGGGTCGGCCAGAACGTGTTTGGCTGGTATCAGGAAGGGCAGTCGGCCGGATTCATCGCTTCGGTGATCGGTGCGATCGTGTTGCTGCTGGTCTACCACCTGCTCAGGCGCAAGTCCGCCTGAGCAGCGATCCCGGCGGAGCGCTGCTCTGCCGGGATGTTTCCGCCCAGGCTCACCTGATCGTGCCGGGCTTCATCAAGCCTGCTCATCAGGCCTGCGCCAGCCCGCCCAGCAGCTTGCCGGCCAGACCTTCAAGCATGCTGGGATCGAAGCCGCCGCCCTGCCCTGCATCCGGCACCTGGCCATCCGGCGTCATGTGATCGACCGCGTGCGGCAGCACGTGCGACAGCCCGCTGAGCACCACGCCCGGATCGACACCGAGCCTGCCGGCAGCCTCCTGCACCAGCGAACCCATGCCACCGTTCTGCAGCGCCTGACCGAGCTGCTCCCCCGAGACCGGCTGGTTCGCGCCGGTGCCCACCCATGACTGCACCGCACCGCCAAGCCCGTGCTGCTGCAGCATGCTGATCAGGCCCTGCACGCCGCCGGCGCGCTGCAGCAGATCACCCGCCACCGAGATCATCGAGCCGGCACCGCCGGCCTGCTGCTGTCCCTGGCCGCCAAGCAAATCGTCGAGGAATGACATGGTCGTTCTCCCTGATGAATGAACAAGCGTGAAGCCAGTCGATCATAGGCTGATGAAACCGGCGCGACCATGGCCTTCGACCCAAAAAAATCGCCGGCTGACGCCGGCGATTTCCTGCGAATCCCGAGAATGGAATCAGCCGCGCTGGTCGAGCACCGCGTTCCATTCCTTGACTCGATCCGACTGCGCCGCCAGCAGGGCATCGACGTCGCCGTCCACGGTGACCTTCTCGATCGTGTCGCCCTGGTTGATCGCGTTGACCACGTCCATGTCGGCGGCATCGACCACTTCGCCGAACACGCTGTGCTTGCCGTCCAGCCACGGGGTCGGGCCATGGGTGATGAAGAACTGGCTGCCGTTGGTGCGCGGACCGGCGTTGGCCATCGACAGCACACCCGGCTTGTCGTGCTTCAGCGAGGCGTTGAACTCGTCCTCGAACTTGTAGCCCGGACCGCCGCGACCGCTGCCTTCCGGGCAACCGCCCTGGATCATGAAATCGGCGATCACGCGATGGAACGACAGGCCGTCGTAGTAGCCACGCTTTGCCAGGTTGACGAAGTTGGCCACCGTGACCGGGGCCTTGTCTTCATGCAGGCGCAGATGGATCGGGCCGCGGTTGGTGGTGAAGGTGACATTGATGGTCATGGCAAATCCTTGGGTTCAAGAGCTGCACCGTGCCACGGCACGGATGTCGGGGTCGTGAAGGATAACCCAGCCCGGCCGGTCGATCAGCCACCTCCGATCGCCGATGCTCAAGGCAGGCCCAGCATGCCGCGATCGAGCGCAGCGGCGCCACGCGGCCGGGCCGCGGGCGTCGGCACGTCGACCGGCCATGCTTCGCCCTCGTACAGGTGTCCCCACAACCGCTCCAGCGCTGCGTAACCGTAGGGCAACAGCGGCAGGTGGCGCTCGCCGAAACCTGGCAGCGCCAGGAACGCATCGAAGTGCTGCGCATGCGGCACCTTCCAGTAGATCGGCCGGCGCCCTTCGTCGCGCAGCCATTCGACGTACGGCTCGGAACTGAAGGCCGTGGGCAGCAAGCCATCGCTGGCGCCGTGCAGCACCCACAGCGGGAGATCCGCCCGCGGCAGGCGGGCGGCGGTTTCGGCCACCGCGGCATGCAGCGCCTGCGCCTCGTGGTCTTCGCCGGTCCACAACGCGCGCAGGCATTCGCTGCCGATCAGGGTCGGATCGGTCGATACATTGACGCCGCCGTAGAGCCCGATGCCATTGCCCGGGGGAATGCCCGAACCATCGGCCCACCACGCCGCCCGCGTCGTGGCGTCCGCCACGCCCGGCGCGCCACCGGCGCCGATCGCCGCGTAATGAAATCCGCAAGGCATGTCGCCCGCGCCGCGCCGCAGGTAGGACGAGGCGTAGCCCGCCGCGACCACCCGCCACAGGTCGAACGCCGTGGTGGTCGCGGCCGTGCTCATTGCCTCGTCGGTCCAGCCCCGCGCGCGCAGATAATCGCGCGCCTGCTCCGACTGCTGGGCCAGCGTGTTGCCACTGAGCTTGCCCTGCGCGCGCAGGCTGGCGCAGCGGATCGGCCATGCCGGCAACGCCGCGCCGCGTGGCCCGCGCGCCATCGGCACGCCGGCAAACTGTTCCGCGCTCAGGGCGCAGGGCAACCAGATCGCTGCCTCGGTGGCGTAGTCATACAAGGCGCGGCCGCGATCCTTCACGTGCACATTCGGTTCCAGCGCGACCACGCCGGCGAAGAATCCGTCGTGATCCAGCCCGGCCGCCTGCAACACCGCGCCGCCGCCGTTGGAGATGCCGGTGGCGATGATCTTCGTGTTCTGCGGCGTGAACGGGGCCTCTTCCGGATACGCCCGATCGAGCATGGCCAGGCCGAACTGCGCGGCCTGGATCACGTGCCTGCCCCAGGCTGCCTCCGGGTTGTCGCCCGAATGCATGTGCTTGATCGCGATGCCGGAGACCGGCGGCCCCGGCATCGGCTGGAATTCCAGCGCCGCCTCGCCCTTCCTCGCCCGACGCCCGTCCAGCGCCACGCCGCTGTTGTCGGCGAAATCGAAGTAGCCCGTGCCGGTGCCCTTGTCGGTATACGCCACCGCGCAACCGTGCGGCAGGCCCCAGGCGCCTGCCAGCGAAATGGCGCCGTACACACCGCGCGATCCCGAAGAAGCCGTCACTACCAGACAGCGCTTCTGCCTGTCGAAGTTGTCCGGCAACTGCAGCAATACGCGATGCGGGGCGCGTGCGCCGGGAATCCGGGCAAACGCCGAATACTCGCGCCCGGGCACGTCCGGCACCGCGCCGTACACCGTGCCGTAGCCACCCAGCGGACCCAGGTCGGCGATGCCCTTCCAGCTGGCCTGGATCGCGCGGCGCCGCAGTTCTTCCGCGCCGGGGTCGAGTGGATCGGTGAAGGGCAGCGGCGCGCCGGCGAGGCCGGCAAGGCCCAGCCCTGCACTGAGCAGATCATCGTGACCGCGATGCTCGGTCACCCGCACTTCCCCGTAGTCGACCTCTGGCATGGCAGCTCCCTTCCTGTTGGCATGGCTGGCACAAGCGGACAGCATGACGGATATGGCCATGAAGCAGAACAGCCAGGACGGGCGACGGGCGGAATTTTTCATTCCCGCACCATAGCAAGCACGAGGCGCCTCGCCATCGTACGAAAGTCCATCGCCGCCGCCGCGGCAAACTCGACGCGGCCGCGGCGGACAGCTAACTTCAGCGTCATGACCAGCCTGCTGATTGCCGACGACCATCCCCTGTTCCGTGCCGCGCTGCGGCTGGCCGCGAACGACAGCCTGCCTGGCTGCGAGATCAGGGAAGCCGGGGACCTTGCCGAGGCGCTGCAGTTGCTGTCTGCCGCGCCCGATACCGACCTGGTCCTGCTCGACCTGCACATGCCCGGCAGCCAGGGGCTGTCCGGCCTTGCCGCCTTGCGCGGCCAGCACCCGGGCGTGGCCGTGCTGGTGGTTTCCGCCCATGACGAACCACGCATCGTGCGCCGAGTGCTCGATCACGGCGCCGCCGGCTTCATCCCCAAGAGCGCCAGCCCTGCCGAAATCGGCGAGGCGATCCGCAGCGTGCTCGACTGCGGCGGCTGGCTGCCGCCCGTCCTCGCCAACGCCGTCGCCGCCCTGCCTGCCGATCCCGCCGACATCGACCTCGCCAGCCGCCTGGCCCGTCTCACCGAACAGCAGTCGCGCGTGCTGGCGCTGCTGGCCGAAGGCCTGCTCAACAAGCAGATCGCCGACCGGCTGGCGATCCAGGAGCGCACGGTGAAGGCGCACGTGACGGCGATTTTCGAGAAGCTGAAGGTGCGCAACCGGACCCAGGCGGGGATGCTGCTTAAGTCGCTGGAACTGGGCGAACCGGCGCGCTCGGTGTAGGCAGCTCCACCGCCTGCGCCAACCTTCCCGATCGCGCCGCTCGACCAGCGCCAGTGGAAGCGCGGTCACCGCCTGTTACCCGCGGCCCGCTCCGGTCGCCACCCGCTGCAACACCTGCCGCAGCGCCAGCGGCTTCAACGGCTTGTACAGCACGCCGATCCCCGCATCGAGCAGTCGTTGCCGCAGTTCGCCGTCGCGATCCGCGGTGAGCATCACCGTCGGCACGTCGGCATGACGCTCGCACAGGCGCTGCCATACATCCAGGCCGGTCTGCCCGCCATCCAGATGGAAATCGAGGATGTGCAGGTCCGGTCGCCACGGCGCGGCCAGTGCCTGTTCCGCGTTGCGGGCCGGATGAACCTGCCAGCCCCAACTGCTCAGCAGGCTGCCCAGCGCGGCGAGCGCGGCCGGTTCGTTGTCCAGCAGCAGCGCGCGCCCCGTCGGCAACGACTGCGCCACGCCAGCGGCCATCGGCAGGCGTGCAGCTGCCCGCGCCAGTGGCACGGCGAGGTGGAAGACGCTGCCGTGACCCGGCCAGGAACGCAGCCCCAGCGGATGGCCGAGCAGCTCGGCCATGCGTTGCGCGATGGAGAGGCCCAGTCCGAGCCCCTGCCCGCCCGCGGCGCTGCCACGGCGGAACTCCTGGAAGATCAGTTCCTGCTCCGCCACGGCGATGCCCGGGCCGGTGTCCCACACTTCCACGCGCAGGTGGTCACCGGCTCGACGCACGCCGAGCAGCACGCGACCGTGCTCGGCATAGCGCAAGGCATTCGACAGGAAGTTCTGCAACACCCGGCGCAGCAGCTGCGGATCGGAATGCACCCACGCGCGCGTGCCAACCACGTCCAGCCGCACGCCGCGGTCGAGCGCGATGGCGCTGAACTCGGCAGCCAGCGGATCGAGCACCTCGGCCAGCGCAAACGCGCGCGGCTGCGGATGCAGGCGACCGCCCTCCAGCCGGGCCACGTCGAGCAGGCCGGTGAGCAGGCCCTCGGTGGCGCTGAGCGCACCGTTGAGATGCTGCGCGATGGCGGCGTCGCCGCCACGCTCGGCAAGAGAGTGCGCGAACAGCTGCGCGGCGTGCAGGGGCTGCATCAGGTCGTGGGTGACCGCAGCCAGGAAACGGCTCTTCGAGGCATTCGCCGCTTGCGCTTCGGCCGAGGCTGCGGCCAGCTCGCGGGTGCGTTCCTCCACCCGCAGCTCGAGTGTCTCGTTGACCCGCTTCAGCGCCGCCTCGGCCTGGCGGAAGGCAGTGACGTCGGTGAAGGTGGCCACGAAGCCGCCGCCAGGCATCGGGTTGCCGCGGATCTCGACGATGGTGCCGTCGGGAAAACGCCGCTCGGACAAATGCCGCGTGCCGGTGCGCATGTGCGCCAGCCGGCGCTGCACGCGCGCCTCGACCTCACCCGGACCCAGCATGCCGGCGTCGATGTTGTGGCGGGTCAGCTCGGCCACCGGCCGCCCCACCTGCAGCATTCCCGGCGGATAGTCGAACAGGCATGCATAAGGCGTGTTCCACGCGACCAGTTGCAGTTCGGCATCGACCACGCAGATGCCCTGGCTCATGTTTTCCAGCGCCGCCTCCAGCACGCGCTGGTTGAAGCGCAAATCCTGCGCCGCCTCACCCACGATGGCGACCACCGTGTCCAGGTCGTCGCGGCCCTGCCGGTGCACCACTTCCAGCAGCAGCCGCGCGGATGCCGCGCCGATCACCGCCGCCAGTTCGTGCTCGACCTGGGCCACCCGCGCACTGCCGGCGGAACCGGTCGCCGGCGCGCTGGCAAACAGCAGCGCGACCCGCTCCGGCGGCAGGAATCGCGCCGCGAGCGCCCGCAATTCGACCAGACCCACGTCGCCCACGCTGACGGCGTGCGCGGAACGGCCGTATCGGGAGCCGGCCAGCGCCAGCATCACCACGATGTTGACCAGCAGACTGACCACCACCGCGCGCCCCAGCCGGTTCCAGTTGCCCAGCCCCAGCAGGCCATCCGGCGCCAGCCAGTGCAGGCCGAACGGACCGCTGTGCAGCCACGCTGGCGCGGCCGGCAACAGCGTCGGCAACACGGCATACATCCACACCAGGGTGCCTGCGGCCAGCCCGGCCATCACCGCGCGCGGCCCCAGTTGTGGCCGATACACCGCCGCCAGCAGCGCCGGGGTCAGGCCGGCCAGCGCGGAGAACGAAATCGCGCCGATGTCGGCCAGCGCCTCGTTGCGCGCCAGCAAGCGGCTATACGCCCAGGCCAGCAGGATCACCAGCAGGATCGCCACGCGCCGATGGTTCAGCAGCTCACCGCGCAGGTCGCCATGCTCGTCGCGCCCCCAGCCGGAGCGCACGCGCAGCGGCGCGATGAAATGATTGACCACCATCAGGCTCAGCGTCAGCGTGGCGATCACCACCATGCTGGTCGCCGCGCTCAGGCCGCCGAGGAAGGCGATCAGAGCCAGCCCGTGTTCGCCACGGGCCAACGGCAGCGCCAGCACGTACATGTCCGACGACACCCCGCTCGCACCCAGCCACGCATCGCCCAGCCGCGCCAGCGGCAGGATCGGCAGCGAGATCAGCAGCAGGTACAGCGGAAACAGCCAGCGCGCGGTGCGCAGCTGGCCATCTTCGCGGCATTCCACGATGCCCGCGTAGAACTGGTGCGGCATGGTGAACATCGCCAGCGCGCCGAGCAGGATCAGGGCGGGGAACCCGCCACTGTCAGGCGCCTGCGGCACGTTCACCGGCAAGCCGGGCGGCAACGCGGCGAACAGCAGCGTGCCCAGCGCCAGCATCGCGCCGAGCTTGAACAGCGACTCGAACGCCATCGCCAGCACCAGCCCGCGGTTGTGCGCCATGGTCGACGCGCGGCGGGTGCCGAACAGCATCGCGAACAGCGCCATCAGCAGCGCCACGTATAGCGCGCTGTCCTGCCAAGGATCGGATTCGGCCAGTTGTCCCTGGCTGAGGATGCCGTAGCTCATCGCCACCGCCTTCAGCTGCAGCGCGATGTAGGGCACGATGCCGATCACCACCACCGCCGTGACCAGCGCCGCCAGTCCCGAATGCCGCTCCAGCCGCACCGCGATCAGGTCGGCCAGAGAACCGGCGTTGTACTCGCGCACCAGTTGCACCAGCCGGCCCAGGAATTTCAGCGCGAACAGATACATCAGGATCGCGCCGACGAACGTCGGCGGCAGCCACCAGCCGGAGCGACTGGCCTGGGTCACGGTGCCGTAGAACGTCCACGAAGTGCAGTGGATCGCCAGCGACAGCGCATACACGATCGCCCAGCGCTTCTCGAAAATGTGCGGGCGGCGTTCGCCCAGCAGCGCCACGCCGAACAGCAGGCCCAGCCAGCACAAGGCGGCGATGGCGATGACGCTGGCGCTCAGCATGCGAAGCACATCCGTGGGGGCGACTTCCGTCGCGATGTTCCGGGCGCGGCATGCCCCGTCTTCGATGTGAAGAGGTTTCGTCCGCTCGCATCCGCAGGAGCACGCCTCGTGCGCGATGCTCTTGCTGTTGGTGGGTTCAGAGCCAAGAGCTTTCGTCCTCCTTCGGAGGGCGAGTTACTTTTCTCTGGGTGGCCACGCAAAGAGAAAGCAACTCCGCTGCCAAAGGCAGACGAAAGCCTTTCAGCTCTGCTTGATCTTCGCTCTGAATGCACAAGAGCATCGCGCACACGGTGCGTTCCTACGACAACGTCGAGGCCATCGGCGTGCGGGGCCATCAATGGCCGGCGGGCAACCCCAACGCCCGTACCGCGTTCACCACCCAGCGCAACTGCACGCCGTGGCGTGTGTCGTAGTCGGCTCCGGAATAACCCCACCAGTCCCAGCATGCTTGCGGATTCAAGGGCGCGAAACTTGCGCGGGTCTGAGGATATAGCACCGCCACGTCGTAGACGTCGGCCCAGCGGTTGAAGCCGGCGTCCTCGACGAAAGCCTTGCCCACCACGTCGGCGTTCTGCTTGCAGCCGTGGAAGGCCACCACCACGCCGCAGGACTTGCCGGCGAGACAGGCGGGCGGCAGGTAGACATAGCCGGTATCGGCCATGAACGCATCGGCGCCGCCGGGACGCAGCGCGTCCTGGTCGAAGCTGCGCAACTGGCCCTTCGCCGTGGTCACGACCTGCGCCGGCTGGCCGAACATCTGCGCGAAGATTTCGCCGGCCGCGTCGAAGCCGCAGTGGCCGAGATATGGCGTCACCGACTTGTCGCAATCGTCCCCGCTGGCCGCCACCGGCAGATTGTGCGCGAACGCGCGCTGGCCATCGTCATGCACCTGCATGCCCCCGAGGCCCGGCGTGCCATCGCGCAACTGTTCGTAGAAGTGGGCGCCGGCTTCGGCCACGGCCGGCGCCACCAGGGCGTCGTCCCTGCCGTGCAGCAGGTAGACGCGGGCATGCGCCAGATCCTTCAGTGCGCCGATTTCGCCGGCGGCCGAACGCTTGCCGGCGCTGGCCACCAGCGCGGCGACGTCCGGTGCGGGCACGCCCTTCATGCAGCTGCCCAGTGCCACGTCCAGCTTGCCGCCAGCGCAGCCGTAAGGTCCGCCGGCGACCATCGTCGCGTTCGGGAACAGCTCCGGATAGGCCAGTTGCATCTGGGTGGCCATGTAGGCACCGGAGGAAAGACCGACCACCGCGGTGCGTGCCGGGTCGATCTTCAACTTCGGCAAACTGGCGTCGGGGCCCTTAGCGCAGGCACTGCCGGCGCTGGCCAGCAAGGCCAGCCACAGCACGCGGGTTGTCCAGCGGGTAGTCATCGGTCGCTCCATGGGCTCGATTCGAGGTGGGCTGCGAGGCGGGTACCACCCGCCCCGCCGGACGGCCTCGTCAGAAGTTATAGCGCACGTTGGCGTACCAGTTGCGCGGCATGCCGTAGTAAGCGGTGCGGATGTTGCCCACGCTGGAGAACTCCTGTCCGTCGGTCTTGTAGACCTTGTCGCCCAGGTTGCGCACGCCGGTGCGGAACTGCCAGTGACCATCGGCCGAGTCATAGATGCCGAACAGGCCGGTGACCGAGTACGCCTTCTGGCTCAGGGCGTCGTAGTTGTCCACGCTGAGCCAGGTCTCGCTGCGGTACGACCAGTCCGCACCGACCGTGATGGCGCTGCCGCTGCCCAGGTTGAACACATGGGTGGCCGCGACGCGCGAAGTCCAGCTCGGCGAGAACGGCACGTGGTCATGCAGGCGGGGGTTGTACAGCGGATCGCTGGGGTCCAGGCGATGGTCGACGAACTTGGCGTAGCGGGCATCCAGATAGCCGACCTGGGCCGACAGCCGGGTGCCGTCGTCGAACACGGCGGCGCCCTCGAACTCCACACCGTCCATCTTCAGCTTGGCCGCGTTGATCACCGGAAAGGCGAATGTCGGGGTGATCGAGCCGGGGTTCTGCACTTCGGACACGCGGGCCTGGAAGTCGGTGTAGTCACTGTGGAAGGCGGCCAGGTTGGCCTGCAGCTTGTTGTCGGCCGAGCGCCACTTCAGGCCCAGTTCGTAGGTCCACACGTACTCGGGGTTGTATTCGGCGGTGCGCGTCTCCGCGGTGGAGTTGGCGCGGCCGTTGAAGCCGCCGGACTTGAAGCCGCGGCTGGCTGAAACATAACCCATGGTCTGCGGATTGAACTGCTTCTGCAGGCTGATCGTGGGCGTCCACGCGTTCCAGCGCTTGTCGCCGGTGAAGGCGACGGTCTCGTTGATCGCGGTGAACGGCTGGCCCCAGAACGTGCTGGTGGTGCGGTCGTAGTCCTTGTGGTCGCTGCTGTAGCGCACGCCGGCAGCCAGCGTCCAGCTCGGCACGAACTGCCAGTTCATGTGGGCGAAGCCGGCGTACGTCGTGGTGGTGAGGTCGTCGTCGATGGTGCGCAGGAAGGTGATCGGGGTGCCGGCGAGCGCGAACAGGTCATCGGCGTAAGCCTCCTGGTGCGACGGCACCGTTTCACGCAGGTAGTACAGGCCGTAGACCGCCTGCAGGTTGCTGCCGTTGTCGTACTGCAGCTGCAATTCCTGGCTGGCCTGCTTCTGGTGGAAGTCGACCAGCACGTCGCCCAGCTCGAATTGCGAGGCGTCGATGTCGATGTAGGAGTCGCTGTCGAGCTTGCGGAATGCGCTGATGGTCTTGAGGTTCCACTGCTCGGACAGCTTCCAGTCCAGGCTGAGCGCAGCGCCCTTGTGTTCAAGCTGCTGGCCCTTGTCCGGGCTGAACGAGGTGCGCGTCTTGAAGTCGTACTTCTGGTCCGGAGTCGGGGTGTACAACGCCACCGAACCGAACACCAGGTCGGTGCGTTTCAACGTGGAGACCGGCTGGCCCAGGGTGAGACCGGTGTCCTGCTTGGTGTAGTCGAGGCTCAACACCGCATCGAAGTTCTCCGACGGGTGATAGCGCAGCTTGCCGCGCACCGACTTGCTGTCCTCGTCGTTGTACTTGTGGCCGGTGGAGGGGTCGGTGACGTAGCCGTCGGTCTGCGTGATGCCGCCGGCGATGGACGCCGACCACGCGCCGCCCAGCGGGCCGCCGAGGTAGAACTTGCCTTCGCGCCGGCCGTAGTTGCCAAAGCCGGCCTCGACCGAACCTTCGGTGGTGTCGCCCGGGTTCTTCGTCACCACCTTGACCGCGCCACCGGTGGAGTTCTTGCCGTACAGCGTGCCCTGGGGACCGCGCAGCACCTCGACGCGCTCGACGTCGAACAGGTTGATCAGACCGCCCTGGATGCGCGAGTAGTAGACGTCGTCGACGTACATGCCCACGCCCGGGTCGAAGGTCTGCAGCGCGTCGGGCTGTCCGATGCCGCGGATGAAGATGTTCACCGCCGAGGACGAACCGCGGCCCTGCACGATGTTCATGTTCGGCACCGCGCCCTGCAGGCCGTCGATGCTGTTCGCCTGCAGGTCCTTCATGTCCTCGCCGCTGAACGCGGTGATCGCCACCGGCACCTTCTCCAGCGACTCGTCGCGGCGCCGCGCGCTGACCGTCACTTCCTGCAGCTGCTTGGCGTCGGCCTGCTTCGCTGCCGTGGTCTTCGCGCCGGCATCCCCGTTCGCCTGCTGCGCCTGCAGTGGCGCCACCAGGACCAGGCCCAGAACCAGACCGATCGCCGAACTCAGATGCGTGCGTTTCATGACGTCCCCTTGCTGGTGAATGCATCGCTCGCGCGAATGCTGATGAGGGGAGCTTAGGTGGGCCTTGCCGCAGCAACACTTGTACCTTCGTACAGTGCCCGCATGGCCGGTGCTTCGGGATACTCGGCGCCTGTCGTTAGGGCTGAAACGGGGAGATTCACGGATGGCGTTCCTGATCGTGCTGGCCGCGCTGTGCTTCCTGATGTTCGCGGCGTACCGCGGCTACAGCGTGATCCTGTTCGCGCCGATCGCTGCGCTGGGCGCGGTGCTGCTGACCGATCCGTCGCTGGTCGCGCCGATGTTCACCGGCCTGTTCATGGACAAGATGGTCGGCTTCCTCAAGCTGTATTTCCCGGTGTTCATGCTGGGCGCGGTGTTCGGCAAGCTGATCGAGCTGTCCGGCTTTTCCAAATCGATCGTGGCCGCGACCATCGGCCTGGTCGGGCGCAGCCGCGCGGTGCTCTCGATCGTGCTGGTCTGCGCGCTGCTGACCTACGGTGGCGTGTCGCTGTTCGTGGTGGTGTTCGCGGTGTACCCGTTCGCCGCAGAACTCTTTCGCCAGTCGGACATTCCCAAGCGGCTGATCCCCGGCACCATCGCGCTGGGCGCGTTCACCTTCACCATGGATTCTCTGCCGGGCACGCCGCAGATCCAGAACATCATTCCCACCTCGTTTTTCGGCACCAACACCTGGGCCGCACCGTGGCTGGGAACGATCGGCGGCGTGTTCATCCTGATCGTGGGCCTGAGCTATCTGGACTGGCGTCGGCGCAAGGCCGCCGCGGCCGGCGAAGGCTACGGCGACAACCTGCTCAACGAGCCGGAACCCTTCGAAGCCGCGCGGTTGCCGCATCCGCTGCTCGCCCTGCTGCCGCTGGTGCTGGTCGGCGCGTGCAACAAGCTGTTCACCGACCTGATCCCGCGCGTCTATGGCGAAACCCAGTCGTTCCTGCCCGGCGTGGTCGGCGACGCGAAACCGGTGGTGCAGGAAGTGTCGAAAGTGGCCGCGATCTGGGCGGTCGAGGGCGCCCTGCTGGTCGGCATTGTGTGCGTGCTGGTGTTCGCCTGGCGCGCGGTGACGGGGCGGCTGGCCGCAGGCAGCCAGGCGGCAGTCGGCGGCGCCTTGCTGGCCTCGATGAACACGGCATCCGAATACGGCTTCGGTGCGGTGATCGCCGCCCTGCCCGGCTTCAAGCTGGTGGCCGACGCTCTGCACACGATCCCGAATCCGCTGGTCAATGAAGCGGTCACCGTCACCGCGCTGGCCGGCATCACCGGCTCGGCCTCCGGCGGCATGAGCATCGCGCTGGGGGCGATGGCCGATACCTTCATCGCCAACGCGAACGCCGCCGGCATCCCGATGGAAGTGCTGCACCGGATCGCCGCGATGGCCTCCGGCGGCATGGACACCCTGCCCCACAACGGCGCGGTGATCACCCTGCTGGCGGTGACCGGACTGACCCATCGGCAGGCCTACAAGGACATCTTCGCGATCACCTTGATCAAGACTCTGGCGGTGCTGGTGGTGATCGCGGCGCACTACTTCCTCGGCGTGGTCTAGACCACCACCCGAACGACGTCGCCTCCCCCGACCGGTGTTGCCGGTTGCCGACGCCGACCGATCCGGGGCCGCCTGCATGCGGGCGGCTCCTTCCGTTCCGCGCGAGCGGGACTGTCGTGAAGCAAAGGGAGACATGAGCGATGTCGATCAAGACGTATGGACTGGGCCTGCTGGCCGTCCTGCTGTTCCTGCCCGCGCTGTCTGCGCGGGCCACCTGCCATGACACCGTGGTGCTGGTGCACGGCAATACCGGCAGCCCCGCCGATTTCCAGAACACCTACGACCGGCTGCGCCAGCAGGGCTGGAGCGACGCGCAGATCGTTGCGCCAGCCTGGGGCAACGCCTACTGCGCCGCCTGCAACGACCACAGCGGCAGCGAGGAGACCCCGGTAAGGAACGCGATCAGCAGCGCCATCGCCGGCTCCTGCAGCGGGCATATCGACGTGATCGGCCATTCGATGGGCGTGACCCTGGCGATGCGCGAGATCGACAGGCTCGGCGTGGCCGGCAAGGTCGACGTGTTCATCGGCATCGCCGGCGCGGTGCACGGGCTGTGGTCGTGCGGCATGTATCCATGGAACGTGGCCACCGCCACCTGCGGCGCGCAGGGCCTGTCCGTGGGCAGCCCGCTGCTGCAGGGCATGGCCGGGCACCGGTTCGGAACGCATATGTACTCGCTGAAATCGTGGGGCGACGAGATCAACTGCTACGGCAGCTGCCTCGTCTATGGCGTGCATACCTCGACGATCCCCGGCGAGGATTACAGCTTCGACTATCCCTACGGCCACTATCAGCTGCTGTGGCTGACCGCCGCCGACCAGGTGAGTCTGCTGGAGTGAGGTGCTGGCGGGTGGCCGACCACGGCCACCCGCCCCAGCGGCGGGCATCGCGCCCCTGAATGCCCTGTTCAACGAAAACGGGCAAGTTGCCGCATAAATCCGTATAATCGACGGGTTAACCCTCTGATAACCCACGTGGTGGCTCCAAGCGCCACCCGAGTCGATCCCATGTCCATCGAAAATCTGCGCAACATCGCCATCGTCGCCCACGTCGATCACGGCAAGACCACCCTCGTCGATTGCCTGCTCAAACAGTCCGGCACGCTCAACGAGCGCACCGTGCTGGCCGAGCGCGTGATGGACTCGAACGACCAGGAGAAGGAGCGCGGCATCACCATCCTGGCGAAGAACACCGCCATCACCTGGCAGGGCAACCGCATCAACATCGTCGACACGCCGGGACATGCGGACTTCGGCGGCGAGGTGGAGCGCGTGCTGTCGATGGTCGACTCGGTGCTGATCCTGGTCGACGCGATGGACGGCCCGATGCCGCAGACCCGCTTCGTGACGCAGAAGGCGTTCGCGATGGGCTTCAAGCCGATCGTGGTGATCAACAAGGTCGACCGTCCCGGCTCGCGCCCCGAGTGGGTGGTGGAACAGGTCTGGGACCTGTTTGATCGCCTGGGCGCCACGCCGGAGCAGATGGATTTCCCGATCGTCTACGCCTCGGCCCTGAACGGCTACGCCAGCCTCGACGAGAACGTGCGCGAAGGCGACATGACCCCGCTGTACGAAGCGATCATGCAGCACGTCAGCAAGCCGGACGTGGACCCGGAAGGCGCGTTCCAGATGCGCATCAGCCAGCTCGACTACAGCAGCTTCGTCGGCGTGATCGGCATCGGCCGCATCCAGCGCGGCACCCTGAAGAAGGGCATGCCGGTCAGCGTGGTCGACCGCCACGGCAAGAAGCGCCAGGGCAAGGTGATGCAGGTGCTGGGCTTCCTCGGCCTGGAGCGGATCGAGCAGGACAGCGCCGAGGCCGGTGACATCGTGGCCATCTCGGGCATCGCCGAACTGACCATCTCCGACACCGTCTGCGCGCTGGACACCCCCGAGGCGCTGCCCGCGCTGACCGTCGACGAGCCGACGATCTCGATGACCTTCCAGGTCAACAATTCGCCTTTCGCCGGCAACAAGGACCTCTCCGGCGGCAAGTTCCTGACCAGCCGCCAGCTGCGCGACCGCCTGGAGCGCGAGCAGGTGCACAACGTGGCGCTGAAGGTCGAGGAAGGCTCGGACGCCGACAAGTTCCTGGTCTCCGGCCGCGGCGAACTGCACCTGTCGGTGCTGATCGAGAACATGCGTCGCGAAGGCTACGAGCTGGCCGTGTCGCGCCCGGAAGTCATCATCAAGGAAATCGACGGCCAGAAGATGGAGCCGATCGAACAGCTGGTGGTCGACGTGGAGGAGATCCACCAGGGTGCCGTGATGGAGCGCCTTGGCGTGCGCAAGGGCCAGCTGAAGAACATGGAGCCGGACGGCAAGGGTCGCGTGCGCCTGGATTACGAGATCCCGGCGCGCGGCCTGATCGGCTTCCAGAACCAGTTCAAGACCCTGACCCAGGGTTCGGGTCTGCTGTTCCACGTGTTCGACCATTACGGTCCGAAGGAAGACGGCCAGATCGCCAAGCGCCTCAACGGCGTGATGATCGCCAACGCCGGCGGCACCACCCCCGCCTACTCGCTGGGGCCGCTGCAGGATCGCGGCAAGCTGTTCGCGGCCGAAGGCGACAACGTGTATGAAGGCCAGCTGGTCGGCATCCACGCCAAGGACAACGACCTCACCGTCAACGTGATCAAGCCCAAGCCGCTGACCAACATGCGCGCCTCCGGCAAGGACGACGCGATCCAGCTGACCCCGGCGATCAAGTTCACCCTGGAACAGGCACTGGACTTCATCGACGACGACGAGCTGGTCGAGATCACCCCGAAGGAAATCCGCCTGCGCAAGAAGCACCTCACCGAGAACGACCGCAAGCGCGCTTCGCGCGGTTGAGTTGCCGGGTGAATGAGTGAACAGAAGGCCGCCGCAAGGCGGCCTTCTGCGTTCGTGCCTCGCCTGAACCGGTATCTCAGGCCTTGCTGCCGCGCACCCGCAAACCCGGCCGTTGCCGCGCCAGCTTGCGCAGCAATTCGGCGAATGCCTGCAGGTCGTCGTGCCAGGGCGAGGCGTCGCGCCAGTACAGGGCGATCTCGCGGCCGCTCGCGGGGCCTTTCAAGGTCGCCAGCGCGATGTTCGGCATCGAGGCCAATCGTTCGCGAGCCAGCGCCGGCACCAGCGCGTAGCCACCACGCAGGCTGACCAGGGCGGCCAGGCTTTCCAGGCTGACGTCCTGCACATGACCGTGTTCGCTGCCTTCGCAATGCAGGCCGTCGGCGTGGCTCTCGGCCATCAGCGTGGCCTCGGCCGGGTCGAGCTGGGTCATCGCGATGTCCCGCTGCCCGGCCAGCGGGTGGTCGGCGCGCAGCATCAGTTCCCACGGCTCGAAGAACAGCGGGCGTGATGCGATGCCGCTGACCGTCGCGGTCGGCGGCGCCAGCACCGCATCGAGCTCACCTTCGCTGAGGCGACGCAGCAGGCCGCGCGGCTTGCCTTCGGAGATGCCCAGCCGCGCACCGGGAAAATGCTGCGGGAACGGCGCGATCAGGTGCGGCAGAAGATACGGTCCCAGCGAGGCGGGCACGCCGAGGCGCAGCTCGCCGCCGAAGGCGACTTCGCCGGCGCGGGCGACCTGCTGCAGGTGTTCGGCCGCAGCCAGCACCGCGTCGATCTGCTGCAGCAGCCGCTGGCCGCCCGCGGTAGGCACGATCTTTCGCCCGCCGCGCTCGAACAGCGGCGCACCCAGCGCCTGTTCCACCTTCTGCACCTGGTGCGACAGGCCGGACGGACTGATGTGCATCGCCCGCGCCGCGCTGTTGAAACTGCCGTGGCGATGCACCGCCTGCACCAGCGCGAGGTCGCGCAGCGAGACAGCCGCCAGGCCCATCGAAATCATCGAATGCTGCATGTGATCAAAGGCGTTTGCTTGCGGTGATCATCGGGGCCATCCTGTGCGGTGAAGTGCGGCCACGCGCCGTTCGCGCAGTGTACTTGGCGGCATGAGCCAAAAGGCGTCAGACCGGCCATGTCATCCCGTCCAGGTCGCTTGTCCGGTTCGCGGAGATGCGGGGTTTGCGCGATAATTGCGTTTTTTACCGGACTGGTGGACCCCACGCGCCGTCCGGCGTCGTTCAGTCGTCCCAGCCGCAGGATTCAGCCAGGAGCTTCCCCATGAAAGATACCTTTTCCGCACGCGACACCCTCGAGGTCAATGGCAAGCAGTACGCCTTTGCCAGCCTGGCCAAGCTCGGTCAGCGCTTCGACCTGAAGCGGCTGCCGTACTCGATGAAGATCCTGCTGGAAAACCTGCTGCGCCACGAGGATGGCGTGGACGTGACCTCGAAGGAAATCGAAGCGGTCGCCAACTGGGACGCGAAGAAGGAGCCGGATACCGAAATCTCCTTCATGCCGGCGCGCGTGCTGCTGCAGGACTTCACCGGCGTGCCGTGCGTGGTCGACCTGGCGGCGATGCGCGACGCGATGAAGGCGCTGGGTGGTGACCCGACCCTGATCAACCCGCTGTCGCCGGCCGAGCTGGTCATCGACCACTCGGTGCAGGTCGACGTGTTCGGCAGCGAGGACGCGCTGGAAAAGAACGTCGCGATCGAATTCGAGCGCAACCAGGCCCGCTACAGCTTCCTGCGCTGGGGCCAGAAAGCGCTGGCCGACTTCAAGGTGGTGCCGCCGCGCACCGGCATCGTGCACCAGGTGAACCTGGAGCACCTGGCCCGCGTGGTGATGGCCAATGAAGTCGACGGCCAGCAGTGGGCCTATCCGGACACCGTGTTCGGCACCGACTCGCACACCACCATGGTCAACGGCCTGGGCGTGCTGGGCTGGGGCGTGGGCGGCATCGAGGCCGAGGCCGCGATGCTGGGCCAGCCCTCTTCCATGCTGATTCCGCAGGTGGTTGGCTTCAAGCTGTCCGGTCGCCTGCCCGAAGGCGCCACCGCCACCGACCTGGTGCTGACCGTGACGCAGATGCTGCGCAAGCAGGGCGTGGTCGGCAAGTTCGTCGAGTTCTTCGGCCCGGGCCTGCAGCACCTGGCGCTGGCTGATCGCGCCACCATCGGCAACATGGCGCCGGAGTACGGCGCCACCTGCGGCATCTTTCCGGTCGACGCGGAATCGCTGCGCTACCTGCGCCTGTCCGGCCGCAGCGACGAGCAGGTCGCCCTGGTCGAGGCGTACGCCAAGGCCCAGGGCCTGTGGCACGACGAGAACAGTGTGCACGCCGATTTCAGCGCCACGCTGGAACTGGACCTGGCCGACGTCAAGCCGTCGATGGCCGGTCCGAAGCGTCCGCAGGACCGCGTGCTGCTGACCGACGTCAAGCAGAGCTACAACGACAATCTCGGCGCCACCACCATCAAGCGCAACGGTGCCGAAGCCCGCTTCGCCAATGAAGGCGGCGACACCGCCGTCGGTCACGACCAGAGCGAGAGCGCACCGGGTCAGCACGTGTCGATGAACGGCCAGGACTTCCGCGTCGGCGACGGCTCGGTGGTGATCGCCGCGATCACCTCGTGCACCAACACCTCCAACCCCGCCGTGATGCTGGCCGCGGGCCTGGTCGCGAAGAAGGCCGCCGCGCGGGGCCTGAAGGCCAAGCCGTGGGTGAAGACCTCGCTGGCCCCCGGCTCCAAGGTCGTCACCGACTATCTGGAAAAGACCGGCCTGCTGACCGAGCTCGAGAAGACCGGCTTCTACCTGGTCGGCTACGGCTGCACCACCTGCATCGGCAACTCGGGTCCCTTGCCGCAGGAAATCAGCCAGGCGATCAGTGCCGGCGACCTCACCGTCGGTGCGGTGATTTCCGGCAACCGCAACTTCGAAGGCCGCGTGCACGCCGAAGTGAAGATGAACTACCTGGCCTCGCCGCCGCTGGTGGTCGCCTACGCGCTGGCGGGCTCGCTCGACATCAACCTCACCACCGAGCCGCTGGGCCAGGGCTCGGACGGCAAGGACGTGTTCCTCAAGGACGTCTGGCCGACCAATCAGGAAATCAGTGACCTGCTGGCCAGCGCGGTCACCTCGGACATGTTCAAGAAGAACTACGCCGACGTGTTCAAGGGTGACGAGCGCTGGAACGCGATCGCCTCGCCGGACGGTGCGCTGTACGCGTGGGACGAAGCGTCCACCTACATCAAGAACCCGCCCTACTTCGACGGCATGACCATGGAAGTGGGCAAGGTCGAAGACATCCACGCTGCGCGCTGCCTGGGCCTGTTCGGCGACTCGATCACCACCGACCACATCTCGCCGGCCGGTTCGATCAAGAAGGATTCGCCCGCCGGCCGTTTCCTGATCTCGCGGGGCGTGCAGCCGATCGACTTCAACTCCTATGGCTCGCGTCGCGGCAACGACGACGTGATGGTCCGCGGCACCTTCGCCAACATCCGCATCAAGAACCAGATGCTGGATGGCGTCGAGGGCGGCCTCACCCGTCATGTGCCCAGCGGCGAACAGCTGGCGATCTACGACGCGGCGATGAAGTACAAGGAAGCAGGCACCCCGCTGGTGGTCATCGCCGGCAAGGAATACGGCACGGGTTCCTCGCGTGACTGGGCGGCCAAGGGCACCTTGCTGCTGGGCGTGAAGGCCGTGATCACCGAGAGCTTCGAGCGCATCCACCGCTCCAACCTGGTCGGCATGGGCGTGCTGCCGCTGCAGTTCAAGGATGGCGAAAGCGCCAAGTCGCTGGGCCTGACCGGCAACGAAAGTTTCGACATCACCGGTCTGGACAACGGCAATGCCCGCGAGGCCACGGTAGTGGCTACCGCCGCCGACGGCAGCAGGAAGCAGTTCAGCGTGCACGTGATGCTGCTGACCCCGAAGGAGCGCGACTTCTTCCGTCACGGCGGCATCCTGCAGTACGTGCTGCGTCAGCTGGCGGGCAAGAAGGCCGCCTGAGTCCAGGCGTGACTCCCTGCAACGGCAAGACCGCCCCGGATTCCGGGGCGGTCTTGCATCAGCTCATCGGAAGATCGTCAGAGCGCATGCTTCCAGCTTGCCGTGTAGCAGCGCCATTCGCCGTCTTCCTGGCGCCATGCGGATTCGACCTGGTACAGACCCATCCGGTCCGGCAGCAACTTGCCGCCACTGGTCAGGGTGACGGTGAACGTGGCCACCATGCGCTCGCCACGCTGCTCGATCGAGACCGGCCCCATGGTCACCCCGACGTGCTCCCCTCGCAGCGCCAGCAGGCGGACCATCGATGTCAGGCTGCGCCGGTCCAGCTCGCCACCGTTGCCGTCGAAGTCCTCGCTGATCGGCTTGCCGAGATCACCGGCCGAGCCCGCCTCCGCCGCCGCGGCGACGGCAGCAATCGCAGCCCTCACCCGCGCCTCGTCGGAGTCGTGTCGACAGGCCACCAGAGCCAGCGCGAACACCACGCAGGCAAGCCCGCGGCAAAGCATCTTTCTCGTCATCATCATCGGGCTACTCGTTGCAGTGCGGCTTGCCGCTGTACGCGGGCGTATGCTCAAATCACCCGACGCATGATCCATGATGGATGCAAGCCGATCCCGATTCCATCATCTGATCCATCGTCCTCGACCAACAGGGAATCCCAAGCATGAGCAATGAGCGTCCGTGGCTGGAGCAGTATCCGGCCGGCGTGTCCGGGCAGATCGACGTCAGTCAGTACGCTTCGGTTCCTGCGGTGCTGGAAGAGGCCTTCGCCGCCTTCAGTGATCGCCCGGCGTTCGCCAGCTTCGGCCGCCAGCTCAGCTATGGCCAGATCGATGCGATGAGCCGCCAGTTCGCCGGTTACCTCACCGGCGTGCTCAAGCTGGGCAAGGGCGATCGCATCGCCATCATGATGCCCAACGTGCTGCAGTATCCGATTGCCCTGTTCGGCGCCTTGCGCGCGGGCCTGATCGTGGTCAACACCAACCCGATGTACACCGCGCGGGAACTGAAGCACCAGCTGGAGGACTCCGGCGCCAAGGCCATCCTGGTGCTGGACAACTTCGCCCACACCCTGCAACAGGTGGTGGCGGAAACCGGGGTGCAGCATGTCATCACCACCGGCATCGGCGACCTGCTCGGCTTTCCCAAGGGTGCGCTGATCAACTTCGTGCTGAAGCACGTGAAGAAGATGGTGCCGGCCTACGACCTGCCGCAGGCCGTGCGCTTCCGCGATGCCCTGGCTCGCGGCGCGGCGCATCCGCTGCAGGCCGTCGCGCTGGGGCACGGCGACATCGCGTTCCTGCAATACACCGGCGGCACCACCGGCGTGGCCAAGGGTGCCATGCTGACCCACGGCAACATGATCGCCAACATGCTGCAGGCCAGCGAATGGATCGGCGGCAGCGCCAAGCCCGGCGAAGAGGTGATCATCACCGCCTTGCCGCTGTATCACATCTTCTCGCTGACCGCGAACGGCCTGGTCTTCATGCGCCTTGGCGGATTGAACTGGCTGATCACCAATCCGCGCGACATGCCGGGGTTCGTGAAGGAACTTCGCAAGTCCGGTTTTACCGCGTTGACCGGCGTCAACACGCTGTTCAACGGCCTGCTCAACACGCCCGGTTTCGCCGAGCTGGATTTCTCGAAGCTGCACCTCACCCTCGGCGGCGGCATGGCCGTGCAACGCGCCGTGGCCGAACGCTGGAAGAAGACCACCGGCTGCACGCTGGCCGAGGCTTATGGTCTGACCGAGACTTCGCCGGCGGTCTGCATCAACCCGCTGGACCTGAAGGAATACAACGGCTCGATCGGCCTGCCGGTGCCGTCCACCGATGTCGCCATCTGGTCGGACGAGGGACAGCCACTGCCCGTCGGCGAAGTGGGCGAACTGATGGTGCGCGGCCCGCAGGTGATGAAGGGCTACTGGCAGCGCCCGGAAGAGACCGACAAGGTGCTTGGCGCGGACGGCTGGCTGCACACCGGCGACATCGCCAGGATGGACGAGCACGGCTACTTCTACATTGTCGATCGCAAGAAGGACATGATCCTGGTGTCCGGCTTCAACGTCTACCCGAACGAGGTTGAAGACGTGGTGATGGAGCATCCGGGCGTGCTCGAGGTCGCCGCAGTCGGCGTTGCCGACGAACATTCGGGCGAGGTGGTGAAACTGTTCGTGGTGCGCAAGGACCCGCAACTGACCGAGGAAGCGCTCAGGCAGTTCTGCCACGACCGCCTCACCGGCTACAAGCGGCCGCGCCAGATCGAATTCCGCACCGAATTGCCCAAGAGCAACGTGGGCAAGATTCTCCGCCGCGAATTGCGCGACGAGAAGAAACCCGCCGCCTGATTCCTGCTTCGCGAACAGAAACGCCCGCCTGGATCAGGCGGGCGTTGTCGTTTGCATGATGCGCGGGGACGCCGTGCGCGTCAGCCGTCCTTCCAGTATTCGAGGATGTCGGCGTAGCCGCCCAGCAGGTTCCACAGCGGGACCTGCTTGTCCTCGGGAATCCGGCTGTACGAAAAACCGATGTGATGGTCGGAGATGCGGACGACCGCGGCCTCCAGGTGAATGTGCAGGTTGTGACCGAAGATCATGTCGAGCACCCAGCTCTGACCCACCTCTCCCGACCACCCCAGCGGGCGGCGCAGCAAGGCGCCGGTCGCCGATATGTCCACCAGCTCCGTCGGGTGCGACTCGCCATGACGACTCATCAGCACCGTCGTCTCGATCTGCATGCGCGCCGGACGCAATTGCTCCGGTCCGCCTTGTCCATTCTTGTCGGTCGCCATCAGTTCCACCATCCGTTTGTGCTTGCGCCTGCTGTTGCTCTTGTTTTCCGCAAACGCCGTTTCGCGTTCATCCTGAATTCGTCGTGCCGCTTCCTGTGGGACGACGCAACCACGCAACGATTGCACCAGTCGAACTGTTCGAAAGCAACCACCGTGCCAGCCCAATCCCGATCGATCCCTCCGCCGCCACCAGCCCCGATGCACGGGAAAAACAGCAGGAAACAGCGAGCCGGCGCCACGATGTGGCGTTCTTCCAACTCGCCACGCCCGGGCAACCGCCGTTGAACCTTTCGCGTCATGTCGGCGAGCGCATCAGGCCTGACGCAGGCTGACCGCTAGCCGACGCATTAGGTCACATGGCGCCCTCGCCTTTCCAGGCAACCCGCTGCGCAGGCACAATCAGGATATTGTGCCTGCCTGCAGCCATGCTGTGAAAGCGGCCACTTGCCCGTCAGGTCCTGCCCGTTCCAACAGTCATGCCTGCCTGCGCTGGACTTGACGCTGGCCAGCCGCTACTCTTGCACCACGCATGGCACCACGGAACCTGCTCGCGCGAGCGACAGCGGCGCGCCTTGGCTTCCATTCGAAGGCTTTCGACCCGACCGGTGAAATGGCGCGATCTGATCCGCCGTCATCGGTCAGGCGCAGCTGATGTGGCTGACAACCCTCAGTTGGCGCGATTGGTCGCTGGCGACCTGCCTGACCGAACCACCAACGCGTGGCTTCATCATGCCCGTCGCGACGAGTGCGTACGCCACGCCTCGATTTGTGTGATTGACGAACGCAGCACCGGGAATGCCGCCTAACCGCCGTGTTCCGAGTACGGACATCCGCATGTCGCGACGGCATGTGAATGACTCCGATCCCGTAGAACGTACTGCCAGCCGCCGAAAGCGGCCCCATGACATGCATTGATGAGCACTGAGCCCGTCGTCGAGCCGCAGAGTCCGGTACCTGCAACGCAGGACGCCTTCGCGTCGGTGCCGCAGCAGCAGGAAATGCCGCTGGCCATCGTGCGCGGCGAGCCGATGCTGCAGATGCCACAGGATCTGTACATCCCGCCGGATGCGCTGGAAGTCATCCTGGAGTCGTTCGAGGGTCCGCTGGATCTGCTGCTGTACCTGATCCGCCGGCAGAACCTGGACATCCTTGACATCCCGGTTGCCGAGATCACCCGGCAGTACATGAGTTACATCGAGCTGATGCGCGATGTCATGCGGCTGGAGCTGGCCGCCGAATACCTGCTGATGGCCGCGATCCTGGCCGAGATCAAGTCGCGGCTGCTGCTGCCGCGACCGCCGACCGAGGAAGGCCTGGAAGAGGATCCCCGCGCCGAACTGGTACGGCGATTGCAGGAGTACGAACGATTCAAGCGGGCCGCCGAGGACATCGAGGCGCTGCCGCGGCAGGAACGCGACAGCGTGGTGGTCCACGCCGACGTGGGTGAGCGCAACGTCATCAAGTTGCCGCCGCCCCTGGAGCTGACCGAGCTGTTGCTGGCACTGAAGGACGTGATGCACCGGGCCGAACTGTTCGGGCACCACGCGATCAAGCGCGAGGCGCTCAGCGTGCGCCAGCGCATGGGCGAACTGCTGAGCCGGCTCGACGACAGCAGCTTCCACCGCTTCGAGAGCCTGTTCGACATCAGCGAGGGACGGCTCGGCATCGTGGTGACCTTCCTGGCGATGCTGGAGCTGGCCAAGGAGATGCTGGTCGAGATCGTGCAGGAAGAACCGCTGGCGCCGATCTACGTGAAGGCGAAGACGAGCCACATCGAGGAAGCCGCCGAATTGCCGCTGGATGCAGCACAAGACGGCGAGCCGGCCGTGATCGAGGCATCCGGCGAATGAACGACACCCTTTGAACGACAGCGACCGAAACGGCATCCGACCCAAGGTTATGCAGATCGAGCAACTCAAATCCATCATCGAGGCCGCCCTGCTGGCCTCCACCCAGCCGATGACCGTGCAGCAGCTGGGCGACCTGTTCGTCGAGGCCGACGAGGTCACGCGCGAGCTGATCGCCCGGGCGCTGGAGTCGCTGGCCGGGGACTGTGACGGCCGCGGGGTCGAGCTGAAGGAAGTGGCATCGGGGTTCCGCTACCAGGTGCGCCAGGACGTGCATCCGTGGATCTCGCGGATGTGGACCGAGCGGCCGAGCCGCTACTCGCGTGCGCTGCTGGAAACGCTGGCGCTGATCGCCTACCGCCAGCCGATCACCCGGCCCGAGATCGAGCAGATCCGTGGCGTGGTGGTGTCCTCCAACATCATCAAGACGATGGAGGAGCGCGAGTGGATTCGCGTGGTGGGCTACCGCGACGTGCCCGGCAAGCCGGCGCTGTTCGGCACCACCCGCGCCTTTCTCGACTACTTCAACCTGAAATCGCTGGACCAGTTGCCGCCGCTGTCGGAAATCCGCGACATGGAAGACCCGCAGATGCGCTTCGAGCCTGAACCGCTGCCCGCCCGCGTCGCACGCGATCTGCCGATCGACCCGGACGAAGAAGCTCCGGAAAACAGCAGCCCGGACAACGACGGCGCGATCGACGACGAACACGAACACCCGGTATCCGCCGACGTCGCGGATACCGGCCACAGCGACACCACGGCCGACGCCGATGCGCCGACCACGACACCCGAGGCCGTCGAGCCTGGCCCCGAATCGGGCCCACTTGCCGACCAACCGATTGCCACTGCCGACGAGGCAGCGAACCCCGCCGCGGATGCCGACACCGGCTCCGCCAGCCAAGATACCGAGGAGTACCGCGCATGACTGCGCCGCAAAAATCCGTTTTGTCCCTGAAGCGCGAACCGCGCATCGACACCGACGCACCCGCACTGGAAGAGCGCCTGCACAAGGTGCTGGCGAACGCCGGCCTGGGCTCGCGCCGCATGCTGGAGCAACGCATCCAGTCCGGCGAAGTCGAGCTCAACGGCGCCCCCGCCGAGATCGGCATGAGCGTGAAGGCCGGTGACCGCGTGGTCATGGACGGCAAGCAGTTCGTCGTGGCCACCGACAGCCGCGACGACGCCGAGGTGCTGATCTACCACAAGCCCGAAGGCGTGCTGACCACCCGCGACGATCCCGAAGGCCGCCCCAACGTGTTCGAACAGCTGCCGCGCCTGAAGGGTGCGCGCTGGGTCGCGGTGGGTCGTCTCGACATCAACACCACCGGCCTGCTGCTGCTGACCACCGACGGCGAACTGGCCAACGGACTGATGCATCCCAAGAGCGGCCTCGAGCGCGAATACCTCTGCCGCGTGCATGGTGAAGTGCCTGACGAGATCATCGAGCGGCTGAAGGCCGGCGTGGAGCTGGAAGACGGTCCCGCCCGCTTCGACGAGATCGCGGTGATCAGTCGCGGCGGCAGCCACAGCTGGTTCCGCGTGGTGATCCGCGAAGGCCGCAACCGCGAAGTGCGCCGGCTGTGGGACTCGCAGGGCTTCCTGGTCAGCCGCCTGAAGCGCATCCGCTACGGCAAGATCGAACTGCCGCGCAACCTGCGTCGTGGCGAATGCGAAGCGCTGGACGCCGAAAGCGTCAAGCAGCTGCGCCAGACCACCGGCCTGGGTGCGGCGCAGCCGGTGCTCACGCTGAGTCCGGTGCTGCACCAGCGTCGCGCCAGCCGCAGCGTCACCGAATATCGTCCCGAACGCGGCGCCGGCACGGCCTGGACCGGCGGCCAGGACGAAGCACGCGAACTGCGCGCCTACGACCGCATCCGCGAGGAACCGGTCCGCGGCCGCAAGCCGCCGCGGCGTGACGGCCGGGAAGTGAACGGCAATGTGGCGCGCCCCGAGCGTGGCGCGGGCGGTGGCGCCCGAGGCGGCAAGAGTCGCCGTGTGGCGCCGGGGCAGGAACTGCCCTCGGTGCGCACCTGGTTCGCCGGCGAAAGTCGCGACGGCGGTGCCGGTCGCCCCGGTGCACCGCGCGGCAATGCCGGCGCCCCGGGCAATCGTCGCCCGGCCGGTGGCAAGCCGTTCGGCGCACGTTCCGCGGGTGAAGGCCGCAGCGCAGGCGCTGCCGGTCCGTACAGCGGTTTCGGCGGCGAATCACGGGGCAACAGTGCAGGAGGCAATCGCGCTCCGGGCAATCGTGGTCCGCGTCCGCAGGGACAGGGACAGGCCCAGGGCAACCGTTCGCATGGCAACCAGGCACGCCCGCAAGGACAGGGCGGCAATCGCCCCCAGGGTTCCGGTCGACCGCAGGGTCAGGGCGGCAACCGTCCGCACGGCGGCGCGCGGCCCGCGGGCTCCGGCGGTGGACGTCCGCCAGGCCGCGGCGGCAACCGCTCGGGCAATCGCTGAGGCCTGACCGATGGTGCGGATCTATCACAACAGCCGCTGTTCGAAATCGCGCGCCACGCTGGCGCTGCTGCAGGAACGCGGCGCCGACGTCGAGGTGGTCAACTACCTCGACACGCCGCCGACCGCCGCCGAGCTTTCGACCCTGCTGCAGCAACTGGGGATGACCCCACGCCAGTTGCTGCGCCAGGGCGAGGACGATTACCAGGCGCTGGGTCTGGACCATCCCTCGCTTGACGACCAGGCCCTGATCGCCGCGATGGTCGCGCACCCGAAACTGATCGAGCGACCGATCGTGGTCGCCAACGGCAAGGCGGCGCTCGGCCGTCCGCCCGAGGCCGTGCTGGCGATACTCTGAGCCGTCGCCGACCCATCGAGAAAAGCCGCCTTCGAGGCGGCTTTTTGTTGTCCGGCGAACGACGATGCGGCGCGTCGGTCAACCCGGGTCGAGCGAGAACGCGTCGGCATCCATCCATGCCGGGAAGCGTTCGCGATGGGCCAGCAGCGGTGCCGGGTCCAGCGTGATCATCACCACCTGCTCCTGCGCACCCAGTTCCACCAGCGGTTCGCCGACCGGATCGAGTACCGCGCTGTCGCCGGCATACGGGATCTCGTTGCCGTCCACGCCGACCCGGTTCACCCCGACCACGTAGCTGAGGTTCTCGATCGCGCGGGCGCGCAGCAAGGTGCGCCACGGCTGCCGGCGCGGTGACGGCCAGTTCGCCACGAACACGGCCAGATCGTAGTCCATGCCGCCGGTAGCGGTCGCCAGCCGGCGGTTGCGCAACCACACCGGGAAACGCAGGTCGTAGCAGACCTGCGGCAGGACGCGCCAACCCTTCAGCTCCACGATCAGCCGCTGGTTGCCGCCGCCGTAGCGGGTATGCTCGCCGGCCATGCGGAACAGGTGGCGCTTGTCGTACTGCTGGAAGCTGCCGTCCGGCTGCATCCACAACAGGCGGTTGTAGACCACGCCATCCTCGCGGATCGCCAGGCTGCCGCAGACCACCGCGCCGACCTCGATCGCCAGCGCGCGCAGCCAGGCCACGCCCTCGCCATCCATGCTGTCGGCACTGGCCTGGATGTCGTTGCTGAAACCGGACAGGAACGTCTCCGGCAGCACGATCAGGTCGCTGCCCCTGGCCTGGCGCACCAGCGTGCCGTAGTAGTCGCGATTGGCCGGCGCGTCGTGCCAGCGGGTGGCGCCCTGCACCAGCGAAACCTGCAGTGGCTGCATGCTCATAGCTTGCACAGGCGCTCCGCCGCCGCTTCCATGGTGGCGTCGCTCTTGGCAAAACACAGGCGCAGCAATCGCGTTCCCGGCGCCTGTTCGTAGAACGGCGTCAGCGGGATCGCCGCCACCCCGCCCTGCTCGACCAGCCAGCGGCTGACGCTGAGGTCGTCCCCGTCGCGGATCGCCGAGTAGTCGACCAGCTGGAAATAGCCGCCCGGCACGTCGAGCAGCTTGAACCGCGACGGCGCCAGCAGTGCACGGAAACGGTCGCGCTTGGCCTGGTAGAACGCCGGCAATTCCAGGTAGTGCTGCGGCGTGCTGGCCATGAATTCGGCGAACGCCACCTGCGCCGGATGGAAGGTGCAGAAGGTGAGGTATTGATGCACCTTGCGGAACTCGGCGGTCAGCGCCGCCGGTGCCACCGCGTAGCCGACCTTCCAGCCGGTGCAGTGATAGGTCTTGCCGAAGGAGGACACCACGAAGCTGCGCTCGGCCAGTTCCGGATGGCGCAGCACGCTTTCGTGCTGGGCGCCGTCGTAGACGATGTGCTCGTAGACCTCGTCGGACAGCACCACGATCGCCGTGTCGCGCACGATCGCGGCCAGCTCGTCCAGGTCCGCGGCCGACAACACCGCACCGGACGGATTGTGCGGGGTGTTGATCAAGATCATGCGGGTCTTCGGCGTCACCGCATCGCGCACGCGCTGCCAGTCGATCGAGAATGCCGGCACGGTCAGCGGGATGTGCACCGCGCACGCGCCCTGCAGGTCGATCGCCGGCTCGTAGCAGTCGTAGGCCGGATCGAACACGATCACTTCCTCGCCCGCGCGCACCGTGGCGGCGATCGCCGCGAAGATCGCCTCGGTGGCGCCGGAGGTCACCGTGATGTCGGTATCGACGTTGAGCTTGCGGCCGTACAGGCGCTCGGTCTTCAGCGCGATCTGCTCGCGCAGCGCCGCGGTGCCGTGCATCGGCGCGTACTGGTTGCGGCCGTCGTTCATCGCGTGGTTCAGCGCGTCGCGCAATGCCTGCGGCGGCTCGAAGTCGGGAAAACCCTGGCCCAGGTTCACCGCCTTGTGCTCCAGCGCGAGCTGGCTCATCACGCTGAAGATGGTGGTGCCGACTTTCGGAAGCTTGGTTTCGATCATTGTCATTCGGCCGTATGGATGTCCATAAAGGTTCAAGCGTAGCGCATCAGGACTTCGGCAGTGCATCCAGCGGGCGCTGCTTGCACTGCTCGTGCTTGAGCAGCGTGGTGACCGGCAGGCGCTCGGCCAGGAAATCCACCAGCGCCCGCACGCCGGGCAGCATGCCGCGCCGGCTGGGGTAGACGAAATGCATGGTGCCCTCGGGCATGCTCCAGTCCGGCAGCACCACTTCGAGGTCGCCCGCCGTGATCGCCGGCGCGCAGACGAACTCCGGCAGCAACGCCACGCCCATGCCGCGGCGGGCGGCTTCCAGCAACACGGCGAAATCGCCGGTGATCAGGCGTGCATGCACCTCCACGTTGACCTGGGCGCCGCCCGCGTCGATCAGCTCCCACGTCTGCGCGCCTTCGTGCTCGCGCATCGACAACGCCGGCAGCCGGGCCAGCTCGTCCGGCGAGGTCGGCCGCCCCTGCGCCTTCAGCAATGCCGGACTGGCGACCAGCTTGGTGCGGGAGTTGCCAAAACTGCGCACCACCAGGTTCGCATCCGTATCCAGCTTGTTGCGCACGCGGATCGCCAGGTCGTAGCCCTCGCCGATCACGTCGACCCGCCGATCGCTGGAAAGCAGGCGCACCTGCATCTTCGGATACTGCGCCAGGAATTCGGGCAGCAGGTAGGCCAGCACCGTCTGGGTCAGGGACACCGGGCAACTCAGGCGCACCACGCCACGCGGCTCGGCACGCAACTCGTCCACCGCATCCTGGGCGGCCTGCGCCTCTTCCAGCACGGCGCGGCAGTGCGCGTAGAAGCGCTCGCCCACCTCGGTCACCACGAAGCGCCGGGTGGTCCGCTGGAGCAGACGCACGCCGAGCCGTTCCTCCAGCTGGGCGACCCGCTTGCTGAGACGCGATTTCGGCACACCCAGGGCGCGGCCGGCGGCGGAGAAACCGGCGTGCTCCACCACGGCGGCAAAGAAGTAAAGGTCGTTGAGGTCCTGCAGGGCGCCGCTCAATACGGTCATCGTCGTTTCCATTTGGGGACGATTGATCAGAAAGGTCACATCCACCGTCAGATTGTTCCGAATATAGCCGCTTTGCATCGACGGTCAATCGAGTCGCAGCGGTTTGCTCGCGGTGGAAAAAACGGGCCGGGGCAGACACACTGGGCCTCGCCCATCCGTCATCGGACCCCGCCCATGATCCGTTCGCTCCGCTTCTCCCTGCTGGCCCTGCTGGTGCTGGCACCGGCGGCTTCGGCCGCCGATCTGCTGGTCAGCAACGTCAACGGCTACACCCTCGACAGCCATGGCAGGCTGCAGCACTTCCAGGCCTTGCTGGTGGACCAGGGCAAGGTCGTCGCCACCGGCACCAGCGCCGACCTGATCAAGCGCGCCGGTGGCGCGAAGGTCGTCGACGGCCACGGCAAGACCCTGCTGCCGGGGCTGATCGACGCTCACGGTCACGTGCTCGAACTCGGCTACGCCCGCAACAGCGTGGATCTCAGCACCACGAAATCGCTGGACGAAGCGCTGGCGAAAGTGAAGGCGTACGCGGCGGCCCATCCCGACGCGACCTGGATACGCGGTGGTGGCTGGAACCAGGAAATCTGGAAGCTGGGGCGTTTCCCCACCGCGCAGGAGCTCGACGCCGTGGTGTCCGACCGACCGGTATGGCTGAGCCGCATCGATGGTCACGCTGCATGGGCGAACTCGGCGGCGATCAAGCTGGCCGGCGTCGGCAAGACCACCCGGGAACCCAGTGGCGGACGCATTGAGCGCGACGCCCACGGCAACCCGTCCGGCGTCTTCGTCGATGGCGCCGTGGACCTGGTCAACGCCGTGGTGCCGGCATTGACCCAGCAGGACCGGATCGAGGCGCTGGACACCGCGCTGGCCGAGATGGCCAGCGTCGGGCTTACCGGGATCAGCGATGCAGGCATCGATCTGGAGAACTACCAGCTGTATCGGCAGTACGCCGACGCGCACAAGCTCACCGCGCGCATCTACGCGATGATCCGCGACACCGGCGAGGCCTTCGACGCGATCAGCAAGGACGGCCCGCTGATCAGCTACGGCAACGACTTCCTCACCGTGCGCGCGGTCAAGCTGTTCGCCGACGGCGCGCTGGGCAGCCGCGGCGCGGCGATGCTGAAGCCCTACTCCGACGATCCGCACAACAACGGCCTGCTGTTCCTGCCGCCGGCGGTGATGACTTCGAAAATCGAGAAGGCCTTCGGCAAGGGCTACCAGGTCGGCATCCATGCCATCGGCGACCACGCCAACCGCGAGGTGCTGGACAGCTTCGCCGCCGCCTACAAGACCCATCCGGAGGCGGTCGCCCTGCGCAACCGCGTCGAACATGCGCAGATCGTTTCGATGCAGGACATCCCGCGCTTCGTGAGCCTGCACCTGATCGCCTCGATGCAGCCCACCCATGCCACCTCGGACATGAACATGGCCGAGGACCGGATCGGCCACGAGCGCATCAAGGGTGCCTATGCCTGGCAGAGTTTCCTCAAGCAGGGCACCGTGATCGCCGCCGGCTCGGACTTCCCAGTGGAATCGCCCGATCCGTTCTACGGGTTGTATTCGGCGGTGACCCGCGAAGACCATCAGGGTCAGCCCCCGGGTGGCTGGTACCCGCAGCAGGACCTGAGCCTGACCGAGGCCTTGCGTGCATTCACCCTGGACGCGGCCTACGCCGAGCATGCCGAGAAAACCCTGGGCACGCTGGAACCGGGCAAGTGGGCCGACTTCATCCTGATCGATCACGACGTGATGAAGGATCCTTCCAGCAAGATCTGGAACACGAAAGTGTTGCAGACCTGGGTCGGCGGCAAGCAGGTCTACGTCGCCAGGGACTGACCACCGGCCCGCAAGGGCCGGCATCCGTGTCGGCCCTTGCCGTGGTGGCGCTCAGATCGTCGAGGTCTTGCCGCCATCCATCGGGATGATGGCGCCGGTGACATAACTGGCCCGCACCGAGGCGAGGAAAACCGCGACGTCGGCAATCTCGGCGGGCTCGGCCATGCGCCCCAGTGGAATGCCGGCCAGCTGACTGGCCAGCACCGCCTCGCGCGCTTGCCCGCTGGCCCGCACCGCAGCCGCCAGTCCTTCGTCAACGCGACCGGTACGGGTTATGCCCGGGTTGATGGCATTCACCCGCACGCCCTTGGCCGCGTAGGCATTGGCATAGCCCACTGTGGCCAGCATCAGGGCGGCATTCGCCGAACCGCCACCGATGTGCTGCGGATTGGCCTGGCGGCCACCCTGCCCGATCACGTTGACGATGCTTCCCGTGCCGCGCGCCGCCATCGCACGAATCACCGGATCGATCGCGTGCATGTAGCTGAGGTACTTCGCCTGCATCGCCGCGAGCACGGCGGTCGCGTCCAGTTCGTCCGGCGGCGTGCGCCGGGCGGCGCCCGCGCAATTGACCAGTACGTCGATGGGCCCGTGGTCGTTGACGATGCGTTCCATCACCAGTTGCGCCGCCACGCTGTCCTTGAGATCCGCCGGGTCGACATCCATGGCCAGGCCCAGCGACGCCAGTTGCTCCTGCGCGACACGCAGGTTGGCCGGATCGCGGGAAACGCCGATCACGCTGGCGCCTTCGCGGGCGAAGGCGATCGCACAGGCCAGCCCGATGCCCTTGCTCGCGCCGGTGACGACGACGATGCGACCAGCCAGTTCAAGCTCCACGTCCACCTCCGGATTGAAGCCAGGTATTGAAGCACGAAGCCGGCGCAGCGCGGGCCAACGGCGCAACCGCCTCCGCCGGATGGACGTGACGTCCCGCCCGGACGCCAAGGGGGACCCCTGCCATCAGTCATGTTGCCAATTCGGCTTCAGCCTATTGACCGTCCGAAAGTCGGTGTTATAGTTCACTACAACACCACCCAACGAGGTCACCAAGGAGGCCCGTCATGAAAGCGCACAACCTGATCGCCAGCGCCGCCGCCGTCCTGCTCACCGTCGCGAGCCTGAGCGTCGTCAACTACAACGTCGACAGCCAGCCGGCCGCAGCTGCCCAGCAGGGCGCCGCCCGCGTCACCAACCTGGCACCGGTCCAGGTTCGCCCCAGCGCGGCGGAAATGCGCAGCGCGGCCCTGCTGCCCGGCAACGACACCGCCGCCATCGGCACGATGTCGGTACTGGGCAACCTGGGCGAGTCTGGCACCTCGGGGCAGTTCAGCCTGCTCGGGTCGCAACTGGCCATGCCCTACTATTCGTTCGGCAACAAATTCGGTCGCATCAGCAAGGAATAAGACATGACCATTACCTGGAACGACAGCGTCCCGATCTATCGCCAACTGCACCAGCGTGTCGTGGCGATGATCCTGGACGGCGCCTTGAACGAGGGCGACCCGCTGCCGTCGGTACGCCAGGTGGCAGCGGAGTATCAGATCAATCCGCTGACGGTATCCAAGGCATACCAGGAACTGGTCGACGAACAACTGGTTGAGAAACGGAGGGGCTTGGGCATGTTCGTCATTGAAGGCGCTCGCGAGGCGCTGCTGAAATCGGAACGCGAGCGCTTCCTGCGCGAAGAGTGGCCGGCGCTGTTTGCCCGGCTGCAGCGGATGGGGCTGGATCTCAAGACACTGCTGCGCGAAGCCGCCACGGACAAGGAGGAAGGATCATGAGCGCGGTAATCACGGCCAACGGCCTGACCAAGCGTTACAAGTCGGCGCTGGCGCTGGACAACACCAGCTTCCAGATCGAGCCCGGCCGCATCGTGGGCCTGATCGGTCCCAACGGTGCCGGCAAGACCACCGCGCTGAAGGCGATCCTGGGATTGACCGATTTCAGCGGCGAGCTGAACGTGCTGGGTTTCGACCCGCGCAAGCAACGCGACAAGCTGATGGGCGAGGTCTGCTTCATCGCCGACGTGGCCGTGCTGCCGCGCTGGATCAAGGTGAGCCAGGCGATCGACTTCGTCGCCAACGTGCATCCGCGCTTCGACCGCAAGAAGTGCGAGGCCTTTCTGGCCCGCACCAAGCTGCAGCCCGACCAGCGCGTGCGGCAGATGTCCAAGGGCATGATCGTGCAGCTGCACCTGGCCCTGGTGATGGCGATCGACGCCCGCCTGCTGATCCTGGACGAACCGACCCTGGGCCTGGACATCCTCTATCGCAAGCAGTTCTACCAGAACCTGCTGGAAGACTACTTCGACGAGAACAAGACGATCATCGTCACCACCCACCAGGTCGAGGAAGTCGAACACATCCTCACCGACCTGATGTTCATCCGCGACGGCAGGATCGTGCTGGATGCGGACATGGACGCAGTGGGCGAACGCTTCATCGAGGTGATGGTGGGCGCCGACAAGGCCGACGCGGCCCGGGCATTGAAGCCCATCGACGAACGCCAGGTCTTCGGCAAGAGCATTTTTCTGTTTGACGGCGCGAACCGCGCGGTGCTGGAACAGCTGGGCGAAACCCGCCGGCCGTCCATCAGCGACCTGTTCGTCGCCACCATGAAGGGAACCTACGCATGAAAACCTTCTACTGGCTGGTAAAGCGCGAATTCTGGGAACACCGGGGCGGCTTCTTCTGGGCGCCGGTCATCACCGGCGGCATCTTCCTGCTGCTGAACATCATGGGCATCATCACCGCCGAGGTGCTCGGCGCCCGCCAGGGCATCAGCTTCGGCGCCAGCGGCGGACTGCGCAAGGTCATCGAGGGCATGGACGCCGGCGACATGAGCAAGGTCGGATTCGCCCTGGACATCGCGATGTACTCGGCCATGGGATTGCTGATCGTGGTGCTCGGCTTCGTGGTGTTCTTCTACTGCCTCGGCGCGCTGTACGACGACCGCCGCGACCGCAGCATCCTGTTCTGGAAATCGCTGCCGATCTCCGACGCGAGCACCGTGTTGTCCAAGGTCGTCAGCGCCACCGTCGTCGCGCCCATCGTGGCCGTGATCGTGGGCATCATCGTGGGCATGCTGCAACTGCTGATCGTGGCGATCACGCTGTCCTTCCACGGCGTCAACGTGTGGCAGCTGCTGGTACTGGCGCACCCGTTCAAGGTCATGTTCAACCTGATCGGCTACATCCCGCTGTATGTGTTGTGGGCCGCCCCGGCGGTGGGCTGGTTGCTGATCTGTTCGGCCTGGGCACGCAGCAAGCCGTTCCTGTGGGCGGTGGCACTGCCGGTCGGCGCCGGTCTGCTGGTGAGCTGGTTCGGCATCATGGGCCTGTTCAACCTGCCGGCCACCTGGTTCTGGAAGAACATCGTGCAGCGCGCCCTGTTCAGCGTGTTCCCCGGCAGCGGCAGCATCTTCAGCGCGGACAGCGACAACATGGTCAGCCACGTCACCGGCAGCGACGCCCTGGACCTGGTCAACACCTGGCACATGGCAGCCTCGCCGAACCTGTGGATCGGTGTGGTGATCGGCGCCGCCCTGCTGGCCGGTGCGACCTGGTTCCGCCGCTGGCGCGACGACAGCTGAACATCCGAACGAATCACAAGGGAGAACACACGATGAAAAGCCATCTCTTCGCCAGCGGCATCCTCGCATCGGCCCTGCTGCTGCCACTGGCCGCCTGCAGCCACTCGGACCAGGATGCCCCGGCAGCAAGGCAGGCCAGCACCCAGACCTCGTCCTCGTCGATCGCCGCCAAGGTCCGTGAGGGCATCGAGCAGGCCAAGCAGGAACTGGCCACCAAGGACATCAGCATCGGCGACGTCCACTTCAACACGGAACCGGGCGTCCACCGCGACTCCTCCCTGCCCAAGGCGGCGATCACCCCGCAAGGCAACCTGGTGATCGCGGGCAAGCCGATCGATGCCACGCCGGAGCAGCACGTCATGCTGGTCGACTACCGACAGCAGGTCCTCGGCATCGCCGAGGCCGGCATGGACATCGGTGCACAGGGCGCGGACATCGGCGTCACGGCGGCGAAGCAGGCCATCTGGGGTGCGCTCAGCGGCAAGGACGACAAGGAGATCGAGGCGAGCATCAAGCCGCAGACCGACAAGATCCAGGCCGCCGCCATGGCCCTGTGCAAGCGGCTACCGGACCTGCTGGCCTCGCAGCAGAAACTCGCCGCGGCCATGCCGGCGTTCAGGCCGTACGCCACGATGACGCAAAAGGACATCGACGACTGCGGCAAGGAGATGACCGACAAGGATGGCAAGAAGGGCTTTGCCGTGTTCTCCGACTGAGCGGCCCAGGCTCCGCCAGCCGCCCCGGCGACTGGCGGAGCTGCCATCGGACGATCACAAGTCTTCTCTTGAACCGAACAACGGACCTGTCATGAAAGCTCTCGCCCGCCCACTGCTTCTCGCCGTACTGGCATGCACGCTTGCTGCCTGCAACACGCCCGATACCGTCATGGCCAATGGTGCGATCACTCTGGATGGAAACCAGGTGACCCTGCGCGTCATCGGCACGTCGAAGGCCACGATCGATGCTGACGGCACGTTCGCCGTCGACGGCAAGGCTGTCGTCACCACGCCCGCCGAACGCAGCCTGCTGGCCCAGTACAACCAGAGCGTGCGCTCGGTGCATGAAACCGGCCTGGCCATGGGCAAGGCCGGCGTCCGCATGGCGGCCAAAGCGGTCGTGGCCAGCACGTCCTCCGCGCCGGGCAATGCTGGCGAGACAGCCGAGGCTGGAGCCGGGCAAATGCAGCAGCTGAGCCTCGACATCTGCAAGGCGCAGGCTTCGATCAAGACCGTGCAGGACCAGCTGGCCACGCAACTGGCGTCCTTCAAGCCCTACGCTTCGATCGTCAGCTCATCCGACGTGGCGGACTGCGAGAGCGACGCCAAGGACTGACGAGGGACCATCCGGCACGCGTGCCGGACGAGCCCCTTCCCGCGCGGATACCGCCTGTATCCACCCTTCCGCTCCACCGTTCATTCCACGAAGTCGTCCCGACTGCGTCGGCCTCCCGCACCCCGAGGAATCACCATGCGCCTCCTGCCCTGCCTGCTGCTTGCACTGACTCTCGCCACGCCACTGGCGCAAGCCTCGCCATCCCCCGCCAGCCATGCCACGGCACCGACCGGGACCGTTCTGCTGGTTGGTGACAGCCTGAGCTCGGCGCACCGCATCCCGGCCGAAGCGGGCTGGGTGAACCTGCTGCAGCAGCGCGTCGACCACGCCACGACGACTCCGCCTTCGATCGTCAACGCCAGCCGCGGCGGCAAGACCATGGAGGACGCACTGAAGGAATTGCCCGCATTGATCACCGCTCACCATCCGCGGCTGATCATCCTCGAGCTGGGCGCCAACGACGCCATCCTCGGCGCCAATCGGCAAGCGCTGGAGCAGCACATGACCCAGCTGATCGACCTGGCCCAGGCCTCCGGAGCAAAGGTCGCCGTACTGGGTTTCGAGATCCCGGCCAAACTCGACAAGGATCACTGCGCAGACACCCTGCGGCAGGTCTATGCCAGGGTGGCGAAGGATCAGCACGTCACGCTGTTGCCGTCCCTGATGGCCGGCATTTCGGACAAGCCCGCCCTGCTGCTGGATGACGGCGTGCATCCGACGGCGGTCGCCCAGCTGCGCGTGCTCGACAACGCATGGCCCACGCTGCGTCCCTTGCTGATCAACTGAAGACCGCGACAAGTCGACGGAAGTGGCCGGCATGATGCGGGCCACTTCCTTTCCAGGCTGCAGACAGGCTATTTGCCTTCGCCGTGGATGCCGCCACGGGTCAGTGTCAGCGGATCAAGCAGCTTCTTCAATTCGCTCTTCGACAAGCCGGTGGTTTCCAGCGCCACGTCCATGATCGGCCGGTGCTGCTTGTAGGCGAGCTTGGCGGTGGCCGCACCTTTCTCGTAGCCGATCACCGGATTCAACGCGGTGACCAGGATCGGATTCATCGCCAGCGCCTGGTCGACCCGCGCCCTGTTGACCTTGAACCCGGCGATCGCCTTGTCGGCCAGCAACACGCTGACGTTGGCCAGTATCCCGATCGACTGCAGCAGGTTGTGCGCGATCAGCGGCAGCATCACGTTGAGCTGGAAGTTGCCGGACTGGCCGGCGATGGTGATCGAGGCGTCGTTGCCGATCACCTGGGCGGCGACCATCGCCACCGCCTCCGGGATCACCGGGTTGACCTTGCCCGGCATGATCGACGACCCCGGTTGCAGCGCCGGCAGCTCGATCTCGCCCAGGCCAGCGAGCGGACCCGAGTTCATCCAGCGCAGGTCGTTGGCGATCTTCATCAGCGCCACCGCCAGCGTCTTCAGCGCGCCGGACAACTCGACGGCGGCGTCTTGTGCTGCCATGCCCTCGAAATAATTTTCCGCCGACTCGAACCTCACCCCGGTCAGCTTCTTCAGCTGCAGCGCCATCGCCGGGCCGAACTTCGGGTCGGCATTGATGCCGGTGCCCACCGCCGTGCCACCCTGCGGCAAGCGGCGCATGCGCTTCAGGGCATCCTCGATCCGTTCGATCGCCGAGCCGATCTGTGCGGACCAGCCCGACAGCTCCTGGCCGAAGGTGATCGGCATCGCGTCCATCAGGTGGGTGCGGCCGGTCTTGGGCGTGTTCTTCAGCTCGCGGGCACGCTGGTCGATCGCCTTCTTCAGATGCTTCAGCGCGGGCAGCAACTGCTCGGTGGTGGTCAGCGTGGCGCTGACATGGATGGCGGTGGGGATCACGTCGTTCGAGCTCTGCCCATAATTGACATGGTCGTTCGGATGCACCTTCGCGCCCGCCGCCACCGCCAGGTGCGCGATCACCTCGTTCGCGTTCATGTTGGTGCTGGTGCCCGAGCCGGTCTGGAAGATGTCGATCGGGAACTGTGCGTCATGCTGGCCTTCCGCCACCGCCATCGACGCCTTGCGGATCGCCGCGGCCTGGTTCTTCTTCAAATGCCCCATCGCGACGTTGACCTCGGCCGCGGCCGCCTTGATCAGGCCCAGGGCGCGGATGAACGGGCGCGGCAAATGCAGGCCGGAAATCGGGAAGTTGTCGATCGCGCGCTGGGTCTGCGCGCCGTACAGCGCGTCGGCGGGGACTTTCAGCTCGCCCATGCTGTCGTGTTCGATGCGGAAATTGCTCATGGGGAAGATCCTTGGGAAATGGATGGATCGGGGCGGCGCCACGTTCGGGATACAGGGAGAACGGATGCGTCCGCCCACTATAAGCCGCCGGGCACGGACGCGCGGTCAATGTAAAATGGCGGTTTCCCCTCGCCGGAACGCCCCGATGTCCAAGCACGCCCTCACCGCCCTGTCGCCGCTGGATGGCCGCTATGCCAGCAAGGTCGAAGCGCTGCGCCCGATCTTCAGCGAATTCGGCCTGATGCACCGCCGCGTGCAGGTGGAAATCGAATGGCTGCTGGCGCTGGCCGCCGAACCGAAGATCGTCGAGCTGCCGTCTTTCGACGCAGCCCAGGTCGCCATCCTGAAGGCCATCGCGGAAAACTTCAGCGAAGCCGACGGCGAGCGGATCAAGGCGATCGAGGCGACCACCAACCACGACGTCAAGGCGGTCGAGTACTTCATCAAGGAAAAGATCGGCGCCGACGCCAGCCTGGCGCAGGCAAAGGAGTTCGTGCACTTCGCCTGCACCAGCGAGGACATCAACAACCTGTCCTACGCACTGATGCTGCGCGACGCCCGCAGCGGCGTGCTGCTGCCGCAGCTCGACGCCGTGATCGGCAAGCTGCGCGACATGGCCCACGACAACGCGAACCTGCCATTGCTCTCGCGCACCCACGGCCAGACCGCCTCGCCCAGCACCCTGGGCAAGGAAATCGCCAACGTGGTGGCGCGGCTGGAGCGCCAGCGTCAGCAGCTGGTAGCGGTCGAAGTCTCCGGCAAGATCAACGGCGCCGTGGGCAACTACAACGCCCACGTCATCACCTACCCGGACGTGGACTGGCGCGCGTTCTCGCAGCGCTTCGTCGAAAGCCTGGGCCTCGACTACAACGCCTACACCACCCAGATCGAGCCGCACGACAACGTGGCCGAATACTGCGACGCGGTGCGCCGCGCCAACATCATCCTGATCGACCTGGCCCGGGACATCTGGGGCTACATCTCGCTGGGTTACTTCAAGCAGACGCTGAAGGCCGGCGAAGTCGGCTCCTCGACCATGCCGCACAAGGTCAACCCGATCGACTTCGAAAACGCCGAAGGCAACTTCGGCCTCGCCAACGCGCTGCTCGGCCACTTCGCCGAAAAGCTGCCGATCAGCCGCTGGCAGCGCGACCTCACCGACTCCACCGTGCTGCGTGCGCTGGGCACCGCGTTCGGCCACGGCCTGGTGGCGCTGGAGTCATTGAAGAAGGGTCTTGGCAAGCTCAACGTCAACGCCGAGCGCATCGGCGCCGACCTCGACGCCAGCTGGGAAGTGCTGGCCGAGGCCGTGCAGACGGTGATGCGCCGCTATGGCCTGCCGCAGCCTTACGAACAGCTCAAGGCGCTGACCCGCGGCCACGGCATCACCAGGGACTCGATGCGCGAGTTCATCGCCAGCCTGGATCTTCCGGCCGAGGCGAAACAGCGGTTGCTGGAACTGACGCCCGGCAGTTACATCGGCGTGGCCGACGGACTGGCAAAGACCATCTGAGGGCGGGGCCACAACGTCGGCCGTAGCGGTCGGGGCGAACCTTCGGATTCGCCCTGCACCGCCAGCCTGGTGACTTCATCAGGGTCGCGCGTTTCGGATTCCGCAAAGAGAACAGCCACCCGAGTTTCCCTGGGTGGCTGTTTTATTGGTGGGCCGTCACAGATTCGAACTGTGGACCAATTGATTAAGAGTCAACTGCTCTACCAACTGAGCTAACGGCCCATGAACTGATTGTATCCGCATGGACGGATTTGAAACTGGGGTGGATGATGGGATTCGAACCCACGACAACCGGAATCACAATCCGGGACTCTAACCAGCTGAGCTACATCCACCATCGTTTGATACTGGTGCGCCAGACAGGACTCGAACCTGCAACCGTCGGCTTAGAAGGCCGATGCTCTATCCGGTTGAGCTACAGGCGCCGTCCTGTCGGCAGAACGTGTCGCTGGTCGGGGCAGAGGGATTCGAACCCCCGACTTTTGCGTCCCAAACGCAACGCTCTACCAGACTGAGCTATACCCCGCTTTCGAATCCCCGGTCATGTCGCACCGAAGCCTTGAAATGTTACGGGTGACGCCTCGCCCAGTCAATCGTATCGAAGCACACCTTGGTATTTCCTCACCACCGTTTTCAACGCGGACCGTGCAGGCTCCTGGTTGAAAACAGGACGGATGCAGACACCCTGTCCCGGAATAAAAATGGTGCGCCCGGAGAGATTCGAACTCCCGACCACCTAGTTCGTAGCCAGGTACTCTATCCAACTGAGCTACGGGCGCACTGTGAAACTTTTCAGCCGAACCGGCGGTTGTCTGGGGAACAAGCCGGCGAAGCCAGAAGCGGAATTATTCAGACTCCGACCTCTTGCGTCAACCCTTTTCGCAAAATTTCTTCACCAAATTTGTCGCCGATGGTCCGACCATGAAAAAGGCGACCATCGGTCGCGCTTTCCCGGTTGCTCGAATAGCCGTCCAAACGACGATCAGCCATTCCACCTGTCGCGGCTCTGCGGCGCCGGATCACCGACCTTGCCCACGGCCGAGCCGGTGTCGCCCTTCGGCGGCGGCGGTGGCGGCGTGCTGCCGGTGGAGGCGCTCTTCGTCCAGTCCGCCGGCGGTCCGGGAACACGCCCGGCCATGATGTCGTCGATCTGGTGTGCGTCGATCGTCTCGTACTGCAGCAGGGCGTCGGCCATCATGTGCAGCTTGTCCAGGTTCGCCGTCAGCAGTTCCGTGCTGCGCGCATAGGCGCGATCCAGGATGCCCCGCACCACGCCATCGATCTTGCTCGCGGTTTCGTTGGAGATGCTCTTGTGCTGGGTCACCGAGCGGCCGAGGAAGACCTCGTCCTCGTCCTCGCCGTAGGTGATCGGACCAAGCTCGTCCGACAGGCCCCACTTGGTGGCCATGTTGCGCGCCATCTTGGTGGCCCGCTCGATGTCATTCGATGCACCGGTGGTGACCTTGTCGGCGCCGAAGATCAGCTCCTCGGCCACGCGACCGCCATACAGCGAACACAACTGAGACTGGATGGCTACGCGGTTGATGCTGTACTTGTCGCCTTCGGGCAGGTACATGGTGACGCCGAGCGCGCGCCCGCGCGGAATGATGGTGACCTTGTAGACCGGATCGTGCTCGGGCACGAGGCGCCCGACGATGGCATGGCCCGCCTCGTGATAGGCGGTGAGTTTCTTCTCGTCCTCGCTCATCGCCATCGAGCGACGCTCGGCGCCCATCAGGATCTTGTCGCGTGCCTTGTCGAGGTGGCTCATGCGCACTTCACGCGCGTTCTCGCGCGCGGCGAACAGGGCGGCCTCATTGACCAGGTTGGCCAGGTCGGCACCGGAGAAGCCGGGGGTGCCGCGGGCGATCGTCATGGCGTTGACGTCGCTGGCGGTCGGCACCTTGCGCATGTGTACCTTGAGGATCTGCTCGCGACCGCGAACGTCGGGCAGCCCCACCACGACCTGCCGGTCGAAGCGGCCCGGACGCAATAGGGCCGGGTCGAGCACGTCGGGACGGTTGGTCGCCGCGATCACGATGATGCCTTCACTGCCCTCGAAGCCGTCCATCTCGACCAGCAAGGCGTTCAGGGTCTGCTCGCGCTCGTCGTGCCCGCCACCGAGGCCGGCGCCGCGATGACGGCCGACCGCGTCGATTTCATCGATGAAGATGATGCAGGGCGCATGCTTCTTGGCCTGCTCGAACATGTCGCGCACGCGGCTGGCACCGACGCCGACGAACATCTCGACGAAGTCCGAACCGGAAATCGAGAAGAACGGCACCTTGGCCTCGCCCGCGATGGCCTTCGCCAGCAGGGTCTTGCCGGTGCCGGGAGGACCGACCATCAGCACGCCGCGGGGAATCTTGCCGCCGAGCTTCTGGAACTTGGACGGATCGCGCAGGAACTCGACCAGTTCGCCGACCTCCTCCTTGGCTTCGTCACAACCGGCCACGTCGCTGAAGTTGACCTTGATCTGGTCCTCGCCCTGCAGCTTCGCGCGCGAACGGCCGAAGCTCATCGCGCCGCGGCCGCCACCACCGGACTGCATCTGGCGCATGAACCAGATGAACACGCCCACGATCAGCAGCACCGGCAGCCAGCTCACCAGCAGGCCGATCAGCGAGAAACCTTCGGACGGGTCCTGCCGGACTTCGACGCCCTTGTCCTGCATCTGCTTGACCACCTGGCTGGTGGAAAAGCCCAGGATCGGGGCGATGGTGCGGAACGCGCTGCCATCCTTCAGCTTGCCGCTGATCGTGGCGGGCTGGTCGGCACCGATCGTGGCGTTGGCCACGTTGCCGTTGTCCACGCTCTGCACGAACGCGCTGTAGGCCATGTCCGTGGAAGCGGCGCCACGCGGATTGAAGTTCTGGAACACGGTGAACAGCACCACCGCGATGATTACCCAGAGCAACACATTTTTCGCTGTTTCATTCATGCACGGTTCTCGCCCGGTGACGCCGCGGCGGGCTTGCGGCCCGTCGCCAGCGCATATACCTCACGCGAACGCGCGCGGGAGGCCTTAGGTTTACGCATCGTCACGCGGCTGAAGTCCGCGCGCAAGCTGCGCAAGTAATCGTCAAAGCCGACACCCTGGAACAACTTGATCAGGAACGATCCGCCCGGCTTCAGCCAGTCCCGGCTGAAGTCGAGCGCCAGTTCGCACAAAGCCATCGCGCGGATCTGGTCGGCCAGGGCCACTCCACTCATATTGGGGGCCATGTCGCACAGTACAAGATCGACCTTGAGGCCATCCAGGCGCGACTCCAGCTCCTTCAACACGCTTTCCTCGCGGAAGTCGCCCTGCAGGAAGTCCACCCCGGCAATGCTTTGCATCGGCAGGATGTCCAAGGCGAAGACCTTGCCGCTGTCGCCCAACCGGTTGCGCACCAGCTGGGACCAGCTGCCCGGCGCCGCACCGAGGTCGACCACGTTGATGCCCGGCTTGAGCAGCCGGTCGCGTTCGAGCAGCTCCTCCAGCTTGTAGACGGCACGCGAGCGCAGGCCTTCGGCCTGGGCCTTTTTCACGTATTCGTCGTTGAAATGTTCGCGCAGCCATACTGCACTGCTTTTGCTGCGGGCCATGTCGTGCAATCGTCGATTGGGGAACGGGATACCCGCATGATACCCTTTGCCGTTCATCAACCGTGAATCGAGTCCCACCGCATGGCCCTCACCTCCTCGCAGATCCGTTACCTGCGCAGCCTCGCCCATGACCTGAGCGCGGTCGTCCTGCTGGGCAACAAGGGCGCCACGGAGGCCGTGGTGAAGGAACTGAACCAGGCGCTGGACATCCACGAACTGGTCAAGATCAAGCTGTCCGGCGGCGACAAGGAAGAGCGCCAGGCGCAGATCGACGTGCTCACCGGCGGCACCGGCGCCGAGCAGATCCAGCAGATCGGCCATGTCGTGGTGCTGTTCCGCCGCAATGTCGACGAACCGAAGATCGCCCTGCCACGCTGATGGATCTGTCGCTGGAACGCCCCGAAGGCTATCTGTATGTGCGCCGAGTGGCCGCGCACGGCATCACCCTGATTGATCGCGAACTCACCTCCAGCTTCCTGCTGGCACCGGACAGGGCGATCGAGAACTGGCCCGTCACGGCTGCCGAGACGCTCGATGCCGGCCATGTCGAAGCCTTGCTGGCACTGAACCCCGAACTGGTCGTGCTGGGCACCGGCGCGCGCCAGACTTTCCCGGCGGCCGCGTTCATGGCGGGTTTCCTGCGCAGGAACATCGGTATCGAGGTGATGGACAACGCCGCCGCGGCGCGCACCTATAACCTGCTGGCCGACGAAGGCCGCCGGGTGGTCGCCGCCTTCATCCTGCCGCCCGGCTGATTGCCCCTGCGCGCAGGCCGCGGCCGCCTGCCCGACCGCATCAACGTTGCGGCAGATAGCCCATCGGATCGACCGGGTTGCCGTCCTTGCGGATCTGGAATTCCAGCTCGTTGCGGGTGGTGCCGGTCGAGCCCATCTCGGCGATCTGCTGCCCCCTGCTCACCTGCTGTCCTTCCTTGACCAGCCGCTTGCGGTTGTGGCCATACGCCGACAGGAAGCTGTCGCTGTGCTTGATGATCACCAGTTCGCCATAGCCGACCAGGCCGTTGCCGCTGTAGACCACCACGCCATCGGCGGCCGCCCGGATCGGATCGCCGGACTTGCCCGCGATCTCGATGCCGGGAATCGCATCGGCGCTGTTGAAGCGACCCACCAGGTTGCCCTCGGCTGGCCAGTGCCACTGCACGCCGCTGACCACCCGCGAAACGCCCGCCGCCGGCGTGGCCGGGGGCGGCATCGCGGCCGCTGGCACCGGCGCAACGCCGGCGACCGGCACGACACTGGGGGCGGCGGCGGCAACCGCAGGCCTGACCGGCTTTGCCATCGTGGTCACCGGCGGAGCTGCCTGCCCGGCGGCCGGATGCGCGGCGGCCGGAACCCCCGCGACCGCCGCCGTGGCGGGTGATGCCGGCGTTGGCACGGACTCGAACACCGGCGCGGCGGCGACGCTCGACCCAGCTGCCCGGATCGGCGCAGCCGCGTTCGACGGTGCCACCACACGCCTGCCCGGCGGCGCCAGCGTCAGGCGCTGCCCCGGCCAGATCGTGTACGGCTCGGCGATCCCGTTCCACTGGGCCAGATCGCGAAAATCCACGCCCTTGCGGAATGCGATCGAATAAAGCGTGTCGCCATGCAATACCTGGTAGCTGCCACCGGGTATCGGCGTACGCGCGGGAACGGGCGGCGGAGTGACCACGGCGGCGTGGCGATAGGTCGTTCCGGCCGCCGGTTCCACCACCACCGAGCTGCGCATGGTGCCGCAAGCGGCAAGCAGCGAGGCTGCGACCAGCAACGCCGGCCATTGAAGATATCGATCCATGGGCATCAGCATACCGAGGCAGACAGTGATTTTCATGCGACGTCACCGTGGCGGGAGGCCGCCAGGCTCGCCCGACTTGAAAAATTCACCACTTCAGCGCAGGACGAACCACCACACCAGCAGCAGCGCCAGCGCCAGCAAGGCCGTCCAGCCGATCCACTCGACGTATTTGTGCAGGATGCGCTCGGCGCGTTCGCCGAACAGGCGGATCAACAGGGCAAGCAGCCACACGCGCTTGCCACGGCCGAGCCCGATGCAGGCCAGGAACGGCAGGATCGGCACGCCGATGATGCCGCAGGCCCAGGTGACGAACTTCATCGGCACCACCGGCTGCAGCGCGGCCAGGATCAGCACGCCGAACATGCCCCAGTGATGCTCGACCATCTGCTTGCTCAGCACCGCCACGCCCTGTTCGATCGGCGTCAGCAGATGCAGCGCATCCAGCGCGGGCCGCAGCGCATGGAAGGCCCAGTGGCCCAGCACGTAGCCGACCAGGGCGCCCAGCAGCGAAAACAGCAGGCTGATGTTGGCGAAAAAGAACGCCTTGTGCCGCTTGCCCAGCATCATCGGCGCCAGCATCACTTCCGGCGGAATCGGAAAGATGAACGCCTCGACGAAACTGAGCCCGGACAGGTAGTACAACGCTCTGCGATCGCGCGCCCAGCTCAGTGCACGCGCGTACAGCCCGGCAAACAGGCGCATCAGCCGATACCGCCAAGCAGGGGCACGAAGCTGACCGGGCCGAGTTCTTCCTGGATGAAGTCGCCCTGCCCGTCGCCACGCATGCGGATCAGCGTTTGCCGGCTGGGTGAACCCACCGGCGCCACCAGCACGCCGGTCGGGCTGAGCTGATCGAGGATGCGGGTGGGAATGGTGTCGCCGGCGGCGGTGAGGATGATCGCGTCGAACGGCGCCTCGTCGGGCCAGCCCAGCTTGCCGTCGTCGTGGCGCGAACGCAGGTTGGTCAGGCCCAGTTGGCGGAAGCGGCGGCGGGCCTGGCGCAACAGCGCCTCGATCCGCTCCACCGTGAACAGCTGCGGCACCAGCGCGGCCAGCACGGCGGCCTGGTAGCCCGAGCCGGTGCCGATTTCCAGCACCTTCTGCGGCATGCCCTGCTTCGCGTCGAAATGCTCGAGCAGCGCCTCGGTCATGCGCGCCACCACCCACGGTTGCGAGATGGTCTGGCCATGGCCGATCGGCAGCGCGTCGTTCTCGTAGGCGCGCGAATGCAGCGCCTGATCGATGAAGTGATGGCGCGGCAGGTTGCGGATCACTTCGATCACCCGCGCATCGCGAATGCCGCTGTCCTTGAGCATCGCGGCCAGCCGGTCGCGGGCGCGCTGCGACGTCATGCCCTCGCCCTTCAGCTCTGCCGCCGGCAGTGGATAGACCGTCATGGCTCAGGCCACCTCGTTCGTGGGTTTGCGGCCGTCGGCCACCGCGTCGCTCATCTCGTCGCTGAGCGGCTGCATCCAGCTGCTGACTTTCTCCAGTGCCTGGAACCGGGTCAGATCGACATGGATCGGCGTCACCGAGACGAAACCTCGCCGCACGGCGTTGAAGTCGGTGCCGGGGCCGGCGTCATCGGCCTCGCCGGCCGGGCCGATCCACCAGATCGGCCGCCCCCGCGGATCGGTCTGCGCGATGCAGGGGGCCGCGCGATGGCGACGTCCGAGCCGGGTGACCTCGAAGCCCTGGATGTCGGCCCAGGGAAGGTCGGGCACGTTGACGTTGAGAATGGTGTCGGCGGGCAGCGGATCGACCAGCAGGCGGTTCATCAGCAGCAGCACCGCTTTCGCGGCCGAGTCGTAGTGCACGCCCTTGTGGTCGTGGCTGACCAGCGACACGGCGATCGCCGGCAGCCCCAGGAAGCGTCCTTCCATTGCCGCCGAGACGGTGCCGGAATAGATCACGTCGTCGCCGAGGTTGGCGGAGTTGTTGATGCCCGACACGACCATGTCCGGCTCTTCATCGAGCAGGCCGGCCAGCGCCAGATGCACGCAATCGGTGGGCGTGCCCGCCACCCGGTAATAGCCGTTGGCCATCGGCAACACCCGCAAGGGTGCGTCCAGGGTCAGCGAATTGCTTGCGCCGGAGCGATCCCGGTCGGGCGCGACCACGGTCACGTCCGCCACTTCGCCCAGACGCTCGGCCAGCACGCGGATGCCCGGGGCATCCACGCCATCGTCGTTACTTACCAGAACTCGCATGATGCTCCGTGGAAAGCGACACGCAGGCGCGCATTCCATCCTGCGGCAGCGCACTGCTGAAGCCTCGAAGTCTACCGGAGCGCGTCCCCGGTTTCACGCCGTTCTTCGGCGCTTCTGCCATTCGCCCGGCCGCGCCGCATTGGGTAGCATGGCCCGATGAAGCGCCGTCCGCCCGCTCCGATCACCGATGCCGACAGCCAGCTGTTTCGCGAGGCGATCGGCGAGGTGCGCGTGCTCGATCCGGTGGCCGCACCGCCGGCCGCGGCGCGACCGGCGCCGCACCCGCACATGCTGGAGGCCGACGAAGCGGCCGTGCCGGGCGAGCTGCTGGACATGGCGTTCGACCCGGCCGTGCTCGAAGTCGGCGAAGAGCTGGGCTACCTGCGCGACGGCTATCCGCCGAAGCTGCTGCGCCAGCTCAAGCGCGGCCAGTTCAGCGTGCAGGACGACCTCGACCTGCACCAGATGAACGCCGCCGCCGCACAAGCCAGCATCGTGGCCTTCCTCGCCGAAGCGAAGCAACACGGGCTGCGCTGCGTGCGCATCGTGCATGGCAAGGGCTTGCGCTCGAAGTCCGCCGGGCCGGTACTGAAGGGACTCACCGATCGCATGCTGCGCCGGCGCGACGACGTGATCGCGTTCGCCTCGGCGCGGCCGGCGTTGGGCGGCACCGGCGCGGTCGTGGTATTGCTCAGGGGCTGACCCCGGCAACACAACCCGCTACACGATCGTGGCCAGCTCGCGCACGACGACGGTGGCATAAGCGCCCGCAGGCAATTCGAACGACAGCTCCAGCGCATCGTCGGCAAGCCAGTGCCAGCGCAAGTCCTTCGGCAGCAGACGCAACGGCCGGCGCTCCTGGTCCATCCGCGCCGCCACCAGGCCCGCCACGAGGTCACTGTCATGCGCGGCGATCCCACGTTCCAGCTCACCCACGTCATCTTCGGAGGGTGGCTCGCCCTGCCCCCACAACGGGCCGGAGGGATGGATATCGGCGCGGGCCAGGCGCTCGGCCAGCACCGGCGTGAACGGCTCGGGCCCGAACCAGGAACGCGAGCCGGCCAGCGACCAGATCTCGCCCTGCAGCGGCGTATCCCACGCGTTGAGCTCGACCCGCGCCGCCAGCACGTTGTTGAAGATGTGCGAGCGGGCCGCCGACAGCAGCATCGAGCGCTTGTCGCGGTCGACGCGGCGCCCGCCGAACATCGCGCGGGCTTGGGCGACGTTGCCGCCTTCCCGGCCGAAGCGCTGTTCGCCGAAGTAGTTCGGCACGCCCCGGGCAGCGACCTGCGCAAGCACCGCCTCGGTCGCGGCGCGGTCGCCCGCGGCTTCGCGCAACACCAGCACGAAGCGGTTGCCGCGCAGCGCACCGCGCTTGAGTTTGCGCGAATGGCGGGTGGCGGCCAGCACCTTTACCTCGGCATGGGGAAAGGCCGACCAGTCCGGATCGGGCTTGCCGGCCAGTTGCACCGAAAAGGTCTGGCGGGTCACCGCGTGGCGATCCTTCATGCCGGCAAAGCCCACCGCCAGCGGGGGCACGCCGGCGAACTTCGCCAGTTCGCGGGCGACCCAGTCGGTGTTCGCGCCGCGCTTTTCCACCCACAGCAGGGCGTGCTCGCCGGTGCCGTCGGCGTCATGGCCCAGCACTTCCTCGACCTGGAAATCCTCGGCGCTGACGCGCATCCGGGCAGTCAGCGGAGGATGGCCGAAGGCTTGGGGAAGTTCAGACATGGGGGTTCCCGGCAACGATGATTCGGAATGGCGTGCAGCGGCGGGCGCGCCCGGCCCGCACTAGACCAGAAAGATCGTGGCCAGTCCGAGGAAGATGAAAAAGCCGCCGCTGTCGGTCATCGCGGTGATCAGCACGCTGGAACCCAGCGCCGGATCGCGCCCGAATTTCGTCATCAGCACGGGAATGCCGACACCGGCAAACGCCGCCAGCAGCAGGTTCAGCGTCATCGCCGCCGTCATCACCAGGCCCAGCGAGAGGCTGTCGTACAGCAACCACGCCACCAGGCCGATCACCCCGCCCCAGATCAGGCCGTTGACCAGCGACACGGTCAGTTCCTTGCGCCACAGGCGCTTGGCGCTCTCGGCGGTGATCTGGTTCAGCGCCAGCGCGCGCACGATCATGGTGATGGTCTGGTTGCCGGAATTGCCGCCGATGCCGGCCACGATCGGCATCAGCGCAGCCAGCGCCACCAGCCGCTCGATCGAGCCCTCGAACAGGCCGATCACCCGCGAGGCAATGAAGGCGGTGACCAGGTTGATCGCCAGCCACGACCAGCGGTTCTTCAGCGAAGCCCACACCGAGGCGAAGATGTCTTCCTCCTCGCGCAGGCCGCCGCGGCTGAGTGCCTCGCTTTCGCTCTCCTCGCGGATCACGTCGACCATCGCGTCGATGGTGATGCGACCGATCAGGTGACCGCGGTCGTCGACCACCGGCGCGGTCACCAGGTCGTAGCGCTCGAACGCCTGGGCCACGTCGTAGGCGTCGTCGGCGGGATGGAAGGTGTTGACGTCCGGCGCCATCACCTCGCTGACCATCTTCTCCGGCGAATTCACCAGCAACCAGTGCAGCGGCAGCACGCCGGTCAGCAGGTTGTCCTGGTTGATCACGAACAGCTTGTCGGTCTGCGCCGGCAGTTCGTCCCAGCGGCGCAGGTAGCGCAGCACCACCTCCAGGCTGACGTCCTCGCGGATGGTGACCATCTCGAAGTCCATCAGCGCGCCGAGCTGGTCGTCCCCCCAGGACAGCGCCGACTGCACCTGCTCGCGCTGCTGCGCATCGAGGCCGGCCATCAGTTCCGGCAGCATCGCCGTGGGCAGGTCCTCGACCAGGTCGGCCAGTTCGTCGGCGTCCAGCGTTTCGGCCGCGGCGAGGATCTCGTGCCGGTCCATGTCCGCGATCAGCGACTCGCGCACCGCGTCGGACACTTCCAGCAGGATCTCGCCGTCGCGATCGGCCTTGACCAGTTGCCAGACCGCGAGACGGTCGTCCAGCGGCAGCGATTCGAGGATGAAGGCGATATCGGCCGGATGCAGCGCATCCAGTTGCAGGCGCAACTCGGCCTGCAGCTCTTCGGTCAGCGGAACATCGTCGTCCTGCCGGTGCAGCACGCCCTGAATGGCTTCAAGCTGGTCATGCAGTCGACCGACCGCACTGCGGGTCTCGATCTCGCTCACGCGCGCTCCAGCAGGACGCAGGCCTGGGCCGCGATCCCTTCGCCACGGCCGCAAAAGCCGAGTTTCTCGGTGGTGGTTGCCTTCACGCTGATGCAGCCGACCCCGCAGTCCAGGTCGACCGCCAGGTTCTCGCGCATCGCCTGCGCGTGCGGGGTGACCTTGGGCGCCTCGCCGATCACCGTGATGTCGGCGTTGCCCAGCCGGTAGCCGTGCTGGGCCATCAGCATCGCCGCATGCCGCAGGAACTGGCGACTGTCGGCGTCGCGCCAGCGTTCGTCGGTGGGCGGAAAATGCCGGCCGATGTCGCCCAGCGCCAGCGCGCCGAAGATCGCGTCGCACAGCGCGTGGATCACCACGTCGCCATCGGAATGCGCCACCACGCCCCGTCGATGCGCGATGCGCACGCCGCCGAGGACGACATGGTCGCCTTCGCCAAAGGCGTGGACATCGAAACCTGTACCGATGCGCATCATGCAGTCCTTGAAAGCAGGAATTCGGCCAGCGCGAAATCCGCTGCCGTGGTTACCTTGATGTTGTCCTCGGCGCCCTCGACCAGCAGCGGTGCGAAGCCGGCCTGCTCCATCGCCATCGCCTCGTCGCTGACATTCACCCCGCGCCGCGCCGCGTCACCCAGCGCCGCCGACAGTTGAGCACGACGGAACATCTGTGGCGTGAAGGCGCGCCAGCGCAGGTCGCGTGCTTCGGTGGATTCGCTGCACCCGCCCGCGTTGGCCCGCTTCAGCGTGTCGCGCAGCGGCGCGCCCAGCAGGCCACCGTCCCTGGTACTGGCCAGTTCGATCAGTCTGGCGATATCCGCCGTGCGCACACACGGCCGCGCGGCGTCGTGCACCAAGACGAAATCATCGGGGGCCACCGATGCCGGCAAGGCCTGCAGCCCTGCGAGCACCGAATCGCTGCGCTCCGCTCCGCCGACCGCGGCCAGCACCGGCTTGCCGTGCAGCGTCTGCACGCCCGACCAGTGCGCATCCGTGGCGGCCAGCGTCACCAGCAGGCCGGCAATCCGCGGATGCGCGGCGAGCCGTTCCAGGGTGTGCTCGATCAACGGACGCCCGGCCAGCGGCAGGTACTGTTTCGGGCAGTCACCGCCGACCCGGGTACCGCGCCCTGCGGCCGGCACCACGCACCACAGCCGAGCCGCGCTCATGGTGATCCGGCGGGTTGGGCGACCGGCGGTGGCGTGCTGCTGCCTGCGCCGGCAGGCGGTTCGACCACCTGGTAGAACACTTCGCCCGGCTTGATCAGGCCCAGTTCGGTGCGCGCCCGCGCCTCGACTGCCTGGTCGCCGTGCTTGAGATCCTGCACGTCGGCACCGACCGCCTGGTTGCGCTGCAGCAGCTTTGCGTTGTCGTCCGTCTGCTTCTTCACCGCCACGCGCAAGGTGTCCACCTCGCGCATGCTGCCGTTGCCGGTCCACAGCTTCAGCTGCAGACCGATCAGCAGCAGGATCAGGATGACGGCGATCCAGCGCAGCATGGGAGCGGGCTGCCCGCTCAGCCCGGCAGGCGGCTGAGGTTGGGGAAGGCGTCGCGCCCGGCGTAGCGTGCCGCCGAACCCAGCGCCTCCTCGATGCGCAGCAACTGGTTGTACTTGGCCACGCGGTCGCTGCGGCACAGCGAGCCGGTCTTGATCTGGGTGGCCGTGGTGGCGACCGCGATGTCGGCGATGGTGGTGTCCTCGGTCTCGCCGGAGCGGTGCGAGATCACCGCCGAATACTTCGCCGCGTCGGCCATCGCGATCGCTTCCAGCGTTTCGGACAGCGTGCCGATCTGGTTCACCTTGATCAGGATCGAGTTGGCGATCTTCTTCTCGATGCCCTCGCGGAAGATCGTGGGGTTGGTCACGAACAGGTCGTCGCCGACCACCTGCACGCGATCGCCGATGGTGTCGGTGAGCAGCTTCCAGCCGTCCCAGTCGCCTTCGGCCATGCCGTCCTCGATGGTGACGATCGGGTACTGCTTCGCCCAGCCAGCCAGCAGGTCGACGAACTGGGCCGAGCTGTACTGCTTGCCTTCGCCGGCCAGGTCGTACTTGCCGTCCTTGTAGAACTCCGAGCTGGCGGCGTCCAGGCCGAGCAGGATCTCGCCGCCGACCTTGTAGCCGGTCTGGTGGATGGCTTCGAGGATGGTGTCGAGCGCCTCGATGTTCGAGCGCAGGTTGGGCGCGAAACCGCCTTCGTCGCCCACCGCCGTGCTGAGCCCGCGGCCTTTCAGCACGCTCTTCAGTGCATGGAAGATCTCGGCGCCGGCACGCAACGCCTCGGCGAATGTGGGCATGCCGACCGGCAGCACCATGAACTCCTGCACGTCGATGTTGTTGTCCGCATGCTCGCCGCCGTTGATGATGTTCATCATCGGCACCGGCAGCGCGCCGGGCTTGCCGCCAGCCTGATTGAAGCTGGACAGGTACTTCCACAGCGGCTCGCCGCGCGAGGCGGCCACCGCGTGCGCCGCTGCCATCGAAACGCCGAGCAGCGCGTTCGCGCCGAGCCTGCCCTTGTTCGACGTGCCGTCCAGCGCGATCAGCTTGCCGTCCAGGCCTTTCTGGTCGGCCGCATCGAAGCCTTTCAGCGTATCGGCAATCGTGCCGTTGACGTTGGCCACCGCGTTCTTCACGCCCTTGCCGCCGTAGCGCGACTTGTCGCCGTCGCGCAGCTCGACCGCCTCGCGCGAACCGGTGGAGGCTCCGCTGGGCACGGCCGCACGACCGAAGCTGCCATCGGCCAGGGTGACTTCGGCTTCCAGCGTGGGGTTGCCGCGCGAGTCGAGGATTTCACGGGCGTGGATGCGGGTGATCTGGGTGCTCATGCGGTTTCCGTAAGCTGTTGGTGAAAGAGTTGGAACGGGCGCATCGCTGCGCCCGGTGTTTCAGGAAACATCCTGCTCCAGGAAGCGATGCCGCTTGGTCACGGCGTCCAGCTCCAGCAGCGTTTCCAGCAGCGCTTCCATCTTGCCCAGTGGCCAGGCGTTGGGGCCGTCGGACAGCGCCTTGCTGGGATCGGGATGGGTCTCGGCAAACAGGCCGGCCACGCCCACGGCCACCGCCGCGCGCGCCAGCACCGGCACGAACTCGCGCTGGCCGCCCGAACTGGTGCCCTGCCCGCCCGGCAACTGCACCGAATGGGTCGCGTCGAACACCACCGGGCAGCCGGTCTCGCGCATCACGCTGAGCGAGCGCATGTCCGACACCAGGTTGTTGTAGCCGAAGCTGGCGCCGCGCTCGCACACCATGATGTCGTCGTTGCCCACGGTCTTGGCCTTGGCCACCACGTGTTTCATGTCCCACGGCGCCAGGAACTGGCCCTTCTTGATGTTCACCGGCTTGCCGGCGCGCGCCACCTTCTGGATGAAGTCGGTCTGCCGGCACAGGAACGCCGGCGTCTGCAGCACGTCGACCACCGAGGCCACCTCGTCCATCGGCGTGTATTCGTGCACGTCGGTGAGCAGCGGCACGCCGATCTGGCGCTTCACCTCGGCCAGGATGCGCAAGCCTTCTTCCAGGCCCGGGCCACGGAAGCTGTCACCGGACGACCGGTTCGCCTTGTCGAAGCTGGACTTGAAGATGAAGTGGACGCCCAGCCGGCCGGTGATCTCCTTCAGCGTGCCGGCGGTGTCCAGCTGCAACTGTTCGGACTCGACCACGCAGGGGCCGGCGATCAGGAACAGCCGCTGATCCAGGCCTACCTCGACGCCACAAAGCTTCATGCCACGGACTCCTGCGCCAGTTTGTCGCCTGCATGGACAGCCTTGAACTCGCGCGCGGCGTGCACGAAGCCGCTGAACAGCGGATGGCCGTCGCGCGGGGTCGAGGTGAACTCCGGATGCGCCTGGCAGCCGAGGAACCACGGGTGCTGCTGTTGCGGCAGCTCGACGATCTCCACCAGCAGGTCATCCATCGACTTGCCGGAGATCACCAGGCCCAGGTCCTCGAACGACTGGCGATAGCGATTGTTGAATTCGTAGCGATGGCGATGCCGCTCGCGCACCACGTCCTGGCCATACATCTCGCGCGCCAGCGTGCCCGCCTTCAGGCGGCATTCCTGCGCGCCCAGGCGCATGGTGCCGCCAAGGTCGGAACGGTCGCTGCGCTGCTCCACCTCGCCGGTGGCGGTGGTCCATTCGGTGATCAGCGCAATCACCGGATTGGCGGTGTTGCGGTCGTTCTCGCTGGAATCGGCGTCGGCCAGGCCGGCGACATGCCGGGCAAAGTCCACCACCGCCGCATGCATGCCGTAGCAGATGCCGAAATACGGCACGCCATGCTCGCGGGCGTACTTCGCGGCCAGCACCTTGCCCTCGAAGCCGCGCTTGCCGAAGCCGCCGGGCACCAGGATCGCATCGACCTTGCCCAGCACGCTGGCGGCGCCATCGGCCTCGATCTGCTCGGAGTCGATCCAGTCCAGGTTCACCCGGGTCTGCTGCTTGATGCCGCCATGCCGCAGCGCCTCGCCCAGCGACTTGTAGGCATCCTTGTGCTCGACGTACTTGCCCACGATGGCGACGGTGATCTCGTCCTTCGGATGCTCCACCGCGTCCACCGTGCGCTGCCATTCGGACAGGTCGGCCGGCTTGGCGTCCAGGTTCAGGCGCTTGACCACGATGTCGTCCAGCCCCTGCTCATGCAGGTACAGCGGCTGCTTGTAGATGATGTCCACGTCGGCGGCGCTGATCACCGCCTGCTCCGGCACGTTGGTGAACAGCGCGATCTTGCGCCGCTCGCCTTCGGGCAGCGGCTGTTCGCAGCGGCACAGCAGGATGTCCGGCTGGATGCCGATCGAGCGCAGTTCCTTCACCGAATGCTGGGTGGGCTTGGTCTTGATCTCGCCGGCAGCCTTGATGAACGGCACCAGGGTCAGGTGCATGAACACCACCTTCTCCGGGCCGTGCTCGATGCGCAGCTGGCGGATCGCCTCCAGGAACGGCAGCGACTCGATGTCGCCCACGGTGCCGCCGATCTCCACCAGCGCCACGTCGAAGCCGCGGGTGGCCTCGTGGATGCAGTGCTTGATCTCGTCGGTGATGTGCGGAATCACCTGCACGGTGGCGCCCAGATAGTCGCCGCGGCGCTCCTTGCGGATCACGCTTTCGTAGATCTTGCCGGTGGTGATCGAGTTCTTGCCGGTAAGGCGCGTGCGCAGGAAGCGCTCGTAGTGGCCAAGGTCGAGGTCGGTCTCGGCGCCGTCGTCGGTGACATATACCTCACCGTGCTGGAACGGACTCATCGTGCCCGGATCCACATTGATGTAGGGATCGAGCTTCATCATGGTGACCGAGAGGCCGCGGGCTTCGAGGATGGAAGCGAGCGAAGCCGCAGCAATGCCCTTGCCAAGCGAGGACACCACACCGCCGGTGACGAAAATCAGGGGGGTCATGGAAAGCAGCCGTGCGGAAATTAGGCATTTTAGCTGCAGAAGCGTTTCACTGCGAGATGGCAGATGAACTTTCCTCGCGATCAGTTCATTTACCTGCCCCCGGGGAGCGTGAAACAGCCGCGGGCAGCCTGCTAGCATGACCGGATGAACAGCCCCGTCCCCGCCCGTCTTGCCGCCTTGCGCGCGGCCATGCAGCAGCATGGCGTTGCCGCCGTGCTGGTTCCCAGCGCCGATCCCCACCTGTCCGAATACCTGCCCGCGCACTGGGCCGCCCGGGAATGGCTGTCCGGCTTCACCGGCTCGGCCGGCACCCTGATCGTGAGCCGCGACGAGGCCGGGCTGTGGACCGACTCGCGCTATTTCTCCCAGGCCGAGCAGCAGCTGGCAGGCAGCGGCATCCGCCTGATGAAACTGCGCGTGCCGCATACCCCCGAACACCTGGCGTGGTTGCAGCAGCACCTGCACCAGGGTGACGTGCTGGCCGTGGCCGGCGACAGCGTGTCCGTCACCACGCGCCAGCAGATCGAACGGCATCTGGCCGGCACCGGCGCCAGCCTGCGCACCGATCTGGACCTGCCCGGTGCGATCTGGCCGGATCGCCCCCCGCTGCCGCAGGCGGCGGTGGTCGAACATGACCTTACCCATGCGTGCATTGCGCGCGCGGACAAGTTCAGCCGACTGCGCAAGGCGATGCACAAGCTCGGCGCCACCCATCACCTGCTGTCCAGCCTCGACGACATCGCCTGGCTGACCAATCTGCGTGGCAGCGACGTCGAGTGCAATCCGGTGTTCCTGGCCCACCTGCTGGTCCAGGCCGATCAGCGCGCCACCCTGTTCGTCGGGCGCGCCAAGCTCACCGATGCCCTGGTCGCGCGGCTGGCTGCCGACGGCATCGCCATCGCCGACTACGCCTCGGTCACCTCCGTGCTGAACGAGCTGGGCGCAAACGAACGCCTGCTGCTGGACAGCAGTCGCGTGGTCGACACCATCGCGGCGGCGATCGCGCCAGCGGTGACCCGGATCGAGGCGGCCAACCCCAGCACCGCCTTCAAGGCCGTGAAGAGCGCCGCCGAACTCGAACATGTCCGTGACGTGATGCGCCGCGACGGCGCCGCCCTGGTGCGCGGGTTCCGCCGACTGGAGCAACGCCTGGCCGCGGGCATGACGGTCACCGAACTGGACGTGGACACGGTGCTGCGGGAGGAGCGCTCGGCCCAGCCGGGCTGGGTGGGCGAGAGTTTTGCGACCATCGCGGGCTACCAGGCCAACGGCGCGCTGCCGCATTACCGCGCCACGCCCGAAGCGCACAGCACGCTGCAGGCGAAGGGCCTGCTGCTGATCGATTCGGGCGGCCAGTATCTCGGCGGCACCACCGACATCACCCGCGTGCTGGCCTTGGGCGAGACCACCGCCGAGCAGCGCCGCGATGCGACCCTGGTGATGAAGGGCATGATCAACCTGTCGCGGGCGCGCTTCCCGAAAGGCGCCAGCGGCCCGCAACTGGATGCCCTGGCGCGGGCGCCGCTGTGGGCGGCCGGGATGGATTACGGCCACGGCACCGGTCACGGCGTGGGCTACTTCCTCAACGTGCACGAAGGCCCGCACGGCATCCGCGCGCCGGTACCCGGCGGGGCGCTGGTGGCACTGGAGCCGGGCATGATCAGCTCGATCGAGCCGGGCCTGTACAAGCCCGGCCGGCACGGCATCCGCCACGAGAACCTGGCGGTGGTGGTCGAGGCCGAGCAGACCGAGTTCGGCGAATTCCTCGCCTTCGAGACGCTGACCATGTGTCCGTTCGACCGCCGCGCACTGGAACCGGGCCTGCTCAATCCGGAAGAACGCGCCTGGCTGGACGACTATCACGCCAGCGTGCGCGCCGCGCTCAGCCCGCTGCTGGAAGCAGCGGACTTGGAGTGGCTGAACCGCCACTGCGCAGCGCTGTAGGTCCTGCTCGAAACGCCGGTGGGCGGTGCCTGCGGGAGTGCCGCGGGCACCACTCAGCGAAAGTGCGTCGCGTCGACCTCGGCCGCGGCGGGCTGCATGAAGTATTCGTGCAGGTACTTCTCGCCCTCGTCGCAGAACGCCGTCACCACGGTCTTCAGTTCGGGGAAGTTCTGCCGGATCCGCTTGGCGGCCAGCAGGTGCGCTCCCGAACTCGGCCCGCAGAACAGGCCGTGGGTTCGTGCCAGCCGCTTCATCTCGGCCACGGCGTCGGCGCTGGACACGCTGAGCACCTCGTTCACCAGGCTGGCGTGGCGCTGGAAGATGCCCGGCACGAAGCCGTCGGAGATGCCCTCGATGGTATGCGTGGCGATCTCGCCGCACAGGATCGTGCACGACTCGGACGGTTCCATCGCGAACAGCCGCACGTCCGGATTGACCGCGCGGAACGCCTGGCCCACGCCGATCAGGGTGCCGCCGGTGCCGACGCCCAGCACCAGCGCGTCGGGCAACCGGCCGGCCGGCAGCTGGGCGAGGATCTCCGGTCCCAGCACCACGCGATTCTCCTCGACATTCCATTCGGACTCGAACTGGGCCGGAGCGAAGTAGCCGGGCTGCTGGCCGAGTTCGCGCGCCCGCTTCAGCGCCTCGTTGACATGGAAGTTGCCGCAGAACAGCACCTCGGCCCCGAATGCCCGCGAAATCGCTACCCGTTCGCTGGACAGCCCCTCGGGCATCACCACCAGCATGCGATAGCCTTTCACCGCCGCCACCATCGACAGCGCATTGCCGGTGTTGCCGCTGGTCGCCTCGACGATGGTGTCGCCAGGCTTGAGCAGGCCTTCCTGTTCGGCGCGCTCGATCATGTATTTCGCGATGCGCGCCTTGATCGAGCCGGAAGGATTGAGGAATTCGAGCTTGGCGTAGACGCCCTCGATTTCCAGCAGCGGCGTGTCGCCCACCCCGTCGAGAATGCTGGCAGATACTCCGGCGTAACGCGTGGCCATCTCAGGCGACTCCATGCTGGTGAGACATCACGTCCAGCGCCAGCGTGGAGTGCGCGTATGCGCCGCCGGCACGCATTTCCGCAGCCACCCAGATCGCCTCCATGATCTGCGCTTCGCTGGCGCCCTGCTTCAACGCCTCGGCGGTGTGCCCCTTGATGCAATAAGGACACTGGGTGACATGCGCCACCGCCACCGCGATCAGCTGCTTGGTGACATTCGGCAAGGCGCCGTCGGCGAAGACTGCCGCACTGAAAACCTTGAAGGCCTGCAGCGGCACGGGTGCCAGTTCGCGCCGTTTGCGCGCGGTTTCCGCCGTGGCAGGCGGGTACATTGATGCGTCCATTTCATCCTCCTCGATGATCCGGAATGGGGTGGCTCGGCCTCGTCGCCGACGGGTATCAGTGCGGCAGGAGCGCGGCGCCCTGCACCCAGCCCGGCGGGTCGCTGGCGGGGAAGCTCTGCGCCAGTTCCTCATCGATGCGTCGCTCGCGGGCTCGCACTTCAGCATCGCGATCACGGCCAAACCGCGCCGCAATCAGGGGAGCGCCAGCCTGGCGCGGAGTCGGCTGGTGGCGAAGTGGCATGCAATCGTGGCTGACCATGTCTGTCCACCTCCCGATGGTTTTCATGCACTGTCGCGCACACGGTGCACGGGCGCACTGATACAGATCAACCGGTTCGGAGCGCTGCCTGCGCGCGGAATCGCGCGCAGGCGCGACGGATCAGCTGCGCTTGGGCGGCACCAGCTTCAGTCGCGCGGGCACGGGCGGCTGGTTCGGGCACAACAGATGGCGCACCTCGTCCGGTTGCAGCGGACGGGAATACAGGTAGCCCTGCCCCTCGACGCAGCCACTGCGCAACAGGAAGTCGTGTTGCGCCTCGGTCTCGATGCCCTCGGCGATGGTCACCAGGCCAAGACTCTTGGACATCACCAGCATCGCTTCGGTGATCGCCGCGTCGTTGGCATCGCCGGGCAGTCCGGTGACGAAGGAGCGGTCGATCTTCAGATAGGCCACCGCCGGCAGCTTCAGGTAAGCCATCGACGAATAACCGGTGCCGAAATCGTCGATCGCCACCTCGATCCCCAGCGCATGCAGGGTTTGCATGGTGCGTTCGATGTCGTCGCCCAGGCGCAACATCGCGCTCTCGGTGATCTCCAGCAGCAGGCGACTTGCCGACAGCTGCCTCGACTGCAGCGCTCGGCTGACCCCGTCGACAAAGGCGGGGTGGCCGAACCAGCGGGCCGAGATGTTCACCGCCACCCGGATCGGCGGCACGCCGGCCAGGTCCCATGCCTGGATCTGGGCGCAGGTGGTCTGCATCACCCACTCGTCGATGCGCCGGATCAGGCCCAGGCCTTCGGCGACCGGAATGAATTCGCCCGGCAGTATTTCGCCGCGTTCCGGATGCTGCCAGCGCAGCAGGGCCTCCACCGCCACGATGCGTCCGCTGCGCAGTTCCACGCTGGGCTGGAACACCAGGTGAAATTCGTTGCGGGCCAGCGCCTGGCGCAACTCGGTGGCCAGTTGCAGGCGCCGGCGCGTGTCGGCGTGCATCATCGGGGTATAGAAGCGGCAGGCGTTGCGCTCTTCCGCCTTGGCCGCATACATCGCCGCATCGGCGTTGGTGATCAGCGCCGCCGCGTTGGCGCCGTCCAGCGGATAGCCGGCCACGCCGATGCTGGCGCTGAGCACGATCTCGTAATCGTCGATCAGCAGCGGTTCGGACAGGCTGACCAGCAGGCGATTGACGATGGCGCGGGCGTCTTCGCGCAGGATCAGTCGCGGGATCAGCACGGTGAACTCGTCGCCACCGATGCGACCGGCCACGTCGCCATCGGAAAGCTGCCGGCGAATCCGCTCGGCTACCTTGACCAGCAGCCGGTCACCGATCGCATGGCTGTAGCTGTCGTTGACGATCTTGAATGCATCCAGGTCGATGAACAGCACCACCACTGCCAGCCGCTCGCGTTCGGCCACCGCGATCGCCTCGCTGCAATGACGCTCGAACTCGGCCCGGTTCACCAGGCCGGTCAACGGGTCGTGCCGCGCCATGTGCTCCAGCCGCTGCTGGCTGGCCTTGGCTTCGTGGATATCGGTGCACACGGCAACGTAATACTGCGGTTGCCCTTCCCCGTCGCGGATGGCGCTGATGCTGAGATGTTCGGGATAGCTGCTGCCGTCGTTGCGGGTGCTGAGCACCTCGCCGCTCCAGTTCCGTCCGGCCGCCACGCTGTCCCAGATCGACTGCGGCAACGGCTTGCCGTCGGGCAGGCGGCGGTGCTCGTCCAGGTGATGGCTGATCAGCGCCTGGCTGGAAAATCCGGTCAGCCCCACATGGGCTTCGTTGGTGGAAAGTACCCGTCGTTCCGCGTCGGCGATGATCACGCCTTCGGCGATGCCCGCCAGCGCCTCCGCCGCGATGCGTCGCTCCTGCTCCATCTTCAGACGCTCGGAGATGTCGCGAATGATCGCCTGGCGCACCGGCTGGCTGCCCCAGTTGGCCAGGCTGGTCTGCAATTCCACCGGACGCGTGCTGCCCTGCTCGCCCAGCAGCAGGTTGCTGGCTGCCCGTCCGGCCTGCTGCCCGGCCATCGACTGCACGAACAGGTGCACGAAGCGGTCGCCGACCAGTTCGCCGGCGCTGCGTCCGGTCCAGCTGGAGGTGGTGCGGTTCACATCCAGGATCCGCCCGCTGGATTCGTCGATCATCACGATCGCATCGGCGGCGCTGTCGAACAGCAGACGGTAGCGCTCCTCGCTGCCACGCACGCTGGCGAGAATGCGCCGTGCCATGTCCAGCCAGAGCAGCGCGGCGATGAGTCCGGCGCCGAACACGCCCCAGAACAGCACCTGGCCCATCCACACCGCGCCATCGGCGATCTTGCGGGAGAACAGGGTGCTGCGCGGCTCGATATAACTGTTGATCGCGTGGATGCGTGCGCGCTGGCGGGTGATCTCCGCCTGTCCCGGCACGCCGTTCGCGTAGCCGGCGGCCAGGGCATCGGCGATCGTGTTCAGATCCTGAATCGAGGTATCGGTGGAACGCCAGGCATCCAGCGCATCGCGCATGTAGGGCGCGCCGGAAAAATGGTGCAGCATGAAGACGACGCCGGGGATCGCGATGGTGACGGTGTTGCTGCGACGCAGGGCGCCGGCCACCTCCTCGTAGTCATAGCTGCCGGACAGGATCTGGTCGCGGGCCGAACGATCGGCCATCAGCACAGCGTAATTCTCGCGATAGTTGGCCAGGTCGGCCGGATCGCCCGAGATCGCGTAGCTCTCCAGCGCAATCACGCTCTGCTTCTGCGCCTTCGACCAGATGCTCTCGCCGTTGAGAAAACCGGCGAGAGCCACTTGCAGCTGCAGTGCGCCCCAGGTCAGTGCCAGGATCAGCACCAGCATGCCCACGAGCCCGTACACCAACGGCATCAAGCGTCGTGACAACGGTCGTTGCAAGCTGAGTCGCGAGCTTCGCATGGCGTCCCTTGGTTCGTGATCCACACGTCACGTTCTGGCAAGACACTGCCCGGAGCCTGGTTCCCTCAGGCTGCGGCTTCGTTCATCACATCCAGAACACGATGCGGCTTGACGCAGCGATCAGCAAGAATCCGCATGCTGGTGTAGCTGCGCTTGATGCATTCGCCGACGTGGGTCACCTCATCGGCGGAAGGTTCCGTCCCCAGCAGTGTACAGACTATCTCCAGCGCCTCCCATGGATGGGTGTCGTCATAGGCCGCATGCAGTTGCAACCAGCGCAACGACCCGGCCCGGCTCTTCTCCGGAAACCGTTCCACATAACGACGGCTGTCGAAGAGCAGTTGCGACCATTCTCCGGTGGCTCCTTCCACCGCATAGTTGGTGGCGGCAATGCCTGCGGCCAGTGTATCCCTGCGGCTGACGTCCTCGCACCAGTTGGCCAGCGTCTCGGTACCGTGCGGTGCCACCCCGTGCAGCACTTCCTCGCGGGCAATCCCCGCACCCTCGGCCCAGTTGAGCCAGTATTCGGCGTGGTTCTGCTCGACGCGGATGTTGCGTACCAGCCAGCGTCGCGCCAGGTTGTCGCCGGCACTGCGGCCGAACTGGGTCTTCAGCAGGCTTTGCGCCATGTAGGCCGGGAACCGTTCGATGACCGGCCAGATGCCGACCATGAAGTTGGTGGTTCCGGCCTTGCCCAGGCTGCCATTGATCATGGACTCCCACAGCGGGTGCTCGATCACGCTGCGCTTGGTGCCTTCGCAATCGGCCACCATGTCCTGGGCCCACTGGGGGTAGCTCGTCAGCTCGGTCTGCGGGCCGGTCAGTTTGAATTCGTTGTGCATTGCGTTCTCCTCGGTTTGGGCGGTTCAGTGAGTCACTGTCATTCGACCGACCCGGAATCCCCGACGCCGGCCGCTTCCCCGGCATGCCGCTGGCACGACCGGAAAATCTGCATCCGCCACTCGCCGAAGGCACTGCCAGCTTCGGCAGAGGATTTCCTGCACCGCTGGATCACGGCGGGAAAACTGCCCTCGCGAAGGCAGGCCAGAGGCCTACGATGCCGCAATCCTGCGGGACTTGTACTTTCGACCGTCACGCCATGCGACTGAACCGGTCGTGAGACGCGCACACGACAGCGCCGGCAGCCGCGGCGCGGCACCGCGAAAAGCGGATGACAGCGTGGATCGGAAGATCGCCGATGGGCGCAGCATCGCGCTCCGGAATGACCGGGGACCGGCACCGCGGGCGCAGGCAGGCCAGGCCCGCCCATCATCAGGCGGTGGCAGGCACCAGGGAACGCGAAAGAGTCGAATGGAAGACGCCGGCGCTCAGGGCACGCGCATCTCTGCCTCGACCTGGGCGATGAAATGGCTCATCCGGATGGAGGCCGTGCTGGTCAGGAAGATGCCTTCGTAATACGCCAGCAACACGTCCAGCCGCTCCTGGTTCAATTCACTGGAGGCCCGGTACTCGGGCCCGGGCGGGCGGGTGATCGTCTCCACCATGTCGCCGAGCAACTCGCGCATGTCCTCGCGGAACAGATCCAGCCCCTCCGCCCAGCCTGTGTCCGGCTGGTTCAGCACCAGGCTGGCCGCCCGGACAAACGCCTGTCGGCCCGCGATCTCGTCGACGATGCTGTCGATGTTGTTGACGCTGCGGGGCAGCGAGACGCAGTCGGCAAACTCCAGCACCAGATGCCGGCGCAAGCCCTTGTTGCCCGTGATCATCGTCGGCAGCTTGCCATCGAGCTGCAGATGGCATGGGCAGGTGTGACAGGCATTGTCCACACCGCCGCTGCGGTCCACGTAGGCCTGCCACACCGCGCCCTTGCTTTCGACCAGCACCGGGACACTCAGCCGCTCGGTCTTCCTGACGATCTCGAACAAGGCGAGGATGCGCGCCACCGAGTGATAGCGGCGCTCGCCGTAATTCCTGAGCTTCTCTTCCATCGACCGCGAAGGCTGGCGTCGGGTGTGGTTGCCGCCCGAATCGATATGGATGCGGCTCTTGCCGACCCGGGTGCGCGAGGCAATCGTGTTCAGGCGGCTGCGAAAAAAGCTCGCGCTCTGCCGGTGATCGCTGGAATTGGGCATGTTCGTATCCTCGGCCGGAAGAACGTGGCGACATCGCATCGAAACGAACGCCGCCACGATCAGGCGGACTATAACCACGACGCAAGGCGCCGGAACGTCCATTTGCAGGGCGGGCGCAAGGCCTGGGCGAAATGCAGCCGTACCCTGCGCCGGCGCCGGCCTCGCGCCTACATGATGGTCTGGACAAACCCCACAGTCGCCCGCGGCCGCTGTCCGGACCGACCGGGCGCCCAACGGTGATGGCTGCCTCGGCGATGGCCAGCGGCATCTGCTCGGCAAGGCTGTGCCGCCGGAACGGGGCGCGGCTGACGCGCCCCGCCCTGATCAACCGGCGTAATCGACCACCAGGGCCACGCGGCGGTTGCTTGTGCCCGCGTCGCGCGATGCACCCTTTTCCACCTGGCGGTTGCCCGCCTCGCCATAACTGACCGCGCGCACCTGGCTGGCGGCCATGCCTTCACTGGAAACCAGATAGTCACGCACGGCGTCCGCGCGCTTCTGGCCCAGCCGCTGGTTGTAGGCCCGCGAACCGGCCGGATCGGTGAAGCCTTCCACCGTCACCACCGCGCCGGAGTGGTGCGCCTGCATCACCTGGGCGAAGTCTTTCAGCATGGCCTGGTCCTGTTCGTTCAAGTCGGCCTTGTTGAAATCGAAATGGGCCACCGTGTCCACGCGCAGGCGCCCCTGCATTTCCGTCAGGGTGGCATCGTATTTGGAGAAGCGCTGCTGCATGTCGGCGGTCAGCGCGTCCAGTTGCTGCTGCATGCGGGCGTCGGTGTCTTGCAGCTTGCTGATGGCGGCATCGAAGTCGGTGCGCTTGACATAGCCGCTGCAGCCGGCAAGGGATGTGACTGCCGCCAGGGCAAGAGCGAGACAGGCGCCTCGGGAAGATCGATTCAACATGGGGAGTTCTCCTCTTCATATCGGAATGCTGCGGCGGTGATGCGCGAAGCCCCGCCACAACCTGTCCGATGCTGCCGCAGCAAAGCTGCACAGTCTGCGAACCCGGCGGCGAATTCCGGTCGCGCGAATTAATGCCGAGTTCAGTTGCAGGACGATCGGCAGCGGGGGCTGGCCAGCTTTGCGAGCGCGGCGATCCGACCATGCGCATTCCCCGGAGCCGGCGACGCCGTGGCCCCAGGCTTTGCACGGACAGCCCGGTAGTGGTCAACTCCACGTGGTACGGCAGCGCCAACGAACCGGGGATAACAAGCAGATGCATGCAATCATCTTGAACAAGGTGCGCCGATCGGCGCCATCCGCCCTGCTGCCGCGATGCCTGCTGGCAGCCACGTTGATGCTGACGGCCCTGCTGGCCACCGCCCGCAGCACACCGCCCTCGCTGGCCGACTGGCAACACCAGGCACAGGCGATCACGATCACCCGCGACGACTGGGGCATCGCCCACGTGCATGGCCGCACCGATGCCGACGCGGTCTTCGGCATGGCCTACGCCCAGGCCGAGGACGACTTCAACCGGGTCGAGACGAATTACCTGAACTCGCTGGGCTGGCTCGCCGAAGCCGAGGGCGAGTCGGCGATCTGGAGCGACCTGCGCCAGCAGTTGTTCATCGATCCCGTCGAACTCAAGGCGCAGTACGCGAAGAGTCCGGCCTGGCTGCAGGCCCTGATGGACAGCTGGGCGGATGGCCTCAACTACTACCTGGCCACCCATCCCGAGGTGCATCCGCGGGTGATCCGGCAGTTCGAGCCGTGGATGGCGCTGAGCTTCAGCGAAGGCAGCATCGGCGGCGACATCGAGCGCGTCTCGCTCGACCGGCTCGCCGCGTTCTACGGCAAGGCCGGAACGAAACTGGCCAGCGTGCAGACGCCGTCGAGCTGGGTCGAGCCGACCGGCTCGAACGGCTTCGCGATCGCGCCCAAGCTCACCGTGGACGGCCACGCGCTGTTGTGGATCAACCCGCACACCTCGTTCTTCTTCCGCTCCGAACTGCAGATGTCCAGCGACGAAGGGCTGGACGCCTACGGCGCGGTGACGTGGGGGCAGTTCTTCATCTACCAGGGTTTCAATCCGCACATCGGCTGGATGCACACCTCCACCGGCGCCGACGTGGTCGACGAATTCGCCGAGACCATCGTGCACAAGGGCGACCAGCTGTTCTATCGCTACGGTAGGGAACTGCGTCCGGTCACCTCGCGCACGATCAGGCTGCGCTATCGGGCGAAGGACGGCTCGCTGGCCAGCCGCAGCTTCACCGCCCGCTTCACCCACCACGGCCCGATCGTGCGCGCAGCCGACGGCAAGTGGATCGCCATCGCGCTGATGAACAAGCCGATGGAGGCGCTCGAACAGAGCTGGCTGCGCACCAAGGCCAGCGACTACGCCAGCTACCGCAAGGTGGCCGAGCTCAAGGCGAACTCCTCGAACAACACGATCTTCGCCGACGACAAGGGCGAGATCGCGTACATGCATCCACAATTCATCCCCAGGCGCGACAACCGCTTCGACTACACCCGGCCGGTCGACGGCAGCGACCCGGCCACCGACTGGCAGGGCCTGCACACGCTGGACGAGGCGCCGCACCTGCTCGATCCGCCGAACGGCTGGATCATGAACACCAACAACTGGCCCTACTCCGCCGCGGGCAAGTTCAGCCCGCAGCAGAAGGATTACCCGCGCTACATGGATACCTTCGGCGAGAACCCGCGCGGCATCCACGCCACCCGCGTGCTCGATCGGGTACGCGACTTCAGCAAGGCCTCGCTGATCACTGCCGCGTTCGACTCCTATCTGCCCGCCTTCGCGCAACTGATCCCGGTGCTGGTGTCCGACTACGACAGGCTGCCCGACGACGATCCGCTGAAGCCCCGCCTGGCCGGCCAGATCGCCTTGCTGCGGGGCTGGGACTATCGCTGGGGCATCGCCTCGATGCCGACCTCGCTGGCGGTGTTCTGGGGCGACACGCTGTGGGATCGCGTGCATGCCCAGGCCGAGTCGGAAGACCAGTCGGTGTATGACTTCATGGCCGGCGACGCGGGCCCGAAGGCGCGCCTCGACGCGCTGGTCGCCGCCTCCGACCGGCTGGAGCACGACTTCGGCAGCTGGGGCGTGCCGTGGGGCGAGATCAACCGCTTCCAGCGCAACGACGGCGCCATCGTGCAGAGCTTCGACGACGGCAAGCCGAGCATCCCGGTGCCGTTCGTCTCCTCGCGCTGGGGTTCGCTGGCCTCGTTCGGCGCGCATCGCTGGCCCGGCACCAAGCGTTACTACGGCACCAGCGGCAACAGTTTCGTGGCCATGGTCGAATTCGGCCCGAAGGTCAGCGCGCGCGCGATCACCGCTGGCGGCGAAAGCGGCCATCCCGGTTCGAAACATTTCAACGACGAAGCCGAGCGCTACACCACAGGCAATCTGCGCACCGTGTACTTCTGGCCCGAACAACTGCAGGGGCATACCGAGCGGGTCTATCACCCGGGAGAATGACGAGGCGCGAACGGGCCGCCGTCACGGCAGCCCGAATGGCCTTCTTTTACAGGCTGGCCGCGATGCGGCCCACCTCGGCCAGCACGCGGGCACCCACGTCGGCATCCGGCGATGTGGGTGCGTAATAAGCGGTGACCAGCACGGGCGCGCGCTGCGGTGGCCACAGGATCGCCACGTCGTTGCTCTCCCCCTGCGCGCCGCTGCCGGTCTTGTCGCCCGCCTGCCAGCCCGATGGCAGGCCGCCGCGCAATTTGTGCAAACCCGTGGTGCACGCACGCAGCCAGCCGGTCAGGCGTGCGCGTGACGCGGCAGAAAGCGCATCACCCAGCAGCAGGGCGCGCAGGTCGCCCAGCATCGCCTGCGGCGTGGTGGTGTCGCGCAGCTCGCCCGGGCCGCCGACGTTGAGCTCGGGCTCGGTGCGATCCAGCCGGGTCAGCGGATCACCCAGCGTGCGCACGAACGCGGTCACCGCCGCGGGACCGCCGAGGCTGGCCAGCAGCAGGTTGGCGGCAGTGTTGTCGCTCACCGTGATCGCGGCCTGGCAGAGCTCGCCGACCGTCATGCCAGGCGCGCCCACGTGGCGCGACGTTTCCGGCGCCCACGCCAGCAGCACGTCCTTGCCGAAGATGATGCGTCGATCCAGCTGCTCGCGCCCCTGATCCACCCGCGCCAGCACCGCAGCCGCTGCCAGCAGCTTGAAGGTGCTGCACATCAGGAAACGCTCGTCGATGCGGCGCCCGGCGTGGTGCCCGCTGCCGGTATCCAGCATCGCCACGCCCAGTCGCCCGCCGTGCTTGCGCTCCAGCGCCGCCAGACGTGCCGCGATGGCATCCACGGCAGGTGACGCCGCCGGCATCGCGAATGCCACGCGATGCAGCGGCAGCGCCGCCGCACCCAGCAGGATGCCCTGCAACAGGTTTCGACGATTCATCGGATCTCCTCGTGATGGGACGCCAGCGGTCCGGTACGCCAGAGGCTAGTCAGCCAGGCAGGCACCCGGCGGCCTTCGGGGAGGCGAAATCCTGACAGGCCTCAAGCCCGCCCCGGAATCGTCAGGCCACGCTGCACGGCCGGCCGCGCCAGGCCGCGATCGAGCCAGGCCGAGACATTCCCGAAGCTGTCGAACGCCACCAGTTCGCGCGCCTCGTAGAAGGTCACCAGGTTGTTCACCCAGCCCAGCGTGGCGATGTCGGCGATGGTGTAGTCCTCGCCCATGATCCAGTCGCGACCCTCCAGCCGCGCGTCGAGCACGCCGAGCAGCCGCTTCGATTCGTCGACGTAACGCTGCAGCGGGCGCTTGTCCTCGTAGCTCTTGCCGGCGAACTTGTTGAAGAAGCCGACCTGGCCGAACATCGGTCCGATCGACGCCATCTGGAAGAACACCCACTGGATCGTCTCCCAGCGCCGCGCCGCATCGGCCGGGATGAACTGGCCGGTCTTGTCCGCCAGGTACAGCAGGATCGCGCCCGACTCGAACAGCGCCAGCGGTTCGCCGCCGGGGCCGTCCGGATCGATGATCGCGGGAATCTTGCCGTTCGGATTCAGCGCGAGGAATTCCGCCGTGTGGCTCTCGTTGTTGATGATGTCGACCAGGTGCGGCTCGTACGGCAAGCCGGTTTCCTCCAGCATGATCGACGCCTTGACTCCGTTCGGCGTGTTGAGCGAATACAGCTGGATGCGCTCGGGATGGGCGGCCGGCCACCGCGCCGTCACCGGAAAGTCGACAAGCTTGCTCACGTGACACTCCTGCATGCTGGGGGAACGCATGAACGTGGGTACGTCGGGCGAATGCTTCAAGCCGCGCAAAGGCTTCGCCCGACACTGCCCTGTGTTATCCGGGTGACTTCCCGGCGCGCCGCATGCAGCGCTGCCAGCGCTGGTCGACACGCCTGGCGAACCAGGCGGTGGTGAGCTTGCGGGTGATCTTCGGGCTCTTCAAGGTGATGCCCGGCAGCTGCGCGCGCGGCAGCGGCTGGTGTTCGATGCCCTCGGCCAGCGCATACACGCGGGCGTAGAGCTTGCTGTCCGCGAAGTCATCCTGCTCGCCCTGCGCCAGTGCACGATGGATCGCCGAGTCGCTCATGTCCAACCGTGCGGACAGGGTCCGCACCGCCAGTTCCGTCGCTCCGGGGCGATCGCCGAAACCGGCATCCGGCGACAGCAGGTCGCCGTCCAGCGCCAGCGGGATGCCGGAGGCGACGCTCACTGCATGCTGGAACGCGGCGTTGCGGCTGGCGTACCAGCCGGCGTTGAAATCGGCGAAGCGGTAGAGCGGCGCGGGATAGTCCGCCGGATATCCCAGCAGGTGCGTGATGCCGAAATACAGGCCGCCGCGCCGGCTGAACACCTCGTCGCGGATCGAGCCCTTGATCGGATACGGATAGTCCCGGGCATGCGCCTCGGCGAACGCGATGCTCACCTGCATCGGGCCGGCCGTATGCACGGGATTGAGCTCGCCGAACAGCCGCCTGCCCAGCGGCACCATGGCGATGAAGTCCTGGAAGATCCCGCTCAATTGCTTCTCGGTGCGCGCCGCCGACAGCCGCTCGCCGTAACGCCGGCCGTCGGGCGACTTCAGCCACAGCGCCGCATCCACCAGGAACCCGGGGACGTGCTTCGCCGCGGCGCGGCGGTCGATTTCCTGGCGCGCGATCCGGCCCAGTCCGGGCACCACCGGGTCCACCTTGAACCCCGACTCCTGTTCGGTCACCGCCAGCACCGCGCACAGGTTGGCCGTGCTCGGCGCGATCTGCCGGGCGGAAAACGCCACCTGGATGTCGGTGGCCCAGCCGGCGCGATCGTCGGCACTGGCCGGGATCAGCCGCAACAGTTCGCTGCGCACCTGCGCGGCGCTGCGCGCGTTCTGCACGGGCTGCGAGGCACAGCCGACCAGCAGCAATGCCAACAGCCAGGCCGGCACTCGCCACGGCGAGGAGAACGCGGAGTCGATCGCGATGAGCTTCATCCGGCCATGCTAACGCGCCGATGCCTCGGGTCGACCACCGCCCTGGCGTCGCTCACTGGCTTCCGGTTCAGATCAGCGGAAAGATCCAGTGCAGGGTTCCGTAGACCAGCACTTCGGCCAGCACGAACACGGAAAAGCCCAGCACAAATTTCCCCGCGGGCTTTTCGTGCCACATCCTGTACGCATCATCGTCAAGCTTCGTCGCCCGGGCGGCGGTGACTTCATCCGTTCCAGCGTGATCCATGTGCCTGCTCCCCGTGTCGGTGACCCTGCCCGCCGCAAGGCGGACGCGCTACAGTCCATCGCCATCATCGTCGGCGCTTCCCGGCACGGCAAGCCCACCCTGCAGGCCGCCTGTTTTTCCGTACCGCCAGCACCCATATCTGCGCCATGACTCCGCTCCAGCAATTCATCGACGACCACCCGCGCCTGTTCGTGCTGACCGGCGCGGGCTGCAGCACGGATTCGGGCATCCCCGACTATCGCGATCGCGACGGCCAGTGGAAACGGCCGCCGCCGGTGAACTACGCCGCCTTCATGCATGAGCCGGCCACTCGCCAGCGCTACTGGGCGCGCAGCCTGGTCGGCTGGCGGCGTTTCGGGCGGGCGCTGCCCAATGCCACCCACCGTGCGCTGGTCGCGCTGGAGCGGCGCGGCCAGGTCGAGCTGCTGGTGACGCAGAACGTGGATCGCCTGCACCAGCACGCCGGCAGCGAGCGCGTGCTGGACCTGCACGGACGCCTCGACGAAGTGCGCTGCATGGGTTGCGAGGCACGGCTGGGCCGCCACGCGTTCCAGCAGATGCTGGAGGAGCGCAATCCGGCATGGATGTCGCTGGATGCCGGCGATGCACCGGACGGCGACGCCGACCTGGAAGGCCATGACTTCACCCGGTTCGAGGTTCCGCCCTGCCCGCACTGCAGCGGCATCCTGAAACCCGACGTGGTGTTCTTCGGCGAGGCAGTGCCCCGCGAACGGGTGGAGGCCGCCGCGCGCGCCTGGCAGGCGGCGGACGCCGTGCTGGTGGTGGGATCGTCGCTGATGGTCTATTCGGGCTACCGCTTCGTCGATGCCGCCGCCCGCGCCGGCAAGCCGATCGCCGCCGTCACGCTCGGCCGCACCCGCGCCGATTCGCTGCTGAGCCTGAAGGTCGACGCGCCCTGCGACACCTCACTGGCCTTCCTGCATCAGCCCTGACGTCAGCTGGTGTGGTCGAGAATGATCTTCCAGCCGTCCGCGGTCTTTTCCCACAGCAGCGAGAACACGCCATCGTCCTGGGCAACCTCGCCATGGGCAGCGCGATCGAGGTGGAAGCGACCGGTGACCACGGCATAACGCACCTCGCCATCGCGTCCGGGCAGCAGGCGCACGTCGAGATCGGAGAAGGTGAGCTCGCCCATCTGGGCCTTGCCGGCGTAATGCTTGCGGTAGCTTTCCAGGATCGCGCGGTAGCCCTTGCGCACGCTGCTGCCCACGAAGGTGGTGTCGGGCGCGTCCTTGTAGCCGTGCATGAAACCGTCGACGTCGCCGCGGTTCCAGGCCACCTGCTGCCGGTTCATGACTTGCCGGATCGCGGTGGCGTCCGCGTCGGGGGTGGCTGCACGAAGCGGACTGGCGACGCACAGCGCCACCACCATCTGCAGCGCGATCAGAAGCCTTCCTGCGTTCATGATGACGCCCCCCCGATGGACGGCTGAAAGGTGTGCGGGCTCAATGGGCAACCAGCTTCTCGATGCGCCGATCCGGCACCAGCCAGAGCAGCGCCGCCAGGGCATAGAGGAGCTGCGCCGCCCAGGGCCGCCAGAACGTCAGCGCAACACCGCCGAGATAGAGCAGCGGCGAGATCTTGCCCTTCCAGTCGTAGCCGATGGCTCCGCGCAATGCCGAATCCGGACCCGCCACCGCGATCAGCGCCTGCTCCAGTATCCAGTAGGCCACCGCGGCCATCAGCAGGACGAAGCCGTAGACGGCGGTCGGCGCCTGGGCCAGGTGGTTTTCGCCCATCCATGCCGTGGTGAACGGGAACAGCGACAGCCAGAACAGCAGGTGCAGGTTCGCCCACAGCACCGTGCCCGATACCCGGTGGGTGATCGCCAGCATGTGATGGTGGTTGTTCCAGTAGATGCCGACATAGACGAAGCTCAGCACGTAGCTGAGCAACACCGGCGCCAGCGGACCAAGCCCCGCCAGCGTGGTTTCATGCGGCACCTTCAGCTCCAGCACCATGATGGTGATGATGATGGCGATGACGCCGTCACTGAATGCCTCCAGCCTGCCCTTGCCCACCTGTTGTCTCCCGATCAGGCCCCATCGCCGGCCGACGCGCAGTGTGCCTCAGCCGGCGTCCGGATACATCCGGCACGCGCCGGTTCCGTGGCCTAGGCGCCCGGTCCGCAGTCGATGCAGTGCAGCGGCGGCGCGGCGCCCATGCCCAGCGCGGTGAGCAGCTCGCGCAACGCGGTGCGCAGGCCTTCCTCGATCGTGGGATGGTAGAACGGCATCTGCAGCACGTCGGCCACCGTCATGCGCGCCTGGATCGCCCAGGCCAGCAGGTGGGCGATGTGCTCGTTTTGCGGGCCGATCATCTCGGCGCCCAGCAGCAGGCCGCTGCCCTGCTCGCCATACACGCGCAGCAGGCCGTGGTTGACCAGCATCACCCGCGAACGCCCCTGGCCCTCGAAGGACACCTCGCCCACCGCGAACGCGACGCCGTCGGCAAGCAGTTGCGCATGCCGTCGCCCGGCGTAGCCGATCTGCGGATCGGAAAACACCACGCCCAGCGGCGTGCGCCGGGTATGCCGGTAGACCGCCGGATACCGCGCGGCCTGCTCGCCGGCCAGGTGGCCCTCGTCGGCCGCTTCGTGCAACAACACCCGGTCGGCATCGGCATCACCGGCGATGAAGACATGGCTGTCGCCGGCCCGGGTGGTCTGCGGATCGAACACCGGCAGCCCCCTGGCATCGAGTTCGAGACCGGAACGTTCCAGCGCCAGCATCTCGACATTGGGCGTGCGCCCGGTGGCGGCCAGCAGGTAGTCGAAGCGCTCGCTGCTCGCCGCGCCGCCCGGGTCGGTGAAGTGCACGACCACCGCCTCGCCGTCCCGCTCGACGCGCACGTCGGCGGCGTCCAGGCTGAGTGGCAGTTCCGCCGCGATCAGCCGCGTCGCCTCGGCGCGTACCACCGGATCGCTGATCGCGCCAATCCGTCCGTCGCGACCGAACAGGTGCACGCGGACGCCCAGCCGATGCAGGGCCTGGCCCAGCTCCAGGCCGATCACGCCGGCACCAAACACGGCCACCGAGCCGGGCAAGTCCTGCCAGTCGAACACGTCGTCGCTGATGATCAGCCGGTCGCCCGCCGCCCGCAGCGCCGCGGGAATTGCCGGTCGCGAACCGGTGGCGATGATGATGCGCCCGGCACGGACCCGCTCGACCGGCGGCGCGCTGCCGTCCATCGCTGGCGACATCTTCAGCGTATGCGGGTCCTCGAATTCGGCGTGCGCGCGCAGCACGTGGGCAGGGTCGAAACCCGCCACCGCATCGAGCACGAAGCCCACGAAGCGATCGCGTTCGTCACGCACCCGCTTCATCACCGCGCGACCATCGACCGCGCCGGCGTCGCTGGCGATACCGAACGCGGACAACGCTGCCAGGCGATGCCGCGCCTCGGCCGCGGCGATCAGCAGCTTCGAGGGCATGCAGCCGACCCGGGCGCAGGTGGTGCCGAACGGGCCGCCTTCGATCAGCGCGATGCGGTCGGTGCGCTTGCGTGCCTGGCGATAGGCCGACATGCCCGCGGTGCCGGAGCCGATGATGGCGATGTCGACCTCGCGCATGCTCATGCCGTCACCGCCGGCCGTGCACCGGCAGGTTCCGGCCACCGTCGGCCATGCTGAGGGGTTGCCACGGTAGTGTCGATCATGGGATCACCTTTCATCGCTGCGCGGGAATGTGCCGGCCATCGCCGGTGTCCCGGCGACCGCTTTTCAGGCTACTGCAAAAAGGCCGGTGTCAGGCCAGCCGGCGACGCGATGTCGAATCACCGGAACGATGAACCCATCGGACACCGGCTGTCGATTTCCACCCAGCCCGTTCGTTGCAGCCATGAGGGCTACTCCTCCAGCCAGGAAAACCGCCATGTCCAACACTGTCCGCCTGCATCGGGTACTGCGCGCCCCGGCCGAGCGCGTGTATCGCGCCTTCCTCGATGCCGAGGCCAAGGTCAAATGGTTGCCGCCGAACGGCTTCACCGCCAGGGTGCATCATCTGGATGCCCGCGTCGGCGGCAGCTACAAGATGTCGTTCACCAACTTCTCGACCGGCCACAGCCACGTCTTCGGCGGCACCTATGTCGAACTCACGCCGTTCGAACGCATCCGCTACACCGACCAGTTCGACGATCCCCACCTGCCCGGTGAAATCACGGTGACCATCACCCTGAAGACCGTGTCCTGCGGCACCGAACTGCACGTGGTGCAGGAAGGCCTGCCCGAAGTGATTCCGCTGGAGCAGTGCTACGTCGGCTGGCAGGAATCGCTGGCGCAACTCGGCCGGCTGGTCGAGGTGGACACTCCGGACTGATTGCCCACACCTGCCTGGCTAGTCCCACGGCACCGATTCGGCCAGCAGCTCACGCAGCTGTGCCTCGTCCATGTCCAGCAACTGCTGCTCGGCCAGGCGAAGGTTCTCCGCAGCCATGACGGTCTTGCGAACGGTCAGGTCGCCGGCGTGGGAGAACACCAGCAGCATGTTGCCGTAGGACGCGTCCAGCACCGCGACTTGCCATGGATTGCCGCTGGTATCGTCGAAACTGCGCATGAAGCCCGTTCCCGGCAAAGGTCGGGCCAGTATATCGACGCTGCAACGAAAGCCGCGCAGTGTCGATAGTCCGAGCACCGGTTCGTCGCTGAAGTGAAGGCGGCCTTGTCGGCCCCCATTCCCGCAAGGAGACAACCATGTCCTGGATCGATGGTTTCGTGATCGCCGTTCCCCACGCCAACCGCGCGCAATTCATCGAGCACGCCCGCACGTTCGACAGCATCTTCCTGGAATTCGGCGCCACCCGGGTGATGGAGTGCTGGGGCGAGGACGTGCCCGATGGCAAGCTCACCGATTTCCGCCGCGCCGTGCAGGCGCAGGCCGATGAAGCAGTGGTGTTTTCGTGGGTCGAGTGGCCCGACAAGGCCACCCATGATGCCGGCATGGAAAAGTTCATGCAGGACCCGCGCATGGAAGCGGCCAGCGCCTGCCCCTTCGATGGCAAGCGCATGATCTTCGGCGGCTTCGTGCCGGTGGTCAGCCTGCCGGGCTGACCACCGGCGGGAACCGTCCGCGTTTGCCGGATGAGGTCGGGAGCCATCGTGCCGACCGTGGCTACCGACCCCATGCGCGTGGCCCCTGCGCCCTGCCTTCACCCACAGGGACGATGATTCTGATAGCTTGCGACGGGACGCACGATGGTGATGACGCCCTTCTGCGCACACCACCGTACCCGACGACCACCGCAGGCAGATGATTCCGACGCTTCCTCCACTCGCCGACGTGCTCGACCTGATGCCCGATGCCGTCTGCGTGGTCGATACCGAGGGACATCTGCTGTTCGTCAACGCGAGCTTCAAGCGCATCTTCGGCTACACCCCGGAGGAAGTGCTGGGCCGGCGCATCTTCGAGCTGGTTCACCCCGACGATCGCGCCGCCACCGCGGCGCAGGCCGAGCAGGTCATGGCGGGCCAGCTGCAGCTGCATTTCCGCAACCGCTACCTGCACAAGGACGGCCACAGCGTCGACATCCAGTGGTCGGCGCGCTGGCTGCCCCAGCATGGCGTGCGCATCGGCGTCGGCCGCGAGGTGACCGAGCTGCGCCGCCTGGAGCGTGAACTGGAGCACCGCGCCAACCACGATTCGCTGACCGGACTGGCCAACCGCGACCGCCTGCGCATCGAATTGCAGTCCGCGATCGATCACGCCAGGCAGACCGGTCACGGAGTGGCGGTGCTGTACCTGGATCTCGACGGCTTCAAGGACGTCAACGATCGCGGCGGCCACGATGCGGGCGACCATCTGTTGCGCGAGGTGGCCGCACGCCTGCAACAGGGTGTTCGCCAGGGTGACCTGGTGGCCCGGGTCGGTGGCGACGAGTTTGTCGCCCTGCTGCCCGGCTGTCGCGACGCACGAACCGCCCGGGCGGTAGCCGAAAGCCTGCGCGCACGCCTCACCGTTCCCTTCAGCCTGCCCGACGGCCTGTTCCGGCTGGACGCCAGCATCGGCATCGCCTGCTTTCCCGACGATGGAGCCAACGCGAAAGCCCTGCTGGCCCGGGCCGACCGCGCCATGTACGCGGTCAAGCACCAGCAGTCATCACGCGAAAACGGCCTCCGCGAGAGTGATGAAAGCAGCGCGGACGGCGACTGACCATCCATCCCGCTGAACCGGTGACAGCCCCTGTCGGCGACGTCGAGCCGCGGATTACCCGGCGAGCCGCAAGGGGATTAGCATGATGGACCAGCCGCAGCCCGCGGCAAGGGGAAAATCATGAAGATCCAGCTTTCGCTCGCCCGGGTACTTTCCTGCATGGCGCTGGTGGCGATGTCGCTGCCGGCGCAGGCTGCGGAGCCAGCCGCGGCTGCCGCCAGGACCTCGCCCACCACGACCTGGGTGTATCCGCTGATCCCGAAATTCGGTGGCGTGCATCCGCGCCCGGATGCCGACGCCCAGCCCGACCCCGCGGCCGACTACAAGATCCTCGTCGACGTGATTTCCACCGGCGCCGACAAGGGCAAGCCCTATGCCTCGCTGGAGCGCCTGGCGCGACTGGTGAACCTGCTGGCCTACTCCGGGGTACCGCCGGAACGCATGCACATCGTGGCGGTGCTCGATCAACGCGCGGGCGCCGCGGGCCTGACCGACGCCGCCTCGCGCAAATATCTGAAGCAGGGCAATCCGAATCTGGAAATCCTGCACGCGCTGAAGAAGGCCGGCGTCAAGCTGCTCGTCTGCGGCCAGGCCCTGGCCGAACACGGCGTCCAGGACAACGAGCTCGATCCAGCCGTCACCGTCACCCTGTCGGCGCTCACCGCGCCCGTCGTGTATGAGCAACAGGGCTACCACTACATGCAGTTGTAGCCAGCGTCGGCAGGGGCATGGCGGGCGCGGCGTGCCTGCCCTTCAATCCAGTGGCCACGGCAACTGGCCGCGCACCCGTTCGGCGAGAGCCGGTTCGGGCTCCGCCTCGGCGGCGGGTCGCTGCCCGACGGGTTCGCCGTGTCGCCACCACGACTCCACCTCGCGATGTTCGGCAGGCTCGGCGGGTTGTCCCAGACGTGGCAGGAACAGGCCGACGCCAAGCGGGTCGGCCAGTTTCAGCAGATCCTCGACGGGTTCGTCCCAGGCGTGCGTGGCCAGCGCAAACGTACCCCAGTGCACCGGCATCAGCACGCCGCCGCCAAGCAGGCGGTGAGCCGCCAGCGCGTTGGCGGGGCCCAGGTGGATATCGCCCCAGGACGGATGGAACGCGCCCACTTCGAGCATCACCAGGTCGAACGGGCCGAGCCGGTCGCGGATGGCTTCGTACTCGGTGGTGAGCCCGGTGTCGCCGCTGAAGAACACCCGATGCCGGTCGCCGGCCATGACCATCGACGACCACAATGTCTGGTTGCGATCCTTCAGGCCACGGCCGGAAAAATGCTGCGATGGCGCCGCGGTGACGGTGAGCCCGGTGCCAGGCACGCGATGGCTTTGCCACCAGACCAGCTCGGTGATGCGCGACGGCGCGATGCCCCAGCTCTCGAGATGGGCGCCGACCCCGAGCGAGGTGACGAACGGAACCTTCGACTTCGCCAGCGCGCGTATCGTCGGATAGTCCAGATGGTCGTAGTGGTCGTGCGAAATCACCACGGCGTCGATCGGCGGCAGCTCGCGCAAGCCGATCGGCACCGGCTGGAAGCGCCTGGGCCCCAGCAGGGTGAAGGGCGAGGCCCGCTGTCCCCACACCGGATCGGTGAGCACCCGAAAACCGTCGATCTCCAGCAATACGGTGGAGTGGCCCAGCCAGGTAGCCCGCAAGCCGCTGGCCGGCTTTCTCGCCCAGCCGCTGCGCGGGTCCCGCGCAGGCAGCGGCGCGGGTGGCGTGCGGTTCTCGTCGCCACAGAAGAAATCCCGCAGCGTGGGCCGCGGCGCAGCCGGATCGCGCAGTCCCGGCAGGACCGGATGGATGTTGCGCAGGCGTTCGCCGTCCCACATCGGCAGCTCATGCAGCCGTTCCAGCCGTTCGCCCTGCGGCGGCTTGCCAAAGGACTTCACGCGGCGTGCTCCGTCATCGCTGCCCTCCACGGCGGGTCGTCAACGAGCCGTCGATGACGGGCACGATCCTGCCGCCGAACCGCTCAGAACGCCGGGTGCGCCGGCCCGCTTTCCATGTGGAAGACCTGCCAGGTCTGCCGGCCCCAGTCGGTGGCGATCTTCTTTGCCTTGATGTAGCAGCCCTGCTTCCTGACCCAGGTCGCCGGATCGGTGCCGGCCTGGGCCTGGACCACGGCGCCGACGCGGGCAACGCCGAAATCCCATTTCAGCACCGCTTCGTCATTGACCGCCTTGGCCAGCGGATCGCCACGCTTCCAGCCGCTCGGCTTCTCGTGCGCCTGGATCGATTGCACGACGACACTCTCGAAGTCGGCCTTCGGCACCCAGTTGAGCACGATGAAGGTGGTGCGGGCCGTCTTCATGCCGGCCAGCGGATCCTCCACCGGCTTGCCCTGGACGATGCGGCTGGCCGCAAACGTGGTGACGAATCGCGGGCAGCCGCAACCGGCCTGGGTGCAGGCGCCGGCGCCGGGGTGCCTGTTGAAGCGATGGCCGCAGCGGCAGAGGTCGGCGACGTTGCGGTTGTCCGCCGTCGTCCTCATCTTCTGGTTCATCAGGCCATGCTCGGCCCGCTGCCAGTTCTCGCCGGCCTCACGGGTCTTGCCCGAGTTCAGCCATTCGAAATACGCCTCGCGCTCGGTGCGCTCGCGGTCCTTGGAGAACGTGGCCAGGTGCTTCTTGGAGAAGTTCTTGTCGAAGCGGATCGTGTAGCGCTCGCCATCCCAGTCGCTGAGCACCCACTCCTCGTCCGCCGTGGCCACGCGGCTCAATCGCTCCAGGCCGGTGGTCGATTCGATGTATTTCTCATAGGACAGCAGGTCCGCCGCCGTCCAGGTATCCGAATGCTCGTGCACCTTGCGCTCCCCGGTTCACTCCGAACCACGCTGTAAGATGCGCAAGCATCGCGCGCGGCGGAACCGGCTGCAATGGGCGTTCGGCGGAAGCTTGCGTGAGCCGGGGCCGCCTGCATCAGTGCGGCGGCCTGGTTGCCCGCGCCTTCAGTGCCCGCTGGTCGCCGCAGGCGCGGGTGCAGGCGCGGTCGCTGCCGGTGCGGCTTCCGTCTGCCCGGTGCCGGCGCACGCGCCCGGCGCCGCCGACTGATTGCCGACCACCATGGTGCAGGTCCAGCTGATGGTCCTGTTGGCGTTGTCGGCGGCGGGTTCCACCGGCAGCAGGACCAGCACCGGGTCGGGCTTGATGCCGGTGTTTCGCGTGGTCAGCGTGATCCGGCCGCCATCCGCCAGTTCGAGCTTGTCGACGTATTCGCCGGGTGGGCCGGCGTTGTAGGCGAGGTCGCTCCGCGTGACATGGGCCAGGCCGCCCTTTGTCGTGGCGGCCTCCATGACGACCAGCTTGGGTGCATCGGCGGCCTTCATGGCCTCCTCGATATGGCCACGGGCGACCCGGTCGTGCCACGCGGGAATGGCGAACGCCGCCACCACGGCCAGGATCGCCAGGACGACCAGGATGGTGACCAGTGAAATGCCTCGCTTCGTCTGCATGGGGTTGCTCCGTCCATCTCCTCACTGCCGGCATGCGCCAGCGCCGGCGCCAACGATGCTGGCAAGGGTGTGTGCGCGCCATGAAGACGGTGTTGCGGCGCCCGGTCCCCGGGCCGGAGGCCGGCGGGACGCGACACGGCCCCGTGTCGGCGCGTACTTTCACCGTGGACATGCCGCGGCCCGGAGCTGTCGATCCGCCTGCACTTCGTTCGTCGCAGCAAGGAAGCATTCCCGCCACCTTCAGCCAGGAGAACCCCATGCTCGCCAAGAACACCATTTGCGTCTGGTACGACGGCGCTGCCCTCGAGGCCGCCACGTTCTATGCCAGCACTTTCCCGGACAGCTCCGTGGGGGCGGTCCATCACGCGCCAGGCGATTATCCCGCCGGCAGGCAGGGCGATGTGCTGATGGTCGATTTCACGGTCATGGGCATCCCCTGCTTGGGCCTGAATGGCGGGCCGGGCATGCTGCACAACGAATCCTTCTCGTTCCAGGTGGCCACCGACGACCAGGCCGAGACCGATCGCCTGTGGAACGCGATCATCGACAACGGCGGCCAGGCCAGCGCCTGTGGCTGGTGCAAGGACAAGTGGGGAGTTTCCTGGCAGATCAGCCCCCGCATGCTGATCGCCGCGGTCACCCACCCCGACCCCGCCGTCGCGCGGCGCGCGTTCGAGGCGATGATGGAGATGGGCAAGATCGACATCGCCGCGATCGAAGCCGCCGTGCGCGGCTGACCATGGCGACGACCACCACGATGCACAACCGGGGCCGGGCGGGCTCCGACCATCCTTCCGGCCGGTTCCGCATCGAATCGGTCGACCTGCTGCGCGGCGTCATCATCGTGATCATGGCGCTGGACCACGTGCACGATTTCTTCGGCGCGCCCGGCGCCAATCCCACCGACCTGGCCACCACCACGGCGCCGCTCTTCCTGACCCGCTGGATCACCCATTTCTGCGCACCGGTGTTCTTCCTGCTCACCGGTACCGGCGCCCGTCTTGCGCTGCAACGGCTGTCGAGGAACGAGCTGTCGCGCTTCCTGCTCACGCGCGGCTTGTGGCTGCTGTTCCTCGAAGTGGTCGTGATGCGTTTCGCGCTGCAGTTCAATCTCGACTATCAGGTAACCATCATCACCGTGTTGTGGGCACTGGGATGGTCGATGATCGTGCTGGCCGGGCTGATCCATCTGCCGGACCGGGCGATCGTGGCGTTCGGCGTGATCCTGGTGGCTGGCCACAACCTGCTCGACGGCATTCCGGCAACGGCCTTCGGCGATTTCGCCCCCTTGTGGTCGGTGCTGCATGCGCCGGGCTTTCTGATCAACACTCCGCGACATGGGGTGTTCATCGCCTATCCGCTGATTCCCTGGCTGGGTGTGACCGCGCTGGGTTACACGCTGGGACAGGCGTATCGCTGGAGCGACGAGCGCCGCCGCGCACTGCTGCTTCGGCTCGGCGCCGGACTCGTCGCGGGCTTCGTGCTGCTGCGGCTGCTGAACGTGTACGGCGACCCGTTCCCCTGGTCGGTGCAGAAGTCGCCGCTGTGGACGCTGCTGTCCTTCCTCGATACCAACAAGTACCCGCCGTCGCTGCTGTTCCTGCTGATGACACTGGGCCCTGCCCTGCTGCTATTGCGCGTGTTCGACGTCGGCACTCCCCGCTGGCTGCGCCCCGCATTGACCATCGGCAAGGTGCCGCTGTTCTTCTACGTCCTGCATTTCTACCTGATCCACCTGCTGGCGGTGGCCGCCTGTTACCTGCGTTTCGGCCACGTCGACGGCATGTTCCGGTCGCCGGACCTGGGGCACTTCCCGTTTACCGCGCCGGCGGGCTGGGCCGCTGGCCTGCCCGTGATCTACCTGCTGTGGGGCGTCGTGGTGCTTGCCCTGTATCCGCTGTGTCGCTGGTATGCCGACATCAAGCGGCGACGCAAGGACTGGTGGCTCAGCTATCTCTGAGCATCACGACGATTTCCCGCCATCCACTCATGACACATGTGGCGTCATGCCATGACCAGGAGCCCCACCATGATTCCCACCATCACTGCCTTTGCAGCGTCGCCCGATCGCGGCCGGGGACTGGCCCGCGACCTGCGCGTCCGCTGGGCGCTGGAAGAAGTCGGCCAGGCCTATGCAGTGCGGCTGGTGTCGTTCGCGGAGATGAAGCAGCCCGCGCATCTGGCGCTGCACCCATTCGGGCAGATTCCCACTTATGAAGAAGGCGAACTCGCCCTGTTCGAGTCGGGCGCCATCGTGTTCCACATCGCGCAGACACGTGCAGGCCTGCTGCCCGAAGGAACGAATGCCCGCGCCCGCGCGATCACCTGGATGTTCGCCGCGCTGAACACGGTGGAGCCGCCGCTGGTCGAGTTCAGCATGGCCAGGGTATTCGAACGCGACAAGCCCTGGTACGAGCAACGCCAGCCGATGCTCGAGGAGCGGGCGCGCAAGACGCTGGGCCTGCTGTCCAGCCGCCTGGGCGACGCCGACTGGCTCGACGGCGCATTCAGCGCAGGCGACCTGATGATGGCGGGCGTGCTGTTCCGGGCGAAGCCCACGGGAATACTGGACGGCTATCCGAACCTCGCCGCCTACGTCGCCCGCGCCGAAGCACGGCCCGCGTTCAAGCAGGCATTTGCCGCACAGCTGGCCGTGTTCGAGAACGGCGTCGCAGCGGGCTGACCATCGTTCGTTCCGGGGCCCGCGCAACAGACGGCGGAGCCCGGGATGAACCAGCCAGCGCAAGCGCACCGGTTCCTGCAACCGTCAGACACGGGCCGGCTCAATTCGCCGGTCCCGCTTCGGCGACGACATGGCGAATTTTTTCCCGACCGCCAGGCAGGCCTCGGCGAGCCGTGTCCCGGCCCGCTTGAGGGCCGCCTCGGACACCCCCGCATAGCTCAGCACCAGGGTCACGTGATCGGGTGGCGTGCGATGGAAGCACTCGGCGGAACGGATGCGCACGCCGCGCGCCAGCGCCTCGGCCAGCACTGCCGCGGTGGCATGGCGTGGCAACCGGGGCAAGTGCACGAAAAGCGATCCCCCCGCCACCGCGTCGGTCACCGTCATGGCGTCGCCGAGACGCGCATGCAGGGCTGCGTGCAGCGCCCGATGGCGAGGCGCCAGGCGGTGGGCGATGCGCCGCAGATCGCGCAGATACTGGCCGCTGTTGATGCACGCCGCAAGCACGTGCTGCTGCATCGATACGCTGCCGCGATCAGCCAGCCACTTGACCGCCAGGAACCGCTCGCGCAGCTGGCGCGGCACCAGCATGTAGCCCAACTGCAAGGCTGGAAACATCGAACGGGCGAAGCTGCTGACATGGATGACCCGGCCATGCCGATCCAGCGACCACAAGGACGGAGCCGTGCGCACACCGAAGCGGTGTTCGCAATCGAAATCGTCCTCGACCAGGACCGCATCGTGGGCACAGGCCCAATGCAGCAGTGCCCGGCGCCGATCCTCGGGCATGACCACCCCGGTCGGGAACTGGAATGACGGCGACACGTTGAGCAATCGCACGCCATCGAGCGCCGCGGCATGGCGGTCGATGTCCATGCCGCGCGAGTCGACCGGACACGGCACGATCCGCGCGCCGATCGCCTCGAAAGTGTGGCGCACGCTCCAGTGACAGGGCTCCTCCACGCCGACACCATCGTCTTCGTCGAGCAGGACGCGGGCGATCAGATCGCGTGCCTGCTGGGCGCCGCTGACGATCAGGATGTCGTCCGGATCGACCTCGATCGCCCGCTCGACCCCCAGGTAGCCGGCGACCGCCTTGCGCAGCTCGATGGCGCCCTGCAGTTCCGGGAAGTCGGGCGTGTCGCGACGACGCAGCAAGGCCACCAGGTTCTGCTTCCACGCCTTGAGACTGCGCGGATCGGACTTCACGCGCGGCTGCGCCAGATCGACCAGCCCTCCTTCGATCACGCCCGTGTCGAGCGCCGGCAGATTCCTCTCCGGCATGGCGGGCAGCACGGCCCGCCGGGCCAGGCGGGAAAGCCGGGGTTCTCCCGGCGCCACCACCGGTTCGTCGACCGATGTGCCGCCTGCGGATGCATCGATGCGACGCGCACTCACGTAGGTGCCGCTGCCCGAACGCGACTCCAGGTAGCCCTCGCTTTCCAGCTGGTCGTAAGCCATCAGGACCACCGTGCGGGAAACACCGAGGGCGACGGTCATCGAGCGGGTGCCCGGCAGGCGCGCGCCTGCCTGGAAGCGACCGGTATCGATGTCGCGCCGGATCGACTCGGCGATCCGGACATACATCGGCTTGTCGTCTTGCCGCCTGTTCGCCATCCATGCTCCCCGAGGCGGCTTGAAGTGGTTACATGGAAAAAGCGGGCGACTGGTCATTTACGCCCCCGCCAGCCCTGCAGATGATCATGCCATGGCCACTGAACAGGGAAGCATCACGATGAAGTTGCTCAAGTTGTCCGCGCGTCGGCTGGCGGTGTTGATCGGTTGTGCGGCGTGCGCAGGGCTGGCGAATGCCCGGACTGCGGACGATCACTCGACCGATCCGGCCTACGCCAGGTACTACCAGCAGGCGGTGGACTGGGGCGGCTGTCCGCCCTCGTTGTTCACCGATGGAAGCACGATCCAGTGTGCCCTGATCACCGTGCCGATCGACTGGGCCGATCCGAGCCACGGCGACATCACCATCGGCATTTCCCGGCCGCTGCATTCACCGCCCGGCGCACGCCTGCTGCTGGTCAACGCGGGTGGCCCGGACAACTCCAGCGCTTCGCAGGCGGAGATGCTTGAGCAGTTGCAGCCGCAAGTCCAGGCCAATCACCTGGTGGTCGGCGTCGACCTGCGCGGCATCACCGATGGCCTGGGTACCCAGGTGAGCTGCGACTATGCGCCGCGCAGCGGTGCCGAGAATTTCATGGACGGCGACAGCCGCAATCCCACGGCCGCCAGCGTGCAGGCACAGCAGGACTGGTGGAATCGCTCGATCAGCACTTGCCTGCAGCAGCACGCCGCCTTCCTCGAGAGCATCAACACGCCCAACCACACCCGTGACCTGAACCTGGTGCGTGCGGTGCTGGGTTTTTCCCGCGCCGACCTGTTCGGTGTATCCAGCGGCAGCAGCCTGATGGCGTACGCGAGCCGCCTGTTTCCGGACCGGTTCGAGCGCCTGGTGCTCGACAGCAACATGAACTGGTTGCACCTGGACTGGCAGCAGCAGGACTTGAAGCGGATGTCGATGGATCAGCTGAACGTGCAGCAGGCTTTCATTCCATTCATCGCGCGGCATGATGACCAGTTCCACATGGGCACGACGCCACAGCAGGTGATGACGACCTTCCAGCGGATCTACCAGGCCGCCTCGCAGCACCGCATGGGCAGCGTGACGCCGGACCAGGCGCTGGCTTCGCTCGATGGCACCGGCATGTGGGTGTTCTGGGATCTGCTGGTGTCACCGTCACTCGGCGCGATGTCGCAGGCGCTGGATGGCGACCCGGCACACATCGCCGCTGCCGAACAGATGGGCGCGATGACCTCGGTCGACCTGCGCAGCCAGCCCGGCTTCAACCCGATGGCCGACGTCCTGCAGTGCAACGACTCGGGCTCCACCGATACGCGCAGCATCGCCCGCAAGATCGCGGATGTCCGCACGAACTGGGCGATCGGCACCTCCACCCTGATCGACAAGTGCCAGCACTGGCCGTGGCGACCGGTGCTCGACCGCCTGCTGGAGTCGCGCACCAGGGTGCATGCGCTGATGGTGCAGAACGAGTTCGATCCGTCCACGCCCTACTCGGAGGCGCTCAAGGATCGCCTCCTCGACGGCCCCGCCGCGCGGATGGTGCTGGTCAACAACGCCACCACCCACGGCGTGATGTTCGACGACAACAGCTGCACCACCGACGCGGAGTTCGCCTATCTGAACTCAGGCGACATGCCTGCCCGCGACGTGGTCTGCCAGGCCAAGCCGATGCACTCCTTCGCCATGCAGGACGCCATGACCCACGAATACGGCTACCCCGCCGCGGGCTGGTGGCTGCCGCCCCCGCCGAACACGCATCAGGCGAACTGGCTGCTGGTGCCCTGAGAGGTTGCGACTTCACAGCCTCGAAGCCCGGAGACGGCAGGACAGTGGATGGAGAGGGCACGGACGCCCGGGGCGAGACAACGCAGGAGCCGTTGCCCACCCCGAATCGGGGCGAGGCGGGCACCGTTGTTCATCGCCCACCGGAAACTGTCTCGGTGATCCGCCGACTGCCCGCGTTCCCCGGCCTCAGAAGTCCGACCTGGCGAAACGCGCGACACCCTGGTTCATGCCCGGCGGATCGAGCGTGCTCAGGTCGAGTTCGATCGGCGTGCCGATCCAGTGCGCCAGCGTCGTGTGGTCGGCCAGGTCGTCATCGGTGAGCGGATGGACCAGCGCGGTGAGGCCGGAGGCTTCGATCAGCTTGAGGATGGCCGGCAGCGCTTCTCCGGTGTAGTGAATCTCGAACTGCGGGATCGGATGCGGGCCGGCCTTGCCGTCCTTGAGCTGGCCTACGAAGAGCAGCCGGGGGATCGCACCCGAGTCCATGCGATCGATCAGGTCACGCCGCACGGCCTCGGCCGCGGCACGCGTTCCGGGCGTGCAGTAGATGTGCGCGTGCCAGGGCGCTTCGTGTTCGCTCATGTCGATCCTCCGCTCGCCGGGCTCACGCATCCGCCATCAACTTGCCGGCCTTGGCCCAGCCGTCGCGCGGCACTTCGCTGATCAGAATATCCACGCTTTCCGGCGGACAGGCCAGCGTCTCGGCGGTGGCGCGGGTCACTTCGCGCACGAAGGCGCGCTTTTGTTCCACGGTGCGGCCGGGCAGCATTTCGAGGTGCAGGGTGGGCATGGTGTTCTCCGATGAAAGGCCCCGGATCGAGGCGGCGGCCATGGTGCGCCCTGCCTGCAACTTGATAAACATGCCATGATTTGACCCATTTTAAACCCATAGGTTGTCAATCATGAACAAGCTGGCCGGCATGGAGATGTTCGTCCGGGTGGTGGAAAGCGGCAGCTTCACTGCCGCCGCCGAGCTCAGCCGGGTCTCGCCCACCATGGTCGCCAAGCACGTGCGCGCCATCGAGGATCGACTGGGCGCGCGCCTGCTCCACCGCACCACCCGCCGGCAACAGCTCTCCGACGTGGGCCGGCTTTACTACGAGCGCTGCAAGCAGGCGCTGGCCGACGTGGAACTGGCCGAGGCCAGCGCGTCGGAATTGCAATCCAGCCCGCGCGGCCGCCTGCGGCTGGTGTCGCCGGTGAGTTTCGGCAGCCACAGCCTGGTGCCGGCGCTGAGCGAGTACATGGCGCGCCACCCCGAGGTCGGCGTCGAACTGACGCTGGACAACGGTCGTCCCAGCCTCGTCGACGAAGGCTTCGAACTGGGCATCCACATCGGCGACATCAACGAGCCCGGCCTGGTCGCCCGCCCGCTGCAACCCTACCGTCGACGCCTGGCCGCGGCACCGGCCTACCTGGAGCGACATGGCCAGCTCGATCATCCGCAGCAACTGGTTGCACACGAATGCCTGGGCTTGTCGTACTGGCGGCGGCACGACCTCTGGCGACTGGTCGGGCCCGGCGGAGCCACCTGCAACGTCGCCGTGCAGGGCCGCTTCACGGCGAACCAGGGCGATGCCCTGCGCATCGCCGCGCTGAACGGCATCGGCATCGTGCTCCAGCCCGAGGCGGTGCTCGCCGATGACCTGGCCTCCGGCCGCCTGTTGCCGGTGTTGCCCGAGTGGTCGCTGGCGCCCTCGCCGATGTACCTGATCTATCCGCAGAACCTGCATCCCACCGCCAAGCTGCGCACTGTCATCGACTTCCTGGTCGAGCGGTTCGGCCCGTCGCCGAAGCAATGACGGCATGCCTGCGCAGTCTGCCGCATCCGCTCCCTCGCATCGCGTGCAGCTCCGTTCGCCTGCTCCCCTGAACCGCCGAACACGTTTGTTCGCCGGCATCTTCAACGCTTCGCGTACGGCGCCACCTGGCTGCGCAGGATTTTCCATTCCGCCGCGGTCAGCGGCAGCTCCGGGTATCGACGGCTGTAGTAGTCGGCAAGGTCGCCGCTGAACGGCCAGTCCGAAGCAGGCAGGAAATGGCGCAGCCCGATGCGCCGGATCAGCGCCACCAGCGCCTGCTTGTCGGCGGGACGGCTGTCGTCCCTCCACACGTCGGCAAGATCGAACCAGACGTGCCTGAATTTTCCGGGATGCCGGTCGAATGCGTCGGCAAACGCGCCCAGCGCGGACAGCGTGGCCTGGTCCAGTCCGCCCCAGCCTCCCGCGTGGGCGATCTGCACCGGGGTGTCGCCGGCTGCAGGGAGTACGTCCGCCAGGAATCGCTGCACGTCGCGTGCGCCGTAATCCATGCTTGCGGGGCGCAGATGGATCATGATCGCCAGGCGGGCGTCGGCCGCCGCGTGGAACACCGCCTTCAGCGCCGCCACGTCGCGGTCGCGTCGAAGGTTCACCCCGGACGCCGTGAGGTGGAGTTTGATGCCGGTCACGGCGGGGTTGCCGCGCCAGCGCATGATTTCCGGCAGCGCGTCGGGCCTGAGTGGATCGATGGCCACGAACGCGCCCAGGCGACCACCGGATTCGCGCGCGAGATTCACGGTCCAGTCGTTGGCGGCGCGCAGCAGCGCCGCGGCGTCGGCGCGTTGCGGCACCATCATCGGGCTCTCGGCCAGGTAACCCGTCGACATCACCAGCGCGCGCCGGACACCGGCACGATCCATCGCCCGCAGCAAGTCGTCAGGCGTCAACGGCGCGGTGATCGCCGGATCGCAGCCGCCATAACGCTCGACGCTCTTGCAGTAGACAGGCAGAAAGTCGCGGATCGCCGGCGAGTTCACGTGCACATGGTGATCGACGCGCACCGGTACCAGGCGATCTCGCGCCGGCAGCGCGCTGCATGCGGCCAGCGCCAGGACCAACGCCGCCACGCAAGGCCGCATCGGCACCCGCGTGACTGCAGACCTTCCGACAGGAAAATGCACGTCGCCTCCCGACCTTCGCCGTACGTTTGACCATGTCGCCCGCGCGACATGCGTTGCGTTCGATGCTGCCCATCATCAAACGCCGTTTCCGTGTGTGCAATCGCGACCCGCTCGGCGCCGGCCGATCCGCCGGGCTGCAGCCGCTGGTCGATGCGAACGCCTTCACCGCTGCTGCGGCGTGGGCGCGGCATCGGGCTCCCAGCGCAGCAGGTCGCCCGGCTGGCAGTCCAGCGCCTGGCACAGCGCGTCCAGCGTGGCCAGGCGGACAGCCTTGGCCCGTCCGTTCTTCAGCACCGCCAGGTTCGCGGGGGTGATGCCGATGCGTTCGGCCAGCGTGCCGACGGCCATCTTGCGCCGGGCCAGCATGACGTCGATGTCCACCACGATGGCCATCAGATCACCTCGTCCAGTTCGGACTGCAGATGCCTGGCCCGGGAATCCAGCGCCACCGCCTGCTTGAGCAGCATCCGCAGCACCAGCACGATCAGCGCCACGCCGCCGATCACCAGCGAGGCGCCGCAGACCATTGCCACCAGGCCGGGAGCGATTTCGTCGCCCGGCGTGGTCCGGTTGCTGTGCGCGGCCACCACCGCGATGCCGAAGGTCAGCACCGAGGCCGCCGCGATTGCGCCGATCACGATGTCGACGTAACGGAATGCCGCCAGCGAAAACACCGTGCCGCGCCGGACCATGGTCAGCAGCCGCCAGATGCACACCGCGGTCACCTGCATCGTCAACACGCCCAGGATCACGATCACCACCAGCGGAATCCGCACGTCCGCCCGCGCCGATTCCAGGTCCTGCCACAACAGCGGTGCGATCACCCCCTGCACCACCAGCGAACCCGCCAAGGCGATCGCGATCACCACCCGCAACGCCAGCACCGCAAGATTCCCCATTGCCGCTCTCCCCATATCGTATGGAGATCGCAATATATCGTAAAACGATAGATTTACAATGACGAACGATGTAACCGACGTATCGATCGGAGCCGCGCTCCGACCCGCCTCAAAGCTGTGCACCCCCAAGCTCCGCTGCATTCGCCTCTGCCGGAACCAGCTTCGCCAGCGCCCGGGCGATATCCGCTTGCCGGAAGGGTTTGGCCAGACGGGCGAGCCCCACGGTGTCGCCGGCCGGTCCGCTGTAGCCGGTGATCAGCAGCACCGGCAGCTGGGGTTGCCAGCCGTGCAGGCGGCGCGCCATTTCGGCGCCATCCATGCGCGGCATCTTGTAGTCGGTCACCACCACATCCACCTGCAGCCCGTTCTGGATCTTGTCCAGCGCCTCGGCGGCGCCGCCCGCTTCCACCACCCGATGCCCCAGCTCGCGCAGGAGCATGGCGATGCCGTCGCGCACGAGCTGCTCGTCATCGACCAGCAGGATGTCGAGCGACCGGGTGGCGGGCCGGGGCCGATCCATCCGGGCGTCAAGCTGCGAAGCCGTTGCCGCCGCGGCGGATGCCACGGGCAACCACAGTTCGACACGCGTGCCCGCGCCCGGCGTGCTGGTGATCGCGAAGTGGCCGCCAAGCTGGGCGGCCAGGCCATGCACCATCGACAGGCCCAGCCCGGTGCCGCGACCGGTTTCCTTGGTCGAGAAGAACGGCTCCACCGCACGCGCCAGCGTTTCGCGGTCCATGCCGGTGCCGCTGTCGATCACGCTCACCCGCACGTACTCGCGCGCGGCGAGCTTGGCCATGTCGGCACCACCCGCCACCACGTCGGCGACAATGCTCAGCACGCCACCGGCAGGCATCGCGTCGCGCGCGTTGACGCACAGGTTCAGCAGCGCCAGCTCCAGCTGGTTGGGGTCGGCCAGCGCCTTCGGCAGGCCGGGCACGCTGTCGATGCGCAGCTCGATGGCGACGCCGATCGAACTCCTGATCAGGTCGCGCATGCCGGCCAGCAGCGCCACCATGTCCACCGCCTGGGTCTGCAGGCTCTGGCGCCGGGCGAAGCCCAGCAGCCGCTGCACCAGCGTCTTGGCGCGCTCGGCCGATTGCAGGGCGCCATCGATCAGGCGCGCGGCACGAGCGTCGGCATCGCCGTACCGTCGCTGCAGCAGGTCCAGCGCGCCGGTGATCGGCATCAGCAGGTTGTTGAAGTCGTGGGCCACGCCGCCGGTGAGCTGGCCGATCGTCTCCAGCTTCTGCGCCTCGTGCAGCTTGGCCAACGCTTCCTGGCGAGCCGCGGTTTCTTCGCGCACGCGCTGTTCCAGCGTACCTGTCAGATCGCGCAGCGATTGCTCGGTGGCGCGCTGTTCGGTGACGTCGATGTGCACGCCCACCCATTCGACGATGCTGCCGTCGCGATGAAAAGTGGGAATGGCGCGCGTGCCGAATATCCGCCACTGGCCGTTCGCCACGCGCAGGCGATGCTCGAACTGGAACACGCGTCGTTCCTCCACCGCGGCCTGCCACGCCGCGAGCGTGGGATCGATGTCACGCGGGTCCAGCACACCGGTCCAGCCGTGTCCCTGGTACTCCTCCCGGCGCTGCCCGGTCAGCGCCGCCCAGGCCGGTTGCTCACCCTCCATCTGGCCGTGCGCGTTGCTGGTCCACAGCACGCCCTGCACGGCCTCCACCGCCGCACGGAACCGCTGCTCGCTGTCGTAAAGGGCATCCAGCCGGACGCGTGCGTCGTATTGCCGGCGCCGTCCGCGCAAGGCGGACTGGGCCAGGCTGACCAGGGTGGTGGGATGGAACGGACGCTCCAGGAAGGTCACGTTGCCCAGCACGGTCAGCCACCGGTGGGCGGCGGGGTTGCGTTCGATGCCGCCGCGGCTGGTCAACAGGATGAACGGGAAGTCCGACCACTGCGGCTGTGCCGCCAGCCAGTTCGCCATCGCGTGCAGGTCGGCCTGCAACAGGTGTTCCTCGGTCACGATCGCCAGGCCGGCGCCCGCTTCCATCCCGCGCACGAGTTCATCCAGCGACGGGCACACGTGCGAACCCAGCCGTGCTTCGGCGAGGATCGCCGCCGCCACGTGGGCGTCGCGCCCCCGTGGTGCGAGGATCAGGGCGCGTTCGGAGAAGGCCGGAATCACGGCCGATCCGGGAACAGTCGGCTTTCCGCATCGACGCTGGATATCGTCGGCACGCCGCGCAACACGCCCTGGAACTGGGTCAGCGGCTGGCCCAGCTGGAAGCCGTGGGTGCCGATGCGGTACTCGCGAATGGTGTCCTCGTGGGCGCTGGCGCGCTTCTTCACCACCGAAATCGCCCGGCGCACCCTTCCGGCCGCTTCGAAGTAGCGCAGCAGCACCACGGTGTCGGCCAGATACGTCACGTCCACGGGGGCCTTCATGTCGCCCACCAGACCGTGCTGGGCGACGGTGAGGAAGGTCGTCACCGCGCGCCGGTTGAGGAACTGCAGCAACTCGTGGATGTGCAGCACCAGCGCCTGTTCTTCGGGCATGGCAGCCTGGTAGCCGTTGAGGCTGTCGATCACCACCGTGCGCACGCCCGCCTCCACATGCTGGCGCACGCGCGCGGAGAATTCGCCGGGTGTCATCTGCGCCGCGTCCACCTGTTCGATGATCAGCTGACCGTCATCGACCATGCGCCGCAGGTCGATGCCGACACCGAGCGCACGCTGATACAGCAGCCCCAGTTCCTCGTCGAACACGAACAGACCCGCGCGCTCGCCGCGCTCGATCGCGCCGGAGATGAAGGTCAGCGTCAGCAGCGACTTGCCGGTGCCGGCCGGGCCCAGCACCAGCACGCTGGAACCGCGCTCGATGCCGCCACCAAGCAAGGCATCGAGTTCGGGCGACGCACTGGCCAGCCTGTCCCGCGCATACGTATCGCTGTCGCGGTGACCGGCGACCAGACGGGGGAACACCGTCACGCCGCCCTTGCGGATCACGAAGTCGTGGTAGCCGCCCCGGAATTGCCGGGCGCGATACTTCAGCACGCGAAGACGACGGCGCTCGGCGCCGTAGTCCGGCGACAGCTCCTCCAGCCGGATCACTCCGTGCGCGATGCTGTGCACCGTCCGGTCGGTCAGTTCGCTGCTGAGATCGTCCAGCATCAACACGGTCGCGTCGTTGCGGGCGAAGTAATGCTTCAGGGTCAGGATCTGGCGCCGGTAGCGCAAAGAGCTCTGTGCCAGCAGGCGGATCTCGGACAGGCTGTCGAGCACCATGCGATCCGGCACCACACGTTCATAGGCCTCGAAAATCCGGCCGGTGGTTTCACCCAGCTCCAGGTCGGACGAATACAGCAGGCTCTGCTGCTGCGCTTCGTCCAGCAGGTTTTCCGGCGGCACCAGTTCGAAAATCTCCACGCCGTCCAGCGACCAGCCGTGCGACGCCGCGGTGGCGCGCAACTCGGCCTCGGTCTCGGACATCGTCACGTACAGCACGCGCTCCCCGGCATCGCGTCCTGCCAGCAGGAACTGCAGGCCGATGGTGGTCTTGCCCGTACCCGGGCTGCCTTCGAGCAGGAACAGCCGGCCCTTCGCAAAGCCGCCTTCCAGCACATCGTCGAGCCCGGCGATCCCCAGCAGGGCGTGGTCAGTCAGATGTTCGTCCAAGCTGTGCCTCCTCCGGGATGAAAATACAGGGCCACCTCTTAGCACAGCCCTCATCGCGATGACGCGAACGCGGGCGATGCGCGCGCACCGGCAGGTGCGGTCAAACAGTTGAGGTTCATCTCGGGCCGTGCGGCGTGAAGTTCCTTTCACGTCGTGGCCATGGCCGTGAAGGTTGCGGCGAGCGGCCGGTCGGCACCGCATCGAACAGCTGCTTCACCGGGCAAGCAATCGAAGCAGCTCAGCCGCCACTCCGGACTTGACGAGCCAGACACAGCCGCCCAGGTTCACCGCAACGGTCACCCGGAAAGCAAACTTGAATGTGTGCTTCACCGTCTTGTGACGAAACTGTTGCCGGGCAATCAATGCGCCCGGCCAGCCACCGAGCAGGTCGACCAGATGCAGATGGCTTTCCGGGGTGCGACTGCGGCTGCGCCCCTCTTGCGCCGCGGACTTGTCCGCCCAGTACATCAGGTAGGACACCAGACTCATGCCGAAGTAGACCGCCAGCAGCGCGAGCGGAAGGAAGCCGGTCGCCCATGCGACCACGCCGATCACCAGCGAGCCGGCCCCAAGCGCGGCGCGCGGCATGCGGGGTTGCCGCGACGACGGTCGAGCCACGGCTGCCCTTGCTCCGGCATGACGGATCTGTTGCGCGTTGCTGCGTCCGCGCTCATCGACGACGGGCAGGTACGAAATGAGATCACCCGCCTTGGGTCGACGCGCGCCGGGCGGAAACTGACTGATGTGCACAAACGTGCGCGTGCCGCCGCCATTCGGCACCACGAAGCCGAACCCCTTGTCGTCGTTCCATTCGGTGATCCGACCCGCAAAGCGCATGGCTGCCTCCGTCAGCGAAGAATGGTGTCAGGCGGCCGGCGGCAGGGCAATCTCGACGAAGCGAGGGCGCTGGCAGACGTTGCCGGTGGCCGTTGCCGCCCCTCGCGCACGGACTGATCTACGCGACGACCCGCGCCCTCGCGATCACGCTTGCAGTGGCATGCCGCGGAAGCGGCGGCAATCCGCTGCCTGCAGGCGAACCTCGCCGCAGAGACAGCGGCCGATGCATGTCGTCATGGCCGGCCTCCCCAGACATGCGATCGCGGCACCGATCCAGGCGACCAACGGCGGCACGGCAAAACGGGCGCCCCGAGACGCCCGTTTCGCTGTTGCGTCATGGCTCACGCGGCCCTGGGAAAATCCAGCGTGGTGTCGTTGATGCGGTTGACCATGTTGGTCAACAGGATCGCGCTCACCACCAGCGGGATCTCGACCAGTTGGCGATCGTCGAACCCGGCCGCCTTCAGCGCATCGACGGCGGCGGCGTCCAGCGTGCCACGCTGCTGCACCAGTTGCAGCGCGAACTTCACCAGCGCATCGATGCGCGCGTCTTCGGCATAGGCACCGCTGCGCAATTCACGTGTCTGCTCCGCCGTATAGCCGGCCATCTTGCCGGTCATGGTGTGGGCGGCCACGCAATAGTCACAGCCGGTGGCTTCGCTCACGGCAAGGTTGATCGCTTCCTGCTCGCGCCGGGAGAGCGAGCTCTTCGCCAGCGTGGCGCCGGTGTCGAGCATGTGGGCCAGCACGGCCGGCGCGTTGCTGCCGATGGTGGCGTAGACATTCGGCACCTTGCCGATGTTGCGCTTGACGATGCCGAACAGCTCGGCAGCTTCCTGGCCGGCCTGGTCCGGGGCGACTGTGTGCAAACGGGTCATGGGGTAACTCCTGTGGAAGAAAGAGGCGGCGTTGCCTTGGGCATCTGCCGGTGGAGACAATGATGGGCGTCGCGCTGGCGCCATCGTGTTGCGCGCGTCTCGATCCTGGTTTCATTCGTCTTGAGGTACCGATGGACAGTTTGAGCACCCTGGTGACTTCGATGGGCCTGCACGGACGGGTGGACCTGCTGTGCCGTTTCGCCGGCGCATGGTCGGTGCCGCACCCGGAGTCGCCCCCGGGCCAGGTGCCCTACCACGTGGTGCTGGCCGGCGAAGCCCTGCTGGAAGTGGGCCGCGAGAGACGGCCGTTCGTGGCTGGCGATCTGGTGCTGTTTCCGCGCGGCTCCGCCCACACCATGCGCCACGCGGACGGCGCCACCCTGGCGTTTGCCGAAGTACGCCGCCCGCTGGGCCGCCTGGTCGAACTGGCCAGCGATGCGCCGCGCAGCGACTTCGACATGCTGTGCGGCACCTTCGAGCTGGGTCGCCACCACGCCCTGCTGCTGCGGGCGCTGCCCGAGGTGGTTCATCTGCGCACCAGGGGCCGTGACGACTACGCCGGCCTGCACGCACTGCTGCATACCATGCGCCATGAAAGCCAGCAGGCCTCGCCGGGCGGCGACGCCGTGATCGCGCACCTGTCCGCCGCGCTGTTCACCCTGGTGGTGCGCACGCTGATGGACCAGGGCGACTTGCAACAAGGCCTGCTCGCCCTGTTGATGGATGCCCGCGTGGGTCCGGCGCTGGCCGCCGTGATCGCCGCCCCTGCCGAGCCGTGGACGCTGGAGCGGCTCGCCGAGGTCAGCCGCATGTCGCGGGCCAGCTTCGCGCGGCACTTCGCCGAACTGTCACCGGCCACGCCGATGGACGTGGTCACCGCCTTGCGCATGGACCTCGCCGCGCGCCTGCTGCGCGAAACCCCGCGCTCCATCGAGCAGATCGGCGAAGCCTGCGGCTACACTTCGCGCGCCGCCTTCGGCCAGGCTTTCAAGCGCGTGCACGGCACCAGCCCCGCCGCGTTCCGTCGCCAGGCCGGGTAACCAGAGAAGGAAGCCGGGGACGGTTCGCCCCGGCACGGTCCGTATCCACCACCGCGCGCGACGAACATCAGTCGCGCGATCGCAGGACCATCCACGCCATCAACAGCAAGGCAATCAGCACGCCCAGCGAGGCCAGTCCCAGCACCGGTCCGATGACCGCCTCGGGAACCTTGCCGCCGTAAAGCAGCACCAGGCCGACAGCCATCGCCAGCGCCGCAAGCTGATGCAGGTAGAACTGGAAGCCGGCGACCCGCCCGGCCGCGCCGGGCAGCCACAGCTTGTGGATCAGGGCGTAGACGAATGACACCACGAAACCCACCAGCAGGATGTGCGCGTGCGCGGCGAACAGCGAGTGGTCGTGCGAAGCCGCCATGTACATGCCCAGCCCCATGCCCGCAACGGCATAGGCGAAACCGCAGAGCAGAAACTTCCGGTCGAGTGTCATTTCAGTTTTCCCCTGGTCGCCAGTGACCGGCCACGATGTCGAACGATGCGCTGCCGGCCTCGCATCGCCGTCGGACGATGATGATACGGGTTCCAGTCGGCCCCGCGCACCGCGCTCGCGCAGCACATTCATACAGGTATACTGTATATTTCGACGACCGGACAATCAGGAGCGCGCGATGTCGTTGGAGGCCATCAAGGCCGTGGTACGACGGTTCAATGACGAAGTCATCGCCAGGGGAGACCGTGCCTCTTTCGATGCACTGATGCAGCCGGACTTCGTCAACCGCTCGGCACCAGCGGGTGCACCGAACGGGCCGGAAAGCATGTGGAACACGTTCGCGAACGTCCTGCGCCCCGCGCTGGACAACCTGGTCGTGACCATCCACGACCAGGTCGCCGAAGGCGACAAGGTCACCACCCGCAAGACCATCACCGGCATCCACGTTGGCACGCTGCTGGGCGTCGAAGCGACGGGGCGGACGGTCACCATCGAGGTGATCGACATCGTTCGCATCGCCAACGGGCGCTATGCGGAGCATTGGGGGCTGAACACCCTGGCCGCCACGCTGGCACAGCTGAAGAACTGAACCATTTCAGTCCACCGCAGCCGCGCTGAGCCGCTCCAGCAGTCCGATCGCCGTTCGCAGTTGCTTCCGTTCCGCCATGGACAACGTGGTGCCGATGAGCGTGCCGATCCGTGCTGCGCGTGTGCCCCGATCGCGCAACACCTGCGCACGGCCAGCGCGCGACAGCGACAGCTGCCAGCTGCGTCGATCGGCGGAGTCCGCACTCCGCTCGACCAATCCATCCGCCACCAGTTGCGCCACCACCACCCGCATCGTCTGGTGCGTCACCCGGCGCCGTTGCGCCAGCGCCGCCACGTTCATCGCGCCCTCGCGGGCCAGCAGGCCAAGCGTTTCGGACTGCGCCGATCTTTCGGTCGCCGTCTCCTCGCGGATCACCCGCACGAACGTGCCAATGGCCTGACGCAGCTCCTCGGCCAAGGCAAGGGCATCGGAAACCGGATCGTCTTGAAGCTTGCGTGTCGTCATCTCGCCAGTGTGCCGTATTCCTTGACCGGGTGGCTCCGGCGCCGTGGCAGGCAGCCGTGGCAGGGACGATCCGCGGGACGACGACCTGGTTCCCGCCAACCTGCCGGCGCCAGACCGTCATGCGAAGTCACCTACATCGGCGGCATCGTGGCGGGCGTTCCGTCCGACCAGGTGGCGACGCCGACCAGCAGGACCGACAGCGGCGGCAGTTTGGCGGCCCCGGCCTGATGCTCCGGCGCGTAGAACCAGTAGTTGCCGCCGAAAACGGGGGAGCCGGAGGCGTTGGCGCCCCAGTCGGTGCCATCCCTGGCGGGGATGTAGAACATCACGTGCGCCATGTCGTGGCCGCCGTCGTCGGAAAGATAGGACGACTTCGACATCATGTAGCACATGGCGCCCGCGCCCAGCGGCGGGATCTTGCCGGTGCGAAGCTCTGCCTGGATGCGGTCGGCGACCTCGGCATCGGAGCGACCGGCAAGTGTCATCGCCGTGCGAAGCCTGGCGATCGGCGTCACGCTGCGCGCAGCCTGCGGGTTGTCACAACCGGCGGCGCGGATCTTCGGGTTCCATCGCTCGGGCCAGTCCGTGGCGCCGCTGAAACCCCGGGCGACCCAGCAGACGAACCCGTTGGTGCCGGTGACGGCGGTTTCATATCCCCTGGGAGTCAGGACCAGCACCGTCGCGTTCCCGGAAATGGCAGCGGGTGCGGCACTCCTGGCCAGCGCGATCTCCTGCTCGCGGTCCATCAGATAGGCCTTGACGGGAGCCATGCGCGGATAGGACTCGGCCGCCTGCGCCGCGGCGCCGAGCAGGGCGAGACCGACCAGGGCGGCGCAAGCCATTACCCTGGCGGCAAGCCTGCCGATGACGCCGGAATTCGACGGCCTCCGGACGATCCGGAGAAAGCCGCTCTCATTGCTGCCAGACATCCCCGCGATCGTCGTGATGAACATGATGTTGTCCTCTATTGGGCGCCCGCTGCGCGGCTCGATTCAAGGCTGCTGCGCGGCCTTCCCTTCCAGCCGCACATGGCAACGACGAAGCGGCTCAACCGAAATCGACATCGACATCGAGCCGGAGCTGCGGATATCCGGATTCCTTTGGGTGCGCGTCCGCCGACCTGCTAGATTGAAAACCCGCGTTGGCTGTGGGGAGGCCGTTGAACGATCCGCCTGATGCGGGCGCTGGGGGTTGCTTGCCGATTCGTGCGAGCCGTATGGACGCCTCCGGTGAATCGTTCATGCTGCGTCGGTAGCGCCGGTTCACAAGTGCGGCAGTGCTGCGGGTGGGCCTTGCTCGGTGACCTGATGCAAGTCTGAAATCCGCCTTTCACGGGGGACGATATGCGTAGACAACCAGGGAAATGGGCCATCGGCTGCGCAGCGACGCTGCTCGGATCGTTGATGCTCGGCGGCGTGATTGCACACGCGCAAGATACAAAGGCCGCGTCGAATGCGGAAATCACGGCGGCGGAAGCCTGGGCCTTCCCGGTGTACCCGCCGCTTTCCGAGTTGCAGGCGCCGCTGCCGCATCCGCAGGAGCGGGTTCACGTCACGGGCAGTGCGCGTGGCTATATGCAATCGCAGATTGACCAGAGCTTGCCCGACTGGTTTCCGCAGGACCATCCGCCCGCGCCCACGATCGTGGCTGAAGGCCGCAAGCAGATGGAGTCGTGCAAGGGATGCCACGGGTTCAATGGAACGGGCACGCCGGCCACGGCATCGCCGGCGGGCTTGCCGAAGGCGTACATCCTCGAACAATTCGCGGCATTTCGCGCCGGCCAACGCGGCGCGAACACGCCGCGCTCTTCGCAGGACATGCGCAAGGAAGCGCGCGCAGTGGGCGATGACGACCTGCGACTTGCGGCCGACTATTTTTCGAAAATGAAATACCAATCGCACGTCCAGGTGATCGAGACAGCGACGACGCCGAAGATGCACTGGAAGTTTCTGATGCAGGTGCCTGACAAGGGCAGCGCGCGCGAACCGATCGGCCAGCGCATCATCGAGACGCCCGTCAGTTTCGCGGACTACAGGTACGGCAGCGATCGCACGACATACATCGCTTACGTGCCGCCCGGCAGCATCGCGCGCGGCGCGGCGATCTCGGCGAAAGGAACCGGCGCCGCGGCGGCCTGTGAATCCTGCCACGGTGCGACCCTGCACGGTGTCGGCGTCATCCCGCCGCTGGCCGGGCGCTCGCCGACCTACATCATGCGCGAGCTGATCCTGTTCCGCACTGGCAAGCGCAGCAATCCGCAAGCCGCGCCGATGCGCACGGAAGCTTCGCAACTCGGCATCAACGACATGATCGACGTGGCGGCCTATGCCGCTTCGCGCAAACCCTGATGAACAGGCAGAGAAAGGCGGAAGTGGTCAATCAGGCCTGAGGGGCGGCACGCTCTGCAAGACAGCGACCGAATCCAATTGGCCACGTCCCCTTCAATTCCATGCAACCGCCAACGAAAACGCCTGCCCTGCTGCAGGGCAGGTTCCATTGCCACCAACGTGATACGGCATCGAATCAATCTCCCGTGTTGCAGCGGGTTTGCAACTTCCTCGAACATGGTGCGCGGTGACCGGACAGCGGAGCGGCCCACGTAGTCGACGAGGTCGGACGAACGGACCGCCTTGCCAGACAACAGTCACATTCGATGGCCGCGTTCCAGTCGATGTCCGGTCGCGGCACAGGTCAAACCTCGGGAGTCGATCGGCAACGCCGTGAAATTTTCTCGGGCACCGGACTTGCCATGACCTCTCTTCACTGATCCCGCTCCCGCTCGCGAGCTACTGCGTCGGAGGCGACGTTGCACTCGCCGGGCTGCCCGTGTGGCGGTGCTTCTTCTGCGTGTAGAGCCTGGCGTCGGCCGCTTCCAGCAGGGATGCGGCCAGGTCGCCATCTTCCGGCGCGGTGGCGACGCCGATGGTGACCTCCGGGTACGCCGCTTCGCGCGCCGCTCCCTCACGCACGAGCTGGCCGATGCGCGCGGCGATTTCCGATGCAGCGGCATGGCTCGTGTTCGGCAGGACCGCGATGAATTCATCGCCGCCGTGCCGTCCCAGATGGTCGTGCTCGCGCAACAGACCGCGCATGGTGGTGGCCACCCAGGTCAGCGCGCGGTCGCCCGTGCTGTGCCCGTAGTGATCGTTGATGAACTTGAAGCGATCAAGGTCCATCGCCAGCACGCTCAGCGGTTGCTGTCGAAGCCGATGCAGGTCGAGCTCGGCGTCCAGCTGCGAAAGAATGCCGCGACGGTTCAGCACGCCGGTGAGGGGGTCCTTGATCGCCTCGGTCTGCAGGTGACCCTGGGTGGTCTCCCAACTCGCCGTCATCCGGTTGAAGCACTCGGCCAGCACGGCCAGCTCGTCGCGGCCGTCGACGTCCACGCGCACACCGGCCTGGCCCTCCTCGATATGCCGGGCGGCCTGGGTCAACGCCTGCAGGGGTCGCAGCAGAGAGCGCAGGAAGATCACGATCAGCACCGCGGCCACGGCCAGGGTGATCAGCCAGCTCCACATCAGCCAGTGCAACTGACGGCTGCGCTGGGCCGCGGCATGCTCGTAGCGCGCCTTGAGCACGCCGGCCAGGCTTGCCCGCGCACTCGACACGTCCTGTATGGCGCGCTCCAGCTCGATGCGCGTGTTCGCGCTGGCCGGCGCCCCGCTCACATGCCGGGCGTGCACCTGTTCAACCAGGCGGCGAATCGACGGGCGTGCCTGCACCCAGGCCTTCTGCGCGTCGTCGATGACCTGCTTCGGCACATCCTTCGCGTTCGCACCCAGCTGGATGCTCGAAAAGCTGTTGTCCACGTTCTGGGTCAGTCCGGCAAAGTCGGGCACCGAATCGTGCGACTCGGCCAGCAACTCATCCACCAGCGCCTGTTGCAGGTAATGCTCCAGCGTGGTCAACGGCAGCAGCCCGTGTACCGATTCCTCCACCGAATCGCGGAAGGCCATCTCCTGTTCGTTCAACACCATCATGCTGACGGCACTGAGCACGGCAAGTGGCAGCAACAGCAGCGCGATGATGGCCGTCATCCGCTGGCGCACCGACAGCCTGCGCAACAGCGCCTCGGGGCTTCGTCCCATCGAGATTCACCTCCTTCGTTGCCTGGCATGCACGCTGCGCACCGGGCGCGACCTGCGATGCACGGGCCATCGTACAGCAGGCGAACGGAAGGCCAGCAGGATGGAAATGGCTCATCCAACGGAATCGAGCCCAATGAAGCGGGGACCACTTCCGCCCTCGGCCAGTCACGTCCCCTTGGCTGTCTGATTCCGATCGGGCCGCGGATTCCTCACCAGCCCATCGCCACGCCTTCGGTTGCACCGTGTCGCGTGCGCCTGTCCAGTTCGGCATTCGCCGCTTCGGCTCTGCGCATGATCACCCTTCCCTGCGCCTGCAGGGATGCATCGAGGCCACCGCAGGTAACGTCGCGGCGATGCCTTCGCATCAAGGCAACCAGCTCGCGGGCCTCGTCGCGGGCTATCCGCGCGTGCTCTCCCTCGTGGTGGCGTATTGCCCGATCGAACGCATGCCACTTGGCCGTCATGGCGGCCGACGTGCCGGCAGGCGGCGTCCATGCCGGCAAGGTGGTGGTGATGGTCAGCACCACCTTTGGATCGACCAGATTGCAGTGGCCTTCGGCGGGCTGCGTGTCGAAACTCCATTTCAGCTGCGGCGAGGTGTAGCCCCAGTAACGGCCATGCTGATCCCGGTAACCCTTCGCGTTCATCTGCGCAACCAGTTCGGGTTCGCCTCGACCCTCGATTGCGTAATAGCGGACATCCTCGCGGATGACCGGGGCCGGGATGGCTGGTGGCGGCGGTGGTGGCATGACGAACATGGGCGTGCTTCCGGCATCGAGGTTCCGTGCTCCAAGCACGTAACGTTCCAGACGCATGCGGCCGCGCCCCGCGATCGCTCAGGCACTGTCCGCGGACAAAGACTCCGTCCATGCGGACAGCGCGTCGAGGCCGGCGGGAGCCGGAGCGACCGTTCACCACCGGTCCTGGGCGAAAAGCCTCGGGAACAAGCCATACGCTCGATGGCCGATCGGGAAGGTCCCGAGCACTGTCGCCGTCGGCGCCCATTGCGTGATCCGTACCTGGCGATCGTCATCGGCATGGCGGACCCGCTCGCGGCGTATCGGGCCGCTGCGCGCTTGCACGCGCAGCCGCGCCGTCTCATTCCCGGGCGACCGCCAGTGCGGCAGCACGCTTTCCCCCACTCACTTCCCTGCGCCTTCAGCGGCAAGCAAGTCGGCGATCTGTTCGGCCAGCAACCAGTGCTGGGAGGGTCCTTCGTTGCTGGTCAGGGCCACGGCTGCGCCGGTTTCCCACACCATCTCCAGGTTTGCCGTGGTGCCTTCGATGCCCCCCTGATGGCCGCGGATGTGGCGGCCGTGCGAAAGACGCTCATCGATGCCGGCGCCCACGGCACCGGGACCGGCCGGCAGGGCGTCGTCGAACATCTTCGCCAGGGTCACCGACTTGAGCAGCTTGCCGCCGTGCAGGGCCGCAGCGAACCGCAGCAGGTCGGCATTGGTGGAATAGCCGCCGCCTGCAGGACTGCCCTTGTAGATGCCCTGCACCCAGTTGGCCTTCCATGTCCGGGAGAACACCCCATCGTCGTGGTAGTAGCCCACCGCCAGTCCGGGCACGATCTGGTCGACACTCTCGAAGCCGCTCGCGGTCATCCGGGCAGGCTCGAAGACATGCTGCCGGATGTAGTCGAAGTAACTTTCGCCCGAGACGTTCTCGATGATGCGACCGAGCAGGACGTAGCCGGCGTTGCTGTAGCTCAACCCCTTGCCCGGCTCGCCCATCCTGGGCTGGCGGGCGATCAGTCCCAGGTAGTCCCCCGGGTTGGCGTAGCGCTTGGCGTGTTCGAAATATTCCGGCACCAGGAAATCGCCGAGGCCCGAGGTGTGGTGCAGGAGCTCCCACACGGTGATCCTCTTCGCCGTCGCCTGGTCGGGATATTCCGGAACCCGCTTCGCCAGCGTGTCGTCCCACGACAGCTTGCCGGCCTCGACCAGTTGCGCAATGGCGACCGCGGTGAACATCTTGCCGACCGAGCCGATGCGAAACTTCGTCTGCTGGTCGACCGGCACATGGAAGCTGCGTTCGGCCAGGCCGCGGCACTCGTCGAACACGGTCTCGCCGCCATCGAGCACGGTCACGCAACCGGAGAAATCGGACACGCTTGCCAGCTTGTCCAGTACGGCGTGTATCTGTTTTCCCAGCTCCGCATGCGAGACCGGCCCCTTCGGCCAGTCCGCGTAAAGCGGATTGTCCATCGGCACCAGGTTCGCCTGCCCAAGCCGGTCCGGATGCGCCGGATCGGCGGTCAGCCAGAACAGCGCGGCCTGCCCGTTGCGCCGTCCCTTGACGGCCACTTCGAGCAGCCCGGGCTGGCGTGGATCGGTGCGCACATCGAACACGTCCAGACCGCCGCTGTCGCGTGCCGCCGAAGCCAGGTCCGTGACAAACGCCGCCTTGTCGTCCGCGGCCATGGATGCCGACAGGACACCGGGCACCCATTGCCTGATCCGTACCGGGCCGTCGTCATTGGCATGGCGGATCAGTTCGCCGGCGAGGTGGCCCACCGGCGTATCGGGCAGCGGCGTGTTTGCGGGTGCTGCAGCCATGCACGGAGTCGCCGCGCAGAACAGCGAAAGCGATGCCCACAAGGGGGCGAACCTGAGCATGCGAACTCGGGAGGCGCGGTCGATCATCGGGAAGCTCTCTGGGTCACCGTCCGACTTGGCGGCGTTGATTCACCAGATGCAGCGAGCTGCCGATCAGTTGCAGTTGCGAAAGCGGGGGCTGCGAAACCGGCGTCAGCGTCGACCATTCAATAGGAAATGGACGCGAGCGCACGCCCCCTGAATTCGCCACTACCGGTCAGAAACGGTCCTGATCCTTTTGGGATTGCGGACGCCCGCAAGTGAAGCGCCCCCCGGTTTCCGCTCGGCCGCGCGCCGGGTCACGGCCATGTGATCAGGGACTTGAGGTCTTCCTTGATCCTGGTCACAGCCGCGGTTTCGGGCCGGCGTCCCCGGGCAGCCCAGTAGTATTGAAGGAAGGGATTGCTGATGGAAAGCTGTCCATCCACGTTGCAATCGTCTCGACCACTGATGCGCTTCCCGGGCTTCGGGCTGACGATCGAGACCTTCGCCAGATCGTTGTTGGTGTATATCGCGTACGGCTGGTCCGGCAGCAGGATGGGCTCGATCACGACGATGGTGAAATCGGTGATGACGGGCTCCTTCTTCGCCTTGATCTGGTCAGTCATCAACTTGACCATGGCCGGAAGTTCGGTCGTGGTCAGGATGGAATCATTGCGAAGTCCACACCGGCAAACCGCGGTGACATGCCCTCGTGCCGCGTGCCCGAGCTTGCCGGACACGCTCGTGAAGTAGTTGGCGAACGCACCGCCCGGCTCCCACACGAATTGCTTGTTCACATAGCGGGCAGCCGTGGTCGCCTCCAGCTGGCCGAAGATCTCCCCACTGCTGTTCCACTTGTCGATCTTCTTCATCAGGGCAAGTTCGTTGATGCCGTTCCAGAACACGCTCCCGTTGACGGGAGTCGTGGCGTCGAACTGCTCCAGCAACTGCGCGTAGGCTTCCTTGGCATACTCCGACGGTTGCTTGCCGGATTTCTGGACCTCGCGCGCCATATCCTCCTGATAACGCGCAGCGGGAGACCACGCCTTCCAGTCCTTTCCCTGTCGCGTCGCCCCGGCGGCGGCCATCTTTGCAATCGCCGCCCGACGCTGCACCGCCTGGATCAACTCCAGCTTGAACTGCGGTGTCCCGAACATCTTCTGGTACAGCGACGGGTCCTTCTTTATCCGTCGCAGCCACGCCAGATCGGACTCCAGCTCGTCCTGCGGGAACTTGTTCTGCAGTTCGACGTACAACTCCAGGGGAATCTTGCCCCGGTATGAATTGGGTTGATTGAACAGCATGGGAGCTCCTGTCTGGATGGGATTGCGGAATGCCTGCATCGCGATCAAACCGATCGACAACGGAAAGTGGCTAATCAGGACGGCACGGCCGAGCCCGACCCGGAAGACGGTTCGTGAATCTGATGAGCCATGTCCCCCATGTTTCGCAGCCGAGCAGCAAAGCGGTTCAATGAACCTGCCCAGCTTCCCCTGCCCCCTTCCCTTGACCGATCCCCGACTATCGTCCGCTGCATCTTGCCGTGATGCGGTGGTCTTGCCTAGGTGGGGTGGCGAGAACCGGCGCAGTGGCGGTCGGTTCCCTGGGGCTCACTGCCGCCCCTCACCGGGGCGCCTTCGACCGTTCTCCAGCCGATCACAGGGAGAAAACACCCAAGCGCGAAGGCCGCAGGCTTGCACGCAAGCCAACAACCCTGAGGCGCAAGGTCCGAAGCATTGGACCGCGAGGGTCATCCACCTCGCACGCAAGGTTCAAACCGTCGTGCGCAACCGTTCAAACCTTCGCGCGCAAGCCTGCTGACGTCGCGCGCAAGGCTGTGGAGCTTATCACCGCAACGTCGCGAACCTCGTGCGCGAGGGATTGGCCGTTGCATGCAAGAGGTGGCGGGTTGCGTGCAACGTTTCCGGCGTTGCGCGCAAGGGTGAAAGGCTCGCGCTCGGGAGTTTGACCGCTAAACAAAAACAGGCAAAACAGGGGGCAGAGTCAACTTCCTCTCGAGCAAGCTCCGAGAAAGTGCACTCTGACCCCCGTTTGCTGGAGAGAACCTGACTAACATTCTGGCCGTCCAAACGTGCTTCGGCCGATCCCCGAGCACCGACGACACCGCTGAACGAATGAGGTCTCCGGGCGCGGTTATACCCTGGTCCGAGCCGGCAACATCGACTCAACAAGACCGTCCAAGGAAATGCAGTCTGGCAACGTTCGACGCCGCATCAAACTGACGAAGCAGCACGCAACACGAAGCACAACACGATCGACAGCAGTGGCCCGAAAGCTCAGGGCAAAAGCATCATGCACCCGAGGTTGACCGAAGTCTCCTAAGGATTTGTTAGGGCGCTCTGTATAGACGCAAAGCAACTGCTTGACAGATTTTGGCTTGTGCTTCGTTTACAGGCGCAGATGTGAAATCTTTAGCGTTAAGGCTACGACCTAGCCGCGCTTCTGCGCAGGCCAGACAAAGTTTTCCTGTGTTCTGGGGGTTTATGTGTAACCACAAATCATCAAGAAGCATGTAGTACTCGTCGTAAGTGTCAGTGTCACAGTCCATGCATGGCCAAATGTCTCGTTTCATAGCGCCAGTTCCGATTCGAGCCCTAACGCAAAGGTAAGCGGCGGCGGTACGCCGTCCGCTTGACCGCCGTGTTAGACGGCGGTGCCACCACGGCAACGCCCGATGTTGAACGAAGCGACAAAGCCCATGCCGCGAACGCAACGGATGCGTTGAACCTGGCACTGGCGGCGATGCTCGCCAAAAGCAAAAAAGGGGACGTGGCTAATTAAGCCACGCAGACGACTGGCCCCGCCAGACGACGACCGAATTTAATTAGCCACGTCCCCTTTTATCGGTTATTGCCGCGCGTGGTTAGCCCCAGTCAATAAGAAGAGCTTCTAACTTAGAAAAATACAGCCTTAGCTGAGCAAAGTCATCCTGCGAAAGCGACTTAGCATGCGCGTCTGGCCGACCTTTTTCATTGATTTCCTCGAGCATCACAACCAGCTTAGTCTTATCAATCTCCAGGACATTTTTCAAAACCTCCCATTCGCGGCGAATTACGCCAACCAGCTCAAGAAAGAAAAGCGGCGATTTGTCCTTGTCGAGCAGTTCCTGGAGATTTAAAGACTTCAACTTTTCCTTACGATTGTCAGGCACCGATGCAATTACTCTTGCCGCGCCATCTGCAGCCCCAAAGTTCGCGTGCAATGAGTTTTTAATCGATGTCCTCAACTTCTTCTCTATGGCTATCCGACGGCCTGACACTTCGGCAAGCTTCTCTTCAGCAGTCAAATTTAGCCTTTCCATTGCATGCTTGGCACGCAGCACATCGGCAAGACTCTCAAGATTGAACGAGTAACCTCCCGCTCCTTTCTGGATCAATCCGTAGCCGATTAGATGACGCGTATAGCTTGGGTGATCGCGAGCAAAGGATTCAAAGCTCTCCATATCACCCTGTGCTAGATATCTAAGCATTTCATACTCGTCTGGGTACCACTCACTCAGGACATAGACCATCATTTCCAAATATTCGAGCGACCCAAGCTGGAACTCAACCTTCGCTTTTTGATATAGAGCCTTATCAATCGTTACCGGTCGAATTTGGCTCGCTTGTTGATTCACCGCACTGCACATTTGCCTAATTAGGAAGGGGTGTCCGCCAAAGTCTTCAGTCAGTTTTGAGTAGAGCATCGAATCAAATCTCAAACCCATATAGTCACCGAGTCTCGATACCATTTGTCCAACCTGCTCGACCGTAAAGGGCGGAACATACTGACTAGGGATTGATGCATAAATTGGATTTTCGTGCCCGGCCAACATTGGACTCTCAATGCAACTTGGATTCGTGCCTACAACCATGTATGAGAACACCTCCGGATGACGCTGGTAAAATCCGCGCAGGGTCTGCCAGAAATAAATAAAATCACTACCATCTTTCCAATGCAGAGATGAAGCGGTACCGGGGGTCAACCGCTCGATTTCGTCGAAAATAAAGAGCGTGCTTGCCGCTTTCTTTGAGGCATGAATTCTGAGCATGTCTGCCTCAAAGCTGTCCGCCGCCATTTTTTCTTCATAACGATCCCTGGTAACGACCTTTACCTTAGAATCTCGTACCTGCTGATACATGTTCACAACTTTTTCGAGTAGCTCGTACCAGCGCAGCAAGTGAATCGATGGGCTTTCGCAGTCGATCGAAAGGACTGAGTCGCCCGTTGACTCTAATCTCCGCTCAATTGCATACACGATTGATGTTTTTCCGCTCTTTCGAAGTCCAAATAAGCTTGTGTGTTCACCAGAGTGAAATCGGTTGACTATTTCGTTGATGAGGTTTGATCGACCGAAGAAATAGGTGTCTTTCTTTAGTGGCGAGAGAAATGAAAACAGATCTCTAGTGTAAAAATGTTTACGAAAACGATTTTCCACGGTAGAACCTACATCCCCATGCAGAAGCTCTTCGTAGGTGAAGGGAATTACGATAGGATGCTCAGGGTCCGACTTAAGCATTTTGTCGACTTTCTCCTCGACCTGCGGAGCCCGGCTGATAAGAATTTCGCAGACAGATTCAGTCCGCATCTTTGGAAGCCGCGAGATGACTTTGTCGAAGATATCGAGGGAGCGCGACTCAAAGTTCGAGTAATCACTAAACACGCAGATAATCTCGCGTTCGATGTTAAACATTTCCGAAGTACGCGGCGTTGGTTTCATCAGGAAATAATCATACTTGGACTGCGCTGCGTAGACGGACTCTCCGGAATTGGTGAGATACCAAGACTTCTCAAGACCTCTTAGGATCCGTTGCTCCTCGTCATTAAAGCGATTCATCAAGAACTGCTTGTGGTGGCCAGGATTGGTGATATTTTTGTCGATCATGTCGTTCCTTTGGTGACAAAAAAGGTTCGCAAAGCCGCATCACACAACAGTGTCTAATGAATTATGTCTTTTAGGGTTTTGGTTCATATTCCGGCTTTGGCGCTCACCCCATCGGCAACTTCAACCCCTGCTCCCCCGCGCACTCCACAGCCACCTCATACCCCGCATCCGCGTGCCGCATCACGCCACTCGCCGGATCATTCCACAACACCCGCGCAATCCGCTTGTCCGCCTCAGCCGTGCCATCACACACGATCACGATGCCTGAGTGCTGCGAATACCCCATCCCCACCCCGCCGCCATGATGCAGCGACACCCAGGTCGCCCCCCCAGCCACGTTCAACATCGCGTTGAGCAACGGCCAGTCGGAAACGGCATCGCTGCCGTCCTTCATCGCCTCGGTTTCGCGGTTGGGTGACGCCACCGAGCCCGAATCGAGATGGTCGCGCCCAATCACCACCGGCGCCTTCAACTCCCCATTGCGCACCATCTCGTTGAACGCCAGCCCGAGTTTGTCGCGCAACCCCAGCCCCACCCAGCAGATCCGCGCCGGCAATCCCTGGAAGCTGATGCGCTCCTTCGCCATGTCCAGCCAGTTGTGCAGGTGCTCGTCGTCGGGGATCAGCTCCTTCACTTTCTGGTCGGTCTTGTAGATGTCCTCCGGGTCGCCCGAGAGTGCCACCCAGCGGAACGGCCCGACGCCACGACAGAACAACGGCCGCACATAGGCGGGCACGAAGCCCGGAAACGCGAACGCGTTTTCGCAGCCGACGTCCTGCGCCATCTGGCGGATGTTGTTGCCGTAGTCGAAGGTGGGGATGCCTTGCGCGTGGAACGCGAGCATCGCCTCGACGTGGGTGCGCATGGAGTGCTTGGCGGCGTCGCGGGTGCCTTCCGGATCGCTCTTGCGGCGCTCGAACCACTGCTCCACCGTCCAGCCTTGCGGCAGGTAGCCGTTGACCGGGTCGTGCGCGCTGGTCTGGTCGGTGACGGCGTCGGGGCGCACGCCGCGCTTCACCAGTTCGGGCAGGATGTCGGCGGCGTTGCCGAGCAGCGCGATGGATTTCGCTTCGCCGGCCTTGGTGTATTTGTCGATGCGGGCCAGCGCGTCGTCGAGGTCGGTGGCCTGCTCGTCGACGTAGCGGGTCTTCAGGCGAAAATCGATGCGGCTCTGCTGGCATTCGATGTTGAGGCTGCACGCGCCAGCGAGTGACGCGGCCAGCGGCTGCGCCGCACCCATGCCGCCGAGGCCGGCGGTGAGTATCCAGCGCCCCTTCAAGTTCCCGCCGTAATGCTGGCGGCCCATCTCGACGAAGGTTTCGTAGGTGCCCTGGATGATGCCCTGCGAGCCGATGTAGATCCACGAGCCGGCGGTCATCTGGCCGTACATCATCAGGCCCTTTCTATCGAGCTCGTTGAAGTGCTCCCAGGTGGCCCAGTGCGGCACCAGGTTGGAGTTGGCGATCAGCACGCGCGGCGCGTCGGCATGCGTGCGGAACACGCCGACCGGCTTGCCTGATTGCACCAGCAGGGTCTCGTCGTCTTCCAGTTCGCGCAGTGATTTCAGGATCGCGTCGAAGCACTCCCAGTTGCGCGCGGCGCGTCCGATACCGCCATACACCACCAGCTCGGCCGGGTTCTCCGCCACCTCCGGATCGAGGTTGTTCTGCAGCATGCGGAACGGCGCTTCGCTGAGCCAGCTCTTGCAGGAAAGCTCGCTGCCGCGGGGGGCGCGGATGGTGCGGGTGGTGTCGATGCGGGTGGGTGCGTTCATCAAGAAGGGCTCCGGTGAGTCAGACCACCGAGTATAGGTCAGCACCCGCGCGCGTCGAGCCGGCCGCCGGCGCTATTCCGGCGTCGGCAACTGCAGGCGCGGGAACGCCATCGTGATGGTGGTGCCGGCGCCCGGCGCGGATTCCACCTCGACGAAACCGCCGACCAGGCGCACTACCCCGTAGACCTGGGCCAGGCCCAGGCCGGTGCCGGCACCTTCGGCCTTGGTGGTGAAGTACGGCTCGAACAGGCGCTCGCGCACGGCTTCGTCCATGCCGCTGCCGTTGTCGACGACGGCCAGGGTGACGTAATCGCCGGCCGGCCGCGGCGTGCTGTCCTCGGCCTCGCTGATGGTCCGCTCGCCGAAGCGAACGCGGATCGTGCCCTGCCCGCGGCAGGCATCGCGCGCGTTGATGCACAGGTTGATGAAGGCCTGCTCGATGGAATGGCGGTCGCCCAGGGTCGGCAACTCGGCGCTGGCGGACTCGAGCTGGAAGTCCATGCCCGCACCGAGGCTGTGCCGCGCAAAGCCCTCGATGTCGCGGATGATCGTGATCAGCTCCACCGGCTCGGGGGTGTAGCGATGCACGCGGGCAAAGGCCAGCAGCCGCTTGGCCAGCACCGCGGCATGCTGCACACCGTCCATGCTGTAGCCCAGCAGCCGGCGCTGGCCGGGGCTGAGGTTGGCCGGATCGTCCTGGATGCTGCTGAGCGCCACGATGGCGATCTGCAGCATGTTGGCGAAGTCATGCGAGAGGCCGGCCACCAGCTGGCCGATCGCCTCGTTCTTCTGCGCCTGCCGCGACGCATGCTCGGCCACCGCCTGCGCGGCGCTGGCCAGGCCAAGTTGCAGCCGCAGGGATTCTTCGCGATCAACCACCTGCTTCTGGAATACCTGTGCCTGGGCCAGCTTGCGACCCAGCGCCTCGTTGCGGGCGACGCCGTTTTCGCCCGCCAGCTCGCTGACGCTGAGCCGGCTGTGCAAGCCGTGGATCACCGTGTCCAGCGCCAGCCTCGCCCGTACCGGCTCGGTGATGTCGTGGCTGATCACGGCAATGCCGTTGACCTGCTCCTGCGCGTCCAGATACGGATGCACGCTGACCAGCCACCAGCAATCGTCGCCGCGGGCCGAGGGCAGCACCTGGGTGAACTGCACCGAGCGTCCCTGCCGCGCGGTGGCCAGCGCCGACTCGATCGTGCCCCGCGCCGAGACCGGCCAGAGCGAAGCCAGCGGCTGGCCGATCGCGGCGGCCGGCCCGGCCAGGCACAGCACGGCACATCCGCGTTCATTCATCTGCACAACGTGGCCCTGCAGATCAAGGTCATGCACCCCGTCAGGGGAGAAGCCGATCAACTGCCGGTGACGCTCGAGCTCGTTCATGTGTCGCCGCCAGCCGTGGAGACACAGCATAGACACAATCCGTCCTCACCGGGGGTGCACACCCCGCAGGCCATGGTCAGGTACCGTCTGCCGAGATCAATCATGACCCACGTGCAGAACCAGACCATCCTGCTGGCCGAAGATGACCGCAGTGCCCGCGAAGTCACCGCCCTGGTGCTGGAAGCCGAGGGCTACCGTGTGCTCACCAGCAGCAACGGCACCGGGGCGCTGGATATCCTGTTGCACGATGGCAGCATCGACCTGTTGCTGAGCGATATCCACATGCGCGGCGGCATCGACGGGATCGAGCTGGCGCACCGCGCACAGATGAACCGGGCGATGCCGATCATGCTGATCTCGGCCGACCCGCGCGACAGCTTCGAACACTTCCCCGACGACGTGATCTTCCTGGCCAAGCCGTTCGACCGGCGCGGCCTGCTGGGCGCGGTCGGTCAGGCACTGGGCAGAACGGCGACCTGAGGCCCCGCTTCAGGGTGCGCTGCGTCGCGCGTCGATGCCGGTGTGCTTGCGCAGCGCCACCGCGGCGCGCATGCGCACGAGGATCTTCGCCATGTTCGGATCCTTGCCGAATCGCGTCTGCAGCTGATCGACGGTGACATTCAACCCGCCACGCGGCTGCTGTTCCTGGATGCCGGCGCGCAGCAGCAGGCCGTACGGATTCTGCGGCTGCTCGCGGATCAGCTGGTCGGCCACGGCCCAGCCCTTGTCCCAGTTCTTTTCCCAGTTGACGAACATGTCGCCGAGCTTGCCCAGCGCGCGCATGTCGCCCGGGTTCAGCGCCAGCATGGCGCGGAAGTCCTGCTCGGCACGCCGATAGTCGCCCTGCATCTCGTACGCGTTCGCGCGCGCGTCGAGCGCCCTCGTATTGCCGGGCGAGTGGTCCAGCAGCTGGCTGAGGTCCGCCGCAGCCCAGGCCGACTCGTCGTAGTCGACCAGGGCGAACGCGCGGTTCACGCGGGCATCCTCGTCGCCGGGCGTGAAACGCAGCGCTTCGGACTGGTAGATCAGGGCCATGGTCTGGTCGCGGTACTTGCTGGCCATCCGGCCGATGCCGAGCAGGTTGCTGCTGCTGGTCAGTTCGTCGACCGCATGCGGATACGCCGCCATCTCGTCCGCGCGGCTGCAGTCGCAACGCCAGACTTGCTGGAACGGCCGCTCCGTCGACAGCACCTTCATCAGCGGATTGTTCGGCGCCCGGGCCCGCGCCTGCGCGGCCAGCTGGTCCATCGCTGCGTATGAACCGCCCCAGTTCGGCTGGCGCGCCCATAACGCCATGCTGTAGGAGGAATAGTCGTCCGGCACCGCCGCCAGCGCGTCGCGGATCGCCGCGTCGACATAGTCGCGTCCGTAGCCCATGCCGCCGGCGTGGATCAGCGCGGCGTAGCTGGGAGTGACCTTCGGGTCCAGCGCGATCGCCCGGCGCAGGTCGCTGTCGGCCTGGGCCAGCAGCTTGTCCATCGCCTGCACCTGGCTGTCCGGCGTGTCGCTCAGGTAGTTCTCGCCGCGCGCTTCGGCGGCCATCGCCACGTAGGCCGTGCCGCTGGCGGCGAACGCGAACGCGCTGTCCGGCGCATCACGCTTCCACGCGTCCAGGGTGGGCCGCACCTCGAACGAGCCGTTCAGGAATGCGTCCTGGTAGATGCGATCGAGCAGACCGCGTGAGTCCGGGTCGGTCTGCTGCGCATGCAGGGCGGCGGCGAGGCGGTGATCGAGCTCGGCCGCCTTGCCGTGCTGGATCAGCGACTGCGCTTCGGCGAACGTGAGCCGCGGTTGCAGGCGGTAATGGCAATACGCGACCACCGCATCGCGCGACCAGTGGCTGTCCGGCGGATCGGGATAGGCCAGGCACCGCTGCAGCGGATCGACGATTGCCTCGGCCTTCTTCAGCGCGGCGATGAACGCATAGCCCTGCTCGCGAGTGAACTTGTGCGCGGGCAGCGACGACGGGCGGTCGTGCGGCTTCGCCGCCTGCGCCTGCACCATCTGGCGGACCTGCGATTGCACCAGGTGCATGTTCCAGATCCACTCGCCGAGGCCCAGCAGGACCAGGGCCGCGATCAGCAAACCGCGTTGCAGTGCAGTCATGCGGGCCTCCCCCAGCCCTGGCGACACCGACGATCATACTGCGCCGGCCGCGCCTGTCGCGGCCTGCAGCGTCTACCCCTGCCGTCCTGCACTGGTCGTGTGCCGGGACAAGGAGAATCCTGCGGCGGCGGACGGTCCGCGGGGAGCAGGCTGATGACGTTGCGTGGAAGCAGGCGGGTGTTGCTGGCGTGCGCGATCGCGCCGGCCATGGCACAGGCGGCGACGCCGGAGTGCGCGGTATGGCAGCGCGAGTTGTCGTTCGCGCAGAGCGTGCAGAAGCACGATGCGGCGGCGTTTGCCGGGCACGTGATGGCCGACGCGGTGTTCGATGCGAATACGCCGCAGCCGACGCGCGGTCGCGCCGCGATCCTGCAGCACTGGGCGCCGATGATCGAGGGCAGGACGGTGCACCTGGACTGGTATCCGCAACAGGTCGTGGTGAGCGGCGATGGCACGCTCGCGTATTCCAGCGGTGCGTACCTGTTCGAGAACCTGGCACCGGGCGCGAAGCGGCGCTACACGATCGGCCGGTTCGCGACGACATGGCGGCGCGCGGCGGACGGCGTGTGGCGCGCCGCGTTCGATGGCGGTGATGAAGGCAGGCCGGCGAGCGCGGCGGATGCGGACGCATTTCGCGCCGGCCGCATGACATCGTGTCCACGCAGCGACATTGCCGCGCTTCCCGTCATCCGGCATTGATGCTTGCGGCATGGATGCATGCGGCGTTGATGCATGCGGTCTTGATGCTTGCGGCCTTGATGCCTGCACGTCGAGGCGCGTGGCATTGATGTCCGAAAACGGCGAGTCTGCACGACGCGGCGGTGCTAGCCTCAAGGCCATGAATCCCTCCCCTACCCTGCCCGCGCCATCCATCTGCGAACAAGCCCGACGCAGCCGCGACGCGCGCTTCGACGGGCTGTTCTTCGTCGCGGTGAGCAGCACCGGCATCTACTGCCGCCCGGTCTGCCCGGCACGGACCGCGAAGCGCGAGAACGTGCGCTATTTCGCGAACGCGGCGGCCGCCGAGGTGGCCGGCTACCGGCCTTGCCTGCGCTGTCGTCCGGAGCTGGCGCCGGGCAGCGACGAGGGGCAACGCGGCAACCGGGCGGTCGCCCGCACGCTGAAGCTGATCGAAGCCGGCGCGCTGGCGGAGCAATCGCTGGACGCGCTGGCCACCCAGGTCGGCGTGGGCGCGCGGCAATTGCGCCGGCTGTTCGTCGAGCATGTCGGCGCGCCGCCGATCAGCGTGCACACGACGCGCCGACTGCTGTTCGCGAAGCAGCTGCTGACGGAGACGGCGTTGCCGGTGACGGAAGTGGCGCTCGCATCCGGTTTCCGCAGCCTGCGCCGGTTCAACGCCGCGTTCGCCCAGGCGAACCGGATCGCGCCGCGCGAACTGCGCCGGCATCCACGCGCGATGGCGGGCGCGCCGCTGCGGTTGCGGCTGGGCTACCGGCCGCCGTATGCGTTCGATGCGCTGCTCGCGTTCCTGCGCACCCGCGCGTTGCCCGGCGTGGAACTGGTCGACGGGCACAGTTATGCACGCGTGTTCGGCCCCGCGAACACGCCGGGCTGGTTGCGCCTGTGCGCGTGGCCGGGTGGCGAACACGCGCTGCAACTGGAACTGCATTGCCCGCAGCCGACGCAGATCCTCGGCGTGGTGACGACGTTGCGCCGGATGTTCGACCTGGATGCGAACCCGCAGGCGATCACCGACACGTTCCGCGCCGACCCGATCCTGGGCCCGCTGCGCCGCCGCGAGCCGGGCTTGCGCCTGCCCGGCGGCTGGGACGGTTTCGAGATCGCGGTGCGGGCGATCCTGGGCCAGCAGATCAGCGTGGCGGCCGCGCGTACGCTGGCGAGCCGGATCGTGCAGCGCTGGGGCGAGCCGTTGCCGACGGCGCCGTGGCCCGGCCTGACCCGACTGTTTCCGACGCCGGCCGCGCTGGCCGCGGCGGATCTGCGCGAGGTCGGGCTGACCACGGCGCGCGCCGCGACGATCAGCGGCGTGGCGCAGGCCTTGCTGGATGGCCGCGTGGATTTTCGGGCGGGCCAGTCGCTGGACGAGTTCGTGGCGCGCTGGGTCGCGCTGCCGGGCATCGGCCCGTGGACCGCACACTACATCGCGATGCGCGCGCTCGGCGATCCGGACGCGTTCCCCGCGGCCGACCTGATCCTGCGCCGCGAGGCGACGACATCCGCCACGCCGCTGGGCACGAAGGCGCTGACCGAACTGGCGAACCGCTGGCGCCCGTGGCGCGCGTACGCCGTGATCCACCTTTGGCGCGGTGCCGCGGATACGCCACCACGCCCACGCAGGACGGAGACGATGGCATGACCGCTGGCCCCGACACGATCTGGTACGACGAGATGGACAGCCCGGTCGGCACGCTGCGCCTGGTGGCGGACCGGCATGGCCTGCGCCAGGTCTGGTTCGAGCGCGAACGACACCCGAAGCAGGCGCACCCGGGCTGGCTACGCGCGGCGGCGCCGCTGCAGTTCGCCCGGATGCAACTGGAGGAATATTTCGCCGGCCAGCGTCAGCACTTCGAGCTGCCGCTGCATCCGGTGGGCACGCCATTCCAGCTGGAGGTGTGGCAGGAGCTGGGGCGGATTCCGTATGGCATCACGATCAGCTACGGCGAACTGGCCCGGCGCATCGACAAGCCGCTGGCGGTGCGGGCGGTGGGTGCCGCGAACGGACGCAACCCGTTGCCGATCGTGCTGCCCTGCCATCGGGTGATCGGCGCGGACGGCAGCCTCACCGGTTTCGGCGGTGGCCTGCCGACGAAGCGCTACCTGCTGAAGCTGGAGCAGCGCATCGCGCACGGCGACCTGTTCGGCTGAGAGGTTGTGAGTTCTTTCAACCTCTCAGGTCGGCCATGAGGACCGAGCCTGAAGCAGTCATGCAAGTGACTGTTTCATGTGAGCGAGTCCGGGCGTGTACCGGGCTCGCGATAGAAGAAAACCACAGGACGTGGCTTTCTTCACAGGCTCCAGGAGGAGCCGCGCGGCTTAACCGCCCTGCGCGGAGGTCGGCAGCGCCTTCGGCACGACGCGGGGCAAGGGCTGCACGTTCTGCTGGTCGCGCTGGCGGTCGAGCAGATCCTGTTGCGCGGCGCGGTCACGGTCGCGCTGCGCCTGCTGGGCCTTGTCCAGCTGCTCGAGCGCACGCGGGTCATTCGCGGACGGTCGCTTCGCGGTGTCCTGCACGGCATTGTGCAACTGCTGCTGCAGCTGGCTCTGCTGCAGGTCGTCGCGGGTCTTCTGCTGTTGTGCAGCCTGCTGGAACCGCACACTGGGCGACACCGGCCGGATCACCGGCTGCACGGTGGACTGCCATGCCGCCGCCGTGCCCGGCGGAACGAGCGCCACGAGGCCGGCCATCAGCAGGCGTGTCGTCCGGGAATAACGATCGAGACGTGTATTGGTCATGAGGGTGCGCGATCATGTGCAGTTGGTTTCAATGCATCTTAAGGTTGTCCGTATGAAAATCCTGTTTCGCCTGCTGCTCTGCTCCCTGGCAGCATTCAGCTTCGGTTGCGCCACGCAGCGCCCCGCAACGACCACCACGCCGGCCGTCGTCGCCGCGACGGGCAAGCCCGCCCCGCTGCTGCTGATCTCCATCGACGGCTACCGCCACGACTACATGCAGCGCGGGCTCAGCCCGACCCTGGCGATGCTGGCCCGCGGCGGCGTGCAGGCCGCCTCGATGCAGCCCGCGTTTCCGTCGCTGACGTTCCCGAACCACTACACCCTGGTCACCGGCCTGACCCCGGACCACCACGGCGTGGTCAACAACACCATGTTCGACCCGCAGCTGGGCAAGTTCTCGCTGAGCAGCCGCAAGGCCATCAGCGACGGTCGCTGGTGGGCCGAGGGCACGCCGATCTGGGAAACCGCCGACCAGCACGGACTGCGCACGGCCACGATGTTCTGGCCTGGTTCGGAAGCGGACATCCACGGCCATCGTCCGGATCACTGGCTGGCCTACGACGGTGCGGTCACCCCGGCCCAGCGGGTCGACCAGGTGCTGGCGTGGCTGGACCTGCCCGTCGCCGAGCGGCCCAGCTTCCTCACGCTGTACTTCGACGGGGTCGATCACGCCGGCCACACCTACGGCCCCGATACGCCCCAGGTGAACGAGGCGCTGCGCGAAACCGACGCGGCGCTGGCGCAGCTGGTGGGCGGACTGAAGCAGCGCGGCCTGTTCGACCGGATCAACCTGGTCGTGGTGTCCGACCACGGCATGGCCACCGTGCCGGAAGCGAACAACGTGATGATCGACACGCTGATTCCGCTGGACCAGGTCCACGCGGTGAGCCTGGGCATCCTGGCCGGGTTCAATCCGAAGTCGGACAGCGTCGAAGACCGCGCCGCGTTCCACCAGGTCGAACAGACCCTGGAACGGCCGCAGGCGCACATGCAGTGCTGGGACAAGAGCCGCGTGCCGGCACGCCTGGCCTACGGCCACAACGCACGGGTGCCGCAACTGCTGTGCCTGGCGGACGTGCACTGGCGCATCACCACCACCGACTACGCGGCGAAGCGCAAGGGCCGGGTGAGCCTGGGCGAACACGGCTTCGACAACGCCGAACCGCTGATGCAGGCGATCTTCGTGGCCCACGGCCCCGCGTTCCGCGTCGGCGCGAAGGTGCCGGCGTTCCCGAACCTGGACGTCTATCCGCTGATGACCCATCTGCTGGGCATTCCCGCTGCGGCGAACGACGGCAGCTACGACGCGGTGAAGAACCTGCTGAAACCCGCGTCGCGCTGAACGTTTACTCCCTGGCCTTTCTCCCTCCCCTGCACGCAGGGGAGGGTTGGGGTGGGGTTCGCTCTTCCCGCCAGTCCTGCAAGATCAAAAGCACCCCCTCCCGACCTCCCCCTGCCAGCAGGGGGAGGAGGAGTGCAGGCGCTACGGCATCGCGCCCTTGCTCATCGGCGTGGGCGGCGTCGCCACGTTGACCAGCGGGGCCAGGCGGAACAGCCACAGCGCGATCAGCAGCCCGGCCAGCACCAGCGCGCCGACGAACAGCGCCACGCCGTTCCAGCCGTGCGATGCGTAGAACAGCCCGCCGCTGGCCCCGGCGATGCTGGAGCCCATGTAGTAGCAGAACAGGTAGACCGACGCGGCCTGCGCCTTCGCCGCGCCGGCGCGACGGCCGACCCAGCTGCTGACGATGGAGTGGCCGCCGAAGAAGCCGAACGTGATCGCCACGATGCCCAGCATCACCAGCAGCAGCGGCGTGGTCATGGTCAGCGCCACGCCCAGCAGCATCAGCGCGAACGCGGTCCACAACACCTTGCGCCGGCCCAGCTTGCCGGCCAGGTGTCCCATCCACGCCGAGCTGAAAGTGCCGATCAGGTAGATGCCGAAGATCAGCCCGACCACGGTCTGGCTGAGCTTGTACGGTGGCGCCAGCAGGCGGTAGCCGAGATAGTTGTAGACGGTGACGAACGCGCCGAGCAGCAGGAAGCCCTCGACGAACAGCCATGGCAGGCCGCGGTCCCGGAACATGCCGCCGAAGCGGGCCAGCAGGCTGCGCCAGCGCAGCGGCTGCCGCACGAAGTGCCGCGACGGCGGCAACACGCGCCAGAAGACCAGCGCGGCCAGCAGGCCGATCATGCCGACCGTTGCCACGCCGATGCGCCAGCCGAAGAAGTCCGCCAGCACGCCGGAGATCAGCCGCCCGCCCATGCCGCCCACCGCGCTGCCGCTGATGTACAGGCCCATGCCCAGGCCGACCGATTCCGGGTGCATCTCCTCGCTGACGTAGGTCATCGCCACGGCCGGCAAACCGCTCAGGGTCAGGCCGAGCAGGCTGCGCACGAGCAGCAGCGCGTTCCAGTCCGGCATCAGCGCGGTGACCAGCACCAGCACGGCCGAGGCCAGCAGCGAGGCCACCATGATCGACTTGCGTCCCCATACATCGGACAAGCCGCCGGCGAACAGCATGGCGAACGCCAGCACGCCGGTGGTCAACGACAGCGACATCGCCGCGCCGGCCTCGCTGACCCCGTAGTGGCGGCTGAACTCGGGCATCAGCGGCTGCACGCAGTACAGCAGTCCGAACGTGGCGAAGCCGGCGGCGAACAGGGCAAGGTTGGTGTGACGGAACGCGGGCGTGCCGTGGCGGATGTACGGAGCCGGCTCCGCCTGCTGGTTCATGGTGTCGGTCTTGCCTGGGGACGTGGGCATCGCGCAAGCATAAGCCGCTCAGGCGCTGCGATCACCGCGCAGCACACGCACGGCCTCGTCGTCACCCGCCGCACCGCGGCCGCTGACCCAGCCGAACAGCGCGATGCCCACGATGATCGCCAGCGCGCCGAACAGCGCGTAGCCACGCGGCCACGCCTCGCCGAGGAACAGCACGCCGAGCAAGCTGGCGAACAGCAGCTCCGCGGCCTGCATCGCCTCCACCGCGGCCAGCGCGGTCGGTGCGCTGCGCACCATGTCGGTGGCGCGGAAGAACAGGATGGTGGCGATGGTGCCCGAGGACAGCGCCACGCCGCCGGCCAGCAGCGCCTCGCGCAGGCTCGGCGGGCCGACGGTGAACCAGGCGATCACCGCGAACAGCAGCCACAGTGGCCAGCTGCACAGCGTCATGCCGAACACGCGCTGCACCGCGTTCAGCTGCGTCGGCCCCTGCTCCAGATGCAACAGCAGTTGCCGATTGCCCAGCGGATAGGCGAATGCGGAAAGCACCACCGCGCCGATCGCCAGCCAGTCGCCGGCGTGCAGCTGGCCCTGGGCGTGACCCCATTGCAGCGCGAACACGCCGGCCACGATCAGCGCGCCGATCGCCAGCGTGCGCCAGGCCAGCCGTGCCCGTTCGTCGCGATAGATCAGCGGCGCCAGCAAGGGGCCGGCCAGCACGGTGGTCTGGAAGCTGCCGGCGATCAGCCACGACGGACCGCTGCTCGCCGCCCAGGTCAACGGCACGCCGAACAGCACGAAGCCCACGCCGCTCCACAGCAACCACGGCCGCGCATGCCGGCGCAATTCCCCCGGCAGTTCACCGAGCCCGCCCTGGAACGGCAGCACCACGGCCAGCATCGGCAAGGTCAGCAGGTAGCGCAGGATCACCGCCCATGCCCAATGCCCGCCACCGGCGACCAGGCTGCGATTGAGCACGTAGGTGAGCGTGAAGAACAGCGCCGAGCACAGCGCCAGTCCCACCGCGAGCAAGGCATTCGAACGCATGCAGGCACGCCGACAGAAAAACGGAGTGTGGCAAATCGCATCGGGCGTGCGTAGGGGCCAGCGCCGCCGATGCCGGCGGCGCGGACTTCGGAGGCGTCAGCGCCAGTAGCCGCCGACCCAGACGCGGCGGGGGCCCCAATGACCGGGCACCCAGACCCGGGCGTGGACAGGCTCCACCACCCTCACGCGGGCGACCGGGCGCGGCGCAGCCACGATGCAGCCGGTGAGCGAGGCACTGCCGGCCAGCAGCACGCCGAGGGCAAGGCAGGAAGTGATTCGACGCATGGGACACTCCATTCGTGGCAGGTGTCCGTCAGAACGCCGCTGTCGTCCACGCCGATGACGCCGGGGCGGGCAGTCGATGGCCGGCGTTCATTTTCCGCCGTGCTGCCTCAACGCGCCGCCAGCGCGCCCACCGCGGCGCGGTAACGTGCCGCGATGGCGGCCTCGTCGCGATGCCTGAAGTCGCGCACCTGCCAGCGGCCGCCGACCATCACGTCGCGCACCAGCGGCGTGTTGCCGGAGAACAGGAAGCTGTCGATCAGCGAACGCGTGTCGCGGGCGGCCAGCAGCGGCGAGGCGTCATCCAGCACGATCAGGTCGGCGCGGGCGCCGGCGCGCAATTCGCCGACCGGCGCGCCGCTGGCCCGGGCACCGCCGGCAAGAGCAGCCCGCCACAGCGTCTCGCCCACGCTGTCGCCCTGCTGTCGCGCCGCGATGTTGCGGTGGCGGGTGGCCAGGCGCTGGCCGTATTCCAGCCAGCGCAGCTCTTCCACCGGCGAGATCGAGATGTGCGAATCCGAACCGACGCCGAGCGTGCCGCCGGCGTCGAGGAAGTCGGCCAGCGGAAACAGGCCGTCGCCCAGGTTCGCCTCGGTGGTGGGACACAGGCCGGCGACGGCGCCGCTGCGCGCCAGCTGCGCGGTTTCCGCCTCGGTCAGATGGGTGGCGTGCACCAGGCACCAGCGCTCGTCGACATCGGCATGCTCGAACAGCCACTCGACCGGACGGGCGCCACGGGTGGCCAGGCAATCCTGCACTTCGCCGATCTGCTCGGCGATGTGGATGTGGATCGGACCGGTGCGGGCCAGCGGGCTGGCCAGCACCTCGGCCAGCGCCTGTTCCGGCACCGCGCGCAGCGAATGCAGCGCGATGCCCACGCGCACCGCGTCGTCTTCATGCGCGCGCAGGCTTTCCAGCAGGCGCAGATAGCCGTCCACCGAATGGCCGAAACGGCGCTGCCGCGCGCTGAGCGCCCGGCCGTCGAAGCCGCCGCTCATGTACAGCACCGGCAGCAGGGTCAGCCCGATGCCGGCCTCGCGCGCCGCCTCGATCAGCGCCAGCGACATCGCCGCTGGCTGCGCGTACGGCGTGCCGTCGGGCTGGTGGTGCAGGTAGTGGAATTCGCAGACCCGGGTGTAACCGGACTTCAGCATCTCGACGTAGAGCTGGCTGGCGATCGCCTTCAGCTGCTCCGGCGTGATCGCCGCGGCGAACGCGTACATCGTCTCGCGCCAGCTCCAGAAGCTGTCGTCGGCCTTGCTGCGACGCTCGGCCAGGCCCGCCATCGCACGCTGGAACGCGTGCGAATGGAGGTTCGGCATGCCCGGCAGCACCCACGAGCCGATCGGGGCCTGCGGCCCGGCGCAGTCGAGCAGCGCACCGGCGGACGACAGCCCGAACCGGCCATCGGCCAGCCAGCCGTGGCCGCGCCAAAGCTGCCCGGCTTCGAAACCCGAAGGACTCGCCCACTCGCTCATCACGTTCGCTCCGCATCGAATGGTGCAGTGTAACCGGCGCCCCGCTCCGTCTTCACCCGAGCGCAAACCGACCGTGCACAGGCCCATGAGCAAGAAAACCAGCGAAAACACCCCGAAACTGCTGTTGCGCCAGGCCCGCCTGGACGACGTGCCGCAACTGGCCGAGCTGACCGCGCGCATCTACACCGCCGAGTGGGGCCACTCGCCGGAGATGCTGCGCTCCCAGCAGACGCATTTCCCCGAAGGCCAGTTCGTGGTCGAGTACGAAGGCAAGGTGGTGGGCTACTGCGCCACCTTCCGCATCGACGAGGAAACCGCGCTGGCCCCGCACACCTGGTCGCAGATCACCGGCGGCGGCATGGGTTCGCGCCACAAGCCCGACGGCAACTGGCTGTACGGCATGGAAGTGGTGGTGCACCCGGACTATCGCGGCATGCGCATCGGCCAGCGGCTGTACCACGCGCGCAAGCGCCTGTGCACCGACCTGAAGCTGCGCGGCATCGTGTTCGGCGGGCGCATCCCCGGGCTGGCGAAGAACATCCAGCGCTACGGCAGCGCCGAGGCCTACGTGCAGGCGGTGGCGGAAGGCAAGCGCCGCGACCTCACCCTGAGCTTCCAGCTCAACAACGATTTCGAGGTGATCGGGCTGCTGCGGGCATACGTGCCGTCGGACCACGATTCGCTGGGCTACGCGGTGCACCTGGTCTGGCGCAACCCGCGCCTGCTCGACCAGCCGGACATGCCGCCGATTCCCTCGCCCCGGCACCTGCCCGATTCGGTGCGGGTGGCCTCGGTGCAGTACCAGCAGCGCAAGATCACCTCGTTCGAGGAGTTCGCCACCCAGGTCGAATACTTCACCGACATCGCCGCCGACTACAACGCGGACTTCGTCACCTTTCCCGAGCTGATCACCCTGCAGCTGCTGTCGATCGAGAACACCGAGCTGTCGCCGTTCGAGTCGATCCGCAAGCTGAGCCAGTACACGCCGCAGGTGAAGGAGCTGTTCAGCCGTCTGGCCGTCCATTACAACATCAACATCATCGCCGGCACGCATCCGACCGAGCAGGCCAACGGCGACATCCACAACGTCTGCTACGTGTGCCTGCGCGACGGCTCGCTGCACGAGCGCGAGAAGCTGCATCCCACGCCCAGCGAACGCAACGTGTGGAACATCTCCGGCGGCGACAGCGCCGCGACGATCCTCACCGACTGCGGCCCGATCGGCGTGATGATCTGCTACGACTCCGAATTCCCCGAGGTGGCCCGCCACCTGACCGACCAGGGCGCGCTGATCCTGTTCGTGCCGTTCTGCACCGACGTGCGCGAGGGCTACCTGCGCGTGCGTTACTGCTCGCAGGCGCGGGCGATCGAGAACCAGTGCTACGTGGTGCTGTCCGGCAACGTGGGCAACCTGCCCGGCGTCAACAACTTCGACATCCAGTATGGCCAGAGCTGCATCCTCACGCCCAGCGACTTCCCGTTCGCCCGCGACGGCATCGCGGCCGACTCCACGCCGAACATCGAGACCGTGCTGTTCGCCGACCTGCGCCTGGAAAGCCTGGCCCGCGCCCGCAACGCCGGCGCGGTGACCAACCTCAAGGATCGCCGCTTCGACCTGTACGAGACGCGGTGGCGGCCGCGCTGAGGGAAGGCCGGGAGCGGGACGCCCCCCATCGCCAGCCACGGCTCTGCGATAATCACGGCCATGCCCAAGTCTTCCGAACCTGTTTCAACCTCATCGAACCCGCGCCTGCGGGCACTGCTCGGACACGAGTTCTTCGCGCCGCATCACTGGAAGCGCCGGCTGGTGCTGTGGTTCGGCGCGATACTCGTGGCGCTGGCGGCGATCCTGTTTGCCAAGGCCAGCGTGTGGTCGTACCAGCTGTTCCTGCGCATCCTCGACCACGGCGTCTGGATTCCGCTGATCCTCACCCCGATCGTGTTCGCCCTGCTCGCCCGGGTCACCGAGGGCCGGTTCCGCGCAACGCGGGGCAGCGGCATTCCCCAGGTGATCGGCACGTTGCACATCGAGGACGAAGGCTTTCGTGCGCGGATGCTGGCGCTGCCGATTGCCGCGGGCAAGATGGCGCTGACCCTGATCGCGCTGGCGGTGGGCGCGTCGATCGGCCGCGAAGGACCGACCGTGCACGTGGGTGCGGGCCTGTTCTACTCGCTGGGCCGGCGCTTCGGCTTCGACGATCCCAGGGCCGCTTCGCGTTTCATCCTGGCCGGTGGCGCGGCCGGCATCGCGGCGGCGTTCAACACGCCGCTGGCCGGCGTGGTGTTCGCGATCGAGGAACTGGCCGGCACCTTCGAGCACCGCTTCAGCGGCCTGCTGCTGACCGCGGTGATCATCGGCGGCGTGGTGTCGCTCGGCATCATGGGCAACTACTCGTACTTCGGCGAGGTCGAGGCCAGCCTGCCGCTGGGCCACGCCTGGCTGGCGGTGTTGCTGACCGGGGTGATCGGCGGCTTGCTGGGCGGCCTGTTCGCGCGCCTGATCCTGCTGAGTCAGCGCGGCCCGCTGGCCCGTATCGGTCGGCTGCGCGCGCGCTGGCCGGTGGCGTTCGCGGCAGGCTGCGGGCTCACCCTCGCCGTGCTCGGCGTGTGCACCCACAACAGCATCTACGGCACCGGCTACGACCAGGCGCGGGCGATCGTGCAGGGCGCCGCGAACATGCCCGACCAGGGCTTCGGCATCGCCAAGCTGCTGGCCAACGTGGTCTCGTACTGGGCCGGCATCCCCGGCGGCATCTTCTCGCCGGCACTGGCGGTCGGCGCGGGCCTTGGCCAGAACATCGCGCACCTGTTGCCCGGCGTGCCCGCCGCCGCGGTGGTGCTGCTGGGCATGAGCGCCTACCTGGCCGGCGTCACCGGCGCACCACTGACCTCGGCGGTGATCGCGATGGAGCTGACCGACAACCAGGACATGGTGATCCCGATCATGGCGGCCTGCCTGCTGGCCCGCGCCGCCGCCTCGCTGTTCTGCCCCACGCCGGTGTACCGCGATTTTGCCGAGCGCATGGTGCAGGACTTCGAGCGGCAGCAGGCCAGCCAGCGCCCGAGCCAGGACGTGGTCTACGAACTGGCCGACGATACTCTGGACGAGACCGGCGACGTCGCGCCGACCTCAGTGCGCACCACCGCGTTCGACGAGCCGGCCACACCGGCCGACCCGCCACCACCCGCACAACCCTGATCCCTCCGCGCCGCCCCTTGCGCCGACCTTCGCCGGAACCCGATCGACATGAGCCACCCTCGCTGGGACACCTTGCTGATCAACGCGACGCTGGCCACGTTCGCGGGTGAGGCGCCGTACGGACTGATCGAACACGGGGCGATCGCGATGCACCACGGCCGCATCGCCTGGCTCGGCCGGATGGACGAGCTGCCCGGCGAACCCGCATCGCTGGCCGACGCGATCCGCTCGCTGGACGGCGCGCTGGTCACGCCGGGACTGATCGACTGCCATACCCACCTGGTCTTCGGCGGCGACCGCGCCCACGAGTTCGACCTGCGTCTGAACGGCGCCAGCTACGAGGAGATCGCCCGCGCCGGCGGCGGCATCGCCTCCAGCGTCACCGCCACCCGCGCCGCCAGCGAGGAACAGTTGCTGGCGCAATCGCTGCCACGCGCCCGCGCGCTGCTGGCCGATGGCGTGACCACGCTGGAGATCAAGTCCGGCTACGGGCTGGACCTGGACAGCGAGCGGCGCATGCTGCGCGTGGCGCGCCGGATCGGGCGCGAACTGGGCATCGGCGTGCGCACCAGCTTCCTGGGCCTGCACGCGCTGCCGCCGGAATACAAGGATCGACGCGACGATTACGTGGCCCTGGCCTGCGACGAGATGCTGCCCGCGCTGGCCGCCGAGGGCCTGGTCGATGCGGTGGACGCGTTCTGCGAAGGCATCGGCTTCAGTCGCGAGGAGACGCGCCGCGTGTTCGAACGGGCGAAGCAGCTCGGCCTGCCGGTGAAGCTGCACGCCGAACAGCTTTCCGACCTGGATGGCGCCGCCCTGGTCGCCGAGTACGGCGGCCTGTCGGCCGATCACCTGGAACACCTCGGCGACGGCGGCACCCGCGCGATGGCCGCGACCGGCACCGTGGCAGTGCTGCTGCCGGGCGCGTTCTACGCGTTGCGCGAAACGAAACTGCCGCCGATCGAACGCCTGCGCGAGCACGCCGTGCCAATCGCGATCGCCACCGACTGCAACCCCGGCACCTCGCCGCTGCTGTCGCTGCGCCTGGCCGCCGGCATGGCCTGCACGCTGTTCCGCCTGACGCCGGAAGAGGCATTGCGCGGCGTCACGGTGCATGCGGCACGTGCGCTGGGCCTGCGCGATCGCGGCACGCTGGAGGTCGGCCAGCGCGCCGACCTGGCGGTGTGGCAGGCGAAGCAGCCGGCGGAACTGTGCTACTGGATCGGCGGACAGCTGCTGCGCGGGCTGTGGATCGGGGGCGAATCAGTGCCGGCGTAGCGCCGCCTCGACGCGGGCGGTCAGCGCATCGAAGAACGCCAGCGGCAACTGCGCCCGCACCGGCACCCGGAACCAGTCCGGGCGGGCGAAGCCGGCGCACTTCACCGCGTCCTTGTCGGTCATCAGCAGCGGCAGCTGGTCACCGAAGGCGAGATCGCCCGGGACAAACGCATGGTGGTCGGCAAACGGGTGTCCGATCACCTCGATGCCCGCGTCGCGCAGACTGTCGAAGAATCGCTGCGGGTTGCCGATCGCGGCGACGGCATGCACGCGCTGGCCACGGAAGGTCGCCAGCGACTGCCGCCGCCCGTCGGCCAGGGCGACGACGTCGCCGCCGTGCAACTGCATCGGATACTCGCCGGGCTCGGCGACGCCACCATTGCATACGCGCAGGTCGACGCGCTGCAGCCGGGTGAGCGGTTCGCGCAAGGGACCGGCGGGCAGCAGGCGGCGATTGCCGAACCGGCGCACGCCGTCGATCACGCAGATCTCCACGTCGCGCGCCAGCCGGTAGTGCTGCAAGCCGTCATCGGCGAGCACCACGTCGCAGCCGGCGTTCAGCAGCAACTGCGCCGCGGCGGGACGATCGCGACCGATCGCCACCGGCACGCCGCTGGCGTGGATCAGGCAGGGCTCGTCGCCGACCCGCGCCGGGTCGGGCCCAGCGCCGAGCAGCAGCGGTTCGCGCTGGGTTCCGCCATGGCCGCGGCTGACCACGCCGGGACGATGACCGCGTTCGCGCAGGGCTTCGACCACGGCGATCGTCAACGGCGTCTTGCCGGTGCCGCCCACGCTGAGGTTGCCGATCACCACCACTGGCGCGGCCAGTCGCACGCTGCGCAGCACGCCGCGCCGGAACAGCAGGCCGCGGGTGCGGGTGACGGCGCCGTACAGCAGCGCCAGCGGCGCCGTCCACCACGGCGCCGGGGCGCCGCGATACCAGGCTGATTCGAGCGTGTCGATCAGCGCCACGGCCGCTCCTCAGTCGCCGGCCTGGTCGGCCGCATGGTCATGGAACTGCATGCGATGCAGCGCGGCGTACTGGCCGTCCAGCGCGATCAGTTCGGCATGCCTGCCCCGCTCGATGATGCGGCCCTGATCCATCACCGCGATCTGGTCGGCGCCTTCGACGGTGGACAGGCGGTGGGCGATCACCAGGGTGGTGCGGTCGCGCATCAGCCGTTGCAGGGCCTGCTGGATCAGCTGTTCGGATTCGGTGTCGAGCGCGCTGGTGGCTTCGTCCAGCACCAGGATCGGCGCGTTCTTGAGGATGGCGCGGGCGATCGCGATGCGCTGGCGCTGGCCGCCGGACAGCGTGTTGCCGCTCTGCCCGATGCGGGTGTGGATGCCGTCGGGCAGGCGCGCGATGAACTCCATCGCGTTGGCCGCCTCGGCCGCCGCGACGATGTCGGCCTCGCTGGCGCCGGCCAGCTCGCCGTAGGCGATGTTGTTGGCCACGGTGTCGTCGAACAGCACCACGCTCTGGCCGACCCAGGCGATCTGCCGGCGCAGCGACGGCAGCGTGTATTCCTGGTAGTCCGCGTCATCGAGCACGATGCGCCCCGCACCCGGCTCGTAGAAGCGCGGCAGCAGGCTGACCAGGCTGCTCTTGCCGCTGCCCGAACGGCCGACCAGGGCGGTGACCGTGCCCGGCGCGCAGGCCAGGTCGACGCCACGCAACGCTTCGTAGTCGCTGTTCGGATAAGTCAGCCGCACGCCCTCGAAACGCAGGTCGCCACGGGTACGCGCCAGCTCGCGCGTGCCGTGGTCGACTTCGGGCGGCAGGTCGATGACCTCGAACAGATCCTCCGCCGCCGACAGGCCGCGCTGGATGTTCGCCTGCACCTGGGTCAGCCGCTTCAGCGACGGCATCATCGCGCCCATCGCGGTCAGCACCGCAATGAACACGCCCGAGGAAATATGGTCGATCACGCCCGGCCGGGTACCCAGAAAGACCAGTGCCGCGAGCGCAAATGCGGCGACGGTCTGGATCGCCGTGCTGGACGTCGCGCTGGTCGCGGCGATCTTCAGGTTCAAACGGCGGGCCTGGTGGGTGACCTGGTCGAAGCGCGCGGCCTCGTGCTGCTGGCCGCCGTAGATGCGCACTTCACGATGCGCACCAACCGATTCCTCCACCGTGCCGGTCACCGAACCCATCATGCCCTGGATGCGCCGGCTGATCAGCCGGTAGCGGCGGCTGACCACGGTGGCGATCAGCACGATCGGCGGAATCATCACCAACAGGGTCAGCGTGAGGTAGGCGCTGTTGTGCAGCATCACGTAGAACATGCCGATCACGGTGACGCCTTCGGTCACCGCCACCTTCACCGCATCGGTCGAGGCCGAGGCCACCTGTTCGCTGGTGTAGGTGATGCGCGAGATCTGCTGGCCCGATGGTTCGCGGCCGAAGAAGGTCGCCGGCAGGCGCAGGTAGGAAGCGAACACGTCGTGCTGCATCGCCTGCACGATGTTGCGTCCGATGTAGGCAATGCCGTAATTGCTGACGAAGGTGCCCAGGCCACGGATACCGAAGATCGCGATGATCCAGATCGGCATCCAGAAGATCAGGTACGGGTCCTTGTCGAGGAACAGGTCGTCGAACATCGGCCTGAGCAGGTTGGTGAACATCGCCAACCCGCCACCATCCACCGCCATGCCGAGGATCGCCACCAGGCCCACCGCCCAGTAGCGCCGGGTATAGCCGAGCAGCCGCCCATAGACGCGCCGGCTGTCGGCATCCCACGCCCCGCCCTTGCGCTTGCTCACTGCGCCGCGCCCGGCTTGGTCGGCGTGGTGGCGATCGACAGCCGGGTGAAGCCGAGCTGGCCCAGCGCGTCCATCGCGGTGACCACGTTCTGGTTCGGCGTCATCGCATCGGCCCGGATCGTCACCGGGCGGTCGCGGTCGTCACCGGCGTTGCGCGCGATGGTCTGCTTCAGCGCCTCGATGCCCTCGCCCATCACCTCGTCGCTGCCCACGAAGAAACGGCCGTCGCGGTCGATCATGATGGTCAGCACCTGGGTGTTCAGGTCGCGATCCTGGGTGCTGGCCTGCGGCAGGGTCACCTGCATGCGCGAGTGCTGGATGAAGGTGCTGGTGAGCACGAAGAACATCAGCAGGGTCAGCAGCACGTCGATCAACGGAATCACGTTGATCTCGAAGTCGTCGCCCCGGCGGTCGTTGCTGATACGCATCGGTGTGCGCTCAGCCTGCGCCTGGCGCGGTCGGCGCCGGCGTCCGGCGCGGTCGTGCCGCCGCGCTGGCCGCGGCCGTGGCGGCCGCCGGCGACAGGGTCAGCTCGTCGAGCAGTGCGGTGGCCTGCTTTTCCATCTCCACGCAGTAACCGGCCACGCGCGAACGGAAGTAGCGATGCAGCACATAGGCGGGAATCGCCACGGTCAGGCCCGACGCTGTACAGATCAGCGCTTCGCCGATGCCGCCGGCCATCTTCGCCGGATCGCCGATGCCGCCGGCCATCACCTCCATGAACATGCGGATCAGGCCGATCACCGTGCCGAACAGGCCCAGCAGCGGGCCGATCAGGGCGATCGTGCCCAGCGTGTTGAGGTAGCGCTCCATCCGGTGGATGACGTGCCGGCCGGTGTCCTCGATGCGCTCCTTGATGATCTCGCGGGGCTGCCGGCGCACGGTCAGCGCGGCCGCCAGCAATTCGCCCAGCGGCGAGCCGCTGGCCAGCGTGTCCAGGTGCTTGGGATCGAGTTGACCCGAGCGTGCCCACTGGCGCACTTCGTCGCCCAGGCCGGGCGGCAACACGGATTGCCGGCGCAGCGTCCAGCAACGTTCCAGCACGATCGTCAGGGCGATCGCCGAACAGATCAGGATGGGCACCATCGCCCAGCCGCCAGCCATCAGAATTTCCAGCACTTTTCGACCCCAACATGCGACCCGACTTGGAAGCGCGCATGATAGCAGTCTGGCCCGGCCGTACTGCGGCGGGTGTGGCATTCCTCACTCGCGCCAGTAACGCGGTTGCCGCTGGCGCCAGCCGGCTTCGCGCCGTGGCGGGGCATCGACCGGGAAATCCAGCGCGATGGCGCCCTGCACCGCGGTATTGAACACCGGCACCCCGGCTGCCGCGTAGCGCGCCAGCACCTCGGGCTTCGGATGACCGAAGCGGTTGCGCCAGCCGGCCGACACGATCGCCACCGACGGCTGCACCGCGGCGATGAAGCCCGCGCCGGACGAGGTCTTGCTGCCATGGTGGGGCACCAGCAGCACGACGGGCGGCCCCGCTCCGAGACTCGCCGCCACCGGCGGCTCCACCGCGGAACTGATGTCGCCGCTGAGCAGCAACCGGCCGGAACGGTTCTCCACCAGCAGCACGCAGGAACTGTCGTTGTCGCGATCAGCCGCACCCGCCGGCGGATTCAGCACGCGGAAGCGCACGCCATCCCAGGTCCACGCCTGGCCGGCCACGCATTGGCGCATCGGCAGGTGCATCCGCGCCGGTTCGCCTGCGTAGCGCGGCGCCTCCGGAAACGCCTCGGCAACGACCCGGGCGCCGCCGGCGTGATCGTTGTCGCCGTGGCTGATCATCAGCAGGTCGAGCCGGCCCACGCCCAGCGCATGCAAGGCGGGCAACACCACCGCTTCGCCGAGGTCGAAGCCCGATGGATAGCGTGCGCCGGCGTCGTAGACCAGCACGTGGTCGTGCGTGCGCAGCAACACCGACAGGCCCTGCCCCACGTCGAGCACCCACGCCTGGAACGCGCCTTCCGGCGGCGTGGACAGCGGTGGCCGCAGCAGGGGCAGGAACAGCAGCAGGCCCAGCCAGCGCAGCGGCATCCCGCGCGGCATGAACAGCCACAGCGCGCCCAGCACCGCGAGCAGCAGCGCCCAGGGCTGCACGGTGGGCAGATACCAGTGCGCACCCGGCCAGGTCGCCATCTGCTCCAGCAACCACCATTGCGCGTGGGCCATCCGTGCGGCCAGCCACAACACCGGCCCGGCCAGCGGCGGGCACAGGCCCAGCATCAGCATGCCGCCCAGCGCGCATGGCACGATCACGAAGCTGACCAGCGGCACCGCGATCAGGTTCGACAAGGCGCCGACCAGCGAAGCCTGGCCGAAGAACCACATCGTCAGCGGCAGCAGGGCCACCGTCATCACCAGCTGCCCTGCGGTCAGCTCGTGCAGGAACGCGCGCAGGCCGCGCCCGCGCGATTGCAGGCACAGCATGAGGAAGCCCACGCCGACGAAGGACAGCCAGAATCCCGCCGCCAGCACCGCCAGCGGGTCGAACAGCAGGATCGCGATCATCGCCAGCGCCAGCGACTGGGCGCCGCCGCTGCCACGCCGGCTGCAACGCGCCAGCGTCACCACGGCGATCATCAGCAGGGTGCGCACCGTCGGCAGGCCGAAGCCGGCCAGCGCGCTGTACATCGTCGCCACCAGCAAGGCCGCGGCCGCCTGGGCTTGCGGCCGCGGCAGGCGCAGACCCAGCCCCGGCCACAACGCATACGACAGCCACGCCAGCCACACGCCGAACACCGCGGCCACGCCGACATGGAAGCCGGAAATCGCGATCAGGTGCGAGACCCCGTTGGCGCGCGCCACCGCCCAGTCCTGCGGCTGCAGGCCGCGGGTGTCGCCCACGGTGAATGCCTGCAGCAAGGCGGCGTCATGGTGGTCGCCGACCCGTGCGGCGATGCCGCGGGCGACCGCATCGCGGATCGCGTTGACGCACCAGCGTCGCTCGCCGAGCGAGCGGTTGTCCGGGTCATCCCGCACGTAGCCGGTGGCGACGATGCCGCGCTCCAGCGCGGAACGTTCGCTGTCGGCCGCACCCGGGTCCAGCAGGCCGCGGGGCCGCTTCAGGCGCAGCAGCAGATGCCAGCGCGAACATGGCTGCAGCGGTGGTGCATCCTCGTACCACGACACGGTGACCCGCCCATGCAGCGCGACGGGCTTTCCGTCGGCGGTGGCCTGCTCCACGCGCAGACTGAAACGACTCGCGTCGGGATGGATCAGCGGCAGATCGGCGATGCTGCCGACCACGGCCAGGTCGACGCCTTCCAGCGCGCGCGGCAGCCTTGCATCCATTGCCGCTGCGCCATGCCACGCCGCCCACGCCGCGCCGAACAGCAGGCAGGCCAGCCAGTGACAACGCGGCCAGCGCCAGGCGAGCAGGACGATCACCGGCACCAGGCACGGCAGCCACGCATGCGGCGGCAGCCGCGGCAACCATTGCACCAGCAGGACCCCGAGCAGCAAGGCCAGCGCCGCGGTGATCGCCGTCAGTCGCCCCATGCCGCGCGCCCCGTTCCATCCTGGAAGAAGCCGAGACTAGCGCGGCTCGAGCCGGGGCGCAGATGAAATGCGTGTAGGTCTTCGCCGGGACGTCAGTCCCGTGGAGCTTCCTGCAGCCTGCCGTTGTGCAGCACCAGGGTGCGATCCATCTTCGCGGCCAGATGCGGATCGTGGGTGACCAGCACGAAGCTGGTGCCGATCTCGCGGTTGAGCTCCAGCATCAATTCGTAGACCTGCGCCGCATTGGCCTCGTCGAGGTTGCCGGTGGGTTCGTCGCCCAGCACGCAGGCCGGCCGGGTCACCAGCGCCCGGGCCACGGCGCAGCGCTGGCGCTCGCCACCGGACAACTCGGACGGCTTGTGATGCGTGCGTCCGCCGAGGCCGACCCGCTCCAGCAGCACCATCGCCTGCTTTTCCGCTTCGGCGATCGCGGTGCCGCGGATCAGCAGCGGCATGCACACGTTCTCCAGCGCGGTGAACTCGGGCAGCAGGTGGTGGAACTGGTAGATGAAACCCAGCGAGCGGTTGCGCACGCGGCCGCGCTCGGCGTCGGACAGTTTCGACAGCACGCGGCCGTCCACCTCCACCTCGCCGGTGGTCAGCGTGTCGAGCCCGCCGATGATGTGCAGCAGCGTGCTCTTGCCCGAGCCAGACGCGCCGACGATCGCCATGGTCTGCCCGCGCTTCAGGGTGAAGCTGACGTCGCTCAGCACGTCGGTGCGCAGGCCGCCTTCGGCATAGGTCTTGGCCACGCCGGTGGCGCGCAGCACGTTTTCGGTCTTCTCGGTCATGACGGTCTTATTCATAGCGCAGCGCCTGCGCCGGCTGCGTGCGCGAGGCACGCCACGCGGGATAGAGGGTGGCCAGCAACGAGAACGCGAAGGTCAGCAGCGCGGTCCAGCCCACGTCGTGCCAGTCGAGCCGGCTCGGCACCTCGCTGATGTAGTAGACGTCCGGCGACAGGAAGGTCACGTGGAAGGTGTGCTCGATCCACTTGATGATGCCGGGCAGCTTCCACGACAGCAGCGAACCGAGGCCCACGCCGAAGCCGATGCCCACGAAACCCACCAGCACGCCCTGCACCATGAACATGCCCATGATGCTGCGCGGGGTGGCGCCCAGCGTGCGCAGGATCGCGATGTCGGCCTGCTTGTCGGTGACCAGCATCATCAGCATCGAGATCAGGTTGATCACCGCCACCAGGATGATCAGCGACAGGATGATGAACATCACCATCTTTTCCATCGACAGCGCGGCGAACAGGTTCGCGTTGGTATCCATCCAGGTCTGCACCCGGTAGACCTGGCCCAGCTGGTCGGCCAGTTCGCGCGCGACCGGGCGGGCGTTGAACAGGTCGTCGAGCTTCAGCCGGATGCCGGTCGGACCGGCGAGGTCGCCGAGCTTCTCGGCATCGCTCATGTTGACCAGGGCCAGGCCGGAATCGAACTGCTCCATGCCCAGTTCGAACGTGCCGACCACGTGGAAACTGCGCATCCGCGGCACGCTGCCCATCGGCGTGGCACGCAGTTGCTGCACCACCATGGTTACCCGGTCGCCGACGCCCACGCCCAGTGTCATCGCCAGCTCGCGACCCAGCACGATGTTCCAGCTGCCCGGGGTCAGCTGGTCAAGCTTGCCCTCGAGCATGTGCTTGTCGATGTCGACCACCTTCGGTTCCTGCGCCGGCTCGACGCCACGCACCAGCGCCCCGCTGGAACGGCGGGCGTTGAGATACGCCTCCATCTCCACATAGGGTGCGGCGCCCAGCACGTGCGGGTTGGCCTCGGCCACCTTCAGCGCGCGCGGCCATTCCTGCACGCTCTCGCCCACGCCGGAAACCGTGGCGTGCGAAATCGCCCCGAGGATGCGCGAGCGCATCTGGTAGTCGAAGCCGTTCATCACCGACATCACCGTGATCAGCGCGATCACGCTGATCGCGATGCACACGATCGACACGGTGGAGATGAAGGAGATGAACTGGTTGCGCCGCTTGGCGCGGGTGTAGCGCAGGCCGATGAAAAGTTCGAGCGGTCGGAACATGGGCGGGTCGCTTGTGGGGAGTTGCAGGGCGGGCCGCCCGGTCATCCATTATCAGGTATTCGCTGAGACCCTGCCGCGCGCCGGAAGTTGCGGTTCAGTCACAGGCGGGGCAAGGCGTCGGCAGCCTGGATCGTGGCCAGCCGCATGCGCAGCCGGCGACGGGTGTCTGCGTCACTGTTGTCCGTGGCGATCAGCAGCATCTGCGTCCCGTGCGCGTCGGTGCGCAGGCGCAGCAGGATCATTTCGCCAAGCACACGGAACGAACTCAGCGTGGCCGGCACGTCCTCGTGGTCGTGCAGGCGCAAGGTCCATGCCTGGTCGGCACTCCAGCCCGCCGCCGCCACGGGGCCGCTGGCCAGTCGTCGCAGCACGAGAGCCGCCGACAGCAGCACGATCGCCGCCAGCAGCAGCTTCGACCACCACGGAATCATGCACAGCAGCGTGGCCAGCAGCGCGGCCCCGGCGATCAGCAGCAGCGCCGCCCGCAGCAGCCGCGAAGGTCGGTATTCAAAGCCGATGGCGGGCGCGGATGTCATCGATGATCGCCTGCCAGTCCGCGCGCTCGGGGCGGGCATGGCCCATCACCCAGTCCCACAGGTCGGGGTCCTGCACGTCGAGCAGCTGGTCGAACGCCTGCCGCTGCGCTTCGTCCGCACCGGCGAAGCGCTCGTCCAGCCAGCCGCCGAACAGCGCGTCCAGCTCGCGCGTGCCGCGGCGGGCGCGCCAGCGCAGGCGCTTGATGCGGGCTTCATCCATCACGGGGCTCGGTCGTATCCATGAATGCGCAGTGTAACCGTTGCGCTAGAACGCGACAGGCCGCACGCGGCGGCCTGTCGTCGTGAATGACGCGCGGCGCGATCAGGCTGAACGCCGCTCCACCATCAGCTTCTTGATCTCGGCAATCGCCTTGGCCGGGTTGAGACCCTTGGGGCACGTCCGCGTGCAGTTCATGATGGTGTGGCAGCGGTACAGCTTGAACGGGTCTTCCAGGTCGTCCAGGCGCTCGCCGGTGGCTTCGTCACGGCTGTCGACGATCCAGCGGTACGCCTGCAGCAGGATCGCCGGACCAAGGTACTTGTCGCCGTTCCACCAGTAGCTCGGGCAGCTGGTCGAGCAGCAGGCGCACAGGATGCATTCGTACAGGCCGTCAAGCTTCTTGCGCTCTTCCGGCGACTGCAGGCGCTCGCGATCCGGCGCCGGGCTCTGCGTGCGCAGCCACGGCTTGATCGAGGCGAACTGGGCGTAGAAGTGGGTCAGGTCCGGGATCAGGTCCTTCACCACCGGCATGTGCGGCAGCGGGTAGATCTTCACGTCGCCCGCATCGCATTCGCCGATCGCCTTGGTGCAGGCCAGCGTGTTGGTGCCGTCGATGTTCATCGCGCACGAACCGCAGATGCCTTCGCGACAGGAGCGACGCAGGGTCAGCGTGGGATCGATCTCGTTCTTGATCTTCAGCAGCGCGTCCAGAACCATCGGACCGCAGGCGGCCAGGTCGACCTCGTAGGTATCGATGCGCGGGTTCTGCCCGTCATCCGGCGACCAGCGATAGATGCGGAAAGTACGCGGCTTCTTCGCATCCTTGGCCGGGTAATGCTTGCCCGGCTGGATTTTCGAATTCTTCGGTAGCGAAAACTCTGCCATGTGCTGAACCCTTCGACTTTCTGCAGGAGGGCTTGCGCCCCGACCGTACAACCAATGATGTCCATGCCACGAGGCGGCCGCAGCCGCCTGGCGGCATCAGTAAACGCGTTTCGCCGGCGGCACGGCCTTGACCTCGTCGGTCATCGGATTCATGTGCACGGGGCGGGAATCGAACCGCGGCTTGCCGGTCTCGTCGACCCACGCCAGGGTGTGCTTCATCCAGTTGACGTCGTCGCGCTCGGGGAAGTCCTCGCGCGCATGGCCACCGCGGCTTTCCTCGCGCTGCGCGGCGCCGTACATCGTGGCGACCGCCTGATCCAGCAGATTGGCCAGCTCCAGCGTCTCGATCAGGTCGGAGTTCCACACCAGCGACCGATCGCTGACGCGCACGTCCTTGAACGACTCGCGCACGGCGGAGATCTTTTCGCAGCCTTCCTTCAACGTCTTGCCGGTGCGGAACACCGCCGCGTCGCTCTGCATGGTGCGCTGCATCTCCAGCCGGATCTGCGCAGTCGGCTTGCTGCCGTTCGCGTTGCGCAGGCCGTCGAAACGCTCCAGCGCCTTGTCCAGCACGTTGGCCGGAAGATCCTTGTGCGCGGTTTCCGGCTTGATCAGCTCGGCGCAGCGATGCGCCACGGCGCGACCGAACACCACCAGGTCGAGCAGCGAATTGGAGCCCAGGCGGTTCGCGCCATGCACCGACACGCAGGCCGCTTCGCCGATCGCGAACAGGCCGGGCACCACCGCGTCGACATCGTCGCCGCGCTTCTGCACGACTTCGCCGTGATAGTTGGTCGGGATGCCGCCCATGTTGTAGTGCACGGTCGGGATGACCGGGATCGGCTCCTTGGTCACGTCGACGCCCGCGAAGATGCGCGCCGATTCGGCAATGCCCGGCAGGCGCTCGTGGATGACCTCGGGGCCGAGGTGCATCAGGTTGATGAAGATGTGGTCCTTGTGCTCGCCGACGCCGCGACCCTCGCGGATCTCCAGCGTCATCGCGCGGCTGACCACGTCGCGCGAGGCGAGGTCCTTCGCGCTGGGCGCATAGCGCTCCATGAAGCGCTCGCCCTCGGAGTTGGTGAGGTAACCGCCTTCGCCACGCACGCCTTCGGTGATCAGGCAGCCGGCGCCGTAGATGCCGGTGGGATGGAACTGCACGAACTCCATGTCCTGCAGGGCAAGGCCCGCACGCAGCACCATGCCGCCGCCGTCGCCGGTGCAGGTATGGGCCGAAGTGGCGCTGAAGTAGGCGCGACCATAACCGCCGGTGGCCATCACCACGGCATGGCCGCGGAAGAAATGCAGGGTGCCCTCGTTCATGTCGAGCGCGAGCACGCCGCGGCAGACGCCTTCCGCGTCGAAGATCAGGTCGATCGCGAAGTATTCGATGAAGAACGTGGCGTCATGCGCCAGCGCCTGCTGGTACAGGGTGTGCAGGATCGCGTGGCCGGTGCGGTCGGCCGCGGCACAGGTACGCTGCGCGGTGCCCTTGCCGTAATGCGTGGTCATGCCGCCGAACGGGCGCTGGTAGATCTTGCCCTCGTCGGTGCGCGAGAACGGCACGCCGTAGTGTTCCAGCTCGATGATCGAGGGGATCGCCTCGCGGCACATGTACTCGATCGCGTCCTGGTCGCCGAGCCAGTCGGAACCCTTGACTGTGTCGTAGAAATGGAAGCGCCAGTCGTCCTCGCCCATGTTGCCCAGCGCGGCGGAGATGCCGCCCTGCGCCGCCACGGTGTGCGAGCGGGTCGGGAAGACCTTGGTGATGCAGGCGGCCTTGAGCCCCTTCTCGGCCAGGCCGAAGGTGGCGCGCAGACCCGCGCCGCCGGCGCCGACCACGATCACGTCATACAGGTGCTGCTGGATCTTGTAGCTTTCCATGAAACCTTTTCCTCGCGTCTTATGGGGTCAGCGCAATGCGCAGCACGGCCAGCACGCCAGCCAGCGCGCCCAGCACCGCGAGGAACCTGATCGCCACCATCAGGACCACTTCCTTCCAGCGGGTATGCACGTAATCCTCGATCACCACCTGCAGACCGAGCACGGCATGCCAGAACATGGTGAGCACGAACGCGATCAGCAGCAGTGCATTCCACGGCTTGGCCACGGTGGCGCGGGCGGTGGCGTAATCGGCGTGCAGCAGGCACAGCACGGTGACCACGAACCACAGGCCCAGCAGCACCAGCGCCACCGCGGTCACCCGTTGGGTCCACCAGTGCTCCACGCCCGACTGGGCGGAACCCAGGCCACGGGCCGTCTTCAACGGGTTGCGCCGATCCTTCACGGCGACATCCTTTGCACTCATGCCGCACCCCCGGCCATCAACACGTAAGCCCACACCACGACCGTCAGCACGATGCTGCCGATGACCGACAGCCAGCTGGAACGCACGAACTGGGGAATCGAATAACCGAGGCCGGCGTCCTGCAGCAGGTGCCGGATGCCGTTGCAAAGATGATAGAAAAGCGACCAGCTCCAGCCCAGCATCAGGATCATGCCGAGCGGGCTGCCCAGCACGCCCCTGAAGTGGTTGAAGCTTTCCTCACCGGTGGCCAGGTGGATCAGGCCGCAGACGACGAGCAGGCTGCCGACGGCCAGTGCGATGCCGGTGGCGCGGTGCGTGATGGAGGTCATCATCTGCACCTGCTTCCGGTAGATCTGCAGGTGCGGTGAGAGCGGTCGTTGCGTATCTGCCATGGCGGCTATCCTGTGTGGAATCGCTGATGTCCATGCCGCCTCTGTCCTGCCCCTTGCACGACGGCGACGAGCGCCGGCGCGAACGTTCAGAAGTCGATGCAGCGTCCGTTCTTTTCCCAGTCACCATAACGCGTGGGATCGGGAACCGCGCGCTCCGTGGAATCCTTTTCCGATGGCTTGCCCGCAGGCACGGCAGTCGTTTCCGCAGGAACGGAAGCAGGATGGGATTCGGCGGGAGTCGTGGTATTGGACATGGTTTTTGTAAGCCGACAAAGGTTAATACTTGCGGCAGTGCAGTACAACCATGCAGGCTCGCGCCGTGACGTCCGCTCCCTTGTGTCTGCAGCCCTCCGTCCCCAACTCCACCACTTCCATGAACCTGCCCCTGTTCGCCGAAACATTGCTGATCGAAGGTGCCGACGCACCCGCATTCGCGCACGCCCAGTTCAGCAGCGCCGTGAAATCGCTGGCGGTCGATCGATGGCAATTCAGCGCCTGGCTCGATCCTCGGGGACGCGTGCTGGCCCTCTTTCATCTGGCCCGTCTCGCCGATGATCGCCACCTGCTGCTGTTGCGTGGCGGCAGCGCCGCGGTGATGGCCGAGGCGCTGCGCCGTTTCGTGTTCCGTTCGAAAGTGCGCATCACTGCACTGCCACCGCGACATCTCGCCTGCGGACCTGCGCTGGCGCAGGGATCACTGGCGAGCGAACCGGCCGGCGATGACGATCTTTCGCTCGGTTGTGACTCGCACAGTCTGCGCATCGGCAGCGTCGGCGACGACGCCTGGCGACTGCAGCAATTGCGCGCCGGCTGGCCATGGTTGCCGGACTCCTGTCTGGGTGAACTGCTGCCGCCGGCAATCTCGCTGCAACGCCTGCAGGCCGTGGTGGTCGACAAGGGTTGCTATCCCGGCCAGGAAATCGTGGCACGCCTGCATTTTCGTGGCGGCCACAAGCGGCACCTGCATCGCGTCACATTGTCGCAAGCGGCAAATGCGGGCGACGTGCTGCGACAGGAAGGCCGTGATATCGGGCGCGTGCTTGACGTGATCGCAAACGGCACGGAGTTCGAGGCACTGGCGACATTGAATGACGAACTCGTCGCCGAGGCGGATGCCGGCAACACCTTGATCCTCGACGACGACGTCGCAATCACCCTGCTTTCTTCATGGCCGGCCTGAACAAAAGTTCGTGATAACAACGAGATTCGCAATGGCACTTGTCAACCCATCGTGAGTGCCGGTTAAACTTCGGCACCCCGGCACTTGCCAGCGGCGAATTCCGCCACTAGGCTCCGCCGATCGAATATCGCGGCACCCGTAACACGGGGTGTCGATTGACGCGACGAACCGGATGAATTCCGAATCGGCGCGACCCGGCAGCCACATCGCCGGATGGAACAACGCCTCGCAGCCAACGAGTGCGTACAAGTCGCAGGCAATACGGCCCCATAGCGCCGCGCAACGCCCGACCGAAACCAGTCCCCCGAATGGCCTGACCGTCGTTCGACCGCCACAATCCCGTGGCAAAGCGTCATGGCCACAAGTTTCGGCCATGACGACAGATCCAGGTGGAACGGCCTGCCCGCCCGTCCACCGCAACGGCACGCGAAGCTGCTTCTGCTTCGCGCGTACAGCACGCTGGAGGCAGAACATGAAACTTTCCATGCTGTTGTGGCTGACCACGTTGATGCCGCAACCCGTCGCCGATCAGGCCTGTCTGGCCACCACGGTGTATCTCGAAGCACGCAGCGAGCCGGTCAATGGCCAGCTTGCGGTCGCCGAAGTGGCATTGCGTCGTCGCGATCGCGGTCGCTGGGGCGACACGGTATGCAAGGTGGTGACGGCACCGCACCAGTTCGCCACGACGACCACGCCCGGTTCGTTCGAGATCACCAACCTCGAAGCGTTCAACAAGGCATGGCAGATCGCCGGCATGTCCCTGCACAACTGGCAACTGCCCGTGGCGGAACGTCGCATGGTGGTTCCGCGCGCCGATCATTTCGCCACCACCGCCATCTCGCCCGCGTGGTCGCACAACCGGCCCAGCGTGACGATCGGCGAACACGCCTTCTATGCGGTGAATTGAACCGGGCGGCGACCTTGCAGCAACACATGCCCGCAACAGTCAGTCGGAAAACGAGAAAAGGCCCTCTTTCGAGGGCCTTTTCATTTGGACGTCCAGACGTCCAGACGTCCAATTACGCAACTTGTATCAGCGCGCGTAGACGTGGTCGCCACGCACCTCGACATAGTCGCCATTGCGGACACCTGGGTTCTCGCGCTGGGTGACGGTGGCGTACTGGCCATTGTCCAGTCGAACCACGACGCGCCAGGCGACATCGCTGCCGCTGTTGCGCTTGCCTACCTGGTTGCCGACCACGCCACCGGCGACCGCGCCAGCAACGGTGGCGGCCTTGCGACCGTCACCCTTGCCCACCTGGTTGCCCAGGACGCCACCGGCAACCGCACCGATGATTGCTCCCAGCGTGCCGCCGTTGCCGCTGCCGCCATCCGTATAGACCTGCTGCACTTCCTGCACCACGCCGCAAGTCTGGCAACGGACGTTGCGGTTGCCGTAGCTGCCTTGCTGCGACTGGTACCCGCCGTTATACCCGCCGTTGTTGCCGTAGGGCGTCGTGGCGCAGCCGGCCAGGGCCAGCCCGCCGGTCATTGCCGCGACGAGTGCCAACTTGCTGGTGAGTGCATTCATGAGTCAGTTCCTTGTAACGGGGAGGGAGAGGGGTTTCAGCGGGCGTCCGACACGGCAGTGACACCTTCCTGCACCTGCACGCGGTCGCCCGGATCGTGATCCATGCGCACGGTACGGGTCACGCCGTTGTACTCGTAGCGCACGTCGTAGCCGACGATCTTGGTGGTGCTGTCGTTCACGGTCTCGCACTTGCGCTCGACCGTCGAGGTCACCTGCCCGTGCTGCTTGCTCGCCTGGATGCGGTTGCCGGCATAGCCGCCACCGACGGCGCCGGCCACGGTTGCCAGGGTCTTGCCCTTGCCGCCGCCCACCTGGTTGCCGACCAGCCCGCCCACCACCGCGCCGATCGCGGTGCCGGCGATGCGGTGCTCATCCTTCGGGGGAGCGGTATGCGTTACGGTTTCGTCGTGGCAGACCTGCTTGGGGTTGTTCACCGTGGAGCGCACCGGATCGACGCTGACGACCTTGGCATACTTCACGGCCGCGCCGCCGGCATCCGTGCTGCCGGCGTCGGCCGCACCGTTGGAGACGCCCGCGTCCGCGTTGCGGTTGCAGGCGGAAATGCCGGTCGCCAGCACCGCAGCGATCGCGATATTGAGCACGTTGATCGTCAATCTGTTCATAACAACCTCTCCTCTGTTTTGTTTTTGTGGCTGGCTGCATTGCCGGATGCAAGCGCAATAACATGCGAGTTCATTGAACCTTGCTCCAACTGAATCGGAGTTAGCTCGGTCCGGCTACATTATCTTCACGCCATCACGACATTTCCCTCGGCCACGACACGAAAATCAACCATGCGCAAGATCGCCGACAGCCACGTGCATCTCAATGACTCCGCTTTCCGGGCCGACGGCGACCAGGTGATTGCACGGGCACTCGAGGCTGGCGTGGACACCATGGTCGTGCCGTCCGTGGATGCCGCCAGCTGGCCGGTCATCGGCGAGCTTTGCGGTCGTCATCCTGCATTGCATCCGGCGTGGGGTCTCCACCCGGTGTTCCTGGCGAATCATGTTCCCGCGAATGTGCAGGCGCTGTCTTCGCTGCTGAACGACAGCAGACCGGTGGCGGTCGGCGAGATCGGGCTCGACTTCCATCGCGACGACCTCGACGCGGACAGGCAGCGCGAGTACTTCCTGCGCCAGCTCGAACTGGCACGCGAACACGAACTCCCGGTGATCGTGCACGCCCGCAACGCACTGGAGGAGGTCATCCTCACCCTGCGGCGCCAGGGCGGGTTGCGTGGCGTGGTGCACAGCTTCTCCGGCAGCGAGCAGCAGGCCCGCCAGTTGTGGGACCTGGGTTTCCACCTGGGCATCGGCGGCCCGGTGACCTACGAGCGCGCGCAGCGACTGCGCCGCATCGTGGCCGGCATGCCGCTCGAATTCCTGCTGCTGGAAAGCGATGCGCCGGACCAGCCGGATGCCCTCCACCGCGGCGAGCGCAACGAGCCGGCCCGGGTGGTCGAGGTATTGCGCTGCGTGGCCGGCCTGCGCGGGGAAACGGAACGGCATGTCGCCGACGTGACGCGCTCCAATACCCGGCGCCTGTTCGGCATCCACTGACGACCACTTGCATGCGCCGGCCGCGTGCTGATATTTTAATTCACTGGTGAAATATGAATCAGTGAAATGGATCGGCTGAAGCAGTGCATCGCGATGATGGACGAGGGCATCGGGCGGGTGAGCGGGATCATCCCGCAGATGCCGGCGGACGAGGCGCGCCTGTGCCGCCTGATGCTGATGCTCGGGCAGGACATCGAGGAGGAGCTCGAGTCCGAGCTGAAGCCGAACAAGCTCAACCACAGCGAATTCCTCACCCTGATGATCCTGTACAGCCGCCCCGACGGGATCTCCACGCCCGGCGAGCTGTGCGAGTACACCAATCAGGGCGCGACCAACATGACCCGCATCGGCAACGCGCTGGTCAAGCGCGGCCTGATCAGCCGCGGCAGCGGTGCCAGCGACCGGCGCAAGGTGGTGATACGCATCAGCGCGGCAGGCCGGCGCATGGTGCAGAAGATGCTGCCACCGATGTTTCCCCGCCTTGCCAACATGTTTGGCGGCTTCAGCGCCACCGACAAGCGTCAACTCGACCGTCTCCTGCGCAAACTGGCGGGCAACCTCGACCAACTGGGCGAAAGCCGCCACCCATGAAGGAAACCCCGATGAAGCATGCTCCGCATCGCGGTCGCACCGTGCTTGTCGCCGCCATCGTGCTGATGCTGGCCGGCTGTGCCCGCGCCCCGGCCAAGCTGGATACCCCCGCACTGCGCGACGAGGCCCCTCTGGCCGGCCTGCAGACGGCCGTTCGCCCCGGCTGGCCCGGCACCGAATGGTGGCGGCAGTACAACGACCCGCAACTGGACGACCTGATGGGCCGCGCGATGCTGCAGTCGCCCGATCTGGCGCTGGCTCGCAGCCGCGTCGAGAACGCCGAGCAGTCGGCGAAACTGGCCGCTGCCCAGCTCGGCCTGTCGATCAACGGCAGCGCGCAGGCGTCGCGCACGCGGATGAGCGACCACGGCCTGATCCCCAGCAAGTTCCTGGGCTTCAGCTGGTACAACCAGGCCGATCTCGGCGTGCAACTGGAATACGATTTCGACTGGTGGGGCAAGAAGCGCGCCACCATGGAGGCCGCTCTGGATCAGGCGCGCGCCGCCCAGGCCCAGCGCAGCGCTGCGGCGCTGGCGATCCAGTACGCCGTGGCCGACACCTATTTTGGCTGGCAGGCCGACCAGGCACGGTTGCAATTGGCCGATCGCCTGCTGGCCACGCAACAGCAGTTCGCCCGCATCGCGGACCTGCGCGTGAAACAGGGCGTGGACCTGCCTGACGAGGCGCAGAAGGCGCGCGCGCAACTGGCTGCGGTGCGCGAAATGCGCGCGGCGCTCGATGGCTCGGGGAAGATTCGCCGCGCGGCGCTGGCCTCCCTGCTCGGCGTGGCGCCGGCCGAACTGCCGGAGCTGCACGCCAGCCCGCTGCCCGTGATCAACGGCGGCGTACCGGCGGATGCCAGCCTGGACCTGCTGGCCCGGCGTCCCGACATCGCGGCCAGCCGCTGGCAGGTCGAGGCGGCACTGAAGCAGACCGATGCGGCCCGTGCCCAGTTCTTTCCCGACTTCAGCATCAAGGCGCTGGCCGGCCTGTCCAGCATCGACATGGGCAAGCTGCTCACCGCGGGCAGCCGCACCTTCGCGGTGACGCCCGCGCTGCATCTGCCGATCTTCAACGGCGGCACGCTCGAGGCCAACTACGGCGTCAGCAAGGCCCAGCTCGATGCCGCCGTCGCCCAGTACGACAGCACGGTACTCACCGCCGCCCGCGAAGTGGCCACCCAGTCGCTGAGCGCCGAACAGGTCGCGGCCCGCCTGCGTGAACAACAGGCCCAACTGGATGCCGACAAGGCGCTGCTGGCCAGTGCGCAGGCACGTGCCCGCCAGGGCGTGCGCGACCTGCGCGAAAGCCTCGGCGCGCAGGCGACGCTGCTGCAACAGCGCGATGCCGCCACCCAGTTGCAGGCCCAGGCGCTGAGCACGGATCTCGCCCTGATCAAGGCTCTCGGCGGCGGCTATCGCAGCGCCGACGCCACCACCTCCCCCTCCTCTTCCTCTTCCGTCAACGCCGGAGCTTCCGACCATGAGCGCCACTGAATCCGAAACTGCTGTCGACAGCAACGACAGCGGCATGGCCGCGAAGAATCCGGCCAAGCGCCGTCGCGCCCTGCTGATCGTCGCCGCGGTGTTCATCCTTGCCGGACTGATCTGGTTCCTGCTGTGGATGTTCGTGTTCTCCACCCGCGTGAAAACCGACAACGCCTATGTCGGCGGCAACCAGGTGGCGATTTCCGCCCAGGTGCCGGGCACCGTGGTGGCGATCCTCGCCGACGACACGCAGCGCGTGGAAGCCGGCCAGGTGCTGGTGAAGCTGGACGCCACCGACGCCGAGACGCGACTGGAGCAGGCCCGCAGCGCGCTGGCCCAGGCCGTGCGCGGCGTGCGCCAGCAGACCAGTTCGGCCACCGGCGCGGACGCCCAGGTCGTCACGGCCCGGCTCGCTCTGAAGAAGGCCCAGGCCGACCTGCAGCGCCGCCTGCCGCTGATCGCCGCCCAGGCCGAATCGCCGGAGATCGTGCAGCACCTGCGCGACGGCGTGGAGCAGGCGCGCGCCGCGGTGAACGCCGCCGAGGCGCAGGCCGCCGCCGCGCATGCCGCGATCGAAGGGACCGACGTGGCGCAGAACCCGGCAGTGCTGCAGGCCCGCGCCAACTTCCGCGCTGCCTGGGTCGCCGCGCAACGCAACGCGATCTATGCGCCGGTGTCCGGCTACGTGGCCGAACGCAGCGTGCAACTGGGCAACAGCGTGCAGCCGGGCCAGCAGCTGATGACCGTGGTACCGCTGCACGACCTGTGGATCGACGCGAATTTCAAGGAGAGCCAGCTGCGCCATATCCGCATCGGCCAGCCGGTGAAGATCGTCTCCGATGTCTACGGCGACGACGCCGAGTTCCACGGCAAGGTGATCGGCCTGGGCGCCGGCACCGGCAGCGTGTTCTCGCTGCTGCCGGCGCAGAACGCCACCGGCAACTGGATCAAGGTGGTGCAGCGCGTGCCGGTGCGCATCGCGCTGGACAACAGGGAACTGGACAAGCACCCGCTGCGCATCGGCCTGTCCACCGACGTCACCGTCGACATCCGCCATGACCAGGGCAGCGTGCTGGCCAACACGCCGACGCAGCAGCCGGTGGCGCAGACCGACGTCTACGACCAGATGGCCAGCAAGGCCGATGCGGAAGCCGAGCGGATCATCCGCGCCAACCTGCCCCACGCCACCGCCGCGAACTGAGCCGGACATCCATGGCCGCCACGCCGAACGACGCCGCACCCGACGCCCCGCTGAAGCCTCTGCACGGCGGTCCGCTGGCGCTGCTCACCATCGCCGTCGCGTTCAGCACCTTCATGGAGGTGCTGGACATGACGATCGTCAACGTCGCGGTGCCGCACATCGCCGGCAGCCTCGGCGTGAGCCCCAGCGAAGGCACCTGGACGATCAGCTCGTACGCACTGGCCAGCGCGATCATGCAGCCGCTGACCGGCTGGCTCGCGCGCCGCTTCGGCGAGGTGAAGACCTTCGTCGGCTCGGTGCTGATGTTCGTGGTGTTCTCGATGCTGTGCGGCCTGGCCACCAGCATGCCGATGCTGGTGATCGGCCGCCTGCTGCAGGGCGCCGGCTCCGGCCCGATGGTGGCGCTGTCGCTGACCCTGCTGCTGTCGAACTATCCGAAGGAGAAACAGGGCATCGCGCTGGCGCTGTGGGCGATGACCGTGGTGGTGGCGCCGATCTTCGGGCCGATCCTGGGCGGCTGGCTGACCGACAACTTCTCCTGGCCATGGATCTTCTACATCAACCTGCCGGTCGGATTGGCGGCGGCGGTGATCACCTGGGGCCTGCTGCGCAAGCGCGAGACGAAAACCTACAAGGCGCCGATCGACATGATCGGGCTGGTGTTGCTGGTGGTTGGGGTGGGCGCGCTGCAGTTCATGCTGGACAACGGCAACGACAACGACTGGTTCTCCTCGCCGATGATCCTGGTGCTGGGGCTCACCGCACTGATCTGCCTAACCTTCCTGATCGTGTGGGAACTGCATGCGAAGCATCCGGTGGTCGACCTGTCGCTGTTCAGGCAACGCAACTTCACGGTGGGCGTGATCAGCCTGTCGCTGGGCATGTTCGCGTTCTTCGGCATCAACGTGGTGTTCCCGCTGTGGCTGCAGATCACCTTGGGCTACACCGCGACCTGGGCCGGCCTGGCCACCGCGCCGGTCGGCGTGCTGGCGTTCCTGATCGCGCCGGTCCTGGGCAAGAACATGCACAAGCTGGACCTGCGCGCGGTGGTGACGTTCGCGTTCCTGGTCTTCGCCGGCACCGCGTACTGGTTTTCCACCTTCGACAGCTCCGCCTCGTTCTCCACCCTGGTGATCCCGCGTTTCGTGATGGGCCTGGCGATCCCCTGCTTCTTCATCCCGCTGAACCAGGTCTACCTGTCCGGCCTGCCGGTGGACCAGATCGCCAGCGCCTCGGGCCTGTCCAATTTCTGCCGCACGATCGGTTCGAGCGTGTCCACCGCGATCATGGTGACGATGTGGCAACACCGCGGCGAAACCCACCATGCCACGCTGACCGAGTACGTCAGCCCCGGCCACCCGGCCGCTACCCAGTTCATCGGCCAGCTGTCGCATGCCGGGCTGTCGCATACGCAAAGCCTGGGCCTGATCGACCAGTTGCTGACGCGCGAGGCACTCACGCTGGCGGTGAACGACGTTTTCTGGGCCTGTGCGATCCTGTTCGTGCTGCTGATTCCGGTGCTGTGGTTCGCCAGGCCGCCGTTCGGCAGCGCAGGCGGCGCGGTCGGCCACTGAAATGCTGCGGCCGCCGGCCGCAGCATGAAAACTCCCGGTCGACTGGTGCGGCGCAATATCTTCTGCTAGCGTTCGCCGCATGGCACAAACAAAGCGCACCATCAAGAAATATCCGAACCGGCGTCTCTACGACACGGAAATCTCCAGCTACATCACGCTGGAGGAAGTCCGCCAGCTGGTGCTGGACAACGAGGATTTCGAGGTCCGCGACGCCAAGAGCGGCGAGGACCTGACCCGTTCGGTACTGCTGCAGATCATCTCCGAGCACGAGGACAAGGGGCAGCCGATGCTGTCGCCGCAGTTGCTCAGCCAGATCATCCGCTTCTATGGCGATTCGCTGCAGGGCTTCATGGGCCCTTACCTGGAGCGCAGCCTGCAGGTCTTCCTCGACCAGCAGACCCAGTTCCGCAGCCAGCTCAACAGCCTGATGGGACAGACTCCCTGGAATACGCTGAACGACCTGACCGAGCGCAACATGGCCGCGTTCCAGGCGATGCAGCGCGGGCTGATGGACACCGCCGCCCAGGTCATGCCGACGCCGCCCGGCGGCGCCCGCGGCGGCAAGAAGTCCGGCTGATCCGGACCCCATGGACGGCGCGCATCGACGCGCCGTTCGCTTGTCACCACCCTGCCAATCCGATCCGGCCGCTGCAGCACAGCACGTGCTGCCCCGCGGCATGATCCTCCCATGGACGCACTGCAATGAGCCCTGCCCTCCTTCCCGAACGCGTTGCACTGGTCACCGGCGGCATCGGCGGCCTGGGTACGGAAATCTGTCGCCAGCTGGCCAGCGCGGGACGTCGGGTGGTCGCGCTGGACCTCGCTTCGCGCGAAGAGCGCGTGGCTGCATTCCACGACGAAGTGGCCGCGTTCGGTGGAGCGATCAGCTTCGCGCCGGCTGACGTCAGCGACTTCGACAACTGCCGCGCCGTGGTCGAGCGCATCGAGCAAGAGCATGGCAGCGTGGACATCGTGGTCAACGCCGCCGGCATCACCCGCGATGCCAGCCTGCGCAAGATGACGCCGCAGCAATGGCACGAACTGATGCACGTGAACCTCGACGGCGTGTTCAACCTGTGCCGCAACGTGATCGACGGGATGACCGCCCGCGGCTTCGGCCGCATCGTCAACATCAGCTCGGTCAACGGCCAGACCGGGCAGTTCGGCCAGACCAACTACTCTGCCGCCAAGGCCGGCGTGCACGGCTTCACCATGGCGCTGGCGCGCGAGACCGCACGCAAGGGCGTCACCGTCAACACCGTTTCGCCGGGCTATTGCGACACGCCGATGGTGGCCGCGGTATCCGAAGAGATCCGCGCGCAGATCATTGCCGGCATTCCGGTCGGCCGGCTTGGTTCGCCCGCCGACATCGCCCGTGCCGTGGCCTTCCTCGCCGCCGACGAAGCCGGCTACATCACCGGCGCCAACCTGCCCGTCAACGGCGGGTATTTCATGAGCTTCTGAAGACGCCTCTGTCGGCAGCGCAGCTGCCCGGATTGCCGGCAGGTCAACGCGTGTGCCGATCCGCTGCTTTTATGTATGATCGAAACACCACTTTGACATGGATTTCGGAGCACGGACGGATGTCGAATATCGAGCTGGATCTCTATCGGAGCTGCAAAAGTCGTGACTGGGGGTGCCCGCAAGGCCAGTAACGACCAGCGCGTCAATACGGTGCAGGAACCAGATGACGCAAGAAGCTTTCCACGGCGCATTGGATACGCTTGCCAGGAACGCCGTTGCCAAGGCGGTCGAGCTCAACGTGCCTGTCCGCTCCTTCTCTTGAGCCGGCACGAGGAAATCGCATGCGTTCCACAAGCGAAAACGACCTATCCGTCATCATCCCCTTGTTGGCTGAAAAGATAAGTGCTCTAAAGCAAGAACTTGCCCATGGCGACGGCAGGGAAGACGACATCACGGACGCAGAATTCGACGCACATACGGATACCTCCGACCTGCTGTCCTCATATATGGGGACGATGGACAACCTAGCCGAAGAATATGAGTCGGCACGCGCTGAAGGAATCATCCTCCCAAGCCTTGAAACCTTGACCCAGCGATTCTGCCAGCCCACGAATTGAGCCAGGGGTTAACGCTTGATCCTGCTGCGGCCGTGCATTCAGGCTGTTCCTTCACAACCGGGCGGACTCTGATTTACTTCGCTCCACACCTGAAAGCCTCCTGTTCAGGTCAGTTCAAAAATGCACGCCCATTGACGACACCTGACATGACGCAATCTCCTCGCATCACCCTCATCGGCGGCGGCCTGGTCGGCGCGTTGCTGGCGCAGCAGCTGGCGCAACGCGGTTTCGCGGTCGAGGTGTTCGAGAAGCGGCCCGATCCGCGGCTGGCCGGCTTCCTCGGTGGCCGCTCGATCAACCTGGCGCTGGCCGAGCGCGGCCTGCAGGCCTTGCGCAGCGCCGGGCTGGCCGACGACGTGCTGCAACGGGCGGTGATGATGCGCGGCCGCATGGTGCACGATCGCGACGGCCACAGCGCCCTGCAGCGCTACGGCGTGGACGACAGTGAGGTGATCTGGTCGGTCTCGCGCGGCGCCCTGAACATGCTGCTGCTGGATGCGGCCGAGGCGGCGGGTGTCACCTTTCATTTCGGCCAGAGCCTGGTCGCCACCGATTTCGAGCGGCAGCGCATCCGGCTGGCGGACGCCGCGGGCGTGGAACGCGAGCAGACGGTGGGCCTGCTGATCGGTGCCGATGGCGCCGGCTCGGCCTTGCGCGCGGCGATGAACGCCCATGCGCCGCTGGGCGAGCGAATCGAAGCATTGGGCCACGGCTACAAGGAGCTGGAAATTCCGCCCGCCGACGAGCTCGCGGCCACGCTGCAGCAACTCGGCGGTGGTCGCGACCAGTACGCGCTGGAGCCGCATGCGCTGCACATCTGGCCGCGCGGCGGCTACATGTGCATCGCGCTGCCGAACACGGAAGGCAGTTTCACGGTCACCCTGTTCCTGCCCGCGCAAGGCGCGGCGCCGAGCTTCGCCAGCTTGCCCGGCTCGACCGCGGCGGCAGCGTTCTTCAGCGAACAATTCCCCGGGCTGCTGTCGCTGATCCCGCGCTTCGCCGAAGACTTCGACCACAACCCGGTCGGCACGCTGTCCACCCTGTACCTCGACCGCTGGCATCTGGACGGCCGCGCGCTGCTGGTCGGCGATGCGGCGCACGCCATCGTGCCGTTCCACGGCCAGGGCATGAACTGCGGCTTCGAGGACACCGTGGTGCTGGCGAACCTGCTGGCCGCGGCGCCCGGCGACAGCGCCGAGGTGTTCGCCGAGTTCCAGCGCGTGCGCCAGCCGAATGCCGACGCGATCGCCGCGATGGCGCTGGAAAACTACGTGGAAATGCGCGACTCGGTGGCCGACCCGCACTACCTCGCCAAGCGCGAACTGGGCGCGCTGCTGGCCGCCCGCATCCCCGCCCACTACATGGCGCGCTACCGCATGGTCACCTTCACCCACCTGCCCTATGCCTATGCGCTGGAACGCGGCCGCGCCCAGGATCGATTGCTGGAGCAACTGCTGCGCGAGAATCCGGACGTGGCGACGATCGATATCGACGCGGCGGCACAACTGCTTGTTTCCGCCCTGCCCCCGCTGCCGGCGCTGCGTCATGGATGAGGCCCTGCTCGAAGCGTTCCGCTCCACCGCGTACCACGTGTGCATCGACACGGTGAACTGGGCCACGATCCGGGTCGACCTGCCCTTGCCCGCCGCACTGGCCGAGGTGGTCGGCGGCCGCTCGTGGGCCTTCATCACCGCCTGGAATCCGCAGGCACGCCGCCGCGCACCGGCCGAGAATCTGGCCGCCCAGCACGAATTGCTGGGCGCCCTGCAGGCGCAGCCCGGCGCCATCGTGCTGCCGGCCATCGGGGTGGGCAGCAGCGGCTGGAGCGAACCCAGCCTGTTCGCCATCGGTCCGGAGCTGGCCATCCTCGATGCACTGGCGAAGGCACACGGGCAACTGGCCTATGTGCATGGCGAGGCCGCCGGCGCCGCCCTGCTGCGCACCGTGGGCTGAAGCTTCAGCGGCAGTGCGCCGCATGGACAGCACCGGCGCCATTGCGGACAATCGCGGGAATGACTGCCGCCAGCACCACCGTGCCCCTGCTCCAAGCACGGGCCCTGAGTTTCCATCGCCAGGACGAACCGGTGTTCGCGCCGCTGGACTTTCAGCTGCACGCGGGCGAACTGGCCCTGGTCGAGGGCGACAACGGCAGCGGCAAGACCACCTTGCTGCGCATGCTGGCCGGGCTGCTCCATCGCGGCGGAGGCGAACTGCTCTGGCGCGGTGAGGCGCTGCAGCGCGACCAGTGCGCAGGCCAGATCCTGTTCCTCGGTCACCAGCTCGGCCTCAAGGCAGACCTGAGTCCCCGCGAAAACCTGCGCATCGCCGCGGGCCTGCATGGCACGCGCGAAGGCCTGGGCATGGCTTCCGTGCTGGCCGACGTCGGCCTGCGCGGTTACGAAGACGAGCCGGTGCGGCGCCTGTCGGCCGGCCAGAAGAAGCGCGCGGCGCTCGCCCGGCTGGTTCTGCTGCCGGCCACGCTGTGGCTGCTCGACGAGCCGTACGCGAACCTGGACCGCATCGGCATCGCCCTGGTGAACCATTTGCTGGAAAAGCACACCGCCGCCGGCGGCGCCGCGATGGTCACCAGCCACGGCACGGTGAGCTTCCACGGCGGCGAGCCGCGACGGATCCGCATGCATGGCTGAGCATCCCGGCGTTGCCACCGCCTGCGCCGCGATGCTGCGGCGCGACCTCACCCTGGCCTGGCGCCGGCGCGGCGACATCGCGATGCCGGTGCTGTACGCGCTGATCGTGACCATGCTGTTCCCGTTCGCGCTGGGGCCGGAAGACACCTTGCTGCAACGGATCGCCGGCGGCGTGATCCTGGTGACCGTGCTGCTGGCGATGCTGCTGGCGCTGGATGCGATGTTCTCCAGCGACATCGAGGACGGCTCGCTGGAACAGCTGGTGCTGGCGCCGCAGCCGCTGGCGCTGCTGCTGGGCATGAAAATCCTTGCGCACTGGATCACCACCGCACTGCCGCTGATCGTGATTGCGCCGCTGATGGCCGCGATGCTGCACCTGCCCGGCGCGGTGATTCCCGTGCTGTTGCTGGCCCTGCTGCTGGCCACGCCGCTGCTGAGTCTGCTGGGTGCGGTGCTGGTGGCGCTGACGGCCGGCACCCGGCGCTCTGGTATGCTGCTGGCCCTGATGTTGCTGCCTTTGTGCGTACCGGCCGTGATCTTCGCCGCCGGTGCCGTGGCGGCGGCCCAACAGGGTTTGCCGTGGCTTGCACCGATCGCCTGGCTCGCTGCCTCGCTGGCGCTGGCCGTGGTGCTGGCGCCGCTGGCCTGCGCCGCCGCCCTCCGTATTGCCCTGGACGCATGACGATTCACCATGTCTAACTGGATTCCGCTCTGGTTGCACCGGCTGAGCTCGCCGCCAACCTTCTACCGCTTCGCCGGAACGCTGCAGCCATGGGCGATGACGCTGGCCCTGCTGCTGGGCGCGGTGGCCCTGTACGGCGGCCTGGTGCTGGCCCCGGCCGACTACCAGCAGGGCGATGCCTACCGGATCATCTTCATCCACGTGCCCAGCGCGTGGATGGGCATGTTCATCTATGCGGTGATGGGCGTGGCCGGGTTCATCGCGCTGGTCTGGCGGATCAAGCTGGCCGAGGTCGTGGCGATGCAGTCGGCGCCGATCGGCGCGGCGTTCACCTTCATCACCCTGGTCACCGGTTCGCTGTGGGGCAAGCCGATGTGGGGCACCTGGTGGACCTGGGATGCGCGGCTCACCTCCGAACTGGTGCTGCTGTTCCTGTTCCTGGGCGTGATCGGCCTGTACCACGCATTCGAGGATCGCCGCCAGGGCGCCCGCGCCGCCGCCTTCCTCGCCATCGTCGGCGTCATCAACGTGCCGATCGTGCATTTCTCGGTGAACTGGTGGAACACCTTGCACCAGGGCAGCACGGTCAACGTGTTCGGCAAGTCCACCATGTCCTGGGACATGCTGTGGCCGCTGCTGACGATGACCCTGGCCACCAAGTGCTACTACGCCGCCAGCCTGTTCCGCCGCGTGCGCACCGACCTGCTCGACCTGGAAGGCGGCAAGGACTGGGTGCGCCAGATCGCCGAAAGCGAGGCCGACCGATGAACGCCCTGCAGCATTTCCTGGCAATGGGCGGTTACGCGGCCTACGTGTGGCCGGCCTATGCGCTGTTCTTCGTCGTGCTGATCGCCGACACCGTCGCGCCGCGCCTGCGCCGCCACCAGGTGCTGCGGGAACTTCGCGCACGGCTGGCGCGTCAGAGCGTGCGCCAGGAACGCAAACCCCCTTCCACTCCAGCATCCCCCTGACCGGGGCGGTTTTCGACCATGCCCATGAACCCCACCCGCAAGCGCCGGCTCACCATCGTGCTGTCGATCCTCGCCGCGGCCGTCGTCGCCGCCGTGCTGGTGGTGCTGGCGTTGCAGAACAACATGAACTACCTGCTGACCCCGAGCCAGGTGCAGTCGGGCGAAGCGGCCAGCTACAAGACCTTCCGCCTCGGCGGCATGGTCAAGGCCGGTTCGATCCAGCGCTCCAGCGACTCGCTCAAGGTCACTTTCACCGTGGTCGATGCCGGCGGCGCGATGCCGGTGGAGTACACCGGCATCCTGCCCGACCTGTTCCGCGACAACCAGTCGGTGATCGCCACCGGCCACATGGACAACGCCCGCTTCGTCGCCACCGAAGTGCTGGCCAAGCATGACGAGACGTACATGCCCAAGGAGTTGAAGGACGCCATGGCCAAGGCGCATGCCGACAAGCCGGGAATCGAGAAAGCCGGGAATCGGGAATCGGGAATAGAGAATAGGGAATAGGAAAAGCCATGTATGCCAACTCTTGTTGCCACTTCCTGCACCGAAGTACGCCGAAGCGGCGGGGTGCCTTGCTCTTGACCATTCCCCATTCCCCATTTCCCATTCCCGGCACAAACCCATGACCCCCGAACTCGGCCAACTCGCGCTGATCCTCGCCCTGTTGCTGGCGCTGGCGCAGAGCATCCTGCCGCTGGTCGGCGCGTGGCGCGGCAATCGCGCGCTGATGGCGGTGGCGCGCCCGGCTGCCGCCGGCCAGGCGGTGTTCGTGGCGATGGCGTTCGGCATCCTGGCCTGGGCGTTCCTGCGCTTCGACTTCTCGGTGCAGTACGTGGCCGACAACTCGAACCTGGCGCTGCCGTGGTATTACCGCATCGCCGCGGTGTGGGGCGCACACGAGGGTTCGCTGCTGCTGTGGATCCTGATCCTCAACGTGTGGACGATCGCCCTGGCGGCGCTGAGCCAGAAGCTGCCCGAGGTGTTCGCCTCGCGGGTGATCGCGGTGATGGGACTGATCGCGGTGGGCTTCCTCGCCTTCATCATCTTCACGTCGAATCCGTTTGGACGTCTGTTGCCGATGCCGGGTGACGGCGCGGACCTGAACCCGGTGCTGCAGGACCCGGGCATGACCTTCCATCCACCGATGCTGTACATGGGCTATGTCGGCTTCTCGGTGGCGTTCGCGTTCTCGATCGCCGCCCTGCTCGGCGGCGAGCTGGAACAGGCCTGGGTGCGCTGGGCGCGGCCGTGGACCAACATGGCCTGGGCCTTCCTCACCTGCGGCATCGTCGCCGGCAGCTGGTGGGCGTACGCCGAACTGGGCTGGGGCGGCTGGTGGTTCTGGGACCCGGTGGAGAACGCCAGCTTCATGCCGTGGCTGGTCGGCGCCGCGCTGATCCATGCGCAGGCCGTCACCGAGAAGCGCGGCTCGCTGCGCGCGTGGACCATCCTGCTGTCGATCTTCGCGTTCTCGCTGTCGCTGCTCGGCACCTTCCTGGTCCGCTCGGGCGTGCTCACCTCGGTGCATGCATTTGCTTCGGACCCGCGCCGCGGCGTGTTCATCCTGGCCTTCCTCACCATCGTGGTCGGCGGCTCGCTGCTGCTGTACGCGCTGCGTGCACCGAAGGTGCTGGGCGGCAAGGCGTTCAACGTGGTGTCGCGCGAAACGGTGTTGCTGATCGGCAACCTGATGTTCGCGGTGGCGGCGGCGATGGTGCTGCTGGGCACGCTGTTCCCGCTGATCGGCGATGCGCTGAACCTGGGCCGGATCTCGGTGGGCCCGCCCTACTTCGGCTTCCTGTTTCCGCTGCTGATGGCGCCGGTGGTGCTGCTGATGCCGTTCGGCCCGTTCCTGCGCTGGGGCAAGGGCGACGCGCCGGTGCTGAAGGGACTGCTGCTGCGGGTGGTCGTCGCCGCGCTGGCCTGCGCGATCGTCGCGGCCTTCCTGGTCGACGGCAACCTCAAGGCGATCGTCGGCGTCGCCGCCGGCGTGTGGGTGGTCGTCGGCGTGCTGCTGTATGCGCTCAAGCGCTGGCGTGAGGCACCGCGTGGCCGGCGCTATCCGGGCGAGATGGCCGGCATGCTGCTGGCGCATCTGGGCGTGGGCATCTTCGTGATCGGCGTGCTGCTGTCCGAATCGCTCAGCGTGACCCGCGACGTGCGCATGGCGCCCGGCGAGACCCAGCACATCGGCAGCTACGATTTCCGCTTCGACGGCGTGCACCACACCACCGGCCCGAACTGGACCGCCGACCAGGGCACGGTCACGGTCACCCGTGGCGAGAAGCAGATCGCGGTGATGCACCCGCAGAAGCGCACCTACCCGCGTGGCCAGGTGCAGACCGAATCGGCCGTCGACGCCGGCATCACCCGCGACCTCTACGTGGCGCTGGGCGAGCCGATGGACGCGAACAACCTCGAAGGCGCGTGGGCGCTGCGGCTCTACACCAAGCCGTTCATCCGCTGGATCTGGGGCGGCGGCCTGCTGATGATGCTGGGCGGCGTGGTCTGCGCCACCGACAAGCGCTTCCGCCTCAAGCGGGCGGCGAAGGCTGAAGGCGTCGTCGACGCCGGCGCCACGCTGCAGGTCGGGGAAAGCCGCGCATGAACCGCCTGCTCCCCTTCATCGGCTTCATGTTGCTGGTCGGCCTGTTCGGCTTCGGCATCTGGTGGAACACCCAGCACGATCCGAATGCGATCCCCACGCCGCTGCTGAACAAGCCGGCACCGGAATTCAACCTGCCCAAGCTGTACGAGCCGGCGCAGAAGGTCAGCAAGGCCGACCTGCTGGGCAAGCCCTACCTGCTCAACGTGTTCGCCAGCTGGTGCATCGAATGCGGCGTGGAGCACCCGGTGCTGAGCGCCGCGGCGCCGACCCTGGGCGTCCAGCTGGTCGGCTACAACTACAAGGACCCGCCGGCGGATGCGAAGAACTGGCTGGCCAAGCACGGCAATCCGTACGCCCTGCTGATCGCCGACGAACCGGGCAACACCGCGATCGACTTCGGCGTGTACGGCGCGCCGGAAAGCTTCCTGATCGATGCGAAGGGCGTGATCCGCTACAAGCACATCGGCCCGATCACGCCCGAGGTGATGGCGAAGGAACTGAAGCCGGCGATCGCGGCGATGCTGAAGGAGGCACAGTGATGCGCCGGTTGCTGCGGGTATTCCTCGTCGCTTCGCTGCTGCTGGGCGGCTTCGCCTGCGCGCAGGCGATCGAGCCGATGCCGTTCAAGGATCACGCGCAGGAACTGCGCTTCCAGCACCTCACCCACCAGCTGCGCTGTCCGATGTGCCAGAACGAGACACTGGCCGACTCCAACGCGCCGATCGCCCGCGACCTGCGCAACCAGATTTTCAGGATGATGCAGGAAGGCCGCAGCGACGACGAGATCAGGCAATACCTGGTCGCCCGCTACTCCGAGTTCGTGCTGTACGACCCGCCGCTGACCGTCGGCACTTCGTTGCTGTGGTTCGGCCCGCTGCTGATCCTGCTGGGTGGTGCCGGCGTGGTGCTGGTGATGATCCGCCAGCGCAGTCGTGCCGCCCGCACCATGGATGAGACACCTACCGATTCCGGGGACGACTGGTGAAGATCGCTTTTGTCGTGATTGCCGCGGCGATGGTCGCGGCGGCACTGGCCTTGTTGCTGTTGCCTTTGCTGCGCCAGGGCCGTGAAGCCGGCCGCCCGCGCAGCGTGTTCGCGCTGGCCCTGCTGATCGCCCTGGTGCTGCCGCTGGGCACCGGCACGCTGTACCTGCTGGTCGGCACGCCCAACGCGTTGAACCCCGCCAGCACGCAGGCACTGCCCTCGCTCACCATGGACCAGGCGCTGACCGAACTGCGTGCCCACCTGAAACAGCAGCCGGACGACCTGCAGGGCTGGATGCTGCTGGCCCAGACCAGCAGCATGCTGCATCAGCCGGCGGATGCGCGCGATGCCTTCGAGCATGCCCTGACACTGTCGCCGAACAACGCCGAGGCGATGATCGGCTGGGCCGAGAACGACTCGATGACGAGGGCCGACCACCGCATCGACGGTCGCGCACGCGAGCTGCTCCAGCGCGCCGTGAAACTGCAGCCGGACAGCCAGCGCGGCCTGTGGCTGCTCGGCATCAGCGATTTCCAGAATGGCGACTACCGCGACGCCGCCGCCACCTGGCGCCTGCTGCAACCGCAGCTGGAGCCGGGCTCGACCGTGGCCAAATCCGTTGCCGAACAGATCGCCGTCGCCGATGCCCGCGCCGGCGGCGCACCGGCCGGCGCGTCGTCGAGCACTCCCGCTGACGCCCCCCCAGGCGCCACGCTGCAGGTGCAAGTGGCGCTGGCGCCGGCGCTGAAGGACAAGCTGGCTGCAGGCGACGTGCTGTTCGTCTATGCCCGCTCGCCGGACGGCCCGCCGATGCCGCTGGCGGTGGCCAAACTCGATCCCGCCAGCCTGCCCGCCACGGTCACGCTGACCGACGCGATGGCGATGACGCCGGCGTTCAAGCTGTCCTCGGTCACCCAGGTCTTCGTCGGTGCGCGGATCAGCCACGGCGGCCAGCCCGAGGCCCGGCCCGGCGACCTGGAAGGCGACGCTGGCGTGGTCGCGGTGGACAGCAAGACGCCGATCAAGATCAGCATCGACAAGGTGCATTGACGATGGGCGACGCGCGCCGTTACCTCGACCTGCCCTCGCCCTTCGCGATGAAGCGCGGCGGCGAGCTGCACGGTGCGCACGTCGCCTACGAAACCTGGGGCCACTTGAACGCGGCCCGCGACAACGCCGTGCTGGTGCTGACCGGGCTGTCGCCCAGCGCACACATGACCTCATGCGACGAGGACCCCTCGCCCGGCTGGTGGCAGGAGATGGCCGGCCCCGCCAAGGCGATCGACACCGGGCGCTGGTTCGTGATCTGCGTGAACTCGCTGGGCAGCGACAAGGGCTCCACCTGCCCCGCCTCGAACGATCCGGCCACCGGTGACGCCTATCGGCTGAGCTTCCCCGAACTGGCGCTGGAAGACGTGGCCAACGCGGCGCACGCCGTGGTCGACAGCCTGGGCATCACGCAACTGGCCTGCCTGATCGGCTGCTCGATGGGCGGCATGAGCGCGCTGGCCTACATGCTGCTGCACCCGGGCAGCGTGCGCACCCACATCAGCGTGGACACCGCGCCCCAGGCGCAACCGTTCGCGATCGCGATCCGCTCGCTGCAGCGCGAGGCGATCCGGCTCGACCCGCAGTTCAACGACGGCCGCTACGACATCCATGCCACGGAAGGCGGCAGTTATCCCGACCTCGGCATGAGCATCGCGCGCAAGCTCGGCGTGATCACCTATCGCTCGGCGATGGAGTGGAACGGCCGCTTCGCCCGCATCCGGCTCGATCCGGAGCAGCGCGAGGACGAACCGTTCGGCCGCGAGTTCCAGGTGGAGTCCTACCTCGAAGGTCACGCCCGGCGCTTCGTGCGCAACTTCGACCCGAACTGCTACCTGTACCTGTCGCGTGCCAGCGACTGGTTCGACATCGCCGAATACGGCCACGGCAGCGTGCACGAAGGACTAAAGCGCATCCACATCGAACAGGCCATGGTGATCGGCGTCAGCACCGACATCCTGTTTCCGCTGCAGCAGCAGGAACAGATCGCCGAAGGCCTGCAAGCGGCCGGTGCACAGGTGGAATTCGTGGCGCTGGATTCGCCGCAAGGCCACGACGCGTTCCTGGTCGACATCGAAAACTACAGCCGCGCCATCGGCGGCTTCCTGAACCGGCTGGCGGCCGGCTGATCGCCGCGCTGCTAAGCTAGACAGCTCCCGCTTTCCCCCGAGAACGCCATGCTTACCCTGGATTTCCCCGGCAGCCGCACCCTGATCGACGCCATCGACGCCGCCGTGGCCAAGTCGACCACCCACGAGCTCACCGACAGCCTGCGCAACAGCCTGTGCAGGATGATCCGCGACAAGTCGGTGACCCTGCCGGAATGCGTGTTCGAAGCGAATGCCGAGCACTACGCGCGGCGCGAGCTGTACCGCAGCGAGGAGCACGGCTACTGCGTGGTGGCGATGACCTGGGGCCCGGGCCAGGGCACGCCGATCCACGACCACGACGGCATGTGGTGCGTCGAGGGCGTGTGGAACGGCGCGCTGGAGATCGTGCAGTACGAACTGCTGGAGCACGACGACAAGCGCTACTGCTTCCAGCCGGTCGGTTCGATCCAGGCCGGCGCCGGCTCGGCCGGCAGCCTGATCCCGCCACACGAATACCACAGCATCCGCAACCCCAGCGACGACGCGGTCACCGTCAGCCTGCACATCTATTCCGGCCCGATGCTCCGCTGTTCGGTGTTCCAGCCCCTGCCCGAAGACCGCTGGTACGGACGCGACGTGCGCCAGCTGGGACTCGACCGCGTGCACTGAACCCGGCATAATCCCCCGCTCACACGTGCCGGTGTGGCGGAATGGTAGACGCGGCGGACTCAAAATCCGCTTGTGGTGACACAGTGGAGGTTCGAGTCCTCTCACCGGTACCAGTTTTCGAAACACCCCGCCTCGCGCGGGGTTTTTCATGCCTACAGCTCGCGCAGCACGCGGAAGCCCACGCGGGCGCTGCGGGCGTCGCCGTTGGCGCCCTGGCGGTAGGCCGATTCGACCTGTTCGGGCGAACTGCCCCAGGAACCGCCACGCAGCACGTGGGCGCGGCAGCCGGGGTTGACCCAGGCGCTGCCATCGGTCGGTGCACGCAGGTAGCTGTCGTGCCAGCAGTCGACCACCCATTCGGAGACGTTGCCGTCGATGTCGAACAGGCCGAACGGGTTGGCGGCGAAGCTCATCACCGGCGCCGGTCCCCAGTGGCCGTCGCGATAGCCGCGGAAGGCGTTGCTCCAGCGTCGGCCACTGCGTGAGCGGTCGGCCGAGCCGGTCAGGTTCTCCACCGGATGCGACGGCACGCCGTCGCCCCACCAGTAGCGTGTCGTGGTGCCACCGCGCAGCGCGTACTCGAACTCCGCTTCGCTGGGCAGTCGATAGGTCTTGCCGGTGCGCTGCTGCAGCCAGGCCGCGTAAGCCGTGGCATCGGCCCAGGACACGTTCACCACCGGCAGGTTGTCTTCGGCCTTGCGACCGGCGTAGTCGTCTTCCCAGGTGGCGGTGCTGTCGTCGCGCAGGACGCCGCTGCGCTCGTCGTACACGCTGGCGCCACCCAGCCGGATCGAATCGGGCACGTAGCCGCTGGCACGCACGAACTCGCGGAACTGGGCCACCGTCACCGCGCTGCGCGCCATCGCGAAACCCTTGGCGATGGTCACCGCGTGTTGCGGCTGCGACGAGGCGAGCCGCTCGCTGTCGCTGGCCGGTGCACCCATCATGAAGCTGCCGGTGGGAATCACCACCATGGTGGGCGCCTTGCCCGGCAGGTCGACATAATGGTCGGTAAAGGCCTGGCCCGGCCTGTAGCTGGCGTAGAGGCGCGCGTTGACCAGTTGCTCGTCGAGCGCCGGCAGCGCCGCCAGATCCGGATCGATCGCGCGGACCTGCCCCGCCAGCCTGGTCGCCAGGGTCACGTTGCCCGCATCCAGCGCGGTATGCGCCTGGGCAAGTAATCCGCGGGCACGCTGCTCGCGCATGTCATCCACGCGCTGGTGCACGTCGCGCATCTGCTGGGTGCCGGGACGGATCTGCTGCGCCCTGGCCAGCTCGCGGTCGGCACCGGCGAAGTCGTTCTGCGCCACCGCCGCCAGCGCCCGGTCCAGCACCGCACGCTGCACCTGCAGGATGCCCTGCTCGGCCACGGCGTTCTGCGGGTCCAGCTTCTGTACGTCGCGATACAGCTCCAGCGCGCTGCCACCGTCGGGTTGGTCGGCCTTGCCCTGCTGCAGCAGGCCGGCCGCCCGGGCCAGCATCGGGCGCACCTTTTCCAGCGTCTGCAGGCCGGTTTCCAGTTGCGCCACCTCGGCCTCGGCGTTGGGCAGCGTGCGCAAGGCGTCGAGCAGGTCGTGCGCAGCGTCCACGTCACCCACCGCGATGTCCTGGTCGATCTCCGCCACCAGTCGTGCGCGCACGTCGAACAGGCCCTGCACGGCGCGGCGGCTGTCGGGCTTCTGCTTCAACGCCTGCTCGAACAGGGCCGCAGCGCTGTCCTCACCGCCGGCCAGTGCGCCCGCATGCAGCGCCCTGGTGGCCTTGTCCAGCAGCGCCACCACTTCGGGCGGATCGGCGCTGAGCTGTTTGGGCAGGTCGGCCTTGGCGCTGTTGCGCGCGGCGATCACCGCGGCCGGCGCCAGGGTCAGCGGAGGCCCGGCGTTGAGTTCGCTGATCGCCGTTGCGCGCTCCGGCTGCAGGCCGCTGCCCGGCGCCGCGGCGCCCAGCGACATCGAACGCCGCGGTGCCTGGGTCGGATCGACATGGAACAGGCGCGGAAAAAAGTGATAGGTCAGTGCAAACCCCAGCACGATCACCCCCAGCGCACCACCGAGAAAACGCTGACGCTGCAGGTTGGCGTTGTTCGGCATGAATGGGCGTCCTTGGGCGCGGCCTGTTATCGTGCGCTGCTCACCATAGGCACAAACCGCCGACAGGGCAATCCGCGCGAGTCACTGCGCCGTCTTCCAAGGAGTACCGATGTCATTGCCTGAAACCCCTGCCGCCGACTGGATCGACACGCTCGACGCGCTGCAGGCATGGCTGGCCGCGATACCGGCACACGCCGCCGTGGGCCTGGACACCGAATTCATGCGGCGCAATACGTTCTACCCGCAGCTGGCCCTGCTGCAGCTGGGCTGGAATGGCCGCTACGCCCTGGTCGACCCGCTGGCCTTCGACATCGGCGCGGCCTTGCAGCCGCTGCTGGGCGCCGATCCGGCCGTCACCATCATGCACAGTGCCAGCGAGGATCTGGAAACCCTCTCGCCGTTGCTGCCCGATGGCCCGCGCACCCTGTTCGACACGCAGATCGCCGCCGCCTTTGTCGGCATGGGCCTGGGCATCAGCTATCGGGCGCTGGTGGCCGAACTGGCCGGCGACGAACTGGACAAGGGCGAGACGCGCTCGGACTGGCTGCAGCGTCCGCTGACCGCGTCGCAGCGCAGCTATGCCGCGCTGGACGTGGTCTACCTGAAAACCATCCACGAACAATTGAACGAACGCCTGCGCCAGCGTGACCGCAGCGCGTGGCACGCCGAGGACTGCGCCCGCCTGAAGCAGCGCGCCAGCCATCGTGACGGTGACCCGCAGCCGCAGCGCGCGCTGCGTGGCGCCGCCGAATGGTCGCCCGAGCGGCAGGCCCTGCTGCGCCGCCTGCTGCTGTGGCGCGACCGCAGCGCGCGTCGACTCGACGTGCCGCGCCCCTGGCTGCTCGACGACAACCTCGCGCTGAACCTGGCCGAGTTGCCGCCGACCCATCTGGCGGACCTGGAACAGCGCAGCCGCGGCCAGCGCGCCCTGCGCTCGGCGCAACGCAGCGAACTGTTCGAACTGATTGCGCCCACCGTCAGCGCCGAGGAAATCGCCGCGACCGCAAAAATCCCGGCCCACCCGCAGGGCGCGGCGAAGAAGGCGCTGGGCGAGATGAAGCAGCTGGTCGACACCCGCGCCGGCGAACTCGACCTGCCGCCCGGCCTGCTGTGTCCACGCAAGGTGCTGGAGGAATACGTGGTCACCGCCGAATGGCCGGACTTCCTCGAAGGCTGGCGCCGCGAGGTACTGCACGACGACCTGCCAGGACTGCTGCCGGGCTGAGCACCACGTGCCCTTGTTGCCGTTGGCCCTGGGCGCCGGCGCACAGCGCCGAAGTCGAAGGTGCCCACCCGCCTGCGCAAAACCCGCCTGGCACGGCTCGATGGATCGCCCCGCCTGGCCGCCCATCAACCGGGGTCTTGGCGAACCCCACCCACGCTGCTAATATTCGCGGCTTCCGTGGGGCGGTAGCTCAGCTGGGAGAGCGCCACGTTCGCATCGTGGAGGTCGTGGGTTCGATCCCCATCCGCTCCACCACGGATTCGCCAAAAAGCCCGCGGTTTCCGCGGGCTTTTTCTTGTGCGTCCACTTCACAGGCTGACGAACCGCGGAATCGCGATCAGCGCCACGCCGACCGCGATAAGCCAAGCGGTGCCGCTGACGAGATACGGAAACACCATCAGGGCGATGCCGCAGAGCAGCGGCACGATGGCCCGCTGCTTTCTGCCGTAGACGAAGAAGCCCAGCCCGATCGAGCCGAACAGCAAACCCCACCACAGTGTCGATGCGTTCAAGGCAGCCCCGGTGTTTTCATCGCGTGCCGATGCATCGTACTCCGGCGTCCCGGGCACTCAGCGGATGATCACCGGCAACGCGGCGACGCGTGCGGCGCGGTCGTCCAGCAAACGAGCGACCGCGGGGTCGAGCGTGGCCATGAAGCTCTCGACGGCCAGCGTGTAGTCCGAAGGCAGGCCCAGTTCGCGGTTGATCTCGCCATGGGACAAGTCTTCTTCCAGCACGCTGGCGTGGCTGCCGAACGAACGCGCCTTGTAGACGAAGGCGTGCGACTGCGCGCACGAATCGGCCCGCCGGCTGGAGCACACGGCAAGGAACGGCGCGATGCGGCCGTGCAGGCGCTGCAGGGGCGACGCGGCGCGCCACTCGGCGGGATCGGCGCCGAACGCCTGGTCGAACAATGGAAGATGGCGCGACTGCATGGTCTGCACCACGTCCAGGCTGCCGCCATCCAGGGATATCGTGCCCAGCCAGGGTTGCGCCCCCTGCGCCCTTGCCAGCCCGGGTTCGGCGCCGACCAGGGCGACCAGGTGGGCACCGGCGGAATGGCCCATCAGGATGAAGCGCTGCGCATCGCCGCCCCACCGGGGTGCCTGTCGTTGCGCGCTGGCCAGTGCACGGGCCACGTCCGCGGCCTGCTCAAGCGGTGCGGTATCCGGGCGCATGCGGTAATTCACCGAGATGACGATGAAGCCGCGCGGCAACCAGCGCGCGAGCTTGTTCGCCACCACGTTCGCCATCGCCTTGTCGCCCCACCGCCAGCCGCCGCCGTGCACCAGCACGATCACCGGCGCGTGCCGCGCATGTTCCGGCGCGTAGACGTCGAAGCGCTGGCGCGGGTCGCTGCCGTAGGCCACGTCGCGGATCACGCGGGTGCCTGCCGGCAGCGCGATCGGGACGGACGCCCCGGCCGTCGCGTGTCGTTGCATCAGCGCATCACGCAGGTTGCCGGCCGTGGCCGACGGGCTGATCAGCAGGGCCAGCACCAAGGTGGCGACGGCGGGCATCCATCGGGAAGGCAGTAGGTACATCACGTACTCCGCGGCAGGTCGAGGGCGAAACACCTGCTGCAACGCGCTGCAACGGAAACGGTGGACAGCCGGGTGGCGGCATCAATGGCCGGTGGTGGCGCCGCAGATCCGCTCCAGCAGCTCGGCCTGCATGTCGTGCACCGGCTCGCCCGCGGCCGGCGGCGGGCGCAGGTATTCACCGTCGGCCTGCAACAGGGAGGCGCCCACGTTGTCGGCCAGGCACAGCTGCAGTGCCTCGTGGATGCGTTGCTGCATCCGCTTGCCCTCGATCGGGAACGCCGTCTCCACGCGGCGATCGAGGTTGCGCTCCATCAGGTCCGCGCTGGAGAGATACAGACGCGGCTCGCCGTCGTTGGCAAACCAGTACACGCGGCTGTGTTCGAGGAAGCGGCCGATGATCGAACGCACCCGGATATTCTCCGACACGCCCTCGATGCCCGGCCGCAGGCTGCAGATGCCGCGCACGATCAGGTCGACCTGCACGCCGGCGATGCTGGCCTGGTACAGCGCCCGGATGACGTTCGGCTCGGTCAGCGCATTGAGCTTGAGGATGATCCGCGCCGGCCGGCCCGCCGCGGCGTGCGCCGCTTCGCCGGCGATCATTTCCAGCAACCGGGGCTTCAGCGTGAAAGGCGCATGCAGCAGCTTCTTCATGTGCAGCACGGTACCCATGCCGGTCAGCTCGCTGAACAGCTTGTGCACGTCCTCGCACAGGGCCTCATCGGAAGTGAGCAGGCTGTAGTCGGTGTACAGGCGCGCGTTGCCGCTGTGGTAGTTGCCGGTGCCCAGGTGGGCATAGCGCACCAGTTCGCTGCCTTCGCGGCGCTGGATCAGCATCATCTTCGCATGCGTCTTGATGCCGACCACGCCGTAGATCACCATCGCGCCGGCCTGCTGCAGGCGCGAGGCCAGGCTCAGGTTCGACTCCTCATCGAAGCGCGCGCGCAGCTCGACCACGGCGGTGACTTCCTTGCCCGCGCGCGCCGCGTCGACCAGCGCGTCGACGATCTCGGAATTCGCGTTGGTGCGGTACAGCGTCTGCTTGATCGTCAGCACCTGCGGGTCGGTCGAGGCCTGGCGCAGCAGGTCCACCACCGGCGCGAACGACTCGTACGGGTGCAGCAACAGCACGTCCTGGCGACCGATCACCTGGAACAGGTCCTCGGTGTGGCGCAATTCCTTCGGCAGTGCCGGCGTGAATGGCGGGTACTGCAGGCGCGGGTAGTTCACGTGGCTGGCGATGCGGAACAGGCGGGCCAGGTTCACCGGGCCATTCACTTCGTAGAGCTCCGACTCGGCCAGGCCGAATTGCCTGAGCAGGTGCTCGGCCAGGTCCCTGGGACAGTTGTCGGCCACCTCCAGCCGCACCGCGTCGCCGAAGCGGCGCGAATAGAGTTCGCCGCGCAAGGCCAGCGCCAGGTCCTCGACGTCTTCCGGGTCCAGCGTGAGGTCGGCGTTGCGGGTCAGCCGGAACTGGTAGCAGCCGAGCACGTCCATGCCCGGGAACAGCTCGTCCACGTGGGCATGGATGATCGAGGACAGCAGCACGTAGTTGTCGCCGCCCTCGCAGATGTCGGCCGGCATCTGGATCAGCCGTGGCAACACGCGCGGCGCCGGCACCACGGCCAGGCCGGAGTCGCGGCCGAACGCATCGACACCGTCCAGCCGCACGATGAAGTTGAGGCTCTTGTTGACCAGCAGCGGGAATGGATGGGTCGGGTCCAGCCCGATCGGCGTCACCAGCGGCGCCACCTCCGCCCGGAAATGGCGGCGCACCCACAGCTTCTGCTTCTGCGTCCACTGCTGGCGCCGCACGATGCGGATGCCCTGCGCAGCCAGCTCCGGCAGGATGCGCTCGTTGAGGATCGCGTACTGCCGCTCGATCTGCCGGTGCGCAATCTCGCTGATCAGCGCCAGCGCACGCTTCGGTGGAATGCCGTCCGGACCGATCAGCTCGTGGTCCAGCGCCACCTGACCCTTCAGGCCGGCCACCCGGATCTCGAAGAACTCGTCCATGTTGCGCGAGAAGATCAGCAGGAATTTCAGCCGTTCGAGCAGCGGCGTGCGCTCGTCCAGCGCCTGGTCCAGCACGCGGATGTTGAACTGCAGCTGCGACAACTCGCGGTGGATGAACAGCCGCGGATCGCCGAGGTCCACCGCCGGCGCGATCGCCGTCGAGGCATCGTTGGCGGCCGGCGTCGCGGTGCCGGGCGGCGAGCTCTCGTGGATCAGGCGGCTGTTCATGGTGACACCGGCTTGGCTCATGCAGGAATACGTCGGGACATCGTAGCGCGGCGGGGGCGAGTCCCGGGTGACGACGGCCGCGACGGGTCATCCCCGGCTCAGTCTGCCGCGCACGCCTGACGGGAAGATGACAGCCACGCGGCACGGTACCCCCCGGCACATGCGGGTTCGCCGCCGCTGTCCTAAGGTAGGCCTCCCCGCGTCGTACCCCACCCAGTCAAACACCGCCCATGCAGACCCGCGTCGAAAGCGCCCCGCTCTCCCCTTCCGCGATCCCCGCATCCCCGACTTCCATCCCCGCCAGCGAACCCACCCAGTTCGCCGTGCTGGGCGGGATCAGCTTCGCGCACATGCTCAACGACATGATCCAGTCGCTGATCCTGGCGATCTATCCGTTGTTGAAGGGCAGCTTCCATCTCAGCTTCGCCCAGGTCGGCCTGATCACCCTGACCTTCCAGCTCACCGCCTCGCTGCTGCAGCCGCTGGTCGGCATGGTCACCGACAGGCGACCGATGCCGTATTCGCTGCCGGCCGGCATGGGCTTCACCCTGTGCGGCCTGCTGTTGCTGGCGGTCGCGCCGAATTTCCCCGTGCTGCTGCTGGCCGTGGCCCTGGTCGGCACCGGCTCGTCGGTATTCCATCCGGAATCGTCGCGGGTGGCCCGAATGGCCTCGGGCGGCCGGCACGGACTGGCGCAGTCGTTGTTCCAGGTCGGCGGCAACACCGGCTCGTCGCTGGGTCCGCTGCTGGCGGCGTGGATCATCGTGCCGCACGGGCGTGGCAGCGTGGCGTGGTTCTCGCTGGCCGCCCTGCTGGCCATCGTGGTACTGCTGCAGGTGGGGCGCTGGTATGGCCGCCATCACGTGGCACGCAGCAAGTCGCCCTCGCGGCATCTGGACGTGGTCGCCCTGTCGCGCAACCAGGTCATCGGCGCGCTGGCCATCCTGGGACTGCTGATCTTCTCCAAGTATTTCTACCTGGCCAGCCTCAGCAGCTATTACACCTTCTACCTGATCCACAAGTTCGGCGTGTCGGTGCAGAGCGCCCAGGTGCATCTGTTCGTGTTCCTGTTCGCCGTCGCCGCCGGCTCGCTGATCGGCGGACCGGTGGGTGATCGGGTGGGGCGCAAGTGGGTGATCTGGGTGTCGATCCTTGGCGTGGCACCGTTCACCCTGCTGCTGCCCCATGCGAACCTGATGTGGACGGGCGTGCTCACCGTGGTGATCGGCCTGATCCTGGCTTCGGCGTTCTCGGCGATCCTGGTCTACGCGCAGGAACTGATCCCCGGGCGCGTCGGCATGATCTCGGGACTGTTCTTCGGCTTCGCCTTCGGCATGGGCGGCATCGGCGCCGCGGTGCTCGGCGGCCTGGCCGACGCGCACGGCATCGAATACGTCTATGGCCTGTGCGCGTATCTGCCGCTGATGGGGCTGATCACGGTGTTTCTGCCGAATATCGAGAAGCGGGTTCGCGATTGATGCGCGCGGGGCGCTTTGGCTCAAAGCGGAAGAACTGAATTCAATTGCAGAGCGGTCGATCGCCTTCGGCGACCGAGTCACTTTCTCTTTGAGTGGCCAAAGAGAAAGTGACCCAAGAGAAAGGCCACCCCGATGGCGCGCCTTCCGGGCATCCTGCCCTCCAGATGCGCGGGCGGGCTCCGGGGGTTCGCCGACAGTCCATCCATGGACTGACGTCGAACTGGCTCGCATCCCTGCGAGCCACCCCTGCGGGGCCTTTCCTCCGCCCGCCCGCCGCGCCATAGGGGCCCCGGTAGAGCAGCGCGCTCCCAGCGCGCACTCGGTGATGAAGCTGAAAAGCAAAAACAAAAAGCCAGAGCCGAAGCAAAAGCTCCGGGTCGCCGCAGCTCTGCTCTTGATCCGGCTCTTCTGAAAAGTGCGGGCCACGATGGCCCGCTGCTCTACCCGGGGCCCCTCTGCAGCGGCGAGGTGGGGGCGACAGGCCGCGTAGCGGGAGCCGACAGGGATGTCGGCTCCTTTTCGCCAGGGCAGGATGCCCTGTCGAAAAGCCCGGCACCGACTCGCGAACCTTGCGGACAGGATGTCCGCAAGGCGCGGAAGCGGGGTGGCCTCTCTTTGGGCCACGTTTCTCTGGCCAAACAGAGAAAGGTGGCTCGGCTGCCGCAGGCAGACGAAAGCTTTTCGCTCTGATGCCACAGGCAAAGCAAGAACATCGCGCACAGGGTGCGCTTCCATGAGAACAGCTACGCGACGTAGGACCGCGGGAACACCGGCGGACGTTGCCGCCCTACGAAAGGTAGCTCGGCCGCCGGAAGCAGGCGAAAGTTCAGCTCTGCATGCACCAGGGAGCATCAGGCGCTCCGCGCCAATATAGAAGCTCAGCGCGTGCCGATCACCACCGGCTCGGGTTCCAGTTGCACGCCGAACCTGGCGTGCACGCCGTGCATCACCTGCTGCGCCAGCGCCCACAGTTGGGGTCCGGTGGCGTGGCCGTGGTTGACCAGCACCAGCGCGTGCCGGTTCGAGACGCCGGCATCGCCTTCGCGGAAACCCTTGAAGCCGGCGGCTTCGATCAGCCACGCGGCGGAGAGCTTGCAGCGGCCGTCGGCCTGCGGCCAGGCGGCCAGTTCGGGATGCTCGCGCTTCAGCGCATCGGCCAGCGCGGCGTCGACGATGGGGTTCTTGAAGAAGCTGCCGGCGTTGCCGATCACCGCCGGATCGGGCAGCTTCTTCGTGCGCAGGTGCACGACGGCTTCGGCCACGTGGAAGGGCGCGGGCTTGTCGACACCCATCCGCGCCAGCTGCTCGTCGATGCCGGCGTAGTCGGTGCGCAGCGGTCGACTGCGCGGCAGCACGAAGCGCACGGCAGTGACGATGTAGCGGCCGGGCTCGTGCTTGAACAGCGAGTCGCGGTAGGCGAATGCGCAGGTGGCGTGGTCCAGCGTCACCACGCGGTGCTCGCGGGTATCCCACGCCTCCACACTTTCGACGAATTCGGCCACTTCGCAGCCGTAGGCGCCGATGTTCTGGATCGGCGCAGCGCCCACGGTGCCGGGGATCAGGATCAGGTTTTCCAGGCCGGCGTAGCCCTGGCCCAGCGTCCAGCGCACGAAGTCGTCCCAGCGTTCGCCCGCGGCCACCGCGATGCGTGCGCTGTCGCCGTCGCTTTCCACCTGCACGCCGCGGGTTTCCATCGCCAGCACGGTGCCGTCGAAGTCGCCGGTGAACAGCAGGTTGCTGCCCTCGCCCAGCACCAGCAGGCGGCCGTTGCGCACGGCGGGAAAGTCGAGCAGTTCGGGCAGCTTGCTGGCGTCGTGGATTTCCGCCAGCAACGTGGCGCGCGCATCGACGCGCAGCGTGTTGCGGGTCGCCAGCGAGGCGTTTTCGATCAGCGTGTAACCACCCATGTCAGTGCGCTCAGACGGCATGGGTGGCCTCGCGCTGGCGACGGATTTCGTTGACGCATTCGCCGACCAGGTGCGGGCCACGATAGACCAGGCCCGAGTAGACCTGCACCAGCGAGGCACCGGCGTCGAGTTTCTCGGCCGCGTCGCTGCCTTCGAGGATGCCGCCCACGCCAATCAGCGGAACGCGACCCTGCAGGCGCTTGTGCATGCCGGCCAGCACCGCGGTGGAACGCGCGAACAGCGGCTTGCCGGACAGGCCGCCCGCCTCGCCGCCGCGCGGGTCGTCCGCCACCGACTCGTGATCGATCGTGGTGTTGCTGCAGATCACCCCGTCGATGCCGGTGCGCAGCAGCACCTCGGCGATGGCGTCCAGCTCGGCTTCGGAAAGATCCGGCGCGATCTTCAGCAGCATCGGCTTGCGCTTGCCGGCCTGCGAGCCCAGCCGCTCCTGCGCGGCCCGCAGCACGGAAATGAACTTGTACAGCGTGGCTTCCTGCTGCAGGTCGCGCAGTCCGGCCGTGTTCGGCGAGGAGATGTTCACCGTGACGTAGCTGGCGTGCTCGTGGACCTTGTGCAGGCAGGTCAGGTAATCGTTGACCGCCTTCTCGTTCGGCGTGTCCTTGTTCTTGCCGATGTTGATGCCGAGCACGCCGTGGTAGCTGGACTGCCGCACGTTGCGTACCAGCGCATCGACGCCGCCATTGTTGAAGCCGAGCCGGTTGATGATCGCCTCGTGCCGCGGCAGGCGGAACATGCGGGGCTTGTCGTTGCCCGGCTGGGGCAGCGGCGTGACCGTGCCGACTTCGATGAAGCCGAATCCCAGCGCATCGAGTGCGTCCAGGTATTCGGCGTTCTTGTCCAGGCCGGCCGCCAGGCCGACCGGGTTCGGAAAGGTGATGCCGAACACCGTGGTAGGCAGGTCCGCCGGCGGCCTGGCGATCCAGCGGGCGAAGCCGCTGCGCTGGGCCACGCCCAACCCGTACAGCGTGAGGTGATGTGCCTTCTCGGCGTCGAGCTGGAACAGCAGCGGGCGCAGGATGTCGTACATGGATCAGACCGGTTGGCCCGCGAAGATGCGGGTGTCGTAATCGAAGCTTACCGTGCCGTCTTCGGCGCAGTTGTCGAACAGTTCGCGCAGCGCCTGCAGCATCGGTTCATGCTGCGGATGTCCCGCCTGCGGCGCATACGAGGACGACATCAAACGCCCGCGCAGCGCGTCGAAATCCAGCCGCTGGCCGTGCCCGAAACTGGCGCTGCCGCGGTAGCCGGCGCCGAACCAGACGCGCATGTGTGCATCGTCGGCGTAACGCTCGGCCACGCTGGTGTAGTCGGTGCCGAAGCGCAGCAGCAAGGCCTCGTAGCCCTCGAGGAAGCGCGTGCCGGTGAGCCGGCGCGAATTCCACCAGATCGCCACCAGCCCTTGCGGCCGCAGGATGCGCGCGAATTCGCGCCGTGCCGCCACCTCGTCGAACCAGTGGAATGCCTGCGCCACGGTGACCAGATCCACGCTGGCATCGGCCAGCTTGGTGGCGTCGGCGCGGCCGTCGACGGCATCGAAGCGGTCGTACCTGCGCAGCCATTGTTCGGCGGCACCGCGCATCGGCGCATTCGGCTCCACCGCCGTCACACGGTAACCCGCATCGAGGAACATCTTCGAGGAGATGCCGGTGCCCGCACCCACGTCGGCCACGTGCCAGTGGCGGTCCACGCCCTGCTCGCGCTGCAGCCAGTCGAGCAGCGCCACGGGATAGTCGGGGCGATAGCGCACGTAGTCGTCGACGCGATCGCTGAAGCGAGTGGTGGACTGGAAGTCAGCCACTGAGCATCTGCCCGCCGTCGACGACCAGGGTCTGGCCGGTGATCCAGCCCGCGAACGGCGAAGCGAGGAACAGCGCGGCGTGGGCGATTTCCTCCGGCGTGCCGAAGCGGCCGAACGGAATCTTCGCCAGCGTGGCGCGGTACAACTCCGGCTGCTCCACCCGGCGCCGCTCCCACAGGCCATCGGCGAACGCGATCGACCCCGGCGCGATCGCGTTGACGCGGATGCGCTCGCCGGCCAGCGCCAGCGCCTGCGAGGTGGTGTACTGGCTCAGCGCCGCCTTCATCGCGGCATAAGCTGCGCCGTTCGCACGCGGGCGGAAGGCCGCGATCGAGCTGGTGTGCAGGATGCAGCCGTGGGCCGACGCCTTGAGATGCGGCAACGCCGCGCGCGAGGCGCGCACCGCGGCCATCAGGTCGACGTTGAAACCGGCCAGCCAGCTCTCGTCGCCTTCGTCGAAGCCGTAACCGCTGGCGTTGTTGACCAGCACGTCGATGCCGCCGAGCGCGTCGGCGGCATTCGCCACATAAGCTTCGATCGCCGAGGCGTCGGCCAGGTCGCAACCTTGCGCGTGGGCGACCACGCCGTGGGCCGCCATCGCCTGGCGAGTTTCTTCGAGAGCTGTTGCGCCACGGGCGCAGATGGAGACCCCGGCGCCAGCGGCGGCAAAACCCAGCGCGATGCTGCGCCCGATGCCACGGCTGCCACCAGCCACGACGACGCGATAGCCGCGGAAATCGAACGGAGCCGGCAGCGCCTTGTGCATGCGCCGTCAGTGCCAGCCGGCAAACGCGAAACCGAAGATCAGCACCGCCATCAGCAGGAAGATGCCCAGCACGCACAAGGCCAGCTGGACGTAGCCGAGCACCAGCCCGGCCACCGCCATGCCGTCACCGTCCATGCGGTTGTCGATCGGGCTGCGGCGGATCTCGCCGCGCGCCAGGTGACCGCAGACGATCGCCACCAGCGCACCGATGAACGGCAGCAAGATCCACGTCAGGATGCCGAACACCAGGCTCACCACCGCCAGAGAACTGGTCGTGTTGCCCGGGCGATAAGACGGTTGATAGCTCATCGTTCGCTCACTCGTGAGGGAGGTGGCACAACGCCTTCATGCATCGGACGGCCACGGGCGGCGAACGCCCGTGGCCGACTTTCGTCACACCGTGAACTTGATGCCCTGCGCCAGCGGCAGCGCGTCGGAGTAGTTGATGGTGTTGGTCTGGCGGCGCATGTAGACCTTCCACGCATCCGAACCGGACTCGCGGCCGCCGCCGGTTTCCTTCTCGCCGCCGAACGCGCCGCCGATCTCCGCACCCGAGGTGCCGATGTTGACGTTGGCGATGCCGCAATCCGAACCGGCCGCCGACAGGAACTGCTCGCCCGCGCGCAGGCTGTTGGTGAAGATCGACGAGGACAGGCCCTGCGGCACGTCGTTCTGCATGTCGATCGCTTCGTCCAGCGTCTTGAACGGCATCACGTAGAGGATCGGCGCGAACGTCTCGGTCTGCACCACGTCGTCGGAATTCTTCACGCCGGTGACGATGGTCGGCAGCACGAAGTTGCCCTTGCGATCGGTCAGCGCCTTGCCGCCGGTACGCACGGTGCCGCCGGCGGCCTTGGCGTTCTCCACGGCCTTCAGGTAACCCTGCACCGCTTCCTGGCTGTTCAGCGGGCCCATCAGCGTGGTGGCCAGGGTCGGGTCGCCGATCTTGCCCTCGACCTGCTGGTAGGCCTTGACCAGGGTGTCGACCACGCCGTCGAAGATCGACTCGTGCACGAACAGGCGGCGCGTGGTGGTGCAGCGCTGGCCGGCGGTGCCGACGGCGCCGAACACGATGCCCGGGATCGCCAGCTTCAGGTCGGCGGTTTCATCGAGGATGATCGCGTTGTTGCCGCCCAGCTCCAGCAGCGAGCGGCCCATGCGCTGCGCCACGCGCTCGCCGACCATGCGGCCGACCTTGGTCGAGCCGGTGAAGCTGATCAGCGGGATGCGCTTGTCGTCGACGAAGGCCTGCGCCAAGTCGCTGCCGGCATCGTTGAACAGGAAGAACAGGTCGGGGAAGCCGGCGTCCTTCAGTGCCTCGTTGCAGATCTTCATCGTGGCGATCGCCGACAGCGGCGTCTTCGGCGACGGCTTCCAGATGCAGATGTCGCCGGCGATGGTGGCCAGCATGGCGTTCCACGCCCACACCGCGACCGGGAAGTTGAACGCGCTGATGATGCCGACCAGGCCCAGCGGATGGTACTGGTCGTACATGCGGTGGCCGGGGCGCTCCGAATGCATGGTCGAGCCGTACATCATGCGGCTCTGGCCCACCGCGAAGTCGGCGATATCGATCATCTCCTGCACTTCGCCGTCGCCCTCGGGCTTGATCTTGCCCATCTCCAGCGCCACCAGCGAACCGAGCGCGTCCTTGTGCTTGCGCAGCGCTTCGCCGCACAGGCGCACCGCTTCGCCACGCTGCGGCGCAGGCGTGGTGCGCCACACCTTGAACGCGGCCTGGGCGCGCTGGACGATCACTTCATAATCGGCGGCGCTGGACGCATGCACGGTGCCGAGCACTTCGCCGGTGGCCGGATTCACCGGCTGCAGCGCGCCGGCGTCGGTGGTCTTCGACCACTCGCCCTGGCCGAGGTAGCTGCCGGACTGCTCGCCGTCGAGGCCGAGCGCGCTGAGGATTGCATGGGACATGGATGTCTCCTGGACATGCGGCGCCTGCCGGCACCGTGAATGAAATCGGTAATTCGCCATTCTAGCAGGGGCAACCGCCTTGCTCCCTCCCCTGCACGCAGGGGGAGCAGCAGAACCGCGCAATCCATGCGAAAATCCCGGCGCTGCCCTCGTAGCTCAGTTGGATAGAGCGGCCCCCTCCTAAGGGGCAGGTCGGACGTTCGAATCGTCTCGAGGGCACCATTTTCCCAGCACGAAGGCCGGCATCGCCGGCCTTCGTGCTTTCCGGATCAGGAGCTGCACGACAGCATCGAGCAGCCGGCCTTGTGCCGCGCCCAGTCCGGACGCCTCTGCGCGAACGCCTCGCGGCCGGGCTGGTCGTCGTACGGGTGGCGCAACACGTCGAGCAGCTCGGTGATGCCGTCGAGGTCGCCCTGCCCGGCCCGGTCGATCGCCTGCTGCGCCAGGTAATTGCGCAACACGTAACGGGGGTTGGCCCGGCGCATCTGCTTTCGACGCTGTCCCGCCGGCAACGGATCGTCGGCCAGCCGCGCCGCGTAGCGGCGCAGCCAGTCGTCGAGCGCCGGCGCGGCCGCGCGACGTTTCGCCTCGTCGTAGAAAGCCGCGGCGAATGGCGCCAGCGTGGGTGACGACACATCGACGTCGGCGAGTGCGCGAAACCACAGCGTCATGTCGATCTCGGCCTGCTGCAGCAGGGACTGCAACGACTGCATCAGGGCCACGTCGTCATCGCGGCATTCGGCGAACCCGAGTTTTGCGGCGACATTCGCCCGATCGGCAGCGGCATGGGCGGCCGCGTAGCGATCCAGCCCCGCCTGCAGCGGCGCCACGTCGGCGAACAGCGGCGCCAGCGCGCCGGCCAGCCGGCTCAGGTTCCACCAGGCCACGTCCGGCTGCTGGCCGAAGCGGTAGCGGCGACGCTGTGCGTCGGTGGTGTTCGGCGTCCAGTCCGGATCGTAGTTGTCGATCCAGCCGTACGGACCGTAGTCGATGGTGAGGCCGAGGATCGACATGTTGTCGGTGTTCATCACGCCGTGCACGAAACCCACGCGCATCCAGTGCGCCACCATCGCGGCGGTGCGCTCGCAGACCTGGGCAAACCACTCCGCGTACAGCGCCTCGCCCTGCCCCTGCAGTTGGGGGAAATCACGGCGGATGGTGAACTCGACCAACTGCCGCAGCAACCCGATGTCGCCGCGCGATGCCGGCAGTTCGAAGTTGCCGAAGCGGAGGAACGAAGGCGCCGCGCGGCAGACGATGGCGCCCGGCTCGGTGGCCGCGTTGCCGTCGTAGAACATGTCGCGCAGCACCGGCTCGCCGGTGCCGACCAGGCTCAGCGCCCGCGTGGTGGGCACGCCCAGGTGGTGCATCGCCTCGCTGCACAGGAATTCGCGCACCGACGAGCGCAGCACCGCGCGGCCATCCGCGCCGCGCGAGTACGGCGTCAGTCCGGCGCCTTTCAGCTGCAGTTCCCAACGCTCGCCGGCCGCGTTGATCACTTCGCCCAGCGAGATCGCCCGGCCATCGCCCAGCTGCCCGGCCCAGTGGCCGAACTGGTGGCCGCCGTAGTTCGCCGCATACGGCTGCATGCCGTCGAGCAGCGCGTTGCCACCGAACAGTTGCGCGAACTCCGGCGCGCCGACTTCGGCTTCACTGAAGCCCAGCGTGGCGGCCATCTCCGCCGAATGCGCCAGCAGCCGCGGCGCAGCCACCGGCGTGGGATCGACCCGCGAATACAGCGCGCCTTCGACCTGGCGCAGCCCTGCACCCTGCTGCGGATCACCCGGCAGGTCGCGGACGAAGGCGTTGTCGAAGTGCAGCTGGAACATGCGTGAGGTGACCGCGGGAGGTGCTGCCTATATCCGGGCGACCGCCCCGCGATGCAAGGCGCTCGTCTGCGACCGGAGGAACCTAGCGCGCCACCGGCCCCTGCCTGGCCGACTTGCGATGCTGCGCCTTCAGCCGGTCGTAGACGGTCAGCACGGCCGTGCCGTAACCCCTGGCCAGGCTGGGCGTGCGGCTGTGGTAATAGCCCACACCCATCACCCGATCGCGGGTGCGGCGCATGCCGTCGCGCAGGATCTTTGCCCCGACGGTGATGTTGGTGCGCGGATCGAGCAGGGTCAGCGGGTCGCGCACCGCGTCGCGGTGCATCGGGTAATAGACCTGCATGATGCCCACGTCCTGCACCGCCGAACCGAACTGGCTGGCTGCGGCCATCTGCAGTTGCACGTGCTGGCGATCGCCCCGCACCAGATGGTCGTCGACGCGGAACAGCCACGGCGTCGGCGCCACCCGGCCGTCCGGATACAGCGACTTCGACTCCACCAGCGCCACGCTGTACAGCAGCAGCGGGTCGATGCCGTAGGTCTTGCCCACCTGGGCCCACAGGCTGTGGCGCGAGCGGATGTCCAGGTCGGGCTCGGCGATCGGCATCATCAGGTCCATCGTGCTGACTTCGCTGAGCAGGCGATCGGCGGACGGCGCGGGAGGCGTCCGCTGTTCCGCGGCATACGGCGGGATCGCCGGAGCCGCCGCCGGAGCGGTCACCACCCTGGGCGGCACGGCCGTGACCAGGGTCGGTGCTGCGGGCGCCGGTGGCGCCGTCGCGGGAGCCGTCGCATGCCCGGGATAGCGCACGCCGGCAAAGCCGATCACTGCCGCAAGACACGCCGCGGCCAGCAGTGCCGGCGCAAGGTGGCGTGGCGCCGGTGGCAGGGAGGCGGAGGCGAAAGCCCACCCGCGCGCCGCAAAGTGACGCCAGGCGGCGAACGCTGCCGTCCATCGTCCACGACGGTCCGGCACTTCGCGTGGCGTCGATTCGCGGCGCCGACGCACCAGCGCATGCCGCGCCGGAACGGGCGGGGCCGGCCTGGCCCGGGGATCGGGCCGGCGCTGCGGTCCGCGGAAACGACTCGCCGGCGGCGCGCACGCGGTCGCCGCCGCGGCGCGCGCCACGGCGGGGCGAGGAGCTTCCGGCTTTTCGCCGGGCACCAGGTGGGTCGCACCTGTCATCCGGCCGCTCGAACCATCCACGAATCCATCCTAACCATGCGACCGGGCAACGCCGCGTTCAGCGGTGGCCGGCGAAGGGAAACCTTCACCCAAGCAAGCCGCGTGCCCGGAATGCGTCGGACATCATCGCACGTCATCTGCGCGCCGCAGCCAGTCCGTGCCGGTGGCCCGCCCGCAACGGCTATAGTCGGGCTCGTCCCCGAACCGGAAATCGCATGATCCCGTCCCCCGCCAACGAGCTGAACGCCGACGCCCTGCCCGGGGACGCGCCCTACCTGGCGGCCACCACGCGCTGGCTGGAACGGGCGGTGATCGGGCTGAACCTGTGTCCGTTCGCCCGCGCGCCCCACGTCCAGGGCAAGCTGCGCATGCGGGTGAGCCAGGCGCGCGACACCGACGCGCTGCTGGACGACCTCTGCGGCGAGCTGCAGTCGCTCAACGCGCTGACGCCGGAGGAATGCGAGACCGGCCTGCTGATCCATCCGTTCGTGCTGGGCGATTTCCTCGACTACAACGACTTCCTCGACGTGGCCGACGCAGCCGTGCAGACGCTGGGACTGGAAGGCGAATGGCAGGTGGCCAGCTTCCATCCGCAGTACCAGTTCGCCGACAGCGACGCGGACGACGTGGAGAACTTCAGCAACCGATCCCCCTTCCCCACCCTGCACCTGTTGCGCGAAGCCAGCGTCGAACGCGCGATGGAACAGATGAGCGACACCGACGCGATCTACCGGCGCAACCTGGAAACCCTGCGCCGGCTGGGTGCGGATGGCTGGCAGGCGCTGTGGAAGGACAAGGCGGGCTGATCGCCGCCTCAACATCCTGTTCATCGCGGCAGTGCCAAGCTGGCGCATGAATCCCTCCCGCGCACAGCCCCTCGACCGTTACGCCGAAAGCATCGACCCCGGCGTCCACTGCAACACCTGCGAAGCCGTGTGCTGCCGCCTCACCGTGGTGCTGATGCCCGACGACCGCGTGCCCACCTGGCTGATCGATCGCGACGAACACGGCATGGAAACCCTGGCCAAGGGCGAGGACGGCTGGTGCGCGGCGGTCGACCCGAACACGTCGGGCTGCACCATCTACGACGAACGCCCGGGCATCTGCCGCAAGTTCGCGATGGGCAGCCCCAGCTGCCGCGACGAGCGGCACAAGTGGTTCGGCGCCACGATCCCCACCGCGGTGCACATGCTGTAGGCGCTAGGGCGCGAAGATCAGCGCGACCTCGTCGGCATCCAGCGCACGCCATTCGCCCAGCGGCAGCTCGCCCAACGCGAGCCTGCCCACCGAGATCCGTTGCAGGGTCTCGACATGGTTGCCGGTGGCGGCAAACATCCGCCGCACCTGGTGGTAGCGGCCCTCGGTGACGCTGAGCCGGGCATGGCGCGGGCCCAGCACTTCAAGGTTCGCCGGCGCCAGCGGCTCCTTCTCCGATTCCAGCATCAGGCTGCCGCTGGCGAACAGCGCGCCTTCGTCGCCGCGCAGATCCTGCGCCAGCGTCGCCTCGTAGACCTTGGTCACCTGCGCCTTCGGCGAAATGATCCGGTGCAGCAGCGCACCGTCGTCGGTGAACAGCAGCAGGCCGGAGGTGTCCCGATCGAGCCGGCCCACGCTGGACAGCGCCGGCGAGCGCACGCTGTAGCGCGGCGGCAACAGGTCGTAGACCACCCGTCCCGGGTCCTTGCGCGAGCAGGTGACGCCCAGCGGCTTGTTCAGCATCAGCACCAGGCCGGGCGGCGGATCGAGCGGTTCGTCGTCGACGCGGATGGTCTCGTACGGCACCACGTCGTCGGCGTACAGCACTTCGCCATCGGCATCGGTGATGCGGCCGGAACGGAACAGCGCCGTGACATCCTTGCGGCTGCCATAACCCAGGTTGGCGATCAGCTTGACCAGTTTCATCCCCGCACCCCCACCGCTTCGATCACCTTGAATCCTTCCTGCACGACCAGCGTGCGCGCTTCATGAAAACGCGAGGCCAGCACGGCCTCGTAGGGCAGATGCCGATTGGCCACCAGCAACAGGCGCCCGTCCGGCTGCAGCGCCTCGGCCGCGCTGACGATAAAGGCGCGGCCCAGTTCGGGCAGGTCGGCGCGGCCCTGGTGGAACGGCGGATTGCTGACGATCGCGTCGTAGCGCTGCGCCAGTCCCCGGGTGACGTCATGCCAGTACACCGCCACCGCGAGTTCCCTGCCGGCTTCGCGTTTCGCCCGGGTCAGGTTGAGCCGCGCCGGCTCCAGCGCGCGCGCCTCGGCCTCGTACAGGTCGATCGCCTGCACTCGCGGGCAGCGCGCGATGACCTGGGTGGAAAGATAACCGTAGCCGCCGCCGAGATCGGCCACGCTGCCGCGCAAATCCACCGGCAGATGCGCGGCCAGCAGCGCCGAGGCGCGATCGATGCGATCCCAGGCGAACAGGCCGGGGCGGCTGATGTAGCCGTCCATGATTTCGCGCGGTGCATCCAGCGCCAGCCACTCGGCCAGCACGGCCCGGTCCACGGTGTCGGCAGACAGCGTGCTCCAGAACACCCGGCACTTGTGCTTGGACTGGTGCTGCACGGGCCCGGCCAGTTTCGCCAGGTCCGCCTCGCCCGACTTCGCGCCCTCGGCATTCGGCATCGCCGCCAGCAGCACGCCGCCGGCCGCCACGTGCTGCAACGCGCGGGCGAACAGCGCACGGGCTTCGTCGCGCTGGCGCGGTGGCAGCAGCAGCACCAGCGAAAATTTCTCGTCGGCCGCCGGCTCGCCCACGCGCAGGCCGTTGCGCGCCAGCTCGTCGGCAAACGGCAAAAAGCCCTGCTCGAACAGCCAGCCCGGCTGCGCCATCTCGCGCAGCCGCACGCCGGCGCGGGCGCGCAGGAACAGCACGCGACCGTCCGCCGGCAAGGACAACTCGCCGGACTCGAACGGCACGAACAGGGCCGCCAGCGCCGCATCCGGCGCGGCAGCGGAAACTCCGGCAGCCGTCACGTCAACCCTCGACCATCAAAAACGATGGCGGCATTGTACGGGGCGGCACCCGGGTGCCGCCCCGCGCTCCACAGCCCCCTCAACCGGCCGTCGGCGCACGGCCCAGTCGGGCGACCCAGCGATACAACGCCACGTTGACCGCGATGAAGGCGATGCCGCCGATCCAGATCGCCGCATTGGCGAAGCCGCTGCCGACCAGGGCCAGCGGCGCCTCCTTGCCGGAGAACACCACGATCGCGGCGATCACCACGCCGATGATGCTCTCGCCCACGATCATGCCCGAGGCCAGCAGCACGCCCAGTTGCTTGGTCGCCTCCGGGTCACGCGCACGGTCGGCGCGCTTGTCGAAGTACCAGCCGACGATCGCGCCGACCACCACCATCAACGTGGTCGAGGTCGGCAGGTAGATGCCCAGGCCCACCGCCAGCGGCGGCAGCGAGGCGGACTTGCTGCTGCGCCCCAGCACCGCGTCGATGATGATCAGCGCCACGCCGATCGCGCCGCCCAGGATGATCAGGCTCCAGTCGATGTTGCCCTGGATCACGCCCTGCGCCAGCGCGGAGATCAGTCCGGCCTGGGGAGCGGCCAGCGCCCGCGCGGGGTCGACGCCCGGCATGCCGGCGAAACCGTAAGCCTGGTTGACCAGATCCAGCACCGGCGGGATCACCGCCGCGCCCACCAGCACGCCGGCGACCAGCGCCACCTGCTGCTTCCACGGCGTGGCGTCGACCAGCTGGCCGGTCTTCAGGTCCTGCAGGTTGTTGTTGGCGATGGTCGCCACCGAAAACACGATCGAGGTGGCGAACAGCGCGAACGCCACCAGCCCCTTGCCCGCGCTGACCGGCAGCTGCGACTGCACGCCGGCGACCAGCAACAGCGCCGCCACGATCACCACCAGGATGCCCACGCCCGACAGCGGGCTGTTCGACGAACCGATCAGGCCGGCCATGTAGCCGCACACCGCCGAGACCAGGAAACCCATCACCACCACGAACACCAGGCCGCCGGCCAGCAGCAGGCCCAGATGGTCGCCCAGGCCGGTATCGCCGGCGAAATCACCCAGCAGCCAGGCGATCGGCAGCAGGCACAGCAGGCTGACCAGGCCGACGATGCCGATCGGCATGTCCAGCTCGGTACGGGGCAGGCTGGCGCCCTGGCCGGACTTGCGCGCCCGTGACGAGGCCATCGCCGCGGCGAGTCCGCCGATCACCGGCTTGACCAGCTTGGCCAGCGTCCAGATCGCCGCCACGCCGATCGTGCCGGCGCCGATGAAGCGCACCTTGCTGCTCCACGCCGCCTGCGCCACGTCCGCCGCGGCACCGGTGGCACCGAGCAGCCCGGTGTAATGCGGCACCGCCCAGCCCCATGCGATCACCGCGCCGAACAACATGGCAAGGCCGACCCACAGCCCGACCAGATGCCCGACTGCCAGCAGCGCGAAGGAAAGATTGAAGTCGTAGCCGGTCGCCGAGCCGCGATCGTCGAGGCGGAAATACTGCGCCACGTTGCTGCCGAACACGCGGGTGGCCACCACGATGGCGAACAGTGCCGAGACCACCGAACCGCCCATCACGGCGAGCAGGCCGGCCTTGCTGCCCTCCTCCGCGGTGGATTCCGCATCGTCGCCGCCGCCCACCTTCAGCACCTCGGCGCAGGCCACGCCCTCGGGATACGGCAGGTTGGAATCGGTGACCAGCGCGCGGCGCAGCGGGATCGTGTACATCACGCCAAGGATGCCGCCGGTGGCGCAGATGCCGAAGGTGATCCAGAACGGAAAGCCGGTCCACCAGCCGACCATGACCAGGCCGGGCAGCACGAAGATGATCGCCGACAAGGTGCCTGCTGACGAGGCGATCGTCTGCACGATGTTGTTTTCCTGGATCGTCGAGTTCCTGAAGTTGCGCAGGATCGCCATCGAGATCACCGCCGCCGGAATCGAGGTGGCGAAGGTCAGGCCGGCCTTGAGGCCGAAGAACACATTGGCCGCGGTGAACACCAGGGTGATCACGATGCCGATGATCAGGCCACGCACGGTCAACTCGGTGCGTGGCGCGCTGATGGAAGCTGGTTTTGCACTCACTGACGACTCTCCCCCGGATGGATGCTGCGGTGGAAGATAACGTGGAATGACCACGGGTGGTTACCGATGGCGCCAAACCGCGGGCCCGCAGGCGCCGCCCGCCTGTAGCGCCAGCGCGCTCGCGAAGTGCCGCGGCTGCCCGGACAACGGATCGACGAAGGCCAGCTCCTTCGCCAACAGTTGCAGCGGTCGAAGGTGCTCGTCGGCGGCCGGCCCGGCCAGCGCCGGATACAGGGGATCGCCGCTGATCGGCGCCCCCAGCGCGGCCATGTGCAGGCGCAACTGGTGCTTCCTTCCGGTCCGCGGAAACAGTGCATAGCGCCAGTCACCGGCGCCCCGTTCGATCACCTCGATGCGCGTCTCGCTGTTCGCCTCGCCCGCCGCCTCGCGCATCCGGAAGAACGGCTCGCCGGCAACGATGCGCGAGCGCCGCAGGTGCGGAAACGCCAGCTCGGGCAAGGCCGGCGCCAGCGCCTCGTAGCGCTTGTCGATGCGCCGCTCGCGGAACAGCGCCTGATACGCGGCGCGGCTGGCCGGGTTGGCCGAGAACAGCACCAGCCCCGCGGTGAGCCGGTCGATCCGGTGCAGCGGCACCAGCGCGGGGTTGTCCAGGCGCCGGATCAGCCGCCGCAGCAGGGTCTGTTCGACGAAGCCGCCGGCCGGCGTCACCGGCAGGAAGTGCGGCTTGTCGGCCACCACCAGGTGCTCGTCCACATGCAGCACGGTTTCGCCGAACGGGATCACCGGCTCATCCGCCACCTCGCGGTAGTAGTGGATGCGCAGCCCCACCCGGTACGGCGTCTGCGCCGTGATCGCGCCGCCCTGCACATCCAGCACGCGTCCGCGTTCGATGCGGTCCAGCCATTGCGCGCGGCTGATCGTGGCGAAGTGCGCACACAGCGCGTCGAGCACGGTCGCCCAGTGCCCCTGCGGCAGGTGCACCGTGCTGGCGCGGGCGTCACGGGTGAAGCTGGGCGTGGGCGACTTCATGCCCGCACAGTGTAGGTGCTGCACGGCGCGTACAATGGTCGGCTTGTTGTCTCCAGGTACGCCCATGGCACTGAACTCCACCATCTACAAAGTCGAACTGCAGGTCAGCGACATGGACCGGCATTACTACGCCACCCACGCGCTGACCCTGGCGCGGCATCCGTCGGAAACCGAGGAGCGCCTGATGGTGCGCCTGCTCGCGTTCGCGCTGTATGCCGAGGATCGCCTGGAATTCGGCAAGGGCATCAGCGACGAGGACGAACCGGCGCTGTGGCGCAAGGCGTATACCGACGAGATCGAGCAGTGGATCGAGGTCGGCCAGCCCGACGAGACGCGCATCCGCAAGGCCTGCGGCCGTTCGCGCCAGGTGGTGGTGATCAACTACGGCGGCAATGCGGCGGAGATCTGGTGGAACAAGAACGCCAGCGCGCTGGCCCGCAACAAGAACCTCACCGTGCTCGACATTCCCGTCGCCACGGTGGCCGAACTGGTGGCGCTGCTGCAGCGTGGCATGCGCCTGCAGGCGCTGATCCAGGACGGCCAGTTGCAGTTGATGAACGACGCCGATGCGGTGGCCGTCGAGCCGTTCAAGCGCATGGCCGCCGCCGAACTGGTGAGCTGAGCGTCTGCCACAAAGCCGAAAAACGCCGGAATTCCCTCCCCTGCTCGGCAGGGGAGGGCTGGGGTGGGGTCCACGCCGCCACAAAGCTTGCGGACACGTAATACCCTATCCCTTTCCATCCATCTTCCCGGAGTCACCCATGCGCTGGTTGCTGCCCCTGCTCACCGTGTTCGCCCTCGTCGCCTGCAGCACGCCGCCTCCGGCGCACGCCAGCGGCAAGGTCGACAAGCTCACCATCATCGACACCCGGGTCGGCACCGGCGCCGAGGCCAAGCCCGGCATGGACGTGCTGGTGCAGTACACCGGCTGGCTCTACGACGCCAGCGCCAAGGACAAGCACGGTGCGAAGTTCGACAGCTCGTACGACCACGGCGCGCCGTTCAACTTCCCGCTGGGCGCCGGCCGCGTGATCGATGGCTGGGACCAGGGCGTGGCCGGGATGAAGGTGGGTGGCAAGCGCACCCTGCTGATTCCCGCCGAGCTCGGCTACGGCGCGCGCGGCGCCGGCAGCGACATCCCGCCGAACGCCTCGCTGGTGTTCGACGTGGAACTGGTCGACGTCAGCACGCATTGACGCGCCCCACAGGCGTAGGGCGGGCTCTGCCCGCCAGCTTTTTGCTTGCGTCATGCGCGGAATGAAGCGCGGCGGGCAGTGCCCGCCCTACGCCGCGAAGCTCAGTCTTCCTGCGCCGCGGCCTCGCGCCCCTGCTGGCGGATGATCGCTTCCTCGCGCGCGTCGATGATCGACTGCATCACGCTGTCCACGTCGGCGATGGTCTCGTCGAATTCGAAGTGGCCGGTGAGTTCGCTGTCCGGGTGCAGTTCACCCAGTTCGTACAGCGCCCACATCTCCTCGCCGTAATGGGTGTCCAGCAGCTCCGGCGCGAAGCGCGACAGGCTGATGCTGATGTTGCCCACGTCACGCCGCAGCATGGTGCGGGCGTTGTTGTTGCCCGAGGCGCTGACCGCCTGCGGCAGGTCGATGATCACCGGGCCGTCCGGTCCCACCAGCACGTTGTATTCGGAAAGGTCGCCGTGGATCAGGCCCACGCACAGCATCCGCGCCACCTGCTGCATCAGGAAGCGGTGGTACTCGCGGGCGGTGTCGGCCGACAGTTCCACCTCGCCCAGCCGCGGCGCCGAGTAGCCCTCCGCGTCGGTGACCAGTTCCATCACCAGCACGCCGCTGAAATAACCGTAGGGTTTGGGCACGCGCACGCCGGCGGCGGTGAGCTGGTAGAGCGCGTCGACCTCGGCGTTCTTCCAGGCGGCCTCGGCCTCCTTGCGGCCGAACTTGGTGGCCTTGCCCATCGCGCGCATCTGCCGGCTGCCGCGCACCTTGCGGCCTTCCTGGTATTGCACGCGCGCCTGGAAACTGCGCTGGGCCATGTCCTTGTAGACCTTGGCGCAACGGATGTCCTCGCCCGAGCGGACGACGTAGACGGAGGCTTCCTTGCCGCTCTTCAGCGGTCGCAGCACCTGATCGATCACGCCTTCGTCGATCAGGTCCTGCAGGCCCTTGGGGGTTTTCATGCGTGGGAGAGCTTCGCGGTGGGAGAACAACGCCCATTATGGCCGATTGGCGCGCCGGGACTCATGCGGCCTTCAGACGATCGCGCGCCGCGGCCGCCAGCTCGAACGAACGCCGCCGCGCCCCGTGCTCGAACACGTTGGTAGTGAGCAGCAGTTCGTCCGGCCGGTGCCGCCCGATGAAGGCGGCGATGCCCTGCCCCACCGTGGCCGGATCGCCGACCACGGCACAGGCCAGCGCGCGCTCCACCATCAGCTTTTCCGGCGGCGTCCAGTACGCCTCGATGTCGTCGATCGGCGGCGGGATCAGCCCCGGCCGGCCACGACGCAGGTTGATGAAGCTCTGCTGCTGGGTGGTGAACAACCGGCGCGCCTCGGCATCGCTGTCGGCGGCGACCACGTTGATGCCCAGCATCGCGTACGGCTGCTGCAGGCGGGCGGATGGCTGGAAATGGCGCCGGTACAGCGCCAGCGCCTCGTCCATTGCGTCCGGCGCGAAGTGCGAGGCAAACGCGAACGGCAGGCCGAGCTGCGCCGACAGCTTCGCGCTGAACAGGCTGGAGCCGAGCAGCCACACCGGCACCTCGACGCCGGCGCCGGGCACCGCGCGTACCTGCTGTCCGGCCACGGCGGGCTCGAAATAGGCGAGCAGTTCCAGCACATCCTGCGGAAAGTTGTCCGCGCCATCGAAGTAGCGGCGCAAGGCGCGTGCGGTGGCCTGGTCCGTGCCCGGCGCGCGGCCCAGCCCCAGATCGATCCGGCCCGGATGCAGCGAAGCCAGCGTGCCGAACGCCTCGGCCACCTGCAGCGGCGAATGGTTGGGCAGCATGATGCCGCCGGCGCCGACGCGGATGGTCGAGGTGCCTGCGGCCACGTGGCCGATCAGCACCGCCGTCGCGGCGCTGGCGATGCCGGGCATGTTGTGGTGCTCGGCCAGCCAGTAGCGGCGATAGCCCAGCTGTTCACCCAGGCGGGCCAGGTCCAGCGTGTTGCGGAACGCCTGGCTGGCGTCGCTGCCTTCGGTCACCGGGGCCAAGTCGAGAATGGAAAACGGGATCATGTCGTGACTCGTGCCAAAACGGATGACTTCGATGTGGGGACATCCGGCGCCGATTGCCAGCCACCGATTTCCCGCGCCGAAGCCGGCCTACAATGGCCCACCCTCACCCGCTGGCATGCCCGATGACCGAATCCCTCCGCCTGGCCAAGCGCGTCGTCGCGCTGGCGCAATGTTCGCGCCGCGAGGCCGAGCAGTACATCGAGGGCGGCTGGGTGCGGGTCGACGGCATCGTGGTGGAAGAGCCGCAGTTCATGGTCGACACGCAGACCGTCGAGATCGACCCGGCCGCCAGACTGGCGCCGCTGGAGGCAGTCACCCTGGTGCTGCACAAGCCGGCCGGCTACGACGCGGGCGACGGGCCGAACCCGGCCCGCGCGCTGGTCACGCCGGCCACGCGATGGACCGACGACGCTTCCGGCGTGCGGCCGCTGCAGCGGCACATGCACGGCCTCGGCGCGCCGCTGGCCTTGCCCACCGCGGCCAGCGGCCTGCTGGTGTTCACCCAGGACTGGCGGGTCAGCCGCAAGCTCACCGAGGACATCGACCGGATCGAGCAGGAGTTCGTGGTCGAGGTCAGCGGCACGCTGAAGGAAAACGGCCTGGCCCTGCTCAACCACGGCCTCAGCTTCAACAACTACGCGATGCCGCCGATCAAGGTCAGCTGGCAGAGCGAGCACCGCCTGCGCTTCGCCTTCAAGCGGATGTCGGCGAGCCGGATCGAGCCGATGTGCCACGCGGTCGGCCTCGAGGTGCTGGCGATGAAGTGCCTGCGGGTGGGGCGCATTCCGCTGTCGAAACTGCCGCCGGGGCAATGGCGCTACCTGGCCCCCGACGATCGCATCTGAGCACCCTGCCCGGAACCGGCGGAACGGCTTAGACTTCCCATGCGTCACTGCCAACCATCCACATCGCGGAGAGCAACATGAGCAAGGGCATGGATTCAAAGAAGGACGAGAAGAAGAAACCGGCCAAGACCATGAAGGAAAAGAAGGCGGCCAAGCAGGAAAAGAAGAAGAACAGCAAGTAAGCGCCCGCTGCCCCGGCGAACCGCGGGTCACCGCGGTTGCGCCGGGACACCTCGCCCGGCGCACCTGTCGCTGTCGCTACTCGCCCTTGCGCAACAGGGTCAGTCCGATCAGTCGCGACACCACCAGCGCCATGTACATCACCCCCACGAACATCTCCAGGCTGGCCACCGCACGGGCGTGCACGGTGACCGGAATGACGTCGCCGATGCCGGTGCTGGACATCAGGGCAAAGCTCAGGAACAGCAGCTCGGTCCAGCTGCGCGGCGCATCCGGATTCACCGCCGCCGCGAAACAGCCCGGCTGCAGGGTCTGGCACAGCACGAACAGATAGGTGAACGCCCAAGCCAGCAGGGTGAACGTGGCACCGGCCGCGAACAGTTCGTCGCTGGTGGCGCGCCGGTCCGCCAGCATGTAGCGGATCAGGCAGATCGCCGCGTAGAAATGGAACAGCGACTCCAGCGCCGCCCACCAGGGTTTCAGCCCCGGCAGGCCGAGTGTCAGGTCGAGCACGTTGAACAGCACCGCCGGCACCGCGATGGCGGCACTGATCCATGCCCGCCCCGGCGTACGCTGCACCATCGCGATCGCCAGGCACAGCACCAGCACGCCGAACGCGCCGAACAGCGCGCGGGCCGGACGGGTGTGTTCGATGAACGGGTACAGCAGCAGCCCGATCAGCTGCACCAGCAAGAGCACCGCCGAAGGGTGCCGCAGGATGCGCACCAGCCAGCGCAGGTGCGCGTAGCGGATAAGCTTCCCGGTGGTCCCGGTCGCGTCGATGTCACTCATCCCTCGTTCCCTGCACGGCGTCGAACCGACGCAGTGTAGCCGCAGCCGCGAGCATGGCGGGAAGCTTGCGCTTCCCGCCATGTGCACACTCACTGCGCCTCGACGCCCACGTCATCCAGCACGAACGAAGTTGCCAGGCTGGCGTCTTCCTTGCCGTAGAAATTGATCTGCACGGTCTGCCCCTTGTACGCATCCAGGTTGATCGTGTGTTGCTGGTAGCCGCTGGCGGCGTTGGTGTTGGAGAAGCTGGCCAGGTTGATGTACTTGCCGGTCGAGGTGATCAGCTGCACCTGCAGCGTGTCGTACGCGGTGCTGCCCGACTCGGCCGTGTCCACGTGCAGGAAGAACTTCAGCGTGGCATGGGCAACGGTGACGGGAATGCTGACCTGCTGTCGCACGTAGTCGGTGTGGCTGCTGCCGTAGCCGTCCAGCCACGCCTTCCAGCTGCCGGCATGGGCAGGCTCGCTGCTGTCACTGGTGATCACGCCGCTGGTTTGCGTCCATCCCGTGGTGCCGCTTTCAAAGCCGCCGTTGGCGATCAGTTGCGTGGGCGTGCCGGTGGCATTGGAGACGCTGAAGGCCACCGCCGTGCTGCTGCCGATGTTGCCGGCGGCGTCGTACGCCCTGGCGATCAGCGCATGCGCGCCGTCGCTCAGCGTGGTCGAGTCCAGCGTGGCGCTGTACGGCGAGCTGGCGTCGGTGGCCTTGAGCGTGCCATCGACGTAGAACTCCACCCGCGCCACGCCGACGTTGTCGCTGGCGGTGGCGTTGAAGGTGATGCTGCCGCTGCTGCCGCTTTCGGAGGCGCTCACCGTGGGGGCAGTGTTGTCGCCAGAGCTGCCGTTGGCCACGCTGAAGCTGACCGGGCTGCTGCTGCCGACGTTGCCGGCCGCGTCATACGCCTTGGCGATCAGTGCATGCGTGCCGTCGCCCAGCGTGGTCGAGTCGAGCGTGGCGCTGTACGGCGAGCTGGCATCGGTGGCCTTGAGCGCGCCGTCCACGTAGAACTCCACCCGCGTCACGCCGACGTTGTCGCTGGCGGTGGCATTGAGGGTGATGCTGCCGCTTCTGCCGTTCTCGCTGGCGGTCGCGGTCGGCGCCGTGGTGTCGCCGCCACCACCGGAACCCTCGGTCACCCATACCGGCGCGGACCACAGCCGCAGGCCATTGGCCTGGGTGATCTTGGCGTAGTAGAAGTGCTCGCCCGCCGTCGGCGTGACCGTGGTGGTGGCCGTCCCGGACAGGCTGGTGACGCTGCCATTGCTGCCGGGCACGCCCTCGAACAGCTCCACGTGCTGCGCCGTCTGGCCGGAAGTGCTGGCGTAGTTCACGTCGAGCGTCAGCGGACCGCTGTTGGCGAAGCGCTCGCCCATCACGTGGCCGTTCGCGGTCAGCACGATCTGCGCGGTCTTGTCCTCGGTGGCGAACACGCGCCGGGCGCGCAGCGCTTCGAGGAAGCTGTCCAGGCTCAGCGCGGTGCCGGTCGGGATCAGCACGCCGGTGCGGTTGCTGAAGCTGGCGCCCCAGTTGGCGCAGTGGTTGTCCTGGTCCGAACTCGGCGCCACGTGGTAGCCGCGTTCGAGGATCGTGTTGAAGGCGATCTCGTAGTTGGGCCGCACGGTTTCCGATTCGGTGGTGTTCACCGAGAACGCCGAGCTGTTCAGCACCTCGGCCAGCACCATCACCTGGTCGCCGTCGGCGGTATAGCCGAAGTCGGTGCCGCCGACCTTGAACTGGCCGCTCTGCGCGGGGTGATTGAACTGGCCGATCCAGCCCTTGCTGCGCATCAGCGTGTACAGCGAGCCGTAATCGCCCTTGGCGATCTCGTAGTCGCCGATCAACTGGCCGGCGCTGTTCTTCTCCCACTCGATCAGGCCGTCGGCGTTGAAGATGTTCATGTGGCCGCCGTTGCTGATCACGCCCCATTCCTGGCCGTAGATCGCCAGGAAGTTCGGGTGCGCGGCACGGAACGCGGCGGCGGCCTGCAGGCCCGAGGCGAACAGGTTGTGCGCGGTGGCCGGGTTGGCCGACGTGTTGGTGCCGGTGGAGCCGTCGTACATGTGGTTGTGCTCGGACGTCATCAGCATGTCCAGGCCGCGACCCATCGCGTACTGGTAGGCATCGGTCGGGCCGTAGGCACTGCTCTGCGGATTCTGCTCGCCGTGGCAGGTGGCGAGATCGCCGCCGCCGTCGCTGTGATTGGTCTGGCTGTGCAGGTCGCCGTACCAGACCGTGTAGGGCAGCCCGCCGGTGCTGGCCGCGAAGGTCTGCGGGGCAGCATGCTGCGCCAGCGCGGTGAAGCGGGGCATGACCGCCGCCGGCACATGGCCGATCTGGATTTCCTGGCGCTGCTCGGTGATCGCCTCGGGCGCGAGGCGTTCGGCCAGCGTCAGCGCACGGCTGGCCAGGCCGCTGCCGATGCGGTGCGCGTTGTCATCGTCCAGCGCGATCGCCCGCAGACGCAGGCTGTAGTAGCCGGCGGCCAGCGGCTGGTGGCGCGCATCGAGGCCGTCCCAGTGGATGCTGGCCTGCGCCTGGCGCGTGTGCAGCACGGAGCCGCCATTCCATTCGCGCAGCGTCTGGCCATCGCGATCGAGCAGCGCGACCTGCCACGCCACCGGCGTGCCCGGGTTGGCCCCGGGGTATTCGAAGTGCATCACGATGTCCCGCCCTGCCGTCGCCTGGAACGGCACCTGCAGTGCGGCGTCGAATTCCTGGTGATCCGGCAGCAGCGGAGCGGCCAGCGTCGGCCAACAGGCCACGCATCCCGCGAGCATCAGGCTGCGGACGATCTTGTTGTTCCACGACATTGATAAATCCCTACGCGTTGGCAAGGATTCCCCCGGCGCGTTTTATATGCGACCGGCGCTTGCCGCGGTATGACCAAAATTCGTAGTTGCGGTGACAGCCGGCGCAAGAACTCGCGGATCGGCGCGGGTCAGGAGGCCCGCTTCATGGCCGATCCAGATGCATCGGCTGGGTCACCAGGCCGTTGTCGCTGATCTTCAGCGGCCCGCTGCAGACGAAACCCAGGTGCCGGTAGACCGGCACCGCCATCGCCGAGGAATTCAGCGTGAAGTGGCGCGTGCCGGCGCGGCGAACTGCATCGTCCATCGCGCGTTGCCACAGTCGGCGGGCAATGCCGTGGCCGTGCAGGCGCGTGCCGACGAAGAACTGGAACAGGTGCGATTCGTCGCGCATCGCCGCCACGCCCACCAGGCGCCCGCCATCCTGCCAGGCCAGCTGGAAGCGTTGGCCGGCCAGGATCTTGCGCCGGATCACCCGGGCGCCCATGCCGTAGAGCAGCGACGCTGCCGCGCTGGCCGGTTGCTCCGGCAGGATCCAGCGCCGGGTCACCCGGCGCGCCAGCACGCCGATCGCGCGGGCGTCCTGCGGGCGGGCCAGGCGGTAACGGATGAGCACGGTTCAGTCCGTGGCGCGAAAGATCAGGCTGCAGCAGGTCACCGCGCCTTCGGCCTTCTGCAATTCGGAGACGTCGACGGCGGTCACGGCGAAACCTGCGTCCAGCAGGCGTTGCCGCGTGCGCGGAAAGCTGGCCGGCATCAGCAGGGCATCGCCGACGCGCACCACGTTCGCCGCATGCGGTTCGGCCGGGTCGACTTCGATCACCCGGAAACCGGCGAAGCGTGCGCGGTCCACCCAGGCCGGCTGCAACAGCACGGTGTGGTCATCGAGCTGGGTCACCGCCGATTTCAGGTGCAGGCAGCCGTGCGTGGGTACGCCTTCGACGGCGTAACCGTGTCCGGCCAGCAGTTCGCGCAGCTGCGCGATGCCTGCGGCATTGCTGCGCGCCGACTCGCCGACGTGCAGCGTGCGACCCAGTCGCAGCACGTCGCCGCCGTCGATGGTGCCCGGTGCCTCGATCGCCAGCAGCGGTCGCCACTCACCCAGCGCCGCGGCGATGCTGGCCACCTCGTCGCGCCTGGACGCGGCGCCGGGTCGGGTCAGCACGGCCACCTCCTCCAGCACGATCGCGGTGTCCTCGACGAACACCGAGTCGGGCATATCGGCTTCGGCCGGCAGCGCGATCACCCGGCAGCCCAGCGTTTCCAGCGCGCGCTGGTAGGCGTGATGCTGCGCGCTGGCCAGCGCCACGTCGATCGCGGCGCGTTCGACGAACGACAGCTCGCAATCGCCGAGTGCCGGGCTGACCTCACGCGTCATGGCGATCCACATGGTTCGATTCCCCTTGCTTGTCCCGGATGGCGCGCATGCCACGCCGCCAGCGCGCGCTCGTAACGCTCCAGCGCCTCGTCGTGCACGTCGTACACGCAGCGCACGCAACCTTCGCCGCAGCAATCGGCCGCATCGGGCTCGGGCGGACGCACCGGTGGCGGATCGTGCGGATCGGCCACCGGTGCGACGGGTTCATCGGAATTCACGGCGCTCCTGCGGGCATCGGCGAATGGGCGTGCCGCCCCGATGGTGCCGCCAGAGGCCGCCGCAACTCAAGCGGATCGCGTTGCGCCGATCACTTGGCGGGCTTGCGGAAGCGGAATATGAACTGGTCGGTGTGGCCACGTATCGCCTTGTCGAACACCTTGATGTCGTGCGGATCGGCCGCGTTGTGCAGCGCCTTGCTTTCGCCGTCGAAGACGAAGCCGGCGGCCTCCACTTCCTGCTTCACCGAGGCCGGGTCGATCCGATGCAAGGTGTTCGTATCGGCGAGTCCCGACCCGGCCGGAGCGACGTGGTCGATGATCACGAACAGGCCGCCGGGCTTGAGCGCATCGAACACCTGACGATTGAAGGCCGCGATGTCCATCGGCCCCATGAACGGATCATGGAAGTCGTGGTAGTTCTGCGCGGTGAACACCAGGTCCACCGGCGCCGGTGCCTGCAACTTCGCCGCCGGCTGCTGCAGGATGCCCACGTTGGCGTAGTGCGGCGTGGCCGTCAGCTTCTGCCAGTTGGCCAGGCTTTCGGTGTCGAACTTGCCCATCTCGTTCGGCCACACCGTGTAGACGTGACCCTGCGGCCCCACCACGGCGCTGAACACGCGGGTCCAGTAACCGCTGCCCGGGACCAGTTCCAGCACGCTCTGGCCCGGCCTGACCTGGGCGAACAGCATCACCTGTTCGATCTTGCGGCGGGTGTCGTCGCCCTTGTCGGCGGCGCGGGCGGGGTCGTTCAGGGCCTCCTCCACAGCGGCCTTCTCGACACCGGTCTTCCCGGCCTTTTGCGAGGCCGCGTGCGGGTTCGGCGCGTGGGCCGAAACGGCGACGGGAACTGCGAGGCAAAACAGGGCTGCAAGCACGGTCGGTCGCATGACGCTGCTCCATGGCAAGGGGTCTGCCGATTGTGCACCCGAATCGCGCGGCGAACCCGTGCCGACCGGCACGGTGCATGCGGGCCGAATCCCTACCTGACTGATGGCCTATCCGCAGTCCGGCGCGCTCTGGCAAAGTGGGGAAATCGGCCGGCCACGGCCACGGGGGAAGCTGATCATGCATACGACCATCCGGTTCTCATGCGGCGTGCTGTTCTCGCTCGGCGTGTTCGCCGCCCAGGCCGCCAGCACCGTCGTGGCCAATGACTACGCCCGCGCGCCGGATCAGCCGGTCGACCAGGCCTATACCGACCAGATCCTGAAATTCACCACCGACCCGTCGTTCAACACGCCGCTGACCAGTTACCTGCCCGCCTCCGCCAGCGTCCCCACGCCGGAGAAGGTGCTGGGCCATGTCGCCGGCGCGCCGAACTACCTGCCGTACAGCGCCGACGTCCATCGCTATTTCCGGGCGCTGGCCGCCGCCAGTCCGCGGGTCAAGGTGTTCACCATCGGCAAGAGCGAGGAAGGCCGCGAGATGATCGCGGTGGCGATCGCCGACGAGAGCCTGCTGGCCGGGCTGGACGCGAACCGGGCGCGGCTGGCCCAGCTGGCCGACCCGCGCACGATAGCCATGGACGATGCGAAGGCCGACCAGCTGGTCGCCCAGTCCACCCCGGTCTACTACATCACCGGCGCCATCCACTCCACCGAGACCGGCTCGCCCACCGCGCTGATGGAACTGGCCTACCGCCTGGCAGTGGACGAGGCGCCGTACATCCGCCACATCCGCTCGCACGTGATCACTCTGATCACGCCGGTGGTCGAGGTGGATGGCCGCGACCGCATGGTCGACCTGTACAACTGGCACCTGGCCCACCCCGGCCAGAACTACCCGCGGCTGATGTACTGGGGCCACTACGTGGCGCACGACAACAACCGCGATGCGATGGGCATGTCGCTGGCGCTCACCCGCAACGTGGCCGACACCTTCGTGGGCTGGCATGCCCAGGTGCTGCACGACCTGCATGAATCCGTGCCGTTCCTGTACGACAACACGGTGGGCGACGGCCCGTACAACGCGTGGATCGACCCGATCCTCACCGGCGAATGGCAGCAGCTGGGCTGGGACAACGTGCAGCAGATGACCCGGCTGGGCATGCCCGGCGTGTTCACCCACGGCGACTTCGACACCTGGAGCCCGGGCTACCTGATGTTCATCGCGGCCATGCACAACGGCATCAGCCGGCTCTACGAAACCTTCGGCAACGGCGGCGCCGACACCGTGCAGCGCATCCTCGAACCGTCCGAGTACGAGCGCACCTGGTACCGGCCCAACCCGCCGCTGCCCACCGTGCTGTGGTCGCAGCGCAACAACAACAATTACCAGCAGACCGGCCTGCTCACCGCGCTGAACTATTTCGCCGGCAATGGCCAGCAGTTCCTGAAGAACTTCTACCTGAAGGCCAAACGCTCGATCGAGAAGCCGCAGCAGGCCGGGCCCGCCGCCTACGTGTTCAGCGCCGGCGATCCGCGCGCCGGCTCGCGCGCCCAGTTGCTGCGCGTGCTGCAGCGCCAGCATGTGGAGATCAGCCGCACCAGCGCGCCGGTCACCGTGAGCCTGCCCGCCCCCGCCGACAAGCAGAAGAAGCCGGCCACGCAGACGTTCCCCGCCGGCAGCTACGTGGTGCGCATGGACCAGCCCTACTCGCGCATCGCCGACACCTTGCTGGATCGCCAGTACTGGTCGCCGAAAGATCCGCAGCAGCATCCCTACGACGACACCGGCTGGTCGATGGGCGATTTGTTCGACGTGCAGGTGGCGCGGATCACCGATCCGGCGATCCTGCAGGCGCCGATGAGCCTGGTCGGCCAGCCGGTCGACGTACCGGCGGGCCTGGCCGCGATCGACCTGCCCAACGGAAAGCTGCCCCGCATCGCGCTGATGCACACCTGGCTGGGCACCCAGACCGAAGGCTGGTGGCGCATCGCGCTGGACAACCTGCAGGTGCCGTACGACTACATCAGCACCCAGGATGTGGCGAGGATCGGCGACCTGCACGCGAAGTACGACGTGATCCTGTTCGCCCCGATCGGCGACACCAGCACGCGGGAAATCGTCGACGGCATGCCGATGTGGGGCAACCCGCTGCCGTGGAAGACCACGGCGCTGACGCCGAACCTGGGTCGCATCGATGCCACCGACGACATGCGGCCCGGCCTGAGCAGCAGCGGGCTGGCCAGGCTCCAGCAGTTCGTGCGCGACGGCGGGCTGCTGGTCACCGCCGAGGACACTGCGAAGTTCGCCATCGACACCGGCATGGCGCCGGGCGTGTCGATCGTTCCCACCAGCCGGCTGAAGGTCGTCGGCAGCGTGCTGCAGGCGAAGTTCGTCGACCGGCGCAGTCCGATCGCCGCCAGCTACACGCGCGAAGAACTGGCCCTGTACAGCGCGGCCGGGCAGTCGTTCAGCGTATCCAGCCTGCTCAGCGGCGACCGCGGCCTGCCCAGCGCGAAGAACTTCCAGCGCCCGACCGGACGGGGCGGCCCACACGACACCGACACGCCGGAAGGCCGCGCCGCGACCGCCGCGCCGGCGCTGCCCGACGTCAAGCCATGGCAGCCGATGCCGCTGAACGCCGAGCAGATGCGCAACAACCCGTGGGTGATCCCGCCCGATCAGCGACCGCAGGTGATCCTGCGCTACGCCGCGGCGAAGGACCTCTTGATCGCCGGCCTGCTCGATGGTGGCGACGAGATCGCCGAACGCGCCGCCGTGGTCGACGCCCGCTACGGCAAGGGCCATGTACTGCTGTTCGCCAGCAACCCGATCTGGCGCGGCGAAACCATCGGCAGCTACCCGCTGGTGTTCAACGCCATCCTCAACCATGACCGGCTGGATGCGCCGGCGGGCAAGACGGCGGAGCGCGCTTCGCGATAAACCTTTCCCGCAGGAAAGGGCTCAGGCCTGCTCGACCGCCACGCCGGCGACACGCTCGCGTGGCTGCGCGTCATCGCAGACGCGGACCCGGTTGCGGCCCTCGCGCTTGGCGCGGTACAGGCCGTCGTCCGCATCGATCAGCAGCTTCCTGAGGTCGTAACCCGAACGCTCGATGGTGGCCACGCCGAAGCTGGCCGACACCGCCACCGCCAGCGAATCGTCGCTGCCGGCCGCGTCGGCGATCGCCGCGCGGATCTGTTCGGCGCGGCCCAAAGCCTGTTCCAGCGTGCATTCGGGCAACACGATGCCGAACTCCTCGCCACCGAGCCGGCCGAAGATGTCGGTGGAGCGCAGGTGTTTCTGGCAGGCCGCCACGGCGCGTTTCAGCACGCGATCGCCCACCGCATGCCCGTGCGTGTCGTTGACCACCTTGAAGTGGTCAAGATCGATCAGCACCAGGCAGGCCTGCCGCGACGACTTGCGGCAATACTGCAACTGCAGTTCGGCCGAACTGACGAAATGCTGCCGGTTGAAGATCCCGGTAAGCCCGTCGCGCCGCGCCAGCTTCATGAAGCGCAGTTGCGAGCGCTTGATGCGGTAGGTCCAGAACGCGATGAAGCCGAGCACGGTCAGCAGCAGGATGATGTACAGCCGGTTGGTTTCCGACGCGCTGCGATCGAGCGACTGCTGCAGCTGGAGTATCCGGTTCTGCTTGTTCAGCGTGTCGATCTGCAGCTTCTTCGCCGCCACCTGCTGCTGCACGGTCTGGAACGCCAGCGCCTTCGCGCTGAGCTCGTCCAGATAGCCCTTGTCGGCAGTCATGTACTTTTCGTGGTACGCCAGCGCCGAAGCGACGTCACCCTGCTGCTTGGCACCCAGATACAGGATCCGGTAGGCCGTGCTGATGGATTCGGCGTAATGGTTGTGCGTGCCGTGCGTGACCGCCGCCAGCGCCGACTCCCGCGCCAGCTGCAGTTGCCCGGTTTCGTAGTAAGCGGCAGCCAGCAAGGCGTTGAACTGGGCCAGCTGGGGTGCGTAGCCATCGCGTTCCGCCGCCGGGTAGTTCTTCCGCAGCAGGGCGATCGCCTGCTCCGGATGCCCGCGACTGACATCCAGCTTGGCGACGAAATAACGAATGCCATTGGCGTAGAGGCTGTTGCGTTCCTTGATGCAGACCTCGATGCCCTGCGCCATCAACGATTCGATGCCCTGCCACTGGCCACTGCCGAACAGAGCCGCGATGCGGGCATGGTCGTCCACGCAGGTATACCCGTCGCTGGCCAGGCCCTGCTTGAATATCTCGTTGGCGTAATAGGACGCCAGCTCATACTGGCCAGCGTCCGCATACAGGGAAGACGCCACTACAAAGCCCTGTTCGCGGTAGCTTGAAAGAATGCCGCTTCCTTCCTGCAATAGAACCACCAACTGGCTCAGCTGGCTGAACGCCTCCACGAAGCGGGATTGTTCTGACAATGAGTTCACACGCAGCGTCGCGGCCCCTATGCGTGTATTGACATCCTTTGATTCGTCAAGGATGGCAGCAATCAATTTATCCGATTTCTTGTAGTCACCATCGATTGCTGCTCGCCAGGCTTGCAGATAATGCAAACGTTGGCGCTGTTCGGTGGACAGCTTGCTATCTTCCTGCTCGATCAAACGTAGCAAGCGCAGGCATTGTTCGGTAAGCGAAGACGTGCAAGTTTGCGATTCGGCCTGCTGCAATAGCAGTGCCCCTACATCGCTCCCCTTCGAATCAGCGGCATTGGCCACACCGATGAACAGCGCGAGAGTGGTAATTGCGCTCGTCAGCAGCCGTCGACACAAAGTGCCTGAGACAGACATGGATCAGGGCCGTAGCAGTTCGCGCTGATGGCCCGGATTTCCTGCAAGGCCCGTAGATATTGAACTATCCCGAGTTTCGTCCTGCTCACCTTCCTCTGGAGGTGGCGGCGGCACAGCCGGCTGCATGGGGCTAGGCCCGGGCCCTGGAGGATGAGGCGGTGCTATTAAGACGCAAGCAGGATTTGTTCCCAGCAACGTGTTCAGCTGCCGTGCGTTCCTGGAAATTACCGCCGACTGCACCTCGGGTGAAAAACCGGTGGCGGAAAGAACTTCACCCAACTCCTCCGGCGACGCCTGCGACAGCTGCGCGTCGCCACCCATCCTTTCCATGAAATCGATAACGTCCAACATGGTTTGTTCCCCCTGAAAACCCCAACAGCATGCATGCGCGCTCGGCACTGTTCCGACGCATCATATTCCGTTTGAAGCAACCCCGATTCCGCATCTTAACGCGCTACTCAACCGGGACGCGAGTGCGGACCAGGCCCGCTGTCAGGATGGCGTGGCAACGGCACGATCCAGCGCATCCAGCCGCGCCAGAATCTCGGGGTTGGCTTGCATCGGGCGGGCCGGCGGAAGCACCACCGTCTCGGCCATGCCGATGACGGCCCGGGGCAAGGCGCCCAGCGTGGTCCGCTCCATCCGGGGCCGGTCGATCGGCAGGGTCGCCGCGCGGTAGATGATCACCTCGTGGGTCAGCGGGTAATCACGCGCCAGCACGTCCACCAATACCTGGCGATAGGCGGCGTTGGTCGAGAAGCGCGCCATCGACTGGTCGCCCACCACGCCGACCTGCCACAGGATCAGGTAGGCGGTGGGGTCGATGCGGCGCCGGTAGAACAGCAGCTGGCTGGCTTCGTAGTGCTGGCAGCCATACGCACCCGGGTCGATGCCCAGATCGGCGTACAGGCAGTCCTCGGCCGACACGCCCGGCTCCATGTGTGCGCGATAGCCTTCCTCCCGAGCCAGTTCGATCGCCTTGTGCGGCACCCAGGCGAACACGCCGGGATGACCGTAGAACACCCCGCAGACCCGCTTGCCCGCGCGCACTTCGACCAGCATGGCCTCGACCATCTGCCAGTAGGTGTTCATGCGCGAGCTGCCTTCCTGGTAGAACGTCTGCAGGCTGCGCACGTCGGCATGCATGCGCCGCAGCCACAACTCCACGATGCCATCGGACAGCGCGAAGAACACCACGTCGGCCTGTTCGATATGGCTACGCGCCAGCGGCCCCAGGTGCGAACCCAGGGTCATGCCCAGACCGACGCAGACCAGGCTTCCGGTCGAAGGCGTTGCTTGCATCTTGTTGCTCGCTTGAGATGGATCGGTCCGTTGTACCCGAATCCCGCGTCGACGGAAACGCCCTCCTCGCCGCCCCGCCAAGGTGCGACGGCTACACTGCGCGGTGATCGGGAACCCGCCTTTGTCGCCCGCCTCTTCAAGCCCGACGTCCCTGGTTTCCACGTTGGCGATGTGGACGCTCCACGCGTCGAGAGCCGTCCGCACGACATAGTGGAGGGGCGCGTCACGACGGGATTTCTACTGGTTCAGCACCTGGCGCCGTCCGGTCTATTCCAACCGGAGGGCGGCTGGAAGTACGCCCTGGAGCCATTGTCGGTATCGCCACCTGTGTGGACGGCCCGTTTGCGTTGATCGCGCACGTTGGCGCATCTGCCATGCAGCGAATCGGGACGTGGCTCGCGAAAGCCGAAAGGTGAAATTGCGGCATCTGCGCTCACCCCGCCCAGTATCCGGACGGGGTGTTGATCACTGCTTACACCAAGGCGGAACGTCCCGCAGTTGATGCCATCTTCATCAACCGCCGGAACCCTTCGGGGGACGCACGGCAGGCGATTCACCCGAATACTGCCGCCGGGCATCTCCCGCGTAGGGTGAAACCTGGCACTTCGCCTCGGTATGTTGGTCATCCCGACAGGCTGTCGAACCAATGCTGCCCAGGTAGCTCACGTACTCTCCCTCGGAAAGCCGGTGATCGCGATTCAAATCATATTGATCGAAGTGCGCCCGCAATCCGGGAAGGTCTTTTGGAACCTCCGAACGGCTGATCACTCCGTCGCCATTCTTGTCGACATTGGCGAAATAGAGCGGCGAACTGCTTGCGCTATCCGAGGTGACATTCTGTGCCGAAGCAAACGAGGGCAACGAAATCCCCGCCACTGCCAAAGCCAAGCCAAGCGTTGTGATGCCGAACTTCTTCATGAGTCATTCCCTCGATCGACGTGATGATGCAAACGATTGTTCTGGACATGCTTGCCTGGCGAATCGACTGAATAATCGCCCTCGTCAATGCCAAAGCTTTGCCCATCGATTGTTGGTCGGGTCCAACATCTCTTCATACACGTATAACGCACGCAACAATCACTTGCAAACAGGCGCGGATTCAATCGCGAAGCTTTCCCTGGTCGAGGCAGGCGTCGAATGAATCTGGTGCGATTGCACGGGAATGCCAGCGCCTTGCGGGATCACGATTGAACATTCAAATGGACGTGGTGATGCGTACGGGCCAGGTCAGTCGTTGCGCCCGCCATGTGGATCTTTCGCCACAAGTTGCATCCGGATCGCCCGCAGCTTCGCCTTGATCCTGGCCTCGTTGGCGGAGCCGACGCGCAGCAGCAGCTTCTGTCCGGTCGACAGCGACTCCAGTACGGGGTCGGCATGGACGTAGAACGTCTTCGAGCGCACCACCACGGGCGGTTGGGCCGGTTCCGGCGCCGCCAGCAGGTCGTCGATCACCACGATCAGGCGATCGTTGAAATAGCCCTTCGGGTAGCCCAGTTGCCGGTAGGCCTGCTGGAACAGCGGATAGGCACGTGCGTACCAGGCCACCAGTGCCTGCGGGTCGGTGGCGTCCACGACCTGCATGTAAGGGGCGTAGCGGGCGCTGTTGCCGGCGCCGATCACCGTCGCGCCGTCGACCTCGTCGACCGCAAAAGCGCCCTTGGGCACATGCGCCGGCAGCGTGAACGTACCCAGCCCGTCGTGCCGGGGCAGCGCGTCGATGGTGGTCACGATGCGGGTGATCAGTTGCTGGCTCACCAGCAGCGACGACAGGTCGCTGCCGCCGGCCAGTGCGGCCAGCGCCGAAGCGACGCCGTCGTCGCTGTCATCCAGTGCGGGCAGCGCGGCGGTCGAGGCGGTTGCGGGCCCGGCCTGGGCCTGCTCTATAGGATGCTGGACCGGCGTGCTGGCCGGCGCCGTTTCGGTCGATGTCGGCAAGACCCGCGTGGTCGGCGCCGGCGCGCCTGCGTGCATGGCCTTGCGTGCCAGGTAGACGCCTCCTGCCACGATGGCGATGACCACGACCACCGCCGCGATCCAGCTGACTGCCGATGCCTGTTGCTTGGCCACGATCTCTCCCGTTGTGCCGTCGAATGTCTGGTTGGACTTGCCCGCGCACCATTCGTTCATGGCGCCGGCGGTTTTCGCCCGGACGGAACGTAGCCGCGTTTCGGATCGGCGACCGCGCACCCGTTCCATTTCGGCGCGTGTGCAAGGCATGCGCCGCGACCATGGCGCGGCGAACCTGCCGTCCCGGCCGGGCTCAGGCTTTCAGCCGATACCCGCTGCGGAAGATCCACCACACCGCGGCGAGGCAGCTGGCGAGAAATACCAGGGTCATACCCACGCTGACGCCCACGCTCACATCGGCAACGCCGTAGAAGCTCCAGCGGAAGCCGCTGATCAGGTAGACCACCGGATTGACCAAAGTGACCTTCTGCCAGAACGGCGGAAGCATGTGGATCGAGTAGAAACTGCCGCCGAGGAAGGTCAGCGGCGTCACGATCAGCAGCGGCACCAGCTGCAGCTTCTCGAAGTTGTCCGCCCAGATGCCGATGATGAAGCCGAACAGGCTGAAGGTCAGCGCGGTCAGCAGCAGGAATGCCAGCATCCACAGCGGGTGCTCGATCTGGAACGACACGAACAGCCGTGCGGTGGCCAGGATGATCAGGCCCAGGATGATCGACTTGCTTGCCGCCGCGCCCACGTAGCCGGCCACGATCTCGAGCGGGGACACCGGCGCCGACAGGATCTCGTAGATCGTGCCCACGAACTTCGGAAAGTAGATGCCGAACGAGGCGTTCGAGATGCTCTGCGTCAGCAGCGACAGCATGATCAGCCCCGGCACGATGAAGGCGCCGTAGCTGACCCCGTCGATCCCGTTCATGTGCGAGCCGATCGCCGCGCCGAACACCACGAAGTACAGCGAGGTGGAGATCACCGGCGAAACGATGCTCTGCAACAGCGTGCGCCAGGTGCGCGCCATTTCGAACAGGTAGATCGCCCGAATCGCATAGATGTTCATGCGCGCTCCCTCACCAGGTTCACGAAAATGTCCTCCAGCGAACTCTGGCTGGTCCTGAGGTCCTTGAAGTCGATGCCCGCCTCGGCGAGCCGGCGCAGCAGCACGTCGATGCCGGTGTGCTCGCCTTGCGCGTCGAAGGTGTAGACCAGCTGGCTGCCGTCGGCCGACAGCTCCAGCGCATAGCCGGACAGCGAGGCCGGCACGCTTTCCAGCGGACTCTGCAACTGCAGGGTCAGCTGCCTGCGGCCGAGCTTGTTCATCAGCTCGGCCTTTTCCTCGACCAGGATCAGCTCACCCTTGTTGATCACCCCGATGCGGTCGGCCATCTCCTCGGCCTCATCGATGTAGTGCGTGGTCAGGATGATGGTGACGCCGGTGTCGCGCAGCGCGCGCACCATCGCCCACATGTCGCGGCGCAGCTCCACGTCGACGCCGGCGGTGGGTTCGTCCAGGAACAGGATCTGCGGCTCGTGCGACAGCGCCTTGGCGATCATCACGCGGCGCTTCATGCCGCCGGACAGCGTCATCAGCTTGCTGTCCTTCTTGTTCCACAGCGAGAGGTCCTTCAGCACCTTCTCGATGTACGCCGGGTTTGCGCTCCTGCCGAACAGGCCGCGGCTGAAGCTGACCGTGTTCCACACCGTCTCGAAGGCGTCGGTGGTCAGCTCCTGCGGCACCAGGCCGATCTTCGAGCGCGCCGCGCGATAGTCGCGCACCACGTCGTGGCCGTCGGCCAGCACCGTGCCCTCGCCGGGATTGACGATGCCGCAGATGATGCTGATCAGGGTGGTCTTGCCGGCACCGTTGGGTCCGAGCAGGGCGAAGATCTCGCCCTGGCGGATTTCCAGGTTGATGTCGTTCAGTGCCTTGAAACCGGAGGCGTAGGTCTTGCTGAGTCGTTGTACGGCGATGATCGGCGGCACGCACATGTCCTGGCAACGATCGGGGAAAGCGCATGGTATGCCGGTGGCGGCGGCCAAGGCCAGCCCGCCAGTCCGCCGGTGCCGCTCACGAGGCGACGACATGGGACACCCGACGCTGCGCCATCCACTCGAAGCCACAGGTCAACCGGCATGGATCTCAAAAGCGGCTATCCGTTCTGGGCGATCAGCAACGGCCTGATGCATGCTTTCCCGGCATTGCAGCAGGACACGCGCTGCGACGTGGTGGTGATCGGCGGCGGCATCACCGGCGCCCTGATCGCCCATGAACTGGTCGAGGCGGGCCACGACGTTGTGGTGGTGGAACAGCGCGACATCGGCTGGGGCAGTTCCGCGGCAAGCACGGCGCTGCTGCAGTACGAGATCGACACGCCAATGAGCGAACTGGCACGACGTTACGGCGAGGCCGACGCGGCGCTTGCCTACACCGCCTGCGCCGAGGCGATCCCGCGCCTGGGCACGCTGGCCCGTGAGGTGCGCGACGTCGGCTTCGCGAAGATGCACAGCCTCTACTACGCCAGCCGCCGCCGTGATGTCCCGGCGATGCGGGACGAACTCGCGCTGCGTCGCAGGCATGGCCTGGCGGTGGCATGGTTGTCCGCCGACGCGCTCCGTGGCGACTACGGCATCGAGGCGCCAGGCGCGATCCTCAGCCGGCTGGCCGCCCGCATGGACCCGTACCGGATGGCCAACCGGCTGTTCGCCCGTCTCGAACGCCGCGGCACGGCCGTGTTCGATCGCAGCACGATCCATTCCATCGAAGCGGGGAGCCGGGGCGTCACCCTGCGCAGCAGCGACGGCATCCGCCTGCGCGCGGAACATGTGGTGGTCGCCGCCGGCTACGCCAGCCAGCAATGGCTGAAGGAACCGGTGGCGCGAAACCGCAGCAGCTACGCGTTCGTCACCGATCCGCTCGACCCGGACGCGTTGCAGGGCCTCGCCGACACCATGGTCTGGGAAACCGCCCGCCCCTACCTGTATCTGCGCAGCACCGCCGACCACCGCCTGCTGGTCGGTGGCGAAGACGACGCCAGCGACGTGCCGGCCCTGCGTGATGCCCGGGTGGACCGCAAGGCGCGCAAGCTGGTGACCAAGGTGGCCAGGGTCATTCCCGGGCTCCGACTGACCCCCACCTTCGCCTGGGGCGGCACCTTCGCCGAAACCGATGACGGCCTGCCGTTCTTCGGGCCGCATGCGCAATACGGGCCGCGCGTGCATTTCGCGATGGCTTATGGCGGCAACGGGATCACTTACAGCATGCTGGGCGCGGACCTGATCCGCGCGCTGATCGAGCGGCGCAGGCATCGTTTGGCATCGCTGTTCTCGTTTGCCCGGCTGGAGCGCAAGCCATGAGCCGCCAGCCGGCCGATGACACCATCCCGGCATCCGGTGCCATGCCCGCATCCACTCGCGTTCGCGGCACGTAGCATGATCAATTGCACCTCACAGGCGTCCGCCATGCCCCTCCTGCTCCTGTTGCTCGCGTCGCTCGCCTTCGCTGCACCCGCGGCGGCGGCCACGCTGCCGAACGAACCGGTGCGGTCACTCGACCTCGACCACTACGCTGGCCAATGGCACGAGATCGCCCGGTTGCCGATGTATTTCGAACGCAAGTGCCTGGACGGGGTGACCGCCAGGTACACGCCGAACGCCAACGGCACCGTGCGCGTGGACAACAGCTGTCGCACCCGCGAGGGCCGGATGTCGGTCACCGGCGTGGCCCGGATCAAGGACGGCCAGCCCGGCGCGCTGGAGGTACGCTTCGCCCCGGGCTGGCTGAGCTGGCTGCCGGTGACCTGGGCCGACTACTGGGTCATCGAGGTGGACCCGGACTATCGATGGGCGGTGATCGGCAGTCCCGGCCGCAAGCACCTGTGGATCCTCGCCCGCAAGGCATCGATGGACCATGCACTGTTCCGGACGCTGAAGGAACACTCGCGCCAGCGCGGCTACGACGTCGACCAGCTGATGATCACCGCGCCGCTGGAATGACCGGGGCGCCCTGCTGCGGGTGCACGGCACCCAGCGGGCTCGGCGCGCAAGCGACCTTCTGCACCGTGTAGCTGATGCCGGCGATGCGCCAGCCATCGGCGGTGCGGGCCAGGCTGAAACTGTCGATGCCGCAATGGGACAGCTTGCCGTCCAGGTGGAAATCGTACGGCGCCCAGACCTGGGCAAGATTCCCCTGCACGGTGACCTGCGCATCCCAGATGCGCTCGAGGAAGGCTTCCTTGCGCTTGGCCAGCGTGTCGAGATAACCGGTGTCGGCCTCGATCCGCAGCTTGCCGTCCGGCAGCAGCACCACGAAGTTGGCCCCAGGCAGGATCAGCCGGCGCGACGTTTCCACATCATGCCGGGTCATGGCCGCAAACAGCGCATCCACCGCGCCCAGGGCTTCGCGCTGGGCCGCGCTGTAGGTTTCCCCGGCGTGGACACTGGCCCCGCCCAGTATCAAGGAGGCGGCAACGGTGATTGCTGCGAAGCTGCTGATCCGGAAACCCATGCGTATTCCCTCGGGCTGCTGCGTCGATGCCGGGGCCTCTGGCGTCGCCGGCGAGGCGACCACTCTACTCCGGCTGCTCGATGCCGCTGCAACTTCCGCAAATAAATCGCTTGCCAATGAATAGCGCGCTATGTAATATGCGCAGCCATGAAGACTGCCCGCGCCGCCACGAAGCCTGCCGCCAACGCCGTACCCCGGCTGGATGCGCAATTGTGCTTTGCGCTCTATTCGGCGGGGCTGGCCATGAACAAGGTGTATCGCAAGCTGCTCAAGGCGCTCGACATCACCTACCCGCAGTACCTGGTGATGATGGTGCTGTGGGAGGACGAAAGCCTCAGCGTGTCGGAAATCGGTGAACGCCTGTTCCTCGACTCCGCCACCCTGACCCCGCTGCTGAAGCGGCTCGAGTCCGCAGGTCTGGTGACGCGGCTGCGCTCGCGCGACGACGAACGCCACGTGGTGATTTCGCTGACCGCCCGGGGCAAGGCGCTGCAGGGCAAGGCCGGCAAGGTGCAGGAATCGATCTTCTGCGCCACCCGCTGCGCACCGGAGCAGTTGATCCATCTCAAGCAGGAGTTGCAGGACCTGCGCCGCAAGCTGTCCACCGAGGACTGATCGCCAGTCATTTTCCATCATTCAAATAGCGCGCTATTTGATAGCACACTAAACTCACCAACCCCCACCCAAGGAATCCGCCATGTCCATCGAAAAAGTCCTGTATCGCTCCAAGGCCACCGCCACCGGCGGCCGCGACGGCCGCGCCACCTCCTCCGACAACGTGCTCGACGTCAAGCTGACCACCCCGAAGGAACTGGGCGGCGCCGGCGGTGACGGTACCAATCCGGAACAGTTGTTCGCCGCCGGCTACTCGGCCTGCTTTCTGGGCGCGATGAAGTTCGTGGCTGGCCAGCAGAAGCTGCAGCTGCCAGCCGACACCCGGGTCACCGGCCAGGTCGGCATCGGCCCGATTCCCACCGGCTTCGGCATCGAGGTCGAGCTGACCATCACCATCCCCGGCATGCCCCGCGCCGACGCCGAGGCATTGGTGCAGAAGGCGCACATCGTGTGCCCCTACTCGAACGCCACCCGCAACAACATCGACGTGACGCTGACCATCGCCTGAGTCATCGGCCGCGGCAGGCCGCAGTCCGGCCTGCCGCGCCGAGGGCTCAGAACAACAGCAGCAACAACGGCACCATGACTCCGGCGCCGAGCACCACGCCGAACACCGCGGGGCGACGGGTAAAGCGCCACGCCATGTACAGGCCGCTCGACACCGACACCAGCAGGCCCAGGGCGACCAGCGCAAAGAACGTCTTCATCGGCCACAGATTCCTCTTCGCCGGCCTAGCCGCCTCGTCGCGCACGCGCGGTTGCACGGCCGGCGTCGGTTGCGCCGTGTTGCCGGACGCGGTGGCCGGTGGACGCCGCCGCTGTGGCATCTCCAGGGTCTGTTTCTTGTGCAGTTGCGCCGCACTGGCCAGCCAGGCCGGCGGCGCGTAGCCGCTGTCGCGCGAGCTTTCGTGCAGGCCGAACACCTGCAGCCCGCCCGTGATGGCAAGAAACAGCAGCATCGGCGCGGTGAACACGCCCAGATGCAGATGGATCGAACGGAAGGTACGCAGGAGTCGGTGAGCAGGCGACATAAGGGCAGGAGGCTTCTGGACAAGGTGATGCACTGTAGTGGCGACACTACGCCGGGCCAATGGTCGGCCGACGCACGCATGACCATTCCCCACCCACGCGTCCCGCGCGACACGCTTCATTGGCATCCGCACGCAATCCCCTGCTAGGCTGCCGGGTGTTGCAGGAGGCGGGAAGTCTGCCGCCGGGCCACTCGGCCAGACCATCGGCTCGCCCCATTCCAGCCAGCCCATCGGGACCATGCGTGGCCTTTGAAATCGAAGAACAGCGCATGGACGTCCACGCCCTCCGGCTTGGCATGTACGTGTGCCGGCTCGATCGGCCATGGGAGGAAACCTCTTTCCCCCTGCAGGGGGTCGGGCTGGCAAGCCCCGAGGATCTCGCCGCCGTCCGCGCGGTTTGCGAGTACGTGTACGTCGACCTTCGCCGCCAGGTGCCGATAGCGCCGCGACCGGCACTGACCCGCACCAGTCTCTCGGGAACCCGCTTCAAGGACACCGTCCAGTACGCCGACAGGATTCCCGTCGAAGAGGAAGCGCCGCGGGCCCACGCCGCGCTGGACAACGCCGGCGAGATGGTCGACCGGATCTACGAAGACATCGCCAGTGGCCGCGAGCTCTCGGTGGAACGCGTCGAGCAGGCCGTGCGACCGCTGGTGGCCAGCGTGCTGCGCAGCGCCGATGCATTTTTCCTGGTCGAGGGATTGCGCCGGCACGACAACTATTCCTACAGCCATTCGATCGGTTGCAGCGCGCTTGCCGCCGCCTTCGGGCGGCACATGGGCTTCGCCGAGGAAACCATTCTCAGCCTGGCCGCCGGCGGCCTGCTGATGGACGTGGGCAAGACCCGCGTCCCGGAAAACCTGTTGCGCTATCCCGGCTCGCTGTCACCCGCCGAAGTGGACGTGGTGCGCTCGCACGTCGCCGCCGGGCTGGCGATCGTCTCCGAGTCGGACATCACCGACCAGGACGTGCTGGACATCCTGCGCAGCCACCACGAGCGCCATGATGGCAGCGGCTATCCCGACGGCCTGGCCGGCAACATGATCCCGATCACCGGGCGCATGCTCGGCATCATCGACACCTACGACGCGATGATCAGCCCGCGCCCCTATCGTCCGGCGATTTCCCGCCATCACGCGCTGCGGCAGATCTACGCTACCCGCAACACGCTGTTCCAGGCCGAGATGATCGAACGCTTCCAGGTCTGCCTTGGCGTCTACCCGACCGGATCGCTGGTGGAGCTGAGCACCGGCGAGGTCGCCGTGGTGATGGCGCAGAACCAGGTTCGCCGGCTGCGCCCCAAGGTCGTCGTGCTGACCCGGCCGAACAAGCAGCCGCTGGAGGATTTCCGCCAGGTCGACCTGATGCTGCAGGACCAGGGCGCCGCCGTGGACATCGTGCGCAGCCTGGTTGCCGGCGACTATGGCATCGACGCCGCCGACCTGTTCCTGAAATGACACAGCTGCGATGATTCGCCCGTGCCACGGGTTTGCGCTCCGCCCGTCCTCAAGTCTCCAGGCCACGTTGCCATCAACATGCTGAATCGGGATTCCCTGTTTGCCGCGATCGAGGCACAGATCGCCGCCTGCGTCGAAACGGGCGGACGTTTCGCCGTGCTGATGCTGCGTGCCCGCGGCCTGCGCCAGATCGCGCTGCGCTTCGGTTACGCCCAGGGCGAGCAGGCCGGCGAGGTTGCCCATGAACTGATCGTGCAGTCGCTGCGTCCCGCCGACCGGGTCTTCCGCGCCGGCGACGACAGTTACGCCGTGGTACTGCCCGACATGCTGAGCCGCAACCACGTGCTGCTGGCCAGTGCGCGACTCAGCCAGGCCTTCGAGCAGCCACTGCACGGGATGGAGTCGCCCTGGCAATTGCGCGCGGTGATGGGCGTCGCGCTCTACCCCGAACACGGGCAGGACGCGGACCTGCTGTGCCGCCGCGCCGCGATGGCGCTGGACGAAGCGCAGCGTCGGCGCGAGTCCTGCCAGATCTACCAGCCGCACGACACCCAGGTGGAGATCTTCTACGAGGAGCTGCGCGACGCGATCGAGGCGAACCGGCTGCAGGTGTACTTCCAGCCGGTTCGCGAGCTGCAGGCCGGGCGCCTGGTGGCCGTCGAATCGCTGGCGCGCTGGACCAGCCCCCGCCACGGCGTGGTGTCGCCAGCCAGTTTCGTGCCGTTCTCCGAACAGAGCGACCTGATTTCGGCGCTGACCCGCTGGAGCATCAACGCCACCTTGCGCCATGCCGCGCCGCTGTGCGCGACAGGTGGACTGGACTTCGCCATCAACCTCTCGCCGCAGGCCTTCTCGCGGCCCGGCATGGTCGAGCAGTTCCGGGGCGCACTGGACATCTGGGGCGTGGCACCCACCTCGGTGATCGCGGAAGTCACCGAGACCGCGCTGGCCGCGGACCTGGAGTCCAGCGTGCAGGTTTTGCGCCGGTTGCGCGACATGGGCGTGCGCATCGCCATCGATGACTTCGGCACCGGCTATGCGTCGATCTCCTACCTGCGCCGCTTCCCCGCCACCGAACTGAAGATCGACCAGTCACTGGTCGGCTCCATGCAGGATGATCCGCATACGACCCGACTGGTCAGCGCGATCATCAACATGGCCCACCATCTCGACCTCGCCACGATTGCCGAAGGCATCGAGAACCAGGCCACCGAGGACCTGCTGGCCGGCATGGGCTGCGATTTCGGCCAGGGCTACCATCTCGGCATGCCCGAAGCGGCGGCCGATTTCGTGCAGCGCTTCCAGGCCTTGTCCCCGGGCTGACGGCGGGCAGCGATCTCAGGCCTTCTTCAGGAAGCACACCTTCAGCACCAGTCCCTTGATCTTGTCCGAGCTGCCTTCGATGTGCTCTTCGTCGCCATCGACCAGGCGGATGTTGCGGATCACCGTGCCCTGCTTCAGCGGGATCGATGAACCCTTCACCTTGAGGTCCTTGATCACCGTCACGGTGTCGCCGCTGTTGAGCACGTTGCCGTTGACGTCGCGCACCACCAGCGCCTCGCCACCCTCCCCGTTACCCGACGCGATCGGCCACTCGTGGCCGCAATCGGCGCAGATGTAGTTGTCGCCGTCGGGATAGGTGTTCTCCATCGCGCAGGACGGACAGGCGGGAATGTCGGACACGGGACGTACCTGGTTCATGCCATCGGATCGCGATTATAGGCGCATCGGTCGGGCCTTCACGCTGCCGACATGGACGAGGAGCTAAATCTTGCGCCAACGCCCGCGGAGAAACATCATGACTGCCCACCAGGTTCTCGCCACAGTTGCCGTGAGCGATTTTGCTGCATCCAGCGCCTGGTATGCCCGCCTGTTCGGACGGGGCCCGGACGACACGCCCAATGCATCCTGCGCCGAGTGGCAGATCGCCAGGCGCACGCGCATCCAGCTGCTGTCGAGGAACGAGCTGACCGAAGCGCCATGCCACGCCGGCGCAACGTCGGTCGGCATCATGGTCGAGGATCTGGACGAGATCCTGCACGACCTGCAGGATCGCCACATCGACGTCCCCGCCCCGCAACTGGCCACGCACTTCGTGCGCTTCGCGCCGGTGTGCGATCCGGACGGCAATACGGTGACCTTCGTCGAATCGGCGACGTCCTGAAAGCTGGCGGGCCGACATCCGGCCCGCCAGCGCCTGTTGCTACTTGCCCAGGTCCTGCAGGAACCGCTTGCTGTATTGCAGCGGCGTGGTGCCGCTCACCGAATTGCAGATCGGCGATGCCGTGCCGCCACCGCCTGCGCACGGCGTGTCGCGATCCAGCGACCAGAAGTGCACGCCGGCCATGCCCTGGTTCACCGCGTAATTGACCACGGTGTCGACGTCGGAAACCCGGAACACTTCGCTGCTGACGTCATTCACGCCGATCATCGGGGTCAGCTCGATGCGGCTGGCGGGAATGCCGTAGGTGTACTGCAGGTTCGTCGCCGCCTGGATCGCCGACTGGCCCATGTCGCACTGCCCGTTCGACACCACGCACACGCCGGGACTGGCCGAACCGAAGTCCATCACCATCAGGTTGATCGTGTAGTTCGGCAGGTTGGCCGCCTTCACCGCACGCACCACCATGTCGCCCACGCCATTCAATCCGCCATGACTGCCATCGGACGCCGCCAGCGTGGCCAGGGTGAAGGAGAAGCGCAGGTTCGGATACAAGGTGTGCGCGTACGCGGCGTTGGCGATCAGGTTGTTGATCTGCGCCTGTGACTGGGCACCTTCGATGTCGAAGTCCACGCCGACCATGTACGGCGAGGCGTAGCGCGAAAGGAACTGCGCCATGCCCGCCGCCGAACCACAGGTGAAGCTGCCGGCCTGGCCACCGGTGGAAACCACATAACTGATCCCCGCGTCGACCAGCGGCTGGATGTTCGCGCTGGCGAAACTCGCCGCCGGGATGCCGCCCCAGCTTTCGCTGCCGCATTCGCCCGACGCGAAAGCGAGCGTGACCGCGCCCAGATTCGGCAACGCGGTGGACACCAGGCTGCCGCTGCCCACCAGCGGAATCGCCGTGCCGGTGACCGCGGTGCGCATCACGTTGGTATTCCAGTTGAGGTTGATGGTGACGTCCTTGTACGGACTGAACAGGAAGCCTTCGGCGGGCGGGTTCGGCGTACCCGGATCGCCAGGGTCCCCCGGATCGCCGGGATCGCCCGGGTCCGTGGAGCCATCGCAACTGCCCTGGGCCGTCCACGGCTGTCCGGTACCCGTCGGTCCGCTGTGCGTGGCCGGATCATCGCCCTGGGTCCACCAGTTGGCCTTGTAGTTCACCCCGTTCTCGCTGGCCAGGCTGCCGCCGCCATAGGCCGTCGCCGCACTCCATGCCGCGTCGCAACCGCCCGACCCGGGCGGGTCGGTGGGCGGCGGGTCGGTCGGCGGAGTGCTGCCGCCGCAAGAGCCCTGCGATGTCCATGGCTGACCCGAACCGCCGGGCCCGCTGCTGGTCGCCGGGTCGTTGCCCTGGGTCCACCAGTTGGCCAGGTAATTGTTGCCGTTCTCGCTGACCACGCTGCCGCCGCCGTAGGCGGTCGCCGCATTCCACGCCGCCGCACAGGCGGGCGCGGATTGCGCGTGTACCGCCTGCAGCGGCACTGCCGCCAGCAGGGCCACCGAAAAGCAGGTGCCCATGGCACTGCCCAATGCACTCAAAGCCAAGCCGGACCACACAGCCGATCGTTTCGCAAACATGAGATGTCTCCTGTCGGGACTACATCGCTACGGGTGGGTTGTCAGGACAGGCCTGGCGACGCTCCGGTCAGCCACGGGTGGGGAACCCGATGTCCTGCTGCCTCCTTGCTCGCTACCGCTTCTTATGGACGTGCTGTCCCGTCATAGACCCGGATGACAACGTTGTCTATCAGACTTTTTCCAAACTGTGACGGGGACCCGCCGGCTGTGTCAAAGCGCTCGAATCCAGTCCACGCCCGGCCGGTGGCCGGCCTCATGTCGCGACCAGGTGACGAAACTTCAGGTGGATTGACAACGTTGTCTACCAAGCACTGAAGAATCATGGGACGCCGCCGGGACGCCTGGCGCCGCGGCCGCGTGGCCATTGCATCCTTCACGGCGATCACGCGGCGGGCGGGCGATGCCCAGGTCGATGCAGGGTCGATCGCGCCCCGGTTCACGCCATGACTGGCGATCGTCCGGAAATGCGCCTCAAACGGCGACCGCGGAGCGAAGGCGGGACGAAACTTGCAGTACCATGCGCGCCACTCTTCGCTTCCTGCAGCAAGCTCCTGGAAACGACACCCACCCCGTCGCACCCCGTCGCGCCGCTGCCATTGCGCGCCGTGATGCTGATGCTGGGCAGCGCCAGCCTGTTTGCGCTGATGGCGGTCTGCATCCGGCTGGCCTCGGCCCAGCTGCATCCGTTCCAGATCACCTTCTTCCGCAGCGGCTTCGGCGCCCTGTTCGCGCTGCCCCTGCTGCACGGCCACGGCTGGCAATTGCTGCGCACCCCACGACTGGGTTTCTACATCGTGCGCTGCGTGCTGGGCATGGGCGGGATGCTGGCCGGGTTCTGGGCGATCGTGAACCTGCCGCTGGCCGAGGCGGTGGCGCTGTCCTATTCGTCGCCGCTGTTCGTCACGATCGGCGCCGTGCTCTTTCTGGGCGAAGTGGTGCGCATGCGGCGCTGGAGCGCGGTGGTTGCCGGTTTCATCGGCGTGCTGGTGATCGTGCGGCCGGGCAGCGATGCGTTCACCGGCGGCAGCCTGGTCGCCCTGCTGGCAGCCGCGCTGACCGGGGCGGTGACGATCAGCATCAAGTCGCTGACCGGCAGTGAACCGGCCGACCGCATCGTGTTGCTGACCACCCTCCTCTGGATTCCGCTGTCACTGCCCGCCGCACTGTCGGTGTGGCAATGGCCACACGCCGGGACCTGGCCATGGCTGGTGCTGTCCGGCGCGCTGGGCACCGGCGGCCACTTCTGCTGGACGCGTGCGCTGCGCCTGGCCGACGCCTCGCTGCTGGCCCCGTTCAGTTACCTGCAACTTCTGATCGTGGCGCTGCTGGCCTGGTGGATCTTCGGCGAGCCGTTGGATCGCCATACCGCCGCGGGCGCCGCCATCATCATCGCGGCGAGTCTGTACATCGCCTGGCGCGAGCATCGCCTGGCGCACGAACGGCGCCAGCAGGTGGCGCCGGCAACGAGTGTCGAGCCCACCATCTGGGCGGCGCGGCGCGATCAGTAGATGTCGGGCAGCTCGGGCAGGTCCGGCATGTTGGCCAGCTCGTCGAGCAGATCGACCGAAGGCGGTCCCGACGCCTCGGCCAGCGGCCAGCGGCCCACCACCTCGAAGCGTGATTCGCCGAAGAAGCTGCGGATCAGCACGAACTCGCAGGCGCGCCACTGGATCGGCACCACCGATTCCTCGATCGCATCGATGGCGGTGCCGTGCAGCAGGCTGACGTGGGGCAGGAAGCTGGACACCCCGCTGACCTGCAACCCCGCACGGGCCTGCCCCGCCGCAATCGCCTTGCGCAAACCCAGCGCCGCCTCGGCGGTGGCGCTGTCCGCGCAAAGCACGAACGGAAACTGGCCATCGCGGGCGGTGAACCGCATCGCCGCATCGAGGGTGGCCAGGAAAGCGTGTTCCTTCACTTCATTGCCGGCGGCAAGCAGGGCCTGCTCCAGCGGCTGCTGCAGTCGCTCGGGCTTGCCCATCGGGCACAGGGTCAGGTGCAGGCCGTCGACGCCCACCGGCGTGCCGCCGATGCGGTGGGTCTTGCGAAAACGCTCGCCCACGCCCGCCATCGCGGTTCGCGCGCACTCGTCCGGCAGCAACGCAAAGAAATAGTTGATGCCAGCCGCAAGTCCGGAAGGATTCGACGGATTGGAAATGATGGTGTCCCCCTGGTCGCGCCGGCAGCGCTTCGATCGATGCCGCCAAGCTTACCCAAATTGGCGGCGTCGATAGGTCAACGCATCGTCAGTCCGGCGACCTGCAGAGCTTGCCCCCAGCGGGGCGCCCGCACAAGCGGTGTCCGTCGCGACGGATGCCAGCCGGAAGCGTGCCGGGACACCTAGCGCAGCTGGCTGTCCTTGCTGCCCCGGCGGTTGTACGGGCCGCTGCTGCGCTGCTCGGCGTCCTGCGCCTGCTGGCAGCTCACGCACAGGCGTACGCCGGGGACGGCCTGGCGCCGCGCTTCGGGAATCGGCGCCTCGCACTCCTCGCAATGACTCAGTCCCGGGCCTTGCCGCAACTGCTGGCGCGCCCGCTGCACCGCGTCGCTGACGGTGGCGTCGATCTGATCCTGCACGGCGCCGTCGCCGGCCCAACCGGTTGCCATGGTTTGCCTCCGCGAGAGTGAACGGCGGGCGCCGGCAGCTCAGTGCGCCTTTGCCCGCAAATCCTGGATATATCCTAGTTCCCCCAATGACTTGGGTTCGCCGGGGACCAGTTTCAAGCAGCCCTGGTAGGCCTTGGTCGCCTCGTCGAGGCGGTGCAGCTCGACCAGGGCATAACCCTGGCCACGCAGCGCCACGCACTTCAGCTCGGTGGTCGCTTCCGGGGTCGTGCCGCTGATCTCCGCAGTCCCCTCGGCCTCCTGATACAGGGCCAGCATCCGGTTCCAGTCCCCGCTGCGCTGATAGGTGAACGCCAGCTCGTTCTTGTACTGGCTGTCCATCGGCGACAGGGCCAGCGCCTTTTCCAGCTCGGCCCGCGCATCCGCGTAGCGGGCCATTTCACTGTACGCGTAGCCACGCGCCCAGTAGGCCAGCGCCCAGGCCGAACCGATCACCTCTACGGGTACATCCGCCTTGCCATTGACCGTCTTGCTGCCGAGTGTGGCGTAGATCAGCGCATCGCCCACGCCGCGGGCGCAGAACACCATGCCCGCCCTGCCCTTGTAGAGCGCCTCGTACTTGTCGATCACCTCGTTCAGGGGGCCATCGATGGCCAGCTGGATGCGGCCAGCCTGGATCATCTCCAGGGCGCCCAGGACTTTCTTCATGTCCGCATCGGCCCCCGGCTTACCCGCGGCATCGACGTTCAAGGTGATGGTGCTGGCCGGCTTGACCGCGGCGTGCGGCGCGCAGCCGGCCAGCATGGAAGCCGCGACCAGCGCGGCGAAGATGACGAAACGATGCATGGACTTCCCCTGTTCAGATGCACGGCCAGCATAACCCGCCGGCTTGCGTGATCGGCCTGCGGCGATTGGCGCCATCGCCCGGCGCGCTGCAGGTGCCAGAATGCCGCTTCAGCCCCAGCCCGGAGAACGCCGTGAACACGCCCCTGCCTGCCACCTCCACCCTGCGCAGCGAGCACAGCGTCGCCAAACAGCTGTTCCTGGGCAACATCCTCGAAGAGAACCTGTTCCCCTATCCGGAAATCCGCGCCCGCGACCGGGAAATGCTGGGCGCGATGACCGACGCGATCGACCAGTTCCTCGCCGACAAGACCGCCGAGCTGAAACAGTACGACCGCGACGCCGAGCAGCCGGCCGAATTCATCCAGGCGCTGCGCGAGATGGGCCTGTTCGGCCTGATCATTCCCGAGGAGTTCGGCGGACTGCAGCTTTCCAATGGCGCCTATGCCCGCGTGCTGGGCCAGACCTCCAGCCACGACAGCTCGGTCTCGCTGACCATCGGCGCGCACAGTTCGATCGGCATGAAGGGCCTGCTGCTGTTCGGCAGCGACGAGCAGAAGCAGCGCTACCTGCCGAAGCTCGCCACCGGCGAGATGATCGCCGCGTTCTGCCTCACCGAATCCGGCGCCGGCTCCGATGCCGCCTCGATCCGCACCAGGGCGACGCGCAACGACGACGGCAGCTGGACGCTTTCGGGCGAGAAGATCTGGATCACCAACGGCGGCATCGCGGACTTCTATACCGTGTTCGCCCGCACCGACACGCCCGAGGGCAAGATCACCGCCTTCATGGTGGAAGCGGCATGGCCCGGCGTCAGCCACGGCCCGCACGAGGACAAGATGGGCATCCGCGCATCGAGCACCACCACGGTGGCGTTCGCCGACGTGCAGGTGCCGGCGCAGAACGTGCTGGGCCCGGTCGGCAAGGGCTTCAAGGTGGCGATGAGCATCTTGAACAGTGGCCGCACCGGCCTGGGCGGCGGTGCGGTGGGTGGCATGCGTACGCTGATCCGCCTGGCCTGCGCCCAGGCGAAGGAGCGCAAGCAGTTCGGCCAGTCGATCGCCGAGTACGGTCTGGTGCGCGAGAAGATCGCCCAGATGACGATGGACTGCTTCGCCGCCGAGAGCGCGGTGTGGATGGTGGCGCACCTGATCGACGCCGGCGGCAGCGACTATTCGGTCGAGGCGGCGATGAGCAAGGTGTTCGCCAGCGAGGCGGTGCAGCGCGCTTCGTACGAGGCACTGCAGATCGCCGCCGGCAACGGCTTCATGCGCGAGTTCCCGTACGAGCAGGTCACCCGCGACACGCGCATCCTGTCGATCTTCGAAGGCACCAACGAGATCCTGCACCTGTACATCGCACTGTCCGGGCTGAAGGACGTGGGCACCGGGCTGAGCGAGCTCAAATCCGCCGTGGGCGAGATCTTCAACGAACCGATCAAGGGCTTCGGCGTGCTCGGCAGCTATACCGGCCGGCGCATGCGCGAGGCTACCGGCTACGGCATCGACCGCATCGCCCACGAACTGTCGCCGCGGCTGCGCAAGGTGGCGGCCACCTACGAGAAGTACACGGTCGAGTTGTCGAAATCCTCCGACCAGCTGCTGCGTCGCTACGGCAAGAAGGCCACCGACATGCAGCACGCGCAGAAACGCCTGGCCGACATCGCGATCGACCTGTTCGTGGGCCTGTGCGTGCTGTCGCGTGCCGACAGCCTGGAAAAGAAATCGCACCCCGCCGCGGCGCAGGCAGTCAGCATCGCCGAGATGTTCGCCAGGCAGGCGCGCCGGCGGATGGCGCGCAACGTGCGCGAGCTGGAGCGCAACGAGGACGCTGCCGTGGAGCAACTGGCCGGCGCCGTGCTGGCCAACGATGGCTACATGTGGGACGTGATCTGAGAGGTTGTGATTTTTTCAACCTCGAAGCCCGGCCATGGATGGCCGGGCGCGGATCGGTCACGGAAGTGACTGATTCGCGTGAGTACGTCCGGGCACGTACCAGACGTGCGATAGAAGAAAACCACAGGAAGTGGTTTTCTTCACAGGCTCTGAGCTCGCCCGCCAACCTTGTCTTCCCTGCCGCAGGAACCATGCCGATGACTATCTATTCCGTCCACGCCGTCACCGGACAAACGCCGTACACGGTCAGCTTCACCGATGACCAGGGCAACGCCTGGCTGGCCGACGAACCGGTCGAGGATGGCGGCGCCAATGCCGGGCCGGCGCCGCACCGCCTGCTGCTGTCGGCGCTGGGCGCCTGCACCGCGATCACCCTGCAGATGTATGCCGCGCGCAAGCAATGGCCGTTGCACCGGGTCGGCGTGGACCTGCAGTTCAACCCCGAGGGCACGCCGGCCAGCGGCAACGACATCACCCGGGTGATCACCTTGCAGGGCGACCTCTCCGGCGAGCAGCGCGAACGCCTGCTGCAGATCGCCAATGCCTGCCCGATCCACAAGGTGCTGACCGGCGAAGTGCGCATCGCCAGCAGCCTGGCCAGCCACCCGGCCTGAGCAGGCCGGCTCCGGCCATGGCCCGTGAGGAAAACCGTTTCCGTGGTTTTCTTCCATCGCTTCGAAGTTGAAAAATCACAACCTCTCAGGTCGAGCGCCGGCGCAACAGGGCGGGGACGCCGGCCGACTCGGCGGTGAGCCCCGACATCACGAGGCGCTTGAATGGCCCCAGTCGGGCGCCCGCGCCCAATGCCAGCTTGCGCAACACCCGCGCCGGGCGGCGGTCGTCGGTGTACAGGCCGGCCAACATTCGGGTGGCCAGGTACAGCGGCCGGGTCGCCAGGCGATGCCGGCGCTCATAGCGCTGCAGCACCGATGCCTCCCAGAACGGCCGGCCCGCGGCCATCGCGGCGCGCATTTCACGCGCCAGTGTGTCCTGCCCCAGCAGGCCGAAATTGAAGCCGTGCGCGGTGACCGGATGCATGCCCACCGCGGCATCGCCGATCAGCGCGAAGCGCTCGGCCACGAAGCGCTGCGCGTACACCCCGACCAGCGGATAGGCGCAGCGCGGGCCGGCCACGCGCATCGCGCCCAGGCGCTGCTCGAAGCGTTCGGCCATGGCCTGTTCCAGCGCCGTGTCGTCCAGCGCCAGCATCTCACGCATCGCCGGCGGCGACAGGGTCAGCACTACCGACGAGGTGTGCGGATCGTGCAGCGGCAGCAGGGCCAGGGTCTGGCCATGGCCGAACCATTCCCACGCCACCTGCTCGTGCGGCGCCTCGTGGTGCATGCGCAGCACCAGCATGGTCTTGCCGAAATCATGCATGTCGGCGCCGATGCCCATGGCCCGGCGCGTGTCGGAGAAGCGGCTGTCCGCCGCCACCGCCAGCTGCGCGTGCAGTGTCTGGCCATCGGCCAGCTCGACCTCGGCGCCGTCGCGACCGGTGCGCACCGCGCTCACCTGCACGCCGGTGATCCGTTCCACTTCCGGCAACTCCATCACCCCGGCGTACGCGGCGCGACGGATCGCGTGGTTGGACAGCAGCCAGCCCAGCTGCGGCTTGCCCGCTTCGTCGTGGCGGAACATCAGCCCCTCGCGGTCGTCGCCGTCGAGCACCATCGCGTCGCGCAGCGTGCCGATCTCCTCCTCGCGCAGGCGCGTCCACAGGCCCAGTTCGCGCAGCAGGCGTTGCGAGTGATGGGTGATCGCGATCTCGCGACCGTCGTCCGGTGGCGCGATCAGGCCGGCTTCTGGCTGGCGCTCCACCAGCGCGATGCGCAGGCCGCTGCCTTTCAGAGCGCGGGCGAAACACAAGCCGGCGGGGCCGGCGCCGATGATCACGATATCGCAGGACATGGCAGGTACTCCGGAGGAAAGGCCCGCGCGCCGACGCGCGCGAGCGAATGGCGCGCGTTCAACAAGAGACGTGTGTCGATGCGGTTCAGCCGCTGCAGCCGCCGCAGCAGATCGTCGGCTGTTGCGCGACCTGTGCCGGCGCCACCGTCCAGCCGACCTGCCCCAGCACCTCGACCAGGTCGGTGACCGTGGCCGAGGACGATATGCGCATCACCAGTCCGCTCATGTCCAGGTCGACCACGGCCGTGGGATCGACGTCGAACAGCGCGTCCTGAACCACGGCGGGCTCGGGGGATGCGTCGACCAGCGCAATATGAAATTCCATCGAAGTTCCTCGCTGCACCGACATCTGGCCGGTGTCGCCGGTGTCGATCGTGGTCGCCCCGCCGCGGCCTTGCCTTGATCGCGGTCAAGCCCGGTCGAGACAGACGGCGATCCGTTGCACCCGCGGCGCCGCCGCTGCCCGCGCGAATCCGGCACGCCTCGCAGCCGCTGACGCAGCGCGACCTTTGCCGGGGCAATCCGGGAGCGTCGGGCATGGCCTGTCGATTCCGCCCACCTTCGTTCGTCGCCTCCGCATACCTCGCCACCCAGGTCTTCAACCATGACTGTCAAGCTTTACGCCCACCCGTTCTCGTCCTACTGCCAGAAGGTGCTGATCGCGCTGTACGAGAATGACATCGCCTTCGAGTTGCGCCTGCTCACCCCGGACGATGCCGAAACCGACCGCGAATTCACCGCCTGGTGGCCGCTGCGGCGCATGCCGTTGCTGCGCGACGGCGAACGCAACGTGATCGAATCCAGCATCATCATCGAGTACCTGGGCCAGCAGCATCCCGGTCCGCAGCGGCTGATTCCCGACGATGCCGAGGCCGCGCTGGAAGCCCGTTTTCTCGACCGCTTCTTCGACAACTACGTGCATACGCCGCTGCAGAAGATGGTGTTCGACCAGTTGCGCCCCGCCACCGAACGCGATGTCCGCGGCGTGGAGGAAGCCCGCCGCTTGCTCGACACCGCCTATGCCTGGCTCGACCACAAGCTCGCCGACAGGCACTGGGCCACTGGCGGCGACTTCAGCCTCGCCGACTGCGCCGCGGCGCCCGCCCTGTTCTACGCCGACTGGGCGCACCCGATCCCCGCCGCCTTCGCCCGTCTCGTCGCGTATCGGCAGCGCCTGCTGGCGCGTCCCTCGTTCGCCCGCGCGGTGGACGAGGCGCGACCCTATCGCTCGTACTTCCCGCTCGGCGCCCCCGACCGCGACTGAGCCATCACCCCGCCCGCAGAAGCACTCTGTGCGCGAGGCTTTTCGGCGTGCGTCCAGACTCGCCAGAGCATCGCGCACAGGGTGCGCTCCTGCAGGTCAGCCCTGCGGAGTGAGAACCGCTACTTCGGCGCGAACAGCTGGCGGAATATCGCGGGTGATGCGCCGCGATAGATGGTGGCGTGTTTCAGTTCCGGCCACGGCTGGTAGTACCAGCGCAGTCCGCGCGGCGCGTGCTTGCGCAGGGCGTCCCGCAGCAGGCCGCCGCCGCTCTCGTCCAGGCCATCGTCGCCGGTGCTGGCCACGTACAGGGTCGAGGCCAGTGATGGCTGCGCCTGCAGTCGCGCCGCGGCACCGCGGGCCAGCGCCATGTCGTTCCACCACAGGCTGGGGCTGAGTGCGATCCAGGTGTCGAACAGCTTCGGCTGGGCGAAGAACGTCTCGACCACGAACAGGCCGGCCAGCGATTCGCCCACGATCGCGCGATGGCCGTCCGTGCGATAGCGACGCTGCACTTCGGGCATCAGCTCGTCCGCCATGAAGGCGCGAAACGCGGCCGATCCGCCCACGCGCGGCGCGATCTCGCGGTCGCTGGCCAGCGTGGTCGGGCCGGTCATGTCGCGCCGGCGTTCGGTGTTCTCGATGCCGACCACGATCATCGGCCGCATCGCGCCGGCCCGGATCGCCGCGTCGACGTCGGCGGCCACATGCGGGAAGTCTTCCTGCAGGCCGCCGTCGGGCATGTACAACACCGGGTAACGGGCGTCCTTCGCCGTGGCGTAAGTCGGCGGCGTGTACACGTTGATGTGCCGCGCCTCGTGCAGCACCGTCGAATCGATGTTGAACGAGGCATGCGCCGGCATCGCGACGTCCGCCGCGGTGACCTGGCCCGCGACGACCAGGCCCAGCAGCAACAACAGGACTCCCCGCGTGGAACGCCGCTTCATGCCGGGACCGGACTCAGGCGCCGCGCGCCTTGCGCCCCTTCCACAGGTAGCCGATGCCCAGCAGCACGAACCACACCGGGCTGGCGATCAGCGCCTCGCGGGTATCCGGCTGCAGGCTCAGCAGCACCAGCACGAACACGAAGAACGCCAGGCAGGCCCAGCACATGAACACGCCACCGGGCATCTTGTAGGTCGACGCTTCATGCAACTGCGGGCGCTTGCGCCGGTACGCGATGTAGGCAAACAGGATCAGCGACCACACGAACATGAACAGCACCGCGGACAAGGTGGTGATCAGGGTGAACGCGGTGATCAGGTCGGGGATCAGGTAGATCAGCGCCGCGCCCAGCAGCAGGCACACGCAGGAGAACAGCAGGCCCAGCGACGGCACCGCGGCGCGCGACAGCCGCGCGAACGTCTTCGGCGCGTGCTGCTCCTCGGCCAGGCCGTACAGCATGCGACTGGTCGAGAAGATGCCGCTGTTGGCCGAGGACGTGGCCGAGGTCAGCACCACGAAGTTGATCAGGGTGGCCGCGGCCGGAATGCCGGCCAGCACGAACAGTTCCACGAACGGGCTCTTGCCCGGCTCCACCATGCGCCACGGCGTGACCATCATGATCGCCACCAGGGCCAGCACGTAGAAGATGATGATGCGCACCGGGATCGAGTTGATCGCCTTGGGCAGGTTGCGCTGCGGGTCGGCCGTCTCGGCCGCCGTGGTGCCGACCAGCTCGATGCCGACGAAGGCGAACACGGCGATCTGGAAACCGGCGAAGAAGCCGCTGAGCCCCTTCGGGAAGAAGCCGCCGTCATTCCACAGGTTCGCCACCGACGCCTGGTGTCCTGTCGGTGAGGTGAAGCCCCAGGCCACCAGGGCGAAGCCGGCGGCGATCAGCGCGCAGATCGCGATGATCTTGATCAGCGCAAACCAGAATTCCATCTCGCCGAACAGCTTCACCGTGACCAGGTTCAGGCTCAGCAGCAGCAACACGCACAGCACCGCGGGAATCCACGGCGCCAGGTCGGGAAACCAGAACTGCGTATAGGCGGCGATCGCGATCACGTCGGCGATCGCGGTGATGATCCAGCAGAACCAGTACGTCCAGCCGCAGAAGAAACCGGCCCACGGCCCCAGCAGGTCGGTGGAGAAGTCGATGAACGACTTGTACTCCAGGTTGGACAGCAGCAGCTCGCCCATCGCCCGCATCACGAAGAACAGCATCACGCCGATGATCAGGTAGACCAGCAGGATCGACGGCCCGGCCAGGCTGATCGTCTTGCCCGAGCCCATGAACAGACCGGTGCCGATCGCGCCGCCGATGGCGATCAGCTGCAGGTGCCGGTTGGAAAGGCTGCGCCGAAGATGGTCCGGGTGTTCCAGCGATGCGGTCATGCGGCGCGCCTTGGCGTTGGGAAGCCGCCAACATACAGAAAAGCGGGCGCGGCGGCCATGCGGTGTGCTTTCGTCACAAGGTGCGCGGGCGCACGTTACAAGTCCCTGGCGACCTTGTCCCTGACCTCAATGACATCGTGGACCGTGAGCACGTACTTCGAGGCACCCATGTTGCAGTAGTGACCCGGGGGGCCGAGTTCGCCACGAACCACCACGTAAGCCGAACCCCAGGGACCGCCGGGGCCCCTGGCCGGCAACTCCGCCTTGCGGAGATCCCCGCTCAGGCACCAGTTCTCGTTTGTGCCTTCGGGCGTAAACGAGGAAGACTCGAAATTGTAGAAGTACGTGCCGCGATAGATCTGGTCAGGGCGTGGCTTGACGCAGCTGCTGACGAGCAAGAGAAGCGCGATGCCCAATGTGGGGCGTAGGAAGAGTTTCATCGTGCGCTCTGACGAGGTTGTAGAAACCCATGCACCCAAGGCCATCCAGAATCTCCCAGGAAAATGTCAGCCCTCGAGCGCCACGCAAATTTTCTCCCACCGACTGGACAGCTTGCGGGTGATGAAAAAGGTGGCGGCGAACAGAAGAGGCGGCAACACAAGCCACCAGTAATGTTCCAGGAAGCGAATCACGGCGAGCACCGGCCTCCCAGCCGGATGGCCGAGTCGATCCAGTTGGGGTGCCACGAACATGGCATACATCTCGGCCAGGAAGAAAAGAGCAAACAGCAGGAAAGAAAAAATGCCGTACGACAAGCAGGCAACGACGACCACGAACAGGAAGCGACGCGGCATCAGGCGACCGCCCCGGTACGCAACCATGGCGGGCCACCAGACCGTCGCCCACGACATGAGGAAGTAAGTGAGCCCGACCGCAACGATCATCGCGGCCATATGAGGCGGGAAGCCAAGAATGTCTGTCATTGAAGGCTGGCGCCTGGTAGGCCACGCATGAGGGCATGTGCCATCGGATGGTCAGCCTTCAACATTGCCTGGTCAAGCGGCCCCATGCTTCGATCCAACAAGGGTTGCCGGATACAAGCGGCGCGACGACGTCGTCGAATCAGGACCACACCTTGACATCGCGCCGACGCGACCTCAGCCCGCTTGCACCCGCCGCGCATACCCCACCGGCGAACACCCCACCAGCGCCTTGAAGTCGCGGATGAAGTGGGCCTGGTCGAAGTAGCCCAAGTCCAGCGCCAGTTGCGTCCAGTCCATCGGCTTGCCCGCGTCGACGCGTTCGAGTGCTTCGTGCATGCGGTAGCGGTTGATCACCCACTTCGGGCCGATGCCCACGTACTGGTTGAACAGGCGTTGCAGGGTGCGCGGCGTGATGCTCCAGCGGGTCGCCAGGTCGTCGAGGGTGCGCAGGCTGCGGTCGATGGCGATGGCGTCCACCATCTCGCCCACGCGCAGCGCCTGCGCATCGGGTGGCGGCAGACGGGTGACCAGGAAGTCGCTGGCCAGCGACACCATGTGTTCGTCGTCCGGCGATGCCTGGATGATCGTGGCCAGTTCGGCGGCGACGGTGCCGAACACCTGTTCCGGCGCGATGGAGCGATTGCGCAGCACGGATACCGGTTGCCGCAGGAAGCCGTGGAAACCGCCGGGGCGGAACTTCACCCCGAACACGCCGCCGCAGCCTTCCAGCACGGTGCTGAAGCGGCCGGTGTGGATGCCATGGATGCGGTTGCCGGCAGCGTCGCATGCCAGGTGCACGTTCGGGTGCGGCAGCGTTTCGCGCAGCTGCGGCGGGCCGCCCTGCAGATCCCAGCGCACGATCCAGTAATGCTGCACCACGCCGGCCAGCGCCGGCGGTGGCGCGATGCGGGCGTGGTGGAACAGGCCCGTCGACGGCGCGCCTGGCGCCGGACGCAACACGCCACGGGCCTTGCCGACGCCACCGTTCATCCGCGTCGTCCGCAAGGGGTGGCACGCGCCTGTCGCGTTTTTACAATCATCGCGTCCCCAACCGTGTTTTCATTGTCGGCATGACATCACGCGGGAGTCTCCCATGAAAGCCATCCCACGGCTCCTGCTCGTCATCGCCGTTTCGCTGCCTGCGGCAGCGCTTGCACAAGCCCCCACGGAGTCCACCACCATGCACGCCACCGGCCATTTCGACGTCAAGGTTTCCCCGCAGACGCCCGACAATCCCCAGGCCAAAGCTTCGGGCCTGGCGCGACTGTCGCTGGACAAGCAGTTCCACGGCGATCTGGACGCCACCAGCCAGGGCGAGATGCTGGCCGCCGGCGACGGCAGCACGTCCGGCGCCTACGTGGCGCTGGAGACAGTCAGCGGCAAGCTGCACGGCCGCAGCGGCAGTTTCGCGCTGGTGCACCGCGCCCTGATGGTCGCTGGCACGCCGCGGGAATGGACCGTGGTGGTGGTGCCCGGCTCCGGCACCGGCGAACTGGCGGGCCTCGACGGCGCCATGACGATCACCATCGTCGACGGTCGGCACGACTACGACTTCAGCTACACCTTGCCCACGCACTGAGCCACGCCGCCGCCGCGACAATCAGGGCGTCGCGCTCAACGCGCGCATGCAGACCACGGCGATGACGGCCAGCACGGCGGCGATCGCTGCCGCCCACCCGCTCCATGCCTGCAGCCGGCGCCGGAACCGGTCCTGACGCTGCGCATCGCCGCGGAACATCTTCTGTTCGATCGACCGCCCCAGCAGCAGCACGGTCAGCAGCACCACGATCACCGCCACAACGTGCATCGACTCTCTCCCGCGTCGCCCGCCGGCTCGACTACTCTATGCCTCGATGACGCCCACCGACTACACGCCGACCACGGCCCGCAACGCCTTCGACGCCACCACCTCCGCGCTCGGTCGTGCCGGAAGGGAGGCGGTCGTGACCATGCTGGCGATGCTGGCCACCCTGGGCTGCGCCATGGCGATCGATGCCGAGCCCGGCCCCGCGGTGCTGGCCGTGGTGTTGTGCCTGTCGTTCGCGCGCAGCCATCTGGATCGCGACCTGCGCGGCCGACTGGAAGCGGCGGTGGCACTGCCGATCGTCGGCCTGCTGGCGACTGCGGTGGGCATGTTGCTGCTGCATGCGCCGTGGCTGGGCGCCCTCGTCTTCGTGGCCGGCATGTTCGTGTCGATCTGGCTGCGCCGGTTTGGCCCGATGACGCGCCGCGCCGGCTCGCTGATCGCGCTGCCGTTCGTGGTGATCCTGACCACGCCGCATGTACCGAGCCAGCGACTGGGACCGCTGATGGCGGCACTGGTGCCGATCGTCGTGGCGCTGCTGGCGCTGGTCTGGGTGGCGGCCTTCCACGCGCTGGCGCGGCGGCTGCGCGTGCTGCCGCCCGCGCAGGCAGCGACCACCACCGGAATCGCCGTTGCGCCCGCGCACGAGAGCTCGCTGCGGCCGATCGCGAGCACGCGCATGGCCATCCAGATGGCCGTGGCGCTGGCGCTGTCGTTCGTCGTCGGCTACACCTTCTTCGCGCAGCGCTGGGCGTGGATCGTGCTGACCGCCTTCATCGTCAACAGCGGCAACCGCGGACGGCTGGATGTGGCGTACAAGAGCGTGCTGCGAGTGCTCGGCGCCGCGTTCGGCACAATGCTGGCGCTGGGCTTCAGCGTGCACCTGGGCAGCCACGATGGCGCCACCGTCGCGCTGATCCTCGCCGCGGTGTTCTTCGGCATCTGGCTGCGTCCGCTCGGCTACGCCTGGTGGGCGCTGTTCGTCACCCTGGCGCTGGCCTTGCTGCAGGGTTTCGAAGGCCGCTCGGCCAGCCATGACCTGGGGCTGCGCCTGCAGGAGATCGTGATCGGCGCGTTGATCGGCGTGGCCGCCGCCTGGCTGGTCTACCCGGTGCGTTCGCGCAACGTGCTGCGCCGGCGCATCGCCGATGCACTGGCCATGCTCGGCGATGCCTTCGATCCGGCCACGCCGGCGCGGACGCGAGGCGACGTGCTGGCGGCGTGGACGCAGGTCGCACAGATCGCCCCGGCGTTCAGGGCCAGCCGATGGGCCATGCGCCGAGGCGAGGCGGCGAAGCCCGCAGACTGGATCGATGCCCTGCACGCCTGCATCGACCCGGCCATCGCCCTGCTGGAACAAGGCGCAGCGCCGCCGGTCGAGGTGCGCCGAAGCATCGGCGCGGCGCGCAAGGCGCTGCGCGAACCCGATCAGTTGCTGCCTGCGTTGCGGCAATTGCGCGACTGCCTGGACCAGGCCGCGCGCAGCCGACCGGAGCACGCCGACACGGCCTGATGCCGCCTTTCGCCCGGCTTCCCCTGGCCGGCCGATCGGGCGCATCATGCCGCCACCTGCCACTGCCGGTGCCCGCCATGAATCGGATCGTCCGTGTCTTCATGTTCGCGCTCAGCCTTGCCCTGCCCCTGCTTGCGCTCGCCGGCGACGATATCGCCGGTTCGAAGGATCACCCCCTGCTCACCCGCTATCCGGGTTCGTACATCAGCGAATACAGCAAGGCCTATAACGCCACCGAGTTCAAGGTCGGCAAGGGCGACAACCCCACCACGCAAACCGTGGAAGGCGACACCACCAGCCTGCGCTACTTCTACGGCAGTCCCGAGACCCAGGCCAGCCCGCTGCAGATCATCCGCAACTACCAGAACGCGATCAGGCAGATCGGTGGCGAGGTGGTCTACGAACGCCTGCCCAGCGAGGGCGATGGCGGCGAGACCACGCTGAAGGTGCACACCGGCGGCAAAGACGTGTGGGTCAAGCTGGTGCCGGACATCTACGGTGCGCCCACCCAGGATTACCTGCTGGTGGTCACCGAAGTGGCGGCGATGGCGCAGGCGGTGACCGCCAACCAGCTGCGCGACGAACTCGACAAGAACGGCTTCATCACCCTCCACGTGAACTTCGACACCGGCAAGGCGGTGCTGAAACCCGACGACCTGGCCACCATGCAGCAGGTCGCGATGATGATGAAGGCTTCGCCCGCGCTGAAGCTCCGGGTGGAAGGCCATACCGACAACGTGGGCGACGCCGCCTCCAACAAGGCGCTGTCCGAAGCCCGCGCGAACAGCGTGATGGACGCCATCGTGCAGGCCGGCGTGCCAGCCGAGCGACTCGGCGCCGCCGGCTTCGGCCAGGAACGCCCGGTCGCCGACAACCGCAGCGAGGAAGGACGGGCGAAAAACCGCCGCGTGGAACTGGTCAAGGCGGACTGATCAGGGCGACAAGATCGCCGGGCCTGAACCGGCCCGGCGATCCCTGGCCGCCGCGGGTCCCCGGCGGCCGCACCGGCTCACCGCTGCGGTGCGCACTCCTCGTCGACCTGGCGCACCTCGCACTCGATTTCCCAGTCGCTGCCGTGCACGTCGAGGAAGCGCCGGGTCAGCGCCAGCGCCTGCTCCATCGAATCGGCCTGCAGCAGCGCGTAGCCGCCGATCACTTCCTTGGTTTCGGCGAACGGACCGTCCGTGGTGGTCTGCCGGCCCTGCGACAGGCGCACGCGCACGCCTTCCGCCGTGGGCCGCAGGCCTGCCGTATCCAGCAGGCTGCCGGCCGCGGTCATTTCCGCCATCAGCTTGCCCATGTCGGCCATCAGCTGCTCGCTGGGCCGCTGCCCGCTGTTCTCGTTGATCCGGATCATCGAAAGGAATCGCATCGTCATCTCCTGTGGGAAGGCTGCGGTCGCGCGGCAAACCGCGCTCCTGGCATGGCGACGAACGAAGCGCGGCCGGATCGACAGGACGGCCATGCCCCCGCGGCATCAGCCGCCGCAGGGCGAGGTTGCGGCGACGCCGAAGCCTGCGTGGAATTCGACCAGCAGCCCGAGATCCTCCCGCGTCGGTGCCAGAAAGGACGGCCCCAGCAAGCCGCGATAGCCGGCCAGCGGCTTTTCGTATCCGCGTTCGACCTGCCGCCTTGCGCTCGCGATGTCCGCCACGGCCACGCTGATCGCGAGCACTTGCGGGCCACCGCTGCGCAGCGCATCGGCAGCGATCCCCGCGCCATCCGGCTGCAACACCAGAACGCGCTTGCGATCGATCGGCACGCAATACCCGCGCGCGCCCACCTGGGCCACGCTCACCGGCGTGGCGTCGGCAAAACCCATCGCGGCCAGTTGCCGCTGGTCCGTCTCGGCGTTCGACGAAAGCAGCCAGATCGCGGACAGCTCGCGCGCGCCATTGGGATGCACGCGCGCGCTCCGCGCGTCGGCGACGCGGGTCGGCGTGGGTCTGCCCGCGGCGTAGTCGATGAAGAACAGGTTGCTCGAGAGCGGCTGGCGCTCGAACGCGAACAGCCGCCAGCGCGGTGGCGCCGCGGGGCCGTCGCCATCGGGATCATTCGGCGCTGCCGAGAAAATCTCCGTCGGGGCGAAGCCGCGCTGGCGCAGCGACAGGCGCTCCCGATCGAGCGTCGACGAACGCAAGCCGAAGGTGCGGGCGCCCGGGCCACCACGCAGCGCGAACTGATCCGCGCGCATGCCCGGGTCCATCCGCGCGTCCGGCCGGGTGATGCCCTCCAGCTCGACATAGCTTCCATCGGACATCCGCACATAGCGATTGGCCACGCCGTCGGGATTGCGCCCTGGCCGGACCTGGAAACCCAGCTTGACGGTCATCACCGCGCTGACCTGGTCGATGCTGCGCCCCCACAACAGCACGTGGTCGATCCTGCTGGTGTCATCGGGTGACGGCGCGGCAGCGGCAGGCTGGCCCAGGCACAGGCCGGACATCAAGGCGGACAACAGGATGATCGATCGCACGCTACGCAGACTCCATCGGCTTGGGCGGGACGGGCAGCAGGCGGGAAGCCTTTCCATCAGCCGATGCCCCACAGGCGCCGCGCCTCTTCGGCGACGAGGTCGGGGAACTCTTCGGGAAAGAACAGCTTTGCGTCCGGCACGCGGCGCACGCCGCGCGACTGCGGGAAGGTGTGGTCCAGATACTCGGCATCCGCCAGCGCGAAGACCTGGTCGGCGGCGCCCCAGACGATGCGCACCGGTACCGCACTGCGCCTGAGCGCGGCCTCGATGCCGGCCAGCGGATTGGGCGCCAGCGCGATGTGGAACGCCTCGTACTGCGCCCGGCGCAGCGGCGAACTCACCAGCGGCGTGACGTAATACTCGATGGTCTCGTCGGCAAGGCGGGCCGGATCACGATAGACGGCCGCGCCGAACGTCGAGCGCGCCAGCGCCTTGTCGGTGAGCCATCGGGCCGTGGCCTCGGCCAGCGTGCCCGCGCGCGCCATCCCGATCGCCGGCATCACCCCGGCCGGCGGACTGTCCGGTTCGACATCGCAGTTCGTCAGCAGCAGGCTGCGCAAGCGCTCGGGATGACGAACCAGGAACAGCTGGGCCACCGCGCCGCCGCTGTCGCTGGCCACGATGTCGACCTTGCCGACCGCCAGCGCATCGAGCAGCGCGGCGAGCATGCCGGCCTGGGCATCGGCCGCCAGCGACTGCCCCGCGGGAACCTGCGAATAGCCCAGCCCCATGAAGTCCGGCGCGATGCAGCGCCGATGGGCGGACAGCCGATCGAGCGCGCCGCGCCATTGAAAACCGTTCAACGGCGCGCCGTGCAGGAACAGCGCCGCCTCGCCCGCGCCACGCTCGACGTAGGCGATGCGGCCACAGGGCAGTTCGGCGAAACGCCGCGCCTTGCCGAACGCCGACGCGTCGGTCGGCGGCATCGCCACAGCCGTGGCGCGCCGGACGATGTCCGTTCGCGCCATGCACACACCGGCGACACCGCCGGCCAACGCCGCCCCGGTCAACTGCAGGAATTGCCTGCGCTTCATTTCGATCTCCTTGCCATGCGCCGCTGCGCCGGGGACATGCTGACGCCTCGCCGCGGACCGGGCGCGCACAAACGGCCGCTGGCGGACACGGAAGGATGATTTTCGGCACTTGTGCACCACCCCGCGCCGTCGCGAGGATGCGCCGATGAGCGATCGCCCCGCCTGCTATCCCGCGCCACCGACACCGCTGCTGTCGGGCAGCGGCCCGAACCGCATGCCGCTGCTCGATGTGCTCACCTCGCCGGTGCCGTCGGGCCGGTTCGATTCGCCGCTGGACGATCGCCACGTGCTCTGCCTGCATCTGGGCGACCCGGTGCCGGTCAGTTACCGCATGGGCCGGCACGAACGGCGCGGCACGCGCATCCATGGCCAGTTCTGCGTCGTCCCCGCCGGTTCGAGCACGCGCTGGACGCTGACGCGGCCCGCGCGATCGCTGCTGCTGCGGCTGACCCCGGCACTGCTGGGGGATACCGCCGACGCGATGGGGCTGGCATCGCAGGACGCCGGGCTGGCGCCGTCGATCCACATCCGCGATCCCCAGGTCGAACGGATCGGCTGGATGATGCAGGCCGAGGATCACGACGCCTATCCGGGTGGCCGCCTGTTCGCCGACAGCCTCGCCGCGGCGCTGGCGGCGCGTCTGCTCGCCCTGCAATCGCGCAGCCCGGTTCCATCCCCGGGCCGCGCGCTGCCGGCGTGGCGGCTGCGCCACGTGATCGAGTACATCGAGGCGAATCTCGACCAGGACCTCACGCTCGCCGAGCTGGCCGGCGTGGCGGGCTTCAGCCTGTCGCACTTCAAGCCGCTGTTCCGCCAGGCGGTGGGCATGCCGGCCCATCGCTTCGTGATGGAACGGCGCGTGGAGCGCGCGCGAACGCGGCTGCTCGAAGGCGGCGCCAGCCTGACCGACATCGCGCTGGAAGCCGGCTTCGCCCATCCCGGCCACATGGCCCGCTGCATGCGCCGCCTGCTGGGCGTGAGTCCCTCGCAGATCGCTGCTTCGTCGCGCTGAGAGGCGGCTGTTTCGTGAGCGAGTCCGGGCGTGCTGCCGGCCGCGGCCTGTGCGGTTCGCGTGGTCGCCGTGTTCGCCACCGGGTTACGATGCCGCCCCTTCGCCCCGTTCCGCGCGCTGTCCTCGCCCAAGGAGATCGTCCATCGTGTCGCACTATTCCGGCCCCCTGCTCACGCGCCAGCTTGCCGAAGCCCTGCTGGCGGCACGCAACGCCGGCGCCGATGAATGGGCTGGCTCGCTGGACCTGGGCGTCAGCAGCGAGGCGGTCGCGCTGGAGCCCGATGCCTGGCAACGCGGCGGCCTGCGTTATCCGTATCCGGCACGGCTGAAGGACCGCACGATTTATCACTGGGACGGCGACGAGTTCGCCCCGGTGGCGCGCTACGCCAACTCGCTGATCAAGCTGGTGCCCACCGAATGGGGTGCGCCCACGTTCGAGATCGACGGCATCAAGATGCTGCCGACGTCGAAGGAATCACCGTTCGACGACGCCCGCCGCAAGGTGGCCCTGGTCGAACCGCGCGGCAAGGTGGTGCTGGATACCTGCGGCGGGCTCGGCTATTTCGCGGCGTGCTGCCTGGCAGCGGGCGTGGCGCGCATCCACTCGTTCGAGAAGAACGCCGACGTGCTGTGGCTGCGCACGCTGAACCCGTGGTCGCCCGATCCGGAATCGCCCGCCAGCGGCGGCCGCCTGCAACTGACCCATGCCGACGTATCGCAGGCGATCACGCAGATCGCCGACGCCTCGGTGGACGCGCTGCTGCACGATCCGCCGCGCTTCGGCATCGCCGGCGAGCTGTATTCGCAGGCGTTCTACGACCAGCTGGCGCGCGTGCTGCGTCGTGGCGGTCGACTGTTCCATTACACCGGCAGCCCGAACCGGCTGACCAGCGGCCGCGACGTGCCCCGCGAAGTGCAGAAGCGGCTGGAAAAAGCCGGCTTCAGGGCCGAGCTCGCGCTGGACGGGGTGCTGGCCACCCGACGCTGAAACGTCAGTGCGGGGTTCCGCCGTCGACGGCGCGCTTCACCGCATCGACGAAGTCGCGACGCGCGGCGACCAGCTCCTTCGAGGTCGCCTGCGGCCACGCGCCGACCTGCACGATGACCAGCTGGCGTGCCGGATCGACGTAGACCATCTGGCCGTAGATGCCGATTGCCGCATAGCTGCCGTCGGTGTCGGTCCACCACAGGTAGCCGTAGCCATGGCCGGGACTGTCCACGTCCTGCTGCTTGCGCATGGCGCCATGCATCCATGCCTCGGCGATCACCGGCTGGCCGCCGATCTTGCCGCCATCGAGCATGAACTGGCCGATCCGGCCGTAGTCGGCCAGCGTGGCGGACAAGCCGCTGCCGCCGGTGTCGCTGCCGTCGCATTCGTCCTTCAGCCAGTACGCGTCGGAGGCCATGCCGTAGGGCTTCCAGATCGCCTGCGACAGATACGCCGCCAGCGACTGCTTGGTGGCACGCTGGACCAGGATGCCGAGCAGGTCGGTCTCGGCGGTGTTGTAGTTCCAGTGCGTGCCGGCCGGATACGCGCGCGGCAGTTTGGCCAGGTACGAGATCACGTGCGCCTGGCCGTTCTCGCAGGCGGCGCGATACATCTGCGCCACGTCGGAATGCGGGTCGGCATAATCCTCGTTCCAGCGCACGCCCGAGGTCATCGTCAGCAGCTGCTCCACGGTGACCTTGGCATAGGCGCTGTCGCGCAGTTGGGGGATGTAGGTGTCCAGCGTGTCATCCATGCCGCGGATGTCGCCCCGGCGCAAGGCGATGCTCAGCAGGGTCGAGGTGACCGACTTGGCCACCGAGAACGAGGTCCAGCGCGTGCTGTCATCGAAACCCGGCGCATGGCGCTGCAGGCGGATGCGGCCATGCTGCAGCACCAGCACGCCGGCCAGATGGTGCGTCGTCATGTAGCCGGTCAGTGTGGTCGAGCCGTCGTTCCACTGCGGCGTCAGTGCGGCGCCCTGCGGCAAGGCATGCACGTGCGCGCCGTGATCCACGCGGTCGGCGGGAAAGATTTCGTACATGCGCGAGAAGCGCGCCGTGTGTTCGGCCTGGCTCCAGAACAGCACGTCTTCGCGCTGCTGGCCGACCGAGGGCGTTTCGCTGGCCGGCAAGGGCCAGGCTACCGCCCAGCACGACACGAGGCACAGCAGACGCAGGCAGATGGTCGAACGCATGACACTCCCGATGGCCCGGCGAGCGACGCCCGCACCGGACGGAAAGATGAGGAAGGAACCGCATCGCGATGGTGCCGCGATGGGCGAAAGCCCGGCCATTCTAGAACCTCCGCGAATGGCAGCGACCGGCGCCGGGTAGTGGCGGACAGCATCGCGCAACTGGCCTATGATTCCGGGGCTGCCTGCAAAGGGGGGGACAGCCCATGAACATGACCGACGCAACCCGGGCGGCGCGACCGTGCTGAGCGGAACGCGCGAACGCCATCTGGCCGGGCCCGGATCGCATGCGTGAATCACTCCGTGGACTGCGTCGGCTGGCCATGCTGGCCGCTGCGGCGACCTGCCTGCCCGGCCATCCCGTGCATGCGGCCATCCCGGACATATCGCGCATCGACCAGGTCGAAGCGCTGCGCACGAAGGACCACCCGCGCTTCGTGCAGAGGCTGCAGCAACTCCACCGGCAGGTCGACAGCCTGGGCGCCGCGGAGCGGTGGCAGCTGCGCTACCTCGACGCCTGGCAGGCCGCCTACGACGGCGACTACGCCACCGCCGATGCCTCGTTGCAGGACATCATCGACCACGCCGGCGATCCGGCGCTGGTGGCCAAGGCCTCCGCGCGGCTGATGGATGACTTCAGCATCAACCGCCGCTACCAGGCCGCGTTCATGCTGGCCCACCGACTGGTGCTGGACTTGCCGCACATCCAGGACAAACTGGCGCGTTTCATCGTCCTGGCCAATCTCTCCCAGGTCTTCGGCGCGGCCGGCCAGTACGAACTGGCGCTGGACTATGCCCGCCAGATGGAGGACTCGCCGCCCGCCGGGGAAAGCCTGTGCGCCTCGCGCTCGATGCAGGTAACGGCGCTCTTCAACAGCCAGAAGCTCACCTCGACCAGCCCGCTGCTGCCCCAGGCGGCGGATACCTGCACCGCTGCCGGACAGCCGGTATTCGCCGAGACCATGTGGCTGGTGCTGGCCAACCTCCACCTGGACGAAGGCCAGCCCGGCAAGGCCCTGGCCCTGCTGCAACGGATCGCTCCGGGCATCACCGCCAATCAGTATCACCCGCACATGGAATCGGCCGGCGTCATGCTGGGTCGGGCCTATTGGAAACTGGGTGATGCCCGCCACGCCCATGACTACGCGGCCGCTGCCGTGGCCATGGCCAGCCCTGACGAGGTCAACGAGACGCTGCGGGACGGCTACGAAGTGCTCTACCGCGTGGCGAAGCAGCGCGGCGATGCGGCCACCGCGCTGGCCTACTACGAGCACTACGCCGCCCAGGACAAGGGCTATCTCGACGAGGTCAGCGCCCGCGCGCTGGCTTACCAGATGGTGCAGCAACGGGTATTGGCGGAGCAGCTCCGGACCGCCGAACTGGGCCGCCAGAACGATGCCTTGCGCATGCAGCAGGCACTCGACACCCGGGCGGTGGAAACCGGCCGGTTGTACATCGCCCTGCTGCTGTTGACGCTTGCCTTCATCATGCTTTGGCTGTTCCGGCTCAAGCGCTCGCAGCTGCGCTTCAAGTGGATGGCGCGCCGCGACAGCCTTACCGGCATCCTGAATCACCAGCATTTCATCAGCGAGGCCGAACGGCTGCTTTCCACGCTGCAGAGGAAACCCGGTGACGCCTGCCTGGTGTCCATCGACCTCGACCACTTCAAGCAGGTCAACGACACCCACGGGCACGCGACGGGTGACGCCGTGCTGAGGCACGCCGTGGCGATCTGCCAGCAACACCTTCGACCCGGCGACCTGTTTGGCCGACTGGGCGGCGAGGAGTTCGGCATCCTGCTGCACGACTGTCCGTACGACCAGGGCGTGGCCATCGCCAACCGGATTCGCATCGCCATTGCCGCGGCGCCACTGGACAATGGCGATGCGACCGTGGCCATCTCCGCCAGCGTCGGACTGGCCTCCACCGACAACTCCGGCTACCAGTTGCTGCGCCTGTGCATGGAAGCGGACGCCGCGCTGTACCGCGCCAAACGCGCCGGTCGCAACCGGGTCCATGCCGACCACGGGGACGCCGGCGACGCCGGCATCCGGGGTGCGAAGCACGGCTGAATCCGCCGAGCGGACATCCACTCGCCGCGTTCCGGCGTATACAGGTACATTGGCGTCCCGCCCCCACCCCGGAGTCCCCCATGAAGCCAATGATGAAATTCGCCACGCTTGCCCTGCTTGGCGGTGCCACGGTCGCGATGCCGGCGTTCGCCGCCCTGAAAGCCGGCACGCAGGCACCGGAATTCAGCGCACCCGCCTACCTGGCCGGCCAGCCGTTCACCTTCGATCTGGCCGATGCACTGAAGAAAGGCCCGGTGGTGGTGTACTTCTTCCCCGCGCCGCACACCTCCGGCTGCAACGTCGAGGCGCATCTGTTTTCCGAGGCGATCGACAAGTTCAAGGCCGAGCACGCCACGGTGATCGGTGTCACCGCCGGCAACCTCGACCAGCTGGCCGCGTTCTCGAAGGAAACCGAACACTGCGGCGGCAAGTTCCCGGTCGCCGCCGATGCGGGCGCGAAGATCGCCAAACAATACGACGCCACCTTGCTGATGCGCCCGGGCTGGTCCGACCGCACCTCGTACGTGATCGCGCCGTCCGGCAAGATCACCTACGTCTACTCCGACCTCAGCCCCAACAAGCACGTCGAAGAGACGCTCAAGGCGGTGAAGGCGATCGAGAGTGCCGGCACCAGCGGCATGTGATGCCGGACTGATGACTGGCTGGCGCGGAACGAAGCAGGAACTTCGTCCCGCGCGAACCTGGCCTACTTCCGCGCCGCGATGATCTGGCTCAGGTAATCCGGCGTGCCCTCGATGCGCTGCAGGTGCGGGTACTGCAGGCCGTCGTGGTAGTCCACCGGTACGGTGCGGTAGCCGCCCTGGTATTTCAGCAGCAGCTGGATCGGTGCCTTGCCGCCTTTCGCCGCGGCGATCGCTTCCTTCAGCACCTCTTTCGAATAGGCCTGGCCGTTCACCGCTTCCAGCGTGGCGCCGGTGCTGACGCCGGCCTTGAACGCCGGGCCGTTCCAGCGCACGTCGTTGACCTCGCCCCTGTCGTTCATGGTCAGGCCGATCGACCAGGCGAAGTTGTACAGGTGACGCGCGGGCTCGGGCCGCGAGTTGTACTGCTTTTCGAATGCCGTGGGCTGGTCGGTGTAGACCAGCTTCCAGCCGGTGGCTTCGAGGCCGCCAGCCAGCAGCGGATTCAGCGTGTCGACCCGAGCGTGTAGGAAGCTCGCCCAGTCGTCCTTCACCACGCCGTTCAAGGTCGCCACCACGTCGTCGAAGGTGTAGGGCCGGGTCACGTAGCTGCCGTTGTCGACGCCGAAGAACGCATGGGCGAAATCATCCAGCGACTTGCCGTCGCGGGTGAGCGAGCGAATCCGCGCATCCACCGCCAGCCACAGCATCTGGCCGCCGCTGTAGTAGTCCTCGCTCATCTGCCAGCTGCGATACGGCAGGCTGGAACGATGCGCCGCGGTGGCGTCGTTGGTGGTGTCTTCCAGCGTGCGCCACTGGAAGCCGGGGCGGTTGCGATCGTAGTTCGCGGCGACCATCGCCAGCCCGTCGCGGAACTGCTGCGCCGTCCACATGCCCGAACGCGCGGTGAGCACGTAACCCCAGTATTGGGTCTGCCCTTCGTAGACCCACAGCAGCGAGTCGCCCATCGGCACGTTGAAGTTCGGCGTCCACAGGTCAGCCGGGCGGCGGAACTTGCCATTCCACGAATGGGCGTACTCGTGCGCCAGCAGGTCACGCTCCGGCGCATTGCTGTCCCAGGCGGTGAAGTAGTCGGCGCCCAGGCCGTTCTCGCTGGACTGGTGATGCTCGGTGCCGTTGCCGCCGAGCACGTCGGACAGCGAGAACAGGAAGTCGTAGTGGTCGTAGTGATGCGAGCCGAACAGGCTCACCGCCTGGGTGACCAGGGCGCGATGCGCCCTGAGCTGCTCGGGCGACATTTCCAGGTACTTCGGCGCATCGGCGACGATGTCCAGGTGCACCGGTGCGGCGCCACCCGGGTTGAGGTCGACCCGCTTGAAATACTGCCCCGCATAGATCGGCGAATCGACCAGGTTGTTGAACGTCACCGGCTTGAAGGTGGTGGTGTCACCCGACTGCGAGGCCGTCTCCAGCGCCGTGCCCATCCGCCAGCCGGGTGCCAGCGTCACGCTGGGGGCGAAGGTGATCGCGCGCGAGAAATGTCCGGCCGGATACAGCGACATCTTGCTCCATTCCATGTCCATCATGCGGTCGGTGATCTCGAAACCGCCGTCGCGCGGGGACATGTATTCGAACGCCACTTCCAGGCGGGTCACGCCGGCCGGCACGTCGAGATGGAACGCGAACACGTTGTACTTGTCGCGCTTCCACGGCACCGGCTTGCCGTCGGCGGTGATCCTGAGCCCGGCCAGCATGGCGATCGGACCGCTTGGGGAATGGTCGCCGGGAATCCACTGCGGATACAGCAGGGTCAGCGGACCGGCCGCGACGGGAATCGTCTCGCGTACCCGGAAGATGCCCTGCACCGTGTCGCTGGCATCGACATGCAGCGCGATGGTGCCCGGATACGGGGTGTCCTGCGGCGTCGGCACCTGGTCCGCGCCGATCGTTTGCGCCGGCACGGCCGTGGCGGCCAGGGCCAGCATCACGGCGGTGGCGAGCGCGGTCAGCGTGCGCCGGGGACGTGACCAGGTGGAGGTGGGAACGGACATGGGGGAACTCCGGCAGGCAGGTGGATGGACAAAACTATCACCACTGTTCTGCCGGCGGCGCCGCGCACCTGCCACCCAGTGTCACAAATCGTCCCGACCTGCCCGCCGGCTGCCGCCGGGCCGCACGCCGCCGGCCCCGTCGCAGCAGATCCGGTGGCCTGCCGGCGCGGGCTTCGCCACTTGGCGCCAGATGGCACACATTCTGCTTCGCCACTCATGCAGGCACCGCCGCCGGCGGCAGCGGAAGGCGGTCGGAAGGAGCCGGGGTTTGGCGTCTTGCATCGTCCGGGGCTTGCTGATGACCCGGGGCGACAGGGTCGGGTGGAACGGCACCAGCGCAATCAAGCAGGGAGACCAGACCATGAATTTCTTCGGAAGAAAACAGCAGGGTGCAAGATCCGAGGTGTCGCTGGAAGATCAGCTCGCGGAACAGCAGGTCGCCCCCGGCACCCAGCTCCACTACGACAGTCGGCTCGTCGGGCGCCTGTGCGACCACGCGGTCAGCTTGCTGGATCTGCTGGCGCTCGGCGGCAGCGCGGCGCGGGAGTCGAAATTCGACGAGGCGGAAAGGTGTCTGCACCGGTTCCGCCTGCTGTTCAACGAGCATCTGCTGGACAAGAACCTGCGCCTGTATACCTATCTGGGCTGTTGCCTGAAGTCGAACCCGGAGGGCCTGGAATTCATGCGCAACATGCGCCGGGAGACCGGCGAGATCTCGCGCCAGACCACGCGCTTCCTCACCCGTTGCCAGGAAGTCGGCATCAGCGAGGAAAAACGGGACGAGTTTCTCGACGAACTGGCCCTGATCGAGGACCTGCTCCGGCATCGCTTCACCCGCGAGGAGCGCTCGCTGTATCCGATGTACCGACCGCCCCGCGCCTACCAGGCTGCACCGGCGCAGTCGTCTTCCATCGGCAAGCGCGCCCGGGTCTGCTACGGCCTGCCCTGCTGACGGCACGGGCGACGGGCGAGATGGCGGCCCTGTGACAAACGACAGGACCATCGTAAGGTATCGGCAGCGGGGGAATGCGGCATCGGCAATCAGGGCGGGGGACGCTGAAGTGCTCAAACCATTCGGCAAGCATGTGCCCTCGGCGCTGAGCCGGGCCGATTTCCCCAACGTCGCCAGCGCCGCCTTCGACAGCGGCCAGACCCTGCCGCAGATGCTTGTCGACGCATGCCGGCGCCACGCCGGGCGTCCGGCCTTCAGCAACCTCGGGCACAGCTTGAGTTTCGGCGAGGTCGATCGCCTGAGCGGCCTGCTCGCCAGTCATCTGCGCGAAGGCCTGGGACTGGCCAGCGGCGAACGTGTGGCGATCATGCTGCCCAACCTGCTGCAGTTCCCGGTGGCCGTGCTGGGAGTCTTGCGCGCCGACCTGGTCGCGGTGCTGGTGAACCCGCTGTACACCGCGCGCGAACTGCATCACCAACTGGTCGATTCGGCCGCGGCCGCGCTGATCGTGCTGGACAACTTCGGCGCCGTGGCAGCCGAGGCACTGGAAGGCACCACGGTCCGGCACGTCGTCACCACCCGCGTGGGCGACATGCTGCCGTGGCCGAAATCACTGCTGGTCGACGCAGTGCTCAAGCATGTCCGGAAGATGATCCCGCCGTTCCATATCGATGGCGCCATCCGCTGGCCCCGCGCGCTGTCCGCAGGGCAGCGGCTGCCGGCCGTGCAGTCACGCGCCAGCACGACCGACACCGCGCAACTGCAATACACCGGCGGCACCACCGGCCTGTCCAAGGGCGCCGTGCTGTCCCACTCGGCCCTGATCGCCAACGTGGCATCCGCCGAACAATGGCTGGGACACCGGCTCGACCCGGCCACCGACGCGGTGATCGTCTGCCTGCCGATGTATCACATCGCGGCCTACAGCAACGCGCTGTACAACATGGCGCACGGATTCCATTCGGTGCTGGTCACCAACCCGCGCGACATTCCCGGCCTGGTGGCCACGTTTGCCAGGGTCCGGCCGGCCGCCTTTGCCGGCGTCAACACGCTGTACGACGCCCTGCTCAACTCGCCCGACTTCGCCAGGCTCGACCTGTCCGGGCTCAAGCTGTGCCTGCAGGGCGGCACGGCGCTGCGCAGCGGCACCGCCGAACGCTGGAAGGCGCTGACCGGAATGGCGGTGGTCGAGGGCTATGGGCTGTCCGAAACCAGCGCCGCGATCACCTTCAATCGCTGGGACGCGGACAACCCGGTCGGCTCGATCGGCCTGCCGCTGGCCGAGGTGGAAATCACCCTGCGCGACAGCGACGGTCGCGTGGTGGCCGAGGCGGAAGCCGGAGAACTGTGCGTGCGTGGCCCGCAGGTCACCACCGGGTACTGGCAGCAGCCGGGTGAAACGCGCGAGGCCTTTTTCGAGGGCGGCTGGTTCCGTACCGGGGACATCGCCCGCGTCGACGAGAACGGCTATTACTTCCTGCTCGATCGGCGCAAGGACATGATCCTGGTGTCGGGCTTCAACGTGTTTCCCAACGAAGTGGAAGACGTGGTCGGCATGCATCCGGGCGTGCTCGAGGCCGGCGTGGTCGGCATGCCGGACGAGAAGACCGGCGAAGCCGTGCGGCTGGTGGTGGTGCGCAAGGACCCGGCGCTCAGCGAGGAAGAGCTGCGCGCCCATTGCCGCCGGCATCTCGCCGCCTACAAGCAACCAAAGCAGGTCGAATTTCGCGACAGCCTGCCCAAGACCGCGGTAGGCAAGGTGCTGCGACGCGAACTGCGGTCATGACGGCCGCGGCGCCGCCGCGCCGAACTGTTCCACCAGGAAGTCGCTGAACGCGCGCACCAGCAGCGAGGACTGGCGATGCTGCGGATACACCGCGTGCACGGTGAACCCGTCGGGCCGGAACGCCTCCAGCACGGCGCGCAGGCGTCCATCGGCCAACGCGTCGACCACGATGAAGTCCGGCAGGCTGGTGATGCCCAGCCCGGCGATCGCGGCGTCACGCAGCATCTCGCCATTGTTGGCGCGCATCGGCCCGCTTACCGACACCTTGCGCAGCCGCTCGCCCACGCGATACGCCCATTCCGTCCGCGACGCATGACCGTAGATCAGGCAGGCATGCGCCGCCAGTTCATCGGGCGCGGACGGCGTGCCGCGCCGTGCCAGATAGTCGGGGCTGGCGCAGGTGATCAACTGCACCGTGGTGATCGCCCGCGCGATCAGGCTGGAGTCGGCCAGCGTGCCGATGCGCACCGCCATGTCATAGCCCTCGCCGATCAGGTCGACGGTGCGGTCGTTGAGTTCCAGCTCCACCGTGACCTCGGGATGGCGCTGCATGAAGGCGGGAATCAGCGCACCCAGATGCAGGGTGGCGAACGACATCGGCGCGCTGAGCCGCAACAGGCCGCGGGGCGCGGCGGTCTGGCTGGTGATCAGCTGCTCGGCGGCATCGACCTCCTCCAGGATGCGCCGGACGCGCTCGTGGTAGGCCAGGCCCAGGTCGGTGGCACGCAGCTGCCGGGTCGAGCGCAGCAGCAGCCGGGCGCCCAGCCGTTTCTCCAGGGCGGCGATGCGCTTGCTGACGAACTGCTTGGACAGCCCCAGCCGCTCGGCCGCCGCGGTAAAGCTTTGCGCCTCCACCGCTTCGGCAAAGATGCGCATGTCCTCCAGCTGGTTCATTGTCGCTCTCCGGTTGACAGTATTAAGCAACTCACCGTCTTTATTGAAGCATGTGGCGACTCTAACATTCCGCTTCAGATGCAGCAGAAGCTGCGCCCCCTCAACGAGGAGAGAACACCATGATGCAAGTACGCAAGGCTGCCGATCGCGGCGTCGCCGACCACGGCTGGCTGAATTCCCGCCACACCTTCTCCTTCGCCAGCTACATGGACCCCGGCCAGATCGGCTTCTCCGACCTGCGCGTGATCAACGAGGACCGGGTGGCCCCGGGCCAGGGCTTCGGCAAGCATCCGCATCGCGACATGGAGATCTTTTCCTACGTGCTGGAAGGCGCCTTGGCGCACAGCGACAGCATGGGCACCGGCTCGGCGATCAGGCCGGGCGACGTGCAGCTGATGAGCGCCGGCAGCGGCGTGACACACAGCGAGTTCAACGGCTCCGACGAGGCGCCGGTGCACTTCCTGCAGATCTGGATCGTGCCGGAGAAGGCCGGTGGCGCGCCGGTCTACCAGCAGCGTCATTTCTCCGACGCGGACAAGCGTGGCCGCCTGCGCCTGATCATCTCGCCCGACGGGCGCGACGGGTCGCTGCGCATCCAGCAGGACGCCTCGGTGTACGCCGGCCTGTTCGATGGCGATGAAAGCGCCACGCTGACCCTGGACGGCGACCGCCATGCCTACGTGCACGTGGCCCGCGGCAGCATCGAGCTGGACGGCGTGAAGCTTGAGGCCGGTGACGGCGTGCGCCTGCGCCATGCGCGCAGCTTGCGGCTGGACGCCGGCGACAACGCCGAGGTACTGGTGTTCGACCTGCGCCCGCAGGAACTGCCGCAGATGCCGTGAGGCAAGGCAGGCCGGCGGACGGATCGATGCGTTCGATCCGTCCGCCGGCGCTGGCGCGATCGCGTGGCGGCTTCAACGCCGCAGAATGCTCGAAGCACGCAGGGATGCGTTGCCTTTACTGCACGTCGGAAACGCGGCCACCGATGAAGGTCACCTTCATCGTCGGGAAATAGTCGATCTCCTTGCCGCCGCCGAGCTGCACCACCGTGGTCGGCTGGCCGAGGATGGCCAGCACCTGCGTCCTGCTCTGCCCGATGGCCAGCGTGCGCGAGGACGACGCGGCCACCGGCTCCTCATGGCTGGCCGGCTGCACCGACAGCACCTGCGCCAGGGTCTGCATCACTTCGTCGGCCGCCGGGGTGCTGCCCTTGGCGAACGGCAGCACCAGGAAAGCCTTGTAGTGATGGCCGTTGATCATTTCGCTGAGCAGCGAAAGCTGCACGCCGTCGTCCTTCATTTCCACGCCCGTCAGCAGCACCTTCTCGCCGGCCACGAACATGCGCGTGGGCACGGTCGGCTGGTTGCCGCTGGCGGTGAAGAACTTCATCTTGTTGAGGAAGCTCTGGCGGATCTTGCCGCCCTTGTAGGTGTTGTAGGACGGGATCGCCGAACTGATCGCGCACATGAACAGGTCGTCCTTGTTCAGCACCAGCACGGCGCCGGGCTTGACGATCTCGGTGAGGTCGGCGGTGGGCTTGGTCAGCGCGTAGGTGGCCTCGATCCGATCGGGGATCGAACCGGCCTGGGCGTGCGCCGCCGGTGCGGCGATCGACAGCGCGGCAGCGAGCGCGAAGACGGAAACGGCGACGGAAGCCGAAGAACGGAGAGTGCGCATGGGCAATCCTTTGCATGTGGTGGCTCCCTCTGCGGGAGCAGGTGGTATCGGCGCGCGTGGGCGCCGAAAAAAAGGCTAGCATCCTTCAACCGGTGGCACAAACCGATCAGCCGTCCCGGCGCTCCAGCACCGCCACGTTGACCTCGCAGCGCAGCGTGAAGCCCAGCGTCCGGTACAGCGAGATCGCCGCCACGTTGTTCTTCCACGCATGCAGGAAGGCTGTTTCGCCACGCGCCGCGATGGCTGCGGCGACATGCCGGGACAATCGCCCGGCAAAACCGTGGCCGCGAAAATCGGGATGCGTGCACACGCCGCTGAGCTCGGTGCAACCGGCGAAACGGAAACGCTCGCCCGCCATCGCCACCAGCCGGCCATCGACGCGGATGCCGAAGAAACTGCCCATGCGGTGGGTCTGGCGCAGGAACGGACCGGGCTCGGTCAGGGTCGCCAGCGCCAGCATCTCGTCGGCATCCTCGTCATGCAGCGCGAGGATGTCCTCGCCTGGCGGTGGCGGCGCCACCGGCGACGGCGCCACCATCTGCACGCCGCGGGCCAGCTTGACCGGCACCAGCCCGGCGGGAATCGCGATCTCCGGCACCTGCAGGATGAACACCTGCTCCGCGGGCTGCAGCAGTGCCGCCAGCGCCGCCAGCGCGGCCGGGCTGTCGTCACGGGCGGAGGCAAAACGATTGACCTGCGGCTGGTAACGGCGCGCCAGTTCATCGCCGATCGACAGCGGCGCGTGGACCGAGGTCAGGCTGGACCATGCCGGTCGGTCAAGCAGGTTCGTCATCATCAGGCTGGCCTCGCCGGGCTTCGCGAGCGGAAATGCGGGCAGCCGATGATGCCGCAAGCGCCGCCCCGCGTCGAAAAATCCGCCTGTCCGCGCCGCCCCGACCGGCTGCCTTGGCAGGACGCGCACCCGTGCTAATCTTCCGCGGAACAGCCGCCAGTACCCACCGCAGGGAGGCGAGATGCGTCCACGGCCTGATCCCTCGAAGATCGACTCCACCCATCGCCCGCAGGCGATGACGTCACCGCCTGCGTCGGCACGGGCAGTGCCCGGGCGAAGCTGGCGAACCCTGGGCAAGGTGCTGGTCGTCTGCCTGCTGGTCACAGGCTGCCAACCCGACATGGCCGGCGACGGCGGGAGTACAGGAATGTTCGGACTCTTCAAGAAGAAAGCCGAGGCGCTGCCCTCGACGGTGGCGCCCGAGCTGCACGCGACGCTCAAGCGGGAGACGACATTCCCGCACAAGACCGAGGTCGCGAATGGCAACGGCTGCACCGAGGCGCGCGTGGACGGCACGCCGCCGGATGCACGGTTCGTATCCCCTGATTTCACCGGTTCGGTCCATGACGCGTTCCGCGTCGCGAGCCGGCCGGGCTTGCCGGCGCTGGCTGTCGTCAATGGCGCCAGCGAGGTACGGCTGCCGCAGTTCTGGGAACTGGCCTCCGACACCACGCCGACCTTCGTGCGCAACATTCCCGTCCAGCTCGATCCTGCGCAGGGCAGCTGGATCACCGCCAGCGCGGTCAATGTGGGCTGTCTGCCCGGCCCGCTACTGGCACTGGGGCTGGCCTATGCGGATTCCAAAGGCCGTGCGCTCCAATCGATCGTCGTCTACGACCGGCAAACCCATCAGGCCCGCAAAGTTTCCGACGCCACCTATGACGGTTTGTCGGGCACCGTCGACAACCTGTTGGCTACCCGTGATGTCGGGCCAGACCATGCGTTGCTGCTCTACTGCACGGATCAGCTGCGCCTGCGCGCCGAGGTCTACGTGCGCAAATACGATCACATCCTGGTGTTCTCGCCGCGCCATCCGCAAGGCCTGGAAGTCGTCAAGCTCGGCCTCGACGATGGCAATGTGGTCGACTGGATCGTCATCGACAAGACCCTGTGGCTGCACACCTACGATCGGCGCAACGACAAGCAACCGGATGGCATGATCTGGTCACTGGATCTTTCTTCCGTGCTCTGATCGCATCACTTTCCACGCAACGAATCACCAGACTCAAGGAGGGGGAACATGGCGGATTTTGCACTGGCACCGAAAGAGGCAGCCAACATTGCCCTCAATGCCTATTTCGCGCTGAAGGACTGGTCACTGAAGCAACCCACGGCCGGCGTGGAATCACGCGGCAAGGTGCAGGATCTGGTACTCGGCTCGGGTGACACCAAGGGTGTCTTCAAGACCAACAGTTCGGTCGGCAAGAGTTTCCCCGGCGCGCAACTGGGCCAGATCTTCAGCGGCACCACCGGCTGGAACACGGCCTCGGGTTTCGGCTATGTGCTGCATTTCGAGCGTGGCGGGCAGCGCCACGCAGTCATCGCCGTTCGCGGCACCCGTCCCGAACTGGGCTGGTATGACATCGGCACGGATTTCCGCTTCGCACATACCGGTTTCGGCGACTTCGGCCGGGTACACAAGGGTTTTGCCAACGCATTCGGCAGCATCCTGCCGCAGCTGCAGCGCGAACAGGGCGCGATCCTGGCAGCCGACGTCATCCATTGCATCGGCCACAGCCTGGGCGGCGCCATCGCGACCCTGATCGCCGGTCACTACGCCGCGCTGAACCGTCCCGTGCGGCTGTACACGTTTGGCAGTCCACGCGTAGGCTATCGCGACGCGCACCAGGCGTTCGAGCGGCGCATCGGCAAGGAAAACATCTTCCGCACCGCACACAACCGCGATCCGATCACGATGATCGCCACCTACCCCTACAAGCATGTGCTGGCGCCGTATACCGATCCGAACAACTTCACGCTGAACTCGCCGAACGCCAGCATCTCGATGGACAACCACGACATGGAGGCGTATGCGAGAAGCCTGCGCCTCGCTGACAACTGGAGCGCAGTGCGTGGCCTGGCCGCCGCCTGCGACCACTCCAACAGCAAGCTGGCGCAGGCGCTGATGGCTGATTCCAGCATGAGCTGGTTCAAGAAGCTCACCCTCAGCACGCTGGCCGCCCTGCTGACCCTGTTCGAGGACGTGCTGCGCGCGGCGGCACGCGGTTTCTACGACGCGGTGACCGGCGTCGACGTGCTCGCTGCCGTCATCTGCGACGGCGTGAAGTTGCTGGGCGAAGTGGGCGAGCGCCTGAAGTACCTACTGCGTCTGGCCGCCCGCTGGGCCGAGATCCACGTGGCCAACGAGGCGGCACTCACCGACACGGTGATCCGCGCGATCCTGCAGGCGATGACGTCCCGCATCAACCAGGTCGGCATCGCGGCCCTGCAGCGCGCCGCCTCGCTGCTGCGGCCGGCGCCGCTGCTGATTGCCGGCAGCCTGCTGATTTCGGCCTCGGCGCTGTGACCGCGATGGATCGCCGCGAGTTTTCCTGGTTGCTGCTGCATGCCAACGCCCTGCCGATGCTGGCGATGCAGCAGATGATGGACGAGATTCGCGACAGCATGGCGCATGCCCCGCCACCCGCGGACGACGGGCTGACCGAGGAACAACGCGAGGAGCAGTCGCGCATCGCGATGAACGAGCTGGCCGACCGCATCGAGGCCGATCCGGAACTGGCGGCGCTGACCGTCTTCAACTTCGCCGCACCGGCGATGTCGGACGAGGAGATCGACCGGCTGGAGCGGCAATCTCGCGAAGAGGACGCCGCCGCGAAGCAGGCCATGGCCGAGCTGGACGAGCTGCCCGACGGCCCGCTGGACATCGGCAGCTTCCTCGCGCGCGCCTATGCGAAGCCGCTGCCAGCCGCCCGCGTCGATGCCGCCTTCGCCCGTGCCGACGTGCCGTCGCTGCTCGCGGCGATCGCGCAGTTGCCCGGCGACCTGCCGCCGCTGACCGCACCCATGGACGGCGCCGGCATGGCACGCTGGCTGGCATTCTTCCGCACGGAAGACCCGCAGTGCGAGGCGCTGGTGTTCGCGGTCAGCCGTCTCGACGAAGGCGACTGACGCTCGCCTCGATTCCGTCCGTCCGCCCTTCCCCGTGCGTGTCGATTTCCCGACGCGCCATTCGTCGTCATCCCGAAACGCCCACGGGCATCATCGGGAGACACGCATGAAGTTGTACTGGTCGGATGTGCTGGCGCCGCGCAAGGCTTGCGCCGTGGCGAAATACCTGCAGTCGCCGCTGGACTATGTCTACCTCGACCTCGGTCGCGGCGAGCACAAGACGGCGGAATATCTCGCGCTCAACCCGAACGGCAAGGTGCCGACCCTGGTCGACGGCTCGCGCGTGCTGTGGGAGGCCGACGCGATCATCTGCCACCTCGCGGCCCGCAGCGATTCGGAACTGTGGCCCCAGGACGCCCGCCAGATCGACGTGATCCGCTGGTTCAGCTGGAGCGCCCAGCACTTCACCACGCACGCCGGCGCACTGTATTTCGAGTACATCATCAAGCCGCGCTTCGGCATCGGCGAGCCCGATCCGGTCGAGACGGGGCGCGCCACCGAAGCGTGGCGCCAGCACGCCGCCGTGCTCGACGGCCACCTGCGCGATCGCCGCTGGCTGGTCGGCGACACGCTGACCCTGGCCGACTTCGCCGTGGCCGTCGCCCTGCCCCACGCGGAGGACGCGCACATCCCGCTGCAGGACTTCCCCGCGATCCGGCGCTGGCACGACCGCATGAACGCACTCGACGCCTGGCGCGAACCCTTCCCCGAGCCCGCGATGAGCGGATGAGCCCGGGCCGTGCTTCGCGCATCCGTCACTTGATCTCGGTGACCAAGGTGGGGAGTTCCCAGGCGCCGCCGGGCGCCATCAGCTTGCACATGCCTGAGCCGGACAGCGCCGTCTGCATGAATTGCCGACCATCCCACGTCCATCGCTCGGAGGACAGGCAATCGCCCAGGCCACGCCCCTTCTGGCTGGACGCGATGCCGCCATCGGCATAGCCGGAGCCGTCCGTGGTGACCAGCACCGGATCGAAGGGCGGTTGGGGGTGGATGACCCAGAAGGCATAGCCCTCGTTGTAGGCGGCCTGCCAGCACGTGACCGAAACCAGCCAGTGTCCATCGTCGAGTCGCGCCGCCTCGAAGGAAAGCTCGTCCGGCCTGGCCTCGAACAGGTTCGCGCAGTCGTCCGCGCTGGTGGTGGCGGCGAGCTGCTTCTGCAGCGTGGCCGCCTGCCGCTGGAGGACGGGCGAAGGCGTGGTGGCGTGGTCCAGAACGTTCGCCGCATGCACCAGCGGCATCGGCTGCGCCGCCGGCACCTGCTGCTCGTCGTGCGGACCCTTCCTGACCAGTGCGCCCCGGGTGCCGATGCGCCCCTGCACGTCATCCATCTTCAGCAACACCGCGCTGGCACCGTCGCCGGAAAGACGCCATGTATCGCCGGCGGCAAGGAACTCGATCCGGCTCTGCCGGGACAGCGACCCGATCAGCGCCACCACCTGTTCGGCGGAAAGCTGGCCGATCGCGGTCTCGTGACTGACCGACACGGTGCCCAGGGCCTTGCCGTCAATGCGCATCTGCAAGATCGCCGGATCGGGCAGCCGCTCGAGCATCGCCACATCGTCATCGCCATACTGGCCAAGCATCAGTTGGCCGGCCACCGTCGTGCCCGGCCCGGGCTTGCGCGTCAACAGCACCGAGACGGCGTGGGCGTCATCGTCGGCCTGGTAGCCGGCAGCGCGACAGGTTCCGGTGTTGTCGCAGGCGATCTCCCAATCGCCGTGCTGGAACTGGATTCCCGGCCGGCTCGGGCCGGTGGCGCCGGCGTGTGCCGTCATCAAGAGAAGGGCCACTGCGAGAAATCCGTATCGCCTCATGATGCATTCCTGTCGGGGGGTTGATGGGTTGATCCGCGACTGCCGCGATCTTTCCATCTGCTGCTTGTCAGTCAGGTTACCCGCTCGCCCGCGGCCACACGAACCGCGGTCACGTCGGCCGGTGCGGGATGGATGGCCAGGCGCAGCCGGCCTCCGGTCCGCAGCAATCGCAGGTTGCGGTGCCTGACCAGGTAGGCCAGCGCCACGGCCGCCGCGGCCACGCCCGCCAGCGCGCCCACTCCCAGCGCCCAGCGAGCGCCGAAACGGTCGACCACCCAGCCGACCAGCGGCGCGCCGATCGGCGTACCGCCCATCACCACCGCAATCCGCAACGCCAGCACCCGGCCACGCATGCCGCGTTCGGTGGTGAGCTGCATCATGGAATTGCTGGCGGTCATGAAGGTGAGCGCGGCCACGCCCACGAAGAACAGCACGCCGGCAAACAGGAGCGGACCCGGCATCACCGCCGCCAGCGCCAGGGTGACGCCGAACGCGGCCGCAGCGCCGCCCATCAGCACCATGCCGGGCAGTTCACGGCGGGCCGAGAGCAGCGCCCCGCACATGGTGCCCGCCGCCATCGACGAGGTCAGCAGGCCGTACTGGCTGGCGTCGCCGTGGAACACCGTCACCGACATGGTCGAAATGAAGATGGCGAAGTTGAAGCCGAACGTGCCGAGCAGGAACAGCATCACCAGCACGGCCATCAGGTCCGGTCGCTGCCCAACGTAGCGAAACCCCGCGAGCAGGCTGCCGCGCGTACTGGCCGGCCGCGGCTCGGCATGCAGCTCGTTCACCCGCAGCATCCACAGCGACACCATCACCGCGGCGTACGAACCCGCGTTGATCAGGAACAGCCAGCCCTCGCCGACCGCAGCGATCAGCACGCCGGCCACCGCCGGTCCCAGCATGCGGGCGGCGTTGAACGAGGCGGAGTTCAGCGCCACCGCGTTGGCCAGGTCGTCGTCGGTGACCAGGTCCGAGACGAAGGCCTGCCGTGCCGGCGCGTCGAAGGCGGTGACGATGCCCAGCAGCAGGGCAAAGCCGTACACCTGCCACAACTGCACCACGCCGGCGAGGGTGACCAGGCCCAGCCCCAGCGCCAGCAGGCCCGAAACTGCCTGGGTGAACAGCAGCAGCCGGCGCCGGTCGAAGTGATCGGCGGCCAGCCCGGTCAGCGGCAGCAACAGCAGCGGCGGCCCGAACTGCAGCGCCATCACCGTGCCTACCGCAGTGGCGTTGTGCCGGGTCAGCACGGTGAGCACCAGCCAGTCCTGGCCCACGCGTTGCATCCACGTGCCCACGTTGGACACCAGGGCGCCTGCGGCCCACAGCCGATAGTTATGACTGCGCAGCGAATGGAACATGCTGCTCATGGGTCAACGCCCGGACTGGGGGAAACGGCGGCGGTCGGCGCGGCGAGCGTCGCGGCGGTTGGCGCAGCCGTGCCATCGCGTGCCCAGACAAACGTCGCCACGCTGCTGCCGGGCAGGTCGTACTCGAAGCGCAGCGCGCCCTGCCGTACCGACAGGCGGTTGGTCTGCGCGTTGCCGTTGACCGCCACCAGCACCACCGAGCCGTCATCCGGATTCTGGAAAGCCACTTCGTGCACGCCTGCGTTGGTGTTGCCGGACTTCACCCGCACCGCGCCCGGCAGCACGAACCGGCTGAAATGGGCGAACGCGTAATACTCGTCGTTGCGGCTGATCGCGCCCGTGGTGGAATCGATGGTGACCACGCCCTTGCACTCGTCGCAGCCGCCCGCGTGGGGTCCATGGTTTTCGTCCAGCGCCAGGTTCCAGTACACCACGCCCCGCGCCCAGTTCTTCACTCCCATCATCACGATGTTGCGCGCAAACAGCAGCAGCTCGCCGTTGCGGGCGGACGGCCAGTCACCACCCGAGCACTCGGTGAGGTAGGCATCCTTGTGGGGAAACGCGCGGTGCACGGTGGTCTGCGCACTCGGGTCGCCGCTGTAGCAATGCCAGGCGATGCCCGCGAGATAGCGCCGCGCATCGGGATCGGCCAGCACGCTCAGCGGCTGGTCCGGCGCGTCCCAGTTGTGGTCCCAGCCCAGGATCACCGTTCCCGGCTTGCGCCCCGCCAGGGCGGGGCCGAGATACTTGCCGATGATGCGGGCGCGCGCGTCGGCGGGCAGAGTCATGCCCGGGTACGTCAGCGGTTCGAACGCGGGCTCGTTCTGCACGGTCAGCGCGAAGATCGGAATGCCGGCACCCTGGAACGCATCCACGAAGCGCACCAGGTAGGCCGCATAGGTCGCCTCCCAGGATTCCAGCAAGGTGCCACTGACCAGGTTGGCGCTGCTCTTCATCCACGCCGGCGCACTCCACGGCGAGGCGATGATCATCGCACCGGGCTGGATGGCCAGGATGTCGTGCAGCACCGGGATCACGTTGCGCTGGTCCACGACGACGTTGAAATGCTGCAGGTCGGGATCGACCTGGCCGGCGGGCATGTCATCCGGGCTGTAATGCTGCAGCGAGAAATCCGAGGCGCCGATGGTGATGCGCAGCATGTTGAAGTTGAGCCCCGGCGGCGGACCGAACAGCTCCTGCAGCAAGGCGCTGCGCTGCGCAGGGCTGAGCCGGTTCTGGATCAGCCACGCCGACGAATCGCTGAGCGCCGCCCCGAAGCCGGCCATGGCCTGGTACTTCCGGTCGAGGTCGATGACGACGTCGGCCTCGCCGGCACCGGCGACCTGCCGCTGCGCGAAGGTATCGGGTTGCGCCGCCAGCTGCAGTCGTCGATCCGCCGTGCTCAGCCACACGTGGACCCGCGGGCCGGTGAGCGCAAGCACCTTGCCCGTGGTTCCCGCGAACAGGCCCGGGCGCGGCCAGTCCATCGCCGCCAGCGCCACCAGGGTCAGCAGCATCACCGACAGCAGGGGCGTCCAGCGACCCACCCCCGTCGCTTCATCCATGGCGCGACCGCTTGCCCCGCAAGGATCGGTGCATGCCCGCTTCCACGCTCATCGCGCCACCGTCCCGGGGCAGGTCGCCGCCGCGGCACCGGCGCTGTCCGCCGCGATCCGCACATTCGCGAACGCGGCCGAGAACGGCGCTGCGGCAAGCACGCCGAACGGCACGTCGACACGGGCAAGGTCTTCGCCGGACCGGATGAAGCACTGCAACGGGATGGACACCGCATGCCGCCGACCCGTCTTGTACGCGGCGAACATCGCGCCGACGTTCACCGTCCGAGTGCAGCCCTCGCCGCAGCCCATGTAGATCGTGATCGGAGCATGCGCCGGCGTGCCGATCACCAGGTCGAATTGCAACGCGGCATGGGTGGCCAGCAGCGGCATCAGGTCGATCGGCTGCGGACTCTGCGCGAAGAACCGGCCGGGCCCGTGCCAGGTGATCGACTTCGCATCCTGCTGCGTGTTGACCTGCACCGTGCGCAGGCTGAAAACAGGCTGGTCCGCAGGCCACTCGATCACCGCATTCAGGTCCGCACCCACCGCCTGCACCTTCCCGCCGTCACGGCCTGCACCCAGGTACAGCGAAAACGGCGACTGCGCCAGGGTGTGGAAGATCGGCAGCGTCGAGCTGCCGGCGCAAGTGATGACCTCGGCATGCAGCGGCAGCGCCGGCAGCTCGTGGTGGGCGGCGTAGTGCAGGCCGTAGCCACGCGCGAACAGCCAGTTCGCCGCCAGATCACCACCGGCGTGCGGGCACGGCACGCCCGGCCACGGCATCGACAGGGTGCCGGTGAAATCGAACGCGGGCTTGCCCTGCCCGTCGGCGAACAGCAGGTCGGCGATGCCCTCGCCTTCCGAGCCGGGCAGCCAGCCGGCCACGAACGCGTCGGAATGGTTGAGCAGCGCGTTGACGAAAAGCGGACGTCCGGACAGGAACACCGTCACCACCGGCTTGCCCGACGCCGCCGCTTTCAGCACGGCCAGGTCCTCGGGGTGACGATCGCCGTGGCGCAGCGTGGCCGAGGGAAGGATGTCGCCCATGGTTTCCGCGTACGGGGTTTCGCCGATCACCGCGATGATCGCGTCGAACGTCCCGGTATCCACGCCGTCGGGCGTGGCGCGGTAGCTGACGTTGGCCGCGCCGTCGGCCGCGCGGATGCCGGCCAGCACGCTGGTCGCGTGGGGGAAGTCGGCGTTGCCGTTGTCGGTGCCCTGCCAGGTCAGCGACCAGCCGCCGACCTGGTTGGCGATGCTGTCGGCGCTCTTGCCGACCACCAGCACCCTGCTGCCGCGCCTGAGCGGCAGCACGTCGTGGTTGTTCTTCAGCAGCACCAGCGACTCGCGCACCGCGCGGCGCGCCAGCGCCCGATCCTGCAGGCGGCTCGCGTCGCCGGCCCCCGCGCGCTGCGACGGACGCTTGTCGAACGCACCCATCACCAGCTTGGCGCGCACGATGCGGCTCACCGCATCATCGATGCGCGCCATCGGGATCTCGCCGTCCTGCACCTGGCGCGTGGTGTTGGCGATGAAGGCGCGCCAGTCGTCAGGCACCATCACCATGTCGATGCCGGCCTTGATCGCCTGGGGACAACTGGCATTGCTGCAGCCGGGCAGCTGGCCGATCGCGTTCCAGTCGGACACGATGAAACCGGGGAAGCCCATCTTCTCCTTCAGCGCGCCGGTCAGCAGTGCACGGGCGCCGCTCATCTTGCCGTAGTTGGTCCCGTCGACCGCGTCGTCCCAGCTGTTGTACGACGCCATCACGCTGAGCACGCCCGCTTCCAGCGCGCCCACATAGCCCGCGCCGTGCACGTTGATCATGTCGCGTCGGCTCACTTTCGCCACGCCCTGGTCGGTGCCGTTGACGGTCGCGCCATCACCGATGAAGTGCTTGGCGGTGGCCAGCACGTTGGCGTCGCCGAAATGCCCCTGCAAGCCGTCGACGTAGGCGCGTGCGTAGGCATGCACCAGCGGACCGTCGCTGGAAAAACTCTCGTAGGTGCGGCCCCAGCGCGCGTTCTGCGCCACCGCCAGCGTGGGTGCGAAGGCCCAGTCGACCCCGGTGGCGCGCACGGCGCGCGCGGTGGCCGCGCCGATCTGCCGGATCAGCTCAGGGTCATGCGCCGCACCCAAACCGATGTTGTGGGGAAACAGCGTGGCCCCGAACACGTTGCTGTGGCCGTGCACCGCGTCCGTGCCCCAGATGACCGGCACCTTCACCGGCGCATCGACCGCCATCGACGCGTCGTAGTAGCGATCCGCCAGCGCCAGCCAGTCCGCCGTGCCGGCGTGCTTGTTGCCCTGCGGCCACGAGCCGCCGCCGTTGAGCACCGAGCCGATGTAGAACTGGCGCACCTGGTCGGGCGTGATCGACTTGATCTCCGCCTGGGTCATCTGGCCGATCTTCTGCGCCAGGCTCATCCGCGCCACGATGTCGTGCACCCGGGCATCGAGCTGCGGGTCGACCTTCCGGGGCGAGGCGATGTGCGGCCAGTCGGTGTAGTGCGTGGGCTTGCCCGTTCCGGGCGATGCCGTCTGCGCTGCCACCGCACCACGGCCTGCCATCAACATCACCACGCTGGCGCAAGCCAGACCCGCCCACCGGCTACCAATCATCGGAACTCTCACTCGAATCATCAAATCTGCGCGCGAGGCCAGGCCCGTGCGCCACGTACTCATGCGAACCGCGAACCACCACCGCTTCCGATCGTCATCCCCGCCGATGCGGGAATGACGTCGGGGAGAGCCGTCCGGTTTTGCCGGTCCAGCCTACAACTTGTAGTTGATGCCAAACAGGACCGTGCGCCCCCAGGTGTCGTATTCCAGCGGCCGGGTCATCGGCACGTTGTTCGGCAAGGTGGCGACCTGCACCGAGGAATCCGACGAGTTGGTGAGGTTGTTGACCTGCAGCAGCAGCGACAGTCCATCCCAGCGTCCACCACTGAACGCGTAGCCCAGCTGCAGGTCGGTCTGCCGGTTGGCCAGGATCTTCGTGTAGCCCAGTTGGTCGAACAGGGCCACCGCCTCACCGGTGAACGACGAGCGATAACGTTCGGCCACGCGCACCGAGAAGCCGTAGCGCTCGTAGAACAGCGCCAGGTTCGCCACCTTGCGCGACAGGCCGGGCAGGGTTTTCGGGCCGCCCGGAACGGACGAAATCGACGACAGCGGAATCGAGCTGTTGGTCAGCGAGAAGTTCGCCTGCGCGCCAAACCCTTCCAGCGCATGCGCCAGCAGGCCGCCTTCCAGCGCGCCGGAAAGTTCCAGGCCATCCATCTTGCCGCCGGTACCGTTTTCCGGCGTGGTGAACGAACCGATGTTGCTGGTCGGCACCAGGGTCGGCGTGTCGTTGGTGTAGTTGGAGAAGTCGTAGTCCAGCACGGTCTTGTTGTAGATGTAGTTGAGCAGGTTCTTGTGGAACACCGCCGCGGCCACGTAGCTGGCGTTGCCGAAATACTTCTCCCACGACAGATCGGTGCCGACCGCCACGTACGGGCGCAGCTGCGGGTTGCCGCCGCTGCCCGACCACAGCACCTGGCCCGCGCCGGGACCGTCGGTGATCTTCGACACGCCGGCCGAGGTGGATACCTTCTCGTCGTCGATGCGACCGCGCGCCATGGTCTTGGCCAGGCCGAAACGCAGATACTGCCGTTCTCCGACCTCGGCCACCAGGTTCAGGCTGGGCAACACGTTGTTGTACGTCGCCCCATCCCGGATGCTGCCGACCAGGGTGTCGCCATTGGTCTGCAGCGCCTGCGACGACTGGTCGGTATGCACGAACTGCACGCCCACGTTGCCGCGCAGCGGGACGTCGCCCAGGCGCGTGTCGATGTTGAACTTCACGTAGGCCAGCGGCACCTTCTCCTCGACGGAGTAGTTGCGGCTCCAGTCACCCTGCCCGTTCTTGGGCACCCGGTAGAACTGGTTGCCATACAGCGCGCCCAGCACGTTGTAGTTGAGGATGCCGGGGATGCCGCCGTAGCCCAGCGAGGTGGGGTTGTACAGCAGCGAGGGATCGACCGGCGCGCTGAAGTGGTTCTGGTAGGTGTCCTGGGTGGAACCGTTGCCGTCGAGGTAGGCGAACAGCACGTCGGCGTGCTTGGTCTTGGTGCGGTCGGAATACGCCACGCCGAAATCCATGTCGCTGAAGATCCAGCCGACCGCATGGCTGGCCTGCAGGCGCAGCGCGTGGATGGTGTCGTCCTGGCGGTCCAGCTCCTCGCGACCGTTGTAGCCGTAGTTGTCCGGATCGGTGAACACCATCGTGCCGGGGTCGGCCAGATCGGCCACCGGGCGGAAGTCCGGATAGCCGAAGCCGCTGGACGTGTTGAACGCGACGTCGGTGAGCGCGCCGTTCGCCAATCCGCTGAACAGGTAGGCATCGTGCAGCTTCACCCGGGCGCTGGACGAGGACAGGTCGGCCATCAGCGTCCAGTCGCCCAGGTACAGCTTGTTGTTCCAGCCGATCGAGTAGAGCTTGTCGTGCTCCTTGGTGTATTCGTTCTGCAGGATCGGCGCGACGCCGAGGATGGTGCCGCCGGTGACGATCGGCAGCGGTTGGCCGGGCACGGTCTGCACGTTGTCGTAGCCCACGTTGTCGTAGGGGCTGCTCGACCACTGCGCGCCGTTGGTGAACTTGCGCTTGTTGAAAGTCGAGTAGTACATGTCCAGTTTCGAGTAGTAGACGTCGTTCGGCGCCCACTCCAGCACGGTCATCAGGCCGTTGCGCTTCTGGCTCTGCGACTGCGCGCGCAGCTGCATGCCTTCCTGCGAGATCACGTTGTCGGGCATGCCCGGCGTGTGCGGACCGCCCCAGTTCTGGTCGATGCCGGCGCTGCCGTTGTCGGCGCTCCACCACCACGCCTGGTACTGCTTCTCCTGGATCGGCTGGTCGACCGTGGCGACACCGATGGCGAGACCCAGCGTGTGGTTGAAGAACTGGTCGACGTAGGAAAAGCTGGCGCGATGGCCGTTGGTATCGGTGCCGGTGCCCGGGTTCAGCGAGCCGTTGCCGTTGTGTTCGCCGCGCAGGTTGAACACGAAGGTGCGCCTGGACAGATCCAGCGGATTGATCGTGTGCAAGTCCACCGTGCCGGACAGGCCCTGCCCGACCAGGCTGGCGTCGGGTGTCTTGTAGATGGTCACGCCATTGATCAGCTCGGCCGGGTACTGGTCGTATTCCACGCCACGGTTCTCGCCCACCGTGGCCTGTTCGCGCCCGTCCAGCGTGGTGCCGGCAAAATCCGGCGACAGGCCGCGAATGGCGATCGCGTTGGCATGGCCATCGGCGCGCTGGGTGGCCAGGCCCGACACGCGCGACAGGCTGTCGGCGATGCTGACGTCGGGCAGCTTGCCGATGTCCTCGGCGGAGATCGCCTCGACGATGTTGTTGGCATCCTCCTTGGTCTTCATCGAACTGGCGATGCTGCTGGCGATGCCGGTCACCACCACGCCGCTCATGTCCGTCACCGGCTGCTGCGGCTTCTTGGCGGCCTTGTCGCCGGGCTTCGCCTTGCCGTCCTGCGCTGTCGCAGGCGTGCTGACGGGCGCCGCCTGCGGCCGGTTCGTGGTGTCCTGCGCGGCGGCAGGCCCGGCGCCGGCGAAGGCAAGCAACGCGACTGCACACGCGGCAGCCAGCGGACGCGGATGGAAACGGACTGGCGCGGACACGCCACGCAATGCACGACGATGGTTCATGAAGGCCTCCCTTTTGCCCCTGATGTTGATTTGAAGTCGCCCTGGCAGCATGACGCCGATGTTGCGCCAGGCAGCCACCACGAAACGGCGACGCGGTCACTTTGCGATGTGTCGGCGGCCGAGCCTACTCCGTTTGGATCAAATGCCGGAGCACGGGCACGCCAACCGTTCAAGGCGGAGTCCACTCGCAAAAATTTGCGCCACATTCGCGAAGCCGTCGTTCGGCGTGGCGTTACCCGCCGAGTTCGGCCATCACCGGAAAATGATCGGAGGGATAGCGTGCGCCGTCGTGGGTGGTGATCGTGTGGACGGCGATCGCCTTGAAACCGCGGCTCAGTATCCAGTCGATGCGCTGGTCGGGATTGCCGGTGAAATTGTGGAACGTCTTCGCCGGGCCGGAGCGCGACGCCGCCGTCATCCACGCATCCTGCAGGTCATGCGTCAACGCGGCGTGCACCGTCGTGTCGGGCGCGCAGTTGAAATCCCCGGCCAGGATCACCCGCGTGTCCACGGGCAGCTTGCCGATCCACTGCACGATCTCCTTCGCGCTCAACATGCGCGGACCCACATCCTCGTCGCGATACGGGAAGTGCGTATTGAGATAGACAAAGCTGCCACCGCCATCGCGCCGGCGGAACCGGGCCCAGGTGACCATGCGGGGAAAGGGCTGACCCCAGGTCCGGCTGCCGACCACGTCCGGCGTGTCGGAGAGCCAGAAGTCGCCGGAGCGCTCCACCGCCAGGCGGTCCGTGCGGTAGAACACGCCCATGTGCTCGCCCTTGGTGCCGCCGTCGCGTCCCTGCCCGAACCACGCGTAGCCCGGCAGGTGCGCGGCAAGATATTCGCCCTGCTCCTCGGTCAGTTCCTGGGTGCCGAGCAGGTCCGGATGCTGCTCCTTGATCACCTGCACCATCAGGTCGCGGCGGTTCTCCCAGGCATTCATGCCGGTGTCCGCCGGCACCCGCACGTTGAACGTCATCACCCGCAGCGGCGCTTCGGCCGCGCGACCCGGAAAGCACAAGCCAAGCATCAGCACGCAGGCAAACACCGAAGACCAGTGGCGCAGGTTCATCAGCCATCTCCAGAACGGAATTGATGTGGGGACGTCGAGTCTAGCGGGATTGCCCGCCGCTGCAGCTCATGCAAAAACCTGCGGGCAGCAACACCGTCGCGGTCGACGATGACGGTCGACGCACCGCCCCGGGCAGCCGAAGGCACGCCCGCGGATCGACAGCCCCGCCGGGAGTCGACGCGAGGTGTCCAAATCGCCGAAGCTCGCGCGTCATGGAAATGGCGGCGCACACTGCCCGTCGATCACTCACTCTGGAGAACTCCGATGCAATATCTGTTGATGCTGTATGCCAACGAGAACGGCTGGTCGCAGATGACACCGGCCGAGCAGGCCCAGGGCGTCGCCGCCTATGCGGCCTATACGCAGGCACTGAAGGCCGGCGGCGCGCTGGTCGGCTCCAATCGCCTGCAGAACAGCACGACCGCCACCACCGTGCACGTCGCCGACGGCAAGTCGCAGGTGCTGGATGGACCGTACGTTGACTCCAAGGAGCAACTGGGCGGCTATTACCTGATCGACGTGCCGGACCTGGATGCGGCGCTGGCGTGGGCCGCCCGCTGCCCCGGGGCCAGCCACGGCACGATCGAAGTGCGACCGGTCTGGAGCATGTAGTTGGACGCCGCGGCACAGGCGCGCCGTACCGCAGACACCGTGGCACGTCGCAGCTACGGCAAGCTGATCGCCTTCCTGGCCGCCGCCATGCGCGACGTGGCGGCGGCCGAGGATGCGCTGTCCGAAGCATTCGCGTCCGCGCTGGCGGACTGGCCGCGCAACGGCTGTCCCGCCAACCCGGAGGCATGGCTGCTCACCGTGGCCCGGCGCAAGGGCATCGATGGCCTTCGCCGCCGTCGCAGTGGCGAAGCGGCCGCGGCACAGCTGCAACTCCTGGCGGAGATCGACGACACCGCTCCGGCGATCGTGGATGACGAGGCCATCCCCGACCAGCGCCTTGCGCTGCTGTTCGCCTGCGCCCATCCGGCGATCGACGCGGGCATCCGCGCACCGCTGATGTTGCAGGCCGTGCTGGGACTGGATGCGAAGACGATCGCCTCGGCGTTCCTCGCCTCGCCCGAGGCCATGGGCAAACGCCTGGGGCGGGCGAAACAGAAGATCCGCGAAGCGGGCATTCCGTTCGCCATCCCCGCGCGCGACGAGCTGGCCGAACGGCTGGATGGCGTGCTGGATGCCATCTACGCCGCCTACGCGGAGGGCTGGAGCGATCCCGGTGGCACCGACCTGGTCCGTCGCGATCTCACGGCCGAAGCGCTGTTCCTCGCCGACCTGGTGGCCCGGCTGCTGCCGCAGGAACCCGAGGCGCTGGGTCTGCTGGCCTGCCTGCTGCATGCGCAGGCCAGGTGTGGTGCACGCCGCAATGCGGCGGGCGACTACGTGCCGCTGGCCGAGCAGGACGTCGCGCTGTGGGACAGCGCGATGATCGACGAGGCGGAGGCGCTGCTGCTGCGCGCCAGCACGCTGGGCCGCATCGGTCGGCATCAACTCGAAGCGGCGCTGCAATCCGCGCACGTCGAGCGCCGCCGCAGCGGGCGCATCGACTGGACGCCCGAGGTGCAGATCTACGATGCACTGCTTGCGCTTTCCGGCTCACCGGTGGTCGCGCTCAACCGCGCGCTGGCCGTTGCCGAATGGCAAGGTCCGCGCGCCGCGCTGGATATTCTGGAGACACTCGCCGCGGGTGGACGGCTCGTGCAATACCAGCCTTACTGGGCCGCACGCGCGGCCTTGCTGGCCCGAACCCATGCCTATCCCGAAGCCCGTGACGCCTTCGACATGGCGATCGGCCTGGCCAGCGACCCCGCCGTCCGCCGTTTCCTGCAGGGACGCCGGGCCGCGCTGCCACGCTGAATTCAGCGCGAGGCAACCGTCGAGCCCGCGGCCTTCCCGCACATGCGGGCGGGTCTTCCTGATACGTCACTGCATCAAGGCTATCCGCAACCCGTGCCGCGCCAACGCCTCATTCGGCCGCTTCCGGCGCACTGAAAGCCTTGCTGTAGATGCCCGAGCGATCGAAGCAACAGGCGCGGCGCTTGCCGCTGGCAAGCATGTCGCAGGCCGTGCGGATGCGTCGTTCGCGCGTCTCCGCCTTCTTGCCCGAGCTGATCCAGTGAATCCAGTCCCGCCGTGCCACCGGCGTGATGTCGTCCCACGACGCGAGCGCCGCGGGCTGGGCGGCGAGTGCCTTGCGCAGGTCGGCGGGCAGCTTCGGCTCCGGCTCCTCCTCGACCGGTGCGAACGCCAGCGGAATCGTGTCGCCCACGGCGACCCCGGCGGCTTCCCGCAGAGCATGGTCCACCTTGAGCCAGTGGCTGCCCTGTCCGTCCGGCTCCAGCGTGGCCTGGAATGGATGGCCGTCGAACAGCCCATGCACCGTCACCATGCTGCGTGTCGGCAGCTTCGCGCTCGCGGCCGTCGGCAACACCAGGAACGTCCAGCTCGCGTCTTTCGGAATCGCGGGGCGCAGCAGCGTCGCCTCGCATCGGATCGTGTCGGCGGAAGGGTTCATGGCCAGAAATGGTACCCGAGCGTCACGGGCCATGCCGAACCAGGGTCAGCCGCGCACCCATCCGACCGGGTGATGCAGCCTCGACCGGCACACCGATCGGCACCGCATCGAGCACCACGTCTTCGAAGGAGGACGACCAGGGCTTTTCGTTTTCCCACGAACGTCGCCGGTGCAACACCTCAGCGCTTCTTCCCGCCGAAGCCGGGAAGCGCCGCAGCCTGTTGCATCCACGCGGCGAGCTGGCGTTCGTCGAGCTCATCCAGCGACGCAAGGTCCACGCCGCGCGAGTCCTTGCCCATCCCGATCGGCTTGACCGGCGGCACGGGCTGCAGCGAGGTGCCGCGGCCGAAGGTGAGCTTGACGTGGCCGATGAAACCACCGCACGAGAAGCACCAGCCGTCGCCAACGCCGTACCACGCCATGCCCCACTTCACCGAGCGCTTCAGGCCCGGCAAGGTCCTGGCCGCCAGGGCGTCGACGGATTCGGCGATGCCGCGTTGCGGTTGCGGCAGGCTGCGGATATAGGCAAAAACCGGCTCGTCTCCGTCCCTGGCCTTCGCCGAGCTCGCGCGGCCAGTCATGGCTGCCAGCAGCTTCGTGGCGACCACGGGCTCCGCCCTGGCGACCCGGCTGGCCCCGACCTTTGCCACCTTCTCACTTGTCTTCCCGGCGTCGACTGCGCGTGTCATTTCATGCCTCCCACAACAAGAAAGAACCGGGGCGTGGTGGTCCCGTCCGTCGTGCTTCATCCGGGCTACGACTTGAACCGGCGAACTTCCTGGGGCCAGCCGCAGGCTTCGGCCAGCTTGCCGGCCCATCGCCTCGCCGCGGCCTCGTCGGCCACGTCGATCGCGGCGAATCCGCCCAGAAATTGCGGATTCCGCACGTAGGGCCCGTCGCTGAATCTCAACGTGCCGCCGGTCGCATCCGCGGTGAAGGCCGCGTCCGGATCCTCCTCCAGGCCGCCGGCCAACAGATAGACTCCGGCCGCCTTCATTTCCTCCACCACCGCCCTGGCCAACGGACCGCGCGTCGCGAACCACGCTTCGGAATGCTCGCCGACCCACGCCTGGTTGAAGTAGATCAGGTATTCGCTCATGCCATGCCTTCCGGTTGCGCAGCCGCGGCGGCCTTCCTGTTCACGACGAACAGATGCCGTCCGTTTCGACAAACTGACGACACCTTGGTCAGCGGTCGCCTGGGCCGCTTCCCTTCCTCGCCATCCGGCCCAGGTGCAGCTGCGCCTGCTCCATCACGGCTTGCCGCAACCGGGTCAGCGCTGCCGACGGCGCGCCGGGAGCGGTGTGCAGGCACAGCTCCACGCCCGGCAGCGGCGGCAGGCCGTGCTGCTGGCCCAGGCGCATCAGCGTGGACGGAAGATCGGCGGCCGTGCGCACGGTGATGCCCAGCCCCGCGCCCACGCCCGCCCACAGGCTGTGCAGGCTGGCGGTGACGAAGGCCGGCCGCCAAGCAATGCCAGCCCGATCCAGCGCAGCCGTGCCGGCCTGGCGGAAGAAGCACGGCGGCTGATAGAGCGCCAGGTCCAGCACGCTGTCCGGCCGCACGAGCTTGCCCGTGCCTTTCGGCCCGATCCAGCTCATCGGCAGCATGGCCAGGTGTTCGGCGTCCGCGCGAGCGCCCTGGTTCATGGCCAGCACCAGGTCGAGCTCGCCGTGATCGAGTCGTTCGAGCAGCCGCCGGTTGGGTTCGACCAGCACGTCCACGCGCACCGCCGGATAGGCCTTGCGGAACTGGCCCAGCGCCGCCGGCAACCATGACTCGGCAAAATCGCCCGGCAGGCCGAAACGCACCGTGCCCTCGATCGCCGCACCGCGGACTGCATGCACGGCCTCGTCGTTGAGCTCCAGGATGCGCCGCGCGTAGGCGTGCACCCGGTCGCCCGCCTCGGTCAGCGCCACGCGGCGGCCCTGCTTGCGGAACAGCGGTTCGCCCAACTGCGCCTCCAGCTTCCGCATCTGCTGACTGATCGCCGAGGGCGAGCGGCCAACCCGCTCCGCGGCACGCGCCAGACCGCCCAGGCGTTGAATCGCCACCAGGCTGCGCAGCGCATCCATGTCGAGGTTGGGGAGCGGCATCGGTAAGCCATTCGAAAGTGTTGACCTCGAATTATTCGCTTTTTCCACAGGCTTTCAAACCCTACGATCAGTGCGGCCTCCCCCGATTCGACAGAGGAAAACCCCATGAAATCGCATCGCCGCTTCTTCCGTCTTGCCGCCATCGCCTGCCTGCTGCCCGGCCTGGCCTGCTCCGCCGACACTCCGGCAAACGACACCCATGGCGAAATCTCGCTGGCCGGAACCTGGACCCTGGTGGCGGCCGACCTGCTGCATCCGGATGGCTCGCGCTCGCGCGACTACGGCGATGCGCCGAAAGGCCTGCTGCTGATCGACCACGCGGGGCATTACTCGCTGCAGCTCTACCGCAGCGACCGTCCCCGCTTCGCCGACCCGAGCAAGGCCAAGGCGACCGCGCAGGAATACCAGGCAGCCGTGATGGGCTCGAGCACCCACTACGGCACGGTCGCGGTCGAGCCAGACCACCACCTGGTGTTCCGTATCGAAGGCGCCTCCTTCCCCAACTGGGAGGGACAGCAGCAGAGCCGCAGCTTCGAGTTGCGCGGCGACACGCTCAGCTACCGGGTGCCGCCGCGCCCGGACGGCAACGTGCCCATCTCGGTCTGGCGGCGCATCGGCGGTTGAGCCGCACGACAACACCAGTCACCGGCAGCTACGGAGTTGTTCCCGGCGGCATGCTGTTCCGTCTTGTCATGCGGACTTTCACACCGCCAGGCCCGGATCGCCCTCCACCACCGTCTGCCGCATCCGCGGACGCTCGCCGGCCTGCCACAACGGCACTTCGTGGCGGATGCGATAGCGCAGCGGCCCGCCGTCCGGGTTCGGGTTGCGCTGGATCGGGCGCGGGATGCAGACGAAGTCGGTGGCCATCGTGCTGGCGTCGACGCGGATGGTCGCGTAGCCGTGGCCGCCCATGTCGACGAAGGCGAGGTGCGGGGCCAGCTCGGGATTGCTGACGGCGTGCGCCTTCTTGAGGTCGCCGCTCCTGGCGAACTCCAGCGCCGAGCGCACGCCGTGATGCATCAGCAGGTTGACGGTGGCCTGCGTGGGTCCGTTGCCCGGATTGGCGACATACAACGGACGCAGCGGATCGTCCTTTTTCAGGTTGTGCTCGGAGGCTTCGAGCATCCCCGGTGAAATCAGCGAACCGCCCACGAAGGTGACGCCCACCGGCTCGAACGCGGCGGGCGGCAGGGCCTTGGCCGCGTAGCCGGCCCAGAAGCTGTGGCGGTCGCCGGAGACGATGGCGAAGCCAGTGATGCCGGAGTCGCGCACGGCATCGAAGATCTCCGCGCGTTCGTGGTACGCGCCGCCCCAGTCGCTGGTGGCCATCACGGCATAACCTTCGCCGGACCACGCGCCGAGTGCGGGCGGAAGGTGCTGCGGGTCCACGCGCCAGTCGGGCGTGCCCAGCGAATTGCCCCAGATCTTCCAGGTGGCTTGCGCGCCGCGCAGGCGATCGAGGAACCAGGCCTTCTGCTTCGCGCCCAACAGGGTTTGCGCGGACTCATGGACGCGGTAGTTGGCCACGCGCTTGCCGCGGAAGGACAGCTCCGCGGGCGGATGGCCGTCGGCGTAGTCGCGGCCGCCGTCGAGCTGCATCGCCAGTTCCTCCGGCACCCAGCCCAGCTGGTCGCCTTCGAACAGCGGGTTGATTTCGTCGCGCGACCCCGGGTCGCGCGAGCGGAAGCTGTGCTGGTCGGTGAGGATCAGGTCGATGTGCCGGCCCCAGCGCAGGGCGCGGTATACGATCAGGCTGTTGATGGCAGCGAGGTTGTTGGCTTCGCGCCCCAGTCCGTCGTCGTCGAACTCGGTAACCGGGGTATCGACGACGTGCGGCGCGGCGAAGCTGTCCAGGCTGGCGCCCGGCGCCGCAACCCGCGCGGGCTGGTATTCGAACCAGGCCTGGTTGGCGGCGACCTTGAGTGTCTGCGCGGGCACCCAGCCTTCCGTGCCTGGGAACTCCTGGATCGACTGCCAACCCTGCCAGGAGAATTCGTGGTTGTCCCACACCGCCACGAACGGCCAGCGCGCACGCGCATCCTGCAGGTCCGGGTCCTGCAGGTAGCCGTGGTAGAGGGCGCGGTAATCCTCCAGCGAGGCCGGCACCCAGTAACGGTTGTTGGCGACCGTCTTGCCTGTCGGGTAGTGCACCGGGAACGTGATGCGGCGGTCGTAGCGATGGCCGTTCCTGACCTGGTCGGGGTATTGCACGACCTCGTAGACGAAGTCGCCCAGGTGCAGCACGAAACCGATGCGGTCCTCGGGCGCGGCGCGCTCGTCTTCGAAGATCATGCGCCGGTAGGCATTCAGCGCGCCCTCGCAGACGTCCTGGCAACTGACGAAGGCGAAGCGCGCCGGCCGTGCATCGTCGGGCGCGGGGGCCGTGATCGTACGGCCGATGCGGCTGCCGTTGCCCTCCTCGTCCAAGAAGCGATACCAGTATTCGCGGGCCGACGGCAGCTGGCCAACCAGCACCCGGCAGGTCCAGTCGGATGCGGCCGACACCCGCGCCACCGTGGTCGCGATCACCTTCGTGAAGTCCGTGTCTTGCGCCACCTCGACCCGCAACGTGGCGCTGGTGCGCCCATCCGCATACGGGCGCCGCGTCCACAGCAGAACGCTGTTGTCATCCGGATCGCCGGAGGCGACGCCTTGCGGATACACCTCCCGCCGCTCGCGCCAGCCGCTCGACGAAGGACGCAACGGCGTGCAACCCAGGGCCAGCGCCGCGCCCAGCGTGGCGGAAAGCTTCAGGAACTGTCGGCGGTCCATGGTCGGCATGACGTCTCTCCCCCGCAGAGGATCGTGGTGGTCGGTGCGCGGAATGCTGGACCTGACGGCGGGCCGAGGGAGTGTGCCGGAAGTACCGGGAGCCACTGGAGCTCGCCACCACGAACAGGCGGTGGCGAGCAACTTTCATTGGCCATGTCCCTTCAGGTCGGCGTCGCTATTGAAGCCCGCGAGCACTACGCCGGAAAGTATCGATCGACATCCAGCGCCTTGATCCCCGAGGGATGCGCCTGCGCCTGGTAATTCTCGATCGCGGGGTCGTCGTGGGCGCGGCAATTGAGGTAGCGATAAGACGACGCGACTTTCGGGATCGCCTTGTCGAACACGCTTTTGCAAACGCTGCATTGCCGCTTGCAACCATACAGCGCCAATGTGCCGCGCACACTGTCGGGTACCCGACTCAAGGCCGCGAGCAGCTTCTGCTCAGCATGCTCGTTATCCCCCGAACCCACAGTACCTTCGTAGTTGCCAGTGACAAAAACGATGCCCGAGACAGCTGGCGCCGTACCCGTGCCCGGTGGCTGCAACGCGTAACCGACGGGCTTCTTGCCGGCAACTGGCAAGGCGCCGAGGGCAAGCGGATAGGCCAGGTCACGCTTGCCCCCGGCATCGTCGAGGCCGGCAAGTTCGGCGAGCAGAATTTCCGCGGGTGAACCCGGCGGCACGAAAATCTCCTTCGCGCCGAGCTTCATGCGTTTGAAGACGCGTGTCTGGCAGGCCTCGACATGCTCGACGAGTGCTTCCGGCGTCCCGATCAGCAGCTTATCGAGTATGGCTTTCTGCAACACGGTATCGGCATCGTCGTTGTTGGCGACCCACAGCGCATCGCGCACGAAGAGTATCTGCGTCTCCTGCAGATTGCCGCCGCCACTGATCTTCGGTGCCCCCGGCCCCATCAGATAACGCAGGTCGCCATCCGCCTTGACCCGTGCGGCAGCGAGGTTGAGGTACAGGGCCACCTGGTTCATTGAGTAAGCCATGGAAATCCTTTCGATGGTCGAAAATCACGAAACGGCGGTACAGCCCGTGCAGGAGTATCGAGCAAAAGGCACGCCGCGGTCGATCAGGATCAACGACAAGGATCCGAACCCGTCACACGACGCCAAACGTCAGGGACCGCGTTACTGCAGAACCCAACGGGCCAGATGCAGATGCTCCGACTTGCCCACGTTGCTGGCAACGAGATCGACCGCTTCGACGTGGAAGCTGACGGGTTCGATCGACCGGCGTTCGGCCGGCAAGCCGTCGCCATAGCCCAGGGTGAGGCGCGGGACGATGGTTCCCCGGCTGGCGGAAAGACCGAACGGCTTTTGTGCATCGGCCAGCGCGACGCGCAAGCCGTTTACGCTGTTCGTGCTGGATGCATCCGCCAGCGCCACGAGTGCACGGCCGTCGCGCCCAAAGCCGCCCACCAGCACATCAAGGGTGAGCTCGAATGGCCGGTACGAAAAGCCCTCCGCGGCCAGACCCAGGGCCACTTCCAGCGGCTCTCGCAGCCGCCGGGGCACGCCGGCCTCCGCAACACTGACGTGCAATATATCGTCCGGGCGCAGCGTGACCGGTGGAACACCCTGCTGGCGACATGCCTTCTGCCGCCACGCAAGCACTCGTGGCAGATCGTCGGCGGATGGATAGAGCGCGAAGAACACGGGCGCGACGTCACGAATGGCGCCAAAGCCGATGGCTTCCGGCTGCAGTGATTCTGGAAAAAGATCGTTCATCCTCACTCCCTTTCGCAGCGATCGAGATCCCCTGCCGGGGCTGGCGAGGCGGCACGATCGCTCCGCCGCAGCACGACCAGTCTCGTCGATCGTACTCTCATCAATGGCCGTCCAAACCATCGCGCAGCGCCTCGGCGAACGCCTGCGGCTGGTCGATCCAGGCGCAGTGCCCGGCATCACGGATGACGCGAAGGCGGATCTTTCCCGCCTTGGCCAGGGCGGACCACAAGTGGGCCGACGGATCGAGACAGTCGCTGTCGCCCTGGATGACGGTGATCGGCACCGGTTGCGCAGCGATCGACGGACGCACGTCCCAGCCGGTTCGTCGGCGCGGCCGACCGATGTCGTCGCCCCCTGCCGCTGCGCGGGAGCCGTTGCCGTCCAGGCGCGTATCGGTAGACTGGGCCCATGCGTGCAAAAGATGCCGGGTTCCTGCTGGCCTTCTCCACCGCCCTGCTGCCGTGGAGTGCGGTCGCGCTCGTGCGCGGGGGCGTGTCGCCGGAACTGGCGGCGTGGTTCCCGCTGTTCTTCATCTTCGGAGTGGTGCCGGTGATCGACGCGCTGTGTGGCGACGACTACCGCAACTGGGTCACCGCGGACGAGGCCACGCAACTGGAGCACCGCCGCTACTTCCGTATCCTCACCATGCTTGTGCTGCCGCTTTGGCTGGGCACCCTGACGTGGTGCACCTGGCAGTTCCTGCATCTGCCCATGGGCATCGGCGGCCGGCTCGGCTGGGTGGTCTCCACCGGCGTGACCGGCGGCGTGCTGGCGATCAACCCGGCGCACGAGCTGATCCACAAACCCGGACGCCTGGAGCCGTTGCTCGGCGGCATCCTGCTGACCAGCGTGGGCTACCAGGGTTTCAAGGTGGAGCATGTCCGCGGCCATCACGTGCACGTGGCGACACCGCTCGATTCCTCCTCGGCGCGGCTGGGCGAATCGGTGTATGCGTTCGTGCCGCGGGCGCTGTGGCTGAACGTGCGCAATGCCTGGCGCCTCGAGGCCACGCGGTTGCGCGGACGCGGCCAGTCGCCATGGTCGGCGCACAACGAGATGGCCCGCTGGAGCCTGCTGTGGCTGGTGTTGCTGGCGGCTTCCGCCGCGTGGGGCGGCTGGGCCGCCGTGGGGTTCTTCCTGGCCCAGGGCGTGATCGCTGCAGCCACGCTGGAGGTGATCAACTACGTCGAGCACTACGGCTTGTCGCGACGCGAGCTTGCGCCGGGCCGCTACGAACGCGTGACCCACCGCCATTCGTGGAATGCGCCGCAACGCTATACCAACTGGCTGTTGTTCAACCTGCAGCGGCACTCCGACCACCACGCCCAGGCCCGGCGGCGCTACCAGGCGCTGCTGCACCATCCGGACAGCCCCCAGCTGCCAGCCGGTTACGCCAGCATGTTCGTGCTGGCGCTACTGCCGCCGTTGTGGCGCAGGGTGATGGACCATCGCGCCCTGGCGTGCCGGGGCTGACAGCCTGCGGCCGCAGCCGCAGCCGCGCGACAAGAAGAACGGGCCACAGGAATGGAAGGAACGAATCGGTCTTGACCCGCCGTGCGCCCTCGCCGGTCGACAAAGCACTGTTGGAAGAGCTGCACGCTCCGCCGCTGGCTGGTATCGCGCGCGGAGCCTGGGCGTTACCGCGCGGGTGATCGGCCAATATGTCCACGCCGGATCGCCCATGCAGGCGACCGTCGGTCAAATCGATACCGCACCGGACCAGGGCACGGGGTCAGCCCGACGGGCTGATGCACCATCGCCCTCTCCGCGACAATGCCGGCGGAGGCAAGTGAAGCCGAACTATTTTTGGTGCCACGCACCGGCGAACTTTGCCGGCAGTCAATCATCGGGAGATGGACATGAAATTTTCGCGCCGGGTATTCATGCTGGCCGCCGTTTACGGCGTGCTGGCGCTGTTGCCGATGTACTTCCAGGAATCGATGGTGGCGCGCATGCAGCCGCCGGCGATCACGCATGCGGAGTACTACTACGGCTTCATCGGCGTCGCGCTGGCCTGGCAGTGGGCGTTCGTGTTGATCGCGCGTGACCCGCTGCGCCATCGGACCATGATGTTGCCGGCGACGCTGGAGAAGCTGGCTTTCGGCATCGCCGCGCTGGCGCTGTATCTGCAGCACAGGTTGTCGTTGCTGATGCTGGGCGCCGGCGGCATCGACCTGCTGTTCGCCGCCCTGTTCATCGGCTCGTACTGGCGCACCCGCGAGGGTGCCCGCGTGCAGCGCTGAGCGACGCCCTGGCGTGCGCTTCGGTCGAGCGGAAAAATCGCTGCCGGCGCGGGCCCGGCGGCGGCCTCGTCCCGCTGGCGAAGCGCTGGCAGGACGTGTCGCCCGGCACAGGCATCCGATGGCCTAAGATCAACCCTGCCGTCGGCGCCGCGCCGACGATTTCCCAGGACCACGCCCATGCCTCGCTGGTTGCGAAACATCCTGCTGTTGCTGGCGCCGGTCGCGCTGGCCGCCTGCTCCGCGCGGGGCGATGCCACCCGCCCGGTGCCCACCACGTGGGTTGAGGCCTCGGGGCAAGTCCTGCCTGCGCACGAGCGGCGCGTGGTGGTGATGCTGCCCGGCCGCGGCGACGACCTTGCCGGCCTGCAACGACGGGGCGCGGCGCAGATCATCCAGAGCGAATGGCCCGACGCCGATGTCATCCTCACCGGCCTCACCCTGCCCTACTACACCAGCGGCGTGGCCGCGCGCCGCCTGCACGACGAAGTGATCGCGCCACTGAAGTTGCAGGGCTACCGCCAGGTCTGGGTGGCCGGCATCTCGCTGGGCGGCCTGGGTGCGCTGCTGTACGACCAGGCCTATCCCGGCCAGCTCGACGGCATGCTGCTGCTGTCGCCGTACCTGGGAGACCACGCGATCCAGCAGGAGATCCGCGCCGCCGGGGGGCTGTCCGCATGGAACCCGGGGCCGGTGCAGCCGATGGGGCCGCGCACGTTCCAGCGCGAACTATGGCGCCATCTCAAGCAATGGGCACGAGTTCCCGCCCGCACGCAGACGGTGTGGCTGGCCTACGGCGCGAACGAACGCTTCCGTGGGGGCATCGAACTGATGAGTCCGCAGTTGCCGGCCGACCACGTGCGCATGCTGCCCGGGCATCACAACTGGGCACTGTGGAATCCGGCACTACACCAGCTGCTGCGGGCCGTGCCGCCGGACTCGCACTGACGCGGTCCGGGCAGTCCAGCGGGCCGCGCCCTTCACCGGCGTTTTTCCCCGACGCCATTTCCGGGTACATTTTCCCGCGACTCCGGCTTCGAGCAGCTCCTGCTGTCGACAGCCGGCGTCGCTGCGGGCGCGCGAATGTCCCCGGCACGTTGGGGGTTCGGTCCCTGCAACCTGCAGCCTGTCTGCGCAACGGTTGACGATGCCCATGCAGTTGACTGAATTCATTCCGGACCAGATCTGGCTGCTCGATTATCCCGTCAACTACGCCGGGTGCCGTTTCAATGCTCGTATGAGCGTCCTCCGCCTGACAGGCGGCGCCCTGATGCTGCACTCGCCCTGCGACATGGATGACGCGACCGCGAACGCGATTGCACGGCTGGGCCCGGTCAGCAGCATCGTTGCCCCGGGATCGTTTCACCACATGTACGTGGCGAAGGCGCAGGCCCGTTTTCCTGCGGCCCGGACCTATCTTTGCCCCGGTGTTGAACGGAAGGTTCCAGGCCTGCGTTTCGACTGGATGCTGGGGGACCGACCGCCGACGGAATGGGGCGGCACGATGGACCAGGTGCTCATCCGCGGCTGCCGCTTCATGTGGGAAGTGGCCATGCTGCACAGGCCAAGCAAGACCCTGCTGCTGGTGGACGCCATCGAAAACTTCACGGACAGGACCGCCGACGTCAGCTGGCAGGTGAAAGCCTGGTTCAAGCTGTTTGGCATGTGGAACAGGCCCCGCCCTGCCCCCGAGTACCGGCTCGGCTGGAGCGACAAGGTGGCGGCACGTTCTTCGCTGGAAAAAATCCTGGCCTGGGATTTCGACAGCATCGTGCTGTCGCATGGCGACAACATCACCGAGAACGCCAAAGAGCAGGCGCGCCGTGCATGGACGCCGCCGCTCAGGTAGAGCCCGAAGGCAGGCCGGAGTGCGACAGGCCGCTCGTCGTGAGTTCGCGTCAGACCCCGTGCACGATCAGGTGAACCCGGTGCCTTTCCCCGGGTCGCCTTCTTCCGAAAAGACGCACACGCCCAATCCATGGCTCTTGGCCTGGTACATGGCGGCGTCCGCCGCGCGCAGGTAGCCATCGGTGGTGGCGAAGCCGGCCTGGCTGCTGACCACCCCGATGCTTGCACTGCAGGTCACGGCGTGCGGGCCGATCCGATAGGGCGCCGCGAGGGCGGCGGCCATCTGTCGGGCCCGCTCGGCTGCCCCGGCATGATCGACAGACTCAAGCAGTACGTTGAACTCATCGCCACTCATGCGGGCGACCAGATCAACCGCACGCACGCAGGACTCGAGCCGGCGTGCCACCTGCTGCAGCAGTTGGTCACCCACATGGTGTCCCAGCGTGTCGTTGACTGCCTTGAACTGATCGAGGTCCAGCAGCAGCACGGCAAACATGGTGGTGTCGCCCCGGGGCAGTGCGTCAGCAGCCTTCGAAACACTGTCCTGATGCAGCGCGATGGCGTGCTCGAGGCGATCGCGGAACAACGGCCGGCCAGGCAGGTTGGTCAGGGCGTCGTACGAGCTGCCCCGTTCCGCCAGATCGCTCAGTGACCCGGCCATCCGCACGGCCATGCCGTCCTCGAATTGGGCGACCCCGCGCCAATTGAGCCACACCAATCGCCCCGATCCGTGCCGCGCGCGAAAGTCCACTGAAAAGTTCGGGCGGTGGCCGGACAGGTGCCGGCGGTACGCCGTCTGCACGCGCTCATGGTCATCGGGATCAATCAGCTGTTGCAGAAAGTGCCAGCCGTCGTCATGCAGGCTGCCGGTGTCGCTCAGCCCGACGATCTCGCGGAAGCGCTGGGACACATGCAGCACGCCCGTCTGCAGGTTCCAATCCCAGATGCCGTCATTGGAGCCGCGGGTGGCGAGGGCATAGCGGTTGTCCGATTGCACCAGCTCCAGCTCGGTACTTTTTTGCCGGGTCACGTCGATCATCAGGCCGATCATGCGCGTCGGGCGATCGGGGTCGACATCCACGCGGCACAGGTCGCGTACCCAGATGACCTCGCCGGACTTGGCCATCAGCCGGTAACTCATCTCATACGCATAACTGTGCGTCGCGTGGTACGCGGCATCGTCAATGGCCAGTGCTGCCGGCAAGTCATCAGGATGCACATGCGCCCGCCAGAAACCCGGGTCGGACCGCCACTCTTCCACCGAGTAGCCAAAAAGGCGCTCGACCTGCGGGCTCAGGAACGTGTTGCCCACGCCGAGCTCGGCCTCCCAGACCACACCGTCGATGGTTTCCAGCAACCGCAGGAAGCGCTGGCGCACCTCCATCAACACCTGCTCGGTGAGCTCGGTAAGCTCGATCAGAACACCCTGGCGGCTGATCACCCGGCTCGCTGCGTCCGTCTTCGGCTGGAGCTGCAGACGCATCCAGCGATAGTCCGCGTCGGCCCGACGCAGCCGGAACACCGGCATGCCCGACCTCAAGGTTCCGATGTCGTCCGGATGCACGAACTCGAGCAGAGACCGGCCGAGCGCCCCCTCCACCGCATGGCCCGTGAGCTTGTGCCAGGCGGGATTCAAGTACGTGATGTTCCACAGGGCGTCCGTCTGCACCACCGCGTCGGGCAGCAGCTGCAGAAGCTCTTCGGAAGGCGTGGGATGGGCAGGCATGTGCTGTTCATGCTCACCGATGCGCCATCTTCCAGTCCAGCCCCTTGGCGGGATGCCGGGGCGGCACGAGGCTGACGGCCCACCCTCCCCACCTTCGGGTGGCACCGACAGGCGCCGGTGTGGTTTCGCATACGATGCAAGCCGTGGGTCGCCGCAATGTCGGCAGCTTCAATGCGCGCTACCGACGCACGGCAGGCCGCTTGTCGCGCCCTTGTCCACTAGCGCATGGACGAGGGACACCTCGACGATCTTCGCCGGCACGCCCAGCAACGGAGTGCCTGGGGCAGCGAACGCTTTCAGCAGCAAATCGAAGCGCCGACCTGGCGAGCGGTGGGCGCGAGGCCTCGCGGAGAGGCCACCCAAGCCAATCGAAAATCAGAATGAAATGGACCTGGCCCCTGTGTTTTCTGCACGCGCCCGACCTATACCCAGGGCGCATTCCCAGGCCAATGTGCCCGCAAGCATGTGGCATGCTGAGTGCCTCGCCCAGGCCAATTTTAGAGAAATCGACATGGAAGCGTCCGTACTCACGTTCGCCTCGCTGGATGAACGCATAGAAGCGCAGCCCGAGCACCCTTCCTACCAAATCATGCCTACCCGCAGTGTGCGGTGGGGCAACGCGCTTGTCGCTGTTTCGGGCATATCGGCCTTGCTCCTTGGGAAGATTGCGGCCAATGAGCCGTGGGTGGTTTTCGTCTTGCTCGCGTTGCTAGCCGTCGAAATCGGCGGATTGATCGTGGTGATCACGGCACAGCTACCAAGCCTCACGCTCACCTTTGCCAACCAGCGCCGGGAGTACGCCGAAACGTTGGACTTCGACCTGCCGCACCACGACAGCCTGGTGGCGTGGCTGCGCTCGTTCCCACGGACGCGCCTCCAGACAATGAGCTCGTTCGCCACTCACCGGGTTGAACGCTTTCGCACCAAGCTGCCTCTGATGACCGGCGGCATCGAGAGGCTCGGCGCACTGCCCGTCGTCGCGGCCCTCGTCGTCCAGTTCAAGGACATGCAATGGCCGCCGCATCCTAGCTGGACGCAGATCATCCTGTTCACGGGACTGATGCTCTTCTACTGGCTTTGCCTGCCAATGCTGAGCCAGCGCTTCCGGCTCGAACTCCATGACGCCCTTCTGAAGAAGGCGCTAGAGGCAAATGCCTCCAGTTGACCCGAAGAGCACGCCTGCGCACAGACCGCCATGCTGCGGTTCAAATGGCTGCAAGTGAACCTGCCCCGCTGTCCTTGCCGTTTCCCGCACATGAAGCGCTCACTATCATTGCCACATCACGTCAGGGGATTGAACCGTTGAGCCTTACACGAATCGTCGGTGCCTTCGGTGCCATCGCCTTGCTGGCCTTCTTCGTTCATCGCAGCCACGATCCGCTACGCACCTCGCTGCCATTCGGAACAAGCGACCTATCGACAGTGGAACCTGCGCTGCAGCGATTGAAGGCCGAGGATCGCGCCCTGGTCGAAGCCTATGTCAAACGCAGCCACGGCGATGTCCTGTTGCCGTCGATGGCGGACCCCGACCAGCCACTCACCGCCCGCAACTTTGCCGAAGCCATCGCCCTGGAAAAAGCCTGGGACGTCAAGCGTGATGCGCGCGATGCGGTGGCGGCAGAGCAGGTCTCCGCGCGTGACGAAGCGATGGCGCCCCTGCGTGCCATCGTCGAAGCGGATGTCCAGCGCACCGAAATCCTGTCGCCACGCCAGATGGTCGCGCCGGTCGCGCCGATCGACGGCATCAAGTCGGCCCTGCCGAGCGACCAGGCCACGATCTTCGTCGTTACCGTGTCACTGCACAATCTCGGCAGCAAGGCGATCGTTGCCGTGCAGGGGGCGCTCGAGGCAAGGAGTCGTGACGCAACCATGCCGCTGGATCTTTGCTGGGTCGATACCGGACCACACGACCGGATCGATCCGGCCAGCCGCACGGAAATCCGCTGTGCCAATCCCCATCAGCGCGTGAGCGACGAACAACGCGCCTTCATGGACACGCCTGAGCGGTTCACCGTCGTCTGGAACCCGAAAATGCTGCAGTTGGAGGACGGCACGCTTATCCGGAGCGGCCTTTGAAGAACAGCAAAAATGAAAGCAGAACCAGGGCAGAGTCTGAGATCAAATGAACCGGACCACTTTTCGGCCCGGGGCCAATCGATGCGCCATCTTCCTGGATGACAGGATGAAGGGGATGACGAGCTTGAGTCGGTGCCAGTCGTCCCTGGCGCGTTTTCCCTTTTAGCCATGCATCGACATGGAGACCAATACAAACCCCGCGGCAGCCGAGATCAGGGAGCTGACCACCGTGAACAGGATGAAGCCCAGCAAGGCGCGCAGCGCGGTCTTCCAGCGCGAGGAGCTCTGGAAGTACTGCACCAGTGAAAAGACCAGATAGAAGAAGGCAAACGGAACGACCCACATTTGCGCGCTTGGCAGCCACCTCTGGACGAGTACGGCAGCCGCCATGAAGATGAACGTCTGCACAGTCAGGAAGGCTGAGATCACCAGCCATTCGGGGTAATTCAGCCCCCTGCCCTTGAATGCCAGCCAGAAGGCCCCGGCCTGAAACGGCAGGAGAAGAAGCGTAAATGCGGCCAGGTGTGCATTGATCCAGTCTTTCACCGCAACGGCGGTCTTGGCCGACGCTGCAGCCGCTGCGCCTCCCTCAACCCCGACGCTGGAGCCCTCCACATAACCGGCGCCAGCCTGCAGGGAGGGGCCGATCAGATCGCCGCCCAGCAGAAACTTGCCAAGCAATACCACCAGCGCCGCCGAGATCATCAACAGCAACATCGGCTTGACCTGGTTGGCGCGCCGCCCTTCGATGTAGTCGCGCATCAAATGGCCCGGCCGCAGCATCAGCTCCTTGAGCGAATAGAAGATGCCCCGGTCCATGTGCAGCACACTGTGCTCCAGCTCATGCCCGAGGAAATGCCAATCGATGCGATGGGCGGGCGTGGTTTGGCCGCAGGTGGGACAGAATTTCTGGTCAGGACCGGCGATGGCGCGATCGCAATTGGCGCAAGCGCCCGATTGAAGCATTCTCACTGTCTGCCGCCCCCTGGAGTGTCCTGCCTGATTTTTGCACGAGCACGAACAGGAAGCGCGACCACATCAAGGAAAAACCGCGTCTGATCATGGGGGCGGAAGATCGGGTCAAACCGCACGGGGTCGGTTTCGCTTTCCCGCGCCAATGGGGTCTCGCCAACGAGGTCTGCCAACGGGTCAGGTTCACTTGCTGGCATGCGCGGTCGGTCAGCTCCCACGAAGTGGGATGTTCGAGGACGATACAGGCGAGACGGGCGCCCGCCGATCTTGTGGCGCTCGCGATGGGAAGCACCCAAACGAACGCGCCCGTGCCTATCAGCAATGCCTGAACGCAGGCATCGCACCCGACGACCTGCAGCAGCTGAGCGCGCACGCCAGCCAGGAGCGCGCCCTTGGTGACGAGCGCTTCCAGCACATGCTGGAAAGCACCCTCGGACGCCCGGCGGTATGTCGCCCGCGTGGGCGGCCACCGCGGGCGGGCAGTCATGAGTGAATTCAATTAGCCACATCCCCTTTAATATGGCGCGATCCTCGCGCCGCATGAAACACAGCGGCGGGTGGTCAGCGGCAAGACGGGCACTTACTCCTCACGATCACCGGGAAGGGCAAGTGCGCGTCTATTGACCCAGACGGCGAAATGGTGACCCCGTTCTCTTCTCCCGCCTATCCCCGCAAAGGAACCAACCTGTCGTACGGGGGAAGGTTGCTGCTGGCCAGCTCCTCGGCTTCATAGGCAACGCGCAGGGTGGCGGCGGCTCGCATGTAGCCCATCAAGAGATCCTCTTGATCACTGACGTCATCGTCCTCGCCTGCCTGGTCGATTTGCGCTTCCAGAGAGTGGATCTGCGTTTGCACCGCCTGCACGGCCATCAGCAGGGTCTGCCCATCAATATCAGCCATAGTTTTCGCTCATCGTTGGAGTACGGAATCAGGCGCGCTCTACCGAGCGGGCGATGGCGTTGCGTGCCAGGTTATCCAGCGCACCCTTGAATGCGTCGATACGGAGAGATTTGGCCGCGCATTCAATCTGGTAGTGATTTGCCTTGAAGCGCGAGTTGTAGCCGGTCTCGCGGACGACCAATGATGCCGGGACGACCGTACCCTCGGGAATTTCGAAGGACAGCCAGCTCTTGCCCTTGAACACACTTTTCACGTCGAACAGCGAGGTGCCGCCAGCGGATTTCACCCATTCCTGCCCGAGACTGTCGCGATACAGCACCACGTCTGCCTGCCGCATCGATCCATTCGGCAGTGTCCGCGCATAGAAATCGGGATAGAGCACGCCCGGAGCAGGATCATCACCGATCACCGTCCCGTCGGGAAATTCCTCTTTGCGCACGGATCTCCAGAGCGCTTTGTCCGTAGTAGCCATGATGCCCCTCCCTTCGCGTCGGTCCATTGAGCGACGAGTATGCAAGAAAACCATGCGAAGCGGAGTCAGGAAAAAGGAGAAAAGGGGGGAGAAAAAGGGACGTGGCCAATTAAGGGCACGCCTACCGTCGGCGGTCATACCGGCCGACAGCTCTGACCGATCAGTTGCAGCACAGTGGCAGCATGTGTCCCAGCAGCTACTGCCATGCCACGACTGCCGCGTCTCGAACTGAAGGGTGTTCCGTTGCATGTCACGCAGCGCGGCATCAACAAGGGCGCGATCTTTCTCGATGCGGACGATCGCTACCATTTCAGGCGCCTACTCCGCCGAGCTTTTCGCGATCATGGCATTGCACTGCACGCGTTCGTCCTTATGGACAACCACTTCCATCTGCTGGTTACGCCCGATGTCGTCGGGACGTTGTCACACGCCATGGGCTGGATCGGCCAGTCCTACGTGCAGGCCTTCAATCTCAGGCACAGTCGCTGTGGTGCGTTGTGGCAGGGACGCTTCAAGTCCTGTCTGGTGCAAAGTGAACGCTACCTGCTGACCGTCATGCGCTACATCGAACTCAACCCGGTGCGCGCCGCCATGGTCGGGGCACCGCAAGACTATCGTTGGTCGAGTGTGCACACGCATCTGGCCCGAGCCCGCGACCCGCTCATCACGCCGCACCCGCTCTACCTCGCGATGGGACGTGACCCAAGCGAACGCGCCGACGCCTACCAACAATGGCTGGACGCAGGCATTGCACCGGATGACCTGAAGCACCTGCGTACGTACGCCAGCCAAGAGCGCGCCCTTGGTGACGAGCGCTTCCAGCGCATGGTGGAAACCACCCTCGGACGCCCTGCCGTGTGCCGCCCGCGCGGCCGACCACCGCGCACAAGCAGCCAGGAAGACATTTAATTAGCCACGTCCCCTTTAATTCCGTTATTTGGGGGCGATTCAATCCCCTGGCAAAGGGAGATGATGACTAAAAATACCTATAACGATCTTTCCATCAGACTCCGGCACGGGGCCATGAAAGTACACCCGATTTTGATGGGGCTCGAGCTTCTCGTGCCACTCACAATATAACGTCCTCGACCCCAATACGACCTCTCGAGGAGCTCTATACCTAGCCTTCAAACCAACCTCATTTGCTTCTGGCGCCACGGTTAAACCGTAACCAGTGAATCTCCTTTGGATAATGTCCCTTGTCGCCGATCCCGCGGTTGCTGCGACATTCTCTTCAGGCCGTAGTGCAGGCGGGGGTGTAGTAAATATCCAAGATCCGAAGTCGTTCAATACCGATAAACATTTACGCAACTTTTCACTTACTGATGCATAGCCCCCAGCAAAACCTCTAACGCCTCGCCAGACATTGGGAGTAAAGCAAATGTCTGGAAAAGCATGAGGAGCCAATTGCTGAATTAATCGCTCGCCGTCACCGTCCGCAATTTGACTTCGCCAAAAGCCAACGTGATCACTTTCGGACTGTACCCACCACGCAGACGCCGTTCCTAAATGCGATGTTGTTTCGAAGCATCCGCTTCGGGAAAGACTTAGGCAGGCAACTGGGCGTCCTATTCTGTTGCAATGGTGGATCCAAGCTATGTCTGAATTTTCCTCAGCTGGCCCACCGCCAACCTCAACCCACAGGCCGCCTTCGATCCCCTCGGGCCATTCCGTATCCAAGTAACAAGGCGCGCGGCTCAACCAAGACGCAAGTTCTTGCCTCAGTTCACCAGATGCGCCGAGCTGAGATACAACACTCCAGAGATCCAACTCTCCATCCATCGACCTAGTTTGAAAGTCATCTCCTATCCAGACAGTTTCTCGACGATCTTCTGCGATATATGCCCGTTCGATGACCTGCTCAATAGCGCAGAAAAAATTTGCCGTGGACTCAAAACGGTCTAGACTCCACTCAGATCCGTCTATCACAAATGCCATAGACCTATTTGCTCCTTCGAATACGGCCTAACTCAGCAACATCTATTTGATATTGGTCAAAAAAATATTCCGGCCAATCGGAGAGAGTCCCGCGATCAGAAACTGAGATACGTTGAACCAGCGGAAGTCCAGATTCGGAGGAGTCAAAGAAAAGAAGCGACACAGCCTCGCACGCAATGTACTTCATCTTTCCTACAGCGAGGCGGATACCATTAATGACATGGTCTGAGTGAGTTTCAAGGATTACTTGTACACCTTTACTGGCAAGCCACGCTAGAAAGACGCCCATCGTCGACTGGCCGGCAGGATGCAAGTGGGCCTCCGGATTTTCCACAATAAATAGTCCTCCTGATATCGCGGACAATCCGCCTGCAACTATGGGGAGCGCGTACGACACACCGAATCCCATATTTGGCGCTCGGACCCACTCTCCGCCCGGCTGGCGAAATTTCAGAAGTGACACCATTGGATCGGGAAGTTCCGTAGCATCAATCTCAATGGGCCCAACAATCTCAGACATCCATTGCTCAACCTCGTACTTGAAGAGCGATCCTGATAGCTCACTAGCGGTCGGATGGACTCTACTTCCGTCGGAGAGCGGGACACTTCCGAGAGTTGCAAGCAACTGAGCGCAGTTTTCCCCTCTAATCCCAACCTCGACGTCCTCCGCAGGAACGGCGCTAGTCGCAAAGCTCGTGCGTGGACCGAGCCGCTCGGCCGAAAGGTAAGTAAAGCTTCGGGGCGGCCCACTAAAGCAGATCGGCAAATGTTGGGGAGAAGCTACCTTTTGGAGATATAGCGCATCTGACTTAGGAAGGCCAAAACTCCAATTACACCGCACCCCACCATCGTAAGTAAGCGACATCTCGATCATATTCTGCGAACGCCAGTTTTGAACGTCCTCTGCCGTGCCCAACTCCAAGCCAAATGGCCCATTCAACCTAACCGTGTTTCCCCTAGCCCTCACCGCTTCTGCCATCAATAGCAGTGACTGGACAAATGACGTTTTTCCAGCACCATTCAAACCCGTTAGAACTGTCAAAGGCTTTACATCAAACTCTTGATGAGCAAATCTCTTGAACGAGTTGATAGTTACAGAATTTATCATCCTACTATGCTCTTCAGAACGGTTTTTGTGACACTGAGCCTCATAGCAACCGACTTTGGATCGCCAGTTGCTACTGTAACCGCTTTGGAATATTCCGGATCGGAAAATAATTCCCGAAACCCCGTCGCTATCTCCCGCTTATTTGGAAGCAGCTGATCCAGCTTGAAGTCTGACAACGCGATAGCCTGGGATTCAAAAACAGCCCTATTAATAGGTCCACGACGCGCACCGATAGGCCACCGGCGAAACGCTGCATCATCTAAAATTGCCGAGGCATTCAACATGCCGCGTTCGAAGGCCAACTCCAACTCTTTCACCTCGTTTTCGCTAATCACGGGCGCCATGGTCGATACGCCGTCTAACCGGCGAGTAAACTCTACAAGAAAAGCATCGAGACTGGAGTGCTTGCGGTACTCCTCGGCGGAGTAATTTTTGAAAGCGCAAAACCGCAGGACAAGCTCACGGTTAGTCATTCGCCCGCTATCCCTAACGAAGCCACCATTTACGCTCCTAGACCAATAGTGTCTTTTTGTAGCTAAATCAAAAGCCTCTGATTCCGCGAGACGTTTCAGAAATGATCGCGAGAAATCTTTACTCATCGCGTGGCGAATCTCTTGCGCTGACAAAGGGCTACCCAAAGTATTGACACGACTAAAAATGTCGTACTTCACTTCGTCAGGAGTCTGTGGCTCGATAACGTGGACAACAATTTGAGTGCTCCGCAAGCGCCTTGATGCGGGAGGGTCCAGAGAGTCGAACGTGGCTCCATGAAGGTGTTCCAAATATTCGAGATCACTTTTATCTAAGGCGTGCTGATTTCTCATAAAGAGGCTGATTGTCGAGAGGCGCTGCACGCCGTCCACTACCTGATAGGTACCTTCATTAGACTGATTGAAATAAAACGCTGGTAATGGTATTCCCAAGAGTATCGACTCTATCAAACGAGTGCGCTGCCTCGCCTTCCATACGTAATCCCTTTGAAAATCTGGCGCAAGATCAATTTCCTTTTGGGCAATTTGGTCGACCACCTCCCTCAATGAGAAGTTCTTGGTCGTAATCCTTATCTTTGCGGGATTCCATGGCTTTACTTGGTCAAAGCGAGAGGTATCTTCCTCATCGACTAGCTCGGCCGGCTCGAATTCGCCTCGAATTGCGTCCAAATCTGACGGGCTCTGATTCATGCTCACATATTCCTCCGATACTCCCCACCCACCTCATAAAGCGCATGCGAAATCTGCCCCAATGAGTTGTACTTAACCGCCTCGATCAACTGCTCAAACACATTCCTACGCTCCCGCGCCGTCCCCTGCAACACCTTGAGACTGTCGGCAGCCAGCGAGTTCCTCGCCTCCCCATAGCTCCGAACATTGGCAATCTGCGCCCCCTTCTCCTCCTCCGTCGACCGAATCAACTCGATCTCCGTCGCAATCTCCCCAGCATGCTCCTTCGGCAAGAACGTGTTGACCCCGATCAACGGCAACGACCCGTCATGCTTCTTGTGCTCGTAATACATCGACTCTTCCTGGATCTTGCCGCGCTGGTACATGGTGTCCATCGCCCCAAGCACGCCGCCACGCTCGCTGATCGCCTCGAACTCCTTGTACACCGCTTCCTCCACCAGGTCGGTCAGCGTGTCGACCACGTAGCTCCCCTGCCACGGATTCTCGTTGAAGTTGAGGCCGAGCTCCTTGTTGATGATCATCTGGATCGCCACCGCCCGCCGCACGCTTTCCTCGGTCGGCGTGGTGATCGCCTCATCATAGGCATTGGTGTGCAGCGAGTTGCAGTTGTCGAACAGCGCGTACATCGCCTGCAGCGTGGTGCGGATGTCGTTGAACTGGATTTCCTGCGCGTGCAGCGAGCGGCCCGAGGTCTGGATGTGGTACTTCATCATCTGGCTGCGCGCGCTGGCGCCGTAGCGCTCGCGCATGGCGCGGGCCCAGATGCGGCGGGCGACGCGGCCGATGACGGTGTATTCCGGGTCCATGCCGTTGGAGAAGAAGAAGCTGAGGTTGGGCGCGAAGTCGTCCACCTTCATGCCGCGGGCGAGGTAGTACTCGACGATGGTGAAGCCGTTGCTCAGGGTGAAGGCGAGCTGGCTGATCGGGTTGGCGCCGGCTTCGGCGATGTGATAACCGCTGATGCTGACCGAGTAGAAGTTGCGCACCTTGTGGTCGACGAAGTACTGCTGGATGTCGCCCATCATGCGCAGCGCGAATTCGGTGGAGAAGATGCAGGTGTTCTGCGCCTGGTCTTCCTTCAGGATGTCGGCCTGCACGGTGCCGCGCACCTGGGTCAGCGTGTCGGTCTTGATGCGGGCGTAGGTTTCGGCGTCGACCAGCTCGTCGCCGCAGACGCCGAGCAGGCCCAGGCCCAGCCCGTCGTTACCCTTGGGCAGTTCGCCGTGGTACCGCGGGCGCGAGGTGTTGGCGTAGAGCTTGTCGATGTGTTGCTGCGCGGTGGCCCAGCGCTGCGCGTCTTCCTTCAGGTACTTCTCCACGTTCTGATCGATGGCGGTGTTCATGAACATCGCCAGGATCATCGGCGCGGGGCCGTTGATGGTCATCGACACCGAGGTGCTGGGCGCGCTCAAGTCGAAGCCGGAGTACAGCTTCTTCATGTCGTCCAGCGTGGCGATGTTGACGCCGGAGTTGCCGATCTTGCCGTAGATGTCCGGGCGCGGCGCGGGGTCTTCGCCGTACAGGGTGACGGAGTCGAACGCGGTGGACAGGCGCGTGGCGGCGCCGCCCTGGCTCAGGTAGTGGAAGCGGCGGTTGGTTCGCTCGGGCGTGCCTTCGCCGGCGAACATGCGGGTGGGGTCTTCGCCGCTGCGGCGGTACGGATAGACGCCGCCAGTGTACGGGTAGTGGCCGGGCAGGTTTTCCTTGCCCAGGAAGGTGACGAGTTCGCCCCAGTCCTTGGATTTCGGCGGGGCGACCTTCGGGATCTTCTGGTGGCTCAGCGATTCGCGGTAGTTGTCGACGCGGATGACCTTGTCGCGCACCTTGTATTCGTTGACGTCGGCGGTGACCGATTGATACAGCGCCGGCCATTCGCGCAGCTGGTGAATCGCTTCGTGGCTGAGTTCCTTCAGCGCCGCGTTGTAGCGCTGGCGCAGGGTGATGAGGCTGCGGTCGACGCTGCTTTCTCCCCTCTCCCCTTGGGAGAGGGGTCGGGGGTGAGGGTTCGGGGTCAGGTTGGAATCTCGCGCTCCGGCCGTACCCTCACCCTCGGTCCCTCTCCCGGAGGGAGAGGGATGCAAATCGGCGCTGCCGTACAGGTCGAGCGGGCGCGGCAGCTTGTCGTCGCCCAGTTCCTTCAGCGACTCGTAGTAGTGCTGCGCCTTGCTGGCGAATTCGGCCTGGGTCTCGATGCCCTTGTTGATCGCGCGGCCCTGCTCGGCGATCTCGGCGAGGTAGCGCACGCGGGCGCCGGGGATCAGCACGGTGGCGCGGGGTTCTTTCAGGGTGGTGTCGAGTTGCGGGGTCCAGCTGCATCCGGCTTCGGCTGGGGCTACCCCACCCTGCCCTCCCCTGGAAGGGGAGGATTCCAGAGCGGGCTGCCCTGCCTTGGAAGTGGCCGCGCCCAGATGCAGCTTTTCGCGCATCAGGCGGCACAGGTTGGTGAACATCCAGGTCACGCCCGGATCGTTGAACTGGCTGGCGATGGTCGGGTAGACCGGCACGTCGTCATCTTTCACGCCGAACGCGGTGTGGTTGCGCTTCCACTGCTTGCGCACGTCGCGCAGCGCGTCTTCGGCGCCGCGCTTGTCGAACTTGTTGAGCACCACCAGGTCGGCGAAGTCGATCATGTCGATCTTCTCCAGCTGGCTGGCGGCGCCGTAGTCGCTGGTCATCACGTAGACCGGGAAGTCGACCAGGTCGACGATCTCCGAATCGCTCTGGCCGATGCCGGCGGTCTCGACGATCACCAGGTCGTACGGCTGGCTCTTCAGGAAGTCGATGCAGTCGTGCAGCACCACGCTGGTGGCGGCGTGCTGGCGGCGGGTGGCCATCGAACGCATGTAGACGCGATGACTGCGCAACGAGTTCATGCGGATGCGGTCGCCCAGCAGCGCGCCGCCGGAGCGGCGGCGGGTGGGGTCGACCGCGAGCACGGCGATGCGCATTTCGGGGAAGGCGTGCAGGAAGCGCAGCAGCAGTTCGTCCACCACCGACGACTTGCCGGCGCCGCCGGTGCCGGTGAGGCCGAGCACCGGGGTCTGCTTGCCGGCCAGCTTCCATTCCTTGCGCAGGCGTTCCAGCTCGGCGTCGCCGAGGCGGCCTTCCTCGATGGTGGAAAGCATGTGGCCGATGGAGATTTCGTCGTCGACGTCGACCTTGCTGGCGGCGGTTTCGACGCGCTGGTCGACCGCGGCACGGGTGCGGTTCATCACGTCCTCGATCATTTCGACCAGGCCCAGCTTCATGCCGTCGTTCGGGTGGTAGATGCGCTCGACGCCGTAGGCCTGCAGCTCGCGGATTTCCTCCGGCGTGATGGTGCCGCCGCCGCCGCCGAACACCCGCACGTGGCCGGCGCCGCGCTCGCGCAGCATGTCGACCATGTACTTGAAGTACTCGACGTGGCCGCCCTGGTAGGACGACAGTGCGATCGCGTCGGCGTCTTCCTGCAGCGCGGCGCGCACCACGTCCTCGACCGAGCGGTTGTGGCCCAGGTGGATCACTTCGGCACCCTGCGACTGGATGATCCGCCGCATGATGTTGATGGCGGCATCGTGGCCATCGAACAGGCTGGCGGCGGTGACGAAGCGCAGCGGGGTGGTTTCCGTCTGCGGGGCGCTGGCGGGGACGTGCTTGGCGGGGGAACTCATGGCAACTCCGGCATCGATGCTTGAACCCGTCGATTCTAGTGGATCGACGGCGGGCTCGCGGGATTGCCGGCGTACCTTGGCGTACGGACATGCGGCTGTACCGACCCTTGCCATCGACGCGTGCGCGGGGGGCCTCACGGTCGTCATTCCCGCAAAAGACGGGAATCCATTGGCTTCTCGCAAAGCCGAAGGTGGATTCCCGCTTTCGCGGGAATGACGGCAACAGAGCATGGTCTGGAGGCGAAGGAGTCGCTGGCGGGAATGGCTAGAGGCAGAGCGCCAGATTGGGACTGCCAATCACGCGCGTACCCACGTCCTCGCCGCGCACGAAGGCCAGCGCGGCGTCGATGACTTCCGGCGCATCGAGCACGCGGCGATGGCCCAGGCCCTGGGTGGTGAACAGTCGCGCGCCGGGCCAGAACTGGGCATAGCGTTCGCCCTCGCCCCACGGCACGTCGGCGTCGTCGAGGTCGTGCACGATCAGTGCGGGCTGGCCCAGCGCAGGCAGGCGGCGATGCACCTGCAGTTGTTCGACGCTGACGCCGGTGCGGCGCAGCAGCCAGTCGTAGAACGGCTGGCGCAGGTGTTCGCCCAGGCGCACGAAGCGGAAAAAGCGGCTGGCCGCGGCCTTCATGTCGGCCGCGGGCGCCACCAGGATCAGCCGATCGGCATGCCAGTCCTCATCCTGGGCGAAGGTGACGGCGGCACCGCCCAGCGAGTGGCCGACGGCCAGCGCGGCGCGGCCGTAGTGTTCGCCGATCGCGTGGATGGTGGCGGTGAATTCGGGCAGCGTGCACAGCTTGCCGCTGCTGTGGCCGTGGCCGGGCTGGTCGAACGTGACCACGGCGAAGCCCAGCGCACGCAAGCCTGCCACCCACGGCAGGAAGCGCAGGCCGAAGCTGGACCAGCCATGCGCCAGCAGTGCGTACGGCTGGGTCGCGGGATCGCCCCACACGTAGGTGGCGATGGATTCGCCGCGGACCTCCAACTCGCCGCGCTGCATCTGCGCATCGCCCTGCACCGCTTCGGCGCGAACACGGCTGCTGGCGAACGGCGTGGCGAACAGGCGCGCGGCGCGGTTCACGGTGCGCTTCGGCGCGATCCGTCCGCCCAGCGCGAAGCCGGTGCGCACGGTGGTGAGCTTGAGACGGTCGATGACGGTGGACATGGGGCTTGCCTCAGGTTTGCCAGCTGCGCCACAGGCGCTCGAAGGCCGCGCGGGTGCACTGGCCGGCTTCGTCGAATCCGAACAGCCCGGCGTCGTGGTGCAGGCCGAGCATCAGGGCGTAGATCTCGAAGGCGAGCTGGGCGACCTCGGTGTCGCTGCGCAGGTGGCCCAGTTCGACCGCCTGGGCGATCGCCTTCTGCAACTCGTCGCGCCAGCCCGATTGCTGCCGCACCACGCCGTCGTGCAGCGCGCCGTCGCGACCGTCGTATTCGCTGGCGGCGGACAGCAGCACGCAGCCGCTCTGGTGCTCACGCGCCCATGCGAACCAGTTCGCCACGATCGCCCGCAGCCGCGGCAGGCCGCGTGGCTGTCTCAGGGCGGGCATCAGCACCTGGCTCACGAAGCGGTTGCGGCCGGTGTCGAGCACGGCCAGCTGCAGCTCTTCGCGCGAGCCGAAGTGGGCGAACACGCCACTCTTCGACATGCCCACATCGGCGGCCAGGCCGCCGATCGACAGGCCTTCCAGCCCGTCGCGACGGGCCAGCGCGTAGGCGTGGTCGAGGATGGTTTCGCGGGTGGTGGCGCGTTTGCGGGGCTGGGTGGCGGTGGTCATGCGACGGAAAATAGCACGATCGTTCGTGCATTTCATCAACGCGATGTTGATCCCGGCCGTGATTTCCTGCGGTTATGCTCGGAACACGACCGTCCTCGGGGGATCACGCATGAAATACCGCCATCTGCTCGCCGCGCTGGCCGCCACGCTGCTGGCCGGCTGCGCCACCTCGCCCACCGGCCGCTCGCAATTGATGATGGTGTCGGACAGCCAGATGAGCCAGATGGGGCTGACCGCGTTCAACGACATGCGCAAGCAGGGCAAGTTCGTCGACGCGCCGCGCGAGCGCGCCTACGCCACCTGCGTGTCCAGCGCGCTGATCGCGGTGCTGCCGCCGCCGTGGAACACCCAGCAGTGGGAGGTGCAGATCGTCGACGACGACAGCGCCAACGCGTTCGCCCTGCCCGGCGGCCGCATCGGCGTGAACAAGGGCATGTTCAAGCTGGCCAGCAACCAGGATCAGCTGGCCACGGTGCTGGGTCATGAGTTGGCACACGTGGTGGCGCGGCATGGTGCGGAGCGGGTGTCCGACAACATGGCGACCCAGGCCGCGGTGGCGGCCGGCACGATCTACGCCGGCACCCGCGGCACCAATGCCGGCTATGCGGCCGCCGCGCTGGGCATCGGTGCCGAGGTGGGCATCCTGCTGCCGTTCTCGCGCACCCAGGAGAGCGAGGCCGACACGCTGGGCCAGCGCTACATGGCGCAGGCCGGTTTCGACCCGCGCGCCGCGGTGACGCTGTGGAACAAGATGGGCGCGCAAGGTGGCAGCAAGCCGCCGGCGTTCCTGTCCACCCATCCTGCGCCGGGAAATCGTGCGCAGGCACTGGACCGGCAGGCGCAGCAGCTGCTGCCGGTGTATCAGCAGGCTCGCAGCGGCGGCCACGCACCGGCCTGCCGGCTGTAGTCGCGGGCAGGCCGGGCGCAAGCTGAACGGCCTGAGGCAGGCGGGTCAACTGCGCAGCGCGGCCATCGTTTCCCTGACTGCCGACCGACGACTCGGCCAAGACCAGGAGATTCCGATGACCCGTACCCCACTGAACCTTGCCCTGCTGGCCGGACTGGCCCTGACCTTCGCCGGCGCCACCTACGCGCCACCCGCCGCCGCCCGGACGCAAGTGGCGGTGGGCGTGCAGATCGGTGTCGCGCCGCCTGCCCCGCGCTTCGAGCGGGTACCGCCGCCGCGCCGTGGCTACGTGTGGGCTCCCGGCTACTGGCGCTGGAGCCCGCGCGCCCACCGTCATGTGTGGGTCGGTGGTTCCTGGGTGGTGGTTCGCCCCGGCCATCACTATCGGCCGGCGCACTGGGTGCGTCATGGTCACGATTGGCGTTTCCACCCCGGCTACTGGGGCCGCTGAGGCGCCCGCGCGGGCTCCATACGCCAGCGGCTTGCTGCGCCGCGGCACCACCTGCGGGGGCGACGTACTAAACTTGACGCTTTGATTCATCGCCCCGGCTCCGGTCGGGGCGATGAGTTTCCGGCGTTTCCCACCCCCGGCGGGGTGCCACCCCTCCCGCCACCCTCTGCAGATGCCCATCGGCACCGTAAATCATGGAGTCACCGTTGCAATGATCTTTGAAACCATCGAAAAGACGGGTCACGAAGAAGTCGTCTTCTGCCACAACAAGGACGCCGGCCTGAAGGCCATCATCGCGATCCACAACACGGTGCTGGGCCCCGCGCTCGGCGGCCTGCGCATGTGGCCGTACAAGACCGAGCAGGAAGCGGTGAACGACGTGCTGCGGCTGTCGCGCGGCATGACCTTCAAGAACGCCGTGGCCGGCCTGAACCTGGGCGGCGGCAAGGCGGTGATCATCGGCGACCCGAGCAAGGACAAGTCCGAGGCACTGTTCCGCGCATTCGGCCGCTTCGTCAATTCGTTGAACGGCCGCTACATCACCGCCGAAGACGTGGGCATCGACGTCAACGACATGGAATACGTGTTCCGTGAAACCGAATACGTCACCGGCGTGCACCAGGTGCATGGCGGTTCGGGCGACCCGTCGCCGTTCACTGCCTACGGCACCTTGCAGGGGCTGATGGCCGCGCTGCAGTTCAAGCACGGCAACGAGGACGTGGGCAAGTACAGCTACGCCGTGCAGGGCTGCGGCCATGTGGGCGGCGAGTACATCAAGCTGCTGCGCGAACAGGGCGCCAAGGTGTTCGTCACCGACATCAACAAGGACGCGGTGCAGCGCTGCGTCGACGAGCTGGGCTGCGAGGCGGTGGGCCTGGACGATATCTACGATGTCGATGCTGACGTGTACTCGCCGTGCGCATTGGGCGGCACCGTCAACGAGCAGACCATCAACCGCATCAAGGCCAAGATCATCTGCGGCCCGGCCAACAACCAGCTGGCCACCGACGAGATCGGCGACGAACTGCAGCGTCGCGGCGTGCTGTACGCACCGGACTATGCGGTCAATGCCGGCGGCGTGATGAACGTGTCGCTGGAAATCGACGGCTACAACCGCGAGCGCGCGATGCGCATGATGCGCACGATCTACTACAACCTGGGCCGCATCTTCGAGATCAGCAAGAACGAAGGCATCCCGACCTACAAGGCCGCCGACCGCCTGGCCGAGGAGCGCATCAGCGCGATCGGCAAGATCAAGCTGGCCCACATGGGCAATGGCGGCACCCGCTTCCAGGGTCGCATGCGCGGTCAGTAAGCGTGTCACCAGGGGCATGCCGGCAGACCGGCACGCCCCGTTTCCGCAAGGGCCTGCCGTCGATCACGGCAGGCCTTTGCGCATCTGCGACAGCCCACCAATAATCGGAAGCCGGAGGTGCCAGGGATGCGCAGGATCATGATCTGGATGGGTTGGGCCGTGCTGGCCGTGGTGCTGCTGGTCGCCAGCGGCCTGTTGCTGGCCGACCACCTGACCCCGCGCGCCAGCGGCGCCGCCAGCACGACCCTGCCGCTGCAGGCGGCACAGACTCCGATCGATCGCGAACTGGCACCGTATCTCGCCACCCGCCCGGGGCAGACCGCGGCGACCCTGCTGCATGACGGCCTCGACGCCTTCGCCGTGCGTGCCGCTTCCGCGCGCATCGCCGGGCGCAGCTTGGACCTGCAGTACTACATGTGGCACGACGACCTGGTCGGTCACCTGCTGGCGCGCGAGGTGTACGCCGCGGCCGAACGGGGCGTGCGCGTGCGCCTGCTGATCGACGACATCAACACCAAGGGCCTCGACCCGGCACTGCTGGCGCTCGATGCGCACCCGAACATCGAAGTGCGCCTGTACAACCCGTTCCGCAACCGCAGCGGCGTGTGGCGATTGCTGGAGATGGTGCAGCGCTTCTTCAGCGTCAACCATCGCATGCACAACAAGGCGTGGATCGTCGACGGCCGGCTTGCCGTGGTGGGCGGGCGCAACATCGGCGACGAATACTTCGATGCCTCCAGCCGGGTGAACTTCCGCGATCTGGACATGCTGCTGGCCGGTCCGGCCGTGGCTGATGCCAGCGGCATCTTCGACGCCTTCTGGAATTCCAGCGCGGCGGTGCCGATCGCCGCGCTGAACCCGCAGACGCCGCAGGCCTTGCATGCACTGGCCGCGCGACTGGCCAGCGAATCGGCACTGCCCGGGGCGCGGGACTACCTGCGCCGGGTCGCCGCTTCGCCGTCGGCACAGCGGCTGGTCAACCACGAACTGTCGGTGCACTGGAGCGCCAGCATCGTGGTCGCCTCCGACCCGCCGTTGAAGTTCCGTTCCAGCGATCGGGACAGCTGGCTGCAACACCGCCTGATCGCACATCTCGACGGCGCGCATCGCGAGGTATTGCTGATCTCGCCCTACTTCGTGCCCGGCACGAACGGCACGGCGACCCTGGTTGGGCTGGCGCACGCAGGTGCACAGGTCGGCGTGATCACCAATTCGCTGGCCGCGAACGACGTGCCGGCCGTGCACAGCGGCTACGAGCGCTACCGTCGCAAGCTGCTGCACGGTGGCGTTGAGCTGTTCGAGATCCGCCGCAACGGCCCCAAGCCAAACCAGGGCCTGTTCGGCAGCAGCGGCGCCAGCCTGCATACCAAGGCGTTCGTGATCGATGGCGAACGCGGTTTCGTCGGTTCGTTCAACATCGACCCGCGCTCGGCCAACCTCAACACCGAAATGGGCGTGCTGTTCGCCGACGCGGGACTGGCGCAGGACCTGCGCCAGGAATACCTGCGACTGGCCGCGCCGGCGCTGAGTTACCAGGTGCGCCGCGCTCCGGATGGCTCGCTGCAGTGGCTGGACCGCAGCAGCCAGCCGCCGCGCGTGCTGGACCACGAGCCCGACGCCGGCTGGTGGCTGCGCGCCACCACCCGCGTGATGAGCTGGCTGCCGATCGAGTCGCAGTTGTAGTCGCTGCGGTCGTGGTGGCGCGTCATGCGCTAAAATCGCCGTTCTGCATGCCTTGTCCTGCACACCCATGGAGTTCGTGATGCGCCCGTTTCCGCTTGGAGAAGACATCGACCTGCTGCGCGAATCCGTGCATGCGTTTGCGGAAAAGGAGATCGCCCCGCGCGCCGACAGGATCGATCGCGACAACCTGTTCCCGGCCGACCTGTGGCGCAAGTTCGGCGAGATGGGCCTGCTCGGCGTGACCGTGGCCGAGGAATACGGCGGCAGCGGCATGGGCTTCCTGGCGCACATGGTGGCGATGGAGGAAATCTCCCGTGCGTCCGGTTCGGTCGGGCTTTCGTACGGCGCGCACTCCAACCTGTGCGTCAACAACATCTTCCACAACGGCAACGAGGCGCAGAAGCAGAAGTACCTGCCGAAACTTTGCAGCGGCGAGTACGTGGGCGCGCTGGCGATGAGCGAGCCCGGCGCCGGCTCCGACGTGGTCGGCTCAATGAGCTGCAAGGCCGAGCTGCGCGGCGACGTGTGGGTCGCCAACGGCAACAAGATGTGGATCACCAACGGCCCGGATGCTGACGTGCTGCTGGTCTATATGCGCACCGCGCCGCGCACCGCCGGCAGCCGCTGCATGACCGCCTTCATCGTCGAGAAGGGCATGAAGGGTTTTTCCACCGCGCAGAAGCTGGACAAGCTGGGCATGCGCGGCTCCAACACCTGCGAGCTGGTGTTCGACAACTGCGAGATCCCGGCGGAGAACATCGTCGGCGAAGTCAACGAAGGCGTGCGCGTGCTGATGAACGGCCTGGACACCGAACGGCTGGTGCTATCCGGCGGCCCGATCGGCCTGATGCAGGCGGCGCTGGACCTGGCCCTGCCCTACGTGCGCGAGCGCAAGCAGTTCAACGCGCCGATCGGCACGTTCGGCGTGATGCAGGCGAAGATCGCCGACATGTACACCGCGCTGCAAAGCTCACGCGGCTTCGCCTACATGGTGGCGCAGCAGTTCGACGCGGGCGTGAAGTCGCGCATCGATCCCGCCGCCTGTCTGCTCAACGCCTCGGTCAACGCGGTGCAGGTGGCACTGGAAGCGATCCAGACCTTGGGCGGCAACGGCTACATCAACGAGTTCCCCGCCGGCCGTCTGCTGCGCGACGCCAAGCTCTACGAGATCGGCGCCGGCACGAATGAGATCCGCCGCATGCTGATCGGCCGGGAGCTGTTCCACGGCAAGGCGTGAGGCGAGGACGCCGATCACGAGCCATCGGCGCCGGCACACCATATCGACTTCCGCCGCATGGAGATCGGCCGCGAGCTGTTCCACGGCAAGACGTGACGAGATCTGGTGCGAATGACCGGCGTTTCCGCCCGATCATTCGCACCACCCGGAGTATCAGGATCCTGCCGCCACCGGCGTCAGCTCCAGCGTCAACACCTCGAACGGCGCCAGCGTGACCGTGCCTGGCTTGTCCGCATCAAGTGTCATTCCGGGCTTGGCCGCATCGCTTTTCCACGCACTGTGCGCATGGAAACGGCGCACCGCGTCAGCAGGAAGTTCCAGCTGACGTTGCAGGTCGATCACCGCCAGCTGCGCGTGTTCACTCGGATTGCGCAGGGTGATGATCGACTTGCGCGGCGACCACGCTGCCCAACCGTATACGTCGAGCCGATCCGGATCGCCGCCGATCCAGTGTGTGTCGCGCAGCACGTCGGCGTTCGCGCGCGACCAGTTCGCCGCTTCGGCCAGCACGTCCCAGTCGTGATCGCTCAGCAGCGACGGCGTGATGTACAGCTCCTGCAGCTCGGTGCCGCTGGCGAAGTACGAGTGCACCTCGTTGGCGAAGTCGTGGCCCGGATCGGTGTTGAGCTTGCGGTTTTCCTTCGCGTAGATGATGCCGTGGAGCATCAGCGAGTTGATCGGGAACAGCGGGCCCTTCAGCACGATGTTGCGGTAGGTCTGCGCATCGCGATAGGTGATCCACTGCTCGCGCGTGCTGCCGACACCGGTTTCGCTGTCGTCCTCGCCATCGCGCCAGATGGTGTCGGCGTAGCGCAGCCAGAACGGCGACGCCCAGGTGCCGGTGGTGAGGTTGATGAAGGTGTCCGGCTTGGCCGCGCGGATGTCGTCGATCAACTGGATCGCCGCCGCGAAGTCGCTGTCGAAACGGCTGCCCGGGAACACCTTGTCGGCGTTGCCGGTGCCGTCGAACTTGAACTGGTTGATGCCGTCCTTTTTGACCAAATCCATCACCGCGTCGTGGAAACGCTGGTAGTACTTCGGGCCAGACAGGGCCAGGCCACCGTCGATGATTTCGTAACCCGCCTGGGCACCGCGCTCCGCGCGCTCCTTCGCGGGCGGGCCGTAGCCGCCCCACGGCGACAGCCACACGCCCGGCGCGGCGCCGTACTTCGCGGCGGCTTCGCGCAGCGGCACGAAACCTTGCGGAAAGTCCTTGCTGAAGTGCCAGCTGCCGCTGCGGTCGTCCCAGCCGTCGTCGAACAGGAACGAATCCAGTTTCACGCCGCGCTTCACGTACAGCTCGGTGCCCACCATGTTGATGCGGTCCAGCGCCTGCGCCTCGGTATACGGCGTGAAGTAGCCGATGTCGTACCAGGAGTTGTAGTGCAGGAACGGCCGGTACGGATGCGCCCGCTCGCGCTCGACGTAGCTGGCGAAGTCGCGCCGCAGCTGGCCGTCGCGCACCACGCCGACCACCGCCGAATAGTCGACGGTCTTGCCCTTTTCCAGCGGCAGCGTGCGCGTCAGCGTGAGCTGCACGTCGTTGTGCCGTACCGTGCTGTCCGATTGCGGGTTCTCGAAACCGAGGTAGACGTTGCCGGCCACCACCGGCGAGCCGTTCACGCTGCCCACCACCTCGGCATCCACCAACTGCGTTTCCAGCAGCGACACCTTGGCGATCTTCTCGTCCTGCTTCAGCGCGGCGATGCTGACCACCTCGCGCAGGTAGGCCGAACCGTCACGCTGCACCAGCTTCCAGTCCACCCGGAAGCGGCCATTCGCGTCACCGAAGCTGGCCTCGACGGCCTTGCCAGGCTGGCGCATGGCAAGGCGCGAAGCCTTCGCGTCCACGGGCAGCGGGTATGCGCGTGGCGGCGACAGCAGCTTCATGTCGGAAGCCTCGATCGTGCTGCCGTCGGCCAGCAACAGCGCGAACGGCGCGGGCACGGCGAACGTCCGGTCGTGCGCCCGGTCGGTCATCGTCATGTCGACGAGCCGCGTGCCATCCAGCTTCCACGCCGCCTCGATCGCGGCGTTGCCGAAGCGCTCCACGCCGTGCCGATCGGCGAAGGTCGCTGCGCCGGGTTCGAGTACAGCCTTGTCCCGGACGGTGCCGTCACCGGCGTGTGCCGTGCTGAAACCCGTCAGCGCGGCCAACAGGCAGGAAGCCAGCACGCTCATGCGCGACAGGCGAAAGGAATGCGGATGCGTTGCTGCCATGGTTGCCTCTCATGTTGATTCATTGATATCCACCCGCCGGTTGCGCTGGATGCCCGGTGCCTGTGCGGCTTCGCATGACGATGGGCGATGGCGGCATCGAGCGACAGGTCGCCCTGCGGACACGCTTACGGCTGCCTGGGTATCCACTGCTGATAGTCGGACGAATCGCAATCCGCCAGATTCACCGTGCTGTTCTGGCCGGCATCGCCGGCTGCGTTCAGGCATTGATCGGAGCCCACGTTTAACCAGGCCTCCGAGCCCGGCATGTAGAGCCACTCCTGGCTGCTGTCGGCGGTGCAGCTTGCGGCAAGTACGGCACTGCTGCCGTTTGCCTGCAGGCATACGTTGCGATCGATCAGATTCAGCCGGTTGCCGACATCGTTCGCCAGCAGCTGGTTGCCCACCGCCCAGGACGAGCTGTCGCTGCCCGCACAGATATTGAGACCAAGGTGGTTGCCGCCCAACGTATCCGCGCAGTAGTGCTGGACGCGGTTCCGGGCGATGAAAGGCGCCCCGGGCGGCTGGTTGATGGTGGCGATGGCCGTCTTGTCCGGGTTCATCATCGAACTGGCGATGGACGCGCAATCGCCATAGGTTTCTGTCGAGGCGTTGTTGGTTTGCACGGCATTGCCCGCGGGGTCGTACATGACCGGAGCGTAGAACACCGCCGTCGTGGGCGGCACCTGGGAGCAGGAGGAATACTGCTGCGATCCCTGGGTGAAGTTTTCGACGAACTGCGGCACGACGGCCTGCAACAGGCCGTTGCCCGCCGGCGAGTGGATGGTTCCGATCACCGTGGTCGTGCCCATGTCTTCATCGGTGATGGAGGCCTGCCACAGGTAGTTTTCGCCGGCGTCGGCCGCGCCCGCGGGGATCGTCGTCTTTCCCGTGTACTCCACGTGCAAGGTGTACCTGGTCCCTCCCCTCCACGCCGGCTCCTTGCTGCCTTTGGTGGTGAACAGGCATTGGGTGCCGGTGCCCTCGCCACCGAATGCCCGGCATACCGCACCGGGGGCGGAGCCGGGTTTGTCGACATTGGAATCGTAGGTCTGGCCGAAGATCGAAAAGAGAACGGTCTTGGTCTTTTTCGAATTTTGCTGGATCCCGGCATAGCCGCCCTGGTTGACGTTGACCGTCCAGAAGAACTGGGTGGCGTAGAACGTATTGCCGTTGTTGCCAGGCTCATGGGTCACCCGGATGGAAGCATCGATCCCGTTGTAACCGTACAAGCCGTCGGCATTCGCGACGGTCGAGGCGGGGTAGTAGTAGTGATTCGCCGCCATGCCGCCCGCAATCACGGCGTGGGCCGGGCCGGCCAGGAAGGCTCCGATACCTGCAAGCCCATAGGCGAGATGCAACAGATATTTTTTCATGGGATACCTCGATGGATAAGCGAAGGTGATGCCGTCGGCCGCGTGGCGCGGGAGCGTGGTTCGCGGACAATCAGCAGGGGCGGCGCACCGTGTCGGCGCGACGCCCCGCGTCCTCATCGAAAGGTGTAACGGGCGATCAGCATCGTCGTCCGCGGTGCCTGCCAGGTTGCCGCGCCATAGCTCGGGTTGAGGATCGGCGAGCCATCGTTCTGGAAACTGCCGGTGTCGTAGCGCTGCTCCGCATCGATGCCACCCTGGCGATTGGTGACGTTCTGCACCTGCAGATCCAGGCTCAGGTGATTGGAGTCGTTGATGGCCCAGTCGTAGCCCACACCGAGGTTCCATTGCCAGAACAGCGGCGTACGCCCGGCCGCGCCCAGCGGTGCCGGTACGTTGTTGCAGAAGTGGCTGGCGGCGCCGTACTGCTCGGCGGGGTTGTCGATGTCCGGATAAGTGCCGAGGCAGTTCTGCGGCGTGCCGGTGGACAGGTCGAACGTGCTGCCGATACGCAGGCCGGTCGCGAAGTAGTAGATGCCGTTGAGCTTGAGGCTGTGCCGCACGTCGCCGGCCAGGTTGCCGGAGCTGTGCTCCATCAGGCCGGGGAAGTCCCACAGGATCTGCTCGGACGGTCCGCCGTTGGTGCGCGTACCCAGGTTGAGCAGACCGTCGTAGTTACCATACAGATGCGCCCAGGTGTAGCTGAGGTCGAGGAAGTACGGCTCTTCGCTGTTCTGCGTGTGCGTCAATTCCAGCGTGAGGTGGACGTACTTGCGCGTGGGCGCCGGGCCAAACACGCTGCCTGGCACGGTCAGCGATTCCAGCTTGCCGTCGCCGTCGTAGTCGCGCATGAATACCTGGGCGATGCCCGGGTTGATCATTGGGCAGCCGCTGGAATCCTCGTAGTCCGGGTAGCCATGGGCCTGCGCGTAGTCGGTGATGCCCTGGGTGTAGCAGGTGTCCTCGATGGCGCGCTTGAGCGAGGAGTAACCCAGCTCGGCCATCGACGACCAGCTGTTGCCCAGCGTCTTCTGCACGTACACCTGGAACTCGTACTGGTACGGCGCCTTGATGTTGGACGTGGCGACGTTCGCGGCGCTGGGCGCCTGGCCGTTGATCAGCGTCTCCTGCGGACCGATCTGGGTCAGCCCGGTCGGCGCCTGCGTGTTCGGATCCCTGCCGCCGTAGGTGTAGTAGCGGTACCACTGGGTGACGGCGCCAGCCGCACCGTTGTTGACGCTGGACGGGATCGGGATGGTGTACTTGCCGGCGTTCGCACCGACCTTCATCGTGCTGTCGCCGTACACATCCCACGACACGCCGAACCGTGGCGACAGCAGCGGCAGGTGCCAGAAGTTCTGGCCGTTGACGTTCTTGTTGATGAAGGTGTCGTCGCGCAGGCCGGCATACACGATCCAGCGGTCGGACGCCTGCCAGTAATCGTCGATGTAGAACGCCTTGTTGACCGTGTAGAAAGGGCCGCCGGTGCTGATGAAGTACTGCGCCACGTAGCGGCCATCAGCCGGTGCCGGCGAACCGTTCGGCAGCACGCTGCCGGGCTGGGTGTAATAGGTCCAGTCGCCGCCGTCGGTGGTGGTGCTGACGTTGTTGATGAAGTGTTTGTAATGCTCGCCGCCGATAGTGATCTTGTGGTCGCCCAGGTTCCAGGTGAAGTCGCCCTTGAAGCCGCGGCGCCAGTAGGCGAACGGATACAGCTTGCTGCTGGTGGTGGTGAGACCGATGTTCTTGTGCACCTGGGTCACCGGATCGACTTCGATCACATAAGGCAGGTTGGTGCCCGAGGTGGAAGTCGGGCTGAGCGAGGACTGGCTCAGGTATCCGCCCATCAGGCGCAGGCTCATGCTGTCGTTGATCTGCCAGTGGTAGTTGCCGATCAGGAACTGGTTCTTCACCTGGGTCGAGGTCCAGCCTGCGTACGCGCCTTGCGAGGACGGATCGTAGTCGCGCGTCAGGCTGTACCGGTTGTTGAACGTGTTCTTCCAGTCACGGTTGCCGACCACGTTGAACGACTGGTCGGCGTTGATGTTCCAGGTGAGGTTGAGCAGCCCGTTCTTGTCGCGGTTGGCCGTGTCGATGTGCCGGTTCTGCGTGTTGCTCTGACTGGTATTGGCCGGCGAGTTGCCCAGCATGGCGAAGAAGAACAGCTTGTCCCTGACCAGCGCACCGGATGCGAACAGGTACTGGTTGGCCACATTGGCGCTGTGGCTGTTGGAGGAATTGAAGCGGTAGTAGTCGCCCTGCGATGTGCGCGAATCGCGTGCATGCGGGTTGAACCACGAAGTCGCCGGCGTGAAGTACAGCGAATAGCCTGCCTGGAACCGGTTGGTTCCCTGGCGCACGGTGGAGGCGATCGTGCCGCCGGTGGTGCTGGTCCAGCTCACGCCCGCATTGGCGCTCAACACCTGGGTCGAGGTGATCGCCTCGGCCGGCAGGTAGGTGGCACCGAGCCCGTTGTAGTCGTAGGTGCTGTCGAATTCGTTGTAGTAGTAGCGGTTCTCGGCCGGACTCGCGCCGCCCATCTGGATCAGGCCGGTGGTCTGGTTGTCGTACTTCACCTTCGAGCTCAGCAGCGCGACGCTCTCGGGGCCGCGCCCGGTCGGCAGCTGGTTGACCACGCTCATGCTGTAGTTGTTGGAGAACTCCGGCGTGCTCACGTCGATCGGCATCACGTCGGCATCGATGGCTCGTCCGGACACCCGAATCGCGCCGAGATTGGTGGCGCTCGCCGACGCGGTGGCGGCGGCCTCGACGCCGGAAAGCGCCGGCACCATGGTCTGCACGTTGGCACTCACCACGACAGTGCGGGTGCCGATGGTGGAGCCGTCCTGCAACACGGTGACGGTGTACTTGCCCGGATTGAGGCCGCCCACGTTGTAGCGCCCATCGCTGTCCGGCTGCAGTTCGCGGTGGTAGCCGGTAGCCGGATTGGCTACTTCGAGCGTGACATGACTGCCGCCAGGCTCCCTGCCATACAGGCCGCCGGTGATCGATTGCGCCTGCGCGACATTCGCGCCCAGTGACACCAGCAAACCCATGGCGAGCAGCGTTCGCCGCAAACCGTCAGCCCTGTTCCCGGCGCCCGGGTGTGCGGCAGCGATCAACAACTTCCTGCTCCTGCCCGCGACGGTGAAACCATCATTCTTTTCAGCATGCATTGAAATGCCCCTCACGTAGTTCGTTGTCGCCCTGCGCAGAAATGCCCTCCCCTCTGCCACAGGCGGTTGTGGTTATCCGTGGGAACACCTCATGCCCACGAACTCGCTTGCACGTTCTCCAGAATTTCGGACAAAAGCCTCCCTGCCGGACCCATGACTGGCCCGGTTTGACTTCCTGCTTTTCAATCACGCCAGACGCTGCACTCGAACCTTTGCGAGCAACGTCTCAACCGCCCGTCGTTCGACGAAACCGGTTTCCTGACCTTGCGCATTGGCCGAGCCGCAGGCCACGCCCAGACGCAAGATCCCCTCCAAATTCATGTTTCGCGCCATGCCTACCGTCATGCCGGCCAGCAGGCAGTCGCCGGAACCCACCGTGTTGCGTACCTGTTCCAGTTCGATCAAGGCATGCCAGACGCCACTCGCATCGGCAGCCACCGCGCCCAGTGCACCCATCGTCACCACCGGCATCGCGATGCCGTCGGCACGCAGTTCGCGAACCGCGTCGACTGCCGCGGCGAGATCGCCGATCGGACGTCCGAGCAGATCGGCGATCTCGTCGCGATTGGGCTTGACCAGAAATGGTCGAGTCTGCGCCGCGTGCTGCAGCAGTTCGCCACCGGCGTCGATCAGGCAACGCTTGCCGGCATCGCGCACATGCGCTGCCAGTTCGGCATAGGTGGTCGACGGAAACCCTCGCGGCAGGCTGCCGGACAGCACGATCAGCTCGCTGTCATCGACGCCACGACGAAACGCGCGCAGCAAGGCTTCCTGCTGCGCGCCGTCCAGCAGCGGCCCCTGCCCGAGAATCTCGGTGACCTGGCCGTCCGCATCCTGCAACGCGATGCAGGTGCGCAGGCTCTCGGCAACCTCGATGCCGTGGAACACAACGCCGCGTTCGCACAGCAGTCGACCGATCATGTTGCGATGGGCCGGGTCGACCAGGCCGACCAGTTGCACGCGCTCACCCAGCGCGGCAATGGTCTGTGCCACGTGCAACCCCTTGCCGCCGGGATACGCCTGTTCGTCGAGTGCGCGGCTGACTTCGCCGGGACGCAGCGCATCCAGCCGGATGAGCCGATCGATCGCGGTGTTGAAACCGATGACCGTGATCACGACAGGTCCGCCAGCAGGGTGTCCACTTCCGCCACGCTGGCCTGGCCGACCGTGCCGCCGGTTCGGCGCGTGGAGAGGCTGCCGCAGGCACTGCCCCAGCGCATGCAGTCCTGCAGGGTCTGGCCACGTAGCCACGCATGCAGGAAACCGGCATCGAACGAATCGCCGGCGCCGGTGCTGTCGACCGGATGGACCGCAAACGCCGGCACTTCGAGCAGTTGTCCCTGATCCAGACTGGCGCAGCCGAGCTGTCCGCGCTTCACCACGGTTTGCGTGCGCCCGTTGTGCAGCGCATGCAGGCCATCGAGCACTCGCTCGCGGCCAGTGATGGCCGCCAACTCCAGCTCGTTGGGCAGAAACAGGTCGACTTCCTCCAGCGTGCCAAGCAGGTCGGACGCCCACGCCTGCTGCGGATCGAAGCCGGGATCGAGCGAAGTGCTCAGACCGGCGGCATGCGCACGCGCGAACAGCGCGCGGCAATCGGGCCGCAGCGCACGCTGCAGGTAATAGGAGGAAACGTGCAGGTGATCGGCGCTGGCAAGCAACGCATCGTCCACCTCGTCCGCGCGCAGCGTGGCGATCGCGCCGGGGAACGTCACCAGAGCGCGATCCTGCGGCGTCGACAGCGAGACGGTGACGCCGGTGCGCAAGCTCGCCTGCGGCTGCACGGCGGCAATGTCGATGCCGGCGTTACGCAACGCATCGAGACAATAGGCGCCCCAGCTGTCGTCACCGAGCTTGCCGCGGAATGCCACGGGATTGCCCAGCCGGGCCAGCCCCATCGCACAGATCATCGAGGAGCTGCCTGGCGTCATGCAGAAGTCGTCGGCCAGCACTTCGCGGCCTGGCGCAGGCAAGGCATGGCAGTGCTTGAAGACCAGGTCGACGTTGATTTCGCCGACGACCAGGATGCGCTTCATGCTTCCCCCTCATGCTCGTTTTCCGAGCTGCGCTCCCGGTGCATCGGAAAGTGCTCGACCACGCGCGTGAGTACGCCCTGCGACGGCGTGTCGGGTTTGCCACCCAGCTTGAGGCAACGGAAGAACGCGAGCAGTTGCCCCACCACCACATCCGCCAGCAGCGGCAATGCATCGTCCGTCGCGCCCAGGCCCGCCTGCTCGATCGCCACGTCGTGCGGCCCCAGCACATCTGCCGGGATGTGCTCACCCACCAGCACGCGGGTCATGCCCAGCTGCTTGCGTGACAGTTCGCGCAGCAGGTCGAGCTCGTAGGCACGCACCGCCGGGTCCGGTGACAGGAAGCCGACCACCAGGGTCCTGTCGTCCAGACTGGACATCGGGCCGTGGCGCAGGCCGAGATAAGTCTCCGCCATAGTGACCACCGCGCCACCAGTCATCTCCAGCATCTTCAGCGCACATTCGTGGGCCGCGCCGAGCGCGCCGCCACTGCCGAGATAGACGACCTTGCCGAACTCGCCACGGGCAACGGTCGCAAGCGCGTCGGCCTGTTCTTCGAAGATGCGCTGGACGCCGCGCGCCAACCGGGTTGTCGCCGCGATGGTGTCGCTGCCTCCGCGCTGAACCAGGCCGAAGCCGGCCAGCAACAGGTTGGTGAAGCTGCTGGTCATCACCAGGCTGCGGTCATTGGTGCGCTCGTCCAGCACCAGCACGGTGACCCGCGGGTCATTGCGATAACGGGTGGCGAGCTTGCCGTTGGCGTTGCAGGTGATGACCAGGTGGCGATAGTCGGGGGCATCCGCCAGCAGGCGATCCACCACGCCGCAGCTTTCCGGGCTGTCGCCGGAACGCGCCAGCGAAATCAGCAAGCCGGCGCCGGGTGGCAGCACACTGCGCCAGTGCGTGAGCAAGCTGCCGGCTGCAATCGCCTGGGCGGGGATACCCAACTCGACCTGCAGGCTGGGTGCCAGGCATTCGCCGATATACATGGAGCTGCCCGAACCGGTCAGCACGATATGGCTCGGGCGCGGCACCAGCGCTGCCAGCATCAGCTCGCGCAGTTGCGGCTGGCGCAGCAGCTCGGCCGTATCCGACCAGGTCGCCGGCTGCTGCAGGATCTCGCGCAGGGTATCGGCGTAGCCGTGCGCCTGCTGCGCCGCCAACGGGGCTGCATGTAAGGCGTCCAGCTCAGTCGAAACTTTCGTTTTATTGTTTAATTTTGACATTTTGCCAAATTCGATTGAATATGAAAGTATGTAGCTTCCGAACCGAGAGTATTCGAAATGAAACAAAGCTTGCAAGAGGTTTCGAACACCGGCAGCCAACTTTCCCGGCTCGCCCTGTCCCATGGCAAGCGCACCCGTCTGTGGCGGTTGCTGTACGGCTACGGTCCCCGCAACGGCAGCTTGCTGGTGCTCCCGCTCGACCAGGGACTGGAGCATGGTCCCACCGACTTCTTTCCCCACCCGCCGGCCGTCGATCCGAGCTATCAGTTCGAGCTCGCCGCAGCCGGTGGCTTTTCTGCCATCGCGCTGGGCATTGGCCTGGCCGAGAAGTACATGGCCGAGTACTGCGGCCGGGTGCCGCTGATCCTCAAGCTCAACGGCAAGACCAACATCGCCAGCGACGCCGAAGCCACCTCGCCACTGTTCGCCTCGGTCGAGGACGCGGTGCGTCTCGGTGCCGACGCGGTCGGCTACACCATGTACGTGGGTTCGCCGCGCCAGCACGACGAAATTCGCCAGTTCGAAAAGGTGCGCCAGGACTGCGAACGCTATGGCATGCCGCTGGTCATGTGGGCGTATCCCCGCGGTAGTGCGGTCAACGCCAGGGGTGGCACCAATACGCTCTACGCGCAGGATTACGCTGCCCGCGTGGCGCTGGAGATGGGCGCCGACATCGTCAAGCTGCACGAGCCGAACGACAGCGTGGCGAATGTACCGGCGCCTTACGACAAGTTGCAGGAGGATGCAGCTGCCCGCTGCGAACGCGTGGTGCGCTCGGCCGGTCGCACGATGGTGCTGTTCTCCGGCGGCGAGAAGAACGACGATGACGCGGCGGTACTGCGCAAGGTCGAGTTCTACATGCGGTCCGGCGCCAATGGCGTGATGTTCGGTCGCAACATGTGGCTGCGCCCGTTCGATCAGGCAGTGGCGCTGGTTCGCTCCGTCCACGACATCATGGCGAAATATCCGCGCTGAACAGGCAGACGAGGCACGCAACCCGATGAGCGACAGTTCCTCCCGATCGCAATTCCTGATGCAGGCCGGCTGCCTGTGCTGCGCGCCGCCCGGCGGCGCCGGTACGGTGCGCACCGAGGGCAGCAAGAATCCCCTGCAAACCCGGCCTGACGCTGGCAAGAGCGGGTTGCGACTGAAGGACTTCCAGCCGCGCAGCATGCTGCAGGTACCGAAGACGCGCGTCGAGCAACCGCGTTATCCGGTCATCGATGTGCACGCGCACCTGAGCTGGTCGAGCAACGTGCGCAATGGCATCTCGGTGGGCGAAGAAGTGACCTTGTTCGCCCGGCCCGAGGACCTGCTGCCGGTGATGGACCGCAAGGGCATCCGTACCCTGGTGAACCTCACCGGGGGTGTCGGCGCCGGCCTGGAAAAGAGCATCCGCAGCTTCGACCAGGCCGCACCCGGTCGTTTCCTCACCCTCACCGAACCGTCATACGAATATTTTGCCGAACCGAACTACGCGCAGTTGCAGGGAGATGCGATCGAACATGCCAAACATGTCGGCGCGCGCGGACTGAAACTGTTGAAGACGCTGGGCCTCTACTTGCGCGAGCGGATCGATGAAGGCCCGCTGGTGGCGGTGGACGACCGCCGCTTCGATCCGATGTGGGAAGCCTGTGCGGCCCACGACCTGCCGGTATTCCTGCACGTCTCCGACCCGGAGGCATTCTTCCTGCCTACCGACGAGAACAACGAGCGCTATGAGGAACTGGCCAATCATCCGGACTGGTCGTTCTACGGTCCGGAGTTCCCCGGCAATGCGGAGTTGCTCGCCGCGCGCGACCGCCTGATCGCACGCCATCCGAAGACCACGTTCGCCCTGCTTCACGTGGGCAACAACGCGGAAAACCTCGCCGCCGTGGCCGCCTGCCTCGACCGCTTCCCCAACACGGTGATCGACATCAGCGCCCGCATCGGCGAGCTGGGTCGCCAGCCACGCATCGCGCAACGCTTCTTTGACCGTTACCAGGACCGGATCATGTTCGGCACCGACGCGGTACCATCACCGTACGGGGACGACGTGCCGCAGCAGCTGTTCGGCGACGAGCTCTACGAGATCTACTACCGCTTCCTGGAAACCGAAGACGAATACTTCGATTACGCACCGGCGCCGACGCCGCCGCAGGGTCGCTGGTCGATCTACGGACTCGCCCTGTCGGACGAAGTGCTGCGCAAGGTTTACCATGACAACGCTGCCCGAATTCTGAAAATCGCCCATGAGTGAAACCCCCGTCGCCTCCCGCCGCCTGCTGGTCGAAGAACGTCGCCGCCTGATCGTCGAACTGGTCGAACAGCAGGGGCGCGCCACGGTGGAGGAGCTGGCAACCCGCTTCGGCACCTCCACCGTCACCATCCGTGCAGACCTGGACGCGCTCGCGCGCAGCTCGGCAATCGCCCGCTCGCATGGCGGTGCCTTGCCGGCTGCGCCAGCAACGAACGACACCCCGCTCAATATCAAGGAAACCCGCTGGCACGCGCAGAAGCTGCGCATCGGCCAGGCCGCGGCGAAAATGATCCGGGACGGCGAGACGATCATCCTCGACTCCGGCTCGACCACGGTGGAGATCGCCCGGCAGATCCGCCAGCTGAAGTTCGAATCGCTCACGGTGATCACCAACGCGCTGAATATCGCGATGGAGCTGTCCGGCCTGCCGCAGATTCGCGTGATGATGCTGGGTGGCATGCTTCGGCAGACTTCGTATTCACTGGTCGGCCCGGATGCCGAGCAGGCGCTGGCCAAACTTTCCGCGGATCGCCTGTTCCTCGGCGTCGACGGCCTCGATCCGGAGGTGGGCGTAACCACGCCCGATCCGCTCGAGGCGGCATTGAACGCGCTGATGATCCGCGTCTCGCGCCAGACCATTGCCGTGCTCGATGCCAGCAAGCTGGGCCAACGCAGCCTGTCGGTGATCACGCCGGTGAAGAACCTCGACATCGTGATCACCGACACCAGCGCGCCGGCCGAAACCGTCGAGGCACTGCGCGCCGCCGGCGTGCAGGTCGTGCTGGTCTGACGTCGGCGGGCGTCGCTCAGAAGTCCAGACGGAAGTTCGCCGTGGCCATCCTGGCCTGCTGTCGCTGACCGAGATACTCGTCGTAGCCCATCTGCAGGCTTGCGCGCGGGCCCATGCGCCAGTCCAGCGTGGTGCCGAGCACGCCACCATAACGCGACAGCCCGATGCCGCCGACCGGCGCGAACTGGTCGATGCCGCTGAAGCTCGCGTCGAACACTTCGCCACGCACGCCGAATGACTGCTGCCACGACACGCGTCCCTGCAGGCTGAGGCTGCCGCCACCGGGCAAGGCCCAGTCACGCGTGGCCCGCAGGCCCGCGCCGGCCTGCCAGCGCGCCGTGGTCTGAGCCGCCGATTTCAGGCCAAAGCCGTAGGCGCCCCGCTCGTTGAAACCGTCGCGCTGGATCTGCGCATATTGCAGGTTCATGTAGGGTGTGACCTGCGTGCGGCCCAGCGCCAGGCGATAGCCGCTTTCGCCGTAAGCCACGCCGTAACGACCGTTGCCGTCGCTGGCCACGCCGGCGAACTGATCGCCGAGCTGCAGCTGACGGCGCATGGTTTCGCGGTAGCTGCCGATGCCGAAGCGGCCCATCGTGTACCACGAGCCATGGATCACGCCGCCATACAGCATCGCTTCCAGCGCATGGCTGTAGCCCTGGTCCGCACGCTCGGCCAGCCGCCCCAGGCCCTGGCTTTGGCCCAGCGCGTAACCGACGATGCCGTTGCCGTCGACGCGATAGTCCTGTCCGACCAGCGCGCCGCCAAGGTCATAGCCGACGCTGTCGTAGCCACTGCGCGACAGGCCGCCGTGATAGCCGAGGTTCTGCGTCCAGCCACCCACGGCCGGTGCGTCGAGCAGGCTGTCGAAGCGATCGGACAACGCCCGCGTACCGGCATCGATCGCCTCGAACGTCATCGCCGCGCTGGCCGCGTGCAACTGGCCGGAGAGGCTGGTCAGCGAACGCTGCATCACGTCGGTGGTAACGGCGTGCTGCAGGCTTGCGGCGCCAGCGATGAAGCTGGCGCCGACGGGTGTCCCGCCACTGGCGCCCTGCAATTGGGTGTTGATCTGCGCGAACGCGTCCTGCGTGCGCAGCGCGGCGCCATAGCTCGCCGCGGTGTAAGGCAGGCCCTGGATCTGGCTCAGGTTCACCTGCTGCACGTCCAGCCAGGCGCTGGTGGCGTCATAGCCCAGCGTGGCGGTCAGCACCACGCTGGGCGCGGTGTTCAACGCCGAAAACGCCCCCGTGAGACCGCCGCTGGCAGTCAGGACCGTGGTGTGCGAGTCGAGCGTGTAGCCGGTGTTGGCGCCATACACGTAGAGGTCGCCGCCAGACAGGGTGGCCGTGCCATTGACGTGCAACTGCGACCCCAGCGATACCGCCAGTCGACCATTGTCCTGCTGCACGTAGTTGCCGCTGAGATAGACGTCTCCCTGACTTGCCACCAGGACGCCGGCGTTGGTCACGTTGTTGTAAACCGTGAAGCCGACGGGATTCTGCGGCGTGTCGCCGGACATCAAGGTGCCCTGGGCGCCGATCTCGACGGGGCTGCTCAACCCGGCCACGGCGAGCGTGCCCCCCTCGATCCGGGTGAGGCCGGTATAGGTGCTGCTGCCGCCCCAGAGGTTGAGCCTGCCCGGCCCCTGCTTGATCAACCCGCCAGCGCCGGAGATCGCGTTGCCCCAGGTCGAGGTGCCATTGAAATTGACCGTGACATCGCCCCAGTCGAACCTGGCTGGCCCGTTGACCGCCCTGAATGTATTGAGCATGCCGTAGCCAAACGTTGCATCGGGACCGCGTGCGCCAAGATCGTTGGCCGTGCCGAGCAGGGTCTGCCTCACCAGGTCGTTGCTGAAATACGGAAACGCCTGCCACACCAGGGCCGCGGCGCCAGACACCTCCGGTGCCGCGAACGACGTTCCGCTCACGATCCAGTAGGTCGGTTTGGTGCCCGCCACCGTATCCTTGTCGCTGACGATCACGTCACCCGGCGCGGCAAGGCAGTAACTCATCGCCTTGCCACACGCATTGGAATAGCTGGCCAACTGGGTCGGATGATTGCTGTCGACGGCTACCGCGACCAGCCAGCCCGCCTCCAGTTGCGGCGCCAGGCTGGGCAAGGCGGCGATGTCGCTGGGATCGCTGCGCGAGTCGTTGCCCGCGGCAAACACCACCAGCCCGCCATGCTGCACCACGAACGGCTGGTAGGCCTGGGCGAAGGCCTGGTTGATGCTGGCGTTGGCGGTGTCCCAGTAGATGCCACCCCAGGAGTTGTTCATCACCTGCACACCGGCATTGATCAGGGCGGGGTTGAGCGTCTGCGCGAAGAAGTCGGCATCGGCGGCAGTGACTTCGTTGCCCTTGCCCGAGCCGTCGTCCTTGGGCGTGACATCGCTGATGATTCGCGCCGACACCAGGCTGGCGCCCGGCGCGATGCCGCCGGGAAACTGATCGAACGCCTGGCCGGCGGCAATCTGCGAGACCCAGGTGCCGTGGCCGACGACGTCGTCGATCGCCGTGTTGTTGACCGAGGGATCGACATAGACCAGTTCCTGCCGCACCCGTCCGGCCAGCGCGGGATGGTTCCGCATGATGCCGCTGTCCACTACGCCGATGGTCACCCCGACACCCGTGTAGCCCAGGCTGTGTGCCCCGTACGTGTTGGTGAGCGCAAGCTGGGCATCCAGCGGCGGCTGGTTGTTCGAGGTGGTGGGTGGCGGCGAACTCGGTACCGTCGGGGGCGGCGTCGGCCTGACGTTGCCGCCACCGCCGCAGGCGCTCAGGCCCAAGGCCACCGCCACCAGCAGCGCCAACTCGCGGCGCCGCAAAACCGAATCGAGTCTGTTCATCCCGCCCCCCGCACGCGCGCTTCGATCTGACCGCCGTCGGTGCAGCCGCCACCCGGCGCAGTCCCCGCACGCATCTTCGCACAACGAAATTCCAATGAAACACACGCAAGCCCTTGCGCCTCAAGGATTCGTCGCGGTTTGCCCAGCCTCCCGGCGGACTGCGATAATCGTCGAGTTTCCTTTCAGGCGTTCGCGCCCCACCGAAGTCTTGCAAGCGGAGTTGTCCATGTCGGATGTCAGCGTCGTCATCGTCGGTTCGAAGCGCACAGCGATCGGCTCGTTCCTGGGCCAGTTCACCGGCGTCCCCACCCCGAAGCTCGGTTCCGTCGCCATTCGCGCGGCACTGCAGCAGTCCGGCGTGGCTCCGGCCGACGTCAGCGAAGTGATCATGGGTTGCGTGCTTCCCGCCAACCTCGGCCAGGCACCGGCGCGCCAGGCGGCGCTGGGCGCGGACCTGCCGGTCGGCACCGGCTGCACCACCATCAACAAGGTGTGCGGCTCGGGCATGAAGGCGATCATGCTCGGCCATGACCTGATCAAGGCGGGCTCGGCCAACGTGGTGGTGGCCGGCGGCATGGAGTCGATGACCAATGCGCCGCACATGGTCAACGCCCGCACCGGCATCCGCTATGGCGATGGCCAGCTGGTCGACCACATGGCCTGGGACGGCCTGACCAACCCCTACGACGGCAAGGCGATGGGCGTGTTCGGCGAACTGTGCGCCGACAAGTACCACTTCACCCGCGAAGAGCAGGACGCGTTCTCGATCGAGTCGGTCAACCGGGCCAAGGCGGCCCAGCAGAATGGCGCCTTCGCCGACGAGATCGCCCCGGTCACGGTGAGCGGCCGCAAGGGTGACGTGATCGTCGATACCGACGAGCAGCCGGGTCGTTCCGACGTGGCGAAGATCCCCACGCTGAAGCCCGCCTTCCGCAAGGAGAACGGCACGATCACCGCGGCCAGCTCCTCCAGCATTTCCGACGGCGCCGCGGCGGTGGTGCTGCTTTCCGCCGACGACGCGAACAAGCGGGGACTGAAGCCGCTGGCGCGGATCGTGGCGCACGCCACCCATGCGCAGGAGCCGCAGTGGTTCACCACGGCGCCGGTCAGCGCGATCCAGAAGGTGCTGGACAAGGCCGGCTGGAAGGTCGAGGACGTGGACCTGTTCGAGATCAACGAGGCGTTCGCCGTGGTCGCGATGACGCCGATGAAGGAGCTGGGCATTCCGCACGACAAGCTCAACGTCAACGGCGGTGCCTGCGCGCTCGGCCACCCGATCGGCGCCAGCGGTGCACGGCTGGTGGTGACCCTGCTGAACGCGCTGAAGGTGCGTGGCCTGAAGCGCGGCGTGGCTTCCCTGTGCATCGGCGGCGGTGAGGCGACCGCCATCGCGATCGAATCGATTGACTGATCCGGAGGCCGGCCGGCCACTGTCGCGCAATATTCACATGACGGCCGGTTAAATCTGTTTTTAATACGCACTGAAGGGTCGCCATAAACATCTGGCGCAATGTCCACGAAAGCGTTATTAATACACGGCCAAACGGCATTCCACGGCAAAGGAGATCCACCATGAAGTTTACGCGTACCCTACTCGCCGCCGCGCTCGTCGCGCTGTTGGCGGCATGCAGCAACGGCGCGCAGGATTCCGCGCAGGACGCCCAGAAGTCGGCTGATACCGCACAGCAGGCTGCCGATACGGCGCAGCAGGCTGCCGCGGCGGCTCCGACCCCGGCGACTGAGCAGGCTGCAGACCAGGCCAAGACCGCTGCTGACGCAGCTGGCCAGGCCGCCGACCAGGCTGCACAGGCTGCCGTCGCGGCTTCCGCCGCTGCTCCGGCCAACACCGACGCTGCGAAGGACGCCATGTCGCAGGCCAAGGACGCCGCCGGCAACGCTGCCGACGCCGCCGACAAGGCTGCCGACGCTGCGAAGGACGCCGCTGGCAACGCCAAGGATGCTGCCGACAAGGCCAAGGACGCGATGAAGGGTCACTGATCCCTCTCGGTTCTGCATTAAAGAAACGGTCGCCTCGTGCGACCGTTTTTTTTGGCCCGTGATTAACCCGCTGCACGGATTCTTTTGGTGGTGGCACGACGCCCCGCTATCATCCATGGTTTGTCCCCGACGGGAACCGACCGTGAGCTTCCATCCATGAGCGTCATTGCATCGCAGATCGATCCGCGTTCGCCCGAATTCCAGGCCAGCAGCCAGCAGTTGCGCACCGTGGTCGAAGACCTGCAGCGCGAACTGGCCCGCAGCGCGGAAGGTGGAGGCGCCAAGGCGTGCGAGAAGCACGTTGCCCGCGGCAAGCTGCTGCCGCGCGAGCGCATCCGCGCACTGCTCGACCCGGGCTCGCCGTTTCTGGAACTGTCGCCGCTGGCGGCGCACGGCATGTACGACGATGCCGCCCCCGCCGCCGGCGTGATCACCGGCATCGGCCGGGTCAACGGCACCGAGGTGGTGGTGGTCGCCAATGACGCCACGGTCAAGGGCGGCACCTATTTTCCGATGACCGTGAAGAAACACCTGCGCGCGCAGGAAGTGGCGCTGGAGAACCGCCTGCCCTGCGTCTACCTGGTCGACTCCGGCGGCGCCTTCCTGCCGTTGCAGGACGAGGTGTTCCCGGACAAGGAGCATTTCGGCCGGATCTTCTACAACCAGGCGCGGATGTCCGCGCTGAACATCCCGCAGATCGCGGTGGTGATGGGCAGCTGCACCGCCGGCGGTGCCTACGTGCCGGCGATGAGCGACGAGACCATCATCGTGCGCGAACAGGGCACGATCTTCCTCGGCGGACCGCCGCTGGTGAAGGCCGCCACCGGCGAGGTGGTGGACGCCGAAACGCTGGGCGGCGCAGACGTCCATACGTCCATTTCCGGGGTGGCCGACCACTATGCCGAGAATGACGCCCACGCGCTGGCGATCGCCCGCGACATCGTCGGCCACCTCAACCGCAACAAGCCGATGCCGCTGGCCCTGCGTGCGCCGGTCGAACCGAAGTACCCGGCCGAGGAACTGTACGGGGTGATTCCCGCCGACACCCGCCGTCCGTTCGACATCCGCGAGGTGATCGCGCGCATCGTCGACGGCTCGGAGTTCCACGAGTTCAAGGCGCGCTACGGCAAGACCCTGGTCTGCGGCTTTGCGCACATCCACGGCTACCCGGTGGGCATCGTCGCCAACAACGGCATCCTGTTCGCCGAGAGCGCGCTCAAGGGCGCGCACTTCATCGAGCTGTGCAACCAGCGCAACGTGCCGCTGGTGTTTTTGCAGAACATCACCGGCTTCATGGTCGGCAAGAAGTACGAGCAGGCCGGCATCGCCAAGGACGGCGCCAAGATGGTCACCGCGGTGGCCTGCTCGCACGTGCCGAAGTTCACCGTGGTGATCGGCGGCAGCTTCGGCGCCGGCAACTATGCGATGTGCGGCAGGGCTTATGGAGCAAGGTTCCTGTGGATGTGGCCGAACGCGCGCATCAGCGTGATGGGCGGCGAGCAGGCCGCCAGCGTGCTGGCCACGGTCAAGCGCGACGGCATCGAGGCGAAGGGTGGCGAGTGGTCGGCCGCCGAGGAGGAAGCCTTCAAGGCGCCGCTGCGCGAGCAGTACGAGCGCCAGGGCCATCCGTACTACGCCAGCGCCCGCCTGTGGGACGACGGCATCATCGACCCGGTCGACACGCGGCGGGTGCTGGGCCTGGCCATCTCCGCGTCGATGAACGCACCGATCGAGCCGCAGCGTTACGGCGTGTTCCGCATGTAAGCTTTGCCGTCACGCACAACGACTTCACAGGGGAAGTCAGGGATGATTGTCGGTATCGATCTGGGCACCACGCATTCGTTGATCGGCTGTTACGACGAAACGGGGCCGCGGCTGTTCGCGAATGCGCTGGGCGAGTTCCTCACGCCCTCGGTGGTCAGCGTCGACGAGGCCGGCCAGGTGATCGTCGGTCAGCCGGCCCGCGACCGCCTGGTCAGCCATCCGCAGAGGAGCGTGGCCAGTTTCAAGCGCTGGATGGGCACCTCGCGGGAGACCCGGCTGGGCACGCACGGCTTCCGCCCGGAAGAACTGTCCGCGCTGATCCTGCGCTCGCTGCTCGCCGATGCCGAAGCGGCGCTGGGGGAAAAGGTCAGCGAGGCCGTCATCAGCGTGCCGGCGTATTTCTCCGACGCCCAGCGCAAGGCCACCCGCGCCGCCGGCGAGCTGGCCGGCATCCGCGTCGAGCGGCTGATCAACGAACCGACCGCTGCCGCGCTGGCCTACGGCCTGCGCGAGCAATCCGACGGCGCCCGCTTCCTGGTCTTCGACCTCGGTGGCGGCACCTTCGACGTGTCGGTGCTGGAGATGTTCGAGGGCGTGGTCGAAGTCCATGCCAGCGCCGGCGACAACTTCCTCGGCGGCGAGGACTTCCTCGACCTGCTGGAGCAGACCTGCCGCGCCGACCTGAAACTCGCCGACGACGCGCTGGACGCCAGCCAGCGCGGCCAGCTGCGACGGCGGCTGGAGTTGGCCAAGCGCACGCTGGGCAGCGAAGGTCATGCACGCATCGAATTCCCGCTGGGCGACCGGCAACTGGACTGGCGGATCGACGAGGAACGTTTCAACCGGCTGGCCGATCCGCTGGTGCAGCGCATGCGCGCACCGCTGGAGCGGGCGATGCGCGATGCCCGGCTGAAACCGGAACAGCTGGACGAGATCGTGCTGGTCGGCGGCGCCAGTCGCATGCCGCTGGTCGCCCGCACGGTGTCGCGCATGTTCGGCCGGTTGCCGCTGCGTCACGTGAACCCCGACCAGGCCATCGCGCTGGGCGCCTGCATCGCGGCCGGGCTGAAGTCGCGCGACCAGCGCCTGGACGAGATCATCCTCACCGACGTCTGCCCGTATTCGCTGGGTACCGAAGTGGCGCGCCGCGACGAACAGGGACGCGCCGTGACCGGCTTCTTCGAGCCGGTCATCCAGCGCAACAGCACGGTGCCGGTCAGCCGCGAGGAGACGTTCTGGCCGGTCCAGGAGCGGCAAAGGCAAGTGCAATTGGACGTCTATCAGGGCGAGAGTCCGCTGGTCGAGAAGAACATCAAGCTGGGCGAGCTGACGGTGGACATCGACCCGATGCTGTCGATCGCGGAGAACGCGGTGACCGTGCGCTTCACCTACGACATCAACGGCGTACTGCAGGTCGAGGCGCACGTGCACGCCAGTGGTCGCCGCTACGAGCTGCTGCTGGAACAAAATCCGGGCCTGCTCGACGCGCAGCAGATCCGCGAACGCCTGGTGGCGCTGAACGACCTCAAGATCCACCCACGCAGCAAGCAGGAGAACCTCGCCATGCTGGCCCGCGCCGAGCGCCTGTACGAGGAACACCTGCATGCACGCGACCAGCTGCAGGAATGGATCGCGCGTTTCCGCACCGCACTGGAAAGCCAGGACGAGGCGGTCATCCGCGAGCATCGCCGCGAATTCGGCCGCGCGCTGGATACCCTGGAGTCGGCCTGATGTCGCCGTTCGAGCTGCTCGGACTGGCCGCCGACGCCGACGAACGCGCAATCAAGCGCGCGTATGCCCAACGGTTGCGGGGCACCCGCCCCGACGACGACCCGCAAGGGTTCCAGCAATTGCATGCCGCGTACCAGGCGGCGCTGGCCCATTGCCGGGCCGCGGCCGTCCGTGAGTCCGTACCATCGCATGAGCCGATGCGTGAGCCATCCCTGCCCTTGCCCTCCGCATCCTTGGCAGCCACGGCCGCACCGGATCTCCCGGCCGCCATCGAACCACCCGCGCCGCCTCGTTTCGACCTGGACGCCTTCTGCAACGCCGTGTTTGTGCAGGCTTCGATCGGCGATACCGCGGCACTGCAGACGTGGCTGGCGGGTCGCCAGGAACTGTGGTCGCTGCAGCTCAAGACGCGGGTCGGCCGATACCTGCTGAATGAGCTTCACGAACAGACGCCGCCGATGCCGGTCGAGTGCATGGAGACCCTGCTGCGCTTCTTCGATCTCGATCACGCACTGGCCGGCCACGATCCGCTGGCCTTGCTGCAGCTCATGCGACGTTCTCGGCTGGCCTGGCAACTGCAGGACAGCGACGAAGAAGGTCTTGGCGCGCGGCTGGAACTGCGTACGCCGCTGCAACGCTGGCGGGCGCACTGGGTTCTGCGCCAGTTGCAACGCCCGTTCCGCTGGCTGCGCGTGCTCTGGCTGGGTGTGAATTTCGTCATTCCCGAACGCATCGCGAACTTCGTCGCCGAGGTAAGCGACAACCACCCGGAAGACCTGCCCGAAACGATCGACCGCACCCAGCTCGGGTTCTGGCTGGCTGCGGCAAATCGTCAGCGCGTCACTCGTCCGCGGCTGATCCTGGGTGGCGTCCGCAGCACGGGCATGCTGCTGCTTGGCATCCTGCTGGCGCCGCTGCTGAGCTTGCTCTGCACCGACAGCATCGCGTTTCGCCCCATGCTGATCGTGGTCGGCGTGGTGATGGTGCCCAGTGCGCTGTGGGCTCTCTGGATGGCCTGGTCTGCGCTCGTCCTCTGGTACATCGAACGGGAACCGCGCGCCGCGCGCAAGTTCGTGGTGCCGCTCCTGTGCGCTGCCGGCGTGGTGCTCGGCGCCGTCGGGCAGGACGGTCCAGGACTCGTGCTCATCGCGCCGGCCTTGTGGCTGTCGGTTCGTCGCTACTGGTACCACCACGCGAGCCGGTACGCGGTCTTCAACTCGGGCTACGTCCGACTGGCGCTGCTATTGGCCATTCCGGTGCTCCACGCCGTATTGAACGCGGGCCTGGGCGCAGACCTGCTGTCGTCCGGTGACGTGATTGCGGCAGCAGCCATGCTGGCATGGACGGCCGATCTGCGAAGGCAGCCCCGGGGTCAGGCCAGCGTTCGCTGACCGAGGTTCGATGCGGCATCGTCAACGGACGTGGTGCGCGACGGCGTCGTGCCGGGCCGGACTCGCGGCGTTTGCTGACGCCGCATGAAGCGCGCGCCCCACCACAGCACCAGCAGGGTCATGGCGAGGAAGACCATCTGCATGCCGGCCGGGCGGGCGTCGTAACCGATCAGCACGTGGGCGGTCTGGCCCAGCAGCGAACCGTTGCCGAGCAGCCACGAGCTGTCCCACAACGGCTGCCCCCAGGCCGGCAGCAGGTCGGCCTGGATCAGGTAGCGTGCGGCGCTGGAGGCCAGACCGGCAGCCAGCAGCACCAGCATGGCGTTGGTGGCGCCGAAGAAGTGGCGCAACGGAATCCGCAGCAGGCCCGCATACAGGCCGAAACCCACGGCGGCCCCGGCCAGCACGCCAAGCGCCAGCCCGGCCCACAGGTGATCCGCGCCGCCGGCGCGCATGCCGTACAGGAACAGCACCACTTCCGAACCTTCACGCAGCACCGCCAGGGCCACCACCAGCAACAGCAGGCCCAGCGAACTGACGCCGCGGTGCACGGCCGTGCCCAGTGCCTGCATCTGCCGGCTCAACTCCCGCCCGTGGCTGGACATCCACAACACGTGCCAGCCGATCATCAGCACGGCGGCGATCAGGATGCCCGCGTTGAACAACTCCTGGCCCGCGCCGCTGAAGGCATCGGCCAGCAGGCTGGCCGACAGCGCCACCAGCACCGCGCCCAGCACGCCGAGCGCGATGCCACCGCCGACGAACCAGCCGCGCCGCGACACCCCGCGGGTGGCGGCGGCGACCACGGTGACGATCAGCGCCGCTTCCAGCACTTCGCGAAATACCAGCAAGGCGATGGCCCACATGGCGCTACTCCACCACCAGCGTGCCCTGGGCGGTGGGCTGGTGGAAGTCGCCGTAGAAGCGGTAACGACCCGGCTTGAACGGACCGATGAAGATGCTGATGCGGCTGTTCGGCATCACGATCTTCTCCGCCGGGAAATCATCGCTCTCGAATTCCTCCGGTGACGGGTCCTGGTTGACCAGTTCCACTTTCACCCGGGTATTGGCGGGGAGATGCAGCTCGGCGGGCTGGTAGCGGTGGTCTTTCAGGGTCAACGTGTAGCCGGGCACCTCGGTCGCGCTGGCCAGCAGTGGCAGCATCAGGGCGAGCACGGTGGACATCAGGGCTTTCATGGCTTGGGCATGCCTCATCAAGTTGATTGATAATCATTATCAACCATGGCGACAAGAAAGCCCGCATTCAAGTCCTCCCCCCACAAGGCACGGGTCTGGCATCGCTGCGGGCAACGGGCGTCATTCTGGCAGCAGAATGCAAGCGGGCCCCTGATCTGGATCAGGAGCCCGGGCCGCGAGGAGGACGGAGCCGTCGCAGTTCAGTCCTGCGGCGGCTCCCCGCGCAGGCGCACGTCGTTGGGCAACATGTCGGTACGCTCCCGGTTCTCCTCGCGCTGGGACTCGAAGAAGCGCTGCACCTGCTGGCAGACCGGCATGGTGTTGTCGCGGGTGGCGGCGGAAACCAGGAACCATGGCGCGGTCCAGCCCAGCTCGGCGACCACCTTCTCGGCGGCTGCCTGGCGTTCGTCCTCGGCCAGCAGGTCGGCCTTGTTCAGCACCAGCCAGCGCGGGCGCTCCAGCAATTCGGGGTTGAACTTCTCCAGCTCCTGTTCGATCGCCCGTACCTGGCCGGCCACGTCGGAGCCGTCGATCGGCGCGATGTCGACGATGTGCAGCAACAGGCTGGTGCGCGACACGTGGCGCAGGAACTGGATGCCCAGTCCGGCACCTTCGGAGGCGCCTTCGATCAGGCCGGGGATGTCCGCGATCACGAAACTCTGGTCGGTGCCCAGGCTGACCACGCCCAGGTTCGGATGCAGGGTGGTGAACGGATAATCCGCCACCCGCGGCGTCGCCGCCGACACCGCGCGGATGAAGGTCGACTTGCCGGCATTCGGGAAACCGAGCAGGCCGACATCCGCCAGCAGGCGCAGTTCCAGCTTCAGCTCGCGCACGTCGCCCGGCGTGCCCGGCGTGGCCTTGCGCGGCGCCCGGTTCACCGAGGTCTTGAAATGGATATTGCCCAGTCCGCCCTTGCCACCCTGGGCCACCAGCATGCGCTGGCCGTGGCTGGTCAGGTCGCCGATCACCTCGTCGGTGTCGACATTGGTGATCATGGTGCCGACCGGCACGCGGATCGTGGTGTCCTCGCCGCCCTTGCCGTACATCTGGCTGCCCATGCCGTTCTCGCCGCGCTTCGCCTTGAAGCTGCGCTGGTGGCGGAAGTCGATCAGCGTGTTCAGGCCCTCGTCGGCCACCAGCCAGATCGAGCCGCCGAAGCCGCCGTCGCCGCCATCGGGGCCGCCGAACGGGATGAACTTCTCGCGGCGGAAGCTGATGCAGCCATTGCCGCCGTCACCGGCCATAACCTTGATGTGTGCTTCGTCGACGAATTTCATGGGTGGGTCCGGGGAACGGGGAACGGGGAACGGGGAACGACAGTTACAGAGTACGGGAAGCGCATGCCCCGTTCCCTGTTCCCCGTTCCCCGCTTCAAAAACAAAAGCCCCGCCGAGGCGGGGCCTTCGCTATCGCATCGCGACAGGCTTACGCCTGGACGACGTCGACGAAACGGCGGTTCTTGTCGCCACGGATGGCAAACTTGACGGTGCCGTCGATCAGCGCGAACAGGGTGTGGTCACGACCCAGACCCACGCCCACACCCGGATGGAACTGGGTGCCGCGCTGACGCACGATGATGTTGCCGGCTTCGATGGCCTGGCCACCGTAGATCTTGACGCCGAGGTATTTCGGGTTCGAATCGCGACCGTTGCGGCTGGAACCTACGCCTTTTTTATGTGCCATGACTCAATGCTCCAGTTGCTCAGGCGTTGATGCCCGTGATCTCGATTTCGGTGAAATGCTGACGGTGACCCTGCTGACGCTTGTAGTGCTTGCGGCGGCGGAATTTGATGATGCGGATCTTGTCGGCACGGCCGTGCTTGCGCACGGTGGCGCTGACGGTGGCGCCTTCGACGACCGGCGCACCGACGGTGACCGACTCGCCCGAACCGACCAGCAGCACCTGGTCAAAGCTGACCGTGGCGCCCTCTTCGGCGGTCAACAGTTCCACGCGCAGGACGTCGCCCTGCATGACGCGGTACTGCTTGCCACCGGTCTTGATGACTGCATAACTCATGGGAATGCCCTTCTGTCGTTATTCTCTTGGGTATCGCCATGACCCTTTTCCGGTCTGGCGAACCGCGGATTATAGCGACGCGACCCCGCGCTGGTCAATTACTGACCACGCCAGACCCGAACGGCCTTGCCGGGGCCCCCGCGGTGAACCGTTCAGTGGCCCGACCCGGGCACCGGCACGGCCGGCTTCGCGGCCGCGGGACTGGCCGGACACTGGCCATTGGCGTCCAGCGTGCCCTTCTGCTGCAGCTGCCTGATCATCGCCTGGCCGCGCTCGCGGCCCCAGGCCTGGCCCACCTTCATGCCCTCGGCCATCGTTACCGGCATCTGGGTGATCACCTTCTGGCCCAGCGGGGAGCGATAGAACTTCAGCAAACCTGCCACATCCTGGGCGGTGAAATGGCGCTGGTAGATCGGCACCATCTGGTCCAGCAACTGCCGGCTGCCGCTGGCGTCGATGAAACCCTGCCAGTAGGACGCCGGAACGCAGGGCACGGCCTGTCCCATCACCGTGACCATCTGCGTGTTCATCTGCCCGAACATGCGATCCATGTGCATCACCTCGAACAGTTCGCGCACCTGCTTTTCGCTCGGCTGCGCGGCAACGGCCTGTCCGGCGGCGCCCAGCGCCAGCGCTGCGGTGGCAGCGATTCCCGCCCACTTGTGCATGACTTGCCTCCGTACGGGTGAAACCGGCATTTAGCCACAGCCGGCACGGTGAGCCAAATCCGGCCGCCACCTGACGCCGTCGACACTGAACCATCAAAACTCCTTGGTATAGTAATGGTTCCCCCCCATATCCGGCGTCCATGGACACCATACGCATCCGCGGTGCGCGCACGCACAACCTCAAGAACATCGACCTCGACCTGCCCCGCGATCAGCTGATCGTGATCACCGGCCTGTCCGGTTCGGGCAAATCCTCGCTGGCCTTCGACACGATCTACGCCGAAGGCCAGCGCCGCTACGTGGAATCGCTTTCCGCGTACGCGCGCCAGTTCCTGTCGATGATGGAGAAGCCCGACGTCGACCACATCGAAGGCCTGTCGCCGGCGATCTCGATCGAGCAGAAATCCACCTCGCACAACCCGCGCTCCACCGTGGGCACGATCACCGAGGTATACGACTACCTGCGCCTGCTGTACGCCCGCGTCGGCACGCCGCGCTGTCCCGACCACGGCATCCCGCTGGAAGCGCAGACGGTGAGCCAGATGGTCGACGCCACGCTCGCGCTCGATGCGGAGACCCGCTACATGCTGCTGGCGCCGGTGATCCGCGAGCGCAAGGGCGAGCACGTGCAGGTGTTCGAGCAGTTGCGCGCGCAGGGCTTCGTGCGTGCCCGCGTCGACGGCGCGGTGTACGACCTCGACGCGGTGCCGCCGCTGACCTTGCGCCAGAAGCACACCATCGAGGTGGTGGTCGACCGCTTCCGCCCGCGCGACGACATCAAGCAGCGCCTGGCCGAGTCGTTCGAGACCGCGCTGCGGCTGGGCGACGGGCTGGTGATCCTGGCGAACATGGACGATCAGTCCGCGACGGAGCAGCTGCTGTCCTCGCGCTACTCCTGCCCGGTCTGCGACTACTCGCTGCCCGAGCTGGAGCCGCGACTGTTCTCGTTCAATTCGCCGGTGGGCGCCTGCCCGTCCTGCGACGGCCTCGGGGTGACCCAGGTGTTCGACGCCGCGCGTGTGGTCGGCCATCCCGAGCTGGCGCTGTCCAGCGGCGCGGTGCGCGGCTGGGATCGGCGCAACGCGCACTATTTCCAGCTGATCCTGTCGCTGGCGGCGCACTACGGCTTCGACGTGGACGCCCCGTGGCAGAAGCTTCCGGTGGACGTCCAGAAGGCCATCCTGTACGGCAGCGGCAAGGAACGCATCGCGTTCCGCTACATCACCGAACGCGGCGGCAAGGTCACCCGCGAACATCCGTTCGAGGGCATCCTGCCGAACCTGGAACGGCGCTACAAGGAGACCGAATCCGCCGCGGTGCGCGAGGAGCTGGCCAAGTACATCAGCGACCAGCCCTGCCCGGTCTGCGAAGGCCAGCGACTCAACCGCTCGGCGCGCAACGTGTTCGTCGCCGACCATGCGCTGCCATCGCTGACCCATCGTTCGATCGACGACGCGCTTCAGTTCTTCGAAGAACTGAAGCTCACCGGCTGGCGCGGCGAGATCGCGGTGAAGATCGTCAAGGAAATCCGCGAGCGGCTGACCTTCCTCAACGACGTCGGCCTCAATTACCTCACGCTGGATCGCCAGGCCGACTCGCTCTCCGGCGGCGAGGCACAGCGCATCCGCCTTGCCTCGCAGATCGGTGCCGGCCTGGTCGGCGTGATGTACGTGCTGGACGAGCCCTCGATCGGCCTGCACCAGCGCGACAACGAGCGCCTGCTCGGCACACTGACCCGCCTGCGCGACCTCGGCAACACGGTGATCGTCGTCGAGCACGACGAGGACGCGATCCGCATGGCCGACCACGTGCTCGACATCGGCCCCGGCGCCGGCGTGCACGGCGGCGAGATCGTGGCACAGGGCAGCGTGCAGGACATGCTGGACTCGCCACGCTCGGTCACCGGCCAGTTCCTCTCCGGCGCGCGCGCGATCGAGGTACCGAAGGAACGCCGCCAGCCGATCGACGACGAGTCGTGGCTGCACCTGAAAGGCGCCAGCGGCAACAACCTCAAGAACGTCGACCTGGCGATTCCGGCCGGCCTGTTCACCTGCGTCACCGGCGTGTCCGGATCGGGCAAGTCGACCCTGGTCAACGACACCCTGTTCCGCCTCGCCGCGGCCGAACTGAATGGCGCCGGCACGCAGGCAGCGCCGCACAAGTCCGTCACGGGCATGGACCTGTTCGACAAGGTGGTCGACATCGACCAGTCGCCGATCGGCCGCACGCCGCGCTCCAACCCGGCCACCTACACCGGCCTGTTCACCCCGCTGCGCGACATGTTCTCGCAGGTGCCCGAGGCGCGTTCGCGTGGCTACACGCCGGGCCGCTTCAGCTTCAACGTGCGCGGCGGCCGCTGCGAAGCCTGCGAAGGCGACGGCATGATCAAGGTGGAGATGCATTTCCTGCCCGACGTCTACGTGCCCTGCGACGTCTGCCACGGCAAGCGCTACAACCGCGAGACGCTGGAGATCCTGTACAAGGGCCACACCATCGCCGACGTGCTCGACATGACGGTGGAGGACGCGCTGAAGCTGTTCGAGAACGTGCCGACCATCGCGCGCAAGCTCGACACGCTGCGCGCCGTGGGCCTCGACTACATCAAGCTGGGCCAGAGCGCGACCACGCTGTCCGGCGGCGAGGCGCAGCGCGTGAAGCTGTCCAAGGAACTCTCCAAGCGCGACACCGGCCGCACGCTCTACATTCTGGACGAACCCACCACCGGCCTGCACTTCCACGACATCGAGCAGTTGCTCGACGTGTTGCATCAGCTGGTCGACCAGGGCAACACCGTGGTGGTGATCGAACACAACCTGGACGTGATCAAGACCGCCGACTGGGTCGTCGACCTCGGCCCCGAAGGCGGCGCGGGCGGCGGCCGCATCCTGGTTGCCGGCACGCCGGAAACCGTGGCGGCCACGCCCGGGTCGCACACCGGCCATTTCCTCGCGCCGCACCTGAAACCGGCCAAGCCGAAAAAGCCCGGCACCGCCGGGCGCGTCAAGGCCGCCACCAAGCACATCGCCTCGGCCGACAAGTACAAGCCGATGCGCGGCAGCGGAAAGAAGAAGAAACCTTCATGAGCAACTCATCGACCGGCATCGCCGAAAGCGCAACCGGTGCGTCCCATGCGCCGCTGTTCGTCGCCTCCCTCGGGGTGCGCTGGCGCGACCTCGACGCGTTCAACCACGTCAACAATTCCAACTTCCTCACCTACCTGGAAGAGGCGCGGCTGCAATGGCTGCAGCATGTGCGCGACTGGTTCAGCGAGGACGCGATGCCGGTGCTGGCCGCCAGCGAACTGCAGTATCGGCGCCCGATTCCCTGGCCTGCTTCACTGCACATCGAACTGCGCTGCACTCGCCTCGGCACCAGCTCGATGACGATCGCACATCGCATCGTCGACGCCGATGACGCCGGCCGCCTGTATTGCGACGGCCACGTGGTGATGGTGTGGATGAATCCGGTCAGCGGCAAGGCAATGCCGCTTCCCGCCACGATCCGCACCGCTGCCGGTGTCTCGAGCGGCGGCTGATCGCGCTGCCTGGGGCGCCGGAACCGGGAATCCGGTCCGATGACCGAAGGTCACCTGGTCGACCTCGCCGGGCTCTGCGGCGGGGCCGCCCCGCGGGAGCGCGCCTTGCGCGCGAATCGGTCGCCATTCCAGTCGATCGCGTCGCGGGCGGCGTCGTAGCGGAATTCCTCCGGCGGATCGAGCGTCTGCGGCCACGCTGCGAACAGCCCCGCTGCCGCCGGCTGCAGGCGCAGGCGCTGTGCACCGAGTATCGCCACCAGCGCGTCGCCGTCACGCTCCACGCGCAGCGTGCCCAGCCGAGGGCTTTCGAACACGCCGGCGTGTGCATCCAGTTCGCGGAGTGACGGGCGCCAGGCGAACCCGGCCCACCTGGCATCCGCCCGTGCCGTGGCGATGGCATCGCCGCGCCGCTTCACCAGTTTCGCCAGGCGCGCCGGATAGTCGATCACGATCCTCCGCAGGCGCGCATCTTCGCCGTCCTTGCCGGTGGACAGGCCGATGAAGGCCTTGATCGTTTCCAGTTCGAGCCCCTCGATGGCACTGTCACTGTTGATGACCAGCGACAAGCCCGCGTGGCGCGTCGGCAGCAGCACGGTCACGGACACCACGCCGGGATAGGAGCCCGGGTGCATCAGCACCCGCTCGCCCCGGTAACCGCAGCTGTACCAGCCGAGGCTGTAGCCATCACAGTCGATTTCGTGGTCGGCCAGATCGGCGTGGACGATCGGCCGCTGCGCCCGCTCGAAGCTCGCCGTGGTCGGCGTGCCGGAGGGCGAGAGCCGCGCCAGATTGACGCGCGTCCAGCGAGCCATGTCGTCCGCTGAAAGTGCCAGCCCGCCAGCGGCGTGCATCAAGGCATCGGGCTTGGGCGGCAGCGCGCGCCAGCGCTCGCCATCCCACTGATGGTTCCACGCCAGCCGCCGCGGCGCGACAGTCGAGGTCGCGGTGAGCGCATCGGCCAATCCCAGCGGCTGCAGGACTTCGCCGTGCAGCCAGTCCTGCCAACTGCGCCCGGTCCGCACCTGCAGCGCCGCGCCGTAGATCAGGTCGCCGAGATTGGAGTAGCGAAACCCGGGCTTGCGCACTTCGGTGTAGTGCGCAAGCAGATCCGGATAGTCCGTCGCCGGCACCGTGCGCACGTAAGCGGTCAGGTGGTTGAGCGTTTCCGTCGTCAGCGGCTCCTGGTGCGAAAGCAGATCCGCGAGGGTGATCGCTGCCGGATCCGCCGGCGCCGGCAAATGCAGGTCGGGCCAGATCCCGGCCAACGTCGTGTCGAGCGGAAGCACGCCTTCCGCGTCGAGTTGTGCCGCCAGCAGGCCCATGAAGGACTTCGTCTGCGAAGCAACATAGAACAGCGTGGCGTGATCGGCGCGCACGCCGGTGCCGGCATGCGCCTCGCCGTTGACGTAGAGCAACCGGGTGGCGTCACCTTCGACGACAACGGCGGAAACCGCCGGAAACGATCCCGGCACCCGTTGCACCTGTTCCAGCATGTGACGGATCCGCATCGCCGCGACCTGCACGGTCGTGGCCCGTGACGGGTCGGCCGCTGCAAGTACGGGACTTGCAGCGAGCAGCAGCACGCACGCTCGGAGGCCGCTCACCCGGGCTTTCCGCATGCCTCCAGTCCACCCGCCGGCTTCGGGCATCTTGCGGTATTCGCCGACAGCAGCCTTGATCGCACAGGCGATGCCGGGGAAGAAGCTGCCGGGGGTCAGCCGTATGAAGTTCATGGACGCACCGATGGCGAATGTCGGAGCAAGGGATACCATCCGCGCCGAACCGGTTGCAGGCCGGCCGCGGGAACACTCGCCACGGCGCGCGCCGGGCGCATCCCGGTCAAGATGGAAGCGCGGCGTGGTCGAATCGAGTCACCCGCGATTTCCTTTCGCCCATCATCGCTATCATGGTCATCCACTCCCCACGATGGAATGCGCCCCCATGACGACGCCACATCGCACCGCCCTTGCCCTTGCCTGCATCGCCGCCATCGTCGCGTCCGCGGCACATGCCAGCGACACCACCGAACTCACGCTGTACCGTAGCGACAGCGCCGCGCTGTATGCCGGCAACGACGGCGGCAGTGTCAACGACGGCTACGCCGTGGTGCGCGAACAGCGCACGCTGGATCTCGCCACGGGCACACATGATGTGGTGATCGGCGACCTGCCGAATTCGCTCGACGCCGAGGCGCTGGCGCTGGGCTTTCCCGACGGCAACGCGAAGGTGATCTCGCAGCGGCTGCTGCTGGCACAAGGCGCGAACGCGGCCTTGACCGGACTGGTCGGGCATGCGGTGGAAGTGCTCGGCGCCGGCGGCCTGCCACTGGCCAACGGCACCCTGCTGCGCGCGGGCGACGGCCTGCTGATAGACGGCATCACCGGCACCACACTGGTACGCAGCTACGCCTCGGTACGCAGCACCGACGGCAAGTTCCCGCTCGGTTCCAGCCTGGCTCTGCGCGTGGACGCCGCACGCGCTGGCACGTCCCGCGCCGTGCTCAGCTATCCCACCTCGGGCCTGGGCTGGCGCGCTGCCTATGTGGCGACTTTGCAGCCGGGTGCCACCTGCCGCATGCAGTTCGAAGCACGCGCCAGCATCGCCAACCGCAGCGGGCGCGACTGGCACGATGCAAAGCTCACCCTGATCGCCGGCGAGCCGAACATGGCCAAGCCCTCGGCACCGCAACCGATGATGGCGATGGCACGCGGATTCAACGCGAAGGCCGACGCCATGCCGCAACAGGACAGCATCGGCGACTATCGCAGCTATGCCCTGCCCGGCGCGATCGAGCTGCCGGATGGCAGCGTCAGCCAGGTGCCGCTGTATGCCAGCCGCGCGATGGATTGCACGCGCACCGCGCTGTACGAGAACGGCGGCAGCTTCCAGCCGCAGCAGCCGATCGTGAACCGCGACTTCAACCAGGGCGGCGGCAACGCCGTCATCAGCACCCTGAAGCTGAAAGCCTTCGACAGCCTGCCGGCCGGCTACCTGCGCGTACTCACGGCCGACCGCAACGGCACGCCGCAGTTCATCGGCGAAGGCCGCATCGACGACACGCCCAAGGGCAGCGACGCCACGATCACCCTGGGCACTGCGTTCGACCTGCGCGCAGAACGCGAGCGCACCAGCTTCAGCATCGACAAGGCCGCCCGCACGATGGACGAAGGCTTCCGCATCAGCCTCAGCAACGCCGGCGACAGCCCGCGCACCGTGACGGTCCGCGAGCATCCCGGCCGCTGGCGACAGTGGGTGCTGCTATCGTCCACCGGCAAGCCCAGCCAGCAAAGCCCCGACACACTGGAATTCCGCGTCGAGGTACCGGCCAATGGCAAGGCCGTGCTCGACTACGCGGTGCGCTACAGCTGGACTGCCGACGAACAGCCGCAGTAATTTCTGACCGGAGTACTTCATGCTCAACCTGATTACCCATGCCAATGCGATCCGCGAGATCCAGCTCGCCCGGCCGCCGGTCAACGCGCTGGATCTGGACCTGGTGCGCGGACTGCGCGGCGCCATCGAAGCGGCCGTCCTCGACGACGCCCGCGGCATCGTGCTGTCCGGCGCGCAGGGCCTGTTCTCCGCCGGTGTCGACGTGCCCGCGCTGCTCGCCTGCGACCGGGCCGGCGTGCGCGAATACTGGCGCGAGTTCTTCGCCCTGTGCGCCACGCTGGCACGCTGCCCGATCCCGCTGGTCGCCGCGATCACCGGCCACAGTCCGGCCGGTGGCGCGGTCCTGGCGCTGTTCTGCGACTACCGCGTGATGGCTTCTGGCCCATTCCGGATCGGCCTCAACGAAGTGCAGGTGGGCCTGATCGTGCCCGAATCGATCCAGCTGGCATTGCGCCGAATCGTGGGCACTTACCGTGCCGAACGCCTGCTGGTGGCCGGGGCGATGATCGAATCGGACGCGGCACTGGCCTGCGGCTTCGTCGACGAACTGACCGGCGTGGACCAGGTCGTTACCCGCGCCCTGCACTGGCTGGGCGAGCTGCTGGCGCTGCCGTCGAACGCCATGCTGACCACCCGCCGGCTGGCCCGTGCCGACCTGGCCGGCGCCTATGCCGACGTCGACGCGCTGCCGCTGGATGAATTCGTCGACGCGTTCTTCCATCCGGAAACGCAGGCGGTGCTGCAGGCGCTGGTGGCGAAACTGAAGAGCAAGAGCGAGAAGTGAGTGGCGAGGAGTGAGAAGAGAAAGTGGGAGTCGATAGCTCTATCTCGCTTCTCACTCCTCTTCACTCACTCCTCGCCCTTGGCCACCGGCCGCGACGGGTCGCTGACCCAGCCGCTCCATGACGGCGCGTACAGCCGCGAGCCGTGCAGGCCGGCATGTTCCATCGCCAGCAGGTTGTAGCAGGCGGTGACGCCGGAGCCGCACATGTGCACGACCTGGTCGGGCGTGGCGTCGCCCAGCACCGCCGCGAATTCCTGGCGCAGCTGCGCCGGCGACTTGAAACGGCCGTCGGCCTGCAGGTTGTCGACGTACGGGCGGTTGCGGGCGCCGGGCACGTGGCCGGCGGCGCGATCCAGCGGCTCGACCTCGCCGCGATAGCGGGCGCCGGCACGGGCATCGATCAGCAGCGGCGCCGGCGCGGCATGCAGGGCCACGTGGTCGACGATCACCTGGCTCGCGTCGCGGGGCAACGCCACCTCGGTCGTCGCACGCGGATGGACGTCCGTTTCCAGTGGCAGGCCAGCGGCCTGCCATGCGGCGATGCCGCCATCGAGCACCGCCACGTTGTGCACGCCGGCCAGTCGCAGCAGCCACCACAGACGGGCTGCCGCCAGCGCGCCCGGGCCAGCGTCATAGCAGACCACCTGCAAGCCCGGCTTCCAGCCCCAGCGACCGAGCACGGCGTTGAAGGCCGACGTCGACGGCAGGGGATGCCGGCCCAGTCCCTCGGGCACGCGCGACATGTCGGATAGATCGCGTTCCAGATCGGCGAACACCGCGCCGGGAATGTGGCCGGCCAGATAGGTGCGCTCGCCTTGCGTGCGGTCGGCCAGGTCGACGCGGCAGTCGACGACCAGCACCTCGTCGGACGACAGCGCGGCCAGTGCATCGACATCGATCAGGGTGGTCTTCAGCGTCATGTCCGTCCCATCCTCTGCAGCAGGTTGTGGAGCATCGAGGCGGTGGCGCCCCAGATGCGATGACCGCCGTGGACGAATTCCACCATCGGCCGGGTCTGGCCGCGGAACTCCATCGTGTAGCGGCGCAGGTTGGCCGGCTCCAGCAGGAACGCCAGCGGCACTTCGAAGACTTCGGAGACTTCATCGGGCGCCGGATACAGCTGCGCACCGACGTCGATGCTGGCCACCACCGGGGTGATGCAGAAGCCGCTGATGGTCTCGAAACGGTCGAGGTAGCCCAGCGGCTTCACCAACTGGCGATCCAGCCCGATCTCCTCTTCGCTCTCGCGCAGCGCGGTGGCCAGTGCGTCGTCGTCGGCGGGATCGGTGCCGCCACCGGGAAAGGCCACCTGGCCGGCGTGTGCCTGCAGGTTGTCGTTGCGCACGGTGAGCACCAGCCGTGGCTGCACGCCTTCGCGAAAGCCCACCAGCACGGCCGCCGGCCGGCGCTCGGTGGTGCCCAGCAGCTGCGTCATGTCCGCATGGTTCCAGCCCGGGCCGGTCGGCGGCGACGACAATGGCAGCAAGGCGTCGATCAGGCCATCGATGCGGTCGTCGATCATGGTTGCCGGCGCAATGGCAGGACCTGCTGCATCACGTACCGGCGTTCGGCCTGGCTCATCATGCGCCAGCGGCCGATCTCCTCGCCGCTGCGCTGGCAACCGATGCAGTAGCCCCGCGGGTCCAGCCGGCAGGTGCCGATGCAGGGCGTCAGCGGGGCATCGGGGGCGGCATCTTCAGCGCGGGCGGGATCGTTCGACATGACCCCGGGATGTTATCACCGCAGGGGTCACGGCCGGGCCGGATCGGACTTGATCGCCAGCAGTTCGATCTCGAAAACGAGTGCCTCGTTCGGGCCGATGCGCGGCAGCGCGCCCGCCTCGCCGTAGGCCAGCCGCGGCGGAATCACCACCTTCCAGCGATCGCCGGTATGCATGCGGGGAATCACGTCCTGCCAGCCGGGAATCACCTTGTCGACGCTGAAACTGACCGGCGCCCCATGTGCCCAGGTGCTGTCGAACTCGGTGCCATCGATCAGCATGCCGCGATAGTTCACCGTGACCAGGCTGGTCACGGTGGGACTGACCTTGCCGTCACCCTTGCTCAACACCCGGTACTGGATGCCCGACGGCAACTGCACCACGCCGGGCTGCTGCCGGTTGCTGGCCAGGTAGGCGGCGCTCTTGCGTGCATTCGCCGCGGCGATCCGCTTGAACTCGCTCAGTGCCTCGGCGTGCATCTGCTGGTCGAGGCGCTGCAGCTGCTGGTGCATCTCCTGCATCGACACGCCGGGCCGCCGCCTGGCGTAGGCATCCTCGATCGCCTTCACCAGCACCGGGATCTCCACATCGGGCTTGCCGTCGGCGAACTGGCTGCCGATCTGGTAACCGATCGCGTACGACAGGCTGGCCTTGTCCGTTCGCGCCGGTGCCGGAGCAGCGCTCTGGGCGCAGGCCGCGCCGGCAACCAGCAGCAGGCCGAACGCGGCGCAACGCAGATGTGTGATGCCTTGTTCCACCGATCCTTCCTCTCGCCGGTGCGAGCCTTGATCCCGAGCAAACATCCTAAGCGGTTCGCGCGGCCCGTGCAGCGGATCGCGCCCGTGGCTTGAGAAACCCGGCGGCGGCAAAGGTTCCCGCTGCTACCATCGGCGGCTTGCCACTGTCAGGAGCCAGCCATGGCCTATCGCAATCTCGAAATCGGCAACCGCGGTGCCGTGCGCACCATCGTCGTCAACCGTCCGGACAAGCTCAACGCATTGAACCGCGACACCTTGAACGAACTGACCCTCGCCTTCGCGCAGGCCGGCCAGGACGACGCCGTGCGCGTCGTGGTGCTGACCGGCGCGGGCGAGAAGGCCTTCGTCGCCGGCGCCGACATCGCCGAGATGAACGGCTATACGCCGGTGCAGGCCCAGGGCTTCTCGCGTACCGGCCAGCACCTGATGAGCTCGATCGAGCGGCTGGGCAAGCCGGTCATCGCCCGTATCCAGGGCTTCGCACTGGGCGGCGGCATGGAGCTGGCGATGGCCTGCCACCTGCGTGTGGCCAGCGAGAAGGCGAAATTCGGCCAGCCGGAAATCAACCTCGGTCTGATCCCCGGCTTCGGCGGCACCCAGCGCCTGCTGCGCCTGGCCGGCCGCGGCGCCGCGCTGGAACTGTGCCTGACCGGCGCGGTGATCAACGCGCAGCGCGCGTTCGAGCTGGGCATCGTCACCCGCGTGGTCGCGCCCGAGGCGCTGGACGAGGCGGTCGACGGGCTGGCCGATCAGCTGGCTGCTGCCGCGCCGTTGGCCGCGGCCGGCATCCTCGACGCGGTGCTGCAAGGTGGCGAAACCGCCATCGACCAGGGCCTGGAATTCGAAACCCAGGGCTTCGCGCTGGCGTTTTCCACCGAGGACATGCGCGAAGGCACCGGTGCGTTCCTGGAAAAGCGCAAGGCGGAGTTCAAGGGGCGCTGAGCCCCCACGCAGGGCAGGCGCTGCCTGCCCTACTTTCCGGCTTCGTCGAACTTCTTCTCGCCCGCGGTCACCGCCAGCTTCAGGCGATTCTCCGGCGGCGCCAGCGGGCAGACCACGTGCGGCGTGACCGCGCACGGCGGGTTCTCGGCCAGGTTGAAATCCAGCACGAGCTTGCCGTTCTTCGGCGCGGCCGCGTACAGGAAGCGGGCGCCGCCATAGGTCAGCTTCCCCGCCGTGCGGTCGCTGAAGACGAAGAACAGCCGGCCGTCCTCTTCGATCGGCAGCAGCTCGTAGCTGCGGCCGTCACGCCGGAATACCGCCTTGCCGGCGATCGGCGTATCGCTCACGGTGCCGGTGACGCAGGCCATCTTCAACGTGTGCGACGGCTTGAACGGCACCCAGTCTGCCTCGATCCGCCAGGACGGATCGATCGGGAAATAGTCGAAGCCCGGGAAGTGCGTGCGCAGCGGCGCGTTGTTGTCCTTCACCCGCAAGCCGCGCTGCGCGCCGTTCTCGATCACGTAGAGATAGCTGCTGCCGAAACCCACCCGGGTCGGTCGCTGCTTGCCGTCGGAACCTTGCGTGCGCAAGATGTTGTCGATCGCCGCCGGTGCGCCGTCGACGGTGATGCCGCGGGTATCCGCCAGATGCAGCCTGACCTGCCCGTCCGTCGCCAGCTCCAGCACGCCCAGGTGCGCAGGGGCACCTGAGACGGGGAAGTGGTTGTCCGGCGCACTGCCCACGCTGTTCGATCCGGGCTCCAGCCAACCCGACGCAGTCAACGCCAGATAGCCGTCCATCTGCCCGAGTTGCTCGACCCGTTCGCTGCGCGCGCGCTGCACCGAGGCGACGTAATCAGCCGGCGTGGCCGCCGGCGCGGAGAATGCCAGCCACAGGCCCAGCGCGACCAGCGCGCTCCTTTCAGTGATGCGAGCCACGATAATTCTTCTCGCCCGCGGTCACGCGCAGATCCAGCCGGTTCTCCGGCGGCGCCAGCGGACAGGTGGCGAAACCGGTGAACGCGCACGGCGGGTTGTAGGCCTTGTTGAAGTCCAGCACGACTTTGCCGTCCTTCGGCGGGTCGATGTACAGGAATCGCGCCGCGCCGTAGGTTTCCTTGCCGCTGGTACGGTCGGCGAAGACGATGAAATACTGCGCGTCGCCCGGTTCCTCGATCACCGGCAGCAACTCGAAATGCTTGCCGTCGCGGGTGAACTCCAGCTTGCCCGGCACCGGGTACTTGTCGATGGTGCCGATCACCGAGCCCATCTCCAGCGTCTCGCCCGGCTGCGCCGGCACCCAGGTCGCCTCGATCCGCCAGGAGGGATCGATCGGGAACGAGTCGATGCCGAGGAAGTGCTTGCGCGAGGGCGCTTCGCTGTCCTTCACTCGCAGGCCCTTGCGGCCGTCGCGATCGATCACGTAGAAGCTCACCGTGCCGAACGCCACCTTCGTCGGCGCCGCCTCTGCGGTGGCGTGCGCATCATCCACCAGCACCGCTTCGCTGACGGCCTTGCCGTCGATCGTGGCGTGGCTGTCCTGGTCCAGCGCGATTCGCATGCTGCCATCGGTCGCCAGCGTGACCACACCGAGATGGGCCGGCCCGGCGGTCAGCACGATGTCGTTGTCGGCGGCGCTGCCGACCCGGTTGGCGCCCGGCTGCAGCCACTCCAGCCCGATCAGGCTGAGCCAGCCGTCCGCGGCGGTAAGCCGTCCCACACGGCCGGCATGCCACTGTTCGATGCCCTGCGTGTAGTTATCGATGTCGGTGGCGTGCACGGTAGCGACTCCCAGAATGGCGGCGGCAACAAAAAGGCTGTTACGGAGCATCGGTTTCTCCAGTGAAACATTTCTCGACGGCGCGTCAGCGACCGCGCATGAACAACCGGTCCAGCTCGGGCAGGCTCAGTTGCACCCAGGTCGGACGCCCATGATTGCATTGTCCGGAACGCTCGGTCGCCTCCATCTCGCGCAGCAAGGCATTCATCTCGGGCAGGGTCAGGCGCCGGCCGGCACGGACCGAGCCGTGGCAGGCCATGGTGGACAGCAGTTCGTTTTCCAGTTCCTGCAGCCGACGCGAGCTGCCGTGCTGGGCCAGTTCGGACAACACGTCACGGCTGAGCTGGGCCACGTCGGCACCTTCCAGCAGCGCCGGGATGCGCCGCACCACGATCGTGGCCGGGCCGCTGCGCGAAAGTTCCAGGCCCCAGTCGGCCAGCGCCTCGGCGTGTTCCTCGGCGGCGGCGGCCTCCCTGGCGCTGACTGCCAGGCTCAACGGCACCAGCAGCATCTGCGAGCGCAGGTTGCTGCCGACGCGGCCGGACTTCAGCTTCTCGTAGGTGATCCGCTCGTGCGCCGCGTGCATGTCGACCAGCACCAGCCCGTGCGCGTTCTCGGCCAGCACGAAGATGCTTTTCAGTTGCGCGATGGCGAAACCCAGCGGCGGCGCCTCGCCTTCGGCCGACTCCGGCAGCGGCGCCGCAGCCGCAGGCACGAACGAAGGCTGGCCCAGCAACGCGGCATAGTCGGCCAGCGGCTCCTCACGCGTGCCCAGGCCCAGCCGACTCTGGCTGGACGCACTGGGCCACGCTGACGGATACGCGGCGGCCACCGGCGCCGGATGGGCCTGGGCCGGCATCGGAACAGCTTCCGTCACCGGCAGCGTGCCCAGCCCCGCCCGCGTCTGCGCCAACGCCTCGTGCAGGGTGCGAAACAGGAAGTCATGCACCAGCCGCTGCTCGCGGAAGCGCACCTCGTGCTTGGCCGGGTGCACGTTCACGTCGACGCCGGCCGGGTCCAGCTCCAGATACAGCACGAACACCGCATGGCGGCCGTGGAACAGCACGTCGGCATACGCCTGGCGCACCGCATGGGCCACGATGCGGTCGCGCACCAGCCGGCCGTTCACGTAGAAATACTGCGAGTCGGCCTGCGCCCGCGACGCGGTCGGCAGGCCGACCCAGCCGGACAGGTGCAGGCCCGCCGCCGCGTGGTCGATACGCAGGCTTTGCGCCGGAAATTCATCGCCAAGCACCTCGGCCACCCGTTGCAATTGCGCCTGCTGATCGCGGGCGGCCTTCCAGATGCGCACCGGCTTGCCGTTGTGGCTGAGCCGGAATTCCACCGAGCCGCGGGCCAGCGCCAGCGACTTCAGCAAGTCGTCGACATGCGCGAACTCGGTGCGTTCGGCACGCATGAATTTCCGTCGCGCCGGCACGTTGTAGAACAGGTCGCGCACCTCGACGCTGGTGCCGGAAGGATGCTGCGCCGGGCGCGCCGCCTGCAGCTTGCCGCCGTCCACCTCGATGCGGAACGCGGCGTCCTGGTCGCGCACGCGCGAAGTCAGCGCGAAACGCGACACCGACGACACCGAGGCCAGCGCCTCGCCCCGGAAACCCATGCTGGCGACATGCTCCAGGTCGTCGAAGCTGCCGATCTTGCTGGTCGCGTGCGAGGCTACCGCCAGCGGCAGCTCGTCGACATGGATGCCGCCGCCGTCATCGCGCACCCGGATCAGTCGGGCGCCGCCGGCCTCGATGTCCACTTCGATGCGCGTGGCGCCGGCGTCGAGGCTGTTCTCGACCAGTTCCTTGACCACCGAGGAAGGCCGCTCGATGACTTCGCCGGCGGCGATCTGGTTGATGAGTTCGGGGGGAAGCAGGCGGATGACGGTCATCCGCCAACTTTAAGGCAACGCTGATCAAGTATCACCACCGTCACCCACCCTCTCTGTTCGCAGACCACAGGGCCGTCGGCGAAGGCAGACTGGCCGTCTGTCGAGACGACGGACCGAAGGTATGCGGACAGAGAGGGTGGGCCTCAACTTCTTGAATTTGAAATGATGAGGTGATGACTGGAAGGCCCGCAGCCGATGCCGCGCAGCTTGGCAAGACGGCCAGTCTTGCCAGCGCCACGCAACATCACCTGCGAGCCTTCCAGTCATCATGACGGCGGCGATACTTGATCAGCGTTGCCTTGACAGCGAACAACCGCAATGCCGCGGGGCACGTCAGCCGGCGGGAATGGTCAGCGTGGTGCCGGCGCGCACCGTATTGCTGCTGATCTGGTTCGCGTTCTTCAGCGCACCGACGCTGACGCCGTACTGGCGCGCGATGCTGCTGAGACTTTCGCCACGCCCGACCTTGTGCACGTCGCGCCCGGACGCCTTGCCGGACGACTGGCTGGCGCCGGACGCCAGCTGCACGCCGTTGCGTCGCGCCGCCTCGGCAGCAAACCAGGTGCCCGGCGGCGGGGTCGATTCGAAATAATTCTTCACGCCGCCCATGACGGCTTCGGCGAGCTTCTTCTGGTGTGCCGGATCGCGCAGCTTGCGCTCTTCGGCCGGATTGCTGATGAAGGCCGTCTCGACCAGGATCGACGGCACGTCGGGCGAACGCAGCACCACGAAATTCGCGCGCTCGACATAGCCGCGATGGGTCGGCCCCAGGCGCCCCAGCGCCTGGAGCACGTTGCTGGCGATCATGTCGCTGGCCTGTATCGCCCAGCCCTGCTGCATGTCCAGCAGCACCTTGGCCAGGCTGTCGTCCTTGTCGTCCAGCGAAGTGCCACCGATCAGGTCGGCGCGGTTCTCGCGATCGGCCAGCCAGCGGGCAGCCTCGCTGGTCTTGCCGCGCGGCGACAGCACCCACACCGAAGACCCCTTGGCGTCGCCGCTGGTGAACGCGTCGGCGTGGATCGACACGAACAGGTCGGCATTGTGCTCGCGGGCGATCTTGTAGCGCTGCGCCAGCGGAATGAAGAAGTCGCTGTCGCGCGTCAGCACGGCCTTCATGCCGGGCTGGCGATTGATCTCGGCGGCCAGCTCGCGCGCCACCGCGAGGGTGACGTTCTTTTCCAGCGTTCCGCCCGGACCGTGCGAACCGGGGTCCTTGCCGCCATGACCGGCGTCGATCGCCACCACCACCTGGCGCTGGCCGTTGAGCATCGCGGCCGCCTGCTCGGCGGCGACCCGGCGGCTGTGCGTGGGATTGCTGTAGGTCTCCACGGGGGCCGGCTTCGCGACCGCAGCGGCAGTCACCGGGGCTTTCGGCGCCGGCGCGGCACTGTCGGCAGCGACATCATGTTCGACCTCGGCGGCGTTGTCGGCCGGATAGAAATCCAGCACCAGCCGATAGTCGCCCTCATCCTTCGGCTTCAGCAGGAAGCTCTTCAGCCGGCTCGACGGATCAACCCTGGCGGTCAGCTGCATGCCGGTACCGAGGCGGGAATGCGTCATGCCGTGGAACAGGCCCTGCGCGGTCGGGGCGGAAAAATCGCGGCCGGCATTGCTGTCCGGCAGCTCGATCAGCACCTGGCCATGATTCTGGCTGATCTTGTACTGCAGCGGGCCGGACGCGTCGAACACCACCCGCGTATAGGCCGGGCCGGCCCAGACGCGGACATCCTTCAATTGCGCGGCACCGGCCGCGCCCACGGGCAGCAGCGTCGCGATCGCGACGGCACACCAGCCGATCCGGTTGTTCAGGCAAGCCCTCATGCTCCGCATTGAAACGCAGGGTGACGCGCTTTGCAAGATCTTTTCCCTTGAATATCCATGACCTGCGCGGCATTTGTCAGGTGAGATCAAGCTATGGGATGCAACTCCTGCTTTCGGCGCGAGCCCTCCGGCCCCAAAACCGGATCAGGTTTTCCCAGCGAAAAGAATTACTTGGCGATCCTGTCGAGCAGGCTTGCGCCACGTCCGCCAAGGGCGCGCAGCGAGGCCTGACGACCAGCCCCGGCGTAGTCCAGGGTCACCGCAAGATCCGCCGCGGGCAAAGCCCCGCTGCCGCGCTCGGGCCATTCCACCAGCACCACGGCGTCGGGATCGGCCAGCGCGTCCAGACCCAGCCACTCCAGTTCGCCCGGATCGGCGATCCGGTACAGGTCGAGGTGCCACGCCGGCCGTCCGCCTGCCGCATAGCCTTCGATGAGGCTGTAGGTGGGGCTCTTCACCCGCTCACCGACACCCAGCGTCGTCAGCAGGGCCCGGGCGAAACTGGTCTTGCCGGCACCGAGCGGGCCGTGCAGGTAGATCACCAGCCCGCCGTCCAACGCAGCCGCCAGGCGCGCGCCCAGTGCCGCGGTGGCCGCCTCGTCGGCAAGCATCCAGGTCGACGTCGCATCCGCCGGTTCAATCATGGTCACGTTCATAGCCCGTCATGCCATTGCCCAGTGCCCGCAATGGCGCCAGCAGGTCGCTGGCCAGCAAGCCGCGCTCCCCCTGCCGCGCCGCCCGGTCGCCGGCACGGGCATGCAGGCCCGCGCCAAGTCCGGCCGCCTGCCACGCACTGCAGCCTTGCGCCAGCAGTGCCGCCACGATGCCGGTGAGCAGGTCGCCCATGCCGCCGCTGGCCATGCCCGGGTTGCCCCACGGACAGACGTCCAGACGTCCATCCGGATCGGCCACCAGACTGCCGGCACCCTTGAGCACCACGACGGCTTGGTAGCGCCGCGCGATTTCGCGTGCCGCGGCAAAGCGATCCTGTTCGACCTCGCCGGTGGTGACCCCCAGCAGACGCCCGGCCTCGCCCGGATGCGGCGTCAGCACGGTCGGCGCGGTGAATCGACGCGGTTCGCGCGCCAGCAGGTTCAGGCCATCGGCATCGAGCACCAGCGGCCTGTTCGCGTCCAGCGCGGTCAGCCACAGGGCGTGACCCCAGGCCGCCTGGCCCAGCCCCGGGCCCAGCGCCAGCACGCTGGCACGGTCCAGCTGCGCGGCCAGCGCCTGGGGGCCGTCGACACCCTGCGCCATCAGTTCCGGTCGCGCCGCGTTCAGCGCGAACACATGCGCCGCCCGCGTCGCCACGCTGACCAGCCCGGCGCCGGCGCGCAGCGCCGACTCCCCGGCCAGGTGCACCGCACCGGCCATGCCATGGTCGCCGCCGATCACCAGCACGTGGCCGTAGTTGCCCTTGTTGGCGTAACGGTTCCGTGGCGGCAGCGACTCGGCGACCAGCAGGCGGGCATCCGGCGCCGCCGCCGTGCAGACGCTTTCAGGCACGCCAAGGGTGGCCAGTTCGAGCACGCCGACGTGATCGGCGGCGCGCCCGGTATGCAGGCCGCGCTTGCCGGCGATGAAGGTCACCGTGACATCGGCGCGAATCGCCGCAGCGGCACAGCTGCCGCGATCGGCATCCAGCCCGCTGGGCACATCCAGCGCCAGCACCGGGCGACCCCGCTGGTTGATCGCCTCGATCAGGCGTGTCGGAGCCGCCCCGGGCGCGCGGTTGAGGCCGATGCCGTACAGCGCATCCACGTGCAGTTCCGCTTCGGGAAGCACGGCCTGTTCATTCCAGATCAGCACCTGCCCGTCCGCGGATTCCCATGCCGCGCGCGCCACCGCCGCGTCGCCATGCGAGCTGGCCGTCAACGCCACCATGTCGACCTGCAGGCCCGCCTCGCGCGCCAGCACCCCCAGCAGGAATCCATCGCCGCCGTTGTTGCCGGGGCCACAGTGGATGCAGACGTGCTGCACCTGCGGCCAGTGCCTTCGCAGGCTGCTCAGCGCGGCGCTGGCCGCCCGCCGCATCAGTTCGGGCCCGGAAATGCCCAGCGCCGACAGCGCCGCGTGCTCGATCGCGCGCAACTGGTCGACGGTATGCAGGTTGCGGCTGGTCGGGTGGACGGACATGCGCGAATTATAGGCATGCGGCGCACCTACAATAGCCGGATGTCCGACATCGACACCCGCTCCCCCGACTACGCCGCGCTCGCCCGCGACATCAAATGCTGGGCGCGCGAACTGGGTTTCGCCGACACCGGCATCAGCGGCACCCGGCTCGCCGACGACGAGAAGCATCTGCTGAGCTGGCTGGATCACGGCCACCACGGCGAAATGGAATACATGGCCCGGCACGGCACCAAGCGCGCCCGTCCGGCCGAGCTGGAGCCGGGTACGCAGCGGGTCATCTCGGTGCGCATGGATTACATCCCGCCGGGCACCGCGAACGCGTGGGGCGTGCTGAAGGACGCCGAGGCCGGTTACGTTTCCCGCTACGCGCTGGGGCGCGACTACCACAAGCTGATGCGCGGCCGCCTGCAGAAGCTGGCCGAGCGCATCCACGGCGCCATCGGCGATTTCGGCTATCGCGCCTATGTGGACTCGGCGCCGGTGCTGGAGAAGGCGCTGGCGCGCAATGCCGGCATGGGCTGGATCGGCAAGCACACGGTGCTGATCAACCGCAACGCGGGCTCGTACTTCTTCTTGGGCGAGCTGTACACCGACCTGCCGCTGCCGGTGGACGAGCCGGCCAGCGCGCACTGCGGCAGCTGCACGCGCTGCATCGAGGTCTGCCCGACCCAGGCGATCATCGGGCCGTATCAGCTCGACGCCAAGCGCTGCATCTCCTACCTGACGATCGAGCTCAAGGGCAGCATCCCCGAAGAACTGCGCACGCCGATGGGCAACCGCATCTTCGGCTGCGATGACTGCCAGCTGGTCTGTCCCTGGAACAAGTTCGCGCAGACCACCACCGAGGCGGATTTCGCGCCGCGGCACAGTCTGGATGGCGCAAGGCTGGTCGAGCTGTTTGCCTGGAGCGAGGACGAATTCCTCAAGCGCACCGAAGGCATGGCGATCCGCCGCACCGGTTACGAAGGCTGGTTGCGCAACATCGCGGTGGCGCTGGGCAATGCGCCGCAGTCGGCCGCCGCGATCGAGTCACTCAATGCACGCGCCGACGATCCCTCGCCGGTGGTGCGTGAACACGTGGCCTGGGCGCTGGCGAAGCAGCGCCGGTGACGCTCAGGGCCTATGAAGAAAACCACGGCCTGTGATTTTCTTCTATCGCGAGTCCGGCGCATGTCCGGACTTGCTCACATGAAGCCGTCACTTGCGTGACTGCTTCATGTCCGGCCATCGGGCAACCGCTCCTGCGTTGCCTCGACTCGGGCATCCATGCCCTCGCCCTGACCGGCCTGAGAAGTTGAAACTCACAACTTCTCAGGCGTCGGCCATCTGTTTCGGGATCGAACGATTGGTGTGGCTGATGCGGTTGCCCGGGCCGGCGGCGACATAGACGCAGGTCGGCTGGTAGTTCTCCAGCTCGGCTTCGCTCAGCTGCACGAAGGCGGCGATGATGATGATGTCGCCAGCCTGGGCACTGCGCGCGGCGCTGCCGTTGACCGAGATGATCCCGGAGCCTTCCTCGGCGCGCAGCGCATAGGTGACGAAGCGCTGCCCGCTGTTGACGTTCCAGGCGTGGATCTGCTCGTACTCGCGGATGCCCGAGGCGTCCAGCAGCAGACCGTCGATCGCGATCGAGCCTTCGTAGTGCAGTTCGGCGTGGGTCACCGTGGCACGGTGGATCTTGGCCTTGAGCATGTTCAGGTGCATGGGAATCTTTGTTTCCGGCAGGGTCAGCCTGCAAAGTCGGACATTATCGAACTGCTGACGCTGCATCGCAACATCAGCCACCCGACCCCGGATATGCGGTCACCTCAGTCGAACAGCAAGTTGTCGATCAGGCGGGTGCTGCCCAGCCGGGCGGCCACCAGTGCAATCAGCCCGCCAGACTCGCCGTCGGCCGGTGCGGCCAGGTCCTCGGCGCGACGGATCACCACGTAGTCCGGTACGAAGCCCGCACGTTGCAGGCGCGCCGCGGCGGTCTGCTCGATCGCCTGCCACGGATGTCCCTGGGCCAGCAGTTCGCGCATTTTCTGCAGAGTGTCATGGATCAAGGGCGCACGCGCACGCTCCTCGGCGCTGAGGTACTGATTGCGCGAGCTGAGCGCCAGCCCATCTTCGGCACGCAGGATCGGCGCCGCCATCACCTTCAACGGCAGGCCCAGGTCGCGCACCATCCGCTCGACCACCTTCAGTTGCTGGAAGTCCTTCTGGCCGAATACGGCCACGTCCGGCTGCACCAGGTTGAACAGCTTGCACACCACGGTGGCCATGCCGTCGAAGTGGCCTGGCCGATGGGCGCCCTCCAGCTCGTCGGTGATCCGCGGCACGCGCACGCTGACGCTGTGCGCGGCGCCGAACGGATAGATCGTGGCGACTTCCGGTGCGAACAGCAGGTCGCACTCGCTCTCGGCCAGCGCGGCCTGATCCTGCACCAGGGTGCGCGGATAACGGTCGAAATCCTCGTTGGGACCGAACTGGGTCGGGTTGACGAAGACACTGGCGACGACCCGCTCGGTCCGCGCACGCGCCAGCTTGATCAGCGACTGGTGACCGGCGTGCAGGTTGCCCATGGTCGGCACGAAACCCACCGTCTGGCCCTGCGTGCGCCAGCCACGGATCGCGGCCCGCAGCGCGGGGATGTCTTGTACGGTCTGCATGATCGGTCGACTCGCAGCCCGGTTGAAACGGGCTCAATGAAAACGGAGGTCAGTTGAAACAGTGTTCGGGCGCCGGGAAGACGCCGCTGCGCACGTCCCCGGCGTAGGCGGCAATGGCCGCGGCGACAGAATCGCGCCCGGCCAGGAAATCCTTGCTGAATTTCGGTCGCTTGCCCGGGGTGATGCCGAGCATGTCGTGGATCACCAGCACCTGGCCGTCGCAATGCGGGCCGGCGCCGATGCCGATCACCGGAATCGAAAGCGCCTCGGTCACCCGCCGCCCCAGTTCCACCGGCACGCCCTCCATCACCAGCAGGTCCGCGCCGGCGGCCTGCACCGCCAGCGCCTCGGCCAGCACGCGGTCGGCGGCGGCCTGTTCGCGTCCCTGGATGCGGAAGCCGCCGAACTTGTGCACGGATTGCGGGGTGAGTCCCAGGTGCGCACAAACCGGGATCGCCCGTGCGCTCAGCGCCGCGATTGCCTCCAGGATGTGCGGCGCGGCGCCTTCGATCTTGACCATCGCCGCGCCCGCTTCGCCGACCAGCCGCGCGCCTGCTTCCAGCGCATGCGCCACGTCGCGATCGGCCATGAACGGCAGGTCGGCCACCAGCATCGTGGCGGCCAGCCCGCGAGCCACCGCGGCGGTGTGGTAGACCATGTGATCGAGCGTCACCGGCAAGGTGCTGCGATGGCCCTGCACCACCATGCCCAGCGAGTCGCCGACCAGGGCGATGTCGATGCCGGCCGATTCCAGCTGCCAGGCGAAGCTGGCGTCGTAGGCGGTGAGCATCACGATGCGCCGACCCTCGGCCTTCATCGCAAGCAGGCCTGGCACGGTCACCGGCTTGCGGTCGGGGACACTGGCGTTCTGCACGTACACGGCAATTCCTGATGGATGCTGGGCCGCCGATTATCCGGCGCGCCACGTTGAGGGCTCAAGCCACGCGTTCACAACCGGACGGATCGAGCCGGGCCAGTTGCTCAGCCACGGTAGCCTGTCCAGCCAGGCGCAGGGCGGGCGCAATGTCGCACAAGGGCAGCAGCACGAAGACCCGCTCGCCCATGCGGGGATGCGGCAGGGTCAGGACGGGGTCGTCGAGCTGCACGCCGTCGACATGCAGCAGGTCCAGATCCAGCGTGCGCGGGCCGTTGCGCTCGGCTCGCACGCGACCGGCGCGCTGCTCGATGGCCAGCAGCGCGTCAAGCAAGCCATGGGGCGAGAGTTCCGTGTCCAGCTCCACCACCGCGTTGATGAAGGGCGGCTGCTCCAGCACGCCCCACGGCGGCGTGCGATACAGCGAGGAGCGCTGCCGCAGGCTGGTGCCGGGCAAGCGCGCCAGCGCGTCCACCGCGTCCAGCACCTGTTGCCGGGGATCGCCGAGATTGCTGCCCAGCGCCACGTAGGCCAGGCTCATGCGGAGCCTGATTTGTTGCCCGGCTTGCGGCGACGGCGGCGTGGACGCGGCGGCCTGGCCGCGACCGGTGCAGGGACGTAATCATTGGCGCCCGCCCCGCCACCGGCCGGCAGGGCCGAAGCCAGCACATCCTGCGGCAGCTGCTGCGCATGGGCCCACCACTGGCCCAGCTCACGCATCGCCGGTGACTCGTCGGCACGCAGCAGCAGGAAATCGAAGGCGGCGCGGAAACGCGGATGGGCCATCAGGCGGAATACGCGCTTGCGCTGGATCTGCTCGAAGCGCGGCTGCAGCGACCAGATCTCTTCCATGGTGAAGGTGAACCGGCGCGGGATCGCCACCCGCTGGCACTGCTCGCCCACCACCCGGGCGGCGGCCTGCGCCCAGGCCTCGTTGCTCTCGACGCCACGCCCGATCAACTGGTGGGCCACGTCGCGCACTTCGCCCCACAACAGCACCGCGAACAGGAAGGCAGGAGTTACCGACTTGCCCTCGTGGATGCGGGCATCGGTATTGGCCAGCCCGTTCTCGACCAGCGAGCGCAGCGCATCGTCGCCGCGCCGGAGCGCTCGCGCGGTGGCCGGAAACAGGAACTTGAGCAGGCCGCAATGTTCCAGCATGCGGAAGCTCTTCAGGCCGTTGCCGGACAGGAACATCTTCAGTGATTCGTCGAACAGGCGCGCGGGCGCGGCGTCGGCCAGCAGCGGCCCCAGCGTCTCGAACGGCGCCATCGCGGCGGCGTCGATCTGCATGTCCAGCTTCGCCGCCAACCGGGCCGCGCGCAGCATGCGCACCGGGTCCTCGTGGTAGCGGACGTCCGGGTCGCCGATCAGGCGCAGCATCCGGTCCTCGAGATCCTGCATGCCGCCGACATAGTCGCGCACGGAGAAATCGCTGATGTCGTAATACATCGCGTTGACGCGGAAGTCGCGGCGGATCGCGTCTTCCTCGATGGTGCCCCAGATGTTGTCGCGCACGATGCGGCCATCGACGATGTGGCGGTCGCCCTCGCCGCCCTCCTCGCCGGTACCGCGGAACGTGGCGACCTCGATGATTTCCGGGCCGAACACCACGTGGGCCAGGCGGAAGCGGCGGCCGATCAGGCGGCAGTTGCGGAACAGCCGCTTCACTTCGTCCGGCGTGGCATCGGTGGCCACGTCGAAGTCCTTCGGCTGCAGCCCCAGCAGCAGGTCGCGCACCGCACCGCCGACCAGATAGGCCGTGTGTCCGGCCTCGTTCAACCGGTACAGCACGCGCAAGGCGGCCTTGCTGATGTTCTTGCGCGAAATGATGTGCTGGTCGCGCGGAATGATCCGCAGCGTCGGCGTGGCGTCAGTCCTTGATTGTAGATTCAAGCGGTGGGAATCCTTGGCGGGGCGAAGCTGCCCGTCGGTTGCAATATATCGCGGCACAGAGCAACGCGGGCCGCTCCGCGTGGCGCCGGACACGTGCACCGGCAGCAGGCCCGTTTCGGGCAACGCAGGCAGATGCACGGCAAGCATTGCCGGGCGAAACAATTCCGCTATACTAGCGCGCCTCGCTGCATAACGCTCCCTTCGTCTAGTGGCCTAGGACACTGCCCTCTCAAGGCGGGAACACGAGTTCGAGTCTCGTAGGGAGCACCATTGCGTGGCTTGTGCGATCGTCCATGATCGCTCCTGTCCGGACGATCCCGGATAGCATGGGTTGCTTGCTGTCGGCTGGATCAAAGGCGGCCATCCATGGCCGCACTCTTCACAAGAGCCGTACCATTACTCTACGAGAGCGCCTCGTCGGCCCTCACAAGAGCCTTTCGCCAGCCCCTTACTTACTACAGCCGAGTTGACTCCATGACCTTTGTTGTCATCGACAACTGCATCAAGTGCAAGTACACCGATTGCGTCGAGGTCTGCCCGGTCGACGCGTTCCACGAAGGCCCCAATTTCCTGGTGATCGATCCGGACGAGTGCATTGACTGCACCCTGTGCGAGCCCGAGTGCCCGATCAACGCGATCTATCCGGAAGACGACGTTCCCGCCGGCCAGGAAGCGCTGGTGGCGCTGAACGCGGAACTGGCCAAGGGCTGGCCGGTGATCACCGAGCGCAAGGATGCCCCGGCTGACGCGAAGGACTGGGAAGGCAGGCCCGGCAAGCTGGAACTGCTGCAGCGCTGATATCGGAGCGCGCCGACGCCCGATGCGAAAACGCCGCCCGAGGGCGGCGTTTTCAATGGCCGGACGGAAGACTCAGCCGCCCAGACGCGACTTCAGCGTATCCACGACCTTGCCCACCGCGGCCGGATTCCCGGTGGCACGCACTTCGCTGCCGCTGGCGCCGCTGGTGTTGATGCTGACCTGCACCTGGTGCGAGCCGGCGCCCGGCGCCTGCACCGCGCTGCTCTTGTCGCGACCGAACATGCGACCGAAGAAGCCCTTCTTTTTCTGCTGGGCGACGGCGTCGGACACGTTCAGCGTGTAGCTGTGCGCCGCATCGTCATGCGCGATCACCTCGCCGAGGTTGCCGCCTTCCAGCGCCTGGCCGACACGGCGATAGACGTTGTCGGCGCCATCGGCGACCACGAAGCCGTCGCTGATCTGGCCATTCGACGAACCGACCCTGGCCGTGGCGCCATTGGCGGTCGGCTGGTTGCCACCCGGCGGCGGAATCACCAGCGCCTCGGTGGTCGAGGGGCGGTCAAGCGTGGGCGGGACCTCCAGCGGGGCTTCCTGCAGCGCAGTCTCCCAGGCCTTGTGCGAACGGAATGCGCCGCAGCCGGTGAGCAGCAGGCCACTGAGGGCCACGGCCGGCAAGGCCACGAGGAGCGAAGTTTTCTTCATGTAATCGGATTCCGTAAGGTAAGTCAGGCAACCGTTCAACCGGCCGCAGTCGCCAAGGATGCCAGACTGGACAGCGCTTGGTGCAATCGGGCGCGATCCGGGCCGTCGTTCAGTTCCACCAGCGGCAACCTCGGCAGGGCCAGTCCCAGCCCCAGCAGGGGCAAACCGGCCTTGACCGCGATCGGGTTCGGCGCGCAGTTGAGCGCCTCGATCAGGGGTTCCAGCGCGGCGTGACAGCGCGCGGTGGCCACCCGATCCCCGCCGGTGGCCGCGTCGCACAAGTCACGAAACGCCTGCGGAACCAGGTTGGCCACCACCGAGATGGTGCCGGCGGCGCCGGCCAGCATCGCCTGCCCGGCCGTGCCGTCGTCGCCGGACAGATAGACGAAATCCGGACGCACAAGTTCCGCCAGCGCCGAAATCCGCTGCGGGTCACCGCGGGCCTCCTTGATGCCCACGATCGCCGGATGATCGCGCAACGCGGCGACCGTCTCCGGCAGGACATCGCAACCGGTACGGGCCGGCACGTTGTAGAGCAGCACCGGCAGCTCGCCGTGTTCGGCTACCTCCAGAAAATGGCGGCGCATGCCCTCCTGGGTGGGCCGCACGTAGAACGGCGCCACCACCAGGGCGGCATCGGCGCCCAGCGCATGGGCCCGCCGGGTCAGCGCCACCGTCTTTGCGGTGCCCGCCTCGCCGGTGCCGGCAATCACCGGAACCCGCCCGTTCACCCGATCGACGGCATGCGCCAGCAGCCGCTCGAACTCGTCGTGTTCGAGCATGTGGGCTTCGCCGGTGGAACCGGCCACCACCAGCGCCTGCGTGCCGCCGGCGATCTGATGCTCGATCAGTCGACCGAAGGCCGCCAGATCGAGCGCCCCGTCGGCCGCGAACGGCGTGGCCAGCGCGCAGATGCTTCCGCGAATGTTCAAGACCCGATTCCACTGCAAGGCAAGCCCTGCATGTTACTTGCCGCTTCGCGAGGCGGGCAAGTAAGCTCGATGGGAGTAGTCTCACCGTTCCGCATCACGCGCTCGACGTTACGCAGGCAGGCCTCCTTGAAATCCACTTCCGGCTCCGCACGCTCGGGCAACGACAACCAGTTGCTGATCCACGCGCTTACCACCTCGACCCGGTCACCGCTGCTGGCGCTGGCCCGGCGGATCGCCGACGCCGGCTGCAACCTGTCCGAATCGCGAGTCGCCACCATCGGCACGGAAACCTCGCTGATGCTGCTGGCCAGCGGCGCCTGGGATGCGCTGGCCAAGCTGGAAACGGCCCTGGGCAAGCTGACCCGCGACGAGAGCATGCGACTGGTGCACTACCGTACCGGCCCGCGCGAGAACAGCTCGCACCTGCTGCCCTATCTGGTGGAAGTGGTGGCCGCCGACCGCCCGGGCATCGTGGCCCGCATCGTGGACTTCTTCAGCCAGCACGGCATCAGCGTGGAGCAGCTCAACTCCACCCGCTACCACGCGATGCAGACCGGCGCGGAAATGTTCCAGGCCCAGTTCACCATCGGCATTCCGGCGGAAATCCACATCGCCGCCTTGCGCGACGACTTCCTGGAACTCTGCGACGGCATGAATCTCGACGCAATCATGGACCCGGTCAAATTCTGAGCAGGTCACATCCGCCGAGCATCGCGCGATCGCGGCGTCCTGACAAGGACTGTCCTGCGCCAAGCCACCCGCGCTAGTCTGTGGCCGTGAGTTGCCTGAGGACCGTTGCATTGCAGCCAGCTTGTCGAATCACCCCGACCGTTTCCGGCGCAACAGCTCGCCCTGCCGCCGTCGCAAGGTCGACCTCCGCAGACTTCTCCATCCCTTCCTTTCCCCATACGTCGCGGCATCGCCTCGCCGCGCAGGATCACTCATGCCCGATATCGGCAAGAAACTGCCCCCACTGAAAGGCCTCACCGGCGACGGCAGCGAACTGAAGCTGGCCAGCCTCAAGGGACAATGGCTGGTGGTGTATTTCTATCCGAAGGACTCGACGCCAGGATGCACCACCGAGGCGAAGGACTTTCGCGACCTCTACCCGGCCTTCCGCAAGCGCCATGCCCAGATCATCGGTGTCTCGCGTGATTCGCAGAAATCGCACGCGAACTTCGCCAGCAAGCAGGAACTGCCGTTTCCGCTGGTTTCCGATGCCGATGAAACCTGGTGTCGCGCCTTCGACGTGATCCACGAAAAGGTACTGTACGGCAAACGCTTCATGGGCATCGTGCGCAGCACGTTCCTGATCGATCCGGAGGGCAGGCTGGCCGCGGAATGGCGAGGCGTGAAAGTTTCCGGCCATGCGCAGGCCGTGCTCGACGCCATCCCCGCGGCCTGACCCTCGACGTACCCGCCGGCCCCTCCTTCCACCCACCAGTGAGGACACTTCCGCATGACCGGAAGCAAGCGCATCTACGCTCTCGACACCAACGTCCTGCTGCATGACCCGACTTCGCTGTTCCGCTTCGAGGAACACGACGTCTTCATCCCGATGACCGTGCTGGAGGAACTGGACGAAAAGAAGAAGGGTGCCTCGGAAGTCTCGCGCAACGGCCGCCAGGTCAGCCGCTTCCTCAATGAACTGGTCGAACTGGGCAAGCAGCACGATCTGGGCGAAGGCCTGGAGCTCAGCAATCCGCAGGGCATCAAGCTCAAGCGCGGCGGCTCGGTGGGCCGGCTGTATTTCCAGCATCGCACCAGCAGCAATGGCCACACCAAGGCGGACAACCAGATCCTCGCCGCGGTGATCGAGTTGCGCGACCAGAATCCCGGTCGCGACGTCATCCTGGTGACCAAGGACATCAACCTCCGGATCAAGGCCAGCATCAACGGCATCGTCGCCGAGGATTACGAGAACGACCGCGCGCTGGACGACTTCTCGCTGCTCTACACCGGCTCGGCCGAGCTGCCCGAGGATTTCTGGGACCTGCACCCGGAAGTGCGCTCGTGGACCGAGCGCGGCCGTACCTATTACGAAGTGAACCGGCGCGAGCAGGACGACTGGCATCCGAACCAGTGCCTGTACCTGCCCGGCGAAAGCGCGGTCGAGCTGCGCGTGCTGCACCTGGACGAGACCAGCGCCACCTTGCTGCTGCTGGATGACCATTCGCATGCGAACCACCATGTATGGGGCATCGGCGCGCGCAACCGCGAGCAGAACTTCGCGCTCAACGCGCTGATGGACCCGGACATCGACTTCGTCACCCTGCTCGGCAACGCCGGCACCGGCAAGACCCTGCTGGCGCTGGCCGCCGGCCTGGCCCAGGTGATGGACCAGCAGCGCTATCGCGAGATCATCATGACCCGCGCCACCGTCTCGGTGGGCGAGGACATCGGCTTCCTGCCCGGCACCGAAGAGGAAAAGATGACGCCGTGGATGGGGGCGCTCACCGACAACCTCGAAGTGCTGGCCAATCCCGAGGACGGCGGCAGCTGGGGCCGTCAGGCCACCAACGATCTGCTCGCCTCGCGCATCAAGATCCGCTCGCTGAACTTCATGCGCGGGCGCACCTTCCTGTCGCGCTACCTGATCATCGACGAGGCACAGAACCTCACCCCGAAGCAGATGAAGACCCTGATCACCCGCGCCGGCCCGGGCACCAAGATCGTCTGCCTGGGCAACGTGGAACAGATCGACACGCCTTACCTCACCGAGACCACGTCCGGCCTCACCTACGCGGTCGACCGCTTCAAGAACTGGGAGCACTCCGCCCACATCACCCTGCGCCGCGGCGAGCGGTCGCGGCTGGCGGACTTCGCGGCGGAGTCGCTTTAAGTACCCGGATCCGGGATTCGGGAAAGCCGAAGCCGGCGCGTCGTCGATGACTGGAAACTCCCCCGCGCGGCTGAATGTCGCGCGGGGGATTCGGCGGGCACCGAGCCGGGGCGCGGCAAACGCGTAGAATGGCAGGCCCCGGAATCCCTGCCACGGCTGCTCGCGTTGCCATGATCCTCACCCCCCGCCTCATCCTGCTTGCCGTATTCGTGTTCTTCGCGCTGTGCGTGCTGCTGGTGCACCTGCGCGGTCGCGTGCGGCTGCGTTTCGATCGCCAGCTGGTCGACCACTCGGCGATCTTCGCCCCGTACAACCTGCTGATGTACGCGTTTTCCGCCGTGCCGGCGAAACCGATCCTCGATCGTCGCGGCTTTCCGCAACTGGACCTGCTGCAGGCGAACTGGCAGGCCATCCGCGACGAAGCGCTGCAGCTGTTCGACGAAGGCCACATCCGCGCGGCCGCGAAGAACGACGACGCCAGCTTCAACAGTTTCTTCAAGCAGGGCTGGAAACGCTTCTACCTGAAGTGGTACGGCGAGCCGCTGGCCTCGGCCGAGGCGCTGTGCCCGAAGACGGTCGAGTTGCTCAACGCGATTCCCGGCATCAAGGCGGCGATGTTCGCCACGCTGGCGCCGAACAGCAAGCTCAACCCGCATCGCGACCCGTTCGCCGGCTCGCTGCGCTACCACCTGGGCCTGATCACGCCGAACTCGCGCGACTGCCGCATCTTCGTCGACGGCGAGGAGCACGCCTGGGGCGACGGCAAGGACGTGGTGTTCGACGAGACCTTCGTGCACTGGGTCGAGAACAAGACCGACCAGACCCGGGTGATCCTGTTCGCCGACGTGGAGCGTCCGCTGCGCACGCGCTGGATGAGCGCGATCAACCATCGCGTCGGCGCGTTCATGGGCAGGATCACCGCCTCGCCGAACAGCGACGCCGGCACCGAGAAGACCGGTTTCGTGAACCGCCTGTACGCGCTCAGCCAGCGCAAGGGCGCCACGCACCGCTGGAAGGTGGAGTTCAAGCGTCGTCACCGGACGCTGTACAAGGCCTTCAAGTACGCCGGCATCGTGCTGCTGATGTGGCTGATCTTCCTGGCGCCGTGGCCGCTGTTCCGCTGAGCAGTCACATCGCGTGAGCGGCGCGCGTCCCTGATCAGGATGCCTCAACCGAGAACGCCATGGACCCGCAAACCGCCCTGTTCCAGCAACACCGCCCCCGCCTGTTCGGGCTGGCCTACCGCATGCTCGGCACGCCTGCCGACGCCGAAGACGTGCTGCACGACGCCTGGCTGCGCTGGCACGCGCAGGACACTGCCGCGCTGGACGACCCGGAGGCCTGGCTGGTCACCGTAACCACGCGCATCGCGCTGGACCGCCTGCGTCGCGTCAAGACCGAGCGCGCACACTACCCGGGCCCATGGCTGCCCGAGCCGCTGATCGAGACGGAGGACGCCGGCAGCGACACGCCCGAGGCAACACTGGAACGCGACCAGAGCCTCACCCTGTCCTTCCTCACCCTGCTGGAACGACTGGGGCCGGACGAGCGTGCTGCCTTCCTGCTCAACGAAGTGTTCGACTACAGCCACGCCGAGGCCGCCGCGATTCTCGGCATTGCCGAGAACGCCTGCCGCCAGCGCGTACACCGCGCCAGGACGCGGCTGCGCGAGGATCGCCCGCGCTACAGCGTGGATGCGCACGCCCAGCAGCGCCTGTTGCAGCGATTCGTCGCGGCGATGGAACAGCCCACGCTGGCCTCGTTGCAAGCCCTTTTCGCCGAGGACGCCATCCACATCAGCGACGGCGGCGGCGTGGTTGCCGCCACCCTCCATCCGCTGCACGGCGCCGAACGGCTGGCGCGGCTGTACCTGCAGATCGCCCACAACACGCGCCTGCAGCCCCTGCGCTACACCCTGCTGACGCTGAACGGGGCACCGGCCCTGCTGGCCTGGGCCGGCGACACGTTGACCACCGCGATCTGGATCGAGGGCGACGGCGAGCACATCCGCGCCATCCACGCGCTGCGCCATCCGGGCAAGCTGGCGCGCCTGGCGGCGACGGTAACGAATCAGCTGGCCGGCACGTCCTTGCATTGAACGGCCCGACCCGGCCGTCATTCCCACTACCGAAGGAGTTGCCCCATGACCCGCATTTCGATCCAGCGCCACTACGCCGCCATGCAGCCGCTGGTCAAGCTCGGCGAGGAGATCCGCGCACGCGGCCACCTGGATGCAAAGCTGGCCGACCTGATCCTGATGCGCTGCTCGCAGATCAACGGCTGCGCGTTCTGCCTGGACATGCACAGCAAGGACGCCCGCGCCGCCGGCGAAACCGAGCAGCGCCTGTACCTGCTTTCCGCCTGGCGCGAGACCAGGCTGTACAGCGAGGCCGAACAGGCCGCGCTGGCCTTCGCCGAAGAACTCACCGAACTACCCTCGCACGAGTCGGTGTCCGATGCACTGTACGAGCGACTGCACCAGCACTTCGACGACGCGGCCGTGATCGACCTGACCCTGCTGGTCGGCCTGATCAATACCTGGAACCGCCTCAACATCGCCGTGCGCACCGAAGGCGGTCACTACAAGCCTGCCGCGCACTGACGCTCCGAAAACGACAAGGCCGCGGCAATGCCGCGGCCTTGCGTGTCGATGACGCTGACGATCAGCCCTTGATGCGCTTCACGATCGCATCGGCGAAGCTGTCGGTGCTGCCCTTGCCGCCGATGTCCGGCGTCACGCTGTCGCGGTCGCTGGTCATGGTGTCGCGGATCGCCTGGCGCAGACGGTCGCCCTTGGCCACCATGTCCAGGTAGTCGAGCATGTCGGCGGCGGCCAGCAGCAGCGCGCACGGGTTGGCGATGCCCTTGCCGGCGATATCCGGCGCCGAGCCGTGCACGGCCTCGAAGATCGCCGCGTGCTCGCCGATGTTGTCGCCCGGCGCCAGGCCCAGGCCGCCGACCAGGCCGGCGCACAGGTCGGACAGGATGTCGCCGAACAGGTTGGTGGTGACGATCACGTCGAACTGCTCGGGCTTCATCACCAGCTGCATGCAGGTGTTGTCCACGATCATCTCGTTGAACTCGATCTGCGGGTATTCCCTGGCGATCTCGCGCGCCACGTTGAGGAACAGGCCCGAGCTGGTCTTCAGGATGTTCGCCTTGTGCACGGCGGTGACCTTCTTGCGGCCCTTCTTCACCGCCAGCTCGAACGCGTAGCGCACGATGCGGCTGCTGCCCTTGCGGGTGTTGCGCGCCACCGACTCGGCGATCTCGCCGTCTTCGGACAGGGTCTGGCCCTCGGAGCGGTAGGCACCTTCGGTGTTTTCACGCACCGTGATGATGTCGATGTTCTCGTAGCGCGACTTGGTGCCGGGGAAGCTCACCGCCGGGCGCACGTTCGCGTACAGGTCGAAAAGACGGCGCAGGGTCACGTTGACCGAGGTGAAGCCGCCACCGATCGGCGTGGTCAGCGGGCCTTTCAGCGCGACCTTGTGCTCGGCGATCCTGTCCAGCGTGGCCTTGGGCAGCAGATCGCCATGCTTGTCCAGTGCGACCATGCCGGCGTCGACGAAATCGTAGTTCAGGCCGCAGTCCAGCGCGTCGAGCACGCGCAGCGTGGCGGTCATGATCTCCGGGCCGATGCCGTCGCCCGGGATCACGGCGATGGTTTTGTTCATGGGGATACTCCTTGGGGGACGATTGCGTGCGCGCATGGAACGGCGCAGGTCAAGACCGCCCATTATCGCTCATGCAGCGGCTCCCGGACAGCCGATGGCCCGGGAAAACCGTTGCAAATCCTCGCACGGAGCATTGCAGAAACTCGCAGGAGGCCGGCCCGTGCCCCGCCCGGGACAGTTGCGCCGCCGGAAGGGCATCCACGCGGGGTCAGCCGTGGTCGGCGCATTCCGCCGTGGCGGACTCGCCGCCTTCCAGCTTGTCCAGGAAGTCCACTGCCCGTCGCAGATGCGGGATCACGATCGAACCACCGACGACCAGGCCAACGCTGAACACCTCGAAGAATTCGTCGCGCTGCACGCCGGCCTCCTTGCACTGGGCCACGTGGTAACTGATGCAGTCGTCGCAGCGCAACACCATCGAGGCGACCAGACCCAGCATCTCCTTGGTCTTCACGTCCAGCGCGCCGGGCTTGTAGGTCTGCGTGTCCAGCGCGAAGAAGCGCCGCACCACCTGATTGTCCTCGGCCAGGATGCGCTCGTTCATGCGCTGGCGGAACGCCGTGAATTCGGCAAGCTTGTCGCTCATGCGCCCTGCTCCAGCAATTGCGCCAGCTTGCCGCTGCGGTCGGCCGCCACCAGGTCGTCGTAGCCGCCCACGTGCTGGTCGTTGACGAAAATCTGCGGCACCGTGCGGCGTCCGCCGCTGCGCGCCAGCATCGCATCGCGCTGCGCGGGATCGGCGTCCACGCGCACCTCGGTCCACTCCAGCCCCTTGGACTTCAGCAGGTTCTTGGCCGACACGCAGTACGGACACACGGCGGTCGAGTAGACCTCGATCTTGGACATCACGACACTCCACAAACAAAGGGGGAACTTCACCGTAAATGAGGCCGCGCGCGCCCGGCTCAAGCCGGACGGCTGCGGTGAACCGACGCAGCCGGGCACGGTCACAATGCTATTGTCGCCGAACCCATGACCATGCCGCCACGTCCCGTCCCCTGCCTGCTCGCCACCCTGCTCTGCGCCGCGCTGGCGAGCGCCGCCCGTGCCCAGCAGGACGTGCGCCTGCCGGACCTGGGCAGTTCAGCGAACGCACTGATTTCACCGAGCGAGGCGCAGGACTATGGCGCCTCCATGCTGCGCCAGATGCGCGCGCTGGACATGGTGGTCGACGACCCGCTGCTGGACGACTACATCAACGACCTCGGTTACCGGCTGGTCGCCAGCAGCGACAAGCCGAAGGAACATTTCGCCTTCTTCATCGTGAAGGACCCGGAAATCAATGCCTTTGCCGCGCCTGGCGGCTATATCGCGGTGAACTCGGGCCTGCTCACGATCACCCGCGACGAAAGCGAGCTGGCCGGCGTGATCGCCCACGAAATCGGCCACATCACCCAGAACCACCTGCAGCGCGCGTTCGAGGATTCGAAGAAGGACGCACCGTTGATGGCCCTGGTGCTGCTCGGCGCGATCGCCGCCGGGGCCAGCAGCCACAGCGGCGACGCGCCGATGGCCGTACTGGCCGGCGGCCAGGGCCTGATCGCGCAGAAGTCGATCAATTTCACCCGCAAGGACGAAATCGAAGCCGATCGCGTCGGCATCCAGACGCTGTCCAAGGCCGGCTTCGATCCCAATGCGATGGCGGGCTTCTTCCAGCGCATGCAGGATGCGATGAGCGCCGGCGCCGGCGGCGAGGACGTGCCGGCCCTGTTGCAGACGCATCCGGTGACGACCAGCCGGATCAGCGACGCCAAGGCGCGTGCCGATGCGCTGATCGCCGCGCAGAAGCTGCGCGTGGGCATCAGCGGAATCGACCGGCAGCAATGGGCGAGGAGCACGGCGCCGATCCCCTTCGTGAAGGACCCTGCCACCCTGCTCGCTGCCCACCGCACCGGCGATCTGGACACCTACGCGCTGATGCGCGAGCGCGCCCGCGTGCTGGCCGGCGACGCCACGCGACTGGCCACGTATTACGCGTCCAGCCTGCAGACGCGCCACGATTTCGACACGCCGGCAAATCACTACGGTTACGCCCTGGCGCTGACGCGCAGCGGCCGCGGCGCGCAGGCCCTGGGGCAACTGCAGCCGCTGCTGGACAACCACCCGGGAAACCTGCTGCTGAGGCTGGCCGTGGCCGACGCCCGCCTGCAGGCCGGCCAGCGCCCCGCCGCGCTGGCCATCTACTCCGAACTCAATACCCAGTCCCCGCGCAACCGTGCAGTCGCGCTGGCGTATGCCCACGCACTCACCGCCGGCGGCGACAGGGACCAGGCCCGGCTCGCCGCCGGCATGTTGCGGCCACTGCTGGACAATGCCAGCGAACCGGAGATCTACAGCACCTACGCCCGTGCCAGCGACAAGGCCGGCGACAGCGTGCGCGCCGGCGAGGCCTACGCCGACGCAAGCTACTACTCGGGCCGGCCGTACGACGCCATGGAGCAGCTCAAGCGGCTGCTCAAGCGCGACGACCTGGACTACTACGCCCGCGTGCGCATCCAGGCGCGGATCACCGAGCTGACCCCACTGGTGCTGGAACTGCACAAGCGCAAGATCCGGACCGCGGACAGTCCCGGCGATGATTCGCGGCAATGAGCGCCACACTGTCATCGCCGCGTAACATGGATTCGCTGCAATACTTCCGTCATCCGCCACGGCAGACCACCGCGTGCACAAACGCATCCTCATCGTTGAAGACGAGACCTCGATTCGCGAGATGATCGCCTTTGCCCTGCGCAAGGCCGGCATGGAAGCGATACAGGCGGTCGATGCCCGCGCCGCCCAGCTGGCGCTGTCCGAGCAGGTGCCCGACCTGATCCTGCTGGACTGGATGCTGCCGGGCATGAGCGGGCTGGAGCTGGCACGGCGCCTGCGCAAGGAAGAGCTCAGTCGCGAAATCCCGATCATCATGCTTACCGCGCGCGGCGAGGAAATGGATCGCGTCAACGGACTGGAGGCCGGCGTCGACGATTACGTGGTGAAACCGTTCTCCACCCGCGAGCTGGTCGCCCGGATCAAGGCCGTCCTGCGGCGCAGCCAGGGCGACGACGGCTCGGGCGTGATCGAGCTGGGCGGGCTGCGCATCGACGGCGCCGCGCACCGGGTGTTCGCCGGCGAAGAGCCGGTGGCGATCGGCCCCACCGAGTATCGGCTGCTGTATTTCTTCATGACCCATGCCGAGCGGGTCTACTCGCGTGCGCAGTTGCTGGACCATGTCTGGGGCGGCAGCGTCTACGTGGAAGAGCGCACCGTCGACGTGCATATCCGCCGGCTGCGCAAGACGCTGGAGCCGTGGAAGCTGGACGAACTGGTGCAGACGGTGCGCGGCACCGGCTACCGTTTTTCCACCAGCATCTGAACGGCGCCGCCTCGCTTGCGTCGTCGGCACCTTTTGCCGATGCTGGCGGTCGCCGCATACGCCCCCGGATGATCCCGCCCCCGCATGCCTGACTGGAAACTCCCCACGTTCCTCGCCTCGATCCTGTGCGCCGGGGCGGCGCTGGGCTGGCTGGCCGGAAGTTCCGCCTGGGCCGGGCTGGCCATCGCCGCCATCCTCGGAGTCGTCTTCCTGCTGACCCGGCTCCGTCATCTGCAGCGGGCCATGATGGCGGCATCCGTGACTGCCAGCCCCATGCAGGATGACCGACTCATGACACGCGCACACCTGCTCGCCTCGAACCTGCGCGACCTTCGCCAGGCTGCGGATCGCCTGCCGGATGCCGTAGTGCTGCTGGACCGCCGGCAGCAGATCCGCTGGTTCAACCATGCCGCGGAAAGCCTGCTCGGGCTGAACCGGACGCGGGATCGCGGCCAGCCGCTGATCCAGCGGATGGCTCACTCCGACCTGGCCGACTGGCTGCGCGACGGGGCGCAAGGCCAGCTTGATGACGTCGCCGCCCCGGGCAACAAGGACAACCAGCTCAACGTCACCCTGCTGCCGTTCGGCGAGCATCAGCAACTGCTGCTGGCGCACGACATCACTCCCATGAAGCGACTGGAACAGGTGCGCCGGGATTTCGTCTCCAATGTCTCCCATGAGCTGCGCACGCCGTTGACGGTAATCCACGGCTATCTCGAACTGCTGGACCCCGAGGACGTACCCGAGCTGGCACCGGTGCTCGGCGAGATGCGGGCACAGTCGAAGCGGATGGGCCAGATCGTCGAGGACCTGCTGACCCTGTCGCGACTGGAGACCCAGCACGAGGTGATCGACGAACGCGTGCCGATGGCCGCGCTGCTGGCCACCGTGCGCAAGGAGGCCGAAGCGCTCAGCCAGGGGCGCCACCAGATCAGCCTGGAATCCACCGCCAACGCGGACCTGTTCGGCTCGCCGAAGGATCTGCACAGCGCGTTGTCGAACCTGGTCAGCAACGCGGTGCGCTATACGCCCAACGGCGGCAGCATCGCGATCCGCTGGCGGCGCGAGCCCGGCGGCGCGGTGTATTCGGTCAGCGACACCGGTTTCGGCATCCCCGCCAATCACCTGGCCCGCCTGACCGAACGGTTCTACCGGGTGTCCTCCAGCCGTTCGCGCGACAGCGGCGGCACCGGGCTCGGGCTGTCGATCGTCAAGCACGTGCTGAACCTGCACCAGGCTCGCCTGCAGATCGAAAGCGAAGCCGGCGCCGGCTCCACCTTTTCCTGCCACTTCGGCGATGAACGATTGCTGGCTCCCGACACCGGCGAGTGAAGCTGCCGGCGCCGGCGCGATGTATTTGGCGCACGTCATGGGCCAGAATGAAGCATGCCCACACCACCGAGTTGCCCATCGCCCGAGACCGGTCCCGGTGCGCCGGAGTTGTATCTCAGCCGCGAGCTGGCCGCGCTGGAGTTCAACTTCCGGGTGCTGGCGATGGCGCGCGACCCGAGCGTGCCGCTGCTTGAGCGCTTGCGCTACCTGAGCATCGTGGCCAGCAACCTCGACGAGTTCTTCGAGGTGCGGGTGGCAATGCTCAAGCACCACCACGCGTACGGTTCGGCCGCACCGGGTCCCGACGGCGTCAGCTCCGGCGACCTGCTGGCGCAGATCCGCAGTCGCGTGCTGGACCTGGTCGCCGAGCAGTACGCAACCTGGCAGGAACAGATCGGTCCCCATCTGGACGCCGAGCAGATCCACATCCTCACCCGCAAACGCTGGAACCCGCGCCAGCGGCGCTGGCTGCAGGGCTATTTCGAGCACGAGGTGCTGCCGGTATTGTCGCCGCTGGGGCTGGACCCGGCGCATCCGTTCCCGCGCATCCTCAACAAGACGCTGAACATCGCGGTGGTGCTGAAGGGGCGCGATGCCTTCGGCCACGAGGGGCACATGGCGCTGGTGCGGGCACCGCGCTCGCTGCCCCGGATCATCCGCGTGCCTGCCGAAGTCAGCGGCCCGGGCGAGCATTTCGTGTTTCTTGCCGAGCTGCTTCAGGCCTTCGTCGACCTGATGTTCCCCGGCCTCAGGGTGGTCGGCTCGTACCAGTTCCGGGTCACCCGCAACAGCGAGCTGATCGTCGAGGAGGCCGAGGTGGCGAACCTCGCGCTGGCCCTCAGCGAGGAGCTGGTCGGGCGCGGCTACGCGCGGCCGGTGCGGCTGGAAATCGCCAACGACTGTCCGAAGGCGATCACCGCAATGCTGGTGCAGAACTTCCAGCTGGAGGAAACCGACGTCTACCGCTGCGACGGCCCGGTCAACATCATCCGCGCCGGGCTGATCTACGACTGGCTGGATCGGCCGGAACTGAAGTTCCCGCGCTTCAATCCGCAGCTGCCGCCGGCGCTCGAGAGCAGCCGCAACAAGTTCGACCTGATCAGCCAGCACGACGTGCTGCTGCACCATCCGTATCAGAGCTTCTCCGCAGTGATCGACCTGCTGCGCCAGGCCACCGCCGATCCGCAGGTGCTGGCGATCAAGCAGACCCTGTACCGCGCGGGCGAGGACACCCCGCTGGTCGACCTGCTGGTCGAGGCGGCCCGCAACGGCAAGGACGTCACCGTGGTGATCGAGCTGCGCGCGCGCTTCGACGAGGAGGCCAATATCCGGCTGGCCACGCGGCTGCAGGAAGCCGGCGTGCAGGTGGTCTACGGCGTGGTCGGCTACAAGACCCACGCCAAGATGATGCTGATCGTACGCCGCGAAGGCGAGGCACTGCGCCGCTACGTGCACCTCTCCACCGGCAACTACCATCAGGCCAACAGCCGGATGTACACCGACATCGGATTGATGACGGCGAACCCCGAGATCGGCGAGGACATGCACAAGGTCTTCCAGCAACTGTCCGGTCTGGGACCCATCATCGACCTGAAGCGCCTGTTGCATTCGCCGTTCACGCTGTATCCGAAAGTGCTGGAGAAGATCGAGCGCGAGACCGCCCACGCGGCCGCAGGCCGGCCGGCGCGCATCGTGGCCAAGCTCAACGCGCTCAATGAAGCACGGGTGATCTCCGCGCTGTACCGGGCTTCCCAGGCCGGCGTGGAGATCGACCTGGTCGTGCGTGGTGCGTGCACCCTTCGCCCCGGCCTGCCCGGCATCTCCGAGCGCATCCGGGTGCGCTCGATCGTGGGGCGTTTCCTCGAACACAGCCGGGTGTACTGGTTTGCCAACGATGGCGATGCGGAGATCTATTGCGCCAGCGCGGACTGGATGGAGCGCAACCTGATGCGGCGGATCGAGGTGGCCTTCCCGATCCTGGACCCGGACCTGGCGGCGCGCGTGTTCGAGGAAACCCTGGCCAACGGGCTGGCCGACAACACCCAGGCCTGGCTGCTGGGCAGCGACGGCCGGTATGTCCGCGCCACTCCCGGCGAGCATCCGCCGTACAGCGCCCAGCAGGGCCTGCTCGAGCGCTACTGCAAGTGAGTCGAACGCCATGAACCGATGCAAGCCTTTCACGCGCGCGTGCGAGAATCCGTCCTTTGTCGTCGCGGGAGCCCCGGCGTGAGCCCAGCCGAACAGACACCCATCCGCGACGGTGAACTCATCGCCGCGATCGACATGGGTTCCAACAGCTTCCACATGGTGGTCGCGCGGATGGAACATGGCGAACCGCGCGTGATCGATCGCCTGCGCGACACCGTGCGGATGGCCGCCGGCCTGCGTGCCGACGGCAGCCTCGACGCCGAACGGCGCGCCCGCGCGATCGCCTGCCTGGCCCGCTTCGGCCAGCGCATCGCCGGCCTGCCGTCGATACGGGTGCGCGCGGTGGCCACCAACACGGTCCGCCGGCTCGCCTCGCCGCAGACCTTCCTGACCTCGGCCGAGGCTGCGCTCGGCCATCCGATCGAAGTGGTTTCCGGGCGTGAGGAAGGCCGCCTGATCTTCCTCGGTGCCGCCCACGACCTGCCCGTTTCGCGCGAGCCGCGACTGGTCATCGACGTGGGTGGCGGCAGCACCGAATTCATCATCGGCCGGGGCCTGGCCCCGCTGCATACCGAAAGCGTGCAGGCCGGCTGCATCGCCTCGACCCTGCGTTTCTTCCCGGGCGGCAAGATCAACCGCAAGCGCTGGCAGCGCGCGGTGAGCGAGATCGGCGTGCTGCTGCAGCAGTTCGCCGAGGACTACCGCGAATCCGGCTGGCAGGATGCCTACGGCTCCTCCGGCACGGCCAAGTCGATCGGCTCGGTCGTGCAGGAAATGAAATTCTGCGACGACGGCATCACCTCCGCCTCGCTGGCCTCGCTGCGCGATGTGCTGATCGAACACGGCCAGATCAGCACGCTCAAGCTGCCTGGCCTGGTCGAGGACCGTGCGCCCGTGCTCGCCGGCGGCGTGGTGATCATGGAGGCGGCTTTTGCCGCGCTGGGCATCGAACGGCTGCGCGTGTGCGAAAGCTCGATGCGCGAAGGGCTGCTGTGGGACCTGCTGGGCCGCGCCGGCGGCAGCGATCCGCGTACCGCCAGCATCGAGGCACTGGCCAGCCGCTATGGCGTGGATCGCGCCCAGGCACGCCGGGTCGAATCGACCGCACTGATGCTGTTCGACCAGGTGGCACGCAGCTGGAAGCTGGACGCCGACGCACGCGAATGGCTTTCCTGGGCCGCGCGCGTGCATGAGATCGGCCTGGCCATCGCGCACAGCCAGCACCACCATCATGGCGCCTACATCCTGCGGCACGCCGACCTGGCCGGCTTCTCACGGCAGGAGCAGCAGCTGCTGGCCGCGGTGGTCGACATGCATCGGCGCAAGCCGGACAAGTCGGTGATCACCGCCTTGCCGCAGCGTTATCGCACACTGGCCCGATACACCACGGCGCTGCTGCGCCTGGCCGTGCTGTTCCGCCGCGCACGTCGCGCCGAGTCGCTGCCGCAGATGCGCCTGGCCGCCAGCAGCCGATCGCTGCGACTGACCTTGCCGCACGCGTGGTTCGAGCAGCACCCGCTCAGCGAAGCTGACCTGCAACAGGAACAGGCGCCGATGGCCGAACTCGGCCTGCGGCTGGAACTCAGCGGCAGCTGACGCGAACCCGTGCGGCGGCGGCGCCGCGTATGATGTCCCGAGACCCCGACCATCTTTATGCCCATGCTGAAATCCCTGCTCGCCATCCTGCTTCTGTCACTGCCACTGACGCTGACCGCGCAGACGGCCAAACCGGCACCGGCTGCCGCGCCGGCGCCGCCACCGCAAGTCGTGCTGACCACCTCGCAAGGCGAGATCACGCTGGAGCTGTATCCGGACAAGTCACCCAAGAGCGTGGCGAACTTCCTGCAGTACGTCCGCGACGGCTTCTACGACGGCACGCTGTTGCACCGGGCGATTCCCGGCTACCTGGTGCAAGGCGGCCTGTATACCCGCGACCTGCAGCCCAAGCGCACCCGCTCGGCCATTGCCAGCGAGGCCGACAACGGCCTGTCCAACCTGCGCGGCACGGTGGCCGTGGCCCGTGGGGCGGACCCGAACTCCGGCACCGCGCAGTTCTTCTTCAACCTGGTCGACAACCGGCGGCTGGATTTCGCCGGCAACCAGAGCGGGCTGACTTGGGGCTACACCGTGTTCGGCAAGGTCATCAAGGGCATGGACGTGGTCGACAAGATTGCCGCCCTGCCGACCCGTGCACTGGGACCGTTCGCCGGCGACGTGCCCAATCCGCTGGTGTTGATCGAAAGCGCTCGGGTGATCGGCGAACAGGCACCAGCCTCCGCCGCCAGCGCCGCCAGTCCCGCCAGCGCAGCCTCGTCGGCAACGCCCGCGAGCGCGACCAAATCCGGCAAGAAGGCTTCCAGGAAAGTTGCCAAGCCCGCCGGCAAGGGTTGATCCGCCCATGAGCACCCTGTTCATCGCGGACCTGCATCTGGACGCCAGCCGACCGCGGATCACCGAGCTGTTCGAAAAGTACCTGGCCAGCGACGAAGTCCGCCAGGCCGACGCCCTGTACATCCTCGGCGACCTGGTCGAGGCGTGGATCGGCGACGACGATGACGCCGAACTGCCCGCACGCATCGCCGCCGCAACGCGCGCGGTGCGCGACGCCGGTGTGCCGGTCTATTTCATGGTCGGCAACCGCGACTTCCTGCTCGGCGAAGCCTTCGCCGAACGTGCCGGCCTGACACTGCTCGACGACGGTGTCGTGCATGACGTGCAGGGGCGCCCCACCCTGCTGATGCATGGCGACGTGCTGTGCACTGACGACACCGCCTACCAGGCCGTGCGCCGCCAGGTACGCACGCCCGAATGGGCCGCGCAGATCCTCGCGATGCCGCTGGAAGCGCGCCGCGCGTTTGCCGCCAAGGCGCGCGCCGACAGCAAGGCGCACACCGGCAGCACCATGGAAAGCATCATGGACGTCAACGCCGATGCCGTGGCCGCAGCGCTGCGTGGGGCCGGCGTGACGCGACTGATCCACGGGCACACGCATCGACCCGCCATCCATTGCCTTGAGGTGGATGGAAAACCGACCGAGCGGATCGTGCTGGGAGACTGGTACGAACACGGCTCGGTGTTGCGGGTGGATGATCGGGGCAACGTCGAACTGCGCGGGTTGGCGGTGGGCTGAGCCGCATCGTGCGCTTGATTGGCGCTGGCGCTGTTTCGATCGAGTCGCATGAAGGGCCGCAGCGTTCGTGCTCGGCTCCCTCCACAGCTTGCACGGGAGGGTTGGGGGGGGCGCTCTTGATCTCGCAGTGACGCAGCCAGATGCACAAGACGCCTGCTTCGATGGGCGATGGCATGACGTGGAGTTCGCGAGGGACTGCTTGGCCCATCCTTGGGCCGAACCCCTGCGCGCTGCGCGCTCCGCGGCCAGCCTGCTGGTTGTCGTTGTCTGTTTCACACGATACCAAAGCTCACGCCCTGCTCCCTCCCCTGCTTGCAGGGGAGGGCTGGGGTGGGGTTGCTCTTGATTTCGTGATGGCGCATCCGGATACGCAAAACGCCTGCTTCGATGGGCGATGCCATGACGTGGAGTTCGCGAGGGACTGTTTGGCCCATCCTTGGGCCGAACCCTTCCGCGCTGCGCGCTCCAGGGCCAGCCTGCGGCTGTCCACAATGTTCCAGACAAAATTGTCGACGACGAAGGCAGGATGCCGTAGTCGAACATCGGCGCAGCCGATGGCCCGAAGGGCGAGGCACAGGATGTGCCGAGTAACCGGAGGGCTCGTCTTCCGCCAGATACGCACAACGCCGGCTTCGATGGAGTTTCACTCGGCGTGGTGTTCGGGGATTGTGAATCCCATCCATGGGATTCACCCTTCCGCGCTGCGCGCTCCAGGGCCAGCCTGCGGCTGTCCGAATTTGTTCCAGACAAATTCGTCGAACGGTTGGTTCGTCCACCACCTCTCTCCGCCAGATACGCAAAACGCCCCTTGCGGGGCGCTTTGCGTATCTGGCGGAGAGAGAGGGATTCGAACCCTCGATCAGGTGTTTAGCCCGATACTCCCTTAGCAGGGGAGCCCCTTCGGCCACTCGGGCATCTCTCCGGGGTCTTTGTTCCGCATTGCTGCGGAGCCGGCAAGGATACTGACCGGCGCGGTCGAGGTAAAGGCTTAATTCACTCGATCAGTGTTCGACGGACTCGTCGGGGCCACTGCCGGGCTCGCTTTCGCCCTTGATGCGCTGATAGATCTCTTCGCGATGCACCGCCACATTCTTCGGTGCATTGATGCCGATGCGTACCTGATTGCCTTTCACACCAAGAACGGTGACGGTCACCTCGTCGCCGATCATCAGGGTCTCACCGACCCTGCGGGTCAGAATCAACATGATTTTGCTACTCCATAAAAGCTGTTGGTCACAGGCCTGCAGATCGACGTTGCCTCACCCCTGAGCGTCCGTCTTTCCGCAGTTCGACGAATGATCCGTCGAAGGCCCTACCCCGCCTTCCCGGCTCACAGCCAAAACACTCCTTGGCGTCCTGACTGGCGACACGGGCGTTTCCGACCGTGTCGACACTGTTTCGATAGTAACTGAGCACGATTCCCCTGTGCAATCTGCCAGGGTCGTGACGAATGGCACACGCAAAAGGGGTCAAGGCGCCGAGATCCATTCCGGCAAGGCCGACAGGATCGTCGGCAGCTCCGGCGCATCCGTGCCGCCACCCTGGGCCATGTCGGGCCTGCCGCCGCCCTTGCCGTCGATCTGTTTCGCCACGTGTGCCACCACGTCGCCCGCCTTGATCCGGGCCAAGGCCTTGCCGTGGACTCCCGCGATCAGCGAGACCCGGCCATCCGCCGCACCGGCCAGCAGGATCACGCAGTCGCCCAGCTGTTGCTTGAGCTGGTCCACGCTGTCGCGCAGCGACTTGGCGTCGAGGCCCTCCAACCGGGCCGCGACCACCTTGATTCCATCGACATCCGTGGCTGAACCGGCCAGGTCGGCGGTAGCCGAGCCGGCGGCCTTGCTGCGCAGGGATTCCAGTTCGCGCTCGAGTTTCTTCTGGCGATCGAACAGCTGGCGCAGTTTTTCCACCGCGTCGTCACCGCTGCTGGAAAGCAGCTGCGAGAATTCGGCCAGACGACGCTCTTCGTCGGCGATGTAGGCCAGCGCGCCGGCCCCAGTGACTGCCTCGATGCGGCGCACGCCGGAAGCCACGCCCGCCTCGCTGACGACCTTGAACAGGCCGATGTCGCCGGTACGCCCCACGTGGGTGCCGCCGCACAGCTCGGTGGAGAAATCGCCCATCTTCAGCACGCGCACTTCGTCGCCGTACTTCTCGCCGAACAGCGCCATCGCGCCAAACTCGATCGCCTGGTCGTAGCCCATGTTGTGCACTTCGGCCGCCGCGTTGCGGCGCACCTCGGCGTTCACCAGAGCCTCGACCCGGGCCAGCTCGTCGTGGCTCATCGGCTTGTGATGCGAGAAGTCGAAGCGCAGCCGCTCCGGCGCCACCAGCGAGCCCTTCTGCGTGACGTGGGTGCCCAGCACCTGGCGCAGGGCCGCGTGCAGCAAATGGGTGGCCGAATGGTTGAGCACGATGGCCTGACGGCGCGAGGCGTCGACCGAGGCATCGACCAGGTCGCCGGTCCGCAGCGGCTGGTCGCCATGCCAGGTGCCGGCATGGCCGAAGAACACGCCGCCCATCTTCAGCGTATCGCCGACTTCGAAACGACCGGACGCGCTGGACAGCGTGCCGGTATCGCCGACCTGGCCACCGGACTCGGCATAGAACGGCGTGCGATCGAGGATGATGAGACCCTCCTCGCCCTCGCCCAGCTGGTCGACCTGCTTGCCGCCGCGCACGATGCCGAGCACCTTGCTGCCGCTGCCCTGCAGTGCGTCGTAACCGAGGAATGCGGTGGGCTTGAGCTGGCTGGCCAGCTCGGCCGGCATCTGCCCCTTGGCCTCGAACTTGCCCGCGGCGCGGGCGCGCTCGCGCTGTTCGTTCATGGCCTGCTCGAAGCCGGCCATGTCGACCTCAAGCCCGCGCTCGCGCGCGATGTCGGCGGTAAGGTCGACCGGGAAGCCGTAGGTGTCGTAAAGACGGAACGCATCGACGCCCGGGATCGTCTTGCCGGATTTGCCGGCGATGTCGTCGAACAGGCGCATGCCGTGCTCCAGCGTCTCGCCAAAGCGCTGTTCCTCGGTGCGCAACGCATCCTCGACGAAGGCCTGCCTTGCCGAAAGCTCCGGGTAAGCTTCGCCCATTTCCTCGACCAGCGGCTGCACCATCTTCCAGAAGAAGTCGCCGCGCACGCCGAGCATCCAGCCATGCCGCAGCGCGCGGCGGATGATCCGGCGCAGCACGTAGCCACGACCTTCGTTGGACGGCAGCACGCCGTCGACGATCAGGAAGGAACAGGCGCGGATGTGGTCGGCGATCACCCGCAGCGACTTGTTGCCCAGGTCCTGCGTGCCGGTGAGTTCGCCGGCGACGCGGATCAGGTGCGCGAACAGGTCGATCTCGTAGTTCGAATGCACGTGCTGCAGCACCGCGGCGAGGCGCTCCAGGCCCATGCCGGTGTCCACGCACGGCGCCGGCAGCGGGCTCAGCGTGCCGTCGGGCGCGCGGTCGAACTGCATGAACACCAGGTTCCAGATCTCGATGTAGCGGTCACCGTCCTCGTCCGGCGAGCCGGGCGGGCCACCGGCGATGTCCGCACCGTGGTCGTAGAAGATCTCGGTGCACGGGCCGCACGGGCCGGTGTCGGCCATCTGCCAGAAATTGTCCGAGGCGAACGGTGCGCCCTTGTTGTCGCCGATGCGCACGATGCGTTCGGCCGGCACGCCGACCTGCTTGTTCCAGATGTCGAACGCTTCGTCGTCGGTGTGGTAGACGGTGACCCACAGCTTGTCCGCCGGCAGCTTGAAGACTTCCGTCAGCAGCTCCCACGCGTAGGCGATCGCGTCGCGCTTGAAGTAGTCGCCGAACGACCAGTTGCCCAGCATCTCGAAGAAGGTGTGATGGCGCGCGGTGTAGCCCACGGCGTCGAGGTCGTTGTGCTTACCGCCGGCGCGCAGGCAGCGCTGCACGTCGGCCGCGCGGACGTAACCGGGCTTTTCGCTGCCCAGGAACACGTTCTTGAACTGCACCATGCCGGAGTTGGTGAACAGCAAGGTCGGGTCGCTGGACGGCACCAGCGAGCTGGACGGCACGATGGTGTGGTCCTTGGAACGGAAATAATCGAGAAAGGCGGAACGGATGTCGGAGGTTTTCATGCGGATCGCGATGGCTGGCGGCAACGGGCCACGCCGAGACCGGGCCAATCGCTCCGTCAACCCATGGCCGCGAGGCGATGAATGTCAGGGAATATCGTCGGCGTCGTCCACTTCGGCGTGGGTAACATTCCGTACTGTGGCGGCGGCAAAGCCGCGACGCAAGAGGAATTGCGCCCGGCGGGCGCGTTCGGCGGGGTCCGCGGCGCCCTTCCCGCCATAGCGGCGACGCAGTTGGGCTGCGGCCGAGGCGTCCCAGTCGACCTCGGCTTCATCCATCAGCTCGCGGATGCGCGCATCGCCCAGGCCATGGCTTTTCAGCTCCTGGCGCAGGCGCACAGGCCCATAGCCCTGGGCGATCCGGCTGCGCAGCAGCACCTCGGCGAAGCGGTCGTCGTCCTGGTAGTGCTGCTCGCCGAGACGGTCCAGTGCGGCGGCGGCTTCGTCGCCTTGGTAGCCACCCTGGCGCAGCTTGGTGTTCAGTTCCTTGCGCGAATGTTCACGCCGCGCCAGCAAGCCCAGCGCCTTGTCGTAGGCGCTGCGTTTCGGCTTGGCCGGGTCATTCGCGCCAGGACGCCTTTTCATCTTCATCGCCATGCAAACGGTCACCCGATACGAGCGGATTTGCCCCGCGGTTCCCCCTGAGCGTAGCGCAGCGCACGCGGGGAGCGGCCAGGGATGGCCGCAGCTTTGAGGAGCGAGGAAGTCGAAGGGCGGCCCCTCGACTCCGACCCTGCAGATCCATGCTCAGGGCAACGACCGGGAAGGCCTGCGTTGTCACGCCCGGGTACGCCAACGACAGCGGACCAAAACGCACATGGCCCGGGCAAGCCGGGCCATGTGCATGCAACAGACCGTCAACCCTCACGGTTCACGCTTCCTCGAGCGCCTCTTCAGCGGCGGCGGCCGCCGGCCGGCCGACCGGCACCAGCAGGCGTTCGCGCAGCTGCTTGTCGATCTCGTTGGCGATCGCCGGGTTGTCGCGCAGGAACTGGCGCACGTTCTCCTTGCCCTGGCCGATGCGGTCGCCGTTGTAGCTGTACCAGGCGCCGGACTTGTCGATCAGGTTCTGCGCCACGCCCAGCTCGATGATCTCGCCCTCGCGCGAGGTGCCCTCGCCGTACAGGATCTCGAACTCGGTCTGGCGGAACGGCGGCGCCACCTTGTTCTTGACCACCTTGACGCGGGTTTCCGAACCGATGATCTCGTCGCCCTTCTTCACCGCGCCGATGCGGCGGATGTCCAGGCGCACCGAGGCGTAGAACTTCAGCGCGTTGCCACCGGTGGTGGTCTCGGGGCTGCCGAACATCACGCCGATCTTCATGCGGATCTGGTTGATGAAGATCACCAGGCAGCCGGACTTCTTGATGTTGGCGGTGAGCTTGCGCAGCGCCTGGCTCATCAGACGGGCGTGCAGGCCGACGTGGGAGTCGCCCATCTCGCCCTCGATTTCCGCCTTCGGGGTCAGCGCGGCCACCGAGTCGACCACCACCATGTCCACCGCGCCGGAGCGCACCAGCATGTCGGCGATTTCCAGCGCCTGCTCGCCGGTATCCGGCTGCGACACCAGCAGGTCGTCGACCTTGACGCCCAGCTTCTCGGCATAGGTCGGGTCGAGCGCGTGCTCGGCGTCGATGAATGCGGCGGTGCCGCCGGCGCGTTGGCAGCTGGCGATCGCCTGCAGGGTCATGGTGGTCTTGCCGGAGGATTCCGGGCCGTAGATCTCGACCACGCGACCGCGCGGCAGGCCGCCGACGCCCAGCGCGATGTCCAGTCCCAGCGAGCCGGTGGAGATCGTCTCGATCGCTTCGTTGACGCGATCGCCCATGCGCATGACGGCACCCTTGCCGAACTGCTTTTCGATCTGGCCGAGGGCGGAGGTGAGCGCCTTGCGCTTGTTGTCATCCATCGTAGGTATTCCGGTTGGGCTGAGAATGGGGAGCATGATGCCCGGGTCGAATCTCACGGGCTGCGATCTGCGCATCGGCGCGGAGCGACGTGTACGCGGCCAGTATCCCACACCGGTCAAGCCGGTCTGGCGGCCGATCGCGTGTCACTCCGTCAGCGTTTTGCGCAAGCCGATGAGCGCGGCGGCCACCGTTTGTCGGCGCACCGCCTCGCGATCGCCCGGGAAATGGAACAGCCGCGCATGGGCGTAGCCGCCACGACGCTTCCAGCCGATCCAGACCGTGCCCACCGGTTTGTCCGGCATGCCGCCGGAAGGCCCGGCGATGCCGGTGACCGCCACCGCCACGCCGGCACCGAAACGCGCCAGTGCGCCGGAGACCATTTCCAGCACGGTTTCCTCGCTGACCGCGCCGGCATGCTCCAGCGTGCGGGGATTGACGCCGAGCAGTGCCTCCTTCGCCTCGTAGCTGTAGGTCACCACGCCGGCGTCATACCAGGCCGAACTGCCCGGCAGGTCGGTCAGCGTCTTGGCGATCCAGCCGCCGCTGCAGGATTCGGCCGTCACCAGCATCAACCGGCAGCGCTGCACTTCGGCCGCGGCCTCTGCGGCCAGCGCCAGCAACTCCGCATCGGTAGGAACAGACAACAACTCCATGCGAGACTCCCGGACTTGAACGCTTTGCGCCACGCGCAGAGGCACCGTTCTACCCGTTCCGCGCGACCACGCCAAGACTTGCATTGCATGAGCCAAGACGATCTCACCAAACACACCCCGTTCATGCGCCAGTACCTTTCGGCCAAGGCCGAGCATCCGGACGTGCTGCTGTTCTTCCGCATGGGCGATTTCTACGAGCTGTTCTACGACGACGCCCGCAAGGCGGCGCGGCTGCTCGACATCACCCTGACCCAGCGCGGGCAATCCGGTGGTGCGCCGATCCCGATGGCCGGCGTGCCCTACCACGCGGCCGAGAACTACCTGGCGCGGCTGGTGCGGTTGGGCGAATCGGTGGCGATCTGCGAGCAGATGGGCGATCCGGCGCTGGCCAAGGGCATCGTCGAGCGCAAGGTGGTGCGCATCGTCACGCCCGGCACGGTGACCGATGCAGCCTTGCTCGAGGATCGCCGCGACAACCTGCTGCTGGCGATCGCCGCCGGCACCCGCGGCGACTACGGCCTGGCCTGGGTCGACCTGTCCAGCGGCCGCTTCCTGCTCAGCGAAGTGCCGAGCGCCGAGGCGCTGGCTGCCGAACTGGCGCGACTGCAGCCGGCCGAGACCCTGGTCGGCGAGGACGTGGCCTGGCCGAAACTGGTCAGCGCCCTGCCCGGACTGCGCAAGCGGCCGCCGTGGCATTTCGATGCCGATGCGGCGAAGCGCGAGCTCAATCGCTTCTTCGGCACGCGCGACCTGGGCGGTTTCGGCGTCGACGGCATGCCGCTGGCGGTCGCCGCTGCCGGCTGCCTGCTCGGCTACGTCGAGGAGACCCAGAAGAGCGCGCTGCCCCACCTCACCGGCATGGCGGTGGAAAGCGCCAGCGAGACGATCGCGCTGGACGCCGCCACCCGGCGCAACCTGGAGCTGGACACCCATCCCAGTGGCCGCATCGAACACAGCCTGCTCGGCGTGCTCGACGAAACCGTGACGCCGATGGGCGCGCGCGCACTGCGTCGCTGGCTGACCCGCCCGTTGCGTTCGCGCCAGACCTTGCGCCGGCGTCATCAGGCGATCGGCATGCTGATCGACAGCCGCCGCCACGAGTCCTTGCGCGAACAGCTGCGCGGCATCGGCGATCTCGAACGCATCCTCGCCCGCGTGGCGTTGCGGTCGGCGCGACCGCGCGACCTGTCCACCCTGCGCGATGGTTTGGCTGCCACGCCGGGCATCACCCGTGCGATCTTCCATGATCGCGAAGATCAACAAGCGGCCATCCATGGCCGCACTCTTCAACAAGAGCTCAGCCCGCTGCTGCACACCCTGGTCGAAAGCATCGGCGACCACGCGGACACGGCCGCCCTGCTCGCCCGCGCCATCGTCGAACAGCCGCCGGTACTGCAGCGCGACGGCGGCGTGGTCGCCGACGGTTACGACACCGAACTCGACGAACTGCGCCGCCTGTCCACCCACGCCGACCAGTACCTGGTCGAACTGGAGGAGCGCGAGAAGGCCGCCAGCGGCATCAGCACGCTGAAAGTCGGCTACAACCGCGTGCACGGCTATTACATCGAGATCAGCAAGGGACAGTCCGACAAGGCGCCCACGCATTACACGCGCCGGCAGACCACGAAGAACGCCGAGCGCTACATCACCGAGGAGCTGAAGAGCTTCGAGGACAAGGTGCTGTCCGCGAAGGAGCGTTCGCTGATGCGCGAACGTGCGCTGTACGAGGCCTTGCTGGACACGCTGACCGAAAAGCTCGAATCGTTGAAGGCCGCGGCCAGCGCGATCGCCGCGCTCGACGTGCTCGCCACCCTGGCCGAGCGTGCCGAGGCGCTGGACTGGAGCGCGCCGGAGCTCACCGACGAGCCGGGCATCTGCATCGAACGCGGCCGCCATCCGGTGGTGGAAAAAGTCCGCGATGAACCGTTCGAGCCGAATGACCTGAAGCTCGACGACGCGCGCCGCATGCTGGTGATCACCGGCCCCAACATGGGCGGCAAGAGCACCTACATGCGCCAGAACGCGCTGATCGTGCTGCTTGCCCACATCGGCAGTTACGTGCCGGCCAGCCGCGCGGTGATCGGACCGATCGATCGCATCTTCACCCGCATCGGTGCCGGCGACGACCTGTCACGCGGACAGTCCACCTTCATGGTCGAGATGAGCGAGACGGCGAACATCCTGCACAACGCCACCGCCGACAGCCTGGTACTGATGGACGAGGTCGGCCGCGGCACCAGCACCTACGACGGCCTGTCGCTGGCGCGCGCCGCGGCAGTGCATCTGGCCCGCCATTGCCGCGCATACACCTTGTTCGCCACGCATTACTTCGAGCTGACTGAACTGGCCGGCGAATTCCCATCGATCGCCAATGTGCACCTGGACGCCATTGAGTACGGCGAGCAACTGGTGTTCATGCACGCGGTGAAGGATGGCCCGGCCAACCGCAGCTTCGGCCTGCAGGTGGCGGCATTGGCCGGCCTGCCGAAATCGGTGATCGCCGATGCCCGGCGCACTCTGGCCGAGCTTGAACGCGGCATGCACCAGCACGTCAGTACACCGGCGTGCGCAGCCGAAGCCTCGCCGCAGATGGGCTTGTTCGCCGCCGTCCAGCCATCCGCGGCCGAGCGTGCGCTGGCAGACATCGAACCGGACGCACTGACCCCGCGCGAGGCCCTGGAGGCGCTGTATCGCCTCAAGTCGCTGAATTGAGCGCATGAAAAAAGGCCGGCGCCCCGTGACGCCGGCCTTTCCAGGCCCTCCCGACCCATCGCCGATGATCAGGATCGGCGATACCCCTCCCCAACTGTTGCCGCCTGCGTGCGGCTGGAATCGTCAGGCTGCCGCGCTCAGCTGCGCCGCCTCCAGCGCCTGACCCAGATCGGCCCACAGGTCGTCAACGTGCTCGATGCCCACCGACAGGCGCAGCAGACCCGGCGTGATGCCGTGCTGCGCCTGGGTGGCCGCGTCGACAACGCGATGGGTCAGTCCGGCCGGGTGCTGGATCAGTGTATCCACCGAACCCAGACTGACCGCCGGCGTGGCCAGCCTCACCGCGGCCATCACCGCGCTGGCGGCCGCATGACCGCCGTGCATCTCGAACGCCATCAGGCTGCCCGGGCCATGCATCTGCGTGTCGACCAGGTGCGCATTGGCCACCGTGCCGAGGCCCGGATAGCAGACCTTCGCCACCGCCGGATGCCCCGCCAGCAGCTTCGACAGTTTGCGTGCGTTGTCCTGGGCCTTCAGCACCCGCAGCGACAGGGTCTGCAGGCCACGATGCAGCAGATAGGCGCCCAGCGGATGCAGCAGGCCACCGGTGGCCGCGCGCACCTGGCGCAGCGCCGCAGCCCACTCCGCATCGCAGGCGACCACACCGGCGATCACGTCGCCGTGGCCGCCGAGGAACTTGGTCGCGCTGTGCAATACCAGCGTGGCGCCCAGCGCCGCCGGCTGTTGCAGGACCGGCGTGGCAAACGTGGAATCGACCAGGACCGGCACCGAGCCTGCCGCCTTGACCACGGCGCGAATGTCGATCAGGTCCAGGGTCGGATTGGCCGGCGTCTCGATGATCACCAGCGCCGTGTCGGCATTGATCGCGGCGGCCACGCCCTTCGGCTCGACCCAGCGCGTGGTGATGCCGAGCAGGCCCGAATTCAGCAGATGATCGTTGGTGCCGTAAAGCGGGCGCACTGCCAGCACATGCCGGCCGCGCTGGCCCGCGGCGAGCAGGCAGGCCGACATCGCCGCCATGCCCGAGCCGAAGGCGACCGCGTCGGTGGTGCCCTCCAGTTGCGCCAGCGCGTTCTCGAAACGCGCCACGGTGGGGTTGTGCAGGCGCGCGTAGATCGGGTTGGCCGCGGTCGCTGCGCCGCCCACCAGCGCATCGAAGCTGGTGGTGCCCTCGGCCAGGTCGCGCACCGGATAGGTGGTGGACAGGTCCAGCGGCGGCGCGTGCACGCCCAGCTCGCCGAAATCCTCGCGACCGGCATGTACACCCAGTGTTTCAAGACGCGGCATCAGTCCAGCCCCATTCGATGGAATAGCCTGATACTAGAATCATCCGTTATGCTGAAATTACGTCACCGAATTTAATTTCGACAAAGCCCGAATCATGCGCCTGGACCGAATCGACTTCGCCATACTGCGCGAGCTGCGGAAGAACGCGCGGCTGCCCAACAAGACGCTGGCCGAACGCGTGGGCGTGGCGCCCTCGACGGCGCTGGAGCGGGTGCGCCGGCTGCGCGAAAGCGGCGCGATCAGCGGTTACCACGCGGAGGTCGCCCCGGCAGCGGTGGGTATCGGCCTGCAGGCGATGATCAGCGTGCGACTGGCGCGTCATTCGCGCGAAGATCTGGACGCCTTCCACGCCTACCTGCTGACCCTGCGCGAAGTGCTGGCGTTCTATCACGTGGCCGGCGCCAACGATTACCTGCTGCACGTGGCGGTGGCCGACAGCGACCACCTGCGCGACTTCGCGCTGGACGCGTTCACCACGCGACCGGAAGTGGCGCACATCGAGACCAGCCTGATCTTCACCTTCCGGCGCAATCCCGACGTGCCCATCTACCGCGAGGCGGAAGAAGGCTGAAAGCTTGCGATCATCCCGGGGCACGGGCAGCGGTTCCCCGGCTACGCGGCATTTCCGGAAAAGCCCGCACTCACCCGATGCCGTTGGCCAGCTTCAAGGCCAGTGGCGCAGCCGGCGCGACCAGTTGCGCGGTCACATCCGCGTCGGGCATGGCGATGTCCGGAATGTCGGTCAGATCCTCGGCGCTCCACTCGACCACAGGCAACGCAGCGGGCGGCTGCTCCACCAGGGGCGACTGCTGGCGTGCAGGCAATCGCCCCGCCTGCACCAACTGGCCGATGCGCAGATACACCTCGTCGCGACCGAAAGGCTTCTGCATGAAGTCGTCGGCGCCGAAACGCTGCACGTAGAACTGCTCGGTGGCCTGCGGGTTGCCGCTGATCATCACGATCGGGATGTCCCGCGTCAGCGGGTCGTGGCGCAGCGCGCGCAGCACCGCGAAGCCGTTCATGCCCGGCATCACGATGTCCAGGAAGATCAGCGTCGGCTGCTCGCTGCGCGCCAGCTCGATCGCCGCCTTGCCGTCGCCGGCCTTCAACACGGCGTAACCGTCCTGCCGCAGCATCTTGCCCAGCACGGCGCAGATCGTGGGCGAATCGTCGACCACCAGCATGCGCGCACCCAGCGGCGCCTGTGCTTCAACGCGATGGATGGCCTCGACATGGTTGCCCAGCAGGCGCTTGAAAAAGCCGATGCCATTCTTCAGTGCGTGTCCGTCCATGCAAGCCTCCGCGGCCATGTGGTGGCTGGATGTCGCCAACCCGGTGGATTTGAAGGGATATTCCTCCATCCGCGCAGGGCATTCTGCGATGCACTGCTCAGAGCCCACGAAGAAACACCGTTTTCAACGGGCTTTTCCCGCGAATTCGCGGCTATTGGCGACAGTGCCGCGTCGACTGGCGTGTAATGCGAAGCGCTTCAATGCTCATGCTTGAGCCGGCGCAGATCACGCCGCGCCTGTTTGTCCGGTCGCTTCGGCGGACCGCTGGCACCGGTCAACCGATGCAACTCGCGCGCCGCCTCGCGTGCGATGCGGCTGGGCTCGGTCTCGCGGTACAGAAGTTGCGCGGCACTGGCCGGCCCCCGGCGATCGGACAATGCCAGCACCTCGACTTCCATCCGTTCGTCGCCGCGACTGATCTTCAGGCGGTCGCCTGCATGAAGCGTCCTTGCCGGTTTGCAGCCGGCGTCATTGACGTCGATGCGACCGCCGTCGATGGCCTGCTTGGCGAGGCTGCGGGTCTTGAAGAAACGTGCGGCCCACAGCCACACGTCGACGCGCGTGGTGGCCGGCGCGGGTATCGGAGACTGGTTCATGGCGCCCATTGTCGCGCCATCGACGTGCTTCAGTCGTGCGTGGCGGCCGGGGCGACCATGTCGTGCGGGTCGGGCATGGCGATATCGGGAATCGCCGCATGCTCGGCTTCGGTGTGCTCGGGCTCGCCGGTGGGCGCCTCCACCTCCGCCCGCTGGCGCACGACCAGGCGTCCGCTGCGGGTCAGGTGTTCGATGCGGGCAAACACCTCACCGCGGCCGAACGGCTTCTTCATGAAATCGTCGGCACCGAAACGCTGCACGTAGAACTGCTCGGTGGCCTGCAGGTTGCCGCTGATCATCACGATCGGGATGTCGCGGGTCAGCGGATCATGGCGCAGCGCGCGCAGCACCGCGAAGCCGCTCATGCCGGGCATCACGATGTCGAGGAAGATCAGGTCGGGACTTTCCCGCCGCGCCGTCGCCAGTGCCTGCTCGCCGTCGGCCGCCTTCAATACCATGTGGCCGTTCTGCATCAGCATCTTGCCGATCACCGCGCGGATGGTGGCCGAATCGTCGACGACCAGGATGCAGGCACCCCTGGGTTCACCGGTGCGCGGAACAGCACGACGTTCGCCATGTTCGCTGCCGAACAACCGCTTGATCAGTTCGAAACCAGCCATGCCCCGAGCTCCCCTGCCCCGTTCGGGCTAGTTTCGACGTACTCCGCGCCAGACGCAAGAAAAGCATCAGCCAAGCAGCGCGTTGCCCAGCGGAATGGTCAGCAGGGACAGCACGATGCCGGCACCCAGCACGGTATTGGCCAGGGTCGGTTCCAGCCCGTATTCGTCGGCCAGGATCGTGGCGGACACCATCGGCGCCATCGCCGCCTGCAGCACGCCCACGGTCAGCACCAGTCCGTCGACGCCGGCCCCAGCCCCCATGGCCCAGCACAGCGCTGGCGCCAGCAACAGCTTCCAGGCCAGGCCCCAGCTGGCCGCGCCCAGTTGCCGCTGGCCGGGGTGGAACCTGAACTGCAGGCCGACCGAGAACAGCGCCAGCGGGGTCAGCGTGGCGCCGATCGGTGCGAACACCCCGTCCAGCAGTGGCGGCCAGCCTCCGCACAGGCCGGCCACGATGCCGATCAGCAGCGCGATGGTGGGCGGGAAGGTGAAGATTCGCCGGGCCACCAGGCCCAGCTCCGGTTTGCGCCCCGAATACAGCGAGGCGACCACGATGCCGCCGATCGCCAGCACCGGAAAGCAGCCCAGCTGGTCGGCCACCACGGCCAGCCCCAGCCCCTGCTTGCCGTGCAGTGCCTCCATCAGCGGGTAGCCCATGAACGAGGTATTGCCCAGCCCGCACACCAGGATCAGTGCGCCCGTGCGCTGGCGCGACCAGCCCAGCCGCGGCCCGAGCAGGCCGAACAGCAGCCACGCGCCGCCGAAAGTCAGCCACATCACCGCCACCAGGAACCACAGCCGGGGATCGAAGCTGACCTTCGGGATCAGTTCCAGCACCAGCGCCGACAGCGCCACGTTCAGCACCCACCAGTTGATGCCCTGCACGATGCCCGCCGGCGGCTTCGCGTAGCGCGCCACCAGGGTGCCGAGAATCAGGCAGACGAACAGCAACAACATCGCACTCATCGAACGGGTGCCGCGGGGAAAGTCCGGCAATTAGACGCGAAGCGCGCACGACTGGAAAGCCGCCATCGCGGAACCATTGGCGATAATCCGCCGCTTGCGATTGCCCGTGGCACCATGGCCCCGATGAATGACCCCACCCATCTCGCCCACGGACTGGCCGGCGACAACACGCCGCCGGACTGGCCACCACTGCGCACGGACGAAGTCGAAGCCGTGCTGCGCGACTATCCCGCCATCGGAGATCCGGTCCGCATCGCCTGGCACAGCCCGCGCCCACTGTCGGCGGCGTGCCTGGTCGAAAGTCCGCGCGGCACGTGCTTCGTCAAGCGCCATCACCAGCGTGTGCGCGGCGTGGAAACGCTGGGCGAGGAACACCGCTTCATCGCGCACCTGCGCGAGCGCGGCGTGCCGATCCCCGAGGTATTGCGCCACGCCGATGGCGGCACGGTCACCGCACGCGGCGAATGGGTCTACGAAGTGCACCGCCGTGCCGCCGGGATCGACCTGTACCGCGAAGCGATCTCGTGGGAACCGCTGTCCAGCCGCGAGCACGCGCTGGCCGCCGGGCAGATGCTGGCCAGCCTGCACCAGGCCGCCGCCGACTATCGCGCCGCCCAGCGCAGCACTCACATCCTGGTCGCACGCAGCGAACTGATCTGCGCCGTCGATCCCGTCGCGACGCTGGCCGCGCAGCTGCCGCAGCGGCCCGCGCTGGCCGCCTATCTGCGCGATCGGCACTGGCAGCCCGAGCTGGGCGACCTGCTGGCCCCCTGGCACGCCGCCGCCCAGCCACGACTTGCACGGCAGCCGCCGCTGTGGACCCACGGCGACTGGCACGTGTCGAACCTGTACTGGAGTGACGACGGCGTCGGCGCACGGATCAGCGACGTGCTCGACTTCGGCCTGTGCGCGCGCAACTTCGCACTGTTCGACCTGGCCACCGCGATCGAGCGCAACGCGATCGCCTGGCTGGAGCTGGATCGGCGCAGCGACATCGCCCACCCCGACATCGTCCGGGCGCTGATCGATGGCTATCACCGGCAGCGGCCGTTGACCCGCGACGACCGGCAGCTGTTGGCCAGCCTGCTGCCGCTGGTGCACGTGGATTTCGCGCTGTCCGAAGTCGATTACTTCCAGGGCATCACGCAGTCCCCGGCCAACGCCGACGTGGCCTGGGACACCTTCCTGCGCGGCCATGCCGCGTGGTTCCACACGCCGCCGGGACAGGCCTTGCTGCGGCTCATCGGCGACCCCGACTGAGGAGTTGTGCGTTTTCAACCTCTCAGTCCGGCCATGGCGAGGGCATGGATGCCCGAGTTGAGGCAACGCAGGAGCAGTTGCCCGATGGCCGGGCGCGGAGCAGTCACGCAAGTGGCTGATTCGCGTGAGCGCGTCCGGGCATGTACCAGACACGCGATGGAAGCTCGAGCAGCTCCGCCCGATCCGTGGTTCAATACGCGTTATTGAAGCGGGGGTGCCCGGCGTAGCCGGGCTGAGAGAGTCCCTTGGAACCTGATCCGGCTTGTACCGGCGTAGGGAGCTTGCAGATCCGGCGCGTCCTTGCGACTGCCGGGTCGCCGTCGCTTCGTCCGTACTCCCTTGACGACGACGATGACGATGCTTCTTTCCCGCACTCCCCTGCTGCTCGCCCTGCTCGCGGTGATCGCTCCCGTGCATGCCGCGGACACCGCCAGCGAACCGCAGGCCACGCGCCTGTCGCCGGTCCACGTGAACGCGAACGGCAGCAACGGCTACCACGCCGACAACTCGCAACTGGACACCTTCGGCAGCTTCGGCAACGCGCCGCTGCAGGACACGCCCGCCGCGATCACCGTGATCACCCGCGACCAGATCGACGACCGCCAGCCGCATACGCTGAGCGAACTGGCACGCAGCGACGCCGCGCTCGGCGACAGCTACGCGCCAGTCGGGTACTACCAGGATGTCGCCATCCGCGGCTACGCGCTCGACCTGGCCACCGGCTACAAGCTCAACGAAATGAGCCTGGTCGGCGAACAGCCGATCGCGCTGGAAGACAAGCAGCGGGTGGAAATCCTCAAGGGCCTGGGCGGCCTCGAAGCGGGCGTGGTGGCGCCGGGCGGCCTGGTCAACTACGTCAGCAAGCGGCCGACCGACGTGCGCAGCGCCACCGTCGGCACCGATTCGCACGGTTCGCGCTACCTCGCCATGGACGTGGGCGGCTGGCTGTCACCGGCGTTCGGCGTGCGGGTGAACGCCGCTCATGACGGCGTGCAGTCCTACGTCGACCACGCCGACGGCCGGCGCAACTTCGTCTCGCTGGCAGCCGACTGGAAGATCAGCCCGAACGCCACCCTGCAACTGGACAGCAACTACCAGTCCAGCTCGCAGCGCTCGGTGTCCGGCTACCAGCTGCTCGGCGGCCGCACGATTCCGGCGCATCCCAGCCGCACCCGCATGCTCGGCTTCGAACCATGGCAGCAGCCGGTCGGCATCGACGCCAGCAACAGCACGCTGCGCCTCGACTACCGCCTGGCTGATGCCTGGACGGCCCAGCTCTCGGCCAGCCACAGCCGCGCGGTGATCGACGACAACGTGGCGTTCGCCTACGGCTGCTTCTACTCGGCCGACTGCGCCAGCGGCGCCACGCCGGGCTGGTTTTTCGCACCCAATGGCGACTACGACGTCTACGACTACCGCAGCCCCGACGACACCCGCGCCAACGACGAAGCGCGCGCGGTGCTGAAGGGTGCGTTCGACACCGGCGCGGTCAGCCACGAGATCAGCCTGGGCGCCAGCGCGTTCCGCCGCACCATCGACCGTCGCGCCGACGTGTACGACTACGTCGGCACCGCCAACATCGATCAGCTGGACCCGCCGTACTTCGCGCCCTCGCCGAACCAGCCGGGCGCCTCGGTGCGTCGCCTGACCAGCTGGCAGCGTTCCGTGTTCGCGCTGGATCGCCTGCATCTCGGCACGCAGTGGCAGTTGCTGGCCGGCGGGCGTTTCGTGCGCCTGCACGAGCGCGCCAATGATTCCGACGGCGTGCCCGAGCGCGACACCCGACTGGGCAAGTTCCTGCCGCAGGCAGCCGTGCTGTACCAGCCCAGCACGCGGCTGACCACCTATCTCAGCTACAGCGAAAGCCTGTCGCTGGGCAACGAGGCGCCGTACTGGACCGCCAACGGCGGCACCACGCTGGCCCCGCTGCTGGCGCGCCAGACCGAGGCGGGCGTGAAGTACGCCGCCAGCGATGCCCTGAGTCTGTCCGCGGCGCTGTACCGCATCAGCCAGCCATACCAGTTCGCCCGACCGGACAGCAGCGCCGAGGGCTTCACCTTCGTCCAGCAGGGCAACGAGGCGCATGCCGGACTGGAACTCGACGCCGCGGGACAACTGACCGATCGCCTGCGCCTCACCGCCAGCGTCAACGTCCTTCGCGCACGTGCGCATGACACCGGCGCACCCGCTTACGAAGACCACCAGGTGGTCAACGTGCCGCGCCTGCGCAGTGCGGTGTACTTGGACTATCGCCTGCCGTTCGCTGACCGGCTCAGCCTGCTCGGTGGCTGGCGCTATGCCAGCAGCAACGTGGCCACGCCCGACGGAGTGACGCGGGTGCCGGCCTACCACGTGTTCGATGCGGGCCTGCGCTACGCCAGCCAGTGGAACGGCCACGCGATGACCTGGCGGCTCAGTGTCGACAACGTGTTCAACCGCTTCTACTGGCGCGACACCGGCAGCTCCGGCGGCGACAGCTACCTGTTCCCGGGCGCGCCGCGCCTGGCGCGCCTGTCGCTGACGTTCGCGTTCTGAAGATGACCTGGGTCGAACTCATCGCGGCGATCGTCAGCGCGCTCGGCGTCTGGCTCACCGCCCGGCGCCAGCCATGGTGCTGGCCGATCGGGCTGGTGTCCGTGCTGATCTACGCCTGGGTGTTCGTCGACGCCAGGCTGTATTCCGATGCGCTGCTGCAACTGGCGTTCGCGGGATTCATCGGCTACGGCTGGTACCGCTGGCTGCAACACCTGGGCGAAGACGGACTCGTCCAGGTGGCGCCGCTGCCACGGCGCCAGGCGATCATCCATCTCGCCATCGGCGGCGTCGGCGCGATCGCGCTCGGCGCCTTCATGCATCACCTCACCGACGCCGCCCTGCCCTGGCTGGACGCGGCGCTGACCGCCTTCAGCCTGGTCGCCCAGTGGTGGCAGGCGCGGCGGCACGTGGCCGCGTGGTGGCTGTGGATCGCGGTGGACGTGATCTACGTGGGCGAGTACGTCTACAAGCACCTGCTGATCACCGCGGTGCTGTATGCCGGCTTCGTGGTGCTGGCGGTGATCGGCCTGCGTGCTTGGCAGGGCGCCGGTCGCCAGCCGGCCGAGGCGTCGCCCGCCGCTTGAACGGCGCAACCCGGCCGCGCTACCGTCGACGCGTCGCCCTCGCGTTCAGCGCGGCCTAACCCGCGCGGCGGCAACATCCAGCCGATGCCAGAAGCGTGGGCGGTAGAAACCAAGCGGCTGCGGCTGCGTGGTTTTGGCCAGCTTTTCCGCTCACTTTCGTTGAATAGCTACGGCTATTCGCCTCAAATGATCGAAAAACCTGACTCAAAACCACTTTGCCTCGCTCGCTTGGTTTCTACCGCCCACGCTCCTAGTCACCCAGGATGGACGTCCCCATGAAAGTCCGGCCGAACCGAATTCCCCTGTCATGCCTGGCGCTCCTGCTGCTGGCCGCCGCGGGCACCGCGGGCGCGCAGAACATCTACAAGTGCACCGTCGGCGGACAGGTCAGCTACACCGACCATCCCTGCCCGCAGGGCCATGGCGAGCTGCTGCACCAGGCCGACGACACCGAAGTCATCGACCGCTACCTGCGCCTGGGCCAGGACGGGCTGGCGAAGAGCTATGCCGACTCGCACCACCTCGAAGCGCTGTACCAGCAGCGCATCGAGGCTCGCCAGCAGGCGCAGGACGAGAAGGAACAGCGCCAGGCCGACGAAGCCTACGCCGCGCAGCAGCGCGCCGAGCAGGAACGGCAGCAGGCGCTGGTCGACGAGGCCGCCGAACGCAACCACCTGCAGGGCGAGAACGAAGTCCTGCGCCAGCAGAACGACGCCTACCAGGACCAGCTGCAGCAACAGCAGGCGTACAACCCGCCACCGGCGTACTGGGCGCCTTATCCGAACCGTCGTCCGGGCCGCGATCACGACCACGATCACCACGGCGATGGCGATGGCCATCAGCGCCCGCCGCCGAAGGAACCGGTATTCCATCCGTGCAAGCAGCTGGCCGGCGGCCGCGTGCAGTGCTGAGCTGAGCTGACAAGGCATCACGCGTGATCGCAACGCGGTGTTCGTCGCTACGGCAACGCGGGAATCGCCAGGCTGCGTTCGGCATCGCCGGTGGCACCGGTGCGCAGGCTCGGCGGGATGTGCCCCACGTCGCCCACCGAGATGACCTTGAAGCGGCCGTCGGCCTCGACCAGGATTCGGGTGATGCTGGCGTTGCCCACCGACATTTCCAGCCAGGCCTTGCTGTCGACGCCCAGTGCACGGACGACCATGTTGCGGATCACGTTGCCGTGGCAAACCATCAGCTCGGTCTGCGCGTGGCCGTGCGCCGGCTTGAAGTAATCCGCGAACAGGCGATCGAATTGGCGGGCGCAGGCCGCCAGGTCCGCCGGTTTCTCGTCGGCGGTCACTTCGGTGCGACGGGTCGGCGGCGTGCATTCGGCCAGGTCGTCGACCACCTCGAAATGCCGGCCCGGAAAGTCGCCGGCGATGACGGCCGCGGTGTCGCGCGCACGCTGCACCGGGCTCACGTACATCGCATCGAAGCGCCCCGGCAAGGCAGCCAGCCGGGCGCCGGCCAGATGCGCCTGGGCCACGCCGATCGGCGCCAGGTGCGGACCCAGCTTCGGGTCCGCCTTCGCATCGGGCAGGTAGTAGCCGTGGCGCACCAGCACGATGGTGCGTGTCGCCGGCGCGTCGGTCGCGCCGATTGACGCCACCGGCAGCAGGCACAGCAGCATCAGCAGAAGTCGTGGAAACATGGCATGCCCCGTTGCGGTCGGTGCGTCGAGTATCCAACGCGAACACGCAGCCGACCAGCTCGGGCCGCCAGCCGGCGCGGCAGCAAGGTCTTCGGACGAAGCGCGCTATTTGCCGGCAGCCACCGGGACGAAGCGCAGGTCCTGGTAGTCCCAGCTGAAGTCGGCGATCGGCGACACCGCCTGCATCGTCATCTGGGCGATGCTGCCATCGGGTTTCAGCGCGAAGCTCACGTAGGCATCCTCCACGTCGGGCATCGCCCAGTGCGTGCGGAAGGTGTCGTGGCGCACGTGCTCCAGTGCGCCGTGCAAGCCGGGCGAGCGATCGAAGCTGATCGTCAGCGCCCCGTTCGCGTCCTGGCGCAGGGTGGCCGTGCCGTACCACGGGTCGCGATACACGCCGGCGTATGCCGAAAGCGGCAGCGACGGAGCACCGCGGGACGATGCGTCACTGCCCGCCGCCTTCAGCGCCGCCGTGGCGCCCGCGTTGAGCCCCTCGAACATCCTGCCGTAGCCGGCGATCCAGTCCGGCGAGGGAAGTCCCAGCAGGCTGTCCAGCAGATGCTCGCGCATCGCCAGCAAGGTGGCGGGATCTTCGGCGTTGAGCATCACGGCGAATGCCGCGTGTCGTTCCGGAATGATCACCACCGCGGAATAGCCGCCCAGCACGCCGCCCAGATGGGTGATGATGCGGTGGCCGCGGTAGTCCTGCACCTCGAAGCCCAAGGCGTAGGCGTTGAATTGCGGTTGCGCCAGTGCGACCTCGGCCGGCAGCGGGGAGATCGGGATCAGCGTCTGCGGCGTCCACAGCATCTTCGCGGCCGCGGCGCTGAAGATCGGCCCGGCGTCGCTCCGCCGACCGCCATCGAGCTGCAGCCGCAACCATGGCCCCATGTCGGCCGCACTGACCTGCAGCGCACCGGCAGCCGCGAACACGCTGCCGGTCATCACCGTGGTCAGCACCCGCTGCGGGCCGACGCCACGCACCGGCGTGGTGTTCCTGCCGTGCAGCGCGGCCTGGTCGGCGGTGCGGGCATCGATGCTGGTCTGCGTGTCGCGCATCTGCAGCGGGTCGAGGATGTGCTGCTGCACGAAGTCCTCCCAGCGCTGGCCGGACACGGCTTCGACGAGTTGCCCGGCGACGATGTACAGCACGTTGTCGTAGTCGTAGCCGCCGCGGAACGAGCGCACCGGTTTCAGGTAGCGGATGTCATGCACCAGTTCCGCGCGCGTGCGGTCGCTGGTGGGAAACATCATCAGGTCGCCCTCGCCCAGGCCCAGCCCGCTGCGATGCACCAGCAGGTCGGTCACCGTCATCTCCGCCGACGCATAGGCGTCGTACATGCGGAATCCCGGCAGCTTGTCCACCACGCGGTCGTCCCAGTGCAGCTTGCCCTGGTCGACCAGGATCGCCAGCGCGGCCGCGGTGAAGGCCTTGGTGTTGGAACCGATCGGGAAGATCGTATGCGCGTCGACCCGCGCGGCCTCACCCAGCTTGCGCACGCCGTAGCCGTGCGTGGTGACGGTCTGGCCGTCGACGATGGTCACCGCCATGCCCGGTGTGCCGAAGGTCTTCATCGCCCGCGCGGCGAAGGCGTCCAGATCCTGCGCTGGCGCGGCAGCCAGCGCCGGTGCGCCCGCCACGACCAGCGCGATGAGCAATCCCGCGAGGCAACGGCGCAGTGACAGTCGCGGAATCCTGCAGGTCATGCTCTTGCCTCGCTCGCTGATGCCGCCCAGGTCAACGCCGCTTTGCCGGCTTCTTCGTGCCGTTGTTCTTGCCGGTCCCGGCGGGCTTGCCCTCGCCCGACAGCGATGGCCCGTCGTAGCCGATGAATTTCTGGCGCAACTCGGTGATCTCGCCGACCCGCCCGAGGATGTCGCCCATCTCGCGGATCACCGCATTGATCAACAGGCTGAACAGGCTGGTGAGCGTGCCGAAGCTGTGCCAGGCGCGACCGGTCTGCATCGGGATCATCAGCACGTGCGGCGTCAGCTGGCGCGCCCAGTAGCACTGCGTGTCGGTGATGATCAGCAGCGGTATGCCGCGCTCGACCACCTCCTCGGCCAGCAGGCGGAAGTGGCGCGAATAGCGGCGGATGTCGATCAGCACCACGCAGCTCTTCTCGGTGGAATCCAGCAGCATGCCGGTATAGGAACCGTCGGCGCCCGATTCGAACGACACCCGCGGCCGCACGTGCTGCAGCGAGGAAGCAAAGCCCAGTCCGAGGAACGAGCCGTGCTGGAAGCTGGCCACCGACACGCGATCGGCCGACACCAGCATCTTCACGATGGGCGCCCATTCCTCGCCCCGCGCCAGCGCGTAGACATCGTTGAGGCTGCGGATCTCCGCCTGCAGGCTCTCGCTGATGTAGTCGGCATCCGCTGCCGGTTCGGAGGTCTTGTACAGCTGCATCCACGGCGCATCACCGCGTAGTTCCTCCTTCAGGTCGCCGACGCCGGCATAACCCAGGTTGCGCAGGAACCGGCCCACCGTCATCGCGCTCACGCCCACGCGCTTGCCCAGCGACGCGGCCGTCTCGAACGGAATGCCGCTGATGTTGTGCAGCAGGTAGCTGGCGATCTTCTGCTCGGCCGTGGTGAAAGTGTCCCAGCGGCTCTTCAGCTTTTTTTGCAGGTCCTTGGTCATCGTCATCCGCTTATCTGGCCAGCGCCATGGCGGCGCCCGCCGTCCCATGGGATTCCACGTCGCCCAGGCGACGGCCAAGCATATACAACAGCGCGGCCGACACGCCGGCCACCGCCGCGATCAGGGCGAAGAACCAGGCGTGGCCGAGCCGGCTCCACAACGTGCCCAGCGCGCCGGCCAGCAGGTTGCCGAAGAAGCCGGCGAAGAACCAGGTGGCGATGCTGGTGGCGCGGAAACCCTCCGGCGCCATGCGCCCGAACAGGGCCAGGCCCACCGGCAGGATGTACAGCTCGCCGGTGGTCATCAGCACGAACCAGGCCGCCAGCCAGCCCCAGTGCGCGCGCACGCCGTGCGCCTCGCACCACGCCGACAGCACGGCCAGCATCAGGTAGGAACCACCCACGATGGCGGCGCCGAAGGCCATCCGCCCCAGCAGCGGCGTCTCCACGCCGCGCTGCGCCAGCCGCGCCCAGCGTGCCACCAGCAACGGGGTGAAGGCGAACACCACCACCGAGTTGATCGACTGGAACCAGGTCATCGGGATGGCCCAACCCGAGGCCAGCTCGCGATCCACGTCCTGGTCGATCCACAGCGCGATGGTGTTGCCGACCTGTTCGTAGGCGCCGCGGAACACCACCACGATCGCGGCGACGCCGAGCAGCAGCGCGAAGCGATCGATCACCGCCCGATCCACCGGCGGCCGCGCCGCCCGCGCCTCGGCGCCGCGCTCCGGTTCCGGCGGCAGGTAACGGGCGCCGGCCAGGTAGATCACCAGCGACAGCAGCATGCCGATGCCGGCCGCGGCGAAACCCCAGTGCCAGCCGTACGCCTCGCCCAGCGTGCCGCAGATCAGCGGCGCCAGGAACGCGCCGAGGTTCACCCCCACGTAGTAGATGTTGTAGGCACTCTTGCTGCGCGGATCGCCATCGCGGTAAAGCCCTTCGATCTGGCTGGCCAGGCTGGGCAGGAACAGCCCGTTGCCCAGCGCGATGGTGGCCAGCGCCGGATAGAACAGCGGCTCGGAGGCCATCATGAAATGACCCGCGGCCATCGTGGCGCCACCGATCATCACCGCGTTGCGCTTGCCCAGCCAGCGGTCGGCCACCATGCCGCCGAACACCGGCGTGAAATACACGAAGGCCGCGTAGGCGCCGTAGATCAGCGAGGCGTACTGCTGGTCCAGGTCCAGGTGCTTGGTCATGTAGTAGACCAGCAGCGCGCGCATGCCGAAGAAGGAGAACATCTCCCACATTTCGGTGAGGAACAGCACGCTCAGGCCGCGCGGATGGCCAAACCAGTTTTTCTCGCTTGCTGGAATCATGCTGCGATGTCGCTCCCCTGTGGTCTAGGCGGCCGCCGCCAGCGGCCCGCCCCATATCGCATCGTCGCACCAGATGCGGCCATGCTCGTAGATCGCCGACGGCGCCGGGTCGCGCCGCAAGTAGATCGGACCGTCGAGGTCCACCACCTTGCACGACTGGCCCAGCACGAAGGCCGGCGCCATCGCCAGCGACGAGCCGGACATGTTGCCCACCATCAGCTCGAAGCCGAGCTCGCGCGCCTGGGCGGCCATCGCCAGCGCCTCGGTGAGGCCGCCGCACTTGTCCAGCTTGATGTTGATCATGCCGACCCGGCCCACCAGCGACGGCAGGTCGTGGTGATCCTGCACGCTCTCGTCGGCGGCGATCATGATCGGGCTGTGCAGTCCGTCGAGCCAGGCTTCATTGCCGATCGGGAACGGCTGCTCCACCACCGCTACCCGCGCCTCGACCAGCGCCGGCAGCAGGCGCGCGAACGAGTCGCGGGTGAAACCCTGATTGGCGTCGACCATGATCCACGCGTCGGGGCACGCCGCGCGCACGGCACGCACGCGCTCGGCGTTGAGCTCGTCATTGGTGAGCTTGAGCTTGAGCGCGCGCGCGCCGGGGAAGCCCCGCGCGATCCCGGCCATCGTCGCCGGCGCGTCGGCGCCGAGGGTGAAGGTGGTCACCAGCGGCTGCGGCGCCTCGCCGCCGACCAGCATCCACACCGGCCGGCCGCTGCGCTTGGCCTCCAGATCCCACAGCGCGCAGTCGACCGCATTGCGCGCGCCGCCGGCGGGCAGCAGCTGCAGCAGTTCCTGCCGCGTCACGCCGCCTTCGATCCGTTCGCGCAGCGCCTCGACCTGCAGCTGCATCGCGGCCGGCGTGTCGTTGCGGTAGTAGACGCCCAGCGCCTCGCCACGACCGAACCGGTCGCCCTCGTGCAGGGTCACCACCAGCGCCTCGAACTCGTCGAAGGTGTAGCCGGTGATGTGGAACGGCTCTTTCAGCGCCCACTTCTCGAGCCGCGTGTGCAACCGCAGCCGTGCGTGTCCCTCGGTACCCATGATCTCTCCTGCCTGGTTGATGTCGATGCGCAGCGGTCCGTCAGAACCTCACGTTGAAACTGACCAGCCCGAACGCCACGATGAACCAGGCCAGGTAGATCGCCGCCAGCGCCAGCAGCGTTTCGCCGGCGAGCACCCAGCGGCCGCGCCGCGGCGCCATCCACGCGCGCACCGCATGCACCAGCACCGCCAGCGCACCGAGCAGGCCGAACACGCCCAGCACGTAGAGCAGGTACAGCCAGCCCGTGCCCGAGCCGTCCAGCAGCCTCGACTCGTCGGCCGAGGTCACCGCGAGGAAGGTCAGCCAGCCCAGCACCACCACCAGCAGCGCCAGCACGCCGAGATGCGACAGCAGGCGCGTGCGCAGCTGGAGTGCCGTCAGCTGCAGCGGCCGCCGGTAGTGCCGGCGCACCCGGCCGCCGACGAACCAGCTCAGCAGGGTTGCCAGCAGGATCGCCACCGACGCGCCCAGCAACGGACCGACCGTGCCCAGGCTGCGGGCCGCAGAGACGCGCTGGAACAGGAACACCGGCACCTCGGCATCGGTGGCCCAGTAGCGGATGCCACCGTTCGCATCGGCAACGAAGGCCAGCTGCGACTTGCCGTTCACTTCGCTGTAGCGCAGCGGCCCGGTCTCGTGCCACTGCAGCGGCTTGCCCGCGTAGTCGGTGAGCATCGACACCGCCAGCGTGCCGTCGGGTTTCGCCGCCACGTTGACCTGGCCCAACAGGTACAGCATGCGCAGTGCACTGTCGTTGCGACGACTGGCCTGGTACCAGCCGGCCACGCGCGCGGCATCCGCCCTGGCGGTGTCCACGGTCGACGGTGACGGTGCGTCCTTCGGGAAATAGCGATCGAGGAAAGCCTGGAAGATCGCCTTGCGGATCACGTGCGCGGCGCCCGCGTCGCCGGCGCTGTTGAACGACATGAAGATGCCCACGTTCGCATCCAGCAGCAGGTGCAGGTCGCTGTGGAACACGATCGTGTCGCCGCCGTGGCCGATGATGCGCTGGCCGTTGCGGTCCTCCTGGTAGAAGCCCAGGTCGAAGCCGTTCAGGCCCGGCGCCGCGGTGTACTGCCGGCTGTGCATCAGCTCGGCGGTGGCCTGCCTGAGGATGCGGGTGTCGCCGAAGCGGCCGCCCTGCAGCTGGGCGATCATGAAATTCGCCATGTCGGTTGCGCTGCTGCTCAGCGCGCCGGCCGGCGCGGGATCGACCAGTTCGAACGGCTGCGGCTCGCCGTCGGATGCGCTCTTGTAGCCCTTGGCCATCAGCGGTGCCAGCTGCGGCGGCAGCGGCATCGCGAAGCTCGAATGATGCATGTCCAGCGGGTCGAGGATGTGCTGCCGGATGTAATCCTCGAAGCGCTCGCCGGAGACGCGCTGCACGATGTAGCCGGCCAGTCCGCAACCGTAGTTGGAGTACGCCACGATCTCGCCCGGCGGATAGATCCGCGCGGGGATGTGCGTCTTCAGGTAGCGCTCCAGATCGACGTCCTCGGGCTTCGTCGGCAGCAGTCCGCGGGCGGTGTCCTCGAAGCCGGCGGTGTGCGTCATCAGCTGGCGCAGCGTCACCGGTTTGCCGTTGCGCGCCGGGATGGTGAAGTCGAGGTAGTCGTTGACGTCGTGGTCGAGGTCCAGCTTGCCCTGCTCCACCTGCTGCATCACCGCCGTCCAGGTGAACAGCTTGGAGGTCGAGCCGGGCCGGAACAGCGTGGTCTCGGGCGACACCGGCGTGCGCCTGGCCAGGTCGGCGTAACCGTAGCCGCGGGCGAACAGCAGCTGGCCGTCCTTGACCACCGAGATCACCCCGCCGGCGACGTCGCCACGCTGGATCATGTACGGCACCATGCCGTCGAGGAAGGTGGCCAGGTCGTCGGCGGTCAATGCATGCGCGACGCCAACCGGCGGCGCCAGCGCCGCGGCCGGCGCGGCGGCGACGGGCACGGCCGGCACCGGCAAGATCGAGCTGGCGGGTGCGGGGTTCGGCGACGACGGCACCTGCGCCATCGCGATGCCGGCGGCACAGGTGATCGCGAATGCCGCGGCGAGTTTCGCATGGCGGTTCATGGACGCACTCCGGATACGGTTCGGTGGAAAAGCATGCTCAGAAGTCGACGCTGGCGGACAGGCCCACCGTGCGCGGCATCACGTAGACGGCGGCGAATGGATTGGCGTGGGGGTCGGTGGTTTCCGACGCCAGCGAGGTGATGCCCCGTTCGTTGGTCAGGTTCTTGACGTAGGCCTTGATCGTCCAGTTGCCGACGTTGACGCCGGCGCGCAGGTCGACGCCGTCGTAGTCGGGCACGTCGCGGCGCGGACCCGGCGCGGCGACGAAATCGGTCTTGCGCTCGCCCACGTAGCGATAGCCTGCGCCGACGAAGCCGGACCAGCCGCCGGCTAGCGGAAAGTCGTAATCCACGCCGACGCTGGCATTCCACTTCGGCACGTAGGGCAGCCGATCGCCCTTGTAGCCGAACAGGCCGGGCGGCGTGTCCGCGTCCAGCTTCGCGTCGGTCCAGCTGGCATTGGCCGACAGCAGCAGGCCCCGCGCCGGCGCGTACTGCCACGCCGCCTCAACGCCCTTGCTGCTGGCCTTGCCGCCGTTGCCCATGAAGCCGATGCCGCCGGAGACGACGGTGAGCTGGATCTGGCTCCAGTCGATGTAGAAGGCGGATACGTCGAAGGTCATGCGCCGCTGCATCGTGGTGGCCTTCAGGCCCAGCTCGTAGCTCACCAGCTTGTCCGGACCGAACGTCAGCGGCGCGCCCAGCCCCGGCGGCACGCCGACATTCGGGCCGCCCGGACGGAAGCCCGAGGCGATGCGGCCGTAGACCATCAGGTCGTCGCTGAAGCGGAAGCTGGGATTGAGCAGATACGTGGTCGGGTTGTCCGATCCGCGGATGGTGAATTGAGTGGGCCCGAGGATCAGGCCGTCACCGGTCTGCGCATAGGTGGTGCGGTCGCTGCTGTAGCGCGCACCCAGCAGCACGCTGAAACGCGAGGTGGCGTGCCAGGTCACGTCGCCATAGGCGGCCCACTCGGTGAAGATCGCCGGCCCCATCGACAGGTCGGCCAGCACCGGCAGCGCGATCGGTTCGCCGGTGCCGGCGTCGAAGCTCAGGACGTTCTGGTGGGCGGTGGTCTTTTCGCGCGTGTAGAAGACACCGGCGCGCCATTCCACGGCTTGCGTCTCCGGCGACTGCAGGCGCAACTCCTGGGTGAACTTGTCCAGGGTCATCGGATTGACCAGCGAATAGCCACCGTTGGGCAGGCCGAACAGCGGGTTCAGCAAGGGCCCGTAGGCCGCCGTGACGTCGGCGTTGGAGTTCATGTCCAGCGTGCCGTAGCTGGTCGACGAAAACAGTTTCGCCCCGCCGAAGTCGGCGTTGAGCGAGGCATCGTAGAGCCGGTACTTCAGCCGGAACTGGCCGGTGCCCGGCGAACGCACCTGCTGCAGGTCGCCGTGGATCGGCTGCAGCGTCAGCGCATCGACGTCGACGCCGCCATCGACCAGGCCGGCACCGTCGCTGCCCAGGTTCTGCGCCAGCGCCGACAGGCGCAGCGAAACCGTGTCGCTCGGCGTCCACAGCAACTGCGCGCGGGTTCCGCTCACCTTGGCGCGGTTGACGTCGTGCTTGCCGGTGAGGACGTTGTCGACATAGCCGGGATCGTGGCGTTCGTACGCGTTGACTCGCAGCGCGAGCTTGTCAACGGCCAGCGGCACGTTGAACATCGCATGCACGTCCGCACCGGTGCCGCCATCCTCGACGCTGCTGACGCCGGCACGCAGGCGACCGTAGGCGCGGGTGGCGTCCGGCGGCGTGGTGACGAACTTGACCAGCCCGCCCAGCGTGTTCGATCCGTACAGCGTGCCCTGCGGCCCGCGCAGCACCTCGACGCGCTCCAGGTCGGCCGGATCGATGTCCGGTGTCAGCACGCTGCCGGCCGCATACACGGTGCTGGAGCCGAACGGCACGTCGTCGATGTAGGTGCCCACCGTCGAGTTCGGCTGGCCGCTGCCGGAGGTGATGCCGCGCAGCACCAGCTGGGTCCTGCCCTGCCCGCTGGAAATCACGTTGAGCCCGGGCACCCGCGTGGCGTAGTCGGCAAAGCTGACCGCGCTCTCGCGCTCGAGCTGCAGGCCCTGCAGTGCCGACACCGCCATCGGCACATCCTGCAGCCGCTCGCTGCGCTTGTTCGCGGTCACGATGACCGTGCCCAGGTCGGTGGGTGCGGAGCTGGCGCCGGCCGGTGACGATTGCTGACCCGCCCCGGCGCCCGACGCATCCTGCGGCGGGGTGCTGCCGGACGCCGGCGCGGGGGCATCGGAACCACCCGGCGACGATGGCTGGGCCGCGACGCCCAGCGGCGACCACAGGGCCACCGCGATGGCAACGCAGATTCCCCGACGAGCATGCTGCAGATAGCGAAAATCCATGACTCTCTCCCCCGAGATGGTCGCGTGGACAGCCCACGATCTGCAGTGTTATTCGATTAACATCTTCGTGTCAATGATATTTTCATATCAGATTGGCACGCCGCCATCCGCCACGTCCCGATCACCGGCGCATCCGGGGCCGTCCCGGACCGGTCGGCCGCCTGCCACCCCTTCGTGAAGTTTGCCTTTGCAGTTTGACTTCTCGTCTGACAGACTGCGCGGATGAGCAAGCCATCCGTCAAACCGGCGGGCGCCGATGCCATGGCGACCGCCGTCGAGTTGCGCGTGCTGGTGGGCAAGCTGCGACGCCGCCTGCGCGAACAGATCAACCTGGGCGGCCTGCCGTGGTCGCAGGTGTCGGTGATCGGGCACCTGGAGCGCGACGGGCCCGCCACCGTCACCGCGCTCGCCCACGCCGAAGGCATGCGTCCGCAGTCCATGGGTGCCAACGTCGCCGCCTTGCTGGAAGCCGGGTTGCTGCGCGGCACGCCCGATCCCGACGACGGGCGGCGCACCCTGCTGTCGCTGACCCCCGCCTGCCGCAAGCTGGTCAAGGCCAGCCGCGCGGCGCGGGAGGACTGGCTGTTCCAGGCCATCCAGACCCGGCTGGCGCCGAAGGAGCAGGCCCAGCTCGCCCGCGCCGTCGACCTGCTCAAGCGCCTCGTCGAATCGTGAGCGACGTCGCGTCGCCTTCGCACCAACCCCGCTCCCTAGAATCAGGAACACCTGCATGACCGCAAGCACACTCGACCCGCATGCCGCCCTCGTCGTCATCGATCTGCAGAAGGGCATCGTCGCCTACGCCACGGCCCATCCGGCCGACCAGGTGGTGGCCTGCGCCCGCGCGCTGGCCGAGGCGTTCCGGCGTCACGCCCTGCCAGTCGTCCTGGTCAACGTCAGTGGCGGCGCGCCGGGGCGGACCGAACGCCCGCGCAACCTGCGTGATCTGCCCGCCGACTGGGCCGAACTGGTGCCCGAACTGAACCGGCAACCGCAGGATCACGTGGTGACCAAGCGCACCTGGGGCGCGTTCACCGGCACCGGCCTCGATGCGTACCTGAAAGCGCAGGGCGTCACCCAGATCGTGCTCGCCGGCATCGCCACCAGCATCGGGGTCGAATCCACCGCACGCCAGGCGCACGAATTGGGCTACCACGTCACCCTCGCCATCGATGCGATGACCGACATGAGTGCCGAGGCCCACGCCAACAGCGTTGCCCGCATCTTCCCGCGACTGGGCGAAACCGGCAGCACCGGCGAAATCATCGACCTGCTCGACACGCACGGGTAACCCGGACGGGTTCCGCGGCAAGTTCCGCTGGAAATCCGTCGCTCCGGCGGGCGTCCGCCCGGACTCCAGACCCTTTCGTCCGCGCTCACCGGCCGGCGAACAGGGCCTGCAGCTGCGGATACGGCATCGCGCCCTCGGCCATCGATTCGGAGCGGCCGCTGTCGAGGAACTCCTGCGCCAGCTTCCCTGCCTGCCCCCACAGCATCTGCGCAATGCCCGAGCCCGCGCTCAATCGCCGCACGCCCAACCGCTCCAGCTCGGACGCCGGCGCCAGGCCCGGGCATGCCATCAGGTTGACCGGCAAGCCGGCGCCTTCCACCACGGCGGCGATCTCGCCCGCATCGCGAAGGCCCGGCACGAACAGGCTGTCGGCGCCGGCAGCCCGATAGGTGGCGGCGCGCGACAACGTCTCCCCGACCCGCTGCGGCGCGTCGACCAGGCTGGCCAGGAAGACGTCCGTGCGGGCGTTGACGAAGATGTCCGCGCCGGCGTTCGCGGTGGCGCTCCGGATCGCCTCGATCTTCGCGGCAAGCTTCTCCGGCGCATCGCGACCGTCCTCGATGTTGAGGCCGGCGATGCCCGCGTCGATCAGGCGACGCACGGTTTCACCCACCGTCACCGGGTCCTCCGCATAGCCGTTCTCCAGGTCGACCGACAACGGCACGCGCAGTACCCGCGCCATGTTGACGGCGGCGCCGATCGCCACGTCGGCCGGCATCCTTCCGCCATCGGGGTAGCCCAGCGCCCACGCCACGCCGGCACTGGTGGTGGCGATGGCCCGTGCGCCGAGGCTTTCGAACAGGCGGGCGCTGCCGGCATCCCAGGCATTGGGAAAGCGCAGGAGTCCGGGGCCGCCGTGCATCTGGCGGAAGGTGGCGACGTGCTGTGACATGGGGGTCTCCGTGACCGGATGGGGGAAGTGGAAGGGTAACGCCAGCGGCCGGCTTCGGTGGGACGTCTTGGCTGCCGCGAGGTACGGGCACTCCGCATCGCGCGCGAAAGGAATACGCTTCGCGAACCGCTTCGTCCAACCGGGGAAAATCGCATGAACAGCCGTTCGATCCGCACGCTGCTGGCCGCCTGTCTTGTCGCCGGCGTGGCATGGAACCCGTGCCAGGCGCAGGCCGCCCCGAAGCAAGCCGGGCCTTCGCCGGCATCGCCCGCACCGACTGGTCCGCGGGCCACGATGGAGACCATGCAGATCCCCAGCCACGGCGCCCTGATGAATGCGCTGGTCTACGTCGCTGCCGGCGCCGGCCCGCATCCGGCGGTGATCCTGCTGCACGGCTTCCCCGGCAACGAACGCAACCTCGACCTGGCGCAGGACATGCGCCGCGCCGGCTGGGACGTTCTCTACTTCAACTACCGCGGCTCGTGGGGCACGCCGGGCGAGTTCTCGTTTTCGCACGGCATCGAGGACACCGCCGCCGCGCTGGCTTACCTGCGCCAGCCGGAGGTGGCCGGGAAACTTCGGCTCGATCCCGCGCGCATCGTGCTGATCGGCCACAGCATGGGCGGCTTCATGACGGTGCAGGCCGCTGCGGCCGATCCCGCGATCAAGGCCTTCGCCACGCTCTCCGCGGCGGACATGGCGTGGCATGCCACGCAACTCGTGCGCAGGGACGGCGAAAGCGCGGGCATCAAGGCCATGGCCAGCGGCCTCGCCGACGAAGGCATGGCGCCGCTGAGCGGCTGCACCCCGGACGGCCTGGCGCGCGAACTGGTCGACCACGCCGCGGGCTGGGTCTTCCCCGCGAAGGTCGCCGCGCTGAAGAATCGCACCGCCCTCATCGTGACCTCCGACGACGGCCTCGCCCCGGAAAACCAGGCGTTCGCCGCGGACCTGCGCAAGGCCGGCGACAGCCACGTCACCACCATGCACCTTTCCACCGACCACGCCTATTCCGACCGACGCATCGAACTTTCCAAAGCCGTGCTCGCCTGGCTGGCCTCGCTGCCGAAGTAGCGCGTGTTGCCCCCGTCACGCCCGGACGCTTGATTCTTTCCGGCGTCGGGAGCACCGTCATGCGACAACAGCAGCACCAGGCTGCCTCGGCGAGGGCACCATGAAATCGATACCGCGATCTGCCGTTTTTGGCGCCCTGCTGGCCTGCTCCGGCGTGGCCGCCGCCGGGTCCGCTTCGCTCAACGAGTTTCCGCCCAAGGTGATGCCGGTGCTGGTGCAGGTGGATTCGCACGGCAAGGTGACCAGCGCATCACCTGCCATCGAACTCTCGCCCAAGGTCAATCGGCTGCTCCGCGCGAACCTGGACGAGATGATCACCAGGCCGGCGACCGACAGGCACGGGCGCCCGGTTTCCAGTCAGTTCGTGATCAACCTGGCGCTGCAGGCATCGCCGCTGGACAACGGCAACTACAGCGCGCAGTTCACCTTCCTGTCGACCGCACCCGTGCCGGCGGGCTCCTGGTACTGGGTGCACATCGATGGACATCGACTCGCCCTGGCCGAACGCGACAGCCTGTTCCGCCGATCACCGCGCCTCTACCAACACGATCACTATCGGCCCGCCTATCCGCGCAGCCCGCACGTGTCGCCGATGCCTCCCATCGGCAACACCACGCACAACTCGCCCACCCGGTCGCCTCCGGTGCGCGGCAGGTAAGCCTGGAGAGCCCGCCCATCGGCGGGCTTTCCTTTCGGCGAAAGATCCGTCCGTTGCTGCAGCCCGACCGGCAGCGGCAGGCCGCCAGACGACCACCCGGCACGCCCGCGTTCGGTCAGAATGCGAACCTTCCACCTCCGGCGACGAGCACCGACCATGCCCCTGACGCGCAACCTGCTGCTTGCCACGCTGTTCCTCGGCACCACGATGCCGGCACCCGCGGCCGCGCTGAAGCCGGCACAGATCGCCGCCATCGACCGCTATGTCAGCGCCGAGATGGCGCGCCAGCATGTTCCCGGTGTTGAGGTAGGCGTCTATCGCGATGGACACGCGCTGCTGGTGAAGGGCTACGGCCTGGCCAACATCGAATGGCAGGCGCCGGTCACGCCGGCCACGCTGATGCAGTCCGGCTCGGTCGGCAAGCAGTTCGCCGCCACCGCGGTGATGATGCTGGTGGAACAGGGCAAGCTGAGCCTGGACGACAGCATCACCCGATACTTCCCCGATGCGCCGGCGAGCTGGAAGGCGATCAGGGTGAAGAACCTGCTGTCGCACACCTCGGGCCTGGCCGAGTACGAAGACCCCTCGCGCATGCAGCCCGGCGGCCTGTTCGACTCGCGCAAGGACTTCACCGAAGACGAACTGGTGAAGAAGATCGAAACCCTGCCGATCGAGTTCAGGCCCGGCGAGCGCTGGGACTACCGCAACACCAACTATGCCCTGCTCGGCGTGCTGATCCACAAGGTCACCGGCCAGGACTACCGCGACTTCATGCGGGAACGGATCTTCGCGCCGCTGGGCATGGTCTCCACCCGCAGCATCTCCGAGCGCGACATCATCCCCGGCCGCGCCGCCGGTTACGAGATCGTCGGCGGGCAACTGAAAAACCAGACATGGGTGTCGCCCAGCCTCAACTCCACCGCGGACGGCACGCTGTACTTCAACGTGGTCGACCTGGAGAAGTGGGACCGCGCGCTGTACGGCACCCGCCTGCTCAGCAGGAAGTCGCTGGACACGATGTGGACCCCCTTCGTGCTCAACGACGGCCAGCCCAACCCCAGCCACTACGGCTTCGGCTGGGCCAGCGACAGCATGAACGGCCATCGGGTGATCCAGCACAGCGGCGCGTGGCAGGGCTTCACCTGCACCATCAACCGCTACGTCGACGACAAGCTGACCGTGGTGGTGTTGACCAACCTGGACGCCGCTCACGCCAGCCCCGTCTACATGTCGCACGTCATCGCCGGCCTGGTGGAACCGGCGCTGATGCCGAAGCCGAATCCCGCGATCAAGGACGACAAGCCGGAAATCGCCGCCCACGCCCGCGAGGTGCTGCAACGCATGCTGGCCGGCAAGAATCTCGCCGACGAGTTCGACGCCGACGCCGGCTACGTCTTCGCCCCCGACGACGCGCCCGACATGCGCAGCCAGTTGCCCGCGAAGTGGGACGCCGCGCCGCTGCGGCTGATCAAGCGGGCCGAACACGACGGCGCCGTGCGCTCGGTGTATCGCGTGGGGCCTGACGGCGATACGCGCATCGTGCTGGTGGAACTGGACGCCACGGGAAAGCTGCTGAACCTGGCGGTGAAATCCGATCCGGACAACCGCTAGCGCCGCAACACGAGGTGCCGCGGCGCATTCGTCCATGACTTGGCCAAGACCGGAAGCCGGATCAGGCCTGGCCGATGCCATCCAGTTCGGCCATCACCTCGTCGCCCAGCCGCAGCTCCACCGCTGCTAGGTTCTCCCGCAGGTGGGCGACTGACGACGTGCCGGGAATCAGCAGGATGTTGGGCGACCGGGTCAGCAGCCACGCCAGCGCCACCTGCATCGGCGTGGCCTCCAGCCGCGCCGCCACATCGGACAGCGTCCGCGACTGCAGCGGGCTGAAGCCGCCCAGCGGAAAGAACGGCACGTAGGCCACACCCTGACGGGCGAGTGCGTCGATGAAGTCGTCGTCGTCGCGATGCGCGAGGTTGTACTGGTTCTGCACGCAGACCACCGGCGCGATGCGCTGCGCTTCGGCGACCTGATTGGCCGTGGCATTGCTGAGGCCGAGGTGGCGGATCAGCCCCTGCTGCCGCAATTCCGCCAGCGCACTGAACTGCGCTTCGATACTGCCTTCGCTGGGCGCGTGCACGTCACCCATCACGCGCAGGTTGACCGCATCCAGCACATCCAGGCCGAGGTTGCGCAGGTTGTCGTGCACCGCCTGCACCAGTTGCGCCGGACTCTGCGCCGGATTCCACGACGCATCCTCGCCGCGCAGCGCGCCGACCTTGGTGACGATCACCAGCTCGTCGGCATACGGGTGCAACGCCTCGCGAATGATCCGGTTGGTGACGTGCGGCCCGTAGAAGTCGCTGGTATCGATGTGGTTGACGCCGGCCTCCACCGCGGCGCGCAGCACCGCCAGCGCCGCCGCGTGATCCTTCGGCGGACCGAACACGCCCTTCCCCGCCAGCTGCATGGCGCCGTAACCCATGCGGTTGACCGGGCGGTCGCCGAGCGTAAACGTGCCTGCCTGCGCGAGCTTGCTCATGGTGTTTCTCCGGGGAGGATGAAGGGATGGGATGAACTATAGGAAGGCCACGCCATCCTGATAATCCGCCACAATCCATACGGGGCGTGCGGAGAACGGGACAATGGCGACAGAGCTGCAGGATCTCCAGGCGTTTCTCGCCGTGCTGCGAGCCGGCGGGTTTCGGCAAGCGGCGCGCAGCGGCGGCAACTCCGCCTCCAAGCTGAGCGAGGCGGTGCGTCGTCTGGAAAGCCGACTCGGTTTGCGCCTGCTCCATCGCACCACCCGCAACGTCTCGCCCACCGAAGCCGGTGCGCGACTGGCCGAACGGCTCGCGCCCGCGCTGGCCGAAGTGGAAGCGTCGCTGGACGTGGTCAACCACTTCCGCGACCGCCCCGCCGGCACGCTGCGAATCAACGTGCCCGCGAACGTGGCGCGCACGGTACTGCCCGGCATCGTCACGGCCTTCCTCAAGCGCTACCCCGAGATCCGGCTGGAAGTGATCGTGGAAGACAGCTTCGTCGACCTGATGGCCAGCGGCTGCGATGCCGGCATCCGCTACGACGAGCGGCTGGCGCAGGACATGATCGCGCTGCCGATCGGCCCGCGCACGCAACGCCTGGTCACCGCCGCCGCGCCCGCTTACCTGCAGGTACACGGCACGCCCGCACACCCGCGCGACCTGCTGCAACATGCCTGCCTGCGCGGCCAGTTTTCCGGTGGCGCCGTGTCACTATGGGAGTTCGAGCGCGACGGCGAAATCGTGCGCGTCGACCCATCCGGTCCGCTGCAGGTCCGCACGGGCGCGGCCTTCGATCTGGCCGTGCAGGCGGCACTCGACGGACTCGGCATCGTCCACCTGTTCGAAGACTGGCTGCAGCCGCACCTGGACAGCGGTGCACTGGTGCCGGTGCTGGAACCGTGGTCCCAGCGCTTCAGCGGGCCGATGCTCTATTACGCTGGTCGGCGCCACCTGCCCTCGCCGCTGCGGGCCTTCGTGGATTTCATCCGCGAAGGCTGATGGCTGTCCCAAGTCGAACTCGTCACGCGCCTGACCCGCGTCGCGACCCTTGGCGCCGCCTTCGGGACGCAACGCCCGTTGCTGCCGGAATGCCATCCGCTGGATGACATTCACCCGAATGTCGGTGAACGCACCGACGCGATCAGCGCAACCCCACCGTACCGTTGGCCGCCTCGACCAGCTTCGCCGGGTCGTAACCCACGCCATCCTTGAACACCAGCACCACGTTCTCGATGTCCTTGATGTTGCTTGCGGGGTTGCCCTTGACCAGCACCAGGTCGGCCGCCTTGCCGACGTCGATCGAACCGATCTGCTTGTCCACGCCCATGAAGCGCGCGCCGTTCAAGGTGGCGATCTGGATGGCCTGCACCGGCGTGAAGCTCGCTTCTACCAATAGCTCCACCTCGCGCTGGTCGCCATAACCGGCGATCACGCCGCCGTAGCCGGTGGGATCGAGACCGGCCAGCAAGGTGCCTCCGGCCTTGACGAAAGCGTGCTCGAAAGCCATCTCCAGCTGGAACAGCTTCGGCCACGGGGAATCCTTCATCGCCGCGACATGCTCGCGTGTCTTCAGGTATTCCTCGCGGGCCTGCGGCAGCATCGCATCGAGCACCCGCGCATCCAGCGGCGCGCGGCCGGGCACGAAGGTCTCGAACACCGGCAGCGTGGAGGTCACCGCAACGTGCTTTGCCACCAGATGCCTGATCAACTGCCGGATCTCCGGACCGTCGACCTTCAGCGTCGCCAGGTGCGCGATGGCCGCCTTCGTGTCCGGGCACACATCCGGCTGCTTGCCGGCGCTGAACTCGGTGTCCACGAACAAGCCGTGTTCGAGGTTGTCGATACCCAGATCCGCCGCCTCGGTGAACCCGATCGAACACAGGTGGCCGGTCACCTTGATGCCGCGCGCATGCGCCGCCGCAATCGCCGCCGACAGCTCGGCGCGGGTGATGTGCATGTACGCCTTGAACGAGGTCGCGCCCTCGTCCATCCAGTAATTCACCGTGTTGCGCGCATCGTCGGCGTCGACCAACTCGTGCATCTGCGGCATCAGGCTGCCCTTGCCCTCCAGATACGGCCCGGTCGTGTGCATCTTCGGCCCGGGAATCAGGCCGGCATCGATCGCCTTCTTCAACGCCAGGTCCGTATACGGCTCCACACTGCCGGTGGTGCGGATCGTGGTGACCCCACCAGCCAGGTACAGCTTGGGGAAGCTCGACGCCTGCTCAGGCGCGAGCAACTCCTTCGACGCCGGATTCACCCTGGGCGCCGGATAGAACAAGTGGTCGTGCATGCCGACCAGGCCGGGCATCAGCGTCTGCCCGCTGCCATCGATCACGGTCGCCTCCCCGGGTACATCCACGTGCCGCCCGACCGCCGCGATGCGCCCGTCACGCAGCAGCACCGTCTGGTTCTCCCTCGCACCGGTGCCATGTCCGTCGACCACCCGCACATGCGTGATCGCCAGCAGCGGCTGTGCATGCGCGACGTAGGCCTGCACCTGGGGCGCCAGCGTTGGCACCGCCGCGCGGGATGGCGTGGCCAGGGCAAGGCCGGCCAGCAAGAGCGCGACGGCCAACACCGTGCGCGAACGATCCATCGACAAACCGTGCATGGCCAGCTCCCCAGAGTGAAACGCTGCAAGCCCCCGCTTGCCATCCGGCCGAGTATCCGCGCTGGCCGGCGCGTGTGGAAGTGCGCCTGACCAAGTCGCTGTCGCGTCTGGACAGCAGTGCACTGGCACCGTCGCCGCAGAGCCGTGGCGCTAATCTCCCTGCCAGCCGTTGCTGTATGACGCTGACCCCGCAACCAGCCGCCACCCATCGCGGGCGTCCGCCGACTTCATCCGGAAGGCTGAGGCGCGTCGTTCCCCTCAAGCCCGAGAGCCCATGAGCAAGATCGGCACTGCCCTCTGCATCACCTACCTGCTGGCCATCCTCGTCTGCCTGGGATTTGCCCTGACCGCCCACGGCGACCCCAAGGGTCAATTCGTCTTCGCGCAAATCCCGATCGCCCTGCAAGGCAGTTTTGCGGTTGGGCTGGGATTCGGTCCGGCGCTGGCCAGACTGTCGTGGCCCGAGGCCTATCTGTATCTGGCCGGGCCCACGTTCGTGTTGCTGTATGCGGTGGGTTGGGTGATTACGGCGACGATGCGCCGCCTAGTATCCGCATGGCAATCCACGCGCCGCATGGCCTGACTGTGCGGGGCCTGTCCGGCTGAACGGATGCGACTAAGCACCTCGAAGCATGCTGAACTCCCGAAACCACCTTGCTGGCAACGGCTGGGCCAAATGCCAGACGACATCCATCGGACGGTCCCCCTCGATGCTTTCCAGCCCCACCGGGCCGCAGGCAAGATAAGGCTCACCCTTACGAGTGCGCACGAACAGTTGAAAACCCCATCCGTTGGCAGGGCTTTCCATATAACGCCGCCCGCTTGCGTTATCGGGTCCTGCGCTGTTCTGCGTTTGCCAATGGAAGCGTGCTGGGCTGATAGCGTAGTCACGATAGGCTATTCGATCGTGGTAACCGGCGCTTTTATCCAACGTAACGAAAAGCAGCTCCGTCTTCCGGGCACTCAACGCAAGGCTGCCCGACTGGAATGGAGTTCTCCGGGTTGCCGTTAGCCATCCCACCGCAGTGAGAATCTCGCGAATGTGGTAGCTGGCGTGCAGGCACAAAGGTGTGTCGTCCAACCCGGGCAGTGCCTTGAACGACACCCCTTCCCGGCTTTCCAATACGTCAGCCAGCTCGGCCATTTCGGCGCCAATCGCCGGATTCTGGGCTATACGCGCCATGAATTCAGCCGGCCCTCCGACCTGGGCATGGGTGCCATCAACCTGATACGCGAGCATCTGCAACTCAGGCGGAGCATCTTCGGTCAGCTTCGCATCTGAGTCGCCGGACATACCCGCTGCACGCAAGGCGTCAAGCCGGCGTGGATCATCGATATGGCACAAGTCGCCAATCCTTCGACTGAAATAGGCTTCCTCCGGCCCCGGCTCGGCCACCATCAGCCCCGCGTCGCGTTTCAGTTCGGTCCATCCACTACGCGCTCCCCGGCGATAGACGTCTCCAAGCTCCAGCGATTGTTCACGTAAAAAGTCGGCAAGGACGATGTTTCCAGTACCACGCAGTGCCGCATAGGTCTGCAGTTCGACGCGTAGCCGCCGCCAGTTGTTAGCCACCAGGGCCTTCAGCCCGCGCAACACCTGCTCGCGCGTTTGTCGTTGCAATTGAATGTGGCAGCCGGGCGGCAATTGACTGAATCCGTGTTCCACCCCGTCCAACACTCCCTGACGACTGAGCCCGGTTAACACGGATAACAGCCGATCAAAACGGAAGTCCATACGGTGTTGGCCCACGAAGTCCAGAATCAGGCAATTTTCTTTGCCCGGAGCAAGCCGCAGACCACGTCCAATCTGTTGCTGGAACAGCAATCCACTTTGGGTTGGCCGTAGCAGGAGCAAGGTGTCGACCGATGGCAAGTCGACGCCTTCGTTGTACAAGTCCACCGTGACCAGTGCACACAGTTCGCCACGGGCCAGACGCTGCGGAGCAAGTCGGCGTTCATCCTGCGACGTCTCACCTACGACGCATGCCGCAGGCAATCCCGCTGCATTGAACCAGTCAGTCATGAACTTGGCGTGAGCTACGGAGACGCAAAAAACCAGGGCTCTTGAGCGCCTTGGATCGGCAACCAAGCGCTGCCATTCATTCACTACCAATCGCGCGCGCACATCATTTCCGGTGACCAGATTGTCGATGGCCTGTCGTTCACCAGGCCGATCCCATGGCACCTCGGAGAAATCGGTGGCGTCGTCGCACGCGTAGTATTCGAACGGAGCCAATAGTTGCTGGTCCAGGGCGTGCCATAAGCGAAGCTCGACTGCCGGACTCCCATCCGGCCGCGCATCGAAATAGTTGGCAATCGACTTGCCATCGCTTCGCTCAGGCGTGGCGGTCAGTCCCAACAAAATTCGCGGCTGAATAGCTGTAACGAACGCGTCAAAGCGGTTGGCGGCCAAACGATGACATTCATCAACGATGACCGTGTGCCAGTAACCAGCACCCACTTCCTGAATCAATTGACGACTGGTCAGGCTGTCGATAGTGGCGAACACATGCCCAAACTGTTCCGGTCGACTGCCACCGGCCAGCAGCTCCCCGAATTCCGGATCACGTAGCACTGCACGCCACGTGTGCAGCGCCTGGCGCAGGATCTCTTCGCGATGAGCCACGAAGAGCAAGCGCGGCTGACCACCTTCGATGGCACAGGTACGTCGATAGTCGAACGCAGCGACCATCGTCTTGCCGGTTCCGGTAGCCGCGACGACCAAATTGCGATTACGCCCGTGTTCCCGCTCGTTGATGAGCTGTTCGAGCATCTCTTGCTGGTAATTCTTGGGCTGCAGATCGAAGAACGTCGGCGCCGCCAGGTTCGACACGCCGGATTCGCGAGCCAGCGCAGACGCAAGCGCTAGTCGGTGCTCGTTGTTGTCCGGGTCGTAAGACTGGAACTCGTTGTCATTCCACAGCGTCTCGAAGTGCGCCTGCGCCCGGGAGAAAACGGCTTGCTGTGCACGCTCGGCGAGCTTGACCGTCCACTCCAGGCCGCCCGTCATTGCCGCGCCTGACAAATTGGCGCTGCCGATATACGCCGAGCCAAAGCCACTGGCGCGGTGAAACATCCACGCCTTGGCATGCAGGCGAGTCCGCCGACCATCAAGTGACACTCTGATTTCGCAGCCGGGAAGACGCGCCAGTTCGTCGAGCGCGCGTAGTTCGGTGGCGCCTGTATACGTGGTGGTGAGCACACGGATACGTGTACCAGTCCCTTTTTTCGCATTCAGAGCGGTAACCTGGCGCAGCACGTCCGCAATCTTGCGCACACCGGATACGGTGATAAAGCTGACCAGAATGTCGACCCGATCAGCCGAGCCAAGTTCGCTGCGTATCTCCTGCAGCAGGGACGGCGTGCCCTTGGCCGCGGTGAAAAGCCAGGGCATCCCCAATCCAACCTGCGGCGCAGTCGGGAAGAGCCGGTGCTGGTCCACTGCCTTCAGCAATCTCACGGGTGGAGAAACCAGGTCGACAATCTGCGCCAACTCGTTTCCGTTGCGCTCAAGGAGCGCTCGCTGACGCAACGTCACAAGCAGCGCATTGACCAACTCAAGCTGACGAAGCAGCTTGTGGTCACCTTCCCCACCCATGTCGTCGAGCACATCGGCAAGCTGCCGTGCAACCGCATCGGCAAGCACATCCACGCCGCCGCCGGTCAGGGCTTCCACCAAAGATTGTTCGGGTAGCAATTGCTCCAGCAAGCGCTCCGTTACCAGCGAATCGTACAAACCATCCTGTAGCGCCATGCTCGCCCCCCTGCCATTGTTTCTCGTCCGCAATACTGCAGCCAAGAACATCGCGCACAAGGTGCGCTCCTACGAAATTCCGGTGCGTTGATGCGCCAACGCGCCAGCTTGCACCCACCACTTCAACGCGAACTCCACAAACTCCAGGTTACAGCCCATCGAGCTTGACCTTGATCCGGCGCTCATTGGCTCGCGAGCGCACCATCTCGACCAGTTCGAGATCCTCCAGCCGCTGCAGCAGGCGCTTGTAGGTTTCCGCAGGCACCAGATAGGCGCTGGGCTTGTTGTGCACCAGCACGGCCACCGATTCACCGTCGGCGGCTTGAATCACGGCACTTGGGTTGCGCTTGAGTTCGGTGATACTGATGCTCGCATCGGCAAGGATGGCTTCCATATTCGTCTCCAAATCTGGCACCTGATATGGCACGCGATACGAATATTCTCAATCCCGGAAGAGGAGCGGGCGTAGCTGGACCAGGAAACCCGCCCTTCGCTTCCGTGCGCCAGCCTGCGCCGGTCGCCGCTAGATCCGCGCCGCCGGGTACAACCAGCGTGCATGGGTTCGCGTCAGCAATTCCGGCGCGCCGGACGTTTCGTTCCACAGTGCGGCGCACTGTTTGCAGCGCATCAGGAAGCTCGGCGCTGCGGGGTTCGTGGCCAGTCGCTCGAAGCGGTCGTAGGGCGCGTGGTAACCCGTTTGGCAGTGGCTACAGAGCATGCGCGGCCGAGATATCCGAACAGATGCCCCGGGCGTGCGTGCCTGCGTTTGCGGCGGGCATGCGTGCTGCGCGAGGCCGGATGCTCAGCGTTTTTTTCCGAGTACGCGCACGGCCTGCTGCAGCCACGTCATCGCATCCAGTTGCTGCCATAGCGCCAGCGTCTCCTGTCGATAAATCCATGCCTCCTCGTCACCGCCGACGGCGATGCCCCAGCCGTCTTGCCGCGGCGGCTTGGGATTGGCCTTGAGCAGCCAGGCCGCCGGTTTCGGATAGGCCGCCACGGCGTCGCCCAGCGCGCCGATGGCCATATCAGATTGACCGGCGGCGAACAACGCCAGCGCCCGGTTGTATTGCATCGCGGCGAAATCGTCGGGGTAGCACTCGGTGAGTGCCAGCGCGTCCGCGACGCGACCGGTGTGCAGGTAGGCGCGCACCAGAGCGTGGCGAAAGCCCTGGTTGTCGCTGGGATTGAGTTCGCATACCAGCCATTCCAGCCGCGCCACTTGCGCGGCATCGGGCGTTTGCCCGGCATCGATGGCGACGCGTTGGCCGATCAGGTTCAGCGCAGGCCGGTTCTGCAACCAGCCCCACTCGAGCCGCTTGCCTTCGGCGCGATTGGCACGCAGCACTTCGCGCAGCAGGCGCTCGGCGCGATCCAGCACGGATCGCGCGAGGTTTGCGGTGAATATGCCCATGCCGACTTCGTCGATGGCTGCCACGATGGTGTCCAGCACCTCGAACGCATTCCACAGCTGCGGCTGTCGGCGCAGTTCGGGCAACCATTGCGCAATGTCGGCACCCTCGCCGCCAAAAACCGGGGAGTGGCTGTCGCTGCCCGCGAGTTGCTCCCATGCTTGCAGCGCCTTGGCCATGGCCTGACTCGGTTCGAGCGGGCCGGCTTGTGCATCGCTCGGCTCCAGGGTGTAGGCCGAAGCGATCGCTGGCGCCGTCTGCAGCAGCTGCGCCAGTTCGCGCAAGTCGGGCTGGTTGTCGAGCGCCATCTGCTCCATGGCTTGCTCGCCATGGGTAACGATATTGCGCATGAAGGCCACCAGGTGTTCCAGTTCCGGATCACGCATGGCGGCCAGCCGATGCGCCCAGAAGCGTGCGCGCTCGCGTGCCTCGGCGTGGCGCCCCTCGGACATCAGCAGGGTGACCTCCAGATGCGACAGCGAAGGCGATTGCGGGTCGCTGCGCTGCGCTTCGGCGAAGTATTGCCACGCACCGGCGTAGTCGTCGCTGTCGGAGGCGATCGACGCCTGGCGCTGCAGGGCTGCCGAACGCAGGCGACGGTCGCCCACTTTGATCGCACGTGCGAGCAGCTGCGCCTTCTTGCGGGGCCGTTGCAGCTGGCCATAGGCATCGAGCAAGGTATCGAACAAGGCTTCACGTCCGGCATGGAAATCAGCGTCGGCAACGAACCAGGGTTCGAGCAAGGCGCAGGCTTCCCTCGTGAAATTGCCGGTGGCCAGCTCCATGGCGGCATGCGCCACCATGTCGGGCGCAATTCGGCTGCCGGCCAGCTCGCTCCAGCGCCGACGCGGCAAATGCTCCAGCAGCGTGGGCAGGAAGTTGATCTGCCCCATCGGCAGGTCGTGCTCCAGCATCAGGCAGCACTTCTTGTACTTCTGACCGGAGCCACACGGGCAGGCGGCATTGCGCTCGGTCGCCGGCAGTGACGGCAAGGCGTAGTTCAGCGTCGGCTGCGGTGTCTGTCGCCATACCGACCTTGCCACGGCGAGCGCCACCGGCCAGCGGAGAACGTCGTGGCGGCCGTACAGGACGTTCACGGCGTTGACGTAGTGCGGGTAATCGACGCCGCGGGCAATCATGCCGACGCAATGATTCCACAGTTCATCGAGGGCATTCGAAAATTCGGGGGGAAGGCTTTCGTTGGTCATGTCGTCATTGTCGCCGTTCCCGCGGTTCCGCTGCCACCAAGGAAGGATCGCCCCCGGACCTGCGCAGGATGACGTGCGGTCGGACTGCAAAGAGCCGGCGGCCCTCCCCGGTTCTCAATCGCGGGAATGCGCAGATGGAAAAAGCCCGCCGGATGGCGGGCTCCTGGACTGCAGGGTACTTGGCGTCTTACCCCAGCAACACCCGGTTCATCCGCTGCACGAAGGCCGCCGGGTCGGGCAGCTGGGCGCCAGCGGAAATCTCCGCCTGCTCCAGCAGCAAGGTGGCCAGGTCGCGCGCCTTGCCCTCATCGACCTCGGCTTCGACACGTTTGACCAGCGCATGCTGCGGATTGATCTCCAGCGTGGGCTTGGAGTCGGGCATGTCCTGCCCGGCCTCGCGCAGCAGGCGGGCCAGGTGCGGCGCCATCTCGTAATCGCTCAATGCCAGGCAGGACGGCGAATCGGTGAGGCGCGCCGACACCTTCACTTCACCCACGCGATCACCCAGCAATTCCTTGAGCTTCTTCAGCAGCGGCTCGGCTTCCTTGGTCGCCTCTTCCTGCTTTTTCTTGTCGGCCTCGTCCAGTGGCACTTCGCCCTTGGCAACGCTCTTCAGCTTTTTGCCGTCGTATTCGCTCAGGCTGCCGATCATCCACTCGTCGATGCGGTCGGACATCAGCAGCACTTCGATGCCCTTGGCCTTGAACGCTTCCAGCTGCGGGCTGCCGAAGGCGGCGGCGTAGCTGTCGGCGGTGATGTACCAGATCGCGTCCTGACCCACGGCCATCCGGCCGATGTAGTCGTCCAGCGAGGTGGTCTGATTGGTGCCGTCGCCCTTGGTGGAGGCGAAGCGCAGCAGTTTGGCGATGCGTTCGCGGTTGTTGGCGTCCTCGCTGATGCCTTCCTTCAGCGTGTTGCCGAAGGCCTTGTAGAAGGTGGCGAATTTTTCCGGCTCGTCGCGCGCCAGCTTCTCGATCAGGTCGAGCACGCGCTTCACGCAGGCGGCCTTGATGCGCTCGAGCTGGCGGTTGTGCTGCAGGATTTCGCGGCTGACGTTGAGCGGCAAATCATCGGCGTCGACCACACCGCGCACGAAGCGCAGGTAGTTCGGCAGCAGTTCTTCGGCGGCGTCCATGATGAAGACGCGCTTGATGTAGAGCTTGAGCCCCTTGCGTTCGTCGCGGCCACCCATCATCAGGTCGAACGGCGGCTGTGACGGCAGGTACAGCAGCGTGGTGAAGCTCTGGCTGCCTTCGACGCGGTTGTGCGTCCACGCCAGCGCGTCGTTGAAATCGTGGCCGAGCGACTTGTAGAAACTCTGGTAGTCCTCGTCGGAAATCTCCGACTTCGGTTTGGTCCACAGCGCCGAGGCGGCGTTGATGGTCTCGAATTCGTCGGTGGGCTTGTCGTCCTTCTCCTTGGGCATGCGGATCGGGAAGGCGACGTGGTCGGAGTAACGGGTGATCAGCGAGCGCAGCTGCCAACGCTTGAGGAATTCGTCCTCGTCGGCCTTCAGGTGCAGGATGACGGACGTGCCGCGATCGGCCTGCTCAATCTGCTCCAGCGAATACTCGCCCTTGCCGTCGCTTTCCCACTTCACGCCTTCGCTTTCCGGCGCGTCGGCGCGACGGGTGATCACGGTGACCTTGTCGGCCACCACGAAGGCGGAATAGAAGCCCACGCCGAACTGGCCGATCAGCCGCGCGTCGGCCTTTTGCTCACCACTCATCGCTTCGAGGAAGCGCCTGGTGCCGGAGCTGGCGATGGTGCCGATGTTGGCCACCACTTCGTCGCGGGTCATGCCGATGCCGTTGTCGCGCACGGTGACGGTACGCGCATCCGGGTCCCAGCTCACGTCGATGTGCAGTTCGCTGTCGCCAGAAATCAACTCGTGACGGGCGATCGACTCGAAGCGCAGCTTGTCGCAGGCGTCGGAGGCGTTGGAGATCAGCTCGCGCAGGAAGATCTCCTTGTGCGAGTACAGCGAGTGGGTGACCAGGTGCAGCACCTGGGCGACTTCGGCTTCGAACTTGCGGGTTTCGGCGGGTGCGTTCATGCGTTGATGTTCCAGAGTTGCGTTGACGATGGGCGTTGGCTCCTCCCCCTGCATGACAGGGGGAGGTCGGGAAGGGGTTCGCTTTTGACCTTGGCTTCCAAAGACAAGCTCAGGAGCACCCCACCCCAGCCCTCCCCTGCAAGCAGGGGAGGGAGTAAAAGCTTCAATCAGCCGGCCTTCTGCAGCGCGGCGATGCGCTCGTCCAGCGGCGGGTGGCTCATGAACAGTTTCCTGAAGCCTTCCGCCAGCGGGCCGGAGATGCCGAACGCGGCGATGGTGTTCGGCAGCGTGCTTTCGCCGTGGTTGACCTTGAGCCGCTGCAGGGCGGAGATCATCGCGCCGCGGCCGGCGAACTGCGCGCCGGCCTGGTCGGCGCGGAACTCGCGCCAGCGCGAGAACGCGGCCACGATCATCGAGGCGAACAGGCCGAACACCACCTGCAGCACCATCACCACCACGAAGTAGCCGATGCCACCGCCGCCACGATTCTCGTCGCGGCCACCGCTCATCCAGCTGTCGACGGCGCGGCCAACGATGCGGGCGGCCAGGATCACCAGCGTGTTCAGCACGCCCTGGATCAGGGTCAGGGTGACCATGTCACCGTTCGCGACGTGGCCGATCTCGTGGCCAAGCACGGCGCCGACCTGTTCGCGGTCCATCTGCTGCAGCAGGCCGGAGCTCACCGCCACCAGCGAGCTGTTCTTCGTCATGCCGGTGGCGAACGCGTTCATTTCCGGTGCGTCGTAGATCGCCACCTCCGGCATGCCGATGCCGGCGTTCTGCGCGTGGCGGCGGACGGTGTCGACCAGCCAGCGCTCGGTCTCGTTCTGCGGCTGCTCGATCACCCGGGCGCCGGTGGACCACTTGGCGATCATCTTCGACATCGCCAGCGAGATGAAGGCGCCGCCCATGCCGAACACGGTGGCGAAGGCCAGCAGGCCGCCCATACCGCCGTAGCCGCGTGCGGCGGCCATCTGGTCGATGCCGAACAGGCGGCAGACGATGCTCAGCAGGAGCAGCACGGCGAGGTTGGTGGCGATGAATAGCGCGATGCGACGCATGGCTGTCTCTCTTGTGGCAGTCATGAAGGGGAATGGTGGACGGTCGAAGATTCGGGGCGGCAAGGCGCGCTTTCAAGGGTTTGGAGCGGCATTTAAGATGCGCCGATGACTTATCGCGGCCGCTTTGCCCCCTCGCCCACCGGACAACTGCACTTCGGCTCGCTGGTTGCCGCGCTGGGCAGCTGGCTGTGCGCGCGACATGCCGGCGGCGAATGGCTGGTCCGGGTGGAGGATATCGATCCGCCACGCGAGGTTGCCGGTTCGGCGGCGGGCATCCTGGCGGCGCTGCCTGCGTTCGGCCTGGTCGCTGACGGGCCGACGCTGTTCCAGTCGACGCGGACGGCGGCTTACGCGGCGGCGATCGAGCAACTGCGCGCCGCCAATGCGCTGTTCCCCTGCTGGTGCAGCCGCAGCGAACTGGCGCGCGGCGACGGCCTTCATCGCGATGCCCGCTGCGTTGCTTCGCCGCAGGCCGACCAACCGCCAGCCTGGCGCTTGCGCGCGCCGGATCTCGACATCGCGTTCGAGGATGCCCTGCAGGGCCAGCAGCGGCAGAACCTGCGCAACGAGGTGGGCGACTACGTGCTGCGCCGGGCCGACGGCCTGTACAGCTATCAGCTGGCCTGTGTGGTGGACGACGCTTTCCAGGGCATCACCGAGGTAGTGCGCGGGCTGGACCTGCTCGACTCCACGCCGCGCCAGATCTGGCTGCAGCGCTGCCTGGGTCTGCCGACGTCGGCGTATCGCCACCTGCCGCTGGTGCTGGATGGGGACGGCAGCAAGCTGTCGAAATCCGCACAGGCGTTCCCGGTCGACCCGGCCGACCCCGTGCCGGCGCTGCGACGCGCCCTCGCCTTCCTGCAATTGCCGCTGCCGCATGCCGGGCACGGCGGGGTGGACGATCTGCTGCTGCACGCACTGGCGCATTTCGATCCGGCGCGTTTGCCGCATTGCAGCGGTCACTCTGTCGCCTGAACCGCTATAACTACGGGACGCGTCGAGGCGACCAGGGGACGGCTGAAACATGCGTCTGCCATGCTTCGGTGCGATCGCATTCGCGCCTAACCGAACAGGAGATCCAGGGAAATGACTCAGCGTACGGCATTGGTCACAGGCGGCACCGGCGGCATCGGCAGCGCAATCGTCCGCTACCTGGCCAGGCAGGGGCATCGGGTGGCCAGCAATTACCGTGACCCGGACAAGGCGGAAGCCTGGCGCCAGGCGATGGCGGCCGAGGGCATCGATGTATGCCTGGTCGCCGGCGACGTCACCGACCCGGATGCCTGCGCGGCGATGGTGCGCGCGATCGAGGAGAAGTGCGGCCCGGTCGAGATCCTGGTCAACAACGCCGGCATCACCCGCGACACCACCTTCCACAAGATGACTTATCAGCAGTGGACGGACGTGATCAACACCAACCTCAACGCCTGCTTCAATGTCACCCGCGCGGTGATCGACGGCATGCGTGCGCGCAAGTGGGGCCGCATCGTGCAGATCAGCTCGATCAACGGCCAGAAGGGCCAGTACGGCCAGGCCAACTACGCCGCAGCCAAGGCAGGCATGCACGGCTTCACCATCTCGCTGGCGCAGGAGAACGCGAAGTTCGGCATCACCGTCAACACCGTCTCGCCCGGCTACGTCGCCACCGACATGGTGATGGCCGTGCCGGAAGAAGTGCGCGCCAAGATCGAGGCGCAGATCCCGCTGGGCCGCCTGGGCAAGCCCGAAGAGATCGCCCACGCCGTGGCCTTTCTCACCGGCGAGGAAACCTGCTGGATGACCGGCGCCAACCTGGCGATCAACGGCGGGCAGTACATGGGCTGGTGAGGGAGCAGGAGCGAGTGAAGAGGAGTGAGAAAAGAGAGAAAGCAGGCTCTTCACTCACTTCTCGCTCCTCTTCACTCACTTCTCGCTTTTCCCCAGCAGCTTCTCGATCACCTTGCCCACCGCCGCGAAGGCGAACGCGCCGGTGATGTGGGTGGCCGCGCCCAGGCCGCCGCCGCAGGCCAGGTTCAGCGAATCGCCGCCCGGCGGGCGGGTGCCGCACACGGTGCCGTCCGGTTGCGGGTATTGCACGTTCTGCAGCGAATAGACGGCTGAAACGCCGAAGTAGCGGCTGGCGTTGCGGGGGAAGTTGAAGTCGGCGCGGAGCTTCTTGCGGATCAGGCTGAACATCGCGTCGTGCTCGGTGCGCGACAGGTCGCGCACGCGGATCTGGGTGGGGTCGGTGCGCCCGCCGGCCGAACCCACGCTGACGATCGGCAACTTGCGCCGCCGGCACCACGCGATGGTTTCCAGCTTCACCCGGAACGCATCGCAGGCATCCAGCACCACGTCGTAGCCGCGGTCGAGCAGTTCGTCCAGGGTCGAGGTGGTGAGGAAACGCTCGACCGCCTCCAGCCGGATGGTCGGGTTGATCGCATGGGCGCGGGCAGCCATCACGCCCACCTTGGTCTTGCCGTACTCGCCATCCAGCGCGTGCAGCTGGCGGTTGGTGTTGGATACGCAGATCTCGTCGGCATCGATCAGGGTGAGCCGGCCCACGCCGCTGCGCGCCAGCGCCTCGACCGCCCACGAACCGACGCCGCCGATGCCGATCACGCACACATGCGCCTGCGCCAGCGTGGCCACGCTGCCGTTGCCGTACAGGCGCTCGACGCCGGCAAAGCGTTCGGCCGGGAAGCTCGGCTCGCTCATCGCGGGCCGCCGTTGCGGCATCGGGTCATCGTTGGACGGATCACGGGCGGACCTTGCTGTGGGGAGCGGGCATTTTATCGTGGACGGTGGCTACGGGTGCGTCGGCGCAGGGTATCCTTGGCGTTCCCTTCATGATCGGAACCTCAATCCATGCGTGCAGCCCTGATGATCCTGCTTGGCCTGGTGATCGGCGTGATCGGCACCGTCAACGTGATGAACGCGCTGGGCGCACGCAATCCGATGCCGAAGGCGGTCATGGATACCATGGGCTATCACGTGGGCGAACTGAAGGACGCGATCAAGGCGAAGCAGTGCGAGCCGGCCCGGGTGCAGCACCACCTGGAACGCCTCGCCTCCACCGCCAGCGACATCACGCCGGTGTTCGGGATTAGCGAGAAGACCTTCACCGACGACGCCGGCAAGCTGCAGACCCAGCTGCAACAGGCGGTGCAGGCCGCGCCGGCCAGCTGCGAGGCGCTGGTGGCCGCGATCAAGCCGGTGGGCGAAACCTGCAAGAGCTGCCATCAGCAGTATCGCTGAGGCAAGAGCGACCCCACCCCGACCCTCCCCTGCCAGCAGGGGAGGGAGAAGAGCTGAAGTCAGAAGCTGAGCTTGCCGCGCAGCATCTGGGCGTACATCACCCAGTCGCCGGCCAGGCTGTACAGCGGATGCCTGAAGGTGGCCGGGCGATTCTTCTCGAATACGTAGTGGCCGATCCAGGCGAAGCCGTAACCGCACAGCGGTGCCAGCCACAACCAGCGCCACTGCCCGCTGGACACGGCAAGCACGACCACCGCGATCACCAGGCTGCTGCCGATGAAATGCATCCGGCGGCAGCGGCGGTTGCCGTGCTCGCCGAGGTAGAACGGATAGAACTCGGCAAAACTGCTGTAGCCGGACATGGCGAGGCTCCGCGTTTGGACGGCCCGATTCTGCCGCATCCCTGCGGAATGTGGCGCTATGCCGGCAAGGGAATGAATTCTTCCTCGTCGCCGGGCACGGTGGGAAAGCGTCCTTCGCTCCAGTCCGCCTTGGCCTGCTCGATGCGCTCGCGGCTGCTGGCCACGAAGTTCCACCACAGGTGGCGCTCGCCATCCAGCGGCGCACCGCCGAACAGGATCAACCGGCTTGGTTCGCCGGCGTGCAACGGAGGCGGCTGTTCGCCGGCCTGCACCGCCATCTGGTGCTTGCCGACTTTCAGTTCGCCCCAGCTCACGGAGCCGTCGACCACATGCACGCCGCGCTCGGCGTGCCCGGTCGGCAAGGCCAGCTCGGCGCCGGCTTGCAGACTCACTTCCAGCATGAACATCGGCGCGAACACCTTCACCGGTGAACGCTGACCGTAGGCATTGCCCGCGATCAGCACGCCTTCCACGCCCGGCCCGCTGATCCGCGGCAAGGCCTCGCGGCCATGGTGGTGGAACTCCGGCGCTACCTCGGCATCGGCCTGCGGCAGGGCGACCCAGACCTGGATGCCGTGCAGCTTCTGGCCAGCGGCCCGTTCGTCGGGCGGCGTGCGCTCGGAGTGGGTGATGCCATGGCCGGAGGTCATCCAGTTGACCTCGCCGGGACGGATGTCGGCCAGGCTGCCCAGGCTGTCGCGGTGGCGGATCGCCCCGTCGAACAGCCAGGTCACCGTGGCCAGGCCGATGTGCGGGTGCGGCCGCACGTCCATGCCCTTGCCCGCCGGGAAATTCACCGGCCCCATGTGATCGAAAAACACGAACGGACCGACATGGCGCGCCTGCAGCACCGGCAGCATGCGACGCACGACGAAACCGTCGCCGAGGTCGTGCTCGCGGGCGTCGGCGATCAGCCGGGGACGACTTTCCATCACGTGCTCCTTACCAGGCCCGCTGATATTGCGCCGGCGCGGCGATTTTTGCGCCCAGTTGCTGCGCCGCCCGCCGCGGGAAGTAGGGATCGCGCAGGCTTTCGCGGGCGATCAGCACCAGGTCGGCCTCGCCATCGGCGATGATCCGGTCGGCCTGTTCGGCTTCGGTGATCAGGCCCACGGCGCCGGTGACGATGTCGGCCTCGCGGCGGATCTGCGCGGCGAACGGCACCTGGTAGCCCGGTCCCAGCGGGATCTTCACGTGCGGCAGCAGGCCGCCGCTGGAAACGTCGATCAGGTCGACGCCCAGGGGCTTCACCATGCGCGCCAGCTCCACGCTCTGCGCCGGGTCCCAACCGCCTTCGTCGGCCCAGTCGGTCGCCGACACGCGCAGCCACAACGGCAAGTTGTCCGGCCACACCTCGCGCACGGCGGCCACGACTTCACGGGTCAGCCGGGTACGATTTTCGAAGCTGCCGCCGTAACGGTCGTCGCGGCGGTTGCTCAGCGGGGACAGGAACTGGTGCAGCAGGTAACCGTGCGCCGCATGCACCTCGACGAGCTGGAAGCCGGCCTCCAGCGCGCGTGCCGCCGCGGCGCGGAAATCGGCGATCACCGCCTGGATGCCGGCCTCGTCCAATGCCAGCGGCACGTTCCAGCCGGTGTCGAACGGCAGCGCCGAGGGGCCCACCACGGGCCAGTCGCCCTGCCCGGCCGGCACCGGGCCGTGGCCGTCCCAGGGACGCAAGGTGCTGGCCTTGCGCCCGGCGTGGGCCAGCTGGACGCCGGCGATCGCCCCGTGTTCGCCGATGAAGCGGGTGATCGGTTGCCATGCCTGCAGCTGGGCCTGGTTCCACAAACCGGTGTCCTGCGGAGAAATGCGCCCCTGCGCCGAGACCGCCGAGGCCTCGGCGATCACCACGGCGGCGCCGCCGACCGCGCGACTCCCCAGGTGCACCAGGTGCCAGTCGTTCGGCACGCCATCCGTGGCCGAGTATTCGCACATCGGCGAAACCACCAGCCGGTTGCGCAAGGTCAGGCTGCGTTGCTGGAACGGATCGAACAGGTTCATCGGGGCATCCATCGGATCGAAAGGGTCGACATCCGGGCGACGGAGTCGGGAATCAAGCTGTCGACTGTACGCGTTCGGCGAACAGCGCATCCTGCACGGTGAACCATTCGGCCATGCATGCGGCGATCGGCACCGGCGTTTCCATCCAGCCGAAGTGGTCGGCCGGCCGGCCGCCCAGATCATCGCGGTTGATCACCTCGATCTGCCGGATGCCTGCACCCAGCTTGCCCAGCAGCCATTCCAGCGAGGCCTGCGGACCGAGCCAGTCTTCCTTCAGTCGCAGCGCCAGCACCGGCAGCTGCAGGGCGGCGAGCCGTGCCTCGAAGTCCTGCGACATGCCCGTGGCGGCATAGCGACCGCTGCGGCCGCTGCGCGCCCAGTCGTCGATCACGCCACGCGCCTCGTTGCCCCCGAAGCCGATGCGACGCCCCGGCAGGTAGCCCATCAGTCGTGCCAGCCACGGCGCCAGCGCGTAGGCCGCGGCGATCAGCCAGCCATGCCGGAAGCGCCGCCAGTACGGCGAGCCACTGGCCACCAGCAACAACCCGGCGGACACCGACGGATGCAGGCTCGCGCAAAGCAGTGCCAGCTGGCCACCGAGGCTGTGGCCGCCCAGCCACTTGCGCGCCCGCGGCCAGCGCGCTTCCAGCAATGCCATGCCGGCGGGCAGGTCATCCTGCAGCAGCTGGCGGTACGCCCAGTCGCAGCGGCGACCGGCGCGGCGATCGCTGGAGCCGATGCCGCGCCACTCGTGCAGCACCACGGCGATGCCGCGTTCGGCCAGCGCCTGGGCCAGCGGCAGGTAGTGACGGGCCGGCATGCCCATCGCTGGCAGCCAATACAACAACTGGTGCCAGGCGCCGGCCGGCAACACCGCCAGCAACTCGAAGCGTGCGCCGTCCGCGGCAGTGACCGGGATCACCAGCGACGTGGTGGCGGAAGCATCATCAAAAGAAGGGTCGGACATTCCCACAGGCTAACCAATCGCCGCGTCGACCACAAAAAAAGGGCCGGCTTGCGCCGGCCCTTCATACAGGTTCCGCTACCGCGATCAAACGGGGGTAACGTCTTCGGCCTGCAAGCCCTTCTGTCCGTCCACGACATTGAAGCTCACTTTCTGACCTTCCTGCAGGCTCTTGAAACCCGAGCCGGTGATGGCGCGAAAATGCACGAACACGTCAGGGCCATTATCGCGGCTGATAAAGCCGAAACCCTTGGCGTCATTGAACCACTTCACAGTACCTACTTCACGATCCGCCATGACTCACTCCGATCCAAATCCGAACGCTGAGACAAACCGGCCCCAACGGGCCGACGGTTTTACTGAGCATGCAGGGTCCGGTGCAACAGTCGGATTCAGGAAATCCCTACCGGGCACTCTTGTAGCCAAGCAGACGCAGCACCCCAAGCATAACGGATTTTTTGCCGGCAAGTGATTTGTCAAGCGGCGCCGCAGGAGGATATTTCGTGAAGGGAAAACCGGACATCCGTGCGCGGTTTTCCTGTCATGGCCAGCAATCGAACCGACCCATTCCCCGACCCGGCGATTCGCTCCCCCAGGTCGAATCGGCGAATCCATTCCCGTGGTGTTGCCCGTGTCCGGCATGAAACGGGAAAACACGAATTCCCGTCACGAGCCACCGTAAACGCCAATCCGGCCGCGGATCACCTCCGTGTCCCGGGCATTGAAGCCATGGCATGCGGAAATTCAGGTTTTCTTGACTGGCCGCGCGCTCTAGTGGCGGGAGCCGGCCGGTTCCCTGTGCGCATGGACCCGCCAAAGACCCAGACCCCCGAGGAGATCGACATGCCCAAGCTGCCCCGCACGATCCTGGTTGGCGCGCTTGCCGGCCTGCTGCTGGCCGGCTGCGCCGAACACCCGAACACCCGGGCCACCGGCACCACCGCCACCACCACTGCACCGACCAGCCACACCCGTCACCAGAGCGCCTCCGCTGCCAGTGCGGGCGACGATCAGGCGGAGTCGACGGACGAAACCGGGATTCCCGCCTGCGACGATTACCTGTCGAGTTACCTTGCCTGCCATCGCGCTGCGGACATCTATGCGCCGGACCAGTTGCAGTCGCGTTATGAAGCAATGCGCAGCAGCCTGCTGCGCGATTCGAAGAACCCGTCCATCCGGCCGCAACTGGCGGCGCGCTGCAATTCGCTATCCAGCCAGTTGCGTCAGGCACTGGACGGGAAGTCCTGCGCGGAAAATCCCGCGCCCGCAGCAAGCACGCCGTAGAAGCCGCTTAGCCCGGGCCGGCAAGCTTCACCCGGGCCGCTCGCCACTGCGCGCGCAGCAGCCGACCTAGCGATGCCGGTTGCGTGCTTCCCAGCCTGATCTTTTCCGTGCCATGCCATGTCGCGGTGGCCGCGATGGCCCTGGCCACGGCACTCACCAGAGCCGGCTCGGGCCTTGCGTCAGGTTCGAGGAACAGGGCCTTGACCTCGAACACGCCGGTGTCGCGATGCGCCTTGGCGTCCAGCCGGCCGACCAGGCGTCCCCGGTGCAGGATCGGCAGCACGAAGTAGCCGTAACGACGCTTCGCGGCCGGCGTGTAGCACTCGAGCGTGTATTCGAAGCCGAACATGGCCAGCACGCGACTGCGATCCCAGACCAGCGGATCGAACGGCGACAGCAGCGTGGTGAGGGTGGCGCGCAGCTTTCCGGCGAGCGCCTTGTCCAGCCATTCCGCATGCTCGCGGTGCACATAACCGGGCGTACCCCAGCCCTCTACCGGCACTGCCAGCAATTCGCCGCTTTCCAGCAGGGGTGCCAGCTCGCGATCGCTGACCCGGGGCTTGAGCCGAAAGTAGTCGCCGATCCACGCCGCTGGCGTCACGCCCAGCGCCCGCACGGTTTCGAGAATGAAATGCCGGCGCTGCTGTGCCGGCGAGAAAGCGAGCGTGACGTCGAACGGCGGGTCGAGCCCGGCCAGCACCCGTTCGGCCAGATCGTAGACGCGCTGGAACCTGTCGCGCCGGGCCACCATCAGTTCGCCCAGGGCAAACCATGCCTCCAGCCAGCGTTTCTCCGGCTTCCACTCCCACCAGCCCGAGCTGGCGCCGCCGTCGCGGCGCTCGAAGTCCGCGGCGCGAACCGGGCCGGAATCGCGGATGCCCGCCAGCAGCGCGTCCATGTCCTTGCGGTGCTCGCGGTGAACGCGCTGTGCATGGCGGTGCGCCCAGTGATGGCTGCGATGATCCTGTCCGCCCCGGTGCCAGGCGATGTCCGCGGCGCTGACGAAACACGCTTCATGGGCCCAGCACTCGGCGAGCTGCCCCTGCGCCAGCGCCTCGTCCAGCCACGCCATCGGGTAGTTGCCCAGGCGCGAATGCAGGACGAGGTACGGGCTGCGCGCCACCACGTGGATGGTATCGATCTGCAGCATCCGCATGCGCTCGATGGCAGTCACCAGGTCTGCCCGCCGGGGCTGTCGCTTCGGCGGCTGCAGCAGGCCCTGGGCGGCCAGCTGCATGGCCCTGGCCTGGGCCAGCTTCAACATGTGGCCGCTTGCTGAAGCGCCGCCCAACGATGCTTGTTCTTCACGTCTTCATGACCGAAACCTTGAGACGGCATTTACAAATCCCCTGCTAGCGTGGCCTTCGTTCGATCACTGCGAGGTGCCATCCAGCACCCGCCGACTTCACCCGATCATTCTGGCATGGAGTTCCGATGATGAAATATCGCAAACCGCTGTTGACCGCCCTCGCCGCCTCGGCCCTGCTGCTGGCGGGCCAGGTGATTGCCCAGAACTCGACGACACAGAACTCGGCGACACAGAACTCGACGACACAGGACACGACGCCCCAGAACACCGCCCCCGCCAGCGCGACGCCCCAGGCCACGCCCCCCATGCCTGCCGACCAGACCACCGCCACCATGAATACGCCGAGTGGCGAGTTGACCGTGCACTCGAGCATGCCGGCGCCGCCCCCGGCGGGCCCGGCGCCGTCGTTCGAGCAGTTGTCCGGCGGTACTCGCTACATCACCGAGGACCAGGCTTCAGCCTATCCCCTGCTGGCCAACGATTTCATCTACGCCGACCACAACCGCAACGGCCGCATCAGCAAGGACGAATACCAGCGCTGGGCCGCGCAGAAGTAGGTTGCAGCGAAGGCTGCCGGCCTTCGGGCCGGCGCCGGTTGATGTCCGCTCGACCGTCATCCACAGTCCACGCGAGCTCCGCTAGACTGCTGCGCCCGATCCAGGAATCCGCTTTACATGAAGCCATTGATGGCGGCTGCGGCCGTAACCCTGGGCGGCTTCTGCGCCGTCGCTGCCGTGCACGCGCAGAACCCGGACCCCACCGACATCCGCGGCTGCACGGCCATCGAGAGCGATGCTCAACGCCTGGCCTGCTACGACCACGCCACCGGACGGGTCAACCTGCCGGTGGCCCGCAAACGCGTGGATGCCAGCACCCGCACACCAGGCATATTCGGCCGCGACGACAAGCGGGCGTCCGCCGATGAACCGGGCAACAAGGAGGTGGCACAGCCACTGTCCCTGCTGGACAGCCGCTGGGAGCTGTCGCCGGAGAGCAAGCTCGGCACGTTCAACATCCGCGGCTACAACCCGGTCTACGTGATGCCGGCGTTCATGATCAGCCACCAGAACAACCGCCCGCACAGCCCGAGTCCCGACAACACCGTCAGCGGCAACAGCGAGCGGCTGCAGAACGTCGAGGCGAAGTTCCAGCTGAGCCTGAAGGCCAAGGTCTGGCAGGGCGTGTTCGGGGACGCCGGCGACCTGTGGGTGGGCTATACCCAGTCATCGCGCTGGCAGGTCTACAACTCGACCCTCTCGCGCCCGTTCCGCGAGACCGATTACGAACCCGAGGCGACGCTGGTGTTCGACACCCACTACCGGGTGTTTGGCTGGACTGGCCGCCTGCTGGGCATCGGCGTGGACCACCAGTCGAATGGCCGCGGCGATCCGCTGTCGCGCAGCTGGAACCGGGTGATCGCCGACGTCGGCTTCGAGCGCGACGGCTGGACGGTGATGCTGCGTCCGTGGTGGCGCATCCCGGAAGCGCGCAGCGACGACGACAATCCCGACATCAGTGATTACATGGGACGCGGCGAAGTGCAGATCGTGCATGAATGGCACGGCCAGGAATTCGGCATGATGCTGCGCCACTCGATGCGCGGCGGCAGCCGCAGCCACGGCGCGGCCCGCTTCAGCTGGAGCTTTCCGATGGCCGGCAACCTGCGCGGCTACATGGAAGTGTTCAAGGGCTATGGCGAAAGCCTGATCGACTACAACCACAACGCCACCTACCTCGGCGTGGGCATTTCGCTGCTCGACTGGTACTGATGACGACGAAGGCCCGGCAAGCTGCCGGGCCTTCGTTCATCGGTGCCGCGTCACGACTGGCGCAAACTCAGTGGTGATGGCCGCCGGCGCCGTGCACGTGACCATGCTGCAGCTCTTCGGCGGTGGCGTCGCGCACGTCGGTCACCTCGATGGCGAAGTGCAGGGTCTTGCCCGCCAGTGGATGGTTCGCATCGATGAACACCACGCCGTTCTCGACCTTGCTCACGGTGACGTTGATCTGGCCTTCCGGACCGTTGCCCTGGAACTGCATGCCGGGCTGGATGTCCTCGACACCCTGGAACGCCTCGCGCGGAACCTGCTGCATCAGCTCGGCGTGGTGCACGCCGTAGCCTTCCTCCGGCGCCACGTGGGCGTCGAACTTGTCACCCACCGAACGGCCTTCCATCTGCTTTTCCAGGCCCGGCACGATATGGCCCTGGCCATGCAGGTAGGTCAGCGGTTCGCGACCGGCGGAGCTGTCGATGACCTGGCCTTCGTCGTCGGTCAGCGTGTAATGGAAGGCGGCTACGGAGTTCTGGGCAATCTGCATGGTCATCTCGCGATCGGGTTCGGGTTCGCCGGCCACATCGCCGACACGAACCACGCAGTTTAGCAGAGGCCGCCACGGCGCCTGCGAGGGATCGGAAGACGGGCCATGCAGGCCCGTGAACCCGGCCTGCCGTGGTCCGGACGGCAACTTCGGCCCATCAACCGCCGAGACGTGCCCGCGTGTCCTTGCCGATCTTCTCCGGCGTGTCGGTGGAGGCGTAGCGCCTGACCACCTGGCCGTCCGCATCGACCAGGAACTTGGTGAAGTTCCATTTGATCGATTCGCTGCCCAGGATGCCCTTGCCTTCGCTCTTCAGCCACTTGTACAGCGGGTCGGCGTGCTCGCCGTTCACCTCGATCTTGGCGAACATCGGAAAGGTCACGTCGTACTGGGTGCTGCAGAAGTTGCGGATCTCGGCCTCGTCACCGGGCTCCTGGTGACCGAACTGGTCGCACGGGAAGCCCAGCACCACCAGCCCCTGGTCGCGCTGGTCCTGCCACAGCGTCTCCAGTCCCTTGTACTGCGGAGTGAAGCCGCACCTGGAGGCCACGTTGACGATCAGCAGCGTCTTGCCACGCCACTCGGCCAGCGAGCGCGGCTGGCCCTCGATATCGCGAACGGTGAAATCGTAGACGCTGGACATGGCCGGACTCCGTGTTGATGGGGCAATCCGGCAGCATACGCCATCGGTGGCCGGACCCGTGGCATAGAATGCCGCATCCACCCGCTGGCCAGGCCCACGCCGTGATCCGTTTCGTCGATGTCCACAAGTCCTACCGCGTCGACGGCAGGGACATCCCTGCCTTGCAGCCGTTCGATCTCGACATTGCCGATGGCGAGGTGTTCGGCATCATCGGCCTTTCGGGCGCCGGCAAATCGACGCTTATACGGCTGATCAACCTGCTCGAACGACCCAGCGGCGGGCGCATCTTCGTGAACGACACCGAGATGACCGCGCTGGCCGAGCCGGCCCTACGCGCGCAGCGACGGCGGATCGGCATGATCTTCCAGCACTTCAACCTGCTCGCCTCGCAGACGGTGGCGGACAACGTGGCGTTCCCGCTGCGACTGGCCGGAGAACGCGACGCGGCCGCATTGCAGGCCCGCGTGGGCGAACTGCTGGCACGGGTGGGCCTCAGCGACCACGCGGACAAATACCCGTCACAGCTTTCCGGCGGCCAGAAGCAGCGCGTGGGCATCGCCCGCGCGCTGGCCAACCGGCCGTCCATTCTGCTCTGCGACGAAGCCACCAGTGCGCTCGATCCGCAGACCACCGCCTCGGTGCTCGAACTGCTGGCCGAGATCAACCGCGAGCTGAAACTCACCATCGTGCTGATCACCCACGAGATGGACGTGGTGCGCCGCGTGTGCGATCGCGTGGCGGTGCTCGACGCCGGCGTGATCGTCGAACACGGCCCGGTGGCCGACGTGTTCCTGCACCCGCAGCACCCCACGACCCGGCGCTTCGTCAACGAGGCCCTGCCCGAGGAAGCGGCCAGCGAACACACGCCCTTCGCGCAGGTGCCCGGCCACATCGTGCGCCTGAGCTTCCGCGGCGACGCCACGCTGACCCCGTCGCTGAGCCGGGTGGCGCGGGAAACCGACGTGGAATTCAACATCCTGGCCGGGCGCATCGACCGCATCAAGGATCTGCCCTACGGCCAGCTCACCCTGGCGATGCAGGGCGAACAGGTGCAAATCGCACTGGCCGCGCTGCGCGAGGCCGGCATCGAGATCGAGGAGCTGCCACGATGAATCCGCTGCAGAAACTTTTCCCCAACATCGACGACTGGGGCGAGATCGGCCGCGCCTGCATCGACACCTTGCTGATGCTGGGCGGCTCGCTGGCGCTCACCGTGCTGATCGGCCTGCCGCTGGGCGTGCTGCTGTACCTCACCGGCAAGGGCCAGCTGCGGCCGATGCCGAAGCTCTACGCGGTGACCTCGCTGCTGGTGAACGTCCTGCGCTCGGTGCCGTTCATCATCCTGATGATCGTGCTGATGCCGGTCACCTACGCCCTGGTCGGCACCAAGCTGGGCATCCGCGGCGCGATTCCGCCACTGGTGATCGGCGCGGCGCCGTTCTTCGCGCGGCTGGTGGAGACCGCGCTGCGCGAAGTGCAGCAGGGCGTGATCGAGGCCAGCCAGGCGATGGGCGCCAGCCTGTGGCAGATCGTGCGCCATGTGCTGCTGCCCGAGGCACGCGGCGGCCTGTTCGCCGGCATCACGGTCACCGCGATCGCCCTGGTCGGCTACACCGCGATGGGCGGCGCGATCGGCTCGGGCGGACTTGGCGACCTGGCGTACCGCTACGGCTACCTCAGCTACAAGTCGGACTACATGCTGGTCACCGTGGTGCTGCTGATCGTGCTGGTGCAGGTGCTGCAGATGATCGGCGACCGCATCGTGCTGCGTTATAAGCAACGCTGACTTGATCATTTGTGCCTGGCGCCATGGGCGGCCTACCTTCGTGGGCCGCTCATCGGAATCGCCGCCTTGGAACTGCTGCTCGCCGCCCTCGCCGCCACCCTGGCCCTGCTCCTGCTGGCTGGCTACTGCTCCCGACCCAAGGTCTGACGCGTCCTCGTCGGCGCCATCGCACGATTTGTGTTTGGCGGTATAGACGTCTATTATTGTGCATTGCACAAGTGAACTTCCGCCATGAAACTGCTGCACGCCTTCCTCGCCACGACCCTGATCCTGCTCTCGCTGACGGCCTGCTCGGCGCCGGAACAGGACGATCACGTCCTCACCGTGGCCGCTACCGCGGTTCCCCATGCCGAGATCCTCAAGCAGGTAAAACCGCTGCTGGCGAAACAGGGCGTGGACCTGCAGATCAGGGTATTCGCCGACTACGTGCAGCCGAACACCCAAGTGGCCGAGAAAAACATCGACCTGAACTACTTCCAGACCAGGCCGTACCTGGATGCGTTCAACCGCGAACGCGGCACCGACCTGGTGATCGTCACCGGTGTGCACATCGAGCCGTTCGGTGCTTACTCGCACAAGTACACGAGCATCGACCGGTTGCCCGACGGCGCCAGCGTCACCCTGCCGAACGACCCCAGCAACAACAGCCGCGCGCTGCTGTTGCTGGCTAAACACGGCCTGATCACGCTGAAGGACCCGGGCAACGAGATGTCCACGCTGAAGGACGTCACCGCGAATCCGAAGCATCTGAAGTTCCGCGAGCTGGAGGCGGCGATGCTGCCGCGCACGCTGGACGAAGTGGACCTGGCCCTGATCAACACCAACTACGCGCTGGCCGCCGGCCTGAACCCCACGAAGGACGCCCTGCTGATCGAGGACAAGGACTCACCCTACGTGAACTACCTGGTCGGCCGCCCCGACAACCGGAACGACCCGCGCGTGCAGAAACTGGCGAAGGCGCTGACCAGTCCCGAGATCAGGGCATTCATCGAACAGCAGTACCACGGCGCCGTGCTGCCGGCGTTCTGACCTTGGCACTCCCTCCCTGCTTGCCCCAAAGGGACTTCCTTCGGTCGCAGGGGAGGATTGGGGTGGGGTGCTCCTGACCTTCCACGCCCGCCCGAGCAACCTCCACCCCTGCAAGCAGGAAGGAGCAAGTCGCCTCATCCCTGCGATGCGGGGATGTCGAACACCTGCCGCAGGTACGCCACGTACTTCTCGTCCTCGCACATGTTCTTGCCGGGCGAGTCGCTGAGTTTGGCCACCGGCTGGCCGTTGCAGCGGATCATCTTGATCACGATGTTCAGCGGCACCGGGCCCACGTCGTTGGTGAGGTTGGTGCCCACGCCGAACGCCAGCAGGCAGCGGCCGCGGAAGTGCTCGTACAGCTGCATCACCTTGGGGATGTCCAGCCCGTCGCTGAACACCAGCACCTTGCCGCGGGGGTCGACCCGGTTCGCGCAGTAGTGCGCCAGCACCTTGTCGCCCCAGGCGAACGGGTCACCGGAATCGTGGCGGGTGCCGTCGAACAGCTTGCAGAAGTACATGTCGAAGTCGCGCAGGAACGCGTCCAGCCCGTACACGTCCGACAGCGCAATGCCGAGGTCGCCCCGGTACTCCTTCGCCCACGCCTCCAGCGCCGCCACCTGCGAATCGCGCAGGCGCGGACCCAATGCCTGGTGCGCCTGCAGATATTCGTGGGCCAGCGTGCCCAGCGGCGTCAGGTCGAGCTTGCGCGCCAGCCATACGTTGCTGGTGCCGGCCAGCTGGGCGCCGAGTCCGTCGCGCAGTGTCGTCACCACTTCTTCCTGCCACCTCCGCGAGTAGCGCCGGCGCGTGCCGTAGTCGGCGATCTTGCAACCGCCGTAATCCGGCGTGTCGCGCAGCAGGGCGATCTTCGCCTGCAGGCGGCGGCGCCCCTCGCCGAGGTCGAGGCCGGCGCTGGTGTTGCGGAAGTACACCTCGTTGACGATCGCCAGCAGCGGCACCTCGAACAGGATGGTGTGCAGCCACGGCCCGCGGATGCGGATCTCGATCTCGCCGTTGCCCGCGGCAGCCGGTGCGATGTCCACGTACTTCTCGTTGAGCTGGAACAGCCCCAGGAAATCGACGAAGTCGCTCTTGATGAAACGCCAGGTACGCAGGTAGTCGAGTTCGTCCGGCGTGAAGCGAAGCTGGCACAACGCCTTCAGTTCGCCGCGGATCTCGTCGATGTACGGCACCAGGTCGATGCCTGGCGTGCGGCACTTGAAGCGGTACTCGACCTGGGCCGCGGGGTACTGGTGCAAGACCACCTGCATCATGGAAAACTTGTACAGGTCGGTATCAAGCAGCGATTCGATGATCATCAGGAGCCCAGCGGCAAACGGGAGTGATCCATTATCCATGCCGCGCCGGCGCCCACGCGACGGCGCCGGGCCGCGCGCAAAAAAAACCCCATCAGCCAGGGGAGGACTGATGGGGTTTGTCAGGTGGCATCCAGGGGAGGAAATGCCGACCCCTCAGTGATGCGATGAACCGCCTCACTTTTTGTCGCCCTCACGGCGATACACGGGCTTAGTGTGGACAAGGCCACGTGAGTTCAATGTGCATGACGGGATGCGTTCAGCTGGGCGACAGGCTGCCCCGAACCGCGGGCCGGCGCCACGTGGCATCCCTTGTGGTCTACGATCGTCGCTTCCCGTCGGAGTCCACCATGAAACTGCTGATCACCGGCCTGTTCGCCCTGAGCCTGTTGCTGCCGGCCACGGCCGCCGAGCTGAAGATCGATCTCGGCCACGGCCCGACCACCTGGCAAAGCGAAGCACTGCTGAAGCGCGGCGACGTGCGCACGATCAGCGTGCCCGAGGACGTGGCCTTCGGCCGGCCGATGCGCTACCGCGCGCTGCCACTGAATGACCTGCTGCAAGGGCTCGATGCCGGCGACCACCTGCAGTTCGTGGCCAGTGACGGCTTTGCCGCCGAAGTCCCCGCCGCCCTGTTGCTGAACGGAAAAGGGAGCACGGCCTGGCTGGCGATCGAGGACCCGGCGCAGCCGTGGCCCCGCCTACCCCGCGGCAAGGGCAGCGCAGGGCCGTTCTACGTGGTCTGGACCCGGCCACAGGCCGCGCATGTCGGCCCGGAACAGTGGCCGTACCAGTTGGCCGCCATCCGCAAGCTGGCCGGGGTCGCCGCGCGCTTCCCGGCCCTGCAGCCCGACCCGTCGCTGCCCCCCGACAGCCAGGTGCGACAGGGCTTCGTGGTGTTCCAGCGCACCTGCCTGGCCTGCCATACGCTCAACGGCCAGGGCGACGCGAAACTCGGCCCGGATCTGAACTTGCCGCACAATCCCACCGAATACCTGCGCGCCGACCTGCTGCGCGCCTTCATCCGCGATCCGCAGTCGCTCAGGCGGTGGCCACAGGCGAAGATGCCCGGCTTCGACCGCAGCGCGGTCTCCGATGCAGACCTGGATGCCGTGCTGGCCTACCTGCGGCACATGGCCGGACGCAAATCCACGCCGTGACCGCCGTGCGACTCAGCTGCGATCGACGATCCGGCTGATCCGCCCACCGGCGAACTCGAATTCCGACTCGCCCTGCAGCGTCAGCTCGGCACCTGCGCGCGGACCGTCGGGCACGTCCGCGGCGAATACGCCGCGCCAGGCGATCGTCACCAGCACGGAGGCTGGCCGAAACTCCCAGGCGGTGATCGTCTGCCTGCGCTCGGCGAACAGCGCTGCACCCTGCTCGGCCAGCTGCCGGAACTCGGTCGTGCCCTGCGTGGCGACGTTGAGCTGGCCGTCCGCCATGTTCTCGAACAGGACGTCCGGGGTCAGCATGGCCAGCATGCCGTCCACATCGAAACGATTGTAGGCGTCAACGTAGCGCTGGATCAGCTCCCGCTTTTCGGCATTGACCATGGCGACACTCCGGCGATGGGGGCTTCAGTCTGCCCCGGAACACGCACCGTTGCACAGATGGCGCAGCGTCTCGTCGCGTTCGCTCTTCGGCTTGTGCGCCAACTGCCGGACGTCGGCGTAGAAGGCGGGCCAGCTGCGCTCCGATCGCGCGAACAGCGCGGCAAACGCGGGCATCCATTGCCCGTACAGGCCGAACGGAAGCAGGCGGGCGTTGTTGATTGGCGCGGCCACCCAGGCGTCATATCGGTGCTCGCCCGGCCATTGGCTGTCGCGCCACTGTGCATAGCGGACACGGAACGCCGCCAGCTCGCGCCGCTTGCCCGCCTCCATCGTCACCTGGTCGGCACCACTCGCATAGACGTTTTTCAGCCGGTTGCGCAGGTCGAGCACCAGTCGGGTAAAGCCGTCGTCCATCGCCTGGCGCCCGCCATCCGCGGCCGGCAGTCCGCGCGATCGGCGCCACTGGCGCAGGCCTTCCTGCTGCACGAAGCTGGCGAACGATTCGTTGAAGGTCGTGTCGCCCTTCACGTAGACCAACTGGTGCGCCAGCTCATGGAAGATCGTGCCATCCAGTTCGTCGTCGTCCCAGCGCAGCATGCTCGACAGGATCGGATCGTCGAACCAGCCCAGGGTCGAATAGGCCGGCACGCCACCGACCCACACATCGTCGCCGCGGGCACGCAACCGGGCCGCATCCTTCTGCGCCGCCGCCTCGCTGAACCAGCCCCGGTAGGCGACACAGCCGGCGATCGGGAAACATTGCGGCACCGCCTGCACCGAGTAGGGCGGCGTGGCAAACACGTTCCACACCACGTACGGTCGATCCAGCGAAACATAGGTGGCGTAGCTGCGATTGCCGGGCAACGCGAGTTGCTCGCTGGCGAACGCCCGCGCCTGCTGCGCCAGGCGCAGCCGCGTGGCCAGGAGCGCGGGTGTGGCGGGATCAGCGATCACCTTGTCCAGCGCACGCCGATGGAAAACCAGGCTGCCTTGCCCGTGTGCGGCCTGCGCGTAGTAGCGAAGACTGTTGCAGCCACACGACAGGAGGCTCACCGCAATGACTGCGATGAGCCTCGGCAACAGCCCGCATGCAGGAACGGCAGGGCGCATTCCCTGCCGCTAGTACCGGGCGTCAGTGGCGATCATTGCCACGGTCACGATGGCCGTGGCTGCCGCCACGCCCGCCTCCGCCGCTGCCATGCGAACGCTGTCCGGAGTCGTGCGAGTCGGAGCCACGCCAACCGGAACCCTGGGAACCCCGGCGATCACCGCCGTGGTACCCCCTGCCGCCGTCGCCCCGGTGACCGCCATCGGAACGGCCTTGCCAATGCCCGGCGTGACGATCGTAGTCGCGACGTCCACGGTAGTCGTCATGCCGGTAGCGCGAACCGCCGTACCAGACGCTGCCCACGCCAACGCTGACACCCGGGGAGTAACAGCAGCCGTAGTACCCGCCGCCGTAATAGCCGTTGCCGTAGTAGCCACCGTAGTAGGACGGCGCCACGTAGGTGGTGCCGCCCTCGCCATAGTAGGCATCGCCGGCGTCACCCGAACCACGCACGTAGCTGTAGCCCGGATCGTAGTAGCAGCCCGACAGTGTCGCCGCAGCGACCACCATCAGCAGACCGGATAGAACGCGTTTCATGACCTGTCCCCGCTGTGGATGCATCGCCAGACTGCGGCCGACCGCTTGAACGGGCGCTAAAAGCCGGTTGTGCGGAGAACCGGCGTTCAACCGCCGGCCATGTCCGTCACCGCGCGCCGGCCATGAACCCACCCGACCCGGCAGGTGCGGCTCAGCGCTTGCTGCGCTTGGCCTGCTCGCCACGTTGCGGTGCCAGCACGCGGCCATCGGAACCCTCGATCTCGCCGGTCGCCGAAGGGTGCAGGTCGGCATGACCGCCTCCCGGCTGGGCCGGATTGGCGTCCGGCCAGGTCGGCCCCTGGCGCACCCGCTCGTTCTTTGCCTCCAGCAAGGCCTGGATCTTCGCCACGGCATCTTCCTGGCTGATGTGCTCGATCGGCGCTTCCATCGGCGGCTTGCGGGTGGCAGCCGGCTTCCGCGGCGTGGCCTTCCGAACGGCAGACACGGCCGCGGGCTTCTTCGCGAGCGGCTTCTTCGCCACAGCTTTCTTCGCGGCAGGTTTCTGCGTGACCGGCTTCCTGGTCACGGACTTCGCGCTCGCCGGCTTGCGGGCGGTCGCCTTCTTCGCGACGGGCCTCTTGGAAGCCGCCTTCTTCACCGCGACCTTTCTCACCGGGGCCTTCTTCACCGCAGATTTTTTGGCCGGCGCCTTTTTCGCCACGGGCTTCTTCGCGGCCACCTTCCTGGCTGCGGGTTTCTTCACCGCCGCCTTCTTCGCGGCCGGAGCCTTCTTCGTGACCGGCTTCCTGACCGCCGACTTCCCGGCAAGTGTCTTCTTCGCGACGGCCTTCTTGGTGACGCCCGTCTTCTTGCCCGGAGTCTTCTGCGCCGCGACCTTGCGGGCGGCCGCCTTGCGTGGAGCTGCCTTGGTGGATGCGGCAGGTTTGCGGGAAGCCGTCTTCCCTGCTGCGGACTTCTTGGCAACCAACTTTCTGGACGTGGCCATGCGTCAGTTCTCCTGCGGTGATCGATGACGTAGTGCGTGCCAGTATGCACGCCTCGGCCGCGCCGGGCATTTCGCAATGCGGAAACCGTTCATCATCGGAAGGTCGGTTGCATCAGCGCGTTGAGGAAATGTCCCAGTACGCGAGGGTCGACCAGCAAGGTGAACAACACGCCATAAGCCGCACCCCACAGGTGCGCGCTGTGGTTGACGTTGCCCTGCCCGCTCCGGTCCATGTAGATCGAATAGCCGGTGTAGAGCACGGCGTAGACGATCGCGGGCATCGGGATCACCAGCACGATGATGCGCGACCACGGCGCCAGCAGGACGAAGGAGAACAGCACCGCCGACACCGCACCGGAAGCGCCCAGGCTGCGATAGTTCGGATTGGCCCGGTTCTTCAGATAGGTCGGCAGGATCGAGACCACCAGGCCACCGATGTAGAACAGCGCAAACCCCAGCGTGCCCAGGCGCGCGGCGAAGAAACTCTCCATGGCCCGGCCGAAAAAGAACAGCGTGACCATGTTGAACAGCAGATGCATGGCATCCGCATGCACCACGCCATAGGTCACCAGGCGGTGGTATTCGCGCTGACGGGTGATTGCCGGCGGCCACAGGATCAGGTCGTTCATCAGGCGACTGTTGTTGAACGCCATGAACGAGACGATGCAGGTGATGGCGATGATGAGCAAGGTGATCAGCATGGACGGTTCCGCGTCGGGCAGCAAAAACACGCATCTTGGGGCCAGCGCCATGGCTTGTCGACTCGATGCGCGGCTCGCGGAAAGCTCCCGCCCCGCCGTGGCCCATATGCGCCGCGCCTGCACCGACATGACGAATCGTTACTGCCGCCGGGCGCGCCCGCCCGCTATCATTCGGCGCTTTACGCGGCGCCTGGCGCCCGGTGAACCGACCTGATGAATGCCATGAGCCCGCTACGCTATCTGCACCTGGACGTCTTTGCGGCCACCGCTGGCGGTGGCAATCATCTGGGCGTGGTGATCGGGGCGGACACCTGGAGCAGCGCGGCGATGCAGCGCTTCGCCCGCTGGACCGCCCTGGTCGAGACGACCTTCCTGCTGCCGCCGACCGATCCGAAGGCCAGCTATCGCGTGCGCATTTTCACGCCGCACAAGGAAATCCCGTTCGCCGGCCATCCCAGCATCGGCAGCGCCCATGCCGCGCTGGCCTGCGGCCTGGCCGAGCCACGCGACGGGATGCTGTGGCAGGAATGCGGCGCCGGCGTGTTGCCGATCCGCATCGTGGGCCACGGCGAAACACGCGAGCTGCTGCTGCAATCGCCCGGCGAGCGCGTGCTGTCCACCGGACTGGATGCGCATCCCCTGCTGCCAGCGGCGCTGGCCGGCATCCGTACCGGCCTGCTGCCGCCCGCCCTGGTCGACGGTGGCCGGCGCTGGTGGCTGGCCGAAGTCGCCGATGAGGCCAGCTTGCGTGGATGGCAACCGGAACACGCCTCGATCCTGGCGCTGGCCCAGGCGAGCGACAGCATGGGCTTGTGCGCATTCGCTCGCGCCGACAGCGGACGGCAACTGGTGGTGCGCGCCTTCCCGGCCGGCGTGGGCATCGTCGAGGATCCCGCTTCCGGCGCGGCCAACGGCCTGATCGCCGCCTACCTCGCCCACGCCGAACCGCACGGACTGCTGGCTCGCGGCTACGAAGTCAGCCAGGGCCGCGAGATCGGCCACGATGCGCGCCTGGTCGTGCACATCGACGCCGAGGCGATCTGGGTGGGCGGCTGCAGCCGTACCGTGGTCGACGGCGACCTGCACTGGGACACCGCGCTCTCCTAGCGCCGCAGCGTTCTCAGCGCTCGTCCAGATGGGCGCGGCGTGCCGCCACCAGAGCCAGTGCCGACCAGTCGAGTTCCTCGTCGCCGGCGGCCAGTGCTTCCAGCAGGCTGTCGCGCAACACGCCGGCAAACGGCAGCGGCACCCGCGCCGCATCACCCGCCGCCAGCGCCAGCCCCACGTCCTTGTAGCCCAGCGGCAGGGTGAACCCGGCCGGCTTGAAGCGCTGCTCGGCAATCAGTCGCCCGTAGCCCTGATACGCGGGCGCAGCGAACAGCGTGTTCGTCATCACCTCGAGGAAGTCCGCCGCACCCACGCCGTAGGCACGAGTCAGCGCGGTGGCCTCGGCCATGCTTTCGATGGCGCTGGCGAGCATGAAGTTGCCCGCGATCTTCGCCACGTTCGCACGCTCCGGCGCACCGCCCATCGGCCACACCCTGCTGCCCATCGCCTGCAGCAGCGGCTGCACCTTCTCGATCGCCGCGGGAGCACCCGCCGCGAGAATGTTGAGCTTTGCCGCCGCTGCCATGTCCGGCCGGCCGAACACCGGCGCAGCCACGTAGGCCAGCCCGCGTTCTTCGTGGGCCTGCGCCAGTTCCTGCGCCAGCGCCACCGAGATGGTGGCGTGGTTCACATGCACCATGCCCCGATCCATGGCATCGAGCAGGGCGTGTTCCAGGAATACCTCGCGCACGGCCTGGTCGTTGGCCAGCATGCTGCAGAGAACGTCGCCCTGGGCGGCGCGATCGGGCGTGCTGGCCACCTTGGCGCCCAGTGAGGCCAGCGGCGCGCACGCCGCCCCGGAGCGATTCCACACCGTGACGCTGTGCCCCGCGGCAATCAGGTTGCTGGCCATCGCGCTGCCCATGGCACCGAGACCGATGAATCCGACTTTCATGAAACCTTCCTCGACATGAACCAGCGCGCAGTCAAGCACGCGTCGCGTTCAGGTATCGCGAAACGCCGCGGATCGTCGCGCGCGGCGGGCTACTGCAGGCCGGGCAGCGCGTCCAGGCAGCGTTGCCGGCACAGGTAGCGCTTGTTCAGTCCGTGGCTGTCGGACAGGTAGGCCGCGCCGCCGGCGAAGATCTGCCACTGCCGCAACTGCCCCGACATTTTGATCGAACCGCTGTAGCTGCACGGCAGGATCATCGCCTCGTCGTGGAAGGTTTCGCCATCGACTTCGTCGGCCAGCCGAAAATAGGTCGCCACGTCGGCGCGGGTGAGGGACAGCGAGCTGCACATGTCATGGTCGGGCCGCGACGTGTCGATCTGCCGCGCCAGCGAAACCACCTCGACCGCATCGTCATGGTGCACCGGCGCGCAGGCGATCAGGGCGATGCCCAGCAGCGACGCCACCACGACCGTCCGCAACACGCTCATGGCTTGGCTCCGGTCAGCAGCGACTGCAGCAGTTGGGCGCCCTCGGAGACTTCCTTGCGGGCGATCGCGCCGTGGGCGTAGACGTCGCTGAGCAGGTTGAGCTTGAACTGGGCGACCAGGATGTCCACCAGGTACTTCACCGATTTCAGCTGCTCCGGCGTCGGCAGCTCGAATGCCTTGTCAGCTGCCACATACTTACCCACCACCTCGATGCCCAGCGAGTCGCTGTTGGCCGGATACCGCTGCGGGTAGGTCTTGGCCACTTCATGGCGCGAGAGGTTCTTCGCCCGCGTGCTGAACGACAGGCCTTTCTCGTGGAGCAGCGCGGTGATCGTCTTCAGCTCCTGCGGATCGCAATTGCTTTCCGCCTGGCAGCGCGCCACCAGGATGCCCACGTGCCAGCAGACCTGGTCGACGCGGGCGGTCTGGTAGATCTTGCCCAGCTTGTCGATCAGGAAATGCGCGCCGGTGGTCTTGCCGCCTTCGTAGGCGCTCAGGGTGCCGGTGGCCGACGAGGAATCGGTACGGTGCAGCACGATCGAGGCGACCGACGTCAGTGCGCCGTGCTCGATCGACGTGTAGAGCTTCACTTCGACTTCCGGGTCGATCAGCTTGCCGTTTTCCACCGTGGCCATGGCCTGCTTCCTTTGGATGAAGAGCCTGCGTTCCCGGGCATCCAGCGAACCGCGCCGGGAGATCCTGTCCGGCGATGCTGCGGCCGCGGACCGGGGGCGTCAAGTGACTTGTGCCGAGCGGATCAGGACCCTAGGCCACGGCGCCCGCCGCCTGGCCCGAAGCCCACGCCCACTGGAAGTTGTAGCCGCCCAGCCAGCCGGTGACGTCGACCACCTCGCCGATGAAGTACAGCCCCGGCGCCAACTTCGACTGCATGGTGCTGGAGGAGATGCCGTCGGTGTCGACGCCGCCCAGGGTGACCTCGGCGGTGCGATAGCCCTCGGTGCCGCTGGCGGTGATCGGCCACGCATTGAGCTGCGCGCCAACCTGCACCAGCTCGGCGTCGCGGTACTGGCGCATCGGCCGATTCTCAAACCACTGCTCGCACAGCCGTTGCGCCAGCCGTTTCGGCAGCATCTCGCCCAGCACCGTCTTCAACTCGGCCAGCGGTCGCGCCGCGCGCTGTTCGACCAGGTGCGCGCCGACGTCGTTGTCCGGCAGCAGGTCGATGCGCAGGTCGTCGCCGGGTTGCCAGTAGGAAGAAATCTGCAGGATCGCCGGCCCGCTGATCCCGCGATGGGTGAACAGCAGGCCGGCACGGAAACTCTGCCTGCCCACGCGGCTTTCCACCACCGGCAAGGCCACGCCGGCCAGGTCCTGGTAATGCTCCTGATGCTTGCCGCTCAAGGTCAGCGGCACCAGGCCGGCGCGCACGGGCAAGACCTGATGGCCGAACTGTCGCGCCAGTTCGTAGCCGAAGCCGCTGGCGCCCATGCTGGGAATCGACAGGCCGCCGGAGGCCACCACCAGCGATTCGGCATGCACCTCGCCGCGCGCGGTGTGCACGCTGAAACCTTCCGGTGTCCTGCGCACGCGCTGCACGCCGCAGCTTGCCTCCACCGTGACGCCGGCGGCAGCGCATTCGTCCAGCAGCATGCGCACGATCTGTTTCGACGAATCGTCGCAGAACAGCTGGCCCAGCTCCTTCTCGTGGTACGCGATGCGGTGCTTCTCGACCAGCGCGATGAAATCCCACGGCGTGTAACGCGCCAGCGCCGACTTGGCGAAGTGCGGATTGGCGGACAGGTAGTTGGCCGGCGTGGTGCCCATGTTGGTGAAATTGCAGCGCCCGCCGCCGGACATCAGGATCTTCTTGCCGACCTTGTTGGCATGGTCGACCACCAGCACGCGCCGCCCGCGCTGCCCCGCGGCGATCGCGCACATCAGGCCGGCGGCGCCGGCGCCGATGATCAACACGTCCACTTTCACGAATAAGGGTTCCCGCCCGCTGCTGGTCGCGCATTATCGCCCAGTCGCATCGCTTACACTTCCGGGCCTGTTCCCCAGCGAGCCACCGCCATGCCTTCCTTTGACGTGATCTCCGAAGTCGACAAGCACGAACTGACCAATGCGATCGACCAGGCCAACCGCGAGCTGGGCACCCGCTTCGACTTCAAGGGCGTGGACGCGAAGTACGTGCTGGACGATTCGGTGATCACCCAGAGCGCGCCCAGCGACTTCCAGCTGCAGCAGATGCTGGACATCCTGCGCGGTCGCCTGGCCGCCCGGAAGATCGACATCCGCGCGCTGGACATGGGCGAGCCGGAAGTGAACCTGGGCGGTGCGCGGCAGAAGATCACCGTCAAGCAGGGCATCGAGCAACCGGTGGCAAAGAAGCTGGTGGCCGCGCTGAAGGCGGCCAAGCTCAAGGTCGAGGCGCAGATCAACGGCGACAAGCTGCGCGTCAGCGGCAAGAAGCGCGACGACCTGCAGGAAGCGATGGCCGTGCTGCGCAAGGCGGACGTGGAACTGCCGCTGCAGTTCGACAACTTCCGGGATTGAACGGAATCCCTACGCCTTCGACAACAGGCGTCCGCCCATCGCCGCATTGACGGCCACCACGAAGGCCACCGCCGCCGCGTGGGTCAGCAGGTCGGTGGCGGCCGAATCGTAGGCGTGGCAGATCTCCAGCAGGCTGGCCGAGGCGGCCGCGCTGGCCAGGCCGATCAGCACCGCGGTGCGCACCGGTCGCAGCGGACAGGCGCGGCGCAACAGGATCACCAGCAACGCCGACAGTGGCACCGAGAAGCTGATGATGAACAGCAGGCAGTCGGCCGACTGATGCAGGCCGGCCACCTCGGTACCCGGCGCGATCCACGTGCGCAGGCAACCCAGTCCGCTGGCGCCGATCCACAACGCCGCCGCGGGCAGCGGCAGCCATGCCCAGGCGCGGCTGCGCCCCGGCACGCCCAGCGTGAACGCCGCCCACGCGCCACTGATCGCCGTCGCCACCGCGCCAAGGCCGGCCCACGCCAGGTCGGGGGTTGCCGCCCAGCGCAGGCGCATCGGCTGGATGCCGTAATGCATCACCAGCAACGCCGCGATCGCCACCACCGTCAGCAGCCACCCCGCCGTGCGCAGCCATGGCGGCAGCAGGCGCCGCACCGGCACCAGCTCGGTGCCGAGCCGGTCGATCAGTGCCTCATGCGGTCGCAGCTCGGACATGGCCTCAGGGTTCTCCGTGGAAACGTTCGCGCAACGCCTTCAGCGCGCGATGCAGGTTCACTTTCAGCGCGCCGGTGTTGCGCCCGGTCAGCTCGGCCGCCTCGCTGAGCGAGCGTTCGCGCAGGCCCAGTTGCTCGATGGCCTCGCGCTGGCCCGGCGGCAACTCGGCGATCGCGTCGCGCAGGCGCTGCGCGCGCTCGTCGCTCTCGGTGGCGGAGCTGGCATCGCCTTCGTCGGCATGGCTGTCGAAGGCGTACTCGTCGTGCACCTCGCGACTGTCGCGCCGACCGCGGCTGCGCAGGGCGTCGATCGCGCGGCGACTGGCGATCGCGGTCAGCCAGGCGTCGTACGAGCGCGCCGGGTCGTAGGTATGGCGCACCCGATGCACGGTGATCAGGGTTTCCTGCACCACGTCATCCAGATGGTCCGGCGCCACGCCCTGGCGCCGCGCGGCGGCGCGGATCAATGCCACCGAGTCGGCCAGCAGCTTCTCGTAGGCACGCCGGTCGCCGGCCTGGGCAGCCGCCATCCAGGCCGCCCGACGCTGGTCGGGCGAATCGCTGTCGCGGGCTTCGGTAAAGTCGACTGGCACGATCCGGCGGGGACCCGTCCGCAAACAAAGTCCGCTATCTAGGCCCAACAGGCCGTTGGCAGTCAAGGCTTGCGACATGCGTGTTCCATCGTGGGACCCTCACCCTCTTTCGCCGCATCCGCCGCCCGGGTTACCTCGTAAACCTCGGGTAACCGGCGACGGTCCCCCGGCGAAAGACCAGACAACCACCCACGGATGACATCCCATGCTCGTGTTGATCCTCGCCTATCTCGGCGGCGTCCTGACCATCCTCAGCCCGTGCATCCTGCCGGTGCTGCCGTTCGTGTTCGCCCGATCGGACAAGCCATTCATGCGCAACGGCTTCCCGATGCTGCTGGGCATGGCGATCACCTTCGCCGGCGTGGCGACGCTGGCGGCGCTGGGCGGCGGCTGGGCGGTGCACGCGAACCAGTACGGCCGGATCATCGCGCTGGTGGTGCTGGGCTTCCTGGGCCTGACCCTGCTGTCCACCCATCTGGCCGAATGGATCACCCGCCCGTTCGTGGCGCTGGGCAACCGCCTGTCGCAACGTTCCGCCACCGACGGCGATTCGATCTGGGGCTCTACCGGCCTCGGCGTGGCCACCGGTTTGCTGTGGGCTCCGTGCGCGGGGCCGATCCTGGGCCTGCTGCTGACCGGCGCGGCGCTGAATGGCGCCAGCGTGCAGACCACCCTGCTGCTGCTCACCTACGCGGCCGGCGCGGCGACCTCGCTGGGCCTGGCGCTGCTGATCGGCGGCAAGGTGTTCGCCCTGATGAAGCGCTCGCTGGGCGCCGGCGAATGGGTGCGCCGGGCGCTGGGCGTGCTGGTGCTGTGCGGCGTGGCCGCCATCGCGCTGGGCCTGGACACCGGCCTGCTCACCCGCGTGTCGCTGGCCAGCACCGGCGGCATCGAACAGAAGCTGATCAATGCCGTACGCCCGGCACCCGCTCCCCAGCCGGTGCTGAAGGCCGGTGAACCACTGCCGGTGGAAGGCACGATGCCGTCGCTGGCCGGCGCCACGCAGTGGCTCAACAGCGCGCCGCTGAGCACCGAATCGTTGCGCGGCAAGGTGGTGCTGGTCGACTTCTGGACCTACTCCTGCATCAACTGCATCCGCTCGCTGCCCTACGTGCGCGGCTGGGCCGACAAGTACAAGAACCACGGCCTGGTGGTGATCGGCGTGCATGCGCCGGAGTTCGCCTTCGAGAAGGACCCTGCCAACGTGGCCAAGGCGGTGCAGGACCTGGGCGTCGACTACCCGGTCGCGCTGGACAACGATTACGCGATCTGGAAAGGCTTCAACAACGAGTACTGGCCCGCGCATTACTTCATCGACACGCAGGGGCAGATCCGCCATCACCACTTCGGCGAAGGCGAGTACCGGCAAAGCGAGGACGTGATCCGCCAGCTGCTCACCGAGGCAGGCCAGAAGAACCTGCCCGGTGGCTACGTCAGCGACGACCATCGCGGCGTCGAGGCGGCCGCGTCGGACGATCCCACCCGCTCGCCGGAAACCTATGTCGGCTACGCCCGCGCCCGCAATTTCGTCGGCGGCCGGGTCGTGCACGACGACGCGCATGACTATCACGCGCCAGGCGCGCTGGCGGCCAACCAGTGGTCGCTCGACGGCCGTTGGACGGTGCGCGACGAGAATGCCCGGCTGGAGCAGGCCGGCGGCGCCATCGTCTACCGCTTCCGCGGTCGCGACCTGCATCTGGTGCTGGGCCCGGCGGCGGACGGCAAGCCGATCCGCTTCCGCGTCACCATCGACGGCAAGGCACCCGGCGCCGACCACGGCATGGATACCGATGCCGACGGCAACGGCACGGTCGACAGCCAGCGTCTTTATCAGCTGGTGCGCCAGGCCAGCGGCAGTGGCGAGCGGCTGTTCGAAATCACCTTCCTCGACCCGGGCGTGCAGGCATTCGCCTTCACCTTCGGCTGATTCCCCACCCACCGTTCCGGAGGTTGCCATGTCACGACTTGAACAAACCCTCGCGATGGATCGCCGCCGCTTCCTGCGTGCCGCGCTCGGCGGTGGCGCCGTGCTGCTGGCCGGCGGTGGCCTGCTCGCCTCGCGCGTGCGTGCCGCGGCCAGCACGCCGGTCGGCCAGCCCGGCAACGTGCTGGTGGAAATCTTCGACGATCACGGCCGCGATCTGGGCCCCCGCGAAATGCCGCGACTGGTGCTGACCGACGCCCAATGGCAGCAGCGCCTGCCGCCGGCGTCCTACGACATCATGCGGCGCGACGGCACCGAACGCGCGTTCAGCGGCGAGCACGAGCGCCCCGCGGTGGCCGGCCTGTTCCGCTGCAGGGCGTGCGGCACCGCGTTGTACGACGCCGCCACCGAATTCGATTCGGGCACCGGCTGGCCCAGCTTCTGGCAGCCGATCGCCGCGCGCAACGTGGTCGAGCGCAGCGACCACCTGTTCGGCATGACCCGCACCGCGATCAGCTGCAAGGGCTGCGACAGCCACCTCGGCCATGTCTTCGACGATGGCCCCGCCCCCACCGGCTTGCGCTACTGCATGAACTCGGTGGGTCTGCGTTTCGTGCCGCGCACGGCAGCCTGAGTCGGACACACCCCGGCAACAGTCGCTCGAAACCCCCGGTTCAAGAAAATACGCGCACCACGTTCACCGGGCCATGCACCCGGACGGTCAACCAGGCGGGCGGGAGGACGAAAGCCTCCCGCCCGTTTTCGTTCCTGCATGCGCCACGTGACGATGCGTCGACGCCGCTGAACCAGGTCAGGTGAATCCCGACACGCCGTCACGTCGTTACCACGGCGGCCGTAGCAACGTTCCTGCGCGAAGCACGCCGGCATCGCGCGTCGGCGGCGGCATCGACATGAATGACGGAGGGTTGCGATGAAAACCGTGATGGAAATCTATCGCCGACAGCTGGATCGGCAGAAGCAGAAAGGCGGCATCGGCTGGGTCCTGTTGTGGCTGCTCGGCGTGCCGATTCCGGTACTGATCGTGTTGTTCCTGCTGCGCGGCTGCACCTGAGCCCGCCGCCCGACATCGACGGTCACGTTCCGGTTACCAGGAGAACTTCATGGCACAGGTGGAAATTGAAAGCACGGTGGTGGAAGCTGCGCAGCCGTCGCTGCGGTGGGGCGCCATCGTCGCCGGCTGGCTGGTGGCGGTTGGCATCGCCTTCCTGCTGTATGTCGGAGGACTGGCGATGGGTTTCACCGCATTTGATCCCGACGACGTCGAGGCCACCGCGAAAGGCATCGGCATGGGCACGGCGGCATGGCTGATCCTGACCTGGGTGGTGTCGTTGCTGATCGGCGGCATGTTTGCCAGCTGGTTTGATGGCAGGGATGACGAGACCACCGGCGTGATGCATGGCATCACCGTCTGGGGGCTGTCGATTGCCGCCTCCGGCTTGCTGCTGGCGCTGGGCATGGGCGGCGCGATCGGTGGCGGTGCCAGCCTGGCGGCGACCGCCGGCATGCATCGGCACGGCATGAGCCGCTCCGTCGGCTTTCTGCACGATGCGCAGCGCATGGGCAGCGACGCCAGCGTGCTGCTGCAGGCCCGGCTGTCGCAGAAGATCCGCACGGCGGACAGCCCCGCGTCCCCCGCCGCCACGACGGACATGCAGACCGGCGCGACGCCGATGCCTGCGGCTCCGCCTGCACCGAAACTCGATCCGCGGGTCGCCGGCGCGGCGACCGCTGCGCTGCTGGCGAATCATCCCGACACGGCAAGGGCGTTGCTGGCCGCCAATACCGACCTGCCGCAGGCCGATATCGATGCCGCGGTGCAAAGCCTGTCACCCGAAGTGAGCGCTGCCCAGGCACGGCTGAAGGCCGCCGCGGACAGGGCCACGCACTACGCCGCGATGGCGATGTGGGTACTGCTTCTGAGCATCGTGCTGTCGCTGCTCGCCGCTGCGCTGGGCGGTTGGCTCGGTGCGTCCCACGTGCACCGTGTCTATCACCTGCGTCGTTACGCGCGCCGCGTGCCGCAACGCTGAATCGCCTACGCCCTCCACGGCCACCAGCCGTGGCCGTGGAGGGCGTAACGATCCGCCGCATGCTCCAGCGGATTGCGCGCGCTGATGCCGCCACACCACAGATACACCGGAAGGAACAGCGGCCCCAGCAGCATGTATTGATAGACATGGGCACGCTCGTGGTCGGCCAGCGAGATCGCCGGCTCCACGCATCGGCCGGCGCGATGGGCATAGGTGACGCACGCCACATCCAGTCGCTGCCCGGTGTGCACGATCACATTGCCCAGCGTCAGCGCGCCGCCCGCGCCCCACGGCCAGCACCGCACCACCACCGCCCGCTCCCGTCGCTGCCAGCGCATCCGCGCGCCGAACGGCAGTGCGATGCAGCCGAGCAACAGTCCCGCCGCGCTGTTGGGCAAAGTCCACAGCATGCCCAGCGCAAGCAGTCCGATGCGCAGCGGCGAGGTTCCGGGCTTGTGGACTCGACTTGGATTCACGCTGGCCAGCCGCCATCTGATGCCCATGGGCGCGGCGCGCGCCGGAGATCGGAGTTTGCCATGAGTACACCGCTTGCCATTCCCTGCCCGCACTGCAGCGCCCTCAACCGCGTGCCGGCCGACCGCGTGGCCGAGCGCCCGAACTGCGGCCGCTGCAAGCAGGCGCTGTTCGAGGGACATCCGGCGGAACTGACCACGGCGAACTTCGACGCGATCGCCGGCCGCGGCGACCTGCCGGTGCTGGTGGATTTCTGGGCGCCGTGGTGCGGGCCTTGCGTCGGCTTCGCGCCGGTATTCGTGCAGGCCGCCGGCAAGTTCGAACCGCGCCTGCGGCTGGCCAAGCTGGATACCGAGGCGCAACCGCAGATCGCGGCGCGCTTCAACATCCGCAGCATTCCCACCCTGATCATGTTCAGGCAAGGCCGCGAGATCGCGCGGCAATCCGGCGCACTGAACGCGGCGCAGCTGCAGCAGTTCGTCGAGGGTGCGCTGGCGCGCGGCTGATCAGCGCGCCGCGGTGCCCGCGGCCTGCCAGCGCAGCCAGTTGATCACCGCGGTCACCGCCGCGCGTGGTTTCCCCGGCGGTCGCACGATCCAGTACGAAGTTCCCAACGGCACGCCGAGTTCGCCGCACGGACGCAACAGGCTGCCGTTCGTGACCTCGTCCGCGGCCAGCCGATGGCGCGCCAGCGCCACACCCTGCCCCTGCATTGCCGCGCGCAGCACCAGGTCGGACGAGGTGTAGCGGGCGCCGCCCTGCAACGCGAGCCTGGCCGGACCGTGCACGCTGCGCCACGCTTCCCATGACGCCTGCGGGTCGCGGTCGTGCAGCAGCCGCAGCCCGGCCAGTTGCCCCGGCTTCGATGGGCGTCCGGAGGTCTGCCACAGCGCCGGGCTCATCACCGGATACAGCGCATCGTCCATCAATCCCTCGGCATGCAGGTCCGGCCACGGCCCCGTACCCATGCGGATCGCCAGGTCGATGCGGCCATCGTCCATGGCGTCGAGGCGTTGTTCCACCTGCACCGACAGCTCGATCTTCGGATGCGCCTTTTCCAGCGCGGGCAGGCGCGGCAGCAGCCAGCGGATCGCGAACGACGGCGAGGTCGACAGCGTCACCGCATGCGCCGGCCGGGTCTCGCGCAACGCGGCCACCGCCTGCTCGATGCCGCGCAGGCCGGCCAGGCTGGCACGCCCCAGCGCCTCGCCCTGCGGGGTGAACACCAGAGCGCCGCGACCGGCCGACGCACGCAGCAGCGGCACGCCCAACCAGCGATCCAGTTCGGCCAGGTGCCGGCTCACCGAGGAATGCGCCATGCCCAGCTCGCGCGCGGCGGCGCGCACGCCGCCATGGGCGTAGACCATGGCGAACGCGCGCAGGGCATTCAGCGGAAGCTCGTTCATGGTCGCAATTCTAGACCATAGATGCCGCGTCATAGACCAGCTTCGTGGCGGACGATGGATACACTCGACCATTGCGGAGAACGACCCATGGAGCAACTGCTCGCTGCTACCAGCCTGCTGTGCGTGGCCGCGATCACGCCCGGCCCGAACAACCTGGTGATCCTGCGCGCGGCCGGCACGGCCGGCATGCGCCGCACGCTGCCGATGATCGCCGGCATCGTGCTCGGCGGCCTGTTGTTGCTGGCGGTGACGGCGCTGGGCGCTGCGGCGGTCTTTGCGGCACTCCCGTCGCTGCGACGCTGGATCGCCCTGGCCGGCACGCTGTACCTGGCCTGGCTCGGTGCTGCGCTGTGCATCGCCGGGATGTCACCACCAGGCGACACGACCACTTCCTCGCCCTTGCCGGCCGGCGCGCTGGGACTGGTCGGCTTCCAGTTCCTCAACCCGAAAAGCTGGCTGCTGGTGCTTACCGTGCTGGCCGCGATGCAGGCCACGCGAACGCACGATTACCTGCTGCTGGTGGCGATGTTCGTGCTGATCCCCACGCTGTGCCTGTGGCTGTGGGCCGCGCTCGGCGCCTCGCTGGCGCGCTGGCTGGCCCGGCCGGTCGCGCGACGCGGCGTGGACATCGTCGGCGGCGCCTTGCTGGTCGCCTGCGCCGCGCTGCTGCTGATCCAACCCTGAGCTGACCGGAGACTTGCGATGACCACTTTTCAGCCCACGTCCGCCCGTCGCGTGCTTTGCCTTGCCGGCAGCCTGCGCCGCCACTCCTGGAACCGTCGCCTGTTGCACGCGGCCGCACTGCAGGCACCAACGGGCCTGCAGCTGGACGTCCACGACGCACTGGCGGCCGTGCCCCTGTTCGACGAAGACCTGGAGTCGCGCGATCCGGCCGGTCCGGCCGGCGTGCAGGCGTTGTGTGCGGCGGTGGCCGCCGCGGACGGCCTGCTCATCGCCACGCCCGAGTACAACCAGGCGCTCCCTGGCGTGCTGAAGAACGCACTGGACTGGCTGTCGCGCGAGAGTCCCCTCGGCGAAGTGCTGGCCGGCAAGCCGGTCGCCGTGCTTGGCGCCAGCAGCGGACCGTGGGGCACCCGGCTGGCACAGGCCTCGCTGCGCCAGGTGCTGCACACCTGCGGCGCACTGGTGATGCCGGCGCCAAGCCTGTTCGTGGCCCGCGCCGCCGAGCGCTTCGATGCCCGGGGCTGGCTCACCGACACCGCCACGCTGCAGTCGCTGCAGTCCTTCCTGCTGGCCTTCGACGCGTGGATGGAACGCGTGGCCCGACCGGCTGCGCTGGAGCAGCCGCAGGCCATGCCGCGCTGAGCCATGCCTGCGGCCACCCATGCCTTTCAGCACACTCGGCGCACCCGCCGCGCGTTTAGGCTTCGGTCTTTACGCCCGAGGAGAGGCCCGTGCGCAAGTCCCTGCCGTTCGCCCTGATGGTCGCCCTGCTGTTGCCCGGATTCGCCACCCCGGCCGCCGCGGCCGACAGCGACAAGCCGGCGGCGAGCGCCCAGGCGGCGGGCAAGGATGGCTTCCAGCTACCGCCGTTCCCCGCCGACGCGCACGTGACGCAAACCGCCACGGTCGACGGCCGCACGCTCAAGTACACGGTGACCGTCGGCTCGCTGCCGGTGCGCGACGAGAAGGGCAGGACGACCGGCGAGGTGGTGTTCACCGCCTACACCATGGCCGGCAACGACCGGCCGGTGACGTTTGCGCTGAACGGCGGCCCGGGTGCTTCGTCGGTCTACCTCAACCTGGGCGCGATCGGCCCGAAGAAGGTGGACTTCGGCGTCGAGGGCGACTCGCCGTCCGAGCGCCCCACCCTGCACGACAACCCCGGCACCTGGCTGGGCTTCACCGACCTGGTCTTCATCGACCCGATCGGCACCGGCTACAGCCGCGCGCTGGTCGACGACAAGGAGGCGACGAAGCAGTTCTACGGCACCGATGTCGACATAAAGTACCTGTCGCGGATCATGTACGACTGGCTGGTGAAGAACGGCCGCATGGACGCGCGCAAGTATTACGTGGGCGAAAGCTACGGCGGTTTCCGCGGCCCGCGCATCACCGAATACATGCAGACCCAGCTGGGCGTGGCGATGAGCGGCGTGACGCTGATCTCGCCGTATCTCGACCCGGGTGCATGGAGCGACGACACCGTCTCGCCGCTGCCGTGGATGACTACCCTGCCGTCGATCGCGGCGGCGCACCTGGAGCGCGAAGGCAAGCTCAGCGCCGAGACGATGGCGCCGGTGATCGCCTATACGCGTGGCGAGTACGCCACCACTCTGATGAAGGGACGTTCCGACCCGGCCGCCACCGAAGCGATGATCCGCAAGGTCACCGACCTGACCGGGCTGGACCCGCTGTTCGTCAGGCGCTCCGGTGGCCGCCTGGAAACCCAGGCCTATCTGCGCGAGGTGTATCGCGCCGAAGGCAAGCTGGGCAGCCGCTACGACTCCAACGTCACCGCGTGGGACCCGTTCCCGTACGCGCCACGTCAGCAGACCGGCGACCCGATCCTCAACGGGATCATCGCGCCCACCACCACGGCGATGGTTCACTTCGTCACGCAGACCGTGGGCTGGAAGGTCGACGGTCGCTACAACGCGCTCAGCTACGAAGTGAACCGCCTGTGGCACGAGGACGACGACGCGCAGGAAGGTTCGGTGAAGGAACTGCGCCAGGCCGTGGCCAACGACCCCGGCCTGCGCGTGCTGATCGCCCACGGCTGGGACGACCTGTCCTGCCCGTTCATGGTCTCGGTGCTGGCCGTCGACCAGATGCCGGCGATGGGTGATGCGTCGCGCGTGCAGGTCAAGGAATACCCCGGCGGCCACATGTTCTACGCCCGGCCCGACAGCCAGGCCGCGCTGACCGCCGACGTGAAGCAGCTGTACGGCGCGAAGTGACCCCTGGAGGGCCGGCGTCGCGCCGGCCCGTCGCCGCTCAGCGCCTGTGAAGAAAACCACCTCCTGTGGTTTTCTTCTATCGCGCGTCCGGTACATGCCCGGACGCGCTCACATGAAGCAGTCTCTAGCGTGACTCCTTCATGTCCGGCCATCGGGCAATCGCTCCTGCGTTGCCTCAACTCGGGCATCCATGCCCTCGCCGTGGCCGGGCTTCGAGGTTGAAAGAATCACAATCTCTCAGCGCGCCACGGCGCTGGCGCGCACCAGGTATTGCACGCTGAACATCCGTTGCGGGTCCAGCCAGGTGCGCATCACCGCCAGCCCGGCCTTTTCGGCCAGGGCGGCGAAGTCTTCCAGCGAGTACTTGCAGCTGTATTCGACCTGGATCACTTCGTCGGCGCGGAAACCCACCTTGCTGCTGCCGATCTTCACCTGCTGCTCGCGGCTGCTGACGATATGCGTCTCGATGCGGCCGGCCATCGGGTTGTAGCGCGCGTGGTGATGAAAGGCGGAAAGATCGAAATCGCTGCCGATCTCCCGGTTCAGCCGCGCCAGCATGTTCAGCGTGAACTCGGCGGTGACGCCGGCGCGATCGTTGTAGGCCGCTTCCATCTGCGCAACGTCCTTCTTCAGGTCCACCCCGATCAGGATGCCGCCCGCGTCGCCCATCTCGTTGCGCATCTTGCGCAACAGGTCCACCGCGTCGCGCGCCTCGAAATTGCCGATGGTGGAACCGGGGAAATACAGCACCGTCCGGCGCGGTGCGCGCGGCGGGATCGGCAGGCGCAAGGGCTTGCTGAAATCCGCGCACAACGGCTGCAGCGGCAGCTGCGGGAACTCCAGGGCGAGCCTGCGCACGCTCTCGTTCAACGGCGCCGGCGAGATCTCCACGGGCACGTACGACACCGGGTCGTGCATCTCGCGCAACAGCATGCGGGTCTTCAAGCCGCTGCCGCTGCCGTATTCGACCAGCCGCACCTCGCTGCCCAGGCTGTCGGCGATGCTGGCGGCATGCTCGTCCATCAGGGCGACTTCGCAGCGGGTCAGGTAATACTCGGGCTGCTCGCAGATCCGCTCGAACAGCGCCGAGCCACGCTCGTCGTAGAACAGCCACGAAGGCAGGCGCTTGAGTTTCAGGCCGAGCCCGTGCCGGGCGATCGCCAGCAGGTCGTTCAGTGGCGGGCGGCGATCGTCGTCGCCGGTACTGCAGGGTTGTACGCTGCTCATCGATCCTGTCCCAGGCGCAGCCCGGCAAACTGCCAGCGGGCGTGTGGTGGAAAAAAATTGCGGTAGGTGGCGCGCAGATGGTCGCGCGGCGTGGCGCACGAACCGCCCCGCAGCACCCACTGCCCGCACATGAACTTGCCGTTGTATTCGCCCAGTGAACCGGGCAGCGGGCGAAAGCCCGGGTAACTGATGTAGGGCGAGGCGGTCCACTCCCACACGTCGCCAAACATCTGCAGCAGACCCTCGCCAGCCACGGCTGGCTGCGGCTGGCAGCGCCCCTGGTCCTGCAGGTTGCCGTGCACCGGCAAGCCCTGCGCGGCCGACTCCCATTCCGCTTCCGTGGGCAGTCGTGCACCGGCCCAGCGCGCGAACGCCTCGGCCTCGAAATAGCTCAGGTGGCAGACCGGCTCCTGCGGATCGATCGCGCGCACGCCGGCCAGGGTGAATTCGCTGGCCAGGTCGTCCTGCCAGTAGATCGGATGCTGCCAGCCCTCGCGCTGCACCGTGGCCCAGCCTTCGGACAGCCACAGGCCGGGCTCGCGATAACCGCCTTCGCGCACGAACGCCAGGTACTCGGCATTGGTCACCAGCCGGTTGGCCAGCGCATGCGGCTGCAGCAGGGTCCGGTGGCGCGGGGTTTCGTTGTCGAAGGCGAAACCCTCGCCACGATGGCCGATCTCGACGATGCCCTCGCCGCCATCGATGTAGCGCAGCGGCACGACCTTCGCGCCAGCCTCGGCGAGGATCGGTGCGCGATACGCCGGCTGCAGCGGATTGCACCAGAACGCGTGCTTGATGTCGGTCAGCAGGAGTTCCTGGTGCTGCTGCTCGTGATGCAGGCCCAGCTCGACCAGCGAGGACAGTTCGGCGTCGTCGTGGCGGGCCAGCAGGTCGGCCACCATGTCGTCGATGCGCCTACGGTAGTCGCGCACCTCGTCCAGCGAGGGGCGCGACAGCAGCCCGCGTTGCGGTCGCGCATGCATCGGCCCGACCGACTGGTAGTAGGAATTGAACAGGTAATGCCACGCCGGATCACGGGGCCGATAAGCCGGGTCGCGGCCCAGCACGAACTGTTCGAAAAACCAGGTCGTGTGGGCCAGGTGCCATTTGCCTGGACTGGCATCGGGCATCGACTGCAGTTGCAGGTCTTCGGCGCTGAGGTGGGCGCAGAGTTCCAGGCTGTGGCCGCGCACCCGCCCGAAGCGGCTGCCGATGTCTTCCGCCGCCAGCGATCGCGAGGCCATCAGCAGGCCTTCCGGAACGACGTCCCGGTACCGGCGGAGCAGAGGGAGTCGGTGATGGAGTCTCGGGTCACATGCATATTCCCCAGCATGGCGGATCGACCGTTCACTTCTTGTGACAAGAGTATCGCGGATACTCCGTCTGCTCTCCCCATGCCGCTGCAGCGCGGCATGCAGCTGCCGTGGCTGGATCACGGTTCGCACCATCCCGAGAAAGCGAGGCACGTCCGATGAAAATGATCCTTCCCCTGATGATGCTTGCCCTTGCCACCGGCGCGGGTACCGCGCAGGCGGCCGACAAGGCGGCCCACCCGCCCCTGCCCGCCGGCGAGTGCATCGACACGACCCAGATCAACGAATGGCACATCGTGGATGCGCGCACGGCGATCGTGCGGACGGGTCCGAAGCGCTACCTGGTGGCATTGCGTCACGACTGCCCGCGACTGGGCATCGCGCCGCCAGGCCTGATGTTCCGCCCCAACCACTCCAATGCGGTCAACAACCGGGGGCGCATCTGCGGCGAGACGGGCGAGACCGTGCGCTCGCGCCAGCAGCCGCCGTGCGCGATCGAGTCGGTCAGCCGGATCGACAAGCAACGCTTCGACGAGCTCAGCGCCAGCGCGAAGCGTCACGGCAGCGGCGCGGAACAGCCCATGACCCTGCCTGTCCACTGACTGAAGCATCCCGCAAAACGACAGGGGCCCGGATGACCGGGCCCCTGTTCAAGTGCTTCAGCGATGAGTGCGATCAATCGTCGCCGTAGCCATCGTCGCGGATGTAGCGCGTCTGGTACGGGTCGTCGTAGACCACGGTGCGCGTCTCCACCACGCGACGGGTGACCACCGGCTCCTCACGGTAGATCACGGTGCGCGGCTCGCGATAGACCGGCGCGTCGTAATACACCGGCGCGGGGCGCAGGGCGTTGTCGACCAGGCCGATCACGGCGCCGGTGACGATCGCGCCCGCGATCCAGCGACCACCGCTCCAGTGACCACCACCGTGACCGTAATAACCGCCATGGTAGCCACCGTGGTAACCACCGCCATGGTAGCCATGGCCGTGCCCGTGCGCCGACGCGCTCAGCGGCATCGCCACCGCCGCTGCAACCGCCAGGCCGATGGCCGCCAGCTTGCCTGCACCACTGAAACGTCGAGTCATGAGTGTTCTCCGTTGTACGGGCAGATGCTCGTCGGATCAGCCTTAATGTGCACTGAAGGGTTCACTTTTTGATGCGGGCGCTGTCCCAGGGATTGATGCCCGGATCGGCCTTGCGCCGCCGCAACAGCCAGCAGCCGTGGATGTCGGCGCGGCGGGCGAAGTCGAACGGGATGCTGGGCGCGCTCCAGTCCTCGATCTCGAAGTGCGTTTCCAGCGCCTCGCGGTCCAGCTTGAAGCGGCGGAAATTGTTGGAGAACACGATCACGCCGTCGCGGGTCAACCGCTCGTTGCAGGCTTCCAGCAGCTTCACGTGATCGCGCTGCACGTCGAAATCCTCGGCGCGCTTGGAGTTGGAGAAGGTTGGCGGGTCGACGAAGATCAGTCCGTAGTGGCCGCGATCGCGCTGCAGGAATTCCAGCGCGTCGAACTGCATCAGCCGGTGGTCGACACCGGTGAACCCGTTCAGCGCCAGGTTGCGCGAAGCCCACTCCAGATAGGTCGCCGACAGGTCGACGCTGGTGGTTTCCAGCGCGCCACCCGCCGCCGCGTGGACGCTGGCGGTGGCGGTATAGGCGAACAGGTTGAGGAAGCATTTCCCGTGGGCCAGTTCGCGCACCTTGCCGCGCACCAGGCGGTGGTCGAGGAACAACCCCGTATCGAGATAGTCGGTGAGGTTGACCAGCAGCTTCAGACCGTCCTCTTCCACCTCGATGAACTCGCCACGCTGGTCCATCTGGCCGTATTTCGAACCGCCCTTGCCGCGCTCGCGGGTCTTCAGCGCGATGCGCTCGCGCGGCACGCCGAGCACCTCGCCGGCAACCCGGGCGATCTCGCGCATGCGCAGGCGGGCCACGTCGGCGGGCACATCGGCCGGCGCGCGGTACTCCTGGATGTGCAGGTGGTCGTCGCCGTTCGTATCGCCGTAGACGTCGATGGCGGCGGCGTACTCGGGCAGGTCCTGGTCGTAGGCGCGCCAGCAGTGGATGCCCTCGCGGGCCAGTCGCTTGCGCAGGTGCCGGACGTTCTTTTCCAGCCGGTTCTTCAGCATCTGTGCGCCGGGAGACAACGGCTTCGCTTCACGCGGCTGCTCGTCGCGCGGTTTGAGGTCGAAGGTCAGCAGCACGGTTTCCAGCGCGCCGTTGTACAGCGCGTAACGCTTTTCGGCATGCAGTTGCATCGCGCGGCCCAGTTCGACGTCGCCGGCCAGCACGGCGGCGCGCCAGCCGCTGAAACGCTGGCGCAAGGTGTCGCCCAGCGCGCGGTAAAGCTTCGGCATCTCGGCGCGGTCACCGAGGCGCTCGCCGTACGGCGGATTGGTGATCACCAGGCCGTACTCGACGCCGGGCGGCGGCGCGGCGCGCGTCATGTCCTGCTTGTCCAGCGTGAAGAAGCCCGCCACGCCCGCTTCCTGGGCGTTGCGTTTGGCCGTCTGCACCATGCGCGGGTCGGCGTCGCTGCCGAAGAACACGCTGCGCAACGCGCGCAAGCCGTTCTCGGCGCGCTGCTTCGCCTCGTCCAGCAGGCCGCGCCACAGCGCGATGTCGTGTTGTTGCCAGCCGAGGAAGCCGAAGTATTCGCGGCGCAGGCCCGGCGCCACGTCGGCGGCCATCAGCGCGCCTTCGATCAGCAGGGTGCCCGAACCGCACATCGGATCAAGCAGGGCACCGCCGGCCGCGTAGACCTCGGGCCAGCGCCCGCGCAGCAGCATCGCGGCGGCAAGGTTTTCCTTCAGCGGCGCCTCGCCCTGCTCCTCGCGCCAGCCGCGGCGGTGCAACGGCGAGCCGGCGAGGTCCAGCGACACGGTGGCGCGATCGCGGCGCAGGCGCAGGTTGATGCGGATGTCCGGCTCGTCGGTATCGATGTCCGGACGCGAACCGTCGCGCTGGCGGAACTGGTCGACCACGGCGTCCTTGGTGCGCAGGCCGATGAACTGGCTGTGGTTGAGCTTGCTCATCGCGGTGCCGGCATCCACCGCGAAGGTGGCATGTGCGGCCAGGTGTTCGCTCCAGTCGATGCCCTGCACGCCGCGGTACAGCGCGTCGTCGTCGGCCGCGTCGAACTCGGCCAGCGGCAGCAGGATGCGGCTGGCCAGGCGCGACCACAGGCAGGCCTTGTAGGCGGTTCCCAGCGTGCCGGAAAAGTGCGCGCCGGCCAGCGCCTCGCGCACGTCGCTGGCGCCGATGGCGACCAGTTCGTCGCGCAGCAGGTATTCCATGCCCTTGGGGCAGGTGGCGAAGAACGCGCGCATTGCCGACGTGTTCATGCGGCGGCCTGCTGGTCGAGCAACAGCCGGAACTGGGCGCTGATCATGCCCATGCTTGCGCCCAGTCGGTGATCGTCGTCCAGCACCAGCAGCGGCAGGCGCCGCCGCGCGGCGAACGCGTGCACGCCGGCCAGCGGGCAGACCTCGTCGCGCCAGCCGTGGATCAGCATGGCGGGCACGTCGGCGCGCAGGTCGAAGCGGCGCGCATAGCCGGGGATCTCGCTGGGCGTGGCCAGCAGCAGCAAGCCGGCCACGGCCACGTCCAGCGAGACCAGTCCGGAAACGAAGGCACCCATGCTGGAACCGACCAGCAGCGGTGGAGCGTCGAGCGCCTCGATGGTGGCGCGCAGGCGGGCGATCCGCGGCGCCACCGAGCCGGCATGGCCGCGGCTGTCGTCGGTGCGGTAGTCCGGCCGCTGCGTGCGCCAGCCCAGCGACTCGGCCAGTGCGGCCAGCGCGCTGACCTTGGTCGCCTCGGGGCTCGAATCCGAACCGTGCGAAAGAATGATCTGGCCGCGCATGGCGGTCTCCGTGAAAGTGCTCGAAGCAAGGCACGCATGGTAACAGGCGGCGTTTCCGCCGCGGCCGCGGCACGTGCGAAACTGCCCCGCATGAGCCTGACCATCCACGACCAGCCCCTGCCCTACGTCGAGCTGTTGCCCGAGCGCCCCGCCGCGGCGGTGGAGCTGGTGGTGATCCACTGCACCGAGCTGCCGGACCTGGCCACCGCCCGCGAATACGGCGAGCGCGTGCTGCACCCCAGCGGCGCCGGCAACAGCGGCCACTATTACATCGACCGCGATGGCGCGGTGTACCGCTACGTGCCCGGCACCCGCGTGGCCAACCACGTGCGCGGGCACAACCCGAACTCGATCGGCATCGAGCTGGTGAACCTGGGCCGTTATCCGCACTGGTGGGATTCGCGCCAGCAGCAGATGACCGAGCCTTACGGCGATGCCCAGATCACCGCGTTGCGCGCCCTGCTGGCCGAGCTGCGCCGGGACTTTCCGAACCTGCGCCGGATCGCCGGCCATGAACAGCTGGACACGGACCTGATGCCAGCCAGCGACGATCCCGCCATCCAGATCCACCGCAAGCTTGATCCCGGCCCGCTGTTTCCGTGGGCCGAGGTGCTCGAAGCTTGCGGCCTGAGCCGGCCGGCGGTGCCGTAAGCACGGCCCGCGCCCGCTATAATCGCGGGCTTACCTCCCCGCGAGTCCGATTCCATGTCACCCAACCACGTCACCGAACTGGTCGAGCTGCTGCAGCTCGAGCGACTGGAAGACAACCTGTTCCGGGGCCAGAGCCGCGACATCGGCACCCGCTTCGTGTTCGGCGGCCAGGTGCTGGGACAGGCCTTGTCCGCCGCGCAGCAGACGGTCGATCCGGCCCGCGAGGCGCATTCGCTGCACGCGTACTTCCTGCGCGCCGGCGACATTCGCGCGCCGATCGTCTACAGCGTCGAACGCACCCGCGATGGCGGCACGTTCTCCTCGCGGCGGGTGGTGGCGATCCAGCACGGCCAGCCGATCCTGAACGGCTCGATCTCGTTCCAGGTGCCGGAAACCGGCGTGGAACACCAGACCTCGATGCCCGAGGTGCCGGCGCCCGAAGACATCGAACCGATGCATCCGCTGCCGCCGGACGAACTGGCCCGCCTGCCGGTGAAGCTGCAGCGCTGGCTGGGCATCGACGGTCCGTTCGAGTTCCGCCAGGTGTGGCCCCGCGACGAACTGCATCCGGTGAAGCGCCCGCCGATCCAGCACATCTGGTTCCGGCTGACCTCGCCGATCGACGACTCGGCGATCCTGCACCGCGCGCTGCTGGCTTACGCGTCGGATTTCCACCTGATCGGCACCGCCACGCTGCCGCACGGCATCTCGTACATGACCCACAACGTGCAGATGGCCAGCCTCGACCACGCGCTGTGGTTCCATCGCCCGTTCCGCGTCGACGAATGGCTGCTGTACACCTTCGACAGTCCCACCGCCCAGGGCGGCCGCGGGCTGGCCCGCGGACAGATCTTCAGCCGCAACGGGCACCTGGTCGCCTCCACCGCGCAGGAAGGCCTGATCCGCGTGCGCAACGACTGATCGCGTAGACTGCCGTCCATGCGCCAGATCTATACCTCTCCCCGCGAGCAGAACATCGATACCGTGGTCGCCCTGATGGCCGAGCACGGCATCGAGGCCACGGTGTCCAATCGCTCCAACTACAACCGCTCCAGTTGGCAGCGTTTCAGCTACTCGCAGCGCCAGGACGATCGCAGCCGCTGGCCCCAGGTGTGGATCACCAGCGCCGACGACTACACCCGCGCCCGCGCGCTGCTGCGCGAGATCGGCATCGAGCCGGTGGTCCGTCATGGCGAGGAACTGGCCGCCGCACGCAACCCCACGCCGCTCGACCGGCGCAGGCTCACCGTCGCCCGGGTGCGCCGCATCGTACTGCTGGTGGTGCTCGGCGTGGCGGCGGTGGCGATGCTGCGCGATCTGCACGTGTTCTGAATCGACCACGTGCGGCGCCGCCAGCGGCGACATAGAATCGGTCCATGCGCCGATCCGACCAAGTCCGGCTGTTCCAGACCCTGCCCCATGCGTGCGGCTATTACGCCGACCGCACGGCACAGAACCTGGTGCTTGATCCGGCCGCCCCCAACCTGGACCAGTTGTACGGACCCGCGCTGGAACGCGGCTTTCGTCGCGCCGGTGGCCACCTGTATTTTCCCCATTGCGCCAGTTGCCACGCCTGCACGCCGTGCCGCATCGACGTGGCGAATTTCCGGCCGGATCGCAGCCAGCGCCGCTGCCTGCAGCGCAATACCGACGTGGTCGTCACCGAGTGCATCCCCGGTTACAACCGCGAACGCCACGCGCTCTACGAGCGCTACCTGCACAGCCGGCATGCCGGCGGCGGCATGGACGACGCCGAGGCCAGCGACTTCCGCCGCTTCCTCACCGCGCCGTGGAGCCCCACCGTGTTCATGGAGTTGCGCACGGGACCAAGGTTGCTGGCCGTGGCGGTCACCGACATCTGCCTCAACGGCATTTCCGCCGTCTACACCTTCTACGAACCGGAGGAAGCCGGGCGCAGCCTCGGCACCTTCGCGATCCTGCAACAGGTGGAACTGGCCCGCCGCCGCGGCATCCCGTGGCTGTACCTGGGTTTCTGGATCGACGGCCACCCGAAGATGGATTACAAGCGGCGCTTCATGCCGCTGCAGATCCGTACGGCCCAGGGCTGGATCGACATGCCGTAGGGCGCGCGTCTAAGAAGATTCCCGCTGCGGATACGGAAACAGCTTCTCCAGCGGAATCGACAGACCGTCGTCGCCGACCACGCGGCAATGCCCGCGATTGAGCTGGCGCGGCTCGCTGACGCCACAGCTGTGGGCGATGATGCCCACTTCGTGCATCACGTTCTTCGCGTAGTGGAATACCCGCTCGCTCTTGTCGGTGACCACCAGCCCGCGTTGCAGTTTCGGGTTCTGCGTGGTGATGCCGGTGGGGCAGGTGTTGCGATTGCACTGCAACGACTGGATGCAGCCCAGCGCCAGCATGAAGCCGCGCGCCGAGTTGACGAAGTCCGCGCCGATCGACAACGCCCACGCCACGTCGTAGGCGGTGATGCACTTGCCCGAGCAGACCACCTTGATGCGTTCGCGCAGGCCCTTGACGATCAGCATGTCGATCAGCGCCGGCAGCGCCTCGTGCAGCGGCAGGCCCACGCCTTCCATCAGGGTCTGCGGCGCGGCACCGGTGCCGCCCTCGGAGCCGTCGACGATGATGAAGTCGGGTGCGCTCCCGATGCCGCGGCGATGCACTTCATCGCACAGCTCGCCGATCCATTCGGCGCCGCCCAGCACCGCCTTGAAGCCCACCGGCTTGCCGGTGAGCTCGCGGATGTGGGCGATGCTGTCCATCAGCTGCGCGACGTTGCCGATGTCCAGGTGCCGGTTCGGGCTTTGCGAATCCTCGCCCACGGGAATGCCGCGGATCGCCGCGATCTCGGCGGTGACCTTGGCGCCGGGCAGCAAGCCGCCCATGCCCGGCTTGGCACCCTGGCCCAGTTTGATGCTGACCATCTTCACCTGCGGGTGGGCACAGATCGCCAGCAGCTTCTCGTCGTCGAGCTTGCCGTCCGGCGTGCGCACGCCGTACTTGGCCGTGCCGATCTCGAAGATGATGTCGCAGCCGCCTTCCAGGTGATACGGCGCCAGCCCGCCCTCGCCGGTGTCCATCCAGATGCCGGCCTTGGCCGCGCCGTGCGACAGTGCCCGCACCGCCGGGGCCGACAGCGCGCCGAAGCTCATCGCGGAAATGTTGAAGAACGCGGCATGGCTGTACGGCTCGCGTGCATACGGGCCGATCGTGACCGGCACCGGCTTGACATGATCGGTGCCCAGGTCGGGAAACGGCGCATTGACGAAGAACGGCACGCCTTCCGCCCGCAAGTCGCGGCTCGACCCGAAGGCGTTGGTGTTGTCGACGTTCTTCGCCGCGCGATACACCCAGGTGCGCTGGGCGCGGTTGAACGGCATTTCCTCGCGGTCGCTGGAATACAGGTACTGGCGGAAGAACTCGCCCAGGTGCAGGAACCAGTAGCGGAAGTGGCCGATCACCGGGAAGTTGCGCAACACCGCGTTGCCGGTCTGGTTGCGGTCGACCACCCAGGTCGCCAACAGCACCACCACCGCCAGCGCCAGCAACAGCAGCGCGAACGCCGCCGACAGCTCGACCACCACCACCAGCCAGTGCGCAAATCCGCCTGATTCCATCCTTGCCTCTCCCCGATCAAGGGCTCGCCGTGAGGGCGAGCGGTTACGACTGGACAACCATCGTCGATGGCGCAGAGCCTATCGCATCGGGTCGCGGCATTCTTCCGCTCACAACTCGATGCGCAGCCTGCCCGCGGCGCGCACGGCCTTGCCCACAGCCTCGTTCAGCGTGCCGGCCCGCGCCAGCGCCACCGCCATGCGCCGGCGCCCCTTCACCTCGGGCTTGCCGAAGATGCGCAGTTGCGTGTCCGGCTCGGCCAGCGCCTCGGCCACGCCGTGGTAGCGCGGTCCCGCACCTTCGCCCTCGACCAGCACTGCGCACGAGGCCGACGGCCCGTACTGGTGGATCACCGGGATCGGCAGTCCCAGGATCGCCCGCGCATGCAGCGCGAACTCGGAAAACTCCTGCGAGATCAGGGTGACCAGGCCGGTGTCGTGGGGGCGCGGGCTGACCTCGGAGAAGATCACCGCATCGCCCTTGACGAAGAACTCCACGCCGAACACGCCCCAGCCGCCCAGCGCGCCGGTGACCGCGGCGGCCTGGCGCTGCGCCTCGGCCAGCGCGGCATCGCTCATCGGCTGCGGTTGCCACGACTCGCGGTAATCGCCGTCTTCCTGGCGGTGGCCGATCGGCGCGCAGAAGCTCACGCCATCGGTGTGCCGCACGGTGAGCATGGTGATCTCGTAATCGAAATCGACGAAGCCCTCGACGATCACCCGGCCCTTGCCCGCGCGTCCGCCGGACTGGGCGTAATCCCACGCATGCTGCACTTCGTCGTCGCCGCGCACCACGCTCTGGCCCTTGCCGGAGGAACTCATCACCGGCTTGACCACGAACGGATAGCCGATCGCGGCGGCCGCGGCGCGGTACTGCACCTCGTCGTCGCAGAAGCGATACGGCGAAGTCGGCAGCTGCAGCTCCTCGGCGGCCAGCCTGCGGATGCCTTCGCGGTCCATCGTGAGCCACGCGGCGCGTGCGGTCGGGATCACCCGCTGCCCTTCCTTTTCCAGCTCGATCAGGGTCGGCGTGTGGATCGCCTCGATCTCCGGCACCACCAGATCGGGCTTTTCCAGCTCGATCAGCGCACGCAGCGCCTTGCCGTCCAGCATGTCGATCACGTGGCTGCGATGGGCCACCTGCATGGCCGGCGCATTGGCGTAGCGATCAACCGCGATCACCTCGACCGCGTAGCGCTGCAGTTCGATCGCCACTTCCTTGCCCAGCTCGCCGGAGCCCAGCAGCAGAACGCGCAACGCGTGGTCGGAATGGGGCGTGCCGAAAGGCTTCATCGGGTTCTCCGGTGTGGGCAAACCGGCATTGTATGCGGCCTGCTCGGAGGGCCGACCGCCGCCCTGCCGGGATCACGAGGAGGCCGCTTGCATTTGATATCACTCTGATATCTAATCACCCCACCTCAGGGAGACTCCTCAATGAACGAACACAATGGCTTTTCCGTCGCCGGCATCCCCTTCGTGGGGTTGTGCCTGGTACTGGCCGGCATCGGCGTGACGCTGGTGGTATCCGCCATCCACGGTCATCCGGACGCCCCCCCGCTGTTCCAGGTGTTCACCGGCGTGATCGTGCTGGCGATCGACAGCTTCATGCTCAAGGGCTTCTTCCAGGTTGCCCCGAATGAAGGCCAGGTGCTGCAACTGTTCGGCAAGTACGCCGGCACCGTGCGCCAGGAGGGCCTGCGCTGGACCAATCCGTTCTACAGCCGCCAGCGCATCTCGCTGCGCGTGCGCAACTTCGAGAGCGGCAAGCTGAAGGTCAACGACAACGACGGCAACCCGATCGAGATCGGCGCCGTGGTGGTATGGCAGGTGCTGGACACGGCCGAGGCGGTGTTCTGCGTCGACGACTACGAAAACTACGTGCACATCCAGAGCGAATCCGCGCTGCGGCAGATGGCGCAGAGCTACCCCTACGACGCCCACGAGGACAGCAAGCCCTCGCTGCGCAGCCACGGCGACGAGATCAACACGCACCTGCGCGACGAGATCCAGACCCGCCTGGGCAAGGCCGGCGTGCAGGTGGTGGAGGCGCGCATCAGCCACCTTGCCTACGCCCAGGAAATCGCCCAGGCGATGCTGCAGCGGCAGCAGGCCGGCGCGATCATCGCCGCACGCACGAAAATCGTCGAGGGCGCGGTGAGCATGGTCGAGATGGCGCTGGAACAGCTGAGCCAGCGCGGTGTGGTGAACCTGGACGAAGAGCGCAAGGCGGCGATGGTCAGCAACCTGCTGGTGGTGTTGTGCGGCGAGCGCGGCACCCAGCCGGTGCTGAACACCGGCACGCTGTACTGAGGGGATGGTCATGGGCAGCCTCATCACCATCCTGCTGATCGTGTTCATTGCGTGCCACGCCGCGAGGCGTGGACACGGGCGGCGCTGAGCCGGCATGGCCGCCGAGAAAAAAGCCTATCCGCTGCGCATCAACGCCGTCGTGCTGGACGCGATGCAACGCTGGTCCGATGACGAATTGCGCAGCCTCAACGCACAGATCGAATACGTGCTGCGCGAGGCGCTGCGCAAGGCTGGCCGTCTGAAAGCCAACCCCGGCGCGGCCGCAGTCGACCAGGACAGCGACTGACCCTCCACTGCAAGAGCCCCACTCCATGCCAGCCATCGCGCCCGCCGCCCTTCCCGTCAAGGGCCCCCATCTGAAGCTCGCCATGCTGCTCGGCGTGGCCGGTTTGTTGTCCACGCTGGCGCTTTGGCCCTATCTGATGGTGCTGATGCCGCAGAAGCTGGCCGCCCTGCACGTGCCCTTGCCGGTGGTGATCGCGGCACAGACGATCCAGGCTGGCGTGATCTGCTGGCTGCTCGGCTGGCTAGGCCTGTACCTGGGCGCGACGCACGGACTGGATGCGCCGTGGCTGCGCAGTTGGGTCTACCGGCGTCCGCTCGACCCGGGCCGGCCCGCGCGCTGGGGCCTGGCCATGTCGCTTGGCGCAGCGGCTGCCGCGCTGGTTCTCGGGCTGTCGTTGCTCGGGCCCGCGCTTCCAGCCGAGCATGCCACCAGCGCCGCGGGCTGGGCCTGGCGTGGCGCGCTGGCGTCGTTCTATGGCGGCATCGTGGAGGAAGTCGGCTGCCGGCTGCTGCTGGTCAGCCTGTTCGTCTGGCTGCTGGCCCGAAGCCATCGCAACGTGGCGCTGCCGTGGATGTTCGTGCTGGCCATCGTGGTGGCCGCGCTGCTGTTCGGCGCCGGCCATCTGCCGGCAGTCTTCGCGATCACGGCGGCGCCGGCATCGCTGCTGATCGGCAAGATCGTCCTGCTCAATGCCGTGGTCGGGACGGTGACCGGCATGCTGTTCTGGAAGTACGGCCTGGAGCACGCGATGCTGGCGCACTTCTGCGCCGACCTGGTGCTGCACGTGATCGCGCCACTGGCCGGCGCCACCTGAATCGCTCAACGCGGATCGAAAGCCACCTGCTGCAACTGGGGCAACTTCAACAGGCGCACCTCTGCATGCTGCCGATCCGCCACCAGCAGCAACGAACCCGACTGCGCGATCGAATCAACCTCAGGCAGTCCGTCGTCTGCACCCAGGCGCTCCAGCGGACGCCCATTGCTGGCGTCGTAGACCACCAGTTCGCGGGTCTCCGGGTCCACCACCAGCAGCCAGTCGTGGGCCGCATCGCGAAAATGCACCAGCTGGCGAACCGGATCGGCCTGATCCGCTCCGGCCGGGGCCGACAGCCAGGACCACGACAAACCCAGCGACAGCACCGCAAGCAGGATCAGGCCGGGCCCGCGCAGGCGGCGCAGAACGTGGCTGGGCGACCATGTCGCACGGGAGCGGTGCCAGAGGGCGATCTGCATGTTCATGCAGGAACGATCGCAGCCAGGCGTGACCGTCGCATGACACCCGCAAGAACTATTCGTTGCGCCAGCGCAGCGTCCAGCCAAGCGCGAGCCAGCCAAGCACGAAGGCGAGTCCGCCCAGCGGCGTGATGATGCCCACCCAGCGTGGCGCGCCCAGCGCCAACGCGTACAGGCTGCCGCTGAACAGCACGATGCCGGTGCCGAACGCGAACAACGCTGTCCGACCGCTGCGGCCACGCCCCAGCGCAGCCGTCATGACCAGCGCCAGCGCATGCCATGCGTGGTAGTTCACCGCCGTATGCCACAACTCCATGCCACGCCCGTCGAGCACGCCGCGCAATGCATGTGCGCCGAACGCGCCCAGCAGCACCGCGCTGGCTCCGGCGATGCCGACCAGCATGGCAACACGGGTACTGACAGGTTGTCGCATGATGCTCGTATCCCTGGCCGGCGAACCCGGCAACGCGGCGGGTGTCGTATGCTTGAACGGATGAAGACCCAGGATTCTCGCATGAAGCCCCGCCATTGGCCGCGCCCCGCGCTGCTGCTGTTGCTGCTCGCCATCAGCCTGCTGCTGGGCGGCTGCCAGCGCGGTGAACCGCTGCCGTTCCGGCTGACCAACATCACTGGCCACATGCCCGATCTCGACTTCAGGCTCACCGACGACAACGGCAAGGCGGTCACCGGCGCCGACTATCGCGGCAAGGTGGTGCTGCTGTATTTCGGCTACACCCACTGCCCCGACGTCTGCCCGCTGACCCTGGCCCAGTTGCACGTGGTGATGCAGCGGCTGGGGCCGTTGGCCGACGGCGCACGCATCCTGTTCGTCAGCGTCGATCCGGCGCGCGACACGCCGTCGATCATGCACGCCTACGTCAACGCATTCGATCCGCGCGCGGTGGGACTGGTCGGCGACGCCCGCGCCGTCGAGGCGCTGAGCAAGCGCTACCGCTCGGCCTTCACCCGCGAACCGGGCGATGCCGACGGCAATTACGAGGTCAGCCACAGTTCGGCGATCTACGTGTTCGACCGCGAGGGCCATGCCCGCGTGCTGGCCACTCCCTCCGCCTCGCACGACGACCTGGTCCACGACCTGCACCTGCTGCTCGACAACGGAGCCGACCGATGAAACTTTCCCGACTGTCGCTGCTGTGCGCCGGCCTGCTGCTGGCCGGCATCGCCCACGCAGCCGATGCCGACCACATCCATGCCAGCCACGCGTGGATTCGCGTGCTGCCCGGCGCCCTGCCCGCCGGGGCCTATGTCACGCTGGAAAACGACAGCGGCGCGCCGATCGCGTTGCGCGGCGCCGGCAGCACGATCTACGACGACGTGATGCTGCACCAGAGTTCGACCGCCGGCGGCGTCAGTCGCATGAGCATGGTCGACTCGCTCGACGTGCCCGCGCACAGCAAGGCCGCGCTGGCGCCGGCGGGCTACCATTTCATGCTGATGCAGCCGAAACAGCCGGTGAAACCGGGCGACACGGTCACGCTGACCCTGCAATTCGCCGACGGCAGCACCCTGGCCACCGACTTCATCGCGCGACCGGCCAACGCGCTGGACGCCGGCGACGCTCATGCCGACCACGCCATGCCCGGCATGGATCACGGCGCGATGTCACACGATCACTGAGCGCGCAGCCCTCGGTCGGCGACCGTCGCTTCGCTGGCCACCTTCCTGACCGTCCTGTGCGGCGGCTTGCGCGGCAGCCGGCCGTTGCGTGACAGGCGCAGCCACAGGCGCAGCGCCATCAGCCCGCCGATCGACTCCACCAGCGCCGACGGCACCCAGATGATCACGCCGCCGATCAGCTGGCCGGTCAGCACGTTGAAGGTGAATGCGCGTCCGCAGATCTCGAAGATCGGATAGAGGTCGGTCTTCGAGAACGTGACGATCGCTCCGGCGACGATCTGCGGCGTCATGGTGATCGCCGGCGACAGCACGCGCAGCCCGGCGGTCATCCGTCCCGGCGGATGCGGGCGGTGATCGAGCACCAGCGACCAGTAGGCGAAACCGCTGACCAGCATGCTCCAGTTCATGAAGCGGTAGATGCGCCAGTCCAGCATCGCCAGCGTCTGCAAATCGGGAACCAGCCAGATCAGGATGAAGGCGATGAACAGCAGCGTGGCGACGGTCGGGTTCCACAGCACGCCGAACACCATCCGCCACGGCCACGAGCGCTGCAACGGACGCAGCACGCGCACCCGCCAGGCCAGCGGAAGGCCGGAACGCAACACGGCAGACGGATACGCCGCCACGATCAGCAGTGGCGCGACGTGGTGCAGCAGCAACTGCTGGATGCGGTGCATGAAGAACTCATGCTCGGCGTAGTAGTCCAGATACGTGTGCAGCGACAGGTAGATGATCGCCATGCCCGACCAGAACGCCAGCTTGCTGGCAAACCGCACCGGCCGACGGCGGCACCCGCGCAGATACAGCACGCCGGCCACCACGAAGCACGCGAGCAACACCCACGAAAACTCCCACGGCACGATCCATTTCAACAGGCTTGCAGTCACTGCACCGGCACTTCTGTCTGCGCCGGCGGCGGCCGGCGACCGCCCAGCTTAACGCCGCACCGCCATCGCGTCAGCCTCCGCGGGTTCGCGCGCTTGCGGCAGATTGCCGCCGTCACCGGCGGCGGCGACCGTAGCGGCCCCTGCGCCAGCCGTACAACAGGCCGAACAGCACCACCAGGGCGGGGATCGCCACGATGTTGGTGACCTTCACCCGCAGCCCCAGCGCATCGATCTCCGCGTTGAGCTGGTGCTGCACGTCGCGCAGCTCCTTGTTGATCGCCAGCTGGCGCTGACGGAACTGCTCGATCTCGCGGCGCTGCTCGGTCGTGGCGGTGCTGGCATGGCCGCCCTTGGCGGGCTGCAGCTCGTCCAGCCGCCGCCGGGTGTCGGCCAGTTCCTGCTCCAGCTCCTGCTCCTTCTGCAGGAATTTCTGGTCGGCCACGTTGCGCAACGCCTGCACCCGGGTGAAGGGACGCTGCGACGTGGAGCGGCCGCGGATCGACAGCAGCGCCGACGAGCCGCTGAGGTTGTCCACCAGGTTGGTCACCAGATCGCCGTTGTTGGCGAAGATCCGCATCATGGTCTGCCCGAGAATGGTCTGCGGCTCGACCCACAGGCGATCGCTGAGCAGGTCGGTATCGGCAACTAGGATCACCTCGGCATGCGCGGCCGAGCGCGCGCGATGCCCCGACACGCCGGCGCGCTCCGGAAACGCGCTGTCGAACGTGCCTTGCAGGCGGGCAGCGAGCAGGTAGTGGGTGCCGTCAGGATGGTAGTTCTGCAGCAGCGTGGTGGGATCGTTGCTGGCGTCCAGCACGCGCTGGGTGGACACCACCTCGGCCTCGGCACTGCTCTGCAGCAACGGAATGAGCCGGGTCTGCGCATCCGCGGCCAGGTCGAAGAAGCCCGCGGTGGAGACGTTGATGCGCTGCAGGCTGGCGGTCACCGGATCGTTGCGGTTCAGCTCCTGCGCGCCCAGGTCCAGCATCGCCGGATGGTTGAGGCTGTTGCCGGCCAGCTCGATCTGCAGCGCACGGGTGCGATCGAGCACCACCTTGTGCGGGTCATAGCTCACGCCCCACGCCTTGAACAGGCGCGACAGGTCCGAAGCACGATCCGGGAAGGTGATGCTCTCCGGCCCGTAGGGCGAGGTGTCCAGCTCGGCGTCCGGATCGACGAACACCACCAGGTGCCCGCCGCCCAGCACATACTGGTCGATCGCATATTGCGCGTCGGGGCTCAGCTGCTTGGGGTGGATCAGCAACAGCACGCGGATCTTGTCGTCCACTTTCTGCAGCGTGGCCGGATCGATCGTCTTCAGGTCGAACAGCTGACCCAACTGCTGCAGGACCGTCCACGGCTGTTCGCTGAGCACCGGGTTGCCCTCGACCGGCAGCGAACTGATCACGCCGACCTGCGGCTTGCTGGTCTGGTTCAGTTCGTAGACCAGCTTGGCAATGTCGTATTCGAGGAACGTCTCGCGTGAGGGATCGAAGAACGCGATCGACAGGGTCTTCTCCGGCACGCGCTCATCGTTGCCGTCGCCGTCGACACTGCCGGACATGGCACTGCCGGCGAGGCCGAAGAACACCCGCTCGCCATTGCTGCCGCCATTGGCCGCGGTGAGGCCGCTGCCCTCGGCGCTGGCCTCGTCGTCGGAATACGGCACCGGGTCGATGGTCTGCAGGCGGATGCGGCCGTGCGAGCGCGCCACCATCTCCTGCAGCATCTCGCGCACGCGCTGCTCGTAACTGCGCAGCTGCGGCAGGTCGCGGGTGGCATGGTCGGAAAAGTACAAGGTCAGCCGCAGTGGCCGCTGCAACGTATCGACGATGTGCAACGTGCCGGGCGTCAGCGTGTACAGCTGGTCGGTGGTGAGGTCGATCCGCGACGCATGCAGCCAGCGACTGCTGGCCACGATCAGCGGCACGAACACCAGCACCAGCAGCACCAGCGCCAGGTAGAGCAGGCCCCGCCGGGTCAGCCGCAACGGGGTGGAGAACAGGCGGCGGATACGCGACATGGACATGGCTTCAGCGCGTCCGTTTCAGGTCGAGCAGCAGCACGCCGGCGAGCAGCCAGCCCAGCGTGCTCAGCAGGAAATACAGCAGGTCGCGCACGTCCAGCACGCCCCGCGCGATCGCCTCGAAGTGGCGCAGCATCGACAGGTGCGCCACCGCGTTGATCAGCTTGCGCGGCAAGGCGCCGGAGAAGAAGTCGAGCACCTGCGGCTGGCCGATCAGGATCAGCAACACGCAGACCAGCGCGGTGAGGATGAAGGCCACCACCTGGCTGCGGGTCAGCGCGGACAGGCAGGCGCCGATCGCCACGAAGCTGCCCGCCATCAGCCAGCTGCCCAGGTATCCCGCCAGGATGATGCCGTTGTCCGGCGAGCCCAGATAGTTGACGGTGATCCAGATCGGGAAGGTCAGCGCCAGCGCCAGGCCGATGAACAGCCAGGCCGCCAGGAACTTGCCCAGCATCGCCTGCCACAGCGTCAGCGGCAGGGTCAGCAGCAGTTCCAGCGTGCCGCCCTTGGCCTCCTCCGCCCACATGCGCATGGTGATCGCCGGCACCAGGATCAGGTACAACCAGGGATGCATCGCGAAGAACGGCTGCAGGTCGGCCTGGCCACGCTCGTAATAGTCGCCCGCGTAGAACGTGAGGATGCCGCTCAGGACCAGGAAGATCACCAGGAAGACGTAGGCCACCGGGGTCACGAAATAGCTGCGCAACTCGCGCCGCAGCACCGCGTTGACCGGGCTCATGCGCGAACCTCGGCGGTGCGCTCGTCACTGGTGGTGATCTGGCGGAACACCTCGTCCAGCCGGCCGCGCTCGAGCTGGATTTCCGAGACCTCCAGGCCCTGCTCGCGCAGCAGCGTTTCCACCGCCTCCAGGATGCGTTCGCCGGGCTTCGGGAACACCGTGATGCGCCCGTCCAGCGGGTCCACCTCGATCGACGCCACCTGCGGCAGGCGCCCCAGCATCTCCTGCGACATGCCGCTGCCCGGCGCGCTGAACGACACCGCCCCGTGATAGCGCGAGCGCGCCTCCAGTTCGGCCGGCGTGGCATCCGCCAGCAGCTTGCCACGGGCGATGATCACCACCCGGTTGCACAGCGCGTGGACTTCTTCCAGCAGGTGGGTGGAGATCAGGATGGTGCGGTCGCGCGCCATCACGTCGATCAGCTGGCGCACCGCGTGCTTCTGGTTCGGATCGAGGCCGTCGGTGGGTTCATCCAGCATCAGTACCGGCGGATCGTGCAGGATCGCCTGGGCCAGTCCGACGCGCCGGCGCAAGCCCTTCGACAGGGTGTCGATGCAAACCTCCAGCACTTCCTCCAGCTGCAGTTGCTGCACCACCGCGTCGAAACGCCGGTAGCCCGTCTCCGCCTTGAGCCCGCGCATGCGCACGATGAAGTGGAGGAACTCACGCACGGTCATTTCGCCGTAGCTGGGCGCGCCTTCGGGCAGGTAGCCCAGTGCCCGCTTCGCCTTCAGCGGCTCGCGGCTGACGTCGTGGCCGCAGACCCGTGCCGTGCCCGACGTGGGCACCAGGAAGCCGGCGATCATGCGCATCGCGGTGGACTTGCCGGCACCGTTGGGGCCAAGCAGTCCCAGCACCTGGCCTGGCTCGACACGGATGCTCAGCGCATCCACGGCGGTGAGGTGGCCATAGCATCGGGTGAGCTGGTCGGTTTCGATCATGTCCGGTTGGGGCTGTGGAGTTCGGCGCGACCAGCTGGCGAAAGTACGGTTGGGCGCTGTCGCGGCGCGTCCCGCAATGTACCGCAAGAAGCGCGGGGTGGCCCGCCCGGGGTGACCCGAAAAAGAAAGGCCCTTCCGCTTGGAAGGGCCTTTCTGTCTTTCGGCAAGACCGCGCGTGGAGGGTTTACTCGCCCGCGCTGGCGGCCTCTGCCGGAGCCGCGGCCGTGCCGGCCGGGGCGGGAGCGGAGCTGGCCGCTGCCGGCGCCTGCGCATCGTCCAGGCTCGGCGGCTGCAGGCCGGCTTCCTGTTCCGGGGTCTTCTCCGGGGCGTCGGTGATCGGCAGGTACACGTTGTACTTGGCGTAGGACGTGATGTTGCCGCCGGCATCCTTCACTTCCGGCGTGGCAATCACGTCGTAGGGGCGGTTGACCACTTCGTCGTACTTGTAGCCATGGGTCTGCGCGTACGCCTTGAGCATCTCGCGGGTCTGCGGCACACCGGCGAAGGTGCCGTTCCACACGCCCTTGAGCGCGGAACCACCGAAGGCCAGCGAGGCGCGAACGTTGCCGTCCACCACCAGGCGACCGAAGCGGTCGCGGCTGCCGACGGCCACGCTGCTGTCGGCTGCGCCGGCGGCGCTGCTCGCCTCGGCGGGAGCCGCATTGTCGATCGACGGCGGGGTGGCGGCGGTGAGCTGTTCGCTCTGGCCATTCACGGTCAGCGTGCTGCTGTCGATCGGGAACGCCACGTCGAAGCTGTAGGTCTGGTCGCCGTAGTTGGTGGTGATCAGGATGCGCGAGCCGGTGATGTTCACGCCGAGCTTCTTGGCGGCCGCCTGGATTTCCGTGGTCGCCTTGGCCACCGCGTCGTCCAGACCTTCCAGGCCGTCCTTGCGCTGGATCGAGCTCGACACCAGCAGCACCGGGGTGGGCTGGGTCTGTTCGATGTAGGGAATCAGCTGGCTGTAGTCGATGTTCGGCACGCCGGCCAGCACGTTCTGCAGGTTGTTCAGGCTGAACTGGATGAAGGAGTCCGGATCGCCGTGGATGTACAGGTTGGCGAAGCGGTTGATCAGGTTCCAGCCGTAGGAAACGTCGTACGACCAGGTCACCTGGGTCAGCTGGCCGCGGTTGCCCTGACGCTCCAGATCCAGCGTGAAATGCTTGTCCAGGCCGCGCCAGTCGTTGTCCAGGTTCCAGATGATGCTGGCGCTCTTGGTGTTGCCGTCGATCTGGTCGAACTCGGGCGTGGCGCTGGCGATGGTCAGGCCACCGTTGCCCAGCTTGGCATCCGTCGTGGTCCAGCTGATCTCGGCGCCCGGGCCGTAGGCCTTGCCGGAGAACGCGAACTGCACCTTGGGATCGAGCGAGCGCAGCACCGAGTAATCCGGCAGCCGGCGGTAGTTGTCGAGCACGTCATAGACCTGACGCATGTCCTTGCCGATGACCAGCTGGCGTTCCACATGACCGCTGCCGGGCATGACCACAGCCGCCAGGACACCGATGACCGCAACGATGACCAGGGCAACAAGAAATTCAAAGACACGCATCATTCCAGAGTTCTCCGAAGCGTCTTTACGCCATACCTAGATAGTGTTGCCCCGGCCTTCCGCGCGAACCCGCCCTTCGGTGGGGTCCGCGGGCCATGGCAGGGGGTCGGCAAACGCCGAAGCTACGGATGTTACTTGCTCACGGGCTGGAACGCTATCCGCCCGGACGGCCTCCGCGCAGGGCCGAAAAACCGCCGGCCGGGGCCCGCTGAAACGGCGCATCCGGGCGCCCTGCACCCGCTCGGGCATCAGACGATGCCCATTTCCAGCGCCTTCAGAACGGCCCGCGTGCGGTCGCGCACGCCCAGCTTGGAAAGGATGTTGGAGACGTGGTTCTTGACCGTGCCCTCGGCCACCTTCAGCGAGTTGGCGATCTCCTTGTTGCTGTAGCCGCCGGACAGCAGTCGCAGGATCTCGGTCTCGCGCTCGGTCAGCGGGTCGGGCTGCTCGAGGCTGGTGAAGTTGTTCTGCATCCGCGACACCCCGGCCATCAGCCGCTGGGTCACCATCGGCGCCACCAGCGAGCCGCCGGCGGCCACCGTGCGCACGGCCTCGACCAGTTGCTCCAGCGAGACGTCCTTCAGCAGATAACCGCGGGCGCCGGCCTTGAGGCCCTGCAGCACCAGCTGGTCGTCGTCGAAGGTGGTCAGGATGATCGTGGGCGGCAGCTCGTTGCGGGCGGACAGCGCCTGCAGCACCTCCAACCCGCTCATGTTCGGCATGCGCAGGTCCAGCAGCACCACGTCGGGCTTGATCCGCGGAATATCCTGCACGGCCTGGGCGCCGTCGGCGCACTCGGCCACCACACGGATGTCCTCGGCCAGGTCCAGCAGCGAGCGGACGCCCTGGCGAACCAGATTCTGGTCGTCGACGAGACAAACGGAAATCATCGCGGATCCTCGGGAAAACTGTGGCTTGACGATGGGATGCTGGCAGCTGGCGCAGGGCACCGCTGCCAACACCGACGCACTTTCGCACCCCGGCGCAGCCGGCAGAGATTACGACACATTGAGCGCTGGTGGCTCAAGCCGGTTCGGTGCGTGCGCCAACGCGGCATGTTCCCCCAGCGGTAGCCGCACGGTCAGCGCAAACCCCTGGCTCGGCCCGCTGTCCAGGCTGAGGCTGCCGCCGAACTCGGCCAGCCGCTCGCGCATGCCGGACAGGCCGTTGCCCGGCTCGAAGTTCTCGGCGCCGCGGCCGTCGTCGCGCGCATGCAGGCCGATCAGGCTTTCCCCGGCGTAGGCGAAATTCAGCCACAGGTTGCGGGCTGCCGCGTGGCGCGCGGCATTGGTGATGATCTCCTGGGCGCAGCGCAGCAGCACCTGGGCACGGCGCGGGTCCTCCACGCTGAAACGTGGCGGCATCACCACGTGCACGGCGAGGCCGGGCACGCCTTCGGCCAGTCCCCGCAGGGCCAGGGTCAGGTCGATCGCGTCGTCCTGGCGCAGTTCGCTGACCACCTCGCGCACGTCAGCCAGCAGCAGCTTGGCCGTGCTCTGCGCCTTGCGCACATGGGCGCCGGCCGCTTCGTTGGTGAGATGGCTGGCCACCTCGAGGTTCAGGCTCAGCGCGGTCAGGTGGTGGCCGATCAGGTCATGCAGGTCGCGCGCGATGCGCATTCGCTCGGCGATGCGGCTGGATTCGGCCAGCAGGGCGCGGGTGGCGCGCAGCTCGGAATTCAGCCGCCGCTGCACGTCGCGCTGCTCGGCCTGCTGACTGGCGACCGTCGAGGTCACGAACACCAGCACCGAGATGCCCAGGTAGATGCTGGCCTGGAGAAACCCGAGGGCAACACTGTGATCGTATTCGGGGAAGGTGGCGAAGATCGCCACCAGGCTCAGGTGCTGCAGCACCAGCCAGAACACCGCCAGCGAGAACGGCAGCAGCCACGGCAGCACCAGCGAGGCCACCACCATCAGCATCGCCGACAGGCCGCTGTGGCTGTACCAGCCCACCGCCACCGCGGCGGCCGTCATCAGCGTCAGCCCGAGCAGTTTCAGCACAGGGTAACGGCGCGAGCCGAGGTTGCTGGTCAGCAACCAGTACATCAGACCGAAGATCAGGTAACACAGCGTCCACAGCAGCAGCGAGAAATTCGGGCGCTGCAGCTGGGTCAGCCGCTCGGTGGCCCAGTTCGTGATCAGCGGCGTCCCCACCGACAGATAGGTAAAGAAGCCCGCATAGCGAAGCAGGCGGATATGGTTGAAGAATGGCCAGCGCATCCCCGCATCATTGGCTGCGCGGGGATTTCGCGCAATGCGCGAGAAGTCATGCCCGGCCGGGCCCCGCTTGTCGCCGCGCGCCGCTTTACAAAGCTTTTACATGTGCCCTTGCGAGATGTAAGGGCCTGCAGCGCATGTCATAATGCGGCATTGCGCGAGGCTGCGGTCGCCTCTCGTCCCCGAATCCACCCTTGCGGAGCAACGAATGGCCCTTGCCATCCGCGACGTGCGCGAGCACGACCTGGATGCCGTACTGGCGCTCAACAACGCTGCCGGTCGCTCCATCCTCGCACTGGATCCTGCCCAGCTGCGCTATTTCCACGAGCACGCCGAATATTTCCGCGTGGCCGAAATCGACGGTCAGCTGGCCGGCTTCCTGATCGCGCTGCGCGAAGGCGGCGATTACGACAGCCCGAACTATCGCTGGTTCGCCGAGCACTATCCGCAGTTCCTGTACATCGACCGCATCGTGATCGCCAACGCCTACCGCCGCCACGGGCTGGGCCGCATCTTCTATTGCGACGTGCACAGCTACGCCGAGGTGCGCGTGCCGCTGCTCACCTGCGAAGTGTTCCTGGAGCCGCGCGACGACGTGGTCGTGCTGTTCCACGGCACCTACGGTTTCCAGGAAGTCGGCCAGCAGCGCATGGGCGAGCACGGCCCGCAGGTCAGCCTGCTGGCCCGCGACCTGCCCAGCTACGCTTATGTACGCGACACCTGGCTGGAGAAAGGCGGCCTGCCCGACGTGCCGTGGCTGGCCGAACGCGAACGCCCGGACACCGCCCAGCCGCATCCGCTCCGCCTGGCCGGGGAGCGGCACGCATGAACGCAAGCATGGATGCCACCGACGCCTGTGACCTGCGCTTCGGCCAGGTCGGCCTTGCCTGCGTGCGGGTGCGCCGGGTCGATGCCGCCGCCCTGTGCGACGAACTGGAACGCCGCGTGCGCGCCGCGCCGCAGATGTTCGCCCGGGCCGCCGTGGTGCTGGACCTCAGCCACCTGCTCGACCTGCCCGACGACGGCACCGTCGACGCACTGCTCGAAGCGGTGCGCAGCGCCGGCATGTTGCCGGTGGGGCTGGCCTATGGCACCAGCGAGACCGAGGCGCTGGCCAAACGGATGGGGCTGCCGCTGATCGCCAAGTTCCGCGCGGCCTACGAACCGGCCACCGGCGCGCCCGCTGCCGTCGCCCCCGCGCCACGCAGCGAACCCGCCCCCGCGCCGACGCGCGAACCGATTCTCGCTGCGCCGGCCTCCGGCAACGTGGGCGCCCAGCATCATGCCGGCTCGGTCCGCTCCGGCCAGCAGATCTACGCTCGCGACCGCGACCTGATCGTCACCGGCGCGGTGGCCAACGGCGCCGAAGTGATCGCCGACGGCAACATCCACATCTACGGCGGCCTGCGCGGCCGCGCCATGGCCGGCGCGCAGGGCGACGAGAAGGCACGCATCTACGTCTCCGACTTCCGCGCCGAACTGGTGGCGATCGCCGGCCAGTACCGCGTGTTCGAACAGATTCCCGGCGACCTCGAGGGCCAGTCCGTGCAATGCTGGCTCGACGGCGAAAAACTGATGATCGCCAGGCTGTGATCACCCACAACAAAAACAAACCTGCGGAGATGGGCCCTTGACTGCTGAGATTATCGTTGTCACCTCCGGCAAAGGCGGCGTCGGCAAGACGACGACCAGCGCCTCCCTCGCCACCGGCCTGGCCATGGCCGGCAAGAAAGTCGCCGTGATCGACTTCGACGTCGGCCTGCGCAACCTCGACCTGATCATGGGCTGCGAGCGGCGCGTGGTGTACGACTTCGTCAACGTCGTGCACGGCGAAGCCACGCTGAAGCAGTCGCTGATCAAGGACAAGCGCTACGACAACCTGTACGTGCTGGCCGCCAGCCAGACCCGCGACAAGGACGCGCTGACCATGGAAGGCGTCGAGAAGGTGCTCGACGGCCTGTCCGAGGACGGCTTCGACTACGTGGTCTGCGACTCGCCCGCCGGCATCGAGAAAGGCGCCCACCTGGCGATGTACTTCGCCGACCACGCGGTGGTGGTGGTCAACCCGGAAGTCTCCTCGGTGCGCGACTCCGATCGCATCCTGGGCCTGCTGGCCAGCAAGACCCGGCGCGCCGAGAAGGGCGAGCCGCCGATCACCCAGCACCTGCTGCTGACCCGCTACAACCCGGCCCGCGTCGCCATCGGCGAAATGCTCAGCGTGAAGGACGTCGAGGAAATCCTCGGCATCCAGGTGGTGGGCGTGATCCCCGAGTCGGAGAACGTGCTGACCGCCTCCAACAACGGCATCCCGGTCATCGTCGACGCCAACTCGCTGGCCGGCCAGGCATACAGCGACACCGTGGCCCGCATCCTCGGCGAAGAGCGCCCGTTGCGCTTCATCGACGTGCCCAAGAAGGGCTTTCTCCAGCGCGTGTTCGGAGGTTGATCACGATGGGCATTCTCGATTTCCTCAAGCGCAAGCCCGAGGCCACCGCCAGCGTGGCGCGCGAGCGCCTGCGCATCATCGTGGCGCAGGAGCGCTCCACCCGCGGCGCGCCGGACTACCTGCCGATGATGCGCAACGAGTTGCTCGAAGTGATCAAGAAGTACGTCCATGTCGACCTCGACGCGATCAACATCAACTTCGAGCGCGACAGCGGCCACGAGATCCTCGAACTCTCGGTGACCCTGCCTGACGGCAAGCAACCGGCGAGCAGCGAAGCCCGGAGCGGCTGAGCACCCACGCCAAATCCATGCCGGGCCGCCACGCGCGGCCCGGCGATCTTCATCCGGATCGTCCGCGCGTCGCGCCCCATGCACCCCGACACCCATCCCACCGCCAGCGACCCGGCCGACAGCGTGCTGTGCGTCGGCCAGATCGGTTTTGCCGATCCCGCCGCGTTGCTCGCGCAGTTCGGATTGACGCTCGAACAGGTGGCTCGCGACGCGCCGATTCCCGGCAGTTTCTGGGGTGAGCGCGAGGCCGGCATCATCGGCACCACGGTCTACGCCCGCGAAGACACGCCGGTGCACTCGCTGTTGCACGAAGCCGGCCACCTGATCGTGCTGCCCGAGGAAAAACGTGCGACGGTGCATACCGACGCCACCGACTCGGTCGAGGAAGAGGACGCCACCTGCTACCTGCAGATCGTGCTGGCCGGCCAACTTCCCGGTGTCGGCCGCGAACGCCTGATGACCGACATGGACGCCTGGGGCTACTCGTTCCGGCTGGGCTCGACCCGCGCCTGGTTCGAGCGCGATGCCGCGGAGGCACGGGAGTTCCTCAGGGCGCGTGGCCTGCCCCACACCTGACCCCGCGCCTGATGCACCACGGGCGGCAAGCTATTTCGCGTGCCAGTCGCCGTCGCTGCCCTTGTCGTACTTCTTCTTCACCGCCGCCCACGCCACCTTGTGCGCCACCTCCTCGCGCGATTCCTCGCCGCGACGCTCGTCGCTGTCGGCGTATTCGTCCCAGGCGCTGTTGAACGCTTCCTTGTAGATCTCCTGGGCGTGCTTCGGCACGTGCTCGCGCACCGACTCGGGCAACTCGCTGACGGTCTTGTAGGGCATGACATGCTCCGGCAGGGAACTGCGGCCAGCCTGGACCCGGCCAGGTCCAGCGCGCGTCAAATGGATGTCCATATCGCGCGAAACGCGGGCGGCGGCCACGCGTGCGACAACCCGCCAGCGGCCTGCGTCCGCGGCACTGGTCGCCCGCGGTGTTTGCCCTAGAATCGGCCCAGGCAACCCCTTGCGCAGCGCGCGGGAGGACAACGTGGCGATGCGTCAGCTGGTATTGCTGTTCGACGGCACCTGGAACAAGCCCGAATCCAACACCAATGTGGAGCGTCTGCGCCAGCTGATCGCCCCGCTCGACGACCACGGCCATTCGCAACTGGTCAACTACATTCCCGGCGTGGGCGTGACGCGCGGCATCAGCCATCTGCTCGGCGGCGCGTTCGGCTACGGCCTGTCCGGCAACGTGCTGGATGGCTACCGCTGGCTGTGCGAGCAGTGGCAACCGGGCGACCGCATCTTCCTGTTCGGGTTCAGTCGCGGCGCCTACACCGCCCGCAGCCTCGGCGGACTGATCCGCAAATGCGGCCTGCTGCGCTGCGGCAACGACGACAAGGTGGCCAGGTCCGACGTGTCCGCTGCCTACGCCCTCTATCGGGACGCCGCCAGCAAACCCGACGACGACGTCGCAGTCGCCTATCGTGCCGAGCATTCGATCGAGGTGGATATCCACTTCATCGGCGTATGGGACACGGTCGGCTCGCTGGGCATTCCCGACACCGCCTCCTGGTTTCCGTATGCCCGGGCGCGCTACCGGTTCCACGACACCGAGCTGAGCCGCATCGTGAAGTACGCCTACCAGGCGCTGGCGCTGGACGAGCATCGGGCCGACTTCGCGCCCGCGGTGTGGACGCGCAATCCGTACACCGTCAAGCCCGGCGAATCGCTTACCTCCAAGAAGAACGAGCAGATCGACATCGAGCAGCGCTGGTTCATCGGCTCGCATTCGGACGTCGGCGGCGGCAACGACTGCGACGGTGCCGGCCGCAAGCCTGACCCACTGCCCGACCTGCCGCTGGCCTGGCTGCAGCGCAAGGCCATCGACGCCGGCCTGGCGTGCGACAGTCTGCTGCTGCCCGCCGCCGACGCGTACACCGGCGTGCCGCGCAATTCGTACCGGGAATTCATGAGCGGCCTGTACAAGGAATTCAAGCCGCCGATCGATCGCCTGCTCGGCACCGGCGTCAACGAGAAGGTCGACGAGTCGGTGTGGCAGCGATGGCTCGCCGACAGCAGCTACCGCTCGCCGTCGCTGGCCCGCGCGCTGACCAGCGCCACCGTGCTGATGTCGGTGGAGGCCGTGGTGCCGATCGCGCATGCGCCCGCCGCTAGCGAGTCGATCACCAGCGCGCCCGCCGCCTGAGCCTCATCGCTCAGCGCGGCTCGGCGATCTCCGCCTCCATCACCTCCGCCGCATCGGCGCCGCTGACCGGCAACACGGCCTCGCGGGTCACGCCGTGGTACCAGCCCCAGGCCAGCACGCCCAGTACGGTCAGCAGCGACGCGCCCAGCGCCAGCTGCAGCATGCTGGCCGACAGCAGCGGCGACATCACGCCGGCCACGAAGCCGCACAACAGCAGGCTGGCAAACGCCTGCACCGAGGAGATGCCGCCACGATGGTGCGGAAAGCGATCCAGCAACAGCAGGGTCAGCGTGGGGAACGCCAGCTGCACGCCGATGCCGTGCAGGATCAGCGGCAGCATCGACCACGGCAGGCGCGGCTGCGGAAACAGCAGCGCCAGCAGCAGATGCGCCACGCAGGCCAGCAGCATCGACGCGTAGCCCAGGCTCACGGTGCGCTTGGCGCTGGCGCGTTCGGCCATGCGCCCGGACAGCCAGGCGCCGCTGATCAAGCCGACCACCACCGGCACGAACAGCCACGGAAAACCCTGCGCCGAAAGATGCAGCAGCTCGCGCACGATGCGCGGCGCGGAGGAAATGTAGAGGAACAGCCCGGCGAAATTGACCGAGCTGGAAACCAGCAGCGGCCAGAACGAGCGCTCCCGCGCGAACGCCAGGTAGCCGGCCAGCAACGGGCGCGGCGCGAAGCGCGAACGCCGTTCCGGCGGATGCGTTTCGTCCAGCAGGGTCAACAGGGCCACCGCCAGCAGCAGGGTGAAGCCGGCCAGCAGCCAGAAGATGCCGTGCCAGCCGTCCAGTGGCAGCAGCAGGGCGCCGATCATCGGTGCGATCACCGGCGCCACGCCGAAGATCATCATCACCTGCGACATCAGCCGCTGCGCCGCCGGCCCTTGCAGGCTGTCGCGGATCACCGCCCGGCCCACCACCAGGCCGGCGCCCGCGCACATGCCCTGCAGGCTGCGACAGGCCAGCAGCATCGCGAACGAGGTGGACGAAGCCGCGCCCACCGACGCCAGCGCGTAGACCAGCATGCCGGTGACGATCACCGGCTTGCGCCCGATCGCATCGGAGATCGCGCCATGGAACAGGCTCATCACCGCATAGGTGAGCAGGTACGCACTGACCAGCTGCTGCAGCGCCGTGTCGTCGACCTGGAAACGCGCACCGATCAGCGGGAACGCCGGGAACACCGCATCGATCGAGAACGGCCCGATCATCGACAGCCCGGCCAGCAGCCACGGCAGGCTGCGTCGCACGGTGTGCTGGGCTGGAGTCATGATGGCATGCTGGTCGCGGCGGGTCGCGGCGGGTCGCGCATTATAGGGCGACCCTTGACGTCGGGGCGGCCGGATCGACTAGGATGTTCGCCATGGGAGATGGCATGCCTCCCGTCCCGGAATGCTCGCTCCCCCCGGGACAAACCGCTTCTCGCGCTCCTCGTGTTGAAGTTGATGATGCCTGCTCCCCCGGTTTCCGGCGGTGCAGGCGTGCCTGCCACCGCGGAACCGGACACATTCCCGTCAGGAGGCGCGCTCGTGGGCTTTACCGGATTCGTGGCAATCGGCATCGGCGGCGCCATCGGCTGCTGGCTGCGCTGGGGACTGGGCATCCTGCTCAACCCGATGTTCCCCACCCTGCCGCTGGGCACCCTGGCGGCAAACCTCGCCGGCGGACTGCTGATGGGCTGCATGATGGGCCTGTTCGATCACTTCCAGGCACTGCCGCCCGCACTGCGGCTGTTCGTGTTCACCGGCTTCCTCGGCGGCCTCACCACCTTTTCCACCTTCTCCGCCGAATCCGCCACCCTGCTGCTGCGCCAGCAGTACCTGTGGTTCAGCGGCCATGTCGCGGTGCACGTGATCGGCTCGCTGGCGATGACCGTGCTCGGCATCGCGCTCACCCGCAGCCTGCTGCGCCACTGACCGGGCATCCGCATGAAACCGCAAGACCTGCAACAAGGCGTGCACCTCACCTTCTACTGCCACTCCCGCGCCAGACACGACGGCATGCTGCTGTCCGAATGGCTGCTGGAACAGGCGAAGCAGCGCGGCATCGGCGGCGGCTCGGTGTTCCGCGCCATCGCCGGCTTCGGCCGGCATGGCGTGCTGCACGAGGAGCAGTTCTTCGAGCTGGCCGACGACCTGCCGGTGAAGATCGAGTTCCTGCTGCGCGACGATCAGGCCGCGACGCTGCTGCAACTGGTGCGCGAGGCGGGCGTCGACGCGACGTATGCGCGCTGGCCGGCAGACTTCGAAATCCTCGGCAAGCACTGACCAAGAACGAAACATCCGCCGCGAGGCAAGGCCATGAGTCAGGACGATCTGAAAGACCGCGCCAGCCAGTTGCTCGAACAGGCCGGCATCCACATCGACGGCAACGCGCCGATCGACCTGCGCGTGCACGACGACCGCCTGTATCCGCGGGTGTTCGCGCATGGCTCGCTGGGTCTGGGCGAAGCCTACATGGACGGCTGGTGGGACGCGGACGACCTGCCCGGCCTGTGCACGCGGCTGCTCACCGCGGGGCTCGACCAGGAACTGAAGACGCTGGATACCCTGCTCGCCCACCTCAAGGCGCGCTTCATCAACCTGCAGCGCGGCGAGCGCGCGTTCGAGATCGGCAAGGCCCACTACGACCTCGGCAACGACCTGTTCCAGGCCATGCTGGGCAAGCGGCTGGTCTACTCCTGCGGCTACTGGGCCAGGGCCGACAACCTCGACGACGCGCAGGCGGCCAAGCTCGACCTGGTCTGCCGCAAGCTGCAGCTGAAGACCGGCCAGCGCGTGCTGGACATCGGCTGCGGCTGGGGCGAGGCGCTGAAATACGCCGCCGAGCGTTACGGCATCGAAGGCGTCGGCATCACCGTCTCGCAACAGCAGGCCGACTACGCCCGCGAACTGTGCGCCGGCCTGCCGATCGAAATCCGCCTGCAGGACTACCACGACATCAACGAGCAGTTCGACGCGGTGTTCTCCATCGGCATGTTCGAGCACGTCGGCGGCAAGAACTACCGCGCCTACTTCGAGACCGTGCGCCGCTGCCTCAAGGACGACGGACTGTCGCTGCTGCACTGCATCGGCAGCAACCGCGCACCGGCGCAGACCGACCCGTGGATCGAGAAATACATCTTCCCCAACTCGATGATCCCCGCCGCGAGTCAGGTCACCACCGCGCTGGAGGACCTGTTCGTGATCGAGGACTGGCACAACTTCGGCGCCGACTACGACCGTACCCTGACCGCGTGGCGCGCCAACGTCGAAGCGGCGTGGCCGAGCCTGCCAGCCAGCTATGACGAACGCTTCCGCCGCATGTGGCGCTACTACCTCGCGGTCTCCTCCGCGGTGTTCCGCAGCCGCCGCGACCAGCTGTGGCAAATCACCCTGAGCCCGAACGGCGTGCCCGGCGGCTATCGCGTGCCGCGCTGAAACGCCCGCGCCCGTGCTTGCAGGCAACTTGAAGGCCCCGCATAGTCCAGTCTGACCTTGCCCCTGGGAAACCCCGATGAAGCTACGCATCGCCGCCTTGCTGGTCGGCCTGACCCTGCTCGCCAACGCCGCCCTGGCCATCGGCACCTCTCCAGCCTCCGCCACCCCAGGCAACGCCTACTTCGACAACAGCGGTCGCGACGACGTGCTTGCCGGCGGCGTGAAGATGATCCCGGTCACCACGCCCAGGGGCACGTTCCACGTCTGGACCAAGCGCGTGGGCAACAACCCGAAACTGAAGGTCCTGCTGCTGCACGGCGGCCCCGGCGCCACCCACGAATACTTCGAGGCGTTCGACAGCTATTTCCCGGGCGCCGGCATCGAGTATTACTACTACGACCAGCTCGGCTCGGCCTACAGCGACCAGCCCAAGGATATTTCGCTGTGGACCATCGGCCGCTACGTCGACGAAGTCGAACAGGTCCGCCAGGCGCTGCACCTGGACAAGGACAACTTCTGCCTGCTCGGCCAGTCCTGGGGCGGCATCCTGGCCATGGAGTACGCACTGAAATACCAGCAGCACCTGAAGTGCCTGGTGATCTCCAACATGATGGATTCGATCCCGGCCTACAACGTCTACGCGAAGAACGTGCTGATGCCGGCGATGGACCAGAAGCAGCTGGCCGAAGTACAGAAGCTGGAAGCCGAACACCACACCGACGATCCGCGTTACATGCAGATCCTGACGCCGATGCACTACGAGCAGCACATCCTGCGCATGCCGGCGGATCAGTGGCCCGATCCGGTCAAGCGCGCCTTCGCCCACATCAACGAACAGATCTACACGCTGATGCAGGGCCCCAGCGAACTCGGCGCCAGCGGCCGACTGGAGCACTGGGATCGCAGCGCCGACCTGCACCGCATCACCGTCCCCACCCTGGTCATCGGCGCCCAGCACGACACGATGGACCCGAAGTACATGCAGTCGATGGCGAAGAAACTGCCGCAGGGACAGTTCCTGCTCTGCCCGAAGGGTGGCCACATGGCGATGTATGACGACCAGCAGACGTACTTCAATGGGTTGATCGGGTTTTTGCGAAGGGTGAAAGCGCGATAACGGAAGGGATGGTTGCGGAATTACACTGTAATTTGAAATCTACTTACCGTTAGAACCGTGGTGACATTTTCAGGGGGCGTCGTGAGCGAGAAACCGGACCAGGCCCAGGAGATTGGAAAAGCGATCGTCGTCGCGGCAAAGCCAGAAGAGCTAGATGCCCTTAGCGCGTGGGCACAGACCATGCTGGACATCAAAGCTAGCAAGATCTCCGCAGTCCAAAAAGCCAAATCCGCCATACTCGCGTCTACTGACAGGAAGGTTCTAGCCCCCATCCTCCAAGTTACTTGGAAAGAGCTAAAGCGTGTCGGATGGGAAGAGCGCAGTCTGCCTGCACGGATGGCCATGGGGGGTGCTGTTGCTGCACTGACGATTTCAGGACAAGGCGCAGGAATAGTTGCATTGGGTGGCGCAATCGGCGTGCCCCTTTTTGTCGTATTCGGTGCTGGGAGCGCGCTTGCCGGCGTAATAATTGATGAGGTCAGGAGAAAGAAGTGATCGCCGTCCGCAGTTCTAACAGCTCATTCAAGCCGATGCCGCAATTGGCGCGGGTTAACCCAAGTGTTAGCTGCCATTACAAATGACCATTGCAACGGAAGCACAAGAAATCTATCTCAGCAAGATCAACGAGACGCTAGCGCGGCTTGAAGCTTGTGCGGCATTTCTTGGCACATATACCTCGACCGGTTCAATTTCGCTACTAGAGGCAGCAGCGCTGCAAGCGCGCAAAGCCTTTGAGACTGTCGCATACGCGGCAATTGCGCCAAACAAGGCTCGCTACAAGGCATTTCGTGCGCAAACGGAACGGCCATCAGATTACCGGAAGGACTATAACGCTCGAGCGATTCTCCAGCATTTAGCAAAGATCAACCCAGACTTTTATCCAACTCCCCTTCTGCCCCCTACACAGCAGGCACCGGGGCATTGGCACTTCGATTTGAAGGTTGATGGCTATCTAACAAAAACGCGATTTGAGTCGTTCTACGACAGGCTCGGAAAATTCCTCCATGCCGACAATCCGTGGGGTAGCGACAAGGGCTTTGCGAACCTTGCAGCTGATCTTCCTTCGACTGTAAGCCAACTTAGGGGACTGCTTGCGCTTCACAAGACGATTGTCCGTGTTCCAAACTTCTCAGGCGTCTGGGTTATCGAGGTGCCAACTGATGGTCGCGCACCGCATATTCTGACTGCACAGGCCACAGGCGAATTTGCCGTTGTCGTGGGTGGAAGCTAACGATTCGTTGAGGGCGGACAACTTCGCCACCACTCAACTCAAGCTCACGAGCAATGAGGCTAGGTACATTTAGATTCAAACGCCACGAACTCTCCCAAGGAGCGGAAATGGATACCCCGAACAAGTACTGGTTTCCCGCCAAGCGCTACGGCTGGGGCTGGGGGCTGCCGACCCGATGGCAGGGTTGGGTTTGCCTCGCCATCTATGCGGGGTGTGTTGCACTCGTCATTCATTTCCTGCGCCCGGCGGTGGATCCCATCATGTTCGCGATCAGTCTTGTATTGCTCACTCTCGGACTGATGGCCGTGTGCTGGCTGAAGGGCGAGCCGCCTCGCTGGCGTTCGGGCAGCTGACCTGAGACTTTCAGCACAGCGCACTTCGTCGCAACGATTCATCCAGACCGGAAAAGTATTTTCCGCGGCGGTTCCTTTTGCTTCAGCACGACGCAACTCCATCGGAAGCGAACCATGAGCAAGCAAGTCCCACTCTCCGAATACCTCATCCTCTCACGCGGCCAATGGGACAAGGACGCCTCGCGAGAAGATATCCAGGCGGCGATCGACCGGTTCTACGCGTGGTACGACCGGCTGGTAAGTGAGGGCAGGATCGCACTTGGGCATCGGCTGGCACGCGAGGGCAAGGTGGTATCGCGGCAGGCGGCCATGGACGGCCCGTTTGCCGAGGCCAAGGAAGTGGTCGGCGGTTACTGGTTCATCCTGGCCGACAGTCTGGACGAGGCCGCACGCATCGTGTCGGAAAACCCCTGCCTGACCTACGGCCTGGTTTGCGAGGTGCGGCCGATCGATCCGGCGCGCGGCAGCGCGTATGCATTGACCAACGAAACTCCGACCTAGCAGCCCATGCACATCCGTCTTGACGACCTGACCGGCCCCGAGATCATCCAGCTGCTGCGCGAGCATCTGCGAGACGTGGCGTTGCACTCCCCTCCGGAAAGCATCCATGCACTCGACCTCGATGCACTGCGCCAGCCGGACATCACGTTCTGGAGCGTGTGGGAGGACGATGAACTGATGGGCTGCGGTGCGCTCAAACAGCTCGATGCCGGCCACGGTGAGATCAAGTCGATGCGCACCGCGGCGATCCACCTGCGCAAGGGCGTGGCCGCCACGCTGCTGCAGCATATCCTCGGGGAGGCAGCGCAGCGCCACTATCGGCGGCTGAGCCTGGAAACGGGTTCGATGGCCGCGTTTGCGCCGGCCCATCGCCTCTACGCCCGCTTCGGCTTCATGCCATGCGGACCGTTTGCCGGCTACGTCGAAGACCCTTACAGCGTGTTCATGACGCGGGATGTGCCGCAGCAGTATTGAACCGATCGCACCTACCCGCAACACTCGCGGACATGAAGAAGCCAACCCTGTTCGCACACATCCTGATCGGCGTCGCCCTGCTGCTGCCCGTCGCAGCCATCGCCCGCCCTGCGCTGTGGGTGGTGAAGGACGCCGACACCACGATCTATCTGTTCGGCACCATGCACCTGCTGCCGCATGACACGGCCTGGCATTACCCGGCACTGGACCAGGCGCTGGCGGACAGCCAGACGCTCTACATCGAACTGACCGATGACACTCCGGCGAACATGATGCCGCTGGTATTGCGCTATGGCATGGACACCTCGCATCCGCTGCCGACCCTGCTCGACCATGCCGAACAGCTGCGGCTGAACATCGCGGCGAACGAGGCCGGCGTGCCCGGTGGCATGCAGACACTCAGCATGATGCGCCCATGGATGGCGGCGCTGACGCTGGCGACGGCGCCGCTGCTGAAGGCCGGGCTTGATCCCGAGCAGGGCGTGGACAAGCAGCTGAAGGCGCAGATGACGAGCGCCGGCAAGCAGGTGCTGGGGCTGGAAACCGCCGAACAGCAGATCCGCTTTCTGGCCGACATGCCGCAGGCGGCACAACTGGCGTTCCTGCGCTCGACCATGCGCGATGTCGGCAAGGGTCCGATCGAACTGACCCAGCTGATCGACGCGTGGAAGGACGGCGATGTCGCCACCATCGCCCGGCTCGAAGACGAAGACCTGCGCCAGACCGAGCCGAAGCTTCATCAGCTGCTGCTCGTGCAGCGCAATGGCATCTGGGCGCGGAAGATCGCCGCGATGCTGCAGCAGCCCGGCACCGTCTTCATCGCCGTCGGCGCCGCGCACCTGGCCGGGCCGGACAGTGTGCAGGCGCAGCTGCTCAAGCTGGGCATCGACGCGGTTCGCCAATAGCGGGAGGGCTGCTGCAGCGTCTCCCGAACCATCAGGTCCAGCGCATCACCGCTTCTGCCGTGTCGGCCGGCGTGGAGTTGAAGCAGATCTTCGCGTCAGGTGCGCGCTCGTGAACCACGTTGATGAGTTTCTCGAACAGCAGCAACAGCGACGGCGTGCGAAGTCCGGCGCCGATCATCACGCAGTCGAAGCTCCCTCGCTGGAGATGCTGTGCGGCAACCGCTTCGGCAGTTTCACCCGCATCGACGAGGCAGCTTTCCACCACATGGCCCATGCCACGCAATCGCTCCAGCTGGGCATCGATGAATGCCTTGACGAGATCGGGAGTGAGCTCGGGAAATTCCGAGAAATCGGCAAAGACCGGATCAAGCCCCAGGGCAAGCACGCTTTTCGACATTTGTTCGGGCTCCGTTGCATGCGGATCAGTCGATGCCGGCGACAGCATGCGGCAGGTAGGGCGCTTCAAGCGCCTCGATTTCGGCATCCTGCAATCTGACCGTCAGTGCTGCCACGGCTTCTTCCAGATGCTGCGGTTTGGTCGCGCCGACGATTGGCGCGGTGACCACGGACTTGTGCAGCAGCCACGCCAGCGCCAGCTGCGCACGCGGCACGCCAAGCCGCGCGGCGACCTCGCCGACGCGATCCACCACAGCCTTGTCCGCCGCCTTGCTCGCGGCATACACGCCATCGCCCCAGGGATCGGAGCCGCCACGCACCGTGCTTGGCTCCTCCTCCCACGACCGTGCCAGGCGCCCGCGCGCCAGCGGACTCCACGGCACCACGCCGATGCCCTGGTCCGCGCACAGCGCCAGCATCTCGCGCTCTTCCTCGCGATACAGCAGGTTGTAGTGCGGCTGCATCGAGACGAAGCGTGTCCAGCCATGCAGGTCGGCGGTGTGCAGCGCCTTGGCGAACTGCCACGCCATCATCGACGAGGCACCCAGATAACGCGCCTTGCCCGCTTTCACCACGTCATGCAGCGCCTCCATCGTCTCCTCGATCGGCGTGGCGTGGTCCCAGCGGTGGATCTGGTAGAGATCGACGTAGTCGGTGCCGAGCCGGCGCAGGCTGGCGTCGATCTCGGTCATGATCGATTTGCGCGACAGGCCGCCGCCGTTGGCGTCCTCGCGCATCGGGTAGAACACCTTGGTCGCGATCACGACCTCCTCGCGCCGGGCGAAATCGCGCAAGGCGCGCCCCAGCACCAGCTCGCTGCCACCGGCGGAGTACATGTTCGCGGTGTCGAAATAGTTGATGCCCAGTTCGAGCGCGCGGCGGATGAAGGGCCGGCTGTGCTCCTCGTCGAGCGTCCATGGCCTCGCCCTGGTGGGCGCTTCCGAATAGCTCATGCAGCCCAGGCAGATGCGCGAGACCTTGAGGCCGGTGTTGCCAAGTCGTACGTAGTTCATGGGGATCACCTCTCTCTCGTTGCGTGAAATCGGTCCGGCCCTATCGCCGCGCCTCGCGGTGGATGGCGATGCCGGCGGCAACCAGCGCGATGCCGATCGTCTCCGCCCGCCCGGGCAGCTGGTGCAGCACGACGGCGCCGACCAGGCAGGCGGTGGCGGGCAGCAAGGCCAGCAGCATCGCAAAGGTGGCCCGCGGCAACCGCGCCATCGCCAGCTGGTCGCACACGTAAGGGATGACCGATGATGTCACGCCCACGCCCATGCCTGCGGCGAGCAGCGGCAGGCTGAGCAGCGCCGGCGTGGCCGGGCGAAGACCGATCAGGCTCACCACCACCAGCGCCACCAGCATTGCGGCGGCCAGGCCATCGATGGCGTTGCCGCCGGCATCGTTCGCGACTCGATGGCCGAGCACGATGTACAGCGTGAACAGCGCGCAGTTGGCGAACGCGAACGCGAAGCCGAGCGGCGCGCCGGCCAGGCGCAGGTGGGTCAGGAACCACACGCCGGCAATCACCAGGGCCAGCGCCACGGTATTGCGCTGCGTGCGCAAACCGGCCAGCGCCAGCGCGATCGGGCCGAGGAACTCGATCGCGCCGACCGTCGCCAGCGGCAGTCGATCGATCGCCAGGTAGAAGCAGGCATTCATGCCGCCGAGCACCACGCCCAGCCCCGCGATGTTCCATCGCGCCGCCACATCCATCTGCCGGAAGCGGCGCCACGGCCGCCGCCACGCGGCAAAGATCAACGCCGCGCTGGCGATCCGCAGCCAGGCGACGCCGAGTGGCTCGACCCGGGCGAACAACAGCACGGCGAAGGCCGGGCCGAGGTAGTGGAAGATCGCACTGGCCACGAAATACAGCTGCGGCGGCGGCGCGAACCGCGGTAACGGAGAGGTGGAAGGCTGCTCGTTCATGGCCTCCCATTTTCCAGGGAACCGGCGCATGATCCATCAAAAATCCAAGGATACGTCCGTCAATTTTTCAACTATCGCAGTAAAAGTGAACGATATGCCTCAGATTTCCAGCCTCGTCTCCGATCCCCGCAACATCGAATTGCTGAAGGCGCTGCAGGAAGACCCGCGCCAGCCGGTCAGCAAGCTCGCCAGTCGCATCGGCATGTCCGCGCCGGCAGTGAAGGAGCGCCTCACCCGGCTGGAGGAAACCGGGGTGATCTGCGGCTACCGGATCGAGCTGGAACCCAAGGCGCTGGGCTGGCCGATCACCGCGTATGTGCGCGTGCGCCCGATACCCGGGCAGCTGTCGAAGATCGCCGAACTCGCGCAGAAAATGCCGCAGGTGGTCGAGTGCCACCGCGTCACCGGCGAGGACTGCTTCATCATCAAGGTGTACCTGGACGCGCTGGAGAATCTCGACCAGATCCTCGACCGCTTCCTGCGCTACGGCCAGACCACCACCTCGATCGTGCAGTCCACCCCGGTGCCGCTGCGTGCGCCGCCGCTGCCGGGCAGTGGCGGCAGCAATCCGTAGACGCGCTACAAGAGGTTGCCACTTTCTGGCACCATCGACCGGTTATCCGCGCCGCGCGCGCCACTTTCCAAGATGTAACCCATGAACCTGCAAGCCAATTACGAACAGATCCCGCTCAAGGAATACGCCGAGCGGGCCTATCTCGATTACTCGATGTACGTGGTGCTGGACCGCGCCCTGCCCTTCGTGGGCGACGGCCTGAAGCCGGTGCAGCGGCGCATCATCTACGCGATGAGCGAGCTGGGCCTGAGCGCCACCGCCAAGCCGAAGAAATCCGCACGCACCATCGGCGACGTGATCGGCAAGTTCCATCCGCACGGCGACAGCTCCAGCTACGAAGCGATGGTGCTGATGGCGCAGCCGTTCTCGTACCGCTACCCGCTGGTCGATGGCCAGGGCAACTTCGGCTCGCCGGACGACCCGAAAAGCTTCGCGGCGATGCGCTACACCGAATCCAAGCTCAGCCCGATCGCCGAGGCCTTGCTGGGCGAACTGGGCCACGGCACGGTCGACTGGGTGCCGAACTTCGACGGCACGCTGGAAGAGCCGGGCTGGCTGCCGGCGCGCGTGCCGCACGTGCTGCTGAACGGCTCGATGGGCATCGCGGTGGGCATGGCCACCGACATCCCGCCGCACAACCTGCGCGAGCTGGTCACCGCCTGCATCCGCCTGCTGGACGAGCCGGAGGCCAGCGTCGCCCAGCTGTGCGAGCACGTGCTGGGCCCGGACTACCCGACCGAGGCCGAGATCATCACCCCGCGCGCGGACCTGCTGTCGATCTACCAGACCGGCGGCGGCTCGGTGCGCGCCCGCGCGGTGTACCAGCGCGAGGAAGGCAACATCGTGATCACCGCGCTGCCGCACCAGGTCAGCCCGTCGAAGATCCTCGAACAGATCGCCGCGCAGATGCGCGCCAAGAAGCTGCCGATGATCGAGGACCTGCGCGACGAGTCCGACCACGAGAACCCGATCCGCCTGGTGATCGTGCCGCGCTCCAACCGCGTCGACGCCGACGAGACGATGCAGCACCTGTTCGCCACCACGGACATGGAAAAGAGCTTCCGCGTCAACCTCAACATGATCGGCCTGGATGGCCGCCCGCAGGTGAAGGATCTCAAGCGCATCCTCACCGAGTGGCTGAGCTTCCGCACCAGCACCGTCACCCGCCGACTGGAAAACCGGCTGGCCAAGGTCGACCGCCGCCTGCACCTGCTTGAAGGCCTGCACACCGCCTACCTCAACCTCGATGAAGTGATCCGCATCGTGCGCACCGAGGACGAGCCCAAGCCCGTGCTGATGGCGCGCTTCCGGCTCAGCGAGGAGCAGACCGACTACATCCTCGAAACTCGCCTGCGCCAGCTGGCCCGCCTCGAGGAAATGAAGATCAACTCCGAGCGCGACCAGCTCGAAGAGGAGCGCGCCCGCATCAACGTGCTGCTGAAATCGCCGGCCAAGCTGAAGGGCCTGATCAAGGAAGAACTGCGCGCCGACGCCGAGAAATTCGGCGACGCACGCCGCTCGCCGCTGGTCGAGCGCGAAGTGGCCCAGGCGCTGGACGAAAGCGCGCTGGTCGCCAGCGAGCCGGTCACCGTGGTGCTCTCGCAGAAGGGCTGGGCACGCGCGGCGAAGGGCCACGACATCGACGCCGAGGCGCTGAACTATCGCGAAGGCGACGGCCTGCTCGCCGCGGTGAAGGCGCGCACCACGCAGCAGGTCGCCTTCATCGACTCCACCGGCCGCGCCTACTCCACGCCCGCGCACACCCTGCCCTCGGCGCGCGGCAACGGCGAGCCGCTGACCGGCCGCTTCAGCCCCGCCGGCGGCGCCAGCTTCGACGCGGTGATCGCCGGCGACAACGACACCCGGCTGATCCTCGCCACCGACTTCGGCTACGGCTTCGTCAACCGCTTCGAAGCGCTCACCGGCCGCAACAAGGCCGGCAAGCAGATCATCTCGCTCAGCGACGGCGCGAAAGTGTTGCCGCCGCAGGTCAGCGCCGACCCGGCGCGCGATCGCATCGTGGTAGTCACCACCGAAGGCCACCTGCTGATGTTCTCGGTGGCCGAGCTGCCGGAACTGGACAAGGGCAAAGGCAACAAGCTGATCGAGATCCCGAAGAAGCAGCTGGCCGAAGGCGAACGCGTGGCCGGCGTGGCCGTGGTCACCGAAGGCAAGGGCGAAGTCACCATGTACGCGGGCGCGCGCAAGCTCACCCTGAAGTGGGCCGACCTGGTCGAATACGGCGGCAACCGCGCCACCCGCGGCAACCTGCTGCCGCGCGGTCTGCGCCGCGTCGAACGGATCGAAACCACCGGTTGAGCACGGCATGGCGCAGGGCGGGCAGTGCCCGCCCTGCGGAGCGAGTCCAGGAACTTGTCGCCGCACCACCGTTCCAACAGGGATGTGCACGCCGACGCGACCCCGCGCGTTGAACACGTGACCACCGGAGTAAGCATGACCATGCAACGCATCCTCCCTGCCCTGTTCGCCGCCCTGCTGACCACCACGGCCTGGGCGCAGACGCCGGCCAGGCCGCTGAACCTCAAGCTGGCGCCCGCCGACATTCCCGCAGCCAGCAGCACCGTCGCCAGGCCGGCCTCCGCCACCAGCGCGCCCGGCGTCTACTACGGCGACACCAGCGGACGCATGGGCAACACCGAGGTCACCAGCGCCAGCGACACCGATTCCGATTGCGACGATTACAGCTACAACCGGCCGCAGGTGCACGGCAGCGTCGGCATGGGCGTGGTCGGCGGCAACCACGTCAGCGGCAATTACCAGACCGGCACGGTGAACCTCAGCAAGGCCTTCGGCAGCTGCGACCATCCCCGCGGCGGCGTCAGCATCTCGATCGGCGGGGGCACCGGCAACTTCCACGGGCGCGGGCATTGATGCAACGGTAGCCACCAGGGGCTTGGCGAGGCGACGCTTCGACTCCGTTCGCTGGCGCGAGCTGCGCTCAGCGTGAGAATGATGTCAGGGACAATAGTTGCCTGCGTGGATCACCGCGGCTGGGCCGCGCGCGTACTGGCGATGAAACAGGCGAGAGTCGCTGCCGCGGAAAAAAAAGAGGCGCACCGCGCCTCCCACCATCAATTTATATCAGCCACCGGGACTTGCGACAAGGCTGGTGGCGTGAACTAGGATCGCCGCCCTGCCGATCGGGCAGGAAGCGTGAGACGCACCGGGCGATGCATGACGACGAGTGGGTTCCGGTTACCAGCGAGAACTGCAACCGGGTGGACGGGCCGTTCTATCACGGGACGAGGGCGGATCTTTCGGTCGGCGATTTGCTGACTGCCGGGTTCACCTCCAATTACGACGATCGCGTGGTGATGAACCATGTCTATTTCACTACCGTGCCGAAGGTGGCCGGTCTTGCGGCGGAGATGGCCCGTGGTGCGGGAAGGCCGCGCGTCTATGTCGTCGCGCCGACCGCGGCGTTTGAAGACGACCCGAACGTCACGAACAAGAAGTTTCGCGGCAACCCCACACGGTCGTATCGAAGCGCGTCACCGCTGAGGATCGTGGGTGAGCTCACAAGCTGGGAGCCCTACGACGAGGAGTTCATTTCGGCACTGAAGAGCCGCGTCGAAGGCGGCATGGGAGAAATTATCAACTGAGAAAAAGGGGACCCGCCAGAAAAGGTATCTGGAACCATTCGTGGCTTTGTTTAAAGTCGCTGACAACAACGTCAGCCTGTCCGCATGTCATCAACGCGCGTTCGCACAAGACACGATCTGAGACAGGGCTCGTCGCTTGTCCGTCCAGAAGTGGCGCCGCATACTCGGCGCAACGTCCCGTTTTCGGGCCCAAGAAAACGCTGGACCTTGAAAACTGCCACGGCAATCTTCGCAGCAATCGCTGGAGCTTCAGCAGGCTTCATTGCCGGAGTGTTCGCTGCGTTTCTTGGCGGCGTACACGAGAAGCCGGCGTTCTTCGCAATTTCACTGTCCTCATCCATCGCCCTTGCCCTTGCATCGCTAGCCGGCGCTTCACGTTTGCATGTGGCGTTCCCCCGGGCCCATTACGCCATTCTCGCAGCCTCCATGGCCGGGGCGGGAGTGGGCGTGTGGAGCGTCCTTCGCATGATCAAAGTCATTTAGTCGGGCGCGGACGCCTAACGGGCGCAACTGAAAACCAGAGCGGGCGAAGGCAAGTAAATCGGCTTGTTGCCTCCGTCCCCTTTGATTGATATTGCCCATCTCCATGCGCAACACCGCGATGGCCACCTTGTCCGAAGCCTGCACGTGCAAATTAAAGGGGACGAAATTAAAGGGGACGTGGCCAATTAAGTGGAGCTGCGGTTCTCCGCCAGCGCCTCAGGCAACGGCGCGTTCGCACGAAGCCAAGCCTCCCCAAGCAGCTCCACCAACCGCGCCTCGCACGCCGACAGATCATGCCCGCGCCGCTGTGAAACCACGAACGTCAGCGAACGGATGTGCCACGCACGCCGCTCAAGCTCGACGAGCTGTCCGCTGGCCAGATCCTCGGCGACGAGATGCCGCGGCAAGTGTCCCCATCCCAGCCCGGCCTTCAGCAGATCGCGTTTGGCGCCAAGGTCATTGACCAGCCACTGGCGCTTGCCGGCAACACCCTGTTGGGTCTTGTCGGCGCCGGGCTGGTTGTCGGTGACGATGATCTGGATGTAGCGGCCAAACTCGTCCACGGGGACGGGGCTGGGTGTCGAAGCCAGCGGATAGGTCGGCGCACAGACCGTCGCCATCGCTTCCTCGCGCAGCCAGTGGCGCTCGATGGCATGCGGGTTCACTTCCGGCACGTCGTTGATGGTGACGGCCAGGGCGCACACTTTTTCGAGCACCAGCTTTTCGCCGCCCTGCATGGTGGTGATGCGCAGGTTGATCGCGGCGGTGGGGCATTCTTCCTGCAGAGTGCGCAGGCAGCCGATCAGGTGGGCGCGCGGAAAGTAGGCGTCGACCGCCACCGACACTTGCGGCACACCGGCCTTGGCGATCGCGCCGGCGCGGTTCTTCATTTCCTCCGTGCGCGAGATCACCGCCCGTGCGTCCGGCAGGAGGCTGCGCCCCGCCGCGGTGAGCTGGGCCTTGCGCGTGTTGCGCTCGAACAGCTCGACGTCGAACGCGCTTTCCAGCGCCTTGATCGCGTGGCTGATGGCCGACTGCGCCCGCGCGAGCTTGCGCGCCGCGCCCGAGAAGCTGCCCTGGTCGCACACCGCCACGAACGCACGCAGCTGGTTGATGGTGACGTTGTCGAGCATGAGTTATCCAGAAAATAGATCGTATCAAGCGATGTTTCGTCAATTGGTTTGATGCGTCAAGCGACCCAGATTGGTTGGGCAACCGGCTCGAACAGGCCGGATCACCCCACTCAAGAAGGATCATCCCCATGAGCTACGCCATCATCGGTTTCGGTTCCATCGGCCAGGCCCTCGCCCGCGCGTTCGCCCGCAACAACATCGAAGTCACGGTCGCCAGCCGGCGGCCGCCCGAAGCACTGTTGCCGCAGGCGCAGGCGATCGGCCCCAGGGTCATCCCAGGGACTTTGCAGGAAGCGGTCAAGGCGGACGTGATCATCCTGGCGGTGCTGTTCGAGGGGCACCGTGACATCGGCAAGCTGCTTGCGGACTGGAAGGGCAAGACGGTCATCGACGCGATGAACACGAATGACCCCGTCGAAACGCTCGACAACCTCCCCTCCTCCGCCTTCGCCGCCAGGTCGTTCCCCGGCGCCAGGTTCGTCAAGGGCTTCAACCACCTGCTGTCGCGCACGCTGGCCACCGACCCCAAGGTCGAGGGCGGCCACCGGGTGGTGTTCCTGTCGAGCGACGACGAAGCGGCCACCGCGCAAGTGGCGGACCTTGCCAAGCGACTCGGCTTCGCCCCCGTCAACCTCGGCAAGTTCGACGAGGGCGGCGCGCTGGTGCAGGCACGCGGCCGCGTCTGGGGCCCGCTGATTTTCCAGGACCTGTTCAAGCAGCAGCCCTGAACGCGCACGGCCATCGCGACAAGGATCGCGATCGGCGCGCCATCCCCATCACTGCTTCGGCAGTGGCAACCCCTCCCACCAAGGATCCATGACATGAGCAAGTTGAACGGCAAGACCGCCGTCATCACCGGCGGCGCCACCGGCATCGGCCTCGCAGCGGCAGAGCGCTTCATCGAGGAAGGCGCCTTCGTCTTCATCTACGGCCGTCGGCAGGAAGCGCTCGACGCCGCGCTGGCAAAGCTCGGCCCCAACGCCCGCGCGGTGCAGGGCTCGGTCTCCGACCCGGCCGATCTCGACCGGCTTTACGCGGCGGTGAAGGCCGAACGCGGCACCCTCGATATCGTGTTCGCCAACGCCGGGACCGGCGGCCTGCTTCGGCTGGGCCAGATCACCGCGGAGCACATCGACGAAACCTTCGATACCAACGTGAAGGGCACGATCTTCACGGTGCAGCAGGCGCTGCCGCTGATGGGCCCGGGTGGCTCGATCATCCTGACCGGATCGAGCGCCGGCACCACCGGCGCCCCGGCCTTCGGCGTCTACAGCGCGAGCAAGGCCGCCGTGCGCAACCTCGCCAGGACCTTCGCGGAGGACCTGAAGGGCACCGGCATCCGGGTCAACGTGCTGTCGCCCGGACCGACCGCGACCGAACTGGCGAAGGCCGCGGTGGGCGAGGAAGGCCTGAAGGCGTTCGCCTCGATGAACCCGTTGCAGCGCATGGCCGAACCGGCCGAGATCGGGGCGGCGGCGGCCTTCCTGGCGTCGTCGGACAGCAGCTTCATGACCGCCAGCGAGCTGGCCGTCGATGGTGGGCTGGCGCAGATCTGACGCGTTGCATATGGCCGGGTGCTCCTTCCGATGGGTTGGAGCGCCTTGTCGATTGCCCGGTGGCCGCGCCGAGCTACCAACCCGCATACGCCACCCACCCCTTGAACGTGAAAGCCGCATAGAACAGTTCATGCCGTTCGAAGCCCGCCTGCTCCAGCAGGTCGACTTCAGCTTCGGGGGAAAGCAGCGGGAGGCGGCGGGCCATCGCTTCGATCGTCGTGGCCGGATTCGCCACGGGTACGCCGTTCGAGGTCATGAAGGCCACATGCCTGCCCAGCCAGCGCAGCTTCTCGTCCGGCGCGTCGGGTACGCTGTGATGCGCCATCACCAGCGGGGCGCCTGGTTTCAACCGGCGCCACAGCTCGCGCAGCGCCTGCAGGCGCTCCGCGAAGGACAGGAAGTGCATGGTCAGCAGGCAAACCGCGCCGTCGAATTCGATGGCCGGGGCCGCATCGATACAGCCTTCCAGCAACTCCACTCTCGGCGCCAGCGGCCCCAGCGTCTGGACGGCCAAATCCAGCATCGGCGCCGACGGGTCGACGCCGAGCAGGCGCCAGTGCGGGTAAGCCTCGGCGAGGGCCTTGAGCTCCAAACCTCCACCGGCGCCCAGCACCAGCACGCGCCCATTGGACGGCACGTGCTCGTGCAGGAGCAGGCCGGTCATCTGGTGGAGCGCATGCAATCCGGGCACCTGCCGCAGCGGCCCGTCCGTGTATCGCGCCACCGCCTGGGGATCGTTGAAAGAAGACATGCTGCCCTCGCCGCTTGACATGGAGGCACTAACGTAACATCGTTTGTTACATGAAACGAGACAGCCGACTTTCCGCCGTACTCCATGCCCTGCTGCACATGGCCGAGTGCGATGCGCCGATGACGTCCGATGCGCTGGCGCAGTGCCTGGGCACGCATCCGGTGGTGGTCCGCCGCACCATGGGCCTGCTGCGCGAGGCCGGCCTGGTCACGGCGGAGCGCGGACACGCCGGCGGCTGGCGCATTTCGGCAGACCTCACCAAGGTCACGCTGCGCCAGTTGCACGAAGCGCTGGGCGAGCCTGCGCTGTTCGCCGTGGGCAACCGGAACGAACATCCCGAATGCCTTGTCGAGCAGGTGATCAATGCGGCGCTGGACACCGCGTTCGCCGACGCCGAGGCACTGCTGTTGCAGCGGTTCGAGTCTGTCACCCTGGCCGCGCTGGCCGCGGATTTCGTGCGGCGCCACGGCGCGCATCGATCGAGGCACCGGCATGAAGCATGACGTGATCATCATCGGCGGCAGCTACTCGGGCATGGCCGCGGCACTGCAGCTGCTGCGGGCGCGGCGCAGCGTACTCATCATCGACGGCGGCAAGCGGCGCAACCGCGGCGCCCGTCATTCCCACGGGTTTCTGGGCCAGGATGGCGTCGATCCCGCCGAACTGGCCCGCGTTGCCCGCGAGCAACTGCACGCGTATCCCACGCTGACCTGGCTGGACGGCGAAGTCGAGCAGGCGACCGGCGCGATGGACGACTTCCAGGTGGTCTGTGGCAGCACCCCGCATTCAGCCCGGCGCTTGCTGCTGGCGATCGGCGTGTCGGATCGGCTGCCCGGGATTCCCGGCCTGGCCGAGCGCTGGGGCAGGAGCATCTTCCACTGCCCGTATTGCCACGGCTACGAACTGGACCAGGGCCGCATCGGCGTCATCGCGACCGGCTCGATCTCGATCCATCAGGCGCAGCTGCTGCCGGAGTGGGGAAACACCACGTTCTTCCTCAACGGCACGTTCGAACTCGACGAGACCGCCGCGGAAGAACTGGCCCGTCGCGGCGTGACGGTCGAAACGACGCGAATCGAGCGGATCGACGGAGACGCCGACGTCGTGCTCACCGACGGACGACGCATGAGCTTCGCCGGCCTGTTCACCGCGCCGCAGAACGAGCCATCGACGCCGATCGCGGCGCAGCTCGGTTGCGAACTGGCCGAAACGCCGATGGGCCTGCAGATATCGACCGGAGAAACCAGGGAGACCACCGTGCCGGGCGTGTTCGCCTGCGGTGACGCGGCAAAGATCCCGCACTCGGTGTCGCTTGCGGTGGGCGACGGCGCCTGGGCCGGTGCGCAGATCCACCGGTCACTGGTGTGGCCCGGGGCATAGCCCGCTTCCGCCGGCACACGGCTCGCAAAGCGCGTTCCTCCGGCGCCCGATCGAGCCGATCCCGAGGCGCAACCTGTTGCCCACGCAGAAGCGGAACCGCAAATACGTTCCGATGGAATCGCTCGCCCGCGCTGAAGCGGGAAATGCGCTGAAACTCACAAAGACGGCGGTCCGAAGCGGGGTTCTTTGGCATCGGTGCCGACAACGAGGCAAACTGCGCGCCTGTCCAGACGATACGCGGAACACGCCCATGCACGGCGAATACAAGATGCCCGGCGGCAAGCTGGTCGTGATCGACCTGGAACTGCATGGCGATCGCCTGGCCAAGGTGCAGCTGAGCGGCGACTTCTTCCTGGAGCCGGACGGCGCGCTCGACCTCATCAACCGCGCGCTGGAAGGCCAGCCCGCGGCGGCCACGGAAGCGGAACTGGCCCGCGCCATCGCCGGCCCGCTCGACAGCGACGTGATGATGTACGGCATTTCGCCCGAGGCGATCGCGGTGGCCGTGCGCCGCGCCCTGCACAAGGAATCTGCAGCATGATCCGCACCGACTGGCGCGACCACGACTGGCAGCTGATCCACACCACGCCGCAATCGCCCACCCTGCACATGGCGCTGGACGACGTACTGACCCACGAGGTCGGCGCCGGCCGCCGCGCACCCACCCTGCGCATCTGGGAATGGGCTTCGCCGGCGGTGGTGATCGGCCGCTTCCAGTCGCTGCGCAACGAGGTCGACATGGAGGCCGCACAGCGCCATGGCATCGAGGTGGTGCGCCGGGTCTCCGGCGGCGGTGCGATGTTCATCGAGCCCGGCAACACCATCACCTATTCGATCTACGCGCCGAAGTCGCTGGTCAAGGACCTGTCGTTCCAGGAGGCCTATGCCTTCCTCGACGAATGGGTGCTCGAAGCGCTGGCCGAGCTGGGCATCAAGGCCTGGTACCAGCCGCTCAACGACATCACCTCCGAAGGCGGCAAGATCGCCGGCGCCGCCCAGGTGCATCGTGGCGGCGCGGTGCTGCACCACGTCACCATGGCCTACGACATCGACGCGGCGAAGATGCTGGACGTGCTGCGCATCGGCCGCGAGAAACTGTCCGACAAGGGCACCACCAGCGCGGCCAAGCGGGTCGACCCGCTGCGCAGCCAGACCGGCCTGCCCCGCGAGGTGGTGATCGAGCACATGATCGCCACCTTCCGCCGACTGCACGGCCTCGGCGACGGCACGCTGCGGATGGATGAACTGACCCAGGCCGAGACCCTGGCGCAGTCCAAGTTCGGCAGCCCCGAATGGACGGCCGACGTGGCCTGAGCAGCGGCGTGGCAGGGCCATACCTGCCATTCGTCACTTGTCAGGCGCGGTTCGCGAGGCAGAGGATCGGACTTCCGTTCGCGCTGACAAGGAGAAGTAGATGGCTGCTTCACGACTACCCGTCCTGGTCGCCGGGCTCTGCCTGGCCTTCGCCGCCCACGCCGCCGACACCGACACCTGGAAACTTCCGGTCGCGGTGAAGAAACTCGACAACGGTCTCACCGTGGTGGTGTCCGAAGACCACAGCTCGCCCACCGTCGGCATCAGCATGGTCTACCACGTCGGCATGCGGCTGGAGCCGCAGAACCGCACCGGCTTCGCCCACCTGTTCGAGCACCTGATGTTCGAGGGCACGCCCGACGCGCCCAAGGGCACCTTCGAGCGGGTGATCCAGGGTGGCGGCGGCGTGTTCAACGGCTCCACCCGCGCCGACTACACCAACTACATCGCATCGGCACCCTCGTCAGCGCTGGCGCCGATCCTGTGGATGGAGGCGGACCGCATGAAGTCGCTGGACTTCAGCGCGAAGAACCTCGCCAACCAGCAGAACGTGGTGAAGGAGGAGATCCGCGTCAACGTGAAGAACCAGCCCTACGGCCTGTTCTACTGGACCGACCTCAACCGTCTCGCGTTCGACAAGTGGGCCAACAACCACGACGGCTACGGCTCGTTCAAGGACCTGGACCACGCCAGCATCGCCGACGTGAAGACCTTCCACGACACCTTCTACCAGCCGGCCAATGCGGTGCTCGGCATCGCCGGCGACGTCACCCCGGCGCAGGCCTTCGCGCTGGCGCAGAAATACTTCGGCCAGCTGCCCGCCCGCACGCTGCCGCAGCGTCCCGACGTCACCGAGCCGCTGAACACCAAGCCGCGCCACGAGGAGCAGACCGACGCGCTGGCCAAGGTGCCGGCGCTGGCGATCGGCTGGAAGATGCCCGCCCGCGGCAGCAAGGACCAGGTGCCGATGATGGTGCTGTCGCAGTTGCTGGTGGGCGACGACGCCTCGCGCTTCTACCAGGGCCTGGTCAAGGGCCGCGAGCTGCTGCTCAACGTCAACGGCGGCGTGAACTTCCCGCTCGGCGACGGCAGCGACTACGCCGGTCCGACCCTGCTGGGGCTGTTCGCGCTGTACAAGCCCAACGCCACGCCCGACCAGGTACTGGCCGCGATCGACGAGGAGATCGGCAAGGTCGCCAGCGACGGCGTCGACGACGCCACCCTGGCGCGGCTGAAGACCAAGATGCTGTCGGACTGGTACGGCGGGCTGGAGTCCTTCCTCGGCCGTGCCGACACGCTGGCCAAGCTGCAGACCTTGTGGGGTGACGCCAACGTCGCCAACCGGATGCCGGGCTGGATCGAGGCGGTGAGTTCGGATGACATCAGGCGCGTGGCCCGCACCTATCTCACCGACGCCAACCGCAGCGTGATCGTGCGCCGCCCGGCGGCCGCTGCCGCCCCCGCCACCAAGACCGCCAAGTGAGGACCGCCATGAAGACGAACATGACATTCAGGACGCTCGCCATCGCGCTTGGCCTGGCACTGGCCGGCATGGCGCAAGCCTCCACCACGGCGTTGCCGAAGGACCTGCCCGCCTACGGCCCGGACAAGCCGCTGCCGGTGCCGCAGATCGCCCAGCGCACACTGCCGAACGGACTCACCGTGTGGGTGGTGCCGCGCGACGGCCTGCCCAAGGTCAACGTGGCGCTGTCCGTGCTCGGCGGCACCGCGGCCGACGCCGCCGCCACGCCGGCGATGTCGCAGATGATGGCGCGCCTGCTCGACGAAGGCACCGCCAGCCGCAGCTCGCGCGACATCGCCGAGGCACTGCAGGCGATCGGCGGCGACTACGGTGCCGGCGCCGACGACGATGCGATCGGCATCCGCGCCAGCGCGCTGGCCTCGCACGCCTCGCAGTTGCTGGCGCTGGTGGCGGACACCGCGTTGCATCCCAGCTTCCCGGCCAACGAAGTCGCCCTGGCCAAGGCCAATGCGCTGCAGGGCCTGAAGGTGCAGGAAGCCGACCCGGACTGGCAGGCGGGCCGTGCCTTCAGCCACGCGGTCTACGGCGATCATCCGTACGCGCGCGATTCGCTGGTCGAAGCCACCGTGCAGGCCACCTCCAGCGACTCGCTGCGCGCGCTGCACGACGCCCGCTTCCGGCCCGATCGTGCCCTGCTGGTGATCGTGGGACGCATTGACGCGGACGCGGCGTTCAAGCTGGCCGAACAGCAGTTCGGCAGCTGGAAGGCCGACGGCAAGGCCCTGCCCGATACTGCGCCGGCACCACGTGAAGCAGCGCCCCAGCGGCTGCTGGTGGCGCGCGACGGCGCCGTGCAGAGCAACATCCGTTATGGCCGTCCAGCCGTCCCCGCCAGCGACCCGGACTACGTCCCGCTGACCGTGGCCAACACCATCCTGGGCGGCGGCTTCACCAGTCGCATCACCCAGGACATCCGCGAGGACAAGGGCTACTCGTACAGCCCGTGGTCGCGCTTCAGCGCCAGCCGCGTGGGCGGCAGCACGGTGGCCACCGTCGACGTGCGCAACGAAGTCACCGGCGCCACCCTGGCCGAACTGTCCAAATTGTTCGACAGCATGGCCAGCCAGCCGGCCAGCGCGGAAGAACTCAACGGCGCCAAGCGCCTGGTCGGCGGCATCTACCTGCTGCGCAACCAGATCCAGGGCTCGCTGACCGGCACGCTGGCGAACTACTGGGTGGACGGCCTGCCGCCGAGTTTCCTGGGCAGCTACGTGGCCGAGGCGAACAAGGTCACCGCCGCGCAAGTGCAGGCGATGGGCCGCAAGTATTTCGCCGCGAAGGACCAGAGCATCGTGATCGTGGGCGATCCCAAGGCGATCGATGCGCAGCTGAAGCCGTACGGGACGTTTGCGGCGTTCAAGCCCTGAAGAACGACCCCACCCCAACCCTCCCCTGCGACCGAAGGAAGTCCCCTTGCGGGACACGCAGGGGAGGGAGCAAGGCGGCGCTTTCGCTTTCATCTCCTGCATGACAGGGTGGGAGCAAAACCGCACGCTCGATCCCTCCCCCTGCGCAGCAGGGGGAGGTCAGGAGGGGGTGGCTTTTGACTTTGCGGCGAACAGCGACCCCACCCCGGCCCTCCCCTGCGACCGAAGGAAGTCCCCTTGCGGGGCACGCAGGGGAGGGAGCAAGGCGGCCCGCACGGCTTTACCCATGCAACAAGCAGGCTCACAACAGCGGCAGGATGTGTTCACGGCTGAGGTGGGCCACCGGCACGTCGGGCCGGGCCGGATCGATCCAGCGCAGTTCGGCGATCTCGGCCTGGGCCGTGATCGCGCCGCGCACTGCCACCGCGTAGACGGCCGCCTCGACCACGTGGCCGGGCTCGTTGGCCGCCGGCGCGCGGCAATGGCACAGCAGGCGGGCCGAGTCGCGCAGCAGTTCGCAACCCAGTTCCTCGCGCAGCTCGCGGGCCAGCGTGGCCAGTTCGTCGAGGTCGTCCGGATCACGCTTGCCGCCGGGCTGCTGGAACACCGTGGCGCCGTGCTTGCGCACCAGCAGGCTGCGTCCGGCCGTGTCGCGGAGCACCGCGGCGACGATGCGGATGACCGGTTCCGCGCTCACAGCCGGGTGTACGACCACGACTGCATGCGGCCATCCCGGTACGGCATCACGCCGTGGAACGGGCGCGGGTCGGTGTCGAACACCAGCGGCAGGAAGTGGCGGTCGCCTTCCCACATCGGCAGGGTCAGCAGGCGCTCCAGCGCGATCCACTCCAGCGTGCCTTCGGGATTGACCATGAACGGCGTGCCCGCGTAGCGGTCGATCACGAAGATGAAGCCGAGCCAGTCCTCGCCCTGCTTGCCGAAGCCGGGCCAGTTCAGCGTGCCGCGCAACTGCATCGACTCGCAGGTGATGCCGGCCTCCTCGAGGATCTCGCGCTGCATGCAGGCGGCGATGTCCTCGCCCGGCTCCATCTTGCCGCCCAGGCCGTTGTACTTGCCCAGGTGCTGGTCGTCCGGGCGGGCGTTGCGATGGATCATCAGCACTTCGCTGCGATCGGGCGACAGCACGTAACCGAGGGTTGCCACTATCGGCGTATAGGGCATGGGCGGGCACCGGGGAAAAGCGCAAGTTTAACGGCAGCCGGGCCTCTGCGCAGGCGGCGGACTTGCACGCGCAACGCAGGGCGGCGACCATCGACGCATGGCTTCTTCTTCCCCGCTCCACCCCCGCCCCCGCCATTCCCGATGGCAGCGCGCGCTGTTGCCCGTGTTGCTGCTGCTCGGCGCGCCCGGTTGCGCGCCCACGGCGCAGGCACTGGCCAGCGGCGAGATCGCGTTCGAAGGACAGAACTACCGGATCGTGCACGTCGATCTCAGGCGCGAGGGCCTGTCCCTGCACTGGCGCGACCCGCAGAGCGGCCAGCCCTTCAGCAGCATCGAGACGCTGCGCCAGTGGGGCGAGCAGCACGGCCGGCACCTGCTGTTCGCCGCCAACGCCGGCATCTACGACCACAAGTTCGCGCCGCTCGGCCTGTACGTGGAAAACGGCAAGACGGTGGTGCCGCTGAACCTGGCCCACGGCAACCCGGCCTCGGGCAATTTCTCGCTGCTGCCGAACGGCGTGTTCGCGGTGTATCCGGACGGCCACGCCGCGGTGCGCACCAGCGCCGCGTTCAAGGCCGACGGCAAGAGCGCGAAGTGGGCCACCCAGTCCGGCCCGATGCTGCTGATCGACGGCAAGCTCAACGAGCAGTTCGTCGACGATTCGTCCAGCCTGAAATGGCGCAGCGGCGTCTGCGTGAAAACCCCGACCGAAGTGGTCTTTGCCGTGAGCGAGGCGCCGGTGAACTTCCATACGTTTGGACGTCTGTTCCGCGACAAGCTGGGCTGCCGCGACGCGCTGTACCTCGATGGCAGCATCTCGCAGCTGTACGTGGACGGCGAAGGCTATGCCGGCGCTCCGGCCTTCATGGTCAAGCCGTATGCGGGCATCTTCGCGGTGTTCGCCAAGCCATGACGACGCGTCGTCGCCGCATCCTGCGCATTGCGCTGCCGAGCCTGCTGGCGCTGCTGCTGGCCGCCTTCCTCGTCGGCTGGTACCTGTTCGCCGGCAGCCGTGCCCGGCTCGACGGCACGCGCCAGGCCACCGGCCTGTCCGCTGCGGTCAGCATCCGTCGCGATGCGCTGGGCACGGTCACCATCGAGGGGAAGAATCGCACCGACATCAGCTATGCACTGGGTTACGTGCACGCGCAGGAGCGCTTCTTCGCGATGGACCTGATGCGCCGCATGAGCGCCGGCGAACTGTCCGCGCTGGTCGGGCCGGCTGCGCTGAAGGTCGACCTCAACCACCGTCGCCATCGGCTGCGCGCCGTGGTCGAGGCTGCCTATGCGCAGATGGCTCCCGCCGCGAAGCACGAACTCGACCGCTATCGCGACGGCGTCAACGCCGGTCTGGCCGACCTGCGGGTGCGGCCATGGGAATACCTGCTGCTGGGCAGCCAGCCGCAACCGTGGCGCTCGGAAGACAGCGCGCTGGTGATCGCCGCGATGTACCTGGACCTCAACAGCGACGGCCGCAACGAACGCGAGCTGCGCATGGCGCAGATGCGCGCGGTGCTGCCCGGTTCGCTGGTGGATTTCCTGCTCGCGCCCGACCCCGACTGGGAGGCGCCGCTGAGCGGTCGGCTGTCGCGCACGCCGGTGCTGCCCGCCGCCAGCGTGTTCGACCTGCGCCCGCTCGCACCGACTGCAGCGTCGACGGCGCTGACCGCCACGCTGGCGCCGGCGCTGGATGCACCGCGCCCCGGCAGCAACAACTTCGCCGTGGCCGGCACGCTCACCGGCAACGGCGCGGCGATGCTGGCCAACGACATGCACCTGGGCCTGCGCGTGCCGAACATCTGGTTCCGCACCCGCCTGCGCTATCCCGATGCCGGCGCGCCGGGCGGCCAGCGCGACGTCAACGGCGTCAGCCTGCCCGGCACGCCGGCGGTCATCGTCGGTTCCAACGGCCAGATCGCCTGGGGCTTCACCAACAGCTACGGCGACTGGCAGGACTGGGTGCGCGTGCTGCGCGATCCGCACGACGCCAGCCGCTACAAGGTGCCCGACGGCTGGGCCAGCATCGAGACCCACGACGAACACATCCGGGTCAAGGGTCGTCCCGACACCATCCTCAAGGTCGAGGACACCCGCTGGGGCCCGATCATGGGCCAGGACGCCGACGGCACGCCGCTGGCGCTGGCGTGGATCGCCGGCCGGCCGCACGGCTACAACCTCGACCTGATGCAGCTGGAGCACACGCCCGACGTCGCTGCGGCGCTGGACCTGGCGCCGCATCTCGGCATGCCGCCGCAGAACCTGCTGGTCGCCGACAGCCACGGCAACATCGGCTGGACCCTCGCCGGCAACAGCATCCCGCTGCGCGCGGGGATCGACCCGCTGCTGCCGTCGGACTGGTCGAAACCGGGCAGTGGCTGGCAGGGCTGGGCCGCAGCCGAGCGTTACCCGCGCATCGAGAATCCCGCCGATGGCCGGCTGTGGACGGCCAACAACCGCACCGTCGACGGCGACGCGCTGGCCCTGCTCGGCAACGGCGGCCACGACCTCGGCGCGCGCGCCCAGCAGATCCGCGACGACCTGCGCGCCCGCCCCAGTTTCACCCCGGGCAACCTGCTCGACATCCAGCTGGACAACCGCGCGGTGTTCCTCACGCGCTGGCAGCGCCTGCTGCAGCACACCCTGGCCGGCAGCACCGACCCGGCGCTGCAGCAACTGCGCCAGCTCACCGCGACCTGGCGTGGCCGCGCCGCGGTGGACAGCGTCGACTACCGGCTGGTGCGCGCGTTCCGCAACCAGGTCAGCGAGGCCGTGCTGGCGCCGTTCGCCGCCCGCGTGAAGCAGCGCTACGCGGACTTCAGCTGGCCCGGCGAAAACAGTGCCGAGGCGGCCGTGTGGACGCTGATCCACGCGCGACCGCCGCAACTGCTCGACCCGCGATATCCCGACTGGCACGCCCTGCTCGTCGACGCCGCGAAACAGGTGACGACCGAACTGGGCCGGCAACCCGGTGGCCTCGCCGCACGCAGCTGGGGCGAGCGCAACCGCGCCGACATCCGCCACCCGCTGTCCGCCGCGTTGCCGCGCTGGCTGGGCCGCCACATCGACATGCCCGACCAGCCGATCCCGGGCGACAACAACATGCCCCACGTCGCCGCGCCCGGCTTCGGCGCATCCGAACACCTGGACGTCGCGCCCGGCCACGAGGCCGAGGCCATCCTCAACATGCCCGGCGGCCAGAGCGACCACCCGCTGTCGCCGTATTTCGGCGCGGGTCACGCGGACTGGGCCAACGGCAGGCCGACCCCGCTGTTGCCGGGCGCCGCCAGCCACACGCTGACCTTGCGCCCGGTGCCGGAACCATCGCCTACAGCTGACGCGCGCGGTGCAGCAACGGATTGATGCCTTCGCGTAAACGCCTGACGATGGCGCTGCCGCGGATGCGAATGGTGAGGTGCTGGTCGCCGTGACCGGCCAGTTCGAGCACCGCCAGCATGCGCTGCAGAGGCAGCCACGTACGCCACCATTGCAGCAACACCAGCAGCAACGCATACAGTGCGAGCCCGACCACTCCGGCCAGCCCTGGCAGCGCCGCGGGATTGGCCAGACCGCCGACTTGGTCGGGACCGATAGCCACCAGTGCAGCACGTCCACCGGACGCCTTCAGCGGTGTCACCCAGGCGGTGGCCGCATGCTGATCATCGCTCAGGGTCAGCGCCTCGCCCCTGCTGTCGCTCACCGCCAGCACGCTGGCAAGTTGCGCGGACAGCGCCGTGCCGGTCCAGCCCAGACCCGTCGATGGCGGAAGCGCCGAACCCGGCGCCGGCTGCATCAGCAAGGCCACGTCGACATGCGCGATGCGGCTGATGGCGGTGGCAAACGCATCGTCAACATGGCTGGCGGCAAGCAGCAAACCTTGCAAGGCACCACCGCGCAGCAGCGGGCTGACCGATACCCAGTACAGCTGACCGTGATCCACCCATACGCCCTGCTGCGCCTGCCGTTGGCTGATCGCGGCGCTGACCAGCGGATCACGCTGGATGCTGGCGTGGTCTTTCAACAGGATGCCGGATGCCGCCACCGGGCGGCCTTGCAGATCGAGCACCACGGCGATGTCGTAGCCACGGCGGCGATCCTTCAGCAGGTCGCTGATCGACGCGCTGTCCACCGTGCCGCCCAGTTGCGGGTTCGGAATCAGCGACTGCGCCACGTAGTCGACAAACGCCGGATCCTGGGCCAGCAGGTCGGCGCGCAACTGCAATTCGCTGAGACGGTTCGCTTCCAGCTCGCGCTCCACCGTCGACGCCACGCGCAGCTGATCAAGCGCATGGCCACGCGTGGCGTGCTCGACTTGCCACAGGATTCCGGCGACCGCCGTCACGGCAAGCAGCAGCACGGCACCCGTTCCGAGCAGCAGGAATCGCGTTGCCGGCTTCATGGCGTCGACACGGCATGGAGGGCGGTGGTCAGGCGCGGCCTGGTCACCACGATCCGCTGGCGCACCGCCGCGCTCGCCGGCAAGATCAGCTTCTGGCTGAGCGGTTGCGCACGCGGGTTCCAGAAGTGCAGCGTGCCCGGTCCTGCCGGCAATCCGGTCAGGGTGAAGTTGCCGTCCGCGCCCACCCTGACCACGTAGGCGGAAGGCACCACCAGCACGTCCAGCTCCATCGAATGATGGACGTTGCAGCTGACCAGCACGATGCCGGCCCGGCGAAACGCGTGGTCGGCCTTCTCGCCGGAAGCCTGGTAGCCCAGATCAAAGGCGGCACCCGGCGTCACCGAGAAAACGTTGTGGCGCACGTCGTCCAGGTTGACGAAGGTCACCGTGCTGCCCAGCGGCACCGCCAGCGCCTCGGGGCTGAACTCCCGATTGTGCGTATACACCGTGTAGCGCCCCGGCCTGGCGCGGCTGCCACCTTTGTCGGCGACGAAATACACCAGCGTGTCGGACTGTTCGCCCGCGTCGACCTGCTGGCCGCGCGCGGCGGCCAGATCCACGTGCCCGCTGACTTGCAGCGTCGCTGGCGCCGGTGCGGCTACCGCCGTCGCGGCGGCCTTGTTCGCCGGCGCCGGCTTCGGCGCGGGACGATGGGTCACCGCCGTGTGCGCTGGCCGGGCCGCCGGCACCGGCGCCATCGTTGCCGCAGGCGCGGGCGAAGCAGCCACCGGCGCCGCTGCTGGCAACACCGGTGCCGGCGCGACTGCCGGCATCGGCTGCGCTTGCGTCCGCGGCGCGAGCGTCGGCGCGCTGGCGTGCGGGCGCGGTGGCGCCATGCTGCACGCGCCGAGCAACAGCAGCGCGCCTATCCAACCCATGCGATACGTGTACATGCGACCCCCTGAGGTCTTTCGATCCAGCAGCGTCATCCGGTCACTGCCGGATGACGTCCTGCGCAAGCACGGCTTTGCGTGCGGAGCCACCCGGATGGACGGCTATCTGGTGATCACCGCCGGATGCATCGGCGCCAGTTTCGCCAGCAACTTGTTCTGCGCGCGGAACGGCACATTGTTCTTGTCCATCGCCGTCTGCAGATCCTCGACCAGCGCATTGAACGCTGCGCGGTTGATGCCGAGGCTGCGGTGCACCTTGACCATGTCCTTGCCGGTATACGTGCACGGCCCATCGAGGATCACGCAGAACTGGTCGACCAGCTCCGCCTTGATGTGCTCGCGGTCGCTATCGGCGAAGTACGGTCGCGTGCGCGCGTCCGCCATCAGGTTGTCCATGAAGTCGTTCATCAGCGTGACCAGGCCCGGCTTGCCGCCGAACTGGTCGAATACCGGCTTGAGTGCCGGATCGCGCGGTGCGCTGGCAGCCATTGCCGCGGACTGCGGCGGCATCGGCGCGGTGTCCTGCGCCAGGATGCTCTGGCTGAGCATGACAGCGGCGGCAAGCGTGGCGAGCTGGAAATAGTGCTTGTACATGGGGTACTCCCGGTGGGGAAAAAGTGGCGACAAGGAAGGCGCGAAGTGGCTCAGAAACCGACCTGCACCGAGGCATACAGGCCGCGCTGCCGATCCTTGATCACGATGTTGCCGAGGTCGGCGTAGGCCACGGTGAGCGAGACATGCTTGCTCGGCGCCCATGCCACAAAGGCGTCGTACCAGTCGTCCTCCCTGGCGATGCCGAGGTTGTTCGGCTTCTGCCGGTATTCCGCGCCGATCGCCCAGTGCCGGCTCAGCAGATAGGCCACCGAGGCCTCGAACTCCGGCTTGTAGGAGTTGTTGAGATCGCCGCCGAAACCGAGGATGCCGATCTGGTTGGCCTTGGTGAAACGCACCGTGCCATCGACCAGCAGGCTCTGGCCGAGGAACAGCTTGGTCGCGCTGATGTAGTAATCAGTGCCCTGCGAGCGCTTCGCGCCGACAAACCTGACCACGCCGTCCTGATCGTTCTTCTTGTATTGCGCACCGACCGAAACCTGCGGCAGCCAGCTGCCCTGGTCGAGCACGACATCGCCAAACAATCGCACCTTCACCCCGACGACGTCCTGCCGGAAGGTGAAACCCTCACCCAGTCCCAGCGCCGCACCGACCTTCTCGGTATCGAAGCGCTGCCGCGCGAACGACAGTTCGACCCGGTTGTACAGGCCGACCATCGCACCCGCCGTATCCACGTGATAGTCCGGCAGGTTCACCCGCGTGTAGAACGCATTGGCGCCAATCTCGTCGCGCGTTCCGTAACCACCGATTACCGCCCACGGCGTGAGGCCGCCGCCCGCCGCGCCTTCGAGTTGGGACACGCCGCCGGTCAGCAGCAGCTTGTTGCTCGTGGTCGGGCCGGCATCCGTGCCAGCGGCCGTGGCCACCGCGGAAAGCATGCAGCCACCCAGTGCCAGGCCGATCAGCCCGGCGAACCGGGTCTTGTCATTCGTACGCATTGAAACTCCCCTCGCAGACAGCGCGGTATGCGCATGTGAGGAGAGGTACGAGTAATGCCGCGCAAAAGATGCAAACTTTCTTTCGCCGGCCCATGCAGCCTCGCGGGGGGCCGGATCTGGTTCCTGATGCATCCATCCGCACCGGCGTCACGTATGCGCACGTGCGCCAACGAGTGGGGCGTCCCCACTCGTTGGCAAATCGGCGTCGCCATGACCCGCGTCAGCTGGCTCGCCGCTGAAATACGGACCACAGGATGATTCAACCATGAGTGTCAGCAGCCCCGCCGAGCGAGACGAGTTGAACCGCCTGTTGCAGCAATCCGGAAGCCATGATCAGAAGGCATTCGCCGAGCTGTACAAGCGCACCTCGTCCAGATTGTTCGGCGTCTGCCTGCGCATGCTGCGCGATCGGGGCGAAGCCGAAGAGGTGCTGCAGGAAACCTACACCACAGTGTGGCGGCGCGCCGCCAGCTTCGATGCGTCGAAGGCCAGCGCGATCACCTGGCTGGTCACGTTGTCGCGGAACAAGGCGATCGACCGCCTGCGCCAGCATCGCGAGCAACTGATGGATGATCCGTCCCGTCTGGACGAGATGGTCGACGAACAGCCCACACCCGCCGCCGACGCCCAGACCAGCCAGGAGTACCGGCGACTGCAGCACTGTCTGGACGAACTGGAGCCGCAGCAGCAGAGCTCGGTGCGTGAAGCCTTTTTCACCGGCGCTACGTATAACGAATTGGCGACACGCTGCAAGGTGCCGCTGGGAACCATGAAAAGCTGGATTCGCCGCAGCCTGATGCAACTCCGCACGTGCCTGGACTCATGAACAACCCCACCGACGACGGCAACCACAACCTGCGCTACGCCGAATACGTGCTTGGCGTGCTGGATGCCGACACACGCGCCGACGTGGCGCGCGAAGTGCTGGCTTCCGATGAAGCCGCCACCGCGGTGGCACTGTGGCAGCGCCGGCTGATCCCGCTGGCCGACAGCGTGACCGAAGTGGCGCCCGCTCCCTACGTGTGGGCCCGTATCCAGCATGCGCTGCAGCTGGATGCGCCGACCCGCGCGCAGCCGCCCGGGAAGCTGTGGAACAACCTGCCACTCTGGCACTGGCTTGGCATCGGCGCCAGCGCCATCGCTGTCGCCCTGCTGGTGGTCGTCGCATTGCCGCGCAAGCCACCGACACCCGCCGCGACCATGGTTGCCTACATGGCCGCCACCATCCAGCAGGACAACGGCAGCACCGGCTGGACCGCCACGGTCGATCCGCAGCACGCGCACATGGTGGTGGTGCCCGCCACGCCGATCGCGTTCGAGCCAGGCCGTGCACCCGAACTGTGGCTGATTCCGGCGGGCGGCAAACCGATTTCCGTCGGCATGATCGCGCGCGACCGCGCCACCACTCTGATCCTCGATGCGACCCTGGTGGCACGCCTTGGGCCGACGGTCACGCTTGCCGTTTCGGTGGAACCGACGGAGGGCTCACCCACCGGCCAGCCGACCGGTCCGGTGATCGCCAAGGGCGCACTCAGTACCGCACCGAACGCGGGCGGCAAGGTGTCATCGGCGTGATGCACGGTCGCCATCAACCATCTCGCAGGATCACGGCTTGCTGCCACCGCTGATTGCGCACCGCCAGCGCTCGCCGACCCGCCGTCGTGATGAATCATCGCAAGCCGGGCTGGCTGGCTGTCGATGCTGGCCAGGCCGCGGGACTGCACGGGGAAACCGGAGATGGTGCCAAGGCCAGGACCGGCGCCCTTGCCGACCGGCCTGGTGCGGCGCACTTCCTCGGCCATGCTCATGCCGTTGTCGGCCACCGCAGACACGCGCAGTCGCCGTCCGGCGGCCGTCCACGGGGTGGTCTGCGATCCGCCGGGTGACCGCCGTGCGGCAGAGCGGGACGCGGTCGGTAATCGCGGCTGCGCCCATGCGTCATTCGACCACATGAACCATCCGGCCGAATCTGACCGAAGTCAAAGGTATCGCGCCCGCACACGCGCATGATCCGCACCGTTCACACGGCGGATCCGGTTCATGATCAGTTGCGACACCGTCATCATCGGCGCGGGCCCGGTCGGCCTGTTCCAGGTTTTCGAGCTGGGTCTGCTCGGGCTCGGCGCGCAGGTGATCGATTCGGTGCCGCAGGCCGGCGGCCAGTGCATCGAGTTGTACCCGGACAAGCCGATCTACGACATTCCGGCGGTGCTGGCATGCAGCGGGCGCGAGTTGATCGAGCGGCTGCAGCAGCAGATCCGGCCGTTCGCGCCGCAGTTTCACCTGGGCCACACCGTCACCACGCTGGAGCGCATGCAGGACGGTCGCTTCCGCCTGCAGACCAGCGGCGGGCTCGTGTTCGACGCGGGCGCGGTGGTCATTGCCGGCGGCCTCGGCGCGTTCGCACCGCGCACGCTGAACCTGCCGAAAGCCGCGCCGCTGGTGGGCCGCACGCTGCACTACAAGGTGACCCGGCCGGCGCTGTTCGACGACCAGGACATCGTGATCGCCGGCGGCGGCGACGCGGCACTGGACTGGGCGCTGGAGCTGGTCGAGCGCGCGCGCAGCGTGGTGCTGGTGCACCGCTCGTCGACCTTCCGCGCGGCGCCGGCCAGCGTGGCCCGCATGCAGGCCTTGTGCGACGAGGGGCGCATGCAGTTCTGCGAGGGCGACATCGTCGGCCTGGAAACGGCGGACGACGCGCTGGCGCAGGTCCGCGTGCGCACGCGCAGCGGCATGGTCCAGCGCATCGCGGCCTCGCACCTGCTGGTGTTCTGGGGCCTGCATCCGGCATTGGGGCCGATCGCCGAGTGGGGGCTGGCGCTGGAACGCCAGCAACTGGTGGTGGACCCGGCGACCTTCCAGACCTCGGTGCCCGGCATCTTCGCGGTGGGCGACATCAACACCTACCCGGGCAAGAAGAAGCTGATCCTGTCGGGCTTCCATGAAAGCGCGCTGTGCGCGTTCGCCGTGCATGCGCATCTGCATCCCGGCGACAAGGTGAACCTGCAGTACACGACCACCAGCCCCGCCTTGCAGCGGCGCCTGGGCGTGCGCGATGCCGAGCGCGACGCCGTCGTCGCCGAGCCGCCGCCACGCGTGGCGGCCACGGCCTGACCTCGCACGCACGCGTTCAATCACTCATCCCGGGAGACATCCCATGCACCGTCCCTCCGCTTCCGACGACCCGCGTTCGCCCGACCGCCGGCGCTGGCTGAAGCAGGCCGGCCAGCTCGCCATCGCGGGCGGCCTGCTGGCCGGTGGCGGCTGGGCGGTGCTCAAGCGCAAGCAGAACCTGTGGCAGGTGCGCCGCGAGCGCACGCTGATGCAGACCTCGGTGGCGGTGACCTGCCTGGCCGATGACGTGCAAGCCGCCGGCGTGGCGATCGAAGCCGCGTTCGCGCGCATGGCGGCGACCGCGGCGCAGCTGACCCGCTTCGATCCCGCCGGCCCGCTGGCGCGACTCAACCGCGAGGGCCAGCTGGCGCAGGTGCCGGCGCAACTGGATGCAGTGCTGCGCCAGGCGCTGTCGCTGTCGCGGCTGACCGACGGCGCGTTCGATCCGACCGTGCTGCCGGTGCTGCGCTACTTCGAAACGCTGCGCGGCACGGCGGCCACCGACGCGCACGAGCAGCGCGTGGCCGAAAGCCGCGACGCGCTGGTCGGCTACCGCGACCTCGCCCTCGATGCGCGCGGCGCGCGGTTGCTGCGCCCGGGCATGGCGATCACCCTGGACGGCATCGCCAAGGGCCACGTGGTCGACCAGGGCATCGCCGCGCTGCGCGGCGCCGGCATCGAGTATGGCCTGATCGACGCCGGTGGCGACATCCACGCGATCTGCGGCAACGACCCGCAGCGGCACTGGAACGTCGGCATCGTCGATCCGTGCGACGTCAGCCGCGTGGCGGCAGTGCTGCAGCTGCGCAACGCGGCGCTGTCCACGTCGGGCAATTACCGCGTGTTCTTCTCCGCCGACCGGCGGCTGTTCCACATCGTCAACCCGCGCACCGGCTGGTCGCCGCAAAGCTATTCGAGCGTCACCGTGATGGCGCAGCGTTCGGTGCTGGCCGACGGCATGAGCACGGCGGCGTTCTCGCTGGAGCTGCCGCGCCTGTCTGCACTGATGGACGCGCAGGATCAGCAGTGGCTGGCGTTCTCGCGCACGGGCGGGCAGCGTTGGCGCTCGCGCGACCTGCCGCTGATTGCCGGCACGGCGGAGCGCGTGTGATGCGCATGCCACGCCCGCTCGTCACCCGCCTGCTGCTGGCGCTGTGCCTGTTGTTGCTGGCACCGGCCGCGCTGGCCGGCATCGACGCGAAGCACCCGCAGCTGCACGAGGTGTTTCCGCAGGCCACCCGCTACGGCGACATCGAGGGCACACCGCCGGCAGCCGCGGTGTACCAGGGCGACAAGATCATCGGCTACGTGTTCGAGACGGTGATGGTGGCGCCGGTGCCCGCGTACTCGGGTGCGCCGATCAACCTGCTGGTATCAATCGGCACCGACGGCAGCATCCGCGACGCCCGCGTGCTGGAGCAGCACGAGCCGATCCTGCTGGTCGGCATCCCGGTGCAGAAGCTGTACGACTTCGTGGCGCGCTACATCGGCCATCGCGTGGACGACCAGATCGTGGTCGGCGGCGGCGCCAGCGGCAGCGTGCGCATCGACGCGATCAGCAGCGCCACGGTGACCTCGATGGTGGTCAACGAGACGATCATGAACTCGGCGTTGAAGGTGGCCGCCTCGCGCAAGCTGATCGCCGGCGCCACCGAGACCGACGCCAGGGTCGCCGCCGTGCGCGCCGACTACTACCAGCCGGCCGACTGGGACACGCTGACCGGTAACGGCGCGATCGGCCACCTGCAGCTCAAGCGCCGGGCAATCACCGACGCCTTCAAGGGCCAGCCGGAGAGCGGCCTGGTCGACGATCCCACCGCGCCGGCGCCCGGCCACGAAGGCGATGTCTTCATCGACCTGTACTTCGCCGACGTCACCCCGCCCACGGTGGGCCGCAACCTGCTCGGCGCCAGCGCCCACGCCGACCTGATGAGGCAGCTCAAGCCCGGCGATTCGGCGATCGCGGTGATGGCCAACGGCATCTACTCGTTCAAGGGCGTGGGCTACGTGCGCGGCGGCATCTTCGACCGCGTGCACGTGCTGCAGGATGGCAAGCTGGTGCTGTTCAAGGACACCGACCTGGTGCAGTTGAACGACACCCCGCTGCGCGGCAAGCCCGACTTCGCCGAGCAGGCGATCTTCATCGTGCGCAACGGCGGCAGCGGTTTCGACGCGACCCGGCCGTGGACGCTGCAGCTGATGGTGAACCGCCAGGTCGGCCCGCTGCAGAGCATCTATCACACCTTCACCCGCGATTACCGCATGCCGGCGGTCTACACCACGCGGCCACAAAGCGGCGCGGAGGCACAGTCCGGCGCACTGCCGGCCGACGCCGCGCTGTGGCAGAAGATCTGGTACGGCCGCCGCATCGACATCGCCGTGCTGCTGGCCGGGCTGACCGTGCTGACGCTGATCCTGCTGTTCCAGGACTGGCTGGTGACGCGGCCCGTGCTGCTCGAACGGGTGCGCACCGGTTTCCTGATCTACACCCTGGTGTTCATCGGCTGGTACGGGCTGGCGCAGTTGTCGGTGGTGAACATCTTCACCTTCATCCAGTCGCTGCTGCACGGTTTCCATTGGGAAACCTTCCTGATGGACCCGCTGATCTTCATCCTGTGGGTATTCGTCGCCGCCACCTTGCTGCTGCTCGGGCGCGGCGTGTACTGCGGCTGGCTGTGCCCGTTCGGTGCGCTGCAGGTGCTGGTGAACAACGCGGCCAAGCGATTGCACGTGCCGCAGTTCGAGTTCCCGCGGGCGGTGCACGAGCGGCTGTGGGCGCTGAAGTACGTCATCCTGCTGGTGCTGTTCGGCATGTCGCTGCAGTCGCTCAACACGGCCGAGCACTACGCCGAGATCGAGCCGTTCAAGACCACGTTCACCCTGCACTTCGCGCGCTCGTGGAGCTACGTGCTCTACGCAGTGCTGCTGGCCGGCGTCTCCGCCTTCAACCACAAGTTCTATTGCCGTTACGTCTGCCCGCTGGGTGCCGGGCTGGCGGTGTCTGGGCGCTGGCGCCTGTTCGAATGGCTGCGCCGGCGGCCGGAGTGCGGCAGCCCCTGCCAGGTCTGCGCCAACGAGTGCGAGGTCAAGGCGATCCATGCGGATGGCCGCATCGACTTCAACGAATGCCACTACTGCCTGGATTGCCAGGTCACCCGCGTCAACGATCACAAGTGCCCGCCGATGGTGCAGCAACGCAAGAAGCGCGAACGCGCCGCGCGGCCGTTGCCCACGCCGATCGCGCTGATTACCCCGGCGAACGCGCCGGAAACCCGGGAGCCGGCGCCCGTCGCCGACTGATCCCACACGTCACCTGCCTCTGCGGATGGAAGCCATGCACGACGAATCGAAGAACAAACCCGAAGCAAACGCGGAAGGCGCCGACCCCGCGCGTCGCAACTTCATGAAGAACAGTGCGCTGGTCGGCCTGGCCGGTGCGGCGGGACTGGCGTTGGCGGGCTGCGGCCGCAAGGGGGACCACGGTGGCGCGGAAGGTGGCGCCGCCGGACACGATGGCGAGCGCCAGCGCGGGCACGGCGAGCACGAAGCGGCCTCCGACCACGTGCCGCCCGGCCAGCTCGACGAGTACTACGGCTTCTGGAGCGGCGGCCAGTCCGGCGAGGTGCGCCTGGTCGGCGTGCCCTCGATGCGCGAGCTGATGCGCATCCCCGTGTTCAACCCCGACTTCACCATCGGCTGGGGCGTCACCAACGAGAGCAAGCGCGTGCTGGGGCCGAACTTCCCGCCCGGCGGCGACTGCCACCACCCGCACATGAGCCAGACTGACGGCCACTACGACGGCCGCTACATCTTCATCAACGACAAGGCGCATACCCGCGTCGCGCGCATCCGCTGCGACGTGATGCGCACCGACCGCATCACCGACGTGCCCAACGTGCAGGCGATCCACGGCCTGCGCGTGCAGCGCGCACCGCGCACCGGCTACGTGTTCGCCAACGGCGAGTTCCTGGTCCCGGCACCGAACGACGGCCGCGACCTGGAGGACCCGGCCAAGTACCAGACCATGTTCAGCGCCCTCGACGGCGACACCATGGAGGTTGCCTGGCAGGTGCTGGTGGACGGCAACCTGGACAACACCGAGGCCGACTACGCCGGCAAGTACGCCATCTCCACCTGCTACAACAGCGAAAAGGGCATGGACCTGCCCGGCACGATGCAGGCCGAGCGCGACTGGGCGGTGGTGTTCAACCTCGCCCGTATCGAGGAGGCGGTGAAGAACGGCAAGTTCAAGACCATCGGCAGCTCCAAGGTGCCGGTGCTGGACGGCCGCCACGGTTCGTCGTTCACCCTGTACATCCCGATTCCGAAGAACCCGCACGGCATCAACGCCAGCCCCGACGGCAAGTACGTGGTGGCCAACGGCAAGCTCTCGCCCACCGTCACCGTGATGGAGTGGAGCCGCATCGACGATTGGTTCGCCGGCAAGCTGAAGGACCCGCGCGACACCGTGGTGGCCGAGCCCGAGCTGGGCCTGGGCCCGTTGCACACCGCCTACGACGGCCGCGGCAATGCGTACACCACGCTGTTCATCGACAGCCAGATCGCCAAGTGGAACATCGCCGACGCGATCGCCGCCCACGACGGCAAGAAGGTCAACTGCCTGCGCCAGAAGATCGACGTGGCCTACCAGCCCGGGCACTGCCACACCTCGATGGGCGAGACCCGCGATGCCGACGGCAAGTGGCTGGTGTCGCTGAACAAGTTCTCCAAGGACCGCTTCCTGCCCACCGGCCCGCTGCATCCGGACAACGACCAGCTGATCGACATCTCCGGCGACACCATGAAGCTGGTCGCCGACGGCCCGGTCTACGCCGAGCCGCATGACGTGATCCTGCTGCACCGCCGGCTGCTGATCGACAAGGTCAAGAAGAGCTGGGACCGCGAGGACCCGTTCTTCGCCGAGACGGTGGCGATGGCGAAGAAGCACGGCGTCAACGTGCTGTCCGACAGCAAGGTCATCCGCGAAGGCCGCAAGGTGTTCGTGTACATGACCTCGGCCGCGCCGATCTTCGGCATGGGCAGCTTCAAGGTGAAGAAAGGCGACGAGGTGACCGTGGTGGTGACCAACATCGACGCGGTGGAGGACGTGAGCCACGGCTTCTGCATCGTCAACTACGGCATCAACATGGAGATCAGCCCCGGCGCCACCGCCTCGGCCACCTTCACTGCCGACAAGGCGGGGGTGTTCTGGTACTACTGCACGTTCTTCTGCCATGCGATGCACATGGAGATGAGCGGGCGGATGCTGGTCGAGGCCTGAGCCATGCCGTGCCGCCGCATCACACGCGGCGGCACGGCACGACCTGCCGCTGCCATGCATACGCTTCGTTGCCTCGCCATCCTGCTGCTGCCGCTGCTGGCGCTGCCGGCATACGCGGACGAGTCGCTGGAACAGCTCGTGGCGGCGGCGCCGCCCGGCGCCACGGTCAGCGTGCCCGCGGGCGTGCATGCGGTGCACCTGAAGCTGGATAAGCCGGTCACCCTGGTCGGCGAACCCGGTGCGATCCTCGACGGCGGCGGCGCGGGCGACGTGGTGCGCATCGGTGCATCGAACGTGACCGTGCGTGGACTGACCCTGCGCCACAGCGGCAGCAACCTCACCGCGACGAACGCCGGCATCTTCGTCGAGCGCCAGACACGCGAGGTCACGCTGGAGGACAACCGCATCGAGGACAGCCTGTTCGGCATCTACCTCGACGGCGCGGCCAACGTCCGCGTGGCCCACAACGTGATCCGCGGCATGCGCAACCTGCGCGTGGCCGACCGCGGCGACGGCATCCACCTGTGGAACGACACCGGCTGCACCATCGAGGGCAACGACGTGGCCGACTCGCGCGACGGCATCTACGTCTATGTCAGCTCGCACAACACCATCGCGCGCAACGTGGTGCACGACGTGCGCTACGGCGTCCACTACATGTATTCCCAGGACAACCTGCTGCTGGACAATGTCAGCCGCGGCAACCTCGCCGGCTATGCGCTGATGTCCTCGCACCACCTGAAGGTGCTCGGCAACAGTTCCGAGGACGAGAGCTCCTACGGCTTCCTCCTCAACTACATCGCGCACAGCGAGATCGCCGGCAACCGCATCTACCGCATCAAGGGCCAGAGCGACGACGCCGGCGGCACCATCGACGGCACCGAGGGCAAGGGCCTGTTCGTCTACCTGTCGCAGTTCAACGACTTCCACGACAACCTCGTCGCCGACTCGCAGATCGGCATCCACGTGACCGCCGGCTCGGAGCACAACCGGTTGTGGGGCAACCATTTCGAGGACAACCGCATCCAGGTGAAGTACGTGCAGAACCTCGCCCAGGAGTGGTCGGCGCACGGTCGCGGCAATTTCTGGAGCGATTACCTGGGCTGGGACCTTGACGCCGACGGCATCGGCGACGTGCCGTTCCGTCCCAACGACGGCGTCGACGTGCTGCTGTGGAAATACCCCTCCGCGCGGAACCTGATGTCCAGCCCTTCGGTGCTGCTGATGCGCTACGTGCAGCGCGCCTTCCCGGTGTTCACGCCGCCCTCGGTGCAGGACAGCTACCCGCTGATGAAAGCTTCCCCGGCCATGCCATGAACCACCCGATCGAATGCCACGCGCTGGCCAAGCACTACGGCGAGCTTGCCGCACTCGACGGCATCAGCGCCGTCGTACCGCGCGGCCAGGTGATCGGCCTGCTCGGCCACAACGGCGCGGGCAAGTCCACCCTGATCAAACTGATCCTCGGCCTGATCGCGCCCAGCGGCGGCCGACTGCAGGTGCTCGGCCAGTCACCGTGGCGCGCGCATGCCTTGCGTCGGCGCATCGGCTACCTGCCCGAGAGCGCCACCTTCTACGGCAACCTCAGCGGCCGCGAACTGCTCGACTACCTGGCGCGACTGAAGCAGGCGCCACGCGCACAGGTCGCCACGTTGCTCGAACGCGTCGGCCTGGCGCACGCCGCCGACCGACGCGTCGGCACGTATTCGAAGGGCATGCGCCAGCGCCTCGGCCTGGCGCAGGCGCTGCTCGGCTCGCCCGAACTGGTGCTGCTGGACGAGCCGACCACCGGCCTCGATCCGCAGGCCACCCGCGAGCTGTACCGCATCGTCGGCGAGTTGCGCGCGGACGGCCGCTGCGTGCTGGTCTCCTCGCACCTGCTGGCCGAACTGGAGCCGCACATCGACGGCGCGCTGATCCTGCGCCAGGGCAAGTTGCTTGCCGCCGGCAGCCTGCACGCGCTGGGCGAGCAGGCCGCGCTGCCGGCACAGGTGTTGCTGCGGTCGCGCGAGCTGGCGACGGGCGAACTGCTCGCGCGCCTGGAAGCCGGCGGCGTGTCGGCACGGCCGCGCCCCGATGGCCGGCTGGAATTGCAGGTGCCGCGCGCCGGCAAGTTGCGCATGCTGCGCGAGCTGCTGGCCGACCCGGCGGTCATCGATCTCGACGTGCGCGAGCCGACGCTGGCGCAACTCTACGACTGGCTTGGCGCCGGCCCGCCATCCACCGCGGAGGTGGCCGCATGAACCCGATCCTCACCGTCGCCGCCAAGGAATTCCGCGACGACTTCCGCAACCGCTGGACGATCGCGCTGACCGTGCTGTTCGCATTGCTGGCGCTGGGCATCGCCTGGTTCGGCAGCGCCGCCGCCGGCCGGGTCGGCTTCACTTCGTTCGACGCCACGCTGGCCAGCCTGACCACGCTGGGCGCGTTCGTGATCCCGCTGATCGGCCTGCTGATTGCCTATGGCAGCATCGTCGGCGAGCGCGACGACGGCACCCTGCTCCTGATGCTCAGCTATCCGCTCTCGCGCGGGCAACTGGTGGCCGGCAAGTTCCTCGGCCACTGCGGCGCACTGGCCGCGGCCACGCTGGCCGGCTTCGGCCTGGCGGTGGCGATCATGCAGTGGATGCAGCCGCCGGAGCAGATGATGCAGGCGTGGCTGCAGATCGGCCGCTTCATCCTCAGCGCCTCGTTGCTCGGCGCCAGTTTCGTCGGACTGGCCTGCCTGATCAGCGTGCAGACCGCCGACAAGTCCCGCGCCGCCGGACTGGCGCTGGTCGGCTGGCTGGTCAGCGTGGTGCTGTTCGACCTCGCGCTGCTGACGCTGCTGGTGGTCAGCGGCGGCAACCCGCTCGAGCGCGCGGTGTATCCGTACCTGCTGCTGTTCAACCCGGTCGACGTGTTCCGCCTGGTCAACCTCACCGCGCTGGGCGACGGCGCCGGCAACGACCTGCTGACCGGCATGACCGCCCACCACGTCTATCCGCCCGCCCTGCTCTACGCGCTGTTGCTGGGCTGGGCGGTGGCGCCGTTCGCGTGGGCGATGCTCGCGTTTCGGCGCAAGGAAATCTGAAGGACTCCGCGCATGCCCTGCTCGCCGATCACCCCCCTGCGCCGCGCCGCCTTCGTGCTGACGCTGGCCCTGCTCGCCGGTTGCGGCGGCAAGCCCGTACCCGCACACCACGCCGTCGATACCCACCCGGACGACGCCTGCGCGGTGTGCGGCATGTATCTGGACGGCTCGCCCGGCCCGCGTGCCGAGGCCTGGATCAGCGGCCGCGCCAAGCCGCTGGTGTTCGATTCCACCCGCGACTTTTTCGCCTACGTGCTGCAACCGGAAAACCAGTCCGCGCTGCAGGAACTGTTCGTGCAGGACAGCACGCGCATCGACTGGCAGCAACCCGCCCACGCCGCCGCCAGCTTCATCGACGCCCGCACCGCCTCCTACGTGGCCTGGCAGCCGCTGGCCGGTTCGATGGGGCCGACCCTGGCGCCGTTCGCCAGCCGCACCGTCGCCGAAGCCTTCGTGCGCGAACATGGCGGCGCCGTGCTCGGCTTCGCGGAGATCACGCCCGCACTGGTGGCCACGCTGGACTACCGCTGCCCCGCCCAGGCCACCGGCGCTCACAGCACGCTGCAATGCCTCGCCGCGCCCTCGCCGTTGCTCGGCCTGTCGAGCCATCCGCCAGCCGCGCCTTCGCCGGCGCATCCCCGCCCCCATCCATGACAGGAATCCGCACCATGCTCGGACTGAACAGTTTTTCGCACTGGATCGTGCTGCTCGTGCTGGCAGTGCTGATCTTCGGCACTGGCAAGCTGCGCAACGTCGGCCGCGACCTCGGCGGCGCCATCGCCGATTTCCGCAAGGGGCTCGGTGAGGTCAAACCGGAGCGCGCTGCTCCGTCGGCGGCGCAACTGGACACCGACGACAAGCCGCCGCGCTGACACGCCGCTCTCCCTCGCCGGATGGTGGTCCGCTCAGTGCTCCAGCGCGGCCGCCACGGTCTCGGGCAGGGTGTTCAGCGAGAACGGTTTCTGCAGCACGCGGTAAACCAGTGCCTGCAGCGCCTCCGGCAGCGGCGATGGCGCGTAACCGGTCATCAGGATCACCCTCAGTTCCGGACGCAGCGTCTTGCCGATCCGGGCGACCGTATAGCCGTCGATGTCGGGCAGCTTGATGTCGCTCAGCAGTACGTCGATGCGCAGATCGGATTTCAGGGCCTCGACCCCGCTGTTGCCATCGCTGGCTTCGACGACGCTGTAGCCCGCGTCCTGCAGGTTTTCCATCACCAGTTCGCGCAGGAAGGTCTCGTCTTCGACAAGCAGGATGCATGGGGTGGAGGAGTCGGGGGATGACATTACGCTACCTCGGGAGTCGCTTCGCCGGGAACATGCGGCAGGACGATGTGGATGGTGGTGCCGCGGCCGGGCCCGCTGTCGATGCTGGCCAGGCCACGGGACTGCACGATGAAACCGAAGATGGTGCTGAGGCCCAGGCCGGTGCCCTTGCCGACCGGCTTGGTGGTGAAGAACGGCTCGAACGCCTTGCGCCGAACCTCCTCACTCATGCCCATGCCGTTGTCGACCACTCGCAGATGCACGTAGTCGCCGTCCGGCAGGCCCTCCATGGGATGGTCGGCATCGATGCGCAGATCATCCACGCCGATGACGATGCGCCCGCCGTCCGGCATCGCATCGCGCGCGTTGACGACAAGATTCAGTATCGTGTTCTCCATCTGGTTCGCGTCGCACAACACAGGGCGATGCGAGTCGAGCCGGTAATCGATTTCCACGCCGCTGCCCACCGAATGCTCCAGCAGCGGGCGGATGTCGCGAACCAGCACATCCAGCCGCAGCAACCGCGGCGACAGCGGTTGTTGCCGCGCGAAGCTGAGCAGGCGCTGGGTCAGGCTGGCGGCCCGATCAATGCCGTCCTGCGCCACGTCGAGGTAGTGCCTGATCCGCTGTTCCCGCGCTTCGCGGCCATCATCGGACCCGCGTTCGCGTGGCGGCGAGGCGGGTGTGCCGTCAGCCGACGGATCGCCCTGCAGCAGCTTCTGTTGCAGCAGGGTGAGACTGCTCTTGATGATCATCAGCAAATTGTTGAAGTCATGCGCGATGCCGCCGGAGAGCTGGCCGATGGCTTCCATCTTCTGGCTCTGCCGCAGCGCCTCCTCGGTCCGTGCCCTCTGCGCCATCTCGATGTTGAGCCGCTCGTTGGCGTCGGCCAGTTCGGTGGCACGCCGATGCAGCGCATCGTTGGCGCGGGTCAGCACGCCCTGGGCCACCGCCAGCACGGCAAGCATCAGCACCGCCATGATGGTGAGCAGCGCCACGCCGCTGTAGCGAGTCAGTTGCACCATCAGCGGCGTGTCTGCAGCACGCAGGTATACCCGACCGACGGTAGTGGCGCCCTGGCGCGCTGGCACTTCCACCAGTTGCCGCTGGTGCGGCGCGCGGCCGTCGGCGGCCAGGCTGTCGGCGATCGGCTCGCTGCCCGCCCGCTGGAAACCGGCCACCTGGCGATGCGCCTCGTTGTACACCGCCGCTGCATCCAGCCGGGGGTCGAGCATCAGGGCGTTCACGTATTCCTGCGCGGCCGCGCGATCATCGAACGCAATTGCCGCAGTCACGCTGGCGGCCAGGATGTTGGCCTGGGTGACCAGCTGATGTCGCCGCTCGACCCGCGCCGAATGGTATTGGTAGGCGGCCGCGAGTGCGCCGGCGATCAGCAGCAGGCCAGCCGCGACCAGCAGCATTACCGGGCGGAACCTGTAGGCCTGGAGGTTCGCGTGGGCATTCATCGCGAATTGACCTTAAGCGCCAGGCTCAACAGCTTCGAGCTGATGGTGAGATGGTTGCGCGCGGCGGCGGAGGTATTGATCTCGAAGCCGACCCGGCCCTGCCGTATCACGAACTGCACGATGCCCTGATCATCCGGCGTGGCGGAGTCGACCACGGTCAGCACCGGGCTGCCGTCCACCGCCGCCAGCGCCTGCCGCGTGGTCTGCGCCGGCAGCTTGCCGATGAAGGCGATCTGGCAGCCAGCGTCGGCCGTCAGCGCGTCCAGCCGAAGCACTTCAAAGGCATGCGTACCGAAGCGGCGCCCGACCACCGCGTCGGCCAGAAAGCCGTGGAACGGATCGTCGCCGACCACGCAGATCCTGAAAGCTGCGTCCGGGCCGACGAACTCGCCGGGCGGCCAGTTGACGAAGGGCGCGAGCTTGTAGAGATACGTCGCCTTGACCGCGTACTCCAGCGAGATCGCCGGTGGCGCTGGCGACGGCTGTCGTGGCAATTGCACCGCGTTCGCCGCCGCTGCGCCCATCGCGTACGCCAGCAGCGCGGTCAGGCAGGCGCAGACACGGGCGCGCGCCACGCGCGATCCCGCGCACAACGCGGCAACGGCACGCAGGGCATGTCCGGACGCGGCGCGGCGGGGCAGGATCGGCATGTCCTCAGAACTTCAGGCGGGCATCGAGCAACACGCTGCGTCCGATGCGGTCGCTGTCCGGGAACACGTATTCCTGATGCCACGAGTGCAGCAGGCTGGAGCCGGACAGGGCGAGATCCAGTTTCTCATTCACCCGCCAGGCCAGTCGTGCGTCGAGCTCCACGTAGCCGGGCACCTTCGGGTCCGGCAAGGCGCTGACCCCGCGCAGTTCGGCCACCAGGGTCCAGCGCTCGGAAAGGTTCATCACCGAGCGGATGAAACCGTGACGCTCGGGATCATTGCCCGCCTGCGACAAGCCCAGCAGGCCACTCGCACCCGGCTTGAAGCGCAACCGTTGCCGCTGTGCGGCAAAGCCCGCGCCCAGGCGCCAGGAGTCGCTGACCGCGTAGCTGCCCCAGGCTTCCAGCCCCAAGGTATGGCCTTCCATGCCATTGCCCCACAGCAGTGGAAGCAGCGTGGGCGAATATTCGATGGTCCGCAGGTCGTCGTAGACGTTGTAGTACACCGACACCGACACGGTCGCCCGCGTGGCCACCTGTGCACGCCAGCCGGCTTCATAGGCGGTCAGCTGCTCGCGCCTGAAATCCGGATTGCCGACCAGGAAGGTGGTCGAGCCGAGTTTCTCGATGACATCCTGGTCGAATGGCGTGGGCGTGCGCACCGCGCGCGAAGCGGCTGCCCACAGCAGCACGTTCCCCCCGGGCTTCCATGACAGCTTTCCGCTGGGCATCAGCGACAGGCCCGAGTAGGGATCGTCCTCGGCCTTGAGGCCAAGAGTCAGCTGCACGCGCGGGCCCAGCCCGATCTGGTCCTGCACGAATGCGTTCGCCAGGTTCTGCGTGTTCACCGCCGGGTTCCACAGCAGCGAACTGGCCGGACTGATCCGCGGCTTGATGTCGTAGCGGTAGTTCCGGTTGCCGGCACCCCACACGACCTGGTTGTGCTCGCCCAGCGCGAAATTGTGCTGCAGCTCGATGTCCCAGGTGTCGAGCGCGAAGCCGTCGCCACTGGCATCGTTGCGACGATGCACATGGTCGTAATAGGCCTGCAGCTGGAAGCTCGAGGTATCGCTGATCGCGTGCTGCCAGCGTGCCAGCAGGTCGCCTTCGCTGCTGCGCGAGTCGGGTGCGCCAGCCTGCTCCACGCGGCCATCGTGCAGGTCGCCCTGCAGCATGGCGGCATCGGCCGCGCCGCCATCCCAGTCCAGCCGGAAACCGACCTGCGGATTGCTCCAGCCGTTGCGCGCGTCGTGCCCGGTGCTGTCGTCGAGCGAGTCCCGGCGAACGTCCCGCGCGTAGACCCGGTAATGCGCGTGTTGTCCCAGCACGCCGCCATATTGCACGGACGCCTCACGCTGCCGGTCGCCCACGCCCACGCGCAGCACCCCGCCCCGGGTATCGGCAGCCTTGCGGGTGATGATGTTGATCACGCCGTTGACGGCGTTGGCGCCCCACAGCGCACCGCCGGGACCGCTGATGACCTCGATGCGCTCGATGTCTTCGGGCATCACGTACTGGTCATCCCAGTACATGCCGGAAAAGATCGGTGAATACACGCTGCGGCCATCGATCAGCACCAGCAGCTTGTTGGGAAAATTCTGCGCGGCGTTGTTGCCGCTGAAACCCCGCGCGGTGATCACGTAGTTGCTCGGGCTGGTCTGGAAGACCGCCAGGTTGGGCGCGAGCCGCAGGATGTCCGGCAGGCTGGTGGCGCCGGATCGCAGGATGTCGTCGTGACCGATCACGTAGACCGCCGCCGCGGCATCGCCCAGCGGCTCGGGGGTCTTCGCCACCGAGGAAACCACCACCTTGCCCAGGTCCTCCAGCGAAAGGTGACTGAGATCCTGCGGCACCGCCACGGCGCTGGCCACGTCGACCGACAGCGCCAGCAGGCCCAGCGCAATCGCGCCGCGCCGGCACGCGCGCTTCTCCAAGCTCATGTCGCCATCCTTTCGCAAGCACAATCCGAACAGCACATGAAAGCCCCCTGCCACCGACCTGACTCACCCCGGATGCCGGCATCGGGCGACATTATGCCGCCGATGCCCGTGGCGCCGTGTCTATGGGTTCTTCACATTTCGCAGCGGCGCCCGTCTCGTCGCCCCGTGCCACAGGTTCGCCCCGCGCCTATCCCAGCATGCGTTCGCACACTGCCCGGTACAGCGCCGGCAGCGCATCCAGGTCCGCGATGTCCACGCACTCGTCCACCTTGTGGATGGTGGCGTTGACCGGTCCGAGCTCGACGACTTCGGCCCCCATCGGGGCGATGAAGCGACCGTCGGAGGTGCCGCCGCCGGTGCTTTGCTCGGGATCGATGCCGCACAGGTCGCGGCAGACCGCCACCACGGTCTCGCGCAGGGCGCCACCCGGTGGCGTGAGGAAGGGCTCGCCGGAGAGGTTCCAGTCCAGTGCGAAGTCGAGTCCGTGGCGATGCAGGATCGCCTCGCTGCGCGCGCTCAGGTCTTCCGCGCGGCTGGCAGTGCAGTAGCGGAAGTTGATCAGCGCGGCGAGTTCGCCCGGTATCACGTTGTTGGCGCCGGTGCCCGCGTTGAGGTTGGAAACCTGGAACGAGGTGGGCGGAAAGTCCGCATTGCCTTCGTCCCAGCGCTCGGCAGCCAGTTCGGCCAGCGCGGGGGCAAATGCGTGGATCGGATTCAGCGCCTTTTCCGGATACGCCACGTGGCCCTGCACCCCGCGCACCACCAGCGTGCCGGACAGCGATCCGCGGCGGCCCACGCGAATCAGGTCGCCCAGCCGTTCCTTCGAGGACGGTTCGCCCACCACGCACCAGTCGATGCGTTCGCCGCGTTCGCGAAAGTGTTCGGCCACGCGGCGCACGCCATCGAGGTTGGTCGGGCCTTCCTCGTCGCTGGTCAGCAGCAGGCCGACCCGGCCGCGATGTGCGGGATGTGCCGCCACGAACAGCTCCAGCGCCACCACCATCGCGGCGACCGAGCCCTTCATGTCGGCCGCACCTCGGCCGTATAGACGTCCGTTCCGGACGGCCGGCTCGAACGGCGGACTTTGCCAGGAGGCTTCCGGCCCGCTGGGCACCACGTCGGTGTGGCCGAGGAACGCCAGCGTCGGGCCGGCGTCGCCATGGCTGGCCCACAGGTTGTCGACTTCGCCGTAGCGCAGGTACTCGACGCGGAAACCGGCATGCGCCAGCCGCTCGCCGATCAGCGGCAGGCAACCGGCGTCATCGGGCGTCACCGAATGGCGGCGAATCAGGTCACAGGCAAGCTCGAAGACGTCGGACATGGGCACTCGCGATAGTCACGCAGGGCAGGAGCCGCAGCATACCAAGCACGCCCGGCCCGGTTGCTCAGCCGGTCAGCACCACGCCCAGCAGATGGCCTACCCCGTAGGTGATCGCGGCGGCCGCGGCGGTGATGCCGAACTGGCGGGTGATCGAAAACAGCATGCTGCGTCCGGTGAACAGCGAGGTGCCGATGCCGATCAGGGCCAGCCCGGCGGCGGTGGAGCAGGCGCTGGCCAGCATGGCCATGTGGCCACCGAGGAAGAAATATGGCGCGACCGGAAACAGTGCGCCACAGGCGAACAGGCAGAACGAGGAGATCGCCGCGCCCCAGGCCGAGCCGCCCAGTTCGGCCGGATCGACACCCAGGTCTTCGCGCACCAGCATGTCGAGCGCCGCGCGCGGCGTTTCGGCCACATGCTCGGCCAGGTGCTCGGCCGCCGCCGGCTCCAGCCCCTTGTCGCGATAGATGCCGGCGATGTGTTCGAGGCCGTCTTCCGGCGCCACCGCCAGGCGCTCGGCGCGCTCGGTGATCCGGGCCTGGTAGAACTCGCGCGAACTGTTGACCGACAGCCACTCGCCCAGCGCCATCGAGCATGCCCCGGCGACCAGCCCGGCCAGACCGGCCAGCAGCACGGCGCGATCACCCGAGGCGGCGCCGGCCATGCCCATCACCAGGCTGACGTTGGAAACCAGCCCGTCGTTCGCACCGAGCACGGCGGCGCGCAAGGTGTTGCCGCTCTGGGCGCGATGGCGCAACCCGTGCGGACCGGCCGGCTGCGACAACGGAAAGTGGTCGCGATGGCCACTGCGGTCGACTGGCGTGACGGCATGATCGGCGTGTTCAAGCCGCACCACGGTAGGCATCACGAACTCGGTACCGAAGCGCTGCGCGAACCAGCCAAGCGTGCGCACACGCAAGCCGATCCGCGACGGCGGCACCACCTCGCCCAGTTCGCGCAGGCGCTCTTCCCAGAACTGCGCATTGACCTGCTCGCCCGCCGCGATGCGTCGATAGGCCTGGCCCAGTCGCGCATCATCGGCCAGCTCGGCCAGCCGCGTGTACAGCGCGGCGTTGTCACGCTCGATGCGAAGATTGCTGCGGAAGCGGCGGGTGCGATGCGTGCTCATTGTTGTCAGTCGTCGAGTTCGTCGTCGCGCTGGCCCAGGCAGACCAGCGCCAGCAGCAGCACCGCGACGAAACGGAACGCGCTGTCCAGCCCGTTCCACTGGCTGGACATCCACATGCCGAACCATTCGCCGCCAATCGCCATGAAGCCACCCAGCCACAGCAGCACCCCGACGCTGAGGCCGGCCACGGCGAGGCGCTTGGCACGATGGAACTGCGCGGCCGGTGAACGGCGTGCGCGCCACAGGCGCCACGTCCCCAGCCCGCACAGCACCGCGGCCAGCGTTTCGGTGGCGATGATCAGCACGTAAGCCGCATGCTGCAGCAGCGGCGCATGGATCGCGCGGTAGTGGATGGTGGCGTCCGGGAAGATCGAGTCCATCGCCAGCACGTGCTGCACGAAGACCAGGTTGCTGCCGTAATCGGTGATGTTGCCGAAGGCGACCAGCGCCAGCCACAGCGCGATCGTCGCCATCAGCCCGATCCTGGAAAGCCGCAACGGCATCTCAGCGTCCGAACAGTTTCTTGAAGCCGTTGTCGCTGAAACCCACGCTCACCGTGCCGTCGGCTTGCACCACGACCGGACGGCGGATCAGCGCGGGATATTCCTTCAGCAGCAGGGTCCATTCCGGATCGCTGCCGGGGTTCTTGCGCTGCGGCAGCAGGTTGCGCCAGGTGGTCGAGGACTTGTTGACCAGCTTGTCCCAGCCGCCGAGCTGCGCCGCCCACGCTTTCAGCGTCGCCGCCGGCACCGGGTTGGCGCGGTAGTCGACGAAGTCGTGCGCCACCTCGAAACGGGCCAGCCAGTTGCGCGCCTTGCGGCAGCTGTCGCAATTCGGAAGTCCATGCAGCACGGGGTTCATTCGCCACTCCGCAGCAGCTCGTTGATGCTGGTCTTGCCGCGCGTCTTCTCGTCCACCTGCTTGACGATGATCGCGGCGTACAGGCTGTGGCTGCCGTCCTTCGCGGGCAGGCTGCCGGCCACCACCACGCTGCCGGCCGGCACGCGGCCATAGCTCACTTCGCCGGTGGCGCGGTTGTAGATGCGGGTGGACTGGCCCAGGAACACGCCCATGCCGATCACGCTGCCCTTCTCCACCACCACGCCCTCGACCACTTCCGAGCGCGCACCGATGAAGCAGCCGTCCTCGATGATGGTGGGGTTGGCCTGCAGCGGCTCCAGCACGCCGCCGATGCCGACGCCACCGGACAGGTGCACGCCGGCACCGATCTGCGCGCAGGAACCCACGGTGGCCCAGGTGTCGATCATGCTGCCGGCGCCGACATGGGCGCCGATGTTGACGTAGCTGGGCATCAGTACCGCGTCCTTGGCGATGTGCGCGCCACGGCGCACCAGCGCGCCGGGCACCACGCGGGCACCGAGCTGCTGCAGCTCGGTGTCGTCGCCGTGGGCGAAGCGCAGCGGCACCTTGTCGAAGGCCTGGGCCGGGCCACCGTCGACCACGCGGTTGTCGTTGATGCGGAAATACAGCAGCACCGCCTTCTTGATCCACTGGTTCACCGTCCAGCCGCCGTGGCCGTCCGGCTCGGCCACCCGGCGCTCGCCGGACTCCAGCAGGTCGAGGACCTGGCCGATCGCGGGGCGCAGACGGGTCTCGATCTCGGTCGGGTTCAGCGTGTTGCGGCGTTCGAAGGCTTCGTCGATCAGGGTTTGGATGGCTTGCATGGGGTTCTTTCGCGGAAGATGATGACGGTTGGCCGGTAGGGCCACGAAGAATACAGGCCGGATCGGCATTTGCCTGCCCGGGTTCATCCGTATTTGACGACGGCGCATCCATTGTTTCACAGCACTCAACGGAGTCGGAAATGAACCAGATCAAGATTGGCGTGATGGTGGGAAGCCTGCGCATGGATTCGTTCAATCGCCGACTGGCCCGGGCCGTGGAGAAGCTGGCTCCCGACGATCTCGCCTTCCGGCACATCCAGATCAACGACCTGCCGCTGTACTCGCAGGATTTCGATGCGGCCTACCCCGCTGCCGCCACCCGACTGAAGAAGGACATCGAGTCCGTCGATGCCCTGCTCTTCGCCACGCCCGAATACAACCGCTCGATTCCGGGCGTGCTGAAGAATGCGATCGATATCGGTTCGCGGCCCTGGGGCACCAACTCGTTTGCCGGCAAGCCCGCGGCCGTCATCGGCGCCTCGATCGGTTCCACCGGCACCGCCCTGGCGCAGCAGCATCTGCGCAACGTGCTCGCCTACCTGGACATGCCCGTACTGGCCCAGCCGGAGGTGTTCATCCACTTCAAGGAAGATCTTGTCAGCGAGGATGGCAGCATCGGCAATGATGGAACGCGGAAATTCCTGCAGGGCTTCGTCGACAACTACGTCGCGTGGGTCAGGCGATTCGCGCGGTGAGCCGCCCATGCGACGCGCCTGTCGCGCGCGTCGCATGGCGTTGCCGGGAACCGTTGCAGTCTCCTGCGTGAAGAGCCATCACCGGCTCCCGGATGTTCGGGCACATCTGACATGCCGATGCGGGGAACCTCCTTCACCGTCACGAGACGCCCTGCGGGTCCATGATGCATCCGGGCCCGCCTGCATGAAATGTGCGAGGGGCACCGTTTCGTCATCTCCCCTGGAGGAACCCCATGCACGAGCAGATCACTCAAGGCTCGATGGTCTTCATCACCGATGGCGCCGACGGCATCGGTGCCGTGCGGGAGATCAGGCGCGGCCTGCCCGAACTGCTGGTCTATATCGAGAACGCCGGAGACTTCGTGATACCGATATCGGCCGTGAAGGATGTTCATTCCGGCAAGGTCGTGCTGGATTTCGACAGGCTGGATCTGCGCGTGCGCAATGCCATCCGTCATGCGCGCGATGCGGAAGACAGCCATTACGTCGCACCGGCTTCGGGGGAAGAGGAAGAATAGCCGTCGACATGCGCCAGGCCGATCACCCCGCGGCCCGGAGTACGCTTTCCGGCAAGATATCCGGCTTGTCGACGGAACCCCTCATGGCATGATCAACCGAGACGAAGAACGACTGAACCGCCAGCTGGACCGGTTCGAACGCGAGTTGCCCGCGCCGTTGAGTCGAAGCATGCGCTGGCTGCGCGAACCTTCGTCTCGATGGATCCGCGTTCCGGCGGGCATCCTGCTCATTGTTGGCGGCATCTTCAGCATCCTGCCCCTGCTGGGCTTGTGGATGCTGCCGCTGGGTCTCCTGCTGCTGGCGCAGGACCTGCCGTTCCTGCGGCGCCCGACGCGGCGCGCCCTGCTGTGGATGGAACGGCGCTGGGTGCGCTGGAAACGGCGCCCTCGCAGCACCACCGGATAGTCGGAATCGTCGGAACGCCGACTTCGTCGATGCCGTCCTGCCGTGTGGCCCGATCCGCGCGCCCTCGGCAACCACCCGGGGCCGTCCCGCAGATCGACGATGCATGGTGTTGAAGCCGCCGGTGACTGGTTTTGTGTGGATAATTCGTGATAATGGCGCGATCCCACCTGGAAGGCGGTGCAAACCCATGACGCAATATGATCTTGAGTCTTTGTTGGCACCGATCGGAGATGAATCCCCGTCGGGTGACGATCTGGAATACGACCCCGAATTCCTCGCGCTGGAACGCGCCGCCGCACCCAAGGCGGAACGCGCCATCGGGGACAACGTCAAGGCCGCGGAAGAGCCGGACTGGGAAAAGGTCGCCGAACTGGCCGAGGCCCTGCTGCACCGATCCAAGGACTTGCGTCCGGCCATCCACCTCACCACCGCCTGGATGCGCACCTCCGGCATGCGTGGATGGAGCGCCGGGCTCAGCCTGATCCGCGGGCTGCTTGAACACTTCTGGGACACCGTCTATCCGCAACTGGATGCCGAAGACGACAACGATCCGACCATGCGGGTCAATTCGGTCGTGCCACTCGGTGACCTGCAGGGTGTGCTGCGCTATTTCCGCACCACACCCTTCGTGCAGTCGCCGCGGATGGGCCGTTTCGACCTGCGCGACCTGCGCATCGCCAACGGGACGCTGAAGGTCACGACGGAAGGCGAACCCGGCCCGTCGTTGACCGAGATCGAAGCCTGTTGCATGGACTGTTCCGAAGAAGAACTGGTGGCGGTCACTGCCGCCATCGGCCAGTCACTGGAGAGCGCCAAGGCCATCGACGGCATCTTCAACGACCGCATCGGTACCGCCGGCCCGGACCTCAAGAATCTGCTCAGCGATATCTACGAGCTGAAGAAGTTCCTGGACCCCCAGCTGGCGCGGCGGCTCCCGCAGGAAGGCACAGGCGGTGAGGGTGACGCGGGCGAAGGTGGCGGCGAAGGCGGTACCGGCGGCACCCGCGCATCCAACGGTGCCATTTCCGGGCCGCAGGACGTCATGCGGCGGCTGGACGAGTTGTGTGACTACTACTCGCGCAACGAACCGTCGAGCCCGGTGCCGCTGCTGCTGCGGCGTGCCCAGCGACTGGTCGGCATGGACTTCATGGACCTGCTGAAGGATCTCGCCCCGGGCGGCATTTCGGAGCTGCGCGTGGTTTCCGGCACGCCCGAAGACGAATAGGCCGAGGACGAGCCGGCCGCAGATCCGACCCGGCAGTTGCAGGGGCAGGCTTCAGTAGACGCCCTTGCAGCTGTTCGCACCGGATCGCACGAAGAGCTGACGCACCGACGGGTCCCAGCTGAGGGTCAGGCCGGCGGGCAGTCCCGCGGTGATGCCGGCCGAAGCGATCTGACTGATTGGCCCCACCGTCGTGGTGCGGCCATCCGCGAAGGTGACTCCCGCGCTGATCGTGTAACTCAGCGGATCGGTGCACGTCCCTATGTCCACCTGCCTGGAAACGGTGGTGCCGCCGGAAAAGTCCGGCATGGTACCGGCGATGGGCGACCCGACCTTCTCGCTGCCATTCCCGGCACGGCACGTGGTGGTCAATACATAGCTGATCGAAAGTTTCGCCGGGGTGGCTACCTGCACCACGGCCACCGCGTCGGGCTGGGCCCCGCAGCCAAACAGGAAGGCCTTGCGCCTCGACGCCACGTGGAGGACGTAGCTGCCAGGATCCAGCTTGGCGCCCGCGGGCAGTTCCAGCTCGATCCGGGCGGGCGAGACCCCGGTCACCTTGGGCTGCACGGCCTGCGGCTTGCCCTGGGCATCGGTGGCGGTGACCGTGGGATCCTCGCACTGCGCGTCGAACAGGTTGGCGCCCACCAGCGCGAAACTGGTCTTGCCGGGGGTGTTGCGCAACACGAACAACGGTCGGTGATCGGCGGTCTCGACAGCATCGACAACCGGCGGCAGCTTCGCCCCCTCCGAGGCTTCGGCAAGCTGGGCCACCGTGGTCGCCAGCGCATCGGCCATCGCGTTTGCGTCGACGTCCAGGCAGCCCTTGCTGGCAGCCAGAAACGCTTGCACCCGCTGGCTGGCTGCATGGGCACGATAGGCGTTGCTTTTCGGTTTGGCGTCGATGATGTCGATCGGCTTGTCGGTTTCCTTGCCGAGCGATTTGCGCAGGGCCTCGCTCATGGCGGCGAGGCGCTCGCTGGTCGAACCCAGGCTGGAACCCGGCATGCCCGCTGCGCGAGCGGACAATTCGTGCTGCGCCGCGCCCAACTCTTCCAGGATCGCCGTTCCGGTCAGTCGCGGCGCAAGCTGCGCCGCGAGTGGTGTAACCCACCCCGGCGCCAGCAATCCGACCAGGACGGCCGCGCCGAGCTTCAGCATGCTCATCGGCGACCATTCATCATGAAGCCCACCATCCCCACCGTGTCGCCTTCCTGGCAATCCTGCTGGTCCGGCTGATCCGGATCGCACCCGCTCTGCTGATCGGCCGGCAAGCGCACGCCGGACGGCACGATGCCGTAGGAACGATAGTTCGCCGTGATCACACTCGGGTCGATGTAGGAGTCACCGTGGTTGCCGTTCTGCGCACTGCCTGCACCGGTCGCGGTCGGAACGTTGATCGCGAAACCACCACCCAGCGGCAGCAGGTTGTTGCTGCTGTCGATCGCATAGAAATAGGCGGGCGGGAAACCGACATTCGCAATCTGCTGCAAACCGCTGCCGATCACGTAGATGGGCGCCGAGGCCTTGCCCATCCGTCCGGTTGAGCCCCAGATGCCCGTGCTGTTGTAGAGCGGCGTGGTGCCCAGCTGGAACAAGTCGCCATTGGTCACCGACAGATAGGTGACCGCGTTGCCGGCGTTGACCGTGAACGTGCTGCCATCGACCGACGCCAGAGTCAGGGTCTTGTTGTTGGTCATGCTGAAACCACCCGGCGACGAGAAGTTGCCAAGCGTGTCGACCATGTTGTTGATGCGACCGGAGGCACTGCCCAGCGTGGTGGCGCCTGCCGCGCTTCCGCTCAGGGTGCCGGCCGTGATCAGGCCACCGGAGCCTTCGTTGATCGCGCCGGCGGACTTCAGCGTGGTCTTCGTGCCGCTGATCGACCCGTTGATGGACAGTCCACCGGCGGTCGTGGTCAGGGCCAGGGCGGAACCGCCGTTGACCGCGCCATTGACCGTCAGCGCCTGCGCATTGCTCAGCGCGAAGTTCGCTGCGCTGAAGCTGCCCAGGGTACCGATGTGGTTGGCGCCGGTGAGGGTCGTCGCGCCGACCGACTGGCCGCTCAGGGTACCGGCCGTGATGCTGCCGCCGGCACCTTCGCTGATGGCACCGGCCGACTTCAGCGTCGTCGTGGTGCCGCTGACGGCACCGTTGATGATCAGGTCACCCGCGGTGGTCGTGAGTGTCACGGCCGGACCGCCATCGAGTGGCCCGACCACCGTCAGCGTCTGCGCATTGGTCAGACTGAAGTCTGCCGTGAAGCTGCCCAGCGTGTTGATGTGGTTGCTGCCGTCCAGTGTGGTATTGCCGGTCGACTGACCCGTCAGCAGATTGGCAGTGATGCTGCCTGCCGCCCCCTCGGTAATCGCGCCGGCGGAGTTGAGCGTGGTGGTGGTGCCGCTGACCGCACCGTTGATCGCCAGATCGCCGGCGGTCGTGGTCAACGTGGTACTGGCGCCGCCCTGGAGCGGACCACTCACGGTCAGCGAACGCGCATTGGTCAGGCTGAAGGCCGTCGCGCTGAAATCGCCAAGCGTGGCGACCTTGTTGGCCTGATTCAGCATGGTGCTGCCGGTCGAACTGCCGGTCAGCGTGCCGGCGGTGAGGATGCCGCCGCCCTGGCTGATATTGCCGCTGGAGCCCAGGTTCACCGTCGTGCCCGTGACGTTGTTGCCCAATGCCAGATCGCCGGCCGAGGTCAGCGAAACGTCATCACCCGTCAAGGCCGTATTCACGCTCAGCGCTCCGCTGGTCGTGGTCAGGCTGATGTCGCCGGTACCACCCGCGGTGGTCAGCGGGCCAGCCACACTCAGCGCTTGCGCATTGGTGAGAGCGAAATTGGCGGCACTGAAGCTCCCGAGCGTGCCGACGTGGTTGGCCTGGTTCAGCACGGTGTTGCCGACCGAACTGCCATTCAAGGTGGTCGCGGTGATGCCGCCACCGCTGCCTTCGGTGATGTCCGCGGCCGAGTTGAGCGTGGTCGTGGTGCCGCTCACCGCGCCGTTGATGGCCAGGTTGCCGGCCGTGGTTGCCAAGGTCGTGCTGGTGCCGCCGCTGACGGGACCGGTGACGGTCAACGCTTGGGCGTTGGTCAGTGCGAAGCCAGCCGCGGTGAAGCTGCCCAGCGTGCCGATGTGGTTGCTGCCGTTGAGCGTCGTTGCTCCAACGGATTGGCCGGCCAGCATGGTGGCCGTGATGACACCGCCTGCGCCTTGGCTGATCGCGCCCGCGGAGGTGAGTGTCGTCGTCGCGCCATTGACCGCCGCGTTGATCGCCAGGTTGCCGGCGGTGGTGGTCAGCGCCGTACTGGCGCCGCCGTTCAGGGTGCCGGCGATGGTCAGTGACTGGGCGTTGGTGAGGGCGAAACCCGCGGCACTGAAGTTGCCCAGGCTGGTGACGTGATTGCTGCCGTTGAGCGTGGCAGCCCCCGCCGACTGGCCCGTGAGCGTCGCGGCGGTGATGTTGCCGCCGGCTCCTTCGCTGATTGTTCCGGCCGATTTCAGGGTGGTGGTGGTGCCGCTCAACGCACCGTTGATGGCCAGGTTCCCGGCGGTCGTGGTCAACGCCATGCTGGCGCCGCCATCGACTGTCCCGGTCACGGCAAGCGACTGCGCGTTGGTCAGCGCAAAGCCGGCGGCAGTGAAGCTGCCCAGGGTGCCGACATGGTTGACCCCGGCGAGGCTGGTTGCACCTGCCGAATGACCGGTCAGCGTGGTGGCGGTGATGCTGCCTGCCGGTCCTTCATTGATCGTGCCGGACGAGTTCAGACTCACTGCCGTGCCGTTGAGCATGCCGCCCACGGTCAGGTTGCCCGAATTCACCGTCAACGCACCCGTGCTCACCGTTCCCAGCGTCAAGGCGTTGATGTCGCTGATCTGCGTGGCGCCACCGGCGAGATTCACCGTGCCACCGAAGTCATTGCTGCCGCCAGCGAGGGTAATCGCGCTGGTGCCGGCATTGATCGTGGTGGTACCCGCCACGGCCAGCGCAGCGCCCGTCTGCGATACCGCTCCGCTGCTGGTGATGAGCAGGTCGCCACCCACCGTGGTCGCACCCAGCGTCGTGCTGGTTCCGGCTCCGGTCGTGGTAATCGTCAGCGTGCCGGCCGCATTGCCGCTGACGCCAAGATTGCTGCTCGCCGTCACCGCTGCGATGCCCGACGTGGTACCGCCAACCCCTGTCGTACCCGCACCGGACAGGTTCACATTGACCGGCGTGGTGTATCCCGAGTAGTCCAGGCTGCCGTTGCTTCCAGCGTCGAGATTCCCCGAGATATCCCCGTCGGCACCCGAGTGCATGAAGAAATGGCCGGTACCGGTGTCGATCAGGTTGCCGATGCCGGAGAAGGTTCCGGCCAGACTGGTCACCGTACCCTGATTGTGGCCGGTGAGACTCCAGTTCTGGTTGGACGCGGACAGCGTGCCGGTGCCGGCATCGGCGATGTTCTCGAACGAGGTCCAGGCCAGCGCGCCGCCGTTGCCGGCGTTTGCGCCGGTCAGGGTGTAGGTCTGGTTGCTGCCGCTGATCGTGTCCGAGGCCGAGCCGCCCTTGGCCGTGGTGATGCCGCTCCAGCCGCCGGTCCCGGTGGCCGTGCCGCCCAGGCCCACGTTCACCGCCGTGGTGTACGCACTGTAATCCAGCGTGCCTGCACTGCCGGCCGTCAGCATGCCGCTGACGCTCGCACCGTTGGCAAACACGAAGTTGCCCGCTGCGCTGTCGCTCAGGTTCTCGAACGAGACCCAGCTCATCGTGCCGTTGTTGCCCGCGTTCGCCCCGGTCAGGTGATACGTCTGGCTGCTGCCGCTGATCGTGTCCGACGCCGAACCGCCCTTCACCGTGCTGATGCCGCTCCAGCCACTGGTGCCGGTCGCCGTACCACCCAGGCCCACGCTCACCGCCGTGGTGTACGCGCTGTAATCCAGCGTGCCTGCACCACCGCCCGCCAGCGTGCCGCTGACGCTCGCGCCATTGGCAAACACGAAGTTGCCTGCCGTGCTGTCACTCAGGTTCTCGAACGACGTCCAGTTCAGCAAGCCGCTGCCGCCAGCGTTCGCGCCCGTCAGGTTGTAGGTCTGGCTGCTGCCATGCACCGTGTCGTTGTGACCGCTGCCGGTCACCGACGTCACGCCGCTCCAGGTGCCGCCAATGCCGGTCGTCGCGCCGCTGCCGTTGGACAGGTCCAGCGACACCGCCGTGCCGTAGCTGGCGTAGTTCAGCGTCTGCGCCGCGACGTTGCCCGCAAGGCTGCCGGCCGTACCGAAGTTCACCGTGCCGGTCGCGTCGCTGATGTTCTGGAAGCCGCCCCAGTTGTAGCCGTTGCTGCTGCCCTGGTTGGCCACCGTATTGTCCAGCGCATAGGTCTGGCTCGTACCGGTCACCGTGTTGCTTTGCGCCGCGTTCGCATTGACCGTGGTGTAACCGCTGAAGCTGCCACTGGCACCCGAGATCGCGCCGGTGTCCACGTTCAGCGTCAGATCCTGCAGGTAGTTGCCGAAGTCCAGCGTCTGCACCGCGATGGTGCCGGTGACCCCGCCGTTGGTGCCGAAGTTGACCGTGCCGGTGGCGTCGCTGATGTTCTCGAACGAGCTCCAGCCCACCAGGCCACTGCTGCCCTGGTTGGCAACGGTGTTGTCCAGCTGGTAGGTCTGGCCCGAACCCGTGATCGTGTCGCTGTTGCCACTGCCTGTCACCGTGGTGACGCCTGTCCACGTGCCGCCCATGCCGCTCGTCGCGCCGGCGCCATTGCCCAGGTCGAACGTCACCGCCGTGCCGTAGTTGGTGTAATTCAGCGTCTGCGCGGTGATGTTGCCCGTGACGCTGCCGCTGGTACCGAAGTTCACCGTGCCGCTGGCCGCGTTGAGGTTGCCGATGCCACTGAAGCCACCCGGCAGCAGGGTCGTGACCGTGCCGGTGTTGCTTCCGCTCAGGTTGTAGACCTGCGCGCCCGCGGTCGCGATCGTGCCGGTGCCGGCATCGGCGATGTTCTCGAACGAGGTCCAGGCCAGCGCGCCGCCGTTGCCGGCGTTTGCGCCGGTCAGGGTGTAGGTCTGGTTGCTGCCGCTGATCGTGTCCGCGGCCGAGCCGCCCTTGGCCGTGGTGATGCCGCTCCAGCCGCCGGTCCCGGTGGCCGTGCCGCCCAGGCCCACGTTCACCGCCGTGGTGTACGCACTGTAATCCAGCGTGCCTGCGCTGCCGGCCGTCAGCATGCCGCTGACGCCCGCACCGTTCGCAAACACGAAGTTGCCCGCTGCGCTGTCGCTCAGGTTCTCGAACGAGACCCAGCTCATCGTGCCGTTGTTGCCCGCGTTCGCCCCGGTCAGGTGATACGTCTGGCTGCTGCCGCTGATCGTGTCCGACGCCGAACCGCCCTTCACCGTGCTGATGCCGCTCCAGCCACTGGTGCCGGTCGCCGTACCACCCAGGCCCACGCTCACCGCCGTGGTGTACGCGCTGTAATCCAGCGTGCCTGCACCACCGCCCGCCAGCGTGCCGCTGACGCTCGCGCCATTGGCAAACACGAAGTTGCCTGCCGTGCTGTCACTCAGGTTCTCGAACGACGTCCAGTTCAGCAAGCCGCTGCCGCCAGCGTTCGCGCCCGTCAGGTTGTAGGTCTGGCTGCTGCCATGCACCGTGTCGTTGTGACCGCTGCCGGTCACCGACGTCACGCCGCTCCAGGTGCCGCCAATGCCGGTCGTCGCGCCGCTGCCGTTGGACAGGTCCAGCGACACCGCCGTGCCGTAGCTGGCGTAGTTCAGCGTCTGCGCCGCGACGTTGCCCGCAAGGCTGCCGGCCGTACCGAAGTTCACCGTGCCGGTCGCGTCGCTGATGTTCTGGAAGCCGCCCCAGTTGTAGCCGTTGCTGCTGCCCTGGTTGGCCACCGTATTGTCCAGCGCATAGGTCTGGCTCGTACCGGTCACCGTGTTGCTTTGCGCCGCGTTCGCATTGACCGTGGTGTAACCGCTGAAGCTGCCACTGGCACCCGAGATCGCGCCGGTGTCCACGTTCAGCGTCAGATCCTGCAGGTAGTTGCCGAAGTCCAGCGTCTGCACCGCGATGGTGCCGGTGACCCCGCCGTTGGTGCCGAAGTTGACCGTGCCGGTGGCGTCGCTGATGTTCTCGAACGAGCTCCAGCCCACCAGGCCACTGCTGCCCTGGTTGGCAACGGTGTTGTCCAGCTGGTAGGTCTGGCCCGAACCCGTGATCGTGTCCGAGGCCGAGCCGCCCTTGGCCGTGGTGATGCCGCTCCAGCCGCCGGTGCCGGTGGCCGTGCCGCCCAGGCCCACGTTCACCGCCGTCGTGTACGCGCTGTAATCCAGCGTGCCTGCGCTGCCGGCCGTCAGCATGCCGCTGACGCCCGCACCGTTCGCAAACACGAAGTTGCCCGCTGCGCTGTCGGTCAGGTTCTCGAACGAGGTCCAGCTCAACACGCCATTGTTGCCGGCGTTCGCGCCGGTCAGGTGATACGTCTGGCTGCTGCCGCTGATCGTGTCCGACGCCGAACCGCCCTTCACCGTGCTGATGCCGCTCCAGCCACTGGTGCCGGTCGCCGTACCACCCAGGCCCACGCTCACCGCCGTGGTGTACGCGCTGTAATCCAGCGTGCCTGCACCACCGCCCGCCAGCGTGCCGCTGACGCTCGCGCCATTGGCAAACACGAAGTTGCCTGCCGTGCTGTCACTCAGGTTCTCGAACGACGTCCAGTTCAGCAAGCCGCTGCCGCCAGCGTTCGCGCCCGTCAGGTTGTAGGTCTGGCTGCTGCCATGCACCGTGTCGTTGTGACCGCTGCCGGTCACCGACGTCACGCCGCTCCAGGTGCCGCCAATGCCGGTCGTCGCGCCGCTGCCGTTGGACAGGTCCAGCGACACCGCCGTGCCGTAGCTGGCGTAGTTCAGCGTCTGCGCCGCGACGTTGCCCGCAAGGCTGCCGGCCGTACCGAAGTTCACCGTGCCGGTCGCGTCGCTGATGTTCTGGAAGCCGCCCCAGTTGTAGCCGTTGCTGCTGCCCTGGTTGGCCACCGTATTGTCCAGCGCATAGGTCTGGCTCGTACCGGTCACCGTGTTGCTTTGCGCCGCGTTCGCATTGACCGTGGTGTAACCGCTGAAGCTGCCACTGGCACCCGAGATCGCGCCGGTGTCCACGTTCAGCGTCAGATCCTGCAGGTAGTTGCCGAAGTCCAGCGTCTGCACCGCGATGGTGCCGGTGACCCCGCCGTTGGTGCCGAAGTTGACCGTGCCGGTGGCGTCGCTGATGTTCTCGAACGAGCTCCAGCCCACCAGGCCACTGCTGCCCTGGTTGGCAACGGTGTTGTCCAGCTGGTAGGTCTGGCCCGAACCCGTGATCGTGTCGCTGTTGCCACTGCCTGTCACCGTGGTGACGCCTGTCCACGTGCCGCCCATGCCGCTCGTCGCGCCGGCGCCATTGCCCAGGTCGAACGTCACCGCCGTGCCGTAGTTGGTGTAATTCAGCGTCTGCGCGGTGATGTTGCCCGTGACGCTGCCGCTGGTACCGAAGTTCACCGTGCCGCTGGCGTCGGCGATGTTGCCGAACGATGTCCAGTTCACACCGTTGCTGCTGCCTTTGTCCGCGACGGCATTGTCCAGCAGGTAGGTCTGGCCCGAACCCGTGATCGTGGCCCCAGAGCCGTTGCCGGTTATCGTGGTCAGACCGAAAGCACTGTAATCCAGGCCCGAGTCGCTCGAGGTCTTCGTACCGACGTCGAAAGCCCCGGTCACGTCGGTGACGTCGCCACCGGTGCCCGACACCGCGCCGAACCCGGTATAGGTTATGCCGCTTGCCGACGATGCCCCGGCGTGATCGTCGAAGCTGCCGGCGACGTTCGCAATGGTACCGGTACCCGCCACGTTGGTGGCATTGGCGAAGGTCATGCCCAGGCTGGTTCCGGCGTTGTCGTCGAACCCCGAAGCTCCCGTAACCGTCGTGGTGTCGGCGCTTGTGAAACCGTTGAAGGTGACGCCGCCGGTGCTGCCCGCCGTGTTGCCGGTCAGGTTGAACGCGGCACTGCCCAGGCCGGTGATCGAACCGGTGCCGGTGATGCTTCCCGTCCCTGTTGGCGCAGCGCCGGAAAATGCAGCGTTGCCCAAGCCTGCAAGCGTGCCGTCGACCGTGATGGTGGTTGCCGCGGTCGCCGACAAATCGCCATTGATCGTGCCGGTGCCCAGGTCCAGCGCACCGCTGTTGCTGACGACGGTCAGTGCGCCCGTGTTCAAGGTACCCAGAACCAGATCGCCGCTGTTCGTGACCTGAGTGGCTCCACCGGTGAGACTCACCGCACCGGTGAATGCATTGAGGTTGTTCAGCGTGATCGTCCCGCTGCCGGCGTTGAAGGCCGAGGTGCCGGCTACGCTGAAGATGCCCGACGTCTGCGAGATGTTGCCTGTGGTGGTGGTCACCGACAAGGAACCGTTGACGGTGACATCGCCCGCACTGAACGTGCCGCTGTTCGTGGTCAGACCGGTCAGCGCCACCCCGCCGCCCACCGCATCGCCGAAGGTTGCCGCGCCACTCGTGCTCTGCACTCCCAGTGTGTGCGCACCGTCGACCGTCGACGCGAAGTCGATCGAGCCGCCCGTGCTCATCAGTAGCGTATTGGCACCCAGTGTCACCGCGCCGCTGTACGTCTGATCGCCACTCGTGCTCACACCCGTGGCGTTGAGCGCCGTCGTACCGCTGACCGAAAGCGTAGTCAGGCCGGAAAACGCGCTGCCAAGCACGGCATTGCCCGTAACGGTCAGGCCGTTGCCCGATCCGGTTACACCGCCGAGCAGTTTTACCGTCGTACCCGCAAGGGTGTCACTGTTGCCCAGGGTCACGCTGTCGTTGTAGGTCTGCGCGGCGGTGGTGTGAACGTCGCCACCCAGCATCGTAGTGCCCGCCGCGTCCGTGGTCAGACTTGTCAGGGCGTTCGCCGCACCGACCGCCCCACCAAACGTCGTCTGGCCGCCCGTATTCACCGAGAGGGTGTGCCCACCGTCCACCGTCGAGATGAAATTGATGGTGCCGCTGCCGCTGCTGGCAAGCGTCACGTTGGCGCCAAGGACCACCGGGCCGTTGTAGGTCTGGTTGCCACCCGTGGTGATGTTCTTGCCGATCTTGATGGCGCCGCCCGCCACGGCCGCATCTGCTCCGTTGGCGGTTGCCGAATTCAGAACCAGTGCCGATGTCCCGGTGCCGGTGAGCACGGCATTGATGTTGACATCCTTGGCGGCGGTGAGAGTAAGCGTGTTTGCGCCCCAGCTCACCGTATCATTCACGTTGATGTTGCCGCTGCCGCCGCCGCTGCCACTGCTGGACAGGATCGTGACGTTGCCGCTGCCCAGATTGGTGCCTAGCGTGGCACCCGTGATGTCGCCGCCGCTGGCGGCAATCTTGAAGTCCTTCGGGTCGATCAGCCAGTCGCCATTCGTACCGTTGGCGGCCAACGTGTTGACGCGGGCGCTGTCGGCGATGCTGACGTGCGCAGCCGAAGTTTCGATGGCGCCACCGTTGCCGCCCAGGGTGCCACCGCGGGCGCTCAGGCTGCCTGCGATGGTGCTGGACTGGTCGCCCCATACGACCACGGAGCCGCCGTTGCCGGATTGCGTGGCGTCGGCATTCAATGTGGCGCTGGCGCCGAGCGTGCTGTTGGCAGCCCTGAGCAATCCTTCACCACCTTGCTGACCTCCGCCGATGCGGATGCTGCCGCCGCCCAAGGTACCGGAGGCGTCAACGCTGCCGCTGACGTTGACATCCTGATCGGACAGCAACTGGGCGCTGCCGCCGTGCACGCCGGACACCGTGATGTTGCCGCTGTTCTCGACGTTGCCGCCGTTGCCGACCAGACGCACCACGCCGCCATCGGTGCTGATGCCGCTGGCATCGATCACGCCGGCGTTGTTGACCAGGTTGGTGAACAGGTCTTTGGTGGCCGAAGCCTGCAGCACCACGGTGCCGTCTTCGGCGCGCAAGGTACCCTTGTTGGTGACCGCGGCTTCCTTCGCGTCCAGGCGTTCCTTCAGTTCACCGGTGATCTGGATGTTGATCAGGCCATTGCCATCGAAGTCCAGCGTGGCATGGTCCGCACCGTCGAGGTTGATCTTGCCGTAGTTGGCGAAGATCACGCCGTCGTTGAGGACGCTGCCGCCCACCAGACTGACGGAACCGCCGCTCGCGGCCTGGATCAGGCCGTGGTTGACGATGCCAGCCCCCGCACCCGCCACGTTGAGGTTATAGCGCCCCGCGAGAAAGTCGTTCGGGGTGAGGTCCAGCGTACTGGCGAGCAGGCCGCCGACATTCATCTGCGCGGTGGCGCCGAAGATGATGCCGTGCGTGTTGATCAGGAAGATCTGGCCGTTTGAATTGATCTTGCCGAAGATCTGGCTGGGATTCTGGTCGAGGATGCGATTCAGGGCCACCGCCGACCGACCGGGCTGATTGAACAGCACCGTTTCGTTGGCTGCCAGATTGAAGGTCTCCCAGTTCAGCGCCAGCTTCTGCGACACCTGGTTGATGACGGTGCTGTTGCCACTTTGGGCGATGGAACCCGAGCCACCCACCACCACGCCACCGGTCGGTCCTCCGGCGAGTGCCTCGCCACTGAACACGATCGACCCCAGGGCCAGGCCCACGCAGAGACTGATGGGCCAGGTCCGCCTCAAGGGCAGTGCCGTTCCGGAAGTCCGATCTGCATGGACGCGCGCCGTCGTGCGCATCGTGCGCTGCTTTGTGCTCTTGCTCATGGTCGTCATCCGTCAGAACGTGAAGCTGAACCGGGAGTAGATGTGGTAGCCCTTGTGGTCAGACGCATCCTGCGAACCCAGGGGCACGGCACCGTTGAGGTGAAACTCGAAATTGTGGAATCGTGGCAGGCGGAAAATCAGACCTGCGCCCACGCCACTCAAGGTGGCCGTGTCGGGCGTGATCTCGCGGTTGGCACCCGCGGAAAAACCCTTGGCGTAGTCGACGAACACCTGGAACTCCAGCAGTTCGCGCCATGGCCTTCCGTAGAAAGGCGACACCTTGTCGCCGAAACCCGGGGCGTCGACGTGATACTCCAGCGAGGTGTAGTAGCCACGGTCGCGCAAGGCATCGGCAATCGGGTAGGCGCGGGTGCTGTCGGGGCCGCCCAGGGCGAACTGCTCAAGCGGGATCAGGGCATCGTTGGTGTACTGGCCCACCAGTTTCAGATAGAGCCGCTGCGACTTGGTGAGGAACTGCATGCGCGTGTACGACAGCTTCGTCACCAGGAAGCTGCGCGAGTGCTGCGGACTGACCAGGTCGGGAACGAGCGAATCGTCACTGATGGACTTGCGCAAGCCGACCTGAAGGATGTCGACACCGTTGAAGCGACGGTCGGTGTGCAGCAAACCGTAGGTCAGTTCCCCCACGGTGAATTTCTCGTCCGACAGGTGGAATCCCAGACTGTCCAGCTTGGACTCTTCCCGGATCACATGCAGCGTGCTCAGCGCCTGCATGTCGTCGCGATTGATGAACTTCCAGTCCATGCCGCCGTAATAGAGGGAACTGGGACCCTTCACGTCCAGCGCCGCGAACGAACCGGTATTGATCTGCAACTCGTTGCGGGAGGCGCCGACCACGGCTGACAAACCGGGCACCCAGGGCGCCGGCGCGCGATACGTGGTCGCGCCGTAGATGTTGTCGCTGGGATCCAGCGCATAGTCGACGTTGAGGTTGAATACGTCGCCGATGCCCAGCGGATTGGCCCATTCGATGCCGGCCTGTGCACGGTAGCGGCCGGTGAGCTCGGTGCCGTAATTGTTGGCACCCAGCATGAACTTGACCGGACGCTTCGCTTCGGTGGCGATCATTACCAGATCGGTATCGCCCGTGTTCTCGCCGGGCTGGAATGTCGATGCCACGGTGACACCGGGGAGATCGCGCGCGTAGAGCAAGGCGGTATCCACATCGCTCTTCTGCAGCGGCTTGCCGCGGAGTTCCTGCGCCGAAGCAGAGATCACGCTGGGCCGGTAGCGCTTGGTGCCCTTGACGATGATCTTGCCGATCTTTCCTTCCAGCACCTGGATCTGCACGATCTTGTCCGGCCCCACCGTCTGCGCCGGCAGGAACGCGTTGGAGACGATGAAGCCGGCACTGCGATAACGCTCGACGATCTTGTTGGCGACCGCCTGCATGTCGTCGAAGCTGAGCTCCACCGGAGTGCCGGCCTTGGCCGCCAGTTCCTGGTACTGCGCATCGGCCAGAGCCTGGATGCTGGCCGGCGTCACTCCGACATCGGAATGGTCGGCCACGCCCGTCACGTGGAAACCCTGCACGGCAATCTTCTGATCGGCGGCGGCATCACGATCACGGACTGGCGGCACCACGTTGTCCGCCTGGACCTGCGCCGGCGGAGTCTGTGGAGAGCTGCCGGCAGGCGCCGCCGTGCCGGAAGCCTGGTCAGCTGATCCGCCGCCAGCATCCTGTGCCTGAACGTTTCCGCCCGTAAGTGCAAACGCCAACGCTGCCGCGAAGCAAACAATGCGCACGATACATTCCCCTTGGCCGCATCTAATCGATCCATTGACGGTGTGCCCCGATGATCGGTGCCCACCAGCTGCGAACTTCCCAAGCCCCCGGCATTCAGGCAATTGCTGCCTGCTGGCTCGTCTTACCTCTATCAGGATACACCTTTGCCCTTCCAAAGGAAGAGCCGTTCGGCATCGAAAAAGATGCCCACGAGCATGCCCGGCAAGTTCTGACAGGGCATGTCGGAAAAGGACTGCTTTACAGATACGCGACAATCAAGAATCACTGGAAAAGCAGGGTTTTCAGTATTCCCGCGCGGTGTTGCCGGCAGGCAAATTCCGCTGGATTTCACGAGCAGCGAGGGCCGCCCGGGCTCGCTTCGACTTGAACGAAGAATGTGCCGCACGGTTGCCTGTCATGGATGGAGTCGCAACCTGAAACGACTGCCATGGCAGGCAATCAATGACGCAGAACCAGCCAGCCAGCCACGACCACGAGAATGGCAGCGGCAGTCAGGACCAGCAGCACCTTCCTGGAAAACGTCGGCCGCATCGAAACCAGCGAGGCAAGTGCCCGTCCGGCGTCAGCAGCAGAATCATTGGCGCTCGCCGCAGCCGGATCGCCGCTACGCGGTGCCCTGACGCTTCCCGGCGGCACCAGCGCCTTGCGCGCGGTGACCACGCCACCACCGTCCGACAAGGGTTGCAGTACGCGACGACGGCGGTTGCGATATTCCGCGCGGGAAATCCGGCCCAGCCGGTGGGCATCATCCAGTGCACGCAAATCGCGGTTGATGGCAGCTTCGCGTTCGGTCATTTCAGCTCCCTCAGTATCCGGAAACCCACGTCCCGTTGCGGCGATCCGCCATCAGCACGGCTGGAATCGACGCTGCAATCCGACCAGTAGCTGCTGTAACTGCCGCCACGTACCATCACGCTGCCGCCGCTCACCACCCACTCCCACACGTTGCCGGTCGAATTGACCAGGCCCCAGGGATTGCGTGAACGACCACGCGGGGAAACCGCAGCGCCACCGCCATCGCCGCCGCCGGCCGAGGGAAGGATGCAGTTGCTGTCCTCGGCCTGCTTCCAGCCACCGCCGCCTTTCGCCGCGTGCAGCCATTCCGCGTCGGTCGGCAGCCGATAGGTGAATCCGCCGCTGAGGTCACTGAGCCAGCGCGCATAGGCACGCGCCTGATCCAGGCTGATGTTGCTTATCGGCGCGTTGCCAAGATCCTTGTCGGCCACCGACACCGCGGCGCACTTGCCGCTGGAGCGGCAGAACTGGTTGAACTCGTTGATCGAGATTTCCGCACGCGAGATGGCGTACGCCTTGCCACCGTTCACGCCGGGCACAACCACCAGCAATGGCCCGCGCCCGCCATTGATGGCATCCGAACAGAACTTGCCCTTGCCCGCCAATCCCGGCTTCGCGCAGGGATCGGGACCACCCGCCGCAGCCACGCCTCCGCTGGGCGCGGGTTGCACGACCGGGGTGGTGCCGGTCTTTCCGGTCGTCACGGGCGGCCGCCCCGGCGTCGGCACCGGCGCCTCGGTCACCGGCGTCGATACCGGGGCAGTGACCTGCGGGGCGGGCGCCGCCACAGCAGCGCGCTTCAGCTTGTCGAGCTGCTCGGCGAGCGACCGGGCCGTCAGCTGGCCCCGCGCCTTCATGCTCGTTTCCAGCTTGCCCAGTTCGGTGGCGTCGTTCCTGCGCACGCTGTCCAGTTGCTTCTGCAACTGCGCGTACTCCGCACTGCCCAGTGGCTGCTTCGAGGCGGCCATGATGGCGGCGACCACATCGTAGCGGGCCTTTGCCGCGCGCAAGCCGGCGTTGTTGCCGAGGGTCCCCAGGCCCTGCCCGAGCACGTCGGACGCGCGCTGGTAACGCCCCTTCTGGAATGCATCTTCGGCCTGGCCCAGATAGGCATCGGCCAGCAGCTTCGGTCCCTCGGTCTTGAGGAAGGGATTGTCCGGCTGCAGGGTCCTGATCCGTGCCAGCGACTGGCTTGCCTTGCTGACGTCGCCGGCGGCCACCGCGCTCTTCATCGATTCGATACGCGACTTCACTTCGGCATCGGCGCCTTCCTGCGCGGCCTTCGCCTGCAACTGCTGCTGCAGCGCATCCAGTGCCGCGCCCTGCGCGATCAGCTCGGCCGATTTCGGCACGTACTTGAGGCCGAAGTCGACCGCAATCCTTGCCTGGGGCAGATGCTGGGGATCAGCCAGGCGCGCGGCTTCGGCCGCGATGGCCGCACCCAGCGCGTTGACCGCGCGTTCGGTTTCGGGAGACTTGTCGGCGCCGAGCGTGGCCATTGCGGTGGCCACGTCACGCTGCCAGTCAGGTGTCAGCGTCGGCTTGGCACCCAGGCTGGCCAGCGTGGTGCGCGCGTCGGCAAGTGCCTGAGCCTGCTGCTGCAAGGTCTTCTGCTGCGCCGCCGAACGGGAAGCGGCCACGTCGGCCAGTACCCTGGCGAAGCCGGCTTCCGCGGGATCGATCTGCTGGCCGGCCTGGCCGACCCGCTCGGCCGCATCCAGGTTGCCACCGGCGATCTGGTCGCGCGCCAGCTTGATCAGGCCGGCATCGGCCTGCGCCTTCACTGCCGCGTAGTCCGGAGAATCCGCGCCGATCTGGGTGCGCGCGGTATTCAGGGCGCTCCTGACGTCCTGCAGCCAGACCACCGTGGCCTGGGGATTGGCGAGCAGGTCGGTTACCCGGCTCTTCGCCAACGCGGTGCGTTGCGCTTCGCTGGCAGCCTTCTGCGCCAGCTGGTTCTGCTGTTCCAGCAGGGCCTGTCGCGTCGCCGTGAGGCTGGCGTCGCCCGGGAACAGGTCGATGCCGAAGCCGGCAATGCTGATGGCGCCCGGCAGGTCGCCGGCACCCTGCCGTTCTTTCGCCTGGGCGGCCAGGACGTCTTTCAGGCGGGCCGTCTGCGCCGCCAGTCGCGGATCGTCTCCCAGCAGGCTGGCCGCATCGTGATAGGCCGTGGCTGCCTTGGCGCGCCAGTCATCGGCGCTGACTGGCTGGTCCAGCAAGGCGGTCAGCGTCTGCAGGCCCTGCTCCCGCTGCTGTTGCAGCGCCTGCGCCTTCTGCTCCTGCAGTCGTTGGGCCGCCAGCGCCTTGCCGATTTCGTCGAGCTGCGCGCTGCGCTGCTTCAGTCTCGCCGAATCGGGGAACAGGCTGCTCGCCAGCTTGAGTTCGACGGTTGCCTCGTCGACACGCCCTGCGTCGATCGACTTGCCGATGGCGGTGTCGTACTTCAGCTCCAGCTCGGCATTTTTCAACAGGGCACTGTTCGGATCGATCGCGCGGATGCGAGTCAGCGTGGTGACGACGTTGTCCGGCTGGTTCTCGAAGATCGCGTCGGCGCCGATCTGGTCGGTCAGTTTGGTGTCGAGCGAGTTGAGCAGGTCGTTGCGCTGCTTCTCCACCTCGGTGCGCTTGATGTCCAGCGCTGGCGAGTAGAGCTTGAGGTCGTCGCGCAGCTTGAACACCTTCTGGGTGCCGGCATAGTCGTAACGATCCCTGGCGGGATTCCAGTAGGCGTCGATGCGGCCGAGCAGGTAGCTCTGGATCAATTCGCCCTGATCGATGATCGTACGCTTGCGATCGTCGTCGTTCAGGGTGTCGAGGGCCTGCAGGGCCTGACCCTCATCCGCGTAGTGGTCGGCGCGCGTCATGGTGAAGCGGGCGATCACTTCGGCCAGATGATGATTGCGCTGGTAGGTCGTCCATGCCCAGGCGCCGCCGGCAATGACCAGAATGGCCGGCACGCCGTACAGCAGATACGGCAGTGCGCGTTCACGCGCGCCCACGTCGCGCAGGCCTTCGATCAGCTCGTTGGCGCTCTTCAGGCGCTGCGCCTTGGTGAAGGCGACGCTGGCACAGAGCGTCTTGTACTGGTGCTTGGTCAGCCCCTTCACCGGTGGCGGCTTGCGGCCTTCCTTCATCGCCACTTCGGCGCTGGCCTTGTCGTACGGATGCTTGCCGGTGAGCAGTTCGAACGTCACGCAACCCAGTGCGTAGACATCATCGCTGGGAACCGGGTCCTCACCCCGGATCATCTCCAGGCTGGCGTAGGCCGGGGTGAGCGCGCCCAGCGTACCGGCGTCGAATACGGTCTGTTCGCCGACGGCATCGCCCATGTGCTTGCCGGCGCGGGCAATGCCGAAGTCGAATACCTTCGGCACGCCTTCGCGGGTGACCATGACGTTGGCCGGCTTGAAGTCCGAATGGACCACGCCGGCCGAGTGGGCGCGCGTGAGCGCCCGCGCCATGCCTTCGATCAGCGGCCGGGCTTGCGCCAGCGGCATGCCGTTGTAGGCCTTCTCGCGAATCAGCTGCTTGAGATCGGAGCCGTCGACGTACTCCATCGTCATGAAGACGATGGTGCGATCCTTGTCGAAATCGTAGACGCGCACGATGTTGTCGTGCGCCAGCTGTTGCGAGCGGCGCGACTCGCGCTGCAACGAGATCAGCGAGTCGGGATGGCGGCGAAATTCGTCGTTCAGGATCTTGACGGCGACGTAGGGGTCGCGGTCACGGGCTTCCACCTTGCGCTCGTCGCGGGCCTTGAACACCACGCCCATGCCGCCGCGGCCGATCTCCTTCTCGAGGTAGAAACGTCCCTTGAGCAGCGAGCCGACGGTGACGAAGTCAGGCGCATCGCCTTCGGCGATATGGTTCCAGCTGGAACTGCTCATGCTGGAACTCGTGCCGGTCATCCCCTGACGGGTGCCCTGCGTGCCGGTCGCCCCGACGGTCTGACCTTCAGTCGGTTCGCGTGGCGCAGCCGAGGCCGGTTTCACCATGGTGGCTTCATCGTCCGCCGCCGGTGGCCGGACCGGACGCGAGGCCGGCTTGACCACGGTGACATCATCCGGCGGCGGAGCTGGCGGACGGGAAGCGGGTTGCACCCGGGTCGCGTCGTCACTGCCGACTCCGCTCGGCGGAGCGGCCGGAGCGCTCGGCGCGGGGCGCTGCGTGGCGGGCTTTACCTGGGTAACGTCATCGTCCTGCGACGCGCCTGCCGGGGAAGCCTGCACGGATGCCAGCTTGGCCAACAGGGCCTTGGCCACCATCGGATCGAGCGCACCGGCGTCACGCTGCTGTTCGAGCCATTCCTGTTCGGCATGGTGTTGCGCCTCGGACACGGCCCCGCGCGCACCGAGTGCGTCGAACAGGGCGGCGAGCTTGAGCTTGTCGGCCTGGTAAGCGGAGACCAGTTCGGCTATGGAATTCATGAGTGGGGGTTTTTCTTCATTCTTGGATGCGAACGACGACGGCCGAGATGTTGTCCCTTCCGGCGCGACTCATCGCCAGGTCGAACAGGCTGGCGACGAGATCCTGCGGTTGCGGGTGGCGACGGCATTCGTCGTCAAGTTCGGCATCGGACATTTCCTTGTTGATGCCGTCAGAACAAAGCACGAAGCCCATGCCGGGCCGATTGCCCGCCACGACCCAGTCGACGAACAGGCGTTCCTCCGCGCCCACTGCGCGCGTGAGCACGCCGGAGCCTGCCTGCGCTGGCGTCGCAGGGGCGCCAAAATGGGTGACATCATCGTCGCCGCCATGCACGTGATCGCGGGTGATCTGACGCAGCTGGCCGTCCTCGAAACAGTAGACGCGGCTGTCCCCCACCCATCCGCACAGCATGTAGTCGCCGTCATGCACCAGCACCACGACGGTGGAGCCGATCAGGTCGACCCCTCGCGCGGCGGCGGTCTGCAACAGTTCGGCATTGACCTGGGAGAGCGTGTCCTCGATCGCTTCGATGAAATCCAGGGCGCTGCCGGAACGGGGCAAGGCGCCGAGGCGTTCGACGATCATCGAGCTGGCGTAGTCGCCTGCCGAATGGCCGCCCAGTCCGTCGGCGACAACCCACAGGCCGACTTCGTCGCGCACGAGAATGGAGTCTTCGTTGTGCTTGCGCACCTTTCCGGTCACCGTGCGTCCGGCCGAAACATAGCGGGTCATCATGCACCAACCTCGATGATCGTCAGCGGCCACCTTGCCGCATCCACGCCCAGTCCCGCGGCATTCGCCAGCCGCGGGCGTGCTTCGTCGACAGGCAGCGCGAGATGGCTGGCCACGACGTCCGGTGACAGGTTCAACAGGGGCTCGCCCGCCATCAGCAACAGGCGATCACCCGCAACGAGCTCGCAGCGGACTTCTCCGCAAAGGGGCTGCTCGGACGCGCCCAGCCCGGGAACACCGGGTACCACGCTGCTGAACAGCAGATCGTCGAACTCGCCGTCGTCCGCGCCACCGGGCAGAGGGTCGTCGGCCTGCGCGAACAGCGGCTGCACGCGTCCATGGCGCCAGTGCCAGGCGCCTGCGGCGCCAATTCGCAGCAAGCCGGCCTGCCCCGCCACCACGTGAGCGGCAATCACCGCGCAGTCCTCCAGTACCGGATCGATCAGGTCCTCGCTGGCCCGGCGCAACGGCGGGTTGAGCATCAGCAACTGTCTGCGCAGCGAATGCATGCCGCCGATCAGGTCGCTGCACGACATCGTGCGGATGATCCCGGACACTTCGCCGACGGCACGCTGGCGAGAATCGGCCGTGCCGACCTCGGCCGACAGCACAGTCAGTCCGCAGTCCGTTCGTTCCACCACGGTGACGGCCGCGACAACCTCACCTTCCCCGGCTGAGGTTACCTGGGCCGCCACCGGGGCAACGGACGGGAGCGGCGGCACCGAGGTCGCCGCTTCGGACGTCCCGACGAGGTCGGCCAGCAGATCCGGATCATCGGGCAGCCATGCGCTGGAAGGTGTCGGCGGTGGTGACGGCATGGCCGACACCGGGATGGCCGGCGCCGCCGCCATCAGGTCGTCGAGCAGGCTGTCCGCGCGTCCCGACACCGCTGCCACGCGCGGCACCGATCGTTCGAAAGTCATCGGCGATTGCCACGCCGCGGCGCCATGTTGTGCGTCCAGGAAGGTCACGTAGGCGGATGCCGCCGGCAATCCGCGGGTGGCCAGCACACACGCCGGAACACGTTCGCTGCCTGCCGTCCACCACAGGCACCAGGGACCCGGGACGGCGGCCAGACGCTCCCACACTTCTCCCAGGAACGGCTCCGGCGAGGAGGCCCCGCCGAGGGGCAGGCGCCAGTGTGCCGCGCGATTCCAGTCGACGTCGCGCAGCGACGTGGGGGCCGGCGACGACGCCCGCGCCAGCGGATCACCCAGGGCTGCCACCTGCTCGTCGAACGCCTCCACGCTGATGCGGGCGTCGCACTGCGCCATCGCATGCACCTGCTCGGCCGCGTCTGACCAGGCTTTCGCCTCGGTCAGCGCGCGGGTGCCTGAGGCGATGTCCACGCCGAGCGGAGCGGCGATGACCATCGGGAAGCAGCGCCCCACCCGATCCACGCCCGGCCCCATGATCCCGAACCAGGCGGAATCACCGCACACCCCCGGGGCGAAGAGAAAGCGCCACACCGGACTGGCGTGGTAGGCGTCGTGCCAGCCGCTGCCCAGTTCGGCACGGCTGGCCGCCACCGCCTCCTCGAAGTGCCTGTCCCAGACATCGACGAAAGCCGATGGCAGCCGGCGCTGCACGAAGTCTCCCGCGCAAGGCAGCTTTCCGAAAAAGCCCGCGGCGGAAGTCGGCATGCCTCTAGCCTCCGCACCGGAAACTGGACAGCGCGTTGCTCAGGAAGGGGTTCTTCAGGTTGTTGGCCTGGACCGTCACCTTGGCGACATGGCCACCGAAGTTGAAGCTGGCCACGAAACGCAGATCGGACTGCTTCTGCAGATTCGCTGCCTGCAGCGCCCGGAAGAACGCCCAGTCGCCGCGATAGTCGAAGGTGGTCAGCAGGGTTCCAGCCGTGTCGTAGGCCGAGATCGAGACATGGCCCGGCGTCGGTCCCGGCCATTTCATGGTGGCCGTGGTCGAGCCACCGGACTGGTATTCGTACTTCTGCCCATCGACCTCGATCACCAGCTTGCCGATGCCGGGGTCGAGCACGGGCGCAAGCAGGGTGAAGTCGACCTCGGGCATGTTGCCGCTGCGGAAGAACATCTGCTTGATGCGGTCGGCACCCTGCAGTTGCGCCAGCATGCCGGCCGAGCCACTGACCGCGCCAGGGCCGCTCTTCCACTGCCAGTTGCGGCCACTGGCATCGATCAGCTTGCCCGCGGTCTGGTTGTAGAAGCCGTCGAAGCGCCCGCCATAGCCGAACATCTCGCCGAAATTCTGCAGCGGGATATCGTTGTTGCTGGACGGCGAGAACGGATAGCGCCCACGGGTGTAGTCGGCGCAGTCCTTGGCCACCATCTGCTGGTACTGATCGTCGAGCGCGCCCTTGGTGCCGCTGGCCACCAGCGCCTGGCTCTTGCCGGTCAGCGCCGCAAACCAGCCCGAAGCGGGCGCCGGCAGCTGGCCGGCCGCCTGCTGCGCCATCAGCAGTTGCGGATTGGGCTGGCCAGCGGCCGAGCTGAAATCGCCCATGGTCAGCAAGGTCTTGCTGAGATCGTCCAGCACCTTGAGCGTCTGATCGATCGGCGCGGCACCCGGGCCACCTTCGCTCAACTTGTTGATCTGCTCGAAGTGGTCGCTGATCACCTGTCCCGGCTTGGCGGCTGCCGCATCGTCACCCGGCGCGGCAGTCCCGGCGCCGGCCTGGGCGAGCGCGCGCGCCAGGGCGGACTGGGTCGCCTTCTTCTGGGCCAGCTTCTTGGCCACGTCCTCGGCCTTGTCCTTCGCATCGGCGGGCGGTGCGCGCATCAGGTCGTGGGTGTTGTCGCTCACCACCTTCAGCAGCAGCTTCATCGGCGAGTTGGGGCCGGCCAGCTTGGCCGCGATCGTGCTGGCATCCTGGATGTTGCCGATCGGCTGCAGCTCCAGATCCGCCAGGATGTCGTCCCAGGCCTTGATGTAGTCCTGCTCGTAAAGTGCCAGCACCTGCTGGGCGAGCCGGGCCTTCTGCAACGAATCGATCTTGGTGGCGCCGAATACCCAGTCGTCGGCGGCGAACTGCGTGACTGCCTGATCGATGCCCTTGTCGACTTCATCCTTGAACACCGGTTGCGTGAACAGTGCAGGCAACGGTTCCGAAAGCGGCGCACCGCTCTTGCGCCGGTAGACGTTGCCGAGCAGGCCCAGCTCCTTGTCCAGTCGCAGCGGCGGATACGCACCGCTGTCCGCGTTCAGCTTGATGTTGCCGTAGATCAGCGTGGCCAGGTCTGCGGTGCGCAGCGTGTTGCGCGCCTGTTCCACCAGGCTGGAATCCAGGTTCAGCGCGCGCAGCCGCCCCTCGTGTCCGACCAGCGCGTCGAAATGCCTGGTCAGCGCCTTCTGCAGCACCGGGTCGGACGGGAACAGTCGCCGCCATTCGATAGCCGCCAGCGCCACGATCTGGTCGTGATCCAGATGCTCGGGCTGGCCCAGCATCAGGTAGCCCTTGAGGTAGTAATAGAGCATCTGCGGGTCGCCCGCATTCGCGGCCAGGCCGGCCCGGAACTGCGAAGCCACGCCAGGCAGCAACAGCGCGTTCAGCTCGCGATAGTACGCGTCACGCACTTCGTCGCCGACCGCATTGCCCTGGTACAGGCCGAAACGCATCGACAGCGGCACGTCGCCCTTGTGCTGCTCGGCGACATCCACCGCGCTGGACAGCGACTCCAGCCGCTCCAGCACCATCGCGAAATAGGCCTGCTGGTTCGGCGCCAGCGAAGCGTCGCTCTGCGCCGGATACTTCTGCAGCGCCGCCTGCACCTGGCCCAGGTAGGCGCCGTTGCGCCGGTAGCTGCTGGCCAGGCCGAGGATCAGCAGGCCGCAGGCCAGCAGCACGCCGATGTACGCGGCCGCCTGCAGCAGGGTCTTCTGGCGCTCCAGCTTCGGATTGGTGCCGGCAAAGCCGGATTCCTTGAACAGCACGTCCCGAAGCAGGCGTTCGACGAAGAAGGTGCGGCTCTGGGCGCCGGGCACGTGCAGGCGCGAGGCGTCCAGCCCGAAGGTGCGTGCCACCGCGCCCATCATGCGGTCGATCGGCGTGCCTTCCTGCGTGCCCGAAGTGAAGTAGGCACCACGCAGCAGCAACGGCGCATCGTACTGATGACCGGTGAACACGCCTTCGACGAACTGCCGCGTGATGTCGCGCAAGGCGCCGAGCTGCTGCGGGAACGACAGGATGGCCGCGCGCCGGGTGCGATCGCGCTCGCCGTGCAGTCGATCGAGGATGCGCGTGTTGAGCCGGTCCAGCAGCAGGTTGAATTCTTCGAGGAACTGCTTCGCCGCGCTGCCGTCCATGGTCTTGTCGACCGCGAACGACATGCCCCAGACCTGGCTGCGCAACTCGGGATTGAGGTCGTCGAAGAACTCGGTGAAGCCGGCGACCAGGTCGCACTTGGTGAACACCAGATAGGCCGGCACGCCGATGCGCAGGTGCTTGGCCAGTTCGTCCAGGCGCTGGCGAACCGCCTGGATGTGCTGCTGGCGGCCATTCGCATCCAGGGTCAGCAGATCGGACAGGCTCATCGCCACGATCACGCCGTTGATCGGGCGGCGCTTGCGGTACTTGCGCAACAGGTTCAGGAACTCGGTCCAGGCCGATGCATCGGCGCCGCGGTCGGAGTCCTGGGTGGTGTAGCGGCCGGCAGTGTCGAGGAATACCGCCTCGTCGGTGAACCACCAGTCGCAATTGCGCGTGCCGCCAACGCCGCGGATCGCTTCCTTGCCGAACTTGTTCGACAGCGGGAAGTTGAGGCCCGAGTTCTGCAGCAGCGTGCTCTTGCCGGACCCCGGCGGCCCGATCACCACATACCAGGGCAGCGCGTAGAGATTGGTTCCACCGCTGCGATTCTTGCGCAGGGTTTCCACCGCCTCCTGGAAGCGGTTCTGCAACTGCGCCCGCTCGTTGGCGGAGCGGTCGTCACGCTCGCCGCCGGCCTGGGCGGTGCCCTGATCGCTCAGGTCGCTGGCCATCTGCCTGGCCTTGCCGCGCACGCGCATCTGTTGCAGCTGCAACCAGACCGCCCAGATCACCACGATCACGATGATCACTAGCAAGCGGACCACCGGGCTGGCCAGCGGCTGCGACTCGCCGAAGCCGAGGTAGGGACCGCCGAACCAGATCAGCAACGACAGCAGCAGCAAGCCGACGAGGGTGATGAACAGGCGGGATTTGAACAACGCAAGAAGCTTGCCCACGATGTTCAGTCCTCCGGGCTGTAGAGAATTTCGACGCGCCGATTGCGCGCGCGATTGGCCGGCAGGTCGGGCGGCAATGCGATCGGTTGCGAGGAACCCGCGCCGCTGGATTCCAGCCGCCCGCTGTTGTCGATGCCCTGGCCGAGTATCTGCAGTACCGACTTTGCGCGCTCGGCGGACAACGCGTAGTTGTCCTTGAACCGCAGCGAGTGCACCGGCTGGTCATCCGTGTGGCCCACCACGACGACCCGCCCCGGAACCTGGTTCAGCGCGGCGGTGATGGCGTGCAGCATCGGAATCTGCTGGTCGGCCACCTCGGTGCCGCCCGATGCAAACATCGCGGCGGCATTGAGGCGAACCAGCGCCGAGCCGTCCGGCTTCTCGTCCACCGTCAGGGCGCCAGCCTGTTCCTCCGGCGCCAGCAGCTGTTTCAGGCTCTTGCGTTCGACCTTGGGCTGGGCCTGGCGACGCTGCGCGTCGTCCGGTGGCACGGCGGTTTTCAGGCCGATCTGCGCCACCTGTGCGCTGACCGGCGACGACAGTTCGTTCAACCGCGTGAAGAAGTACAGGAAGGCGCCCAGCAGCAGGCAGGCGCCAGCGGCCAGGATCACCCACAGCGGAACGTGGCGCACCAGCGGATTGCGCCGGTCCTCGATGCCCTTCCAGTGCGGGGCCAGCTCCTCTGCCGCGGGCGGGCGCTGCGCCTTGATCCGGCGGTACAGCTCTTCCTGGATGTCGGCCAGCTTGGCGCGGCCATCGGCTTCGATCTGGTAGCGCCCGCCGAAGCCGAGCGCCAGGCAGATGTACATCAGTTCGATCAGGTCGATGTGCTTGGAGAAATCGGCACACAGCCGGTCGAGGATGATGAAGAATTTCTCGCCGCCGTAGGATTCGCCATGGAAGACCACCAGCAGCGTCTTCGCCGCCCAACCGCTCTGCTGCCCCCACGGCGTGTTCATCACCGACTCGTCCAGCGTCGAGCACAGCACGTAGCGCGCCGCGGTGATGGTCTGGGCGGCGATGCCGGCCGCCTGCGCGGTGCTTTCGAACTGACGGACCTGGGCGATCACCTGCTCGCGCAGATGGGCCGCATCGGGTTGCGACACGCTGTTGCGCAACTGCACGGCCAGCAGCAGCAGCGGACTGGCGGCCTGCACCAGGGCGTTGAGACCCCCGCCCAGAAAGTCGCTGATCGCGGCCGGAGGAGCCATCTCGGCGCGCGACACCGGGCCGCGCGGAGTGGCCGCGGGTGCGACGGGTGCTGCAGCAGCCGGTGGCGGGACGGGCATGGGCGCCGGCGGCGCTCCGCGCGGACGGACCACCGTCGCATCGCGCATGGGATCGTCGTCATGGGGACCGTTGCTGTTCATGCGCTCAACCTCTGATCGCCCACAGTTGCAAGTCGAGGCCGGCGAACTCGCCACCGAAGTGGAAGGCGATGCCGCCCGACGTCTTCAAGGCCCGCCACATCGGCGAATTCTTGTCGAACTCGAAATACAGATAGCCGGAGTTGTAGGGAATCTGGCGCGGCGCGACCGGCATCGGCGCCACCGGGATGCCGGGCAGCTGCAGATTCACCAGGTCGCGGATCTTTTCCACCGGACCGATCTTCGACTGCGCGGGCAACTGCCGACGCAGGTCTTCGGACTTCATGTCCGCCTTCGCCGCCAGCACGAACGCGGCGCTGTCGACCAGGCTGAGATCGGGCACCACGGCCACCCACACGCCGAACTTGCGCTGCTGCAGCGGAATCGGAATCGCCGTCTGCTCCATCACCGCGCTCAGGCTGCTGCGCAGAGCCAGAATCAGTGGCTCGAAACTCTCGTACAGCGCCTCGTGCCGGTACGGCGGAAACGCCGGCGGCCGCTTGCCCGGCGCGGTGAACGTGCACAACTCGCCGGCCATCTCGGTCAACACCCGGTAGAAGTCTTCAGGATGCAGGATCGGGGCGGCTGCGAGGTGGGCGATCAGCGGCTGGTAGCGGTTGACCACCTGCAGCAACAGGAAGTCGGCGATCTCGGCGGCACCGCCGCGGTCGGTCACCGCGACACGGCTGGCCAGCGCCTCGCCGCGCTGGTGCAGCAGGCCGAGCAGTTCGGTGAGGAAGGTGGTGAGCTTCGGTGCGGCATGGCAGCTCAGTGCCGTCGGCATGAAGGCTTCTTCGAGGATCACCCGCCGGTCGGAACGACACTCCACGATCCGCGCCACGGGAATCTGGGCCAGCCCCTCCAGCGGTTGCGATTGCGGCAACAGTCGGCTGTTGAGACCGCCCACCTCCAGCGCCGTCAGCCCGTCGACGCTGCCCGAGGCATCGCGCACCTCGGTTTCGCGCACGCGGAAGCGAAACAGCTTTTCGGCAGGTGCCTCGGGGCGCCCGCTGTCCGGTTGTGCGGGCGAGCGCAACGGCAGGGTCAGGAATACCGTCTGGTCGCGCCAGTTGCCATCCACTTCCAGCGCCAGCGGCAGCGGATCGTCCGCCGGCATGCAGAATGGCGTGCCGTCTGGGAACACGCCGCGGGCGCGCTTGATCCCGAGCTTGCCGATCGCCAGCAGATCGGTCTCGAGTTCCAGCTCCGAAAAGCCCCAGGTGTAAGGGCGCAGACTGCCGGCACGCAGTTCCACGAAGCGCTCGAGATAGCGTTCCTGCTGCTGCAGATGCTGGGGTCGAAGGAAGAGTCCCTCGCTCCAGACGACCTTGTTCATATCCGTCATGCGTCGCACCTGCCCCTGTGAGTCCCCGACGGCATTGCCGGGTGTGTCGGTGCCGGCCATCAGCGCCGACACGTCCCCTGAATCCGTCCTTCGATCTGCGACCTGCAATGCCCCCCGGCGCCGCTAGTGATGTGCCTTTTGCATTCTCCGCGCCGACTTCAGGCGTGACAACTGTTCTTCATAGGCCCGCGCAAACTCGTCGCCGAACAGGCGCCGGAAACATTCATCGGGATCACGCGAAAGGCCTTCGAAATGCTCGCGGTACTTTTCCCAGTACTTGCCCTTGCCGGCGAACGCCGACCGCTTCGCGCCATCGGTTTCCTGTTCGAAGCGGTCCGGGCTGAAATGCACCAGCAGGGATTCGAACGCGGCACGGACACCGGCGAGCATGGCCATCTGGTGGCAGCGGATGTCGTCGAAGGCGTCCTCGAAAGCCGCCGTCCCGGACATGAAGGCGCCGTTCGAGGGCGCCATGATCTTGGCCAGCGCATCCTCCGGATTGGGCGCGAACTTCAGCGGGTTGTTCTCGGAGCGCTGGATGATCGTGACCGGCAGGCGGAACGTGTTCTTGATCTCCGCCCGCGCGCGGAGCACGTCCATCACGCCATCGACGACGACCCGGAAGATCTGGTCGACGTCCGTGGGCAAGGCCGTGGTAGCCGCCGGAAGCGGCACGTACGCTGCCGCCGGAGCTGCCATATAGGGTGCCACTGGCGGCGCATGGACCGGCGGCGCGACCACCGGAGGCGGCGCCACGGCCACGGGCGGCAGCATGACCGGTGCCGGGGCCGGACTTGGCGGCGACGAAAAGTCGCCCATGGTCAGGTCCCAGTTTTCCGGCAAGGCGTTCGCGGTGGACTGCCGCTGTTCGGTGGTCATCGGCGGATGGAAGAAGTCTTCCGTGCTGGACGAGTGGTTCCAGCTCGAACTGGCATTGCCGGTAGTGGCGCCTGAAAGAAGACCGGAGGTGCTCTCCGAGGAACCCAGAAAACTCAACGGATCAAGTTCGCCGCCCGACGCGGGTGAGACGGCGCCGGGAATCAGGTCTGCATCGAGCGGAATGCCGCCGCCCATCGCCGGGGGATACGCAGGCGCCTGGGGAGCGATATCGAGCAAGCCGAAATCCAGCGGGTCGAGCGCCCCCGCCGGGATGGACCCGGCCGGGATGGATGGCGCCGAAGGCGGCGGGGACAGATCGGGCAACGCGGTGGAGCTGCCTGCATCCTGCAGGCGCACTTCGACCTCGAAGGTATCGATCAGCAGGCGGTCGCCGTTCTTCAACGCCGAGGGATCGCCCTTGATCAGCGGCGCATCATTGAGCAGCATGCCGTTGGTGCTGCGATCCTCGATGAAATACATGCCGTTGAGGAAACGGATCATCGCGTGAACGCGCGACACGCCCGATGCACTGAGCACCCAATCGCAATCCTCGGAACGTCCGATGCTTCCACCCGCCCCCTCGAACGCCTTGCTGCTTCGGCTGCCGAACTGGGCAGCCTGACGGCCAGCGACTGCAAGGATCAGGCTCTGCGACATCGGCACGCGTATTTCCCCAGCAACTGTCAGATCGGCACGGCGGTGACGAACGCATCATCACGGCTCATGCAGTGAACCAGGTTTCGAACCCACGTGAAGACCAGCGACTGATCGCGGCAAGGCCGTGAACCGGTTTCACGACCAGATTTGGCACTGGGACTTCCACATCCATGACCGAGCATCCTGCCCCTCCACCTTTCCATTCCCGCCCCGAGCCGAGCACCGCCGTAGTGCCCGAAGCGGCGAACCACGTACCGGGAAAACCGGCGCGCGATCCACCACGACAGCCATCAACTCACGAAAAATCTGCCGTCCACAATCGTATCGCCCCACGCCACGCCGGGCAAGGTCATGTCGGTTCGACACCCGGTCCTTGGCCTGCCCCGCGGCGCCTCAGGCGGTGCCGGCAACCCCGTTCAACAGGTTCATCGCCGGCTCGATGAAGGCAGCCCGGCGACTTTCGAATTTCTCGGTCACCAGGGCAGCCAGCATGTTGATCGCCGCCACGACGGCACAGGCCGTGAGATGGTCGGCCGGGGGCACCGGGGTTTCCTGCGACGCCGGCGCCAGACTGCCGCCCGACCAGCCCGCCGCCGCAGCCACCCAGGCGCCAGCCGACTTGTAACCACCCGCGTTGGCGAACTCGAAGGCGGCGCGCCGATTGCTTTCGTTCGGCTCACGCACCCACTTCTCGGCCAGCGAGGCACCGGCCTTGTCTTCCGGGTCCAGCACCTGGTCGCGTGCACATTGGCACAGCCAGGCCACGGCGTAGCGCTTGGGCAGCATCCGGGCCAGCAATTTCAACGCATCCTGCACCTGCCCGGCCGCCACCAGCGCCTGCACGGCGGCCTGTGCGGTCATGTCGGGGGTGAGCAACGCACTGGCCGGCTCGGACAATTCCATCTGGACGGATGCTTGCATGACTGATGACATCGACGTGCTCTCCAACCTAGCCAATCATGATGATGCCGCCGGACATCTGCGCCATCGCGTCGGCCTTGAGCATCAGCATAGGGCCCTTGACCGTCGTCATGGCGCCGCCGGCCACTTCGACCTGCGCGTCGGAATGGGCCTTCAGCGACACGCCTGCACCGAGGTCCATGTTGACGCCAGCCTTGGCAGCGATCTTCATGCTGCCGTCTAGCGTGATGTTGACACCCTTGATCGTGATCGAGCCGTCGCTCTTCATGACGATGCTCGAAGCACCCGTGACCAGCTCGATCTCCGTGCCCGCATCAAGCTTGAACTTCTGGCCGATCGTGGTGGTGCCGTTCTGCTTGACGTCCAGCTTGTCGTCCTTGCCCACCGTCGCCGTGCGATTGCCGGTGATGTCCTCGGTCTGGTCGTTCTTGATGGTGATCTTCTCGTCGTGGTCGATCTGCACGAAATGATCGTTCTCCACTTCCTCGCGCATGTCCTTCTGCGCGTGCAGGAACAGCTCCTCGCTGCCCTTCTTGTCCTCGAAGCGGATTTCGTTGAAGTCGTCCGCGCCACCGCCTTCATGGCTGCGGCTCTTCACGCCGCTCTGGGTCTTGTTGTCGGGCAGCGCGTAAGGCGGCAGGTTGTCGGCGTTGTAGACGCTGCCGATCACCAGCGGGCGATCCGGGTCGCCTTCGAGGAAGCTGACCACCACTTCCTGCCCGACCCGGGGAATGTGCACGGCGCCCCAGTTCTTGCCGGCCCACGACGACGCCACCCTGACCGGGCAGGAAATGTGGGCGTTCTTCTTGTCCGACTTGTTCCAGTGGAACGTCACCTGGATGCGGCCATACTTGTCCACCGAGATGTCTTCGGCCTTGTCGCTTCCCGACACCACGGCAGTCTGCAGGCCGACGACCATCGGCTTGATCGCCGTCTGCATGGTGCGGAACGGCTGGCGGCTGCTGATCACCGAGAAATTGCAGAAGAACAACTCGCCATCCGAGCCGCCGGACGTGCGCGCGGCGTTCTCGATGTGCACGGTCGACCCGGTGACCAGGTATTCCTGGTTCAGTTCGGCACGGGGGAACTTGGTCAGCTTGAACAGTGCGCCAGTCAGAAGTCCCGGCGCGTTGGTCGAGCCCGAGCACAGCGACTGGGCCACGTTGATCGCTTCGAGACGCACCTGGGCGTAGTGCTTGCCCGCGTCGCTGGTCTCGTGATCGCCGGGGAAGTCGAACGACTCCAGTCCGTTGACGGAGTGGTTGTCGTCGGCGTTGCTGATCGTCTCCTCCCCGAGCAACGAAGTCTTCGGCTTCATCGGGTCGTAATCGGTCAGTGAGTACTTGGTCGTCTGCACCGATCGCGCCGATGAAAAGTCGGTGATCGAGACCTCCAGCGCCGCGCGGCTTGCCCCGGCCTGCGGCCGATACGGAAGCTGTGCGTACCCGCTGGTGGTGGCATGTGCACCCAGGGAGTCGGCGAGCACCATGGTGTGCACGCCATCGGTGTGCTGAAAGAAGTAGTAGATGCCCTCCTGTTCCATCAGCCGGCTGATGAAGTTGAAGTAGTCCTCGCGGTACTGCACGCAATAGTCGCGCGGCGGATAGTTGCCGCTGAGGCTCAGCTTGACGTCGCCATAGCCGAACTCGGCCAGCACCGCCTTGACGATGTCGGGCACCGATTGCTTGAGGTAGATGCGGCAATCGACCTTGTGCATCAGCAGCCAGGCCTTCGGCACCAGCGTCACCGCATACTCGGCAAAACGCTCTTCCTTGAAGCTTTCGAACCCGGTCTGCGAGATTTCCGAGACCATGCCGCTGAAATAGCGCTTGTAACCCTCAGATTCGAAGGTGACCGTCATCGAGCTGCCGAGCAGAGGCAGCAGCTTGACTTCGCTGTCCGTGCTGATCAGCTTCAACTGGTAGGAAAACAGCCTCCCCAGCTGCTCGCCGCCAGACAGGCTGGCAGGCAGCAGCTTGTCACCGAGGTCTGACTTCAGTGTCATCCGATTCGTCATTTCCCATCTCCCCCAGCGAGCCCGCGATTGCGTTCTTGCGAATCCCCAATGTTTATCATATTCCCGTCCAGCCCGGGAGAGGCGAATATCCCGTCAGCGCCCGTCCTGCGGCGCACAGTCTGGCAGGCCCTTTGCTTTCAGTTGCCTCGACGAGCCAGTACCACCCAGCCGGACACGGGCCGGCCAAGCTCCTTGCGCAGCGGGTGCGCCGCCATCCGCACTTCGCCGAAGCCCGCTGCCTTCAACGCCTGCAGCACGTGACTCCGGCTGTGCTGATAGCGGCCACTGGGATGCAGCTCGACGCGATCGTCGTCGCCCTCCAGCACTTCGAGCGTGAAGGCCAGTATCCCGCCGGGCCGCAGCGATCCATGGGCGGCCTGCACGACTTCATGCAGGTCCCCGAAATAGATCAGGGTGTCCGCCGACAGCACGAGATCCCAGCACCCGTTGCCGCCACGCAGGAACTGGCCCAGTTCGGCGACTTCCAGTGCGTCATAGCCGCCGCGGCTGCGTGCCTTGTCGATCATCTTGCCGGACAGGTCAACACCATGCAGCCGCCGCGCGTAGGGCCCGATCAGGGGCGCGCACAACCCGGTACCACAACCCGCATCCAGCACATCCAGGCGAGCGGCAGGCTGACCCAGCATGCCGCCCAGGTGGTCGACCAGTACGTCCGGCGCACGGTAATCGAGGCTGTTCAGCAGCTGCTCGTCGAAACTGTCCGCAAACCCGTCGAAGATCTCCCGTACGTAGGCGTCATCCGCCCGCGCCGGCATCGTGCCGCCACCACAGGATGCCAGCATGTGGCGCGGCACCGGATGGTTCGGTTCGCGCGACAACCAGTCGCGGTAGACATCGAGTGCCTCTTCGCGCCGGCCCAGCACGTAAAGCGCCACGCCTAGCTCCTGCAAGGCACGTGTATCGGTCTGGTCACAACGCCAGGCCTCCCTAAAACAGTCCACGGCGTCGGCGAGATCCTCGAGTACGTCCAGATGGCTGCTCTTGAACATGCCCATCAACATGTGGGCGCGGCCCAGACGGGGCGCCCGTTGCAGCAGCTCTTCGTAGAACCGGCAAGCCTCCGTGGGCCGCTGCTGGGCCTCCAGCACGATGGCCAGATTGCCCAGCGCATCGAGATGGTGAGGCACGCAAGCCAGCGCCCGGCGATAACAGGCTTCCGCTTCGGCGAGATGTCCTGATTCCTTCTGTATGTTGCCGAGGTTGTTGTGGGCTTCCGCGTGACCGGGCACCGCACGCAAGGCCATCCTGATCAATCGGGCCCCTTCATCGCTGTCGCCGCGCTGGTGACGCAGGACTCCAAGGAAATGCAGCGCATCGGGTTGGCCCGCCTTCATCTGCAGGGCCCGCCGATAGCCGGCTTCGGCTTCGTCGAGACGGCCTTCCTGATGCGCCTCGATGGCCCGCTGCATCGTACTCATCACGCGATGCGCCAGATCCTGGGCGTGACGACCGTTTCCGACCCGGTCAGCGGATGACCGGCTCACCCGCCGAGCTCCGGCATCCCGGACAAATGCATGGCACCGGGCCCGCGGGATGGCAATCCGCCATCTGGCGCCCGCCAACGACCAGGGCCGATGATCACTGCAGCACGCGGCGTCTCCATGACTTGTTCCGGTCAGCTGATGATCACCGTGGGACAACCGAGGATGATGGTTCCGCCATGCGCCGTCACGTCACCCATCCGGGCCGCGGGCATGTTGGAGATGAGCACCTTGAACGAGCCCATGGCGATCAGGTCCGGCGGTCCCACGCAGACAGCCATGTCGCTTACCCGAGCGGCGGGCAATCCCCCAATGAGCACCGTGGGCGCACCCGGGCCGGAGATGGGGCCACCCACGTGGGGCACCGGCCCGGTAAACATCGGGCAGACGTGCATGTCGGTAAGTCGCGCTGCTGGAGGCATGAGCTTCCCTCTCCCTCAATGATTTGGATGAATTATGCGCCGTGCCGGGCGTCCTGCGTGCGGCGATGAATGGGGCGCGCTGCGCGAGTATCCGTCCGATCAACTTGACCCAGGATCGAAAGCGCAACTTCGCCTTCCTGACTTCAAATCCCCGCCCCCAAGGACGGGCCAGGCTGCATGACTGCTGACGCAAAAGCGGCCACGAATCGACTTAGGCGTTGAACTGAACGGTATTTCCCGGCTTGTCGATGCTGCTGTTCAACTGGATGATGTCGGCCCGACTCAACCGGTTCAGATCGTAGATCGTCTGTCCCTTGTTCTCGTCGGCAAAGTCGACCATGACGAAATTCGGCAGGTAAATCTGGAAATTCGTGGCATGCGAATCCAGGGGAAAGGCCTCCGGAACGCTGTTGCTCATGTAATTGTAGCCACCTTCTGTCCACAACTGCTTCAGTTGCTGCTTTCCACTCGTGGTCCAGGCCTTCTTGTCCCTTCCCTTGATGCTTCGCACCATGCCGGTCTGCGTCCAGTACATCATCCGGAGTACGTCGCGGGAATAGTGCGCCGTATTGGCGTCGCCGAGGATGCGCCTCTGCTTGTCGATGTTCTGGAGGAACTTCCCCTTCACCGGGGAGCTGAATGCATAGTCCCGCGGCTGCACGATGTCCGTTCCGCCCTTCCCGTAATAGACCAGGCCGTTGATGTGGTCGGGCATCACGCCATGGGGATAGAGACTGACAACTTGTGCTGCGCCGTCCGCAATCGTCGCGCCCGCCTGGCTCAATTTGGAGAAGCCGTCAGGCATGAACCCGCAGACCACCTTGCCGCCCATTTCGTCGAGGGTGTGGTTGGCCAGATTGCCCGGCTTCGTGTAAAGCCGGGTTTTCAGCTTCTTCTGGCAGGCCTCCAGGATCAGCTCGTAATTGGCCGACTTGTCGAACTTGAGTATCAGGAATTCGTCCTTGTACTTCTCGACGAAGCGGAACGCACCATCGAGGATGTCGTCCAGATCCATGCCCCAATCGCCGAGCACCATCCGCGTGACCTCGATGTTGCGGGTGGTCCCGCCCACGTTTTTCGTCTTCATTTCCGGCGTGTTCTTGCCGTGGAAGGCGGAAAGCTTGGCGCCGCCGTGGCCGGTTCGCTGACCCGAAATGCGGATATCGAAAATGCGCACGCCGCACTTGGCCTGCTGATAGATCGACTTGCTCTGGGTGCGGGCACGGATGCCGCCCGAATTGATCGCCGCGTCGTGGCTGCCGGCCATCACGATCTCGTTGACCTTCTTCTGCCCGCCGAGCGAGTGGTATTCAATGGCCATTTCGACATCCTTCAATGGGGTGGGAGCGCACGCATCGCGGGCACTCGGGCATCAACGAAAAACAGAAACTCTCCATGCCTGTCTGGTCCGGGACACAGCGAACCTTCATGCATGCAGGGGGAAAGTTGCCGGCCAGACACTGACACGGCTATCCGCATAGCGGCCACCACCAACCTCGACGGTATACGTGGGATCGTCCGTCAGCAGCCCCTTGCCCATCAGCGAATCGCGCAGGAACGCGCTGCTTCCGACCGCCTGGAACAGGCGGCTGTCGACCTTGGACAGCAGCAGGTTGCCGTTGCCGACATCCTCGAAGATCGTCTGATAGGCACCGGGATAGGCGGCCGCGAAGCAGGCCCGATGATGTTCGTTGATCCAGTAGCTTTCCTTGCCGCCGCGGGTGTAGAGATCCATCCTGGAGTGCTTGGCGGCGGAACGCCGTCGCAATCCACCGCCGACGATGCGATTCTTCATCCCGCTGGTCTGGTAGCTCTTGTGTTCGGAAAGCCCCATGACCAGGCGGGCGTAGCCCTCGCACATGTCGGCTGCCGAGCAAAGAAAGTTGTAGGGGACGCCATCGATCGGGGTGCCGAGGCTGCGCAAGAATCCGCAAGCCAGGTTCCGCGTGATGTATGCGGCATAGGCGGGCTCGTTGGGGATCACCTGGGCATTGTGCACACCCGGCATCGGCAGCATCACCGCCGTGGTGCGGGCCGGATCGACGACAGTCAGGCGACTCCAGTCCTGCGGCTTGAATGACTTGCGCATCTCGTGCATCGCAATGATCGCGATGTAACGCGCAACGTTGGGGGTCAGTCGCGTGGTGTCCTCGATGGTCTTGCCGGCACTCAACCCGGCGACCGGGTCGACCCCGAAGATATTGCACTCCAGCTCGTTGCCGAACACCTCGTTCAGGGCCGCCGCGATGCGGATGCAGGTCACCGCGCCACGGCTCCAGCCCGCCAGGTTCACCCGATCGATCGCCTGGCCATGCTCGAAGATCATGTCCTGGATGATGTTGACCGTACGGATCACGTTCTCGTCCCAGCCGAGTCCGCTGAGATTTCCCAGCGCGTTGCCGACCTTGTTCGAGCGCGTCAGTTTCGACGTGGAGGTCTTGCCACCCAGCGCCTTGCTGAACGATGAGCCGCCACCACCCGACCCCGAGATGCGATTGCCCGTGATGGGGTTGACCTGCTGGGGAAGCGCGATGCCCCCGACCATTCCCGAGCCGGGCCCCTCGTTGATCAGATAGCTGCCCGGAGTAACCAGCGACCCTGCCAGCCTCGCCTCCGAGCCGTCCGTATGGTTATGAAACCAGGCCACCAGTTCATTGCTTTCCGTCGCCTTTACCCGGTTGAACCCGGTACCGTGGCAGTACACCGTGAACGTAGTCATATTGATTCCCGGTTGTCGCTGGCCGCCCCCTGACGTGCGGGCCTGCGGTACATGGGCAACGTCATGCCCCCAATGGCACTTCAACTTCGCATTCCGTCGCCCAAGGTCCGCAGCAAGCCCGCGCCAGATCAGGCTGGGCGCGGGTGACGGTCATCCTTCGAGTTTCCGGACCCACGTGGCTGCCCCGATGTGAGAGGGAGCGCGTCGCTGCGAAGACGTGCGGTCGACCTGCAGCGACTTCGCGCTTCGTCCTTTCAGGCAGGCCATCGCCTGCCGCTTGTTCAACGGTCACCCGAAGGCGTACGCAAACTCCCCGTCCTTCACTTCCACCAGCACCTTCGCCACCTCCTCCCCAGCAATCATCCTGGTGAGGAACGCGCGCGAAATGTCCGGCAGCATCGAGTTGGTCAGGATGGCGTCGATCATGCGTCCGCCCGATTCGGTCTCGGTGCAGCGTTCGACCACCAGCTTCACCACGTCGTCGCTGTATTCGAACGGGATCTTGTAGCGGGCCTCGACGCGCTTCTTGATGCGGTTGATCTGCAGCTTGACGATCTTGCCCAGCATTTCGGGGCTGAGCGGGTAGTACGGAATCGTCACCAGACGGCCCAGCAGCGCGGGCGGGAAGATCTTCAGCAGCGGCTCGCGCAATGCCTTGGCCATGCCCTCGTGATCGGGCATCAGCTCGGGGTCCTTGCACAGGCCGGCAATCATCTCGGTGCCGGCGTTGGTGGTCAGCAGGATCAGGGTGTTCTTGAAGTCGATCGAGCGGCCTTCGCCGTCTTCCATCACGCCCTTGTCGAAGACCTGGAAGAAGATCTCGTGGACGTCGGGGTGGGCCTTCTCCACTTCGTCCAGCAGCACCACCGAATACGGCTTGCGCCGCACCGCTTCGGTAAGCACGCCGCCTTCGCCGTAGCCGACATAGCCGGGGGGCGCCCCCTTGAGGGTCGAGACGGTGTGCGCTTCCTGGAACTCGCTCATGTTGATGGTGATGATGTTCTGCTCGCCGCCGTACAGTGCCTCAGCCAGGGCGAGCGCAGTCTCGGTCTTGCCGACGCCGGAAGTGCCGGCCAGCATGAACACGCCGATCGGCTTGTTCGGATCGACCAGCCCGGCACGCGAGGTCTGGATGCGCTTGGCGATCATCTCCATCGCGTGATCCTGGCCGATGACGCGGGCACCCATCAGGTTGGCCAGGTTCATCACGGTCTCGAGTTCGCTCTTGACCATCCGACCGACCGGAATGCCGGTCCAGTCCGACACCACCGAACCCACGGCCTGCTGATCGACCGAGGCCAGGATCAGCGGATGTTCGCCCTGCAGTTCGGCCAGTTCGCCCTGCAGGTCCTGCAGTTCCTTCAGCGCGGCCGCACGGTCGTCACCGGCAAGGGCGGACTCGCCAGCGGGCGCTTCCTTGGCGTCGGCCACCTGGTTGGCCGACTGTTCCAGCGCACTGCCGGTGCCTTCGACCGGCGCGGAAGAACCGCGCAGCTTCGCACGGATGTCGAGGATCCTGTCGACCAGATCCTTCTCCTTGACCCAGTTCGCCTCCAGCGTTTCCAGCCGCGCCTTCTGCGTCGCCAGTTTCTCGTTGGCGCTGTCCTCGCGGGCGGTCACGTTCACGCCCACGTTCTTCTCGCGAGCGATGATGCCCAGCTCGGTTTCCAGCGCCTGGATGCGCTTGCGGGTGTCGTCCACCTCGGCCGGCACCGCATGCTGGCTGATCGCCACACGGGCGCACGCAGTGTCGAGCAGGCTGACCGATTTGTCCGGCAACTGGCGCGCGGGTATGTAGCGGTGCGACAGCTTCACCGCCGCTTCCAGCGCCTCGTCGAGGATCTGTACCTTGTGGTGCTTCTCCATCACGCTGGCGACGCCCCGCATCATCAGGATCGCCTTCTCCTCGCTGGGCTCGTCGATCTGCACGGTCTGGAAGCGACGGGTCAGCGCCGGGTCCTTCTCGATGTGCTTCTTGTATTCGGCCCAGGTGGTGGCGCCGATGGTGCGCAGGTTGCCGCGCGCCAGCGCCGGCTTGAGCAGGTTCGCCGCGTCGCCGGTGCCGGCCGCGCCGCCGGCGCCGACCAGGGTGTGCGCTTCGTCGATGAACAAAATGATGGGCTTGGTCGAGGACTGCACTTCCTCGATCACCTGCTTCAGGCGATTCTCGAACTCGCCCTTCATGCTGGCGCCGGCCTGCAGCAGACCCACGTCGAGCACGCGCAACTGCACGTCCTTCAGCGGCGGCGGCACGTCGCCGATGGCGATGCGCATGGCGAAGCCCTCGATCACCGCCGTCTTGCCCACACCGGCCTCGCCGACCAGCATCGGGTTGTTCTGGCGACGGCGCATCAGGATGTCGACCAGTTGGCGGATCTCGTCGTCACGACCGACGATCGGGTCCATCTTGCCGTCGCGCGCCTGCGCGGTGAGATCGATGGTGAACTGCGCAAGCGCTTCCTGTTTGCCCATCTGCGCCGGCGACATCGCGCCGCTCGCTTCACCCGGCGCCGAGCCCCCACCCATCCTGAAACCGTCGTTGGCGCTCAAGCCGTCTTCGGGTGAACCGCCGACGACCTCGGCGAACTTCTCGACCAGGGCCTCGGGCTTGATCTTGTCGAATTCGGCCGAGATGTTCACCAGGGCATTGCGCAGGTTGCGCGTGCGCATGCAGCCGACGATCAGGTAGCCGGTGCGGACCTGCGCCTCGCCGAACATCAGGGTGGCGAACACCCAGGCGCGCTCGACTGCTTCCTCGACATTGCTCGACAGGTCGGAAATGGACGATGAACCGCGTGGCAGTCGATCCAGCGCATCGGTAATGTCACGCGCCAGGTTCGACGGATTGAGGTTGAACTGCTTGACGATGCGATGCAGGTCCGAATCCTGCAATTGCAGGATCTGGTGAATCCAGTGCACCAGTTCCACGTAGGGATTGCCCCGCAGTTTGCAGAACACGGTAGCGCTTTCGATGCCGCGAAAAGCAAGCTTGTTGAGCTTTCCGAACAGGGCGCCGCGACTGATTTCGGCCATGATCATCGTTCCTTTGCAGTAGTTGTCGTTCAGCGAACTTCTTGCGATGTCGAACTGGTATCTGCGCGCGCCGTTCAGGCGGCGCGATCGTGCAACGAGCTGCCTTCGCCCTGTCTGGTCAGCCCACCGGCTTCAGGACGACCTGATCGGCGTCATCGTCCCGGTACACCTGCCCCATCCATGTCGTCAGCCCCATGCGGCCACCCTGCCCCAACCGGGTGGCAGGCACCTCGTCCCTTTTGAGGACCAGTTGCACATCCCAGGCCTTTTCTTCACCGACATAGGTCTTCACCGCGGCCACGAGCTGTTTCAGCGCCTCGCCCCCCGGCAGGAAATTGTTGAACTCGGCTCGGCTCAGCGGCCCCAACCGCAGGCGGAACCGCTGCTGACTGCCCCATACGTACTGGCCAGTGACCGTGGTCAGTCCCAGCGCCGCCACCTCGCCGGAGGCACCAAGGCGCAGGTGGGACTCCGGTGGCAGACGCATCCACTCGGCGACAAACTCGACAATCCCCACCGGGATGCGGAAGAAACGTTCGAGCAGGCCCTTCAACCCTTCGGCATTGCGTGCCTGCTGCAGCAACCGCCCGGCGAAGAAGCGCTTGAACTGGTCCGGCAGCGCGTCGCGCCCCTCGAGATTGGGCGTGGCCAGGCCGACCAGGGCGCCCATGTACAGGCGGAACCGGTCTTCATCCGGTCGATCCAGATGCACGGTGGGCTGCGAGTCGGCCCAGGTGCGATAGAACAGGCTCATCATCCGGTGATGGAAGATGTCCGCGAACGCGGAGAATGTGCGATCCCGCGAGTTCAGCTCGCGGTCCATCGCATATTCGGTCAGATGCAGCGGCAACGGCGCATTCGGGCCGAACAGGCCGAAAAAGAGGCCATGCATGCGCGCCGGCCGGCCACCGCCACCCGGCTGGTAGCGATCAACTGTCCTGGGCGCAAACGCCAGCGACGGCGTCTGGCACAGACGCACGAAGTCCTCGGCAGCCTTGGCGGAATGTCCAAGTCTCGGCCGTTCGGGATGGGCACACTCAAGCCGCCGGATCGCTTCGAAAAACTCGAAGTCCTCCGGACGATCGCGCAGCGCGTTCTCCAGCGCTACAACGTCTGCCGTGTTCCGAGCCGAGCCGGCCATCGAGCGACCTCATTGCGTTCCAAAGTACGCAGGACTGTTTCAGTGAAGGAATTGATGGACACGTAGCGCGCAAAGAACTGCTGCATCACCGCGCCCAGGAGGAAGGCGCCGGTGCCCTCGAAGGCGCCGTCGTCACAGGTAAGCGTGATCTCCAGGCCACGGCCGAAAGTGATCGGACCCGGTACCGGAATGCGCCGCACGATGGGCTGCGAACTCACGGCCTTCACACCTTCGACCTGCCGCAGCGCACTGGAGTCGAACTCGTCGCAGTAGAGCGTCAGCATCTCGCGCAAGGCCGAGGCGCCTTCGCCGGCGTTGTTCTCCAGCAGCGATACGTAATTCAGCTGAAGGTGGCTGAGCAGCCGCCACGCCGTTTCGCCCGTGGCCACCGGCGCTCGTGGCTTGGTGGGGCCGGCAACACAACGGATGGATTCGACAGGCGCACCGGTCTCCAGCGTGAAGTCGGTCTTGGACTTGCCCACCGGCATCTGCAGCGGCAGATCGCGGTTGGTGCACATCAGCTGCATGCCGATCTGGCGCAGCTCGGTCGAGTACGGCGCCTCGCTGGAGTCGACCAGCGCGATGAACATCTCGTTGCCGATGTAGCTGGAACGCGCACCCTGGCGCTTCTGCCGCGAGGACACCAGCCGCGGCTCGCGGCGTATCGTGTAATAGGCCGAATGCTGGCTGTGCCAGGTGCGTTCGTCGCAACCATAGAAGGGCAGGAAGCGCTGCTCAGGTTCCTGCCGGTCGCCGAAGCCCTCGACGTTGCCGATGCTGTGGATCTCGAAATCCATCGGCCGCGTACGGTCGGCCAGGATGTGGTACTCGCTCTTGCCCTGCTGCAGATGGATGCGGTCGGCCCGGCGGGGAAACAGGTTGATCGCGGGCGTGCAGAACAGACGGAAGTTGTTCAGGTCGATCGCGTTGTGCAGGCTTGCCACGCTGCGGTCGAACAGCACGACGATCTCGAACTCGTTGCCCCTGGAGCGGCTCAGCAACGACTTCAGCCCGGTGAATTCGGCGAACAGGAAGCGCTCGGGACAGGCAAAATATTCCTGCAGCAGCCGGTAGCCGCTGAAGGATCGGCCACTGTACGGAATGAGCGCCTCGTCATCGTCGAAACCACGCCGATGGATGGCGCTGGCGTCATGTGTCTGGCTGATCTCGCCACTGGCCCCCATGGCTCGCACCATGTAACAGACCGCATTGCCAAGCAGTTGCTCGTAGAGACGCTTGGGCAACTCGTCGGCGCCGGCGATGAATACCGGCAGTTTGTCCAGCGCCAACATGTTGGCCTGGGCGCCGGCCGTGACGCGAAGCTTGAGCCGAAGGCCGGCACGCACCGTCTTGCCTGCGGGCAGGGCCACGCCCGCCGCGGCGATGGCCGCCGGCGTCTCGAAATACTTCGCCTCGATCAGTTCCAGCGGCCACAGGGTGACGTCGTGCGCAGTGCGATACTCGCACGTCGTGCGGTCATCCTTGCCGGCAAGGCTGCGCAGCGCGGTGTGCCGCGCCACCGTATGACCGGCGAGCAAGCCGCTTTCTTTCAGATCCGGCTGCATCTGGACCACGGCCATGGACGGCACGGGCGCCAGGTAATGCGGGTAGATCATTTCCAGCAGATGCTGGGTGAACACCGGGTATTGCGCGTCCAGCTTGAGCTGCACGCGCGCGGCGAGGAAGGCGAAACCCTCGAGCAGACGCTCCACATATGGGTCGGCGCACTCGAAGCCTTCCAGGCCAAGGCGTCCGGCAATCTTCGGGTATTCGCGCGCAAACTCGCCGCCCATCTCGCGGACGTGTTGCAGTTCCCGGTTGTAGTACCGCAGCAGTCGTGGGTCCATGGTCAATCAGCCGAAGCCTTCCGTTACCTTGAAGTTGCCCGTCTCCAGATCGACTTCCGTCTTCAGGTAGAGATTCAGCGGGATCGGCTGCGCCCACATTTCCGAGTCGATATTGAAGACCAGTGCCTGCCGATCCATGCGCTTGGACATGGCCGTGGCCGTGACCCGAAGCGTGTTGGCCGTGAGCCGGGGCTCAAAGGCGAGAATCGCATCCCTGACCTGGCGCTGCAGCACGTCCGGATTGATTCCGGACAAGGCCATGCCGGTCAGGTCCGGGATGCCGAAATTGAGTACCGAGCGCGCCACCTCGGGATATTCGGACAGGTCGTTGTCGGCATCCATGCTCACGCAGTTCAGCAGCCACGACATGTCCCGCGTGACGCAGTCACGCAGCCGCGTGGCCGAAATGACCCGCTTCTCGCGGCTCTCTTCCAGCTTGCCCGGTTCGTCGTCGGTAAGGCGATCGAGCAGCGATGGCTGAAGTCGTTCCTGGGTGGTCAATTCAGCCATGGCAATGCATCCCGGCTCAGGCGGCGCCGAACGCGATCAAGCGCGCGTCGAAGAGCGAATACTCTGCTGCATCGGTAGCCAGCATGCGCTGGCCCAGGCCCACGTGCAGTCCTTCGCCCTGCTCGATCCAGTCGGTTCGGCGGCCGAGCACGAGGTCAGGATCCCCGGTGAGCTCGCTGCCCGCATAGCGCCCCGGAATGAAGCCGATCGCCTTTCCGCCATTGCTCCAGGTGACCTGGGTCGGCACCCAGATCTTGTCGCGCAGGTCGCTTGGCGCCTCGAACTTCAGCTCGCTCAGGCGCGAGAACGGCACCCAGGAATAGCCACCGTTGACGATGATCTCCAGACAGGGACCGATGCGCGGGTCCGCGTCGGCGATCCATTCGAACGCATTTCCATCAATGTTTCCGGCCACTGCCGGCGCCTGCTCGAAAGCCTGTTCACGCAGGGCGGCGGCCTGCTCATGCTGTCCTTCGGCGCCCAGCTTGAGCGCCTGGAGCAGCAGCGCCAGCCATTGCTCCGGTTCTCCGATGATCACCGGCATGCGCTTGCCGGCAAAGACCTCGGCGCGCACCAGCTCGCCGCGCAGTGCCTCGGAGTACGCGCCCACCATCATGGCGTTGAGCGGATCGAGCTCACCGCAGACGTTCAACTGGTTCTGTGCCCGCTCCCATTGTCCGAGCAGGGCCAGCAACTGGAATAAAAAAACCCGGCGCTTGGCGTCTGCCGGGTTGTTGCGTACTTCTGCAGTGAGCAGTTGCAGTGCCTCGTCAGGCCGACCATCTTTGAGCTTGCTCTCGGGCGTCATGTCATTCTCGGAAGCGTATCTGTGGACATGTCCACAGACAGGCCCGTTGTCCATGCTTGGCCCCGGAGCCGCTCGCGCACGACGCCCGGAAAATCACGCGAGGCACGATCTTCGATCATGCCTGCGCGTGCATTCACGGGACGACCAGAACGAAGGCCCCGGGGTTCAACCCCGGCTGGAAGCCGGGGAGCACCGCGCGGTTTAAGCGACTTCTTCGACGCTGTACGCGACCGTACCGGCTTCGCTGACCTTGCCCTTGTCGTCCTGGGTGGAATAGGCGACTTCGAACTTGGCAAACGCGAGCGAGATGTTCTCGGTCAGCATGTCCTCACCACCCGAGCCACCGGTGCTGTAGCTGGTGACCATCACGCTGGTGAGCGTGACTTTCAGGTAGTCATCCTGCGTGCCGCCGGCCTTGGACACATAAAGGATCGCCGAATCGGAATGGGCGCCGGTGGTCAGGGCCTTCATGAACTGCGTCGAGCTCTTGTCCACATACTTCGTGATGCTGATGTCCTGGACGTTGGCCTTGCCGGCGCCGCCGCCGCTGCCATGGCCGAACGAGCCACTCTGCGACATGCCCCACGACCAGGCCAGGAGCTGAATCTTGCCAGCGTGCTTCTTGTGCTTCGACTCACCGGTAAAGGTGACCGAACCGCCCTTCAACTCCAGATGCATGTCTAATGCCATGAGAATTCTCCTTGTCAGTTTTGGTCAATTGAACCGGATTGGCCTTCTACTCTTCACCAACGATCCGGCGATGTTGCGTGCAACCACTTCATGAAACGAACATCTGGCAGGAGCGTCAGCTCTTTGCCGCAGACGGCAGGCGGGAAACCAGCCGCAAGGACACCGTCAAACCCTCCAGCTGGTAATGCGGCTTGAGGAAGAACTTCGAGGTGTAGAAACCCGGTGCGCCCTCCACTTCTTCCACGATGACTTCCGCCGCGGACAGAGGCTTGCGCGCCTTGGTTTCCTCGCTGGAGTTGGCCGGGTCACCGTCGACGTACTGGCCGATCCAGGACCCCAGCCACCGCTCCATCGCATCACGATCCTTGAACGAGCCGATCTTGTCCCGGACGATGCACTTCAGGTAATGCGCGAAGCGGCAGCAGGCGAACATGTACGGCAGACGTGCGCCGAGGGCCGCGTTCGCGGTCGCGTCCGGATCGTCGTACTCGTCCGGCTTGGCCAGCGACTGCGCGCTGATGAATGCCGCCATGTCCGAGTTCTTCCGGTGAACCAGCGGCATCATGCCCATCTTGTCCAGCTCGGCCGAACGACGGTCGGTGATGGCGATTTCGGTCGGGCACTTCATGTCCACGCCACCGTCGTCGGTGGGGAACGTGTGCGCCGGCAGACCTTCCACCGCACCACCGGACTCGATGCCGCGGATACGCGAGCACCAGCCGTATTCCTTGAACGAACGGTTGATGTTCACCGCCATCGAGTAGGCCGCGTTCTGCCAGGTGTACTTGGAAGAGTCGGCGCCACTGGTGTCCTCTTCGAAATTGAACTCCTCGACCGGATCGGTCTTGGAGCCATACGGGAGGCGCGCGAGCGTGCGCGGCATGGTCAGACCGATGTACTTGGCGTCATCCGACTCACGCAGCGAACGCCATGCGGCGTAGTCCGGAGTGGAAAACACCTTGGCCAGATCACGCGGATTGGCCAACTCGTTCCAGCTGTCCATGCCCATCAGCGTGGATGCCGCTGCGGAAATGAACGGTGCATGCGCCGCCGCCGCGACCTGTGCGATACCGCTCAGCAGCTCGACGTCGGGCGGGCTGTGGTCGAAATAGTAGTCACCCACCAGGCAGCCGTAGGGTTCACCACCGAGCTGGCCGTACTCTTCCTCGTACATCTTCTTGAAGATCGGGCTCTGATCCCAGGCCGTGCCCTTGTAGCGCTTCAGGGTCTTGGCCAGATCCTTCTTGGAGATGTTCAACACGCGGATCTTCAGCTGCTGATCCGTTTCGGTGTTGTTGACCAGGTGATGCAGGCCGCGCCACGCGCTCTCCAGCTTCTGGAAATCGGCGTGGTGCATGATCAGGTTGATCTGCTCGCTGAGCTTGCGGTCAATCTCGGCGATGTAGGCGTTGATGGTCTGCGCAACGTCGTCCGAAACGATGTCGGAACGGCTCAACACCTGTTCGGCCAGGGTGCGAACAGCCGATTCCACTTCTTCCTTGGCGCGGTCGCTCTTGGGCTTGAATTCCTTGTTCAGCAGCGCAGCAAAATCGCCGGCGTCCAGAGTCTCGGTGGCGCCACCCTGTTCGGCTAGTTTCTCGGTTGCCATGCGTGCTTACTCCCCGTCTTTGTTGTTGTCGTCGGACGGCTTCGGCGCTGAAGCCAGCGACTGCAGCAGCGCCGGGTCCTTCAGTGCCTGGGCGATCAGATTCTCCGCGCCGGCCTTGCCGTCCATGTAGGTGTCGAGGTTGGCAAGCTGGGTACGCGCTTCGAGCAACTTGGCTACGGCGCCCACCTTGCGGGCCACCGCCGCCGGCGAAAAGTCGTCCATGCTCTCGAACGTGATGTCGACCGCGAGATTGCCTTCGCCGGTCAGCGTGTTGGGAACGGCAAACGTCACCCGGGGCTTCATCGACTGCAACCGGTTGTCGAAGTTGTCGACATCGATCTCCAGCGCCTTGCGATCCTCGATCGAGGGCAGTTCGCCAGCGTTGGCACCGGAGAGATCCGACATCACGCCCATCACGAACGGAACCTGGACCTTCTTCTGCGCGCCGTAGACCTCGACGTCGTATTCGATCTGCACGCGCGGCGCACGGTTGCGCGCGATGAACTTCTGACTGCTTTGCTTGGCCATGCCTTGTCTCCCGGTAAATGCTCTTGCAGTTCGAACGGAACGATCAATTCGGTGCGGCACCAATGTGCGCCTGCCGCAAAAAACCCTATATCGGTGGGCCGACGTTCCTGCATCGCGAGATGACCGCGACGGAGAACTGCCGGGATTTGCATTGATGCCCCTCATTGCCGCTGCCCGACACCCCGAAAGCTGGTAGCGCACATGCGCTGCACAGCCGGGCCGGTTCGATCAGCCGGACATTGCATCAATTGGAATTGCGCAATTTCGAAACACTGCAAACCGCAGGCTCCGGCGCCCATGGGGCGCACAGCGGGGATCGCGGCACTGCCTCCGGATCAGACCCGATATCACCAGATGGTTCGCAAGCGTGATCGTCCACCCCCTTCATTCCATGCGTCGGACAGGCTCGACGGGGCTCCTTGCCTGCCCCGCCCTGGATCTTTCCACCTCATGGCAAGGCCCGCCTCATCCGGACGAACGCGCCAGCTGCCGAATCGCAGCAATGAAGTGTCTTGCAGCCCCCGTACAACCATCGTCACCGAAATGCTGCACTGGTCAGCACAGTCCGTGATACCCGGAGGCCCCTGAATCTGCTATCGCGGAACGGCAGGTTTCTGCGCTCCGCTTCCATCCTGAACCAGACTGGTTCGCCGGATAACGTACATCCGCAATCGCCTGTCTGCAAGCTGAATTTGAGCCCGTCGACGGTTATGACAACAAACTAACAACCGGCCCATGCCGGGCGATCGCCGCGACACGACAATTGCTGTTGCATCGTGTGTTTGAGAAGCATCGCAGGACGCAAGATTCTGTAGGTCTTTGCCCCGTCCCGGTGATCGAGGCACGGGGACGGGAGCCGGCCAGCCCGGGTCAAACGCGGCGCGGCCGGCCGTCCGGTTCACCGAACTGCCCATTGCGGGAAAATCGGTGGCTCGGCCAGTTCGACGTCGGGGTACCATGGCTGCCAACTCCTGTTTCAGCCGTGCATCGGCACCACCGTTCGGGAGGTGATCCGCAGCGAATTCCGCATCGGGCCGAATCCGTAATTCCGACGCCGCCGCCCGCGGCTTCCGGCGGTACCCGCTCGCTTCGTCCGCCATTCCGCGAATGGCCGGAATGCCGGTTCCGAGGCCGCAAAACAGAAGCGGCGCGACCCTGGGGATCGCGCCGCTTCTGAATTTCAATTGGTGGGCGGTACAAGGATCGAACTTGTGACCCCTACCATGTCAAGGTAGTGCTCTACCGCTGAGCTAACCGCCCGTATCGCGCCTGACTGACGACGCGAGCCGCGCAGTATACGGGAGCCGAAGGCGATCGACAATATCCCGCCGGCGACGGGTTTCCCGGCTCAACGCAGCGACTGCTCGCGCAATTGATGGATCTGGTCGCGCAAACGGGCGGCATCCTCGAATTCCAGGTTCTGCGCGTGCTTGTACATCTGCGTCTCCAGCTTTTTCAGCAGTGCCGAAGCCTGCTGTGAGCTCATGCCTGCGTAATCGGCGGCCTGCTCCGCCACGGCGCCCTGACTGCGGGACGATGACTTGCCGCCACGGCGGTTGCCGGCATCGCTGCGCGCCCCTTCCATGATGTCGGCGATGCGCCGCACCACGGTCTTTGGCGTTATCCCGTGCGCTTCGTTGTACGCCAGCTGCTTTTCGCGACGGCGGGCGGTTTCATCCATCGCGGCCTGCATCGAGCGGGTGACGTTGTCGGCATACAGTATCGCCTTGCCCCGCACGTTGCGGGCGGCACGGCCGATGGTCTGGATCAGTGAGCCGGTGGAGCGCAGGAACCCTTCCTTGTCGGCGTCGAGTACCGCCACCAGCGACACCTCGGGCATGTCCAGGCCTTCGCGCAGCAGGTTGATCCCGACCAGCACGTCAAACTCGCCCAGCCGCAGGTCGCGGATGATCTCGCTGCGCTCGACCGTCTCGATGTCCGAGTGCAGGTAGCGCACCTTCACGTCGTGTTCGGACAGGTATTCGGTGAGATTCTCGGCCATGCGCTTGGTCAGCGTGGTGACCAGCACGCGGTCGCCCATGGCGATGCGCTTGTGCGCCTCGCTGAGCAGGTCGTCGACCTGGGTGCGCACCGGGCGCACCTCCACTTCGGGATCGACCAGGCCGGTCGGGCGCACCACCAGCTCGGTTACCGCATCGCCGGATTTCAGCAGCTCGTAGTCGCGCGGCGTGGCGGAAACATAGATCGTCCGCGGCACGCGCTCCTCCCATTCCTCGAAACGCAGCGGCCGGTTGTCCATCGCCGATGGCAGCCGGAAGCCGAACTCGACCAGGGTTTCCTTGCGCGAGCGGTCACCCTTGTACATCGCGCCCAGCTGCGGCACGGTGACGTGGGACTCGTCGACCACCAGCAGACCGTCGGCCGGCAGGTAGTCGAACAGCGTGGGCGGCGGCTCCCCCGGCGCGCGGCGAGTGAGGTGGCGCGAGTAGTTCTCGATGCCCTGGCAGTAGCCGACCTCGGCCATCATCTCCAGGTCGAAGCGGGTGCGCTGCTCCAGCCGTTGCGCCTCGACCAGCTTGTTTTCCCGGTAGAGATATTCCAGCCGATCCTTCAGCTCGAGCTTGATCGTCTCGATCGCGTTGAGCACGCTCTCGCGGGTGCTGGCGTAATGGGTGCGGGGATAGACGGTGTAGCGCTGCACCTTGCGGATCGTCTCGCCGGTCAGCGGGTCGAACAGCGCCATCTTTTCCACTTCGCCGTCGAACAGCTCGATACGCAGCGCCTCGGTTTCCGATTCGGCCGGGAACACGTCGATGATCTCGCCGCGCACGCGGTAGGTGCCGCGGCGCAGCTCCGTCTCGTTGCGGGTGTACTGCAGCTCGGTCAGCTGGTGGATCAGCTTGCGCTGGTCGATGCGTTCGCCGGTGGCCAGGATCAGGCGCAGTGACAGGTAGTCCTCCGGATTGCCCAGGCCGTAGATCGCCGACACGGTGGCCACGATGATCGAGTCGCGCCGCGACAGCAACGCCTTGGTCGCCGACAGCCGCATTTGCTCGATGTGCTCGTTGATCGAGGCATCCTTCTCGATGAAGGTGTCCGACGCCACCACGTAGGCTTCCGGCTGGTAGTAATCGTAATAGCTGACGAAGTACTCCACCGCGTTGTGCGGAAAGAATTCCCTGAACTCGCCGTACAACTGCGCCGCCAGCGTCTTGTTCGGCGCCATCACGATGGTCGGCCGCTGCACGCGTTCGATCACGTTGGCGATGGTGTAGGTCTTGCCCGAGCCGGTGACGCCGAGCAGGGTCTGCGCGGCCAAGCCGGCCTCGAAACCCTCGGCCAGGCGGGTGATGGCCTGCGGCTGGTCGCCGGCGGGCTGGTAGGGGGCGGCGAGTTGGAAACGATCAGTCATCGGCTACAGATGTGGGCGCGGTACGCCATTTTAAATCGGGCCTGCTGACAGGGAGTGTCACCAGAAGCCGACGGACCAAAGGCTGCCCGGCCACTGGAGGGGAAACACCTGCGCCATAGCATGGACGTCCGGTCCACGCAGGAGGCGACGCCGTGACAATATCCGGGAAACGCAGGCCAGGGCACGGGCAAACCGGTTTCACCCTGATCGAGCAGATAATGGTGCTCGCCATCATCGGCATCCTGGCCAGCGTGGCCACGCCTTCCCTGCATCGCATGCTCGGCCGCAACGAATTGCGGGTTGCCCAGATGGATTTCATCAGCGCCCTGCAGCGCACGCGCCAGGCGGCCGTGATGAGCGGCCGACGCGCGCTGTTCTGTCCCAGCGTGGACGGCGGCAGCTGCAGCAGTGCCATCCGCTGGGAAAGCGGCTGGCTGGTGGCGCACGACCGCAACGGCGACGATCAGCCCGATGGACATCCGCTGGATGTCGGCAACAGTCATCGCGGAAAGCTGATCATCCAGAGCAGCAACGGTCGGCACATCGTGCGATTTCACCCGGACGGCACCGCCGGTGGCAGCAACATCACCTTGCTGTTCTGCCAACCTGCGCATGCCGGCGATGCTCTCACCGTGGTGGTTTCCAATGCGGGCCGCGTCCGCGGCGCCCCGGCCAACTCCACCCAGGCCGCCACTTGCGCCCAGCTGAGATGACCCGCCTCGGCGAGGTTGACGCGGCGGCAGCATGTCCAGTTGATCCCGATCAACACCTGGCCACGCCGACAGGCACATGCTGAGTCTCCCGGAGGAGACATGGCCATGGGCAGGTTGAGCGGAAAAGTGGCGCTGGTGACTGGCGGCGCCGTGGGCATCGGCGCCGCCTGCGTGCGCCGCATGGTGGCGGCAGGCGCCCGGGTAGCCGTCGTCGACCTGCCCGACGGGCCGGGTCGGCAGCTGGTGGCGGAGCTCGGTGAAGACACCCGCTTCTTCCCTGCCGACGTCTCGTTGGAAGCCGATGTCGCGGCGGCGATCACCGCCACCGTCGCCGCGTTCGGACGGCTGGACATCCTCGTCAACAATGCCGGCATCGCCGGTCCGAACAAGCCGACGCACGAACTCACCGAGGCCGAATGGGATCGGGTGCAGGCGGTCAACGTGAAGGGCGTGTTCTTCGGTACCAAGCACGCGATCGCGCCGCTGCGCGCAGCCGGTGGTGGCAGCATCATCAACCTGTCGTCGATCTATGGCCTGGTCGGCGCGCCCGACGTGCCGCCGTACCATGCGTCCAAGGGGGCGGTCCGCCTGATGAGCAAGACCGACGCGCTGCTGTACGCCGCCGATCGCATCCGGGTGAATTCGATCCATCCCGGCTTCATCTGGACGCCGATGGTCGAGCAGCACGTCGCGTCCATGGGCGGTGACCCCGAACAACACCGTCGCGAGGTCGGCGCGCTGCATCCGCTGGGCCACATGGGCGACCCGGACGATATCGCCTGGGGCGTGGTCTATCTTGCCTCCGACGAGTCGAAGTTCGTGACCGGCAGCGAGCTGGTCATCGATGGCGGCTATACCTGCCGCTGATTACCCAGAGCATTTGAGGAGTTCCCCATGTTCAAACATATCCTGCTGCCCGTCGACGGTTCCGAACTGTCCCTGCGCGCCGTCGACACCGGCATCGAGCTGGCCGCCCGGCTGGGCGCCAGCGTGTACGCCTTCCACGTGATCGCACCGTTCCCCGCTTCCATCTACTTCGCGGAGATCATCCAGGCCAACGAGCCGACCTATACCAGCGAGGCCATCGCCAACGCCGAGAAGTACCTGGCCGACGTGAGCCAGCGCGCGCAGGCCGCCGGAGTTCCCTGCGAGAGCAGCCACGAGACCGACGCGCGGCCCTACGCGGCCATCGTCGGCGCCGCGCGCAAGCAGCAGTGCGACCTGATAGTGATGGCCTCGCACGGCTGGCGCGGCTTCGACCGGCTGCTGCTCGGCAGCGAGACGCACAAGGTCATCCTGAACGGCGACGTGCCGGTACTGGTCTGCCGTTGAGCAACGGCCGGCAGACCGCGGCATGAACGACAAGGCCGAGGCACCGGCGCGCCACGGCCTCGGCCCGGCCGAGGCGGCTCGCCGGCTGGCCGCGGACGGCCCGAACCTGCTGCCGGGCAACACGCCGCGCAGCATGTTCGCGATCGTGGGCGGCGTGCTGACCGAACCGATGTTCCTGATGCTGCTGGTCGCCGGCGGACTCTACCTGGCACTGGGCGACCGCGCCGAGGCGGCGTTCCTGCTGTCCTTCGTGTTCGTGGTGATCGGCATCACGCTGGCGCAGGAGCGCAAGACCCAGCGCGCGCTGGAATCGCTGCGCGAGCTGTCCGCGCCGCGCGCGCTGGTGATCCGCGGCGGCGAGGAAGTGCGCATTCCCGGCCGCGAAGTGGTGGTCGGCGACTTGCTGGTGCTGCACGAGGGCGACCGCGTCGCCGCGGATGCGGTGTTGCTGGACGGGCATCTCGACGTCAACGAATCGCTGCTCACCGGCGAGGCGGTGCCGGTCACCAAGCTTCCCGGCGAAGACACCGGCCAGTTGTTTGCCAGCACCGTGGCGACCAAGGGCGTGGGCGTCGCCGAGGTCCGCGCCATCGCCGGCGCCACCGCGGTCGGTCGCATCGGCCAGGCGCTGGTCGACACGGCCGAACCGGTGTCCGGCTTGCAGCGTGCATCGCGCCGGCTGATCCGCAACCTCACCATCGGCGGCCTGCTGCTGGCCACGACGTACACGCTGCTCGGCTGGCTGTGGGACAGCCACGGCCTGCTGGAGAGCGTGCTGGCCGGCATTGCGCTGACCATGGCGATCCTGCCGGAAGAGATCCCGGTGATCCTCACCGTGTTCCTCGCGCTGGGCGCATGGCGCATTTCGAAGCACAAGGTGCTGACCCGGCGGGTGCCGGCGGTGGAGGCGCTGGGCGCGATCTCGGTGCTGGCGGTGGACAAGACCGGCACGCTGACGCAGAACCGCATGCAGGTGGCCGAGCTGGACCTGATCGGCGACACCTTCCGTGACGCCGGCGCCGACGCATTGCCCGAGCCGTTCCACGCTCTGGTCGAGTTCGCCATGCTGGCCACGCCGGCCGACCCGTTCGACCCGATGGAAAAGGCGATCCAGCAGTTCGGCCTGCGCTGGCTCACCAACACCGAACACGTGCACGCCGAATGGGCGCCGGAATTCGAATACGCGCTGTCGCCGGAAATCCTGGCGATGACCCACGTGTTCCGCGGCGATGCCCGCGATGCGCACCTGCTGGCCACCAAGGGCGCGCCCGAAGCGGTGATCGACCTGTGCCACCTGGACGCGGATGCCGCTGCCGCGATCCTGCGCCAGGTCGAATCGCTGGCCGAGCGCGGCCTGCGTGTGCTCGGCGTGGCCCGCGGCGAATGGCAGGGCGAGGCGTGGCCGCGCAGCCAGCACGATTTCGACTTCCGCTTCCTCGGCCTGCTCGGCTTCGTCGACCCGCCACGCCCGGAAGTGCCGGCGGCGATCGCCGAATGCCGCAGCGCCGGCATCCGCATCATCATGATGACCGGCGACCACCCCGCCACCGCACGGGCGATTGCCCGCGAGGTGGGCTTGAGCGAGCGCGCCGAGGTGATCACCGGTGCGGAAATGGCCGCGCTGGACGACGTCGCGCTGCGTGAACGGCTGCGTCGCGTCGACCTCTGCGCGCGACTCAAGCCCGAGCAGAAACTGCGCCTGGTGCAATTGCTGCGCGAAGGCGGCGAAGTGGTGGCGATGACCGGCGACGGCGTCAACGACGCGCCCGCGCTGAAGGCCGCCGACGTCGGCATCGCGATGGGCGAGCGCGGCACCGACGTGGCGCGCGAGGCCGCCGCGCTGGTGCTGCTGGACGACAGCTTCGCCAGCATCGTCAGCGCGATCCGCCAGGGCCGGCGCATCTACGACAACATCACCAAGGCCACCCGCTTCGTGTTCGCGGTGCACATGCCGATCATCGCGCTGGCGCTGGTGCCCACCCTGCTGCACTGGCCGGTGCTGCTGATGCCGGTGCACATCGTGCTGCTGGAACTCCTGATCGACCCGGCCTGCTCGATCGTGTTCGAAGCCGAGCCGGCCGACGACGACATCATGCGCCGGCCACCGCGCGCAGCGTCCGACTCCCCGTTCGCCGCGGCCAACCTGCGCTTCGCCGTGATCCAGGGACTGGGCTTCGCCGGCATCCTGCTGCTCGGCTACGGACTGCTGCCCGGCCAGGGAATGGACGCCGCGCAGAGCCGCAGCGCCGTGTTCATCGCGCTGATCATGGGACTGTTCCTGCTGACGCTGGCCAACCGCGACTTGTCCCACCCCATGCTGGCCCGCCATCCGGCGAAGAACCCCTGGCTGCGGCGGATGTTCGGCGCCGTGACGGCGATGCTCGTCATCGTGATCGGCGTGCCCTTTTTCCGCGGCGTGATGGGCCTGGCCCTGCCCAACGCCCCCCTGCTGCTCGCCAGCGCCGGCATGCTGCTGGCAGCGATCGCGTGGCTGGAGTTCTTGCGCCGCGCGACACATGTGCGGCCGCGCGCGTTTGTGGCGCCTTGACCCGCGACCGCGCCACAGGCGATATCTTCACCCACGCCGGCCCGCCCCCATCCACCTCACGCCGGCCCAGCGAAGGCCACGCCATGACCACGACGCCAGCCCACACCACCATCGGAGAACCGCTGCTGGAGCGCGCGGGGCAGCTGGGTGCCGTGCGCATGGCGGTGGTCCATCCTTGCGATGCCACCAGCCTGGCCGCCGCGCTGGATGCCCGGCGCTGCGGACTGATCGAGCCGGTGCTGGTGGCGCCACGCCACAAGCTTGAGCAGGTCGCGAAAGACGGCGCGCTCGACCTGGCCGGCATTCCCATCGAAGACGTGCCCCACAGCCACGCGGCGGCGGACCGGGCGGTGGCGCTGGCTGCCAGCGGACACGTCGACGCGCTGATGAAAGGCAGCCTGCATACCGACGAATTGATGGCCGCGGTGGTGGCCGCCACCTCCGGCCTGCGAACGGCGCGGCGCATCTCGCACTGCTACCTGATGCAAACGCCGGCCTACCCCCGTCCGTTCATCATCACCGATGGCGCGATCAACATCGCACCGACGCTGGAAGACAAGGCCGACATCGTGCGCAATGCGATCGACCTGGCGCACATCCTGGGCGTGGCCACGCCGCGCGTGGCGATCCTGGCCGCGGTGGAGACGATCAACCCGCGCATGCAAGCCACGCTGGACGCGGCCGCGCTGTGCAAGATGGCCGATCGCGGCCAGATCACCGGCGCGATCCTGGACGGCCCACTGGCCTTCGACAACGCGATCTCCGCCGCCGCCGCGAAGATCAAGGGCATCGCCTCGGACGTGGCCGGCCGCGCCGACATCCTGCTGGTGCCCGACCTGGAAAGCGGCAACATGCTGGCCAAGCAACTGGAATACCTCGGCGGCGCCACCAGCGCGGCGGTGGTGGTGGGTGCGCGCGTGCCGATCGTGCTGACCAGCCGCGCCGACCCGCGCGAATCGCGCATCGCCTCCTGCGCGCTGGCCGTGCTGATCGCCCACCACTACCGGCACTCACCGCCATGACCGACGCCACCGGCCGCCCGCTGATCCTGGTGCTGAACTGCGGCTCCTCCAGCATCAAGTTCGCGCTGTTCGACGCCAGCCACACGCCGCTGTCGCGCACGCCGCACTGGAGCGGCGCGATCGAGGGCATCACCGGCGCCACGCCGGTGTTCAGCGCGATCGACGCCGCTGCCGGGCCGCTGACACTGGACGCCGGGCAGCCGTACCTGTCGGCCCTGACGTTGCTGCGCCAACGCATCGTGGATCGCCTGGAAGATAGCCGGATCGTGGCGGTCGCTCATCGTGTCGTGCATGGCGGCAGCAAGTATTTCGAGCCGACGCGGGTCGACGCCGAGGTGCTGGCCGATCTGAAGAGCTACGTCCCGCTGGCGCCGTTGCACCAACCCTTTGCGCTGGAAGCGATCGCCGCGCTGCTGGATGAACAGCCGCAGCTGCCGCAGGTCGCCTGCTTCGACACGGCCTTCCACCAGAGCATGCCCACCGTGGAAAAAATGCTGCCGCTGCCACGCTCGGCCTGGCAGCAGGGCTTGCGGCGCTACGGCTTCCACGGCCTTTCGTATGCCTACGTGGCGCAGGCCCTGGGCGAGCGCTACGGCGTGGTCGCGCGCGGCCGCACGATCGTGGCGCACCTGGGCAGCGGCGCCAGCCTGTGCGCGTTGCAGGATCTGCGCAGTGTCGCCACCACCATGGGCTTCTCCGCGCTGGATGGATTGATGATGGGCACGCGTTGCGGCGCGCTCGACCCCGGCGCGGTGATCTACCTGATGGAGATCCGCAAACTGTCGCTCGAACAGGTGGCGCGGATGCTGTACCACGAGTCCGGCCTGCTCGGCGTTTCCGGCATCTCGTCCGATCCGCGCGTGTTGTTGCAGCATGAGGACGACGCACGCGCACGCGAAGCGCTGGAGCTGTACGTGCGCAGCGCGGTGCGCGAAGTGGGCGCACTGGCGGCGGCGCTGAATGGCCTGGACATGCTGGCCTTCACCGCCGGCGTCGGCGAGCACAACGCGGTGATCCGCGAACGCATCTGCGCCGGCCTGGGTTTTCTCGACATCGCGCTGGACCCATCGGCGAATGCCACCCATGCCCCCGTGATCTCCAGCGCGGCCAGCAAGGTGCGCGTGGTGGTGGAACCCACCAACGAGGAATGGGTGGCCGCCAGCGCTGCCGCCACGCTCATTCGCCATTGAAGCACGGCACGGCCTTACGCCAGCATGCCTGCGGTCTCCGCGCTCCACGCCCAGTTGCGGATCTCCGGCAAGTCCTCGCCGTTCTCGTCGATGTACCGCTTGTGCTCGACCAGCTTGTCCAGCAGCTTCTGCTTGAGGTAGATGCCGCGCTCGCCTGCCCGCGGCACCCGGTTGATCACGTCGATCACCAGATGGAAACGGTCGAGCTGGTTGAGCACCGTCATGTCGAACGCGGTGGTGATGGTGCCCTCCTCCCGGTAGCCGTGCACGTGCAGGTTGTCGTGGTTGGCGCGCCGGTAGGTCAGGCGGTGGATCAGTGTCGGGTAGCCGTGGAAGGCGAAGATCACCGGCGTGTCGCGGGTGAACAACTGGTCGAAGTCGTCATCGTCCAGGCCATGCGGATGTTCACTGGGCGACTGCAGCTTCATCAGGTCGACCACGTTGACCACGCGCACCTTCAGCTCCGGCAGGTAACGGCGCAGGATCGACACCGCGGCCAGCGTTTCCAGCGTGGGCACGTCACCGGCGCAGGCCATCACCACGTCCGGCTCATCGTGCTGATCGCTGCTGGCCCACGGCCACAGGCCGATGCCCTGGCTGCAATGGCTCGCCGCCGCATCCATCGCCAGCCATTGCGGCGCCGGATGCTTGCCCGCGACCACCACGTTGACGTAGTGCCGGCTGCGCAGGCAATGGTCCATCACCGACAACAGGCAGTTCGCATCCGGCGGCAGGTACACCCGCACGATGCTGGCCTTCTTGTTGATCACGTGGTCGATGAAACCCGGATCCTGGTGGGTGAAACCGTTGTGGTCCTGTCGCCACACATGCGACGCCAGCAGGTAATTCAGCGAGGCGATCTTGCGCCGCCACGGAATCGCCGCGGTCATCTTCAACCACTTCGCGTGCTGGTTGAACATGGCATCGACGATATGGATGAATGCCTCGTAGCAGTTGAACAGGCCATGGCGCCCGGTCAGCAGATAGCCTTCCAGCCAGCCTTCGCACTGGTGCTCGCTGAGCATCTCCACCACCCGCCCGCTCGGGGCGAGAAACTCGTCGCCCGGCAAGGTGGTGGCCTGCCATTGCCGATCGGTGACCTCGAACGCCGCGCCCAGGCCGTTGGACAGCGTCTCGTCCGGCCCGAACATGCGGAAGTTGCGCTGCTCGGCATTGCCCCGGATCACGTCGCGCAGGAACGGCCCGAGCACCCGCGTGTCCCCGATGCCGGGCACGCCGGGGATCGGCACGTCGACGGCGTAGTCGCGGAAATCCGGCATGTTCAGATCGCGCAACAGCAGGCCACCGTTGCTGTGCGGGTTCGCGCTCATGCGACGCGCCCCGGCCGGCGCCAGTGCGGCCCACTCCGCGCGGAAACGGCCTTCCTCGTCGAACAGTTCTTCCGGCCGATAGCTGCGCAGCCACGCCTCGAGCTGCGCCAGGTGTTCCGGCGGGCTCGTCGACGAGATCGACAACGGCACCTGGTGGGCGCGGAACGTGCCTTCGTTTGGCCGTCCGTCGACCACGGCCGGGCCGGTCCAGCCCTTGGGCGAATCGAGCACGATCATCGGCCAGCGCGGCCGGGTGGTGACGCCGCCTTCGCGGGCGTCGCGCTGGATCTGGCGGATCTGCGCCACCACGGCGTCCAGCGTCGCGGCCATCGCCTGGTGCATGGCCGCTGGTTCGCTGCCCACCACGAAATGCGGCGTCCAGCCGTAGCCGCGCAACAGCTGCTCCAGCTCGTCATGGCCGATGCGTGCCAGCACGGTGGGATTGGCGATCTTGTAGCCGTTCAGATGCAGGATCGGCAGCACGGCGCCATCGCCCACCGGGTCGAGAAACTTGTTCGAGTGCCACGCCGTGGCCAGCGGCCCCGTCTCCGCCTCGCCATCGCCCACGACACAGGCGGCGATCAAGCCGGGGTTGTCGAAGACGGCGCCGAACGCATGGCTGAGCGAGTAGCCGAGTTCGCCGCCCTCGTGCATCGAGCCCGGGCACTCCGGCGAGGCATGGCTGGCTATGCCTCCCGGGAACGAGAACTGCTTGAACAGCCGCTGCAAGCCGGCCTCGTCCCGGCCGATCTGCGGATAGACCTCGCTGTAGGTGCCGTCGAGGTAGGCATTGGCCACCACGGCGGGCCCGCCATGGCCGGGCCCGGAGAGGTAGAGCATGTCCAGATCGTGTTGCCTGATCACCCGGTTCAGGTGCGCGTAGATGAAGTTCTGCCCCGGTGTGGTGCCCCAGTGGCCAAGCAACATGCGCTTGATGTGCGCCGGGGCCAGCGGTTCGCGCAGCAGCGGATTCGCGCGCAGGTAAATCTGCCCGACCGAGAGGTAGTTCGCCGCGCGCCACCACGCATCGATGCCCCGCAACGATCCGGCATCGGCCGGCGGACAATCCAGGTGGGTCGCCATCGACAGTCTCCCCGGCGGGCTGGAAGCCCGGTATGCCCGCAGTATGTACCCGTATCCGTGAATTCCGATGCTGCACATTGCCGCATGTCGTGCAACCGCACCGACTCCCGACCACACTTGGGCAGCGGGCACTGACCTGCGACACCGGCCCAGTCGGCAACCACTCCACCGGAAACACCCATGACCGTGCGCAGGAACACCGAAGATGGCGGTACCGAAAGGCCGGTGTGGGCCAACCTGAGCGCAGGCCTGGTCACCGGCGCGGCCGACGACGACCCCAGCGGGATAGCCACCTACTCGCAGGTGGGGGCCGCATTCGGCTACGGCATGCTGTGGTGCGTCGTGCTGACCATGCCGCTGATGATCGCGATCCAGGCGGTCAGCGCCGGCATCGGCCGCGTCACCGGCCACGGCCTGATGGACGGCATGCGCAAGCACTATCCGCATCCGCTGGTCTACGCGTTGACGGCCTCGCTGGTGTTCGCCAACGTGATCAACCTGGCGGCCGACATCGGTGCCATGGGCGCCGCGCTGCAACTGCTGATCGGCGGACCGGCGCTGCTCTACGCGGCGGGTTTCGCGCTGTTGTCGCTGGTGCTGCAGGTGTTCATACCGTTCACCCGTTACGCCCCGATCCTGAAGTTGCTCACCCTCAGCCTGTTTGCCTACGTGGCCACCGTGCTGGTGATCGGCGTGCCGTGGCTGGCCGTACTGAAGAGCCTGGTGCTGCCGCCTATCCGCTGGAATGCGCAATACGCGGTCGGCCTGGTCGCCCTGCTCGGCACCACCATCAGCCCCTATCTGTTCTGCTGGCAGGCGGCGCAGGAGGTCGAGGAAATGACCTCCAGCAAACGCCGCAAGCCGCTGCGCCGCGCGCCGAAGCAGGCGCCGAGCGCCCTGCGCCGCATCGGCATCGACACCACGGTCGGCATGATCTTCTCCAACCTGATTGCCTTCTTCATCATCCTCACCGCCGCGATCGTGCTGCACGCACACGGCAAGGTCGACATCCAGACCTCCGCCGAAGCGGCCGCGGCACTGCGGCCACTGGCTGGCGACCTGGCCTTCGCGCTGTTCGCCGCCGGGATCATCGGCACCGGCCTGCTGGCCGTGCCGGTACTGGCCGGCGCCACCGCCTATGCCGCCGCCGGCGCCTTCGGTCAGCGCAGCGGGCTGGAATACAAGCCGCAGAACGCCCGTTTTTTCTACACCGTGCTGATCGTCGCCAGCCTCGCCGGCATCGCGCTGAACCTGACGCCGCTGGACCCGATCAAGGCCTTGTACTGGAGCGCGGTGGTCAACGGCGTCACCGCCGTGCCATTGATGGTCGTGATGATGCTGATGGGCTCGCGGCGCAAGGTCATGGGCAAGTTCACCATGCCCTGGCCGCTGAAGATCTTCGGCTGGCTGGCTACCGCGGCCATGGCGACGGCGGCCGTGGTGATGTTCGTCAGCTGGGGACAGTGAAGGCGCGGCGGCCCGGCCTTCGACGAGCCCGACCGCAGGGTGGCTCCCGATGCGACGATGCCATTCAGCCGTCGGCCCTCCTCCCATCCGCTCGCCGCAGCACGCCGGAAAGACGCGTGCCCGGCGCCACCGTGTTGAACACCGTGCCGAACTTGCGCACGTTGTCGTGCAACAGGGCCAGGCGCTGCTCGCTCTCGTCGCTGTCCACCAGGATCTCGTAGTCGATCGATTCCAGCCGCGGCGGCACGTCCTGGCGCACGCCATGCACGCGCACCTCGACCCCGCGCCACTGGAACTTCAGGATCGGCGTGACCCGCTCGATGCTCTTGATCATGCAGGCCGACAGGGCGGCCAGCAGCAATTCGGCGGGGTTGAACGCATCGAGGCGACCGGCCAGATCGGTATCCAGCGACAGTTCGGCATGCTTGCAGCGGGCAACGCTGCCGTGGGCATCGGTGCGATGGGCAATGACCTGGAAGCTCAGCTTGCCAGCGGTTTCGGTCATGGGAGTTCTCCAGAATGAGACGGCCGATGGATCAAGCGTAGCCGGGCGCATGCGCCGCGTCGGTCGCGACGCGCGGCAGGCTGAAACTCACTTGCGCGCCACCCAGCGCGGAGCGACCGAAGGCCAGCTCGCCGTGATGCAGGCGGGCGATCGCCTGGGCGATCGACAGGCCCAGCCCGCTGCCTTCACCGATGCTGCCTTCGGGGCGATGGAAGCGCTCGCCCAGCCGCGCCACGGCCGCGTCGGCGAAGCCGCTGCCGCTGTCGTTCACCTCCAGTGTCACCTGTTCGTCGCGCCCGCCGACGCGCACGTTCACCTGGCCGTGGTCGGGTACGTGGCGCAGCGCGTTGTCGAGCAGGTTCTGCACCAGGATGTCGAGCAGGCTGCGGCTGCCCAGCACGAAGTCGTTGCCGTCGTGGTCCAGCGACAGCTCGATGGAACGCGCCGCCGCGCGCTCGCTGGCGTCGCGCAGGGCGGCTTCGGCCACGCTCACCAGACGCAACGGGCCGGCGTCGTCCAGCTCGGCCAGTTTCTCGACCCGCGCCAGCATCAGCAGCTGGGCCACCAGTCGCTGCATGCGGTCCAGCGCCGCCTGCGCGCGCTGCAGGTGCTGCGCGCGCACGGGCACATCGTCGCCGCGCCCGGCCAGGTCCAGTTCCAGCCGCAGCGCCGCCAGCGGGTGGCGCAGTTCGTGCGCGGCGTCGGCGGTGAAGCGGCGTTCGTGTTCCAGGCTGCGCCGCAGGCGATCGACCAGTTGGTCGATCGCCTCGGTGAACGGCGCCAGCTCGACCGGCACCCGCGCGTCGGTGAGCGAGGCGGCGGCCGGATCGGTGCCGGCGGAGAGGCTGCGCGCCAGCTGGCGCAGCGGTTTCAGCCCGCTGCGCAAACCGGCAAACACGATCGGCGGCACCAGCACCAGCAGCGCGAGCAAGGCCAGCAGCGCCGGCGCCAGCAGCTTGCGCAGCAGTTCGTCGCGCTCGTCCAGCGGCGCGCCGACCTGGACCCAGTACCGATGCCGCGCATCCCAGCGCTGGAACACCCGCCAGCGCCGGTCGTCGTGCACGATCGAATGGAAGTGCGCATCACCCGGGTCGAAGCGCAGCAGCGGCAGTTCGGCGCTCTCGACCAGCAGTTCGCCGCGCGCATCGCGCAGCACGATGGCCGGTCGCTGGGCGGTATCGTCCGAGCCGAGCAGCGGCTTGTCCGGCAGGCGCACCGTACCGACGCGGGCGACCTCGTCCGGCATCACCGCGAACACGCTGGCGGCGGTGCGCACCAGCATCTGGTCGAAGATCTCGTCGACCTCGTGCAGGCTGCGCCAGGCCAGCCAGCCGGCGGCGGCACACCACACCAGCACGATGCCGGCCAGCAGCCGCAGCACCAGCCGCCGGTTGAGCGAGGGGCGGATCACGCGGCAACTCCGCCGGGCGGATTGATGGCGTAGCCGATACCGCGCAAGGTGCGAATCCAGCCTGGTCCCAGCTTGTGGCGCAGGTGATGGATGTGCACTTCCACCGCGTTGCTGGCCACTTCGCGGTCCCAGCCGTACAACGCGTCCTCCAGTTGCTCGCGGGAATACGCACGCCCGGGATGGCGCACCAGCATTTCCAGCAACGCGTACTCGCGCGCGGTCAGCTCCAGCGGCGCATCGGCAAGCGTGGCGCTGCGCGCGGCCGGGGTGACTTCCAGCGCGCCCACGCGGATCGCCGGCTCGACCTGGCCGTCGGCCCGCCGCAGCAAGGCGCGCAGGCGGGCGGCCAGTTCGTCCAGGTGCACCGGCTTGACCACGTAATCGTCGGCGCCGGCGTCCAGCCCGGCGACGCGGTCGGCCAGTTCGTCGCGGGCGGTCAGCAGCAGTACCGGGGTGGCGTCCTGGCGCCGGCGCATGCCGGCGATGATCGCCGGGCCGCTGCTGCGCGGCAGGTTCCAGTCCAGTATCGCCGCGGCATACGCGGTGTCGCTCAGGGCGGCGGCCGCCTGGTTGCCGTCGGTGATCCAGTCCACCGCATAGCCGAGCTGGCGCAGGCCGTCGGCCAGCGCCTGCCCCAGTGCCCGGTCGTCTTCGGCTAGCAGGATGCGCATAGCCTCATTCTTCTCGCGTGATCGATCCGCCCACTTGACTTGCAGCAATTGGCGCCGTCTTTTCGCCGCCTGCGGCATCCTGCCCCAGCGCATGCTTGCGGCCGTGGATCATCGCGGCGACCAGGTTCTCGCCGTAATGCACGCTCTCGCCCACCGCGGCCAGCACGTGCAGCACGACCAGCCCCAGCACGGCGTAGGCCAGCGCTTCGTGCAGCTCCTCCAGCCAGGGCGTGCCGAAGTAGGCGTCCGTCGTCTGCAGCCAGCCGGTGACGCCGACCAGCAACACGCCGACCAGCAGCGCCAGGATCATCACGGCGGCCGCCGGGTTGTGCCCGAGCTGTCGTCGCGAGCGCCCGGCCAGCCGCTCGCGCAGATAGTCACGCACCCGGCGCGGGCCGGGCACCCAGTCGGCGAAGCGCGCGTGCCGCGTGCCGACCCAGCCCCACACGAAACGCACCGCGAGCAGGGCCAGCACGGTGTAGCCGATCCCGCGGTGGACCAGCTCGCCGTCCTCGGTGAAGAAGTTGGCGAGGAACAAGCCCGCCAGCGACCAGTGGAACAGGCGGACCAGCGGGTCCCACACTTTGACCATCGCGTTCATGGCTTGTCCTCGCTCGAGTCAGGTGACGATCAACCGCCCTTCTTCCTGACGATGCGGCCGTCGGTGGGATCGAAGTAGATCTCCACGTTCTTGCCCGCCTTGTCCTTGCCGTAGATCTCGTAGCAGTTGCCGCTGACCTGGAACACCTTGATGGTGTAGCCCTGGTCGAGCACCTTCTGCTTCATCGCCGCCTCGGTCAGCCACTGCGCACGCGGCGCGTTGGTGCATTGCGGTGCGGCGAAGGCGGACGCCGACAGGACGGCGGCGGCGAGGAACAACGGTGCGATGACGATGCGCTTCATGGTGTTTCTCCGGTATCGGCATGATTGCCTTGGGTGGCATTGCAACCGGGAAGGCTTACGTGGGTCTTAAGCCCCTTCGACATCCGCGATTGACGTCGGTCAGTACGGTTGCGGCGGCTTCATGGGAAAGTCCGCCGGACTGTGCCATCCGGAGCAAGACCCGCATGATCATCTACAGCTGCCACGGCGCCGCCAAACAGGTCACCGGCTCCTGCCACCTGGTCACCTGCAACGATCGCCGCGTACTGATCGACTGCGGCATGTTCCAGGGCAGCGACGAAGTGGAGCGGGCCAATGCCGAGCCGTTCGGCTTCGACCCGGCCGGCATTGATGCATTGCTGCTGACCCACGCCCACCTCGACCATTGCGGGCGGATCCCGCTGCTGGTGAGCCAGGGCTTTCGTGGTCGCATCATTACCACGGCCGCCACCCGCGAACTGGCGCGGGTGGTGATGCTCGATTCGGCCGGCCTGCAGGAGGAAGAGGCGCGCCGGGCGCAACGCCGCAATCGCCGCGGCGAGGAAGTGACGCCGCCGCTGTACACCCTGGACGAGGCGCTGCACGCGCTGGACTTCTTTGGCCCGGACGTCGGCTACGACGAAACCGTGCCGGTCGTCGAAGGCATCACCGCACGCTTCCTCGATGCCGGCCACATTCTCGGCTCGGCGTCGATCGTGCTGCAGCTCGATGACGGCAAGCGGCAGCGCCGCATGCTGTTCTCCGGCGATCTCGGCAACCCCGGCCGACCGATCCTGCGCGACCCGACACCCGCGCCGCCGGCCGACTACGTGGTGATGGAGAGCACTTACGGCGATCGTCCGCACCGTTCGGTGCCGGACTCGGTGGACGAGATGTACCAGGCCATCCGCGACACGGTGAACCGGCGCGGCAACGTGGTGATCCCCACCTTCGCGCTGGAACGCACCCAGGAAATCCTCTATTACCTGCACCGCGGCATCGCCAGCGGCGCAATTCCGCCGCACGTGCGGGTGTTCCTGGACTCGCCGATGGCGATCTCCGCCACCGAGATCTTCCGCCGCCACCGGGAATGCTTTGACCAGCGCTTCCTGGACGAACTGCAGCACGGCGACCCGTTTGCCATGCCCGGCCTGCACTTCACCCGCGAAACGGCCGAGTCGATGGCGATCAACAACGTCGACGGCGGCGCGATCATCCTGGCCGGCTCGGGCATGTGCAACGGCGGTCGCGTGCGTCACCACCTCAAGCACAACCTGTGGCGCGAGCGCAGCAGCGTGGTGTTCGTCGGCTATGCCGCGGAAGGCACGCTGGCGCGGCGGATCATCGACGGGGCCGCCAGCGTGCGCGTGTTCAACGAGGAGATCCCGGTGCGCGCGCAGGTGTGGACGATCAACGGCTTCTCCGCCCACGCCGACCGGCCCTCGCTGCTGGCCTGGCTGGGTGATGCACCGCGGCGCGAGGTGTTCCTGGTGCACGGCGAATACGGCCGCGGCATGCAAGCCATGCAGGACGTGCTGACCGGGCAAGGCGTGAACTGCCAGCTGCCCGGCCTGCACGAACCGATCAGGATCGACTGAACCTGACGCAGGCGGATCGACAGATCCGGCACTTGCGGTGCTGGCCTGCCCGCGGGCGGCCGGGTGAGGCGGCCGTGCCGCATGTTATGGTGCGTGCAGACTCCGCACCGGCGCGGCGCCCAACCGGGTTCACCGCAGGTGCCACCGAGGAAACGATGGCCGACGAATCCGCCGTGCTCGACCTGAGCCAGCTGCGCCGCAGCTGTTCGTCCTGCGCCTTGAGCGACCTGTGCCTGCCCGCCGGCATTGGCGGCGATGACCTCGAGAAGCTGGACATGACGATCCGCGACAAGCGCATGCTCGATCGCGGCGGTGCGCTGTATCGCGACGGCGACCCCTTCCACGCGCTCTACGTGGTGCGTTCGGGTTCACTGAAGACCTTCGTGCAGGATGACACCGGCGCGGTGCAGATCCTGGGCTTCCACCTGCCCGGCGACATCGTCGGCTTCGACGCGCTGGCCACGGACCGGCATGTCAGCCAGGCCGAGGCGCTGGAGCGCAGCAGCATCTGCGAGCTGCCGTATGACCGCCTGCAACAGGTCACCAGCGAGGTGCCGGCGCTGCATCGACAGCTGATGCGGGTGGTCAGCCGCGAGGTGGTCGAGGAACACCGGCACATGGTTGTGATGGGACGGCAGCAGGCACAGGAGCAACTGGCGATTTTCCTGAAGAGCCTGTCCGACCGCTACCAGCGCCTGCAGCGCGACGGCAGCATGCTCACCCTGTCAATGTCGCGCTACGACATCGCCAACTACCTTGGCCTGGTGGTCGAGACGGTCAGCCGCCTGTTCTCGCGACTCGAGGAAATGGGCGTGCTGGAGGTCAACCGCAAAGCGGTGACCATCCGTCGACCGGACCTGCTCGCCGAGCTCTGCCGCAGCAGTTCCACCTCGCCGTCGAGACAACGCGACAACGGCTGAGCCCGCCATCGCCTTCCTGCCTGATTGACCTGGATCAAGTCGAGCCACTCCGGGCCGGCGTAGAACAGTACGCAGCGAAAAGCCGTGCCGCGATGGCCGCCCCTCCCGGCATGGGAATCGATCACGATTCATCCACTGCGGGAACGACCATGTCCACCAGCCACTCCGATCACGGCGCCTCTTCGGGCACACCCTTCGGTGCCATCGAAGGCACCCACTGGATCGACACGCTGAACGACGGCAGCGCGGTACTGATACGCCCGTTGCGTCCCGACGATCGCCAGCGCGAGAAGGATTTCATCCATCGCCTGTCCGAACAGGCCTGCCGCTTCCGCTTCATGGGAAGCCTGAAGGAAGCCAGCCCCGCCCTGCTCGACCAGCTGATGGACATCGACGAGCGGAACCGGATGGCCTTCATCGCGCTCGCCCACGACAACGGCGAGTTGCGCGAAGTCGGCATCAGCCGCTACAGCGCCAGCGGCGATGCGGGGCAATGCGAATGCGCGGTGACCGTGGCCGACGACTGGCGCCATCGCGGCCTGGCCGTGCTGCTGATGAGGCGGCTGATCGAGGTCGCGCGCAAGAACGGCTTTCGCAAGATGTTTTCGACCGACGCCGCGGAGAACGAGCCGATGCGCGAACTGGCCGACCACCTCGGCTTCCAGCGCCGGCGCGACCCGGATGACGCCACCCAGGTCATCCACACGCTCGATCTTTGAACGCCACCAAATCGACACGGCCGCCATGACAAGCACCGAACAGACACCGGACGTCAAGCGTCCGGGCGACATCCTCGCGCTGGCGACTTCGACCAGTCCATGGAGCCCGGCGGTCGTCGCCGGCGCCGCCATTGCCAGGCGCTGGGGCAGCAACCTGACCGGCTGCTACCTGGACCCTGCATTGCGAAAACTCACCGGCAGCGAAGCGGACAGCGAACCCAGCGTACTGGGCCTGCTGCTCGAACCGCGAGCCGAATTCGCTGACGAGCGGGCGGCCTTCGAATCCTTCGCCCGCCGATCCGGCATCAGCAACGCCGACTGGATTGTCGCCCGGATGGGCCTCGCCCACAGCCTGCGCTGGCTCGGCGCACGACACGACCTGGCGGTGATCGAGCGCGACATGGTGCCGGCATCCGGCCTGCTCGACGTCCTCGGCGAGGCGATCCTGTCCTGCCAACTGCCGTGCCTGATCCTGCCCCCGCGGCTCGATCGGGAAATCCGCTTCGAACGCATCGTGATCGGCTGCAACGGCAGCGTCGAGGCGATCCGCTCGATCCATGCCGCGCTGCCGTTTCTCAGGGTGGCGCGGCAGGTCACCCTGGTCGACGGCGACATGCGCAATGGCGATGAAGGACGACCGCACTTTGACCCCTTCATCTACCTGTTGCGCCATGGCGTCACCCCACGACCCAACTACATTCGCGCCTCTTCCGCGATGGCCGGTGAAATCCTGCTGAAGGAAGTGGAGAACATCGACGCGGACCTGCTGGTGATGGGCGCCTACGGCCATTCGCGCGTGCGCGAACGCGTCTTTGGCGGGGCCACCCGACGCGTGCTGGAGGAAGCCGTCGTCCCGGTACTGATGCAGCACTAGACGCACACGCGATGCCCGGGCCGAAAGCCGGTGCGCCCCCTTCTGGCGCAGTGGGGTCCGCGGACATCGGCTGTCCTGCCGGCCCCGCATCAATCGTCCCTGCCGACCGGCACCACCGGGAGCGCGCAACGCGTTCCCTTGATCGCGTCATGACCATCCCGTGACCCGGATTGCGGCCGCGACAATTCGCCCGGGCAGCTGACGTGGTCGCTTGACCTGCATCAACAACAGCGACAACCGCCTCGACCAGCATGCGCGCATCTTTCAGGGAGATGCACCATGAGTACCACCCGAAAACTCTGGCTGGGGCTGGCGGCGTTGCTCGTCGCCTCCTTCGCCGTGCTGCTGTGGGTCGGCAAGGAGGTCCACCAGCAGGCGCCACCGCTGCCCACCGCCGTCGTCACCGCAGACGGCCAGACGCTGTACACCAAGGGCGACATGGAGGAAGGCCGGCAGGTCTGGCAGAGCATCGGCGGCCAGCAGCTGGGCTCGATCTGGGGCCATGGCGCCTTGCTGGCACCGGACTGGAGCGCGGACTGGCTGCATCGCGAGAGCATGGCGATGCTTGAACTGCTTTCCCGCGACGCCGGCCTGGGCCCCTACGACACGCTGACCGCGCAACAGCAGGCGCCGCTGAAGGCTCGCGTGCAGGAAGAGCTGCGCACCAATACCTGGGACGCGGCCAGCAACACCATCACCGTCTCGGCATTGCGCGCCCGCGCCATGGAAGCGGTGGCGGCGCACTACATGAGCCTGCTCGGCAACGACCCGGCCACGCACAAGCTGCGCGAAGGCTACGCCATGCGCGAGAACACCGTGGCCGAGATGGAGCACCGGCGCGAGGTCACCGCGTTCTTCTGGTGGACCAGCTGGGCGGCCGCCACCCAGCGCCCGAACGAGCCGATGAGCTATACGCAGAACTGGCCGTACGAGCCGCTGGCCGGCAACACGCCGACCTCGACCAGCTTCCTGTGGTCGGTCTTCAGCATCCTGTTCATGATCTTCGGCATCGGCCTGCTCGGCTGGCACCACGCCCGCCAGGTCAGCCACGAACCGCTGCCGATCGTTCCGGCGCGCGATCCGCTGACCGAGTTCAAGGCCACGCCGTCGATGAAGGCCACCGGCAAATATTTCTGGACCGTGCTGGGCCTGTTCCTCGCACAAATCCTGCTGGGCGCCACCACGGCGCACTACCAGGTGGAAGGCCAGCAAGCCTATGGTTTCGCGCTGGCCAACTACCTGCCGTACAGCCTCACCCGCACCTGGCATACCGAACTGGCGGTGCTGTGGATCGCCACCGCGTGGCTGGCCACGGGCTTGTACATCGCGCCGCTGATCTCCGGACATGAACCGAAATTCCAGCGCCTCGGGGTGAACTTCCTGTGGGTCTGCCTGCTGGTCATCGTGGTCGGTTCGTTCGCCGGCCAATGGTTTGCGGTGATGGACAAGATGGGCCTGAAGTACAACTTCTGGTTCGGCCACCAGGGCTGGGAATACACCGACCTCGGCCGCTTCTGGCAGATCTTCCTGTTCATCGGCCTGATGCTGTGGCTGTTCCTGGTCGGTCGCGCGTTGTGGCCGGCAATGGATCGCAACAAGGAAGGCGCCTCGATCGTGGGTCTGCTGTTCCTGTCCACCGTGGCGATCGGCCTGCTCTACGGCGCCGGCCTGATGTGGGGCGAGCACACCCACATCGCGATGGTCGAGTACTGGCGCTGGTGGGTGGTGCACCTGTGGGTGGAAGGCTTCTTCGAAGTGTTCGCCACTGCAGTGATCAGCTATCTGTTCGTCCGCCTGGGCCTGCTGCGCGTCACCACGGCAACTACCAACGTGCTGTTTGCCACCATCGTGTTCATGGCCGGCGGCGTGCTCGGCACGCTGCACCACCTGTACTTCAGCGGCACCACCACGGCGGTGATCGCGCTGGGCGCCAGCTTCTCGGCACTGGAAGTGGTGCCGCTGGCCCTGATCGGCATGGAAGCGTACGAGACCTGGAAGAAGCAGCACGAGGCGCCGTGGATGGCGCGCTACCGCTGGCCGATCATGTTCTTCGTGGCGGTGAGCTTCTGGAACCTGGTCGGTGCCGGCCTGCTCGGCTTCCTGGTGAACACGCCGATCGCGCTGTACTACATGCAGGGCCTGAACCTCACCGCCACGCACGGCCACACCGCCCTGTTCGGCGTGTACGGCATGCTGGGCCTGGGCCTGATGCTGTTCTGCCTGCGCGGCATCAGGCCGGACGCCGAGTGGCGCGAAGGCTGGCTGAAGAGCGCGTTCTGGCTGCTCAACATCGGCCTTTCGCTGATGGCTGCGCTGACCCTGCTGCCGCTGGGCATCCTGCAGCTGAAGGCGGTGCTGGAACACGGCTACTGGTTCGCCCGCTCGGCCGAGTTCATGGATCGCCCGCTGATCCACATGCTGGTGTGGATGCGCGTGCCCGGCGACTCCCTGTTTGCCCTCGGCGCGCTGCTGATCTCGGTCTTCGTCGCGGCACTGTGGCTTGCGCCAAAACGTCGCAGCGCCACGCTGCCGCTGGGCAAGCGCCAGACCGAAGGCGTCTGATGCGGCGCTGACATGACCCACATCAGGGCGCGCCGCAAGGCGCGCCCTGATGCTTGCAGCCATCCAGAAAGCCTCATGGAATGCCGGTGTTCGAGTTCTACCCGCAAATCAAATGGGTGCATATCGCCTGCGTGCTGGCCAGCGGTTCGCTGTTCGCGCTGCGCGGCCTGCTCGTCCAGCTCGGCCACGCCGGCGCCGCCCAGTGGGAGCCCGTGCGCTGGCTCAGCTACGCGATCGACACCAGCTTGCTCACCGCCGCGCTGATGCTGGTCAGCATCCTGCCCGGCGCGCTGTTCGCCAACGGCTGGCTCACCACCAAGCTGGTGCTGCTGGTGGTCTACGTGGTGCTGGCCACGCTGGCACTGAAACGCGCCCGCACCCGCCGTGCGCGGCTGGCCTTCTTCATCGCCGCACTGGCCTGTTACGTCTACATGCTCGGCGTGGCGCGCATGCACCACCCGCTGGGCTGGCTGCATGGATGGATCGCATGAGCGCACAACCGTTCAACCATGGCGAGCCGCGCGACCACACGCTGGACGCCTGCTTCCTCGGCCCCTACGGGGAGAACGACGCGCTGCTGGAGAAGATGCTGGTCGAGTTCCTGCGCGATCACGTCTACTGGCGGCGCAACTTCCACCCGGAAGATCCGCCGGCGATCGCCACCGCCGCCGCGCACCACCCCGACTACCTGGCCTTCGAGTCGCGCATGCGCCGCGAGCTGCACCAGCTGTCGGCGTCGCTGAAGAAGTCGGTGCCGTTCCACAGCCCGCGCTACATCGGCCACATGGCCTCGGACCTGCTGCTGCCGGGCCTGGCGGCGCAGATGCTGACCCTGCCCTACAACCCGAACAACGTCAGCGAGGATGCCGCGCCGGTCACCGTCGACATGGAAGTGCAGGTCGGCCTGCAGCTGGCGCGCATGCTCGGCTATCCGCATGACCCCGCCCAGGACGCCTGCGCGTTCGGCCACCTCACCTCCGGCGGCACCCTGGCCAACTACCAGGCACTGCGCCTGGCGCTGGCGCTGAAGGCGTTTCCGGTGGCGCTGCGTGCTGCGCAGGTCCCTGGACTGGCGCTGCCCGAGGATGACTGGAGCGCATTCAACCTCGCGCAGGCGGACGGCATCGCGCTGCTGACCGACTGGCAGGCCTGGCTTGTGGCGCAGCCCGCGGCCGGGCGCAGCGGCTGGTTGCAGCGCGTCGAACGCGAGCGCATCGAGCAGCGCGGCCTGGTCGACTTCTTCGCCGCACACGCCACGCTGAAGCTGCCGCGGGTGCTGGCGCCGGTGACCGCCCACTACTCCTGGAGCAAGGGCGTGAAGCTGCTCGGCCTGGGTCGCGACCAGCTGGAGCTGCTGCCCACCGAAGGCATGCGACTGGACCGGGACGCCCTGCGCGACACGCTGGAGCGCTGTGCCCGCGAGCAACAACCCGTGCTGATGTGCGTGGCGGTGCTGGGTGGCACCGAGTACGGCACCATCGATCCGATCGACCAGGTGCTGGCCGCCCGCGATGCATCGCGCCAGCGGGGACTGGATTTCGCCGTGCACGTCGACGCCGCCTGGGGCGGCTACCTGGCCACCCTGTTCCGCAACGAAGACGGCTCGCTGCGCCCGCGCGACGAAGTCGCCACCGACTACGTGCAATTCCCCACGCCCGCCGTGCACGCCGCGTTCGCCGCGCTGGGCGCCACCGACTCGGTCACCGTCGACCCGCACAAGCTCGGCTACCTGCCCTATGGCAGCGGCGCCTTCATCTGCCGCGACCATCGTGCGATGAGCCTGCTGGCCGAGCGTGCCGACTATGTCTTCCACGGCGGCACGCCGAAGGACTATCTCGCCCGCTACCGCAGCCTGGGCCAGTTCATTCCCGAAGGTTCCAAGTCCGGCGCGGCGGCGGCAGCGGTCTACGTCACCCACAAGGTGTTGCCGCTGGATCACGCCCATTTCGGCCGCCTGCCCTGCGCCACCGTGCGTGCCGCCGAAACCTTCCACGCCCGCGCGCAGCGCTTCGCGCTGGAGCTGGCCGACTGCGTCCACGCGCTGGTGCCGTTCGCGCCGGACAGCAACCTGGTCTGCCTGGCGCTCAACCCGCGCGGCAACCGCTCGATCACCGTCGCCAACGCCTTCTTGCGCGAACTGCACGACACCTTGCGTTGCGACCCGCAGCAGCCGCTGCAGACCAAGGAGTTCTTCGGCTCGGTGACCACGCTGCGCCCGGACATGCTGGGCCACGCACAGACCACGCGCATCTTCCAGGCGCTGGGCCTGGATGCGAGCTCGCTCGATCCGGACGAGGACCGGCTGATGATCCTGCGCCACACGCTGATGAATCCGTACCTGATCGATCACGAGAACGGCATCAGCTACATCGACCGCTATTTCGAATTTCTCGGCCGCCGCATGCGCGCGATGCACCGGGCCGCGAGCCACTCGACATGAATCCGGAGTCTCCGATGGACAGCGTCCTGCACCTGGTCAACCTGCAACAGGATCATGATCGCCGCTGGGTGCACGACGCCCTGACCAGGCTGGCGCAGGAGGCCGCACGCTCCGCCGACACCCATCTGCTGAAGCTGAATTTTCCCGGCTTCCACGGCATCGACTTCTACTTCAAGGACGAGGCCGCCCACCCCAGCGGCAGCCTGAAGCACCGGCTGGCCCGCTCACTGTTCCTGTACGCGCTGTGCAACGGCCGGCTGCGTGGCGGCCAGGCGGTGGTGGACGCGTCTTCGGGCAGCACGGCGATTTCGGAAGCCTGGTTCGCGCGCCTGCTCGGCCTGTCGTTCACCGCGGTGATGCCAGCCTGCACCGCGCCGGGCAAGATCCGCGACGTGCAGGCGCTGGGCGGCACCTGCGACCTGGTCGACGACCCGGCCCAGGTGCACGCGCGCGCCGCCGAACATGCCGCACGCGGCGCCTGCCACCTCGACCAGTTCGGCCTGGCCGAACGCGCCACCGACTGGCGCGGCAACAACAACATCGCCGAGTCGATCATCGGCCAGCTGGCACTGGAGGCCGAACCCGAACCGGCGTGGATCGTGTGCGGCGCCGGCACCGGCGGTACCTCGGCCACCATCGGCCGCTACCTGCGCTACCGCCACCTCAATACCCGACTGTGCGTGGCCGAGCCCAGCGGCAGCGGCTACGTGCACGGCTGGCGCAACCGCGACATGAAGGCGGTGGCCAGCCAGCCCACCCTGATCGAGGGCATCGGCCGACCGCGCGTGGAACCGGGCTTCATCTTCGACGTGGTCGACCGCGTCAACGAAATCCCCGACGCCGCCTCGATCGCCGCCGCCTGGCTGCTGGAAGACCTGCTCGGCCATCGCTACGGCGGCTCGTCCGGCACCAACCTGGTCGCCTGCCTGCAGCTGGCCGCGTCGATGCGCGCGCGCGGCCAGCGTGGCAGCATCGTCAGCCTGCTGTGCGACCGCGGCGAGCGCTACGCGCAGACCCTGTTCGACCGCGACTGGCTGGCCGCGCGCGCGATCGACCTCGCGCCGTGGGATGCCGCGCTGCGCCACAGCCTGGCCAGCGGCCGCGCGCCCGCGCTGACATGAGCGCCGCTGCGTCGCCGGCCCCGGGCGTGCGCTTTGCGCTGCTGGGCCATGGCCGTTTCGGCGCGGCGTTTGCGCAGCTGTTGCTGCAGGCGGGGCACCACGTGCGCGTGTTCGATCCGCACGCCCGAGTTCCCGCCGCACTGGCCGCGCCATCCTTGCGTGTCGCGCTCGAGGGCGCGCAATGGATCGTGCTGGCGATGCCGGTGCCGCAACTGCGGAGCACCCTGCTCGCGCTGCGCCCGCTGCTGCACGCCGGCCAGATCGTGTTCGACGTGGGCAGCGTGAAGATGCATCCCTGCGCGGCGATGGACGAGTTGCTGGGTGACGCGATTCCCCACGTCGGCAGCCACCCGCTGTTCGGTCCGCTCAGCCTGGCGCGCGACGAGCGCCCGCGGCGCACGGTGATCTGCGCCTCCGCCCGGCATCCGCAGGCCGCCGCGCGCACGTCTGCGTTGTTCGCCGCGCTCGGCTGCGAAGTCATCGAACAGGACCCGGAGAGCCACGACCGCGCGATGGCGCGCACCCACGTGCTGGCCTTCTTCATCGCCAAGGGCCTGATCGACATCGGCGTGGACGACGGCATGCCGATCGCGCCGCCCTCGTTCCAGGGCATGAAACACATGCTGGCCGCGGTGCGCGGCGACGCCGGCCACCTGTTCGGCGCGATCCAGCGCGAGAACCCGTTTGCCGCCGAGGCCCGCGCCGAACTGCTGGCCGAACTGCAACGCGTGCATCAGCAGTTGCTGGTCGCGACGGATGACGACGAGCTCGCCATTGCGACCTCCGGCGAACCGTCCGCATGAGTTTCCATGACCTGCGCAGCTTCCTGCAGCGGCTGGAGCGCGAACGGCAATTGCAGCGCGTCAGCGCGCCCGTGGACATACATCTCGAATCCACCGCGCTGAGCCTGCGCGCGCTGCGCGAGGCGGGTCCCGCATTGCTGATGGAACATCCCGGCGACAGTCGGCACGCGTTGCTGGGCAACCTGTTCGGCCATCGTCGCCGCATCGAGCTGGCACTGGCCGGGCGGCCGCTGGCCTCGCTGCGCGAATTGGGCCAGCTGCTTGCCGCGATCAAGGAACCGCGCTGGCCGTCCAGCCTGCGCCAGGCGCTGGCCACCTGGCCGGAGCTGGCACAACTGGCCCACGTCGCGCCGCAACGCGTGCGGGAAGCGGCGTTCGAACACGAAACGCTGCGCGGCGACGAGATCGACCTGGCCCGCCTGCCGATCCAGCACTGCTGGCCGGACGACGCCGGCAAGCTGGTCACCTTCGGCCTGGTGGTGACCCGGGGCACCGACAAGCCCCGACAGAACGTGGCGATCTACCGCCAGCAGGTGATCGGTCCGAACCGGGTGATCATGCGCTGGCTGCCGCATCGCGGCGGCGCGCTGGACTACGCCGACTGGCGCGCCGCGCATCCGCGGCAACCGTTCCCGCTACTGGTCGCCATCGGCGCCGATCCGGCGACCATGCTGGCCGCCGTGGCGCCGGTGCCGGACAGCTTGTCCGAATACGAATTCGCCGGCCTGCTGCGCGGCCAGCGCACCCGCGTGTGGCACAGCGAGCTGACCGGGCTCGATGCACCGGCCGGTGCGGAGATCCTGCTGGAAGGCTTCATCCACCCCGGCGACACCGCGCTGGAAGGCCCGTTCGGCGACCACACCGGCTACTACAACGCGCAGGATCACTTCCCCGTCTTCACCATCGAACGCCTGCACCTGCGCCGCGACGCGATCTACCACGGCAGCTACATGGGCCGCGCGCCGCACGACGAGCCGTCGGTGCTGTCGATGGCGCTGAACGACATCTTCGTGCCGATCCTGCAGAAGGTGTTTCCCGAGATCGTCGACTTCTTCCTGCCGCCGGAAGCGTGCTCGTACCGCATCGCCGTGGTCAGCATCCGCAAGCAGTACGCCGGCCATGCGCGGCGCATCATGATGGCGGTGTGGTCGTACCTGCGCCAGTTCACCTACACCAAGTTCGTGATCGTCACCGACGACGACATCGACGTGCGCGACTGGGCGGCGGTGATCTGGGCGGTGTCCACCCGGGTCGATCCCGCGCGCGACACCATGCTGGTGGAGAACACCCCGATCGACTACCTGGACTTCGCCAGCCCGGTCGCCGGCGTGGGCTCCAAGCTCGGCATCGACGCCACCCACAAATGGCCGTCCGAAACCACGCGCGCCTGGAGCCGGCCGATCGTGCCCGATGCCGCGGTGGAGCGTCGCGTGGATGCGCTATGGGCGACCCTGCAAGCCACCCCGTAGGAGCGCACCCTGTGCGCGATGCACTCCGTCACGTGTCGCAAAAGCTCGCGCACAGGGTGCGCTCCTACGGCTCGTCGTGCATCTCGTGCATCGTGGGCGCCGGCTGGTCCCAGCCCGGATCATTGAAGTAGTGCGGATAGTGCGCGATCGCCTCGCGCATCGCGGCCACCGCCTTGACGTTGCCCGGGTTGGCCTGCAGGGCCTGCGCTGCGCCGAGCAGCGGCGCCAGGATACCGTGCAGCGCCGCGTCCGGCTCGGCGGCGAGCTTGCAGTTGGCAAACATGAAGCCCACCGCATCCTCCACTTCGGCCGCGCGATCGACCGCCATCGGCGCGCTCATGTGACCCATCTCGTAGTGACTCAGCTGATCCACCGCAACGTGCACGCGTCGCATGCCCTCGCGCAGGGACGCGTCCGGTTCCCAGCGCTGCGCGGGCACGCTCGCCGTGGCGGCGTGGTGGGTGGTGTGTTCCGCATGCGTCTGTGGTGGTGTGGCCTGCACCGAAACGGCCAGGCCCAGGCCGCAGGCCAAGGTGACAAGAGTGTGGACGGATGTCATGGGGACTGCTCCAGCAGGCGGCGTGCATGCCGCGGATGGAACGATGCTAGCGCGAGCCTGCAGATGCGCGACTGACCTGCGTCAACCACGCGTCCGTCATCGCCGCGACCGGCTGTCGCAGCTCAGTTGCCGTTCCCGCGTCGCGGCAACATCCGGCGCAGCGTGTTGTCATGCATGAAGTAGTGGTGATACAGCGCCGCAGCCGCATGCAGGCCCACCAGGTAATAGCCGATTGTGCCGATGGTGCCGTGCAGGTCCTCCAGCCGCTCGCCGAGCAGCTCGTCCGGCACGATCAGCGGCGGCAATTCCAGGCCGAAGAACGGGATCACCTTGCCGTGCGCGCTCAGCGTGAGCCAGCCCAGCATCGGCATCACGATCAGGAACGCGTACAGCAGCGCGTGCATGATTCCGGCCAGGTGATGCTGCCAGGCCGGAAGACTCGCATCACGGCGTGGCGCCGGCGTCGTCAGGCGAATCGCCAGACGCAGTAAGACCAGCGCGAACACGCCGAGCCCCAGCATGAAATGCCACGTCTTCAGGCCCGCGCGCAGGCTGCTGCCGCGCGGCGCCAGTTCGTGCAGCTCGATGCAGGCGTAGACGGCCACCAGCAGCGCCAGCATCAGCCAGTGCATGCCGATCGACAGGGGGTGGTAACGGTCGTTGGTGTTCATCGGATTCATGGATCTTTCCCGTCGGCAATCGGAGCGGAGTTCCGGACATCGCTACGAATCGTGCGAAGTCGACCGCAGCATGGACTGTGCCGGCACGTCCGGGCTTGACCTCGGTCAACTTCCCTTCCGGTGACTTCAGCGCATCCGCAGATTTTTTTCGCATCCGCACGGAACCGCTCCGGCCTGACCCATGTCAACGCAGGTCGCCCGGTCAGCCGCCACGATGCGCCGCGACCTTCTCCGCTTCGAGGTGCACATGCAACTGGTCTGTCCTGCCGGCAACCTGCCGGCGCTGCAAGCGGCGATCGACGCCGGTGCCGATGCGGTCTACGCGGGTTTCCGCGACCAGACCAACGCCCGCGCCTTCCCCGGCCTGAACTTCAGCGACGCGGAGCTGCGCGACGGCATCGCCTACGCGCACCAGCGCAAGCGCAAGGTCTACCTGGCGCTGAACACCTACCCCGACAGTGCACGCCTGGCGACGTGGTACGGCGCGGTGGACAAGGCGGCCGAGTTCGGCTGCGACGCGATCATCGCGGCGGAGATGGCGGTGCTCGATTACGCCACGCGCAGCTACCCGGCGATGGCACGGCATTTGTCGGTGCAAGGCTCGGCCACCACCGCACCGGCGCTGCGCTACGCGCACGAGCGCTTCGGCATCAGCCGCGCGGTGCTGCCGCGGGTGCTGTCGATCCAGCAGGTCGAACGATTGTGCGCAGGCTCGCCGGTGCCGATCGAAGTGTTCGCGTTCGGCAGCCTGTGCATCATGGTCGAAGGCCGTTGCCAGCTGTCCAGCTACGTCACCGGCGCCTCGCCGAACCGTCATGGCGTGTGCTCACCGGCCAGCTTCGTGCGCTGGGAGGAACACGGCGACGGTCGCCGCAGCGTGCGCCTGAACCAGGTGCTGATGGACAAGTTCGAGCCCGCCGAACCGGCCGGCTATCCCACCGTGTGCAAGGGCCGCTTCGAGGTCGGCGGCGAGACCTTCCACGCACTGGAAGAACCGACCAGCCTCAACACGCTGGAGCTGCTGCCGCGCCTGGCCAGGGCCGGCGTGGCCGCGTTGAAGATCGAAGGCCGCCAGCGCGGCGTCGCCTACGTGGCCTCGGTCACCCGCACCTGGCGCGACGCGCTGGATCGCTACCGCAGTGCGCCGGATGCATGGCAGCTGCAACCGGGCTGGCAGTCGTCGCTGTCGAAACATGCCGAAGGCCACCAGACCACGCTGGGCCCCTACCACCGTTCCTGGCATTGAAACGATGAACACGATAAAGCTGAGCCTCGGCCCGCTGCAGTATTTCTGGCCCCGCGAACAGACCCTGGCGTTCTACCGCGAGGCGGTGGAGTGGCCGCTGGACATCATCTATCTGGGCGAAACCGTGTGCAGCAAGCGCCGCGAACTGGGCACGCGCGACTGGATCACGCTGGCCGCCGACCTCGCCCGCAGCGGCAAGCAGATCGTGCTGTCGTCGCTGGCGCTGATCGAGGCCGAATCCGAGCTGGGCGTGCTGCAACGGCTGGTCGACCACGGCGACTGCTGGATCGAGGCGAATGATCTTTCCGCCGTGCAGCTGTGCCGCGAACGCGGCGTGCCCTTCGTCGCCGGCCCCGCCCTCAACGTCTACAACCACCACGCCCTGTCGATGCTGATGGCCGACGGCCTGCGCCGCTGGGTACCGGGCGTCGAGCAGGGCCACCAGCTGCTGCGCGAACTGCGCGAGGCGATGCAGGCCGAGGACCGGCCCATGCCCGAGCTGGAGGTGATCGCCTTCGGCCGCCTGCCGCTGGCCTTCTCCGCCCGCTGCTTCACCGCCCGCGCGCTGGACGTGGCCAAGGACCAGTGCGGCTTCCGCTGCATCGACTACCCCGACGGCATGCCATTGGCCACCCGCGAAGGCGGCCCCTTCCTGCGCATCAACGGCATCCAGATCCAGGGCGAGGAAATCACCGACCTCGGCCCCGAACTGCCCGCCTTGCGCGAACTGGGCGTCGACGTGCTGCGCCTGTATCCCCAGGTCGACGGCATGGCCGAAGTGATGGCGCACTTCGACCTGGCCCGCCACTCCCCGGTAGCACCGCCGCGGATCGGCGCCCGCAACGGCTACTGGCACGGCGAGCCGGGCATGCGGCCGGTGGCTGAGGCATAAGCCCAGCGAAGCCGACGCGTGGCACCGGCAGCTGTCCCAACAGACATCGCGGCCACCCTTCTTTGTTGCGGGTCGTGGTGCCGGTATCCCACGGCCGTACTCCCAACCGCCACAGTCCGCAGGCTTGCCGGATGATAGGCTGCGGCTTGGCTTTTCCTGCAGCGACGTTGGAGGGGAACGTGGCACCTGATCAGAAAGAACAGCCCAGATGGATACGGTATTTGGCGTATGCATTCGCGACCGTTTGGCTTGGCACTTTTCTATATCGTTATATCGATCCCACGTCGCGCCAAGATCGAGCAATTCTGAGAAACTTTTCGAGCCAACAGATTCTGTCCATAAGCGTCGAGCCAGCCCGAGCCGGATACCCAACTCTTGTCAACCAGACAGTCCTTATCAAGGACAGGCAGAGCATTGCGGCCTTTTCCAAGGCGTTCTCGCATCTGTCAGGCCATAACCCTGAGCATCCTGAAGTCACTAGGGCCGCCATACTTCGCATACAACTCAAAGACCGGGTGCTAGGTGGCTACCTCGAGGAGAGCAGCAATGACGGCACAGTTTTTTACTGCATGAGTGGCGTGACGAAAGGATGGGTATACGGGACCTATCTGGTCCCTGACGGCGGCGAGCTCTTCAATCTCATCAAGAAGTTCGCGCCCACGCCAGCTCCATAGCAGCCTTCGCGGAAAGCTTCTCGTCAACGCCGGTTGCACGATGCTCTTGCCTTGGGCCTTCGGGCGACTGCCGGCGATCATGTGATCTTTGGTGTGGCGTGCCCGTTGTCATCGCGTCGCGCTGGCGGTGAATCGAAAGGCGATTCCTCAGGCAGGCTGGACTGGGCGATGCATCGAGTGGCGTTGAATGGCACAGCATCGCAGTCCACTTGCCTGCAACGCACGCAAGTTCACAGGCAGCACGCTGCACCACGCTCAAAACGTATAACGCAACACCGTGAAGTAGTGGCAGCCGGTGCCGGTGAGCACGAACAAATGCCAGACGAAGTGGCTGTAGCGCAGGCGTTCGTGCAGCAGGAAAAACACCACGCCCAGCGTATAGGCCAGGCCGCCGGCCAGCAGCCAGGCCAGGCCGCCCGGCGCCATGTGCAGCCATAGCGGGCGGATCGCGATCAGCGCCGCCCAGCCCATCGCGACGTACAGCGCGGTGGACAGCCGATGGAAACGCGCGCCGACGGCAAGTTTGAAGATCGCGCCCAGCAGGGCCAGGCCCCAGATCACGCCCAGCATCGACCAGCCCCAACCGCCACGCAGCACGCCCAGCGCGATCGGCGTGTAGGTGCCCGCGATCAGCAGGTAGATCGCCGCGTAGTCGAAGCGCTGCAGCAGTTCCTTGATCCGCAGATGCGGGATCGCGTGGTACAGCGTGGACGCGAGGTACAGCAGGATCGCGCTGGCCCCGAACACCGTCGACGCCACCACCGCGGTGGTGCTGCCGCTGCGCAGTGCGGCAATGACCAGGATCGGCAGGCCGGCCACGGCGAGCAGCAGGCCGAGGCCATGGCTGATGCTGTTGGCGATTTCCTCGCCGAGGGTGGAGTCACGCGAGAGCGCGGGCGCGGCCGTGGGAGACATGCGGAGAAGCTCGGAAGAATGGAGCGGCTGCCGCGAGGGCAGCCGCAGGACGCGCGGGCTCAGACCCTGGCAAACACCAGGGTGCCATTGGTGCCGCCGAAGCCGAAGCTGTTCGACATCACCGTGGCCAGCTTCGCTTCCCGGCTTTCGCGCACGATCGGGAAGCTTGCGGCTGCCGGATCGAGGTCGCTGATGTGGGCGGAGCCCGCCATGAAACCGCCGTTGAGCATCAGCAGGCTGTAGATCGCCTCGTGCACGCTGGCGGCGCCCAGCGAGTGGCCGGTCAGTGCCTTGGTCGAGGACAGCGGCGGCACCGCGTCGCCGAACGCTTCGCGCACCGCGTTCAACTCCACGATGTCGCCCAGTGGCGTGGCGGTGCCGTGGGTGTTGAGGTAGTCGATCGGCGCCTTGACGTTGGCCAGCGCCATCTTCATGCAGCGCACCGCGCCCTCGCCCGACGGCGCGACCATCTCGGCACCGTCGGAGGTGACACCGTAGCCGACCAGCTCGGCATGGATGCGCGCGCCACGCGCCCTGGCGTGTTCGTATTCCTCCAGCACCAGCATGCCGCCGCCGCTGGCGATGACGAAGCCGTCGCGGCTGGTGTCGTAGGGGCGCGAGGCGCTGACCGGCGTGTCGTTGTGATGGCTGGACAGCGCGCCCATCGCGTCGAACTGCGAGGTCATGCCCCAGTGTTCCTCTTCGCCGCCACCGGCGAACATCACGTCCTGCGCGCCGTGGCGGATCAGGTCGGCGGCCGCGCCGATGCAGTGCGCCGAGGTGGCGCAGGCGGCGGAGATCGAATAGCTCAGGCCCTGGATGCCGAAGGTGGTGGCCAGCGTGGCCGACACCGTCGAGCACATCGTGCGCGGCACCATGTACGGGCCGATCTTGCGCACGCCCTTGTTGCGCAGCAGGTCGGCGGTTTCGATCTGCCAGCGCGGCGAGCCGCCGCCGGAACCGGCGATCGCGCCGATGCGCGGGTCGCGCACCTGGTCCGCGTCCAGTCCGGCATCTTCCATTGCCGAACGCATCGACACATAGGCGAACGCCGCGGCGTCGCCCATGAAGCGCTTCAGCTTGCGATCGATTACCGCGTCGAGATCGATGTTCGGCACGCCGGCCACGTGGCTGCGCAAGCCCAGCTCGGCGTACTCGGGCATCGCGCGGATGCCGCTGCGGCCATCGCGCAAGGCGCTGGTCACGGTTTGCAGATCATTGCCCAGGCAGGACACGATGCCCATGCCGGTCACGACGACGCGACGCATCTCAAAAACCCTCGGTGGACTGGAACAGGCCCACGCGCATGTCGCTGGCCTCGTAGATCAGGCGGTCGTCGACGAAGGTCTTGCCGTCGGCGATCACCAGGCGCAGCTTGCCGCGCATCACGCGGCGGATGTCGATCTCGTAGCGCACCAGCTTGGCCGTCGGCATCACCTGGCCGGAAAACTTCACGTTGCCCACGCCCAGCGCGCGGCCACGGCCGGGTTCGCCCAGCCACGGCAGGAAGAAGCCGCTGAGCTGCCACATCGCGTCCAGGCCAAGGCAGCCAGGCATCACCGGGTCGCCGATGAAGTGGCAACCGAAGAACCACAGGTCCGGATGGATGTCCATTTCGGCATGGATCAGGCCCTTGCCGTAGGCACCGCCTTCCTCGGAAATCCGCGTGATGCGATCGAACATCAGCATCGGCGGCGAAGGCAGACGGGCATTGTCGTCACCGAACAACTCGCCGCGGCCGCAGGCGCGCAGCTGTTCGTAGTCGAAGGAGGAAGGACGTGTCATGAAATACTCGCGGGGTGAGGAACGCCCAGTGTGCCAGCTGAGCGCCCTCCTGTCTTGACGCGCATCAACGCGATGCCGTACGCGTGCGCACTGAAAAGCTGTCGTGGTAGTGGGCGGTGTGTCAGGACGGACAGCCGCGATCTTCCCGCCAGTGTGCGCCCAGCGAGCGCGTGCGCAGGCGCATCGCGCGCAGCAGCGCCTTGCCCAGCTGCGCCTGCCAGCCGGCCTCGGCCAGCACCTCGCAGGCGTGCCACGCATCGCGCAGCGAACGGGCTTCACGGATCGGGCCGGCCGCATGCCACAGCAGCTCGCGCAACATGGCCAGCTCGGCCGGCGGCAGGCTCGGGCCGCGCTCGACCACGCGCACCGTTCCCGCCACGACAGGCTCCGCCGCGTGGCTGAGCCCTTCGCCCAGGCGCCGGCCGCAGACCACGCCCTCCAGCAGCGAATTGCTGGCCAGCCGGTTGGCGCCGTGCACGCCGTTGCAGGCCACCTCGCCCACCGCGTACAGGCCGGGCACGCTGGTGCGCCCGTCCGCGTCGGTGGCCAGCCCGCCCATGTGGAAATGCGCCACCGGTGTCACCGGCAGCGCGGCGTGGCGAGGATCGAAGCCATGCGCCAGGCAGGCCGCCAGCACGGTGGGGAAACGCCGCTCCCAGTCGCCATCGACACCGGTTGCATCGAGGCGGACACGTCCTCCGGCCGTCTGCACCGCGGCCACGCGCCGCGACACCACGTCGCGCGGCGCCAGGTCGCCCAGCGGATGCACGCCGGCCATCAGCGCGTTGCCGGCGGCGTCGAGCAGGCGGGCGCCGGCACCGCGCAAGGCCTCGGTGATCAGGGGCAGCCGATGACCTGCCACCTCCAGCGCGGTGGGGTGGAACTGCACGAATTCCAGGTCGCGCGCCGCGGCGCCGGCGGCCAGCCCCAGCGCCAGCCCCGCGCCATCGGCGCCTGCCGGGTTGCTGCTGCGGGCATACAACGCGCCGATCCCGCCGGTGGCCAGCACCACGGCGGACGCCTCCACCGGCTCATGCCGGCCGCGCTCGTCGCGGGTACGCACGCCGACCACGCGGCCTTCGCGCAGCAGCAGGGCATCGACATCGACGCCGCCGCGCCATTGCACATGCACGGCCGCCTGCGCCCGTGCGCGCAAGGCCTGCACCAGGGCTGCACCGCTGGCATCGCCGCCGGCATGCGCAATGCGGGCGGCGCCGTGGCCGCCTTCGCGGCCCAGCTGAAGACCGCCGAGCGCATCGCGATCGAACGCCACGCCCTGCGCCTGCAGCCAGGCAATCGCCGCAGGCGCCTCGGCAGTCAGCCACTGCACCATCGCCGCGTCGTTGTGCTGCACCCCGGCCACCAGCGTGTCGTGCGCGTGGGCGGCCGGGCTGTCGCGCGGATCGAGCGCCGCGGCGATGCCGCCCTGGGCCAGCGCACTGGCGCTGCCGCAGCCGTCATGGGCGCGACACAGCAGGCGCACCGGCGCGGGCGCCGCGGCCAGCGCCGTCGCCAGCCCGGCGACGCCGCTGCCCACCACCACGATCGGCAGGCGTGCGTGCCTCACACGCGTTCGCGCCGACCGACCGCCAGCATGCGCTCCAGCGCTGCGCGTGCGCGTTGGCTGACGTCGGCGGGGATCTCGATCGCGTGGCGCAAGTCGCGCAGGCAGGCGTAGATGTTCTGCAAGGTGATCCGCTGCATGTGCGGACACAGGTTGCACGGCTTGATGAACTCGGTCTGCGGGAACTGCGACTTCAGGTTGTCGGCCATCGAGCACTCGGTGACCATCGCCACGCGCGCCGGCCTTTCGCGCGCCAGCCACTTGCCCATCGCGGTGGTGGAGCCGACGAAATCGGCCTCGGCCAGCACCTCGGGCGAGCATTCCGGGTGCGCCACCACCCGGGTGCCGAATTGCTCGCGCACATGCCGCACTTCCTGCGCGGTGAAGCGCTCGTGCACTTCGCAGCGGCCGTGCCACAGGATGATTTCCACGGCGGTCTGTTTGGCGACATGGCGGCCCAGGAATTCGTCGGGCAGGAAGATCACCTGGTCCGTGCCCATCGACTCGACCACCTGCACCGCGTTGGCCGAAGTGCAGATCGCATCGGACTGCGCCTTCACCGCGGCCGAGGTATTGGCGTAGCTGACCACCGGCACGCCCGGATGTTGCGCGCGCAGCGCCAGCACGTCGGCGGCGGTGATCGAGGAAGCCAGCGAGCAGCCGGCTTCGAGGTCGGGCAGCAGCACGGTCTTGTGCGGCGCCAGGATCTTCGCGGTCTCGGCCATGAAGTGCACGCCGCACAGCACGATCAGCTCGGCGTCGCAGTCGGCCGCGGCCTGGGCCAGGCCCAGCGAATCGCCGGTGATGTCGGCCACGCCGTGGAAGATCTCCGGCGACTGGTAGCTGTGCGCCATGATCACCGCGCCGCGCTGCTTCTTCAGCCGGTTGATCGCCTCGATCCACGGCAGGTGCAACGGAATTTCCAGGCATGGCACCAGCGGCTCCAGCCGCTCGGCCAGCGCCGCGTAGTCGTGTTCGAGTTCGTCGCGCCAGACCGGCACGGGCAGGTTTGCGAGGTCAGTCATGGTGATCGCTGCCGAGGAAAGAAACGAAGCGTCAGGCGGACTCGCCGCGATGCGCCGCACGCGCCGCGCGGGCGAACCGGGCACCGCGATTGAGCGCGATGCGCAGGCCCAGCGGCACCGATTCCCACGGCAGCCGCTCCAGCAGGTTGCGTGCGGTGAGGCCAAGCTCGGTATCGCCGGTCAGGTCCAGCGCGCGCTGGAAGAACAGCGTATCGGCGTCTTCCAGCCGGCCGGCCAGCAACAGCAGGTCGGTGGCGCTGCCGCGCACGCTGGCCTCGGGTTCGTCGTCGACCACCTGCAGGCGATCACCTTCCAGCGCCAGCACCCAGCGCAGGCGCAGGTCGCTGACCTCGATGGCCAGCCGACGGCCGCGCATGAACTCCAGCGAGCCGTCGCGGATCGGCGTGGCCAGCACGCGCTGCATCGCCGCTTCCAGCAGGCGCTGCTGCCAGCGTACCGGCAGGACGCGCAACAGTGGCGCCACGCGTTGCGGCGGCGGCAGCACGCGCAGCAGGCGCGGCGTGATGGAAGCGGGAGCTGAGGGCATGCGCATGGTGGGCGGCATCATGCGTGGATCGATGGCGTGGACGCCTTGACCCAGGTCAACGGCGAGGCCTTGCCGCGCGCAGGCATCGGCGATCGCCAGGTTCACCATCCGCGCCGCGGTGTCCGCCGGCAGTTGCAGTCGACGCGCCAGCGCCTGCGTGCGACGACGAACCTGTTGCTCGCGCAACAGGTCACGCGACGGCACACCGCTGCGTGGCTTCAACCGGCCGGCCATCGCGGCGAGCCGCCGACGCGTGGCCAGCAACACGATCAGGCCATCGTCGACGCGATCGATCGCCGCACGTACGCGGGCAAGCGCAAACCGTCCGGCGCCGGGCATCACGGCCCGCTCTCCTGTCGAAACACTCATCGCGACTTCTCCAGCGAGCGCAGAAAGTGCCTGGCGCGACGGCCCGCGCCGAGCAGGGTCCAGCCCGTCAATGACCACACCAGCACCAGCGCCACGCCGGCCACGCGTGCCAGCGAGGCGGACGGCCAGGCCATCGCGGCCGGCAACGACAGCAGCAGCGGCTGGGCCAGCAGGACGCGACGCTTGTCCGCCTCGGGCAGCAGGCGCTGCACGCCGGGCAGCTGGATGCCGCGACCGCAGTGGCGATGCAGCGCGATCCAGCCGATGAAGGGCACGATCTCCAGCATCATTGCGGTCACCAGCAAGGGCAGCGCCAGGCCCAGCCCCACGCTGGCGGCGAGCATGCCGCCGGGCGCGATCGGCAAGGCCAGCGCGGCGCATGCCAGCGCGATAAGTCCTGCACGCCAGCTGTCCACCAGCGGTCCCCGGCGCAACCGCGGCGCGCGCCACTGCAGCCACAGGCCGGCGCCGGCGAAGATCAGCACGGGCGCGGCAACCACGCCGGCCACCGCGCTGCCTGCGCGCAGGCCGGCAACAGCCACCAGCATCGCGACCACACCAGCCAGCCACGTCGCCTGCGCCGCTTCGGGCACGCTGCCGGTGCCCTGGAACATCGGCATCACCACGCGTGCCACGGTGGCCAACAGCACCACGATCCAGCCCAGCACGCCCCAGCTGGCATGCACGTCGGTCCACGCCATCAGCGGAACGGCGAGGCGTCCGGCCAGGCCCAGCGCAAGCACGGCACCGAGCACGGCGGTGGCGATTGCGGACGCCAGTCCCACGCCGAAACCCGCGCGCAGCAGTCGCTGTCCCGCCGCCGCCAGCAGTCCGGGCACCACCATCAGCGCCAGCATGACGAAGGCAGCCGGCAGGACCATCGCCGCGGTCATCAGGCCGAAAGGCCAGCGCTGGTGCATGCCGGCCACCAGCAGCAGCACGCCGACGTTGAACAGGCCATGCAGCCAGCGGCCCGATCGCTCGCCACCGCGCAGCGTCACGCCAGCGGCCGCGGGAAGAAACTGCAGGATGCTGCCGAACATCGCATTGCCCAGCACGCCGAGGGTAAAAGCGTGCACCAGTGCCAGGGTGGCCGGGCTCCAGCGCGTCCGCAGCGCGACATCGCCGTCGACGATCAGCAGCACGCCGGCCAGCACGCCCCACAACGGCACCGTCAGCAGGAAGCGCAGCGGCAGCGGCGCGGCCGGCGCCCGGTCAAGCCGCAGCTTCGTCATCGCCGAGCGGACAGCGGATCAGCACGCGGGCACCGCCGCCGGCAAGCAGCGTTGCGGTTGCCGGCCATCCGCGGGCCTGCAGCAGGTCGAGCAGCGGTGTGGGCAGCAAGGGCGTCAGCACCTGCACGGCCTGACCCGGACGCAACGCGTCGGCGGCGGCCAACGCGCGCATCATCGGTTGCGGCGACGGCAGGTCGCGCAGATCGAGTTCGAGCAGCGGCGCGTCAGCGACGCCGCACACGGTGGAAGGGGTGTTCTGCATGTCGCCATCAGACCGCGGATGCACTGCGGACGCGCTGACCTGGGTCAACCCGCCCGCAGCCCGCCGCCGGTCGTCTCAGCGGGCGCCGGCCAAGCCATGCTGGCCACGCCACTCCAGCTGCAACCACACCTTGGCGCTGTCGCGACCGAAGCCGTCCGCCTGGTAGTTGCCCAGCTTGACCAGGCCGCTGAGTCCGCTTGCCAGCGGGAACGCCAGCGACGCATCCCATTCGCTGCCGTAACGGCCGCCACGATCGGCGCGATAGTCGTGCCACACCACGGTCCACGCCAGCTTGCCGGCAAGGCCGGCGCGACCGAAGTTGCCGTTGACGCCCACGTAGCGATCGTCGAGCCCACCGGCCGGCGTCACGTTGAACTGGTCGTTCCAGCCATTGAACGCGTGCAGCGTGGCCAGCGGCGTCTGCAGCGCATGCACGCCGTTGCCGCCCAGGTGTTCCCAGCCCAGCTTCGCGGTGATGCCGGATTGCGTCCAGCTCGGTTCAAGCAGCCAGTAGCTGTGCGCAAAATTCAGCGGATTGTCGGCATGCTCGTATTGCCGCGCGCCCTCCACCGTCCAGCCCAGTCCGTTGCCATCGCGCAGGGCCTTGCCGTTCCAGCGCAGGCCGTAGGTGGCGCTGGAAGCGCTGGCGACGTCGCGGTCATCGTGCAGGTAGGCGTAACCGGTGAACTGCTGCGTGCCCCGCGTCCACGCCACGTTGAGCAGATGGGTATTCAGCTTGCGCTCGCGGGCCAGCGGATTCAGCGCATCATCGCCGGCCACCCGATGCACGCGGTCGAGCCAGTCGTAGTTCACCGTCAACGCGGACCACGGCTGCCATTGCAGGGCGACGGCATCGAAGGTCTGTTCGTGCTGGCGCCAGCCGCTGTTGCCGATCCAGCGCTGGTTGTCGACGAGCAGCCGCTGGCGACCCACCGTCGCGGCGACCTGGCTGCCCTGCCAGCGCACCCAGTACTGGTTGAACTCGCTGCCCTTGGGATCGGTCACCGCCGGATACTGGCTCTGTCCGTTCGCGCCGCTGTTGTAGCGATCGCCGGCGCTGGCCACGCCAGCGCCTTCCAGCAGGCCGCTCCAGCCGTGGCCAAACTCCGCATGCAGGCCGAGCCGCAGGCGCAAGGTGTCGGCGCTCGCGTTGCGGTTGAAAGCATCATCATCGACGCCTTCATGGCGCAGGCGGGCATCCCACTCCAGTTGCAGCGAAGGCGTGGCCGACGTGGTGGCCGGCGTGACGCTGGCGGACTCGCCCGCCGCCCAGGCCGGCATGGCCACGATGGCCAGCAGGCAGGCCATGGAAAGACGGTTTCTCGTGTGCTTCATCGCGTTGCTCCCTTGTAGTTGGCGGCAGTCTCTGCCTGCGGGGGCGCACCCGACCTGACTTCGGTCAAGTCATGGCGAGGGATGCCACCACTGTGACAACGCGCCGCGCAGTCCACCCAAAAGACAACGCCGTCCATGCGGACGGCGTTGTCTTTTGGTCTGTCAGGTATGGCCGTATGGACGTCCATACCTGCATTTCACCGCGGCATCAGTGTCCGGCAGGTGCGGCCGGCACTGCTGCGGCACGTGCCTTGGCCACCTCTTCCTTGCTGATCTGGCCACCCGGGTTGCCCCAGCTGTTCAGCACGTAGGTCAGGATGTTCGCCACCTCGTCGTCGTTGAGCTGGCTCATCGGCGGCATCACCGAGTCGTACTCGTGCCCGTTCACCGTGACCTTGCCGGTCAGGCCGTGGGTGACGATGGTCATCGCCCGCTTCGGATCGGCCGCCAGGAAGTCCGACTTCGCCAGCGGCGGGAACACGTTGGCCAGGCCTTCGCCGTTGGCCTGGTGGCAGACCGAGCAGGTGCCGGTGAACAGCTGCTTGCCCGCGGCGATCTGCTCTTCCTTGGTCAGCGTGCCGGCCGCATGCGCCTTGGCTGCCGTGGTCACCGCCTTCAGGTTCGGCTCCGAGCGGTCGCCCAGGTAGACCGAGTCCACTTCCTTGCCCGAGTAGATCGACTTGTCTTCCGGGCCATCCACCTTGAGGATGCCCAGCGCGCCCTTGTTGAAGGCGCGGAAGATCGAGTGGTCGACCAGCACGTAGCTGCCCGGCACGTCGGTGTGGAATTCCACGATCGCCGCGCCGCCGGACGGGATCAGCGTGGTCTGCACGTTGTGCTGCGCCACCGTGCCGCCTTCGGGCTGCACCTTGTCGAAGATCTCGCCGATCACGTGGAAGCTCGACACCAGGTTCGGACCGCCGTTGCCCACGAACAGGCGCACCGTCTCGTTGGTCTTGGCGGTCAGCGCGTTGTCGCCGGTGAGCGCGCCTTCCTTGCCGTTGAACAGCACATAGGTCGGGTTCTCGTCGATCGCCTTCTCCATGTCGAACGGCTGCAGGCCCTTCTGCCGGTACTTGCCGGTGGTATAGAAGTCGCCCTGCATCACGTAATACTCGTGGTCGACCGGGCTCAGGCCCTCCGGCGGCTCGACCAGGATCAGGCCGTACATGCCGTTGGCGATGTGCATGCCCACCGGCGCGGTGGCGCAGTGGTAGACGAAGATGCCCTGGTTCAGCGCCTTGAAGGTGAACTGCGACTCGTGGCCCGGCGCGGTGAAGCTGGAGGCCGCACCGCCGCCCGGACCGGTCACGCCATGCAGGTCGATGTTGTGCGGCATCTTGCTGTCCGGCGCGTTCTTCAGGTGGAACTCCACCGTGTCGCCCTGGCGCACCCGGATGAAGCTGCCCGGCACGGTGCCGCCGAAGGTCCAGAAGGTGTAGCTGACGCCTTCGGAAATCGGCATCTCCTTCTCGACCACTTCCAGCTCGACGATGACTTTCGCCGGATGGTTGCGATGGATCGGTGGCGGCACGTGCGGCGGGCTGGTCAGCACCGCGTGGATCGGCTCGCCCTGGGGCGGGCCGAAGTCGCCGTGGGTGGCGGCGATCGCGGCCGGACTGGCGGCAACCTCCCCCACCGGCGACACCGAAGACGACTTGCCCGAACAGCCGGCCAGCGTCAACGCACCCGCCGCGGCAAGAACGAGTAACAACGAACGTGACATGGGTTTCTCCCTGTGGTTTCTGGACGAAATCGTAGGGAGGCGTCGAAAACCGCGCTTGACGCAAGTCATCTTTGCCGATGGAAAACTGCGCGTGCGTCAAGCCGCCACAGGCATCGAAAATCGCTCAGCGCGGAAGCAGGTTCCTGCCGAGCTGCTGCAGGCGCTCGGGATCGCGCAACACCAGTTCGCGGCCTTCCAGTTCGATCAGTTCCTGCTGGCGGAAACGGCTGAGCACGCGACTCACGGTTTCCGCGGCCAGGCGCAGATAGTTGGCGATGTCGCCGCGCGACATGCTCAGGTGGAAGCGTGTGCCGGAGAAGCCCCGCTCCTCGTAACGCCGGGCAAGGTCGGTGAGGAACGCGGCCATGCGCGCGTCGGCGTTGTGGTCGCCGGCCAGCAGGGTGGCCATGCCCAGCTCCTTGCTGATCAGGCTGAACAGGCGCTGCTGCACCGCCGGCATGCGCGTGGCCAGCGCACTCATCGCGGGGAAGGAGAAGCGGCAGAAGTAGGCGGTGTCCAGCGCCACCGCATCGCAGGGGAAGTGATCCGGATAGATCGCGTTGAGGCCGATCACCTCACCCGGCAGATAGAAGCCCAGCACCTGCTCGTGGCCCTCGGCGTCGACCATGCTGGTCTTCACCGTGCCGGCGCGCACCGCAAAAATGGAGCGGAACGGATCGCCGGTGCGGAAGACGTGCTCGCCGGCATGAAACGGCCCGACGTGCTCGACCAGGCAATGGAGTTCCAGCAGCTCGGGCTTGCCATAACCTTCGGCAATGCAGGCGCCGGAAAACGCGCAGGTGCGACAGAAATGGGTTTCGTCGCCGTCGTCGGCAATCGGATTCGGTGGCTCGGGCAGGCGGCCTGCCGGGTTGTTGCGGCGCATGGGAGACCTTGCAAAATCGCGCGAATCGGACCAGGCGCGCTGGTGTCGGCATACCGCCACCGGCGCGCTGCGGATACCCCGCGATGATACGCAATGCCGGCCGTCTCTGCGGCCCGGCCTGCCGGTCACGTCGTCGCACTACCCTGCGACACGGCGATTTTTGCGTTCCGCAAAAAGAACAAGGGCCGGCATGACTGCCGACCCCTGCTTGCATTTGGCGCCCGAAGTTGGACTCGAACCAACGACCCCCTGATTAACAGTCAAGTGCTCTAACCAGCTGAGCTATTCGGGCGTGAGCTGCGTAGTTTGCTGAGCAGGCCGCTGGCTGTCAAGACGTCACCAGCGATTCCTGCCACTTTTTCTTCAGGCACCGAGCACCCGGTAGCACGGCTCGTACGCGCTGCCGCCGGGAAGCTTCATGCGGTGCTGGGCCACGAACGCCTGCAACAGCTTGTCCAGCGCACGCATGATGTCGGCATCGCCGTCGATGTCGAACGGTCCGTTCTTCTCGATCGCCTGCACGCCCTCCTCCTTCACGTTGCCCGCGACGATGCCGGAAAACGCGCGACGCAGGTCTGCGGCGAGCTCGTGCAGGGGCCGGCCATGCCGGATCTGCAGCGCGCGCATCGCCTCGTGGGTGGGCCGGAACGGCCGCTGGAATTCCAGCGGAATCTGCAGCGCCCAGTTGAAGAAGAATGCGTCCTTGGTGTCGAGCCGGTTGTGGCGCACCTTGTCCAGGCCCTTGATCATGGTGCGCGCCACCTCCTGCGGATCGTCCACGATGATCTGGTAGTGCTGCGCCACTTCGTCGCCCAGGCTCAGCCGCAGGAATCGGTCGATCTGCTCGAAATAGGCGGACGACTGGCGCGGCCCGGTGAAGATCAGCGGGAACGGCGTGCCGGCATTGTCCGGGTGCAACAGGATGCCCAGCAGGTAGAGGATTTCCTCGGCGGTGCCGACGCCGCCGGGGAACACGATGATGCCGTGCCCGAGGCGCACGAAGGCCTCCAGCCGCTTCTCGATGTCCGGCATGATCACCAGGTGGTTGACGATCGGGTTCGGCGATTCGGCCGCGATGATGCCCGGCTCGGTGATGCCGATGTAGCGGTTGTGCCGGCGCCGCTGCTTCGCGTGGGAGATCGTGGCGCCCTTCATCGGCCCCTTCATCGCGCCAGGGCCGCAGCCGGTGCAGATGTCCAGCCCGCGCAGGCCGAGCTGGTAACCGACCAGCTTGGTGTAGTCGTACTCCTCGCGCGAGATCGAGTGGCCGCCCCAGCACACCACCAGGTTCGGGTCCACCTGCGGCTTCAGGATGCGCGCGTTGCGCAGGATCTCGAACACGCCCTGGGTCAGCCCCGCGGATTCGTCCAGGTCGAAACCGACCTGCTCCAGCTGGGTCGACACGTAGACGATGTCGCGCACCACCGCGACCAGCAATTCGTTGATGCCGCGGATGATCTGGCCGTCCACGAAGGCCTGCGCCGGCGCGTTGGTCAGTTCGATCTTCATGCCGCGGTCCTGCTGCAGCACCTGGATGTCGAAATCGGGGTACTGCTCGAGGATCGCCCGCGGGTCGTCGCTGATGTTGCCGGAGGTCAGCACCGCCAGCGCACAGCGCCGCAGCAGCGCGTGCAGACCGGAGCCGCTGGCACCGCGCAGGCGAGCCACTTCATGGCGCGAGAGCACGTCCAGGCCACCGATCGGCGAAATGCGGGCGCTCACCACGCCGGTTCTGGCCGGTGCGCCCTTGTAGGTGTCATTCATTCGATTGCTTCTCCATGGCCGCTCCATCGCGGCCGACCTGTTAGCTTCCTGCGCGAACCACGATATGGTCAAGCACAAAAAAACCGGCGCCCTCGCGGGCGCCGGTTGCGTTTCAGACCCGGGAATGGATCAGAACGTGTACTTCACCGTCAGCTGCACCGCCCAACGCTGAGCCAGATCGCTCGGGTAGGTCGAGGTTGGCACCTGCTGCGGGCTGTAGTTGCCGTTGCTGTCGTGATAGCTGGAGCCGGAGATGTCGTAGATGTACTTGCCGTCGGCATCCACGCCATAGAAGTCGGCCAGGTTGCGGTAGCCCGGGAAGTTGGCGCGCTTCTCGATACCCCAATGCTTGTTCAGCAGGTTGGTGAAGTTGTAGACGTCGAGCTTGATCTTGCCCTTGTTGCCCTTGAACAGGCCAGGAATTTCCTGGCTGAAGCTCAGGTCGATCTGGTTGAGCCAGCCCGCGTGGTCGCCATTGCGGCCGGCAGGGCCGCCCTGGTGATCCTTCAGGTAGTCGTTTGCCTTGATGTAGTCGTAGAACTGCTGGATCAGCTTGGGATCGGTGTTGGCACGGAACGATACCTGGCCCGGGTTCGGGATGAAGGCCAGGTCGTTGCTGACGCCGTCGCCATTGGCATCGTTGCCGAAGGTCCAGCTGTACGGCGAGGCATTGTGGCCGTCATAGAACACGCTGGCGCTGGTGGCGTAATCGCCGAAGAAGCGATGCTGCCAGTTCAGGCCGGCGATCACGCGACGCGGGATCGAGTAGTTCGACGGGCTTGCCTTGTCCTCGTTCGGGTTGAACACGTAGTTGTTGACGTAGTTCGAACGGGCGACGCTGCTGGTACCCGGGTTCACTTCCGTGGCGCGGCTCCAGGTGAAGCCCACCATGCCCGACCAGTCGGTCGAGAACGGCTTCTTCAACGACAGCGCCAAGCTGTCCGCACTGCCGCGGCTGCTGTTGGCCAGGTTGATGGTGCCGTCGGAGAAGGCGCCATTGGCGAGGTAGCGCGACTGCTGACCCGACGAACGCGGATCCCTGGTCGGGTTCTTGTAGTAGGTGAAGCGACCATCCGGCAGCACACCGGTGGGAGCACCGATGTTCATGTTCTGATAGTAGATCGCGTCACGCACCTTGATGTGCTGGTAGTCGGCGGTGGCGATCAGGCCCCACCACGGCAGCTCCTTGTCCATGCCGACGCTGAACTTCCACACGCTCGGCAGGCGGAAGCCCGGAGAGATGGTGTTGACCGTCTGCTGACCCGAACCCACCACGCCATCATGCTGGTCGTGGGCATTCGGGCTGAAGACGGGCGGATTGGGGTTGCAGGGATCGTTGCCGCCGCTGGGTTTGCAACTGAACTGCGTCTGCGTGGCACCCGAGTTGGAGAAGATGTTGCCGATCCACACGCCGGGCGGGTTGGAGATGAACAGGCCCGCGCCACCGCGCAACTGGGTCAGATGCTCGGTGTCGAAGTTGTAGTTGAACGACAGGCGCGGCTGCACCACGCGGTTGCCGTTGATGGTGGTCTGGTTGGTACGACCAAAACCGCCGGTGGCAGCGCCGGTCACCGGATTGATGCCCGGCGCCGCTGCGAACAGCGGGTTGTAGATCGGCTTGTCGCTCATCAGCGGGATGTCGACGCGCACGCCGTACTGGACCGACAGGTTGCTGGTGGCCTGCCAGGTATCCTGCAGGAACACGCCCCACTGCTTGAGCTCGAAGTTGGCCGCAACGTCATCCAGGCTCAGGCCGTCGGACGGACGGCTGTAACGGTACTGGTAGTAGTTGCCGGCCTCGAAGTTCTCCAGGCCGGTCATGCCGTTGCCATCCTCGAACGTGTAGCTGCCGAAATAGTTCTGCAGGAACAGGTTGTAGGTGGTGTCCCGCTCGTAGTCGAAACCGCCCTTGATGGTGTGGTCACCGGCGTAGTACGTGCCCGCCCACGCGGCGTTCAGCGTCTTCACGTCCAGGATGTTGGCCTGGTAGGAATAGTTGGTGCCGAATTCCACCTGCGCACCGTCGCTATAGCCGACCGGATAGATGGTGATGTCCGGCAGGTCGCCACCCGCCACTGGGTTGCTGCCCTTGTGGAACTTCGCGTACGAAATGGTGGTGTCGGTCGAGAACGAATCGGACCAGTCGTCGTAGAAGTGCAGCGCGTAGCTGGTGTTCTTGGTGTCCGAGTTGTACCAGCCGCTGGAAAGCACCAGCTTGGAGCTCGTGCCGCCGATAGTCGGCTTGCTTTCCTTGGTCTGGCTGAAGGTGAAGCTGGCACGATGGCTGTCGCTGATGTTCCAGTCGATCTTGCCCAGGTAGCGCTTGTCTTCCAGGTCGGTGTTGCCACCACCCGCAGTACCGATGTCGGTGATGCCGTACTTGCTGGCGGCAATGTCGCGCACCTGCTGGATCATGTCGGGGGTAAGCCCCTGCACGATGACGCTGGCGCCGCTGCCTTCCGCACCGTAGGGGCTGCCCGAGCCGATCTGCTTGCTCTTCTCGGCCGAGATGAAGAAGAACAGCTTGTCCTTGATGATCGGACCACCGACGGTGGCGCCGCCGGTCCACTGGCGATCGAAGCCGTTGAACTTGGTGTCGCTTTCGTTCTTGCCGATCATGTTCTGGTTCTGGAATACGTAGTAGACCGAACCATGGAAATCGTTGGTGCCGCTCTTGGTCACCGCATTGACCACGGCGCCCACGCCGCGGCGGGTCGCCACGTCATAGTTCGCGGTGGAGATGTTGTATTCCTCGATCGTGTCCTGCGAAATCGGCGTGGACAGGGTCGGCAGGCCGTTCGCGTTCAGGCCGAACGGATCGTTCGCGCTGACCGAATCGACGGTGATGTTGTTGTAGCGGCTGTTCTGGCCGATGGCCGAGAACGAACCGGCGGCGCGATCGGTGACCACGATGCGCGGATCGAGGCGCACGATGTTCTGGATCGAGCGGTCCGGCGTCGGGGTGGCTTCGATTTCGCGGCTCGACACGTTGGTCGAGATGCCCTTGTTGTCCGCCGAGAAGGTCTGGGCCAGCGAGTTGGCCGAAACGGTGACGCCGCTGAGATTGGTGGCTGCCTGCTCGCTGGCGCCGCCCATCGTCAGGTTGACCGGGGTTTCCTGAGCCAGCTGCAGATAGACGTTGTCCTGTTCCGCCTGCGCCATGCCCGCCTTGGAGACGGTCACGTCGAACGGACCGCCCACACGCAGACCCTGCGAGGAGTAACGGCCATCCGGACCGGTGGTGGTGATCTTGGTGGTACCCGACGGCTCATGCACGATCTGCACGGTGGCGCCGGCGACCGGCTGGCCGTTGGCGTCGAGCACGCGGCCGCTGATCGAGGAAGAGGTGTCCTGCGCCATGGCAGGCACCGACGCTGCCAGCAACGAGGCAATGGCAAACGGAAGGAGTTTGGTGCGAATTCGGCTATTCATTCTTGATCGACCCTCAGGCTCGCAACGAAAAGGAAACTCAGGTTTGAAGGTCAAAAACGTGGCTACGCCCGGCACGGGCCAGGCAACATCGACACGATCTGCAACCCCAATTGATTTGCGCGGTTCCAAAACAGCACGAACCGCAAGAACTCCGGCACGCTGGACCAACCCGTCCGCGGCTTTGTTAAATGATTGTAACGACATTGTATGACATTTTTGTAACGTTTACACGTCACCCCGGCGCGACAAAGCCCTGCCCCCAGCGCCAGCACGAAGCTTTTCAAATCAGCCACATGGCAAGGTTTCGCGGGATCGGCATGGCTGCCGTGCGACACCTTATCCGGGGACGCGCCTATACCGAACGGAGAATGTTTGCCGCGGCTTGGCGCACACCTGCCGGATGTCGATCTCGCGGGACCAACGCGCCCCGTCGCGGCGGCGAAACAGCTCGCGACAAGGGCGAAAGCTCAGCTGCTCGCGCGCAGGAACGAGGCCACGCCGGCCATGAACATCTGCACCGAAAGCGCGATCAGCAGCATGCCCATCACGCGCTCCAGCGCCGTCAGCACGCTCTCGCCGAGCCAGCGGAACAGGTAGGTCGAGCTGAGCAGGATCAACGCGGTGGCGAGCCATGCCAGCAGCAGGGCCAGCACCCAGTCCGCGGTGCGACCGGGCTGGGTGTTGGTCAGCAGCAGCAGCGCGGCCATCGCCGAGGGACCGGCCACGCCGGGTATTGCCATCGGCACGATGAACGGCTCGCCGCCACCGGACTTGCCGAAGATGCCGCCACCATCGGCCGGCGGAAACACCATGCGGATGCCGATCAGGAACAGCACGATGCCGCCGGCGATGCTGATCGACTCCTGCCTGAGCTGCAGCAGGTGCAGGATGTACTGGCCGCCGAACAGGAACGCGAGCAGGACGCCCAGCGCGATCAGCAGCTCGCGCACCATCACGTGGCGGCGGCGCCTGGGTGGCACGTCCTTCAGCAGGCTGAGGAACAGCGGGATGTTGCCCAGCGGATCCATGATCAGGAACAGCAGGATGCCCGCGGACAAGGTGGTCATCTGCGCTTCCATCTCGACTCCATGCTTGATCGACGCCGGTGTGGCGCCCTTTCGGTGGATCTGCTGCCGATCAGCCGGCGCGCAGGTCCAGTATCGTGCCGCGCGCGGGGGCGCCCTGAGCACCCAGCAGGTGGATCGCCGCGGCGGCGGTGGCATCCGGCAACGGTCGCTGCAGCAGGTCTTCGCCAAAGTAAGCCAGCTGCCGCAGCGCCGTGCGCATCGGCGCCGGCAACAGGGCATGCACCCGCAGCGGGCCGGTGTCGGTTTCCTCGTGCAGGATCGCCGCGAAACGCTCCAGCGCCGCCTTCGATGCGCCGTAGCCGCCCCAGTGCGCGCGCTGCAGCAACTCGGGGTCGTCCAGCACGAACACCACGGCACTGTCATCGGCCTGGGTCAGCAGCGGCAGGCAGGCCTGGGTCAGCGCGAACGGTGCGTTGACGTTGACGTGCATCGCGCGCAGCCAGGCATCCGGCTTGTGCATGGTGATCGGCGTGAGGCCGCCGAAACTCACGGCGGCGTGCACGATGCCGTCGAGGCGACCGAAGTCGCGCTCCAGCCCTTCGGCCAGTGCGGCATAGTCCTTCGGCGTGGCCACTTCCATGTCCAGCGGGTGGATCACCGGCTCGGCCAGGCCTTCGGCGAGCATCGCGTCGTAGAGTTGTTCGAGCTGGCGCTTGCGCTTGCCGGTGATGACGACGGTGGCGCCCGCACGCGCCGCAGCTCGCGACACCGCCCCGCCGAGGCCACCGTAGGCGCCGGTGACCAGCACCACGCGACCGGCCAGGGCATCGTTGGCGGGTTGCCAATGATCGGGCAGGCGGGAAAAGGGCAGCATGCTCAAAGTGCGACTCCGGCAACGTCGCTGGCCATGCGCGACAGCTCGCCGGCAGCCTTCAGCTCCTCGATGATGTCGCAACCGCCGATCAGCTCGCCCTGGATGAACAACTGCGGGAACGTGGGCCAGTTGGAAAAATGCGGCAACGCGGCGCGTATGCGCGGATCGGCCAGCACGTTCACGGCCTGGAACACCGCACCGGCTTCGGTCAGCGCCTTCGCGGCGCGACTGGAAAAGCCGCACATCGGAAACTCCGGCGTGCCTTTCATGAAAAGCACGATGGGATGCGCGGCCAGCATCGCCCTGATTTGCTCGTTGATGTCCATAGTTCGGTGATTCATCTTTACAATGCAGGCAGAGCGCTATTGTATCAGCCAGCCGTCGGCTGCCGTCCGCTGCGCCGACCTTTTTCCCAGCCAACGTCAAGGAGCCCCAACATGGCGATCGAACTTCCCCCGCTTCCGTATGAAAAGAACGCGCTGGAGCCGCACATTTCCGCCGAAACGCTGGACTTCCACTACGGCAAGCATCACCAGGCCTACGTGACCAACCTCAACAAGCTGATCGAGGGCACCGAATTTGCCGACGCGCCGCTCGAGGACATCATCCGCAAGTCGTCCGGTGGCGTGTTCAACAACGCGGCGCAGATCTGGAACCACACGTTCTACTGGAACTCGATGAGCCCGAAAGGTGGCGGTGAACCCGGCGGCAAGCTGGCCGACGCGATCAACAAGGCGTTCGGCTCGGTCGACAAGTTCAAGGAAGAATTCAGCAAGTCCGCCGCGGGCAACTTCGGCTCCGGCTGGACCTGGCTGGTGCAGCGCCAGGACGGTTCGCTGGGCATCGTCAACACCTCGAACGCGGCCACGCCGATCACCGGCACCGACAAGCCGCTGTTCACCGCCGACGTGTGGGAACACGCCTACTACATCGACTACCGCAACGCCCGCCCGAAGTATCTGGAAGCGTTCTGGAACCTGGTGAACTGGGACTTCGCGGCAAAGAACCTCGCCTGAAGTCCGGCCATCTGAAAGCAGGAAGCGGGGCCGCCAGCGGCTCCGCTTTTTTCATGCCTGCACGAAGCCTCGATCAACCGAGTCGATCATCGGCCAGGTGATAGTGCGGGTCTTCGGCGGCGTTCGATTCGATCATGCCGCCCGCCTTCAGCAGCAACTCGGCACAATCCGGACTCAGGTGGCGCAGCTGCAGTCGCTTGCCGAGCTTCTGATAGCGCTCGGCCAGCGTATCGATGGCCTCGATGGCGGAGTGATCCATCACCCTGGCCCGACCGAATTCCACGATCACCTGCTGCGGGTCGTCCCTGGGGTGGAACAGGTTCTGGAAATTGCGGGTCGAGGCGAAGAAGAGCGTGCCCTCCAGCTCGTAGATGCGGCGGCCTTGGGCATCGGTGCGCGTGCTCACCTCGATCTGGCTGGCATGCTGCCAGGCGAATACCAGCGCCGAGATCACCACGCCCAGCAGCACCGCCAGCGCAAGGTCGGTGAAGATGGTCACCACGGTGACCGCGACGATCACCAGCGCATCGGCGCGCGGCACCTTGCCCAGCACCCGCACACTGCCCCAGGCGAAGGTCTTCGCCGACACCACGAACATCACCCCGATCAGCGCCGCCAGCGGAATGCGCTCGATCAGCGCCGAGCCGAACAGGATGAATCCCAGCAGGCCCAGCCCGGCCACCACGCCCGACAGGCGATGAGTCGCGCCGGCACCGACGTTGATCATGCTCTGCCCGATCATCGCGCAGCCGCCCATGCCGCCAAACAGGCCGGTCACGATATTTGCGGCGCCCTGCGCCAGGCATTCACGGTTGGGCTTGCCGCGTGTATCGGTCATCTCATCGATCAGGTTCAGGGTCAGCAGCGACTCGATCAGGCCGACCATGGCCATGATCAGCGCGTACGGGAACACGATGCGCAATGTACCGAGGTTCCACGGCACGTCAGGAAGATGGAAGCTGGGCAGGCCGCCCTTGATCGAAGCCAGGTCACCGACCGTGCGCGTGTCGATGTCGAGCAGGTTGGTCAGCAGCGCCACAGCGAGGATCGCCACCAGCGCCGAAGGCACGGCCCGGGTCACGCGCGGCAGCAGGTAGATGATCGCGATGGCCAGCGCGACCAGGCTCAGCATCACCGCCAACGCCCGGCCGGTGATCCAGTCGCCGTGCTGCTGGAAATGCGGCATCTGTGCCAGGAAGATCACGATCGCCAGCCCGTTGACGAAACCCAGCATCACCGGGTGCGGCACCATGCGGATGAACTTGCCCAGTCGCAGCGCGCCGAACAGCAACTGCAGCAGCCCCATCAACACCACCGCGGCAAACAGATACTGCACGCCGTATTGCACCACCAGCGCCACGATCACCACGGCGATGGCGCCGGTGGCGCCGGAGATCATGCCCGGGCGCCCACCCAGCATGGCCGTGATCAGGCACATCATGAAGGCGGCGTACAAGCCGGTCAGCGGATTGACGTGGGCGATCACCGCAAAGGCGATCGCCTCGGGCACCAGGGCAAAGGCCACGGTGAGACCGGACAAGACATTGTTTTTCGCTTGCGCGAGCGAGAGCGACATGGAAATCCCTGTTGTTCGACGCCAGCGCGGCCGGCATCGACGGTGCCTTCGGCTGGCGGCGGATTCACGAAAACGCGCGGTGTCGGACATGGCGACACGGCGCAGCAGACGGAAGAACAGAGGGGGCACTTACACTGGCGGAAGATCCTGGGGGCCGGCGCGAACAGCGCCATGCAAGCCGCCCAATATAGCAGGCAGGCTGCCGGATCGGGGCCAGCCTGCTCCGGATTCCGGGCGCGACAGGATCAATCGCCCAGCACGTCCAGCACCGGCTGCGCCTGTGGCTGCCGATCGAGCAAGCGGGCAACCCGCTGCACCCGCTCGGCCAGCGCACCGGCATCGATGCCGCAGACGGTCGCGTGGCCGACCTTGCGGCCGGCCCGCTCCTGCTTGCCGTAGTCGTGCCAGTGCGCATCGACCGTTTCCAGCACGGCCGTCCGCTCCGGCAGTTCGCCGATCCAGTTGAACATCGCCGACATCCCGCGCACGCCGGTGTCGCCCAGCGGCATGCCGAGCACGGCCCGCACGTGGTTCTCGAACTGGCTGGTGCGGGCGCCCTCGATGGTCCAGTGCCCGGAGTTGTGCACCCGCGGCGCCATTTCGTTGCCGAGCAACTCGCCATTCCTGACGAACAGCTCCAGCGCGAACACCCCCACGTAGCCCAGCCGTTCGGCCAGGATGCGGGCCAGTTCGGTGGCGCGTTCCTGCAGCACATCGCTGTCCGGCGCCGGCGCCAGGCTCATCGACAGCACGCCGTCGACATGCCAGTTGCGGGTCAGCGGCCAGGTGCGGAAGTCACCGTCGCGGCCGCGCACGGCAAGCACCGACAACTCGCGCTCGAACGGCACGAAGGCTTCGAGGATCAGTCCATGGGCCGGTGCCTGCGCGCCGAGCGCCGCCCAGGCCGCGTCGGCATCGGCCACCTCTCGCAAGCGGAACTGGCCCTTGCCGTCATAGCCGAGCCGCCGCGTTTTCAGGATGGCCGGCGCGCCGACCCGTGCCAGCGCCTGATCCAGCTGCTCTCGGGTGTCCACCGTCATGAAGTCAGGCGTGGACAAACCGCATTCGCGGAACAGGGTTTTCTCCGCCAGCCGATCCTGCGCCACCGCCAAGGCCTGCGGCGCGGGAAACACCGCCACGCGTTCGGCCAGCCAGTGCGCGGTTTCGGCGGGCACGTTCTCGAAATCGAAGGTCACCACATCCACCTGCGCGGCAAACTTCTCCAGCGCCGCGTAGTCGGTCCAGTCCGCCACCACCAGCGGCGCGACCTGGCCCGCGCAGGCATCGGCCGCGCTGTCCACCACCAGTGACTTCACTCCCAGCGGCGCCGCAGCCAACGCCAGCATGCGCGCCAGCTGGCCGCCACCGAGTACGCCCAGCACGGGCTGCTGCCGCGGGCTCATTGGCGCGGGTCCGGCTGTTCCAGCACGGCCTGGGTCTGGCGCAGCCGCCAGTTGTCCAGCGCCGCCGCCAGGGCAGGATCGTGCAGGGCCAGCACCGCCGCCGCCAGCAGGCCTGCGTTCACCGCGCCGGCGCGACCGATGGCCAGCGTTCCGACCGGGATGCCGGCCGGCATCTGGGCGATCGACAGCAGGGAATCCATGCCGTTGAGCGCCTTCGACTGCACCGGCACGCCGAACACCGGCAGCCGGGTCTTGGCCGCCAGCATGCCGGGCAGATGGGCGGCCCCACCGGCGCCGGCGACCACCACCTGGATGCCGCGGGCCGCCGCCTGTTCCGCGTAGCTGAACAACAGGTCCGGCGTACGATGCGCGGAGACCACCCTGACCTCATGGGCAACGCCCAGTTCGGTCAGCACGTCGACCGCGTGCTGCATCGTTTCCCAGTCCGAGCGCGAGCCCATCACGACGCCGACGCGCGGCTGCATGCTTGTTCCTGTCATGGCCGGAATGCCCAAAAACGGCTATTGTACGGGCTTTCTCCACCCCGGCACACCCAAGCGAACCATGGACAAGCGCCTGCTAGACATTCTGTGCTGCCCGGTCAGCAAAACCCCGTTGCGCCCCCTCAGCAAGCGCGAACTCGACGCACTGAACGAAGGCATCGGCGGTGGCAAGGTCGACACCGTAGCCGGCGTGACCGTAGGCGAGCGGGTCAGCGAAGGCCTGATCACCACGGACGGCAAGGTGATCTACCGGGTCGAGGACGGCATTCCGGTCATGCTGCCCGAGGAAGGCATCGGCACGCTGCAACTGGCCGATTTTCCTGCGGCCTGAGGCCGCAGCAGTGGCCTGAAACGCCGGGTCGGGCATGACACGGGGGCGTCATTTGGCTTATCGTCGACACCTGCGCCGCCCATTGTGGGTCCGGTCGCACGCCATGTTTCAGGGGTTTGGCGATGAATGAAGCCACCGATACGCCACGAGTCGTCAGTCTGAGCCAGCGCATGGACCCGGCCAGCGAGCGCGTGGGCGAATTGCTGAGCGCGGTTCGCAACATCGCCGGCAAGCACCTGCAGCAGTGGACCGGCAACGCGTTCGAGCATGTCGACGACGCCCTGTTCGACCTGGCCGAGAAGGCCGAAAACAACGCCACCCAGATGCATTATTTCGACGGCATGCGCGAGGTGCGCAAGCGCCGGCCGTCGGTGGAACGCAACTTCCTCGGCGCGGTCAGCCGCAGCATTGCCGAGCTGGCCCATCCGCCCAAGGCGGAACCGACGAACGTCCCGGCATCACTCGGTGGCGTCGAGCTTTCGCTGGTGGCGGACAACGAGCTGGAAGAGTCGCTGGCGATCACCAGCATGATCGGCAAGAACGAATCGCGGCTGTCGCGCGATCTGTTCTCGGTCAACCAGCGGCTGTCGGTGATCTGCGGCGGCCACAAGGTGGACGATGCCGGCAACCCGGTGGGGCCGGCGGTGCTGGCCCAGGCCTTCCGCCAGGCCCTGCACGAACTCAGCGCCGACATGCGCGTCAAGCTGATCATCTACAAGCTGTTCGATCGCTACGTGCTGTCATGCCTGGAAGAGCTCTACCAGGACATCAACACCGAGCTGGTGCGCGCCGGCGTATTGCCGCAGCTGCGCCACGAGATCATGCGCGGCGGCAATGCCAAGCCGGGCCCGGCGGGCACCCAGGCCGGAGGCGTCGATCCCGCCGGTGGCGTCGCCAGTGGCAACGTCGACGAGGCTGGCGACATCCCGAGCGACCTGCTGCAGACCCTGCATGCCCTGTTCAGCGCGCGGCGCCCGCACGCCGGCGTCGGCCTGGGCGCGGCGAACCTGCCCAGTGGTCCGCTGCCGTCGGCCAACGAGTTGCTCGGCGCCTTGAGCGTGCTGCAAAGCCAGATCGCCAGTGCCGGACCGCTGCCGCATGCGCAGCCGGATGACGCCGCGGAGCTGAGCCGCGAGGTGCTGCAGCTGAAGGGTCAGTTGCTGACCCAGCTTGGCGCCCTGCGTGGCGAGAAGCCCAGTCATGTCGCCACCATCGATGAGGACACCATCGACCTGGTCGGCATGCTGTTCGAATTCATCCTCGAAGACCGCAACCTGCCCGCCGCGATGCAGGTCATGCTGGCACGCCTGCAGATCCCCTATCTCAAGGCGGCGATCCTCGACCGCAAGCTGTTCGCCCATCGCCAGCACCCGGCGCGACGCCTGCTCGACTGCCTGGCCGAGCAGGCCAAGAGCTGGTCGCAGGAATCCGATCGCGACCAGCGCCTGCACGACAAGGTGAAATGGATCGTCGATCAGCTGTTGCACGATTTCGACGACGACATGGGCATCTTCGACCGCCTGCTGGTCGATCTGCAGCAGTTCCAGGATGCCAACAAGCGTCGCTCCGAACTGGCCGAGCAGCGCGTGGCCGAGTCGACCCGCGGTCGCGAGAAGCTCGAGCAGGCGCGCCGTCGTGCCGCCCGCGAGATCCTCGATCGCATCGGCGAGAACAAGTTGCCACCGCTGGTCCACGGCGTGCTGGCAAGGGCCTGGGCCAATCACCTGGTGCTCACCCTGTTGCGCGAGGGCGAGGATTCGCCTGCCTTCAAGAGCGCCCTGCGCTTCATCGACGAATTCATCGCCAGCACGCGCACGCCGCATGACGTCCAGAGCCAGCAGACGCTGCGCCAGATGCTTCCGGGCATCGAGCGGGCATTGCGGCAAGGCCTGGCCAACGTGGCGTTCCAGGAACAGGACGTGGAGCGCCTGCTGGCGCAGCTGCATACGTACTACCGTCAGCAACTTGGCGAGACGCTCGGTCCGGCCGAGGTCGTCACCGTCGAGGAAGACGCCGCGATGCTGGCGATTCCCGACAACATCCAGCCGATCATCGAAAGCCGGAACTCGCAGCAGGAAGAGCTCGAGGAAGAGGTCGCCGAAGTTCCGCTGGACAGCCCGGAATGGCATCAGGTGCTGGCGCTGCAACCCGGCACCTGGCTGGAGTTCTGCCTGCCCGACGAGGCCATGACCCGCGCCAAGCTGTCCTGGATCAGCCCGATGAGCGGCCGCTACCTGTTCGTCAACCGGCGCGGCCTGAAGGTGGCCGATTACTCGCCGCAGGAACTGACCGGGCTGATGACCGATGGCCAGGCTCGCGTGCTCGCCGCGAACGCGCTGTTCGACCGGGCGATGAGCGCGATCGTGGGCAAGCTCAGCCAGCCGGACAACCCGGCCCCCGCAGACAACCCCGCCGAATGACCCAGCCTTCACCGCTCACGCCGCCTGCCGCCGATCAGATTGCCCTGGATGTCGAACGTGCCCTCGCCGAGGATCTCGGCGCAGGCGACGCGACGGCGGATCTCCTACCCGTCGATGCCCGGGCTCATGCGGTACTGACCTGCCGCGACGCTGCCGTGATCGCCGGTACGGCCTGGTTCGACGCCTGTTTCCGCCGCCTCGATCCCGCGGTGCGGATCGACTGGCAGGTCCGTGACGGCGAGCGCGTGGCGCCAGGCACGGTGATCTGCCGGCTGTCCGGCCATGCCCGCTCGCTGGTCACCGCCGAACGTTCGGCGCTGAACTTCCTGCAACTGCTTTCCGCCACTGCCACCCTCACCGCAAGCTACGTGGCGGCAGTGGCCGGCACCGGCACGCGGGTGCTCGATACCCGCAAGACCATCCCGGGCCTGCGGATCGCCCAGAAATACGCGGTGCGCTGCGGCGGGGGCCACAACCACCGCATCGGGCTGTACGACGCGATCCTGATCAAGGAAAACCACATCATCGCCGCCGGCAGCATTGCCGCCGCCGTCGCGGCGGCGCGCCGCTCGCACTCCAGCCTGCTGCTGGAGATCGAGGTGGAGAATCTCGATGAGCTGGAACAGGCCCTCGAGGCCGGCGTGGACCGCATCATGCTGGACAACTTCTCGCTGGCGGACATGCATGAAGCGGTGACCCGCACCGCCGGCCGGGTGGCGCTGGAAGTCTCCGGCAACGTCGACCTGGAGACGATCGGCGAGTACGCCCGCACCGGCGTGGACTTCGTCTCGGTCGGCGCGCTGACCAAGCACGTGCACGCGGTCGACCTGTCGTTGCGGCTGCAGCTGGACTGACCGGAGCGACGGCCGGGCCATCGGCTCCGGCAGCTTGCACTGCATCGACGGCACCCACACACTGAAGGCATGAGCGACGTCTTCAACCTCCTGCTGCTGCTCGCCCTTGTCGCCATCGTGGCCGCGTGGCTGAAGCTCAGCGCCGCCCGCGACCGGGCGGTGCTGGAGGCTCGGCGCCAGTGCGAGCAACACGGCCTGCAACTGCTCGATGAAACGGTCGGGCTGCGCGCCCTGCGGCTGCGCCGGGTCGACGGCCTGCTGCGAGTCGAGCGCTGCTACGGTTTCGAAGTGAGCATCGACGGCCACGATCGCGAGCCGTGCCGGCTGTGGATGCTGGGCAACAGCCTCAGCGGCCTCAGCCTCCCGGTGATCGAACTGCAGCCCCACGAAACCCTGGCCAACCGGACCGACAACGTGGTGCCGCTGCGCCCGCGCCGGATTGATCGCCTGAACTGACCCGGCGGGCGCCACTTGCCCGCCCCTGGCCTCGGCGGCGCAGGGCCATGAATCTCCGCGCTACTTCACCACCCGCAGATGCGGCGCGCTGCGCTTCGGCCGGGAACCCGCATCCTCGGCGCCACCGTGGCCCGGCGTACTGTCGTCCGGCTCGGGAGCGGACGGTGGCGGGTCACCACCTTCCTCGTCGGCGGGGAACATCATGCCCTGGCCGTTCTCCTGGGCGTACAGCGCCAGCACGGCCAGCACCGGAATCTGGATCGACTGGCTGACGCCGGAGAAACGTGCCTGGAAGCTGATCCAGTCATTGCCCAGGTCGAGGTTCGCCACCGCCCGCATCGCCAGATTCAGCACGACCTGGCCGTTCTTGATCACCTGCGGCGGCACCCGCACGCCGGCAAACGTCGCATCCACCAGGATGTAGGGGGTCAGTTCGTTGTCGCTGATCCAGTCGTAGATCGCCCGCAGCAGATACGGCCGATTGGACGTCATTGGAACTACTTCATTCTTGCTCATGATCCTGCCGCATTGCCTTTTCCTGATCGGTCATGCTGCGCGCAAAACCCTGACTGTGAAACAACCGCTCGCCGTAATCGATCAGCGGCTTGCCTTCCCTGCCCAGATCCACGCCCAGCCACGGCAGTCGCCAGATGACCGGCGCCACCAGGCAATCGGCCAGGCTCATTTCGGGATTGAGGAAGAACTTCGCCGCCTTGAACAGCGGCACGGAAGCCAGCAGGTGCTCGCGCAGGCGCTTGCGCGCCGCGTCCGCCGGCCGGCCACCGGCACGGATGATGTCGACTTCGACCAGCCAGTCCTTCTCGATGCGCACGGCCGCCACGCGCAGCCGCGCCCGCGACTGCGGATCGATCGGCATCAGCGGTGGATGCGGGTAGCGCTCGTCGAGGTACTCGCAGACCACCGAGGTATCGAACAGGGTCAGGTCGCGATCGACCAGGGTCGGCGTGCTGGCGTAGGGATTGAGGTCGATCAGGTCCTCGGGAGGACGTGCCGGATCAACCAGGACGCGTTCGTAGCTGACCCCCTTGGCGGCAAGAACCAGCCGGGCGCGGTGACATTGCACGTCATCGGCGGTGGTGTAGAGCGTCAATACGGTACGCGAGCGAGCGCTTGGGACCATGCGCATTTCCCCATCGGTGAGACGACTGCGGCGGCTCGTGGCCGCCGCAGTCGGTTGATGCCATCCGGCTTCAGTGAACGTCCTTCCAGTATTCCTTCTTCAGCATGGCTGCCAGCAAGGTGAAGAACGCCAGGAACAACAGTACCCAGATGCCGTAATGATGACGCTCCAGCGCCGCCGGTTCGGAGGCATATTCCAGGAACGTGGTCAGGTCGCGACTGGCCTGCTGGAACTGCGCCGGGGTCAGCTTGCCCGGTTGCGACAGCACCAGCTTCTCGACCTTCGCATCCTCGCCCGGCTTGGCCTCGGTCATCACGGCCGTCTGCAGGCCCTGCAATTCCCACAGCGGGAACGGCATCGACGCGTTCGGAAATACCGTGTTGTTCCAGCCGACCGGACGGCTCGGGTCCAGGTAGAACGAGTTGAGGTAGGCGTTGACCCAGTCCGCACCCTTGGCGCGCACTTCCAGCGAGAGATCCGGCGGTGCCTTGCCGAACCACTTGGCCGCCATCTCCGCCGGCATGTGGGAAACCACGGGCTCACCGAACTTGGCGCCGGTGAAATTGAGGTTTTCCATCACTTCGGCTTCGGTCAACCCCAGATCGCTGGCGATCCGCTCGTAACGCATGTACTTGAGCGAGTGGCAGCCGACGCAGTAGTTGAAGAACAGCTTGGCGCCGCGCTGCAGCGAAGCCTGGTCCTGCACGTTGGTGCCGGCGGGCGGCAGGCCGCCCTCTTCCGACGCCTGCACCGAGGCGCTGCCGACGATCAGACCGAACGCCAACGCCACCGGGAAGATGTATCGCTTCATTAGCAGCTGCCGCTTAGTCATGCGTCGTCACCCGTTCCGGAACCGGCTTGGTCTTTTCCCAGCCGAAGTGTGTATAGACCCAAAGGAATGCGAAGAAGCCGAAGTAGACCAGCGTCATCAGGCGGCCGAACAGGTTTTCCCAGAACGTCACGTCGACATCGCCGAACCAGACCGGGATCACCTCGGCGGTGATGCCCGCGCCAACCGCACCCAGCGCAATGAACGACACCACGAACAGGCCCAGCGCCACCTTGAAGCCGGTGCCGCGGTAGCGGATCGACTTGACCTTGCCGCGGTCGAACCAGGGCAGCGCGAACAGCACCGCGATCGCGCCGAACATCGCCAGCACGCCCCACACGGCGGAGCCGAGGAAGGACGGGATCATGCGCACGATCGCGTAGAACGGGGTGAAGTACCACACCGGCTTGATGTGCGACGGGGTCGCCAGGTTGTTCGCCGGGATGAAGTTGTCGTGCTCGAGGAACCAGCCGCCGAAGGTCGGCGCGAAGAAGATGATGAAGGCTGCGATCAGCAGGAAGAAGCCCACGCCAACCAGGTCCTTCACCGTGTAGTACGGATGGAACGGAATGCCGTCGGCCGGCTTCAGCGCATCCCAGCGGTTGCCCTTGGGACCCTTCTTGATCTCCACGCCATCGGGATTGTTCGAGCCCACTTCATGCAGGGCCGCGATGTGCAGCACCACCAGCAGCAGCAGCACGATCGGCAGCGCGATCACGTGCAGGGCGAAGAAGCGGTTCAAGGTGGCGTCGGCGGGCAGGAAGTCGCCCATGATCCATTCCACCAGCGTGTTGCCGATGTAGGGAATGGTACCGAACAGCGAGATGATCACCTTGGCGCCCCAGAACGACATGTTGCCCCACGGCAGCACGTAGCCCATGAAGGCTTCCGCCATCAGCACCAGGAAGATCAGCATGCCGAGCAGCCACACCAGCTCGCGCGGCTTCTTGTACGAGCCGTACATGATGCCGCGGAACATGTGCAGGAACACCACCACGAAGAACAGCGAGGCGCCGGTGGAGTGCATGTAGCGGATCAGCCAGCCCCACTCCACGTCACGCATGATGTACTCGACCGAGTTGAAGGCTCCCGCCGCACTCGGGTTGTAGTTCATGGTGAGGAAGATGCCGGTGACGATCTGGTTGATCAGCACCAGCAGGGCGAGCGAACCGAAGTAGTACCAGAGGTTGAAGTTCTTCGGCGCGTAGTACTCGGTCATGTGCGCGCGGTACATCGGCGCCATGCCGGGTGCGCGTTCGTTGACCCAGTCACCGACTCTCGTGAATACGTTGGCCATTAGCCAGCCTCCTTCGGATCCACGCCAATCTGGATGGTGCTGTCATCGATGAAGTGATACGGCGGCACCGGCAGGTTCTTCGGCGCCGGAACGCCCTGGAACACGCGACCGGCCAGGTCGTAACGCGACTTGTGGCAGGGGCAGTAGAAACCGCCCTTCCACTCCGGATCGAACGGCTCGGGCTTGATCTCCGGCACGAAGTCGGGGACGCAGCCCAGATGCGTGCAGATGCCGATCATGACCAGCCATTCGGGCTTGATCGAGCGCGCTTCGTTCTGCGCGTACTTCGGCTGCTGGTCGGCGGAAGCGCCGTCGGACTTGGGGTCGACCAGGCGCGAGTCCACCATCGGCAGGGTCGCCAGCTGGGCTTTCGTGCGGTTCAGCACGAACACCGGCAGGCTGCGCCACGATACGGTCAGCAATTGCCCCGCCTCGATCTTGGCCAGCGATTGGGTAACCGGAGCGCCAGCGGCCTTGGCGCGCGCACTGGGTTCCCACGACTTGATGAAGGGCACAGCCGCCGACACGATTCCGATACCACCAACCACCGCAGTGGTTGCTGTCAGGAAACGGCGGCGGCCATGATCGACGACTTCGTTCGCCATCAGGCTCTCCGGATTACATTGCTTGCCATTGAGACACAGGCGTTTTGGTGCCTGCAAAAATCGCGTTAGTGTAGCGTCAGGCCCTGCCCCGTACAATAAACGGCATCACGGCGAAGTCCAGCCGCCACACCACTCGCCACGATCGCCGGGACCCATCCTCCGACATGAAACATGCCGCCGGCACGCTCCTGTTCATTGCCCGCTTCGCCATTCTCGGACTGGCCATGGCCTTCGTGGTCGGCCTGTTCTGGCCGGGCAGCGGCGAGCGGCTGCGGGCGCGCTTCGGGCTGACCGAGTCCGTGCACGCGCCGGCGGCCAGCCAGCCCCGCGTGGGCAACGGGCCCGTGTCCTACGCCGACGCGGTGGCCGCCGCAGCGCCCTCGGTGGTCAACATCTACGCCAACAAGATCGTCACCGAGCAGGCCGTGCGGATGTACGACAACCCGGTGCTGCAGCAGTTGTTCGGTGGCCAGCCGACGACCTACCAGCATCGGGAACAGACGCTGGGCTCGGGGGTGATCGTCAACGCCCAGGGTTACGTGCTGACCAACAATCACGTGATCGCCCATGCGGCCGACATCCAGGTGCTGCTGTATGACGGCCGCATCGCCCAGGCCCGCCTGGTCGGCGCCGACGAGGAATCCGATCTTGCCGTGCTGAAGATCGACGCCAGCAATCCGCCGGTGATCCCGATCGCCAGCGAAGACCCGCGGCCGGGCGACGTGGTGCTGGCGATCGGCAACCCGCTCGGGCTCAACCAGACCGTGACCATGGGCATCGTCAGCGCGATCGGCCGCCAGTTGAACAGCTCCAGCGCCGAGGATTTCATCCAGACCGACGCGGCCATCAACCTGGGCAATTCCGGCGGCGCCCTGGTCAACGCCGAGGGCCAGCTGGTCGGCATCAATACCTTGCTGATCGGCAAGGCCGCCGGCGCCGAAGGCATCGGCTTCGCGATACCGGTCACCACCGCGAAGAAAGTGCTGGACCAGATCATCGCCACCGGACATGTGGTGCGCGGCTGGCTCGGCGCCGACTACGCCTTCGTGCCGGTCGCGGCCAACAGCGGCTTGCCGGCGGCAGCCCGCGGCGCGCTGGTCACCAACGTCTATCCGGGCAGTCCGGCCGCCCTGGCCGGCATCAAGCCACGCGACATCCTGCTGCGCCTCGGCAGCGAGGACATCCTCGATCCGGCCAGCCTGCGCCGCTCCGAAGCGGCGCTCAAACCGGGCAGCAAGGTCGAGATCTCGGGCTTGCGCAACGGCAGCCCGTTCCACGCCGAGGCCACCGTGGCGCAACGACCCGCGATGGGCACGAACGCGCTGTCCGGCGACTGAGGGCAGCCGGCGGGAACCTGCCGGCTCAGGGCGCGGAGCCCGGCCCCCGCGCAGCCAGCGGCTGGTGGATCGCCGCGCCGTAGCGCTTGCGCAAGGTGCCCACCCGCTCCACGTAGACCTGGGTCTCCGCATACGGCGGCACGCCCCTGTAGCGCTGCACGGCACCGGGGCCCGCGTTGTAGGCCGCGGCGGCCAGTCGCTCGTCGCCGTTGAAGTCATGCAGCAGCAGGCTGAGATAGCGTGCGCCGCCGCGGATGTTCTGGTCGCTGTCGAACGCGTCCAGCACGCCCATGTCGCCCGCCGTACCGGGCATCAGCTGCATCAGTCCCTGCGCGCCCGCAATCGACAAGGCGCGTGGATTGAACGCGCTCTCGGCATGGATGATCGCCCGCAGGAACGCCTCGTCGACCCCATATTCCAGGCTGGCGGCGCGAATCGTGTCCGCATACGCGGTCAGGTTGAGCGCCACGCTGCCCCAGCGAACCGTCGAATGCAGGTTGCATGCGGCACAGGTGGCGATATAGGTGAACAGCATGGTGACGGCGCGGCCGCGCGCGCCACCGACCTGGGGCAGGTTGGTGTATTCCACGCTGCCATCCGCCCGCACGATGCGGTAGACCGCACCACGCAACACCTTGTCGGGCGCTGGCCCGGTCGCCGCCGACGCAGCGACGGGGGCCGGCGTCTCGCGGTAACTCCATTGGCCGGGCACGGCCGTGGCGGGGCCGCCGATCGCGCTTGCCCCAGTGGCCACCGAGCCCTGCACGGCGGCCAGGGAAACCTTGCCGGCCGGTGCAGGGCCGATCGGTGTCGCGCTGGTTTCGACCGTTCCCCGAACGTTGGTCAGCGCCGCGGCTTCCACGCTGCCATCCACCAGTTTGCGGGCCGAGGTCGTCACCGCGGAGGACACCCCGGTCAGCGACACCCGCGGACGCGGCGCCGGCTTGCGCCGGAATGCGGGCGCGGCGTAGCTGCTGATCGCGCGGCAACCGTGATAGCCGACCTTGCTGCTGCTGTACGCCGTCTCGCCATTGGCGCCGGTACACTGATACAGCACGCCGGCCCGGGCCGACAGCCACCACAGCGGGCCGCAGGCCAGCGCGACCCCGCAAAGGATCGTGCGTAATGGGAAGCCCCGGAACAGTCGACCGACGCTTCCCCCGTGACCTGCGACGTCGAACATGGGCGCAGTGTGCCGCCATGTGCCGCCAGCGCCAAGTCCGCAGCGGCGATTTCGTGCGCCATGCAGCGTTCCGGGCCGCAGGCCGGTGCACGGCCGGAACTGCGGCAGCGGCATCGGACCGCCGGTCGACGAGCCGCAAGTGCTTGATCCGGCATGGCGAATTACTGGCAGGCGGGCGCCCGCGCGGGTAAACTGCGCGGTTCACACGATGGCACCCCGTGCCTCACGAACCACGGTATCCCCAGTCATGAGCGGCAACCCGACGCCTCCGAAACTGTTCATCAAGACCCACGGCTGCCAGATGAACGAGTACGACTCGGCCAAGATGGCCGACGTGCTGAAGGCGTCGCACGGCATGGAGCTGACCCAGGACGAATCCGAGGCGGACGTGATCCTGATCAACACCTGCTCGATCCGCGAGAAGGCGCAGGAAAAAGTGTTCAGCCAGCTCGGCCGCTGGAAGCAGCACAAGAAGGACGGCAAGCCGGTGCTGATCGGCGTCGGTGGCTGCGTGGCGAGCCAGGAAGGCGACGCCATCGTCAAGCGCGCGCCGTACGTCGACCTGGTGTTCGGCCCGCAGACCCTGCACCGCCTGCCCCAGCTGATCGAGCAGCAGCGCGCCAGCGGCAAGCCGCAGGTCGACATCAGCTTCCCCGAGATCGAGAAGTTCGACCGCCTGCCCGAGCCACGCGCCGAAGGCCCCACCGCCTTCGTCTCGATCATGGAGGGCTGCTCGAAATACTGCAGCTACTGCGTGGTGCCGTACACCCGCGGCGAGGAACTCAGCCGTCCATTCGACGACGTGATCGTCGAGGTGGCCAAGCTCGCCGCCCAGGGCGTGCGCGAAGTGAACCTGCTGGGCCAGAACGTCAACGCGTATCGCGGCGCCACCTTCGACGGCGGCATCGCCGACCTCGCCGTGCTGATCCACGCGATCGCCCGGATCGACGGCATCGGCCGCATCCGCTTCACCACCTCGCATCCGCTGGAGTTCTCCGACTCGCTGATCGAGGCCTACGCCAACGTGCCGCAGCTGGCGAATTACCTGCACCTGCCGGTGCAGGCCGGCTCCGACCGCATCCTCTCCGCGATGAAGCGCGGCTACACCGCGCTGGAGTTCAAGCAGAAGATCCGCAAGCTGCGCGCGGTGCGGCCGGACATCTGCGTGTCATCCGATTTCATCGTGGGCTTCCCCGGCGAGACTGCCGAGGATTTCGACAAGACCATGAAGCTGATCGACGACATCGGCTTCGACCAGAGCTTCTCCTTCATCTTCTCCTCGCGTCCCGGCACGCCGGCGGCAAACCTCGCCGACGACACGCCGGCCAGTGAAAAGCATGAGCGCCTGTCCCGTCTGCAAGCCGCGATCAACGCGAATGCGAAAGCGATCAGCCAGGCGATGGTCGGCACCGTGCAGCGCGTGCTGGTCGAAAAGCCCAGCACCCGCGACGCCAGCGAACTGACCGGCCGCACCGAGAACATGCGCTTCGTCAACTTCCCCGGTCATCCGCGCCTGATCGGCCAGTTCGTCGAGGTGGAGATCACCGAGGCGATGAGCAACTCGCTGCGCGGGCGGGTGAAGCTGGCCGACGAAGTCGCCGCACTCGCGTCATGAGCGGGCTGGTGATCCGGGAAATCGGCGCGGACGAGTTCGTGCGCGTGTGGCCGTTCTTCCAGATGATCGCCGCCGGCGGGGACACCTACACCTATCCGCGCGACATCACCCTCGAACAGGCCCGCTCCATGTGGACCACGCCCCCGGCACGCTGTTTCGTGGCCGAACGCGACGGCCAGGCGCTGGGCTGTTACCGGCTGGCGCCCAACCAGATGGGCCCCGGTGACCACGTGGCCAACGGCAGCTACATGGTGGCGCCGCAGGCACGCCGGCAGGGCATTGCGTCGACCTTGTGCGAACACTCGCTGGAACAGGCGCGCCAGGGCGGCTTCAGCGCGATGCAGTTCAATGCCGTGGTGGCCAGCAACACCAGCGCCGTGCGGCTGTGGCAGCGCCACGGTTTTCGCATCGTCGGCCAGGTGCCCGGCGCCTTTCGTCACGCGCAGCTCGGCCCCACCGATCTCTACGTGATGCATCGAGCCCTGTAGCCGGCGGCGACGGAGTGGCTCAATCCAGCCGCTTGCGGAAACGCAGGATCGCCAGCGCCATCATCGCCACGGTGAACACGGCCAGCGCGAGCACGTCGCCCCACATTTCCCACAGCCCCGCGCCTCGCAGCATCACGCCGCGGATCAGGCGCAGGAAATGGGTCAGCGGCAGCGCCTCGGCGATCCATTGCACTACCCGCGGCATGCCCGCGAACGGAAACATGAAACCGGACAGCAGGATCGACGGCAGGAACACGAAGATCATCATCTGCATCGCCTGGAACTGCGACTGCGCGCGGGTGGAGATCAGCAGGCCCAGGGTGAGGTTGGCGAGGATCAGCAGGCTCGACGCCAGGTACACGTCGAGCACGCTGCCGCGGATCGGCACCTCGAACAGCCATATACCGAGCGCCAGGATCACGCTGGTCTGCACCAGCCCGATCGCGACATACGGCAGCACCTTGCCGACCATCAGTTCGGAACGGGTCAGCGGCGTGGCGATCAGCAACTCCATGTTGCCGCGCTCGCGTTCGCGCACGATCGCAATGGCGGTGAACAGCACCATCGTCATGGTCAGGATCACCCCGATCAGGCCGGGCACGATGTTGACTGCCGAGCTGCGCTGCGGGTTGTAGAACGCGACCACGCTGATCCGCCCGGACACCGGCGTGCTGGTCAGCGGCGCACGCGTATCGGGCCGGGCACTGTCGATCGGCACCTGCGCGAGCTGCGCGGCGGCGCCCTGCACCGTCGTGTCGCTGCCGTCGACCAGCACCTGCGCCACGGCGCGGCCGTCGATGCGGCGGCGCTCGAAATCCGGCGGCACCACGATGCCGATGCTGACTTTGCCGGCACGGATCATCGCCATCAGTTCCTGCGGCGTGTCCGCTTTCGCGACCGGCGCGACCACGCCGGTGGCCAGCATGTCCATCACCAGTGCCCGCGAGCCGGCGGTGTCGGCCTGGTCGGCGACACCGGTGGCCAGCCCGCGCAGGTTGGTGTTGATCGCATAGCCGAACAACACCAGCTGGATCACCGGAATGGCCATGATCATCGCCAGCGTGACGCGGTCGCGGCGCATCTGGCGCAGCTCCTTGATCACGATCGCCCACAGCCGGCGCCAGTTCATGCAGTGCGCTCCCCGTGCGCGTCGCCCTTGCGCGTGGCGGCGACGAACACGTCTTCAAGGCTGGGTGGCGCCGGCACCACGTCGGCTTTCGGCCCGGCGGTCGCCAGTGCCTGGTCCAGGCGTTGCGTCACGTCGCCGATGTCTTCCGCGACCAGCACGCGCAAGGTGTTGCCGACCTGGGCTACGCCGAGCACGCCCGGCAGTTCGACCAGCGCGCGCTGAGCCGCGCGCGGGTCGGCGGTGTCGACGACGAAGGTGCGTCCGTCCAGCTCGGCGGTGAGCTCGCGCGGCGTGCCGTCGGCGACCAGCGCGCCGCGATCGAGGATCGCCAGCCGGTGGCAGCGCTCGGCCTCGTCCATCAGGTGAGTGGACACCAGCAAGGTGGTGCCGTTGTCGGTCAGCTCGAACAACTTCTCCCAGAAGTCGCGGCGCGATTCCGGATCGACCGCGCTGGTCGGCTCGTCCAGGAACAGCAGCTCAGGCTCGTGGATCACCGCGCAGGCCAGCGCGAGGCGCTGCTTCTGGCCGCCGCTCATGCTGCCGGCGAGCTGCTGCTGTCGGTCGCCGAAGTGGTATTGCCCGATCAGTTCGTCGATGCGGCCCTTCGTCTTCGCCTTCGGCACGCCCTGGATCGCGGCCAGGAATTCCAGGTTCTCGCGCACGCTGAGGTCCTCGAACAGCGAGAACTTCTGGGTCATGTAGCCGATGTGCGGACGCAACTCGTCGGCCTGCGCGGGAATCTTCAAGCCCAGTACCTCGATCTCGCCATCGGTCGGCGTCAACAGGCCGCACAGCATGCGGATCGTGGTCGACTTGCCGGAGCCGTTCGGGCCGAGGAAGCCATAGACACGTTTTGCCGGCACCTCGAGGTCGACGTGATCGACCGCGACCAGCTTGCCGAAGCGCCTGGTCAGTCCGCGGGCGCGGATCGCCACGCTGCCGGCATCGGTGGTCACTTTGCGGACCCGTGGAACTCGACTCGCACCGGCAGACCGGCGGGAAGGTCCGCCGCGTCCCCACCCAGCGTCACTTCGGCCAGATAGCTCAGCCGCGCCGCGTCGTCGCCGATCAGCGCGTAATAAGGGGTGAAATCGGGTTCGCTGCGGATCATCCGCACCGTGCCGGCATACGGCTGTTCGCGGCCGGTCACGAAGACCCGGATCGCATCGCCGACATGCATGCCCGCGCGCTGCTGCACCGGCACGTAGATGCGTGCATATGGCGCGTCGCCGGCCAGCAGGATCGCCACCGGCGCGCCCACCGGCGCCTGGTCGCCCAGATTGTACGGCAGGCTGTCGATCCGTCCGGCGCGCGTCGCCACGATGGCCAGCTTGCCCAGCAGCACCCGCTGCGCATCGACCTCCGCTTGCGCCGCCGCGACTGCCGCCTGCGCCTGCGCGAGCTGTTCCGCACGGGTGCCGTGCAGCAGTTCGTCGAGGGCCGCGCCGGCAGCGGCCACCTGGCCGTCGGCGTTGCCGGCCGCGGCGCGGGCGCGATCCAGATCGGCCGCGGCCACGTAGTTCTGGCCCTTCAGCGGAAGCAGGCGGTGGTAGTACGCCCCGGCTTCACGCGCCTGCGCCTGCGCCGCCGCCAGGTTCGCCCGCGCCTTGGCGATGTCCTCGCTGCGCGGGCCGGTTTCGAGCTCGGCCAATATTTCGCGCTGCTGTTGCAGCTGGGCTTCGGCGGCCGCGAGCTGGGCACCGGCATGCGCGGGGTCAAGTCGCAGCAGCGGCTGGCCCGCCTTGACCCGCTCGCCCTCGCGCACGTCGACCGCCACGATGCGTTCGGCGGCGGGCGCGGGCAGCGTGATGCGGTCGAATTCAAGCGTGCCCAGCGCCTGCGGCGGCTGTTTGCCGCAACCGGCGGTGATGGCGAGCAGCACGGCCGCCAGCGACCGGCAAATCACAGCGGCGATCTTCATGCGGTTTCTCCGGGTACTGCCGCGCCAATACCGTGTCCGAGCAAGGCCAGCGTGTGCCTGGGCATGACCTCGGCCCCCAGCTCTTCGGCGCCGAACGCGCGTCGCCAGATCGGCGCACCCGCGGCGGGAAACAGGGTCAATCCGACCAGCGAGACGACCAGCAGGCGCGGGTCCAGCGCCGCATTCAGCCGTCCATCCGCCTGCGCCGCCGCGAAGCGTTGCGCCAGCAGCTGCGGCACCCCCGGCACGCCCTGGGTGAACAGCACTTCGCGCAGCGCGCCGCCTTCGCACAGCACCTCGCGGACCCACAGCGGCGGCAGCCAGGGATGCTGCGCGACCAGCTCGCCGATGCCGCGCACGAAACCCTCGGCCAGGGTGGCCGGATCGTCCCCGGCATGTTCAAGTTGCGTGCGCAGCGGCGCCAGCGCCGGCAGCAGGCGCTCGTCGATCACCGCCTGCTGCAGTCGCGCCTTGTCGCCGAAGTAGTAATGCAGCATTGCCGGGGTGACGCCTGCCTCGGTGGCGATCGCCCGCAGCGAGGTGGCGGCGATCCCGGTGCGCGCGAACTGGGCGATCGCCGCATCCAGCAGGCGCCGCCGCAAGTCCTGGTCGTCGCCGCTGGGTCGCCCGGCACGGCGACCCGCTTTTGCGCGCTTGTTCGAGGTGGTCATGCGCGCAAATTAATTCATCAATTAATTATTTGCAAATTGCTGGTCATGCGGGCTTTCGGCAATGGCCCTTCCGGCAGCGGCGCGCTACTCTCGCGCCCCTATGAGCGAACTCAACCAGCGCGACTTCACCCTCGACCCCGAAGACAACGCCCGCCTCGCCAACCTGTGCGGGCCGTTCGACGAGCACCTGCGCCAGATCGAACTGCGCCTCGGCGTGGAGATCAACCACCGCGGCAGCATCTTTCAGGTGCTCGGCGCGGACGCCCCCGCCAAGGCCACCGAAAAAGTGCTGCGTGCGCTGTATGCCAGCACCGAAGACGAGGCGCTGACCGGCGCGAAGATCAACCTGCACCTGGCCGAATCCGGCGTCGACGCGATCGCCGAAGCGGACGCCGGGGAAGCGCAGGAAGTGGTGATCAAGGTCAAGCGCGGCGTGATCAAGGGCCGCGGACCGAACCAGGCGCGCTACCTGCACGCGATCGCCAGCCACGACATCAACTTCGGCGTGGGCCCGGCCGGCACCGGCAAGACTTATCTGGCCGTGGCCAGCGCGGTCGAAGCGCTGGAGGCGAACCGGGTGCAGCGGCTGATCCTGGTGCGCCCGGCGGTGGAGGCCGGCGAGAAGCTGGGCTTCCTGCCCGGCGATCTGTCGCAGAAGGTCGATCCCTACCTGCGCCCGCTGTACGACGCGCTGTACGAGATGCTCGGCTTCGAGAAGGTGGCCAAGCTGATCGAGCGCAACGTGATCGAGATCGCGCCGCTGGCCTACATGCGCGGGCGCACCTTGAACGATTCCTACGTGATCCTCGACGAAGCGCAGAACACCACGGTCGAGCAGATGAAGATGTTCCTGACGCGCATCGGCTTCGGCACGGTGGCGGTGATCACCGGCGACGTCACCCAGGTCGACCTGCCGCGCAGCACGCGCTCGGGCCTGCGCCAGGCCATCGAGGTCTTGCGGGGCGTGAACGGCATCAGCTTCACCTTCTTCACCTCGCGCGACGTGGTGCGCCATCCGCTGGTGGCCAAGATCGTGCGGGCGTACGAGGCGTTCGAGCAGAAGGACGAGGGCGGCGAATGAGCGCGCCGGTGATCCTCGCCGTCGGCTACGCCGTGCCGCGCGCCGGCTTGCCCGCGTCGGCCAGTTTCCGCCGCTGGGTGGAGGCGGCGCTGCGCGGCGCCAGACGCCGGAAGAGCGTCGAGCTGGCGATCCGCATCGTCGACGCCGACGAGGGCCGCGCGCTCAACCGCGACTACCGCGGCAAGGATTACGCCACCAACGTGCTGTCGTTCCCCGCCGAGTTGCCGCCCGGCATGAACCTGCCTCTGATCGGCGACCTGGCGATCTGCGCGCCGGTGGTGCTGCGCGAGGCCGCCGAACAGGGCAAGGCACCGCGCGACCACTGGGCCCATCTCACCGTCCACGGCGTGCTGCATCTGCTCGGCTACGACCATCTCGTGGACGCCGAAGCCGAGGCGATGGAAGCGCTGGAAACCCGCATCCTGGCCGGCCTCGGCATTGCCGACCCCTACGCCTGACGTGCTTGCTCCCTCACCTGCAAAGCAGGGGAGGGCCGGGGCGGGGTTCGCTGTTGATCTTCACCGCCCCCCCCCCGGAGCAACCCCCTCACCTGAAGGACTCCTTCCGGTCGCCAACCTCCCATGTGCGCAGGGGAAGGGGCAACGGCGCGCTGGTACCCTGAACCATCGCGACTTTTCCGCTAGAATCGGGCTTCCGCCCGTTTCCGGGCAGAATCCCAACGAGTGATGAGCGACGACCCCGGCAGTACCAGCGGCCCGGCCCACCGAACCTGGTGGGATCGACTGGGCCACATGTTTTCCGGCGAGCCACGCAACCGCGACGAACTGATCGAGGAATTGCGCTCCGCCCAGACCAACGGACTGCTGTCCGTGAACACCCTCACCATGGTCGAGGGTGCGATCAAGGTCACCGAACTCAGCGTTGACGACGTGATGGTGCCGCGGGCACAGATCGTGATGCTGGCGGCCGAGTCACCGCTGCCCGACATCCTCGCCGCCGTGGTCGAATCCGGCCACTCGCGTTTCCCGGTGCACGGCGAGGACAAGGACGAAATCCTCGGCATCCTGCTGGCCAAGGACCTGTTGAAGTATTTCGGCGCCGCCGAACACTTCGACATCCGCGCGATCCTGCGCCCGGCCGTGCTGATCCCCGAGTCGATGCGGCTGAACGTGTTGCTGGAAGAATTCCGCCTGACCCGCAACCACATGGCGCTGGTGGTCAACGAATACGGCGGCGTCGCCGGACTGGTCACCATCGAGGACGTGCTCGAGCAGATCGTCGGCGAGATCGACGACGAGCACGACGACGAGGAGGAACCCGAGCTGATGCACGTGCAGCCCGGCGGCGACTGGCTGGTCAGCGCGTTGACGCCGATCGAGGATTTCAACGAACAGACCGGCGCCGACTTCTCCGACGAGGAGTACGACACCGTGGGCGGCATGGTCACCTCCGAGTTCGGCCACCTGCCCGAGGTCGGCGAGGAAGTCAGCATCGGCGACTACCTGTTCCACGTTACCGAGGCTGACGATCGACGGGTGCAGGGCTTCCGCGTGGTGCGCCGGTAGACTCCCTCACGCCCGCTGCGCGGGGCCGGATCACCGGGCCCGTTCCCGCAGCACCACGACAAGGTTGAACCCATGCGACAAACCGGTCTCGCGTTCCTGCTCTTCGCCCTGTGGCTGGCCATCGCGCCGGCGCACGCCAGCGTGGCCAACGCGCCGGGAGCGAACCTAGAAGTGTCACTGGTCACCTACGGCCCGGGTGAAACCTACTGGGAGCGCTTCGGCCACGATGCCATCGAAGTGCGCGACACGGTCTCCGGCGAAGCGGTCAGCTTCAACTACGGCGTGTTCGACTTCAACGAGGCGAACTTTTTCCTCAACTTCGCCCGCGGCCGCATGCACTATCTGATGGATGCGGCGCCGACCAGCCTGGACGAAAGCTATTACGTCGAGGCCGGCCGCTTGATCACTCGCCAGCCGCTGGCGCTCGATGCGAACCAGGCCGCCGCGCTGCGCGACTTCCTGTTGTGGAACCTGCGCCCGGAGAACGCGGGCTACAACTACGACTACTACGCGGACAACTGCACTACCCGCGTCCGCGATGCGCTGAACCAGGCGCTCGGCGGCATCTTGGCCACGCAGATGAAAGCACGCGCCGGCGGCATGACTTACCGCCAGCAGACCGATCGCCTGATGAGCGGCCAGCCATGGCTGATGCTGGTGCTGGACCTCGGCCTCGGGCCGTATGCGGACCAGCCGCTCGATGCATGGCGGGAAAGCTTCCTGCCCGAAGTGCTGCAGTCGCAACTGCGCGAAGTGAAGGTGGACGACGGCCACGGCGGCCTGCGTCCGCTGGTGATCGGCGAGCAACTGGTTTCGGCAAACCGGCTCGACGTGCCACCGACCGTGCCGCCCGACCTGCGCCTGCCCCTGGCGCTGGCCGGGCTGTTGCTGGCGGCGCTGCTGGTGCTGGGCCGTCGCCACTGGCCCACCGGCTACGCCCTGCTCGGCACGATCTACCTCGTTGCCGCGGGCCTGGTCGGCATCGTGCTGCTGGCGCTGTGGACGCTGACCAGCCATCACTCGGCCTGGGCCAACGCCAACCTGCTGCTGTTCAATCCGCTGGCCTTCCTGTTGCTGCCGACGCTGTGGCGCGCGCGCCGCGGCCTGGCAGCCTCGCGCTTCATCGATGGCGTGATCGCGATCCAGTTGCTGGCCTGCATGGTCGCGGTGCTGCTGCACCTGCTGCCCGGTACCGTGCAGCAGAACCAGCCGTGGCTGCTGTTTGCGCTGCCGGTCTGGCTCGCCCTGGCCTGGAGCCTGCGCCACCGCCGCTGATCCGCGTTGCCCCGCCCGCGGACGGGGGGCATCATGCACGGCATGAATCCGATTTCGCCTCCAGCAGACTCCGTGGCGCGCACCGACCAGCCCATGGTGGTGAACTGCATCGCCTATCGCCAGGACGGCAGCCGCATCGGCGACGTCACGCTGGATGCGATCAGCGATGTACTGGCCGAACCGGACACCTTCGTCTGGGTCGGCCTGCACGAACCGGACGAAGCCCTGCTGCTGAAGATCCAGGACGAATTCGGCCTGCACGACCTGGCCATCGAAGACGCCCACGCCGCGCACCAGCGCACCAAGATCGAAGCCTATGGCGACTCGCTGTTCCTGGTGGTGCAGACCGCCCAGCTGATCGATGGCCAGCTGGCGTTCGGCGAAACGCACATCTTCTTCGGCCCGCGTTACCTGGTCACCGTGCGCCACGGCGCCTCGCTGTCGTACGCGCCGGCCCGGCGCACCTGTGAACACACCCCCGAGCTGCTGGCCAACGGCCCCAGCTACGGACTCTACGGCGTGCTCGACTTCATCGTCGACAACCTGCTGCCGATCGTGCGCGACTTCCGCGAAGAGGTGCAGCAGCTGGAGCACGACATCTTCGGCGAGACCTTCAAGAGCAGCACGATCCGCCGCCTGTACGACATGCAGCGCGACCTGATGACGCTGCGGCTGGCGGTGGCGCCGCTGCAGGACATCGTGCAGCAGCTGATCCGGCTGTACCCGAACCTGATCCCCGAGGAACTGCGCGCCTATTTCCGCGACGTCTACGACCATGCCTTTCGCGTCAACGAGGCGATCAGCGCGATGCGCGAAATGCTCACCGCGGCGATCAACGTCAACCTGTCGCTGGTCAGCCTGCGCCAGAACGAAGTGATGAAGAAGCTCGCCGGCTGGGCCGCGATGCTCGCCGCACCCACCCTGCTCACCAGCTGGTACGGCATGAACTTCACCCACATGCCCGAACTCAGCCGACCGTGGGCGTATCCGGCAATGATCGTGCTGATGGGCTGCATCGTGGGCGGCATCTACGTGGGGCTGAAGCGCGCACGCTGGCTGTAGCGGCCGGTCGCGAACCGGCAGGCGGTTGTCGATCCGGCGCCGAACCGCCAACATGGCGCAAGCTTCCAGCATGGCGCCGCGACTGATGACCCACCCTGCCGACCGCATCCCCGCCGACGCCAGCGCGCCGGTGGAAACCCTCTACGAAGGTCGCTGGCTGAGCCTGCGCAAGCGCGGCCGCTGGGAGTATGCCGAGCGCAACAACCCCGGCGGCGCGGTGATCATCCTGGCCGTGACGCCCGAGGACAAGGTGCTGTTCGTCGAGCAGTACCGCGTATCGATCCTGCAGAACACCATCGAGATGCCGGCGGGACTAGTCGGCGACCTGCCCGGCCAGGACGACGAGGACATCCTGCTGGCGGCGCAGCGCGAGCTGGAGGAAGAAACCGGCTATCGCTGCGAACGGGTGGAATTCATCCACCAGGGGCCGTCGTCCTCGGGCATGAGCACCGAGATGATCGCGTTCGCCCGCGCCTGGCACCTGCAGAAGGTCGGCCCCGGTGGCGGCGACGAGAGCGAGAACATCGTGGTGCACGAGGTGCCGCGCAGCGAAGCGGGCGCGTGGCTGTTTGCCCGCGCCGCGGAAGGCTATTCCATCGATCCCAAGCTGTTCGCGGGGCTGTGGTTCATCGAACACGGCGGGCGGCCCGCAGCTGCAGGAGGCTGAGAGGTTGGCGTTTTTCAACCTCTCAGGTCGGCCAAGGACGGCCGACCGCGGATCGGGCACGCCAGTGCCTGATCCGCGTGAGCGAGTCCGGGCATGTACCGGACTCGCGATAGAAGAAAACCACGGGAGTGGTTTTCTTCACAGGCTCTGAGCGGCAACCTTCAGTCGCGCCCCGCCCCCAACAGCGGCCCGCGCAAACGCCAGACCGCGATGCCCAGGCCCACCAGCGACACCGCCAGCCAGCCGCCCATGACCTGCGTGTCGCCCAGCCAGAGCACGGCGGCCACCACGCCGACCACCAGCACGCCCAGGCTCAGCGCCAGCAGCGGATCGCGCTGCTCGCGATGGGCCGACAACAGGGCGAACGCACCCAGCGACGCCAGCAGCACGGAAAGGATCCGCCAGGTCCAGACGAACTCCGGCGGCACCGGCAGGTCCGGAAAGATGTCCAGTACCGGCACGTCGCCCAGCTGCACCACGTAACCCTTGCCGTCGGCTGCGTCGGCAGCCGCCTCCAGCCGGTCGCCATCGATGCGCCCGACCACGGTCAGCTGCTGCAGCGGCACCTCGTTCCAGCTCACCCGCACGTCGCCGAGCCGCGGATCGCCGGGGTGTGCACTGGTGACCAGGTAGTTCTGGTAACGCGAGAAGCTGGCCGCGAGATTCTCCGGCAGCCCGGCGGCATCGGGGGTCACCTGGACGGTTCCGGGCATCGCGTGCAGCAGCACCGGGTCCAGCTTGAATCCGCCCAGTTGCACCAGCCCGGCATCGAACTGCTTGCCCTCGATCGGAAAGCCGACCGGGTTCGCGTGTCCCTTCGGCTCGACGAAATGACCTGCATCGAGCAGGTGATCGACCCAGTCCAGCTCGTAGTGCACGCTGTCGCCCACCCGGATCTCGCGCCACTGGAACATCTCCACGTGACGCACCAGCACCGGCGTGCTCACCCGCAAGTTGAAGTCCGGGTCATGCGGCGCCTCGACCACCCGCGGCGTGCCGACCAGGCGGGCCATGGTGCCGTGCTGGCCCGCTTCCGGCCGCGCGTTCTCGCCCAGGTCGATCACCTCGCCGCCATGTGCGCTGGCGGCGGCCCGGTAATCCTGCAGGCCACGCGCGGTGGTCGCCATCAGTCCGATGCCCGCGAACACCAGCAGCGCGCCGACGACGTTCAACGCCAGCGCACGCAGCGAAATCCCCTTGCGCAAATCCATCAACCTGCTCCGATCGTGCCCAGCGGCAAAATGCCCGCCGCCATGACCGCATCATGCAGCATTCGGGGAAAGTAGCGAATCCGGCGGTCTTGCATGTCGTTTCACTGCACCTTGCCCAGTCCCGACGGCCGGCGCGGATCGCTGGCGGCGTCGAGTTGGTTGGTCTTGCGGTCCCAGGTCACCACGTTCATGAAACCCCAGGCTTCGCGGGGCTTCAGTGTGTAGCCCATCTTCGTCAGCGCATCGCTGGTCGCGGCATCGAACACGCCCGCCTCGACATTCACCACGTCCGGCAGGTACTGGTGATGGAAGCGCTTGTGCGCGGCGATCTGCTGCGCGCTCTCGCCATCGATGAAGTGCAGGATGCCTTCGAGCACCTGGGTGATGATGGTGGAGCCGCCCGGCGAGCCGATCACCGCGGTGCGGTCCGCGCCGATCACGAGGCTGGGCGACATCGACGACAGCATGCGCTTGCCGCCGACCGGCGCATTCGCCTTGCTGCCCAGCAGGCCATAGACGTTCGGCTTGTCCGGCACCAGCGCGAAGTCGTCCATCTCGTCGTTGAGCAGCACGCCGGTGCCGTCGGCGACAAAGCTCGAACCCATCGTGTAGTTCACCGTGGAGGTCACCGCCGCCATGTTGCCGTCGGCGTCGATGATCGAGAAATGGGTGGTGTGCATGCCCGGCTCGGCCGCCTCGGCGCGGGGCAGCATCGACGATGGCGTGGCCTTGTCCGGCAGGATGCTCTGGCGCAGGCCGTCGGCGTAGAACGGCGACAGCAGCATGTCCAGCGGCATCTTCACGAAATCCGGGTCGCCCAGGTAGTCGTTGTGGTCGCGGAAGGCACGGCGCATCGCCTCGATGATGTAGTGCGTGCGCGTGGCGGCGTCCATTTTCGTCAGGTCGTAACCGGACAGGATGTTGAGGATCTCGGCGATCGCCACGCCACCGGACGAGGGCGGCGGCGCGGTGACGATCCGGTAGCCGCGGTAGTCGACGGTGATCGGCGTGCGCTCCTTCGCCCGGTAGCTGGCCAGGTCCGCCAGCGTCCAGTTGCCGCCGGCCGCGCGCACCGCGGCGACCAGTTTCCGCGCCGTCTCGCCGTGATAGAAACCCTGGTCGCCGTGGCTGGCGATCAGCTCCAGCGTGCGCGCCTGGTCCGGGTCCTTCCAGATCACGCCCGCTGCCGGCGGCTTGCCGCCCGGCAGGTATTTTGCGGCCGACGCGGGCCAGCGCTGCAGGTCCTCCTGCATGCCGGCGATGGCTTCGCGCAGGCGCTCGTCCGGCTCGAAACCCTCGCGCGCGATGCGGATGGCCGGCGCCAGCGACTGCGCCAGCGGCAGCCTTCCGTAACGCTTCGCGATCAGCACCAGTCCGGCCGGCTCGCCCGGGATGCCGGCCGACAGCGGCCCCTTCAGCGCGGTGTCGCGATCGGGGCTGCCGTCGGGGTTGAGGTAGTCCTGCGCATCCACCGCCGCCGGCGCGGTTTCGCGCGCGTCGATGAAAACCTCGTGGCCATCGCTGGCCCGGTGCAGCACCGCCATGAAGCCGCCGCCGATGCCGGAGCTTTCCGGCTCCACGATCGACAGCGTGGCTACCACCGCCACGGCGGCGTCGAACGCATTGCCGCCCCTGGCCAGCACTTCGAGGCCCGCCTCGGTGGCGTGGAAATTCGCGCTGGCGATCGCCGCGTGTCCCGGTGCCCGGGTCGAGGCGTGGCCGCTCGCGGCCTTTGCCGGTGCGCCGTCGGCAGCGAACGCGCCGCCAGCGACCAGCAGCAGGCACAGCGCCGCCGCCCGCCAGTTCATCGACAGGCTCATGCCGCGGACTCCCTGGCCATCAGGTGTCGGTATTTCAGTTCGAGTTGCTGCGGTGATTCGACGTGATCCGGGTCGCTGATGATGCATTCGACCGGGCACACCACCACGCACTGCGGTTCATCGTGATGGCCCACGCACTCGGTGCACAGCGCCGGATCGATCACGTAGAACTCTTCGCCCAGCGAGATCGCCTTGTTCGGGCAAGCCGGCTCGCAGACGTCGCAATTGACGCAGGTGTCGAGAATTTTCAGGGACATGGCTGGATATGACAGGCCGGGTTGCGACGCCGTGGAGGGCGTCCGGGCCGCCGGTGCAATCACGGCGGGCAGTCACCCGGCGCCCGCGCAGGTCGCGGGGCGACGGTTCATCCCGCCGCGCCGGAAACCGGCGCGGCGGTCGTGCTTACATCGCGACGAAACGGACCGTGGCGCCGGTCGGCTTCAGCACGTCGTCGACGCGCTGCTGGTCGGCGGTGTCACCGATGAACAGCACGATCACGTCCTTGAACGAACCGGGCTTGGCATCCTTGAACGCCGCGATCACCAGGTCGGCAGTCTTGGCCGAATCGGGGCCGGCGAACACCAGCATGTTGCCCGGCAGCACGCCGCGAGCGACGGTGTCCTGCACGTTCGACAGCTGGCGGCCGCGACCGGCCACGGCTTCCTCGGAATCGCCGGCCGGCACCAGATACGGGTACGGACGATCCGCCTTCATGCCCTGCATGTTGTTCTGCACGATCTGGCCGAGATAGGCATTCCACGCCTTGGTGTCGTTCGGATCGGTCGGCTTGGTCGCCTGCTGGCTGGTCTGCTGGTCGGCCTGCTGGGCTTCTTCGTGCTTGCCGCAGGCGCTCAGGGCCAGGCTGGCGGTCAGCGCGAGGGCAGCAATGAGAGCGAACTTACGCATGGTTATCACCTTCTGTTTCGGGTTGCTTGTTGGAGCCGGCGCGGCTCTTCTGCCAGCGCTGCCGCATGGCCTGTTGTACCGCCGGATGCACGAAACCGGAAATGTCCCCGCCGAGGCGGCCGATTTCGCGTACCAGCGAGGAGGAAATGAAACTGTATTGCTCGGCCGGCGTCAGGAACAACGTCTCGGCCTGGGGAATCAGGTGCCGGTTCATGCTGGCCAGCTGGAACTCGTATTCGAAATCCGACACCGCGCGCAGGCCGCGGATGATCACGCCGGCGCCAATCTGCTCCACGAAGGTGGCCAGCAGGCAATCGAAACCGCGCACTTCCACGTTGGGCAGGTCGGCCAGCGCCATCCGCGCCAGGGTGATCCGTTCGCCGATGCTGAAGGCCGGCCCCTTGCTGGAGCTGTCGGCCACCGCCACCACCACGCGATCGAACAGCGCCGCGGCACGGGCCACCAGATCGGTATGACCGTTGGTGATCGGATCGAAGGTGCCCGGATACACGGCCAGGCGGGGATTGCCGATGGATTTGCTCACGAGAGGGAAAGTGGCAGTGGTTGTGAGCCCTAGCTTAACGGAAGCGCACGCCGATAGAGCGCAAAACGCACCTCACCGGCATGGCCTTCGCGGTGCAATTGCCAGTTCGGCGGCAGGTCGGGCACCACGGCGCGGGGCGATTCCACGTAGATCCATGCGCGCGCGGCCAGCCAGCCGCCCCGTTCCAGTTGCCTGGCCAGACCCTCCCACAGGTCCAGCGCGAACGGCGGGTCGAGGAAAACCAGGTCGTGGGCCCGGCCAGCCTGCTGCAGGAAGCTGCCGGCGTCGGTGACGTTCACCCGAGCCTGGTCCGCCTTCAGCCGCACCAGGTTTGCCCGCAGTGCCTGCGCCGCGCGGGCATCGCGTTCGACGAACTGCACCGACGCGGCGCCGCGCGAGAACGCCTCGATCCCCAGCGCGCCGGTGCCCGCGCACAGATCCAGGCAGTCCATGCCCTCGATGACCGGCGCCAGCCAGTTGAACAGGGTCTCGCGCACGCGCTCGGCGGTGGGCCGCAGCCCGGGCAGATCCGGCACCTCCAGCCGCGAATTGCGCAGGCTGCCGCCGATGATCCGCACCCGCCCCGGGCCGGCCTTGCGTGACCCGTTCATGCGCTTGCCACGATGGCGCGCCGTCCCTCAGCGGCCAGTACAGGTTGGAGTGTTAGCATGCCGCCCATTGTCTTTGAATCACGCCCGCAATGCTCAAGTTCTGGAAGAAAAAGCCCGCCGACAAGGACGCGGAAGCGCCGGCCACCACGCCGCCGGTCGACGCTGCCGTCGCGCAGACCAGCGACGCCCCCGTCCTGCGCGAGGCACTGGCCGAGACGCCCTCGCCCGCCGACCACGCCACCGACCACGAACGCTTCCAGGTCCCGGCACCCGCCGCCGATGAGCCGGCCGCCGCGCCGGCCAGACGCAGCTGGCGCGAACGCCTGGCCGGCAGCGTGTTCTCGCGCAGCCTGGGTTCGCTGTTCGTGCGCCATCCGAAGCTCGACGACGACCTGCTGGACGAGCTGGAAACCACCCTGATCACCGCCGACGTCGGCATCGAGGCCAGCACTGACCTGGTCGAGAACCTGCGCAAGCGCATGCACAAGCGCGAGTTCGCCGACTCCCCCGCGCTGCTGGCCGCCCTGCGCCAGTCGCTGGTCGCCCTGCTCAAGCCGGTAGCGCAGCCGCTGGACGTGGCGCATCGCAAACCGTTCGTGGTGCTGGTGGTGGGCATCAACGGTGCCGGCAAGACCACCACCATTGGCAAGCTGGCCCGCCGCTGGCGCGACGAGGGTCGCGCGGTGATGCTGGCCGCCGGCGACACCTTCCGCGCCGCCGCGGTCGAGCAGCTGAAGACCTGGGGCGAACGCAACCAGGTGCCGGTGATCTCGCAGGGCCAGGATGCCGATTCGGCCAGCGTGATCTTCGATGCCTTGCAGGCGGCGCGTTCGCGCGGCGCCGACGTACTGGTCGCCGACACCGCCGGCCGCCTGCACACCCAGGGCGGCCTGATGGACGAACTGGGCAAGATCGCCCGCGTGCTGAAGAAGCTCGACGCCGATGCGCCGCACGAGGTGCTGATGGTGATCGACGGCACTACCGGACAGAACGCCGTCAATCAGGTGCGGCAGTTCCGCCAGATCGTCGGCGTGACCGGCCTGGTCGTGACCAAGCTCGACGGCACCGCCAAGGGCGGCGTGGTGTTCGCCCTGGCGCGCGAGTTCGGCCTGCCGATCCGCTACGTGGGCCTGGGTGAAACCGCCACCGACCTGCGCAGTTTCGATGCGGAGGCTTTCGTCGATGGCCTGCTTCCGGCCAGCCTCGGCGAGGTGCCGACGCATGACTGAACCGCGACGACGGAGCTGAGCGGATGTCGCGCCGACTGCGATTGACCCTGCTGGTGCTTGGCGGCCTGGTGCTGGCGCTGGTGCTGGCCGCGGTGATCGCCGTCTACCTGTTGCTGCAGCCGGAACGCTTCACCCGGATGCTGCAGACCCAGGCGCGCGCGGCCGGACTGGAACTGAGCCTGGCCAGCCCCGCCAGCCCGACCCTGTTTCCACGCCCGGCCCTGCAGCTCGATGGCATCACCCTGAATGCGGCCGGCGCCACTGCGCCGATCCTGCTGGCCGCACACGGCCAACTGGCCCTGCCATGGCACACCCTGTTCGGCGGCCCCACGGTGATTTCGCAGCTGGAGATCGATTCGCCACGGGTCGATCTGGATGCGCTGCAGGACTGGCTGGCCGCGCTGCCCGCCAAACCCGAGGGCGCGCCCCCCAACATCCCGCGCATCGATACCGGCGTCAGCATCAGCCACGGCAGCGTGGTGCGGGGCAATGAAGTGCTGCTGGGCAGCGTCTCGCTGCAGGCCGGCAGCCTGGTGACCGGCCAGCCATTTCCGCTGGCGCTTTCGGCCGTCACGGCGGCGGGCACGCCGGTGCAACTGCGCCTGTCGGCGACCCCACGCATCGAAGGCAATGCGCTGCAACTGCAGGACATCACCTTGCACCTGACCCAGGGCAGCACGGTGAAACTCGCCCTCACCGGCAATGCGTACTGGCATGGCGCCGCCGATGCCGAGGCCAGCCTCAGCGGCAAGCTCGAGCAGGCCAACGCCGGCCAGTACGACATCTCGCTGCGACTGACGCCCGCCGACCAGAGCAACCCGCTGCTGCTGGCGCTGAAGCTGGACGGCCCTGCCAATCATGCGGATCTGAAACTGCCGCCACTGGCGCTGGCGCGCTGGTGGAACGGGCTTGGCGATCCGCGGGGGCCGCAATTGAGCGTGCCGCCGGGCAGCGGCCACGCCGAAATCGCCAGCCTGGAGATGGCCGGCATCAGCATCGAAGGCCTCACCGTCCAGGCCGGCATCGATGCGCCCGCAGCGGCCGGCACGGTGGCGGCACCCGCCTCGAAACCGGCGGCCGGCAAGAAGCCATGAGCGATTCATTCGCGAACCGGTTGCTGCGCTGGTTCGACCGGCACGGCCGCAAGGACCTGCCGTGGCAGCAGGCGCTCGACAACGGCCAGCGCGACGCCTACCGCGTGTGGTTGTCCGAAGTGATGCTGCAGCAGACCCAGGTCGCCACCGTGGTCGGTTACTTCGATCGTTTCGTCGGCGCGCTGCCCACGCTGGAAGCACTGGCTGCCGCCCACGAAGACACCGTGCTGGCGCTGTGGTCGGGGCTCGGCTACTACCGCCGGGCGCGCTTCCTGCACCGCGCCGCGCAACTCTGCGTCGAACGGCACGGCGGCGAACTGCCGCGCGACTTCGACGCATTGAACGCGCTGCCCGGCATCGGCCGCTCCACTGCCGGGGCGATCCTGGCGCAGGCGCACGGCCTGCGTTTTCCCATCCTCGACGGCAACGTCAAGCGCGTGCTGGCGCGCTACCACGGCATCCACGGCCACCCCGGCGAAAGCGCGGTGGAAAAGCAGCTGTGGCAACACGCCGAAGCACACACCCCGGGCACCCGCGTCGCCGACTACACCCAGGCGATCATGGATCTCGGCGCGACGGTCTGCACCCGTGCGCGCCCGCGCTGCGATGCCTGCCCGCTGGCCACGGATTGCATCGCGCACCGCGACGACCTCACCGCCGCCCTGCCCGGCCGCAAGCCGGCCCGATCGATCCCGACCCGCGCCACCGTGATGCTGATCCTGCGCGACGCAAGCCATCGCGTGTTGCTGGAACGGAGGGGCCCGCAAGGCGTGTGGTCGGGCCTGTGGAGCCTGCCCGAGGCGAGCGACCCGAACGAAGCCTGGCGAGTGGCGCGGCAATACGCGCACATCGATGACGCGCAGGCGCTGGCCCCGTTCACCCACGTCTTCAGCCACTATCGGCTGGCGATCGAACCGCTGCTGTTCGATCGCGCGACAGCCGCACGCGGCGTCGCCGATAATCCGCACTGGCGCTGGTGCGGCGTCGACGAACTCGATGCGCTTGGCCTGCCCGCGCCGGTACGCAGTCTCTTGCTGCAGATCAGCGACGCCGGCCGAACGCCTGCCGCAAGCTTGCGCACCAACTGATCCGCCAGCCCCCGAGGGCCGCAACAGGAATGACCCCATGAGCCGCACCATCCACTGCAGCAAACTCCACGTCGACGCCGAAGGCCTCGACTTCGCCCCCTGGCCCGGCCCGCTCGGCCAGCGCATCTACACCGAGATTTCCAAATCCGCCTGGCAACAGTGGCTGGCCCACCAGACCACCCTGATCAACGAGTACCGGCTCAATCCGCTCGATCCGAAATCGCGCAAGTACCTCGGCGAACAGATGGAGAAATTCCTGTTCGGCGGCGACGTCGACCAGGCCGCCGGCTTCAGCCCGCCGCCCACCGAGTCTTGACGAAACGCCGCGCTTTCGGTCTAATGCGCGGCTCCACGCATCAACAGCGACCTTGCCGGTTCTGCTTGATCGCCAGGTTCCCGGCCGGGTAGCTCAGTTGGTAGAGCAGGGGATTGAAAATCCCCGTGTCGGCGGTTCGATTCCGTCCCCGGCCACCATGTTTGTCAGCACTCGCAGAAGCCGCACTCGTTGCGGCTTTTGTTTGCCTGCCGGAAACGTGCGCTTCCGCTTGCCCACCGTGCGCGGCACTGACGGCGACGCTCAACCCTTTTGGGTCACTCCGTGACGTGTTGCGGATCTTCCGGGGACTGTCGTGGCGCCGTATCCGCTTGCGTGAAGCCTGGCCCGGGTGCATCGTGGCCACTCGATTTTCCTTGTGGATCAGGCGATCTAGCGCAAAAGCTTCGTCTAAAACCGTGAACTGCATCACAGATTCTCAAATTGGCACAGATGCTGCTTTGCCTGTGCGGCAATCCCCGTTGCCCGCTTTCGAGAAGTCGCCATGGATGAATGTAGCGAAGTCCCCACCCCGGGTCGTACCCAGCAGTTTCTGGCCGAACAGTTGCGGCGGCGCTATGCGAGCTGCCGCGAATCCCTGGCCGGTCGAGGCGATCAGTCGCCACAAGCGCCGACAGCCCCGCCTCATGCGGTGACGCAGGCAGTCGCGGAAATGCCGCCGGCCGCCACCGCGCAGCGCTTTTCCGCCCTGTTCTCCGAAGCTTACAGCGCCGCGCGGGATTCGCAGGACCACGCTCTCAACAGCATTCTGGACCGCCGCCGACGGCACGCCGCAGGCTGAGTCGTCAGGACGGCTTCGTCGCCATCCCGCTGGCCCGGACGCTGGCCGGCGGGTCGTGGGCGCCGTGGGAAGCGGACGTGCGAAAATCGCCCCACCCAATGACGACGTCTCCAAGTTCATGACTTCCCAGAAATACGACTTCCGCCAGTTCCAGGAAGAGCTCGCCAGGCTTGAACAGAAGGTGGAGAAGCAGCAGGCCGCCAAACCGCCCGGCGGGAAACCGCTCGGCAAGAAGGCGCTGGCCGCCCAGCGGATGGCGATGGCCCGCGAGGAGTTCCTGGCCTTGCGCAAACGGCACGAACTGACCGTGGCGGACGTCGTGGCGTTCTTTCCGGAGGAGGAAGGCATCGCCTACCTGCAGGATCTGATCGCCGCCGCCCAGGCGAAACCGCGGCGCAGCCGCAAGGCGTGAACCGGCGCCGCCGGCGTAGACCCGCAGGAACTTGCTGACTAGTATCGGAGCACTCTGCCCTTACGACAGGTGAAGCCCGTGAAGCGACTACTCCTCAGCGCCTTGATCATGGCCGCGTTCTCGACCGCCCAGGCCACCGACCAGCCCGGCTTCAGCACCGAGCGGCTTTCGGCCACGGTGAAGACGCTTTCCTCGGATGCCTTCGAAGGCCGCGGGCCGGCCACGCCGGCCGAGACGAAGACCATCGATTACGTGGTGGCGCAGATGAAAGCCGCCGGCCTGCAACCGGGCGGCGACCTCAAGGACGGCAACCGCGGCTGGACCCAGGCAGTGCCGTTGCGACGCAGCGCGATCGTCGGCACGCCGGTGTTGCGGCTGGCGCTTGGCGACCAGCATGAAAAGGTGACCCAGGGCGAGCAGATCGCGATCCGCGCCCCGATGAACGGCTCGACCGAGGTGGCAATCCGCAACGCGCCGCTGGTGTTCGTCGGCTACGGCGTGAAGGCGCCGGAGCGGAACTGGGATGATTTCAAGGGCGTCGACCTGCACGGCAAGATCGCCGTGGTGCTGATCAACGATCCGGATTTCGAGACCGGCCACGGCGACTTCGGCGGCAAGGCGATGACCTACTACGGCCGCTGGACCTACAAGTTCGAGGAAGCCGCGCGGCAGGGCGCGCTCGGCCTGCTGGTGATCCACGAAACCGCGCCTGCTTCGTACGGCTGGGCCACGGTGAAGAACTCCAACATCAACGCGATGTTCGACATCGTGCGCGACAAGCCCGCCGCCGTGCACCCGGAACTGGAAGGCTGGATTCAGCGCGATCTGGCCGTGCAGATGTTCAGTCACGCCGGGCTGGATTTCGATGCGCTGAAGAGGCAGGCGCAGACGCGCGACTTCAAGCCGGTCACGCTGAAGGACGAAAGCCTCTCGGCCCACTTCAAGGTCGATTCGCAGGTGATCACCTCGCACAACATCGTCGGCCGCGTGGAAGGCAGCAAGCGCCCGGACCAGACGGTGATCTACAGCGCGCACTGGGATCATCTGGGCGTCGGCGCGCCGGACGCCAGCGGCGACCGCATCTACAACGGCGCCGTCGACAACGCCACCGGCACCGCGGCGCTGATCGAGATGGGACGCGCCTTCGCCCAGGGCCCCAGGCCCGAGCGCACGGTGGTGTTCCTCAACGTCACCGCCGAGGAAAAGGGCCTGCTCGGCTCCGAGTATTACGCGGCCAATCCGCTCTACCCGCTGGCCACCACGGTCGGTGTGCTCAACATGGACGCGCTCGATCCGCATGGCCCCGCGCGCAACTTCACCATCTCCGGCAGCGCGAAGCTGGGCCTGCTCGACGACCTGATCGCCGAGGCGAAGAAGCACGACATCAGCTACACCGCCGACCCGAAACCCGAGGCGGGCTACTTCTTCCGGTCCGATCACTTCTCGTTCGCCAAGCGCGGCGTGCCGGCGGTCTCGTTCGGCTCGGGCAATGACTGGATCGATGGCGGCCTGGCAGCCGGCAAGGCCGCCGAGGACGACTACACCGCCAAGCGCTACCACCAGCCCGCCGACCAATGGGAAGCGGACTGGTCGTTCACCGGCATGGCGCGCGACCTGCAGGTGCTCCACGACGTGGGCAGCGACCTGGCCAATTCCGACCAGTGGCCGGACTGGAGCAAGGACTCCGAATTCCGCAGCATCCGCGACGCCAGCAGCGCCGAACGGAAATAGCGCAGTGCTCCCTCCCCTGCTTTGCAGGGGAGGGTCGGGGTGGGGTCAACGCAAAAACCGCGGCAACACCATCACGCCACGCCGGCAAACCACGCGCCGTAGCCGGGAAGCTGCAGGCGGCTTCCTTCGAGGCTGCCCGACAGCAGGCCGTGCCCGTCCAGCGGATGCAGCCGCGCAAGCTCGTCGGGAAGATCGATGCTGACCGGCGCGTCGCCCAGGTTGAACACCACCAGCACGGTTCGTTCGGCCAAGTGGCGGGTGAAGGCAAGCACCGGCTCGACGGTATCGATGAAGGCGATGTCACCCCAGCGCATCGCCGGTCGCGACTGGCGCCAGTGCATGAAGGTGCGGAAACCGTTCAACACCGAATGTGGATCACCGTCCTGACGGCTCACCGCCAGTTCGCGATGCTCCTCCGGCACCGGCAACCACGGCGTGCCGTGGCTGAAGCCAGCGTGTGCCGCGTCATCGCTCCACGGCATCGGCGTGCGGCAACCGTCGCGACCCTTGAACTGTGGCCAGAACGCGATGCCGTAAGGGTCCTGCAGCGCCTCGAACGGCAGCTCCGCCTCGGTCAGGCCCAGCTCCTCGCCCTGGTAGACGCAGACCGAGCCGCGCAGCGAGCAGACCATCGCGGTGAGCAGGTTGGCCAGCGATGCGGATGACCGCCCCTTGCCCCAGCGCGTCAGCACGCGTTCGACATCGTGGTTGGAGATCGCCCAGCATGGCCAGCCTTCGGTCATCTGCGCCTCCAGCGTCTGCACCGTGCCGCGGATGTGCGCGGCGCTGAAGTCGTCGGTGAGCAGCTCGAAGCTGTAGCCCATGTGCAGGCGGCCGGGACGGGTGTATTCGGCCATCGTCGCCAGCGAATCCTCCGAGGAGATCTCGCCCAGCGTGGTCGCGCCCGGATAGCCGTCCATCAGCGCGCGCAGCTCGCCCAGGAAGGCCAGGTTTTCCGGCTGCGTGTTGTTGAAATAGTGGTACTGGAACGCGTACGGGTTGTCCGGGCTGAAGCCGCGGCCCACGCGCTTGTCCTTGGGCTTTGGCGGGTTGTCGCGCAGCTGGCGGTCGTGGAAGCAGAAGTTGATCGCATCCAGGCGGAAGCCGTCGACGCCCTTGTCCAGCCAGAAACGCACGCTGTCCAGGATCGCCGCGCGCACTTCCGCGTGGTGGAAATTCAGGTCCGGCTGCGAGGTCAGGAAGTTGTGCAGGTAATACTGGCCGCGGCGCGGCTCCCATTGCCACGCCGAACCGCCGAACAGCGACAGCCAGTTGTTCGGCGCACTGCCGTCGTCCTTCGCGTCGGCCCACACGTACCAGTCGGCCTTCGGGTTGTCGCGGCTTTGCCGGCTCTCGCGGAACCACGCGTGCTCGGCCGAGGTATGGCTGAGCACCTGGTCGATCATCACCTTCAGGCCCAGCCCATGCGCCTTTTCCAGCAGCGCATCGAAGTCGGCCAGCGTGCCGAACAGCGGATCGACATCGCGATAGTCGGCGATGTCGTAGCCGAAATCGGCCATCGGCGACTTGAAGAACGGCGCCACCCAGATCGCGTCCACGCCAAGGCTGGCCACGTAGTCGAGACGCGCGATGATGCCCGGCAGATCGCCCACGCCGTCGCCATCGGTGTCCAGGAAACTGCGCGGGTAAATCTGATAGGTGACGGCGCCGCGCCACCAGGGTGCATCGGTCATTCGCTTGTCCCGTGTGTTTGCCGCTGTCGAAGCGCGCGCCTGCAGGCACGCAGTTGTGCAGCCCGTGGAAGAGCTTAGCGGCAGCGTGCAGACAGCACCGCGACAGTGCATACGTATTCATCGAATGCGCTTATCGCAGCGCAGCATGAGGCGCGACGATGCAGCGACGAACCCGCTTCCATCACTGCTGTCGAGTGCGCAAACAGCGCCGCATCGGCATCCGCGCCAGCCAACCACGCATCGATGCCCAATCGATCGACACATCCTCGGCGACTGCGTTGCAGCGTCGTCTTCGACGCACAGCAGCACAATGAATACGTATGCATGAACGGTCCGACCGGCGGACGCCGCCCTACCATGGCGTCACGTCGACGAACAGGTGCTGCGCAAGCGCGAGTCATCCGCCGCGACGCTGGGGCTGAAACCAATGACCAATAATGACGTGCAACCCTGGGAGGGGATAACGGTGATACTCAAACGCAAAGTGCTGGTTCTGGCGCTGGCATCGGTGGGCTTCTGCGCCACCTCGGTGACCTGGGCCGCGACACCTCCGGCCGGCAACGCCGACCAGTCCGGCCAGGACACCACCCAGGGAAGCACCGCTTCCAACACCCAGGAAGTCAGGGATGCCAAGGCTAAGAAAAAGCAGCAGGCCACCGAACTCGGTGTGGTGACGGTGAGCGGCTTCGCGCAGAGTATCCAGAGCGCGATCGCGACCAAACAATCGTCCAACGAGATCGTCGAGGCCATTTCTTCCGAAGACATCGGCAAGCTGCCTGACGTCAGCATCGCCGAATCGATTGCGCGCCTGCCGGGCGTGTCGGCCCAGCGTGTCGCCGGCCGCGCCCAGGTGATCAGCGTGCGCGGTCTCTCACCGGACTTCGCCACCACCCTGCTCAACGGTCGCGAGATGGTCAGCACCGGTGACAACCGCAGTGTGGAATTTGACCAGTATCCTTCCGAACTGGTCAGCGGGGTCACCGTGTACAAGACACCCAGGGCCAGCCTGATCGGCCAGGGACTTTCCGGCACGCTCGACATGCACACCGTGCGGCCCCTGGACTACCAGCAGCCCGTAGCTGTCGTCGGTGTGCGCGGCCAGCACAATTCGCTGGGCCGGGCAGCAGATTCGAGTGCGTTCGGCAATCGATTCAACGCCAGCTACATCGGCCAGTTCATGGATCACACGCTGGGCATCGCCGTTGGCTACGCGCACTCGCAGACGCCAACCCAGGAAAATCAGGTGGGTCTGTACGAACCCTGGCAGCAGGTGGGTGACAACTGGCGTCCGGGCGTGCCCGCCGGCACCTGGTTCTCGGATGGCATCAAGGCGTTGCGCCGTACCGGCTACACCAAGCGTGACGGCGTGATGGCCACGGTGGAATGGCGGCCGTCGGAAAGCTGGACCAGCACGCTCGACCTGTTCCATACCAAGGCCACGCAGAAGGACACCGCCAACCAGTTCGAAGTGAACCTCGGCGACTACAACGGCGGCTACGGCCGTCTCGCCGTCACCAACCCGACGATCAACAGCAACGGGACATTCACCAGCGGCACGGCCAACAACATCTATCCGCTGGTGCGCGGCATGTACAACAGCCGTCACGACACCATCAACGCGGCAGGCTGGAAGAACGAGTTCAATGCCGGCCAGGTCAGCATCGTGGCCGACCTCAGCTACTCCAAGGCCAAGCGTCGCGAGCTCAATCTCGAGAACAACACCCAGCTGGTGCCTGCACCGCAGCTCGACTCGCTGAACCTGAACTACTCGGGCAGCAACTTTTCCCAGCTGGCGCCCGGACTCGACTATTCCGATGCGAGCAAGCTGTTCCTGACCAATACCATTTACGGCTCAGGCTACGGCAAGGCGCCGAGGGTCAGCGATCAGCTGAAGAGCGCCAAGCTCGGCGCCACCATCCCGATGCCCGATTCGGTCAACCAGCTGATCACCGACGTGGAAGTGGGCATCAACTACGCCGACCGCGAAAAGATCAAGCACCAGCCCGAAGGCAACATCAACGTCGGTGCCCAGGGCGACACGGCGATCGCACCCGACCTGCAGTACGGCCTGGTGGACCTGGGTTTCGCCGGCGTCGGCAAGATCCCGTCGTGGTATGTGCCGGGTGCCGTCGCGCGCTACATGACCTTCGCGCCCAACGAAGACGCCTCGTATCTGGTGTCCAAGGCCTGGGACCTGTCGGAGAAGATCACCACCGCCTACGCGATGGCGAATGTCGACACCGTATGGGGCGTTCCCGTACGCGGCAATGTGGGCGTCCAGGTGCAGCGCGCGGACCAGTCCTCGTCGGCCAACGTCTTCAATGATTCGAAGCCGGTTGGCAGTCAGATCGAAAGGTTCACCGACGGCAAGACCTATACCGACGTACTGCCGAGCCTGAATCTGGCCTTCTCGCTTACCGAAACCCAGATGCTCCGCGTGGCACTGGCCAAGCAGGTGGCACGTCCGCGCATGGACGACATGCGCGCCTCGCTGGAGTTCGGTGTCGACAAGACCACCGGCAAGCCGGGTGCCAGCGGCGGCAATCCAAGGCTCGATCCGTGGCGCGCCAATGCCTTCGATCTGTCGTGGGAAAAATACTTCGGTGGCAATGGCTACGTCGCCGCGGCGTTCTTCTACAAGGACCTGACCAGCTACATCTACACGCAGACCCGCGACGGCTACGACTTCTCGTCCCTGGTAGCCAATTATGTGCCGGGTCCCAACGAGCCGCCGACCCTGACCAAGGGAACCTTCAGTGCGCCGTTCAACGGCAAGGGCGGCAGCCTGAAGGGTCTGGAATTGTCGGCATCGATACCGCTGAGCATGTTTACGCCGGCACTTGATGGCTTCGGCGTGCTGGGCAGCGCGAGCTTCAACGACAGCAGCGTCAAGATCAGATCTCCCGAGAACGCGACCAGCGTGGGCGATGGCCCGATCAGCCTGCCAGGCCTGTCCAAGCGCGTGTTCAACCTCACCGCCTACTATGAAAAGAACGGGTTCGATGCCCGCATCAGTGAGCGCAAGCGTTCGGACTTCATCGGCGAGATCGGCAACTTCAACGGTGCGCGCACGCTGCGCTATGTCGTAGGCGAAAAAATCTTCGACGCACAGATTGGCTACACCTTCGCCGAGGGCAGCAAGCTGCACGGACTGAGTGTGCAGTTGCAGGCCAGCAACCTGACGAACGCGCCGTATCGCACCTACGCCGGCACCAAGGATCGTCCGCTCGAGTACATCGAGTGGGGCCGCACCTACCTGCTTGGCGCCACGTACAAGTTCTAAGCCAACGCAGCTACTCCCTGTCCTGCCGGCGGCGACGCCGGCAGGTTTTTTTTGCCGGCCATTTGCATCGCGCGAGTTGCGCACGCAGAACCGCCCTGGCGGTGCATGAATACGTATGCAGAACTGCGGCATCCGCCACCCGGCGGCCTACCATGAAGAGCACTCTCTAGATGGATGGTCGCCGTCCGGCGCAAACCATTGGCCGCGCGAAAACGACACGATCAGCCGCAAGTTGCCGGAGCCCCCGTTGATGCGCCCTGCTGCCCTTGTCTTGCTCATGTGCACGGCCCTGCTCGTCACCGGATGTGCGGCGCCATCCGTGCGAGCGCCTGCCGAGCACCATGAGGCCGCGGTCAAGAGGTTGTCGCCAGGCGCTGCCTCTACCGCCCGCGCGGACGTCTGGTACGAAATCTTCGTGCGCAGTTGGGTCGACAGCAACGGCGACGGCATCGGCGACCTCAACGGCGTCACCGCCAGGCTCGACTACCTCAAGTCGCTGGGCGTCAGCGGCATCTGGCTGATGCCGATCAATCCGTCCCCCAGCTATCACGGCTACGACGTCACCGACTACTACGGCATCAACCCGCAGTACGGCACTCCGGGCGACTTCCGCCGCCTGCTGGCCGAAGCGCACCAGCGCGGCATCAAGGTGATCATCGATCTGGTGACCAACCACACCAGCGACCAGCATCCCTGGTTCGTCGCCGCGCGCGATCCGGCCAATCCGTACCACGACTGGTACAGCTGGGCCGACCCGCATACCGACCTGTCCGCGGCCAGTGCCGTCGGCGGCCAGGCCTGGCGCGCCGCCGGCAGCGCGCACTACCTGGGCGACTTCACCGGCGCCATGCCCGACCTCAACTACGACACGCCGGCCGTACGCCAGGCAATGCTCGACGTGGGCCGCTACTGGCTGAAGCAGGGCGTCGACGGCTTTCGGCTCGATGCCGCCCAGCACATTTACTACGACTTCAAGGCACAGGACGGCGACCCCCGGGTGCTCGCCAGAAACCTGGCCTGGTGGTCGCAATTTCGCCGCGCCATGCAGGCGCTGCATCCGGACGTCTATATCGTGGGCGAGGTCACCCAGGATTCACCCGACCGGCTCGCGCCGTGGTTCGGCCCGCTCAGTGCGGTGTTCGACTTTCCGCTGGCCAGCCAGTTGATCGACAGCGCCAGGAACGAGCGCGCCGGCGACCTGCCCGCGCTGCTGGCGCGCACCGACGCCGCCTATCGCAAGGCTACCGGCAAGGCGGGCGTGGACGCACCCTTCTTGTCCAATCACGATCAGGAACGCGTGATGAGCCAGCTAGGCGGCAACTTGCAGCACATGCGCATGGCCGCCGCGATGCTGTTGACCCTTCCCGGCCAGCCATTCGTCTATTACGGCGAGGAACTGGGCATGCGCGGGGTGAAGCCCGATCCGAACCTGCGCGAACCGATGCGCTGGGGGCGTTCCGGTGGCGAGACCACCTGGAAGGCTTCCACGGCGCACGACGGTGCCGGGGTGTCGGTGCAGGCCGAGCTGGCCGATCCCGCCTCGCTGCTCCAGCACTACCGCAGCCTGATCCGCTGGCGCAGCGAGATCGGCGCCCTGCGCGATGGCGTCCTGCACGCATGGCCCACCACCAACACCCGCATCGCCGCCTGGCAATTGCAGGACGCGAGCAGCCACGTGCTGGTGCTGCACAACTTGTCCGGCCAGGCGCAGACCGTGATGTTGGGTGGCAGCGCCACGACGTTTTCCACCATTGCGCGCCAGACTGGATCGGGCGCCACGCTCGCTGACGGCCAGCTCCGGCTGCCGCCATATGCCTCGGTGATCCTGCGCTGAGCGCAGCAATCCCGATCTCCCGTTCATCGAGAGGTTTTTGCATGCCCCACTTCACGCCCCGCCGCCTGACGCTCGCGCTTGGCCTCGCCCTCGGCTTGGCCGCTGCACCCGCCTTTGCCGCGGAGGCCGACGTTGCGTTCACTGCACAGGCAGCGCACGGCGAGCTCAATCTCGTGCACGGCAGCGACCGCATCACGATCGGCTTCATCACGCCGAACACCGTGCGCGTGCATGCGCTGCCGCATGGCCAGAGCAGCCCTGCCTCGATCGTGATCGACCCCAAGGCGAGGCCCGCCGCGCTGACCGAGGTGAAGGCCGATACGACGGGCGACGTCACCACGCTGTCCACCTCGGCGGCTGCGCTTCGCTGGGATGCGCGCAACGGCAGCCTGCAGTTCTCCGATGCGGCCGGCCATGTGCTGCTGACCCAGCACGGACTCGGCGCACTCGCCAATGGCACACTGAAACTGGACCACGGCAGGGGCGACCCGCTTTACGGCATCGGTGGCTACAACGCCACCGAAGACGCCAGCGCCGGCCTGCTGCGCAGCGGCACCCAGACCATCACCGCCGGCGAGCAGGGCCATGCCGGCGCTCCGCTGGTGTGGAGCACCGCAGGATATGGCGTGCTGGTCGATACCGTGGGCGGCAAGTTCACGCTCGACGACGGCCGCATCGCTGCCAGTGACACGTCGCGCAGGGACCTGGACTACTACCTGATCGCCGGCGCGCCGAAGCAGATCTTCGCCGAGGTGGCCAAGCTCAGTGGGCATACGCCACTGTTCCCGAAGTGGGCGATGGGCTTCACCAACAGCCAGTGGGGCATCGACGAGAAGGAGTTGCTGCAGATCGTCGACGCCTACCGCGCCAGGCACATCCCGATCGACAACTTCACGCTGGACTTCGACTGGAAGGACTGGGGCAACGACTGGGGCGAGTTCACCTGGAACACCACCAAGTTCCCCGACGGCCCCGGCGGCAAGCTCAAGCAGATGCTCGACGCGCGCGGCATCAAGCTCACCGGCATCATGAAACCGCGCGTGCACGTCGACACCATCGAGGGCCGCGAAGCCGCCGAGAAAGGCTACTTCCTCAAGGGCAACAAACCGGCAAAGGACTACTTCTCCGGCAAGCTGGTGCGCGAGATCGACTTCGCCAACCCGCAGGCACGCACGTGGTTCTTCGACCACATGAAAACCGCCTTCCAGTCCGGCATGGTCGGCTGGTGGAACGACGAGGCCGACAACGTCGGCATCGACACCCAGCACCTGGACATGCAGCGCGCGATCTACGACGGCCAGCGCGCCATCTCCAACCAGCGCGTGTGGTCGATCAGCCGCAACTTCTACCTGGGCGCGCAGCGCTACGCCTACGGCATGTGGTCCGGTGACATCCACACCGGCTTCGCCAGCATGGCCGGCCAGCGCGCCCGCATGCTGAGCGCGATCGACGTGGGCGCGATGCAGTGGGGCATGGACACCGGCGGTTTCACCGCGGGCACGCCGACGCCGGAAAACTACGCGCGCTGGGTGCAGTTCGGCGCCTTCGTGCCGGTGTTCCGCGTGCATGGCGACTCCAGCCAGAAGCGCCAGCCGTGGGTGTACGGGCCCACCGCCGAGAAGGCCGCCGCCGATGCGATCCGCCTGCGCTACAGCCTGATCCCCTACATCTACAGCTACGAGGACCAGCGTCGCCACAGCGGCGTCGGCCTGGTGCGTCCGCTCACCTTCGACTGGCCGAACGATCCCAAGGTGCGCAACGACGTGGCCAGCTGGATGTTCGGTGACAGCCTGCTGGTGTCGCCGGTGGTCGAGCAGGGCCAGACGGCGAAGACCATCTATCTGCCCGCTGGCCAGTGGACCGACTGGTTCACCGGCAAGCGTTACGCCGGCGGCCAGGACGTGACGCTGCCGATCGATGCGAGGAGCTGGAGCGACATCCCGTTGTTCGTGCGCGCGGGCGCGATCATCCCGACCCAGCCGGTGATGGATCATGTCGGCCAGAAGCCGGTGACACAGCTGGAGGTCGAGGTGTTTCCCGCCGACACCCGCACCCAGTTCGATTACTACGACGATGACGGCAACAGTTACGACTACGAGCATGCGGCGTACTTCCGCCAGTCGCTGGCCGTGCAACGGCGCGATGACGGCGTCCGCTTCGAGACCGGCGCGGTCACCGGCAGCTTCAGGCCGGCGCTGCGTTTTTACCTGTTGAAGATCCACGGCAGCGCCGCGGGTGCGGTCGACGGCGACGGTCGGCCCATGAAATTCTTCGCCGACCCGGACTCGCTGCAGGACAGCCAGGGGGAAGGCTGGGCCAGCGGCCGCGATCGCTACGGCGAGGTCACCTGGGTACGCGTTGCCGCCGGCGCGACGCGGAGCGTGCGGGTCTCGCCGAAACGCTGAGCATCGCGCGACTCGTGGCGGCAGTGGACGCCGCCGCCAATCCGTACGAAACTGCACACTTCGATGTAAACGTTTACATCCTTGTCCCGCAACGGCCCGCCCTGCCCGCATCCATCCGGACGACGCCATGAACCACATGTCTATTGCCCGCCACTTCCTGTTGTCCGTCTGCGCCGGCGCCCTGCTGGTCACCAGCTCGGTGCGGGCCGTTCCGGCAGCCGGTGAACGGATCCACATCGACGCCACTGCCAGCGGCACGCCGTTCCCCCATTTCTGGGAACAGATGCTGGGCTCCGGCCGCGCCGCGCTGGCGCTGCGCGATGACTACCGCAAGGACCTGGACGCCGTGCATCAGGCCACCGGCGTGAGCTACATCCGTTTCCACGGCATCCTCGACCACGACGTGGGCCTGATCCAGCGCGATGCGCAGGGAAAGATCTCCTACAACTTCTCCTACATCGACCAGATCTACGACGGCCTGCTCGAACACGGCTTCAAGCCGTTCGTGGAACTCGGCTTCATGCCGCCGGAACTGACCTCCGACCCGGCCGCGCTGCACCCGTTCTGGTATCACCCGAACATCGCGCCGCCGAAGGACTACGCCGAGTGGGACGCGATGATCGACGCGCTGGCCAGGCACCTGGTCGAGCGTTACGGCATCGATGAAGTGGCCAGCTGGTACTTCGAGGTATGGAACGAGCCGAACATCGGCTTCTGGGTCGGCAAGCCGGCACAGTCCAGCTACTTCACCCTGTACGACCACACCGCGCGCGCGCTCAAGGCGGTCAGCCCGCGCTTCCGCGTGGGCGGCCCGGCCACCGCCCAGGCGGCGTGGGCCGCCGACTTCCTTGCCCACACGCACGAGAACAACGTGCCGGTCGATTTCGTCAGCACGCACGTCTACGGCGACGACACCGCCGACAACGTGTTCCACACCGGCGAGAAGATCCAGCGCCGTGACATGGTCTGCCGCTCGGTCGACAAGGTGCACCGGGAAATCGCCGCCTCGCCCTACCCGCACATGCCGCTGATCTTCAGCGAGTACAACGCCAGCTACGCGAACCTGCCCAACGTCACCGACACCGTGTTCATGGGCCCGTGGCTGGCCAACACCATCCGCGAGTGCGCGGGCAAGGTCGAGGCGATGAGCTACTGGTCGTTCTCCGACGTGTTCGAGGAACAGGGCATCGTGCGCAACCCGTTCTACGGCGGTTTCGGTCTGATCGCCGCCAGCCGCATTCCCAAGCCGGCGTTCAACGCGTTCGCGATCCTGCACAAGCTGGGCGGACAGCGGCTGGCCGTCGCCTCCGACTCCGCCCTGGTCACCCGGCGCGATGACGGCACGCTGGTGATCGCCCTGTGGAATTACGCCCCGCCGGTGGGCGACACCGCCAGCTACACGCCGGGCAAGCCCGCCGGCAGCGCGAAGCACTTCAGCCTCGACGTGCAGCACCTGCCGGCCGCCGCCCACGCCACCGTCTGGCGCGTCGATGAAACCCATGGCAACGCGCTCGCCGCGTTCGACCGCATGGGCCGCCCCGACTCGCCCAGCCGCGCGCAGATCGTGCAATTGCGCGAAGCGGGCAAGCTGGCCGCGCCGGAGTCGATGAAGCCGCGCGACGGCAAGCTCGCGGTCGACGTGCCGGTGCAGGGCCTGGTGGTGATCGAGCTGCGCTGAAGCGGCCCCGACAGCGCAGCAAGGCGGACACGCTCCGCCCTACGCGGCAGAGCCCTCGCGCTGCGCCGTCCGCTGCACATGCTCGCGGCACAACCGCTCAACCAGGGTGCGATGGTCGGGCAGATCGACAAGTGCATGGCCGGCCATCTCGCGGATCATCGCGAACTCGCGCCGCGCCGCGGCCATCTGCGGATACGCGCTGCGCATCGGCTCCAGGTCGGTCCTGAATTCCATGCCGTACAGCACGTACTGCCAGCTGCACGGCAGGAACATCTCCAGGTCGGTGACGAAGTCCAGCCGGTGCGGCGGGCGATGCCGCCACAGCGCGAGGCGGTCCTGCAGCGTCTGCGGGATGCTGGCCGGGTCGGCGTTGTCGATCCAGAACGCGTGGTCGCGCCGCTGCGACAGGCAGTAGTGCATCTTGATGAAGTCGATGATGCGCTCGTAGCGCGCCACCATCATCTGGTTGTAGTGGCGCGCGCTGCGTTCCATGTCGTCGAGGTCGCCGGGCAGCAGATGCGCGATCAGGTAGGCGCCCAGTTCGACCAGGGCGATGCCGGTGGATTCCAGCGGCTCGACGAAGCCGCCGGCCAGGCCCACCGCCACGCAGTTGCGACGCCAGTGCTCGGGCCGGTAGCCGGTCTCGAACTTGATGTGCAGCGCGTCCAGCCCCGCCGCCTGCTCGCCCACGTAGCGACGGATCACTTCCTCCGCACGCGTCGCATCGGTGTGTCGCGACGAATACACGTAGCCGATGCCGCGGCGTTTCTGCAGGCCGATGTCCCAGATCCAACCGGCCTCCTGCGCGGTGGCGCGGGTGAACGGCAGGATCGGCGCATCCGGCCGCACATACGGCACCTGCAGCGCCACTGCACGATCGCCGAACAGCACATCGCGCCGGCTGTGGAATGGCGACTGCATCGCGCCGCCGATCAGAGCGCCGCGCAGGCCGGTGCAATCCACGTAGAGGTCGGCCGTGAGTTCGCCGATTTCCCGTGTGACGATGCGCGCGATCGCGCCGGATTCGTCCAGCTCCGCCCGCTCCACCGTGGCCAGATGACGGGTGACGCCAAGCGCCTGACCATGCTCGGCCAGCACCCTGGCGAAGCAGGCCGCATCGAAGTGATAGGCGTGGTTCATCGGCCCCTGGTAGTCCGGGTCGCCGGCCCGCTTCGGCGCGCGGCCCTGTTCGATCAGGCGCTGCTGCATGCTCACCGCCTCGGCGAACGACATGCCTTCGGGCGCACCGCCCAGCAACCAGTACGGCAACAGCTCCGGGCTGCCGGGCCGCTGGCTGGGCTGGCTGAAAGGATGGAAGAAACGGTCCGCACCCGCTTCGCCCGGCGGGCGCACCCAGTTTACGTACTGGATGCCCTGCTTGTAGGTCGCGGTGGCGCCCACCAGGAACCGTCGCTCATCCAGGCCGATCGCGGCCAGGGTGCCGCGGATCGAGGGAAACGTGGCCTCGCCCACGCCGAGCAGGCCGATGTTCGGCGACTCCACCAGCTCGACCCGGATGCTGCCGGGCACGGCGCTGTTGAGCGTCCTGGCGAGGTAACAGGCGGTGAGCCAGCCGGCCGTGCCGCCGCCCACCACGAGGATCTTCTGAATGCGTGACATCTCGCCCCCTCCGCGGCTTGTTGCGGAGCAACAAGCCAAGCATGGAATTTCGCAGTAGGATCGGCCCCGATGACAGCGCTGTCATACATTTTGACAGCGCTGTCATTCAGCACAATAGCGCATGTCCGCGACCACTGCATGTCCACGACGATCTTTGGGGAGAGGGTGAAATGAAATTACGCTACTCGGCTTTGTACCTCGCGATGACCGCGATACTCGCCTCGGGCGCCGTCCATGCAGCCGGTCAGGACACGACTGCTGCGCCCGACGCCGCCACACGCACCAAGGTCAAGGACCTGGACAGCGTCCAAGTCACCGCGACCAAACGCGAAACGCCGCTGCAGAAAACCCCGGTCGCGATCAGCGTGATCAGCGCCGATTCGCTCGACAAGGAGCGGGTGATGACGGTGCAGGACATCACCAAGCTGGTGCCCGGTTTCCAGGCCACCTCGCAGGGTGACCACGGCGTGGTCACGCTGACCATGCGCGGCATCGGCAACGACAGCGCCAAGACCGAATACGCCGATCCGGAAGTGGCGATGTTCATCGACGGCGTCTACTCGCCGCGACCCGAAGCCGCCGCCGGCCTGCTGCTGGACATCGACAGCGTGGAAGTGCTGCGCGGTCCGCAGGGCACGCTGTGGGGTCGCAACTCCACCGCCGGCGTGGTGAACTTCCAGACCGGCAAGCCCGACCTCAGCGGCTTCTACGGCAACGCGCAATTCGAGGCTGGCAACTACAGCCACATCGGCACGCGCGCCACGGTGAACCTGCCGATCAGCAGCACCTTCGGCATCCGCGTGGCGATGGCGCAGGAACAGCACGACGGCTACGTCGACTACCAGAACCCGTCGCAGCAGTTGCCCAGCGTGGCCGACCAGCAGGCGGCGTACCTGGCCAGCGGCGGCTCGCTGGCCAGCTTCCAGCCGATCAACGCCGCCAACTACGTGACCGCCGGCGACAAGTACAACGCGCAGGACCAGTCCGCCGCGCGCGTCAGCGCGCTGTGGCAGCCCAGCGACAAGTTCACCTGGAACCTGTCGTGGGAATACTTCCGCGACCGCGGCACGCCGGGCATGAGCCTGATGCAGCATCCCCGCGCCGGGCAGGACTTCTGGTCCGCGCTGATCGACACCGCGCCCTACCTCAAGCGCGACTCCAACACGGTGCGCAGCCGGATGGACTTCAAGATCGGCGACTCGATGCTGCTGAGCTACGTGGCGGGCTTCAACCGCTTCTCCGGCAAGAGCAACTTCGACCAGGACAACGGTGCCCAGGTGCCGACCAGCTTCAACACCGGCGCTTCGTACCAGGCCGACCGCACCAACTACAGCAACTACAGCAACTACAGCCACGAGCTAGACCTGAAGTCCACCGGCGACAACGCGGTCGACTGGATCCTTGGCGCGTACTACGCGGCCGAAGACAACAACATCCGCTTCGACATCCCGATCCTCAACGGCACCGCCCAGGGCACGGTGAGCTGGCAGGGTTCGTTCATCCAGCCCAAGGAAACGGTGAAGTCCACCGCGTTCTTCGGCCAGGCGACCTGGCACATCAGTGACGGCCTGCGCCTGACCGGCGGCGCGCGCTGGTCCAAGGACAAGAAGGAAAACGTGGGCGGCCGTGGCTGGGGCTGGGGGTATGACCCGAACGTGCCGCAGGTGCCGATCGCGCCGGACGTCGACCCGGGCAACGTGGGCTTCAACGTCTCCACCGTCAACGATGCGAAGTACGACAAGAGCAAGGTGACCTGGCTGGGCCGGCTCGATGCCGACGTGGGCCAGCACGGCCTGCTGTACGCCAGCGTGTCCACCGGCTACAAGTCCGGCGGCACCCAGGATGCCGGCACCCTGTACGAGCCGGAGACGCTGACCAACTACGAAGTCGGCTCGAAGTTCAGCTTCCTCGACGGCCACCTGACCTGGAACAGCGCGATCTACTACGAGCAGTTCAAGAACTTCCAGCTGGCCGCGCCGATCACCTACCCCGACGGCAACCGCGGGCTGGGCTTCTCCAACGTCAAGGGCACCACCAAGGTGATGGGCTTCGAGTCCGAACTGGCCTACTCCAGCCAGGACGACCGCCTCAACCTGGTGTTCTCGGCGATCCCCAAGAAGGAGCTGGGCACGCTGAAGTACGCCGGCAGCAACGACTACCAGGGCCTGCCCGCCTGCGATCCGGCCTCGGGCATCAGCGCCTGCGTCGACGTCAGCGGCAACGACCTGCCGCACGCGCCGAACACCTCGCTCACCGCGATCTACGAGCACGACTTCCACCTGACCAACGGCGGCCGCGTCACCCCGCGCCTGTCCGCGCAGTACCAGAGCACGCAGTGGCTGAGCACGTTCAACCTCGGCGAAGGCGATCAGCAGAAGGCCTACACACGCGGTGATCTTTCGGTGCGCTACACCGAACCGCAGGATCGCTGGTGGGTCTCGGCCTATGTGCAGAACGTCACCGATGGCAAGGTGCGCACCAGCGCCGGTCGCTTCGCCCTGCCCGACGGCAGCTTCATCTACACCTCGCAGTACCTGCCGCCACGCACCTACGGCGTGACCGTCGGGGTCTGGTTCTAGGAGCGTGGGCGGTAGAAACTTTCGAGGCGAAAAAGTGGCGGCGCGAGGACAGATTTTTGACGATTCGCCGACCCATGGTGGTTCCATGGGTCAAGAATCGGCGGAAATATGGACCGCGCAGGCGCTTTTGCAGCCCGGAAGATTTCTGCCGCCTACGCTCCCAGGCTGACACCGTTCTCCTGGCGACGGATTCCTCCCCTCCCATCGCCACTGGATGCCCCCGCAACGGGGCATCCTTTTTTTTGCGCTCGCCCGCGCCAGTGTGATCGTCCGCATACTCCGCGCGATCACTCGGGGCTGTCGCCGCAATCTGCGCAGCCGGACACGGACACGTGTCGCACCTGGCGCTTGAATGGGAACCGCAGCCTCACCGAACCGACGATCAGGACACTCTCCCCGCGACCGCACTCCGGGTCGCCCATTGGATGCACCGGCAACGGGGCATCCATTTTTTTGGCCGTCCATATGGGTGGGCCGGCGTAGCGCCGGCAGGCGAGGCCCACGAAAAAGCGGCCCGCAGGCCGCCAAGTTTTCATTCCGCGCCTTGCCGGAACCTGTTCCGGCTCCGGCCTGGCTGCCCGGCTCAGTGCGCGGGGCAGTCCAGCGTGTGGTCGGCCACCGTGCCCAGCGACACTTCGGCCACGGCGATGCGTCCGCCGCTGCCGCTGGCCCACTCGAACGGCCGGTCCAGCTTGCTCATGTCGGCGCCCGCGTCGCGGAAGCACTTCAGCGGGATGCCGACGCTCAGCCATTGTCCGCGCGGCAGGGCGGTGAGCTGCGTGCCGATCGGCAATTGCGCACCGCAGCCGCTGCCGCAGCTGACGCCGATGCTGGCGCCCTGGGCCGACAGCGCATCGACGCGCAGCGTGGTCACCAGCATCACGTCGCCATTGGTTTCGCGCTCGACGTCCAGCGGTGCCGGCGCGACCAGCGCGGCCTGCGCCTTGCCGCCGCCGGACCAGGCCAGGCTGCGGGCGTCTTCCTGCGCCTTGTAGTCGAGCGCGCCGACGCGCAGCGTGCCGTCCGCCGTGACCGATGGCGTCGCCGTGACGTTGCTGTCCGCGCCATTGGCGCCGGTGAGCTGCAGCACGAAGCCCTGCGCCGGCTTGCCGTGGGTGAAGTAGACGCCGGCACGGGCGCTGCTCAGCGCGATGCCCGGGTCTTCGGACAGCTTGCCGCCCTTGCCGGGCTCGGCATAACTCAGCCCGAAGCCGTAGCGGAACTGCGGGTCGTAGTGCGCCTTGCCGCCGGCCAGCGGAATCTGCACCGCGGTGCGCGGCCACGAGTAGGCCAGCCTGCCGTGGAAGTCGTGGGCGATGTGGCCGTCGCGGGTGCGCAGCAGCACGTCGGCAATGCCCTCGCCTTCGCTGCCCGGCAACCACGCCACCACGAACGCGTCGGCGGCATTGATCTCGCGGTTCATCCACAGCGGCCGTCCGGTCAGGAACACCGCCACCACCGGCACGCCCTGCTGGCGCAGGCGACGCAGCAGGTCGAGGTCGTGATCGTTGCCCGGCCGGTAGGCGAGGTTCGGCAGGTCGCCCTGGAACTCGGCGTACGGGTCTTCGCCGAACACCACGATGGCGACATCGGGCTTGCGTTTGTAATGGCCTTCCACCGACAGCTCGGCGCTGCCGCCGGCGGCCTGCACCTGGTCGCGGATGCCGGCCCAGATCGAGGTGGCGCCGGGGAAGTTCGCATTGGTGAGGCCGGTGCCCTGCCAGGTCAGCGTCCAGCCGCCGTTCTGCTTGGAGATGTTGTCCGCGCCATCGCCGGCGACCAGCACGTGCTTGCGCGGATCGATCGGCAGCACGCCGTCGTTCTTCAGCAGCACCAGCGATTCGCGCACGGCGCGGCGGGCCAGCGCGCGGTGTTCGGCGCTGCCGATCACCTTCACCGAATCACGCACCAGTGGATTGGCCGAAGGCAGCCCCGCCTCGAACATGCCCAGGCGCAGCTTCACCCGCAGGATGCGGCTCACCGCGTCGTCGACGCGGCTCATCGGGATCACCCCGGACTTCACCTCGGCCAGGGTGTTCCTGTACAGGCCCTTCCACGAATCGGGCGCCTCCAGCATGTCCAGCCCGGCGTTGTAGGCCACCGGGCAATCCTCGTTGGTGCAGCCGGGCACCTGGCCGTGGGCGTTCCAGTCACCCAGCACGATGCCGCCGAAGCCCATGCGCTGCTTCAGCACGTCGGTGATCAGGCCCTTGTTGCCGGCCATCTTCACCCCGTTCCAGCTGGAGAACGAGACCATCACCACCTGCACCCCGGCGCGGATCGCCGGCGGATAGCCGACCGCGTGCACGCCGCGCAACACCGCCTCGCTGACCTCGGCATCGCCCTGGTCCTTGCCGTCCCTGGTGCCGCCGTCGCCCAGGAAGTGCTTGGCGGTGGCGATCACGTGGTCGGCGTCGAGGAACTGCGGCGTGCCGACCTTGCCTTCCAGCCCCTCGATCACCGCGCCGGCGTATTGCGCCACCAGCGCGGGGTTTTCCGAATAGCCTTCGTAGGCACGGCCCCAGCGGCCGTCCTGGGGCACCGTCAGCGTGGGCGCGAAGGTCCAGTTGATGCCGCTGGCGCGCAGCTCGCGGGCGGTGACTGCGCCGATCGCATGGATCAGCTGCGGATCACGCGCGTTGCCCAGCGCGGAGTTCTGCGGGAACAGCGTGCTGCCGACCAGGTTGTTGTGGCCATGCACCGCGTCGATGCCGAACAACACCGGGATCGCCAGCCGGCCGCCCGAGGTATCCATCGAGGCGCGGTAGAACGCGTCGGACAGCTTCTGCCACTGCGCCGCGGTGCCGTACTGGCCGCCGTCCGGCCCGGAATTGCCGCCGGCCAGGATCGAGCCCAGCCGATACTCGCGCACGTCCTCCGGCGTCACCGACTTGATGTCGGCCTGGATCATCTGGCCCACCTTGTCCTCCACCGACATCTTCGCCAGCAGCGCCCCCACCCGCGCCTCCAGCGCCGGATCGGGCGGCAACGGCGAGCGCACGCGGGGCCAGGCATCGGGATGGACGGTGGCGGCGGTGTCCCCGGCGAGCACGAAATGGATGGGCATGATCAACGCGCCGGCGAGGGTGGCGAAGAGGGCAAGACGACCCGGCAACGAGTTCGGTGGGGGCGGAAATCGCACGGCAAGGCTCCTGGCTGGCGCGCCGACGGCACGCGGTCTGAACCGCATAGTGACACGGATGACAGCGCTGTCAATTCGCTGCGCAACATGGCTGGATTCGGCGGGTCTGGTCAGGCACGCCGTGGCGGTGTGACGCATCGGCCGACGCATCAGCCAAGGGAAGTGGCGGCTTGCGACGGCGTGTGGCGGGCGGTGCCCGCCCTGCGGAGGGAGGCTGAGAGGCAGGCGTAGGGCGGACACCGTCCGCCGGCTCTTCGCGACCGGGCGGCGAACTTCAGGAAACGCGCGCGGTGGAGCCGCGGATCTGCAGGGAGAACGGCATCTGCACCAGCTCGCCGGTGCCGCGGCCGCGCAGCAGGTTCAACAGCTGCTGGGCGGCGATCCGGCCCATCTCGCGGCTGGGCTGCTGCACCGTGGTCAGCGCCGGCCACAGCTGGCGCGCCAGCGGGGTGTCGTCGAAGCCGCACACGGACAGGTCCTGCGGCACCTTCAATCCGTACTCGCCGGCGGCCCACATCACTCCGGTGGCCATGTCGTCGTTGGCGGCAAACACCGCCGTCGGCCGCTGCTTCAGGGCGAACAGTTCGCGTGCCGCGGTGACGCCGGAGCCGAACGTGAAGGCGCCCTGCACCACCAGCGCGGGATCTTCGGGCACGCCGGCCGCGGCCATCGCCTCGCGGTAACCGGCCAGCCGCCAGCGGCTGGCGCCGTGGTCGGCGATGCCCAGCACGTGGGCGATGCGCCGGTGGCCCAGGCCCAGCAGATGCTCGACGATGGCCCGCGCGGCGGCCTGCTCGTCCATTCGCACGCCGATGCTGGTGTCGCTCTGCGGCGACACGCTGGCATACGGCACGTTGCGCTCGCGCAGGCGCTTGAGCAGCGGCGCGTAGTCGGTGATCGGCGGCGTCAGCACCACGCCGTCGGGGTGATGGTCGGAGATCAGAGCGTCGAGCCGGCGGATGAAGTCGTCGCCACGCATCCGCAGCGGTCGCACCATCATGCTGTAGCGATGGGCGTCGCAGGCTTCCAGCACGCCGTCCTGGATCTCGGCCAGGTAGGTCGAGGCCGGGTTGTCGTTGTTGTCGTACAGCATCGCCACCACGAACGAGCGATTGCCGGCGAGACTGCGCGCCGAGGGATGCGGGCGATAGTCCAGCTCTTCCATCGCGGCGCGCACGCGCTTGCGCGTCTCCTCGCTCACGTTGGCCTCGTCGTTGAGCACGCGGGACACCGTCTTGGGCGATACGCTCGCTGCGCGCGCCACTTCTTCGAGGCGTACCCGCATGGAATCTCCCGTGTGATCGTGGCCGTCGAACGACTATGCCGTCATCGCCCGCCGCTTTACAAGGCGCCGCGCGAATGGCGCGCCGGGCGAAAACGGACGCGCGGCATGAATACGTATGCAACCACTGGTTGCTGCAGTGCGACGCTGCCTACCATGCGGGAAGCATCGTCCCTGCGGACGTCGCGCCAGCCCGCAGCCACCGGAGCGTTGTCACCGATGACCACCACGATTCGCCTTCCGCCACCGCGTCCCCGCCCGTGCTGAGCCTGTTGCTGGGAGCCGCGCTGGCCGCCAGTGCCGCGACGCCTGCGTGGCAGGAAGGCCTGGCGCAGGACGGCCTGGACTGGCACGGCGTGCACGTCGGCATCGAGCACGACGCGCAGCACCGCTACACGCTGGCGTGGCCATACGGCCAGCGGGTGATCGCCCCGCAGCCGCTGCGCAGCGACACCGCCAGCCCGCTGTTCGACGGCCTGTTCGCGATGGCGCAGGACGACCTCGCGCTCGACTCGGTGGAGGCGATCCGCGACGGCGCGTTCGACCACGGCCAGCCGATTCCCTGCCGCTGCTTCGTCACCGGGCTGAAGTGGCCTTACGTGTGGACGCGCGACCTGTCCTACGCGATCGACCTCGGCCTGTGGCGCTTCGACCCCGCCCGTTCGCGCAACGGGCTGAAGTTCAAGCTGTCCGGCGTGCGCGTGGCCGGCGCAGCGCAAGGCACGGATTCAAAACCGTACTATCCGATGCAGGACACCGGCTCCGGCGGCAGCTGGCCGATCAGCACCGATCGCGTGGTGTGGTTCCTCGGTGCGCGCCATCTGCTCGACGACGCCGCGTTCGCCGGCGACGTCTACCAGGCACTCGGCGCCACCCTGGCGCAGGATCGGCAATACGCGTTCGACCAGCGCCTCGGCCTGTACCGGGGCGAGACCTCCTTCCTCGACTGGCGCGAACAGAGTTACCCGGCGTGGACCGCGGACGAGGTGGGCTTCATCGCGCAATCGTTCGCGCTGTCCACCAACGTGCTGCACTACCAGGCGCTGCAACTGGCCGCCACGCTGGCCGACCAACACCACGACGCGAAGGCCGCCACCGGCTACCGCAATGACGCGGCGGCGCTGAAGGCGGCAATCAACGCCCGCTTCTGGCGCGCCAATCGCGGCATGTACATGAGCTACCTCGGCGGCGACGGCACGCCATACGACACTTACGACCTGCTCGGCATCGCGCTGGCGGTCGACAGCGGCGTGGCCGACGGCGAACGCGCCCGCCGGACGCTGGCGAACTACCCCACGTGGCCGGCCGGCAGCCCGGTGATCTGGCCCGAGCGCGCCGACCAGCCGGTCTACCACAACCGGGCGATCTGGCCGTTCGTCAGCATGTATGCGCTGCGCGCCGCACGCGAAACGCAGCAGCCCGCCCGCATCGCCCACGAGATCGCCTCGATCATGCGCGGCGCCGCGCTGCACGGCTCCAACATGGAGAACTACGAACTGCTGACCCAGGGCCAGCACGTCGACGAAGGCAAGCTGAGCGGCCCGGTGGTTAATTCGCCGCGCCAGTTGTGGTCGGTGGCGGCCTACCTGGCGATGGTCAGCGAAGGCGTGTTCGGCCTGGAAGAGAATGGCCTGAAGGGGAACGAGCGGGTCGCACCGAAGCTGCCCACCGCGCTGGTGCCGATGCTGTTCGGTACGCGACATGCGATCACCCTCGAACTGCCCGGACGCCGGATCACCCTGCAGCTTCCCGCCGCGCTCGACGGCAACCTGCTCGTCGCCGACCAGCAGCGCACGCAGGGCAACACCACCACCGTCACGCTGAAAGCGGTGCAAGTCGCCGACCTGCCGCCGCGCACCGACGCACCGCTGTACGCGCCGCTCGCCCCCGCCGCACCGCAGGTGCAGGCCGTCGGCAAGCGCTGGCAGATCCGCGTCGACGGCAGGCAGCGGCTCTACCTCAACGGCGTGGCGCACGGCGACATCGACGCCAGCAGCACGCTCGCACGACAGCCGGGCCTGGCCTGCTTCAGCGCCACGCGCATCGACGCGCAGGGGCTGGAATCGCTGCACAGCCCCACCGTCTGCGTCGGTGACACGAACCGGATCGGCGGCGACTGGCCGCGCCAATGGACGGCACCGGCCAGCGGCGACTGGCGCGTCGCTCTGGACTACGCCAACGACCACGGCCCGATCAACACCGGCATCACCGCGGCGGTGAAGATGCTGGTGATCCGCTGCGACGGCAGCGCCGAGCAACGCCTGCCGATCGTGATGCCGCACAGCGTGCGCACCCAGTCATCCAGCTGGGGCCGCTTCGGCACGAGGGCGGGCGCGACCTGCCGGTTCACGCTCGACGACGGCTTCAACATGAGCTACCTGGCCCACTTCGCCCACTACACCGGCGGACAGGGCGGCAGCGATGGCCCATTGAACCGGGCGGTGGTGCATGATCTGCTGATCGCTCCGCTCGCCCCCGGCCACGGCTCACCATGAACGACGGTACTTCCGTGAACTCCAAACCGGCGCTGTCGTTCTGGCAGATCTGGAACATGTGCTTCGGCTTCCTCGGCCTGCAGTTCGGCTTCGCGCTGCAGAACGCGAACATCAGCCGGATCTTCCAGACCCTGGGCGCCGACCTCAACGACATCCCCGCGCTGTGGATCGCCGCGCCGCTGACCGGGCTGATCGTGCAGCCGATCATCGGCCACTTCTCCGACCGCACCTGGAACCGGCTGGGGCGGCGCCGCCCCTACTTCCTGGCCGGCGCGGTGTTCGCCTCGCTTGCCCTCTTGTGGATGCCGAACGCGCCGGTGCTGTGGATGGCCGCCGGCCTGCTGTGGATTCTGGACGCCTCGATCAACGTGTCGATGGAGCCGTTCCGTGCCTTCGTGGGCGACCAGCTGCCGACCCGCCAGCGGCCCTCCGGCTACGCGATGCAGAGCTTCTTCATCGGCGTGGGCGCGGTGGTGGCCTCGGCGCTGCCGTGGATACTGGCGCAATTCGGCGTGGCCAACGTGGCGCCGGACGGCGGCATTCCCGACACGGTGAAATATGCCTTCTACGCCGGCGGCGCGGTGCTGCTGGGCGCAGTGCTGTGGACCATCTTCAGCACCCGCGAATACCCGCCGGACCGGCTGCAGTCGTTCAGCGACAGCGTGGCCGAACAGCCGCCGGTGGACGTGTCGCAGGCCTGGCGCTGGGGTGTGCTGCTGCTGCTGGTAGGCGTCGCGGTGCTGTTCGCGATCCAGCATTTCGCGCTGGAGAAAGAGGTCTACGTGCTGGGCGGCGGGCTGCTCGTGTTCGGCCTGCTGTTCGTCTGGCTCAGCTTCAGCCGCGGCCGCGGCATGCTGCGCGAAGTGATGGGCGACCTCTACGGCATGCCCGTCTCGATGCGGCAACTGGCGTGGGTGCAACTGTTCTCGTGGTTCGCACTGTTCGCCATGTGGATCTACACCACCGCGGGCGTGACCGAGACCATCTACGGCACCACCGACGTGCACTCGGCGCTGTACAACGAGGGCGCCAACTGGGTCGGCGTGCTGTTCGCCGCCTACAACGGCTTCGCCGCCGTGGCCGCGGTGGTGATTCCGCTGATGGTGCGGCGCTGGGGCCTGCGCATCAGCCACCTGATCAACCTGTGCCTGGGCGGCGCCGGCCTGCTGTCGTTCCTGCTGATCCGCGACCCGGTATGGCTGCTGGCCTCGATGGTCGGCGTGGGCTTCGCCTGGGCCTCGATCCTGTCGCTGCCCTATGCGCTGCTGTCGGACAACCTGCCCGCGGGGAAGATGGGCGTCTACATGGGCATCTTCAATTTCTTCATCGTGATTCCGCAGCTGCTCGCCGCCAGCGTGCTCGGCCTGCTGCTGCGGCTGTGCTTCCACAACCAGCCGATCTGGGCGCTGGCGCTGGGCGGCGCCTGCCTGCTGGTCGCCGGCCTGTTCACCCTGCGCGTGCGCGAGCCCGGCTAGCCCAGCCTCGCCAACGCCATCACCGGAACGACGAGATGATCCGCACCACCGTACTGGCGCTTGCCACGCTCACCCTGTTCTGCGGCGGCGCGCACGCCGCGGATACCACGCCCGAATTCGTCGGCACCGACGCGCCGATGGCGTCCAACGCGATCTACTTCGTGATGACCGACCGCTTCGTCAACGGCGATCCGTCCAACGACCAGCGCCACCAGGGCGGCGCCCACCCCACCTTCGACATCCCGGTGGCCGGCGCGCCGAAGGGCGAGAGCGCCAACATCGGCTACCTCGGCGGCGACTTCCGGGGCGTGCTGGACAACGCCGCCTACATCCGCGGCATGGGCTTCGGCGCGGTGTGGATCACCCCGATCGTGGACAACCCCGACGAAGCCTTCACCGGCGGCGATCCGGTGAGCTGGGGTTCCAAGTTCACCGACCGCGGCAAGACCGGCTTCCACGGCTACTGGGGCGTCAACTTCTACCAGCTCGACGAGCACCTGCCCAGCAAGAACCTCGACTTCCGCCAGTTCACCACGGCGATGCGGGCGCAGGGCCTGAAGACCGTGCTCGACATCGTGGCCAACCACGGCTCGCCCGCCTTCAGCATGCCGCAGGCGCAACCGATGTTCGGCCAGATCTACGACAGGGAAGGCAAGCTCGTCGCCGACCAGCAGAACCTGCCGCCGTACAAGCTCGATCCCGTGCGCAACCCGCTGCACCGCTTCTACCACGCCTACGACGACCTGGTTCAGCTGTCCAACAACGACGACCGGAACCCGGCCGTGCTCGACTACTTCGCGGGCGCGTACAACCAGTGGGCCGACCAGGGCGCCGACGCGTTCCGCATCGACACCATCAGCCACATGTCCACCACCTTCTGGAAACAGTTCGCCGCGCGCATCCGGGCGAAGCATCCCGGCTTCTTCATGTTCGGCGAAGCGTTCGACTACAGCCCCGACAACATCGGCCAGTACACCTGGCCCGAAAACGGCGGCATCAGCGTGCTCGACTTCCCGCTGCGCGGGCGCATCGCCGACGTGTTCGAGCATCCCGGCAGCGACTACGCCCAACTGCTCGACCGCCTCTACCTCACCAATGGCCCGTACCAGAACCCGTACGAACTGGTCACCTTCTACGACAACCACGACATGGCGCGCCTGGCCGCCAGCGACAACGGCTTCATCGACGCCAACAACTGGCTGTTCACCGCCCGCGGCATCCCGGCGATCTACTACGGCTCCGAAACCGGCTTCGAGCGCGGCAAGGCCGAACACCAGGGCAACCGCAACTACTACGGCCAGCAACGCATCGACGCCGCAGCGAAAAGTCCGATCTATCGCCAGCTCAAGCGCATCGCCCAGTTGCGCGAAAAGACCCCGGCACTGCAACGCGGCCTGATGCTGCCACTGCACTTCGCCGGCAACCAGGCCGCGTTCTACCGCGTGTACCAGAAAGGCGACGCACACCAGATCGCACTGGTGCTGCTCAACAAGGGCGACGCTGCCGCATCGTTTGACGTTGGCGATTATCTGCAAGCTGGCCGCTGGACATCCGCGTTCGGCGACAAGGCAGTCGACGTCGGCACCGGCGGAAAACTGCACGCGACGGTGGCGGCACACGACGTGCAGGTCTATCTGCTCGATGCCCCCGCCACCCGCGCCGACCTGATTGCCGAACTGACCCGACTCACCCGCGAGCGCGGACATCCGCCCCATTGAACCATCCGGGTCGAGCCGGGCAGACCAACACGATGGTCGCACCCCGCCACGCATCAGCTTGCAGCACACCCTCGAGCAGCCCGCGGCTATCGTTTCGCGGCCGATCCAGCCACTGCGCCATTCCCGCCGCCGTTACACCCTCACTTCCGCCCCGGTAACTCATACACCCTCAAAAGTCGCTGATAACAACGGCAGTCGATCCCGCCCCAAGACCGACGTCGTCGCGCAAACTCATGATGTGGCGAAGGAATTCGCCGCTTGAACGATCAATGGCCAAATCGCATACTCGGCGCAACACCCCACTTTTGGGGTCTACTTAGCGTTAGACGTCAGAGCATCTTTACTTCGCAGCTTCTTCGCGTGCGTGCCGAGTTCTGGCTTCGCATCGGCTGCGCGCATTCTTTCGCTTCGGGCTGGCCTGCGTTGTCGTCTTTCGCGCGCCTGGTCGCTCATCGTGTCTTGCGCGCGTTGGCGTACCCGCACCTTCATGCTTCGCGGCGCGCGCGATTCGCTTCAACGTGGCATTCGTCTCAGCGGCTCGTTCTTCGCACGCAGGCCACAACCTTCGCGGCATTGCCGGGCTTTCAGCAGTTCACCGACGGCGTAGCGTGCTGCCGCCTAACAGGTCATTCAAGGCGGACGGCTTCGCCGCCGCTTAATTCCAGCGTTGAGGCTGTAGAAAAAGTCCTTTCCGCCGGCGGATAGACGGCCAAATGGGCGGCTGAAGATATCGTCGCCTGCCGCGCTCCATCCTTGGTGGTTCTTCGCAGAGAGGTGTTCGCTTCCATTCGAGGCGCCTGATCGGCGCCACGATGCTTGTCTTGTGCCTTCTCAGGCCACCTTGCGGTAGTTCGCCAGCTTCTCGATGTTGTGCACCAGTGCGAACAGCTTCCACTGACCATCCACCTTGGATTGACCGCGCAGGGTGAATCGATGGAGCCGCTTGTTGTGGCGCACATTGCCGAAGACCGGTTCGACGGTGGCGAAGCGCCGCCCGTATTGTTCGCGTCCCCACGCACTGTCGATGCGCTCGCGCATGCGCGCGCTGTGGGTGCGTTCGGCTTTGCGGGTAAGTACGGCCACTTGCCGCGAGCGTGTGGTCTGGGGTTTGCGCAAACACCTCGTACGCAGCGGGCAGTCATTGCAGGCTGCTTCCGGTGCGCGGAACTTGATCGCGGCATAGCCGCCGATGGTGCAGTCCTTGCCGTTGCGATGCAGCCGCTGCCCGGCAGGACAGATCGCGTGTGACTGGTCCGGCGCGATGATGAAGTCCTCGCTGCCGAACAGGCGTGGCTTCGCTTCCTTGCGTGACTTGTCATGCAGCGGCTCGGGCTTGACCCGGTGCTTGGCCTGCTCGGCGAAACGTTCGTCGCGTCGACGCATGGCGTTGTCGGCGATCAGGGCGTCGATGCCCTTCTCGGCCAGCGCTGCGAGGTTGGCTTCGGAGTGATAGCCGGCATCGGCGGTGATCAGCGTCGAGGCGGTGCGCTGCGTGGCGCACGCTTCGAGGACGGGCAGCAACAATTCCTGTTCCGCGCCGGTGCCGTGGGCCGAAGCCTCCACGATCACCTGATGGTCGGCATCGACCACGGCCACGGCGCAGTAGCCCTGGATCACGCCCTTGTCGGTCGCCAGCTTGGCGGACTCGCTGTCGGTGCGGTTGGACTTGCGAACCTTGCCGCGGGTGCCGGGCCGATCTTCCGGATGATCGGCCAGCCACTGACGAATCTTCGCCGCCTCGCCGGTGAGACGCTCGATGCGAGCAGCCGCTTTGGCATCCAGCACGTCTTCGGCGGCGCCGGCATCGTTGGCCTGGTGGCGTTCCAGCATGGTGGTCGCCGCACGTTCCATCTTCTGAGCTTGCGCAAGAAACTCCGCTCGTGTGCCGGAGCGATGCTTGGAGGCGTTGGAGGGCAGCTTCACGCCATCGATGGCGAACACGACCCACAAGGATGTGGGAAGTGGCTGCTGGCGTCGGGAACGCCAGCAGGCTCGCGGCCGATCAGGCCTTCGCCATCAAGTAGCGTGAGCACCTGGGCAAACACCGCCGCGATCGCGTCGCGCGAGCGGCTGACGAAGTCCGCATCGTGGTGAAGTGCGGCTTGGCGTCGCCGGTCAAGGCGATGAACAGCACGTTGTCGCGGCAGGCCCGCTCGATCGAGCGCGAGCTCACCATGCCTTGCGAGTACGCCAGCAAGACGGCCTTGAGCAGCATCGTCGGTGCATGCGCCGGCGCGCCACTTTCGTCGTTGCGGTAGTGCGCATCGAACGCCGACAGGTCCAGTTGATCGACCACGTGGTACAGCGTATGGGCGACCGACCCTGGCACCAGCTGCGCCTGCAGGTCGACCGGCAACAACCGCGGACTCATGTCGATGTGCTTGTAACGCGCCATGCAGATGCCTCTTGTTCGCCTGAAGCTATTGAAGCAACATCAGCGCAGGTTTTTCTACAACCTCGTTAGCGCTTTCAGAGGAAGTCGTGAAGTCCAGACGTTTACTTGCTTCGTTGACAGGGCTCGCATTGCTGCTTGTGAGCGTAAGCGCGCAGGCGATCAAGCCGCCAATGCCGCGGTCAAGGGCGCAATTAGCCGGCGTCTGGGTTGGCCCGGACGCGTGGGGTTCAGTGCTGCGCCTGGAGCTCAATAGTGAAGGGCAAGGGCTCCTGGCAGTCCGCGACCTCGACTCAAAGGGCGATCTGGCTCTCTACAAAGTTGAGCTTGCAAAGATCAACATCAACGACCTCTCCTTTTCAGTTTCATCCATCAGCAACGGTGCTGCACGTATCGCTTTGTCTGGTACAAACGACTCGAATGCCATCAATTTGGTGCGCTACTTGAAGGATTTCGGTGACGGCTACGGCGTTCACGCGTTACTTATTCGCCAAAGCGATCTACAGTCAGGGTTACGAGATCTGAAAGCGGCCGGCTCTAAGCTTCCCGCACAGCCAGCGCGCTAACAGATCATTCGAGGCGGACGGCTACGCCGCCGCTCAATTCCAGCGTTAGGCCGTAATGGCAACTCGCATAAAAGTACTGAGTTATCTCATGGCAGCTTGTGGCGCACTGCTGCTTACGGTGGCCATTGCCTCGCTCATTGCCGTCTGGCCGCCGAGACTTTCTGACCCATACCACCCCGCGTACGTGGTTGTGCCTGCCTGGTTGCCTCAGGCCTTCGTCCTTGTCTCAGCGCTTGTTGCTGGTGGCGTCATGCTCTCCTATCGCATTGCCAGTCGACACAGTGAACCGCCCCGGTTTTCCCGGAGGCTGTTTGGTTTGAGTCACGCTGCCTTGGGCAGCGCAATCTGTTGCCGATAGTAAGCCGCCTCGGCTTCCGCCGGCGGGATGTTCCCGATCGGCCCCAGCAAGCGTTTGTGATTGAACCAGTCCACCCAGTCCAAGGTGGCCCATTCCACGGCCTTACGGTTCGGCCAGGAGCGCCGATGAATCACCTCGGCCTTGTACAGGCCATTGATCGTCTCGGCCAAGGCGTTGTCGTACGAGTCGCCGACACTGCCGACCGAGGCGTCGATGCCGGCCTCGGCCAGGCGCTCGGTATAGCGAATGGACACATATTGCGATCCGCGGTCGCTGTGATGAATCAGACGGCCCTCGTCGAACGGCTTGCGTGCATGCAGTGCCTGTTCCAGGGCATCGAGCACGAAATCCGTGCGCATCGTGCTCGACACCTTCCAGCCGACGATGCGACGCGCGTACACATCGATTACGAAGGCCACGTACAGGTGTCCCTGCCAGGTCGACACGTACGTGAAGTCGGCCACCCACAGCGCATTCGGACGAGCGGCCCGGAACTGCCGGTTCACACGGTCCAGCGGACAGGGCGCCGCCGTGTCGCTGACGGTCGTCTTCACGCCCTTGCCGCGGATCACGCCACGCAACCCCTGCCGCTTCATCAGCCGCGCCACCGTGCAGCGTGCCACATCGACCGATTCACGCCGCAGCTGTCGCCAGACTTTACGCACGCCGTAGACCCGGCGGTTCTCATTCCACACCCGCTGGATGTCGGCACACAGTCGCTCGTCTCGCTGGACGCGTAGCGGTGTCTTGGCCGGATCGGCTCGCCGGGCTGCGTGCAGGTAGTACGTCGACGGGGCGATCGGCAATGCCTTGCAGATCGGCTCGACCCCATAGACGCCCCGGTGCTCGTCGATGAACGCCCTCATGGCTTGAACCGGCGGTCGAGCTCCGCCTGGGCAAAATACGCACTGGCCTTGCGCAGGATCTCGTTGGCCTGGCGCAGTTCGCGCACCTCGCGTTCCAGCGCCTTGATCCGGGTCTGCTCCTCGCTCGTGGCTCCGGGCCGCAGCCCTTGGTCACGCTCGGCCTGGCGCACCCAGTTGCACAGCGTCTGCGCCGTGCAGCCGATCTTGCCGGCGATCGACTCGATCGCGGCCCACTGCGACGGGTGCTCCGCCCTGTGTTCGAACACCATCCGGACTGCGCGCTCCCGGACCTCACGTGAGTACGTTGGGGACTTCTTCTTCGGGGTTTCCATCGCTCCATCCTCTCAAGAGTTGGAGCCTCCGAGAATCCCGGGACGGTTCACAGCGCTCGTCTCTCCCGGGTTTCGTTGGTAGCCATAGTGCTTACAGTCGCCGCATGGGCTACGGTTGTTACCTCTTGGGCGGTCGCTGACGGTTGGGTAGCGGCCTAACATCTCCTTAGGAGACTTCCAGTCAAGCCCGGGTGCATGATGCTTTTGCCCTGAGCTTTCGGGCGACTGCTGGCGATCGTGTTGTGCTTCGTGTTGCGTGCTGCGTTGTCAGTTTGATGCGGCGTCAAACGTTGCCAGACTGCATTTCCCTAGACGGTCTTGTTGAGTCGATGTTGCCGGCTCGGACCAGGGTATAAATCGCGCCCGGGGACATCATTCCCGCATACCCCAGGTAGTGACGATGCCAACGATACGAAAAGCGCACGCCGGTGATGCCGGCAGGCTGTCCGAAGTTGCCGAGGCGACTTTCAGGGCGACGTTCGGTGCAACGAACACCACCGAGCACATGGAGCTTCATTGCCGAAGCAGCTACGGCGCGCACATTCAGTCAGCCGAGATCGCCGACCCCGACCTGCTCACCTTGCTCAGCGAGGATGAGGGGCGCCTGGTCGGTTATGCCCAGCTGCGCCGGGGCGAGGCACCGGGATGTGTGGCGGCGAAGCGACCGGGCGAGATCCAGCGCCTGTATGTCGTTGAGGACTGGCACGGCAAGGGGGTGGCGCAGGCGCTCATGGATGCCTGCATCGAGGCGATGCAACGACGCGGCGCAGACGCCGTCTGGCTCGGTGTGTGGGAACACAATCCGAGGGCCATCGCGTTCTACGGGAAATTCGGCTTTGTCGTGACGGGTGAGCATGTGTTTTCACTGGGCGGCGATCAGCAGCGGGACCTCGTGATGGTCAGGGCGCTTGCTTCGGAGTAGAACCGTTTTTGCGCCGCGGAGCTGCTGTACATGGTCGCCAAGTCTCTCCCGGACGAACGCGGCGGGGAAACCGGCTTGCCTGCCGACTCCGCCATCCGCAAACCATGCTTCCGGGGAAGCGCCCGGGAGCAGAGATGATGCATGATGCGGTCCGGAACCTCGGACCGAACGTTTTTCACCCGCCACTCCAGCGCGATGAGGACGATATGCTCAGACGCGATTTCCTGAAGACAGCCATGGCTACCGCCGCGATGACGGCGGCGCTCCGCATTCAAGCCAGCGAGACTCCCGCGATGTCGAACGGGCATTTTGCCGACGTCGATGGCCAGCACGTCTTTTACAGCGTGCATGGCGCCGGCAAGCCACTCATTCTTCTTCACGGCGGCATCGACCCCGACAGCTTCGGCAGCAATCTGGCCGCATTGGCGAAAGGCCGGCGGGTGATCGCGCCCCATCTCCAGGCGCACGGGCGTACGCCGGACACCGACCGGCCATTGCGCAGCGAAACGCTGGGCGACGACATCGCCGCGCTGATCGGCCATCTGAAGCTCGGCAAGGCTGACATCATGGGTTATTCCCTGGGAGCCAGCGTCGCCCTGCAGACCGCGATCCGCCATCCGGACGTGGTCGACCGGCTCGTGCTCGTGTCCGCGGCGATGAAGCAGGACGGCTTCTACCCGGAGGGGGTGGAGGCCTTCAGGCAACTGGAGGTCAATGCAGCCGCCTACGGCCCCGGCGTCAAGGCATCGCCGTTGGGACAGACCTATCCCGACGTCGACTGGACAAACCTGTTCCGCAAGGTCGGCGACCTGACCAAACGCCCCTTCGACTGGAGCGCCGACGTCGCCCGGATCAAGGCTCGCACGCTGCTGGTCTTTGCCGACGCCGACGCCATCCGGCCCGGGCACATGGTCGAGTTCTGGAAAGCCCTGGGAGGCGGCCAGCGCGATGCCGGGGTCGACGGCTCCCTGCGACCCGCGAACCAGCTCGCCATTCTGCCGAACACCACCCACTACACACTCGCCGTCGATCCGATGCTGCCGGCGATCGTCGACCGCCTCCTTGTGCCGGGCGCTGGCTGATGATGGCGTGGCCCGGACACATGGTGAGCGGCGGCGGCGACGTGGCGAACTCCCCTCGCCTGCCGCGACGCGGCGAGGACGTCGGCGCATGAGTGTCCACGCCGGCTCCTGTCTTTGCGGCGCGGTGCGCTTCGAGGTGGAAGCCGAGTTCGAGCACTTCTACCTTTGCCACTGCACGTATTGCCGCAAGGATTCCGGTTCGGCCCACGGCGCGAACCTGTTTTCCACGCAGGCCCGCTTGCGATGGCTCAGCGGCGAAGACAAGGTGACGCGCTTCGAGCTGCCGCAGAGCCGGCACGTCCGGTGCTTCTGCTCGATCTGTGGCTCGGCGTTGCCGGTGACGCCGATGGACGGCCAGATGCTGGTCGTTCCGGCCGGCAGCCTTGATGCCGCTGTCACGCTCCGACCCGACGCGCACCTCTTCGTAGCCAGCAGGGCCGACTGGGACGAGGCCTTGGAGACGATTCCACGCATGGCGGGATTCCCGGACTGAGACGGCGGCAATGGCGCATTGATGCGCCATGGCGCCAGACCGCATACTGGGCGAACACTGTTCATCGCCGGGGACCACGCGATGCGATGCAAGCCGGGGCTGCTGATGTTTGCGCTGGTGCTGCTGGCCGGTTGCGGGACCGTCCCGCGGCTGCCCGCTCCACCGGAACTGATCGGCCCGGCGGCACCGGAGGGCTTTTCGCCTGACGTGCGACTGGTCACCACCGACCTGAAAAACTTCACCGCGCTGGCACCCGACTTCTTCGGCGGCATGCGCTGCGCGGCGCGCGACGGCACCGTCGACATCCTCGCATTGTCCGGCGGCGGCTCGGGCGGCGCCTACGGTGCCGGCGTGCTGGCCGGCATGACGCGCGCGCACGCGCGACCGCAATTCGAGATGGTCACCGGCGTGAGCGCCGGCGCGCTTCTGGCCCCGTTCGCGTTCCTCGGGCCGCAGTGGGATGCCCGCATGCAGGAGGCGTTCACCGGCGAGCGCAGCGCCAAGCTGCTGCATTCGCCCACCCGCACGGTGCTGGCCCGCCTGCTGTCGCCGCGCGGCCTGCCGCACCGCAACGCGCTGTTCCAGCTGGTCGATCACTTCGTCACGCCGCAGATGATCGAAGCGGTGGAGCGCGAAGCGGCAACTGGCCGCCGACTGGTGGTGGCCACCACTGACCTGGACAAGCACGAGACCGTGCTGTGGGACCTGGGCAAGATCGCCCGGCATGGCGGCGACGCGGCGCGCACGCTGTTTCGCGACGTGCTGATCGCCTCGGCCAGCGTGCCGGGCGTGTTCCCGCCGGTGCTGATCCGCGTGCGCGACGGTGATCACGTCTACGACGAAATGCACGTGGACGGCGGCGTCACCACCTCGGTGTTCAGCACGCCGCTGATCGCCGGCATCCAGTCGACCGAGCTGCCGCTGCTGCGCGGCGCGCACCTGTACATGCTGGTCAACGGCCAGCTGGCGCGGGCGCCGCAGACCACCCGTTACAACACCATCGACATCGTCTCCAATGCACTGGCCGCCGAACTCACCTACAAGACACGCGAGGCGATCGTGGACAACATCGCCGCCTCGCACCGGCTGGGCATGCAATTCCTGCTGACCGAAATTCCGGTGGACTATCCACAGACCAGCTTCATCGACTTTGACCAGGCGAACATGCTGGCGTTGTTCGACTACGCCGCGCGCTGCGCCGCGCAGGGGCTGGTGTGGATGACGCCGGAACAGTCGATCGAACGCAACATGGGCGCGAACCACGCCATCACGGCATCGGACGCACCGGCCTGCCCGGCTGGAAGTCGACGGGACAAGCCGGACCGCTTCACGCCAGCGTTCCAATGAAATGGCGCGATGGCGACGGTCATCGCGCGGCAACAGGGATACGCGTCAGAGCTGGCTCATGCCGCCGTCGATGATGACTTCGCTGCCGACGATGAAGGCCGATTCCGCTGCGGCCAGGTGCAGCACGGTCGAGGCCAGTTCCTGCGGCGTGCCGAAGCGGCCCAGCGGAATCTGCGACTGGATCTGCGCGGCGGTGGCTTCCAGCGTGGCCGCGTCCATGCCCAGCTTGCCGTACAGCGGCGTGCTGATCGGGCCGGGGCTGACCACGTTGACGCGCACGCCGCGCGGCAACAATTCGGCCGACAATGTCCTGGCCAGCGAGATCAGTGCGGCCTTGCTGGCGGCGTAGACGGATGAGTTCGGCATGCCGATGTGCGCGTTGATCGAACCGTTCAGCACGATCGAGGCGCCGGCATTGAGCAGCGGCAGCAAGGCCTGGATCTGGAAGTAGGCGCCCTTGACGTTGGTGTCGAAGCCCTGGTTCCACAGCGCCTCGTCGACGTCGGCAAGCGAGGCGAATTTCGCGCTGCCCGCATTGATGAACACGGCGTCGAGGCGGATCTGCTGGCTGGCCAGCGTGGCCGCCAGGTCCCTCGCCTCGGCAACCACGCCGGCGTTGTTGCGCAGGGCGATGGTGTCGCCGCCCAGCGCTGTCCTCGCCTCGGCCAGCGCGGTGCTGTCGCGGCCGGTGATGATGACGCGCGCGCCTTCGGCGGCGAACGCATGGGCGGCGGCCAGGCCGATGCCGCTGCTGCCGCCGGTGACGAGTACGGACTTGCCTTCGAAACGATTCATGATGTGCTCCAGCGATGGGGTGGTGTTTCAGTGGAGCCATCCTGATCGCCGGCGCGGTGTTTGCCGTACCATCGTTTCGACGAACTCGTTCGAAGGAGTTGCACATGTTGTCCGACGACGAACTGGCCCTGCTGGAGGCGATCCGCAGCACCGGCAGCCTGTCCCGCGCGGCGGCCCACCTGGGCAAGGCGCCCTCGACCGTCTCGCATGCGGCACGCCAGCTGGAAACACGTTTCGACGCCCTGCTGTTCGACCGCCGCCGCTACCGCCTGCAACTGACCCCGGCCGGCGAGCTGCTCACCCACGAGGCCGCGCGACTGGTGCAGGATGTGGCCCGCTTGAACCAGCGCGTGAAGCAGGTGGCCAACGGCTGGGAAGACCGGCTGCACATCGTCACCGACGAGATCCTGGAGTTCGAGACGCTGCTGCCGGTCATCCGTGCGTTCGATGCGCTGCAGTCCGGCGTGCGCCTGCGACTCACCCACGAGGTGCTCGGCGGCACCTGGGAAGCCTTGCGCGAAGGCCGGGCGGAACTGGTGGTCGGCGCCACCAACGAACCGCCGGCGATGCCGAAGTTGCGCTGGTTCGAGCTGGGCACCATGGACTGGGTGTTCGCCGTATCGCCGCGACACCCGCTGGCGAAGGCGGGCGAGCCGCTGTCACAGGACGCGGTCGGCGCCCATCGTTCGGTGGTGGTGGCCGACTCCTCGCGCAACGTCGGCCGCGCCTACGGCATCGTCGGTGGGCAGGCGACGCTGGCGGTGCCCAGCATGCGCGCCAAGATCCTTGCCCAGCGCGATGGCCTGGGCGCGGGCTGGCTGCCGCGACATCGCGCCAGCGCCCTGCTGCGGAGTGGCCAGTTGGTCGAGAAGAGCATGAGCGAGCCGCGCGAACCGAACACGCTCTACGTCGCCTGGCGCAGCGACCAGGAAGGTCGCGCGCTGAGCTGGTGGCTGCAGCAACTGCGCCAGCCGCGGCTGGCGAAGCGGCTGATCCAGGGCCTGCCGGTGCCCGCGGAAAGCCGCTAGCCGCGTGCGTCGAGGCGCCGCGCCGCCTCGCTGGCGGCCAGGGCATGATCGAGATGGTGACCCTGCAGTTCATCGCAACCGGCGCCGACGAGGAACTGCGCCTGCTCCGCGGTCGCGACGCCTTCGGCGGCAACGCTCATGTCCAGCTCGTGCGCCACCGCGATGATGGTGCGCACGATCGCCGCATCCGCGGCGTCCTGCGGCAGGTCGCGCACGAAGATCTGGTCGATCTTCAGCTTGTCGATCGGGAATTGCTTGAGGTAGGCCAGGCTGGAATAGCCGGTGCCGAAATCATCCAGCGACAGCCTGATGCCCAGCGCCTTCAGCTCGGCCAGGGTGCGCTGCACCCGTCCCACGTTTTCCATCAGCGAGCTTTCGGTGATCTCGATGTCCAGCATCGCCGGCGGCACGGCATGACGCTGCAGCGATGCGGCCACCTGGGCCAGCAGCCCGGGCCGCTGCAGTTGCTGGGCCGAGACGTTCACCGCGACGGTGAAGTCGCGATAGCCCAGGTCAAGCCAATCGCGCACCTGCCGGCAGGCCACGTCGAGCACCCAGCCGCCGATCTCGTGCATCAGGCCGAGCGCTTCGGCAATCGGGATGAAGCGCGCCGGTGACACCTGCCCGAGCTGGCGGCAGTTCCAGCGCAGCAGCGCCTCGAAACCGGTCAGCCGCAGGTCGGCGGCCTCATGCTGCGGCTGGTAGTGCAGCTCCAGCTCGCCCAGCCGGATCGCATCGCGCAGATGGTTGCCCAGCAGCAGCCGGTCTTCGAGCTCCTGCATCTGCGCCAGCGAAAATTCGCAGACACGGTCGCGCCCTTCCTGCTTGGCCTGGCTCATCGCCGCCTCGGCGCGGCGCAGCAGGTTCCTCGCATCGGTGCCATGCGCGGACGAATGACTGACACCCACGCTGGCAGTCAGCAGCAACCGGTAGTCCGAACCCTCGATCGGCTCGGCCACCACCGCGCGCAGCACTTCGGCCAGCTCCAGCACCGCGGCGGCCGGCATCCCGGCCACCGTCACCATGAATTCGTCGCCGGCGAAGCGGGCGATCCGGCCGCGTCCGCCCAGCGCCGTCTGCAACCGGGTGGCGAGGCGCAGCAGCACGTCGTCGCCGGTGGGATGGCCGACCGAGGCATTGACCAGCTGGAAGCGGTCCAGCCCCACCACCAGCACCGAGGCCGGCACGTTCGGATAGCTCAGGATTTCCGCCAGTGCGTGCTCCAGCAACAGGTGGTGCTGCAGGCCGGTGACCGGGTCGTGGCTGGAGGCGTAGGCCAGTTCGGCCTCGACCCGCCGCCGCTCGGTGATGTCGCGCGCCACGGCATAGACCAGCCCGTCAGGCGCCACGAACGACACCCACTCCAGCTGCCGTTCGCTGCCGTCGCGGCAGATGCAGCGACTGACGAAATCGTGCATGCGCTGGCCGGCCGCATCGAGCTGCTGCATCGGGTCGACGTCGAACACGTCGCTCTCCACGCGCAGGAATTCGCGGTAGCTGCGCGACTTCAATTCGTCGGCGGAGTAACCGGTCACGCGCGTCAACGAGGGATTGAACTGCACCAGCCGCTGCGCGGCCGGATCGATGATACAGAAGATTTCCAGCGACATCTCGAAGAAGCGATCACGCTCGCGCAGGCGGCGGATGAGCTGCTCGCTTTCGATCGCCACGCCGGTGAGCGGCAACATGCGATCGATGCTGTACAGCTCTTCCGGGCGCGGCTCGCGCAGTTCGCGAAAATACACCGCGAAGGTGCCCAGCACCTTGCCTCCGCTGCCCAGCACCGGCGTGGACCAGCACGCCTTGAGGCCGTGCGCCAGCGCCAGCGACCGATAGCTGGCCCAGTACGGATGGCTGGCGATGTCGGACACCACCACGCGCTCGTGCCGCCACGCGGCGGTGCCGCAGGAACCCTGGGCTTCGCCGATGGCCAGGCCATGCAGGGCGCGGCTGTAGGCCTCGGGCAGGCTGGGTGCGGCACCGTGCAGCACGTGCTGCCCGCTTTCATCGAGCAGCAGCAGCGAGCACAGCGCGCCGGGGTTCATCGCCTCGTGCAGGTGGGCGATCTGCGCCAGGCTCTGCGCCAGCGGACGCTGCGCCGCGATGCCGGCCAGGATTTCGTGCTGACCGGCCTCCAGTTGTTCGGCGCGCTTGCGTTCGCTGATGTCCTGGCAGGCGCCCATCAGGCGCACCGCGCGACCGGCGGCATCGACCTCGACCATGCCGCGACTGAGCAGGGTGCGTATCGCGCCGTCCGGGCGCACGATGCGTTCCTCGAACTCGAACGGCTGCGTTCCGGTCACGGCCTGGGCGATCGTCTGCTGCACGCGCTCGCGATCCTGCGGATGCACCAGCGCCAGGTAGGACTCGAACGTGGCGGCGTGTTGCGCCGGCGTCACGCCATAGATGCGGTACAGCTCCTCCGACCAGGTCACCCGGTTTTCCGCGATGTCCCATTCCCAGCTGCCGACGTGCGCCACCTGCTGCGCCTGCGACAGCATGCGCTGGTGTTGCAGCAGCTCCTGTTCGGCCCGCTTGCGCTCGGTGATGTCGAGGAAGTAGATGGTCAGGCCTTCCGCCGACGGATAGATGCGGTTCTCGAACCAGCGCTGGTACGGCGGATACCAGGCCTCGATCTGCCGCGGCTGCTGGTCGGCCATCGCCTGTTCGTAGGCGCGCTGGAACGGCTGACCCTTGCCTTCGGGGAATTCGGTCCAGATATGCCGGCCGATCAGATCCTCTGCCCGGCGACCGAAAAACTCGCAGGCCTTCGCGTTGAGGTAGATGTAGCGCCAGTCCCGATCCAGCGCCACGTACGCATCGGTGATGCGTTCGAACATCTGGTGAAATTCCAGCTCGGACGTGGTGCGATCCATGGCGCTCTCGATCCTGTCATGCGGGGGGATCCGGACAACTTGGGCAGACTAAGGGATCATCCGCACCAGCCGCAACGGCACCAGGCCGATGGCATCAGCGCAAGCTGGAGCGACGCACCATCAGCTTCACCGGCAGCACTTCGCTGTCCACCGGCTCACCGCGGATCAGGCCGATCAGGCTGTCGACCAGCACTTCGCCAGCCTGGCGCGTGTCCTGCAGCACGGTGGTCAGCGGCGGGTTGACGAAGCTGGCGGTGGCGATGTCGTCGAAGCCGGCCAGCGCAACATCCTGCGGCACGCGCAGGCCGTGGTCGCTCAATGCGCGCATTGCACCGATCGCGATCAGGTCGCTGGCGGCGAACACGGCGTCGAAGCCGGTTTCGTTGAGGATCAGCCCGCGCATCGCCTCGTAGCCCGAATGCTCGGTGCTTTCGGCGTTCTGCTGCAGCTCCGGATCGACCGTGATGCCTGCCTGTTCCAGTGCTTGCACGTAGCCGCGATAGCGACCGAAGAATTCCGGGTAGTGGCTGGAGGCATCACCCAGGAACGCGATGCGGCGACAGCCGCGCTCGAGCAGGTGCTCGGCCACCGCCAGGCCGCCGGCGAAATTGTCGCAACCGATCGACACGCCGGGCTGATCCGGCAGCACCGCGCCCCAACGCACGAAGCGGGTGCCCTGGTCGACCAGTTTTTCCAGCTTGTCGGTGTAGGCCAGGTAATCGCCGTAGCCCAGCAGGATCAGCCCGTCGGCCTTCTTGCTGTCGGCGAAGTCGGCATGCCAGTCGTGCGAGAACTGCTGGAACGAGATCAGCAGGTCGTAGCCCTGCAGGGCACAGGCGCGAGTGATCGAGCCAAGCATCGACAGGAAGAACGGGTTGATGTGCGAGTCGTCGGCGGTGGGGTCCTCGAAGAACAGCAACGCCAGCGTGCCGGTGTGCATCTTGCGCAGGTTGGACGCGTTCTTGTCGACCTTGTAGTTGAGCTGGTCCGCGGCGGCCTGGATGCGCCGCCGGGTTTCCTCATTGACCAGCGGGCTGCCACGCAGCGCACGCGACACCGTGGCTTGGGATACCCCGGCCAGGTGGGCAATGTCGATTGAAGTGGCCTTTGCCTTCATCCGCAGCGCGATCCGCCGGCTTCCCTTGCGACGGCGCCGTGCCGTCGTTGGCGAATCCTAGCCGGTTTGCGCGGCGCGCGTCGTATCGGCTCCGCCGCTGCTCGCGCGCGGGACAGGCAAATTGCGCCACGGCGAGGTCTTTTTGCGGCACGGCGTTCATGCGCGCATGTCCTCCAGTTCGACGCCGCGGGTTTCGCGCACGCCGGACACTACGAACAGCAGCGACAGCAGCGCGAAGCCGGCATACAGGCCATAGGCGAAGGTGAGGCCCAGTTCGGCCAGCGCGGGGAAGCTGCTGGTGATGGCGAAGTTGGCCAGCCACTGCGCCGCGGCGGCCACCGCCAGCGCGGTGGCGCGTATCGAATTGGGGAACATCTCGCCCAGAAGCACCCAGACCACCGGGCCCCAGCTGACGCCGAAGAACACCACGTAGGCATTCGCCGCGACCAGGGCCACCATGCCGACCGAGCCGGGCAGGCTCAGCTCCGCACCGCTGCCGGTGGCCTGCGAGAAGCACCACGCCATCACGCCCAGGGTGATCGCCATGCCGGCCGAGCCGACCACCAGCAGCGGCTTGCGCCCCACCTTGTCGACCAGCGCGATCGCCACCAGGGTCACCAGCACGTTGACGATCGAGGTGACCACCGTGATGGTGAACGAGTCGGCCTCGCTGAAGCCCACCGAATGCCACAGGGTGGACGAGTAGTAGAAGATCACGTTGATGCCCACGAACTGCTGGAACACCGACAGCAGGATGCCGATCCAGACCACCGGCAACAGCCCGGCCGCCTTGCCGCGCAGGTCGCTCAGCCGCGGCTTGTGTTCCGATCGCAGGCTGCCCTCGATGTCATGCAGCTTGCTGTCCAGCGCCGACTCGCTGTGCATGTTCAGCACCTTGCGCAGCACGACGCGGGCTTCGTCGATGCGGCCCTTGGCGACCAGGTGACGCGGCGATTCCGGCACGCCCAGCACCAGCACGCCGTAGATCAACGCCGGCAGGGTGGCCACCAGGAACATCCAGCGCCAAGCCGCCAGGCCCAGCCACAGCGGCTGGCTGGCGCCGCCCGCGGCACCGCTCAGCCAGGCATCGCTGAGCAGGGCGGCGAAGATGCCCAGCACGATCGCCAGCTGCTGCATCGAGCCGAGCCGGCCGCGGATGTTTGCCGGCGACACCTCGGCGATATAGGTGGGCGCGATCACCGAGGCCACGCCCACGCCGATGCCGCCGACCAGTCGCCACAGGATCAGGTCCCACACCGCGGTGGCCATGCCCGAACCGATCGCGCTGGCGACCAGCAGCACCGCCGCCACCTGCATGGTGCGCACGCGGCCGAAGCGGTTGGCCAGCATGCCGGCATACCAGGCGCCCAGCGCCGAACCGAGCAGGGCACAGGACACCGCGAAGCCGATCTGCGCCGCGTCCAGCGCGAAGCTGCCGCGGATCGCGTCGACCGCGCCGTTGATCACGGCCGTGTCGAAACCGAACAGGAATCCGCCCAGCGCAGCCGCCGCCGAAATCAACACCACCCGCGCCGTGGCGTGCCGCCCCAGGCCATCTCCGGTTGCATCCATCGTGCTCATCGCGTCTCCCCAACGTCATGACCAGTCATCGCAGTCGATTCTGCGGTGTGCGTGCGGCGCTGTCCGGCTGAATACGTATGCAGGAACCGACACGGACTGCCCGTGCCCACCCCTGCCCGCTCCTGCACCTGACGCCATCGAAGCTACTATGACAGCGCTGTCATGTTTCGCCAAGCCTGACCCGAAAACGTCGATGGAACCGCGCTCCCATGCTGCTTGCGGAACGGCTGACGGCGCCCGGGCGCAGCCATGCGCCAGGCGTTTGCCAATCATCGGTGGCGCCACGGTGCGCCGCGGCGAGAGAGCTAGTCCGCCGCGTTGATCACCGCGAGGAAATCGCGGCCGTAGCGCTTGAGCTTGGCCTCGCCCACGCCGCTGACGCTGGCCAGCTCGTCCTCGTTGGCCGGCAATGCCCGCAGCATCGCCAGCAAGGTGGCGTCGTGAAAGACCACGTAGGGCGGCACGCCCTGCTGTTTCGCCAGCTGGGTGCGCAGCGCGCGCAGCTGGTCCCACATCGGCTGCTCGTAGGCCTCGATGCCCAGGCTGCCGCCATGTCGCGGATCGCCGGTGACCAGCTTGCTGTCGCGCCGGCGCCGGGTGGCACGTTCGGGGCGGGCGTCCTCGCGCAGCCGCACCTGCTTGCCGCCGCTGAGCACGGCGCGGCTGGCGGCGGTGAGCCGCAGCGTGCCGTAACCTTCGGCGTCGGCTTCGAGCAGGCCGGCCGCCAGCAACTGGCGGAACACCGAGCGCCACTGCTTATCGTCCAGCTCCGCGCCGATGCCGAAGGTGCTCAGGCGATGGTGGTCGAAGCTCAGCACGCGCTCGCTCTCCTCGCCGCGCAGCACCGCGATGACGTGGCCGGAGCCGAAGCGCTGGCCGGTGCGGTACACCGCCGACAACGCCTTCTGCGCGGGCACCGTGGCGTCCCAGGTTTTCGGTGGCGCGATGCAGTTGTCGCAATGGCCGCAGGGGCCGGGATAGCTTTCGCCGAAGGCGCCCAGCAGCAGCTGGCGGCGACAGTCGATCGCCTCGGCGTAGGCCAGCAGGGATTCCAGCTTCTGCCGCTCGACCCGCTTGCGCTCGTCGGCCGATTCGGATTGCGCGATCATCTGGCTCATGGTGACCACGTCGGACAGGCCGTAGATCATCCACGCCTCGGCGGGCAGGCCATCGCGGCCGGCGCGCCCGGTTTCCTGGTAGTAACCCTCGATGCTGCGCGGCAGGTCCAGATGCGCCACGAAGCGCACGTCGGGCTTGTCGATGCCCATGCCGAAGGCGACCGTGGCCACCATCACCACGCCGTCCTCGCGCAGGAAACGCTGCTGGTTCTTCGCACGGGTGGCCCCGTCAAGGCCAGCGTGGTACGGCAGCGCCTCGATGCCCGATTCGGCCAGCCACGCGGCGGTGTCGTCCACCTTGCGCCGGCTCAGGCAGTACACGATGCCGGACTCGCCCTCGTGGCCAAGCAGGAACTCGCCCAGCTGGCGCTTCGCGTTGTGGCGCTGGCCGACCCGGTAGCCGATGTTGGGCCGGTCGAAACTGGAGACGAATTGCCGCGCATCCTGCAATGACAGGCGCTCGACGATCTCCTCGCGGGTGCGCGGATCGGCGGTGGCGGTAAGCGCGATGCGCGGCACCTCGGGGAAGCGCTGGTGCAGGATCGCCAGCTCGCGATATTCGGGACGGAAGTCGTGGCCCCATTGCGACACGCAATGTGCCTCGTCGATCGCGAACAGCGCCACTTCGGTGCGCTCGAGCAGGTCGAGGAAGCGTGAGGTCAGCAATCGCTCCGGCGCCACGTAGAGCAGGTTCAGCTCACCGGCCAGCAGCTGCCGCTCGACCTCGCGCTGCTGGTCCCCCGCCAGGCTGGAATTGAGAAACGCCGCCGCCACGCCGGCCTCGCGCAAGGCGTCAACCTGATCCTGCATCAACGCGATCAGCGGCGACACCACGATGCCGGTGCCCTGACGCAGCAACGCGGGGATCTGGTAGCACAGCGACTTGCCGCCGCCGGTGGGCATCAATACCAGTGCATCGCCGCCCTCGCCCAGATGCTCGACCACCGCCTGCTGCTGGCCGCGGAAACTGGGATAGCCGAAAACGCTTTGAAGAATGTCGAGGGAAGTGGGCATTGCTGGAATGCTAGCAAATGCGGCGGTGCCGCTTCGCGGAAGCAGGTGTGCGCGGGACGCGCGCGGGCGTGTGGGTTGGCGATGACAGGGGCTTCTCCCCTTGCGTGGGCGGAGAGATGAGGCGAAGGCAAGAGGCGCTTTGGTTCTATTGGAGCGGGGGCTTCCCTCTCCTCAATCCTCTCCCGCAAGCGGGAGAGGAGGCGAACGCAAGAGGCGCTTTTACTTTATTGGAGCGGGGGGCCCCACAACTCGTGGTCGAGATCGGCGTCGAGGCCGAAACGCGAGAGGGGGACGCGGCCGTTCTTTACCTCGACGCCTTCGGCGCGCAGGCGGCGTGACTGTTCGCGGAAGCCGCGGCTGCCCGGGGGCATCGCGATGTGCCCGCTGGAACGCAGCACGCGGTACCACGGCAGCTCCATGCCGTCGGGCACTTCGCCCAGCAGGCGGCCGACCAGGCGCGCGCGACCGGGCAGACCCGCGCGCGCGGCGATCGCGCCGTAGCTGGCCACGCGTCCTTGCGGAATGGCGGCGATGGCGGCGTAGATGCGGGCGGCGGCATCGTTCATGGTTCACGCGACGCAGGGGAATCCGTGTCAGAGTAGCTTCCGACCTTCGCCAGCGGAAGCCGCACCATGCGCCACTTCGAAGCCGTGCGTTCACACATCGGCAGCCTGCACGAGCTGCGCCACAACGACCCCTACCTGATCAGCTTCGACTTGCAGCTGGCGCAGGATCGCTGCCAGGGGATCTACCTGGCCGAGCTCGAGGACGAGGCGGGACGACGCTATCTGCGCATCTCCACGCCGGTGGGACCGCTGGCCGGCACCGACCCGAACCGCTGCCTGCGCTTCAACTGGCAGCAGCGCACCGGTTTCCTCGCAGTCGCCGACCTGGACGGATCGCCCTACCTGCACCTGTGCGAAAACCGCCCCTACGAATTCCTCGACCAGGCCGAGCTGCAACGCGTGGTCGGCGAGCTGGGCACGCTGGGTGACGAGCTGGAACAGCTCATCGCCCACAGCAGTGATTCGCTGTAGCCGGACGTTCGCTCAGGACACCAGCCGGAACAGCAGCACCAGGCCGTAGGCCAGCAGCGCGGTGATCGGCAGGGTCAGCATCCACGCCCACACCATCCGCTCGACCACCGACCAGCGGATCGCGTTGAAGCGCTTGGCCGCGCCCACGCCCATGATCGAGGCGGAGACGTTGTGCGTGGTCGACACGGGAATGCCGAACACCGACGCCACCAGGATCACCGCGGCGGAGCTGGTTTCGGCGGCGAAACCGTTGATCGGATGCAGCTTGACCATCTTGTGGCCCAGCGTCTTGATGATGCGCCAGCCACCGCCGGCCGTGCCGGCGGCCATGGTCAGTGCCGACACCACCTTCACCCACACCGGGATTTCGAAACCGCCGGCGGGGTTGCCGTCGATGCGCAGGAAGCCCAGCCAGTGCGGCAGCTGGTCGAACTGGTGGGCGGCGGTGCCGCCGGCCAGCGCCAGCGCGATGATGCCCATGCTCTTCTGCGCGTCGTTCATGCCGTGCGCCACGCCCATCGCGCCGGCCGACAGGATCTGCGCCTTGCCGAAGAACGCGTTGACGAACGGCGTGCGCCCGAATCGGCGCAACCAGCCCTGTCGGTTGGCGAACCAGGCCAGCAGTGCGTACAGCGCCCCCATCAGCAGGAAGCTGATGACGAAACCGCCCAGCGGCGACAGCACCATCGGGATGATCACCTTGGGGATCACGCCGTGGCCCTTGAGCACGCTGCCCTCGACCCAGATCACCGAGTCGAAGTTGTTGCCCGAGGCGGCGATCGCCGCGCCGACCAGCGAACCGACCAGCGCATGGCTGGAGCTGGACGGCAGGCCCAGCCACCAGGTGATCAGGTTCCACACGATCGCCGCCAGCAGCGCGCAGATCAGCAACTGCGAACTCATCTCGATGACACCGGCATTGATCAGCCCCGAGGCGATCGTGGCGGCCACCGCCGTGCCCATGAACGCGCCGACCAGGTTGGTGCCGGCCGCCATCAGCACGGCCTGCCCCGGCGTCAGCACCTTGGTCGCCACCACGGTGGCGATCGAGTTGGCGGTATCGTGGAAACCGTTGATGTAGGTGAAGGCCAGCGCGATCACCACCACCGCGATGACGATGCTCATGGGCGCTCACCGCAGCAGGGAGAAATCCCGCACGGCGTCGCAGGCCGGCTTGCAATGCACAGGGTCACGGGCGTGGCCTCAGGAGTTCTTCAGCACGATCGAGTAGACGATGTTGCCGACGTCGCGGCACTTGTCGATGGCCTTCTCGATCAGCTCGAACAGATCCTTGGACAACATCGCCCGCATCACGTCGCCGCCTTCCACGTACAGCGTGCGGTATGGCGCCAGCAGCATGCGATCACCTTCGGACTCCAGCGCCTGCAGGCGATCCTGCAGCTTCTTCACCGGGTCGATGCGCAGGCCGCGGCGCAACTCGTGCACCATCTGCACCACCACCGCGCTGGACTGCTCCAGCACCAGCGCGCGCTGGGCGAAATCCACGCCGACCAGGCGCCCGGCCACGATCTCGTAGCGCTCGGCGAATTTCTCCACGGTCTTGGGAATCTTGTACAGGGCCGAGTTCAGCGCCTCGATGTCCTCGCGATCCAGCGCGGTCACGAAGGTGTTGACCAGGCCTTCGCTGATCTGTGCGGCCAGTTCCTTTTCGCGTGCCCGGGTCACCGCGAATGCCGCCATCACCTGCTCGGCGCCCGGCCGGGTCAGCAGTTCGTGCAGCGCCTTGGCGCTTTCGTGGGCGGTCTCGGCGCTCTGTTCGAGCAAACCGTAGAACTTGTCGCCTTTGCCGAAAATCGTCTGCAGTGAAAACATGCGGGTCACGCCTGATCGAACGGAATGACAGGAATGTTACAGGACTGCCGTGCTGCCCTGCATCAATCCGTGTCCATCGACGGATCAATCCGTGTCCATCGACGGGGTGATGCGCGGGGGCAACACCACTTACACTGTGCCCATGCACCCTCCCCCATCATCGCCGCGATGCTGACCCAAATCGCGCTCGTCCTCGTCCTGGCCCTGTGCAACGGCTTCTTCGCGCTGTCGGAGATGGCCCTGGTGGCTTCGCGCAAGAGCCGCCTCAAGCAGATGGCCCTGAACAGCCGCAAGGCAGCCGCGGCATTGCGCCACGCCGAGGCGCCCGAGCATTTCCTGTCCACCGTGCAGGTCGGCATCACCCTGGTCATGCTGATCACCGGCGCGATCGCCGGCGACGCGCTGGGCGGCCATATCGCCGCCGCCCTGGAGGGCACGCGCCTGACCTGGTTGCTGCCGTACGCGCGGATCATCGGCATCGTGCTCGGCTTCGTGCTGATCTCGTACATCCAGATCGTGTTCGGCGAACTGGTGCCCAAGCGGCTGGCGCTGGCCTCGCCGGAGAAGGTCGCCTCCTACGTGGCCATCCCGATGCTGGTGCTGTCACGGATCACCGCGCCGTTCGTGTGGCTGCTGAACCATTCCAGCAACCTGCTGCTGCGCATGTTGCGGGTCAACCAGCTCGGTAGCGGCATGGTCACCGAGGAGGAGATCCGCCTGCTGGTGGCCGAGAGCGCCGAACAGGGCGTGCTGGACCCGGATGAGCACAACATGGTGAACCGGGTGCTGCGCCTGGGCGACCGCACGGTGGACAGCGTGATGACCCCGCGCATGCGCATCGCCTGGCTGGACATCGCCGGCACCCGCGAGGAAAACATCGAGGTGCTGCGCGAAACGCCGTATTCGCGCTACCCGGTCTACCGCGGCGACGAGAGCGACGTGGTCGGCGTGGTCGAGGTCAAGCGCCTGCTGCACAGCTTCGCCGAAGGCATGCCGGAACTGTTCGAGCACCTGTCGAAGCCCCTGTTCGTGCCCGCCGCCGCCCGCGCGCTGGACCTGCTGGAGGAATTCCGCGACGCCGAGACGCCGCTGGCGCTGGTGGTCGACGAGTACGGTGACATCGAGGGCGTGGTCACCGTCAACGACCTGCTGGCGGCCGTGGTGGGCGCCAGCCAGATCGGCCACGGTGGCGGCAACGAGGCCAGCCCGATCATGCAGCGCGCCGATGGCAGCTGGCTGATCGACGGCAGCCTGCCCACCGACGACCTGCGCGAACTGCTGCAGATCAGCACGCTGCCGGGCGAGGACGAACATGATTTCCGCACCGTCGCCGGCATGGTGATGACGGCGCTGGGCCACGTGCCGCAGACCGGCGAAGTGTTCGCCTGGCACGGCATCCGCTTCGAGGTGGTCGACCTCGACGGCGCCCGCATCGACAAGCTGCTGGTCACGCCGGCACCGTCGCTGGAACCGTCCGACGACGAGCAGTAAGGCCAAGAGCACCCCACCCCGGCCCTCCCCTGCTGCACAGGGGAGGGATCAAGACAAGCTAGTTACCGATCTTTCGCCAGCCCGGCCATCCGCTGTGCGTCCGCCAGGATGCCGTGCAGCACGCGCAACTCGCGTTCGTCCGGCTGGGCGCGCTGGAACAGCTTGCGCAGGCGCAGCATGATCGTGGTGGGCTCGCGGCCCTTGTGGAATTCGATGTCGTCCAGGGTCTGTCCCAGGTGGCGGTAGAACTGCTCCATCTGCGCGGCGTCGGCCGGCGGCTCGTCGTGCTCGGGCGGTGGTGCGGGCAAGTCGTCGCCCAGCATCGCCAGGCGCACCTCGTAGGCCATCACCTGCACCGCCTGCGACAGGTTCAGTGAACTGAAGTCGTCCACGCTGGGAATCCGCACCATCGCGTGGCAGCGCGCCAGTTCCTCGTTCTCCAGCCCGGTGCGCTCGTTGCCGAACACCAGCGCCACCTGCTCCCCGCGCATCGCCGCCGCCAGCACCTGCTGCGCCGCCTCGCGGGGCGACAGCTCCGGCAGATTGACCCCACGCCGGCGCGCCGACAGGCCCAGCGCCAGGCTGGTGCCGGCCAGGCCATCGACCAGCTCGCGGTGGATGCCGGCCTGTTCCAGCACGTCGTCCGCGCCCGCCGCCAGGGCATTGGCCTCGGGGTCGGGGAAGCGATACGGCGTCACCAGCTCCAGTCGCCGGAAACCCATCGTGCGGATCGCCCGCGCCGCGCTGCCGATATTGCCCGGATGCGAGGTGCGCACCAGCACGTGACGGATGCGGGCGGCGAGGTCGTGGAGATCGGTCATGCGCTGGGTGGATTGGCAGTGCGGGTCGACAAGGATAGTGGACAAGGGCGCCCGGGGCTCGCCTCTGCTAGAATCGCCGGCCGCAAACCCGCTCTCTTCCAAAGTCGATACCCATGGCCAGACCACACGTCACGATCGCGGCGCGCGCCGCGCGTTCAGCAGGCAATGTGATCCTGCGCTACATGAACCGCATCGACGGGCTGAACATCGTCGAGAAGCAGCAGATGGACTTCGTCTCCGAAGTCGACAAGCTGGCCGAGGCGGAAATCATCAAGGAACTGCGCCGCGCCTACCCCGACCACGCAATCCTCGCCGAGGAAAGCGGCGCGATCGGCAAGGGCCCGCTGACCTGGGTGATCGACCCGCTGGACGGCACCCACAACTATCTGCGCGGCATCCCGCACTTCAGCGTCTCCATCGCGCTGCTGGACAAGGGCGTGCCGATCCACGCGGTGGTGTTCGACCCGTTGCGCGACGAGCTGTACACCGCCAGCAAGGGCGACGGCGCCTACCTCAACGACCGCCGCATGCGCGTGGGCAAGCGCGAGAACCTGGGCGGCGCGATGATCGCCACCGGCTTCCCGTACCGCCAGCGCGAGCACCTGGTGCCGCAGCTCGACATGACCCGCGCGATCCTGGGCCAGGCCGAGGACATCCGCCGCTCCGGCTCCGCCGCGCTCGACCTGGCCTACGTGGCCGCCGGTCGCTACGACGGCTACTTCGAGATCGGCCTGAAACCGTGGGACATGGCTGCCGGCGTATTGCTGGTGCATGAAGCGGGCGGGCGCTACTGCGACTTCGCCGGCCGCGACGGCATCCCGGAAAGCGGCAACATCGTCGCCGGCAACCTCAACGTGGCCAAGGCGATGGTCGACGCGATCGGGCAGCAGGCGACGCCGGCACTGCTCAAGGCCTGATGCGTGGCAGCCCGTTGCAATGGAAAGGCGCCTTCGGACGCCTTTTGCTTAGGAATTTCTGTGATGCAAGGAATACTTGCGGCGCGCCGTGCCGGCATGCCCAGCGCAGTTCCTGAAGACTGACCACGACGGCGGCTTTCCCACCGGCAGACATTCCAGAGCACACTGCCGGACGAACGCCTTTGGCTATCGCCAGCCGATCCCGATGAGCCCCCTTGCCACCGATGCACTGAAACCACACTGACCCTGCTCAGCCAGCCGCCTGCCCCACATCGGACTGTTCGTTGCGGCCGTCACGCGCACTGGCTGCATGATGCACCGGAGGACTGGCACAGGACCCGGCATCGAACGAACCTGTCCGGGTCGCCACGATCCCGTCGCGCTCAACGTCTTCCGGCCCGCCTTGCCCTGGAGCGAAGTCGAAGCCGTAACCGTGCCCCGTCAGCCCCACGGCCGACAGCTTCAACTCGACCCAACTGGCATCGTCGGGAGAGCGCTCGAAGGCGAAGGACACCGCGTTTCCATCGCTGGCCGTCGACCAGGTCAGCCAGCGTCGACGCAGAGTATCCGGATCAAACGGTCCGTGCCCACCGGACGTCGTTGCCGCGTCGAGCAGCAGACAGCCATTGACCGGCTCGCGCTCCAGCGACTGGCGCATCCGCCTGCTCCGCTGATTCAGCAAGGGATGTCCGGACAACACCAAGGTCCCGGTACGATCCCATGCCGAGGCTACCGCCGTGCAGGGTCCATGGCAGAAGCGGATGGCATAGACCCCGGTATAGACCGACGGATGTCCGGCCGCGTAGGGTGCCGAAGCCACCCACTGCAGCACGCCGGACACGATCACGGACAGCAACGTAATACCGGCCATCGCCGAACTCCTGATCCATCAGCTTTCGGGCAACGAGGCCCCAGTGTCGCGCAGAAACCCGCGCAGGAACGGCACGGTGATCCGCCGCTGCGCCGCCAGCGAGGCCTGATCCAGCTTGTCGAGCAGGTCGAGCAGCGCACCGAGGTCGCGCGCGTAGCGGGCGAACAGCCAGTCCAGCACGCTGTCGTCCAGTTCGATGCCGCGCGACGCGGCTTGCGCTTTCAGCACCATGCGGCGTTCGTCGTCGTCCAGCGGTTTCAGCGCGAACTGGGTGCAGGCACCGAGGCGCGAGCGCAGGTCGGGCAGTTCGATGCCGAGCCGGGTGGGCGTGGCGTCGGCGGCGAACAGCAGGGCGCTGCCTTCGGCGCGGGCGCGGTTGTAGAGATCGAACAGGGCGTGTTCCGCGTCGCGGTTGCCGGCGATGGCGCCCAGGTCGTCCAGCGCCAGCAGTTCGCTGCCGGCGACGCCGCGCAAGGCCGCGGCGTGGTCGGCGATCGTCGCCAGCGGCAGGTATTGCACGCGCCGTTCGGCGGCGATGGCGGCCTGGCAGGCGGCCATCAGCAGATGGCTGCGGCCGCTGCCGCTGGCGCCGTGCAGGTAAACCCACGGTGCACCGGGCTGCAGCGCCAGCGCCTGCACCGCGGCCAGTGCGGCGGCATTCGCGCCGGCGTGGAAATGTTCGAAGCGCTGCCGACGCGGCCAGCGCAGCGCGAGCGGCAACTGCGGGATCATGGCGTGGACGAGTCGACCGGCGATGCCACGTCGACCGCGGAAGCCTCGACCTCACCACCGCGGTGCACGGCCACATCCACCTCGGTGATCACCGGATCGTCCGGCCCTTCCTCGTTGTACAGCTCGCTCATCCGGTAGCGTTCGATCAGATAGCGCAGCAGCACCATGATCACCGACGCCGCCGGCAGTGCCAGCAGCACGCCGAGGAAACCGAACAGGTAGCCGCCGGCCAGCACCGCGAACATCACCGCCACCGGGTGCAGGCCGATCTTGTCGCCGACCAGCTTGGGCACCAGCACATAGCCTTCCAGCAACTGACCGACCGCGAACACGCCGCAGACCAGCAGCACGTGGGTCCAGTCGCCGTACTGCACCAGCGCGGCGATGATCGCCGCCACGAAGCCGATGATGAAACCCAAGTACGGCACGAAGCTGAGCAGGCCGGCGACCATGCCGATCAGCAGGCCCACCTGCAGCCCGACCATGCCCAGGCCGGCGCCGTAGAAGACGCCCAGCGCCAGCATCACCAGCAACTGGCCGCGCACGAAGGCGCCGAGGATCTTGTCCGACTCGCTGGCCAGGTGCGCGATGGTGGGCTGGATCGAGCGCGGCAGCATGCCGTCGATCTTCGCCACCAGCCGATCCCAGTCGCGCAGCAGGTAGAACGCCACCACCGGGATCAGCACCAGGTTGGTCAGCGCCATGGCGATGCCCAGGCCCGAACGCGAGACCTTGCCGATCACCGCGGTGGCGACGCCGCCGATCGAGCCGATGTGTTCCTTGATCGCCGTCAGCATCCGGTCGCTGTCGAAGGTGTGCGGGTCCAGGTGCAGTCGCGCCTGCAGCCACGGCCACACGGTGTTCTGCGCCCAGTCGCCGTAGCGCGGCAGGTTGCCGACCAGGTTCTCGACCTGGCGCGCGACCAGCGGGATCAGCAGCAGCAGCACGCCGACCACCGCCACCAGGATCACCACGAACACGATCGTGGCGGCCCACATCCGGTTGAGGCCGAGCCGCTCCAGCCGGTCGGCCAGCGGATCGCCCAGATAGGCCAGCATCGCGGCCACCGCGAACGGCATCAGCACCGGCGCCAGCAGCCACATCAGGTAGCCGATCACCAGCACGATCGCCAGCAGCTGCCAGCGCCGCGAAATGTCCCTGTCCTGATTCATCTTGTCACCGCAGCCAGCGCAGGTTCGCATCGGCACCCGGGTGCGGTTCGCCCTGCAGCAGCAGGTGGCCGCCCGCGGCGAGGTTGGCGGCCAGCGCGCTGATCGGGACCGCCGCCTTGATGTCCAGCAGCACGGCATCGTTCTGCGCGCCCAGGGTCAGCACCTGTTTCACCGTCGGGTCGTCCTGCAGGGTCGAGATCAGCCTTGCGTAATCCATCGCGCTGTCCAGACCACTGACCCACAGCTTGCCCTCGCTGGGGCCGGCGCCAATCACGTTGAGCTGCTTGCCCAGCCGGTCGACCAGGCCGTTGCCGGCATCGCCCAGCAGGTTGTCCGCGCTCGCGCCCTGCGCAGTCCAGTGCTGGGCCTGACCGCCGGAAATCAGCGTCCAGTCCGCGCTGTTGCCGGCGAGCTTGCCCAGCAGGACCAGGCCGGTGCGGTACTGCTGGTTGACCCCGGCCAGTGCAACAGGGTCGGCGGCGGCGATCTTCGCCGGATCAGGCGCGCTGGCCGCATCGGGATACACCACGTTGATGCCGCGCGCGTTGGCACTGGTCGCCAGGCTGGCCAGTGCCGTCTGGTCGAGCAGATGACCGTTGCCGTCCTGCACCAGCAACAGCACGGGCGGCTTGATGCCCGCACTTTGCACGCCCAGCTTCGAGACCAGCCGGCGCACCGAACCGGGCTCGAAATCCACGTTCAGGATCAGCCCGGTGGCGGCGCGCTGGTACTGGAATTTCTGCACCATGGAGGTGGCCTTGCCCAGGGCATCGGCGTAACCGGCGTTGCTGCGCAGGTCCTGCCCGCCGGCGACCCGCGTCAGCACCTGGGCCAGCGCGGTGGAGAACGCCTGGTCGCGCTGGGCGTCGCTGGTGTCGGCCACCGGCACCACCACCGAATACGGCGAGCCGGCGAGCTGGGCATGCAGGGACGGCAAGGCGGCAAAAGCCAGCAGCAAGGTGAGCATCAGCAGGCGGGACAGGCGCATGGGGCAGGCATCTTCTTGGAGAAATCTCCCGGGAAGTCTGCCCAATAGTGTCCCCAGCGTCCATCGCGGCGGTGTCGAAGCCGGCGAAGGCGAACGGCACCGGCGCCACAAGCTGGTAAACTTGCGCGTTTCACCCACGCCGCAGATCCTGACCAAGGTGCTCGCCATGTCTGACGCCCTCACCTACCGCGCCGCCGGCGTCGACATCGATGCCGGCAATGCGCTGGTCGAACGCATCAAGCCGCTGGTCAAGCGCACCCTGCGCCCCGAGGTCATGGGCGGGCTGGGCGGCTTCGGCGGCCTGTTCGACCTTTCCGGCCGCTACAGGGAACCGGTGCTGGTCTCCGGCACCGACGGCGTGGGCACCAAGCTGAAGCTGGCGCAGATGCTGAACCGCCACGACACGATCGGCATCGACCTGGTCGGCATGTGCGTCAACGACGTACTGGTGCAGGGCGCCGAGCCGCTGTTCTTCCTCGACTACTTCGCCACCGGCAAGCTGGACGTTGACACCGCCGCGGCCGTGGTCGGCGGCATCGCCACCGGCTGCGAACTGGCCGGCTGTGCCCTGATCGGCGGCGAGACCGCCGAGATGCCGGACATGTATCCGCCGGGCGAATACGACCTGGCCGGCTTCACCGTGGCCGCGGTCGAAAAGTCGCAGATGCTGACCGGCGACGCGATCGTGGCCGGCGACGTGGTGCTGGGCGTGGCCTCCAGCGGCCCGCATTCGAACGGTTACTCGCTGGTGCGCAAGATCCTCGATCGGGCGGGCAGCCCGCTGGATCTCGACCTCGGCGGCGTGAAGCTGGTCGACGCGCTGATGGCACCGACCACGATCTACGTCAAGCCGATGCTGGAATTGCTGAAGAATGAAACCGTCCACGGCATGGCCCACATCACCGGTGGCGGCCTGAAGGAAAACATCATCCGCGTGGTGCCGGATGGCCTCGGCATTGCACTGGATGCCTCCGCGATCGTGCTGCCGCCGGTATTCGACTGGCTGATGCGCGAAGGCAACGTGGCGCGCGAGGAAATGTGGCGCACGTTCAACTGCGGCGTCGGCTTCACCGTGATCCTGCCGCGCGATGCGGTGGCAGGCGCGTCCGCGCTGCTGGCCACGCACGGCCTGGCCAGCTCGGTGATCGGCGAGATCGTGCCCGCGCAGGGCGACGAGCGCGTGCATATCGGCTGATCCGTTTGGCCTCCGTACCCGCCAAGGTCGCCGTGCTCGCCTCCGGGCGCGGCAGCAATCTCGCCGCCCTGCTCGACGCGCGTGCGCGCGGCGAACTGCCGGTCGACTTCGTGCTGGTGGGCAGCGACAAGGCCACCGCCGGCGCGCTGCGGCTGGCCGAAGCCGCCGGCATCGCCACCCTGGCCCTGGACCCGCGCAGCTACGCGGATCGGCGCGCGTTCGATCTCGACCTGTTCGAACGCATCACCGACAGCGGCGCCGAATGGCTGGTGCTGGCCGGCTTCATGCGCATCCTCGACGGCGAGGCGCTGCGACCGTGGGCGGGGCGCATCATCAACATCCATCCCTCATTGCTGCCGAAATACCGGGGCCTGCATACGCATCGTCGCGCGCTGGAAGCCGGTGACGCCGAGCATGGCGCCAGCGTGCATTTCGTCACTGCCGAGCTGGACGGCGGCCCGGTGATCGCCCAGGCGCGCCTGCCGATCGTGGCCGATGACGACGAGCAGTCGCTGGCCCAGCGGTTGCTGCCACTGGAACACCGCCTGCTGCCGGCGGTGCTGGCCGAACTGGCCGGCGGCCGGCTGCAATGGGATGGCCACGGCCCACGCTTCGACGGCCGGCCGCTGTCGATGCCACTGCAGCTGGGCACACACGGGCTGCAGCCTTAAGGCGACGCTGATCAAGTATCGCCGCCGTCATGATGACTGGAAGGCCCGCAGGTGATGTTGCGTGGCGCCGGCAAGACTGGCCGTCTTGCCAAGCTGCGCGGCATCGGCTGCGGGCCTTCCAGTCATCACCTCATCATTTCAAATTCAAGAAGTTGAGGCCCACCCTCTCTGTCCGCATACCTTCGGTCCGTCGTCTCGACAGACGGCCAGTCTGCCTTCGCCGACGGCCCTGTGGTCTGCGAACAGAGAGGGTGGGTGACGGTGGTGATACTTGATCAGCGTCGCCTTAAAGCAGGTTCAGCCCTGCCTGCGCAGACTCGGCGCATGACTATCCGATCCCTGCTCGCTCCCCTGCTCGGCCTTGGCCTGCTGTTCGGCAGCCACGCCGCCGCAGCCACCCAACCCCAGGCCTTCACCGCCACCTATGACGTGCTGCAAGGTGGCCAGCCCATGGGCGTCGCCACGATCCGGTTGCACGCGGCCGGCGACGGCCAGTGGATCTACAGCAAGGACGTCAAGGGCACCGGCGGACTGGCCGCCCTGCTCGGCGCCAGTGTCAGCGAAACCTCGCGTTTCCGCTGGAAAGGCGACGTGCCCGAGGCGATCAGCTACGACTACCTGATGCAGGCTGCGGTAAAGCAGAAGCAGCGCCACTTGGTGGTGGACTGGGCGAACAAGCAGGTCAGTGTCGACGAGGGCAAGGGCGCACAGAGCTATCCCGCCAGTCCCGGCATGGTCGAGCGCAACACCCTGGCGCTGGCGCTGGGGTTGGCGCTGCGCGACGGCAAGCAGCAGATCGCCCTGCCAGTGGCGGTACGCCAGGAAGTGCAGACGCAAAACTTCAAGGTCAGCGGCAAGGAAACCGTCAAGGTACCCGCCGGCAGCTTCGACGCCGAGCGCATCGATCGCACCGACGCCGACCGCGGCTTCAGCGCCTGGTACGCCCCCGACCGCTACCCGCTGCCGGTGAAACTGGCCCAGCACGACGGCGGCGACCTGGTGCTGGAGCTGGTGAGCTACCAGGCCGAGTAAGAGCCCAAGCCCGGCAATCCCGCCGTCCCGGCAAACCCGCCGTCCCGGCAAACCCGTAAGCCCCGAGAGCACCTTGATCCCTCCCCCTGCTCGCAGGGGGAGGAAGGGAGGGGGTAGCTCAGGCCCTCGCGGAAAATGAGCGGAACCCGCGGGGGCAGCCCAGCCCCTCGCGGAATCGGCGGAACCAGCGGGGGTAGTCCAAGCCCTCGCGGAAAACGGGCGAAACCAGCGGGCAAGCCCAGCCCCTCGCAGAAGACGGGCGCAAGGAGCAGGTAGCCCAGCCCCTTGCCGAAGATCAAGAGCACCCCACCCCGGCCCTCCCCTGCTGCGCAGGGGAGGGAGCAAACCTCAGTTCGGCAGACGCCGGATCTTCGCGCCAAGCACGCCGAGCTTCTCCTCGATGTTCTCGTAGCCGCGATCGATGTGGTAGACGCGGTCGACGGTGGTGTCGCCCTTGGCCACCAGGCCGGCCAGCACCAGGCAGGCCGAGGCGCGCAGGTCGGTGGCCATGATCGGCGCGCCGCTCATCCGGGACACGCCCTGGATCACGGCGGTGTTGCCTTCGAGCTGGATGTTCGCACCCAGCCTCTGCAATTCCTGCGCATGCATGAAACGGTTCTCGAACACCGTCTCGGTCACCACGCCGGTGCCTTCGGCCACGCAGTTGAGCGCGGTGAACTGCGCCTGCATGTCGGTGGGGAACGCGGGGTATGGCGCGGTGCTGATGTTGACCGCCTTTGGCCGACGACCGCCCATGTCCAGCTCGATCCAGTCGTCGCCGGTGGAGATGTGCGCCCCGGTCTCTTCCAGCTTGGCCAGCACGGCCTCCAGCGAGCTCGCCCGGGCATGGCGGGCACGCACCTTGCCGCCGGTCATCGCCGCGCCGACCAGGTAAGTGCCGGTTTCGATGCGGTCGGGCAGCACGTCGTGCTGGGCGCCGTGCAGTCGTTCGACGCCATGGATCACCATGGTCGAGGTGCCCACGCCCTCGATCTGCGCGCCCATCGCGATCAGGCAGTGCGCCAGGTCCACCACTTCCGGCTCCTGCGCCGCGTTCTCGATCACCGTGGTGCCCTGCGCCAGCGTGGCAGCCATCATGATGTTCTCGGTGCCGGTGACGGTGACCATGTCCATCACCACTCGCGCACCCTTCAAGCGCGACGCCTTGGCCTTGATGTAGCCGTTTTCCACCGTGATCTCGGCGCCCAGCGCCTGCAGGCCGCGGATGTGCTGGTCGACCGGGCGCGAGCCGATCGCGCAGCCGCCGGGCAGCGAGACTTCGGCCTGGCCGAAGCGCGCCACCAACGGCCCCAGCACCAGGATCGAGGCGCGCATCGTGCGCACCAGGTCGTAGGGCGCCACGCAGGTGCTGGTGGTGCGCGGGTCGACGTGCATCTTCATGCGGTCATCGAGCACCAGTCGCACGCCCATCTGGCCGAGCAGTTCGATGAAGGTGGTGACGTCATGCAGGTGCGGCACGTTGCCGATGCTCACCGGCTCGTCGGCCAGCAGGCACGCGGCGAGGATGGGCAGCACGGCGTTCTTGGCGCCGGAAATGGCAACCTCGCCGTTGAGTGGCGTGCCGCCGCTGATCAGGATTTTGGCCATGGGTGCAGGGAATCGGGAATGGAGAATCGGGAATGGGAAATCGGAGGAGCCGAGGTCGGGCGCGGAACTGGGCGGAATGGCTTTTGACCATTCCCCGTTCCCTATTCCCTGTTCCCGGCTTCTTCCGGAGTCAGTGTCTTTAGCGCCAGCGCGTGGATCGCACCGCCCATCAGCTCGCCCAGCGTGGCGTACACCAGCCGATGCCGGGCCAGCGGCAGCTTGCCGCCGAACTGGCTGGCCACCACGGTGGCCTCGAAATGCACGCCATCGGCGCCGCTGACCTCCGCCTTCGCACCGGGCAGGCCCTGTTCGATCATCGCCTGGATGCGGCTGGAGTCCATCGGGTAGTGTTCCATGAGGTGGTCGGGCCAGCCGGAAGGCGGATTCCCGCTGGACCGGAATCCTTTGTGCTGGCTTATGACGTTAAAATGGGAAGATGCCATGGTAATGGAAATACGCTGGCGCAGAAATGACGAGGGTTCGGCGGCAGGCGGAACCGGCCCGCTTCCCATCGCCCTCCGTGTCCCCGCCACCCTTGCCTGAGCCCCCATGAACGCACGCACCGCCCCACCCCTCCCGACCTCGCTGGATGCCGACCTGGTCACCCGCAGCGCGCGCACGGTGGTCGCCACCGAGGCGGCCGCCGCGCTGGCCCTGGAATCGCGGATCGGGCCGGAATTCGTCGAGGCCTGCCGGCTGATCCTGGGCTGCAAGGGTCGCGTCGTGGTCAGCGGCATGGGCAAGTCCGGCCATATCGGGCGCAAGGTCGCCGCCACCCTGGCCTCCACCGGCACCCCGGCATTCTTCGTGCATCCGGGCGAGGCAAGCCATGGCGACCTCGGCATGATCCTGCCGCAGGACGTGGTGCTGGCGCTGTCCTATTCCGGCGAGACCGACGAGCTGCTGCTGATCCTGCCGGTGATCAAGCGCCAGGGCATCCCGCTGATCGCGATCACCGGACGCCCCACCTCCTCGCTGGCCACCCAGGCCGACGTGCACCTGGACGGCAGCATCTCCAGCGAAGCCTGCCCGCTGGGCCTGGCGCCGACCACCAGCACCACGGTGGCGCTGGTATGGGGTGACGCGCTGGCGATCGCCCTGCTCGAGGCGCGCGGCTTCACCTCGGACGACTTCGCCCGCTCGCACCCGGCCGGTGCGCTGGGCCGCCGCCTGCTGTTGCACATCAGCGACGTGATGCATACCGGCGACGACGTGCCAAGGGTTTCGCCGGACGCCGGCATCACCGCCGCGCTGGTCGAGATGACCCGCAAGCACCTGGGCATGACCGCCGTGGTCGACGCCGATCAGCGCCTGCTGGGCGTGTTCACCGACGGCGACCTGCGCCGCGCGCTGGACGACGAAGGCGTGGACCTGCGCGGAGCCACCGTAGCCGAACTGATGACCCGCGGCCCGAAAACCATCGGCGCCGACAAGCTGGCGGCCGAGGCGGCGCAGCTGATGGAGAAGTACCAGATCCACGCCCTGCTGGTGGTCGACGACGAACAGCGCGTGGTCGGCGCGCTGAACATTCATGATCTGCTGCGGGCGCGTGTGGTCTGATCCCGACTCTGATTTGTCTCGACAAATCAGAAAAATCAGGCAACCCCGCTCTTGACCCTTTCCCACCACGCACCCGAAGCCGTGCCTACTTCCTCTTACCTCGCCAATATCCCCCCTGACCTGCTCACCCGCGCCGCGAACATCCGCCTGGCCGTGTTCGACGTGGACGGCACGCTGACCGACGGTCGCCTGTGGTACGGCGAGGACGGCCGCGAAACCAAGGTCTTCCACGTGCATGACGGCCTGGGCCTGAAACGGCTGCAGGCGAACGGCGTGCAGGTGGCCATCATCACGGCACGCATCAGCCACCCGGTGGCGCTGCGCGCCGAGGAGCTGGGCATCAGCCACGTCTACCAGGGCCAGGGCGACAAGCGCGGCTGCCTGCAGCAATTGCTCGACGCCCTGCAGCTGACGCCCGGACAGGCCGCCTTCGTCGGCGACGACCTGCCCGACCTGCCGCCGATGCGCATCGCCGGGCTGGCCGTGGCGGTGGCCAACGCCCATCCCTGGGTCGCCGAGGCGGCCCACTGGCAGACCACCCGCAGCGGCGGCATGGGTGCGGCGCGCGAGGCCTGCGACCTGATCCTGCACGCCCAGGGCAAGAGCGACGCCGAACGGGAGCGCTGGCAGTGAGCCTGCGCCTGTGGCTGCGCGACCGGCGCCTGCCGGCCGCGACCATCGCCATCGCGCTGGCCGCCGGCGTCGCCCAGATGCTGCTGTGGTGGTTCGGTCCGGCGCCCAGGACCAACGACTTCGTGGGCCCGCCCCGCTCGGGCTACACCCTGACCGACGCCCGCATGACCGAGTTCAACGCCGAGGGGCAGCCCAGTTTCCACTTGCAGTCGCCGCACCTGGAACGCCGCGAGGGCGACGATTCGCTGTACCTGAATTCACCCACCTTCCAGCTGCCGGCAAACCAGGCCGGCGTACCCGACTGGCAAGGCAAGTCGCTGTATGGCTGGGTCAACAAGAGCGGCACCGAGCTGAAACTGCAAGGCCCGGTGGACATGCACCGGGCGGCCTTCCGCGATGCGCCCGCCGCGCAGATCCAGACCGCCGACATCACTGCCTGGCCGAAACAGAATCGGCTGGAAACCGCCGCACCCGCCCGAATGGTGCAGGGCGGCACTAGAATCAGCGGTATCGGCATGCGCGCCGACCTGAATGACAAACACCTGGAGCTGCTCGATGACGTTCATGCCACCTTCCCGCCGCGCAAGCGCTAGGTTCGCGCTCGGCATTGCCGCCCTTGGCCTGCTGGCGGCCCAGCCCGCCCTGGCCAAGAAGAGCGACCGCCAGCAGGAAATGCACGTGGGCGCGAAGCATTTCGACGGTTTCCAGAAGCCCAACAGCGTCAGCACGCTGAGCGGCAGCGTGGTGATCACCCAGGGCACCCTGAAAGCCACCGGGGCGCAGGCCAAGGTGTATTTCGACGGCGACAGCCAGATCAGCCGCGTGGTGATCACCGGCAGCCCGGCCCATCTCGAACAGCTGGACGAGAACAACAACCTGGTGCTGGGCGACGCTGCCACGCTCGACTACGACAACCTCAAGGGCATTGCCGTACTCAGCGGCAACGCCTCGATCACCCAGAAGGGGCGTGGCGACGCCCACGGCGACAAGCTCACCTACAACACCGAGACCAGCCAGATGACCGGCGAAAGCAACGGCGACGGCCTGGTCCACATGACCTTCAAGCCCAAGGCGAAACCTGCCGGAGACACGGCGCCAGCCGCATCCTCGAGCGCACCGGCCAAGCCGGCCACGCAGGGACAGCCGTAACCGATGCTCTCCGCCGAAGGTCTGCAAAAGAGTTTCAAGTCGCGCCAGGTCGTGCGCGAATTCGGTTTCTCGATCCGCGAGGGCGAAGTGGTCGGCCTGCTCGGCCCCAACGGCGCGGGCAAGACCACCTGCTTCTACATGGTGGTGGGACTGATCGAGGCCGACGCGGGCAGCATCAAGCTGGACAAGCTCGACATCACCGGCCTGCCGATGCATGCGCGCGCCAAGCTCGGCATCGGCTACCTGCCGCAGGAAGCGTCGGTGTTCCGCCGGCTCAGCGTGTCCGACAACATCATGGCGGTGCTGGAGTTGCGCGACGGCCTGACCACGCAGCAGCGCGAGACCGAGCTGGAAAACCTGCTGGACGAACTGAAGATCGCCCACATCGCCGAACAGAAGGGCATCAGCCTGTCCGGCGGCGAGCGGCGCCGGGTGGAAATCGCACGGGCGCTGGCGGCCAACCCCCGCTACATGCTGCTGGACGAACCGTTCGCCGGCGTGGACCCGATCTCCGTGGGCGAGATCCAGCGCATCGTGCGCCACCTCAAGGAGCGCGGCATCGGCGTGCTGATCACCGACCACAACGTGCGCGAGACCCTGGGCATCTGCGACCGCGCCTACATCCTCAACGAGGGCGAAGTGCTGTCGCGCGGCACGCCGGCGCACATCCTGGCCGACGACAAGGTGCGCGAGGTGTACCTGGGTCGCGAGTTCCGGCTCTGAACAAGCTGTCGCGACACCATCGTCCGCCTGGCCCGGGCTATGGCCGCCCGCGCGGGCTCGGGGTACGATGGTGGCGTTATCTTTCGACCCGGCTGGCATGAAACCCGCACTGCAGTTTCGCCTCCACCAGCAGCTGACGCTGACGCCGCAATTGCAGCAGGCCATACGCCTGCTGCAGCTGTCGCAACTGGAGCTGGAGACCGAGCTGCGGCAGATCGCCGAAAGCAATCCGCTGCTGGAATTCGCCGAGGAGATCGAGGACGAGGAAGCCCCCGAGGTCAGCGAGGCCGAATTCGACTACCCCAGCGTCGAGGCCGTGTCCGCGGCCGGCAGCAACGACGAAAGCGAAAACAGCGAATGGGCTGACGGCGGCGGCGCAGCGGAAGCGCCCATCGACTTCTCGGCCAGCAGCTCGGGGAGCAGCTCCGGCTCGCGTGGCGACGACGACTTCGAGCCGCAGAGCGTGGCGCCGGAAACCCTGCAGCAACACCTGCTGTGGCAGCTCAACCTGGCCTCGTTCAACCCGCGCCAGCACCTGATCGCCACGGTGCTGATCGATGCGCTGAACCCCGCCGGCTACCTGGCCGAGGGCCTCGATGCGGTCATCGCCGCCCTGCCCGCCGGTTTCGATGCCAGCATGATCGAGATCGAGACCGTGCGTCGCCAGTTGCAGGGCTTCGATCCCACCGGCGTGGCCAGCCTCGACCTGCGCGACTGCCTGCGCGTGCAACTGGAACAGTTCGATGCCGCGACCCCGCAGCGCGAACTGGCGCTGCAGATCGTGGACAGCGAGCTGGACCTGCTGGCCCGCAACGACATCGCCCGGCTGGCCCGGCGGCTGCGCGCCAGCGAGGACGACGTGGCCGAGGCGGCCGTACTGATCCGCAGCCTGGACCCCCGACCCGGCGCGGCCCTGGACACCACCCCGGTGGAATACGTGGCGCCGGACGTCTACGCCCTGCGCGACGGCACCCGCTGGCGGGTCAGCCTGAATGCCGACGCGCAGCCGCGGCTGGGCCTCAACCAGCATTACTGCGGGCTGATCGCCAAGGCGCGCGGCGAGGATGCCAGCTGGATGCGCGGCCAGCTGCAGGAGGCGCGCTGGCTGATCAAGAGCCTGGAATCGCGCGCCGAGACGCTGCTGAAAGTGGCCGACGCGATCGTGCGGCGGCAAAGCGCCTTCCTCGACTACGGCCCCGAGGCGATGCACCCGCTGGTGTTGCGCGAGGTGGCCGAGGAAGTCGGCATGCACGAATCGACCATCTCCCGGGTCACCACGCGCAAGTACCTGCACACCCCGCGCGGCACCTTCGAGCTGAAATACTTCTTTTCCAGCGGCGTATCCACCGAGGACGGCGGCAGCGCCTCGGCCACCGCCATCCAGGCCATGCTGCGCAAACTCATCGACGCCGAAGACGTGCGCAAGCCGTTGTCCGACCTCGCCATCGCAGAGGAGCTCAAGCGCAAGGGCATCCAGGTTGCCCGCCGCACCGTCGCCAAGTACCGGGAAGGCCTGCGCATCCCCACCTCCAGCGAGCGCCAGCGCGCGGGCTGAACCATCTCCGTCGCGGGAACTTGGTTAACGAAAATTCGCTCCCATACCTGTTACAGAATGACTGACGATGTGTCGGCGCCCGTGGCCCGACGCGTCCACCCCGCCGCGACAACGCGGCACTGCACCACCAGAGGAGGCGACCCATGCAATTCCAACTCAGCGGCCAGCAGATTGAAGTCACCCCGGCCTTGCGCGACCACGCCACGGCCAAGCTCGACCGCCTCACTCGCCTCGACGACAAGCTGATGAGCCTGGCGATCGTGCTTTCGGTCGACAAGCTCCAGCAGCGCGCCGATGGCACGCTCAACGCGGTCGGCGCCACGTTGCATGCCGAAGCCACCGAGGCCGACATGTATGCCTCGATCGACGTGCTGTTCGACAAGCTGGTCGCCCAGCTGCGCAAGCACCGCGAGAAAATCGCCGACAAGCACCAACGCGAAGCGCGCGAGGAGCGCCAGTACGGCTGATCCCGTCGCTTGAACACTACCCGGAACGGCCCGCCTCGCGCGGGCCGTTTCCTTTTCTGAACACGTACCACCGTCCAAGCTGGCACAATGGCCGCGTCGCCGCGAAGCCCCGCCGGGCAACGACACGCGGCGCAGAGGACTGAGCTTGGACCGGATCAGCGCACGACAACTCTTCGACGGCGTCCACGAACGCATGGCCTTGCGCTGGGTGTCGGGCATGCGTGGCGAATCGCGCGTGCTGGAGCCGGGCGTGGCGCAGTCGCGGCGGCCTTCGCTGATCGGCTATCTCAACGTGATCTACCCGAACAAGGTGCAGATCATCGGCTCGGAGGAGCTGAACTTCCTCGACGGGCTGGACTCGCGCCAGCGCTGGGAGGTGATGCACAAGATCGCCGCCTACCAGCCGGTGGCACTGATCGTGACCAAGGACCAGCCGATCCCCGCCGACCTGCGCGAGGTGGCCGAGGAAACCGGCACGCCGCTGTGGACCAGTTCCAAGCGCGGCCACGAGCTGCTGACCTACCTGCAGTACCACCTGGCGCGCATGCTGGCGGCGAAGATCACCCTGCATGGCGTGTTCATGGAAGTCTTCTCGATCGGCGTGCTGATCACCGGCGAAGCCGGCTCGGGCAAGAGCGAGCTGGCGCTGGAGCTGATCAGCCGCGGTCACCGGCTGGTCGCCGACGACGCCACCGAGTTCACCCTGATCGCGCCGGACGTGATCGACGGCACCTGCCCCGACCTGCTGCAGGACCTGCTGGAAGTGCGCGGGCTGGGCGTGCTCAACGTGCGCGAGATGTTCGGCCACATGTCGGTAAAGACGTCCAAATACCTGCGCCTGGTGATCCACCTGAAGCCGCTGCGCGACGGCGAGGACATCGATGCGCTGACCCGTCTGACCGGCGACATCGGCCACCGCGAGGTGTTCGACGTGCAGGTGCCGATGATCACCCTGCCGGTCGCCTCGGGCCGCAACCTCGCCGTGCTGGTCGAGGCCGCCGTGCGCAGCCATGCGCTGAAGAGCAAGGGCATCGATCCGGCGCAGACCTTCATTGACCGCCAGGCGCACCAGTTGCGGCGGCTGCCTCCATGGTGAACGCATGAACGGAAACACTCCCCTGCTCAATCCGCAGGTCGACCCCAGCGAGATCCACCTGATCGTGCTCACCGGCATGTCCGGTGGTGGCAAGACAGTGGCGCTGCGCGCGATGGAGGACCTCGAGTTCTACTGCGTCGACAACCTGCCATCGGCCCTGCTGCCGCAGCTGGTCAACGCGGTGATCCATGGCAGCAGCAAGCACCGGCGCATCGCGGTGGGCGTGGACGTGCGCAATCGCGGCACCGACTTCGCCAACATGCCGACCGTGCTGTCCGAGCTGGCCGCCGCCGGCGTGCAGGTGCACCTGGTGTTCCTTGACTGCCGCGACGAGGTGCTGATCAAGCGCTACTCGGAAACCCGCCGCCGCCATCCGCTGGCCACCCGCGGCGTGTCGCTGGCCGACGCAATCGTCGAGGAGCGCCGATTGCTGCGCCCGCTGATGGCGATTGCCGAGAAGGTGATCGACTCCAGCGAACTCAACGTGCACCAGTTGCGCCGCCTGGTGGCCACCGGCTACGCCCAGGCCACCGAAGGGCTGACCCTGATGTTCCAGTCGTTCGCGTTCAAGCGCGGACTGCCGCTGGACGCCGATTTCGTGTTCGACGCGCGCTGCCTGCCCAATCCGCACTGGCAGGCCCACCTGCGTCCGCTGTCGGGCAAGGACGCGCCGGTGCGCGAGTTCCTCGAAGCCGAACCCCTGGTCGGCGAATACTTCGCCGACACCGCGCGCTGGCTGGATGCCTGGCTACCCCGCTTCGAACAGGACGACCGCAGCTACGTGACCATCTCGATCGGTTGCACCGGCGGCCGTCACCGCTCGGTGTACCTGGTCGAAAAGCTCGCCGCCCATTATCGTGACCGCCGTGAAGGCGTGCTCGCCTTCCATCGCGAGCTGGAGTGAACCGGCATGACTTCGGCAATCCTCAGGAAGCAGCAGCCATGAGCGTGGGCGTGCTGCTGATGACCCACGAAGCGGTCGGTCACGCGATCATTTCGGCGGCGCACCACGTGATGCCGAAACTGCCCTTGCGGGTGGACGCGGTGGAGGTGCCACCCAACGCCGATCCCGACGTGATGCGCACGCTCACCGCCCACCACGCGCGAGAACTCGACCACGGCGACGGCGTGCTGATCCTTGCCGACCTGTACGGCGCCACGCCGTGCAACATCGGGCTGTCGCTGGGCGCGCTGGGCGTGCGCCTGCGCTGCGTTTCCGGACTCAATCTGCCGATGCTGCTGCGCGTACTCAACTATGCGGAAAAGCCGCTGGACGAACTGGCCGAGATCGCGGCCAGCGGTGGCCGCGGGGGAATTTTCATCGACCATGCCTGACCTCAAGGATGCCCTGATCCATTCCACGCAGGCGTCACCGGCTCTGTCTGCCCGCAGGTTCGCGGTGCGTCGACGACGCCAGGCCGGCCGCCTGTCGAGGAGGCGCGCCGCGGAGATGCGGGCAGACAGAGCCGGCCCCCACCGGCTGACAAATAATGACGGGGTGATGTCCAGAAGGCCCGCAGCCGGCAGCGCGCGGCTTGCCAAGGCGGCCGGCCTTGGCTGCGCCACGCGCCACCATCTGCGAACCTTCTGGACATCATGCCGCCTGTGCGGAATGGATCAGGGCATCCTTTCTCATGCTTGAACAAGAAGTCGTCATCTCCAACAAACTCGGGCTGCACGCCCGCGCCTCGGCCAAGCTGGTACAGCTGGTGCAGGGTTTCAAGTCCACCGTGTGGCTGGTCAGCAAGGGCCGCGAGGTCAACGCCCAGAGCATCATGGGCGTGATGATGCTGGCCGCCGGCCTGGGCAGCCCGCTGATCATCCGCGCCGAGGGCCCCGACGAGGAACCTGCACTCGCCGCCGTGGTCGAGCTGTTCGAGCGCAAGTTCGACGAGGGAGCGTAGTGATGCAGGGAATCGGGAGTCGGGAATCGGGAATCGGCAAGGCCGGCTGCACCAGATTGACGGTGCATCGCCGGCCTGCGCGCGCCCAGCTCCGGTCCATGCCCCATTCCCCATTCCCCATTCCCGGCTCCGCAGGGAGCCGAGCGTGAGACACCTCCTTCCCGGCACCGTCGCCGCCCACGGCATGGCGCTTGGCCGCGCGCGGCTGGTGCAGCCCAGTCGTTACGCGGTCGACAACCGGCCGCTGGGCGAGGACGAAATCGAGGGCGAACTGGAACACCTGCACCGCGCGCTCGACACGGCGCGGCAGGAACTGCGCGAACTGCGCAACCGGCTACACGGCGCGCTGGCCCGCGAGGTCAACGAATTCATCGACGCGCACAGCCTGCTGCTGGACGACGCCGAACTGCTGCGCGGGCTGGACGACCTGGTCCGGATCGGCCACTACCGCGCCGGCGCCGCGCTGAAGAAGCAGCGCGATCGCCTGTCCGCCGTGTTCGAGGCGATGGACGATCCCTACCTGCGCAGCCGCAAGGAAGACGTCGAGCAGGTGATCAACCGGGTGATCTCCGCGCTGCAGCGGCAGACCAGCCCGGAAGAGCGCAAGCTGGCCGCCCGCGTGGGCGAGATCCTGGTGGCCGATTCGATCGCGCCGGGCGACATGGCGCAGCTGGCCGGCAACGGCCTGCTCGGCGTGGTCGCCAGCTCCGGCAGCGCCTATTCGCACAGCGCCATCCTGGCGCGCAGCCTGGGCCTGCCGATGCTGGTGGGCACCCGCGATGCGCTGTCCAACATCCACGACGACGACCTGATCCTGCTCGACGCCGAAGGCGGCGAGGCGATCGTCCATCCGACCGCGCAGGACCTGTCGCGCTACCGCGCCTGGCAGCGCGAGGCGGCCATCGAGGGGCGCCGCCTGGCCAAGCTGGCCAACGCGCCCACCCGCACCCGCGACGGCGTCGAGATCGCCCTGCTGGCCAATGCCGAAACGCCATCGGACGTGGCCATGGCCCGCGCCCGCGGCGCCGATGGCGTGGGCCTGTACCGCACCGAATTCCTGTTCCTCAAGCACAAGGGGCTGCCCTCGGAAGACGAGCAGTTCATCGCCTACCGCGACCTGGTGATGGGCATGGGCGGCCTGCCCGTCACCATCCGCACGCTGGACCTGGGCGCCGACAAGGCCGACGCCGCCGGGCTCAGCCTCCGCGGCGAGGACAACCCCGCGCTGGGCGTGCGCGGCGTGCGCCTGTCGCTGCGCTATCCCGCGGTGTTCACCACGCAGATCCGCGCGATCCTGCGCGCCGCCTGCTACGGTCCGGTGCGCGTGCTGGTGCCGATGGTGACCCAGCCCGACGAACTGATCGCGGTGCGCACGCTGTTCAAGCTGGCGCGCCAGGACCTGAAGCGCGAGAACATCGACCTGCCCGAGAAACTGCCGCTGGGCGCGATGATCGAGGTCCCTGCGGCGGCGATCAACGTGCGCGCCCTGCTGGAGCACGCCGACTTCCTCGCCATCGGCACCAACGACCTGGCCCAGTACGTGCTGGCCGCCGACCGCGGCAACGACGCGCTGGAGAACATCTACAACCCGCTGCAGCCGGCGCTGCTGCGACTGATCTCGCACGTGCTCGGCGCCGGCCGCCGCGCGAAGAAACCGGTCAGCCTGTGCGGCGAGATCGCCGGCGACGTGAACTTCACCGCGCTGCTGCTGTTGCTGGGCCTCAACGAATTCAGCATGCACCCGGCGCAGATCCTGCAGGTGCGCGACCGCCTCGCCACGCTCGACCACGCCAGCCTGCGCCGCAACCTGGCCCGCCTGCTGCGGGCCCACACCCACGAGCAGGCCGAAGCGATGCTGCGCGAAATCCTGGACCATTCGCAGGAGCCGGCGCTCCCTGCCAGCGCTTCCACCTGAGTCATCGCGGGTTTCCGGCCGGGCAACACGGCATGGGCTTCAGGCGCCGCGCCGGAAGCCGATGCTGTCGAGAAACGCATCCAGCAACGCACCCCGATATTTCTGCCGGTGCAGCAGCAGCGAGAGCCGGCGTTGCAGATCCAGGAACGGCGTCTTCAGCGCCTTCAGCCGTCCGGTCGCCAGGGCATCGGTCACCGCCACCGAAGGCAGGCAGGCGATGCCCAGGCCGGCGACCACGGCCTGCTTGATCGCCTCGATCTGGTCCAGCTCCAGCACCGTCTCGCCCGGCGGCAGCTGTGACAGCACCCGCTCGCTGGTGGCACGGGTGGCCGAACCGGGCTCGCGCAGCACCCAGCGGGCGCCGGCGAAATCCGCCGGCTTCAGACCCCGCTTGCGCGCCAGCGGATGCTCCGGCGGCGCGCACACCACCAGCGAGTCGTCGCGCCAGGGCCGCACTTCCAGCAGCGGATGGGCCACCGGGCCCTCGACGCAGCTGATGTCCAGGCTGTGCTCCAGCATGCCTGCGGTGATCGTCTCGGTGTTGGCCACGCGCAGCCGGATCGCCACCTGTGGATGCGCACGCACGAAGCCGCCCAGCAATTCACCCACCAGATAATTGCCCACCGTGTTGCTGGCGCCGATGCGCAGCTCGCCGCCCAGTTCGGCGCCGTCCTCGCGGCCGCGGCGACCGAACTCGGCGTGGCGCTCCAGCAGTTCCTGCGCCAGCGGCAACAGCTCGCGACCACGGGCGTTGAGGTGCAAGCGGCCGCGCTCGCGGTCGAACACCGGCCCGTCCAGCTGTCGCTCCATCTCGGCCAGCGCCATGCTGGCCGCCGGCTGGGTGAGGTGCAGGCGTTCGGCGGCGGCACGCACGCTGCCGAGCAGCGCGATCTGCACGAACACGTCCATCTGTCGCGGGCTGATGTTGATCATCAGCTGAGTTTATACGACCAATCACATATTCCAAGTTCTGGTTATGGATCGCGGGGCGGACAATGGGCGCCAATCAAGGAGCCCGCCATGTCCGCCCCCGTTTCCGTCGCCACTCCCAACCCCTTGCTGCAACGCGCGCCCGGCCTGCTGCTGGCGGTAACTATCGCGCTGCTGGCCTGGCTGCTGGGCCGCTGGGTACCGCTGATCGGCGGGCCGGTGATCGGCATCGTGCTGGGCATCGTGGTCGGCAACACGCTGCCGCTGGGGGCGCGTTACGCGCCGGGCATCGCGTTCGCCGGCAAGAAGGTGCTGCAGTGGTCGATCATCGCGCTGGGCTTCGGACTCAGCCTGGACCAGGTGGCGAAGACCGGACTGGAGTCGCTCTCGGTCACCCTGGTCACGATGACGATGGCCTTTCTTTCCGCCTGGGCACTGGGCCGCTGGCTCGGCGTGCACGACAAGCTGATGGTGCTGATCGGCGTGGGCACCGCGATCTGCGGCGGCTCGGCGATTGCCGCGGTGACGCCGATCATCCGCCCCGACGACCACGACACCGCGTTTGCGATCTCCACCATCTTCCTGTTCAACGTGGTCGCCGTGCTGCTGTTTCCCCTGCTCGGCCACCTGATGCACCTGACCGACCTCGGCTTCGGCCTGTGGGCCGGCACCGCGATCAACGACACCTCGTCGGTGGTCGCCGCCGGCTACAGCTACAGCCACGCCGCCGGCGACTACGCCACCATCGTCAAGCTGACCCGCGCCACCCTGATCATCCCGATCTGCCTGGTGCTGGCCTTCGTGGTCGCCGCCCGCGAGAAGCGCAAGCATGCCGAGGCCGGCAACGCCGGCCACTTCAGCCTGGCCAGCATCTTCCCGTGGTTCATCCTGTGGTTCCTGGTCGCCTCGGCGCTGCGCACCGCCGGGCTGATCCCCGTGGCCATCCAGCCGTCCATTCACCTGCTCGCCGAATTCCTGATCATCGTGGCGCTCACCGCGATCGGCCTGTCCGCCAACCTGCGCAAGATGATCTCCAGCGGCCCGCGTCCGATCCTGCTCGGGCTGGGCGTGTGGATCGCGGTGGCGGTGAGCAGCCTGCTGGTGCAACTGGTGATCGGGCGGCTTTGATCCCGGCCCTCGTCACCGGTCGGCATGAGTCTCGACGCTTACGCCTTGCCCTGCTCCACCAATGTCAACGCCACCTTGTCGCGCAGATACACCGGCAAGGCCAGCTCGGGCGCTTGCGCATGGCCAGCCGCGAACTCGCGCATGGCCAGTTCGGCGACATGCGCAGCTTGCGGGTAGCAATGGCCATCGGCCGAATGCAGGGCGCCACTGAGGCGCTGGCTCAGCACGGTGGCGTAGGTGGCCCAGCCGCTGCCGACTACCTGCCAGGCGTCCGCTTCAGGCAACACCAGGGTCTCGGCAGTGCAGATGCGCTCGTCGTCCAGCGCGACCAGGCCGCCATTGTCGTCGCGGCGGTAGCAGGCGGCGTAGATTTCGCCCATGCGCGCGTCGATCACCGCGAGGATGGCGGTGCCTTCCTCCTCCGGCGCCTCCAGCGCCAGCGCGGCGAGCGAAGAGACGGTGATCACCGGCAGGTCCAGCGCCAGCGCCATGCCTTGCGCCAGCGACACCCCCAGCCGCACGCCGGTGAACGCGCCGGGGCCGCGGCCCACGGCGATCGCGTCGAGCGCGTGGCGGCCGATGCCGGCTTCGGCCAGCAGTTCGTCGGCCATCGGCAACACCAGTTCGGTGTGCCGGCGCGGCGCGATTTCACTGCGGGCGATCAGCTCGTCGCCGTGGATCAGGGCGACGGAGCAGGCTTCGGTGGCGGTTTCGATCGCGAGCAGATTCATGATTGTCCCATGATAGCCGCTGGCGGCTCGGTCGAGGTCGGTACGTACGCATACCAGTCGATGCGGCGGGTCAGGTACATCATCAGCGCGACCATCGCCAGCAGCACCAGGGCGCCGATCAGCAGCGCGTACTGCTCGGCCGCGATCAGCCCGTACAGCATCGCGTAGATCAGCCCCAGCACGCCGCCCAGCAGCAGGCCGGCGCGCCGTGCATGCAGCACCGCCATCGCATAGCCACCGACCAGCACGACCACCGCGGCCGCCGCCAGTGCGTAGGCCAGACCGAAACCGATCTGCTCGGACAACGCCAGCAACACCACGTAGAACGTGGCCAGCGCCGCGCCGACCAGCAGGTATTGCACCGGGTGCACGCGCAGCCGCTTCAGCACCTCGAACAGGAAGAACGCCACGAAGGTCATCGCGATGAACAGCAGGCCGTACTTCCCCGCGCGCACGTTGCGCTGGTACACGTCGACCGGCTGGTACAGCTGCACGCCGAAGGTCGACGCCTGCAGCGCGGCTGTCATGGCGTCGCCGTCCGTCCAGTGCTGGCCGTAGCTGCGATTGAGGTCCAGCAGGTGCCAGTGGGCGCTGAAGCCGCTGGCATCGATGGCGTGTTCCAGCGGCAGCGCCGCACCGATGAAGCTGGGGTCGCTCCACGGCGCGCGCATGGTCACGTCGGTGCCGCGCGCCAGCGGCAGCATCTGCAGCGCCTCGGTGCCGGCCAGCTTCAGGCTGATCTGCACGTCGATCGGCTGGTCGCCCAGCACGTCGAGGTCGATCGGCACCACCACGTTCGGCCCTCCCCCAAGGCGATCGGCCGACGATTCGAAACGGGCTGGCTGACCGTTGACCCGCAGGTCGGAAATTTCCTGCAGGCCGCGCAAGTCACCGATCGGCAGTCGCAGTTCGGCCTTGCCGCCCTGCCACGGCGCGTCGCTGGCATGGCGATACTCGGCGATGTCCTGCGCCCGGAATTGCGCGCCGAGCTTCACCGTGGCGACGAATACCGGGGCGGTGTAGATGCCATAACTGCGCGTGGTCACCGCCATCGCCACGTCCAGCTTCAGCGCGTCGGCCAGCATGCTTGCGCTGCCCGCCTGCCAGCGCGGCGTCGCCTGACCTTCCGCCGCCACCTGGCGCAAGGTGGGCACCACCAGCACCGGCCCGCCCAACACCTGCTTGCCGCCCCAGCCTTGCGCGATCTGGCTGATCGCATCGGTGCGCAATTGCTGCCGCTCGCCCACCAGCCCGCGTACCTGCATCAGCGGTATCGTCATCAACAACGCCAGCACCCCGACCCCGAGCACCTTGGCGGTCACCGTCTGTGTCCAAGCAATCATGCGTCCACACTCCCCGGATGGAGCGCGCATCAGAGCAGACGCAACGGCCCGCAACGCGTCGCAAGCAGGCCGTTCGGGGGCACGGGCATGGCATCCACGAGGCGGTGAGGGAGCGATCGCGGATCTAGTCGCGGATTTACCGGCGGGCAGGCTGGCGGGGTGTCACCGCCGAAGGTCTTCCACCCATCGACCATCCACGAGTTCGACCCACCGGGTAATGCCGATCCCGGCCAGGAAGGCCGGATCGTGGCTGACCACGACCAGGGCACCTTCGTACGCGCGCAACGCCTGCGCCAGCAGGTCGACGCCGGGAAGATCGAGGTTGTTGGTCGGCTCGTCCAGCAACAGCAGCTGCGGTGCCGGCGTGGCGTGCAGCACGCAGGCCAGCACCGCACGCAGGCGCTCGCCGCCGGACAACGCGCTGGCGGCCAGGTCCATCCGGTTGCCCTGGAACTGCAGCCGTGCCAGCAGGTTTGCGCGTTGCTGTGCGGGCATGCCCGGGGCGGCGAGCGCAAGGTTCTCGCTGACCGTACGGTCCGGATCGAGCAGCTCCAGCCGCTGCGACAGGTAGGCGACCCGACCCGGGCCATGCCGCACGTCGCCATGGCCCGGCCTGCACTCGCCGGCGATCACCCGCAGCAGGGTGGTCTTGCCCACGCCGTTGGCGCCGCACAACGCGATGCGTTGCGGACCGTGGATGGTGAAGCTCAGGCCGTGCCTGCCGAAAAGATCGCGACCGCCCTGCACCACCTGCAGGCCCTCGGCCGAAAACAGCAACCGGTCGGCGGCCACCCGCGTGGCCGGCAATGAAAAATCCGGCACCGCCGCATCGTTCAATGCGTGCCTTGCGTCCTGCAGGCGCGAGCCCGCCTGTTCCATCCGCGCGGCATGGGTCGCGTCGACCCTGGCTGCGGAAGCCTGCGCCGCGCTGCGGCGATTGCCGGCCACGATCCGTGGCAACCCGGCGTCGGCCAGGTGGCGCGAGGCATTGCCCGATCGCCGCGCGGCGCGTTCGCGTGCCTGCTGCATGTCGCGCTGCTCCCGCTTCCATTCGCTGCGCAGGTTGCGCACCTGCTGTTCGACGGCGCGCTGTTCGGTTTCCAGCGTTTCGCGATAGAACGCGAAGCCACCGCCGTACAGGCGCAATGCGGACGGCGTCAGTTCGGCGATCTGATCCATCCGCTCAAGCAATTCCCGATCATGGCTGGCGACCAGCAGACAGCCCTTCCACTCCTGCAGCACGGCATACAGCCGCAGGCGCGAAGCGCGGTCGAGATTGTTGGTCGGCTCGTCCAGCAGCAGGACGTCCGGGCGTCGCATCAGTTGCGCCGCCACGCCCAGCGACATCGCCTCGCCGCCACTGAAGGTGTCAAGCCGGCGCTCCAGCGCAACGTCAACCAGACCCAATCGCGCCAGTGCCGCCACGCTGCGCTCGCGCACCTGCCAGTCGCCATCGACTGCATCGAAGTGCACGGGATCGACCTGGCCGGCGGCGATCGCATCCAGCGCCTGCAACCTGGCCGCGATGCCCAGCACTTCGGCCACCGTGGCCTGGCCATCCAGCGACACGCTTTGCGGCAGATACCCGACGACACCGTCGATCGCCACCTGACCGGACCGCGGCGACAACTCGCCCGCCAGCAGCTTCAGCAGGCTGCTCTTGCCTGCACCGTTGGGCGCGACCAGGCCGGTGCGAACCGGCCCCAGCGCGAACGAAAGACCGTCCAGCACCGGCGTGCCGTCAGGCCATGAAAAAACGAGATTGACGACGCGAATGCGTGCATCCGACATGGGATTCTCCACGACAGCACACGGGCAGCTGCTGCCCGCGGCGATGAACCAGGAGGATGGCCGACGCGACGCGCCTGACTGGCGGCGCCCGGAATCCAGGATGGGTCTATGGATGAATCATGTCGCTCACATGCTGCCGTGCTCTCCGTCGTGCGCGTGCATTCTATGACCTTCGGCACCGGCCTGCCCGATCCTGAAACTTCATCACCGGGCCGCGGTCAGGCACCATGAGGTGCCGGCGCGGTCGGCGCATCGCACTGCCCATATGACAAGACCGGAGATCCGCATGCACAGGCTCGTCCGCTTTCTGACCCGCAACCGGGGCTTCATCACCTTCATGCTGTGCATGATGGTTTTCCGCAGCGCGGTGGCCGACTGGAACGTGGTGCCGACCGGCTCGATGCAGCCGACCATCCGCATCGGCGACCGCATCCTGGTCGACAAGCTGGCCTACGACGTGCGCCTGCCGCTGACCCATGTCTCGCTGCACCACCTGGCCGATCCGCAACGCGGCGACATCGTGGTGCTGGATTCGCCGGCCGCGCACGAGCGCCTGGTGAAACGGGTGGTCGGCCTGCCCGGCGACGAGGTGGCGATGCGCGCCAACGTGCTCTTCATCAACGGCCGCGCGGCCAGCTACGCGGCCAGCGGCTATCAGGGCATCCACGACGACCTCAGCGATCCCGCGCATTACGAAACCGAACGCTATGGCGCGCTGCGCCACGCGATCCGCCTGTCCAACCGTCACCCCAGTCCGCTCAGCAACTTCGGCCCGGCCAGGGTGCCGCCCGGCCAGTACCTGCTGCTCGGCGACGACCGCGACAACAGCATGGACTCGCGCTACTTCGGCTTCTTCGCCCGCGGCGAGATCGTCGGCCGCGCGCACCACGTCCTGGTCTCGCTGGACCCGCAACAGCATTACCTGCCGCGCGGGGATCGCTTCGGCGCCGCGCTGCACTGACCCTGGCCGTACGGCCAGGGATTAATTCGCCGGATCGAATCGGCTTCCGCGCTGCTCGTCCCGGGCCAGCCAGGCCAGGAAGTCGGCGCGCATCGACGCATCCAGTTCGTGGCCGGTCGGATGGAGCTTCGTCTCGTGGGCGACGCCGAGGCGGGTCAACCAGTCATCGCTGCGCTGCGCCCAGCTCACCGGAAGTTTGTCGTCGTGCGTGCCATGCGCGATGTAGCCACGCAAGGCGAACAGACGGTCCGCGCTCGCCAGCAGCGGCTCGAGCTCCGGCAGGATGCGCCCGGCCAGCACGGCGAATGCAGCGACGCGTTCGGGCGCGGTCAACGCCACGCTGGCGCTGAGGATGCCGCCCTGGCTGAAGCCGGCCACGACGGTGTGCGCCGCGTCGATGCCGTGGGCCTGCTGCAGTTGTCCGATGAAGTCGATCAGGATGCGACGGCTGGCGTCGGCTTCGCTGGCCACGATCTGCGGACCGTTGCTGCTGAAGGCCACGCGGAACCAGCCGAACGCCATCGGGCCCAGCGTGATCGGCCCGCGCGGCAACACCACCAGCGTGTGGCTGTCGACCTCGGCGCCGAGCGCGGCGAGGTTGCTCTCGTTGCCACCCACGCCGTGCAGCAGCACCAGCAGCGACGTCGGCTGTGCCGGCGGCGGCTGCAAGGTGCGGAAGGCCAGCGCGAAGGCCGGATCGTTCGACAACGGCGACAAGGTCTTCATGCTGCTTTCCCTAGCGCGGACTGCACGGCATCGGGCAAACCGAACGCGAACGAATCCATCGACAGCACGCCGTAGGTCATGCCGCCCTCGACCAGCTGTGCCGTGTCCGTCGCGGAGCTTGCGCCCACGGCGACCAGCAGCGGCAGGTAGTGCTCCTCGGTCGGGTGCGCGCGTTCACCGTGCGGAGAACGACGCCGGTAGTCGAGCAGCGCCTCGACGTTGCGTGAGGCCACCGCGTCGCGAACCCAGCCGACGAATTGCCGGGCGTACTCCGGATCGCGGATGTGCTGGCGGAATTCGTACAGGTTGTGGGTGAGGCTGCCGGAACCGACCACCAGCACGCCGCGCTCGCGCAGCGGCGCGAGCGCCTGGCCCAGTCGCAGGGCACCGGCCGCATCGATGCTCTGCGGCAGCGACACCTGGAACACCGGCACGTCGGCGTCGGGGAACAGATAGCGCATCGGCACCCACGCGCCGTGGTCGAGGCCGCGGCGTTCGTCGACGGTCACTTCAAAACCCGCCGACGCAAGCAGGCGTGCCGCATCCTGCGCCAGCGCGGGCGCGCCCGACGCGGGGTATTGCAACTGGTACAGCGGCTCGGGGAAGCCGCCGAAGTCGTGGATCGTTTCCGGCGCGGCGCTGCTGCCGATGCGCACGCCCCGCGTCTGCCAGTGCGGCGACACCACCAGCACGGCGGTGATGCCGCTCAGCGCCTGGCCGATGGCGCGCAGGTTCGGGCCCAGCAGGCCCGGTTCCAGCGCGAACATCGGCGAACCGTGGGAGATGAACAGCGAAGGGGCGGTGATCATGGTGTTTTCTCCATGGGCAACGGACGCGAAGCGCCCGTTGCGTGAACTGCAGGATGGAACTCAGGCGTCGCGGCGCTTGCTCCACAGATGGTCGAGGCTGAGCGCGCCGGCGCCGTGCGCGGCGACCATCAGGAAGCCGCCGGCCATCGCCACGTTCTTCCAGAAGTTGATCGCCTGGGCGGCATCATCGAAGTGGGCGTGGAACACCACGGCGCTGACCAGCGAGAACGCGGCCATCGCCAGCGCGATCCAGCGGGTGAATGCGCCAGTGAGGATGGCCAGGCCGCCACCGAGTTCCAGCGCGATCACCAGCGGCAGCAGCGCGCCCGGCAACCCTGCGGATTCCATGTACTGCTGGGTGCCGGCGTAGGCGGCGATCTTGCCCCAGCCGGAGATGATGAAGATCAGCGAAAGGCCGATGCGGCCAAACAGCGCAAGCGAGGCGTTCATGACAAGTCCTTTGGTGATGGGGTGATGGAGCGAGTTGATGGAAGACACTCTATTCGCCAAAGGAATACCGATAAACTGGATCTGGATTGACTTACTGTTCCGCAAATCGAGACAAAGGGACCGTGCCGTGGACAAATTCCAGGAAATGGCCAGCTTCGTGGCGGTGGTCGAAGCCGGCAGCTTCGTCGGCGCCGCCGAGGCCACCGACCTGTCCAAGGCGGCGGTGTCGCGCCATGTCGGCGAACTCGAGCAACGTCTTGGGGCGCGCCTGCTGCACCGGACCACGCGACGACTGTCGCTGACCGACGATGGCCAGCTGTTCTTCGCCCGGGCGAAAGAGCTGCTGGCCGCGGCCGACGAGGCGGAATCGGAAATCAGCTCGCGCAGCGGCGAGCCCAGCGGAAGGCTGCGCATCAATGCGCCGCTCACCTTCGGCGTGCTGCACCTGGCCCCGCTATGGGGACGCTTCGCGCAGCGGTATCCGAAAGTGTCGCTGGACATCGAACTGAGCGATCGCGTCGTCGACCTCGTCGAGGAGGGCTACGACCTCGCCGTGCGCATCACCAACCTGCCCAGCTCGCAGCTGGTCAGCCGGCGACTCGCCACCACCCGCATGATCGCCTGCGCATCGCCGGCCTACCTGGCGCAGCACGGCACGCCCACGCACCCCGCCGAACTGGCCCAGCACGAGGTCATCTCCTACAGCTACTTCGCCGCCCGCGACGAATGGACCTTCACCGCGCCCGACGACAGCCCCGTCGTGGTGCGCACCCACGCCCGCATCCACGCCAACAATGGCGACACCTGCCGTGCCGCCGCGCTGGACCACCAGGGCATCATCCTGCAACCGGACTTCATCATCGCCGACGACCTGCGCCGCGGCGACCTGGTCGAACTGCTGCCGACCTACAGCACGATGACGCTAGGCATCCACGCGGTGTATCCGTCGCGCAAACACCTGCCGATCAAGACGCGCAGGCTGGTGGATTTTCTGGTGGAGGCGTTTGCGGTGCCGGGGTGGGATGTGGCGCGGTGATCAGTGGCGACCTGAGGCGGGATCTTGCCAGTCGGGCGAGTGTCGACTTCGCCCAGAAGTGGACACTCCAACATGCAGTCTCATCGGGTTTCGTCCTGCTCAACTTCCCTCGCCCCGGTTTTCGTGTGGACCCTATCTCGCGATAACGTCCATTGTTCGCAGCGGCCGGCAGGGCATCAGCTATATCGTTTGCAGGAAGTGAACCCGACTTGCATTTCTCAGTCTCCCCGGGATTGCACGGCGCTTGTGCGGCAGGCAAGATCAACCGCATCCGCAGCTATCGGGGACGCCTACGTGCCATTGCCAAACGCTACGGTCGGCGCACGCGAGGCGAGAAAGTGCAGGAAGCGGAGCATTCTGCATCGCCTGCTGGTTGCCGCCGCTTTGCTGCTGGTTATTTCCGGGGGAAGTGCAATGGGTCTGTTTACTTCGCTGGTGTTGTTTTCGCCCGTGTCTGGCGTAGTGCTGAAGGATGGCGCGCCAGTGGAGGAGGCGGAGATTCGGCAGGAATTGAGGTTGTTTGACGAGAAGTTGCCCGTGCAACGAGCATTGAGCGATTCATCGGGCCGGTTTCATTTTGCGATAGTCGAACGACGAGCGGGCCTTAGCAGAATCGTGCCGCATGAACCGGTGATCACGCAGACGATCATCATCACGTACGCCGGTAAAGAGTACGAGGCATGGATCCATACGAAGAACAGCTATGAGCTCAACTCCGAGCTGGACGGCCACCCACTTCGTCTGCAGTGCGAACTTTCTCGCGAGCCGGACTTTGAAGGAAAGCATTACGGAATCTGCAAGGCTGTTTGACGCCAGCAAGACAACACCACGCAATGGGAGCCAGGCTCATGGAACTTTCACCTGCCGATTCAGCCGAAATCGCCAGTAGCGCTTACACACTCCGCGACTCCACGGACATGCGTCGCATGGCAGCTGCCGCGCCATTGACCCGCCACGCCTTTCGGTTGCTCGACGCCACAAGGTTGACAGGAACCACGGGCCTGGGTGCGCCGTTGAATAAAACCACCGGGTTCGGTTACGTCGCATGGGGCGAGGGTGCCAGGCAAGGCGAATGCCTCGTGTCGATTCGAGGAACATTTATGCTGAGTGCCTGCGACTGGATGACCAATGCGCGGCTGGGCGGCGTGAATGGGCCGAGCGGGTTCTGCGTTCACTCAGGATTTTGGGCGGCCGCGCAAACCATCCTTCCGCAGGTAAGGTCGGCATTGCGTGGTCGCAATGTATCGACCATCCATCTTGTGGGCCACAGTCTCGGTGGCGCGATCGCGACGCTGCTGGCGGATAGTCTCGGCGATACCGGCTGCCGACTGATCTTGTACACCTTCGGCGCACCTCGCGCCGGGGTAGGACAGCACGCTGAATATCTGACCAACAAGCTTGGTACCAACAACATCTTTCGCGTATATCACGACACGGACCTGGTGCCGATGGTGCCTGTCTATCCGTATTGCCATGCACCTTATGGATCCCGTGCTTATGCCATGAAGGGGCCCGGCAAGGTGATCAGCGCCGCCGCACATTCGATGACCACATACTCGCACTCGGTAGGGTCGCTCGGATGGATCGGGTTACCTATCCGGGAGGCGTCGCTGGGCAGCCTCGAAGCTGCTCAAGTCTGGCTTGCTGCTGCCGCGGATGTCAGTGGGCCGAGTATCATGTTGTCGGCCACGGCATTGAGAATGATCCTGTCCTCGCTGGACTGGATATTGAAGCAGATAGGTCACGGCGTAGGCCTCGCACTGCTGGGCGGTGCGACGATCGTCGATCGCCTGGCACATCTGCTCTACAGTGGCGCCCTGCAGTCGATCAAGCTTGCCGGGATGATTCGACAATTGATGTCTGCAGCGATGCGTTTCATGGGCCGCACCATCACCGCCACGATGAATATCACCGTTGCGTTCGTGCAGTACGTATTTGACCTGCTCTTTCGGGTCATTTCCAGGCTGGCCTTGCGCGCCGCTGAATTGATGGTTCGTTGATGGCGAAAACCTCCGAGGCAGACAACTCGCGATAACCCGTACCCACGCCCGCATCCACGCCAACAACGGCGACACCTGCCGTGCCGCCGCGCTGGACCACCAGGGCATCATCCTGCAACCGGACTTCATCATCGCCGACGACCTGCGCCGCGGCGACCTGGTTGAACTGCTGCCGACCTACAGCACGATGACGCTCGGCATCCACGCGGTGTATCCGTCGCGCAAGCACCTGCCGATCAAGACGCGCAGGCTGGTGGATTTTCTGGTGGATGCGTTTGCGGTGCCGGGGTGGGATGTGGCGCGGTGATCGCCGCCCCGAGTGATCCATCGCCTTCGGCGATCGAATCACCTTGCCTGCAGGAGCGCGCTTGCGCGCGATGTTCGGCGCGGAGCTGACGGCATTCAACGCCGTGTCACCCGCACCCGCCATGCGAGGCCCTGATCAGGGCACCCCGGCCACCGCCACCGCGTCCGCACCCGCGGGAATGCGAAGCGGGCACGCGGGATCGTTCACCGCACGCCACACCGCTTCGGCCACGTCGCGTGACAGCGTGATCTCGGACGACTGCCGCGACTCCGCAAGAACCCGCTGCGCAAAGCTGTCGTAGGCCTCGGGAAAGCCGTCCTGCATCAGGGGCCGTGCGTTCTCGCCAAAGGCCGTGTCCGGAGCCCGCCCCGGCAGCACGAGGTTCACCTGCACATGAAACGGCTGCAGTTCCAGCGCCAGCGATTCGGTGAATGCATTGATGGCCGCCTTGCTGGCGGTGTAGACGGAAAGCAGCGGCAGCGGTTTCAGCGTCACACTGGAGGTGATGTTCACGATGCGCCCCGCCCGCCGCTCACGAAACCGGGGCAGCACCGCGCGGGTCATCGCGATCGTGCCCAGCGTGTTCGTTTCGAAGACCGTGCGCGCGATGTCCATGGTGGTGCCCTCCAGTGCGTTCAACACGCCGATCCCCGCGTTGTTCACCAGCACGTCAATCGGCCCCGCCGCGTCCACTGCTGCAGCAATGCTTTGCGGATCGGTCACGTCGAGGGGGAGCACGCGCAGGCGTGCGGAGCGGGGCAGCAGGTCCTCGCGCGGCGTGCGCATGGTGGCGATGACATTCCAGTCGCGGTCGAGGAAATGGCGGGCAATCTCGAGGCCGAAGCCGGACGAGCAGCCGGTGATCAGGATGGTTTTCATGATGACTCCGTAATGGTGGGCGGAGTCGAAACGATAGGCGGGTTGGTCAGGACTTTCTATGATAGACAGTCCATTATTCTTTTGCAGGAGTCCTGCATGATCGACCCGCTTGCGGAGATTGTCACGCTGCTGCAGCCAGCCGCCCGCTTCTCCAAGGTCGTGGTGGGCGCCGGTCGCTGGCGTGTCCGTCGCGAGGAAGTCGGGCAGCCGTTCTACTGCGTGGTCATTGACGGATCGTGCCGCCTGAAGGTCGACGACGACGCGCCGATCATGCTTCATGCGGGCGATTTCGTGCTGATCCCGGCGGCGCAGAACTTCACCATGACCAGCCAGGAAGCGCTGACCCCGGAAGACGTCGACTCACCGCCGATGCCAATGCCTGATGGCGAGTTCCGGCTCGGCCACCCTGCCGGTCCGCCCGATGTCCGATTGCTGGTGGGCCACTGCAGCTTCGCTTCACCGGATGTGGCCTTGCTGGTTTCGCTGCTGCCGCGGCTGGTGCACGTGCGCGACGACAAGAGGCGGGCTGCCGTGGTGCAGCTTGTCGCCGACGAATCCCGCGCCCGTCGCCCCGCACGCGATGTCATCCTCTCCCGCCTGCTGGAAGTGCTGTTTATCGAAGCGCTTCGATCCGGCGCGGGGACGGCTGCGTCACCCGGTCTCCTGCACGGCCTCGCCGACACCCGTCTCGCCGAGGCGATACGGCAAATGCACGAAAATCCCGCTCGGCCATGGACGGTCGCGCAACTGGCGAAAGCGGCGGCACTGTCCCGCTCGGCATTCTTCGAACGTTTCAGCCGCGCCGTCGGCATCGCCCCGATGGCCTATCTGCTCGCCTGGCGCATGGCGCTGGCCAAGCAATTGCTGCGGCGCCGGGAAGGCGCACTGACCGAAGTAGCCGAACGCGTCGGCTACAGTTCGGCCAGCACCTTCAGCGTCGCCTTCGCCCGCCACGTCGGGCAGTCGCCGATGCGGTATGCGCGGGCGCAAGGATAGAAGGCTGAGCAGGAGCATCACGCAAGTGTGCTGCCGCAAGTAGCCGCAGCAGCGGCCGCGCTCCAGGCATCGGCATGGATGCCCGAGTTGAGGCAAGCGCGGTTACGATCTCGGCGGTTACGATCTCGCCTGCACCCTGCCCGCCACCAGGCGGTCCGAGCCACCCGCGACATTCCGATAGGCACCACGATGAGCCAGTCCCTGGAAGCAACCCGCAGCGCCACGGTGAAAGCGCCTTCCGTGCTGCGCCGGATTCCGCCCGGCATCTGGGCGCTGGGCATGGTCTCGATGCTGATGGACACCTCCTCGGAGATGATCCACGCGCTGCTGCCGGTGTACCTGGTCGGCACGCTCGGTGCCTCGGCGCTGGCGGTCGGCATGATCGAGGGCATCGCCGAATCCACCGCGGCGATCACCAAGGTGTTCTCCGGCGCACTGTCGGACTGGCTGGGACGGCGCAAGTTGCTGGTGGCGCTCGGCTACGGCCTGGCCGCTTTCACCAAGCCGGTCTTTCCGCTGGCAAGCACGCTCGGCTGGGTGGTCGCGGCGCGTTTCGTGGACCGCGTCGGCAAGGGCATCCGCGGCGCACCGCGCGACGCGCTGATCGCCGACCTGGCACCGGCCGAATTGCGCGGCGCCTCGTTCGGCCTGCGCCAGTCGCTGGACACCACCGGCGCGTTCCTCGGCCCGGTGCTGGCGATCGCCCTGATGTGGCTGACCGCCGACGACATCCCGCGGGTGTTCTGGTTCGCGGTGGTGCCAGGCCTTGCAGCGTTCGCGCTGGTGCTGTTCGGCGTGCACGATGCGCCGCGCGACCGGAACAGCAGGCGGGCGCGTTCGCCGTTGTCGCGCGCCGAGTTGGCGCGCCTGCCGCCGCTGTACTGGGGCGTGGTGGTGATCGCCGCGGTATTTACCCTGGCCCGTTTCAGCGAGGCGTTCCTGGTGCTGCGTGCGCAGGAGCTGGGCCTGGGGCTGGTGCTGATTCCGCTGGTGCTGGTGGTGCTGAACGTGGTGTATGCACTGTCGTCCTACCCGGTCGGCGTGCTGGCCGATCGCTTCGACCACGGCAGCCTGCTCGCGCTTGGCGTGCTGGTGCTGGTGCTGTCGGATCTGGCCTTGGCCTTCGTCGGCGGACTGGCTGGACTGGCGCTGGGCGTGGCGTTGTGGGGACTGCACATGGGCATGACCCAGGGCCTGCTGGCCGCGATGGTCGCCGACGCGGCACCGACCGACCTGCGCGGCACGGCGTACGGCATGTTCAACCTGGTCAGCGGACTGGCCCTGCTGGTGGCCAGCGTGGTGGCCGGCGGGCTGTGGGATGCGTTCGGTTCGCGCGCCACCTTCCTCGCCGGCGCCGGCTTCGCGATCGTGTCGTTGCTCGCGCTGGTGCCGGTGGCGCGACGGGTGCGCAGGAGCCGGCCGGCACCGCACTGAAGGGAGCGGCGTGGCGTTCGACGGCGCCGCTGCCCGGGATAGCCGTGGAGCCCACGACGGGAGGAAGTCAGCGCGAGGTCGTCTTCACCCCGTGGGCCCGCCGCTGGCCTCGCGGGTCAGGGTCTGGAATGCCTGCATGATCTGCTCCGGCGCAAAGCCGCAATGGCCTTCGCCGACTGACGGCAGCAGGGTCGGCGCGCGGCCGTGGGCGGACTGCACCATGGCCGGATACACCGGCTGGTAGCGCACGGGGATGAGGAAGTCATCGTGGTTGTACTGCAGCACCAGCGGCTTGTGGATCTTGCCGCTGAGCGAGGTGGCCACGGCCAGGTAGCGCATGGCCTGCGGGTCGCCGGCGTAGCGGCGCACGCCGCGATTGAAGGCCGCATCGTCACCGAAGCCGGCGTACACCGTGGCGCGATTGTCGACCGGCATGCCTTTGGCGCGTTGCTGCATCTGGTGCAACACCAGGTAATGCACGCCGATGGCACCGGCCAGGCGTTCGCGCGATACGTGCAGGTGCGTGGCGAGCAGCTGCGCGGCGTGTTTGTCGGTCTGCAACGCCGCATCCACTGCATGCATCACTTCCATCTGGCCCAGCGCGGGCGCGGCGGGATCGGCGAGGCCACCCGGCGGCAAGCCGGGCGTGCGGGGAAAGAAGTAGTCGAACGCGACGACGGAGGTCAGGATGTCGTCGAACACGCGTGTGCCGGGCACGTTGGCACCGCACAGCGACAGCCCGCCGTCGTAATGCCGGCCGTGATGCTCCAGGCTGGCCAGTACGACGTAGCCGCCCATCGAAAAACCCACGACGTAGGTATGCCGGGGCTGGCCGTGCCGCCGTACGAACCAGGCGCGCAGGCGCTCGTTGTCGCGCAGCGCGTCATCCACCGCCCAGCCCTGCGAGGCATAGCTGCTCTGCGCCAGCGCGTAGCCGGCCGCCAGAAACGGCGACGCCTCCTCGCCGGGTGGCCTGGGCGCGGGGCGCGGCGTTCCGATCGGCTCGAAACCGTGCAGCTGCATGACCAGGTCGCCATTCCAGTGCGCGGGGATGTCCACCCGGTACGGCGCGCCCTTCAGCACGCCGGTGTCCACCGTGGCGGTGGAGGTCGCCTTGTTCTCGGGATCGGCATCGTGCGCGGCTGCCGTCCCCGCACTCAGGGCGAGAAACGCCAGGAACAGCCATGCACCACGGGGCTTGCGGATCATCGACAGCAACTCCTTCGCCTGGACAGGAAGCATGGGGCGCGACTACCGGTTTCGCGTTCGCCAACAGCTGGGGGTGGTCGCCTCAGGACGCGGCCACCAGCGTTCCCTGATGGAACAGGATCACCCAGTCATCTGCCCGACGTCGCCAGATCGTGCTGCGACGGCTCACGCGTTCGCCCTGCTCCAGGGTGTAGGTGAGCAGGTAGGTGTCGGGGCCGAGCTCGCGGCAGTGGAAGTCGCGGGTTGTCCAGCCGTGTTCGGCAGGATCGGGGGCGCGGTGTTCGAGGACATCGAGGACATGGGCGCGGCTGTAGCGCAGGCCGGAGGCACCGACTTCCCAGAAATCCGCCTCGACCATGCGTTCGAAGTCGGCGCGGCGGCTGCCGAATTCCGGCCGGTGGAAGATCGGCTCGCGCCGACGCAGGGCTTCCAGCACGGGCAGCAGTTCGGGGGCCGTGACCAGGTCGGGTTCCGCCGGATGGCCGTTCCGCTCGCGGTCGCGGTGCGATGTCGGGCTCATGGCCTGGTTGCGCTGCGACAGGAAACGAACGCTTACCGGGGCGGCTGCCACAGCTCGACGCGCGCGCCTTCGGGGTCGGTGATCCAGCCGAAGCGACCGAACTCGCTCTGCTCGACGCGCTCGTCCACCGCGACACCGGCGGCACGCAGTTGCGCCAGCAGCGCGTCGAGATCGTCGACGCGGAAGTTGATCATGCACGCTTGCGGGCCGGGGCCGAAGTACTCGGTATCGGCCGCGAACGGCGACCACAGCGTGTAGCCCGGACGCTGCTCGTCTTCGACGAAGCGCGCGCCACCCCATGCTTCGGCATCGAGGCCGAGATGCTTCGCGTACCACGCGGTGAGCGCCGCGGGATCGCGCGACTTGAAGAAGATGCCGCCGAGTCCGATGACCTTGGCCATGTTGCGATGTTCTCCCGATCGGGTTGTGGGCGGGCTCAGGGTAATCCCCTTCGACCTCGCTGCGCTACGCCCGGGAGGAATCCTTCGCGGTCACCTGCGGCTCGTCGCTGAAGAACGCCTGCACGTCCGCCAGCTCGCGGGTGCGCGGCATCGGCGGCACGCTGGCGAGGAACAGCTTGCCGTAGCCCTTGCCGGTGAGGCGCGGGTCGCACAGCACCAGCACGCCGCGGTCGTGCACGCTGCGGATCAGGCGGCCGGCACCCTGCTTCAGTGCGATCACCGCGCTGGGCACCTGCCAGCCCATGAACGGGTTGATGCCGGATTGTTCGAGCGCGGCAAGGCGCGCCATCAGCACCGGATCGTCGGGCGCGGCAAACGGCAGCTTGTCGATCACTACCACGCTGAGCGCCTCGCCGACCACGTCGACGCCTTCCCAGAAACTGGCCGCGCCCAGCAGCACGCCGTGGCCGCTGGCGCGGAATTCCTCCAGCAAGCGCGGGCGCGGCGCGGTACCCTGCACGAACAGCGGCCACGGCACCTTGTCCTGCAACAGTTCGGCGGCACGACGCAGCGCCCGGTGCGAGGTGAACAGCAGGAAGGCGCGGCCATTCGAAGCGTGCAGCACCGGCAGCACGGCGTCGATCACCTGCTCGGTGTAGTCGCGCGCGTTGGGATCGGGCAAGCCCGACGGCAGGTAGCACAAGGCCTGCCGCGCATAGTCGAACGGGCTTTCCAGGCTCAGCGTCTGCGGCTCGTCCAGGCCGAGCTGGCGCGCGAAATGGTCGAAGTTGCCGGCCACCGACAGGGTCGCCGAGGTGTGTATCCACGCCGCCTGGGTCCGCTCGCGCAGGCCGCGCATCGGCGCGGCCAGGTCCAGCGGCGTGGCGTACAAGGCAAAGCCGCGGGGAAAGGTTTCGTACCAGCGCACGTCCTGGTCGCCGTGCGTCTCGACGATGCGCTCCAGCCGCTCGCTGAACAGCGCGGCGCGTTCGTGCAGGTTGGCGAAGCCGCGCGAGCGCTCGGCCTGCGAGGCGAGCAGCTCGGCCAGCGTGGCCAGCAGTTCGCCCAGCTCGTGCAGCGCGGTGCGCACATCGGCGCGATCCTCCAGCAGCGCGAAGGCGCCGCGCGTGGGCAGCGGGTCCATCGCCAGGCGCAGTTTGCGCAGCGCGTCCTGCAGCGCCTCGACCGGTTCCAGCAGCAGGCCGATCGCGCCGGTGACGCCGCTGCATTCGGTCAGCGCGTCCTGCGCCATGTCGGTGAGCTGGCGCGCGCTGAGGCTTTGCGAGAAGAACTGGCCGGCCAGTTCGGGAATCTGGTGCGCCTCGTCGAGGATGAAGGCCGCTGCGCCGGGCAGGATCTCGCCGAAGCCCTCCTGCTTCAGCGCGAGGTCGGCAAACAGCAGGTGATGGTTGACGACCACCACGTCGGCCTCCATCGCCTCGCGGCGCGCCTTGAACACGTGGCAGTCCTCGTGGAACGGACACTCCACGCCGAGGCAGTTCTCCGCGGTCGAGGTCACCCGCGGCCACAGCGGCGATTCCTCCGGCACCTCGGCCAGTTCCATGCGGTCGCCGCGGCGGGTGCGCGCGGACCAGGCACGGATCGTGGCGAGCTGGGCGGCCTGGGCGCGTTCGAAGGTGGCGCCTTCGCGCACGGTCTGATCGAGCCGGTACAGGCACAGGTAATTCGCGCGGCCCTTCAGCAAGGCCGTCTTCAGCCGTGCGTCCAGCACCGAGCGCACCTTCGGCAGGTCGCGGAAATACAGCTGGTCCTGCAACGCCTTGGTGCCGGTGGAGATGATCACCCGCTCGCCCGACAGCAGCGCCGGCACCAGGTAGGCGTAGGTCTTGCCGGTGCCGGTGCCGGCCTCGGCGACCAGCGTGTCACGGCCCGCGATCGCCTGCTGCACGGCGCGCGCCATCACCTGCTGGGCCAGTCGCGGCGCGAAGTTCGGCAGCTCGCGGGCGAACGGGCCGTCGGCACCGAGCAGGGCGTCGAGGTCGTCGGACCCGGTGTCGTCGAGGGCAGTCATCCGGCAAGTATGGCGGAGCGGCGACGCGCCACAAAACCCGGGGCGGAACCTTGGCGCGCTCCACTGCATCAACTTGCCTGACACCACCCCAGGGAGAATCCACGTGAGACTGTTCGCACCCGCCGCCGCACCCGCGCTTGACCTGGTCGACATCCACGGCCGTCCGATCGCGATCCATCGCGCGGGGCGACTGACCCTGCTCTCGTTTTTCCGCGACGCCGCCTGCCCGTTCTGCAATTTCCGCATCTACGAACTGACCAGCGAACACGCGGCACTGGCCGCGCGCGGTCTGGACATCGTGGCGGTGTTCAGCGCCTCGCAGGCGGACGTGCTGCGCTTCGCCGGACATCGGCCGCGACCGTTCCCGCTGGCGGCCGACCCGACCTCGCGCGCGCACGAGATCTACGGCATCGAGCGCTCGCTGTGGCGCAAGCTGAAGGCGATCGTGACGCGCGTGCCGACTTTGCTGAAGGGCATGCGCCTGGTCGGCCTGGCCGGGCTCAACACCGGCAACCTGATGCCGGCCGACTTCGTGATCGACGAGCACGGCCGCATCGTCGAGGCGTACTACGGCCGCGACGCCGGCGACCGCATTCCGCTGGAACGGGTGCAACAGCTGCTGCCGGCCGGTCGACTTCGGAAGGTGGCCTGAGCCGCTCGGCGTCACTGGCCGCGCCCGCGACAATCGTTCACCATGCGGGCACCGCCACCGGGAGATGTGCCGCATGACGACCGAACTTTGCATGCTGTTGTGGAGCGTGGTGCTGGGCCTGGTGCAGATCGCACTGGCCGCCACCGGCTCGGTGAGCCAGCGCGGCCTGGGCTGGGCCGCCAGCGCCCGCGACGGTGAACCGAAGGCACTGACCGGCATCCCCGCGCGGCTGTGCCGCGCCAGTCAAAACTTCCTCGAAACCTTCCCGCTGTTCGCGGTGGTCGTGCTGCTCGCCCTGGTGCTGCAGCGCCACGACGGCACGATCGCGCTCGGCGCCCAGCTGTATTTCTGGAGCCGACTGGTCTACCTGCCGGTATATGCCGCCGGCATCCCCTACCTGCGCACGGTGGTCTGGACAGTGAGCATCGTCGGCATCGTGCTGGTGCTGACGGCGCTGTTCTGAGTCACCGCGCAACCGGCAGGGTGTGGCGACGAACACAAGACCAGAAGAATGCCCCCAAGCACATGTCGGCTGGCCCGCCCACAGAAAGGAAAGTCCCGACATGACTACGCGTGGAGCATGACGATACGATCTTGCTCCCAGTATCCGGGAGGGATCGTGGGATTCCTGCCAGCCAGTGCTTCGATCAAGGAAGATGAAGATGCCTTATCTGATGAACGTCGAGGAAGCGTCGGTCTACGGAAAGCGAAAGTTCGTCAACACGAAGGGACATACCGAGTGCGTCGAGTTTGTCCGCCAGGTCACCGCCGCTCCACAGACGTCACTATGGATTCGTGGCCGACTGGTCAAATCCATCAAGCCCGGCGAACTCGCTCGCGGCACCGCCATCGCGACCTTCGATGACCATGCGAAATACCCGACCGACAGTTCGGGCAGACATGCCGCGATCTATCTCAGCCACGACAGTCGTGGCATCGTGGTGTTGGATCAGTGGAACAGTCAGGGTGAGGTCTTACAACGGGTCATCCGGTTCCATCGCCCGCCCGGAACGAAACGCAGCAACGACGGTGATTCGTTTTACGTCATTGAATAGCGGGAGAATGCGATGAAGACTTTCCTTTTTTGTGCTTTCCTGCTTGCCCTGTCAACAGGATGCGCCGCGATGCAGCCGATCGACTGTCCGGCGACGCTTGCTGTCACGAGCGCGGCCAGTCCGCCGGGCGATTGGCAGGTGGTGACGCCGACCGGAACCCGTTCGCTCGATCGCGTCGGATTCTATTCGGGGCCGCCGTCGGAGCAGGTGTCGCTGGCACCGGACAGCACCGTGGAAGGCGGCGGAAAATCGCTGGACGTCTGGACCTTCTCCCCGTCGACCGACGAGCCTCTGTGGGTCGCGTGCTTCTATGTTGGCACCACGCTGTTCATTGCGAAGCCGATGCCCCACGGCATGAAACGCTGCAGCGTGAATTACGCGACCACCCGCTCCGGATCGCGCTTGCGGCTGGCCGAGGCGCATTGCCAATAAGCTTGCCGCGGCACCGCGACCTGCCGGTGATTCGCGCGTGCCGTGTGTGCACGTCCGCTTGGCCGGGTACGCGAGAAAACGCGAGCGATCCCGTCGGCTGACTCAGAGCCTGAGAAGAAAACCACTTCCTGTGGCTTTCTTCTATCGCGAGTCCGGCGCATGTCCGGACTCGCTCACATGAAACAGTCACTTGTGTGACTGCTTCATGCTCGGCCGTCCTTGGCCGATCTGAGAGGTTGAAAAACTCACAACCTATCAGTACCGCGGCACGCCGGCCTTGTGGCACTGCCCCACCCACTTGCGGGCAGTGGCGGCACCGGCCTGGTCGCGGGCCTGCAGGCGCATTTCGACGATGGTCTGCCAGTTGCGTGCGCACAGCGGGCCCAGCCGCGGGCCCAGGCTCCACGAGCGATGGGCGAGGCGCTCGGCGGCGCCGAAATCCTTCAGTCGCACGGCCACTTCGGCGCGTTCCTGCAGCAGTTCCGGCGAATCGGGGCTGAGCTTCAGGGCCTGGTCGAGCTTGCCGGCGGCGGCGCCGTATTTGCCGGCCTGCTCGTCCTGCTTCGCGGCGTCCTGCAGCGCGTCGACGCCGGGATCGCGCAGCGGATTGACGTCGATGATCGACTTCTCGCGGGCTCCGGCCGCGCGGATCGCCGCCACCTGGTCATAGGTCGGCAATGGCACCTGCGCCGGCGCGGGCGGCGTGGTGGCGAACATGCCGCAGCCGGCGAGCAGGCCGGCGGTGAGCAGGGACAGCAGCAGATGTCTGACACGGAACAGCATGATCAGTTTCCATTCGGTATGGCAGGCGCCGCGACCGGCGCGTCGGCGGGCGGCGGGTTGTCGCCGCTGCCGAACAGGTTCTGCCAGAAGCAGCCTTCGGTGTCGGCCGACACGGTGCCGGCGATCACCGGCACCTGCTGCGCACCTTCGCATTGCGGTTCGGTACGCTTGCCGGTGGCGGGATTGAGCCAGGCCATCTCCAGGCCGGTGCCCGGTGCCGCCGGCAGCGGCTGCGTGGGGAGCTTGGCGAACAGGTCGCGCCACGCGCGCAGGCCGCCGCTGGCGCCGAACAGCGTGGTCGGCTTGTTGTCGTCGCGGCCCATCCAGAACACCGCCAGGTGCTCGCCGGTGAAGCCGGCAAACCAGCTGTCGCGCATGTCGTTGCTGGTGCCGGTCTTGCCCGCGGCATGCAGCGAAGCCAGCGCGGAATTGCCCAGCGCGCTGGCGGTGCCGTATTCGGCCACCTGCTGCATCGCCCAGGTGGTCAGCCGCACGGCTTCCTGGTATTCGCCCGCGCCACCCTGCACCTGGTAGCGCTTGATCGTGCGGCCATTGCCGTCGAGCACGCCGCGCACCGCCACCAGCGGCAGCGCGTGCCCGTCGGCGGCGAGGTACTGGTAGAGCTGGGTCAGTTGCAGCGGCGCCAGGTCCAGCGCGCCGATCAGCAGCGACGGGCTGGGATTGATGTCGCCGATGCCGAACGACTTCAGGAACGCCTGGATGCGCGGCAGGCCCACGTCCATGCCCAGGTGGATCGTGGCCAGGTTCCACGAGTGCGCCAGCGCGTCGACCATGATCAGCGGGTCGTGGCTGCGATGGTCGTCGTTCTGCGGTGTCCACTGGCTGCCGTCGGGCTGGCGCATGCTGACCGGGCTGTCGTCCACCAGGCTGGCCAGGTTCCAGCGCTCGGGCTGGGTCAGCGCCACCAGGTAGACGAACGGCTTGATCGTCGAGCCGATCGGCCGGCGCGCATCGAGTGCCCGGTTGAAACCCGGATCACCGGGGATCTTGCTGCCGACCACGGCCAGCACGCTGCCGCTGTGCGCATTGGTCACCACCGCCGCCGCCTGCACGCCGTCGCCACGCTTGCCCAGGCCCTTGAGCGTGCTGGTGATCGCCTGCTCGGTGTAGATCTGTGCCGCCGGATCGAGCGTGGTGAAGATCGACAGGTTGCCTTCGCGCAGCGCGTCCTCGTCGAAGTCCGCGGTGATCTGCTTGCGCACCAGGTCCATGAACGCCGGGAAGCGGTTGTGCGGCAACTGGCCGTTGCTGACGATGTCCAGCGGCGCGGCCTGGGCCGCGTTGAGCTGGGCCGCGGTGATCAGGTTGGTCTCGAAGAATTCCTTCAGCACCAGGTTGCGGCGGGTCAGCGCGCGCTGCGGCGATCGGCGCGGATCGTAGAAGCTCGGGCCCTTGACCATGCCCACCAGCAAGGCGATTTCCTGCGGGCGCAGGTCTTCGAGTCGCCGGCCGAAGTAGAACTCCGACGCGGCCGCGAAGCCGTGCACGGCCTGGCTGCCCTGCTGGCCGAGGAAGACGTCGTTGACGTAGGCCTCGAGAATCCGCCCCTTGCTGTAATGCGCCTCCAGCAGCAGCGACATCAGCGCTTCGTTGATCTTGCGGGTGAAGTTCTGGTCGCGGCTGAGGAACAGGTTGCGCACCAGCTGCTGGGTCAGCGTGGAGCCGCCCTGCACGGTATGCCCCGCGCGCAGGTTGGCGAACGCCGCCCGCGCGATCGCGCTGAAATCGATGCCGATGTGGTGGTTGAAGTCGCGGTCCTCGACTGCCTGCAGGCCGCTGACCAGCAGCGGCGGCACGTCGGCAAGGCGCACGAAGCGGCGCTCTTCCTGGCTGGCGCCGTACAGCGTGGCGATGCGCGCCGGGTCCAGGTGGGCCAGCTCGATCGGCTTGCCGCTGGCCGCGTCCTGCACCGACCTGATCGAGCCGCCACCCAGGCTGACGCGGATGCGCTTGGGCAGTTCGCCGCCGTCGGGGCCGGCGTAGCCGCGCGAGGAAATCGTGTAGCGCAGACCTTCCTTCTGCCAGCTGCCGGCGACCTGGCCCTTGCCGTCATGGCTGTAGCCGGCGAAGGTGAGTTCCAGTTCCAGCGCGGAAGACGTCATCGGCTCGCCGGCCGCCAGCGGCAACGGACGGGCGTAGACGCGGGTCGGTACCGCGAACACCAGTTCGTTGAAGCGGTCCTGGACGCGCTTGTTCAACACCAGGGTGTACGGCAGCACGAAGCCGACCAGCAAACCCGTGCCGATCCAGAACGGGATGCGCAGCCACGGCCAGCAGCGTCGGGCGAACAGGCGAATGCGGGTCAGAAAGGCCAACGTGGGGAATTCCGGCAATCAAGTGGTTCGATGATAGGGCCTGCCACCCGGCGGGCATATGAACGCGGCGGGCGGTTTTGGGGCGAAATGCGGGCGATTCGGGATTCGGGGAACGCAGAGGGTCATGCAGGGGACGCCGTGCCCGCGCTACGGAAGCGTCTGCCACGTCGCGGGTTCGGGGCGGAACGATCGGGGGTGGACGCCGAGCAGGCGCTGCAGCTCGCCGTTGTCGGCGACCAGGTCGTTGTCCAGTCGATCCAGCGCGCCGCGCAGGCGTGGCAGCGCCAGCTTCGCCGCGCGCAGCAGCCACGCGGGCAGCGGCAGCGGCATGGTGGCGACCGGCAGGCTGCGACGCACCCGCGCGAACATCTCCGCCGCAGGCAGACGTTCGCCGCCGCCGATCTGCAGCACGCGCCCGCCCGATGCCGGACACTCCAACGCCGCCAGCGCGGCCAGCGCGATGTCTTCCGCATGCACCGGCTGGCGCAGGCCGCGGCCGCAAGGCAGCGGGAAGACGCGCAGGCGCATCGCCCGACGCGCCAGCGGAGTGAGACTCTTGTCCAGCCCGGCGCCGTAGACCAGGGTGGGACGCAGCACGGTCCATGCGCTGCCGTGACGCTCGCATGCAGCCGCCAGTTGCGCCTCGCTTTCGCGCAACTGGCGCGAGATGTCGCGCTCGCCGGAAACCAGCGAATCGCGCTTGCTCTCAGCGCTCATCGAACTGGTGGCAATCACCCTTGGCGCGTCGACCACGTCGGCGTGCGCCAGCCAGTCGGCCAGGCCGGTCAGCGGACCGAAGCTGATGATCGCCGACAGTGGCGGCAGGCCCGGTGGCCGGTCGGGCAGCCAGCCATGCAACCAGGTGATGCCGGCGGATGCGGTTCGCGGCTGCCGGCTCAACGCGACCACCGGCTCGCCATTGGCGATCAGTCGTGGCAGCAGGAATCGGCCGATCTGGCTGCTGGCGCCGATCACCAGAACCGTCATGCGCGACTCACCCGCCACCCTGCAGACGGGCATCCAGGTCCTGTACGCGCGGACTCGCCGGCGCCAGTTTGCGTGCGCGCAGCAGCGACTGGCTGGCACCGATGCGGTCGCCGCGACCCAGTTGCTGTTCGGCCTGGTCCAGCCAGGCACCGGCGAGGCGGCTGCCGAGCGCGCCTTGCGCAGCGTCGCCAGGGGCCAGTTCGGCGAGATTGGCCAGCATGTCGCTGGCCTGTGCCAGCTTGCCCGCGGCGAGCGCCTGCTCGAACTGCTGGCGAACCTTGTCCGGCAACGCCTGCAATCCGCGCACCGCTGCCTCGTTGTTGCCATCGATCGCCAACGCGCTGCGGTACAGATCGTAGGCGCTGTCGCCGGGCGGCATCATGATGTCGCCGTGGCTGGTCGCCTGTTCGGCACGCTGCACCAGTTGCGCCACGGCCGCGCTCTGCTGGGGCGTCAACACCGCTTGCGGCATCGGCGGCTCGCTGCTCGCATCGGCTGCAAGCGCGGTCTTGCCGCCATCGGAAACGGCGGAGGCCGCCGCACTGCCCAGGCGTGCCCGCGTCGCTGCAAGGTCGGCCGATTTGGGCGCCAGCTGCGCGGCCTGGTCCAGCAGTTTCTCCGCCTGCAGGTTGTCGCCGGCATCGATCGCCGCGCTGGCCTGCACGGTCAGCGCCTGCGCCACGTTGCCGAGGCCGGCGTGGGCCTGGGCGTTGTCGGGGTCCAGCTTGAGCGCGGCCTGGAAGTGCGCCAGGGCGGTGTCGTCGCCGCTGCCGGCGATGCGGCCTGCGCGCAGCGCATCCTGGCCGGCCTTCAGTTCCGCCGCCAGCGCGCTGTTGTCCTGCTTGCGCGTCTGCGCCTGCAGCGCACGCAGTGCCGGCAGCGCCCCGTTGTTCGGCTGCAGCGCGGCGAGCTGCTCGATGCTGGCATCGGCCTTCGCGTTGTCCTTCGCATCCAGCGCCTGGCGCGCATCGACTGCCAGCGCGTAGCCGACCTGGTCCAGGCCGTGCCTGGCCACTGCGTTGTCGGGGTCGGCCTGCAGCACGCGCCGATACAGCGCGCCGGCACCATCGGGTCCGGCCAGCTTGCCAGCGGCGAAGGCCTGCTGGGCCTGGTCGACCAGGTCCACGGCGTGCACCTGTCCGGCACGCGCGCTGCTGATCGCGTGATCCAGCCGATCGATGTCGCTGCCGCCACCGAGCAGTTCGCGGGCCACCGTCGCCTGCTGCGCGGCCTGGCTCAGGTTGCCCGCCTGCAGCGAGGCGTCGGCCCGGGACAGCATCGCCTGGCCGACCTGGCGCAGGCCGTCACGGGCGCGATCGTTGTCCGGCTCCAGCGCTGCGGCGGCCTGGAACAGTTCGCGCGCACTGCTGCCGTCCTGGCCGTCCAGACGTCCATCCTGCAAGGCCTGCTGCGCCTGGGTGAGCAAGGTGTTGAAGTCGGTGCGCGGCACCATGCCGCGCAGGCGGTTCTGGTTGATCCACAACGCCGCCAGCAAGGCAATCACCACCAGCAGCAGGACCGGCACCAGCCAGCCGCGGCGTGTTTTCGGCCGCGCCGGCGAGGACGCCCGGCCATGTGGCCGGCGGGCTTCCACCGCGACCCGCGGCAGGCCGTCCGGCGAGGGCGCGCGCGGCGTGTCCAGCCGATCGAGATCGCCGAGGGTGGGCTCGGTGCGCATCGGGGGGTGTGCGTCGTGCTGGTCGCGGCGTCCGCTCATGGTTCGTGGCTTCGGAAATGTCGGCTCAGCTTACCATCGGGCCCGCAGCCCCTGCCCCGCCTGGGGGCAGGCATTGCGTGGGCATTCAGCCGACGCCGACGCGGCGCACGTCGATCACGTTGGGCAGCGCCAGCAGCTTGCCGAGCAGGGCCGACAGCTGTTCGAAGTCGCGCACGCGCAGGGTGAAGCGCATTTCGACTTCGCCGGTGCGCACGAATTGCCGGCTGGACGAGGCGATGATGTGGGTGGCCGCGTTGCTGATCACGCTGGTGACGTCCTTCTGCAGGCCCTTGCGGTCGTAGCCACGCAATTCGATGTCGACCTCGTACGCTTGCGCCGCCGCGCTGCCCCAGTTGACCTCGATCACCCGGTCCGGGTCACGCCGGGCCAGCCGCGCCAGGCTGGCGCAGTCGGCGCGATGCACCGACACACCACGGCCCCGGGTGATGAAGCCGCGCACCGGATCGCCCGGCAGCGGCTGGCAGCAGCGCGCCAGCGTGGTCAGCAGGTTGCCGATGCCCTCGATGCTGAGCGCGCTGTGGTCGAGCGTGCTGTGGCGCGAGGCGACCGGCGTGCTGGACTGCGTCACCGCCGGCTGCGCCGGTTGTGCCGCCTCCTGCACCACCCGGGCGATCTGGCCGGGCGTGATCTCGCCCAGCGCCAGCGCGATCAGCAACTCGTCCTGGTTCTTCAGGTGGAAATGCGCCGGCAGCTTGCCCACGTCGGCACTGGTCAGCGCCAGGCGCCGCAGCTCGCGCTCGAACATGCTGCGGCCGACCGCGAGGTTGGTGTCGTGGGCGATCCTGCGGAACCAGTTGCGCAGCTTGTCCCTGGCCCGCGAGGTATTGAGGTAGCCGTGATGGGGCGAGAGCCAGTCGCGGCTGGGATCGGCCACCTTGCCGGTGAGGATCTCCACCCGGTCGCCGCTCTGCGGCTGGAAGGTCAGCGGCACGATGCGGCCGTTGACCTTGGCGCCGCGGCAGCGATGACCGACTTCGGTGTGCACCAGGTAGGCGAAGTCCAGCACGGTGGCGCCGCGGGCCAGGTCGAACACCTCGCCCTTGGGCGTCAGCAGGTAGACGCGGTCTTCCAGCAGCTCGGTGTGCAGGTCGGCGGCCAGCGTGCTGTCGTCGTCGCCGCGCGGTTCCAGCAGCTTGCGCATCCAGGCGATCTTCGCCTCGAACTCGGCATCACCGCTGCCGCCTTCCTTGTAGCGCCAGTGCGCCGCCACGCCCAGCTCGTTGGCGCGATGCATTTCATGGGTGCGGATCTGCACTTCCAGGGTCTTGCCAGCCGGGCCGATCACCGCGGTGTGCAGCGACTGGTAGCCGTTCGGCTTGGGCCGCGCGATGTAGTCGTCGAACTCGTTCGGCAGATGCGGCCAGCGCCCGTGCACCACGCCCAGCGCGGCGTAGCAGTCGGTGATGTTGTCGACCAGGATGCGCACGGCGCGGATGTCGTACAGGTCGGAGAAGTCCAGCGACTTGCGCTGCATCTTCTTCCAGATCGAGTAGATGTGCTTCGGCCGGCCGGCCAGGTCGGCGCGGATGTCGGCGGCGGCCAGCGCACGCTGCAGTTCGTCCAGCGATTCGCGGATGAACGCCTCGCGATCGGCGCGACGCTCGTCGAGCAGCTGCGCAATGCGGCGGTAGGTGTCCGGCTGCAGGTAGCGAAACGCCAGGTCCTCCAGCTCCCACTTCAGCTGCCAGATGCCGAGCCGGTTCGCCAGCGGCGCGTGGATGTCGCGGGTCAGCCGGGCCAGCGCCTGGCGTTCGTCGTCGGCCAGGTTCGCCGCCGCGCGCATGCGCGCGAGCTGACGAGCCAGCAGCACGAACACCACGCGCAGGTCGCGCACGATCGCCAGCAGCAGGCGGCGCAGGCCTTCGGCAGCGCCTTGCGGCGGTCGCTGCGCGTGCAGCGCCCACACCTGTTCGGCCGCCTGCTGCCCGTCCACCAGCCGCTGCAGCTCCGCCGGCAACTTCGCCCGGCGCTCCTGCCACAGCGCCGGATCGGCACGGGCCAGCGCGAACCACAATGCCGCCGCCTGCGTCTGCGCATCGCAACCGAGCATGCCGAGCAGGTCCAGCACGTCGGTGCATTCGGCCTCGTTCACCGTGCGCAGGGCGCAGGCATCCAGCGCCTCGACCAGCGCAGGCGGCAGCGTGCCGGCGCGATCGCGCCATTGCTGCAGGCTGCCGGGTTTGACGAGGGGGGCCATGATCTTCAGGGCTTCGCGGGATGCGCCCATCTTAGCTGCAGCCCCGCTCCGTTCACTGACCGGCAACGGAATGCCACGCGCCCCGACAACTCAGCCGAGGGCGGCCAGCGCCTTCGCCAGCCGCTTGGCCGAGACCGGCTCGGCCGTTTTCAGCTCCTGGGCGAACAGCGACACCCGCCACTCCTCGATCAGCCAGCGCAATTCGGCCAGCCCGGCCGGGTCGGCGCCGGCGCCGGCGCCGGCGCCGGCGGCGCGATGCTGCAGGTACGCGCGCCAGTACGGCAGCACCTGCAGCATGCGTTGCTGGTCCTTCGCCGGGTCCTGGCGCAGGCGTTCGCCACGCAGGCGCATCGCCTTGAGGTAGCGCGGGTAGTGCGCCAGCCGCGCGGTCGGCAACTCGCGCAGGAAGCCCGGCGTCAGCAGCGCGTCGAACTGTTCACCGAGGTCGTCGTAGCTGGCGCGGGCGAAACCCAGCAGCGGCGGCGCCAGCCACGGCTTCATCTCGGCCTGGGCCTCGATGATCGGTTCGGCCAGTTTCAGCCGCTCGACGCCGGCGCCGAACAGCTCGCGCGAGAACTGCGTGCGCAACATCTCGAATGCGCCGGCGCTGCGCACGTCCAGCTCATGGCGTTCCAGCAGATCCCGAAAACCGCCTTCGAGCAAATCCTCGCGCAGGCCGTCGACGCCACCGAGCGGCGCGTATTTCAGCGCCAGCGCATTGCCGATCGGCAACCGACGGCGCGCCTGCTTCGCCTCGCTGGCCAGCGCATTGCGCAACAGCCGCACCACGCCCTGCCGATGGGCGGCGCGAGCCTCGTCGCTGCGCTCGAACACGCGCAGCGCCACCGTCTCGCCCAGGTCGACCAGGGCCGGGAACGCGGTGAGCCCGCCATCGGAACGCACCTGCGCGGGGATCGCCTCGAAGTCCCAGCTGGCCACGTCTTCGCGGGTCAGCTCGATGTCGGTCTTGCGCGAGAACGCCTCACGCGCCTGGCCTTCCCACTGCCCTCGCAGCGCGGCCAGGTCGCGGCCGCTGGCCAGCGTCCTGCCGCGCTCGTCGTGCAGGCGATAACGCATCAGGAAGTGCGGCGGCAGTTCGATGCCGGCAAATTCGCCGGCACCGATGTCCACGCCGGTGGTGCGTTTCAGGAACGCGGCCAGCACCTTGACCAGCGACTCGTCGCGGGGCGATTCCGCCTCGACGAAGGCGCGGGCGAAATCCGGCGCGGGCACGAAGTTGCGGCGCAGCGCCTTCGGCAGGCCGCGGATCAGTTCGGCCACCTTGTCCGCCAGCAGGCCCGGCACCAGCCATTGGCAACGCGCGGCGGGCAGCGCGTTCAACATCGCCAGCGGCAGCTGCAGGGTCACGCCGTCGGCCTCGTCGCCGGGGACGAAGCGGTATTCCAGCCTGTATTTCTGCGGCGGCATTTCGAGCGCGGCGGGAAAGGCCTTCGCATCGAGCCCGGCGCCGCCGGCCATCACGTCGTCCAGCGACCAGCGCAACGCGGCCTGCTCGGCGGGGCGCGCCTTGCGATGCCACGCTTCCAGCGCACGGCTGCTGGCGATGTCCTCGGGCAACTTGCCCTCGAAGAACGCGACCAGCTCGTCTTCGTGGCGGATCAGCCCTTCGCGGCGCTGCTTCGCCTCGATGCCCTGCGCCTCTTCCAGCACGCGCAGGTTGGCGCGCACGAAATCGGCCTTGCTCTCGATGTCACCACGCACCAGCGCTTCGCGCACGAAGATCGCGTGAGCCAGCGCCGGGTCCTGCTGCTGGAACGTGACCGGCCGCTTTTCCACCAGCACCAGGCCGAACAGGCTGACCTGCTCGTACGCCACCACGCAGCCGCGCTTCTTCGACCAGTGCGCCTCGCGGCAACTCGTGCGCAGCAGGTGCGCCGCCTGCTGTTCGATCCACAGCGGCTCGACCCGCGCGTTCGCCATGCCCCACACGCGCCCGCCCACGTCGAGGATCTGCGCCGAGAAGATCCAGTTCGGCGGCGCCTTCGACAAGGCCGAACCGGGGAAGACCTGGAACTTGCGTTCGCGGGTGCTCTGGTAGATGCCCTTCTCGTCCTTGCGGCCGACCTGGGTCGGCAGGCCGGCCAGCAGGGAGCGATGCACGGATTCGTAAAGACGATCGGCGGAGTCGCCGCCGTCACTCCCTCCCCCGCTAGCAGGGGAGGGTTGGGGTGGGGTCCGCTTTTGACTTTGTGCAGCGACGTCAAGAGCTCTACCCCCTCCCGACCTCCCCCTGCCAGCAGGGGGAGGAGCAGAGCGTGCGGCTTGCGGCTGTCCTTCCAGCTTCCAGCCCAGCTCCCCCACCACCAGCAACAACTGCCGATGCAGCTCGCGCCATTCGCGCATGCGCATGAAGCTGAGGAAATGCCGCGAGCACCAGTCGCGCAGCTTCGACTGGGTCAGTTCCTCGTGCGCGTCGTGATAGGCCCGCCACAGGTTCAGCACGCCGGCGAAGTCGGATTTCGGATCGGCGAACACGGCGTGCGCCGTATCGGCCTGCTGTCGTGCATCGCCCGGCCGCTCGCGAGGGTCCTGGATGCTGAGGAAGCTGACGATGACGAGCAGTTCGCGCAGGGCATGCAGTTGCTCGCCCTCGACCAGCATGCGCGCCAGCTGCACGTCGATCGGCAGGCGTGCCAGGGTGCGGCCGATCGCGGTGAGCTTGCGCGCCTCGTCGATCGCGGAAATCTCGGTGAGCCGGCGGAAGCCGTCGGCGATCACGCGCGGGTCGGGTGCTTCCAGGAACGGGAAGTCGTCGACCTCGCCCAGTTTCAGCGCCAGCATGCGCAGGATCACGTTGGCCAGCGACGAGCGCAGCAGTTCGGGATCGGTGAACGCGGCGCGGCCGGCGAAGTCCGCCTCGTCGTACAGGCGATAGCAGATGCCCGGCCCCACGCGGCCGCAGCGGCCCTTGCGCTGGTCGGCGGCGGCCTGCGAGACCGGTTCGACATGCAGCCGTTCCAGCTGGCTGCGCTGGCTGTAGCGCTTCACCCGCGCGGTGCCGGTGTCGATCACGTAGCGGATGCGCGGCACGGTCAGCGAGGTCTCGGCCACGTTGGTGGCCAGCACCACGCGACGCTTCACGCCGGGCTTGAACACGCGGTCCTGGTCGCCGGCGGAGAGCCGCGCGTACAGCGGCAGGATTTCGGTTTCACGATATTGCCGGCGCGACAGCAGCTGGTGCACGTCGCGAATCTCGCGCTCGCCGGGCAGGAACACCAGCACGTCGCCGCGCGGGTCGTCGTGGCTGATCTCGTCGAGCACGGCAGCGATGTGTTCGGCGCTGCCTTGCTGCATGTTTTTGGCCACAGCCTCCACCGGCCGCCAGCGCGTTTCCACCGGATACGCCCGCCCTTCCACCTCGACCACCGGCGCGCCGCCGAAGTGCTCGGCAAAGCGTGCGGTATCGATCGTGGCCGAGGTGACGATGATCTTCAGCTCCGGCCGCCTGATCGCCAGCCGCTTCAGATAGCCCAGCAGGAAGTCGATGTTGAGGCTGCGCTCGTGCGCCTCGTCGATGATCAGGGTGTCGTACGCACTGAGCCACGGATCGCCCTGGGTCTCGGCGAGCAGGATGCCGTCGGTCATGAACTTGACCAGCGTGCGATCCGACACCTGGTCGTTGAAGCGCACCTGGAAACCCACCACCTCGCCCAGCGGCGTGCCCAGTTCCTCGGCCACCCGACGCGCCACCGAGCGCGCGGCGAGCCGGCGCGGCTGGGTGCAGCCGATCATGCCGGCCTCGCCGCGACCGGCGGCCAGGCAGAGTTTGGGCAGCTGGGTGGTCTTGCCCGAACCGGTCTCGCCGGCGATCACCACCACCTGGTGCTCGCGGATCAGCTTGACGATGTCCTCGCCGCGGGCGCTGATCGGCAGCGCATCGTCCAGCCGGATCTCGGGCTTGGCCGCGGCGCGGGCGCGGCGTTTGGCCGCGGAACGCTGGATATCGGCGCGCAGCGCCTCCAGCTTGCCTTCGTCGGGCCGGCGCGACAGCGTGCGCCAACGCCCCAGCAGGCGACCGAAGTCGCGACTGGACACTCCATCCAGTTGGCGGCGCAGGTCGCGCAGGCCGGGGTCGGCGGCGGAATCAGGCGGTGGTGGCGGGCGGTCATTCATCGAACCGCGCATGATACCCGTTGCAAGCGCGTCAGCCCGATAGCCGCCAGCTATCGCAGGCATACGAAGGTTTCATTTCACCGGCGGGCTGGCACCCGCTACTGTGGACCCATTGCATTCACCCACCCGTCTTCTTCCACCATCGAGGAGCAGCACATGGCCATTTCCATCGGCATTGCCAAGAAGGACCGCGAAGCGGTCGCCAAGCATCTGTCCAAGCTGCTGGCCGACACCTATTCGCTGTACCTGAAGACGCACAGCTTCCACTGGAACGTCACCGGCCCGCAGTTCAACAGCCTGCACCTGATGTTCGAGACCCAGTACAACGAGCTGTGGCTGGCCGCCGACGAAGTGGCCGAGCGCATCCGCACGCTGGACGTGTTCGCCCCGGGCTCGTACAGCCAGTTCGGCAAGCTCAGCTCGATCAAGGAAGAATCCGGCGTGCCGGATTGGAAGGAGATGGTGAACCAGCTGGTCGAGGGCCACGAGATCGCCGCCGCCACTGCCCGCGATACGCTCAAGGCCGCCAACGGCGCCGGCGATGACGGCACCGCCGACATGGTCACCGGCCGCCTGCAGGCGCACGAAAAGACCGCGTGGATGCTGCGCTCGTTGCTGCGTTGAGCGCGGGCATCCTGCGTACAGGCAGAAACCCGGCCTGGCGCCGGGTTTCTTTTTCCTACAGCTCGCGCGTGGCGCAGCACTTGTCGGGCTCCATCGGCTTCAGCACCGTCGCCGGCGGAGCGGGCGCGGGCTGGAGGGATTTCGGCGGCAAGCCGTAGCGCTGGTTGAAGTAGGCCCAGCTGGGCCACAACGCGTGCGCCAGCGCCAGCCTCGACAGCGCCGGATCGACCGCCACCGGCGCCAGCTGGTGGTCGGCCACGGCATAGTGGAACTGCGCCGCGGGCTGGCCCGGCTGCAGCACCAGCAACTGGTCACCTTTCAGATAACCGTAGTTGTCGCCGTACTGCATGATGGCCCGCCCCGGGTAATGCACGGTGAGATCGGCACCGAGCATCGGCTGGACGCTGCTGATGCCGATCAGCGACAGCAGGGTGGGCGCCAGGTCGATCTGGCTGACGAGGTGTTCGTCACGCTGGGCCGGCACGCCCGCACCGAGGATCAGCGCGGGAATGTGGAAGTGCCGCACCGGCACCAGGCTGGCGCCGAACACCCGCGAATCGTGGTCGGCCACGAGCAGGAACACGGTGTTCTTCCAGTACGGTGACAGCTTCGCCTTCGCAAAGAACCGGCCGATCGCCCAATCGGCGTAGCGCACCGTGTTCTGCACGCTCGCCGCCGGCTCGCTCGCCTCGATCCGTCCGCCCGGGTATTCCCACGGCGTGTGGTTGGAGACGCTGAAGGCCAGCGTGAACTGCGGCTGCGTGCCGCCCTGCATCAGGCGATGGTGCAGCTCGTTGAACATGTCCTCGTCGGACGCGCCCCACGAGCCGACGAAGGCGGGCTTCACCTCGAACTTCGGCTGGTCGATCACTTCGTCGAAGCCGTTGCCGAGGAAGAACGACTTCATGTTGTCGAAGTGCGCCTCGCCGCCGTAGATGAAGCGCGAGTGGTAGCCGAACTCGCCGAGCAGGCCGGCCAGGGTGAAGAAGCCCCGCTGGCTGCGCGGCTGCTTCAGCACGGCCTCGGCCGGCGTGGGCAGGAACCCGGTGGTGATCGCCTCCAGACCGCGCACCGAGCGCGTGCCGGTGGCGTAGGTCCGCGCCAGCAGCCAGCCGTCCTTCGCCAGCGCATCGAACTGCGGCGACAGCTGCTCGCCGCCCAGCGTGCCGATGTACTGCGCCCCCAGGCTTTCCTCGACGATGATGACCAGGTTGAGTGGCTCGGCCGGCCGCTTCGAGGCGTGCTGCACATGCCAGCCGGGATGCTGCGGATCGAGCATCGCACCCTCGAACCCCGACGCCTCGCGCACCAGCTGCTGCATTTCCGCTTCGGGCATCGGGCCGTACAGGGCCGCCGACGAGCGCTCGTTGTGCATGCCGCGGATCGCATTGATCACGCTGTACAGCGAATTCAGCGGCAACGTGTTGATCATCGCGTCATCGCTGAACGCCACCATCGATGCATTCAGCGGGCGATGCTCCAGCGTGCCGCGCGCGCCCAGGAACAGCAGCGGAAACATCGCCGCCATCAGCAGCGGCCGCCAGCGCAGTCGCAGGCGCGCATCGACCAGTGACGTGCGCAATACGCGAAAGCCGACCCAGCCGAGCAGCAGCAGGCCCGCCAGGGCGAACAGCAGCACGCCCTTGTAGCCATGCCACAACATCGCCGACACCTCGTGCGGACTGTCGAGGTACTCCACGTACAGCCGGTTCGGCCGGGTGTCGTATTCCAGGATGAACTGCGGCGTGGACAGCTCCAGCAGCACGAACAGCATCCACCACAGCCGATACCACCACGCCGTGATGCGCGCGGCCCAGGGCCGATGCCCCAGCCACGGCGAGAGCAGGGCCGGCAGCGCACAGACCATCGCCAGCAGGCTCAGATCGATGCGCAGCCCGCCCAGCAGCACCGGCCACAATCCGCCAGCCGGCTCCGCCCGCGGCCACAGCCACAGCGCAAGACCGAACCGGCTCAGGCCCAGAAAAACCAGGGCGAGCAAAAAGAAACGCCAGCTGAGTTGTCGCACGTGATCCCCCGAGACTTGCAGCGCCTTGCGCCGCGAAGGACGACCACTGCGAACGCCGCCAGAGAAGCGGCTACAGCGCGGACTCTAACGCATAACTCATGACCGGACCCGGCGGCGCCCATCCAGTCGCCCCGCAGGCCGGTCGGCGGCAGGTGGCTCAGGCGCCACGCGCCGCAGCGTCGCCCTCAAGCTTCCGCACAGCGTCGGCGGCCTCGGCCAGGCTGGTTCCGAAATGCCGGCGATGGGCAGCCACGGCGCGCCCCTGCTTGCCGGACACGGCCAGCGACCGGATCTCGGCCAGCTTCGCCAGGTCGGCTTCGCTGTCGCCGAGCAGGCGTCTTTCCAGCTTGCGCAGTTGCGAATGCAGTTCGCCCAGCCGCATGCAGACGATCTGGAAGCCCACCGCGAGGGTGATCATGACGACCATTTCAAACCCGTCAGGGCTCACCTCCGCAGCGTAACCGTCGGCATACCCGTGGGCATGAGCCGGCAGGTACGCCAACACAGGAAGCCGCAGAAGCGGCGCACCTCTTCCTTGCAGCCCTGTACGGGTAGCGGCTCACACCGGCCATTCAACGGAACGTGGCGGTGGAGAATTTCACCGAATAGCCATTTTTCTTCAGCGCCTTGCCGATTTCGGTCGCGCCGTCATCGCGGCAATACTTCAGGTCCTTCACGCCGTACTTTTTCAACGAACGCATCGACGGTACCCACACGCCGGCGGATGTCGAATACGAGTACTCGCCAGTCACGGCGTCCAGCGTGTAGCTTTCGGCCAGATCGAGAGTGCTGACGGCCTTCTCCGAATCGGCGAGCAGGGCAATATCCACGCCGGCACGGGCGTAGAAGTCCGACTCGTCGGCATGAAATGCCGTGAGCCAGGCCGCATATGCAACCACCAGCCCCTCCGGGATGTGTTCGGCGCGCATGGATCGCGCCTCGTCTTCCGGGGTCCCGAGGCCGCCATGCCACGCGACCACCGAATCGCACTCGATGTTCAGGCGCTTTCCGGCGATGGCCAGATAGCTTGCACACGCGGAAACGCACACCCCTTTCACGTCGACTTCGACATCCGGATGCGCCTGGATGTCCCTGGCAATCTTCAACGCCACCGAAGGGTAACCACCGCTGCTGTTGAGCAGCACTCTGGTAAAGCCACCCCTGGCGACCGTCAGATATTGTTCGTACGAACCTTTTTCGATATCCCCCTCGAACCGTATGGTCGAGCCGGAAGACCGGGTCCAGCCGGCCCACACGCACTGACTGAACAGCGCGATGGTGATCAATGTTCCGGCGATGAAGCCATGCTTTTTCATGCGTCGTCCCGAGCAGATCCGTTGCCGGAGCCGCACCTCAGCAATAATGTCGACGTACCCGCTTGCGAACTCCGGATATCGCTCCCCTGCGATGCGGTCGCCATGGGAAAACCGTTGACTTCCCTGGCGGAACACACCGGCCGTTCGGTGCCCGAACGGATCGACCTTCCCACGCGGCTACGTCGCCGGCGTGGATGAACGGCCAGGTCCGGGCCGGTCTTGCAAAATCGGCGGGCTTACGCCGGGTCACTCGAAACGGAGCCGCCACCAAACCACCCGATGAGTACTATCCATGGCGAAGCCCATGGATCCCTGCAGAAACACGCTGCGCTGCACCTGGCGAAGCAGCAGAAAGATGATTCACACGTCGCTGATTGCGGCGGTTCCATTCAGTATGGACAACGGCGAAACCATGGACAGCTATGCGGCGGGCACCATCGTGTCCAGGGAACGAGGAAAGACCCGCCGCGCCTTGACCGCCCACGCCGAGAGAGATGCGGTTCAATCAGTCGGACAGGGGCGCAATCAACCCCGAAGTGACTTCCACGTCAGCGCCGCCGTACTGACTTCCCCAAGCCAAGCGGACCGGGATCACCGTCGACATTCGGCTTTTACGCACCTGTTTTCCCATGCTTCTCGTCGTCGTACAGACGACACATTTTATGCACGTCGTCGCTGTATTTCCTGCGCAAGACAAATATAACAAGTTTGTTGCAACCGATTCCAAGTACAGCGCCAGCCACCAGCAACGCCACGTAGCTGTAATGGGACGCTTGGTAGATGATCGATACAAGCACAGCCATGCTTACGACGCCGATCCAGGTCAGCCAGTGGCCAAGCGCCAGCCAGAAAAGCAGCTTCCCCACCCGTACCCTTTGAACCCGGTTCAGGCCCTGCAACTCGGCCATGTCCTTCACGAAAAGCTCGCCCCTCACCGCTTGGCGCTCCCAGCAAAGGTCTGGACAAGCATCTTGCCGATTCCCAGGTTGCATCCATCGATTCCGGAATACCTGATCGAGTGCCCTTTCGACGCGACCACCAGTGCAGGTGAAAGCCTTATGTTGAGCACATGCCGCAGGTCGGGTCGCCCATTGCATATGAAACCACCACCGAACCTGCGGGGCTCATCCAGCTCCATCCCGTCGGCGAATACGAATATATTGAACGTACCAGGCAAAAGCGCCGAAACCTTCTCGAGGTACCTCAAGAAAACCATGCATATCGGGCATTTGAGTGAAACGAAAACCAGTACGACGCCCTTGCCTTCAGTATCCAGATCGTCGATGTTGGGCAACATGTCAGTTACGTCGCTCGCCCGCACGCCCACGTAAGCCGACTTGGAAAGATTCATGCCGGCACCGAAGCCGCACAGAATCAGGACTGCGGAAACCAGCGTCAGGCATGAGGTAGTGAAGCCCATTTCCCCAATCCCGGCAACCAGCCCGGACATGCCAAGAAATGTGGCAACCATCGATACGTTAGTGCGCTCATCCACCATGGACGCCACTCCGAAGCAGGGGCATCCGGTGCGGGAAAACAGTAGCCGGCCAGCCAACAGCATCGCAAAAAGGGTCACTCCCAACGCCAAAAGCACCCACCGGCTCAGCGGGCCCCACAAAAGAGCAGCCCCGCCCAGCGAAAGATCCAAGGCAATCAGGGCGGCCAGAAGTCCCGTGGAGCCCTTCTGCGAAACCCGGGTCTTGCCGGTCATCCACAAAACAATCGACCTGCGGTCAGATATTTTCTTGTAGGCCGAAATGAAGAATAACGTCGACAAACACCCCGCGGACACGGCATCCGCCCATGAATACATACCCACCTCCGAATCTTGCAGTGGCGGCGTGCTCATCGAGCACGCCGCCCCGATCAATCAGCAACCGATGATATTGGCGGCTATGTCACCCGCCCCGATGCCGACAGCGGCGCCGCCCCAACCGCCGAGGATGCCGCCAACGATGGCGCCGCCGATCTCCCACTTGTCGGCGCACGAGAGCACTGCCCCAGAAACGCTCTCAATCTCTTCCAGAGTTATTTCGCGCATAAATATCCTTCTCAAGTTAAATGGACTCGGCAAAAAACTGCCGAGTCCGGATTACGCAGTGCAATCAGCTGGCGCAGCCGCCACCGATCGCATCCCCGATCCAATGGCCTGCGGCGGCGCCGACCCAGGCACCGGCAGGGTTACCGCCGGAAAGGAGAAAACCTTCCAGAGCAAAGGATCCCACCAGAATTCCCTGACACACATTGATCATGCCGCCGGACACCTTCTCGATATCTTCAAAACTCAACGTCTGCATGCTTATCTCCCTCTCCTGATTTAACGGCTGGAGCGATATTGCCCAGCCATGACGGGAAGCGGCTTTATGCCGCCACCACCGACTTCGCTTGACCCATGGTCAATAGGACCGCCCGATCGGCACAGGCCACCGTCTCCGCGCGGTGCGCGACCAGCAACCGGGTGACTCCGAGCGCCTTCACTGATGCATTCACTGCGCGCTCGCGCGCAGGATCCAGGTGGCTTGTCGCCTCATCCAGAATCAGCAGGCGCGGCTGCCGGTACAGCGCCCGAGCAAGGATTACCCTCTGCTTCTGCCCCCCGGACAGGCTGGAGCCCATGTCCCCCACGAGGCTCTGATAACCCATCTGCATCGAAATGATGTCTTCATGCACGGCGGCCTGCCGGGCGGCTTCCTCGATGCGTGCCGAGGAGGCGTCCGGGTCGAAGAAGCTGATGTTGTCTGCAATCGAGCCCGCAAAAAGCTGGTCATCTTGCATCACCGCGCCACTCCAGCCGCGATACTCATCCAACCCCAGCGTGCGGATGTCGATTCCGCCGAAGCGCACCTCACCCTTCGTCGGCTCAAGCAACCCAAGCACTATTTTGGCGAGCGTGCTCTTCCCGCATCCGCTGGGACCGACGATGGCCACTGATTCGCCTGCCTCGATGCGCAAGCTGCAGTTCCGGAGTATCCACGGCTCGTCTTCCGCATAGCGGAAACTGACATCGCACAATTCGATGCTGGCTTCGGGAATTGGCCCCGCCCACGCCGTATCAGCCACCTTTTCAGGAGCGGTCAACGCGATGTCCGCCACGCGCTCCGCATGCAGTTTCAACATGCTGAAATCGACCCACTTGTCGATCAGCGCCGAGGCTCGGCTGATGAACTGGTCGGCGTATGCAATGAAGGCTATCAACATGCCTGCGGAGAACTCGTTCCTGAGCGCCAGCGTCGCAGCAATCCAGATCATCCCGACCCGACCGATGCCGAACACCAGCTGGTTGCTCAGGGTGAAGGCGATGCCTAAGCGCTGGATCTGGACCTCGCGATTTGCCGTAGACACCGTGGCGTTGGCATACCGCGACAATCTTTCGCTTTGCTTGTTGCCCAGCTTGATCGGCAAGGCACCACGAATGGACTCGAGCAGCTCACTCTGCTGGCGCGCGGTACGTGCGATCTGCTCTTCGTTGGCACGGCGCAAAGGACCGAAGAAGGCCCACCGTATCAAGCCGTAGCTGGCGAACAGGCCCACCACCAGCGCCGTGAGCCCGGCGCTGTAGAGGGTCATCACAAACAGCGTCGCCAGTGACATCACGCCATCCAGCAACGATCCGACAAATTGCGTGGTCAAGGTGCGCTGTATGCTCTGTATCGAACTGAAACGTGATACGACGTCGCCCACATGGCGTTTCTCGAACCAGTCCATCGGCAGCCGCATGAGGTGACCGAACAAATTGCTGGACCACTGCACATTCAGCGTTGCGCCGAGCCAGGTGACCGCCCACGAACGGGCGGCGGTGATCGCCGCCGAGAAGATCGCAACCCCCATGAAGCCAAGCCCGAGCATGGCGAGCAGGTCGTGATCCGCCGATACCAGCACCTGATCCATCACCCATTGCAGATAGAAGGGTGCAGCCAGACCAAACACCTCGAGCGCAAGCGCCAACAGGAGAATCTGTGTCAGTGCCGATATCAGCCCATGCACCCGGCCAGTCAGGCCGCGGAGCGAAACCGCCTGGCGCTCATGCACCGGCGAAAAGTCGACCGCGGGACTGAGCTCCAGGGCTATACCGGTGAAGTGCGCCGAGGCCTCCTTGAGGGTCAGCCTTCGGATCCCGCGAGCCGGGTCATGGATGACGATACCTCGCCTGCCGGCGCTCCTGAGCACTACGAAATGGTTGAGGTCCCAGTGCAGCACGCAAGGTGTTTTAAGTTGGGCCAAGTCGCCCATGTCCAGTTTCAGGGGGCGGCAGGTGAACCCCAATTGCCCTGCCATCACCATCAGCCGCGCCAACGATGCGCCCTTGAGCGAAGTGGAAAATCGCCGGCGGAGGGCGGCCAGATCCACGTCGTGACCGTGAAAGTTCGCCACCATCGCCAGGCAAGCCACGCCGCATTCGGTGACCTCGGTCTGTAGCATCATCGGGAGCGTGCGACGCCAGCCAAACTGCAATGCGGCGCGGTAGCCGCGGCCCGCTGCGGACACCTGCGCTTGTCGGTTGCCGTCAGCCATGAGCGGCGTCTCCATCCAGTTGATGGGCCATGCCGTACAACGGCTCGAACACCCATTCAATCAGGCTACGGCGATCCATGAGGATGTCAGCGTTGAGCGCCATGCCGGGCCTCACGGGCTGCCGCTTGCCGTAAGCCAGTACATCCTGCCTGTCCAGCTTCACCCATACGCGATACATCGGTTCGATCTGTTGCTGTGGCCGATCGGTCAATGCTGTCAGCTCTTCGGGGCTCAGTGCACTACGGGATATATCGGTAATGTGGCCATATTGCTGGCCAAACTTTTGGTACGCGAAAGCCTGGTAGCGCATTACCACCCGGCTGCCCGGTTCGATGAAGCCGATGGCCCGGCTGGGCACCAGCAACTGGGCCTGCAGCGAGGAGCCCGCCGGAAGGATGGAAAGCAGCGGCTGGCCGGCGGCGACCATCTGCCCTTCCTTCAGCAGCACGGTGGAAACCACGCCATCGCGCGGCGCGCGCAACACCACGGCGCGCTGCATTTCGTTCTGCGCCGTCGACTGGGCCAGGGCGGCGAGTTGCCTCTCGGTATCGTTGCGCTTGCCTGCCTCGTCCAGCGGCAGACGTGCCAGCTGCTGCTGCGCCTCGTCGTATTGCTGGCGGGCATCGAGCTGCTGACGCAGCAGCGTCTTGTACTGCGCCTGCGCGTCGAGCATCGCCGCCTCCTGCTGCTGGATCTGCACGGCCGAGACAAAACCCCGGGCGGCCAGCGGCCTGATCTTCGCCAGCATCTGCTGGTTGCTGGTCACCTGTTGCTGCTGGATCGCCAGCTGTCCGGCGATCTGGGTGAGCTGCCCCTGCAGCAAGGCCATCCGCGAACGCAACGCTTCGCCCTGCTGCTCACCCAGCTGCTGCTGATTGACCAGGTCGGCCTGCAGGCGTGAGCGCTGGATCTCCAATTGCCTGCCGACCAGCGCATGAGTGTCGCCCAGCGCCACGCTGTCCTGTTCGCTGGACAGGCGCAGCAACACCTCGCCCTTCCTGACCTGCTGGCCATCGCGCACATTCAATCGGGTGATCGTGCCGGCGTCGGGAGCCACGACGTTGAGCAGGCCTGCGCTGGGCACCAGTTGGCCCGCCACGGTCTCACGTCGGGTGTAGTGACCAAGAAAGAGGAACAGCAGAATGGCCGCGGCCAGCGCCAGCGCCAGCATGGTCAACAGCCAGCGCGACAACGGCGCGGCCACGATGATCGAACCGAGCCACTCGCCGCGTCTGGCGTCGATGACTTCCTGGCGAAACAGTCCCTGTGACAAAGCCATCCTTCCCTGACCAGCGATCCGCGATGAGCCGAGCAGGCTGCACCCGGCATGAAAGGCGCGCATTGTTCAGATCATGTCCCCACGACGCCATAAGACAGTTTCCTAATTGACGAGCAGGTTCCGGCCCGCCGACCGCCGCGGCGCGTGCCCGCCCGCCGCCACAACCTTTTCCCGCAACAAGGACTTGCAGACGCATTCCACCGCGCCGCCGGGATGCCTCGCACCTTCGCAGGCCACCGGCACACGCGGCGAAACTGTGCGCTGGCTCAAGCCTTACCGGTGTGGCAAGACGCGGTGGCCCGGCCCGAGCCAGTCACAATCTCGACCCGGTCGCCGCAACCACCGGCCGACAAGCTCCCGCGGAGGCAGCCGCGTCCGGCCTCGCGAAAGCCATCGCTTGCGGACGGATTTGTCCCCCGCCCGGGGATTCATTGGCCGTTGGTCTCAAATTCGCTAAGCTTCTGCGGCTCGGTCGCCAGTCCGGCGAAGCCTCCCTGGGGATCTCTTGAGCATCACCGCAGCAAACCACAACAGCCGATATCCGCTGCTCACTGCGATCCTGCTCGCGCTGGTCGTGGCGGCGATGAACATCGGGCTGTGGTGGTACGGCAACCTGCCGCATGGTCCGGATGACTGGCACGGCAGGATCGGCGGTTTCTCGCTGTCGGTGTTCCAGCGCTACCAGAGCCCGTTCAAGCAGGACTATCCCAGCAGCGACGACATCGCGGCCGACCTGAAGCTGCTGCACAAGTACAGCGACCGCGTGCGCACGTACACCATGCAGCAGAACCCGCAGATGTACCGGCTGGCGCAGGCCGAAGGCCTGAAGGTGATGGCCGGTGCCGAGATCGACAAGCGGCTGGACAACAACGAGCGCGAGATCGAGCTGCTGATCGCCAAGGCGCGCGCCTATCCGGACACGATCACCCGCGTCATCGTGGGCAACGAGGTGCTGTTCCGCAACGACCTCACGCCGGAACAGATGATGACCTATCTGGACCGGGTGCGTGCGGCCGTGCACCAGCCGGTGTCGATCGCCGAGCCGGACTACATCTGGCTGAAGTATCCCGAGCTGGCGCGGCATGTCGATTTCATCACCATCCATCTGTTCCCGTTCTGGAACGGAGTCGCGCGCAAGGATTCGGTGCCGGCCGCGCTGGGCGCCTACCAGCAGGTCCGCCAGCACTACCCGGACAAGCCCGTGGTGGTCGGCGAAATCGGCTGGCCGTCGAACGGTGACCGGCACGAGTACGCCGACCCGTCGGTTTCCAACGAGGCGATCTTCATCCGCGACTGGATGAACGTCGCCAAGCAGCAGCACATCGACTACTACCTGCTCGAAGCGTTCGACCAGCCGTGGAAGGAAAACCTGGGCGAAGGCCGCACCGGCGCGTACTGGGGCATGTTCAACGCCGACCGCCAGATGAAGTTCCCGCTGACTGGCCCGGTCACCGAGGACACCGGCTGGCCGTGGAAGGCACTGGCTGCCAGCCTGCTGGCGCTGTTGCCGATGATCCTGTTCGCCCGCCGCTTCAGCCGCTTCCGGCTGATGGGCAAGTTGTTCTTCTGCATGCTGATCCAGCTGGCCTGCGGCCTGCTGACCTGGTCGGCCACGCTGCCGTTCAACTTCTACCTGAGCTGGGTCGACTGGACCATGCTCACCTTGTTGTTCCCCGCGCAGATCGCGATCCTGGCGATCCTGCTGATCAACGGCTTCGAGTTCACCGAGGTGCTGTGGCGGCCGAAATGGATGCGCCATGCCGGCATGCTCACGCCCGATCCGCCGGAGAAGCAGCCGTTCGTGTCGATCCACCTGGCCTGCTACAACGAGCCGCCGGAGATGGTGATCATCACCCTCGACTCGCTGGCCGCGCTGGACTACGCGAACTTCGAAGTCCTGGTGATCGACAACAACACCAAGGACCCGGCGGTGTGGCAGCCGGTGCAGGCCTACTGCGAGAAGCTGGGCAAGCGCTTCCGCTTCTTCCACCTGGAACCGTGGCCGGGCTACAAGGCTGGCGCGCTGAACTTCGGCCTCAAGGAAACCGATCCGGCCGCCGACGTGGTGGCGGTGATCGACGCCGATTACGAGGTGCGCGCCGACTGGCTGGCCACGCTCACCGGCTACTTCCACGACCCGAAGGTGGCCGTGGTGCAGTGCCCGCAGGCGCATCGCGAGTTCGAGCACAACGCGTTCCGCCGAATGACCGCGTGGGAATACGACGGCTTCTTCCGCATCGGCATGCACCACCGCAACGAGCGCAACGCGATCATCCAGCACGGCACCATGACCATGGTCCGGCGCACCGCGCTGGAAGGCACCGGCGGCTGGTCCGAGTGGACCATCTGCGAGGATGCCGAGCTGGGCCTGCGCCTGATGCACGCGGGCTACGAGCTGGTCTACGTCGACGAGCTGATGGGCAAGGGCCTGACCCCGGCCGACTTCAAGGCGTACAAGAGCCAGCGCTACCGCTGGGCCTTCGGCGCGATGCAGATCCTCAAGGGGCGCTGGGACTGGATGACGCAGCGAGGGCCGCTTTCGGCCGGCCAGCGCTTCCACTTCCTCACCGGCTGGTTCAGCTGGTTCGCCGACGCGCTGCACCTGATCTTCACCCTGATGGCGCTGTTCTGGACCGCGGGCATGATTGCGTATCCGCAATACTTCAGCCTGCCGATGCAGCTGTTCCTGATCCCGGTGATCGGCTTCTTCTTCGCCAAGGCGATCTTCGGCATCGTGCTGTATCGCGCCCGCGTCCCGTGCAGCTGGTACGACACGCTGATGGCGTCGCTGGCCAGCATGGGCCTGTCCCACGCGATCGCCCGGGGCATCCTGCACGGCCTCACCCGCGAGAAGACCTCGTTCGTGGTGACCGCCAAGAGCCGGCGCCTGGGCGGCAGCAACTTCGCCGCCTTCGCCCCGGTGCGCGAAGAGCTGCTGATGGCGATCGCGCTGGCGCTGTGCGTGATCGGCATGGCGCTGGGCTACGGCACGCGCTACATCGAGGGCACCTTGTGGATGTTCATCCTCGCCGCGCAATCGATTCCGTACGTGTCGGCGGTGATCGGTGCATGGATCGCGCACAAGGCCGGCGACAAGGCCGGTTGATGCGCCCGTTGATATCGCCTCGGCGATATCAACAAATCAAGCATGACGCCCTGGCGCTCAGGAAATCCGTCATGCTTCATACGAAGCCAACAACTCCTTGGGTAAGCTGCCCTCACCCCCGCGAACACGCCATCGAGGACGGAACCCCACGCATGCGCCGATCCCCACGACGCCTGAGCCTGCTGCTGCCGCTGGTGCTGTGGGCTACCGCAGCCCACGCCGGCGTGCAGTTGACGGTGGATGGCGTGGCGGACCCGTTGAAGGCCGCGGCGATTTCCGGTGTCGAGCTGTCGCAATACGCGAAACGCGAGGTGAGCGACGCCCAGATCCGGCGCCTGGCCGAACGCGCGCCCGACCAGGTCAAGGCGGCGCTGCAACCCTACGGCTATTACGACGCCACCGTCACCGACGAGCTGCAGCAGGTCGGCAGGGACTGGCACGTGACCCTGCACGTGAAGCCGGGCGAACCGGTGAAGGTCACCGACGTCGAACTGCAGCTGGACGATTCCGCGTCGAAGATCGCCCCGCTGCGCCGGGCCCGGCGCGCGATCGAACGACTCAAGGGCCAGACCCTCGACCATGGCGCCTACGAACACGCGCGCGACGCGCTGAGCGCCCAGCTCACCGCCAACGGCTTCCTCGACGCGCGCCTGGTCACCCATCGCGTCGAGGTGAACCGCGCCAACCACAGCGCGGCGATCAGGCTGGCATGGGATGCGGGCCCGCGCTTCCGCTACGGCCGGGTGCACTTCGAGGGTTCGCAGTTCAACGACGGCTTCCTCGACCGCTACGTGCCGTTCAAGCCCGGCGACTACTTCGCCCAGGACCAGTTGCTGGTCTTGCAGCAGGCCCTGAACGGGGCCGACTACTTCGCGGTGGTCAACGTGTTGCCGGACATCGACGAGGCGAAGGATGGCGTGGTCGACGTCACCGTGCAGCTGGCGCCGGCAAAGCGCTCGATCTACACCGGAGGCCCGTTCATCGGCACCGACACCGGCTTCGGCGTGCGCGGCGGCCTCGAGCGGCGCTGGGTCAACCGCCGCGGGCACAAGTGGAAGAACGAACTGGTGCTGGCGCAGAAGCTGAAGACACTCTCCACGCTGTACTCGATCCCGATGCCGGGCGACAACCAGCGCAGCTACAACGTCGGCGCCAATTTCCGCGACGCCAACACCGCCACCTCGCAGTCGCGCACGCTGGAGCTGGTCGGCAACGAGACCCGCCAGTGGCATGGCTGGACGCGCACCGTGGGCGTGCATGCCCTGTCCGGCACCTTCACCGTGGGCAAGCGTGGCAACGAGCCCGACAGCGCACCCGGCATCGAGCACGGCCGCAGCACCCTGGTATTCGGCGAGGCCTCGCTGACCCGCAAGCAGGCCGACAACCCCGACTTCGTGCGCCGCGGCTGGCTGCTCGGCATGGCCGTGCGCAGCACCGCCGGCAGCCTGCTCTCCGACGCCAGCTTCAGCCAGTTCACCGCCGACGCGAAGTGGATCCGCGCGTTCGGCGCGAAATCGCGCAACCGGCTGATCCTGCGGGGCAGCTTCGGCATCACCCACACCGACGACTTTTCCGCGCTGCCGCCGCAGCTGCGTTTCTTCGCCGGCGGCGACCGTTCGGTGCGCGGTTACGGCTACCAGTCGATCGGGCCGCGCAACAGCGACGACCGCGTGATCGGCGGCACCAGCCTGCTGGTCGCCAGCAGCGAGGTCGAACACTACTTCACCCGCAACTGGGGCATGGCCGCCTTCGTCGACGCCGGCAACGCGTTCCGCGGCACCGACTACCGCCCGAAGATCGGCGCCGGCCTGGGCCTGCGCTGGCGCTCGCCGGTGGGCATGATCCGCGTCGACCTGGGCACGCCGATCCACGACGACCGCGCCCACGGCATCCAGCTGCATCTGGTGATCGGACCGGATTTGTGAGTGGCTGGCGCAGGCGGCCGCTCACAGGCGATCCAGGGATGGATCGCACGCGCATCGACCACGCCGTGGTCGATGCGGCGGAGCCGGGTTCGTGCAACGGACCCGGCGAGTTGCAAAAGGGCAGGACTGCCCTTTTGCAACTTTGGGTAGAAGGTGGCATCGCAAGAAGAAAAAAACGCAATAACCGAAGGAAACGGAAGGCATCGTATTCATGAAGTGGTTCAAGCGCATCGCCATCGCATTCGCCGCGCTGCTGCTGGTCGTGGCGGCGACGTTGTGGTGGCTGCTCGGCACCGGCGCGGGCCTGCGCTTCGCGCTGGCGCGGGCACAAGGCGCCACCGACGGCGCGCTGCAGGTGCGCCAGGCCACTGGTCGGCTGATCGGCCCGCTCGATCTCGCCGGCGTGCGCTATGACGACGGCAAGGGCACCGTGGTTTCGCTGGCCAAGGCGCATCTGGATCTGCGCCTGTGGCCGCTGCTGGCCAAGCGCGTCCACGTGCTGGCGCTGGACGCCGATGGCGTCGAGGCAAGCCTGCCCGCGCCTGCCGCCGACAAGGCCGAAAGCAGCGGCAGCTTTTCGCTGCAGCCGCCGCTAGAAATCATCTTCGATCGCGCGCACGTGGGCAGCGTCAAGGTAAGCCAGGCCGGCAAGCCGGTGTTCGCCTCCGACCGGCTCGACCTTGCCGGCCGCTGGAGCAACCAGGGCATCGAGGTGCGTCAGCTGGCGCTGCAGGCGCCCGATGGACACGTCGACCTGGATGGCCTGCTGGTGCTGGGAACGCCCTACCACGGCAACGGCAAGGCCGCGTTCGCCTGGAAGGTCGGCACCACCGGATACGCCGGCAGCCTCGATGTGCGCAGCGACGGCAAACAGGCCACGCTGGATGTCAGGCTTACCGCACCGACGCCGCTGCGGTTGCAGCTGGCGTTGACCCAGGGCGGCGACTACGCCTGGACGGGCAAGCTCGACGCGCCGCGGTTCGATCCGCAACCCGTGCTGGGCGAAAGCTCGCTGAAGACCGTGGCGCTCGCACTGCAAGGCCATGGCGATCGCTACAGCGGCACGCTCGATGGCCGGCTGGAGCTCAATGACTACCAGCTCCTGCTGCAGCCGCTGCGGGCGTCGCTCAGCCGCGATTTCCAGGTGCTCACCCTGCAGCAGCTCACGCTGGGCTCGCCGCAGATCAAGGGCAAACTGGAGGCCAGCGGCAACGTGCAACTGGGCGCCAAGCCGCTCGGCGCCGAGCTGGACATCCGCTGGAACGAGCTGCAACTGCCAGCCGCCCTGATCGGCCAGGAGCTGGCCAGCCAGGGCGAGCTCAAGGCCAGCGGCAGCGTCGACAGCTACCGCGCCAGCGGCGACGTGCGCATCGGCCCGCCCGGCAAGCTGGCGGCGCTCACGCTCGACCTCGACGGCACACCACAACGGATCAACCTGCACACGCTGGCGTTGAAGCAGGCCCGGGGCGGGCTGCAGGCGAACGGCACGCTCACCCTGCAGCCGACGCTGGCCTGGCAGGCCGAAGCCAGTGCCGACCAGCTCGACCCGGGCCAATTGTTCGCCGGCTGGAACGGTGCGCTGGATTTCGACATCGCCAGCCACGGCAGCCTGCCGCCGAGCGGCCCGGACGCCACGCTGGAGATTCGCCGGCTGGGCGGCCAGCTGCGCCAGCGCGCCGTCAATGGCCGCGGCAAGCTGCACCTCTCGCCGGACGAGGTGGTGGACGGCCAGCTGGAGCTGGCCTCGGGCCGCAGCAGCATTCACCTGGTCGGCAAGCCCGGCAACAGCAACGATGTCGCGCTGGATCTGGCGGTCGCCTCGCTGGGCGACTGGCTGCCGGATGCCGGCGGACGTCTGGACGGCCATTTCACCATCGCCGGCAGGCCACCAGGCTTGAGCATCAACGGCCAGCTGCACGGGCAGGCCCTGTCATGGCAGCAGCAGAAGGCCGACAGCTTGCAGCTGATCGTGGGCGTGCCGGACATCAGCCATCCCGCCGGCAAGATCGACCTGCAGACCCGCAGCGTCTACCTGCAGGGCCTGCTGTTCCAGCAGGTGCACCTGCTGGCCGAGGGCAGCCAGTCCGACCATCGCCTGCAACTGGACGCCAGCGGCAGCCAGCTGTCGGGCCGGCTCGACCTGCGCGGTTCGCTGAAAGGCCCGCAATGGAAGGGCACCTTGTCCACGCTGGACCTGGAACCGCAGGGCATGCCGCCATGGCGGCTGCTGCGGCCGTCGCAGCTGGCCTACGACGACGGTGCGATGAGCCTGTCCGAACTGTGCCTCGGCGCGGGCGACCCGCAGCTGTGCCTGACCGCGGAACAGGACAAGTCCGGCAACCTCGACGCCGGTTACCGGCTGCAGGCGCTGCCACTAGCCCTGCTGCTGGATGCCACCGGCAACGCCGACCTGCCGATGCGCGCCGATGGCGTCCTGGAAGGCAGCGGCAAGCTGCGGCGCAGCGCGGCGGGCGCGCTCAGCGGCAACGCGTCGATCCATTCCGCGCAAGGCACCATCAGCTACACCGACCGCACCGACGAGCCGCTGCTGCATTACAGCCAGTTGCGTCTGGACGCGGCACTCGCACCGGGCGGACAACGGATCGAGGCCCACGCGGGACTCGATGACGGCGGCCGTCTGGACGGCCAGCTCACCATCACTGGCGCGCAGCAGGCGCTGGGTGGCCAGCTCGACCTGCGCCTCGACAACCTCGCCTTCATCGAGTTGTTCAGCAGCGAAGTGGCCGGGGTCAAGGGCAGCGCCAGCGGGAATTTCCGCTTCGGCGGCACGCTGAAGCAGCCGGCCGTCCTCGGCCAGGCCGGCGTGACGGACCTCGCCGCGGAGTTGCCGTCGGCGGGACTCAAGCTGAGCGAAGGCCAGCTGGTGGTCAGCACCAGCGACGCCCGCCAGTTCCTGATCCGGGGCAGCGTGAAGTCGGGCAAGGGCAGCGTGGCGATCAACGGCAGCGCCGGGCTCGGCGAAGGGGCGCAAACCTCGTTGAGCCTCAAGGGCAGCCAGTTCACCGCGGTCGACATCCCCGCAGCCAGAGCCGTGATTTCGCCCGACCTCACCCTGAAGCAGGACGCCGGCGGCATCGAACTCGGTGGTTCGCTGGCCATCGACAGCGCCGACATCAATGCAGAGAAATTGCCCGGCGCCGGCGCGACCCAGGCCTCGCCCGACGTGCTCGTGGTCGACGAGAAGCAACAGCAGGAGGCCGCCAGCAAACTGCCGCTCAGCGCGGTGGTCAAGGTCGACCTCGGCCGCAGGACCCACGTGGTGGGCATGGGACTGAACGGCACCGTGACCGGCGTGCTCACGGTGATCGATCGCCCCGGCCGGGCCACCACCGGCCAGGGCCAGATCGCGGTGAACGGCACCTATCGCGCCTATGGCCAGGATCTCGCCATCCAGCACGGCCAGCTGCTGTTCGCCAGCACGCCGATCGCCAATCCGGGCCTGAACATCCGCGCGGTGCGCAAGCTCAACCCGAACGCCACCATCGACGAAGGCCAGGAGGTCGGCCTGCTGGTGTCGGGCACCGCGCAGCGGCCGATCCTCACCGTGTTCTCCAACCCGGTGATGGAGCAGTCCGATGCGCTGTCCTACCTGGTCACCGGCAAGCCGCTGTCGCAGGTCAAGGGCGGCGAAGGCGACATGGTCGGCGCCGCCGCCCAGGCGCTGGGCTCGGCCGCCGGCGACCTGCTGGCCAAGAGCATCGGCTCGAAACTGGGCGTCGACGACATCGGCGTGTCCAGCAACGAGGCACTGGGCGGCAGTTCCGCGTTCACCGTGGGCAAGTACCTGTCGCCGCGGCTGTACCTCAGCTACGGCGTGGGGCTGTTCGAACCCGGCGAAGTGATCACCCTGCGCTACCGGCTCAGCCGGCGCTGGAACTTCGAGGCCCAGCAGGCCACCGAATTCAGCCGCGCCAGCCTCAACTACCGCATCGAGAGATGATCAGCCGGCGCTGCCCAGATACGCCGACGGCGTCGCACCGAAGCCGGCCTTGACGTAGCGCGCGGTGTCGTCCGCCAGCACTTCCGAAGCGCCTGCCTCGATGCCGGCCAGCACTGCCTGCGCAATGTCCTCCGGCTTCGACTTCGGCGCCTCGACGGTCTTCACCATGTCGGTGTCGATGTAGCCGGCATGCACCGCGACGACCTGGGTGCCCTGCCCGCGCAGCTCGTTGCGCAAGCCGTTGGTGAGCGCCCACGCGGCGGCCTTGGAGACGGAGTAGTCCCCGGTGCCCGGCAGGCTGGCCCAGCTCAGGGCGGACAGCATGTTGACCAGCGCGCCACCGCCGTTGCGGCCCAGCACCGGCGCGAACGCGCGGCTCACCGCAAACACGCCATAGAGGTTGGTTTCCATCACGGCGCGCAATGCCTCCACGCCGTTGTCGCCGAGCAGGCTGTCGCCGCCGATGACGCCGGCGTTGTTGATCAGCAGGTCGACGTCGCCACACTGCGCGGCGGCCGCGGCGATGTCGGCGGGGTTGTTGACGTCGAGTCGCACCGGCACCAGGCCCTCCAGCGAAGGCACGGTCGAGGGATCGCGCGCGCCGGCGTAGACCTTGCGCGCGCCAGCGGCCAGCAGGGCCCTGGCATAAGCCAGCCCGAGGCCACGATTGGCGCCCGTGACGAAAGCGGTACTGTTCTGGATTTTCATGGATCGGACCTCGGAGTGTGGGAAGGAGACTTTGCTGGCCGCGATGCGCGCGGCCCATCCGTTTCTTGCGGGCGATGACGGTTGCGCCTGCTCAGCGCGCCGCCTGCATGGAGGGCGAGCCGTCCAGCTTCACGGTGACGGTGCTGGACAGGCCCGGCCGCAGCCGCGCCAGCGCCGCCTGGCCCGGATCGAAGCGGATGCGCACCGGCACCCGCTGCACGATCTTGGTGAAGTTGCCGGTGCCCGGCTCGAACGGCAGCAACGAGAACTGCGCGCCGGAACCTGGCGCGAAACTCTCGACGCGGCCGTGCAGGGCCTGACCGGGCAAGGCATCGACCTCCACCCTGACATCCTGGCCGACCACCATGCGGGTGGTCTGGGTTTCCTTGAAGTTGGCGATCACGTACAGCGCGTCCAGCGGCACCACGGTGAGCAGGCGCGAGCCCGGCTGCACGTAGTCGCCCGGTTCCACCTGGCGATCACCGACCACGCCGTCGATCGGCGCGCGGATCAAGGTGTTCGCCTGGTCCTGCCGGGCCAGCTCGAGCGCGGCCTTCGCGGTGGCGACGCCGGCCTCGGCCTGGGCAAGCCCGGCCTGCAGGGCGAGCCGGCTCGCGTGGGTCACCGACGCCGCGTCGCGGCTGACGGCAAACTGGGCGCGGCTGTGTTCCGCATTGGCCTGGGCGGTGATCGCCGCCGTGCGGAACTGTTCGGCCGCACTGCGCGACACCGCACCGCTGGCGATCAGTGCGTCGTAGCGTCGACGGTCGGCCTCGGCCTGTTTCTGCTGCGCATCGGACGAGCGGATGGAAGTCTGCGCCGCACGCATGTTCGAGCCCGCGAGGCGTTCCTGCGCGTCGAGCGCGACCAGTGCGGCCTTCGCCGCCGCGACCGCAGCCTGCGCGCTCTGCAGGTTCGCCGTGGCCGATGCCACGCGGGCATCGAACTCCTCCGCGTCGATGCGCAGCAACGGATCGCCCCGGTGCACGCGCTGGTCATGCTGCACCAGCACCGCGGCGACCAGCCCGCGCACCTTCGGCGCGACCACCGAGCTGTCGGCCTGCAGGTAGGCGTTGTCGGTGGACACGCTGCGCTTGGGCGCGGCGATCCACCAGGCGCCGGCGAGCGCGATCGCCAGGGCCACGGCCCCGACCAGCAGCGGCTTGCGCGCCCATGGTGTGCGGGGGAGCGCCGCGGCGGCGGTCGCGGGCGTGCCCGAGGTACCGTCGGCACTCATTGCTGCGACGCCTTCATGCCGAAGCGCTGCTTGAGCTGCGCACGCGAGGCGGCGAGGATCGCGTCGGAGCGTTTCGCATCCGGCTCGATGCGCGCCAATGAGAGCGCGCCGATCAGCTCGGCGATCATCGAACGTGCTGCGGCTTCCGGTTCGGCATGGCCCAGCGCCGACAACTTGTCAGCCAACCTCGCAGTGGATTGCTGCACGCCGAGCGCGAACTGTTCGCGCGCCGGCCCGGACAGCCGCGGCACGTCCGAGGCCAGCGCGGCCATCGGGCAGCCGAAGCCCCGTGCGTCGCGATGTTTCTTCGACAAATAGAAATCGACATAGGCCGCCAGCCCTTCGGCCGGGTCGCGTTCGGCGGTTTCGTGTTCCAGCCGCGCACTTGCCTGCGCGAACATCTGCCCGATCGCGGCGGCGACCAGCTCGTCCTTGGACTTGAAGTGGGCGTAAAAGCCGCCGTGGGTCAGCCCGGCCTCGGCCATCACGCCGGCCACGCCGACGCGATCCGGGCCGTCGCTGCGGATCGCGCGCGCCGCGGCCTGCAGCACCAGCTCGCGGGTCTTCTGCTTGTGTTCGGTGTCGTAGCGCATGACGGCCTCGCTTTTTAATATGATGAGCATCATACTATGATTCCACGACAATGCAAGAGCCGCCCGTGAATGCCCTTACCGCCCCGCCATCCCCGGCCGCCATCGCCCCCGCCGACCTGCCGCTGCCACGCAAATTCCTGATCTTCGGCGTGATGGCGTTCGGCATGTTCATGGCGCTGATCGACATCCAGATCGTCGCCGCCTCGCTCAACGAGATCCAGGCCGGACTCTCCGCCGGACCGGACGAGATCAGCTGGGTGCAGACCGGCTACCTGATGGCCGAACTGGTGATGATCCCGTTCTCCGCCTTCCTGGCGCAGGCGCTGTCGACGCGCTGGCTGTTCGCGCTGTCGGCCGCGCTGTTCACGCTCGCCAGCGCGCTGTGCGGAATGGCCTGGGACATCCAGTCGATGACCGTGTCCCGGGTGATCCAGGGCTTCGTCGGCGGCGCGATGGTGCCGACCGTGTTCGCGACCGGCTTCGCGCTGTTCACCGGCAGGCAGCGCGCGCTGATCCCGGCGATCCTCGGCATGGTCTCGGTGCTGGCGCCGACGCTGGGGCCGACCGTGGGCGGCTGGCTCACCGAGGTGGTCGGCTGGCGCTCGATCTTCTACGTCAACATCGTGCCGGGCGTGGCCGTCGCCGTGCTGTCGATGCTGCTGGTGAGGGTGGACCGGCCGAACCTCGCGATGCTGAAGCAGATCGACTACGTGCACCTGATTGCGATGGCGGTGTTCCTCGGCGGACTCGAATACGTGCTGGAGGAAGGTCCGCGCCACGAGTGGCTGGGCGACCCCGCGATCGCCACGGCGGCATGGCTGTCGCTGGTGGGGTTCGCGCTGTTCCTGGAACGCTCGCTGCGCTCGTCCGGGCCGATCGTGCGGCTGTCGCCGTTCCGCCAGTCCACCTTCGTGCTGGCCTGCGTGCTCAGCCTGGTGATCGGTTTCGGGCTGTACGCGGCGACCTACCTGGTGCCGGTGTTCCTGGGCCGCGTGCGCGGCTACAACAGCCTGCAGATCGGCACCACGGTATTCGTCACCGGCCTGGCGCAGATCCTCAGCACGGTGGTGGCGGCGCGACTGTCGCAGCGCATCGACGCGCGCTGGACGATCAGCGCCGGCCTGCTGCTGTTCGCCGCCAGCCTGTGGATGTTTTCCGCGATGACGCCCGAATGGGGCTTCGCCGCGCTGTTCTGGCCGCAGGTGCTGCGCGGCTTCGCGATCATGCTGTGCATCGTGCCCAGCGTGAACATGGCCTTGAATGGTTTTGCCGCGGCCGAGCTGCGCTACGCCTCGGGCCTGTTCAACCTGATGCGCAACCTCGGCGGCGCGATCGGCATCGCGGTGGTCAACACCTGGCTGCAGGATCAGAGCCGCATCCACGTCGCGCGCTTCGGCGAGAACCTGGGCGAAAGCGGCCGCCATGCCGGCGACGTGGTCACGCAACTGGCCGGGCGGATCGGCCAGCTCACCACCGATTCCGCCCACGCCCTGCTGATGGCGCAGGGCGAGCTGGGCCGGCTGGTGTCGCGCACGGCGTTGACGCTCGCCTTCGACGACGTGTTCCGGCTGATGGCGTGGATGTTCGCCGCCGCGCTGCTGCTGGTGCCGTTCTGCCGCACCCCGCCGCATGCCGCCCAGGGTGCTGTCGTGGAAGCGCATTGAGGAGGGCAGTCCGCCCGTGCCGCCTTCCGGCCACCGGGACGTCGACGCGCGCGCCCGGACAGTGCAAGCTGTGCGGCACCGACCGACCTGCCACCTCATGGAGACCCATCGCATGTTCAAGAAGACCCTGCTGACCGCCCTGCTGCTCGGCGCCTCGGCCGGCGCGTTCGCGCAATCGCCGGCGCCGGCAACCCCGGCCAAGGCCCAGGCGACCAGCACGCTGACGCCACAGCAGAAGGCCTTGCTGGAAAAGCAGAACGTGCAGATGGCACGGGCCGCGCTGCGCATCGCGCAGATGGTCGACCAGAACCAGCTGGGCCAGATCTGGGACCAGTCCTCCAGCGTGGCGAAGCAGTCCACCAGCAAGAGCGATTTCGTGAGCGGCGTGAGTTCCGATCGCAGCAAGCTTGGCGCAGCAGGCGAACGCAGGCTGCAGGCGATCACCCGCACCGCCTCGAAGGGCGGCAAGGTGCCGGCCGGCATGTACGTCAACGTCAGCTATGCCACGCACTTCGCCAAGGCGCAGCGGCCGGTGCGCGAACTGATCTCGTTCCACCTGGACAGCGACAAGGTCTGGCGCGTGGCCGGCTACACCCTGCGCTGACGCCATCCGCCAACCGGCCGGCGTGGCGCAGCGCCGGCCGGCCATAGCCCACAGGTCATGCACACAACGCGGCACCGGCGCACTATCGTGGGACTTTCCCCGGTGGAGGCGTGATCATGCAACACATGCGATGGATACTCGGTGCCGCGATCCTGTGCGGCGCGCCGGCGTGGGCGGCCACGCCGGCCACCAGCCCGATCGGGATCGACCTGAAGGGCATCGACCACGGCGTGAAGCCGGGTGACGACTTCTTCCGCTACGCCAACGGCGACTGGCTGAAGACCGCGAAGATTCCCGCCGACCGCTCCAGCACCGGCAGCTTCCTCAAGGTGTTCGAGCAGTCCGAAAAGGACACCGCCGAACTGATCCGCAACGCCGGCGCCAGCCACCCCGCCGCCGGCAGCAATGCACGCAGGATCGCCGATTACTACGCCGCCTGGATGGACACCGCGACGATCGAGAAGCATGGCCTGTCCGCGATCAGGCCCGAGCTGGCGCAGATCGACGCGATCGCCTCGCGCGCGGACCTGGCCCGCGTGCTGGGCAGCCGCCTGCGCGCCGATGTCGATCCGCTCAACGCCACCAACTACCACACGCAGAACCTGTTCGGCCTGTTCGTCACGCAGGGGCTGGAGGACCCGTCGCACCACGTCGCCTACCTGCTGCAGGGCGGCATCGCACTGCCCAGCCGCGACTATTACCTGTCCGATGATCCGCACATGGTCGCGGCCCGCGGCAAGTACCTGAGCTATGTCGGCGCCTTGCTGCAGCAGGCCGGCTTCGCCGATGCGCAGGCCAGGGCAAAGGCCATCGTCGCGCTGGAAACGAAGATCGCCAAGGCGCAGGCCAGCCTGCTCGACAGCGAGAACGTGCACAAGGCCAACAACCTGTGGCGCACGGCCGACTTCGCCAGCAAGGCGCCCGGACTGGACTGGCCTGCCTACTTCAAGGCGGCCGGCCTCGACGACCAGTCGCAGATCGACGCGTGGCAGCCCGGCGCGATCACCGGCCTGTCCGCGCTCACCGCCAGCGAGCCGCTGCAGGCGTGGAAGGACCTGCTCAGCTTCCACACCATCAACCACGCAGCCGGCCTGCTGCCCAAGGCGTACGCCGACCTCAACTTCGATTTCTACGTGCGCACCCTGCAGGGCACGCCGGTGCAGCAACCGCGCTGGAAGCGTGCCGTGGGCGCCACCAGCAACGCGCTGGGCGATGCCGTGGGCCAGTTGTATGTGAAGCACTACTTCCCGGCCTCGTCGAAGGCGGAAATCGAACAGCTGGTGAAGAACCTGATCGCCGCGTTCCACGACCGCATCGACACGCTGAGCTGGATGACACCCGCCACGCGGGCGAAAGCCCAGGCGAAACTCGCCACCTTGCGCGTGGGCGTGGGCTATCCGGAAACCTGGCGCGATTACGGCAAGCTGGACATCCGTGCCGATGACGCACTGGGCAACCAGCTTCGCGCGGAGAAGTTCGAGTACGAGCACCAGCGCGCCAAGCTCGGCCAGAGCGTCGACAAGGCCGAGTGGTGGATGACCCCGCAGACGGTCAACGCGGTGAACCTGCCGCTGCAGAACGCACTGAACTTCCCCGCCGCGATCCTGCAGCCGCCGTTCTTCGACCCGAAGGCCGATGCGGCCGCAAACTACGGCGCCATCGGCTCGATCATCGGCCATGAGATCAGCCACAGCTTCGACAACCTCGGCGCCGAATTCGACGACCAGGGCAAGCTGGCCAACTGGTGGACGCCGGAAGACCTGGCCCACTTCAAGGCGGCCGGCCAGCAGCTGGTCGAGCAGTTCAACCAGTACGAGCCGCTGCCCGGCCTGCACGTCGATGGCGAGCAGACCCTGGGGGAAAACATCGCCGACGTTTCCGGCCTCACCATCGCCTACCTCGCCTACCAGAAGTCCCTGGGGGGCAAGCCTGCGCCGGTGATCGACGGACTTACCGGCGACCAGCGCTTCTTCCTCGCCTTCGGCCAGGCCTGGCGCGGCAAGATCCGCGACGCCGCCCAGCGCCAGCGTCTGGCCACCGACGTGCACGCGCCCGGCGACTTCCGTGCCGAAACCGTGCGCAACCTCGACCCGTGGTACCCCGCCTTCGAAGTGAAGCCGGGCGAGAAGCTGTACCTGGCGCCGAAGGATCGGGTCAGGATCTGGTAAGCGGCGCTTCCGGACCGACCTCCCGCGGGCTGCACCCAGGTGCAGCCCGCTTTCCGGAGGCACATCGGCGTGCACGCGCCCCGGCCTGTTCCTGTGGTCGCAGCGGACAACCTGCGCGCAGCGCATCGGCGCTGCCCGGCAAACCATCAATGTTATTGTGCGAGAGAGCCGCCGCGGGGCGGCTTTCTTGTCGGGCAGGTCTGGAAAGAAATTGATGTTGATCCGATCGGGGTGGCTTGTACGCCTGGCCATGGCGGCGGTGGTGGCGGTGGCGCCGGTAGCGCCGAACGCCGCGACGACCCCGCCTACCCAGCCGCTCGACCTGTTCGATCTCGGCGCACCGTCGTTCACGACCTTCACCACGCGCGACGGCCTGCCCGACCCCGTCGCGGTCACCCTCGCGACCGATCGGCAAGGCATGGTCTGGGTGGGCACCCCGCACGGCCTGGCCTGGCATGACGGCAAGCGCTGGCATCCACTGGACGACCCCGCCCTGCACGGCTACGTCAGTCAGTTGTTCGTCGACGATGAAGGCACGCTGTGGGCCTGTGGCAGCGCATTCGGCCTGGCCCGTTACGACGGCAGGCACTGGCACGTCGAGGGTGCCGCCGACGGCCTGGCCACCAGCCACGTGCGGCGACTGGTCGAAACGGATCACCGGGGCGGCAGGCGGCTATGGGCGGTGAGCCCGAGCGACGGCCTGTTCTATCGCGATCACGGCCGCTGGCGGGCCGACCCGGGCAATGCCCAGCTGCCTGACGCCGGCTTCCTGGTGCTGGCGCAGACCCGCGACCTTTTCGGACACCCGCGGCTGTGGGCCGGTTCGGTCAGCAGCGGCCTTTGGTATCGCGAGGACGACGGCCCCTGGCAACACTTCAGCACGGCCGGCTTCGATGCGGGCAACGGCCTGGCCTACCTGCTGGCCACCCGCCACGAGGGGCGGGACGCGTTGTGGGTCTCCGTCTACAACTCGGGCCTGTGGCGACTGGACGAACATGGCGTGCGCCACTGGAGCGTGGAGTCCGGCGAGCTGCCGACCGACGTGCTCTATGACATGGTCGATACGCCGGTCGCCCATGACGCGCACGCGCTGTGGGCATCCTCGCGCAATGGCCTGATCCGGATCTACCAGGACAAGGTGCAGGTGTTCGACCGTCGCCACGGCCTGCCGTCGAATGCCGTGCGCGGAGTGAGCGCCTGGCGCAGTCCCAACGGCACCGCCGTGTTGTGGGTCGCCACCGAGGACGGCGTGGCGCGCGCCGCCGTGGACCAGGGCAACTGGAAGACGGTTTCGCTGCTGGGCGCCGCGCAGACCGGCGTGCTGGCCGTGCTGGTGGACCATGATCCGCAAGGCAACGAACGCCTGTGGGCCGGGTCGGACGGCGACGGCCTGGGCCTGTACGAGCGGGGCCACTGGCGCTACTTCAGCAAGTCCGGCGGGCAACTTGCCGATGCCGACGTGAACATGATCGCGCGGACCGACGACACGCAAGGCCGTGCCGCCGTCTGGCTGGGAGCGGGCTCGGGGCGCCTGTTGCGCGTGCGCGACGACGCCACCTTCGAACCGGTGGCCACGCCCTGGCCACGCCAGCCCGGGCAACGCCTGAACGACATGCTCAGCCGCCGCATCGACGGCACGGTCGAGCAATGGTTCGCCACCGACGCCTCCGGCGTGTACCGGCTGCGCGGCGGCGTCTGGACGTCTTTCCGTCCGGACGGCGCCGTCGGCACCTGGTCGGTGGTGAAGTTGCTGGCGCAGACCACCGCCTACGGCCACGCCTGGTTATGGGCCACCAGCAACCAGGGGCTGGCCCGATTCGACGGAAAGAAGTGGACGCTGCTGGGCCGCGACATCGGCCTGCCCGGCACCGACCTGCTCGGCGTGCAGCTGATTCCCGATGCCCGTGGACGCCCGATCCTGTGGCTGGGCAGCACCCGTCACGGCTTGATCCGCGTCGACATCAGCGATCCACTGAAGCCGCGCACCCTGCCCGCCGACCTGCCGCCTTCGCCGGACCTGACCACCGATGGCGCGCTGGCCGACACTGGCGGCCGCATCTACGTCTGCACCGATTCGGGCGTGCAGGTGCTCAGCCCGGAGGCGGGTCGGTACCGCTCGCAGGTGTTCACCGTCCGCGATGGCATGGTCAACAACGAATGCAATCCCAACGCGCAGTTCATCGACACGCATGGGCGCTTCTGGACCGGCACGCTGGGCGGACTGATGGTGCACGACCCGGACGAGCAGAAGCCGGACCACGACCCCAAGCCGCTCAGGCTGATCCAGGTGAAGCTGGACGACCAGCCCATGAACGGCGAGCGCTACACCATTCCACCCGGCCACCATGAGCTGCGCGTGGATTTCGCCCTGCTGACCTGGCAGCACGAGGACGAATCACGCTTCCGCACCTGGATCGAGGGCTTCAGCAAGGCGCCGGGCGCGTGGACGGCCGACAACTTCCGCGAGATCGGCGCGCTGCCGGCCGGCGACTATGTCCTGCATGTCGAAGGCCGGGATCATGCCGGCAACCTCAGCGAGCCCTTGCTGTTGCCGTTCACCGTCGAGCCGTACTGGTGGCAGCAGCTGTGGGCGCGGCTGCTGTTCGCTGCCGCGGGCCTCATCGCGATCTGCGCCTTGTGGGCCTGGCGCACGCTGGCGCTGCGCCGACGGCAGCACGCCCTGGAGCGCCGCATCGATGCCCGCACCAAGGCCTTGAACGACGCCAACCGGCAACTGCTGGAGCTGTCCCGCCGCGATGCGCTGACCGGCGTATTCAACCGTCGCTGGCTGATGGAATCCCTGCAGGCCATGCATGACGAGCGGCGCGGCGCGGTGGCGTCGATGATCTTCATCGACGTGGACCACTTCAAGCACTTCAACGACAGCTTCGGGCATCTGGTCGGCGACCAGGCGCTGCGCAGCGTGGCCGAAACCATCGGCCGATGCCTGCCGGCAAACGCCGTGCTGGCCCGCTACGGCGGCGAGGAGTTCGCCTGTCTGTTGTCCGACACGGAATTGCCGGCGGCGCACGAGCTGGCCGAGAAGATCCGCACCGAGGTGGCGCGGCATGCGGCGCACGACCCAGCCAGGACCACGCGCCAGATCACCATCAGCGTCGGCGTGGCCTGTCGGCGCCTGGAATCGGAAGCCGACGTGGAAATCCTGCTGCGCAAGGCCGATGAGGCGCAATACGAAGCCAAGCGCGCCGGCCGCAATTGCGTGCGCGACGCCTCGCCGGGGGCCTGACCGCAAACCTCGCCGGAGCGAGCCCGCCAGGCATCACCCGCCTCGGCGCGAACCCTGCTTCCGCTTTGCCGCATGCTCCGCCTGCGTGGCCACGTTGAGCGCCACCGCGGCGCGTATCAGCTGCCTGAAGGCGGAGGCGGGAATCCTGGCGTTCTCGTGCAGGTCGATGGCCCGCCGGGTGCCGCCGTCGAGGCTGGCATTGAAGAGCTTCTTCGGATCACTGACCGATGCGCCGCGGGCGAAGGTGAGCTTCACCTTGTCCTTGTACGACTCGCCGGTACAGACGATGCCCGCGTGCGACCACACCGGCGTTCCGCCCGAGGTGGGCTTGGCCCACTTCCACTCTTCGGTGATCTCCGGATCGGCCTCGCGGATCAGCTGGCGCACCTGCGCGAGCATCTCGCCGCGCCAGTCGTCCAGCGCCTCGATCCGCGCGGTGATCCTGGCGGAAGCGTCATCTGCCGCGGCTTTCGTTGTCATGCCGGCTCCTGTCTGCTGACGGCCTGGCGGCCAGGGAAAGCGGAGCATAACCGGCCTTCGGCCCCGCATTGCATGAGGCCGCTGCAGGCGGTATAACATGCGTTATAACAATCAGTGGAACCCGCCATGAAGCTCAAGATCACCACCATCGGCAACTCCGCCGGCGTCATCCTGCCGCGTGAACTGCTGGCCCGTCTGCGCCTGGAAAAGGGCGACGAGCTGTTCGCCCTGGAAACCCCCGACGGCATCCGCCTAACCACCTACGATCCGAACCTGGCCAGGCAGATGGAAGTGGCCGAGGAAGTGATGCGCAAGGACCGAAACGTCCTGCGCAAACTGGCGCAATAGGCGGATGAACATGATCATCTGGATCGAACGACCGCTCGCCATCGCTATCCACGAGCGGCAGTTGGCCGAACATGGCGGCGGCATCGGCGTGCGCGACGATCACCTGCTGGACTCGGCGCTGGCCCGCCCGCAACAAGCGCACGCCTACGGCGATCCGCCGCCTGATCTTGCCGACCTGGCCGCCCGCCTCGCCTTCGGCCTGGCGCGCAACCACCCCTTCGTCGATGGCAACAAACGCACGGCGCACGTCTGCTATCGCGTCTTCCTCACACTCAACGGTGCCGACCTTGTCGCCAGCGACGAGGAAAAATACGTCCACATGGTCGCCCTCGCCGAAGGCAGCCTGCCTGAAGCCGAGTTCGCCGCATGGTTGCGCCAGCACATCAGGCTCGACGCCGGTTCAAGCCTCAACGAGGCGCCGGCACGCTACGCGCGCTGAATCCGCCTGCACCACACTAGGGCCGGGCATCTGCGTTCACCCATGCTCAGTCCTGCACCATGCCGATCGTGTGCAGCCATGCTTCGGCCAGCTTCGACCAGCCGGTGATCGGGTTCGCGGTGGGACGCAAGCCGAAGGCATGGCCACCATGCGCATACAGGTGCATTTCCGCCGGCACCTTCGCCTTTGCCAGTGCGGTGTAATAGACCAGCGCCTGATCCACCCCATCCACGTAGTCGTCCTCCGCCTGCAGCAGGAACGTCGGCGGCGTCGTGGCTGAAACCGGAATGTTCGGGTTCAACTTGCCGTCACCCCGGGTCAGGTGCCCGGGATAGATCGGCATGGCGAAATCCGGTCGCGCGCTTTCCCGGTCGGCCGCATCCACCGGCGCATACAGATGGCGATCGAAGTTCGTGCTGATCTCCGCCACCAGGAAACCGCCAGCCGAGTAGCCCAGCACGCCGATCCGGTGCGGATCGACGTGCAGTGCGGCGGCTTGCGAACGCACCAGCCGCATCGTCCGCTGCACGTCCTGCAAGGAGGACACCGACAAGGCGAAATTGTGCGGACGGCAGTCGCACTTCCAGTCGTAAGGCAGGCTCGGCACGCGATACTTCAGCAGCACGCAGGTGATGCCTCGCGATGTCAGCCAGTCGCAGGTCTCGGTGCCTTCAAGGTCGATGGCAAGGATCTGGAAGCCGCCGCCGGGAATCACGATCACCGCCGCGCCGGTGTTCTTCCCCGTGGGCGCGTACACCGTCATGGTGGGCTGCGTGACATTGGTGACCGCCGTCGCCGGCTTGCCCGCCAGCAGCTTCTCGCTGACCTTCGCCGTTTCCGGCCCGGGCACCGGCTGCAGATCCGGCGCCGCGCCCGGCCATATCGGAACCTGCGTGTGTCCGGCAGCAGGCTGCCACACCGGTGTCTTCGCCTGCACGCTGGCGCAAAGCGCCAGCAACCCGAGCGCGGCGATGAAAGCTTTCATGGCGAGTCTTCCTTGCTGGCGCATGGCCAGGCGGGATCTACAGGGCGGGAAATCTGCGGGAGCGCAGCGTGCCTATTCTGGGCGAGTCATCGGCCCGGCGGCGGCAGGTTTCATGACTTTCCCGGGACGCGTCGCGACACAACCCGTGCAGGGATTCAGCCGCGCTGCATTCCCTCGATACCCAGCCCGTCGATGCTGGCGATCCCGGCCGAATCGAAACCGGCCAACGCGCTGAACCGCCGCCCGCGCTCCGCATAATCCTTGAACTGATCGAAGCTGGGCGCACCCGGTGAAAGCAGGATCACGCCCGCGGCGGGAGTGCAGGCCCGGGCCTCGGCGACCGCCGCGGCCAGGTTGTCGACCAGGGCCAGCGGGCAGGCGACGCCTGCCGCGCGCAAGGCTTCGGCGATGCGCGCGCCGTTGCTGCCCATGCAGACGATCGCGTGCGCCGGTGCGTTGCGCATCGCCTCGACGAACGGCGTCCAGTCCAGCCCGCGGTCGTGACCGCCGACCAGCACGGTCACCGTGCGGCCGTGCAGGCTTTCCAACGCGGCCAGCGTGGCCAGCGGCGTGGTGCTGATCGAGTCGTTGACCCAGTGCCAGCCATCGTGTTCGCCCAGCGGCTGCAGGCGATGCGGCAGCGGTCGGAAGCGTGCCAGTGACGGCGCGGCAGCCAGCGCGTCCAGGCCGATCGCCTCCAGCGCGGCCAGCGCGGCGCAGGCATTCAAGGCGTTGTGCAGGCCGGGCGCGGCCAGCTGCGCCACCGGGAAAACCTGCTGCGTACCGCGGCAGATGACCTCGCCTGCAACGTGCCAGCCGTCGGCCTGGCCGAACTGCAGGCGCTGCGGATGCGTGCCGGTGAGCGCCAGCAGGTTCGGCTGCAAGGCATTCACCAGCAGCTGGCCGGACACGTCCCCCAGCTTCAGCTTGTCCGCCACGTAGCGCTCGCGCGAGCCGTGCCAGTCCAGGTGTTCTTCGTACAGGCTGGTGACCACGCCCAGCTCCACGGGCCCGGCTTCGCCGGTCTGGAAGCTGGACAACTCGATCACCCACAACTCCGCGCGCTGGTCGAGCAGTTCCAGCAGCGGCAGGCCGATATTGCCGGCCAGCGCGGTGCGCACGCTCAAGCTCCGCGCCAGGTGCGCGATCATCGCGCTGGTGGTGCTCTTGCCCTTGGTGCCGGTGACGGCGATCACGCGGGCGTCGGGGTTCTCGCCGAACCACAGCGCGGTGCCCGAAGCGACCGCCGTGCCCCGCGCCTGCGCCGCGAGCAACGCGGGCTTGTACGCCGACACGCCGGGCGACTTCACCACCACGTCGAACTGCGCCAGTGTCGCGGCATCCGGTTCGCCGGCAACCACCTCGAGCGCGCCATCGAAAGCGCGCGCCGCGTCGACCTCGCCGGCACTGCAAAACAGCACCAGCGACAGCTGCGGACAACGCTGGCGCAGGGCGTGGATCGCGGCACGGCCTTCACGGCCGAAACCCCATACCGCCACGCGGCGGCCTTCCAGATCGGCGAAACGCATCAGCCGATCGTCTTCAGTGCCGGCCGCAGACGTGCCGGCACGCGGTGCTCCGGCGACGGTTCCAGCCAGGGCTCCAGCGCCAGCTGCGAGGCATCCAGCTGCGGCAGGATCTCGCTGCGGAAGCGCGTCACCAGCGCATCTTCCTGCCACTCCGGCCGCTGGCTCAGCGCGAACATCGCGGCGCGCGCCTCGGCGCCCTCGCCCACGCATTCGAACGGCTTGTGGTCCTGGTATTCCAGCAGCGCGTCGAACCCGGCGGCCTGGTTTTCATCGTCCAGCAGGTTGCGGCCGAAGATGGAAAGCAGCCGCGGCTTGGGCAGGAACGGCGCCAGCGCCAGGAACACGAAGTGACACTTCGGGCACTGCCCGCACCAGCGGTCGACGGGCTTGGGCCCGAGCAACCTGAAGTTGCGATTGCAGCTGGAGAACGCGTCGAAGTACGGCGTCAGTTTCGCGAACGCGCGGGTGATCGCCAACTCCGAATACGGCCGCAGCAGCGAGCAGTAATCGAGATCGCTGGCCACGTGCGTGTGCAGCCAGCTGCCCAGCAGCTGCTCAAAGGCGTAGCCCTTGCTCCACTGGTGGTTCACCTGCTGGCCGTCATATTCCAGCGTGGCGGCCGAGGCGGAACGTTCGTTGGCGAAGGCGATGGAGTCGTAGCCATACAGGATCGCGGCGACGGCGAGGATCGCCGAGTTCACCGCGGTCACCGGGATATGTCCGTTCCACGCGCCCAGCTGGTTCATCTCGAACAGCCCTGGCGCCAGTTCGCGCTGGATGTTCAGCGTGGGCAGGCCGGTGCGCTCGGCGCAGGCCGCGATCAATGCCGAATTGCCGACCCACACGGCGGTCGCCTCGCCGCCGATGGACTTGATCGCCTCCACCGCGACCAGCGAATCCTTGCCGCCGCCGATCGGCACCAGGGTGCGCCGGGGCAGGTTGAGTGATGGAGCCTTGGGTAGACCCGCCCCCTCACCCCGCCCCTCTCCCCCCAGGGGAGAGGGAGATGTTGCGCTTCGCGGAAAACTTATGCGCCCGCGCAGGTCCAGCCCGTTGCGATAGGCGAACTCGGCCAGGCCGTGCAGGTACAGCGCGTCGAGCAGGTCGGCGGTGGCGTCATCCAGCGGACCATCGGCCAGCTCGATCTTCGGCGGCACGCCGGCCTTGTAATAGCTGACCCCGGCGATCAGGTGCAGCAGTTTCAGCGCCGCAGCGAATGCCGCGCGCCGCTCCGCCGGCAGCGCCGGCGCCTGCGGAAAGCGGATCGTCTCGACCAGTTCCTGACCATCATCGAACGCATAGCCCAGCTCGGCCACGCCATCGGCGTAGCTGGCACGGGTGAACCGGAACACCTGGGTCAGGCGGGGCTGCATGGTTGGTTGCACATCGTTCTCCAAGCGGTCGCCCATTATCGCCGCAGTTTCATCCGCGCAGGCAGAAGCATCATTCGAGGATGATTTCCTCGGCCTCGTCGCGCATGTTGTACGGGCTGGACATCACCTTGCCGTAGGCGCCGGCCTGGGCGATCAGCATCACGTCGCCCTCGGCCGCTTCGGGCAGGCGACGGTCGCTGCCCAGCACGTCGCCGCTTTCGCAGATCGGGCCGACGATCTGGTACAGCGCGGTGGCCGGTTCGTGCAGGCGGGTCAGGTTGACGATCTCGTGCCAGGCGTCGTACAGCGCAGGGCGTATCAGGCTGTTCATGCCGGTGTCCAGGCCCAGGTAACGCAACGCGCCCTTGCCCTTCTGCTGGGTGACCTTCGCCAGCAGCACGCCGGCGTCGGCTACCAGGTAACGGCCCGGCTCCATCCACAGCTGGTAATGCGGATACGCGGCCTTGACCTCGCGCAGCACCCGATCGAGCGCGGCGATGTCCAGCCGCGCCTCGCCCGGATGCGACGGCACGCCAAGTCCGCCGCCGATGTCGATGAAGCTGACGCTGCCGATGCGTTCGGCCAGGCTGGCCAGCTGGGCATAGACCTCGCCCCAGTGCGTGTCGTCGAGGATGCCCGAGCCCAGGTGCGCATGCAGGCCGCGCACCGTGACGCCGTGCGCGTCGGCCAGACGCAGGAAGTCGTCCAGCTGATCGACCGGCAGGCCGAACTTGCTGCCGCTGCCACCGGTGCGCACTTTTTCGTGGTGGCCCAGGCCGCGACCCAGATCCACCCGCAGCACGATCTCGCGGCCACGGAACAGTTCGCCCCAGTGCTCCAGCGGATACAGCGCGTCGAGCGACACCGTGGCGCGCGTGGTCAGCGCCCAGGCGTAGTCTTCGCGCGGCGCGAAGTTCGGCGTGAACAGCAGCGGCGCGGATTCGGGCACATGGGCCAGCACGAACTTCAGCTCGCCCGGCGACACGCATTCGAAACCGAAACCTTCCTCGGCCAGCGCAGCGAGGATGGCAGGATGGGTATTCGCCTTCACCGCGTAATGCAGGCGATCGACCGCAGCCAGCGACTTCAGCTCGCGCGCCTGATGGCGCACGGTGGGCAGGTGGTAGACGTAACGGGGCGTGGCTTCGGCGGCGATCTGCAGCAGGCGATCGCGCTCGGCCTCGTGCCACCACGCGGCGGCCACGTCCGGCACTTCGCCGCTGCCGTACAGCGCCTGCCAGCTGGGACCGAACAACGCGCTGTCGTCGGTGCGCAAGGCCCCGGCGCCGATCAACAGGTCGTGCAGGTGCGGCAGCAACAGATCCACCACCTCCTCGTCCACCACGAAGGTGAGATTCAGGTTGTTCGACGACTGCGAAATCATGTGCACGCGCAGCTGGCCGAACTCCGCCAGCACGCCGGACAAGGTATGCAGCAGCGAGCGCATGCCGCGGCCGACCAGGGTGATCGCGGCGCACGGCGCAATCACCTTGACCCGGCACACCTTGGCCAGGTCCGAGGCCAGCGCCGCGATCGCGTCGGAATCGAGCAGGTTCTCGGTGGGGTCCAGCGACACGGTGACATTGGTTTCGGCCGAACCGATCAGGTCCACCGACAGACCGTGCTGCTTGAAGTGGGCGAACACGTCGGCAAGGAAACCGACCTGTTGCCACATCCCGACCGATTCCATCGACACCAGGGTGATGCCCTTGCGCGCGCTGATCGCCTTGACGCTGGGCGCGTGCGCGCGCACCTCGGGACCGATCACGGTGCCCTCGAGCTCGGGCCGGTTGGTGTCCTTGATCAGCAGCGGCACGCGCGGCTCGCGCAGTGGCGACAGGCAGCGCGGATGCAGCACCTTGGCTCCGGTCGAGGCGATTTCCTGGGCCTCCTCGTAATCCAGCCGCTGCAGCAGGCGGGCCCCGGGCACCTGGCGCGGGTTGGCGGTGAACATGCCGGCCACGTCAGTCCAGATCTCCACCCGCTGCGCCTTCAGCAACGCGCCGAAATAGGCGGCCGAAGTATCCGAGCCGCCGCGACCGAGCAGCACCGTGCGCCCCTGGCTTTCACGGGCGATGAAGCCCTGGGTGATGAACACCTCGCCCAGCGCGGCCAGCCGCGCGTTCAGCGCGGGATCGGGTTTCGCCTCGACCATGGCCGACAGCAGCCGGGTGCGCTCGTTCTGGTTCGGCAGCGCCACGGCCGACAGGCATTCGCGCGCATCCAGCCATTGCGTGGTCACGCCGCTATGACTGAGGAAGGCGGCACCCAATGCACTGGACATCAGCTCGCCGTGCGCCTGCACCTGGGCCTGCCAGGCCAGTTCGCCCAAGCTGCCGCTGTCGTCGGCCAGCCGGACCAGGTCGCCCAGGCGCTCGTTGAGTGTCCCCGGCAGGGCCAGCTGCATGTGTTCGAGCAGTTCGTAATGACGCTGCACGATGGCCTTCGCCGCCTCGTTGCGCTCGGCGCGATCGGCGTGCCGGCACAACTGCTTCAGCGCATCGGTGATGCCGGACAGCGCGGAAACCACCACCAGTACCCGAGCGCCCTCGGCGCGCCGACTGGCCACCAGCTCGCGGATGTTCTGCCAGCGCGGCAAGCTCGCCACGCTGGTGCCGCCGAACTTCATCACGATCCAGGGGGCGTGGGCAGGCAGGGGCGCGGAAGTTGGCGAGGTCACGGGTGTTCGCTATGGGCGGTGGGACATCCGGCCAGTGTTGCGCTGCCGCATCGGAATTGCAAATGGTTTTTCGATGCGGTCATTTGGACGTTTGGACGTCTGAATGATGATGACTTGTCGGGGTTGGCGTGTGCGAGGCAGGCGGCCCGGAGGGGGTGGCCGGATGAAGACTGGATGGTCCGGAAAGCTTTTATGGGGCGAGGTCGGGGCTTTTTGGGGGCTGTTGCCGGAAACGTGGCGCACTTGCTCCCTCCCCTGCTCGCAGGGGAGGGCTGGGGTGGGTGCTTTTGAGCTTTTCGATGACCCTGAGCTACCCCACCTCAATCCTCCCCTGGGAGGGGAGGAGGCGATGGTGTGCGCTTCGCGCACTTGTTTATTGAACAAAGACGGGGATCTTTCCGATCCTGGCCTGCCACTCGCGCGGGCCGGTCTGGTGCACCGAGGTGCCGCCGGAATCGACGGCCACGGTCACCGGCATGTCCTCGACGGTGAATTCATAGATCGCCTCCATGCCCAGATCGGCGAAGCCGACCACGCGCGAAGCCTTGATCGCCTTGGACACCAGGTACGCGGCGCCGCCGACGGCCATCAGATACACCGACTGGTGCTTCTTGATCGCCTCGATCGCGGCCGGGCCGCGCTCGGCCTTGCCGACCATGCCGAGCAAACCCGTCTGCGCCAGCACCTGTTCGGTGAACTTGTCCATCCGCGTGGCGGTGGTGGGGCCGGCGGGGCCGACCACTTCTTCGCGCACGGGATCGACCGGGCCCACGTAGTAGATGAAGCGGCCCTTGAAATCGACCGGCAGCGGCTCGCCCTTGTTCAACATCTCAACCATGCGCTTGTGCGCGGCATCGCGGCCGGTGAGCAGCTTGCCGTTGAGCAGCAGGGTTTCGCCCGGTTTCCAGCTGGCCACTTCCTCGCGGGTGACGGTGTCGAGGTTCACCCGGCGGCCCTTCGAGGTGTCGTAGGTGAGCTTGGGCCAGTCTTCCAGCGACGGCGGATCGAGCATCACCGGACCGCTGCCGTCCAGCACGAAGTGCGCGTGGCGGGTCGCGGCGCAGTTCGGGATCATGGCCACCGGCAGGTTTGCCGCGTGGGTGGGGAAATCCTTCACCTTGACGTCGAGCACGGTGGTCAGGCCGCCCAGGCCCTGGGCGCCGATGCCCAGCGCATTGACCTTCTCGTACAGCTCGATGCGCAATTCCTCGCAACGGTTGGCCGGGCCGCGGGCGATCAGTTCCTGGATGTCGATCGACTCCATCAGCGATTCCTTCGCCATCAGCATCGCCTTCTCGGCGGTGCCGCCGATGCCGATGCCGAGCATGCCCGGCGGGCACCAGCCGGCGCCCATCGTGGGCACGGTCTTCAGCACCCAGTCGACGATCGAGTCGGACGGGTTGAGCATCGCGAACTTCGACTTCGCTTCCGAGCCGCCGCCCTTGGCTGCCACGATCACCTCGACCGTGTCGCCCGGCACGATCGACATGTTCACCACCGACGGCGTGTTGTCCTTCGTGTTGATGCGCTTGCCGGCCGGATCGGCCAGCACGCTGGCGCGCAGCTTGTTGTCCGGGTCCATGTACGCACGGCGCACGCCTTCGTTGGCCATGTCCTCCAGCGACATGCTGGCGTCGTCCCAGCGCACGTTCATGCCGACTTTCAGGAACACGGTGACGATGCCGGTGTCCTGGCACAGCGGGCGATGGCCTTCGGCGGCCATCCGCGAGTTGATCAGGATCTGCGCCATCGCGTCCTTCGCGGCGGGCGATTCCTCGCGCTCGTAGGCGGCGGCGAGGCTCTTGATGTAGTCGACCGGGTGGTAGTAGCTGATGTACTGCAACGCGTCGGCGACGGACTGGATCAGGTCTTCTTGCTTGATGGAGGTCATGGCGGCAGCTTTGATGTCGAGGGGGCGAGGCGCCGCAGACTGCTGTCCGGGGCGCACAACCCTCTTATTGTGCCGCAAATCGCTGCGGCGCCCGCAGTCCGCCGCAGCGGAAGGGTGACATCCCGGCTTGCCGCTATCATCGAACCCCTCCCCGTCACCCGTCGCCACCGACCATGCCCGACACCTTCCGCTTCCTGCAGCTGGACGTCTTCGCCAGCCGCCTGTTCGACGGCAACCCGCTGGCCGTGGTGATCGGGGCGGTAGGGCTGGATGGCCAGGCCATGCAGCGCATCGCGCGCTGGACCAATCTTTCGGAGACCACCTTCCTGCTGCCGCCGAGCACGCCGCAGGCGGATTACCGCGTGCGCATCTTCACCCCGCGGCAGGAGCTGCCGTTTGCCGGCCACCCCAGCGTGGGCAGCGCGTATGCGGCGATCGAGGCCGGCCTGGTCGACGCCGGCAAGACGGCGCTGATCCAGGAGTGCGCCGCCGGCCTGCTGCCGGTGCAGGTGATCGGCCAGGGACCGACGCGAATCATCCACGTGCAGGCGCCGCCGGCGCGGATGCACGCGCTCGACGATGCACGGCGCGCGCAACTGGCGTCCGCGCTGCAGGTGGAACTTGCCGGGGATGAGGTGGTGCTCGTCGACAACGGTCCGCACTGGCTGCTGTGCCAGCTGGGCGAGGCGGCAACCGTCCGGGCACTGAAGCCGGACATGGGCGCCCTGGCGGAAATCTGCACGCGGCAGCACGCCGTCGGCGTCGGTGTGTTCGGCCGCGAGCGTTCCGGCGATGCGGCGATGGCCGTGCGCGCGTTCTGCCCGGCCGACGGCATTCCGGAAGACCCGGTCACCGGCAGCGCCAACGCGGCGATCATGGCCTGGCTGGCCGCGCGCGGCGATCGCGACGGCTACGGCCTGGACTATCGCGCCAGCCAGGGCCGCGAAGTGGGTCGCGACGGCATCGTCGAGGTGGCCCGCGACGCAGCCAGCGGCGCGGTCACCATCGGTGGCGCCTGCGTGATCGGCGTACGCGGTGAACTGAGGCTTGATGAGCCGACCGGTCACGCATGAAGAAAACGGCCGCCCGGGGCGGCCGTTCTCCTGCACCGGTTGCGCGAGACTCAGAAACGATATTCGGCAAATCCCGACAGCGAGCTGACGGCTTCCTTGGCCTTGGTGCCATACACCGTGGCACGGCTGTGGTACTCGTCGAAGTTCACGCCCAGACTGAAGTGCGGCGTGACGTCGTAACCGACGCCGACGCCACTGTAGGCCCCATCGCCACTGAAACTGTCCGAGCCGAGAGTGGTCACGTTCGCGTCGAACTTCGAACGGAACCAGCCCGCGCGTGCGGACAGGTAGATCTTGTTGTTGAAGGTGTACTTGAAGTTGGCGCCAAGCAACGGCCCGGTCAGCTTGGTCTTGAGGTTGACGGTGTTGAAGTTGACGATCAACGACCCGCTCGCCTGGCCCAGGTTGACGTAGCCAGCTTCGACGCCAAGATCGCTGGCGTCGCCCATATGCCACGCATATCCGACGCGCGCCGCGGTGGTGGTGTCGGTACGGTCGTCGAAGCCGCTGTCGTGGAAGTGCGACTGGCCGACATTGGCGTTGATGAAGAACGCGCCCGTATCGGCGGCAAACGCGCCGGTCGACACGGTGCCCAACGCCAACGCGAAGGCGGCCATCCTGATGACTTTGTTCATACGATTCCCTGTTTGGATACTGCTGCCATGCCCGCTGCCACATGCATGCGGGCGCGGCATTCTGGGTGAAGCGGGAGACGGAACCAAGAGCCGCATGAAATTGCGAGACAACGCAGTTTTTGCGTCGACGCGCGGCCCCCTCACACGCCACGAGATTCCGACGCACCACCACCGTTGCGGTGTGCACGGCGAGCTGCAAACCGGGCCCGGCTTGCCCGATCGCCGGCGCGACGCCATGCTGTCGCGCCACCCCTGCAGAGTCCATCGAATGTCATCTCCTCCGCCGTCCACGGGCTCCTACCTGCGCAGCCTGCGTCCCTGGGACGCCGCCCTGATCGTGGTCGGCGGCGTCATCGGCGGCGGCATCTTCCTTACCCCCGGCGTGGTGGCGCAGCGCACCGAGTCCGGCTTGTGGCTGTTGCTGATGTGGGTGGCCGCGGGCTTGCTCACCCTGCTGGGTGCGCTGTGCTACGCCGAACTGGGCGCCCGCCGGCCGCATGCCGGCGGCACCTATGTCTACCTGCGCGAGGCGTTCGGGCCGCTGGCCGGTTTCCTGTTCGGCTGGACGATGCTGCTGGTGATCTACTCCGGCTCCTCCGCCGCGGTAGCGACGATCTTCGCCAGCTATGCCGCCCCGCTGTTCGGCCTGTCGGCGGCGTGGTCGCTGCCGTTGACGATCGGCGCGCTGGTCTTCGTCACCGGCATCAACCTGTTCGGTATCCGCCTTGGCGCGCAGATCCAGAACCTGTTCGCCCTGCTCAAGCTGCTGGCGGTGGCGGTGCTGGTGGCTTGCGGGCTGTTCTTCGCCGGCGCCGGCCACCAGCAGGTGCTGGCCGCGGACCCTGCGCGTCGCGGCGTGGGCTTCATCGGTGCGGCGCTGCCGGTGCTGTTCGCGTACTCGGGCTTCACCTATCTCAACAACCTCGCGGGCGAAGTGCGCGAGCCGCAGCGCACCTTGCCGCGTGCGCTGGCGCTGGGCATGGGCCTGGTGATCGTCGCCTACGTGCTGGTCAACGTGGCCTATCTCGCCGTGCTCGGCCACGCCGGCCTGGCGGCCAGCAACGCGCCCGCCGCCGACGTGATGCAGCAGGTGGCCGGGCCGATCGGCGCCAGGCTGATCGCGCTGGGCGTGGCGATCTCCACCCTCGGCTTCTGCAACATCACCCTGGTCGCCGGCGCGCGCGTGCTGCAGGTGATGGGCGAGGACGGCCTGTTCTTCCGCGCCGTGGCCCGCCTGCATCCTCGCTGGCGCACGCCGAACACCGCGCTGCTGCTGCTGTCGGGCTGGGCGGTCTTGCTGGCGCTGGCGTTCAGCTACGGCCAGCTGCTCGACTACGCCACCTTCGGCGACTGGCTGGCCTGCGCGCTGGGCGTGGCCACCCTGTTCTGGTATCGCCGCCATGACGATGCGGCAGGCGGCTTCCGCGTGCCGGGCTATCCGTGGCTGCCGCTGCTGTTCGTCGCCGCAGTGGTGGCGGTGGTCGTCGCCACCCTGCTCGACAACCCGCGCAGCTCGGCCATCGTGCTGCTGGTCATGCTGGCGGGCGTGCCGGTCTACTTCGTCTGGCGGCGCCTGTTCAGCCATCCACTGCCCTAAGCGGGCGGCGGCAATGCCACAATGTGCGAATCGACCTCAAGGAGATGATGGATGGCGCCCGTGCAAGCCCAGGTCCTGCCGCCCCCTCCGGAAAGCGGCATCGTTCCGGAAAAGATTCGCGACGGCATCGACCTGCTGATCAATGGCGAGCACTACCGCCACACCGGTGATCCGCAGATGCCGCTGCTGTGGTACTTGCGCGACGTGTTGCGGCTGACCGGCACCAAGTACGCCGGCGGGCACGGCGGCAGCGGCGCCGACCTGGTGCTGCTGGACGGCAAGGCCGTCTCCGCGATCGCCCAGCCACTGGCCAGGCTGGCCGGCAAGGCGGTGGTCACCGTGGAAGGGCTGGCCGCCAATGATGGCAGCCTGCATCCGCTGCAACAGGCCTTCATCGACGAGGACGCGATCGGCTGCGGCTACTGCACGCCGGGCTGGCTGATCGCCGGCGTCGATCTGCTGCGCCGCAAGCCGCATCCGGGCGACGACGACATCGACCAGTTGCCCAACCTGTGCCGCTGCGGCTGCCAGACCCGCGTGCGCCGCGCGATCAAGCGCGCCGCCGCCGGCAAGGCGGGCCCGCGATGAGCCAGGGCATCCGACTTTCGCGCCGCCGCTTCCTGCAGGTGCTCGCCGGCACCGCGGGCTCGCTGCTGGTCGGCATCCGCTTCGCCGAAGCGGCCGACGCACCGCTGCCGCCGGCACTGCTGGGCGACAACATCCACGGGCTCGGACCGTACGTGCGCATCGACGAGGACGGCAGCGTGCTGATCGGCGCGCGCGATCCGGACACCGGCACCGGCGTGGCCACCTCGCTGCCGCGCATCATCGCCGACGAACTCGACGTCGACTGGAACAACGTGCGGGTGGTCGCGCTCGGCCTCGGCGTCGACAGCCGGAACGGCAAGCCGGTGTGGAGCTACGGCCACCAGGTCGGCGGCACCGGCACCTCGATCCCTGCCGCTTGGCGCGACCTGCGCCAGGCCGGTGCGGTGGCGCGCTGGCTGCTGCTGCAGGCCGCCGCGCGCCGGCTGGGCCTGGCCGCCAGCCGCCTGCGCAGCGAGAACGGCATGGTCATCGCGCCGGACGGTCGCCGCTTCAGCTACGGCAGCCTGGCTGCCGACGCCAGCAAGATCGCCCTGCCCACCACCTTGCCGCCGCTGAAGAACCCCGCCGATTACCGGCTGATCGGCCACGGCGTCGGCGACGTCGACGCGCGCGCCATCGTCACCGGGCAGACCCGCTACGCGATCGACCACTTCTACGGCGACGCCGTGGTCGCCGTGCTCTCGCATTGCCCCTGGCCCGACGGCAAGCTGGCACGGATCGACACCACCGACGCGCTGGCCGTCGACGGCGTGCTGAAAGTGGTGCAGCTGCGCCCCGAGCGCGGACAACCGGCGGGCAGCACCGTGATCGCCCCGGCCGTGGCCGTGCTCGCCGAAAACACCTGGGCCGCGCTGCAAGGCCAGGCCCGGCTCAAGCTCGAATGGAAGCCCGGTGCCAGCGGCGACGCCAGCAGCAGTGCGCTGGAACAGCAGGCGCTCGCCCTGCTCGGCGGCAAGAGCGCGCCCACCACCCGCGTGCGCAACATCGGTGATGTCGACGCCGCCGGCAAGAAGGCCGCGCGCCGCCTGGAGGCGACCTACTTCCAGCCGTGGCTGGCGCACGCCACCGCCGAGACGACGAACTGCCTGGTGCGGCTGGACAAGGATCGCGCCAGCCTGGTGGTGCCCACCCAGGCGCCGCAGGCAGCCTCGGCCGTGGTGCAGCGCCTGACCGGCCTGGCCGCGGACAAGATCGACATCCGCGTGCCGCGCGTGGGCGGCGGCTATGGCCGCCGGCTCGATCACGACTACGTGGCCGAGGCGGTGATGCTGGCCAAGGCGATCAACAAGCCGGTGCGCCTGCTGTGGTCGCGCGAACAGGACCTGCGCAACGACTACTACCGCAGCGGCAGCGTGCACCAGCTGGGCGCCATCATCGATCGCAAGCGCCAGCTGCTGGCGTGGAACCAGCGCATGGCCAGCGCCTCCGCACTGACCGGACGCGGCGTGCCGCAGGATCACCTGTGGACGTCCGAACTGCAGGCCGACCAGTTCCCCGCCCCGCTGGTGCCGAACTATCGCAGCGACTGGTACGCGCTGGAATCGGCCACTCCCCGCGGCCCGATGCGCGGCATGCCGCACCTGAGCAATGCGTTCGCGGTGGAAAGCTTCATCGACGAAATCGCCCACCAGATGCGCGAGGACCCGCTGAAGACGCGCCTGCGCATCCTCGGCGAAGCGCGCCAGCTGCCGCTGGACAACGGTCGCACGCTGGACGTCGGCCGCCTGGCCAACGTGCTGCGCCTGGTCGCCGATCGCATCGAGTGGAAGAACTGGCTGCGCACCGTCAACGGCCTGGGCATCGCCTGCTGGCACGTCGACGGCGCCTACGTCGCGCACGCGATCGAGGCGGCGATGCAGGGCGACAAGCTCACCATCCAGCGCGTGGTCTGCGCCGTCGACGTGGGCCGCGTGATCAACCCCACCGGCCTGCAGGGCCAGGTCGCCGGAGCCACGCTGGATGCGCTGTCCATCGCCATGAATGCCGCCATCACCATCAAGGGTGGCCAGGTGCAGCAGCACGACCTCAGGGATTACCCGCTGGCCAGCATGGCGCAGCTGCCCAACGAGGTGGAGGTGATCACCGTCGACGACGAGCGTGACCCCGCCGGCGCCAGTTTCCTGGCCATGCCCACGGTCGCCCCCGCGCTCGCCAATGCGGTGTTCCGCGCCAGCGCGGTACGCGTGCGGCGATTGCCGTTGATGAAGGAGCTGCTGCGGCTGCTGTAGTGGTGCCTGTCCCGATCAGCCGGCGCTGGCGCAGCCATCCGGCCTGGTCACCCGCTCCGTCGATGGCGGGTACTTCGCCAGCAGCGCCGCCGCCCGCGTTGGCCGCGGGCTGAAGCCGCCGCCGCAGTTCGGGCAGGTGCCGTGCAACACCTGCTCCACGCAGTGCGCGCAGAACGTGCACTCGAACGAACAGATCATCGCGCCCTCGGCCTCGGCCGGCAGGTCGCGGTCGCAGCACTCGCAGTTCGGTCGCATCTGCAGCATCGGAATCTCCCCTGCCGCACATCGCCTGCGCGGCCATCATCGTCACCTGGCGAGGCCAGCCCGTCCATCCTGCCAACGCCCTGCATCGTCGCCGGCTCGAGCGGAGGCACGGCGTCGCCCCGGGTCTCGGACGACGGTCGTCAACGGTACAGCAGCCATGCCAGAACGTGATACTCCGCGCCGACGCAGGCCAGCGACAACAGCACGAACAGCAGCAGCCTCAACGCCGCGTACAAGCCATCCACTTCCCGATCCGGCGGCGGCCGCTGCGCGGGCCGATACCACAGGCGGAGGCTGCGATTGACGATGACGACACCGCGCACGCAGTCGACCAGGTCCTGCCAGCTCCCGAAGAAGAGGCGGCCCAGGAAGATGTACGCGGGGAAATTGCCGACCAGCAGTGCCAGCGCCAGCAGCGGGTGCTGGAAATCCGCGGGTCGCTCATGCATGGCCAACTCCCGGCAACGCCGAACCTGTCCCGACCCGGCGACTCATGCGATCGGCCCTGTCCCTTGAGTGCTCAGAACCAGCTCATCTCGCCCAGCACCACCTTGCGGTAGTAAAGAAGATCGGCGCGCAAGGCGTAGACGGCCGCAAAACCGTAACCGACTCCGTGCGAGAGCCTGCCCTTGCTGAGCATCTGCAGCAGCACGCCCAGTGCAATGGCCAAAATGGAATACATCAGTGCCGGCCGCCACAACCCCTTGGCCAGGAAATACAACGGCCCGAAGAAGAACGCGAGGAAATTGAAACCGATGGCCCGCCGTTCGCCGGACTGCAATTTCCGCGCATCGGACAAGTCCGGTCCACCCGCCTTCTCGATCAGCCTGAACTTGCGCTTCCACGCATCGGACACGTCCAGCCGTGAGACAAGGTCCACCGGCTTCGCCGCCGGAGCGGCCACCGCCGCCACCGGACGCGCCGGCTGCACGTGGTCAACGTAGGTATTGTACGGATCGCTCATGAAACCCCCTTCCCTGGATGCCGAAACCGGAGTGGCAAACCGCGTCGTAGCAGGCTCGCCAGGACAAGCAACGGCCGAAAGACTACACGATCGGGCGCGCCCGCCCCATGGGAAAAAACCCTATGCGAACCTGACCGGCATTTCGGACGAAACTCGTACCGCTCCCGGACCGTCGATGAATGAATGAAGTCTTTGGGTGCGGTCTATACCGAGGTCCGAGCCAGCGAAACCGACTCAACAAGACCGGTTACGGAAATGCAGCCGGGCAGCGGCTGCATCGCAACGGCAAGGACTGCACCATCGGCGGCTATGCCGCGATCAAGTTCCGCGCACCGGAAGCAGCCTGCAAAGACTGCCCGCTGCGCACGAGGTGTTTACGCAAACCCCAGACCACACGCTCGCGGCAAGTGGCCGTACTTGCCCGCAAAGCCGAACGCACCCACAGCGCGCGCATGCGCGAGCGCATCGACAGTGCGTGGGGACGCGAACAATACGGGCGGCGCTTCGCCACCGTCGAGCCGGTCTTCGGCAACGTACGCCACAACAAGCGGCTCCATCGATTCACCCTGCGCGGTCAATCCAAGGTGGATGGTCAGTGGAAGCTGTTCGCACTGGTGCACAACATCGAGAAGCCGGCGAACTACCGCAAGGTGGCCTGAGAAGGCACAAGACAAGCATCGTGGCGCCGATCAGGCGCCTCGAATGGAAGCGAACACCTCTCTGCGAAGAACCACCAAGGATGGAGCGCGGCAAGCGACGATATCTTCGGCCGCCCATTTGGCCGTCTATCCGCCGGCGGAAAGGACTTTTTCTACAGCCTCAACGCTGGAGTTAAGCGGCGCGCGGCTTTTTCGCGCGTCCGCTTGGACGAAATGTTATGCCCGCGACAAGGCAGAAGGCGATGCCTGAAAGCAGGCCGAAGAATGCGGGGATCAGAATGTCGCCAATCTGAAGCGAAGTTGAGCCAAAGCAAGCCCAGACAAAAATGGGAGACACGACGATGGCTGCAGCGATGGCCCCTACGCAGACACGCAGAAAGGTCAGCGCGCCATGCGCCCGTAGCCATAGTAAGTATGGAAGTCCGATGCCAAGCATCGCAGCGTAGGTTGCCGGCAAGATGTAAACGAAGACGAAATAGGATCCCTCCGGCACCCTCAGTGCGCCGCGACCTCTGGTGAATAGACCGACTAGCACCGAGGTAAAAACTAGCCCAACGGGTACGACCCATGGCGTGGCCAGCACGGCAAACCAAATTGGGCGGCGATGTTGAGTCATTGGCATAACGCTTAGTAGACCCCATATCGGGGCATATGCAATGGATGTTCAGCTTTCGGCTGCGCTTGGTCAAGGAGCGATCCTGAGGAGCGACAGGACTGGCCGGATGATGGCTCCCGCTTCCGCAGGTAATTCTTCCCTGTGCATATCCCACAAATCGGGGCGCCATGTCTTATCCCCCACAATCGATGGTGATAGCAGGTGCTGGTTCGGTAACGCGTCTACCTGCCTTCTGGACGAAGTTCGGTGGCGTTTGCCGCACGGACACCGCAGCTTGTGCATCGGAACCATTACACCGGATGGATACGCCGGTTCATCCTGGGGAACGGAAGACAGCCCTCGCCTGAAAAAGACGCGGTCGCGCTGGCGCGTTCCGGACCTTGGAGCAAGGCGCCACCGCAGTCCACGAAAGCTCAATGGAACTGGTCGCTCGCCGGCACCCACGAACTGGACGATGAGGCCGGCGCGGCGGGTTTGACCGGCAGCGTGATGACCTCGCAGCCGGGGGGCGGCGGACTGCCGGCGACGCGGGCGGCGGCGCATTCGGCGCTGTTGTCGAACTTGATCATCGGCGCGGGCGATGGGCTGCTGGCGGCGACTGCCGGTTTGGCCACGGGATTGGCCGGGGCCAGGTTCAGGCGATCGTAGATTTTCTGGTCCAGCGGCTTCGCCGGCGGATCGGGGTTGCCGCAGCCCAGCAGCGCGATCGGTATCAGGGGATTCACGGCGCACTTGATGCGGATGCCGCGTGGCAGATGGAAGGTGTGGGTGACCCGGGTCTTCTCCGCCGCGCGCCGCAACGCGGTGTCGATCGAACTTTCGCCTTCGGGCGCCCAGTCCTGTTCGAAGCGGGTCGGCTTGTAGCCGATGTCGGGGCGGCCGTGGCTCATGATCTGGGTGTCGCCGTGCGGCTTCAGTTGCACATACTCGCCCAGGCCGGTTTGCGGCTCGCCTTGCGCACTGCCCTTCTGCACGCCTTGCGGCGCGCCGGGCTGGTTGCCGCCGGGCTGCGCCTTGCCAGCCTGGTCGCTGGCAGTCGGTGCCTTGCCTGCCTGGTCGGCGGCGACCTGCTTGCCGTTGCCCGGCTGCTTCGCCGCTTGCGTCGACGGGGCGGCGCTGCTGTCGGCCGCTGCCGGTTCGCGCACGACGGCATCGGCTCGACCCGGATCACCCAGGTCGCTGCCTTGCGGGATGGCGTCGGGCGCGCGGCTGACGTCGCGCCCCGGCGACTGGTCCGCCGGGGTGGGCGCGGGCTGTTGCGCTTCGTCGCTGGCCCTGGAGTGGGGCGATTCGGCTTTTGCCGTCGTGTTGTCGGGAACAGGCGCGGCGGCCGGGGTCACCGTGGGCGGTGCGCTCAGTTCGGGAAGTTCGATGGACGGCTGGACGGGCGTCTGACGCGGCGTGTCGGTCACCTCGATCTTTTCGCTGGGCGCCTGCGGCTTGATCTCGGCCGGTGCCGATGGCGCCAGCGGGACCGCGTCTAGTTCGGCTTCGGCCACCTCGATCGACGGCGCCTGCACCCGGGGCTTTTCGTTGGACACCGTGGGACGGGGCGCGCTCAGCGGCGCGTCCAGATTGACGATGGGCGAGGCCTGCGCCGGCAGGGGCACCGGCTGCAGTGCGGGCACCGGCGGCGCAGCGGGAACCTCGGCGCGCATCACGGTGACGCTGGCCGGCGCCAAGGATTTGGGCACGTTCGTGTCCAGCGCGATGCTCGGCATGGCGATCGGCGGCGCGGCCTGCGGCGGCACTTCGGGCATCGCCAGCGAAGGCGGTGGCGGCATCGGCCGATTGCCTTCCCGTTGCGGCTTGCGCACGGACTCGGGCTGGAACTTCGGCGGTACCGGCGGCTGCACCACCGGCGTGGGCAGGTTGATCACGGGCGGCTCGCCGGCCAGCGGCACGGGTTGCAGATCGGGCGCCGGGGCCGGTTGCGGCAGGCTCACCGGTGCCGGCGGCGCGGCCACGGGTTTCGGCTTGGGCGCCTTGACCTTCGCCACCCTGGCGACCACCGGCGGCGCGGCCGCCGCGGGTGGCGCCGGCGTCACCACCGCCTCGACGTTGGCGCTGCGTTCGCTGACCCGGGCCGGCCGCCGGTCGCGACCCTGGTGGCGTGGCCCCCGCTCTTTCGGTGGCGTGCCGCGCACCGGGGGCGGCGGGGGCGGTTCGGGCGGCTCGATCAAGCGCACCTGCAACAGCACCTGCTTCGGCTCGGGCGGCAGCACGACCTGGAACGCGGGGCCGAGCACGAAGCCGAACAGGAAGAACAGATGCACCACCACGGCGCCCGCCATCGCCACGATGCGCAGGGTGCGCTCGCGCGGCCGTGGCCGCGTGCGCTGGTGATACACGCGTGCACGAGTGGCCGCCGCCAGTGGCGAGTTCAGCATCACCTGCGCGGGGTTGGCGGCGCGTCGGGAGGTGGCGTGTGGCGGTGGCGCGGGCATCGGATGAGTGTAGCGGGCGCCGCCCCGGTTGCGGGTGGCGGGCGTGAGGATCGACCGCCGCGAGGGGCATGCCGCCGCAGGTTCAGTGCCCGCGCGCTGCCTTCGCGGCCCGCTCGCGCAGCTCGGCATCCACGGCACGATCGGGCGTGTCCACCGGGCAACCCCAGGCCAGCGGCTTGCCGGCGCGATACATGTCGATGCAGGCCTGCTCGTCGGGTGGCTTCGGCGCATGCGCCTGCCCGTCCAGCGAACGCGCCGGCGCCATGTTGAGGCGCACGTCACCGTCCTTCGCCGAAGGTTTCGCCGGTGGATCGCCGCCACAACCACCCGCCAGCATCGCCAGCGAGATCGCGCAGTGGATGCGCACGCCGCGCGGAAGCCGGATGGTCTTCTTCACCGTGGTCTTGTCCACCAGCTTCTGCAGCGCGCTGTCGACGGCGTTGCTCTTGCCCCAGTCCTGGTCGAAGCGCGTGGCCTGGTAGGTGACCGGACTGCGGTGCTGCATGATCCGCGGGTCGCCCTGGGGCAGGTGCTGCACGTAGTCGGGCACCGGGGTGCTGCTTGCCGGGGCGGGCAACAGGGGCTGGCCGTTTTGATCGAACAGCCGTGCCGTGCTGCGCGGTGGTGGCGGCGCGGGCAGTTGCAGGCTCATGGCGTTCTTTCGCGGGGGCTCGCGCGGCGCCGCCGGGACGCGGGGACGCGGCGGCGCCTGCAACGCCGGGGCCGGTGGCGTCGCCCTCGCCGGTGCGCTGCTGATGAAGCGGATCTGCAGCGCTTCCTGCGCGGGCGCGCTGGTGGTCGGGGCGATCATTCGGGGACGCATCTGCTGCCACACCACCAGCACGAACACGCCGTGCAGCAACGCGGCGAGCAGCAGGGCCAGCCAGTGCTGGCGGCGTTCGCGCCGTGGCTCGTGCCAGCGGCGGCCACGCCCGGCCGCCAGGGCAAGCGGGGTCGCCTCGTGCATCGGCGGCGCCGGCGACTCCTCGGCGGGTACCGGCGGCGGGCGTTGGGCGAGCGGCGAGCGGGCGATGACGGAACCTCGGACGTGGCGGGAGCGGGCAGCATGCCGAGCGGGAACTGAATTCCGGCCGGCCGGATGGCGGCGCACATCCGGCGGGATGGCGACGCCACGGCGCTTGAGACCACCCGGCGACGGCGGCGGTTCCCCGCAGTGCAGCTTGACCCGCACGCCGCTCGGCTCAAGTCTAGGCGGGCGGCGCCTTGCGCCGCCTCTCCGCCATGACCGCCCGATCCGCTGACTTCGCCTGCCGCGAACTCGAGGACGACCATGACGGCCCGCCATTGTCAGCCGCTACAGCGCGGCTTCGTGCGGCGCCGTGGTTGATGCCGGCACGATCCGCGCCCAGTCATGGGAGGGTCGCATCGTGACGTATTCCACGGAAAGCATCCGCAACATCGCATTCGCCGGGCACGCCGGCGTGGGCAAGACCAGCTTGTTCGAGGCGCTGCTGGTCGCCGGCGGCGCCATCCAGTCCGCCGGCAGCGTCGAGCGCGGCAACACGGTGTCCGACAGCGACAGCCAGGAGAAATCGCGCGCCCATTCCATCGACAGCTGCGTGGCGAACCTCGATCACGGCGACTGCCACGTGAACCTGATCGACACCGCCGGCTACGCCGACTTCCGCGGCGCCACGCTGGCCTCGCTGTCGGCGGTGGAAACCGTGGCGGTGGTGGTCAACGCGATCAACGGCATCGAGTACGGCACGCGCCGGATGATGATGCATGCAAAAGCGCGCGGCCTGGCCCGCGTGCTGGTGATCAACAAGATCGACTTCGACGGTGCCAACCTGCCCGCTCTGGTCGACGCGCTGCGCGACGAGTTCGGCAGCGAATGCCTGCCGGTGAACCTGCCCGCCAATCGCGGCAATCGCGTGCTGGACTGCTTCTTCCACACCGACGGCGCCACCGACTTCTCTTCGCTGGCCGAGGCGCACCAGCGCATCCTCGACCAGGTGGTGGAGATCGACGAAGGCGTGATGGATCGCTACCTCGATGCCGGCGAAGGCTCGCTCACCCCGGAGCAGCTCCACGATGCGTTCGAGCAATGCCTGCGCGAAGGACACCTGGTGCCGATCTGCTTCGTCAGCGCCCGCACCGGCGCGGGCATCCGCGAATTCCTCGACCTCGCCGCGCGACTGCTGCCCAATCCCGCCGAAGGCAACCCGCCACCGTTCGCCCGCGACGACGGCACGCCGCTGGCGGTCAGCGCCGATCCGTCGGCCCACGTGATAGCCGACGTGTTCAAGATCGTCAACGACCCGTTCGTGGGCAAGCTGGGCGTGTTCCGCGTGTGGCAGGGCACCGTGCGTCGCGACAGCCAGTTGCTGGTCGACGACGGCCGCAAGCCGTTCAAGGTCGGCCACCTGTTCCGGGTGCAGGGCAAGAACCACGTGGAGATCGAAGCCGCCGTGCCCGGCGACATCGCCGCGGTGGCCAAGGTGGAGGAGATCCATTTCGACGCGGTGCTGCACGACTCGCACGACGAGGACCGGATCAGCCTGGCGCCGCTGGCCTTTCCCGCGCCGATGTTCGGGCTGGCGCTGGAGCCGAAACACAAGGGCCAGGAGCAGAAGCTTTCCAACGCGCTGGCACGGCTGGCCGAAGAAGACCCGTGCTTTCGCGTCGAGCATCACAAGGAGCTCAACGAGACCGTGGTGCGCGGCCTGTCCGACCTGCACCTGAAGGTGATGCTGGAACGCATGCGCGAGCGCTACGGCGTGGAGGTCGACTCGCATCCACCGCGGATCGCCTATCGCGAAACCATCGCCGGCCACGCCGAAGGCCATCACCGGCACAAGAAGCAGACCGGCGGCGCCGGCCAGTTCGGCGAGGTGTTCCTGCGCGTCGAGCCGATGGAACGCGGCGCCGGTTTCGAGTTCGTCGACGCGGTGAAGGGCGGCGTGATCCCCGGCCAGTTCCTGCCGGCGATCGAGAAAGGCGTGCGCCAGGCGATGGAGCACGGCGCCGTGGCCGGCTATCCGCTGCAGGACGTACGAGTCACCGTCTACGACGGCAAGTACCACGCGGTGGACTCCAAGGAAGTGGCCTTCATCAGCGCCGGCAAGAAGGCGTTCCTGGATGCTGTGGTGAAGGCGCGGCCCACCGTGCTGGAACCGATCGTCAACATCGAGGTGGCGATCCCCGAGCACAACGTGGGCGACGTCACCGGCGGCCTGGCCGGCAAGCGCGCCCGCATCCTGGGCACCGACAGCCAGCGTGGCGGCGAGCTGGTGATCAAGGCGCAGGCGCCGCTGGCCGAACTGACCGACTACCCCACCGAACTGAAATCGATGACCGGTGGCCGCGGCCGCTACAGCCTCGACCTCAGCCACTACGAGGCGGTGCCGGCCACCGTGCAGAAGCAGCTCAGCGAAGCGTGGAAACCGCACGCGGAGGAGGACTGATGGCGCCACGCGCCACGCGCACGCCGCCTTCATCGCGCGCCGCTATGCTGGTCATCCCCGACCGACACGGAGCATCACGATGAAGCCAGCTTGCACCCTGCTGCTGCGCGGCCTGCTCGCCGGCTCGATGCTGTGGCTGGGCGCCTGCGCCGTACGCGCCCAGGCCGATGATGCCCAGCCCATGCCCGAGAGCAGCATCACCCTCGAACGCAGCACCTGCTTCGGCAACTGCCCCGCGTACCGCGTGACCGTGACCGCCGCCGGCCAGGTCAGCTTCACCGGCCAGGCCCACGTGCAAACCATGCAGGCCACCGGCCAGGTCACCCCGACCCAGCTGGCCGCGATCCACGACGCGCTGGCGCGCGCCGACTTCGATGCGATGCAGGCCAGCTACGTCAGCCGCAACGACGGCTGCGGCATGATCATGACCGACCAGCCCGGCATCAGGATCACCGTGGAAAACCCCGGCGGCAGCCGCAGCGTGGACTTCTATCTCGGCTGCACCGGCCCGGCCGCCGAAGCGGTACGCCCGCGCATCGAACAACTGGCCAACAGCATCGACCAGCAACTCGGCACCCGGCGCTGGATTGGTACGCCGAAACCGCCGGGGGCGGTGGAGCACGTGGAGCGCTGAGCAGACGCCACCGGCGCCCCGCGCGTAGGGCGGACACCGTCCGCCGACTCTTCAGGTATATACGACTCATGGTGACAGACCACGATCAAAGAGCGGAATTCAACTACCGGCCCCATTGATCACCGAGGTGCTGCCCGACGAACTGGTCGAAGAGATGCGCCTCCACTTGCAGCAACAGAAGGTGTTGGGGACAGATCGGTTTCGGTCGAGAGTTGAAGAGAGGACAGGCTGATTCATCGCCGTGCGGTCGATAGGCCTTCTCCATGCGTTCAAATTGTCCTGACACCTTTCGCCTTTTGTAGCAAACTGAGGCGCCGCTCAAGACATGCCAACCACACAGGAAGAAGAACCGACAAAAACAGGCAGTATCTCTTCGCTTGCGCCCGACCTGGACACTCCAGCGGATATCTTGAATCTGACCATTGCAAGCAGTCGGACTGCATCCAACGGACGCAACTTCAATTCGTATGATGTTCGAAACTCGCTGTTGGTTCGCCAACAGAAGGCACGTGTCAGATACCGGAACGGTATGACCCTGCCAACCTCAGCGGAAGTATTGTTGGCCAACGCTGAGCGAAAGGACTACAACCATCGTCGCTCCCTATCCACGAACGTAACGAAAGCGACGTCGCAGGCTCGGCCCGCTGATGTCTGTGCTCATCACATCGTCGCGCTACGCGACATTGAAGCGGAGAACTCTCGACTCCTGCTGTTCGTGTGGGGTATCGGCATCAATGACGCCGACAACGGCGTCTTCCTGCCTCGCTATGGCAAAGGGCTGCCTGGCTATCCAGATGCCGCACATCACAGCCCGCACCATGCGGCTACGTACCACCTCACGGTGTTCTATCAGCTGAGTCGCGCGACCGAAGTCGAATCGGGTCGAGTACGTCTACGCTCGATCAAGTCACAATTGCTGTCGGGCGTGTTGACGCTTTGAGTAGGGGAAGACAGATGACGATCTGGGAACTGCGATGCGCCTCTGTTCGAGACTACGCCATGGTTGTCTCTCTAAACCGGGATGACATGCTCGAACGACTTTTCAACACGAATGGAAGTCCAAAAAATTGGCTTGATCGTCCGCTCGTCGGCTTGGCGGACAGCGCGCGAGGCAAGAACCCGCGCCCGCCAGCCGACGTCAGTGCGATGGTCGCTGGTGCATTGGTTCTCAATGAGCGCGCAAGGATGATGCTGGCCCCGTTTTTGTTGCAGTTCGGACAACTGTTGGAGCTCGATTGCCAAGGTAGTGGTGAGGTTCGCCACTTCTACAACGTCACCAATATCATCCATTGCGTCAATGTGGAGCGCTCCGAGATGTCCGAGCTGGGGGACGTAAAAATGGAGGCGTTCAATGAATTGAAGATTCCCGTTGAGCCCGCCATCTTCAAAGATCCCTCGACGGCAGACGTCAGAATCTATATCAATGATTCCGGCAAAAGGCACATGGATAGCTTGATTGCTTCCGCGAATTTGACCGGCATCGAATGTGGCGCTCTGGCCCCGCTACTCTGGTAAAACAAAGGGGCCAGCTCAACCTGATCCCCTTGGGCTGTGTAACCGTGACCGCTGACGACCAGGTGCGCTTCGCCGGCCAGGCCCACGTGCAAACCATGCACGCCACCGGCCAGGTCACTCCGACCCAGCTGGCCGCGATCCACGACGCGCTGGCGCGCGCCGACTTCGATGCGATGCAGGCCAGCTACGTCAGTCGCAGCGACGGCTGCGGCATGATCATGACCGACCAGCCCGGCATCAGGATCACCGTGGACAGCCCCGGCGGCAGCCGCAGCGTGGACTTCTATTTCGGCTGCACCGGTCCGGCCGCCGAAGCGGTACGCCCGCGCATCGAACAACTGGCCAACAGCATCGACCAGCAACTCGGCACGCGGCGCTGGATTGGCACATCGAAACCACCGGGCGCGGCGGAACACGCAACAAAAGGGACGGAGGCAATTAAACGGCTTGACCTACTCGTGGCCGGCACCATCACGGCAGGCCTGCCTGGTCGCCTCTCAGCTCAGCGCATCTCAAGTACAGCCCCAGTTCTGTCATATTGCCTGACGAAGGCGCGGCGCATAGATCCATAGCCTCCCCACCAATCAAAGCCGGCTGCTCCGCTTCAACGCCAGGTACCGCTCGATCAGCGCGCCGGACAGTTCGCTGCAGCTGACGTCGAGGGTGTTGACGCCTTCGCGGCGCAGGGATTCGTGCACGCGGTCGCGTTCGGCCAGGTAGTGCATCGCGGCGGCGCTGCGGATGCTGTCTTCAAGTTCTTCGCCCGGCTCGCTGGCGGCGCGGTCCAGCGCCAGTTCGCGCAGGCTGACCAGCATCACCAGGTGGCGCTTGGACAGCATGCTGACCGCGGCGCGCAGTTCCACGTCGTCTTCGTCGCGCACGTTGGTGATCAGCACGACCAGGGCGCGGCGGCGCTGGTGCGCCTGCAGCGCGCTGGCCGCGGCCAGGTAGTCGGTGGCTTCGGGCAGTGCCTGCAGGTCGTAGCCGGCGCCGAGCAGCATGTCCATGCCCAGGCTGCCCTGCTGCGGCGGCAGCCAGCGTTGCTGCTGGCCGGTGCAGGCCAGCATGCCGACCGCGTCACCCTGGCGCAGCGCGATGCTGGCCAGCGCCAGCGATGCGTTCAGCACGTGATCGAAATGGACCAGCTGGTCGTCCTGCGCCAGCATGCGGCGGCCGCAGTCCAGCATCAGCACCACCTGCTGGTTGCGCTCGTCGCGGTATTCGCGCGAGATCAGCCGGCTGCTGCGTGCAGTCGCCTTCCAGTCGATCTTGCGCAGGCTGTCGCCGACGCGGTAGTCGCGCAGTTCCTGGAATTCGGTGCCTTCGCCGCGGCGCCGCTGCAGACGCGCGCCCACGCTGCGCGAAGCCAGCTCCACGCTGAGTCCCGCCAGCTCGGCCAGCGAGGCGAAGTTCGGATACACGCGCACGGTCGACGACGCACCGATCACGCGGCGCGCGGTCCATGCACGCCAGGGCGAGCGCAGTTGCACGTGGCAGCCGTCGAACACGAACTGGCCGCGCGCATCGGGGATGACGCTGTAGTCGAGCAACAGGTCCCGTCCCGGCGGCAGGCGCACGTCGCGCGGCATGCCATGCACCACCCAGCCGCCCGGATGCAGGTCGTGCAGGCGCAAGGCCTGCGTTCGTCGCGTGCCGCCGCGCAGGCGCAGGCTGACGGTGGCCGGCGGACCCAGCGGCATCACCGGCGCCACGTCGCGCTGCAGTTCGGGCGAAGGCATCCGGCGCAGGCGCAGCACGTCGACCAGGGCGAACAGCGCGATCACGACAGCGACGGCCAGCCAGGCGGACAGCGGCAGCCAGCCAAGGCTGGCCAGCACGCCGAGCACGGTCCAGCCCAGCAGCAACCACAGCAGTAGCGGAGCAGGTCGCATCATTGGCGCGGCGCGGGCACCTTGTGCAGCAGCGCGGCGAGCACGTCGTCGGGCCGCTGCCGCTCGATCAGCGCCTCCGGCGCCAGCACCAGGCGATGGCGCAGTGCCGGCAGGGCCACCGCGCGCACGTCGTCGGGGGTGACGAAATCGCGACCATCGACGGCGGCGTGGGCGCGCGCCAGTCGCGCCAGCGCCAGCCCGCCGCGCGGGCCGGCGCCGCCGATCACGCCCGGCCACTCGCGCGTGGTGCGGGCGATGCGCACGGCGTAGTCGGTGACCGCCTCGTCCATGCGGATCGCCGCCACCGCTTTCTGCACCGCCATCAACTGGGCCTGGCTCAGCACCGGGCGCACCTGCGACACGTCGAGGTCGGCGGCGATCTTGCCGTTGACCACGCTGGCCACCATGCGTCGCTCGTCTTCCAGGCCGGGGTAGCCGATGACCACCTTGATCAGGAAGCGATCCAGCTGCGCCTCGGGCAAGGGATAGGTGCCTTCCTGCTCGATCGGATTCTGCGTGGCCACCACCATGAACGGCTCGGGCAGTGCGAAGCGGCGGCCTTCGATGGTGACCTGGCCTTCCTGCATCGATTCGAGCAGGGCGGCCTGGGTCTTCGCCGGCGCGCGGTTGATCTCGTCGGCCAGCAGCAGGTTGGCGAACACCGGGCCGCGGCGGATCTGGAAACGCTCGGCCTTGGGATCGTAGATCGCGTGGCCGGTGACGTCAGCCGGCATCAGGTCGGGGGTGAACTGCACGCGGCCGAAGGTACAGCCGACCGACGCGGCCAGCGCACGTACCAGCAAGGTCTTGCCCAGGCCCGGCACGCCCTCGATCAGCACGTGGCCGCTGGCCAGCAGGGCCAGCAGCACCTGGTCGAACACGTCGCCCTGGCCGATGAAGGCGCGGGTGACCTGGCCGCGCAGGGCACGCGTCTGCTCGCCCAGTTCGGCGATCGACAACGGGGCCGGCGGCGTGACCGGAGTGGCGAGGGTTTCGGTAGTCATGGGCGGCTCCTGAGTCGGGCCAGGGTGATGATGGAAGCGCGGAACGCCTGGGCGTTCGCGGGTGACTGAAAGGCTTGCGCGACCTGCGCGGCGTCGAGCGCGCTGCGCTCGGCCAGGCGGGCATACAGCGCATCGCCGTTGAGCATGGCGCAGGCCGGGTCGCGTCGGCGCAGGCGCGCCAGCACGGTGTCGCTGGCCAGCCGGTGCAGGCTGCGGCCGCCGTCGCGGCGATAGACGAACTCGCCGGCGGCGTGCACGTGTTCGAGCAGCGCACGCCGATGCAGCGCCGGCGCGGGCATCAGCGGACCCAACCGCGCGCTGCGCATCGCCATCCACGCGCCGAGCAGCAGGGCCAGCGCCAGCAGCGCGGGCCAGCCCTTGAGCCACAGGAATGTCAGGAACGACGGACCATCCAGCGCGTACACGATGTAGAGCGTGCCGCGCCCGCGATTCGGTTCCAGCAGGCCCCAGGCAAACTGTTGCGCCACCGCCCGCTTCAGCTGGTCGCGCGAGATCGGGGCGAAGCTGGCCAGCAGGCTCACCCTGCCCTTGCCCAGCCGGGTGCGCGCGAACAGGTAGCCGCCTTGCGCATCGCCGATGGAAGCCTCGACCGCGGTGGTGGCGGCGCCGGCCAGCAGGAAGCGCACGCCGCACAGGCGCAGCTTGTCGTCGTCCTTGCTGGTTTGCGCATCATCGAAAGCGCTGCAGGCATAGTCGCCCGGATGCGGATCGAGCAGGCCCAGCGCGTCGAACATCGGCGTGCGCGCGCCGGTCGCCGCCCCCGGCGACAGCAGCAGGTGGCCGCCGCCGCGCACCCACGCGGCGATGCGCGCCGCATCGGCGACATCGACCCGGCTGGCGTCGTCGCCCAGCAGCAAGGTGTCGCCGGACTGCAAGGAGAGATGCTTCGGGTCCAGCGTGGTCAGCGAGCGCGCAGGCAGCTCCAGCCGCCGCAGGGTTTCCTGCAGGGCGAAGAAGCGGTTGTAGCGGGCCTCGCCATGCGCGGGCGTGGTTTCGACGACGTCCCGGCGTTCGAACGTGGCGAAGAAGCCGGCCAGCAACAGCAGCACGGCGCCAAGCAGGACCAGGACAAGGGTCAGCGTCCGGCGGTTCATGCCGGTGCTCCCGCCTGCGCGGGCCAGCCCGTCAGCAGTTGCTCGATGGCGGCGTCATCCGGATAGCGGCCGGCGTAGGCAGCGAACTGCCAGGTGCGCACGATCGCCACCACTCGCTGGGCACGCGCGACATCCTCGATCGCGCCGGCGCGATGCAGCCAGTCCGACTCGGTCGCATCCTTCGACGGTGGCAGTTGCAGCAGCTGCGCGGTGTGTTCCACGCAGCCGCGATAAAGCAGGGCCAGCGCCTCGCGCCTGCGCTGCGCCTGCCACAGCGCGCGGGTGGCCGCGGCGAGGTCGTCGGGCAGCGGCAGCTCGGCTGCCTCGCCGGGCAACAGGCTGGACGAGCTCATCGCCACCGGCTCCTCCGGCTCGGCCTGCCAGCGGCCACGCCAGCGCCAGGCAAACCAGCCCAGCGTCACCAGCGCAGCGCCCAGCAGCAGCCACAGCAGGCCCTTGAAGATCGCCGACAGCCACTGGCCCAACGCGGGGAACGGCATCTCCTGTTGCTGGCGTTCCGTCTGCCACGGATGCTTGAGCCGCCAGCCGCGCGTCGCGCGTTCGCCACCGAAGCGCGGGTCGCGATACACCTGCGCAGCCGCTTCGGCGAAGCGCTTTCCGTCGCTGGCCGGCAGTGTGCCGAACACCTTCTCGACGCTGGTGGCAATGGGTTTTTCCGGAGCACCGACGCTTGCCTGTGCACGCGGGCTCGCCTGGGCATGCAGCGAAGGCAGCATGCCCAGGCACAGCAGCACGCCCAGCACCTTGCCCAGCGCCTCGATGCGCGTGCGCATGCGGCGGAACGCCAGGTCGATGTCCCACGCCTCCAGTTGCGTGCGGCGATTGAGATACAGCGCGAATCCGCAGGCCACGTACAGCGGCTCGATCGCGCTCATCGCCAGGTAGGCCACGCCCGCGCCCAGCACGATCCAGATGGTCGAGACGCCCTGCGTTCCGCCGCGGAACAACTCGCCCAGCGACTCCGGCCGCCATTCGTCGGGAATCAGCAACCACGCGAACATCCAGAAGCTGAGGAACAGCACCAGCTCGAACTGCAGGCAGCCATAGGTCAGCAGGCTGACGTCGCCCACGATGCGCTTGCGCAGCACCTTCCAGCGCGCCGAACGCTGCTGCCGCGTAGCGCCTTCGAGCAGATCCAGCGGCAGGCGCAGGGCGCGACTGCTGTCGATGCGCAACCAGGTCAGCCCGGCCAGCGTGCTGCGCCAGCTCCACTGGCGCTGGCCGCGCAGGGTTTCGCGCCAGCCCGGCGCGCGATCGAACACCGCGCGCGACAGCACGTACAGCGGCACCCGGTCGAACAGAGGCTTCAGCCACCACACCAGCACCCAGCCCAGCCATGGCAGGTCGAGCAGCAGGCCCAGCGCATTGCACAGCACGAACGCCGGCAGGGTGAAGGCGAACCACGCCGACCACACCGCGCGCGCGTTGGCGCGCAGCATGGCGGCGCCAAGATCGACCGCCTCACGCGTCACGCGCGGGCGCAGCACCACGCTGATCCGTTCAAGCTCCATGCCTGCCCGCCCTGCCGCCACGCCACAACCAGCCAAGCACCAGCACCCACAACACGGCGGCGCTGCCGAACTTCACCGCATCGGACAGGCTGGCGATCGACGACCAGTACGCCTCGACGAAGGCCGCCACCACCAGCATCGCAAAGGCGCCCAGGGCCAGCTGCGCCCCGATCCAGCCGGCCGCGACCAGGGCCGGTCCGCGGCGCTGGCGACCCGGTGACAGCAGGGTCAACCCCAGCCGCAGGCCCGCACCGCCGGCGATCACCAGCGCGGTCAGCTCGAAGGCGGAATGGGCAGCGACAAAACGCCAGAACGGACCGCCATAACCGATCGCGGTGAGGTGCCCGGCGACGCCTCCGATCAGCAGGCCGTTGGCGCCCAGCACGTAGATCGCGCCGACGCCGAAGACCAGGCCCGAGGCGAACGAGCGAAACGCGATGCTGACGTTGTTCATCACGTAGAAGCCGAACATGTGCAGGTCGGTGCCGCTGCTGCGGCCGATCTGCGCGTTGGCGGGGTCGTACATCTTCTCGAACTGCGCCAGTTGCGCGCTGCTGAAGACCGTGTGCGCCAGCTCAGGGCGCAGCTGCATCAGCACGAGGGTGACCAGCGCCGGCACGTAGAACAGCACCGCCGCCGCCAGCATGCAGCGCCACTGCGCCCGCACCAGCCGCGGGAAGCCGGCGACCAGGAACGCGATCACGCGATGCCAGCGCGGCGCCGGCGGCTGGTACAGCACGCGATGCCCCTGCTGCACGATGCGCTGCAGGCGCTCGGTGACTTCATGGCTGTAGCCGCGACCGCGGGCCAGCGCCAGGTGATGGCAGATGCGTCGATACGACGCGGGAAAATCCAGCGCCTGCTCCTGGCGCAGGGTGCGTTTCGCCTGCCGGTCCAGCGCATTCAGCCACGACTGCAGGTGGTCCCACTCGCGGCTGTGCAGGGCGACGAAGCGTTCCTGTTTCATGTCCGCCCCAGCAGCCAGTTGGCGTGCGCCACCAGTTGGCGGATCGCCCCGGTGTCGCGCTGCCCGGTCAGCGGCGTCAGCAGGTTGGCCAGTTCTTCCTGGCGCTGCACGGTGAGCTGGCCGGCGCGCTCGGCGAATTCGACCAGCGCGGCCTGCTCGTCGCTGGCCAGCACCAGCGGCAGCGGCACGGCGGTCAGCGCGGGAATCTCCTGGCCGGCAGGAAGGTCCGCGACGTGGATCACCATGGTGCCGGCCACGATGTCGCCGAGGCGCCGCGCATGCGGGTCGATCAGGGTGCAGGCCAGGCCCACGCCGTAGACACCCGGCAGTGCATCCACCACCCGCAGCAGGTTGCGCACCACCGACGGCAGCCAGGTCACCGGCGTGCCGTCGGCATTGACCACGCGCAGGCCCAGTGCGCGCTTGCCGAACGTCTGCCCGCCCAGCCACACCTCGCACACCACCGAGTAGCCCCACAGCAACGCGAACATCACCAGCATCGCCAGCCCGTTGCCGCCCTTGCCGAAGGCCGCCAGCGGGATCAACGCCACGAAGAAGATCGCGAAGCGCAGCAGCAGATCGACCATCCACGCCTGCGCGCGGGGCAGAGCGCCGGCCGCACGCAGGCGCAACGAGACGCCTTCCGGCGTCTCGATCTCGCGGACGGTATCGATCATCAAGCGTCGACGACGATGGTGTCGGCAATCAGGTCGTGCAGGCAGCGCTTTTCCTTGCCGAAGATCAGCAGCGGATCGATCAGGTTGACCGCCTTCCCGACGAACGGAATCATGCCCAGGATCAGCACCGGCACCACCCGCAGGAAAATGTAGCGCCCCAGGCCGATCGGGCTGCCATCGGTGCGCACCACCGCGATGTCCACCGCGCGCTTGCCGATGGTCTGGCCGCTCCGATGCAGCATCAGGCAATTCACCACGATGATGGTGATCATCAGGGCCAGGCCCAGCAGCATCAGGGCGATCATCGGCCCGGCGGGCTTGATCCCCTTCCTGACGTCCAGTGCCATGTAGCCGGCCCAGATCACCGGGGCCAGCCAGATCAGGCTGACCACGCCATCCAGCAAGGCAGCACCCAGACGCTTGCCACGCCCGGCCTTGCGGTTCTCCAGGTCATAGGCGTCCCACGCGCTCGCATCGTCGACCACGGCCGCCGGTGCGGCGTACGGATTGTTTTCCATCGAGTCCTTCCCCTTGCTGCTTGTCCATGTTGCCCTCCCCCATGGCGGGCAACTTCCATGGAGTATAAAAGGCGGTTTCGGCGCTTGCCTACCGCTTCGGCTTGAGCAGCGTGCCGGTGCACTTCGGCGAACCGCACAGGCACTTCCAGAGTTTTTTCAGGCGCGCGGTGTGCGGCACGTCGAGCACGATGCCGTAGTCGTAGGTGAGTTCCTCGCCCGGCTTGATGTTGCGGATCGCCTCGATCACCACCTTGTCGCGGCGCGGGTCGCCGCTGGCGCTTTCCTCGACCAGCGCGCGGCAGTTCGGCGCACAGCTGTGGTTGATCCAGCGCGCGCTGTTGCCCTGCTGGTTGGCGTCGATGATGTAGTCGTCGTTGAGCGTGAACAAGAAGGTATGGCCGGTCTCGCCGCCGTCGCCATACAGATCGTCCGCCTCGTCGTGGCTGATCAGGCGGCCCTTGTACTCGATGATTTCCTCACCCTTGCCGATCGGAGCGGTGGCGAACACGCCATTGCCGTGGATCGGCGAGCGGCGCGCGATAAAACGTCGTGACATGCGGTACAACCCCAGCGCTGGAGACAAGTCGTCGATGATGCCTGTTTGCGGATGAGCGCGAAACCGGGCGGCCGGGACGAGCTTCCGCCGGCATCGCGGCAAGGCGATGACGATGTTCGACGCCGCCACTGGCCAGTTGCCCCCCAAACGCGGTTAGAATCGACTTTCAAACGATCGTTTGGAGAACGGCAATGCGTCTGTTGCGCTGGATCATCCCCGTCCTGATGCTGGGCCTGGCCGCCTGCGGCCCGGCCAGGAAGAGCGTGTTCCCGCCCACCGTGAGCATCCAGCAACTGGTGGTGCTGCCCGGCGGCCAGTGGCAGCTGACCGTGCGTATCCAGAACAACAGCTATGCCGGCATGAAGTTCAGTTCGATCGACGGCCAGTTGCAGATCGCCGAACTGGTGCCGGTGCGCCTGCATGCGAACTTCGACCTCGACATCCCCGAGCTGGCCGGCGACGTGGTCCGCATCGACGTGCTGCCCACCAGCGCGATGAGCCAGGCGCTCGCGGCCATTGCCGGCAAGGGCAGCGCCGGTTCGCTGGCCTATCGCGTCAGCGGCAGCACCACCGCCAAACCCGAGCAGGAAGACAAGCCGCGCTCGTTCGACTTCAACGGCAGCGACTGGATCTCGGCGGTGCCGGGCATCGCCAACACGTATCGCTGATCACCCCATTCAACGAAGGAACCACCATGACCGCTTACAAGGCTCCCCTCGACGACCTGCGCTTCGCCCTGTTTGATGTACTGGGCGCCGAGTCGACCCTGACCTCGCTGCAGGGCGGCGAAGCCCACACCCGCGACCTGTTCGACGCGGTGCTGGAGGAAGCCGGCCGGCTCAGCGAACAGCTGCTGGCGCCGACGAATGGTCCGGCAGACGCCGAGGGCTGCCATTACGACAAGGCCACCCAGACGGTGACCACGCCGAAGTCGTTCAAGGAAGCGTTCAAGGCGTTCGCCGAAGGCGGCTGGACCGGCCTGACCAATCCGGAGACCTACGGCGGCCAGGCCCTGCCCGGCGTGCTGGGCACGGCGACCACCGAGATCTTCCAGTCCGGCAACCTGGCCTGGAGCCTGTACCCGCTGCTATCCGAGGGCGCCACCCACGCGATGGAGATGCACGGCGAGGAATGGCAGCGCGAGCGCTTCATGAAGCCGATCGTCGAAGGCCGCTGGACCGGCACCATGTGCCTCACCGAGCCGCAGGCCGGCTCCGACCTCGGCCTGCTGAAGACCCGGGCAGAGCCCGCCGCGGCGGACGCGGACGGCCATGCCGTGTACAGGATCAGCGGCACCAAGATCTTCATCAGCGCCGGCGAGCACGACCTCACCGAGAACATCGTGCACCTGGTGCTGGCGCGCCTGCCCGACGCACCGGAAGGCAGCCGCGGCATCTCGATGTTCATCGTGCCGAAGTTCAAGCTCAACGCGGACGGCACGCCGGGCGAACGCAACACCGTGGCCGCCGGTGCGATCGAGCACAAGATGGGCATCCACGCCTGCTCCACCTGCGTGATGAACTTCGACGGCGCCGAGGGCTACCTGATCGGCAAGCCGCACAAGGGCCTGGCCGCGATGTTCACCATGATGAATGCGGCGCGCCTTTCGGTCGGCGTGCAGGGCCTGGCATTGGCCGAGCGAGCGCTGCAGAACAGCCTCAACTACGCCCGCGAACGCCTGCAGTCGCGCTCGCTGTCGGGTGCGAAGTTCCCCGACAAGCCGGCCGACAACCTGCTGGTGCAGCCGGACGTGCGGCGCATGGTGCTGACCCAGCGCGCCTTCGTCGAAGGCTCGCGCGCGCTGGTGCTGTACACCGCGTTGCAGACCGACATCGAGCATCGCGCCAACGACGAAGCGGCGCGGCAGAAGGCCGGTGAGCTGGTCGCCTTCCTGATCCCGATCGCCAAGGGCATGACCACCGAGCTGGCGCAGGAGTGCACCAAGGAAGCGCTGCAGATCTACGGTGGCCACGGCTACATCGCCGAGAATGGCATGGAGCAGTTCGTCCGCGACGCCCGCATCATCACCTTGTACGAAGGCACCACCGGCATCCAGGCCGCCGACCTGCTCGGCCGCAAGATCCTCCAGCTGCAGGGCGTGGGCGCGAAGCATTTCCTGCAGGAGATCAGCGCGTTCTGCCAGCAACACAGTGCCGATGCCGCGCTGCGCAACCTGATCGGCCCGCTGGCTGTCGCCACGAAGGAATGGAGCGACCTCACCGTGAGCCTGGCCCAGCGCGTGGCGGCCAACCCGGAGGAACTCGGCGCCGCGGCGACCGACTACCTGTACTACTCCGGCTACGTCACCCTGGCCTACTTGTGGGCGCGCAGCGTGGCGGCCGCCGAGGCAGGCAACCAGTCGGCCGCGTTCAAGCAGGCCAAGCGCGACACCGCCGCGTTCTACTTCGCCCGCATCCTGCCGCGCACGCTGATGCACAAGGCGGCGATCGAAGCCGGCGTGGACACGCTGCCCGCGATCGCCTGAGCCGGCGCAGGCAGTTCAACGACAAGGCCCGGGGCGATCCCGGGCCTTTGTCCGTGCGGGGCCGACTTCTCAGAAGTGACCGGATGTGCCCATCCGGGTCAGCTTCTGCTGCGCAAGGCTGAAGGGATCGGGCTGACGGGATCGGGCTGAAGCGATCGGGCTGACGGAATCAGGCCGACGGGATCAGACGCCGTCGCCCGCGACGCCGTACATGCGCACGTACTGCCTGATCCAGTCCTCGTGGGCCTCGGCGGCCTGCAGCAGCTCCAGCGCCAGCGCTGCCTGGGCCGCGGCGATGTGCGATGGGCTCCGCGCAGGCTTGGGCGGCACCTTGGCCACGCGCAATACCGGCACCTCGGCCGTGGCCGCGTCGCTGTCCAGCAGGTAGCTGATGTCGTAGGCATGGTCACTCATGCCTGGACTGAAGCAACAGTCTTGCCAACTTTGCGGTCGCGCTGTGGCGGCCACGGGTTTACTCTGGCGGGAGTTGACCCCGGGGGAATCATCATGACGTCGAGTCGTTTCGCTGCGGGCATTCGGCCCGCCCTTTTCGCCCTGCTGCTCACCGCGACTGGCCTGCTGCAGGCCACCGATACGGCGCAAGCGAAATACCCGAACTACCCCAGCGAGACCCCGGCGAAGTTCGTGCCGGCCACCGCCAGCTTCGACTACGAGCGGCGCGAGGTGATGGTGCCGATGCGCGACGGGGTCAGGCTGCATACCGTGATCCTGGTGCCCAAGGGCGCCACTCACGCCGGCATCCTGCTGACCCGCACCCCGTACGACGCGAACGCGCTGACCAACCTCAGCATGAGCGGCCACCTCGGGCCGGCCCTGCAGGGCTACGACAACGTGGCCGACATCATCGTCGAGGACGGCTACATCCGCGTGGTGCAGGACGTGCGGGGCAAGTACGGCTCCGAAGGCGACTACGTGATGAACCGGCCGCTGCACGGCCCGCAGAATCCCACCCCGGTCGACGACGCCACCGACACGTACGACACCATCGACTGGCTGGTGAAGAACATTCCCGAGTCGAACGGCAAGGTAGGCACGCTGGGCATTTCCTACGACGGCTTCGAGCCCCTGATGGCGCTGTTCAATCCGCACCCGGCGCTGAAGGTGTCGGTGCCGATGAACCCGATGGTCGACGGCTGGATGGGTGACGACTGGTTCCACAACGGCGCGTTCCGCCAGCAGAACCTGGCCTACATCTACGAGCAGGTCGGCAGCCGCGACAACTCGATCAAGTGGTGGACGAACTACCACGACGAGTACGACCTGTTCATGCATTACGGCTCCGCCGGCGCGCTGGCCGATGCCTACGGCATGCGCCAGCTCGGCTTCTGGAACAAGCTGCTGGCGCACCCGGCCTACGATAGCTTCTGGAGCGACCAGGCAGTCGACAAGCTGCTCGCCGCGCAGCCGCTGAAGGTGCCGGTGATGCTGGTGCACAGCCTGTGGGACCAGGAAGACAGCTACGGTGCACAAGCCGTGTACCGCGCGATCAAGCCGAAGGACACCAGCGGCACCATGGTCAAGCTGGTGATGGGCCCGTGGAATCATGGGCAGGAAATCGGGGAAGGCAGCTCGCTGGGCGCGATCCGCTTCGGCAGCGACACCGCGAAGTATTTCCGCGAGAAGATCCTGCGCCCGTACCTGGCGCAATACCTCAAGGACGGCGCGCCGAAGGCCGACACCGCCGCCGTCACCGCGTACCAGACCGGCAGCAACCAGTGGCAGCGACTGGAGCGCTGGCCGCTCGCGTGCGCCGACGGCTGCCCCACGAAAAGCCGTCCGCTGTACCTGGAACCCGGCAGCAAGCTCGGCTTCAACGCGCCCGCCGCGGGCGCCGCCTACGACGAATACGTATCCGATCCCGCGCACCCGGTGCCGTTCCGCGCCCGTCCGATCCAGCCGATCGGCTACGGCACGTTCAGCTGGCCGCAGTGGCTGGTCGACGACCAGCGCGAGGCGTCCGGGCGCACCGACGTGCTCAGTTACGTCAGCGACGTACTCACCGCGCCGCTGACCATCAGCGGCGCGCCCGAGGTGAACCTGATCGCCTCGACCAGCGGCACCGACAGCGACTGGGCGGTCAAGCTGATCGACGTCTACCCCGACCAGGTCGCCTACGAACCGGAGATGGGCGGCTACCAGCTCGCCGTGGCGATGGACATCTTCCGCGGCCGCTACCGTGAAGGCTTCACCGAGGCGAAGCCGCTCGCCGCCAACCAGCCGCTGTCCTACCGCTTCGCCCTGCCTTCGGCCAACCACGTGTTCCTGCCCGGCCACCGCATCATGGTGCAGGTGCAATCGAGCTGGTTCCCGCTGTACGACCGCAACCCGCAGACCTTCGTGCCGAACATCCTGCTGGCCAGGCCGGCGGACTACGTGAAAGCCACCCAGCGCATCTACCACGCCCCGGCGCAGGCGAGCTTCATCGCGCTGCCGGTGGTGGGCGGCTGACGCGCGCAGACTGCGCACCCGGACATTCAGGTTCGGCGCGCCGCAGTTCTCCCGGGGTCGGCGAAGAAGGCAGGCCCTACGGCGTTCCTTCTTCGCCAGTCCGGGTGGCTACGGTCGCTGCATGCCGTTCGCGCTGGCGAATCCTGCCCTGGCCCGAGACGTGATGAAGCAGAGAATCAGGATGATCGCGCGGATGCTGCTGTTCGGCCTGCTCGCCCTGGCCAGCCTGGGTTCGGGCGCGTGGGGCGCGCTGGCGCTGTGGTACCAGCTGCCGGGCGGCACCGTGGTGAAGCTCCTCGGCAGCGTGACCTGGTCGCTCGTGGTGATCGTGCTGGCAGGCGTCGCGATCAGCCACCGCAGCTGGCTTCCGCCGGGAATCTACCTGGTGCTGTACGCGTTGCTGCTGCTCTGGTGGAGCAGCATCGCACCCTCCAACCTGCGCGACTGGGCCGACGATGTCTCGCGCCCGCTCACGGGCCGCATCGAGGGCCACCAGGTCGTGCTGGACAACGTGCGCGACTTCGCCTGGCGCGCCGACACCGACTACGACGCGCATTGGGAAACCCGTCGCTACGACCTCGACCACCTCGTCACCGCCGACGCCGTGCTGTCTTACTGGGGCAGCCAGGCGATCGCCCACGCGATGATCTCGTTCGGCTTCGACGACGGTCGCCACGTGGTGTTCTCGGTGGAGATCCGCCGCGAACGGGGCGAGCAGTATTCGGCGATCGGCGGCTTCTTCAAGCAGTTCGAGACCACCCTGGTAGCGGCCGACGAACACGACATCATCCGTGTGCGCACCAACGTGCGCGGCGAGGACGACTACCTGTACCCGCTGCGCATGGACAAGCCCGCGATGCGTGAGCTGTTCCTGTCCTACGTGCATGCCGCCAACCGGCTGGCGACGACGCCGGCGTTCTACAACACGCTCACCTCCAACTGCACCACGATCGTCTACCACATGGCCCGCCAGATCGAGCCGCGTCTGCCGTGGGACATCCGCCTGCTGTTCACCGGCTACCTGCCGGAATACCTGCACGCGGTGGGCGCGGTGGATCGCAGCGTGCCGGTGGGCGCCCTGCGCGAACGCAGCCGGATCACCGACCGGGCAAGACGCACGCGGGCGACGGACGACTTCTCGCGGGTCATCCGCGAACGCGCGCCGTGATCGACCCGGGAGCCTTGCTCAGCTGCCCAGCGCGAAGCGCGTCACCCGCCGGACCGGGTCGGCCTCGACCAGGCTCACGCGGACGTCAGCTCCCAGCGGCAGGGCGGCGCTGCCGGACACACCGGCCTCGATCGCCGGCTCGCGCACGATCACCGTGCCCTTGCGTGGATCGTCGCGGGCCACTTCGACGATCGCACCGGGGAACACCTCGCCTACCCGCGGCGCCAGCACCACGGCTTCGGCCAGGTTGAGCACGGCGCTTTCGTACTGGCCGGCGCGATGGCCGGAGGCCTGCATCGTGGCCGGCAGATCCGGCAACGCGGCCAGCACCCATGCCGGCACCGGCTGCTTCGCGCACAGCGCCACGCAGATCTCGCCGCTGTAGCGGTCGACCAGCCGACGCAGCGGCGCGGTGGCGTGGGCATACTGCGCGGCCAGCGCCGAGTGCATCGATTGTTCGGGCAGGGTGCCGTCGAACGCCGCGTAGCCGGCGCCCCGCAGCACGCTGGTGCAGGCGGTGAGCATCGCCACGTGCACGTCGCTGGATGGATCGAGCGAGCGGATGAAGCCGGGGTAGTCCAGCGCGTCGGGCCAGTCGATGGCCAGAGCCCGCGCCGTGATGCGCAGCCGCGCGATCGCGTGCGGATCGGGCGGCGGCAGCGTCCGCAGGATGCCCACCTTGGCCTGCACCATCAGGTAGGCCGCCGCCATGCCGGTCAACAGCGAGATCTGCTCGTTCCAGTCCTCCACCGCCAGGCGACCGCGGAAAGCCAGCTTCCACTGCCCGTCTTCCACGCTGACTTCCTGTTCCGGCAGCGGCAGGCTCACGCCGCCTCGCGACACCTCGCGCTGTCGACGCAACTCGCCGATCTCGCGCAGCACCGCCCACATCGGATCGGCCTTGCCGGCGTCGATCTGTCGCTGCACGCCTTCGTAGTCGAGCCTGGCCCGACTGCGCACCTTCGCGCGACGCACGTCGACGGCGATGCCTTCGCCGGTGCGATCCAGCTCGATCGTCCACAACAGCGCGGGGCGCAACTGATCCGGCAGCAGCGAGGCCGCATCCTCGGACAGCACCTTGGGGTGCAGGGGAATCTTGGTCTCGGCCCCGTACAGGGTCTCGCCGCGACGATGGGCCTCCAGGTCGATCGGGTCGCCCGCGCTAACGAAGGCCGCAACATCGGCAATCGCGTAGTGCACGCGGTAACCGCCCTCGGTGCGCTCGACATGCATCGCCTGGTCCAGGTCCATCGAACCGGCGGGGTCGATGGTGACCAGGGCGATCTCGCTGCGGTCGAGCTCGGGCCAGCGGGGATTCGCTGCCGCCGCGCTGGCCGCCGCCTCGACTTCCGGCGGAAACGCCGACGGCAGTTTCAGGTCGTCCCGGATGTCGCGCATGCCCTGCGCAAGGGCCGGATCAGCGGATGGCCGGATGTGGATGCGGCGGGTGGTCGACATGGATGACGCTCCTGCGTGGCGGATTCGACATCGACGGATGAAGTCCGTGACGACGGGCAATCCCCGCAAGATATACCCATGCCCGGCGGGACTACCACGGCGACGATCCAGGGTGTAGAAACGGCAAGGCCCGTCCTGCCGCGATCGACTCCCATGACCGACCCCACCCTGATGATCCGTCTGGCCGAAGAAGAGGATGATGACTTCATCCTCGAACAGGTGCCGCGCTTCGCGGATTTCGCGCTGCCGCCGTGGCGACGCCGCCACGAATGCATCGAGGGCATCCGCAATGACCTGCTGCGCCATCTGGAAGACCAGCCGCCGAACAGCTACCTGTTCGTGGCCGAGGACACCGATGGCGAACGCGCCGGCTTCATCCACCTGCAGCGCACCACCGATTTCTTCACCGGACGCAGCAACTGCCATGTCTCGGACATCGCGGTGGCGCCTTCGCACGAGGGGCGCGGCGTAGGCAGGCTGTTGCTCGCGCATGCCGAGGCCTGGGCCAGCGAACACCAGTGCCAGCTGGTGACGCTGGCGGTGTTTCCGGGCAACGAACGCGCCCGCGCCCTTTACGAAGCGGCCGGCTACGCCACCGACCTGCTGCGGCTGGCCAAGCCGGTCCGCTGAGCACATGCGAAGAAGCCGCCCGCAGGCGGCTTCTTCATGATCCAGCGCCGATTGCAGCGACGATCAGTTGGTGGTCTTGCCCGCGGCTTCCTCGGCCTGCTCGCGCACGTCGAGGCGATGGGCGAGACGGTCGATGTTGGACAGCGACAGCAGGTGGGCATAGATCCAGCCGAGCACGCCTTCACGCAGGAACTCGTGGGTTGTCTTCTCGTCCAGCGCGCGCAATTTCTCCTCGTTGACCACGAACAGGCCATTGAGGTTGATCGACTTGCCCTGGGCGCCATCCTTGCCCTGCTTCTGCAGCTGCACGTTGCGCGGCTCCAGCAGCTCATGCTTGTTGAGCTGCTGCATGAACCAGCGCGTGCGCGCCACGTTCTGCTGGAAGTCGCCCAGGAAACCCACGGCATTGGTCAACAGTTCCGTATCGGTGCCGTCTTCCTTGAACAGGCGCTCGCCTTCGGTGGTGTTGAAGCCTTCGTACTTCTCGTCGAGGAACACGGTGAAGTCGTCGCCTTCCTGGCCGGCCGGCTTCTCGGCCAGCACGAACGGATAGCGACGCACGAACGCGGGGACGTAGGTGTCCGGCGCCCAATGGCCCTCGGCGTCGACATAGAGGTTTTCGTTCTGGCGCAGGCCCAGCAGGGCAACCGGGCCGGCGTCGGCGACGCTGGAACCGGCAAACACGATCAGCATGTCGCGCGCGGCAAGGCCGAACTCCACGCCGGTCAGCGGCACCGAATGGGCATTCATGGCGAACTTCACGTTCGGCACGACCTTCATGCGCAGATCTTTGTGTTCATTGCGGTTCAGCGGAACCGGATTCTCGTAGAACAGAACTTCAGCCACGTTGTTCACCTCTGCCCATCGCCGTGCCGGGTCACCACCAAGCGCCCCTACCAAACCCGGCGTAGGGTCTGTGTTGACTGGCGATCATAACAGTGCCGCGGGCGTCCGGGCGACTGCCCCGGGGGAGACCCGACGGAGGCCAAGCATGCGAATTGCAACGAAATTGTTCTATGCTGGCCGCAGACTGGCTGCATGCATTGCCTGAACGATCTTTCGACGCCCCTGGCTGAAGGACGGTTTACATGCTGATGGAAGTGCCAAGTCGCGCCGATATCAACGCGACGCGCGTATTGTCGCTGGACGCCGCCGGCCGCATCCTCGACTGGATCAGCTGGCAGGAGGCAGTTTGCCTGTATGTCCGCGACGCGGTGGCCTGGACGCTTGGCGACCCCTGCCTCACCGTGCACGGCGGCCACAATCGGCTGCTGGGCGCGCAAAGCCTGCTGCAGCTTCATCCGATCATCGCCAGCACCGGCCGTTGCCGCGAACACGCGATCGACCCGGCCCCGGCGCTGACCAACACCGCGCTGTTCGCCCGCGACCGGCACATCTGCCTGTACTGCGGCGAGCATTTCAGCCGCGCCGAGCTCACCCGCGACCACGTCATGCCGATATCCCGGCAAGGCAAGGACGAGTGGGAGAACGTGGTCAGCGCCTGCCTGGCCTGCAACCTGAAGAAGAGCAACCGCACCCCGCAGCAGGCGAACATGCCGTTGCTGGCGGTACCGTACCGGCCCAGTTGGGTCGAACACCTGATCCTTTCCAACCGCAACATCCTGGCCGACCAGATGGAGTTCCTGGTCAGCCGGCTGCCCCGCGACCGGCGCGCCATCGCCGAATACGCCTAGCCTTCCGCCGCGGTTTCACCCTTGCCCTTGCCCTTGGACTCGCCCTCGCAGGCACGCGTGGCGCGATTTTCCTTCAGCTCCCGATCAATCTCCCTGACCTCCTCGCAGGCCTCGCCGGCCTCATCCCGCTTTTCGGCCTGCCGGCCGGCGTCTTCGCGTCGTGCCTGCTGTTCGCGCCGATTGGCCAGCTTGCGATAGTTCTCGCGAATGCGCTCCAGTGTTTCCTCATCGACCTCCTCGAGGTCGAGCAGGCTGTTGTGCGCCGCCGTGGCGCGGATCAGTTCGTCCAGCTTGATCTGCAGCGCCGCGCTGTCGCGGTTCTGGCTGTTCTGGATCAGGAACACCATCAGGAAGGTGATGATCGTGGTGCCGGTGTTGATCACCAGCTGCCAGGTGTCGCCAAAATCGAACAGGGGCCCGCTGGCGGCCCAGATCACCACGATCAGCGCGGCGCACAAAAAGGTGGCCGGCCGGCCGGAATAGCGGGCGGTGGCTTCCGCAAAACGACGAAAGGACTGCGAGAGACTGGCCATGGAGCGACTTTCCGAAGGGAACCTGTCCCAGCATGCGACGCCCTCCGTATGCCGGATGTGCAGGTTTCGGGCAGCTGCCGCCCCGCATTCTTCACGGCATCGCCCTTGCCCCGCCCCGCCGCTGGTCTAACAATACGCGGATGACCGACCTTTCCCGCTACCCCCACCTGGCCACCATCGAGACGCCAGCCGATCTGCGCCGCGTACCGGACAGCGAACTGCCTGCCGTCGCCGACGAGCTGCGCCAGTTCCTGATCGAGTCGGTGGCCAGTTCCGGCGGCCATTTCGGTGCGGGCCTGGGCGTGGTCGAACTGACCGTGGCCCTGCACCACGAATTCGACACCCCGCATGATCGCCTGGTGTGGGACGTGGGTCATCAGTGCTACCCGCACAAGATCCTCACCGGCCGTCGCGACCGCATCACTACGATCAAGAAGAAGGATGGCCTGGCGCCGTTTCCGCGCCGCGAGGAAAGCGAATTCGACACCTTCGGCGTCGGCCACTCGTCGACTTCGATTTCGGCCGCGCTGGGCATGGCGATCGCCGCCCAGCACCAGGGTGACCACCGCAAGGTGGTGGCTGTGATCGGCGACGGCGCGATGACCGCCGGCATGGCTTTCGAGGCGCTGAACCACGGTGGCGACGTCGAGCCGGACATGCTGGTGGTGTTCAACGACAATGGCATGTCGATCAGCGAGAACGTCGGCGCGATGACCAAGATGATGGCGCGCGCGATGGCCAGCCGCCGCCTCAACCAGCTGCGCGAGCGGGCGAAGCGGGCGATCCCCAGGCAGTCGTTCGTGGGCCGCTTCTTCAAGCGCTGGGAAGAACACGCCAAGGGCATGTTCGTGCCCTCGACCCTGTTCGAGGAACTGGGCTTCCACTACACCGGCCCGATCGACGGCCACAACATCCCGCAGTTGCTGCAGGCGCTGCGCACGGTGAAGAACCTGCCCGGCCCGCAGCTGCTGCACGTGATCACCACCAAGGGCAAGGGCTACGCCCCCGCCGAAGAGGCGCAGATCGAATACCACGCGGTCGGTCCGTTCGACCCGCAGGCCGGCCTGGTGAAGAAGAACACGCCGGTCAAGCCCACCTACACTGACATCTTCGGCAACTGGCTGTGCGACCAGGCCGCGGCCGACCCGCGCCTGCTGGCGATCACCCCGGCGATGCGCGAAGGTTCCGGCCTGGTGCGCTTCTCGAAGGAATACCCGGACCGCTACTTCGACGTGGCGATCGCCGAGCAGCACGCGGTGACGCTGGCCGCCGGCATGGCTTGCGAAGGGGCCAAACCGGTGGTGGCGATCTATTCCACCTTCCTGCAGCGCGCCTACGACCAGGCGATCCACGACGTGGCGCTGCAGAACCTCGATGTCACCTTCGCGATCGACCGCGCCGGTGTGGTCGGCCCGGACGGCGCCACCCATTCGGGCAGCTTCGATCTCTCTTTCCTGCGCTGCCTGCCCAACTTCGTGATCATGGCGCCCGCCGACGAAAACGAATGCCGCGCGATGCTTTCCACCGGCTTCCAGTACACCGGCCCTGCCGCGATCCGCTACCCGCGCGGCACCGGCCCCGGCGTCGCCATCAGCGAGCAGCTCGACACCTTGCCGATCGGCAAGGCCGACCTGCGTCGCCGCGGCCGCGGCCTGGCCCTGCTCAGTTTCGGCGCGATGCTGCCCGCCGCCACCACCATCGCCGCCGAACTTGACGCCACCCTGGTCAACATGCGTTTCGTGAAGCCGCTGGACGAGGCGATGATCACGGAGCTGGCGAAGACCCACGATGCCTTCGTCACCCTGGAAGACAACGCGATCGCCGGCGGCGCCGGCTCGGCCGTGGCCGAATGCCTGGCCGCCCACGGCATCGCCCGACCGATCCTGCACCTTGGCCTTCCAGACGTCTATCTGGAACACGGCAGCCGCGAGGAAGTGCTGACGATGGCTGGCCTGGACCTGCCCGGCATCCGCCACGCGATCCATGCACGCTTCCCGACGCTGTGCGCGGGCAGCATGGCCAGCACCGGCTGACCACGCCTCACGCCATTCACACAACGTGACGTGGCGCACATCGCCGGCCATCACCGGCGATGCCTTACAGCCCGCGAGTCCCGCCACGATTACCCTGCCTTGAGTTTTGAAGAAAACCTCCAGGGAAGGAGTTGCGATGACGTTGGCAACGTCGATACAGGGCTCGTGGAACCAGCTCGAACGCTGGGCAGGCCGTCAGATATCCGGCGCCCGCAATGAAGCCAGACTGATCTCCGCACGGGCCGAAGCCCTGCAAGTTGCCATCACGCTTTCCGAAGGCCTGGCGGTCTATCGCATCCTTCGCGACTTCCAGCACCTCGACCTCGACGCCGTCGTCAACGACATCGTCGCCGTGTTGCGCCAATGCCTGATCGTGATGCTGACCAGCACCGGCGGCGGCGCACTCATCGGCGGCGTCGCCGGCGGCGTATTCGGCGTGGGCGTCGGCGCCGCCCCGGGAGTCGTCATCGGCGCGGCGGCCGGCGCGCAGATGGGCGAATGGATTCTCATCTTCATGGGGCTCAGGGCACTCAGCGAATACATCGTGCGGGACATGCCCGACATCGCCCGCGCCTACTGGGACGGCATCCGCCTGGCCTGGTCCGCCGCCTCCCCCTCACCGCTGCCGCAGCAACCCGTCCGCGTCGACCGCTTCGCGATCCAGCACGCCGCCGAAAGAATCGCCCGCGCCCACGTCGCCATGTTCGTCCTCCTGCTGATGGGCATCCTCGCCTACCTTGCCAAGGGCCGCGGCGACATGGGCCAACTGGCCGAAGGCGTCCGCAGCAGCCGGATGGGACCGAAGTTCGCCGACTGGATGGTGAGGAATGAGGGGAGGCTTAAGGCGGAGCCGCGGTTGCGACCCGAAAGAGTGGAAGCACCAAAAGGTAGCAGCCCCCATCAAGAGTCACCCGCCATCCGCTCACATCGAACACCGGAGCAAAAACCTGCAACAGTGGCGACTACCCCAAGGAAGGCGGTCACACGCAGCGAGCGCATCGCCGCCGCACGACTCCGCCAGCATCAGCTGCTGCTAGACAACATAGGCTATAACGTCAGCCCAATTTCCTGGGATCAATATCCGACCATTGGTCGCGGAGGAACGTTCGTCTCCGATAAAAAAGCAATTACCGACATACTGGGCGACATCAACGGCCGAACAGAGATCAACCTAACTCGCATGCAGGCATCAAAAATGGAGGGCGAATTGGGGCTTGAACCCGGATCGCTACAAAACGGTTTCAAGCTCAGACAAGTTACAAACCTCATGGATATGGCTCCCTCAAGTCCCTTGGAAGGAAACGCGTACTTTCTTGGACCTGGCAACCACCTGCCCGGAGGGGGACCCGAACTGGTTATACGATCTATCCCTACCACTGACAATACAATGGTGAAAACCATTTTGACTGGAAAAGTGAAACCCTGATGAACCAAATGCCAGACGATGAAGTGGTAGTGCTAGAACTCGCTGGTGACTCAGCAAGGGCAATTTGCCCCAACAAGCTTGCTCGACATGCCTTGACCTCGCTTGGGTTCGCTGGCCTCGATGAACAAATGGTCAGGCCCATCAACGACGATGCAGACAGAAAGCAACTGACAACCGGGTTGCTCGCCTTGAATGCAATTTTTTCGGGAGGCCCCGGATGGAGTCCGGCTGAACTACTTGGCTATTACCGCGAGCAGGGCATAGTCACAAAGCCATACCGGACCATCGTATGGAAGGGGCCGCGTAGCTTTGTTATATCCATAAACACCTGAACATATCGAGCTGGGCGGATTCAACTACGAAGTGCACCACGATTGAAGGAAGCATCGAAAACGTATTGTGGTGTACGGAAGTCTAAACGCTTTCGTGGCCGTTGGTTGATCTTGTCTTCAATCGCCTGAATGTCGGCGTCGGAGTAAACACTGAGATCGCACCCTTTGGGCAGGTACTGCCGTATCAGCCCGTTGGTGTTTTCGTTGGTGCCGCGCTGCCAGGATGAGTACGGCTCGGCGAAATAGCTCTTGGCAACCAAGGCAATATCGACCAAAGCGTGTTCGGCGAACTCGCTGCCGTTGTCCCAGGTCAGGGTATGCACGCGAGCCCGCAGGGGATGCAGGGCATGGACGATGGCGCGCATGACCGTGTCGGCCTCGCCGTTGGGTACGAGCCGCATGCGCAGCAGGCCGGACTTGCGGTCGACCAGCGTCACGACCCGCGCAAGCCCCTTGCCCACGATGGTGTCGCCTTCCCAGTCACCCACCCGCTTGCGGCTCTCCACGATAGCCGGCCGCTCGGCGATGCGCCGCCCGTGGAGGCGTTGACGCTGCCGCGGAGTGCCACAGCGATGACGGCGGCGGCGTTGCTTGCGGCAGCGCAGATGTAGCCACAACTTGCCACCCCGCTGACGATCGACAGCAATGTGCTGATAGATGCGTTCGTGGCTGATGGACACCTCGCTGGCAATCTGCGCAGGGCTCCATTGCTCGACTGTCAGCCGTGCCTCCACGGTGGCCCACTGCTCCGGTCCGATCCGAGGTTGCGCGCTCGCCGCACGCCGGCGCTTGGCGCCCTGTCGCTGTGCAGCCCGCGCGTAATACTTGGCCGCCTCGCTCGAGTTGCGTCGAAGCTCGCGACTGATTGTCGTCGCCGCGCGCTTCAACTCCGCGCCGATCTCTCGAGCTGAAAAGCCGCCCCCATGGAAATGCTGAATCTGATAGCGTTCGTCTTGGCTCAGGTGTGTGTTGCTCATGTGCAGTTCCACTTGGCGGTGAAGCTGTGCAGGCTACCGCACCTGCGCCGCTCTACCGCTGGGGGTGGTGCACTTCAGAATTGAACTCGCCCGATCACCCGCGCCGAAGCAGCAAAGGCCCAGGGAAGCGAGAAAGATGCTTACGAGGTGATACTTTCCTGCCAACGCCGTAGAGACAACGGTTGAGGCCAGGTTGCCGAAGGCGTGGGGACGATGACCAGGATCATTCAAATCAGCGCCAGAGATGCTGGCGTCGAGCCTGCCCTCGTCAGGGACCGGGAAGTACATGGACTCGTCTTTTTCACCTGGGCACAAGCAGCCGTCATTGGTGCCCAGTGCGGACATTGCCACACGATCCTGTGGACAGATCCTCGGGTGGACCGCGTCCTGGGCGAACCCAAGCCCGACAAGGTTCCTGATCATGGTGCCGGGTATCGATCCTATTACGAGAACAATCTGAAAAGATTTCTGGGAAGCCTGCCGCCATGCCCGAACTGCGGGAAGCAGACTTACGATCGCTTTGTAAATAATGTTCAGTGGTGCAGGTTTTCTGACGGCACCGAAATCCCCACAGACATTACTCCGGAAAGAATCATTCCACAGCAGACCGACTCGTGCCTGGTATGGATGTATCGTCAATAGGACGCCACTGGTGGCTCATACCTGTCGACCCCATGGCGTTGGGGTGCGCACCGGAGGCTTGGAGCCCTCCTTCGCAAAGCTGCCCATGGCAGTCCGTTGTTGACGCCGTGGCGGCAAGGCATGGCTAGCCGGATCATGCGACTGCAAATCTTCGATCACCAATGCGAACCTTGGGGCCATCCCTTCCAGGCTCCGGCGTTGCCACTCGCGTCCTACGCGGAATTTCTTCTCCGTAGTGGAACAGGAGCGTCGATGGCCTATCTGAATGCGCTCGTCGATCCCACCTGCAAGGAGGTCGATGACCTCATTGCCCGGCAATCCGGCGTCGAGATGAAGGCAACCAGGCGTGCGGAACTGCTGCGAGACATCTATGGGCAGGTCGCTTGCGATCCGGACGAGGGTGGCAGGCCGTTCCGGATCGGTCGGCATCCATCGTGCCCAGTGTGTTCTTCCTCCTCCATGCGCGCCTGGGAAGCGGCTCAGCCGGCGCTATTTGTGGATATGGAGGTAACCCCGGTGACTCATTCGCTTTGGGAGTCGCTGACCGAAGAGGAGAAATTTCTGCGGATCGGCCGTTGCATCATGGACGCGCGCATGTGACCTCAAGCTTGCGACAAACATCCCTCGACACGGCCCCATCGTCGAAGTTTCGTGCTGCAAAGAAAGCAAGCACGTCAGGTCAGGAGACCAGCAGTGATCAGGGAGGTGACTCGCAGTCACATGAGCGTCGAAGTCAACGGCAGGTCTCTGACCATTCCCGGCGAAATGTTCTTTCCGCCCGGTGGAAAGATCGGATTTGCCATCTACACGCATGAAATCAAATACTGGGATCACCCCGCGGGCTGAAGATCAGCAGTCCTGAACTGGACGCCGTCATTTCCGGGGTGCGCAGCGACTTTGAGAGGGCCGGAAACGTCCTGGAGCTGGCGTGAACGGAGTAGCGGTACCTCATCGAACCCTCTGCATGGCGATCCGGACATGACGCAGGCAACAGATCGAAATGATTGACCCCTACGGCTCGACCATCAAGGCTTTGCTCCTCGAATTTCGCGAGCTCGATCTCGGTCTTGATCGGGATGCGGAGTACGAGTTGGTTCTCGCGAATAGCGCCTGCTCGCTGACCTTCCAGACCGAAAGGCATTACCTCCCGTCGCTGGCCGCACACCTCAGCGACAGCTCGGGCAGGAAGTTCGAGATAGGCCTGTCCAGGAAAATACTTGCCGGAGAGGCATTCCGCGCTGACGCCAGCGTGTTCGACGGAATCAGGAAAACTAGTTCGGCGGAGCTGGAGGGCGAAGATCAGGTCAAGCTCATTCGCCTCCATGTGGAACGTGAGGTTCGACAGGTATTCGACTTTGTCCTCAAATTCAGCCGGGAGATGCTCGACGAAAGTGGTCCATTCCGTCATGCGTACCAGATCGAAGAAAGAAAGCTGCTGGACAGCCTCGGCTTGTAATTGCACGGCGGACTTTCACGCGCACACGGGAAATGCGGTGGCCCCGAAGGAACAGGGGCCGATGCGCTCCTCCGGCACAAGGTATATCCATCCCATGATCCAGAATTTTGTCTTCATCTTGAACAACGGCATCAGGACTGGAGTCGGCAAGTACCTTCCCGATGTGCCGGTGCTGCAGCAAATCAATGACCCCGAGTTCCACCCGAGAGCCTACGCGTGGAAGAGCGGCGGCCGTGCGTTCACGCGCTTGATCGACGGCGACGACACTTTGACTGCGTGTCTCATGCCCGATGGCAGCAGCATCGCCGTTCTCCAGAGTGAAGAGCACTATGGTTCCGATAACGTTGTCGTCCTGAATGCCAAGAACGAACTGCTTCGACGCATTGCCAATCCCTACCGAAGCTCAAAATTCTTCACGGCAGGCGACGAATTTTCGTTCTATGGCGTCACGGCAAGCGGTGACGATGCCATCTTGCACATTCAGGTGCACCGCAAACTACCGGGGAAGCCCTATGATGCTGCACCCATCTATGAAGCAAGTTACGACCCATCGACATGGGACTTGAAAAAGATCGAGTGGAAACCTGTGACATAGGGCACGCCCCCGCTAGTTCGTGCGCATGGCGAGGCAAGGCTGGTTCGTCAGACCATCAAGCAAGATGTACCGCCGGACGATCCGTATGGAATTCACCGTGAGTTGCTCCTCCTTGATTGAGCGCATCATCGCCGGCAAGCAGAGCTTGCCGCTCACCAGCCAGTTCGAACCTGGAGAACTGCGTTGGGCGAGACGATGACTGCTCGCGCGCTTCCCGATGGCAGCGGCATCGTCGTGCTGCAGGACCACGACACGTATGGTTCCGGCAACGTCATGGTCCTCGATCCGACGAACGAAGTCCTTCGACGCATCATCAATCCTTACGGCACCTCAAGATATTCTATGGCGGGAGACAGGTTCTGGTTTGATGCCATCAGCGTGCACGCCGGGGAAGTGGCACTGAATATCCACGTGCACCGTAGACTGCCCAGAAAGCCATACGATGCCTCGCCGCTTTACGAGGCCTGCTACGACCCGTCCTCTTGGAGCCTGATGGAATTGACATGGAAGCCATCGACATGATTCCCAGCCAGTCGAGCCGAACGACATGAAGACCAGCATGGCATTGATAACCTCTGCCCCTGTCCTTCGTGCTGTGGAAATCGCCATCGAGGAAGGCAACATCCTGGCCGAAATTTCCGAAGGATGGAGCAGAACCTGCCAGGTCGTACACATGGAGAGGGAGCTGTCCGCGCTGGCCAGGCAACGCATCGAATCCGAAGTGCCATCGCTGCGCTACTGGCGTTCACCAGGGACGCCGCACAACCTGGCGACATGCGGCTTCATCAGCGATGACGACGGGACAGGCCTGTCATTTCCCGATGACTCGCCGCCACATGGGGCAACGCCTTGGATGCACCCATGATTGATCGCAGCGAGGCGCTGGCTTCGGCCAGGCATGCGCTGGACATGCTTGCCGATCGCCTGGCAAGAAGCCCCGATTATGGGGTTCATATCCATGCCGGCGAGCAGCTGAGCCGCATGATCGCGGAACTTGGCTACCGGTGTCTTCCGCTTGCCGCGGATCGCGGATGGGTGGATATCGGCCTGATGGCGGCCAGGGAGCTGGAGTCTTCGGATGCCGAGTTCGCCAATGCGCTCATGCAGGCGGACTTCGATTTCAAGCATGTCGAATAATGCACGGGGTGCCGCGATGACGAAGTTCGAGGAGGTCTCGCGGGCGCTGCATGCCTGCCTGTCATTCATGACACGCTGGGGATACGCACGGCTTCCGGATGAGTTGGCTCATTCCACCCTGCTTGGCGATCAATTGGTCATCCGGTACGTATCGAGCGCGGCCGACAGGGAGCTGCGCATTCACTTCTCGCCCGCAATGCCGACCCATGCCGACCGTCTTTCCGTGTTTGTCGACTCGCGCAATGGAGATGGCTTCTTCGTGAACGATCATCTGGCCCGGTGCGACAAATAAGATATCGTGCCACCGCTCACCAACGCCAACCCCGAGCACACGATCGCTGAATTCTGTCGCGACGCTGCATCGATCCTGCGGCTGGAGTTCGAGACGACGCTTGCCGATCTGATACAGGGCAGAGCCTGGGACGCACCGCCGTTCGACTGGTCGCCTTACAAGTAGACGAATGACCATGACCCGCCCCACGAGATCTCCATGAACACCATGCCAGACCATGAAGTCGTGGTGCTCGACCTTGCCGGCCATGTGGCTGCGCTTGTTTGCCGTAGCCCGGCAATCGAACCCGCGTTGCGCGTACGTGGCGTTGTCGCGGTGTCGCCACGCTGGGAGAGGCCCATCACGGACGACCCCGACAGGAAGCAACTTGCCGATGCATTGATCGGGCTGGACGGTCTGTTCGCGGAAGGCGCGGGCTGGAGTCCGGCCGAATTGCTTCGCCTCTATCGCGAACGGAACACCCTCACCGCCGCCTATCGCACGATCAGCTGGCTTGGCCCGTCAGGGTTCCGCATTCACCACCACCCGAATCAGGCGACCGGCTGACTCACACCCTGCCGCCGCTGATCCGATCACGCAGCTCCAGATCCTGCGCCGTGAACACGTCGGCATAGCCGGCCTGGGCCAGCAACCCGCGCACCGCTTCACCCTGGTTCCAGCCATGCTCGAACAGCAGCCGGCCGCCGGGGCGCAGGTGGTGGTGGGCGTCGACGAGGATGCGGCGGATGTCGTCGAGGCCGTCGTCGCCCGAGGCCAGTGCGCTGGCCGGCTCGTGGCGCAGGTCGCCTTGCACCAGGTGCGGGTCGGCGGCTTCGATGTACGGCGGGTTGGAGACGATCAGGTCGAACTGCTGGCCGGCCAATGGTGCCAGCCAGTCACCATGCACGAAGGTGACGTTGTCGAGGTGGTGGCGTTGCGCGTTGCGCCTTGCCACCGCCAGCGCGGCGACGCTGGCGTCGGTGCCGATCACTCGTGCCTGCGGCCGTTCGCTGGCGATCGCCAGCGCGATCGCGCCGCTGCCGGTGCCCAGGTCGACCACGTCGACGGGCGCCCTGTCGGGAAGTTGCTGAAGGGCGAGCTCGACCAGCAGTTCCGTCTCCGGGCGCGGGATCAGGGTGGCCGGGGTCACTTCGAGGTCCAGCGTCCAGAAGCCCCGGCGGCCGGTGAGGTAGGCCACCGGCTCGCCTGCTTCGCGCCGCGCGACCAGCTGTTGAAAAGCCGTCTGGACGTCCATCGCCAGCTCGTCGTCGGCGTGGGTGAACAGCCAGCTGCGTTCCTGCTGCAGCGCGTGCAGCAGCAGCAGTTCGGCGTCGGCGCGCTCGCCGAGCCGTGCGGTCGCGGCCATCAGCGCATGGCGTACATCAGGCATGCGGCGGCTCCGAACTGTTCGGTGGCAGCTGTGGCGGCGTCGCGCCCGGCTTCGGCAACGGCTTGCGCCAGTAGCCGCCGTGCGTCCACGACTTGAACGCCCACTGCAACCAGCCGATCAGGGCATTGGCCAGCCACAGCGCCCAGATGAGCATTGCCAGCTTGTAGAACCACAACGACACGCTGAACACGCCACCGCCCGGCAGCAGGCCGGCGCTCTGGTCGGCGAACCAGCGCAGGCTTGCGGCAGCCGAGCCGTTGCCCACCACATGCATGTCGGGCAGTCCAAGAAGCCCCTTGGGCACCGCGGCGATCAACACCAGCAGGGCCAGCACGGTGAGTGCCGCCAGGCCGACCTGCAACAGGTTGAAGCGCGTGCTGTCCGCGTTCTCCGCGGGCGCGTGGCGGGCGCGCAGGCCCAGCAGGATCAGCCACAGCACGACCAGCGCATAGGCGCTCCAGGCGAATGCGGAGAAGCCCAGCCCCAGCAGCAGCCAGTGGCGGAAGCGCAGCGGCGTCGGCGCGAAGCGGGCCAGCAGCCACGCGGCGAGCAGCAGCACGACCAGCTGCGACCAGTACAACACGGCCGGACCGGTGGTCGGCCCCCATGTCCACAGCACCCAGCGGTCCTGCGGCAACTGCAGGTCGAGACCGATGTTGGCCACCGGCGCGTGCAGCGCGAACGTCGGCGTGCGCGTGCGCGCGGCCACCCCACGCGGCTCGCGCAGGCGCAGCGTGTAGTCGTGCTCGCCCGGCAACAGGGGCAGGCCGAGCTTGCCGTCGCGGACCGCCAGGTTGATCGACTCGCCATCGCGGTTCGCGTCCAGCAATTCGGCGCCGGCCGGCAGGTCGATCGCGTGCTCGCCGCCGCGGGTGCTGCGCGCATGCAGTTCCAGTGTGGTTTCGCTGGCGCGTTCGCCGGCCACCGTGGTCACTTGCACCCGATCGAAGGCCAGGCTGTCGCCGGCGATCGCCTGCGGCTGGGTGAATGCCAGTTGCAGGGTCTCGCCCGGCAGCGGCTGGAACAGCAGGCCGTCGTCACTGGCGCTGGTTGGCACGCCCTTCGCCTCGACATGCCACATCGGCGCCGCCTGGATCTGCCATGCCTCGGCACGTTCGCCCAATGCGGGCGCCTTCAACACCAAGCTGGCAACGTGATCCAGGCGACTGCGCCAGGTCACCGCGCCGCTGCTGGCATTGAAGGTGATGTTGATGCGACCGTCCTTCACCAGCACGTCGTCGCCCACCGGATGCTCGCCGGGCAGCAGCGGAATGCTGATGCTGAAGCCGCCCTCGCGCGGCGCGATGCGCTGGACTTCGTTGGTCACCGTCCAGTCCACACCCAGCTCCAGCGTGCGGATCAGCCGCACGTAAGGTGGAAAGCTCTGCACCGCCGCGACGCTGCCGCCGTCGTTGCCGGCGCGCACCCGATGCAGGGCGATGCTGTCGCCCAACGCGCGGCCGTCACTGACGCCATCCAGCAACCAGCCCTGGCCGTCGAAGCTCACGCGTTGCGGGCGCAGGTCGAAACGGAGGCTCGCGGTGTCCGCGCTGCCGATGCGGTAGCGCAGGCCGACCCGGTGCACGCCGCGATCCAGCCGCAACAGCAGCCGGTCGCCACGACGCACGATCGGCGCATCGGCATGGCCATCCACGCTGACCTCGAACAGCTGCAGCGCGTCATCGGCTTGCGGCAGGGGCAGCGCCACCGCCGCCCCGACATGGATTTCCAGGGCGACATCCAACACGTCGCCATTGACTTGCAGCTGCGCCTGAGCCACCGCGGCGCAGGCCGGCGCACAGGGGGGCGCCTCGGTGAGCCGGTTACGCAACTGCTCCAGCAGCGGCGCGTCCGGCAGACTCTGCGCCCGGCTGCCCGTCGGCAGCAGCAAGGCCACGAACAGCGCCGCGCCGACCACGCTCGCGCCGCGACGCCCGCCCGGCCAGGAGATGCGCGAAGCGGGCAGCAACCTCGGCACCAGGCGACCCAGCAACGCGGCCAGCAAGCCCACCATCACCACCCGCAGCAGGCGCACCAGCCACGACGGCACGATCAGCAGGCGCGTGGTCTGCTCCGCCGTCACCGGCCCGGACCAGCCAAGCCGGTAGTTGTTGCCCTGGTTCCAGGACGGCATGCCGGCGCCGGCCTGCACCACGTTGCGGGCATCCAGATCGTCGCGGACGGCGGCCAGGCTTCCACCGAGGTCCTGCACCGCCGACGCCTCCACGGCAATGGCACTCAGGGCCGCCGCCGTCTTTCCCGACACCACCCCGCGAGCCGACGAACTGCGCGCGTCAGCCGCTGGCATGGGCGGGGGCATCGACGCGTTCGCGTAGGCTTCTTCGGTCGGCGGCGGTGCCGCTTGCGCGACGATCTTCGGCGGCGGCTGACCCGCCGGCTCGAACCTCGCCATCACCGCACCCTGTTGTCCGCCCTCCAGCTGGGGATGCAGCGCGTACTGCAACTGCGCCGCCGCGAACGGCAGCGCCCACAGTACCGCCAGCGCAAACCCGGCCAGCGCGCCGAAGCGCGCCGTGCGGCGCAGGCGCCCTTCGGGCAGCGCCGCCAGCAGCAGGCCAAGCGCCAGTGCCGTGGCCAGCGTCCACAGCGGCACGCCCACCTCATGCCGCGCCAGGGCCAGGAAACCGGCGGCCAGCAGCGCCCACGGCCAGCCCAGCAGGCGTCCCGCCAGCAGCGCGATCACGGCCACCACGAACAGGTCGAGCAGATCCCATTGCGCCACCCACGAATCGGGCGAACGATCCGCACCGATCGCACCCAGCAGGCGGTAACCGTGCGGCAGGTGCAAGGTGGCATCGATGTCTTCCAGCGGCACCTGCCAGCCGGCCGTGGGAATGCGGCCGCCATGCATGGGCAGGCGCAGGCCGGCGCCGAGGTCGATGTCCTGCTCGCGCAGCTCGACGCCGCTGCGGCCCTGCCCGCTCCGGCTGATCAGCAGCGGCTCGTCATCCTGGCTGGCCCGCTGCAATTGCCACGGCGCCGCCACATCCAGACGCTGCCGATGACGCAGCTCGCCGCCGAGATGGTCGACGATGCTGAGCCCGCCGCCGTCGAAGTCGAGCCAGAGCTGACGCTGCAGGTGCAGCTGGTCGCCCTTGCCGCCCTCGTCGCCGCGGGTGCCCTGCTCGATCGCCAGGCCGGCATGATCATCCAGCACGAAGGCCGGCAGCTGGCTCCACTGGGCGGGCACGCCGGCCTGGGCGGCATCGGTGGCGTTGCCTTCGACACGCGTGCTGCGCAGCGCCGGAGCATCGACATAGCTCCACACTTCCTGCCGCGGCCACGGTGCGGCCGGCAGCTTCAGCGCGATGCGGGACAGCGGCGCGGCGCTGCGCGCGGCCAGCGTGATCGTCCACTGGCCCGGGCGCAGCTGCACGCGCAACTGGCCGTCGTTGTCCAGCCGGGACGGCAGCTCTCCGAACAGGGAGGTGGCCACGAAGCCGTCAGGCAGCACCGGGCCCAGGCTCTGCTCGCGGGCGCTGCCGGTGACGTTGAACTGCAGCTGCGTCAGCAGGGTGCCCGGCAGGCCATCCTCAAGCCGGCGATAGACGCGCAGGGAAAGTGCGTCGGCGGCGCGCTGCGCAGCGGCGGCCTCGCCCAGGGTCAACTGCTCGCCGTTGCGCTCGATGCGGCTCACCGCCGCGCCATCCACCTTCAGCGTAACCAGCCCGATCGACTGCGGCACCCGCAGCCGCGCCGGTCGCGCGTTCCACGGCAGACTGCCGCTCAACTGGTGTTCGCCCGGGGTCAGCCACAGCATCGGCTGGTCGTTGCGCTGCAGGACCGTGGCAGGCTGCCGGTCGAGCATGACCTGCTGCGGCCAGTTCTTCGCATCGCCCGGCAGCGCCACCCAGCTCGGCGCATCGACATGCACGTCGAGGGTGAAGTGACCGCCGTCCTTGCCGGCCTCGAGGCTCATCCGGCCCGGCCAGGCGCATTGCCGGTTGTCCGAGCCCGGCGTCTGGCCGGCAAGAAACGGACAGCCATGCTGCGGCACGTCGTGCAGCACCCAACCCTGCCAGTCGCCCAGTGCCGGCGGAATGTCCTGCGCCGGCACTGGCGCGGCCAGCAGCAACAACGACAACGCGATCGGCCACACGAAACCCGACAACCCCGGCATTCGACGACGCATGCTTCTCTCCCTGTGTGCCTGCTGGCCGGCACAGTGTAGGTGGAACACGTCAGGCATACATCGACGCCTGCATCTTCTGGCGGCCATGGCACGTACACCTGTGCACGCGACCCCACATCCATGCAACGCAGCTCGGCGAATCACGGGGTTGACGCCCCCGGATCACCGTCGCAAAGGAACCCCATGCCACCGAAAGACGCCGGTCACGCCCCGCGCCGCACCGTGTTCGCCACCCTCCTGCTGCTGCTCGGCGGCGGCCTGCTCAGTGGCTGCCAGGCGGCGCTGTTCCGCAGCCTCAATGCCACGACGGGCAGGCACGACGTGGTGGTTCAGCGCGACGTGATCTACGCTCCCGCTCACCGGCTGGCGCTGGACATCTATCGCCCGCGCGACAGCCGCCACGCGCCGGTGGTCGTGTTCTTCTACGGTGGCAGCTGGAAGTCGGGCAAGCGTGCATGGTATCGCTGGGCCGGCGAAGCGCTGGCCAGCAAGGGCATGGTGGTGGTGATTCCCGATTACCGCCTGTGGCCCGCGGTGCGCCTGGATGGCTTCATGCAGGACGCAGCGCACGCCGTGGCCTGGGCGCACGCGCACGCCGGCGAATACGGTGGCGACCCCGCCTCGCTGTTCCTGATGGGCCACTCCGCAGGTGCCCACATCGGTGCGCTGCTGGCCACCGATACGCAGTGGCTGTCCGGCGTCGGCATGCAGCCGCGGCAACTGGATGGCTTCATCGGCCTGGCCGGCCCGTACGACTTCCTGCCGCTGGAGAATCCGGACTTCATCGACATGTTCGGCACCACCCACGTCGCGCAATTGCGCTCCCAGCCGGTGCACCAGGTCGACGGTGACGAGCCGCCGATGCTGCTGTTGCAGGGCGGCGACGACAAGGTGGTGTGGCCGCACAATGCGACCTCGCTTGCCGCAGCCATGCAGCGCCACGATGAGCCGGCCGAGGTGAAGCTGTATCCGGGCATCGGCCACGCCGCGATCCTGCTGTCGCTGTCCCGTCCGTTCCGCGGGAAGTCGAGCGCACTGGAAGACAGCGTTCGCTTCATCCGGCAACAGGCAAAGGCCTCGGCGGCCCGCGCAGCCACGTCGCCCTGAGCGAGCGCAGCACGCGACGATGGCGAAGGTGCACGCCGGGACGCGTCGATGCGCCACAATCGAAAACGCAGCGAGGCGGCGTCAACGCCACGCATGACCTCTCCATCCCAGCGGAACGCCTCGATGAGCACCAGCCAGCTGTTCGACCTCTCCGGCAAGATCGCCCTCGTCACGGGTGCCAGCCGCGGTATCGGCGCCGAGATTGCCCGACTGTTCGCCGCCCAGGGCGCGCACGTGATCGTCTCCAGTCGCAAGCAGGTCGACTGCCAGCGCGTGGTCGACGAAATCGTCGCCGCGGGTGGCTCGGCCGAGGCGCTGGCCTGTCATATCGGCGAAATGGAACAGATCACTGCGCTGTTCGCGCATCTCGAAGCCAGCCATGGCCGGCTCGACGTGCTGGTCAACAACGCCGCCACCAACCCCCACTTCGGGCCGATCACCGAGACCGACCCCGCCATCTTCCAGAAGACCGTGGACGTGAACATCCGCGGCTATTTCTACATGTCCAGCCATGGCGCGAAGCTGATGGCAAGGCATGGCAGCGGCTCGATCATCAACGTGGCCTCGGTCAACGGCGTGGTGCCGGGCTTCCAGCAAGGCATCTACTCGATCACCAAGGCCGCGGTGATCTCGATGACCAGGGCGTTCGCGGCGGAATGCGCCGAATCCGGCGTGCGCTGCAACGCCCTGCTGCCCGGGCTCACCGACACGAAGTTCGCCTCGGTGCTGGTCAACACCCCGGCTATCCTCAAGCAGGCGCTGGCCCACGTGCCGATGCGCCGGGTGGCGCAACCGTCCGAAATGGCCGGCGCGGCACTCTACCTGGCTTCGGCCGCCGCCTCCTACACCACCGGCGCGGCGATCAACGTCGATGGCGGCTATCTTTCGGTCTGACACCTGCCTGGAGGCAAACCATGTCCCTGATCAATCGCCAGCTGCGCCTGAAAACCCGCCCCGAAGGCCTGGTCTCGCGCGACGACTTCGAGCTGGTCGAGCAAGCCGTACCCGAACTCGAAGACGGCGAGGTACTGGTGCGCGTGCTGTACCTCTCGATGGACCCGACCAACCGTGTGTGGATGCGCGACATTCCCCAATACCTGCCGCCGGTGGCCATCGGTGAAGTGATGCGCGCGCTCGGCCTGGGGCGCGTGGTCGCTTCGCGCTCCGCGCACTACGCCGAAGGCGACCTGGTTCAGGGCGTCACCGGCTGGCAGGACTATCTCGTGCTGCACGAAGACGCCAGGGGCTACGTGCGCCTGCCCGCCGATCCCGGCATCCCGCTGCCCACCCTGCTGGGCGCAGCCGGCATGAGCGGCGTCACCGCCTACTACGGCCTCACCGACATCGCCCCCGTGCAGGCCGGCGAAACCCTGGTCGTCTCCGCCGCCGCCGGCTCGGTCGGCTCCATCGCCGGCCAGATCGGCAGGATCATGGGCGCCCGCGTGGTCGGCATCGCCGGCGGCGCCGACAAATGCCGCCACCTCGTCGACCACCTCGGCTTCGATGCCGCCGTCGACTACAAGTCCGCCGACTTCAAGCAGCAGCTCAAGGCCGTCACGCCCGACGGCGTCCACGTGAACTTCGAAAACGTGGGCGGCGAGGTGATGCGCGCGGTGCTGTCGCGGATGGTGATCGGCGGCCGCGTGGCGCTGTGCGGCATGATCTCGGGCTACAACAGCGCCGAACGCCCCGGCGACGACTTCAGCCCCGTCATCATGAAACGCCTCAGCGTGCGCGGCTTCCTGGTGCTGGACTACACCAGGACCAGAGAAGCGGTGGGTGCGATCACCGGATGGATTCGCGAGGGCAAGTTGAAGACCGAAGAGACCGTGGCCGAAGGCCTGGAGAATGCACCCGTGGTGCTCAACCGCCTGTTCGACGGGAGCCATCGGGGGAAGCTGGTGTTGCGGGTGGATGGGCAGGCGTGAGGTGCGGCTGTTTCGTGATGCTCATCATCGAAGCGGATGGCGGCCGGCGGGCTTCGACATGCCCACCCACAGCCACGCCCCATGACCCATTCCAAGAGCCACGTGCCACGCGGGCATGACGTTGATCAGGAATAGCCTTGCCCCGTCGTTCAGCCTCTCCTCGATGGGCGCATGCCGTTCGGCAAGGTGATCGTGGCTATCGCCAACAAACACGCCAGGCAGATCCTGGCGATGCTGGCGCACGAGGTGGACTCCGATCCGCACGCCTGCCTCCGCCATCCCATGCACCAGAAACACCACGCGACCAACGCCGTGTAGCCACAGGGTTTCGTTCCAACGTCAGTGCGAAGTGGTAGACAACAATTCAGGCCGGCCCAGAGAGAACCTGACTAACCAGATGGACGTCCAAACGGTGTAACGGCTGATCCCCGCACACCGGACAGTCCGATCAACGAAAGAGGTCTTTGGGTGCGGTTTATACCGAGGTCCGAGTCAGCGAAACCGACTCAACAAGACCGGTTATGACCGAAGGAAATCCCCTTGCGGGACCGAAATGCAGCCTGATACTCGTTGAATCCGCGCAGCACTGATACGCAGTACGCACATGCAGAACAATGCCCTCACCAGCAGTGGCCCGAAAGCTCGGGGCAAAAGCCTCATGCGGTTGGGGTTGACGGGAAGTCTCTTACGGAATTGTTAGGACTCAGCTGGCTCATACCGGAGCAACTCGGACCCAGCAAAGTAGTTGCCATAGTACTCGCTGGCCCGCGACCCGGGATGAGCAGCAAAGTCGATGTAGGGGGCACTGCAACAGGGACAGCGGAATGGATTTAGGTAAGCAAAGCGTGAGCCGTCTGGCGCCTCTGGCAGACGTGCCTCAAGTGCGGCTAGCCCAGCAGGCTCCGGCTCAGCGAGGGCTGCCGGCGCTCCCGCCACATACGAAGACACGGTGAGGGTGTACTTGCCAGACCCCGAATAGAAGTAGCCAGAATTGCTAAAGCCGGCGTGATACGACCTTATAAGAAAGCTACGGTGACAGCAGTCACACTCGCACGAGAGAAGAATGTTGCCGGGAGTAACCCTGCCATTAAAGTGCAAGCCGCGTGCGAAAAGACCCTTACCCCTAAGCTCCGAATTTGTAACGTTGCCGCCAGGCAGAAAGAAGGGCTGAAAGCGGACTCCAAGAGCCTCACCCCGGCTGAAAGCGTCTGCGTCGAACTGCGGCGAGCTAGTGACGACGCAGTCTGACTGGCACGCCAGGTTTCTGTGCACACGTACAGAAAAGTGGGCCCAGCCTTGAGCTCCGCCAAGTGAGTGTCTGTGCTCGGTGCCATCGGCTGCGAGGAATAGAACCTCGGAATCAGGTCGAACAGCCGCAGCTGGCGCCAGCTCGCAAGGCAGGCTGTCACTTGTGACTGTGCAAAGTGGAGCGCCATCCACGAAGACCTTCAGGAGAGCGGGAGGCTCTTTCTTAAAGAAGCTGAGAAGCGTCATCTGAGTCCTAACGCTGGAATTGAGCGGCGGCGAAGCCGTCCGCCTTGAACGAGTAAAAAGAGACTTCCTCCCCTTTCGGCCTCGAGGGCCATGATGGAGTTGCGACACTACCGTCAGCAGAAGAGGAAGTCTCCATGAGCACTATAACCATCGGCGTGGATTTGGCGAAAGTCCTGTTTTCGGCGTGTGAGGTGGATGGCATTGGACATGTGTTGAAGCGGCAGGACCTGCGGCGCGGGCCGTTTGCCCTGTGGCTGGCACAGCTGCCAGCCGGCACGGTGGTGGCGATGGAGGCCTGCAGCGGCGCACACCACTGGGCGCGGCGCTGCCTGGAGTACGGCCTGCAGCCTCGGATCATGGCCGCGCAATTTGTCACGCCGTACCGCAAGAGCGCGCGCAGCAAGAACGATCACAACGACGCCGAAGCGATCGCCACGGCAGCGCGCCAAGGCAACATGCGCTTCGTCCCGGTGAAGTCGATCGACCAGCAGGTGCGGCTGTCCTGGCATCGGGTACGCGAGGGTTACAAGGTCGAGTCGCTGGCCGTCGGCAACCGGGTACGCGGCCTGCTCGCCGAGTTCGGCGTGATCGTGGCGCAGGGCGACGTGGCGCTGCGTCGGCTGCTGGCTGACCTGGATGCGCAGGCCGGGTTGCCGGGGGAGTTCAAGGAACTGCTGCGTGATCTTGCGGACCACTGGAAACAGTTGCGCCTGCGCCTCGACGCGTGCACGGCACGCATCGAGGCACACGCGCTGGCGGATGAACGGTGTGTCCGCGTGAGTGCGGTCATCGGCATCGGTGCGCTCACCGCCGATGCGGTGGTGGCCACGGTCGGCAACGCCCGCGAGTTCAAACAGGGTCGCCAGATGTCGGCGTGGATCGGGTTGGTGCCCACGCAGCATTCCAGCGGCGGGCATACGCAACTGGGTGAAATCAGCTGCCGCGGCGATGCGTACCTGCGCACGCTACTGATCCAGGGCGCCCGCAGTAGTCTGCAGCGAGCCAAGGCGGTGGCCACCGAGAAGGCCACGCCCGAACAGCTGTGGATACGCACCCTCGATGGCCGCATGCCTTTCGGCAAGGTGATCGTGGCCATTGCCAACAAACATGCCCGGCAGATCTGGGCGATGCTGGCACACGACGTGGACTACGACCCACACGCGTGCCTCAATCATCCGATGCATCAACACACGCAGGCGGCCCACACCGCCTAGAGAAACGTTTCGTTTCAACGTCAGCGCGATACGGTAAACAACAGGTCAGACCACCCCGGAGAGAACCTGACTAACCAGATGGACGTCCAAACGGTGTCTCGGCTGATCCCCGAGCTCCGGACAGTCCGATGAACGAAAGAGGTCTTCGGGTGCGGTTTATACAAAGGTCCGAGTCAGCGACATCGACTCAACAAGACCGTCTAGGGAAATGCAGTCTGACAATCGTTGAACCCGTGAAGCATTGACACGCACGACGCAATACCGAAGACAACATGATGACCAGCAGTGGCCCGAAAGCTCAGGGCAAAAGCACTATGCGCCGGGAGTTGACGGAAAGTCTCCTAGGGAGTGGTTAGGTGGCACCAACGTGCAGTAACCACAAGCGAAGTTACTTAGGATACGCGCGACTCATGATGTCTTTGAATGACAGCCCATCAAGCTCTTTGCGGCACGATGTGATGTTGGTTTGACCGCCAAGGGTCTTGGTTAGGAAAAGCTGCCCAGGAACTGGTTTGGAGGTGGCGCAGCCAAATGGGGTTAGCACGATAGCCTCTGCCAAGCTCAGGCGCATGCGGTCTTGCGGTGAAATGGATTCGACGAGCCGAGCATGACTACGATCGAACGCAGCGTCGGAACTGCCGTCGATAGTTGGTACGGAATTGCAGGCGGAGATGCCCAGCAAAAGCAGAAGCGCAGTAGAGAATTGTGTGAATTTGCTGAGCAATCTCACGTGCCACCTAACGCTTAGTAGACCCCATATCGAGGCATATGCAATGGATGTTCAGCTTTCGAAGGAAACGCGTCAAGCGAGCAGATTGTCCGGTTTGGCGAGGGCTTGAGGGATGACGTGAGCGGCTCGGACGACTGGGGTGACTTTGCATATCTCACAAATCGAGGTGCTATGTCTTATCTCCCACGATGGATGGTGATAACAGCTGCACGTTCGCGGTGTGCGCAAGCCGCCTTATGAGCGAGGCTCGGCGATCTTTCGCGCTCGAACGACACCACTCAGCTGACGAAAGCCATGTGCCACGTGGAAACGTCGGTTCATTTTGGTCCGCAGGGAAAGGCCGCCCGGCTGCCGCAGGCAGACGAAAGCTCTTGCTTCAAAATTCGAAAATACGAGTCCCGATGAAATCCGCCTTCACAACGCGAACCCTCATCCTCAATGACTCGCGCCAGCCGCCCTCTTGCCTGAAAACATGACGCAGACCCCCACGAAGACCAGCAGCACTGCCGACGCGGAATAACGACTCAAGGCGAGCCCGCCGGACGCCAGCGGCTTGTCCAGGAAGTCGCCGAGGACAGCCCCCAACGGCCGCGTCAGCACGAAAGCGGCCCAGAACAGCAGCGTGGAGGAGACCCGGGTCCAGAAGTGCGCGCCGGCGATCACAGCCAGCATGCCGCCGAAGATGAGCGCCGCGCCCAGGTAACCCAGGCCGGCGGTGTCCGCCGTCCAGTCGCCGAGCGCGGTGCCCAGCGTCTGCGAGAACATGATGGTGGTCCAGTAGAACATCTCGGATCGGGGCGTGCTCACCGATTCGACCGACACCGTGCCCGTCGTGCGGTGCCACACCGCCAGCGAGGCGAGCAGCAGCACCAGCAGCAGCGTGCTGCCGCCCGCGTAGCCGATGCCCAGGGAGCGGGTCACGAAATCCGCCAGGGTGGTGCCCACCGTGGTGGTGGCGATGATCGCCGCCCAGTACACCCAGGGACGGAAGCGCGTGGCGGCGATCTGCACGCCCACCGCCACGAAGAACACCGCGGCGAAGATGGCGGTCGCCACGAGGTAGCCCAGGTTCATCGACATCGACACCGCGTCGCCACCGGTTTCGCCCAGCGTGGTGACGGCGATCTTGATGATCCAGAACAGCAGGGTGACTTCCGGTACCTTGCCGGGTGTCTGGCCGTGGACAGCGTTCATCGGGGCGCCTGCCATGGAAAGTGGTGAAGCCTATACCCATTTGTTGGCGACGCCATTTCAATTTTGCCCGGCTGGCGCGTCTAGGCCTGCAATCGACAACCGCGGCGAGCGCAAGCGCGCCATGAGTAACCTGATGGACGGTCCGCACAGTTTCATGGAACACCTCTCGCGCCACGACGACCTGCAGTTCGACCCTGCGCCCGCCCATGGCGAGGTGGTGGCGGCGCTGTATCGCGAGCATCACGCTGCGCTGGTGGCCCTGCTGCAGTGCCGGCTGAATTCGCGCAGCGACGCGCAGGAGATCGCGCAGGAGGTCTACGTGAAGTTGCTGACCATGAAGGACCTGGGCCACCTGGAAACGCCGCGGGCGTTCCTGTTCCGCATGGCGATCAACCAGTCGGTGGACTACCTGCGCAAGCGCGTGGTGCGCGCCAACCTCTCGCCCCCGCCCGTCAGCGAGGATCTGCACGCCGCGCCGCTGCCCGAGCAGCACCTGTGGGCCGGCCAGCAATGGAAGAAGGTGCAGGCCGCCCTGCGCGAGTTGCCGGCCAAATGTAGCCAGGCGTTCGTGCTGCACGTGCTGGAAGGCCGCGAGTTTTCCGCGATCGCCACCGAGATGAAGCTCAGCGAACGGATGGTTCGCTACCACGTCAGCCGGGCCATGGCGCACTGCCGTGAACGCTGTTTTGCAATGGAGACGCCGTAATGGCCACCAATACCGGATTCGACGAGGAAACCACGCGCACGGCGGCGCTGTGGTGGACCCAGTTGCGCGATCCCGAACCGTCCCCGGACCTGCTTGAGCGCTGGGGTGCATGGATGGCGGCTGATCCCAGCAACGCCCAGACCTTCGCCCAGCTCAACGCGCTGGGCGTACTGGCTGCCGACGCCTCGCCCAGCCAGCGCCAGCAGCTGATCGACGAGTTCGCGCCGCGCGCCACGAAGCGGCCGTATCGTCCGCTGGCGGCCGCCGCGGCGGTGGTCGGCGTGGCGCTGCTGGGCGGCTGGTGGATGCTGCGCGGCGGGCCGGATCACTCCCCGCTGCCGCAGCAATACGCCAGCGCGGTGGCCGAGGATCGGGCCATCCAGTTGCCCGATGGCACCGCCATCGAACTCGGTGCGGCCTCCAGCCTGACCACCCGCTATGCGCAGAACCGGCGCGACATCGACCTGCGCGCCGGCGAGGCGTTCTTCACCGTCACGCATGACCGCGAGCGTCCGTTCGTGGTGACGGCCGGCCCCCTGCACATCGAGGATCTCGGCACCGCATTCAACGTGCGGCGTACCGGCCAGCGGATCAGCGTGACGGTGACCGAAGGACGGGTGCGGCTGTCACCGGCGAACGGTGCCGGGGACGATACGAACCTCCCATCCGGCCGGCTGGATCTGGTGGCGGGCCAGCGCGCCGAGTACGACCCGGTCAGTGGCGCGCTCAGCGTCAGCACGATCGCGCCGGAACACGCGGCGACGTGGCGCCGGCACCGGCTGGAGTTCGTCGACGAACCGCTGTCGACCGTGCTGGCCGACGTCAATCGCTACAGCCGCCAGCCGGTGCAGCTGGCCGACCCGCGCCTGGGCGAGCTGAGGTTCACCGGCACCGTCAACACGACTAACATTGGCCGTTGGGTCGATGCCTTGCCGCATGTTTTTCCCGTGCAGGTGAGCGCGTTTGCCGATCACGTGGTGCTTTCGGGCACCGGAAAGCACTGAGAGGTTGTGCGTTTTACAACCTCTCAGGTCGGCCAAGGACGGCCGAGCATGAAGCAGTCACGCAAGTGACTGTTTCATGTGAGCGAGTCCGGACATGCGCCGGACTCGCGATAGAAGAAAACCACAGGAAGTGGTTTTCTTCACAGGCTCTGAGAGCCGGGAGCGTGGGTGGTGGGAATGTTCGAGGCGAAGGCCCGGCCCGATTTCCACCGGCCACGCTCCCGACCATGGTTCGCACGCACGGTGGGCAGGATGGCGGAACGTAAATGGCGTCGCGGCGACGGGCGCAGGTGTTGCCGATGACGTCCGCGAAGCGGATGCAGCGTGCGTTCGGCGTTGGCCTGGCATGGATCGCGGCGACCGGTTTCGCCGGCGTTGCCGTCGCCTCGGGCGCACCGACACTGAAGGCCGAGCGCACCAGCTTCTCGATACCCTCGCAGCCGCTGGCCGATGCGCTGATGGCGCTGGGACGCCAGGCCGACGTGCAGATACTCGCCTCCAGCAAGGCGATCGCGGGGCGACGCAGCACCGGCACCTCCGGCAGGTTGAAGGTGGAAGCGGCGCTGGACCACCTGCTTCAGGGCACCGGCCTGGACTACGAGGTGATCGGCAGCCGCACGGTGGTGGTGCACCAGCGCGAGTTCACCCCGGCGACCTCGTACGAAAGTCCGCTGCGCGGCACCAAGCCGAATGTGCCGATCGTCTCGGTGCTGGATACCGTGCGGGTCTCCGGCCTGGTGCTGGGCGACTGGGGATTCCTGGCCGACGGCACGCGGGGCGCCACCCGCACCGACGCGGAGCTGGCCGACCTGCCGCAGTCGGTGAGCATCGTGACGCGCGACCTGATGGATTCCCGCCAGGCGTTCGAGGTGGCCGACGTGGTGCGCCACGTGGCGGGCGTGGACTATGTGGATGGCTTCGGCGGCCCGCCGCTGTTCCGCATCCGCGGGTTCACCACCGGCAACGGCCTCACCGACGGCATGCCCAACGGCGTGGCGCGCATCGAGGATCTGCCGCCGCTGATCGGCATCGAGCGGGTCGAGGTGTTGAAGGGCCCGGAGACGATCCTCGGCGAGTCGTCGGTGGACAACAATTTCGGCGGCTCGGTGAACATCGTGATGAAGCGGCCGCAGGCCGAACCGGTGCGCGAGCTGACGTTCTCCACCGGCCAGGGCGACGGCAGCCGCCTGGGCGTGGACCTGGCCGGTCCGCTCGACGAGCGGGGCCGGCTCACCTATCGCTGGGTCGCCGCCGGCAATCGCGCCGAACGCACGGCGCAGGGTTATCGGGGCCAGCGCAGCGCCTACTTCGCGCCCTCCATCGGCTGGCAGGACGACACCACGCGATGGCTGTTCGGCCTGGAATACGTCGACAACCGCGTGCCGGTTGCGGACCACACGGTGTTGCTCGGGCAGTCGCTGGCCAGCGCGTCGCCGTTCGACCGCTTGCTGGGCAACCCCGACGACCATGCGCGGTTCCGCACGCGCCGTGCGTTCTACATGGTCGAGCAGGCGCTGGGCGACGACTGGAGCCTGCGCAGCCGCGGACAGTACGTGAGCCAGCGCAGCAGCGGCCAGGCCTGGGCGTTCTCCGACACCCAGCATTTCGGCCTGAGCGAGGCGCAGGCCAGCAGCTACCGCTACTCCGACGCGTTTTCCACCTTGCAGAACGAACTGGCGGCAAGTTTCGAACAGGGCCTGCTGGTGCACGACGTGCTGCTGGGCGTGGACTATGCCCGCACCCACACGGGCAACGGCAACCAGCCCAGCACGCTGGTCACCGGCGCAGCGGTCAACGCCGACCTGCAGGCGGACGAGTTCCTGCCGTTCGCGTCGGCGAAGAACACCGTCGCCGTCCAGACCCGTCCGCTGGGCGGATCGTGGTCGAGCCAGCTCGGGCTGTTCGCGCAGGACCAGCTGTCGATCGGCGAGTCATGGCATGTGCTGGCCACGGTGCGCCACGCCACCTACGAGCTGACCGGTGCGGCAATGCCCGCGCTGCGCCAGTCGAGATGGATACCGCGTTTGGGCGTGGTCTATCAGCCGCGCCCCGGCGTGTCGCTTTACGCGTCCAGCAACACCGGTTTCCAGGCCGATGCCCTGCTGGGCGAGGACGGTCGCCCGCTGCCGCCATCGGTGTCGCACCAGCTCGAGCTGGGCAGCAAGGTCGGCCTGTTCGACCAGCGCGCCAGGCTGACGCTGGCCTGGTACCGCATCCGGCTGGACCACAGCATCAGCCAGGTAGCGCCGGAGGCGCCGCATTTTGCCGTGCCGGGTCCAGGCCAGACCAACACCGGCGTGGAAATCGAATTCGACGGCCGGGTCCTGCCGGGGCTGGACGTCTCGGCCAGCTATGCCGGCGCGCGCATCCGCAACCACGACGGCAGTGCTCCGTACGGCGCGCCGCGGCACCAATGGAACACCTGGGCCAGCTACCGTTTCCAGCGCCCTGCCCTGCAATCCTGGGGCGTGGCCGGCGGCGTGTTCGGGCGCAGCAGCACCAGTGGACGCACCGAGGACGGCGGCTATTTCCGCATGCCGGGCCAGCTCAGCGCGGAGGCGAACCTGAGCTGGTATGCCGATCCCTGGACGCTGACCCTGGGCGTGAAGAATCTTTTCGGGGGCACCTTGTACGCGATCAACGCCGAGTCGTCCTTCGTGCCGGTGCGCCAGGGCCGGCTGGTCCTGTTCAACGGAACCTTCCACTTCTAGCTTCCGCCGCGCGCGCGTCACGGACCGGCAGCCAGCAGGCTGGCGGCAACGGCGGGGTGTTTCTCGCCGCCGCGAAATCGCTGGGCCGGCGTCGGCGCGCCTTCGCGCGGGACCGCGGTTTCCGCAGCGGCAGGCTGCGCTCCGGTCGATCGCCGCAACGCGGCCGCGAAGACCTCGGCAGCCTTCCGGCGGAAGGCTTCGCTGCGCTGCTGCCTTTCGCGGCGACTGCGCGGGCCTTCGGCGCACGGCGCGGGAATCAGCGACAACGGCAGCGCATGACAGCCCGCGCCGGCGCTCACGCCGCCCTGTGCCTCCCAGAACGCATCGCCGCTGGCGGCAGCTTCCACGTCCGCACCGTCGGCATCCGCACCCGACTGGCCGACGCAGGCTGCCGCCGTGACGGCGCGAATCCGCTTCAGCCCGTGCAGCGCCGCCAGCTCCCGCACCAGCGACATCAGCAGGTCCTTCGGATGCAGGCCGTGGCTGCCCCGGATGAATTCCCGCGTCGCCTCGAACGGCGCATGCGGTCCCGCGCCCCGCAACGCCCCGATGGTGATGCTGTCGCGTCGGTCGAAGGTCAGGATGCACGAGGCCAGCACGTCCTTGTCGTCGCTGAGCAGCAGCAGGCTCAGCTCGCCTGCGTCGGCACGCGAAGGCTTGCGCAGATGCAAATGCACGTCGGCCGCATCCTCCAGCCGCAGCGTGGTCAGGCGCGCGCCGCCGCCCAGCACGAGGCGTTCGGCCAGCCATGCGGGAAACCGGCGCATCACGAAATCGTAGTGCGCGTTGACGATGCGACGGCGTGCGGCGGCGCTGAAGTGCGTCGAGATGTAGGGCCGGTGCCAGCGCTCGTACAGCCGCGGATCGGCCTGGGCCGCCCGCCACATCGCCTCGCGCGCATGCAGCGAGTGCAGCCATCGGGTCTGGCCGACGCACAGCCGCAACCAGCTGGTCATGTGCAGTGCGAGCTGCCAGCGCCCGTCACCGGAGGCCTGGCGCAGCGACCAGCGACTGCGCACGGCCTCCATCCACAAGCGGGTCGTCCTGCTGATTTGTTCGATGCGCATCGGTCCGCCTCGTCATGCCGAGTTGACCTGTGAGACGCGCGAGCCAGCGGTTTTTGAAATGCCTGCGTTCAGCCGTCCGTGGCTGCGGCCGGCGAACCCGTCAGTCCGAAATCGCCAGCACGCACTCGTCCGCGCCGTAGCTGCGGCAACACACCGGAAAGATCGACAGGCTTCCCGGCGCGATGACCGGTCCCAGCAAGCCTTCCAGGAATCCGCTGAAGAAGCTGCAGCCGGAATGGCCCTGGTTCGTGCACAGCGGGCTGTCGAGGATATGCAGTTGAGCGCCCTGCTGCTCCACTTCCACCAGCGCACGCAAGGCCGGCGTGCCGATGCGCTCGAGTGCATCGGCCAGGCCCAGGCCGCCATCCAGCGCGTATTCCCGCGCGAACACCCATGCACCGGCGCGCTGACCGGCCAGCGCCAGCGAGGATTCGCGTGCACCCTCGGGCACCGCACCGCTCAACGCCAGCAGCCTGGGCATGAGTTTCGGGTAGTCGTACTCGATGGACTGCAGCGCCTTGTCGACCGCGCCCTCGTCCGCGTCCAGCGCCACCACGTCGACGAAGGGGTTCGCCTCCACCGAGGCGGCAGGCGGTGGCGCCGGCGCGCGTGTGGTGGGCAGGATGAATTCGAAGTCCGGTTCCGGCGGCGCAGGCGGCGCTGCCGGAACGGTCTGCACGGCTTCGGCCTGCACGGCGTCGGTCTTCGCGGGCCGGGCCAGGATCGGCGCCACCGCGAAGGGTTCGTCCGTCAGCACATCTCTCGATGGCGATGCGGCAGGCGAAGCGACGCGAGCCGGTGCAGGCGCCGCCACCTTCGCGACAGGCGTGACCGGCTCGGGTGCCGGCGGCGGCAGATAGGTCGCCCGCTTCACCGTGGCGCCGAAATGCGGCTGCTCCTCGCCTTCCACGAACGGCGTGATCCGGAAACTGACGAAGCGGTCGTAACCTTCCAGCGCCGCTTCCAGTTCGCGCTTCTTGCGCGGCGAGCCGCGCACCACCATCGTCAACAGGGTTCCATGGGGGTCCTGCACCAGACGCTGGCGCTGCAAGGTGAAACCGCTGGCAAGAATGAAACGGCCAACTTCGATGAGCAGACCTTCGCGACTCTGCGAAAGCCCCTGGATTTCCAGCTCGATCATCAAGCCCCCTGTAGGCGATGCCGATGGAGATGTGGGATGAAGGACGGCGCCGGCCCCGAACAGGACCCGGGCGCACATCGGTGCAACGTGGCAATTTTATCGCTGTCCCGCCGCCCGGGGTGTGAACGGATACGGCGGATGGGGCATGTGTTGCGGGCACGCGTGGCGGATGGCGGTGCAAGCACGTATGGTCGCTGCTTCCCCAGCGAAGGTTTGCCATGGCCACGCCGAAACCGTTCCAGCATGCTGCCTTTCTGCGCGACCTGGAGCAATTCGTCGCCGGTGGAAGCTGCCCTGCCTCCTGTTCGCCCGAACTTGCCGCGATCCTGCGGACCCCGGGCGTCGATGCCCGGCCCTCACCGGCGGCGAGCCAGCTGGTTCGCCTGCTGCATGCACGCAAGGCCGTGCTGAAGGCAGCGTTCGACACCGGGCAGGTCGCCGACGAATTGCGTCGCCACCAGAAGTTCGCCAGACCCGGACAGCCGTCGCCGCATATCGTGCAACTGCGCCAGCAACAAGCCGCTGCACGACAGGCTTCCAGCCAGTCGCGACAACTGCTGATCCAGTCCGCCGCCGCCTTCGTGCGCGAGGCCGGCATCGTGCCGCCCGCGCGACTGGCCCTCGAGGCGTTCATCGACGGCTGGATGGAAGCCGGCTTGCCGCAGGACCCGAGCACGCCCGGATAAAAAAGCGCCGCCGGCACGATGCCGTGCCGGCGGCGGATGCCTCGTTGCCGCTTAGCGCAGGATGCTGGCCGGGTCCTGCTTCGCCGTCAGCGCACTGCACAGCTGGATCGACTCGCCGGTCTGCGCCAGGCCACGACCGATGCCGGCCGCGTCCTTCTCGCGGGTCTTGAAGAACGCCTGCAGGCGATCGTACTCGGCGGTGGAGCAGCCGCCACCGGCGGCCAGCGACGGCAGGCGGCCACCGGAGAAGCTGCCGGTGCGATCGAGGATCTGCTGGTAGTGAGCGGTGAACCAGTTCCACATCGCGTCACGCTGGGCCTGCGTATCGCGACCACCGCGCAGCAGCATGCCCATCTCGCCGACCTTGACCGGCTTGGTCAGCGCGAAGTTGCGCACCTGCTCGGCCAGTGCCGGATCTTCCACACTGGCCAGGCCGCCGAGGATGCCGTTGCGCAGCGCCGGGTCGCTGGTCTTCGGCAACTCGGCGATCAGTGCATCGACCGCGCTCTTGCCGTGTTCCTGCACCGCCACGCCCAGCGCATCGCCAAGCAGGTCGGGATCGGCCGCGGCCAGGTTCAGGTGGCCATCCGCCGTCGGCTTCAACGCCGCATCACCCTGCTTGAGCAGGGCCGCACGTACTTCGGGCAGCTTGAAGTCGAACGCCAGCGAACTGGCCAGGCTGCTGCGCATCAGCGAGTCGTCTTCCGGCTCGCCCGTCTTGCGCTGGTAGCCGAGCTGCTCCAGTCGCGGCAGGTAGGCGGCCTTTGCCCATGCGGCCAGGCGGGCGCGCTGGGCATCGGTGGTGGCGATGCGATGGTAGAGACCGCCGGCCGTGTCCAGTGGCACGGTGGCCACTTCGCGGATCTTCGAACCGGTCAGCGGCTGCATGGCGGCCAGCACCTGGCCGGCATCCAGATCGCCACGACGGAAGCTGGCGTTGATCGCGTCGGCGTAGGCCAGCTGCTCGGCGTCGCTGAGCTTGCCGACCTGCTTGATCAGGCGCTCGAGCCCGTCCTTGTCGAGGCTGAAGCGGTAGTAGCCGCTGGCGTCCGCGTTCGGCATCACCCAGGTCGGCTTGCTGGCGCCGGGCAGCTCCATCGAACCGGTGGCCTGGTCGAGCATGTCGCAGGCGACCTTGCTGGACGGTGCTCCATCTTTGCCGTGGGCGTCGGTGCCGTAGCGCACGCACACCGGCACGCCCCAGATGCGCCTGGCGTCGCCGCTGCTGCCCAGCGGCAGGTAGCGGCTCTGGCTCAGCTGCAGCACGGTCTTGCCGTCCTTCTGCTCCAGCTTCGTGGCCACGTAGGGCACGCCGGACTGGTCGAGGAAGCTCTTGAACGCATGCTTGAACGCCTCGCCCTTGTCGGCCGCGGTGGCGATCGCCGAGACCAGGTCATCGGCGGTGGCGTTGCCGTACTTCTGGCTCTGGATGTAGGCGCGCATGCCCTTCTGGTAGGTCTTCTCGCCCACGTAGTTCTCGAACATGGCGATGACGCTGGCACCCTTCTGGTAGGTGATGCCGTCGAACGCGGTCATGATGTCGCCGTTGCCGGAGATCGGCTGGCGGATGCTGCGGGCGCTGGTCAGGCTGTCGTTGCTCATCGCGCCCTGCGCGCCGCGCACGCGGTCGAGGTCGGCGCGGTATTCCGGATGCACCTGCATGGTGACCTTCTGCTGCATCCAGGTCGCGAACGCCTCGTTGAGCCAGATGTCGTTCCACCACGCGGTGGTCACCGTGTCGCCGGTCCACTGGTGCGCCAGCTCATGCGCGTTGACGTTGAACGAGCCCTGCACGTTGCGGGCCGGGGAATCCTTGTCCAGCAGCAGCAGCCAGTCGCGGAACGTCACCAGGCCCGGGTTCTCCATCGCGCCGGCTTCGAAATCCGGTGCCGCCAGCAGGTCGAGCTTGCCGAACGGATAGCCGAAGCCGTAGTAGTTCTCCAGTGCATGGATGATGCTCGGCGTCTCGCCCAGCACGTGTTCCATGCGATGGCCTTCACCCTTGGCGGCGATGCCGCGCAGCTTCAGCGGCTCGCTGCGGTAGGCGTCGGGCGAGATGTCCGGGCCGTCCACGATGTCCCACGGACCGACCGCGAACGCGACCAGGTAGGTCGGCAGCGGCAGCGTCTGGGCGAAGGTCACGGTCTTCCAGCCCTTGCCGGCCGGCTGCTCCTTCACCTGCCTGGTATTGGCCACCACGTTCTCGTGGTCAGGCACGGTGATGCTGATGTCGAACGGGGTCTTGAAGCCGGGCTCGTCGAAACCGGGGAAGGCGAAACGCGCGCTGATCGGCTCCATCTGCGTCATCGCATACGGCTGGCCCTTGGCGGTGACCTTGTACAGGCCCTGCAGCTGCTGGTTGAGCGGCGCGCTGTACTCGAACTTCACGGTGAGGTCCTGCGGCTTCAGCGTGCTGCCGAAATCCACCCGCACCACGCCCGTCTTCGGGTCGACGTTGACGTACTTGCCCGCGTGCGTCCTGCCGGCGGCGTCGGTGATCGTCACCTTCGACACCTTCAGCTCGGCGCCATCCAGCCACAGGTGGTCGGAGGCCTGGGTCAGCTTGACCTTGATCGTGGTGGTGCCGGAAAAGTCCTGCTGCGCCGGATCGACCTTGAACGCCAGCTGGTACGACTGCGGCACCGCCCAGCCCGGCAGGCGACCCTGCGGCGCCTGGTCGGCGGTGGCGGCAAACGCGGCGCCGCAACAGGTGGCGAGTGCGGTAAGCAGGAGCGGGCGGACGAGACGGCGCATGTTGGTTTCCCTGGGTTGTGGAGAATCCCCAAGCTAGAGCCGGCATGACCTTCGACCCAGTGCCAGAAGGCATGGCCGGGCACGGGCCAAAAAAAACCGGCGATGAAGAGGACTTCATGGCCGGTTGGGGAAGCCCGCGCGCCTGCGGGGGAGAGGGAGGGACTCCGACGCGCGGGTTGTCACGGGATCAATGGCGCACAGCTTAGCGACCTCGCTTGCATTGCTCCAATTGATTGTTACCATCTCGCTCATAGCTTCTGGCTATTGTCGTACCGGGATGAGCGATGAATCTGCGCGACCTTCAATACCTGGTGGCCCTGGCCGAGCACCGTCATTTCGGGCGCGCCGCGAATGCCTGCTTCGTCAGCCAGCCCACCCTGTCCACCCAGATCAGGAAGCTGGAGGACGAACTGGGCGTGCCGCTGGTCGAGCGCACGCCGCGCAAGGTGCTGCTGACCGAGGTCGGCCGCGACATTGCGATGCGCGCGCGCAACGTGCTCAACGAGATCGAGCAGATCCGCGGCGTGGCCCGGCGCACACTGGACCCTGAATCCGGCACGGTGCGGCTGGGCATCTTCCCCACGCTGGGACCGTACCTGCTGCCGCATGTGCTGCCGCTGGTGCGCAAGGCGTTTCCGCGACTGGAACTGCTGCTGGTCGAGGAGAAGACCGAGACCGTGCTGCGCCTGTTGCACGAGGGCAAACTCGACGCCGGCATCCTCGCCCTGCCGCTGCACGAGGACAGCCTGCATCAGGAATTCCTGTTCGAGGAGCCGTTCCTGCTGGCGGTGTCCGAGGCGCATCCGCTGGCGCACAAGCAGGGCCAGCTGAAGCTGGCCGACCTCACCCACCAGAACCTGCTGCTGCTGGAGGACGGCCACTGCCTGCGCGACCAGGCGCTGGAGGTCTGCCACCTGGCCGGCGCGGGCGAACATTCCGGCTTCCGCGCCACCAGCCTGGAAACGCTGCGCCAGATGGTGGCGGCCAACGTGGGCATCACCTTGCTGCCGGTGACCGCGGTGAAGCCGCCGGTGGCGCCGCTGGAAAACCTGCACCTGATCGAGTTCAGGGGAACGCCGCCAAGCCGGCGCATCGCGATGGTCTGGCGCAAGAGCTCGGCGATGGACGCCTTCCTGAAGCGCCTCGCCGACGTGCTGCGCGACCTGCCCGCCGACCTGCTGGACGCACACACCGTGGCGACGCCGCCGGCGGCGAAAGCCTCCGCCGGCTGACCCGAACGCGCCGGACGCGAGATGGCATCCATCATCCACCTGCAAGCGGCCCGGCCGACCACGGATACTCCCTGACGATGCGCAAACTGCTGATCGCCGCTGCGGTGCTGCTGGTCCTGCTGTTCGTGCTGTCGCACCGGCAGCACGCGGCAGTGGAAACCGGGCCGGGCGTGCTGGCTCCCGACGCACCGCAGCAGGTCGACCTCGACCACGGCGCACAGCTGCAACGCGACGGCGTCAACCTGCAGACGCGCGCCCACTTCGACATCACCGCGCGGGTGCTGTCGCGCAAGGACTATTCGGGCTCCCGCGATGGCGACCTGGTGCCGCTGGATCTGGCGTTGGGCTGGGGCCGCATGTCCGACAGCACCGTGCTGGCCGGCATCGACATCAGCCAGTCCGGGCGCTTCTACTACTGGCACGTGAAGGACTTCCCGATACCGCGCCGCGAGATCGAAACCTCCAGCGCCAACATGCACATGATCCCGGCCGACGAGGACGTGAAGCGCCAGCTGGAGTTGGTCCGGCCGGGCCAGGTGGTGCACATCGAGGGCTTCCTGGTCGATGCCACCCGGGCGGACGGCTGGCACTGGAACACCTCGATGACCCGCGACGACACCGGTGGCGGCGCCTGCGAATTGATCTACGTCGAAGGCGTGACCATCACTCAGAGCCTGTGAAGAAAGCCACTTCCTGTGGTTTTCTTCCATCGCGAGTCCGGCGCATGTCCGGACTCGCTCACATGAAACAGTCACTTGCGTGACCGCTTCATGCTCGGCCGTCCTTGGCCGACCTGAGAGGTTGAAAAAATCACAACCTCTCAGTAGTGCAGCAGGCCGTGCAGCGGCTCGCCGCCGGTCCAGCGCTCGCGCCCGCGCAGCGCGTCCAGTTCGATCACCACGCTGGCGCCGACCAGCTCGGCGTCCAGTTGCCCGACCAGCACCCGCGCCGCAGCCAGCGTGCCGCCGGTGGCCAGCACGTCGTCGACCAGCAGCACGCGCTCGCCCGGGCGGATGGCGTTGTGCTGGACTTCCAGCCGATCCGTGCCGTATTCCAGCTGATAGTCCATCGCGATCACCGGCGGCGGCAGCTTGCCGGGCTTGCGCAAGGGCACGAAGCCCGCGCCCAGCTTGTGCGCCAGCGCTGCGCCGAAGATGAAGCCGCGCGCCTCGATCCCGCACACCGCCTGCACGCCGTGGCCGAGCCACGGCTCGGCCAGCGCATCGATGCAGCGGGCGAAGCCTGCGGCGTCGGCCAGCAGCGGCGTCACGTCGCGGAACACCACGCCGGCGCGCGGAAAGTCGGGCACGGCGCGAATCAGCGCGGCGAGTTCATGCATGTCGTTTCCCCGGGAATCCACGTCGTGAAGCGCCGCTCAGCACGGCAGCGGCAGCGGCTCGCCAGGCAGTTCGTCGTTGCGGATCGCTTCGCGCGCTTCGCTCAGCTGCAACTCGACCCCGGCCACGATGGCCTGGCCGTCGGCCAGCGCGGCCTCGGGCACCATCACCGCGATGTAGTCCATCGCCGGCAATTGGCCCACCGCGCCGGTCAGGTACTCGCCGGCGATGAACGCGGGGATGCCGCCGCCTTCCAGCGCATCCTTGACCAGATGGGCATCGAACAGGTTCTCGGCGCGATACACGATGTGCATGGGCGCACGCTAACCCGCACGGCAGCGCGGGGCAAGCCGGTCGCCCTGCCCCGATCACGGTGACAGGGTAAACTTGCACGTTTCCACCACCGTCCGTGAGCCACAGCCCGATGTCGACCGATCAGCCCGCCGCCGCACCCGCCCAGCCGCCGGCCGCGGCACCCCAGGATTTCATCCGGCAGATCGTGCGCGACGACCTCGCTTCGGGCAAGCACTCGGCGATCCACACCCGCTTTCCGCCGGAGCCGAACGGCTACCTGCACATCGGTCACGCCAAGGCGATCTGCCTCAGCTTCGGCATCGCGAAGGAATTCGGCGGCTGGTGCAACCTGCGCCTGGACGACACCAACCCGGGCAAGGAAGACCCCGAATTCGTCGAGGGCATCAAGGACGACGTGCGCTGGCTCGGCTTCGAATGGCACGAGCTGCGCCACGCCTCGGACTACTTCGAGGTGTTCTACCGGGCGGCGTGCAAACTGATCACCGACGGCGTGGCCTATGTCGACGACCTCGACGCCGAGCAGATGCGCGCGTACCGCGGCACGCTGACCGAGCCGGGCCGCCATTCGCCGTATCGCGAGCGCTCGGTGGAAGAGAACCTCGACCTGTTCGCGCGCATGCGCGCGGGTGAATTCGCCGACGGCAGCAAGACCCTGCGCGCGAAGATCGACATGGCCTCGGGCAACATCAACATGCGCGACCCGGCGATCTACCGGGTGCGCAAGATCGCCCACCAGAACACCGGCGACGCGTGGCCGATCTACCCGATGTACGACTACGCGCACTGCCTGTCCGACGCGCTGGAAGGCATCACCCACTCGCTGTGCACGCTGGAGTTCGAGGACCACCGCCCGCTGTACGACTGGTTCGTCGACAAGGTCGACCTGCCGAACCATCCGCAGCTGTGGCAGCCGCTGCTCGCCGCGGGGATGCCCACGCAGCCGGCCAAGCCGCGCCAGATCGAGTTCTCCCGACTCAACCTCAGCTACTGCATCACCAGCAAGCGCAAGCTGGCCCAGCTGGTCAGCGACGGCTTCGTCGACGGCTGGGACGACCCGCGGATGAACACCTTGCGCGGACTGCGCCGCCGCGGCTTCACCCCGGCCGGACTGCGCCTGCTGATCGAGCGGCTGGGCGTGAGCAAGCAGAACAGCGTGATCGACTACGCCGTGCTCGAAGGCTGCATCCGCGAGGACCTGGACGCCACCGCGGCGCGACGCATGGCAGTGCTCGACCCGCTGAAGCTGGTGCTGACCAACCTGCCCGAAGGCCACGAGGAAACGCTGGGCTTCGCCAACCATCCGAAGGACGAGAGCTTCGGCACCCGCGAGGTGCCGTTCTCCCGCGAGGTGTGGATCGAGCGCGACGATTTCGCCGAGGTGCCGCCGAAGGGTTTCCATCGCCTGAAGCCCGACGGCGAAGTGCGCCTGCGCGGCGTGGGCATCGTGAAATGCACCGACATCGTCAAGGACGCCGACGGCAACGTCACCGAGCTGCACGGCTCGCTGGACCCGGAAACCCGCCACGGCCTGCCCGGCGCCGACCGCAAGGTGAAGGGCACCATCCACTGGGTCAGCGCGAAGCACGCGGTGGCCACCGAGGTGCGCCTGTACGACCGCCAGTTCAGCGTGCCCGCGCCCGACAACGAGGAAGACGGCAAGACCTGGCTGGATCACATCAACCCCGACGCCAAGCGCGTGGTGCAGGCGTGGCTGGAACCGGCCGCGGCCCGTGTCGAACCCGAACAGCGCTTCCAGTTCGAGCGCCTGGGCTACTTCGTGGCCGACCGCGTCGACCATCGCGCCGAGGCTCCGGTGTTCAATCGCACGGTGACCTTGCGCGACGTCTGGGCCAGGGCCGCTGGCCAGTAAACGGAGAACCGCATGTTGCCCCTGCAAATCCATCTGACCCTGCCGCCGTGGATCGGCGACGTGGCCGATGCCAACCGGCGTTACCAGAGCGACGAGGAACGCGTCGGGCTGGCGATCGAGCTGTCGAGACAGAACGTCGAGCGCGGCGGCGGCGGTCCGTTCGGAGCGGCCGTGTTCAACAACCACAGCGGCCGGCTGGTCGCCGTGGGCGTGAACCGCGTGGTGCCGCAGAGCTGCTCGGTGGCGCACGCGGAAATGATGGTGATCATGATCGCCCAGCAGCGGCTGAGCCGGCACCGGCTGAACGAGGACGGCGGCCACTACGTGCTGGCCACCAGCTCGCAGCCGTGCTGCCAGTGCTACGGCGCCAGCGTCTGGGCCGGCATCGATGAACTGCTGATCGGCGCGCGTTCCGAAGACGTGGAAGAGCTGACCGATTTCGACGAAGGCCCGCTGCCGGCCGACTGGATCGGCGAACTCGAGCGCCGCAACATCTCGGTTCGGCGCGACATCCTGCGTGACCAGGCCCGTGCGGTACTGGCCACTTACGGCGCCAGCGGCACGCCGTATTGAGCCGCTGGCGCGCCACGCTGCCGCTGGTGCTGCTGGTGCTGGCCGGCGTCGTGCTGTTCGCCTCCGGCTCGCTGGACCAGTTGACCCCGCACCGGCTGCTGGCCAACCAGGCCAGCCTGCATGCGCAGATCGATGACCACCCGTGGTTGAGCCGGCTGGCCTTCACCGGACTGCTGACGCTGACCGTGGCCACCGGCATCCCCGGCACCATCGTGGTGATCCTGGCCGGCGGCTTCGCCTTCGGGGTGTTCGACGCCACGCTGTATTCGTCGCTGGGGCTGACCCTGGGATCACTGATCCTGTTCCTGGCCAGCCGCTATGCCTTCGGCCCGGGCAGCCGCCAGCCGCCGGCCATCGTGGCGCGGCTGCACCATGGCTTCGAGCGGCACCCGGTCAGCTACACCCTGTTCCTGCGCTTCATTCCGATCGTGCCGTTCGGCGCGGTCACGGTGGCGCTGGCCTGGCTGCGCTGCCCGCTGTGGCTGTTCCTGGGCGCCAGCTGGCTGGGCGGCACGGTCGCGCTGATCTTCGAAACCTCGATCGGCGCCGGTCTTGGCGACGCGATGAGCCAGAGCGACAGCCTCGGGCTGGGCCTGTTCCTGCACCGCGGGGTGCTGTTGCCACTGGGCGCGATCGCCCTGCTGGCCCTGCTGCCCCTGCTGATCGAACGCATGACCCGGCGCCGGCGTCAGCGCCGATTCCCGCCGGAGTGAAACGGATCGCGGCAGCTGCCAAGCCGAGCCGTTTCGCGCTAGTGTGACCACCGGACAACCGGCAGCACCTCGGGCCCGGCATCAATGCCCATCGGTCCGCGACGCGCGATGGGAGACGGGACGGATGGACATGGCGGCTGACTCCTGGCCCAAACGACTGTGGCAACGCCGGTCGTTGATGCAGCGCATGGCCTTCGTGGCCCTGATGCCCGCCCTGATCACCGCCGCCCTGCTGGCGGCCTTCCTGGCCCAGCGCCAACTGGTCAACCTGCGCGAGATGGCCCGCAGCAATGCCGACGCCATCGCCACCCAGGCCGCCTCGATCAGCCTGCAGCCGTTGCGCAACATGCAGCTGCGCGAGCTGAACCGCATCGCCGACTCGGTGGGCGACCTGCCGCATGTCATCCGGGTGCAGATACGTAGCGGCGCCGGCCAGATCCTCGCCGACCACAACGAGCTCGACGGCAACCGCAAGCCGGCGGAGGTCCTCACCGTGGTGCGCGAGATGGTCGACCGCGACCAGCCCGGCGGCGTGGCCGAAGGTTCGGTGCGGGTGGACGTCAGCCTGCATGAAGCCATCGCCATGCAGCGCGCCAGCCTGCGCCACGCACTGATCGCGCTGCTGGTCAGCCTGCTGCTCGCCGGGGTACTCGCGTGGCAGGCGGCGCGCTGGATCAGTGCGCCATTGCGCCACCTTGCCGGCGCCGTGCATCAGCTGGGGATCGGCGATCGGCCGGTCGAGGTGCCGGTGACCGACCGCACGGAAATCGGCGAACTGCAACAGGGTTTCAACCATGCCGCCGCCGCGCTGCATGACATACAGAGCGGCATGCGCCAGCAGATCGAACAGGCGACGCGGGAGCTGGCGCACAAGAATGCCGCGCTCGAAGCCGCCAGCCTGGCCCGGTCGCGCTTTCTGGCCGCAGCCTCGCATGACCTGCGCCAGCCGCTCTACGCGCTGACGCTGTTTTCCTCCGCGCTGAGCGTCGACGAGAGCCGGCCGGAACAGCTGGACCGCATCGCCCACATCCAGGAATGCGTGCAGTCGCTCGACCATCTGTTCAACGAACTGCTCGACCTGTCGCGGCTGGAGACCGGGGCGGTGCAGGTCGAGATCAGCGAGTTCCCGCTGGCCCAGGTCTTTGCCGAAGTCACTCGCAACTTCGACATGGTCGCCGAGCAGCGCGAGTTGCAGTTGCTCATCCACCCGACCCGGCTGTGGGTACGCAGCGACCGCACCATGCTGAGCCGCATCCTCAACAACCTGGTCAGCAATGCGCTGCGCTTCACCCATCATGGCGGCGCGCTGCTCGGTGCCCGGCGGTGCGGGGACGGGCTGATCCGCATCGAGGTCTGGGACACCGGCAGCGGCATCGCGCCGGAACACCTGCCCAACGTGTTCGACGAGTTCTACCGCATCGACGACCGTGCCGACGCCGGGCTGGACGATGGCTCGCAATCGGGCCTCGGACTGGGGCTGGCCACGGTGCAGCGACTGGCGGAGCGGCTCGACACCGAAGTGCAGGTGAAGTCCCGGCTCGGTCGCGGCAGCGTATTCCACTTCCGCCTGCCGACCGCCGACGCCAGCCCCGATGAATCGCTGGCGCCCCAGGAGACGCCGGTCGACCTCAGCGGCAAGCGGGTGCTGGTGGTTGACGACGACCCGGCCATTCTCTCCGGGGTGCGTTTCCTGCTGCGCAGCTGGGGCTGCGAGGTGGAGGTGGCCGAGGATCGCCTGCAGGCGATGGAGGCCGTCGAGAACTGGCCCGGTCCGCCGGACATCGTGATCAGCGACCTGCAGTTGCGCGGCGGCACCCGCGGCATGGAACTGTTCGCCGCGCTCGACCAGCACTACCAGCGCGACGGCGACACGCCGTTCGCGCGACTGCTGGTCACCGGCGAGACCCGCGTCGACCATCTGCGCGAGATCATCGCGGCGAACATTCCGCTGCTGTACAAGCCCGTGTCGCCACCCCAGTTGCGCAGCGCGATGATGTCGGCGTGGACCAGCAGCCGCGCCGGCCGGTGATTGCGGGCTGGACGCAAAAAAAGAGCGCCCGGACGGGCGCTCTGAAAACTGGTGGGTCGTCCGGGATTCGAACCCGGGACCAATGGATTAAAAGTCCAGTGCTCTACCAACTGAGCTAACGACCCATCGTTGAAAACTCAAGCGATCAATTTTACGGGCTGCGTGGCAAGGGCACAAGCAAGCGCCCCGCGGCCGGATCACGCATAACGCGTGGGATCGGCCAGCCCGGCCTCGCGAAAACCCTGGGCGCGCAGGCGGCAAGCGTCGCAATGTCCGCAGGCGCGACCGTCGTCGTCGGCCTGGTAGCAGCTGACCGTGGCGGAAAAATCCACGCCCAGGCGCTGCCCTTCGCGGGCGATGTCGGCCTTGCTCATGCGCATCAGCGGCGCGTGGACACGGATACCGGCGCCCTCGACGCCGGCCTTGGTCGCCAGATTGGCCAGCTGTTCGAAAGCGTCGATGAAGGCCGGGCGGCAATCGGGGTAACCCGAATAGTCGACCGCGTTGACGCCGCACCAGATGTCACTGGAGCCCAGCACCTCGGCCCAGCCCAGCGCAATCGACAGCATGATGGTGTTGCGCGCCGGCACGTAGGTGACCGGGATGGCGCTGGCATCCGCCGCATCCAGCGGCACGTCGATGTCGGCGGTCAGCGCCGAACCGCCGATGCTGCGCAGGTCGATGCCCACCGTCTTGTGCTCGACCGCACCCAGCATGCTGGACACGCGGTCGGACGCCGCCAGTTCCGAATGATGGCGCTGGCCATAGGAGACGCTCAGCGCGTGCACCTGATAGCCCTGTTCACGAGCCATGGCGATGACGACCGCCGAATCCATGCCGCCGGAAACGAGTACGACGGCCTTGCGGGGGGAATGTTCAGACATGTTTTGCATCCACGGAGTGCGACCGGTCACCGGCCGGAAAGCGCCACCGGCAATACAGGCCGGCGCGCGATGTTCGTCGCAGGGTCCGGCCACCGATGGCCGTCCCCTTCCCGCGCCCCGGGCGGGCGCAGCAAACTATCTCCCGGCGGCGTCATTCCACAGCAGCTTGTGCAGCTGCAACTGGAAGCGCACCGGCAGCCTGTCGGCGATGATCCACTCAGCCAGTTCGCGCGGCTCGACCTTGCCCCAGACCGGCGAGAACAGCACCATGCAGCGATCGGCCAGGCGGTGCTCGGCCAGCATGGCGCATGACCACTCGTAGTCTTCGCGACTGGCGATGACGATCTTGATCTGGTCGTGCGGCAGCAGGTGATCGAGGTTCGACCACAGGTTGCGCGCGCTTTCGCCCGAGCCGGGTGCCTTCAGGTCCATCACCTTGCGCACGCGGGGATCGACGGCGGAAACGTCCAGCGCGCCCGAGGTCTCCAGCGACACCTCGTAGCCGGCATCGCACAGGCGCTGCAGCAGGATCAGGCAGCGCTTCTGCGCCAGCGGCTCGCCGCCGGTGACGCAGACATGCCGCGCGCCATGCGAGGCGACTTCGGCCAGGATCTCGTCGATGCCGTGCCAGTCGCCGCCGTGGAACGAATATTCGGTGTCGCACCAGACGCAGCGCAGCGGGCAGCCGGTGAGGCGCACGAACACGGTGCGCCAGCCGATCGCGTCGGCTTCACCCTGGATCGAGTGGAAGATCTCGGTAATGCGCAGCCGCTCGGGAACGGCTGCGGCAGGCGTCGCCGACGCCTGCTGCGCGTCATGGCCGCTCATCGCCGCGGGACTCAGTTGCCCGACTGCAGTTGCAGGCGCTGCAGGCGTTCCTGTGCCAGGCTGGCCGCCTTGGAGCCCGGGTACTTCGTGGTGACCTGGGTCAGCGTGGCCCTGGCCTCGGCGCTCTTGTTCAGCTCGAGCTGGCTGTAACCCACCTTGAGCAGGGCGTCGGGCGCCTTGTCACTCTGCGGGAACTGGCTCAGCAGCTGCTGGAACGACTCCAGCGCCACCGGGTAGTTGGTGGTGGCGTAGTACGACTCGCCCAGCCAGTACCAGGCGTTGGGAACCAGCGGATGATTCGGGAACTGCTGGATGAAGCTGCGGAACTCGCGCGAGGCTTCCACGTAATTGCCGCCGCGGATCGCCTTGAACGCCACGTCGTAGGCCGCCTGCGCCGCCGCGGGATCGCCCGCGGCGACAGCCGCGCTGGCTGCGGGCGCCGGAGCGTTGCCGGCGGCCGCTGCTGCCGGCACATTCGCATTGGCGCCAGCAGCGGGGCTGCCCGCGGCCGCCGCTGGCGGATTGCCGGCGCCGGGCGCCGCGCCCGCACCGCCCGATTCCAGACGCCCGAGCCGGGCATCGAGATCGGTGTACTGGGCCTTGTTCTTGTCGTCGAGCGTCTGCAGCTGGTGCTGCAGTTCCTCGACCTGACCCTGCAGTTGCTGCACCTGGGCCTGCAACTGCTGCATCTGGTTGACCATGCCCGTGCCGGACTGGTCCTTGTTCTGTGCCTGCTGTTCCAGCCGCGCGACACGATCGGCGAGGCTCAACCGGGAGTCCTGCGCGAAAGCCGGGAACGCGAACAGCACGGCGGACGCGATGGCGCCCGCCGTGCTGATCCTGGCTGCAAAGCTGTTAGCCAGTCGCTTCATCATTACTGCGCCGTGTAGACGATCTCGACGCGACGATTCTTGCTCCAGCAATCCTCGTTGTGCTCACGGCAAACCGGCTTTTCCTTGCCATAGCTGATCACTTCCAGCTGGCTGGCCTGGCCGCCATTGGCCTGCAGCGCGTCGGAAACGGCATTGCCACGACGCTCGCCGAGGCCGAGGTTGTACTCGCGGGTGCCGCGCTCGTCGGTGTTGCCTTCCAGACGGATGTGCGACATCGGGCGATCCTGCAGGTACTTGGCGTGGCACGCCATGATCTGCTGGAATTCCGGCTTGATCTCGGTCTTGTCGAAGTCGAAGTACACGACGCGCTGACGCAGGCAGGCATCGGTATCGAGATCGGCAGGGGTGTACTTGCCGTCAGAGACGGGCGCCTGCGCGGGAGCAGCCTGCTCCGGAGCCGGCTGCGGTTTGACTTCCTGCTTCTTGGAGCAAGCGGCCGCGCCTACGCAGAGCAGGGCAACCAGGGCGACGCGAACGGTCTTATTCATGGTGACGTTCCTTACGGGTTGAGTTCCGACAAACAATGACGATGGGAATTGCGGGACAGCTGACGCCGGTTGACCGGCTGTTATTTTGACACTTGAAAGATCGATGGTGCGTGAGCCTGCACCATCCACCTGACTGGCTCTCGACGCGACAAGCGCCGTCACCGGAAACCGAAACGCGCCTTGCCGGCGCTGTTCGGGCCCAATCCCTGGGCATCATGCTGCCGCACTTTCGCGCAGCAGCATGAAAATATCATCGTTGCCGGTATGGCCCCCAGGCCGGTTCGCGCACGTCGCCATCGGAAAGTACGAGGCGCTGGCGAACCTGACCGTCGGCCGATACGGCGTACAGCACGCCGCGACGTCCTTCGGTAGCGGCATAGAGCAGCATGCTGGCATTCGGAGCAAAACTCGGGGACTCGTCAATCGGGCCCGGCGAGAGGAATCGCACCTGGTCACCCAGGCTGCGGTCCATGATGGCAATACGATACACGTTCCCATTGCCCTGCACCATCGCGATCTGCTTGCCGTCGTAGCTCACCGAGGCGTTCGCGTTGTTCTGGCCCTGGAAACTGATCCGCTGCGGCGATCCGCCGCTGGCCGGGACCTGGTAGATCTGCGGCCGGCCGGAACGGTCGGAGGTGAAATAGATGCTCTGGCCGTCCGCCGACCAGACCGGCTCGGTGTCGATCGACAGGCTGTTGGTCAACCGGGTCTCATGGCGGCTGCCCAGATCCAGCACGAACAGCTCGAGGTTGCCCACGTAGGAAAGGGCCACCGCCAGCTTGCTGCCGTCCGGCGACCACGCCGGCGCACCATTGATGCCGCGCGGGTGCGACTCCACCAGCTGGCGCGAGCCGGTGGTGATGTCCTGCACGTAGATGTTCGAATTGCCGCTCTCGAACGACACATAGGCCAGCTTTTTGCCGTCCGGCGACCAGGCCGGCGACAGCAGCGACTCGCGCGAACGCGCCACCACCTGCGGGTTGTAGCCGTCCGAGTCGGCCACCAGCAGCGAATACGTCGTGTTGTTGCCCAGGCCGACGGCCGTGATATAGGCGATGCGGGTCCAGAAGGCGCCACGCACGCCGGTGATCTTCTCGTAGATCACGTCGGCGATCTGGTGCGCCACGCTGCGCAGGTCACCGGCGGGCGCCGGCGGCATCTGCTGGTGCAGCAGGCTCTGCTGCTTGTTGACGTCCCACAGCTCGTATTCGACCTGGACCATGCCGTTGCCGGCGTCCCGGATGCTGCCGACCACGATGTAGTCCTGCTTGAGCAGGCGCCAGGTCGGGAACTTGATGTCGGCTCCCTTCGAAGGGAACTCCACGATGTCGCTCTTGGCCAGCGAACGGAACTTGCCCGAGCGGTTGAAATCGTTGCGCATCACGTCGGCGACATCGGTCGACAGCGGGGCGCCGCCGGCCTGGGCAAACGGCACGACCACGATCGGGGTGGCGGTCTTGACGCCACCGACGATGTCCACATTCAGCGACTGGGCCGCGGCAGGACCGGCGAACAAGGCCACGGCGGCCAGCAGGACGATGGCGAAGCTTGAGCTGAATTTGCGCATGGGCTTGATCATTGCGGCCTGAATGTGAAGGTAAGGTTGCGTTGGAACACGCTTTCAAAACCCTTGTACGGCAGGGTCTTGGTGCGCAGCACCGCATTTTCGACCGAACGCCGACCTGCGTCGTCGTACGGGCAGCTGGAATCGACGGTCGCACTCATCACGTCGCCACCGGGCGATTGCACGATGTGAACCTGACAGGGGAGCGCCGCTATGTTATCCGGCCTTAACCAATTGGGCGTGACCGCATTCTGAATGGCCGCGGCGTATTCGTCGGCCAGGTTGCTGTTCGGGCTGTTGTTGCCGGTCTGGCGCTGGTCGGCGGCCGGCAGGTCGGGCTGACCGTCGTCCTGGGCGTTCTTGAGGTCCTCCAGCTGCTGCTTCGCCTGCTTCGCCTTGTTGTCCAGTTGCCTGGTCTGGGCCGAAGCCGCATCCATCTTGGCGAACAGCGCGTCGAGCTTCTTCTTTTCCTCGGCCTTCTTCTTCGCCGCCTCGGCATCCAGCTCGGACTGGCGCTGGCGCTCCTTTTCTTCCTGCAACTGCCTGGCGTCTTCGGCCTGCTTGGCGGCGTCCTCGACCACGCGTTCCTGGTCCTTGACGTCGACATGCTTGGGCGGCGGCGGCAGCTGGCTTACCGGCGGGGTCACCGGCGGTGGCGGGGTCGGCGGCGGGATGGTCGGCGGCGGCGGGGTGGAATCGGGCACAGGCCTGGCCTTGACCGCCTTCGGTGGCGGGCTGCCGGTGCGCCCGATCAGGGTCGCCTCGATGATCGGCCCCTGCAGCTCCAGCGGCTTGGCGCAGGCAATCGGATTCATCCACGCCGGCAGATGCAGCGCGTTGAAGAAATTCTCGTAACTGGAGCACGGCAGAACCGCGAGGAACAGAAACCCCACGATGCCGATGTGCAGGATGGCGGAGACTACGACCGCCTTCGGGGTCGCCTTACTTTCGTCCATCGGACGTGCTCTTGCCCTGCACCGGCTGGGCCATCAGGCCGACCTTGGAGACGCCGGCCTGTTGCAGGTCGGCCAGCACCTGGACCACGCCGCCGTAGTGCCCCTGGTCGTCGCCGGCCACCAGCACGTTGACGTCCGGATTGGTGCGCACGAACGCGCCGACCTTGGTCTGCAGCGCCGCCGCGTCGAGCAGCTCCTTCTCGGCGCCGGGCAGGGTAAGGAAGAGCTGGCCGTCCTGCTTCACCGTGACGATGACCGGGTCCTTCTTCTGCTGCAGCGACTTGGCGTCGGCCTGCGGCAGGTTCACGTCCACGTTGGACTTCATCATCGGCGTGGTGACCATGAAGATGATCAGCAGCACCAGCATCACGTCGATGTAAGGCACCACGTTGATTTCGGATTTGAGCTTGTAGCGCCGCTGACGGCCGGAGGTTCGCATGAGTGCTCTCCGCTCAGGCGACGTCGTCGGTCTGGATCTGCCGCTGCAGCACGGAGGAGAACTCCTCCTGGAACACGTCGTAGCGCGAGGCGATGCGCTCGACCTTGGTGGCGTAACGGTTGTACGCCCACTGCGCCGGGATCGCGGCGAACAGGCCCATGGCGGTGGCGATCAGCGCCTCGGAGATGTGCGGGGCGACCACCGCGATGGTGACGTCCTTCATCTCGCCCAGGCCCTGGAACGCACCCATGATGCCCCACACCGTGCCGAACAGGCCCACGTACGGGCTGATCGAGCCGACGTTGGCGAGGAATTCCAGGTTGCGTTCGAGCAGGCCGATCTCGCGCGTGCCGGCGACCTGCATGGCGCGCTCGGAACCCTCGATCACGCTGCGCGTGTCATGCGTCTTGCGCTGGCGCTGGCGGGCGAACTCGCGGAAGCCGGACTCGAAGATGTTCTCGATGCCGCCGGTGCCGCCCTGGCGGCTGCTGACCTCGCGGAACAGCTGGGCCAGGTCGCCGCCGGACCAGAAGCGCTCCTCGAACTCCTCGGCGTTCTCCATCGCCGCCTTGGTCTGCGAATACTTGCGCACGATGATGACCCAGGACAGGAACGAGAACACCAGCAATACCAGCAGCACCAGTTTCACCGGCAGGCTCGAATCCGCGATCAGCGTGAAAATGTTCAGTCCACCGTTCATTGCTTGCAGGTACTCCGCCGGTTCGGCTTGGTTATTCTTGAGGAATCAGGTCGGCCGGAATCGGTGCCGGCCGCATGCGCTGGAGATCGACGCAGGCCACCCGCACGCTGGCGCGGATCAGGCAACTGCCGTCCGCCTTCATGATCGTCTGGGTGAACAGGATACTGGCAGCGCGCCGTTCTTTGACGTCGACCGTTACCGTCAGTTCATCATCCAGCAGGGCTGGCTTGAGAAAGTCGATGTGCATGTCACGGACCATGAAGGCCAGTCCGGTGGCCTGCTTGTACGCCAGCTGGTCCACGCCCAGCGCGCGCATCCACTCGCTGCGGGCGCGCTCCATGAAGCGCAGGTAGCCGGCGTGATAGACCACGCCGCCGGCGTCGGTGTCTTCCCAGTAGACCCTGACCTTCCAGCTGAAAGGCAGTTGCGCGGCCGGCTCAGACATCGCCGGCCCCCGCATCGAACAGGTCGGCCGCCTGCGCCTGGCGCGGCGGCGGGGTCAGCCCCAGGTGACGCCAGCCCTTCGCGCTGACCATGCGGCCGCGGGCGGTGCGCACCAGGTAACCCTGCTGGATCAGGTACGGCTCGACCACGTCCTCCAGCGTGCCGCGGTCCTCGCTCAGCGCGGCGGCCAGCGACTCCACGCCAACCGGACCGCCGTCGAAATTCTCGATGATCAGGCCGAGCAGGCGCCGGTCCAGTTCGTCGAAACCCTGCGGGTCGATCTTCAGCATGTCCAGCGCCGCCTGCGCCGCGGCCAGGGTGATCTCGCCACCGGCGCGCACCTCGGCGTAATCGCGCACCCGGCGCAGCAGGCGGTTGGCGATGCGCGGCGTGCCGCGCGAACGGCGGGCGATTTCCTGCGCCCCTTCCGGCGCGCAGCTGATGCCGAGTATCCTCGCCGCCCGGCGCACGATCGCGGTGAGCTCGTCGGCGGTGTAGAACTCCAGCCGCTGCACGATGCCGAAACGGTCGCGCAAGGGCGCGGTGAGCATGCCGGCGCGGGTGGTCGCGCCGATCAGGGTGAACGGCGGCAGGTCCAGCTTGATCGAGCGGGCGGCCGGGCCCTCGCCGATCATGATGTCGATCTGGAAGTCTTCCATCGCCGGGTACAGCACTTCCTCGACCACCGGCGACAGCCGGTGGATCTCGTCGACGAACAGCACGTCGTTCGCCTCCAGGTTGGTCAGCAGCGCGGCGAGGTCGCCGGCGCGTTCCAGCACCGGGCCGGAGGTGGAGCGCACGTTGACGCCAAGCTCGTTGGCGATCACGTGGCTCAGCGTGGTCTTGCCCAGGCCGGGCGGGCCGAAGATCAGCACGTGGTCCAGCGCCCCGCCCCGCTTCCTGGCCGCCTCGATGTAGATCGACAGCTGTTCGCGCACCGCCTGCTGGCCGAGGTATTCGGTCAGCCGTTTCGGCCGGATGGTGGCTTCCAGCGCGTCGTCGTCGAGCTGGGCGGCGGCGGTGATGATGCGGGCTTCGGTCATGCCGCCATTATGGCAGGCGGATGAAACGGAGCGGGAATCACCGGCAAAGGCAGCCCTTCATGCCGGGAACGTGCTTTCCTGCACTTTCCCGGCTCGCAGGATCGGGCGTTGCCCGATCCTGCTTCGAATGCCGATCGCCAAAACGATCGGCATTCGTGCGGCCCATCCGTGGGCCGCGGTGGAGATCCGATCCGCTGCGCGGATCAGATCTCCACCTGCGCCCCCAGCTCGATCAGCCGGTTGCCGGGGATCTGGAAGAACGCGGTGGCGGGCAACGCGTTGCGCGACATGAAGGCGAACAGCTTGTCGCGCCACAGCGCCATCCCGGGACGACGCTCGTCCGCCACGATGCTCTCGCGGGACAGGAAGAAGGTGGTGTCCATCATGTCGAAGGCGAGGCCTTCGCGCGAACACTGCGACAGCGCCTGCGGGATGTTCGGGTCCTCGGCGAAGCCGAAGCGCAGCTCCAGCGCGTAGAAGTCGTCGCTGCCGGACGACAGCGCGGTGAGCTGGATGCGCTCATCGGCCTCGGCCACCGGCGTTTCCAGGATGCCGACGGTGAGCAGCACGTTGCGCTCGTGCAGCACCTTGTTGTGCTTCAGGTTGTGCAGCAGGGCATGCGGCACCGCACTGAGGTTGGCGGTGAGGAACACCGCCGTGCCGGGCACGCGCAATGGCGGATGCGCAGCCATGTTCTCGATGAACGGCGCCAGCGCCAGGCCGCCCTGCTTGATCTCGCGCACCACCAGCTCGCGACCGCGGCGCCAGGTGGTCATCACCGCGAACATCAGCAGGCCCAGCACCAGCGGGAACCAGCCGCCCTGCAGGATCTTCAGCGTATTGGCGCCGAAGTAGCTGAGGTCGATCGCCAGCAGGATCACGCCCAGGCCGATCACCAGCAGACGGCTCCACTGCCACATGCGGCGGGCCACGATCATCACCAGGACCGTGTCGATCGCCATCGTGCCGGTCACGGCGATGCCATAGGCGCCGGCCAGCGCGTTGGACGAGCCGAAACCGACCACGGTGGCGATCACCGCCACCATCAGCGCGCGGTTGATCCACGGCAGGAAGACCTGCCCGATCGCCTCGCGCGAGGTGTGCACCACCTGCATGCGGGGCAGGAAGCCGAGCTGGATCGCCTGCCGACACACGGTGAAAGCGCCGGAGATCACCGCCTGCGAAGCGATCACCGCCGCCATCGTGGCCAGCGCGATCATCGGATACAGCGCCCACTCCGGCACCGAGTGATAGAACGGGTTGGCGATGGTCTCCGGATGCACCAGCAGCAGGCCGCCCTGGCCGTAGTAATTCAGCAGCAGCGCCGGCATCACGAAGAAGAACCACGCGGCGCGGATCGGCACCCGGCCGAAGTGGCCCATGTCGGTATACAGCGCCTCGGCGCCGGTCACGCACAGCACCACCGAACCCAGCGCCAGGATCGAGGTCTTGCCATGAGTCATGAAGAACTGCACCGCATGCCATGGATTCAGTGCACGCAGCACTTCCGGTGCCTGGATGATATTCCATACGCCGATTACCCCCAGTGCCAGGAACCACACCACCATCACCGGCCCGAAGATCGCGCCGACCTTGGCCGTACCATGCCGCTGCAGCCAGAACAGGCCCACCAGCACCGCCACCGTCACCGGCACCACGTAATGCGACAGCGACGGCGCGGCCACCTGCAGGCCCTCGATCGCGGACAACACGGTAATGGATGGCGTGATCACGCCATCGCCGAAGAACAGCGCCGCCCCCAGCAAGGCCATCAGCATCACCGCCCGACGCGTGGCCACGGACTTGCCGCTGGCACGCTGCGCCAGCGTCATCAGCGCCATGATGCCGCCCTCGCCCTTGTTGTCCGCTCGCATGACCAGGCTGACGTACTTCACCGCCACCACCATGATCAGCGACCAGGTCACCAGCGACAGGATGCCCAGCACCGTGCTCGGCCGGGGATGCAGGCCGTGCTCGGGCAGGAAGGTCTCGTGCATGGTGTACAGCGGGCTGGTGCCGATGTCGCCGAACACCACGCCGATCGCGCCGAGGATCAGCGTCGACTTGGCGCCACGCACGTGGGCGGTGTCACCGTGGGCCGATGGCTGGGCCGGGTTGTCTGCTTGTGTATTCATTGAAGTCCTGGCGAGCTAGCTGCCCAGAGCGGCGCGCAGCGCCTTGCGGATGATGGCTTCGGCCGTATCGCCTTCCGCGGCCACTTTCTGCACCAGGCGGCTGACTTCGGCTGGCTTGTAGCCCAGCTGCTGCAGCGCCACGGTCGCCTCGCCGGCCGCATCGAGTGGCGCGCTGGCCCGCTGCGACGGCACGCCGGGAACGCCGGCCACGCCGTCGAGCCGGTCGCGCAGTTCCACCACGATGCGTTCGGCGGTCTTCTTGCCGATGCCGGGAATCTTGGTCAGCGCCACCACGTCGCCGGCCTGCACCAGCCGCGCGAAGTGGTCGGTGGACACGCCGGACAACACGGACAAGGCGATCTTCGCGCCGATGCCGCTGACCTTGAGCAGGTTGCGGAACAGCGCGCGCTCGGTCTCGTGCAGGAAGCCATAAAGAGTGATGCCGTCTTCCTTCACCGCATGATGGATCAGCAACACCACTTCCTTGCCCAGGCCCGGCAAGTCGTAGATGGTCGACATCGGCGCCTCGACGTCGTAGCCGATCCCGCCCACGTCGACCAGCAACGACGGCGGCTGCTTGCCGATCAGGGTGCCGCGCAGCCGCCCGATCACCGGCGCCGCCTCGCGGTCTTCTTCATCCGCGACGCCTTCATCGGCGTCGCCTCCAGGCGGTGCGCGGAATGCCGACCCGGGCCAGGCTGGCGCGGGTATGCGCATGGGTCACGGCGATCGCCAGCGCATCGGCGGCGTCAGCCTGCAGCGGACCTTTCAGGCCAAGCAGGACGCCGATCATGTGCTGCACCTGGGTCTTGTCGCCGCGGCCACTGCCGACCACGGATTGCTTCACTTCGGTTGCCGCGTATTCGTGCACCACGATCCCCTGACTGACCACTGCGCAAATGGCGGCGCCACGCGCCTGGCCCAGCTTCAATGCCGAGTCGGGGTTGCGCGCCATGAACACGCGCTCGATCCCGCATTCGGCCGGCCGATGCGTGGCGATGATGTCACACAGCTCGTCAAAGATGCGTTTGAGCCGCAGCGGGAAGGTCGCCTCGCCCGCCACGGCAAGCGCACCATGGAACACATGGCTCAGCTTGCCCGTGTCATCCACGTCGATGATGCCCACGCCGGTGCGCTGGCTGCCCGGATCGATGCCGATGATGCGCACGGCACGGGAATCGGGAATCGGGAGTCGGGAATCGGAAGCTGCGCACCCAGCGACGGAGGCCTTGCTCATGATTGAGCTCGGCCGCGGATGAAGATCACCCGGGACTGCGCGGTCCTGTCCATTCCCTATGCCCGATTCCCCATTCCCTGCTTCACGTCGGCAGCAGGGCGTTGTGGGACACCTCGCTCACATCGTCCAGCGAGTCCAGCTTCTCGAGCAGGTCCATCAGCTGTTCCAGCGCCTCTTCCGGCACCTCGACGCGGTTGTTGGGACGCATCACCACGCCGGCGTGCAGCGCGCTCAGCCCCGCATCGACCAGCGCCTGCTGCACCGCCTCGAAGTTTTCCGGCGCGCACAGCACGGTGCTTTCGCCGTGCTCGTTGACCACGTCATCGGCGCCGGCTTCCAGTGCTGCCTCCAGCACCTTCTCCTCGGCCGCCTCGTCGCCGCCGGTGGCAAACACCAGCTCGCCGCAACGGGTGAACTGGAACGCCACCGAACCGCTGGTGCCCAGGTTGCCGCCGTGCTTGGTCAGCGCATAGCGCACGTCGGCCACGGTGCGGGTGGGGTTGTCGGTGAAGCTTTCGATGATCAGCGCGGTGCCGGCCGGGCCGTAGCCCTCGTAGCGCAGTTCCTGCATGTCGGCGCCGCCATCGGCACCGGAGCCGCGCTTGATCGCGCGCTCGATGGTGTCCTTGGTCATGTTGGCTGACAAGGCCTTGTCGATCGCCGCGCGCAGGCGCGGGTTGCCGCCAGGGTCTGCCACTCCGGCGCGGGTGGCGACGGTGATTTCGCGGATCAGCTTGGTGAACACCTTGGCGCGCTTGGCGTCTTCGGCGTTCTTGCGACCTTCGATGGACGGACCTCTACCCATGACGATTCCTGCACGACGGCGGTTGGACAAGCCGGGAATTTTACCTGAATTGAACCTGTGTGCCGGATCGCGGGGTGCGGCGTCTCAACGCGGCTGCGGTGGCGAAAAACGCCCGTGGCGCAGGAAACCGGCAGTCAGCTGCGCCACTTCGGGCGAAAACAGCAGGCCGGTGTGGTTGGTTTCGACCACGCAATGGTCGGCAAGCCCCGGCAGAAGGGTCTCCTCGACCGCCACGGTGCCATCGTGTTCGCCCTGGAAATGACCAAGCATGGCGCCCAGTCCCAGCGGCGTGCAGCCGGCGATCATGCCCACCTCGCGCGGGCCATCCCAGCGTTCGAGCCCCTGCTCCAGCAGCTCGCGGTTGTGCCCCAGCAATACCTCGCCACCACGTCCCCAGCGGGCAAAGCTGCGCGCCGCCGCACTGCCACGCAGCGGCGAACCGAGGCAGACGATGCGACCGGACGGCAATGCGGCGGCGTCATGGCAGGCGCGCAGCGCGAGCAGCCCGCCCAGGCTGTGCCCGACCAGGTGCACGGCCTGGGCATCGGCTTCGCCGAGCAAGTCGGTCATGCGTGCATGCAACTGGTCCAGGATGCGCTGCTCGGTGGCCGCCACGCTGAGGTAGTCGAAGCGATGCACGCGAAAGCCCGCCTCCATCAGCCGGCGATGCAGCATGGACAACGCAAAACCGCGCATCCAGAGGCCGTGCAGCAGGATCACATGTTCAGACATGGCGAGCGCCGGGAAGGGTGGCCGGGGAGCCGGGAATCGAAAACGTGGAAGCGGCCGGCATGGACAACCGCCCGAAGCCGCCCACGCTCCTAAGCCCGCACCGCCACGTGCAGTTCCTTCAACTGCGCATCGCCGACCGGCGACGGCGCGTCGGTCATCAGATCCTGCGCGCTGGTGGTCTTGGGGAAGGCGATCACGTCGCGGATCGACTCGGTGCCGGCCATCAGCGCGGCGATGCGGTCGATGCCGAAGGCCAGGCCGCCGTGGGGCGGCGCGCCGAACTTCAGCGCCTTGAGCAGGAAGCCGAACTTCGCCTCGGCCTCGTCCGCGCCGATGCCCAGCAACTCGAATACCGCGCTCTGCATGTCCGGCCGGTGGATACGGATCGAACCGCCGCCGATCTCGTTGCCGTTGAGCACCATGTCGTAGCCCCGGCTCACCGCGGTGGCGGCGTGGCTCTTCAGGTCGGCGATGTCGTCGATCTTCGGCGCGGTGAACGGATGGTGCAGGGCGACGTAGCGCTGTTCTTCCGCGTCGTATTCGAACATCGGAAAGTCGGTGACCCACAGCGGCTTCCAGCCTTCCTCGACCAGGCCACGATCCTTGCCCACCTTCAGGCGCACCGCGCCCATGAAGTCGGTGACGGTCTTCCACGCGCCGGCGCCGAAGAACACGATGTCACCGGTCTGCGCGCCGGTGGCTTTCAGCACGCCGTCCAGCGCCACGTCGTCGAGGAACTTCGCCACCGGCGAGTTGATGCCCTCGCGACCCCTGACCAGATCCTCGACCTTCAGCCAGGCCAGGCCCTTCGCGCCGTAGCGCGAGGCGTATTCGGTCAGGCCGTCGATGTCCTTGCGCGACAGGGTGCTGCCGCCGGGCACGCGCAAGGCCGCCACGCGGCCATCCGGAGCATTGGCCGGCTCGGCGAACACCTTGAACTCGATATGCTTCAGCGCAGCGGCCACGTCGACCAGCTCCAGCGCGATGCGCAGGTCCGGCTTGTCCGAACCGAAGCGACGCATCGCCTCAGCCCAGGTCATGCGCGGGAACGCGGCGTCCAGCTCCACGCCCTGCACTTCGCGGAACACGTGGCGGATCAGCTCCTCCACGAAATCCTGCACGTCCTTTTCCTCGACGAAGGCAAACTCCAGGTCGAGCTGGGTGAATTCCGGCTGGCGGTCGGCGCGCAGGTCCTCGTCGCGGAAGCAGCGGGCGATCTGGTAGTAGCGATCGAAGCCGGCCATCATCAGGATCTGCTTGAACAGCTGCGGCGACTGCGGCAGGGCGTAGAACTGGCCCGGGTGCACGCGGCTGGGCACCAGGTAATCGCGCGCACCTTCGGGGGTGGCCTTGGTCAGGATCGGCGTCTCGATGTCCTGGAAGCCACGCTCGTCCAGGTAGCGGCGCAGCGCCTGCACCAGCCTGATCCGCTTGCGCATCATCGCCTGCATCTCCGGGCGGCGCAGGTCGAGGTAGCGGTAGGTCATCCGCATGTCTTCGTTCGGATTCTCGTGCAGTGCGAACGGCAGATCCTTCGCGGCATTGAGGATCTCCACCGTGTCGGCCAACAGCTCGACCGTGCCGGTCTTCAGCTTGTCGTTGACCGACACGCGCGCACGGATGGTGCCGGTGACACGCAGGCAATACTCGTTGCCGATCTCGCCGGCCACGGCAAAGGCCGCGGCGTTGTCGCGGTCGACCACCACCTGCGCCAGGCCCTCGTGGTCGCGCAGGTCGACGAAGGCGACGTGGGCCTGCAGACGAATCTTGTTGACCCAGCCGCACAGGGTGACGGACTGGCCGATCAGCGACTCATCGATGAGGCCGCAGTAATGCGTGCGCATGCGTTGGAACTCCGGCGTCGCCGCGGGGCGACTTCAGGCAGGGGAAAAGACCGCCAAGTTTACCACCGCCGCGCGCCGCGGCGGACCGGCGGCGGACGACCGCCACCGGCCCGGCCCGCATCACCAGCGGCGATCGACCAGGAACTGGCCGCGGCAACCGTGCGCCACCCACACCCCGGCGCGGTTCCAGCCCCAGCTGTAGCCCTCGGTGCAGCGGGCATCGGAGAGCTGGCGTGCCAGTCGCACGCTGCCGTTGCGGCCCACGTCGACTTGGCACATCTGGTACTTCTTCTTGTTGCTGTCGCACTGCAGGCTGATCCGGCGATTCCAGTCCGGGCCTGGCTGCCAGCCGCCGTGCGGGTTGCCATGTCCCCCACGATCACCACGGTAGTCACCGTAGCCACCGCGCCCGGCCGGACCGAACAGGCCGCGGCAACCCCGGTCGACCCACAAGGTGCCGTGATCCATGCCCCAGCTCTGGCCCTCGATGCAGGCGCCCTTGGACTCCTGCTTGTAGAGTTCGACCCGGCGCCACGGCACGGCGCAGCGGGCATAGTGCCCGTCCTTGCTCACGCAGCGCACCGGCGCATCCGACTGCGCGCGCACCGGCGACGCGATCCCGAGCAGGCTGCCCAGCAGTCCTGCAATGACTATTCCACTGGTCCATCCGCTGATTGCGCGCATCGGTCTTGCTCCTCGCTGGCAGTGGCGGCAGCGGGATCGCCGCCGTCTCCGGAGGTCAGCATATCTTGCGAAGCCGCGCAGGAAACTGCGCCGCCGCTCCGTGGTTCAGCTTCCGCTGTTGCCCGATCCGCCTGCCGCCGGCGCGGGGCTGGCAGCGGGGGCGGGGGCTGCGGCCGCAGCGACCGGCGCACCGGCGGCGGGCTTGGCCTCGCCCGGTGATGCATCGACCAGGTTGCGCTTCTTGTCGCCGTCCTTCTTGAAGTCGGTCTCGTACCAGCCGCTGCCAGCCAGCCGGAAGGACGGCGCGCTGACCCGCCGGTGCAGGTTCGGGGTGTCGCACGCGGGGCAGACCACCGGGTCGGTGTCGGACAACTTCTGCAGGCGGTCGAAACGGTGACCGCACTGGCTGCATTCGAATTCGTAGATGGGCATGGAGGCTCCGGAAAATCCCGCCGGCACGCGAGCCGGCAACTGGCCATTATCGGCGCTGACCGGCGGATTTCAACGTGCCGGACCGCTCATGGCGATGCGCGCGGGCGGGTAGTAGCCTCGTGACCGGAACCGGGCGTGACCGACCCGCCAGACGCCCGCGCGCCGGGATCGACGCATTGGCTATGGACGTATAGACGTCTATACGTCTATTGACGGTCACTACCTGCACCACTAGTCTGTGATTGCTGCACGGCAACATCCCCATCCGGAGAACCTCATGAGCAAGCGTACCCGTACGACCGCGTCGGCATGGCTTCCTGCCGCGGTGTTGCTGGCATTGGCCGGCAATGCCGCGGCGCAGGAAACACAGGCACCGGCACCCGCCAAGGCCCGCGACCTCAGTGCCGTGATCGTCACCGGCACCCGCGCCGACAACCGCACGGAAAGCAGCTCGCTGACCCCGATCGACGTGGTGTCGGCCAAGGTCCTGCAGCAGACCGGCACCAGCGAATTGTCCACAGCGCTGGCGCGCATCATTCCCTCGCTGAATTTCCCGCGCCCGGCCGCCGCCGACTCGGCCGACACGCAGCGTCCCGCCCAGCTGCGCGGCCTGTCGCCCGACGAAGTGCTGGTGCTGGTGAACGGCAAGCGCTGGCATCCGGGCGCCATCCTGCTCAACAACGGCGTGATCGGCCGCGGCTCGCAGCCGGTGGATCTGAACACCATCCCGATGTCCGCCATCGACCACATCGAGGTCTTGCGCGACGGCGCGTCCGCCCAGTACGGCTCGGACGCGATCGCCGGCGTCATCAACGTCATCCTGAAACAGGGCGCCAAGGGCGGCGACGTGCAGGTCACTGGCGGCCAGTACTCCGCGGGCGACGGCAGGCAGTGGCAGGGCTCGGCCAACTTCGGCATCCCGCTGGGCGGCGACAAGGGCTGGCTGCGGCTTGCACTGCAGAGTGGCAACCAGGATCACACCAACCGCGCCGGGCCGGACAATCGCCCCGGCTTCCCGCAGCTGGGCGTGAACTTCCGCCAGGGCGACCCGGACGTGCATGACAACAACCTGCTGCTGAATGCGCAGTACGACATCACCCCGGACGTGCAGCTTTACAGCTTCGGGCACTACGGTCGCCGCCAGAGCACGTCACCCGCGTTCTTCCGCTATGGCACCAATTCGCCCAAACCGAACAATGCACTGATCGGCCAGGTGTATCCGGACGGCTTCCTGCCGCTCGAACATGCCGACTCCACCGACACCTCGCTGGTGGCGGGCCTGCGTGGCAAGATCGGCGGCTGGCGCTGGGATCTGAGCGGCAACTACGGTCGCAACCGGGTTTCCTACGAAACACGCAACAGCACCAACTACGCCTACCTCAACGACTTAGGCAGCGCGCCCAGCGTCTTCAGCGACGGCATCCTCAGCGCCGAGCAGCAGAGCCTGGATCTCGACGTCGCCAAGGACATCCAGGCGGGCTGGCTGCCCAATTCGCTCACGGTGGCGTTCGGTGCCCAGTACCTGCGGCAGACCTACGCCATCGATGCCGGCTCGCTGCCGTCCTGGTACGTGGGCACCTCCGGCGTCTCCGGCGGCGCACAGGGCTTTGCCGGCTGGCAACCGGCGAACGCGGTGGACGCCTCCCGCCACGACGTGGCCGCCTACCTCGACCTCGAAACCAACCTCACCGACCGGCTTGGGGTGGCGGCTGCGGTGCGGCATGAGCATTACAACGACTTCGGCAACACCACGTCCGGCTCGCTGTCGGGTCGCTTCGACTTCACCGACAGCTTCGCCATCCGCGGCAGCGCCTCCACCGGCTTCCGCGCGCCCTCGCTGGGGCAGGAGTATTTCTCGCAGATCTCCTCGCTGTTCTACGGCGCCGGCAGTCTGCCGGGCCTGCCGGCAGGCATCTACAACCGGGGACTGGTACCGGTCGGCAGCCAGATCGCCCAGTTGCTGGGTGCCGAAGCGCTGAAGCCCGAGAAGTCCAGGAACTACACGCTGGGCACGGTGTGGAGCCCCACCGATGCGCTGACCCTCAGCCTGGACGTGTACCAGATCAACATCCGCGACCGCGTGGCGCTGTCCGGCGCGATCTCGACCACCACCCCCGCGGTGGTCAGCTACCTGGCCGCCAACGGCATCAGCGATCTCGGCTACAGCAGCGTCAACTACTTCACCAACGCGGCGGACACGCGCACCCGTGGCGTCGATTTCGTGGGCAGCTACCTGGCCGACCTCGGCAACGCGGGCACCCTGGCCACCACGCTCAGCGCGAACTACAACCAGAACACGGTCACCGACGTGAAGCCGAACCCGGCGGTGCTGGACAACCTGGGCGTCAGCTTCGTCCGCCTGAACCGCCAGGACATCCAGGGATACCTGGGCAATTCCAGCCCGCGCAGCAAGCTCATCCTCAACGAGCAATACAACGTGGGCAACTGGGGCGTGACCGGCACGCTGACACGCTATGGCCGTTACACCAGCTATGTCAGCAGCCTGGCCAGCTACAACCCGAACGCCACGCCGCCGGTGATCGACCAGACCTTCACACCCAAGTGGGTGCTCGACCTGGCGGTGAACTACAACCTCCATGACTGGACCTTCACCGTGGGCGCGGACAACGCGCTCGACGCCCATCCGGACAGGAACATCGCCAACAACACCAACAACGGCACCCTGCCCTACTCGACCTTCTCGCCGTTCGGCTACAACGGCGCCTACGTCTACGGCAAGGTGCGTTACAGCTGGCAGTGAGCGAACGCGGCACCGCCACGGCAACACGCAGCCCCGGTTCGCCCGGGGCTGCGTCCCGGCCCCATCGCTCTCGACCGACTTCGTTGACCGCCCGAGGCCTCCATCCCGGCGTCGCCACCCCGACAGCTCCCGCACGGCCGGGCTGCCCTGTCGTCCCCGCCGCCAGGCATTGACGGGTTTGCCCTACACCACCTGCCGTCCGCGCTGACAGCCGGCCCGGGGCCGCCCCCGGATAATCGCCGCACAGGGTGCCGCCCTGCACCGGGGAGTGCACCCGTGCAGGGACCGCTTGACAAGGCCAATCCCGCACGACCAGCATCCGGCGTGATCGCGCAACGGCAAACGCCTGCGCCGCCCGCGACACTCGGCAGCCGGAATCCAGGGGGATTGCGGGGGGACTGCACCCTGGCACGACACCACACCCGTACTTTCGCCGCGGCATCGCGCGTCGATCGGACGGGTATCACGCCAATGACTGGAGGGGACTTGATGAAACTCGCAAACCACACGGGCCTGCTGGGCGCAGCGCTGGCCCTGGCATTGACCGCAGGCGGTGCCGCCATGGCCCGCGAAGCGCCGACGATGACCGTCGCCGTGATCGACTTCACCAACCAGACCAGCTCGGCCAGCTGGTGGAACGGCGACGTCGGCAACCAGCTGGCCGATGTGCTCAGCAACGAACTGAGCGCCACCGGCGACTTCAAGGTGATCGAGCGACAGAAGATCGACGCCGTGCTCGCCGAGCAGGATCTCGCCGCCTCCTCACGCATGCGTCCGGGCAGCACGCCGCACACCGGCAACATCACCGGCGCACAGTACCTGGTCACCGGCAGCGTTGCCGCTTACACCGAAGACACGTCCAAGACGGGCGGCGGCCTCAACATCGCGGGCTTCCGCGTGGGCGGCGGCAAATCCCAGGCTTACGTGGCGATCGATCTGCGCGTGATCGACGCGGAAACGTCCGAAGTGGTGTACTCGCGCACGGTCGAGGGCAACAGCTCCGGCGGCGGGGTCAGCCTCAGCGGCTTCACCCATGGCGTGGGCGGTGACTTCGGCCACTCGAAGAAGACGCCGGCCAGCAAGGCCGTGCGCGCTGCGCTGATCGAGGCCACCGATTATCTGGATTGCGTGATGGTCAAGCGCGACGGCTGCGAGGCCCGCTACCAGCAGAAGGAACAGCGCCGCCGCGACAACGACAAGAAGGTACTCGACCTCGAGTGAGTCCGGGCGAAGGCCGCTCGGCACCAAAGGCAGCCTCGCAAAAACAGCAGGGCCATCCATCCAGGATGGCCCTGTTTCGTTCAGGCGGAGCCGGGCTGCCGCCGCCGCATCAGGACTTGCGAAACACCAGCTGCCCGCCCTCGGCGGACACCCCGACCGTATCGCCCGGCTGGAACTGTCCTTCCAGGATCTGCCTGGCCAGCGGATTCTCCAGCTGCTGCTGGATCGCCCGCTTCAGCGGCCGTGCGCCGTAGACCGGATCGAAGCCCACGTTGCCGAGCAGCGCCAGCGCATCGTCCGCCACGCCGAGCTTCAGCTGACGCTCGGCCAGTCGCCGCTCCAGATACTGCAGCTGGATCTTCGCGATGGCGCGGATCTGCGCCTTGTCCAGCGGACGGAACACCACGATCTCGTCGAGCCGGTTGATGAACTCGGGACGGAAGTGCGCCTGCACCACGCCCATCACCGAGGCCTTCATCTGGGTGTACTGCTCCTCCGCGTCGCCGCCGCTTTCCGCCGCGTCCTGGATCATCTGCGAGCCCAGGTTCGAGGTCATCACGATGACGGTGTTGCGGAAGTCCACGGTGCGGCCCTGGCCGTCGGTGAGGCGGCCGTCGTCGAGTACCTGCAGCAGGATGTTGAACACGTCCGGATGGGCCTTCTCCACCTCGTCCAGCAGGATCACGCTGTACGGCCGGCGGCGCACCGCCTCGGTGAGGTAGCCGCCTTCCTCGTAACCGACGTAGCCCGGAGGCGCACCGACCAGGCGCGAGACGGAGTGCTTCTCCATGAACTCGCTCATGTCGATGCGCACCATCGCGTCGGTGGTGTCGAACATGAATTCGGCCAGCGCCTTGCACAGTTCGGTCTTGCCCACGCCGGTGGGGCCCAGGAACAGGAACGAACCGTTCGGCCGGTTCGGATCGGACAGGCCGGCACGCGAGCGACGGATCGCGTCGGCCACCGCGTGCACCGCCTCGTCCTGGCCGACCACGCGCTTGTGCAGCTCGTCTTCCATCTTCAGCAGCTTGTCGCGCTCGCCTTCGAGCATCTTGCTGACCGGGATGCCGGTCCAGCGCGCCACCACCTCGGCGATTTCCTCGGCGGTGACCTTGGTCTGCACCAGCTTGAAATCCTGCGTCTCGGCGGCCTGCGCCGCGGCGAGCTGCTTTTCCAGTTCCGGCAGCTTGCCGTACTGGATCTCGCTCATCTTTGCGTAATCCTGCCGGCGCTGGGCGGATTCGAGCTCCTGGTGGGCCTGCTCGATCTGCTCCTTGACCCTGGTCGTGCCCTGCAGCGACGCCTTCTCGGACTTCCAGATCTCGTTGAGGTCGGAGAACTCGCGCTCGAGCTTGTCGATGTCGGTTTCCAGATCGGCCAGGCGCTGCTTCGACTCGCTGTCCTTCTCCTTCTTCAGCATCTCGCGCTGGATCTTCAGCTGGATCAGCCGCCGTTCGAGACGGTCGAGCTCCTCCGGCTTGGAGTCGATCTCCATGCGGATGCGGCTGGCCGCCTCGTCCATCAGGTCGATCGCCTTGTCCGGCAGCTGGCGGTCGGCGATGTAGCGATTGGACAAGGTGGCGGCGGCGACGATCGCCGGGTCGGTGATCTCCACGCCGTGATGCACCGCGTAACGCTCCTTCAGGCCGCGCAGGATCGCGATGGTGTCCTCGACACTGGGCTCGCCCACGAACACTTTCTGGAAGCGCCGCTCCAGGGCGGCATCCTTCTCGATGTACTTGCGGTATTCATCGAGCGTGGTGGCGCCGATGCAGTGCAACTCGCCGCGCGCAAGCGCCGGCTTGAGCATGTTGCCGGCATCCATCGCGCCCTCGCCCTTGCCGGCGCCGACCATGGTGTGCAACTCGTCGATGAACAGGATGATCTGGCCCTCGTTCTTGGCGAGGTCGTTGAGCACCGCCTTCAGCCGCTCCTCGAACTCGCCGCGGAACTTCGCGCCGGCGATCAGCGCGCCCATGTCCAGCGCCAGCACGCGGCGGTCGCGCAGGCCCTCGGGCACCTCGCCCTTGATGATGCGCTGGGCCAGGCCCTCGACGATCGCGGTCTTGCCCACGCCGGGTTCGCCGATCAATACCGGATTGTTCTTGGTGCGCCGCTGCAGCACCTGGATGGTGCGGCGGATTTCCTCGTCGCGACCGATCACCGGATCGAGCTTGTTGCGCTCGGCGCGCTCGGTGAGGTCGATGCAGTATTTCTCCAGCGCCTGACGCTGCTCCTCGGCGTTCTCGCTCTGCACCTTCTCGCCGCCCCGCAGCTTGTCGATCGCCGCTTCGAGGTTGGCCTTGGTCGCGCCGGCCGCCTTCAGCGCCGCGCCCAGTTCGCCCTTGTCCTCCAGCGCCGCCAGCACGAACAGTTCGCTGGCGATGAACTGGTCGCCGCGCTGCTGGGCCAGCTTGTCGGTGAGGTTGAGCAGGCGATTGAGGTCGTTGCCGAGGTTGATGTTGCCTTCCTGTCCGCTGACCCGCGGCAGGCGCTCGAGCATCTCGTTCACCCGCTGCGTGAACATCGGCACGTTGACCTGGGCCTGGGTCAGCAGCGGCGCCGTGGAGCCGCCCTGCTGGCCCAGCAGCGCCGCCATCACGTGCACCGGCTCAAGCATGTTGTTGTCGCGGCCCACGGCCAGCGATTGCGCGTCGGCCAGCGCCTGCTGGAACCGCGAGGTGAGTTTGTCCATCCGCATGTCGAAGATCCCCGAGGCTGGTTTGGCGGTGCATCCGCCACTGACGCAAAAATGCGGACGGCGCAGCCCGATTCAAGCTGGGCCGTCCACGGCGATGACCTGACCGGCATGCCCAGCTTTTCACATTCGGCTTGTTACGGTGGATGCGATGTCGACTCCACGCCCCTCCACCACACCGACGCGCCCGGTCCTGCCGGCTCCCCCGCTTCCCGCCGCCGGCGCCGGCTGGGCGCTGCTGTTCGACGTCGACGGGACCTTGCTCGATTTTGCCGACGACCCCGGTTCGGTGCGGGTCAGCCCCGCCCTGCTGGCCCTGCTCCACGACGTGCATGCGGCAACCGAGGGCGCGATGGCCCTGGTCAGCGGACGCGAACTGGACGACCTCGACCGGCTCTTCGAGCGCCCGCGCTGGGCGGCGATCGGCCTGCACGGGCTGGAGCTGCGCCAGGCCAGCGGCAGCTTTCGCCGCGTCATCGTGCCGCAGTCCGGGCAGGATCACATGCACCGCGAGGTGCGCGCCTTGGCGGCGCGATTCGAGGGCGTGCAGGTGGAAGACAAGCAGCTGGCGGTCGCCTTGCACTGTCGCCGCGCGCCGGAGCAGCTGGCCCGCCTGCACGGCGCCGCCTCCGAACTGATGGCGCGCCTGCCCGGCTACGAGTTGCAGCCCGGCCACCAGGTGCTGGAATTCAAGCCGGCGGGCATGGACAAGGGACGGGCGGTGACGGAGCTGCTGCAGCGCGCGCCGTTTGCCGGCCGCACCCCGGTCTACCTCGGTGACGACCTCACCGACGAGCACGCTTTCGACGCGGTCAATCGTCGTGGCGGCTTCAGCATCCGCATTGGCGAGCGCGAACCCAGCGCCGCCCATTTCACCCTGCCCGGCCCGGCCGCCACCGAGGCCTGGCTGACCCGCGTCCTGCACGCACTGACGCACGGAGCCCCTACCCATGCCCGACTTCCCCACGGAGGCCCTGCACGCCAGCCTTGAGCTTGGCGTGATCGGCAACGGCAGCGTTGCCGCGCTTATCGACCCGCATGCGCGCATCGTGTGGTGCTGCCTGCCACGCTTCGATGCCGACGCCAGTTTCTGCAGCCTGCTTTCGCCCACCAGCGGGGGTGGCGACTGGGCGATCGAGCTGGAGGACTTCGATCACGTCGAACAGTTCTACCTGGCCAACACCGCGGTACTGGTGACCCGCCTGTTCGACCGCCACGGCGGTGCCATCGAGATCACTGACTTCGCGCCGCGACATCGACTGAACGGCCGCTTCTATCACCCGGAGATGCTGGTGCGCCGGGTCGCGCCCATCGCGGGTTCGCCACGCATCCGCGTGCGCTTGCGCCCGCTGTGCGAGTACGGCGCACGTGCGCCGGCCACCACCGCAGGCAGCAACCACATCCGCTACCTGCTCAGCGACGTGGTGCAGCGCCTGACCACCGATATCGCACCGCTTCTGGTCGAACGCCAGCTGCCGTTCGGGCTCGACCGGCCGGCCCACTTCGTGTTCGGCCCCGACGAGACCCTCGACACGAACGTGGCCGACTTCGTCCACCTGGCACTGGAACGGACGCTGGACTACTGGCGCGAGTGGGCCCGCTACCTGTCGATTCCCTACGAATGGCAGGAAGCGGTGATCCGCGCCGCGATCACCCTGAAGCTCTGCCAGTACGAAGCCACCGGTGCGATCGTGGCGGCGCTGACCACGTCGATACCCGAATCGGCCGGCAGCGCGCGCAACTGGGATTACCGCTACTGCTGGCTGCGCGACGCCGCCTTCACCGTGCGCGCACTGAACCGCCTCGGCGCGACCCGCACGATGGAGGAGTACATCCGCTACACCTTCAACCTGGTCGCCCAGCTCGATGAAGGCGAACTCGGCCCGGTGTTCGGCATCACCTTCGAGAGCGAGCTGCCCGAGCGCCAGGTGGAGACGCTCGCCGGCTACCGCGGCATGGGCCCGGTACGGGTGGGCAACGATGCGTGGCGGCAGCGCCAGAACGATGTCTACGGCTCGGTGGTGCTCGCCTCGACCCAGCTGTTCTTCGACCGTCGGCTGGAACATCGCGGCGACGAAGTGACCTTTCGCCGGCTCGAGCGGATGGGCGAGATGGCGCTGCGGGTGGCCGAACAGCCTGACGCCGGGCTGTGGGAATATCGCGGCCGGGCAGCCGTCCACACCTACTCGGCGGCGATGTGCTGGGCGGCCTGCGACCGGCTGGCGCATATCGCCACCGAGCTGGGGCTGGCCGAGCGCGCGCGCTACTGGCACGATGAGGCCGTGCAATTGCACGGACGCATCGAGGCTCGCGCCTGGAACGAAAAGCTCGGCCACTTCGTCGACGCCTACGATGGCGAGCACCTGGACGCCAGCCTGCTGCTGCTGGCCGACATCGGCTTCATCGAGGCTGCCGATCCGCGCTTCGTGGCCACGGTCGACGCGATCGGCGTGGCACTGGGCCGTGGCGACTACCTGTTCCGCTACATCGCCCCGGATGATTTCGGCGCGCCGGAAACCAGCTTCAACATCTGCACGTTCTGGTACATCGAGGCGCTGGCCGCCACCGGACGCAGGGAACGGGCACGGGCGCTGTTCGAGCACATGCTGAAACAGCGGAACGTACTGGGCCTGCTGTCGGAGGACCTCGCCCCGGCCACCGGCGAACACTGGGGCAACTACCCGCAGACGTATTCCCTGGTCGGCCTGATCCAGGCGGCGATGCGCCTGTCGCGGCGCTGGGAGGAGGCCCTGTGATGACGGCGCGCAAGGCTGGCGGCCGGCTGGTGGTCGTTTCCAACCGGGTGGCGCTGCCGCGCCAGGGCGCGCCCGGCGGGCTGGCATCGGCGCTGCAGGCGGCGCTCGACGAGCATGGTGGCCTGTGGTTCGGCTGGAGCGGCAAGGTGGCCGGCGAGACGGCCGCGGAACTGCATCAGCAGCAGGAGGGCAAGATCGACTACGCCACCATCGATCTTTCCCGCACCGACCATGACGATTTCTACACCGGCTTCGCCAACGGCGCGCTGTGGCCGCTGCTGCACTACCGGCCCGACGTGGTCGACTACCGGCGCAGCCACCTGGCCGGCTACCTGCGCGTCAACGAGGTGTTCGCGGAAAAACTGCAGCAGCTGCTCAAGCCGGACGATGTCATCTGGGTGCACGACTACCACCTGATCCCGCTCGCCTCGATGCTGCGGGCCCGGGGCGTGCACAACCGCATCGGATTCTTCCTGCACACGCCACTGCCCGCCGCCGGCCTGCTGATCGCCCTGCCGAATCACCGCGAGCTGCTGGAAACCCTGGCCAGCTACGACCTGGTCGGCGTGCACACCCGCCGCGACCTGCGCGCGCTGGAAGACTATTTCCTGCATGAAGCCGGCGCGGTGATGCGCCTGGCCGGGCGCATGCGCATGCCGAACGGCCGCCAGTTCCGCGCCGGTGCGTTCCCGATCAGCATCGACACCCGGGGCATCGCCGACGTGGCGGCCAAGGCGGCCTCGATCCGCGAGATCACCCAGCTGCAACACAGCCTCGAAGGACGCGCGCTGATCATCGGCGTGGATCGGCTGGACTACTCCAAGGGCCTGCCGCAACGATTCGAGGGTTATGCGCGGCTGCTGGAGCGCCATCCCGAACTGCACCAGCAGGTGACCTTCCTGCAGATCGCGCCACCCTCGCGCGGCGCCGTGCTGGAGTATCGCGCGATCCGCCACGAACTCGAGCGCAGCGCCGGCCACATCAACGGGAAGTACGCCACGCCCGACTGGGCGCCGATCCGCTACATCAACAAGTCGTTTCCGCACCGATTGCTGGCCGGCTATTACCGCAGCGCCCGGGTCGGCCTGGTGACGCCGCTGCGCGACGGCATGAACCTGGTGGCCAAGGAATACGTGGCCTGCCAGGACCCGGCCGATCCCGGCGTGCTGGTGCTGTCCCGCTTCGCCGGCGCCGCGCTGGAACTGGAAGACGCCCTGCTGGTGAACCCCGCCGACACCGAGGAAGTCGCCGACGCGCTGGCACTGGCCCTGAAGATGCCGCTGGCCGAGCGTCGCCGCCGCTGGGAGGCGATGATGGACGTGCTGCGCACCAACGACATCACGCTGTGGCGCAGGAATTTTCTGGGCACGCTGCGCGCCTAGCGATCAGCTGCGGTCGAGCCAGACCAGGCTGGCGAAGCGCCCGCTGCGCGCGCCGTCGCGACGGTACGAGTAGAACCGCGCATCGGCGAAGGTGTCGAACCCGCCGCCGTGGATGCGTGCCACGCCGGCCGCGGCCAGCCGCTGGCGCGCCAGGCCGGCCAGGTCGCACAGCCAGTGGCCGGGCCGCGTCGCCACGAAGCATCCGGCCGCGGCCGCATCGTGCGCCACGAAGGCGGCGCGCACTTCGGCCCCCACCTCGTACGAGGCGGCGCCGATGCACGGCCCCAGCCATGCCAGCAGTCGCGACGACGGCATGATCATCTGGCCCAGCGTGGCCTCCAGCACGCCGCCGGCCAGGCCACGCCAGCCCGCGTGGGCGGCGCCGATCTCGCTGCCATCCTCGGCACAGAACAGCACCGGCAGACAGTCGGCGGTGAGGATCGAAAGCACGGTGCCGGGGATGTGCGAAACCGCCGCGTCCGCCTGGGGTTCGGCCTTGCCGGGCAGCGGCCCCAGCTCGGCGACCTCGCAGCCGTGCACCTGCTGCAGCCAGCGCGGCTCGGCCGGCAGGCGCAGCGACTGCAGCAAGGCGCTGCGGTTGGCAGTCACCGCGTCGGCGGCGTCGCCGCTGCGCAAGCCCAGATTGAAGCGATCGAACGGCGGCGCCGAGAGGCCGGGACCAAGCCGGGTGGTGATCGCGGCCCGCACCTGGGGTGGCGCGGGCCAATCAGGGAAGATCCAGCTTTCAGTCATCGGGCCGGGTATCGGGAAACGGGGGAGCCATGAAGCATCGCATACTCGCCGCCCCCGTTCCCGCGGCTGCTCAATAGTGCTCCGACCCGTGCACGGCCAGATCCTCCCGCAAGGCCTCGATCAGCTGGCGCTGGTCAGCGGGACGTTCGGCGCTGAAGGACATGTCCTCGCCCGTGGCCGGGTGGATGAAGGACAGCTTTTCGGCGTGCAGTGCCTGCCGGCGAAAACCGCGCAAGGTGGCGATCAGTTCCGCGCTGGCTCCCCTGGGCAGCTTCAGGCCGCCGCCGTAAAGCGGATCGCCGATCAGCGGGTGGCCGATATGCGCCATGTGCACCCGGATCTGGTGGGTGCGGCCGGTCTCCAGCTGGCATTGCAGCAGGCTGTGGGCGCGGAAGCGCTCGCGCAGCCGGTAATGGGTGACCGCCCGCTTGCCGTCTTCCTCGTCGCGCACCGCCTGGCGCAGCCGGTCACCCATGCTGCGGCCGATCGGTTCGTCCACCGTGCCGCCGGCCACCATCGTGCCCAGCACCACCGCCTCGTACTGGCGCTCCACCTCGTGCCGCGACAGCAGATCGACCAGCGCGGTGTAGGTGGGCAGGGTCCTGGCCACCACCATCAGGCCGGAAGTGTCCTTGTCCAGCCGATGCACGATGCCCGCACGGGGCAGCTCGGCCAGCTTCGGATCATGGTGCAGCAGGCCGTTGAGCAGGGTTCCCACCGGATTGCCCGCGCCCGGATGGACGACCAGCCCGGCCGGCTTGTCCAGCACCAGCAGGTGCTCGTCCTCGTGCACGATCTCCAGCGCCATCGCCTCGGGGGCGCTCGACACCTCGTTCTCCAGTTCCACCTCCAGCCGCACCAGTTCGCCGCCCCGCAGCAGCTGTCGCGCCGCCACCTGCGCACCGTCGAGACTGACCGCGCCGGACTTGATCCAGCCGCTGAGCCGCGAGCGCGAGTAGTCGGGGAACATCTCGGCCAAAGCCTGGTCGAACCTGCGTCCTGCCGCAGTCAGCGGGACCTGTGCCTCGTGCCGGATCGTGGTCATGCGGGCATCCGCGGGGGACGGCCGGTTTCGGCTATCATGCCTGTTCGCTCAAACATCTGAATTCCTTCCTTATGCGCCCAACAATCGACTCGCCGAAGCTGCCGATGTCCAAAATGACCGTGATGAAATTGCTCGTGCTGCTGGTGGCCGCGATGTCGATGAGCGCATGCTCGATGTTCAAGTCGAAGCAGAACATCGACACGATGCCGCTGGAGGCGCTGTACGACAACGCGCACAACTCGCTGGAAAACGCAGATTACGCTGCGGCCACCAAGGCTTACCAGCGCCTGATCGCCCGCTTCCCGTCCGGCGAGTACAACGAACAGGCCCAGCTGGACCTGGCCTACTCGCAGTACAAGGACAACCAGCCCGATGATGCCCTGTCGACGGTGAACCGCTTCATCAAGACCTATCCGGCCAACAAACACGTCGATTATGCCTATTACCTGCGCGGTCTGATCAATTTCGATCGCACCGGCACCGTGCTGGAGCGCTGGTTCCCCCGCTCGGACAAGGATTCGCGCCGCGACCAGGGCTACAACCTGCAGTCGTTCGACGACTTTTCCGAGCTGTCGCGTCGTTTCCCGGACAGCGCCTATACCGCCGATGCCCGCCAGCGGATGATCTACCTGCGCAACATCCTGGCCCAGTACGAGATCAACGTGGCCGAGTTCTACCTGCGCAACAAGGCGTACGTCGCCTCCGCCGACCGTGCCCAGTACGTGGTCGAGCATTACCAGCAGGCGCCGCAGACCGGCGACGCCCTGGCCATCCTCACCCGCAGCTACCTGGCGCTGGACCAGAAGGCGCTGGCCGAGCAGAGCCGCCAGGTGCTGGCCATGAACTACCCGAATCACCCCTACCTCACCGACGCCAAGTGGCCGCATGCACCGTCCACCCTGCGCAAGATGGTGCCGTTCTCGGGCCATCACTGAGTCGAGGCGAATGCAGCAGGAAAGCCGGCGAGCGATCGCCGGCTTTTTCATGCCCGCTCAATGCCAGCCGGAAGTGATCGGATAACGTCGTTCGCGCCCAAACGCGCGGGTGGTCACGCGGGGCCCCGGAGCGGATTGCCGGCGCTTGAACTCGTTCAGCAGCACCAGCCGCACCACCCGGCGCACCGTCTCGGCCGCAAAGCCCTGCGCCACGATCTCCGCCTGCGACTGCTCGCGCTCGATGAAACGCTCGAGGATCGCGTCCAGTTCGTCATAGGCCGGCAGCGAGTCCTGGTCGGTCTGGTTGTCGCGCAACTCGGCGGAGGGCGGGCGTTCGATGACCTCGGGGGGAATGGTCCAGGAGCGGGAAACAGGGAACGGGGAACGGGGAACATCGGCGGTGATGCGATCCGGGACAACCCGGCTGGAATCCGCACCCGAAGCGCGTCCGCCAGATAGTCCCGGATAGCTCACGTTCCCCGTTCCCCGCCCCCTGTTCCCCGCCTCATTGCGCCACCGGGCCAGCCGATACACCACGGTCTTGTAGACATCCTTCAGCGGTGCATAGGCACCGCACATGTCGCCGTACAAGGTGGCGTAGCCCACCGCCATCTCGCTCTTGTTGCCGGTGGCCAGCAGCAGCCGGCCATGCTTGTTGCTCAGCGCCATCAGCATCACGCCGCGGGTGCGCGACTGCAGGTTTTCCTCGGTGGTGTCCGCGGGCTTGCCGGCGAACGCGGGAGTCAGCGCGTCAACGAACGAGCGGTAGGTCGGTTCGATGTCGATCACGTGATAGTCGACGCCGAGTTTCTCCGCCTGCACGCGCGCGCCGTCCAGCGACAGCTGCGAGGTGTAGCGCGTGGGCATCATCACCGCGGTGACACGGTCGGCGCCCAGCGCGTCCACCGCCAGTGCCAGGGTCAGCGCCGAGTCGATGCCGCCGGACAACCCCAGCAGCACGCCGGCAAAGCGGTTCTTGTCGATGTAGTCGCGGGTGCCGCGCACCAGGGCGGCGTACAGCGTGGCCTCCGGTGATTCGTCGACCACGGCCGGCCAGTCCTGCGCCGCAAGCGTGCGCATGGCCGGATCGAATTCCGCCCACAGCAGCGCATCGACGAAAGCCGGGGCGCGCGCGGCAATCGAGCCGTCGCCATTGACCAGCATCGAACTGCCGTCGTAGACCACCTCGTCCTGCCCGCCCACCAGGTTCAGGTAGGCGATCGCGCAACCGGTTTCCCGCGCCCGCGCCTGCAGCACCGCCTCGCGCTCCACCTGCTTGCGCGCGTCCCACGGCGAGGCGTTGATCACCACGATCAGCTCGGCGCCCGCGGCGGCGGCCTGCGCCGCCGGCTCGGCTTGCCACACGTCCTCGCAGATCAGCAGGCCGACGCAGATGCCCTCGATCACCATGGTGGTCGAGGCATGACCCGGGCGGAAGTAGCGCTTGTCGTCAAACACGCCGTAATTCGGCAGCGCCTGCTTGTGCGCGGTGCACTCGACCCGGCCGTCACGCAGCACGCTGGCCGCGTTGAACACCTCGCCCTCGCTGTGCGGATGACCGACCAGGGCGGCGACGCCGTGGGTCGCTGTCGCCAGCGCCGCCAGCTCGCTGTCGCAGGCGGCGAGGAAACTCGGCCGCAGCAGCAGATCCTCGGGCGGATAGCCGCTCAGGGTCAGCTCGGGAAACGCCACCAGTGCGGCGCCGCCAGCGCGTGCGCTGGCGATGAGCTCGCCGACCCTGGCGGCGTTCGCCGCCACCGCACCGACCGAAAAATCGTGTTGGGCCAGTGCCAGACGCAGCCTTGCCATGTAGCGTGTGCTCCTGAAATGACGAAGGCCGCGACATGGGTCGCGGCCTTCGCATTTTAGAGCAGTCGGTACTGACTTACTTCATCAGCTTCGCGAGCGTCTTGCCCAGGTCGGCCGGCGACTTCACCGTGGTGACGCCGGCCTTCTCCAGCGCGGCGAACTTCGCCGCGGCGGTGCCCTTGCCGCCGGAGATGATCGCGCCGGCATGGCCCATGCGCTTGCCGGCCGGGGCCGAGGCGCCGGCGATGAACGAGACCACCGGCTTCTTGACGTATTCGCCGATGAACTCGGCGGCGTCTTCCTCGGCACTGCCGCCGATCTCGCCGACCATGATGATGCCTTCGGTCTGCGGATCGTCCTGGAACAGCTTCAGGCAGTCGATGAAGTTGAGGCCGTTGATCGGGTCGCCGCCGATGCCGATCACCGTGCTCTGGCCGAGGCCTTCGTTGGTGGTCTGGAACACCGCCTCATAGGTCAGCGTGCCGGAGCGCGAGACCACGCCGACCCGGCCCTTGCTGTGGATGTGACCGGGCATGATGCCGATCTTGCATTCGCCGGGGGTGATGATGCCGGGGCAGTTCGGCCCGATCAGCACGATCTCCGGATGCTGCTGCAGCACGTTCTTCACGCGCAGCATGTCCAGCACCGGGATGCCTTCGGTGATCGCCACGATGGTCTTGATGCCCGCGTCGATCGCCTCGAGGATCGAGTCGGCCGCGAACGGCGGCGGCACGAAGATGACGGAGGCGTCGGCGCCGGTTTCCAGCACCGCTTCATCGACCGAGTTGAACACCGGCAGGCCGATGTGCTCGGAACCGCCCTTGCCCGGGGTCACGCCACCGACAACCTTGGTGCCGTAGTCGATGCACTGCTGTGCATGGAAGGTGCCTTGCTGGCCGGTGAAGCCCTGCACCAGCACCTTGGTGTCTTTGTTTACGAGAACGCTCATGTTTCGATTGCTCCTCAGGCCTTGGCCGCAGCCACGGCTTTCTGCGCCGCGTCGTTGAGATCATCCGCCGGCGTGATCGCCAGGCCGGAGTTGGCCAGCAATTCGCGGCCCTGATCGACATTGGTGCCCTGCAGGCGCACCACCACGGGAATCTTCAGGCCCACTTCCTTGACCGCGGCGATGATGCCCTCGGCGATCATGTCGCAGCGGACGATGCCGCCGAAGATGTTGACCAGGATGCAGTTGACCTTGTCCGAGGAGGTGATCAGCTTGAACGCCTCGGTCACCCGCTCCTTGGTGGCGCCGCCGCCCACGTCGAGGAAGTTGGCCGGCTCGCCGCCCGCCAGCTTGATCACGTCCATGGTGGCCATCGCCAGACCGGCGCCGTTGACCATGCAGCCGATGTTGCCGTCCATCGTCACGTAGTTGAGGTTGCTCTGCTGCGCGGCGGCTTCGGCGGCGTCTTCCTGGGTCAGGTCGCGCATCGCGGCCAGGTTCGGGTGACGGTATTCGGCGTTGTCGTCGGAGTTGACCTTGCCATCCAGCGCGGCCAGGTTGCCGTCTTCCAGCACGGCCAGCGGGTTCAGCTCGACCAGGGCCAGGTCCTGCTCGTTGAACAGCTTGTACAGGCCCAGCATGATCTTGGTCAGCTGGTTGACCTGCTTGTTGTTGAGGTCCATCGCGAAACCGAGCTGGCGGCACTGGTACGGCTGCAGCCCTTCGACGAAGTCGACCACGATGGTGTGGATGTCTTCGGGGGTCTCTTTCGCCACCTGCTCGATGTCCACGCCGCCGTGCTTGGAGGCGATGAACGAGACGGCCTTGGAATCGCGATCGACCAGGATCGACAGGTACAGCTCGCGGGCGATGTCGGTCGCGTCGGTCACCAGCACCAGGTTCACCGGCAGCGCGCGGCCGGCCGACTGGTAGGTTTCCATGTGGGTGCCCAGCATGCCCTTGGCGGCGGCGCGCACGTCGTCGAAGCTGCGGCAGAACTTGACGCCGCCGGACTTGCCGCGGCCGCCGGCGTGGATCTGCGCCTTGACCATCCACTGGGAACCGCCGAGCGCCTTGGCGGCATCGACGGCGGCGTCGGGGGAGTTGGCGACCTTGCCCGGCGGCACGGCAATGCCGTACTGCGCGAACAGTTCTTTGGCCTGGTATTCGTGGAAATTCATTCGATACCTCGAGCGAACGGAAAAACGATGGCGGCCGCACGCGTGTCGTGATGCGTGGGTCAGGAAGGTCGGACGGCGGAGGAGTGCGCTGCCGGAGGCAGTGCGCCTGCCGGATGGAACCGGGCATACCGCGCCATGCGGCCGCCCATTTTCGCGGAAGCCGGCCCCGATGGAAAGGGCCGCCTGCCCGAAACGGCCGCGCGGCGCGCTCCCATGCGCTTTCGCGGTGGCTCACAGCGCCGATCAGCCCGTCTATACTCGCCCGGAATCGCCAGGGAGTAGCCCAAGTGCCCAACAGCGCCCCGTTCGTCGCCACCCCTGCCGCCACTGCGACGATTCGCCACGAGCTGTCGTTCCTCAACGCGTTCCGGGTGGTGCAGGCACTGGTCTACGCGGGCCTGGCCTTCAGTCCGCCGGGGCTGGGCTGGCCGCAACTGAACGCCCCCGACCTCGCCCATGGCATGGTCACCCTGTATCTGGTGTTCGCCCTGGTCATGCTGCTGTTGAACCGGCGCAGCATGCCCCACGCCCTGGTGGTGGTGGGTGCAACGCTGGTGGTGGACATCGCCGTGGCGGTGATGGCGATCGCCGCCATGCACGACGCCCGCATCGGCATCGCGATGATGCTGGCGGTGAACCTCAGTGCCGGCGCCCTGATCCTGCCGCTGCGACTGTCCAGCTTCTTCGCCGCGCTGGCCACGCTGGGCATTCTGGGCCACACCTTTTTCGGCGATTCGGCGAGCAATCCCGGCGACCGGGACCTGCTGGAGGCAGGGCTGTTCGGCCTGGCCTATTTCGCCACCACCAGCCTGTGCAACGTGCTGGGCCGCCAGCTGCGCGCCACCGAGGCGCTGGCCGAGCAGCGCAGCACCGACCTGGCCAACCTGGCCCAGGTCAACGAGCTGATCATCCGTCGCATGAAGACCGGCGTGCTGCTGGTCGACGATGCCAACCGCATCCACCAGATCAACGAGTCCGCCTGGATGCTGATGGGCAACCCCGGCGCCGACCAGCGCGACCTGGGCCAGCTGGCGCCGGAGCTGTCGCGCCGCCTGTACCACTGGATGACCTCGGGCAAGCTGGACGAGACCGCCACCCAGCTCGCCGACGGCGTGCCCGAGGTGGTGCCGCGCTTCACCCGGCTGGCGCCGAACGACGACTCCCACGTGCTGATCTTCCTCGACGACACCTCGCTGCTGTCGCGGCGCGCCGAGGAGCTCACGCTGACTTCGCTGGGCCGGCTGTCCGCCTCGATCGCGCACGAGATCCGCAACCCGCTGGCGGCGATCCGCTACTCGGCGCAGCTGCTGGCCGAATCGGACAGCATGGATGCCACCGACCAGCGCATGGTGGAGATCATCAACAACCACTGCATCCGGCTCAACGAGATCATCGAGAACATCCTGCAGCTGTCGCGCCGCGAGCGCTCGCGGCCGGAAACGCTGGACCTGGGCCACTGGGCCCAGGCCTTCGTCGAGGAGTACGTGCAGGGCAACGACCTGGGCGCCGATTCGCTGCGGGCGATCGCCAGCAGCGGCACGCCGGTGGCTGCGGTGGCCGACCCGCAGCAGTTGCAGCAGGTGGTGTGGAACCTGGTGCAGAACGCGCTGCGCTACGGCCGCCTGCCCGGCGAGCCGGCGCGGGTGATGGTGGTGACCCGCCAGGGCGAACACGGCGTGCCGATCCTGGAAGTGATCGACCGCGGCCCCGGCATCGCGCCCAAGGTGGCCGCGCAGATCTTCGAGCCGTTCTACACCACCCACGAATACGGCACCGGGCTGGGCCTGTATCTCGCGCGACAGATGAGCGATGCGAACCAGGCGGCGCTGGAGTACGTGCGGGTGGCCGGTGGCGGCAGCTGCTTCCGGCTGGTGCTGACGCCGCCGGCCCGCAGCCCGGCGGAAACCAGCGAGGTGGCGCAGACCGCCACGCGTTGACCTTTTGCCCCGCCCTAGTACCCTTCAACAGCCTGCTTCGGGAAACATGGATCTCCTATGACCGCACAGACCGTACTGGTCATCGACGATGAACGCGACATTCGCGAGCTGCTGACGATCACGCTGGGCCGCATGGACCTGCAGGTCGACGCAGTGGGTACGGTCGGCGATGCACGCCGCGCCCTGGCCGAGCGCACGTACGATCTCTGCTTCACCGACATGCGCCTTCCCGACGGCAACGGACAGGAAGTGATCGAGCTGATCGCCAGCGAACATCCGGACATGCCGGTGGCGATGATCACTGCCTATGGCAACGTCGACGCCGCAGTCAACGCACTGAAGGCCGGTGCCTTCGACTTCGTCTCCAAGCCGGTCGACATCCAGATGCTGCGCGGACTGGTCCGCACCGCCCTGCGCCTGGCCGAGGAAAAGCGCAACGGCGGCGCGACTGCCGCGCCCGGCGATGGCGGCAACCGGTTGATCGGCGATTCGGCGGCGATGCAGCAGGTGCGCGCCACCATCGGCAAGCTCGCGCGCAACCAGGCGCCGGTCTACATCGCCGGCGAATCCGGCGTGGGCAAGGAACTGGTTGCCCGGCTGATCCACGAGCAGGGTCCCCGTGCCAGCGGCCCGTTCGTGCCGGTCAACTGCGGCGCGATTCCGTCCGAACTGATGGAAAGCGAGTTCTTCGGCCATCGCAAGGGCAGCTTCACCGGCGCCAGCGCCGACAAGGAAGGCCTGTTCCAGGCCGCCCAGGGCGGCACGCTGTTCCTCGACGAGGTGGCCGAGCTGCCGCTGCACATGCAGGTGAAACTGCTGCGCGCCATCCAGGAAAAGGCGGTACGCCCGATCGGCGGCCGCGACGAGATCCCGGTCGATGTGCGCATCCTCTCGGCCACCCACAAGAACCTGGGCCAGCTGGTCGAGCAGGGCCAGTTCCGCCAGGACCTGTTCTACCGCATCAACGTGATCGAACTGCGCGTACCGCCGCTGCGCGAGCGCCGTGGCGACGTGCCGCAGCTGTCGGCCTTCATCCTCAAGGCGCTGGCCGGCAAGAGCGGCGAGCCGGTGGGTCAGCTGGCGCCGGCCGCACGCGATGCACTGGCCGCCTACGACTTCCCCGGCAACGTGCGCGAGCTGGAGAACGTGCTCGAACGCGCGATGGCGATGTGCGACGGCCACACCATCGAGGCGGTCGACCTGATGCTGCCCCAGCGCAGCGCCCGCGTCGGCACCGAGCCACTGGCCGGCACCACCACGGCGACGGCGGCCACCCCGGTCCCCGCTGCCGCGGGCGCGGATGGCGGCCTGGACGACTACATCAGCAACCTCGAGCGGACCGCGATCGTCAAGGCGCTGGAAGAATCCCGGTACAACAAGACCGCGGCCGCCCGCAAACTCGGCATCACCTTCCGCGCGCTGCGCTACAAGCTCAAGAAGCTGGGTATCGACTGAAGGCTGGAGACCGCGCGAGCGCGCCCGGTGCGCGATGAACCCGCGCGTTGCGCGGGTTCGCTCCGCAAACGTTTCCGCAAGCGCCACTCACGAGCACGGGAACCGCGACCGGCGGACGCGCTCAAGCGGTGCCGGAGCTTGCCGCATTGAGCGCCTTGCGCAGGCTGCGCAGCAACACCTGGGTGGTGACCGGCTTCTCGACCAGGTGCAGGTGTTGCAGCGGCGGCAGTTCCTGCATGTCCGGCACCGCGCCCGGACGGGTCAGCAGGATCACCGGGCCGGCATAGCCCTGATCGATCAGCGCCGACAGCGTGCGCACGCCGGTGAACAGGTTCATGTCCGCATCCAGCACCACCAGGTCGGGCAGGCCGCCAGCCTCGATCCACTGCAATGCCGCCGTACCGCTCTGGCTGGCGTGCGCCTGGTAGCCATAGGCGTCCAGCGTGTCGGCCAGAAGGGACAACTGGCCAGCCTCCTCCACCACCACCAGGACCCGCTCGGCCGCGCCTTCCAGCTCGTCGTCGTCCCCGGCGCCCAATGCGTCGGACACGACTTCCTCCAGCGGGATATACAGGTCGAAGCGGGTGCCGCGGCCCGGCTCGCTCTCCACCCGCATCACGCCGCCGTGGCTGCCCACGATGCGCTTGCATGACAGCAGCCCGAGGCCGGTGCCGGTTTCCTTGGTGGTGAAGAACGGCTCGAACATGTGCTCCAGCACGGCCGGCTCCATGCCCGGTCCGTCATCCTTCACGCTGATGCACAGGTAGCGTCCATTGCGCGGCTGCTCCTCGGGCAGGAAGAAGTCATCGTCCAGCGTGGTCTGCGACGTCTCGATGTGCAGCTTGCCGCCATCGGGCATCGCCTGGATCGCATTCAGGCAAAGATTGAGCAGGCATTGCTGCAGCTCGGTGTGATTGCCCTCGAACGACAGTTCCGGGTCGTCGATGACCAGTTCCATCGCCACGCTGCGGGGCACGCTGCCCTGCATCAGCAGATCGAACGCGCTGAACAGGGTGCCCAGCTTCACCTGCTCCGCGCGACGGGCGCCGCGGGCGAACGACAGCATCGAGTGCACCATGTCCAGCCCGCGCCGGCCGCAATCGCGCACCAGCTTGCCCAGTCGTGCCAGGCGCGGATCGTCCTGGTAGTCCTGCAGGCTGTCGCCGGCCAGCAACAGGGGTTGCAACAGGTTGCGCAGGTCGTGGCTGAGGCCGCCGGCCAGCATCGCCAGGCTCTCGAAGCGCTGCGCCCGGATCAGCTCCGACTCGGCGCGACGATTGGCCCGATGCGCCTCCGCCTCGTCCAGCGCGCGCCGCACCGCGCTCGCCAGCCGCGCCGGATTCTGCTTCAGGATGTAATCCGTCGCGCCGTTGCGCAGCGCACCGATCGCCGCCTCCTCGCCCAGCGTCGCCGAAACGAAGATGAAGGGGGTGTCCTCGTCGCGCTGACGCAGCAGCTCCAGCGCACGCATGCCGGAAAACCCGGGCATGCTCAGATCGGACAGCACGATGTCCGGGCGGAATTCTTCGAGCGCCGCAAGATAGCGCTCCTCGTCGTCGACCAGGCGCACCTCGTAGGCGATCGCGTCGGCGTCGAGCTCGGCCAGCACCAGCTCGGCATCGAGCTCGCTGTCCTCGACCTGCAGGATGCGCACGGTCGGCATGTTTCGCTGCTGCCGGTTTGGCATGGTGTTCCTCGTTCCTTTCCTTGCCCTGACATCGCGACGGCCGTTCGGCCGTCACGGGGGTATCGCTCCACGGTTTCGTTCAGCCGTTTTCCGGCGCCTGGTTCAACAGGGCCCAGAACTGGCCCAGCGTGCGCACCGCATCGAAAAACTGGTCGACGTCGACCGGCTTGATCACGTAGGCGTTGGCGCCAAGATCCCAACTGCGCGCCAGGTCGCTTTCCTCGCGCGACGAGGACAGGATCACCACCGGGATGCGTCGCACCCGCTCGTCGGCGCGCATCGCGGTCAGCACGTCCAGCCCGTTCATCCGGGGCATCTTGATGTCCAGCAGCACCACCGCCGGGTTGCCCGGTTCGCGCCCGGCCCACGCGCCGCGCTGGAACAGATAGTCCATGCATTCCACGCCGTCCTCGACGTGCACCACCGGGTTGGCCAGATGCGCCTCGCCCAGTGCATCCATCGCCATCTCGGCGTCCGCCATGCTGTCTTCGACCAGAAGAATCGTGCGCAGGTCTTTCCTGTTCATGCTTCACTCCCGGTGCTTGCGCCTGCCGCGTCGGTAGCCGGCAGGGAAAAATGAAAATGGGCGCCCTGGCCTGGCTCGGCCTCGGCCCAGACCCGGCCACCGTGGCGGGCCACGATGCGCCGCACGTTGGCCAGCCCGATGCCGTTGCCCGGAAACTCCGAAGCGCGATGCAGGCGCTGGAACACGCCAAACAGCTTGTCCGCGTACTGCATGTCGAAGCCCGCGCCGTTGTCGCTCACGGTGAATTCGTAATTGCCGTGGCGCCCCTGCCGCACGCTCACCTCGATCTTCGCCACCTCGCACTGCCCGGTGTATTTCACCGCATTGCCAAGCAGGTTCTGCCACACCGTGCGCAACATGTTCTCGTCACCGATCACCATCGGCAACGGCGCGATCGTCCACACGATGCGCCGCCCCTCGGTGCCCGACTCGGCCAGCGCGCGGGCCTCGTCGACCAGCGACTGCATGTCCACCCCCTGCAGCCGCAAGGCGCCGCGGCCGAGTCGCGAGAACACCAGCAGGTCGTCGATCAGCAGCGCCATGCGCTGCGCCGAGTCGCCGATGACGGCCAGATAATGCGCCGATTTCTCGTCGATGCGCTCGCCCAGTTGCTGCTCCAGCTTGCGCGCAAAACCGGCGATGTGGCGCAGCGGCGCGCGCAGGTCGTGGGAAACCGAATAGCTGAACGCCTCCAGCTCGCGGTTGACATCGGAAATCTGGGTGACCTTGCCCTCGAGCTGGCGGTTGAGCTCGTTCACCTGGTGCTCGGCCAGCGCACGGGTGGTGACGTCGCTGACCGTCAGCAGCAGCGCCGGCACGTCGCTGTCCTGCTGCTGCAGGCGCCGCGCATTGATCACCACGTTCCGCTCCATGCCGTCGGCGGTGCGCTGGATCATGTCGTAGTCCCACAGTTCGCGGTCACGCAGCAGCACGTCGTTCAGGCGCTGCAGCAGCACGCTGTCGCGCCACGCGCCGCCGCCGATCTCGGTCAACGGCACGGCGCTTTCCGCCGGGTCCAGTCCGTACAGTTCGCCGAAGGCATTGTTGACCAGCAGCGACTTGAGATTGCCGTCGAACAGCGCGATCGGCTCGCGCACGGCCTGGAAGATCATCCGCGAGCGCTGCACGGCCCGCCCTTCGCGACTCTCCGCCAGCCGGCGCTGGCCGATCTGCCGCTCCGACATCCACACGATCACGGCAAGCAGGAACAGCTGCGCCAGCGCGGTCACCGCAAGCACCACGCGACCGTCCGCGGCCTTCTCCCGCGCAGCCGCCTGGCGACTGGCGAGCAGGCCGTCTTCCGTGTGCACGATTTCGTCGATTTCCGCGCTGACCCCGAACAGATCGCCGGCACTGCGCAGCGACTGCCGCGCGCCTTCGACATCGCCGCGGGCAATTCTTGCCCGGGCTTCCTTCATCAGGACGATGCGACCGGTCAGCGCATTGTCGAGCGCGCCGATCAGCGCCTGCTGGTCCGGGTTGTCCCGCGTCATCGCCCGCAACTGGCGGATCAACGCGGGAATCTGCTGGTCGGCGGCCAGCGCACGCCGTTGCGTCGGCTGGTCGGCATCACCGGCCAGCAGGCGATAACTGGCGCTCTCGCCATCGCGCGCCAGATACGCCAGCTGATAGGTCACCGCCTTGATCTCGCTGGAATGGGCGACCCACGCGGCCGCCCGCTGCGTGTCCTCGATGCTGGTCCGGGTCACCGCATAGGGCAGCGCCACGATGACCAGTACGGCCAGCAGCAGGCCGGCCGTGCGCCAGCGCGGAAGTGCACTTTCTTTCATCCGGCCAGCAACCTCGATCGACCGCCACCGCTGGGCATTCCGGTCATTCTTGCATGTTTGCGCGACGACCAGAGCGCCGCCGATGCGCCCTGCCGCGCTTCACATTGGCACGACAATCAGTGTGTTGCAGACGACTGTCCGGCGGGCCGGGCCTGCATGGTGAAGTGCAGTTCGCCGCCGGCCACGATCTGGCCGTGGCGCAGCATCGGCCGGTCCAGCGGCCGGCCGTTCAACGTCACCGAGCCCACGTAGGGATGCGCGTCATCCAGCGTCGCGGCGGTGACCGTGAAGGTGCGGCCGCCACCCAGGTGGATCGTCGCGCGCGCCAGGAACGGCCGGCCGAGTGCGTACTCGTCGCTGCCCGGCGTGACCGGATAGAAACCCAGCGCGGTGAACACGTACCAGGCCGACATCTGGCCAAGATCGTCGTTGCCGGAGAGGCCATCCGGTCGCGCCGCGTACTGGCTGTCCATGATCTGCTTCAGCCGCTGCTGGGTCTTCCACGGCGCGCCCGCGTAGTCGTACAGGTAGGCGATGTGATGGCTGGGTTCGTTGCCGTGGGCATACCAGCCGATCAGGCCGGTGATGTCCTCGACATGCTTGAAGTGCGCCGGATCGACCTTGGCGTCGAACAGCGCATCGAGCTTGTCCACGAACTTCGCCTTGCCGCCCATCGCGGCGACCAGGCCGGGCACGTCCTGCGGCACGTACCACGAATACTGCCAGGCGTTGCCTTCGGTGAAGTCGCTGCCGTAACCCGCCGCGGTGGGGTCGAATGGCGCGCGGAACGTGCCGTCGGCAAGCCGGGCACGCATGAAGCCGGTCTGCGGGTCCCACGCGTTCTTCCAGTTGCCGGCGCGTCGTTCGAAGGTGGCCGCGACATCAGTCTTGCCCATCGCCTTCGCCATCTGCGCCAGCGACCAGTCGTCGTAGGCGTATTCGAGCGTCTTCGAGGCGCCTTCGGGTTCCCTGTCGATCGGCACGTAGCCGAGCTTCATGTAATCGGCCAGATCCCCGTATGGCGCGTAGGTGGCGCTGGCCACCATCGCCTGCAGCGCCTTGTCCGCATCGAAGCCGCGCACGCCCTTGATGTACGCGTCGGCGATCACCGGCACCGCGTGGTAGCCGATCATGCACCAGGTCTCCAGGCCCTGGTACGCCCACACCGGCAGGATGCCGAACGGGCTGGCCTCGCGCGCGGCGATCAGCGAGCGGATGAAGTCGGTGCTGCGCTGGGGATTGAGCAGCACCATCAGCGGCTGCTGCGCCCGATACACGTCCCACAGCGACCAGGTCGAGTAGAACTCGTAGCCGTCCGCCTTGTGCACGGCGTGGTCGGGGCCGCGGTAGTCGCCGTTGACGTCCATGCTCAACGTGGGCGACAGCATGGCGTGGTACAGCGCGGTGTAGAACTGCGTGCGGGCGGTCTTCGGCGCGTCGATGTCGACCACCGCCAGCGCCTTGTCCCACGCGGCCGTGGCCTCCGCGCGGCGGGCATCGAAATCCCAGCCCGCGCCGTCGTGGTCGAGGTTGCCGATCGCGTTCGCCTCGCTCACCGTGGAGATCGCCACCTTCACTTCCAGCGGCCGCTTCAGCTTGCCGAAGTCGAACACGCCGACCAGGGCGCGGCCGTTCTGCGCGTCGTGATCCGCGGCCTGGTTGCCCGGGCCGGCGAAGCCCTTGTAGGTCGCGTCGGTCTCGCGGTTCAACAACTCGCGCGAGGTCATCGGCTGCGAGAAACGCATCGCGAAACACAACTCGCGTCCCGGCGCCCAGCCGCGGGTGGTGCGGCAGCCGGTGACCGTGCCGTCGTCACGCACGCGCAGACTGGCCCAGAGGACCTTGCCGGCGTAGTCGTAGATGCTCGGGCGCAGGTCCAGCAGCAAGTGCGCCGGCTTGCCGGCCGGGAAGGTGTAGCGATGCCAGCCGATCCGGCGCCCCGCGGTGAGTTCGGCGCGCACGCCGTAATCGCTCAGGGTCACCGCGTAGTAGCCGGCCTGCACCACTTCGCTGTCGTGCGAGAAGCGCGAGCGGTAGCCGCTGCCGGGCGTGGCCGGATCGCCGGGGTCCAGCCGCACGTCGCCGGCGATCGGCATCACCAGCGCGTCGCCCAGGTCCGAATGGCCGGAACCGGAGAAGTGGGTGTGCGAGAAACCCAGGATGCTGCTGTCGCCGTACTGGTAGCCGGCGGCCCATTTGTACGCATGCTTGAAGTCCGGCATCGCGGTGTCCGGCGACAGCTGGATCATCCCGAACGGTACCGTGGCGCCGGGAAAGGTGTGGCCGTCGCCGCCGGTGCCGATGCGTGGATCGACCGCGCCGGCGTGACCCGGCGTGGCCATGGCAAGAGCCGGAGCGAAGGCGGTCGCGACGACCAGCGGAATCAGCCAGGGACGGGGCATGGGGCGGCTCTCCGGAAAATTTGGATCGTTCCAAATGCGGCACGCTAGCATCGCAACGGCCTCCGCGCATGCTGCGGCGCAGGATGGCGGAGCGGGAGAATCGGCTACATTTGGATCGTTCCAAACCAGGGCCTCCAATGGACCGCGCCACCCCGATCCGCCGCAAGATCACCCTGGTCGACATCGCCGCCGGCTGCGGCGTGTCGCGCGCCACCGTATCGCTGGTCTTGCGCAACAGCCCGCTGGTGAACAAGCGCACCCGCGCCCGCGTCGAAGAGGAGCTGCGCAAGCAGGGCTATGTCTACAACCGCGCGGCCGCCAACCTGCGTCGACAGACCTCATCGAGCATCGCCCTGGTGTTGAACGACCTGGCCAACCCGTTCTTCGCCGAATTCGCCGCCGGCGTGGACGAGGCGCTGGCCGCCGCCGGCTTCGTCACCCTGCTCGGCTGCACCAGCGAATCGCCGCAGCGCGAGCAGGCCGTGCTGGAATCGCTGATCGAACACGGCCCGGCCGGGATCATCCTGTCGCCCGCCGAAGGCAGCAGCGCCGCCCAGGTGCTGGCCGCGGTGGGTGCGCGCACGCCGGTGCTGCTGTTCAACCGCGAACTCGGCGGCGACCTGCCTGAATACGCCCACTGGGACTCGCTGGCGCTGGACAACCGCCACGGTGCGCAACTGGCCACCGAACACCTGATTGCCCAGGGCCATCGCCGGATCGCCTTCTTCGGCGGCCACAAGGATTCCAGTTCCTGCCGGCAACGCCATGCCGGCTACGTCGATGCGCTGCAGGCGGCCAAGCTGTCGATGGCGCCGTCATGGCGAGTCGAGTGCGCTCCCACGCGCGTCGATGCGGCCGCCGCCACCGCCAGCCTGTTCGCTGCCGAACCGGCGCCCACCGCCGTGGTTTGCTACAACGACGCGGTGGCGATGGGCCTGATGCTCGGCCTGAACCGTCGCGGCCTGCGGCCCGGCCACGACGTGGCGCTGACCGGCTTCGACGACATCGCCGAAGCCGCGCTGTGCATGCCTGCGCTGACCACGCTCACCGCCATGCCGCGGGCGCGGGGCCGGCAAGCGGCCGACATGCTGTTGCAACGCCTGCGCGAACCGGGCGCCGAAACACGTCGCACCATCGCCTCCGTGCAACTGGTCACCCGCGCCAGCAGTTGCCCGCCACCTTCCATCTGACCCCAGCCCTCAGGAAACGCCATGGCCCTTGCCGCCCCGACCCAAGCCGCCGCCAGTCCCGGCGGGAAACGCGAGCCCTACACCCCCTACCCGATGGCGCTGGGCGTGCTCACCACCATCTTCTTCATGTGGGGCTTCCTCACCTGCCTCAACGACATCCTGATCCCGCATCTGAAGTCGGTGTTCCAGCTCGGCTACTTCCAGGCGATGCTGGTGCAGTTCACCTTCTTCGGCGCGTACTTCCTGATGGCGCTGCCGGCCGGATGGATGGTCGCCGCGCTGGGCTACAAGAAGGGCATCGTGGCGGGACTGGCGATTGCCGGCGTGGGCGCGCTGGGCTTCTGGCCCGCCGCCACGCTGCAACTGTATCCCGCCTTCCTCGCCGCGTTGTTCGTGCTGGCCACCGGCATCACCGTGCTGCAGGTGGCGGCCAATCCCTACGTGGCGCTGCTGGGGCCGGAGCGCACCAGTTCCAGCCGGCTGACCCTGGCCCAGGCGCTGAACTCGTTCGGCACCTTCCTGGCGCCGCTGTTCGGCGGCATGCTGATTCTCTCCAGCGTGGTGAAGAGTCCGGCCGAACTGGCCGCGTTGCCGCCGGCCGAACACCTGGCCTACCAGGCACAGCAGGCGCAGGCCGTGCAGGGTCCGTACATCGGCCTGGCCGTGGTGCTGTTCCTGCTCGCCGTCTTCGTCTGGCTGTTCCGCCTGCCCGCGCTGAGCGAGGCCACCGACAGGGGCGACCACGACCGTCACAGCTTCGCCGAGGTGTTGCGCCACCCGCACGTGCTGTTCGGCGTGCTGGGCATCTTCTTCTACGTGGGCGCCGAGGTTTCGATCGGCAGCTTCATGGTGAACTACCTGTCGATGCCCGAGATCGGCCACGTCAGCGAGCAGCAGGCCGCGAAGTACGTGTCGTACTACTGGCTTGGCGCGATGATCGGCCGCTTCATCGGCTCGGCGCTGATGGCGAAGTTCTCGCCGCGCAAGCTGCTGGCCGGCTTCGCCGCGATCAATGCGTTGCTGGTGCTGACCACCATGCTCACCTCGGGCGACGTGGCGATGCTCAGCATCATCGCCATCGGCCTGTTCAATTCGATCATGTTCCCGACCATCTTCGCGCTCGGCATCGAAGGACTGGGGTCGATGACCAGCAAGGCCTCCAGCCTGCTGATCATGGCCATCGTCGGCGGCGCGATCATCCCCCCGCTGCAGGGCCTGCTCGCCGACCACATCGGCTTGCAGCACGCGTTCTTCCTGCCGCTGCTGTGCTACCTGTACATCGTGTTTTACGGCCTGCGCGGCTCGCGCATCCGCAGCCTGCCCGTCGACGCCTCGCAAAAGGGCGCCTGAATGGCCGTCCATCCCATCCTGTGCTTCGGCGAGGCGCTGATCGACCTGCACGCCGACGGCTTCGACGACCACGGTTTCGCCGCCCGCTTCGTGCCGTTCGCGGGCGGTGCGCCGGCCAACGTCGCGGTCGCCGCGGCGCGTCTCGGCGGCGCCGCCCGTTTCGCCGGCATGCTGGGGCGCGACCGCTTCGGCGACTTCCTGCTGGACAGCCTGCAGCAGGCCGGTGTCGGCACCGACGACATCGTGCGCACCGATGCGGCGAACAGCGCGCTGGCCTTCGTCACCCTCGACGCCCGCGGCGAACGCAGCTTCAGCTTCTACCGCGACAACTCGGCCGACCTGCTGTTCCGGCCGGCGCATTTCCGCGCCGACACGTTCCGCGACATCGCCGTGTTCCACGTCTGCTCCAACAGCATGACCGACCCCGCGCTGGCCGGAACCACCCGCGAAGGCATGCAGCGCGCACACGGCGTCGGCGCCCTGGTCAGCTTCGACCTCAACCTGCGTCCGGCGCTGTGGCCGCGCGACAGCGATCCCCGCCCGCCGCTGTGGCCCGCGTTGCACCTGGCCGACGTGGTGAAGCTGTCGGCCGAGGAATTCGCCTGGCTGGCGGTCGACGGCGAACAGGCCGCGCTGGACCGCCTGTGGCTGGGCCGCACCCGGCTGGTGGTGGTGACCGACGGCGGGCAGCCGCTGCGCTGGTTCCACCCGGACGCCGAGGGCGAGCTGCCGTGCTACCCGGTCGAGGTGGTCGACAGCACCGCCGCCGGCGATGCCTTCGTCGGCGGCCTGCTGTGCTGCCTGGCCGAACTCGAAGCGGGCGCCGAACGACTCGATCACCTGGTGACCGAACTGCCGCGCCTGCACGCGATGTTGCGCTTCGCCGCCGCCTGCGGCGCGCTGACCGTCACCCGCCAGGGTTCGTTCGCCGCGATGCCGCGGGGCGACGAGGTGCTGGCCTTCATGGAACAGCAGGCATGAACGGCAGTCCCGATCTCCCTTCCGCCGATTTCCGTTCCGCCGGGTTCCTGCGCGGGCACATCGCGCAGACGATGGCCTTCTACCACCCGCGCGCGATCGACCCGCAGGGCGGCTTCTTCCACTACTTCCGCGACGACGGCACGATCTACGACCGCAGCCACCGGCACCTGGTCAGCAGCACCCGCTTCGTCTTCAACTACGCGATGGCGGCGATCGAGTTCGGCGACGACGCGACGCTTCGAGGCGAGTACCTCGACGCCGCCCGCCACGGCCTGCGCTACCTGCGCGAGGTGCATCGCGATCCGGCCAGCGGCGGCTACGCCTGGACCATCCGCGACGGCCAGCCGGAAGACCGCACCAACCATGCCTACGGCGTCGCCTTCGTGCTGCTCGCCTGCGCCAGCGCGGTGAAAGCCGGCATCGCCGAAGCCGCCGCCTGGATGGACGAAACCTGGAACCTGCTCGAACAGCGCTACTGGGATGCCGACGCCGGGCTGTACCGCGACGAGGCCGACGCCGACTGGCACTTCAGCGACTACCGCGGCCAGAACGCGAACATGCACCTGTGCGAGGCGATGCTGGCCGCCTACCAGGCCAGCCGCGAGCCACGCTACCTCGATCGCGCATACACCCTCGCCGATCACATGACCCGTCGCCAGGCCGCGCTGGCCGGCGGCCTGGTGTGGGAACACCACGACCGCGACTGGGCGATCGACTGGGACTACCACCGCGACGACCCGAAGCACCTGTTTCGCCCGTGGGGCTTCCAGCCCGGCCACCAGACCGAATGGGCCAAGCTGCTGCTGATCATGGAGCCTCTGTTGCGCGAACGCGGCTCCGCGCCGGACTGGATGCTGCCCACCGCGCAGCACCTGTTCGATACCGCACTGGCCCGCGCCTGGGACAACGCATACGGCGGCATCTGCTACGGCTTCGCGCCGGACGGCAGCGTCTGCGACGACGACAAGTATTTCTGGGTGCAGGCCGAATCGCTGGCCGCCGCCGCCCTGCTGCACGAGCGCAGCGGACTGGCTGTCCATGACGACTGGTACGTGAAGCTGTGGGCCTACGCGTGGCAGCATTTCGTCGATCACCGCCATGGCGCCTGGTACCGCATCCTCACCCGCGACAACCGCAAGTACGACGACGAAAAGAGTCCCGCCGGCAAGACCGACTACCACACGATGGGCGCCTGCCACGAGTTGCTGGCGCTGATCCGTCGCGGTGGCCAGCCGTAAGGCGTCTTCCCTTCCCCAAAGGCTTCGCATGAACAACCTCACGCTCACTCTGGCCGCCACCTTCGCCGCGCTTTCGCTGGCGCCCGCCTTCGCCGCCGACACCGCGCCTGCGCGCTTCGATCCCGCGCAGACGTTCGCGCCGTACAGCTACCCGCAACCGGCCAACGCCTACCGCTCCGCCAGCGGCAAGCCCGGCCCGATGTACTGGCAGAACCGCGCCGACTACCGGATCAAGGCCACGCTCGATCCCGCCACCCGGCTGCTGAGCGGCAGCGAGGTAATCAGCTACACCAACCACAGCCCCGACGCGCTCGACGTGCTGTGGCTGCAGCTGGACCAGAACCGCTATCGCAAGGACGCCCGTGGCGCTTTCACCAGCACGTTCCCCACCGAATTCACCGACGGCTACAGGATCAGCTCGGTCGAGGTCGAAGACGCGCATGGCCGCACGCAACCGGTGAAGTGGATCGTCTCCGACACGCGCATGCAGGTGCAGCTGCCGACCGCGCTGAAGGCGCAGGACGGCCAGCTGAAACTGCACATCGCCTGGAGCTTCACCGTGCCCGGCGAGTTCGGCGGGCGGATGGACGTCAACCCCAGCAAGAACGGCGAGATCTTCGAGATCGCCCAGTGGTATCCGCGCATGGCCGTCTACGACGACCTGCGCGGGTGGGACACGGCGCCCTACCTCAACAGCGAGTTCTATCTGGAGTACGGCGATTTCGACTACGCGATCACCGTGCCGTGGGACATGATCGTGGCCGGCTCCGGCGAACTGCTGAACCCGCAGGACGTGCTGACCAGGACCGAGCAGCAGCGACTGGAACAGGCGCGCCGCAGCGACAAGACCGTGATGATCCGCAGCGCGGACGAAGTCACCCAGCCGTCCAGCCGTCCAAAGCAGAGCGGCACGCTGACCTGGCACTTCGCCATGCACGACACCCGCGACGTGGCGTTCGGCGCATCGAAGGCCTTCGTGTGGGACGCGGCGCGAATCAACCTGCCCGCAGGCAAGAGCGCGCTGGCGATGTCGGTCTATCCGGCCGAAAGCGGCGGCGACGCCGCCTGGGGCCGCGCCACCGAATACCTCAAGGCCTCCACCGAATACTTCTCGAAGCAGTGGTATCCGTACCCCTGGCCGGTGGCGATCAACGAAGCCGGCACCGCCGGCGGGATGGAGTATCCCGGCATCACCTTCGACCACAAGCTGGCCAAGGGCCGCAGCCTGCACATGGTGATCGCCCACGAGATCGGGCACATCTGGTTCCCGATGATCGTGGGCAGCAACGAGCGCCGCGATGCGTGGATGGACGAAGGCTTCAACACCTTCATCGACGTCTACGAGGCCGACGCGTTCAACCATGGCGAATACGCGCCCAAGCGCGACGGCGAATACGCGCCGGGCAAGGGCAATCCGGCCGACGAGATCGCCAAGGTGCTGCAGGACCAGGACGCCCCGCCGCTGCTGCTGGGCGCCGACATGGTGCCGGAGAAATACCGCCACCCGATCAGCTACTTCAAGGGCGCGTTCGGCCTGGTGCTGCTGCGCGAGCAGATCATCGGCCCGGAACGCTTCGACCCCGGCTTCCGCCGCTACATCGCCACCTGGGCCTACAAGCACCCGAGCCCGTCCGACTTCTTCCGCTTCATGGAAAGCGAGACCGGCGAGGATCTGGGCTGGTTCTGGCGCGGCTGGTTCGACCACAACTGGCAGCTCGACCTGGCCGTGCAGAAAGCCGCCTACACCGACGGCGACTACCGCAAGGGCGTCGACGTCACCGTGGCCAACCTGGACCAGTTGGTCATGCCCGCCACCCTGCAACTGGTCTACGACGACGACAGCAAGCAGGACGTGCGCGTGCCGGTGGAAACCTGGCAGCAACACCGCAGCTACGTGGTCCACGTGGATGGCACGCGCAAGCTGAAGTCCGTCACGATCGATCCGGCGCGGGCTTTGCCTGACGGCAATCGCGGCAACAACAGTTTCGCAATGCCGTAGGCGGAGCCATGGTGTCGGGGACAGTTTTGGTCGTGGCAGCTGGCCACGAATTGTCCCTGACAACTTTTCCGCGGTTGCCCCTGGCGTGACGAGGTTTATTCTGGTCGGTTGCTGCGGTGCCGATGCGTGGGTGCTGATGTTCAGCTCGGCGATACTTCCAATATTCCCTTCGGTGCCACCTGTAGGAGCGCACTCTGTGCGCGATGCTCTTCGCTCCCGTTGCCCAGGGAGGTCTGGAACCTCAACGAGGACATGGCCAACCTCGGCGGGAACGTCCTGAACCTCAAGGGGGAGGTCCGGAGTCCCGACGGGGAGGTCTGGAACCTCGACGAGGAGGCTCGGAACGTCAACGAGGACGTGTGCAACCTCGGCGAGGAGGCTCGGAACCTCGACGGGGACGTGCGGAACCTCGGCGTCGACGTTGTGCGGGTCCCGGTGGACCGGCAAAACCCCGGTGCAGTGGTCGATGGCCACGCCACTGGATCCAACGGGGAGTGAGCTTGCTGCCAACATCGACCAAATGAGCACGACCCTGTTCTTGCGCTGGCAAACCGCGGCCCAACGGACAACTCACGCTGGCCGACGACGGCGTGCAGCACGAGGTGGAACTCAACTGGCCCTGGGCAGGCTGATCGCGCACCGAAGCGCTCCCCAGGCGATCAACGATCCAGCGGGCTCAGCACGCCATGGCCGCCGCGGTTCAGCACATGCGTGTAGATCTGGGTAGTGGCCACGTCCTTGTGGCCGAGCAGTTCCTGGATGGTGCGAATGTCGTGTCCGGCTTCAAGCAGGTGCGTGGCGAACGAATGGCGCAAGGTGTGGCAGGTGGCGGGCTTGACGATGCCGGCCCTGATCCGCGCGTTGCGCACCGCTCGCTGCAGACCGGCCTCATCCAGGTGGTGACGCCGCTGCTCGCCGTCACGCGGGTCGCGCGATAGTTGATCTGACGGAAACACGTACTGCCATCCCGGCTCGCGTGGTGCGGACGGATACTTGCGCGCCAGCGCATGCGGCAGCCACACCGCACCCAGGCCCGCCGCCAGGTCCTGCTGGTGGATCAGGCGCACCCGCTCCAGTTGTGTCTGCAGTGCCTCGCGCAGGCGCCGCGGCAACGGTACATGCCTATCCTTGCCGCCCTTGCCGTCGCGCACGCAAATCTGATTGAGCTCGAAATCCACATCCTTCACGCGCAGGCGCACGCACTCCATCAGCCGCATGCCCGACCCGTACAACAACGAGGCCATCAGGCCGAAGCGGCCATCCATCATCGCCAGCAGCCGATTCACCTCCTCACGCGAGAGCACCACCGGCACCCGCTGCGGCCGCTTCGCCCGCACCACCGATTCCATCCACGGCAGATCGACCGACAGCACTTCCTTGTACAGAAACAACAGCGCCGACAACGCCTGGTTCTGCGTGCCCGCCGCCACCTTGCCCTCGACGGCCAGTGTGCTCAGGAAGCCCTCGACCTCGGCCACCCCCATGTCGCGTGGGTGTCGTTTGCCGGTGGCCAGGATGAACCGCCGAATCCATCCGACATACGCCCGCTCTGTCCGCAAGCTGTAATGCTTCAAGCGCAACCGCGCATGCACCTGATCCAGCAACCGCGGTGTTTTTGCCCCCGTTACACCCTCACTTTCGCCCCGGTAACTCATACACCCTCAAAAGTCACTGATAACAACGGCAGGATGCCCGCCCGTCACGCACCAGGCAGCCGCGCAAGACCATGATCGGACGTAGGAATCCGCCGCTTGTGCGGTCGGGAGTGGCGCCGCATACTCGGCGCAACACCCCACTTTTGGGGTCTACTTAGCGTTAGATGGCACAGGCATGTCTGAAATTTCCATACTCGCTACATTGAGTGACGCAGAGATCATCCGGTCATGGATCAATGCTGATCCTGACATCGCTTGGCTAGTGAAGATTGGACAGGATGGGTGTCGCTACAGATGGCAAGCGGTTCCAGAGTTACCAGTCTTGCACGAGCAACGATATGCACTTTGGCACACCAAGTCGGGACCATTGAACATTCCATCTGGTTCACCAAATGTCCCGGATGCTCATGTAGCCAACCCGTTTCAAGGGTGGAGCCAAACACTAGAAGATTCGAGCGTCCAAGCCCCTTGGTTTGGTGGAAACTTACCAGGACCTTATAGCCTCAATCTTAGACCGTCGGGGCATGAAGACGACTGGCCCATCGGTATGTCTCATTTTTTTTGGGCGGCCGACCATTTTAACTTGATAGGTAAAGGAGCTCATCCTGAAGCAAAGAGATGGTGGGCAAAGTTGAGGCGGTTCATAAGCAAGAACTCAATACAAATGCCGTGGCCTGGACTCTCACCGACTAACCGCCCGAAAGCTTATGCTTTTCCTGATGCCCTAGTTCAGATCCGCAATGCAATCTAACAATTCGTTCGAGGCGGACGGCTCCGCCGCCGCTCAACTCAAGCGTTAGTCGGCAGTGCAGCGGTCATGATTTCAGGGGAAGTTCTTCGCGACATGAAGCAGATCGCACGCACCAGCATCAGAGCCGCTTCGGCCAGCGCCGTCGCAACGGTTTCGCGTGCGGCTTGCGGGGATGTTTCTGTCGCTACGGCGAGCATCGCCGCTAGTGCCAGGTTCAACGCATCCGTTGCGCTCGCGGCATGGGCTTCGTCGCTCCGTTCAACATCGGGCGTTGCCGTGGTGGCACCGCCGTCTAACACGGCGGTCAAGCGGACGGCGTACCGCCGCCGCTTACCTTTGCGTTAGGTAGCATATGAGACGTCGCGCCGCGGCAATATTTTTGATGGCAACGGTCTTGCCTTGTGACGGTGCGCGCGCAGGTCAGTCAGACCCTATGTGCGCACCTATTCAAGCGTTCGTCAGCTCGGTCAAGCCCAACGAAACTAGACAGATCGCGTTCCATACGTCTTGGGGTTCAAACTTCAAAAATTCACCCGCACCAGCCATTTCTGCCAAGCAGTGCCTTCATCATGACTATCCTCAGGCCAAGGTGCTGTGCGCGTATCTTATGGCTCACGGGGCAGTTGAGTTCTCTGGCAACAACGCCCAGCGGGCGCTTGTTTGCTTATCGCCTGGCACACGGTTCAATGAGCGCGTGCAACTTGCTCAAGGCGAGTTTTCGTTCTATTACGGCACGGAGCAGCGCGGCAGCAATGTCACCATTACCTACGCTCAAGACCCAAAGCTTGGCGGTATGGTTCTAGCAATTGAGGCGGACGGCTACTAGCCATGCTGCCTAACCACTCGTTCGAGGCGGACGGCTCCGCCGCCGCTCAACTCAAGCGTTAGTCGGCAGTGCAGCGGTCATGATTTCAGGGGAAGTTCTTCGCGACATGAAGCAGATCGCACGCACCAGCATCAGAGCCGCTTCGGCCAGCGCCGTCGCAACGGTTTCGCGTGCGGCTTGCGGGGATGTTTCTGTCGCTACGGCGAGCATCGCCGCTAGTGCCAGGTTCAACGCATCCGTTGCGCTCGCGGCATGGGCTTCGTCGCTCCGTTCAACATCGGGCGTTGCCGTGGTGGCACCGCCGTCTAACACGGCGGTCAAGCGGACGGCGTACCGCCGCCGCTTACCTTTGCGTTAGGTCTCAAGGCAAAAATGACGTTCTTGGTCATACATCACTGGGTTCCTGAGCTTGGCTGGGCAAGCCGCAGCAGTTGGCCTCTTGCAGCCTTCTGCGATCGCATCCAACAATGCACCTTGCTTCGCGGCACCGAACTAAAGCGGGTCGCTCGTCGTGTCATGAAAGGTGAGGCTGTGACGTTAGAATTGGTCAGTACCGAGTCGGCTGGTGCTCTGTTGCATACCCTTGAGTCACTCGGTGCACAGGTATCTTTTCAATAGGCGGGCCTTCGCGGGCCTAACAGGTCCTTAGGAGACTTCCAGTCAAGCCCGGGTGCATGATGCTTTTGCCCTGAGCTTTCGGGCGACTGCTGGCGATCGTGTTGTGCTTCGTGTTGCGTGCTGCTTGTCAGTTCGATGCGGCGTCGAACGTTGCCAGACTGCATTTCCTTAGACGGTCTTGTTGAGTCGATGTTGCCGGCTCGGACCAGGGTATAAACCGCGCCCGGAGACCTCATTCGTTCAGCGGTGTCGTCGGTGCTCGGGGATCGGCCGAAGCACGTTTGGATGGCCAGAATGTTAGTCAGGTTCTCTCCGGGTGGGTCTGACCCGTTGTTACCGCGTTGCGCTGACGGTGAATCGAAAGAAGAGGTTCCTCAGGCGAGCTTGGCGGGGCGATGCATCGGGTGGCGCTGGCTGGCGCAGGGGTCGTAGTCCGCGTCGTGGGCCAGCATCACCCACAGCTGGCGCGCATGCTTGTTGGCGATGGCGACCAGCACCTTGCCGAAGGACAGCCGCGCCGCCAGGGATCGAATCCAGAGTTGTTCGGGCGTGGCCTTTCCCGTGGCGACCGCCTTGGCCCGTTGCAGGCTGCTGCGCGCGCCCTGGATCAACAGCGTGCGCAGGTAGCCATCGCCGCGGCAACTGATCGCGCCCAGCCGCGTGTGGCCGCCGCTGGAGTGCTGGGTCGGCACCATGCCGAGCCACGCCGCCAGTTGCCGACCGTTGCGGAATTCCTGCGCCTTGCCGAGGCTGGCGATCATCGCGTCCGCCGTGAGTGCGCCGACGCCGACGATCGCGCGCAGCCGCACGCACCGCTCGTCATCGCGCGCATGGGATTCGATGCGTGCATCGCACGCGTCGAAGGCCGTGCGGACCTGCGTCCAGTGGGCGTCGACGCTGCGGATCAACGCCTTGAACTGCGCCGGCAGCGCCGTGTGTGCATCCAGATCGGCCAGCACCCGGCGCAGGGCCTTGTCGCTCTTGCCCATCACGATGCCGAACTCGGCCAGCAGGCCGCGCAGGCGGTTGCCGATCGCCAGACTCTCCGCCTTGTAACCTTCGCGCACCCGGTGCCAGGACAGCCGCGCCTGCTGGTCGACGGTCTTGATCGGCACGAAGCGCATGTTGCCCTGGCGCGCCGCCGTGGCGATCGCCTCGGCGTCATTGCGGTCGTTCTTGCTGCGCTGACTCTTGCGATACGGCTTGACCAGCTGGGCGGCCATCAACCGCGGCTGCAGCCCGTACTCCTGACAACGCCGCGCCCAATGGTGCGCCCCACTGCAGGCTTCCATCGCCACCACCGTGCCCGACGGCCGCTGCGCCAGCCACACGGCAAACGCCTCACGCTTGAACTCCCGCCGTTCCAGCACATGCCCGGCGCCATCCACCGCGCACACCGAAAACACGCTCTTCGCCAAGTCCACACCCAGGGTTATAGTGCTCATGGAGACTTCCTCTTCTGTTGACGGTTGTGTTGCAACACCATCATGGCCCTCGAGGCCGCAAGGGGAGGAAGTCTCTTTTTACTCGTTCGAGGCGGACGGCTCCGCCGCCGCTCAACTCAAGCGTTCCACTGACCATCCACCTTGGATTGACCGCGCAGGGTGAATCGATGGAGCCGCTTGTTGTGGCGTACGTTGCCGAAGACCGGTTCGACGGTGGCGAAGCGCCGCCCGTATTGTTCGCGTCCCCACGCACTGTCGATGCGCTCGCGCATGCGCGCGCTGTGGGTGCGTTCGGCTTTGCGGGTGAGTACGGCCACTTGCCGCGAGCGTGTGGTCTGGGGTTTGCGTAAACACTTCGTGCGCAGCGGGCAGTCTTTGCAGGCTGCTTCCGGTGCGCGGAACTTGATCGCGGCATAGCCGCCGATGGTGCAGTCCTTGCCGTTGCGATGCAGCCGCTGCCCGGCAGGACAGATCGCGTGTGACTGGTCCGGCGCGATGATGAAATCCTCGCTGCCGAACAGGCGTGGCTTCGCTTCCTTGCGTGACTTGTCATGCAGCGGCTCGGGCTTGACCCGGTGCTTGGCCTGCTCGGCGAAACGTTCGTCGCGTCGACGCATGGCGTTGTCGGCGATCAGGGCGTCGATGCCCTTCTCGGCCAGCGCTGCGAGGTTGGCCTCGGAGTGATAGCCGGCATCGGCGGTGATCAGCGTCGAGGCGGTGCGCTGCGTGGCGCACGCTTCGAGGACGGGCAGCAACAATTCCTGTTCCGCGCCGGTGCCGTGGGCCGAAGCCTCCACGATCACCTGATGGTCGGCATCGACCACGGCCACGGCGCAGTAGCCCTGGATCACGCCCTTGTCGGTCGCCAGCTTGGCGGACTCGTTGTCGGTGCGGTTGGACTTGCGAACCTTGCCGCGGGTGCCGGGCCGATCTTCCGGATGATCGGCCAGCCACTGACGAATCTTCGCCGCCTCGCCGGTGAGACGCTCGATGCGAGCAGCCGCTTTGGCATCCAGCACGTCTTCGGCGGCGCCGGCATCGTTGGCCTGGTGGCGTTCCAGCATGGTGGTCGCCGCACGTTCCATCTTCTGAGCTTGCGCAAGAAACTCCGCTCGTGTGCCGGAGCGATGCTTGGAGGCGTTGGAGGGCAGCTTCACGCCATCGATGGCGAACACGACCCACAAGGATGTGGGAAGTGGCTGCTGGCGTCGGGAACGCCAGCAGGCTCGCGGCCGATCAGGCCTTCGCCATCAAGCAGGGTCAGCACCTGGGCAAACACCGCCGCGATCGCGTCGCGCGAGCGGCTGACGAAGTCCGCAATCGTGGTGAAGTGCGGCTTGGCGTCGCCGGTCAAGGCGATGAACAGCACGTTGTCGCGGCAGGCCCGCTCGATCGAGCGCGAGCTCACCATACCCTGGGAATACGCCAGAAGCACCGCCTTGAGCAACATCATCGGCGCATGCGCCGGCGCACCGCTCTCGTCATTGCGGTAGTGCGCATCGAACGCCGACAAGTCCAGTTGATCGACCACGTGGTGCAGCGTATGGGCGAACGACCCTGGCACCAGCTGCGCCTGCAGGTCGACCGGCAACAGCCGCGGACTCATGTCGATGTGCTTGTAACGCGCCATGCAGATGCCTCTTGTTCGCCTGAAGCTATTGAAGCAACATCAGCGCAGGTTTTTCTACAACCTCGTTAGATGCCCATGACACGACTCAGCTGGCCCGACATCTTCACCAGCGCTCAAGAGCTTAACTTTGCTGAGCTGCTCTCTTATTGGCCGCGCACAGTGTCCGGCCGTCTTCAGCCTATCGGCGCATCCGCCTTTGGCGAACTTTATTTCCAGCGTCCCAGCGGTGGCGTGGAGCGTCTGGATGTTCTTGAGGGTGGCGTACACGCCGTTGCCGCAAGCCAGAACGAATTCCAAGCCAACATGAATTCGTCGCAGTGGCAAGAGTCCAATCTCCTCACTGAGGGCGTTGCGCTCTTACATGAGCGCGGCCTCAAGCGCGCTCCTGGACAGTTCTTTGCTTTTGCTCCTCATCCTTCGTTTGCTGGCAAAATTGATTGGTCTCGCGTCGTGCCGCTCGATGCAAAAATCTGGCATTCGATCTGCGCGCAAGCGCTCGAGCCTGCGGCATGACGCGCAAGCATCTAACCACTCGTCCAAGCGGACGGCGTACCGCCGCCGCTTAACTCCAGCGTTCAGGCGGCTTGGGTCGCTTCATTACCCCTTGGAGGCTCTCATGACCGAACCTGTTTCCTCGCTCACCGTGATCTACGCGAGCGATCTCGACCGAGTAGCGACCTTCTACGAGCGCACCCTCGAGGTTTCCCGCCTGGAGCAGGAAGACGGCTTCATTGTGGTCGGCAACTCGTCGTTCGAGATTGCCGTCGTGAGAATGTCGGGCAGGCCTGGCAGCAGCGAGACGCCATCGTCGCTCCACGTGCGGGCGGAAACGCCGCTGAAGGGCTCGTACCTGGTCAGCAGCCTGGCGCGGGCGATAGTGGCCGCAGAGGCTTCGGGCGGCTCGCTGAAGCCCGTCGAATCGGCGTGGAGCTGGCGTGGTCAGCTGCACCTCGATGGTCACGATCCCGAAGGCAACGTCATGCAAATCCGCATGAGCGCCGCCTGACCATTCCTTGGGAGACGTCCGCTCAATCCCGGGCGCAGGATGCTTTTTCCCTGAACTTTCGGGCGGCGGCTGGTGATCGTGTTGTCCTTCGTACGGCGTGCTGCTGGTCAGTTTGATGCGGCGTCAAACGTTGCCAGGATGCATTTCCCTGGACGGTATTGTTGAACCGATGTTGCCGTCTCGGACCAGGATACAGACCGCTCCCGGGACCTCAGTCGTTCAGCGGTGTCGTCGGTGCTCGGGGGTCGGCCGAAACGCGTCTGGACGTCCAGAATGCCAGTCGGGTTCGCTCCGGGCGGGTCCGACCCGTGGTTGCCGCGTGGCGCGGACGTGGAACGAAACGGTGTGGCGAAGGCACGCAGCTCAGGCCATGCCGGCCTGCCGATGCATGGGATTGTCCTGCGCGTCTATCTCGCACGCCGAAAACACGCTCTTCGCCCGCTCCACGCCGATGGTTATAGTGCTCGTGGAGACTGCCTCTTCCGTTGACGCTGGCGTTGCAACACCATCATGGCCGTCGGGGCCGAAAGGGCAGCAAGTCGCTTTCTTCTCGTTCGAGCGGATGCCGTACCGGCGTCGCTTGACTCAATTGTTCACGCACACTGGACACTTTGGAGGCACAGTGAAGGTTCGTCGGATTGTCACCAACATCGCCAGCACGGAATTGAACAAGGCCAACGTGTTCTACGGGAAGTTCCTTGGCCTCGACACGCTGATGGATCACGGCTGGATCAGGACTTTCGGCTCCGATGAAAAGATGACACTGCAGGTCAGCGTGGCTTCGGAGGGCGGATCGGGCACCTCGGTCCCCGACCTGTCCATCGAGGTTGATGATCTGTCTGCCGCACTGGAAAGAGCGAAGGAACTTGGCATCTCCGTGGAGTACGGTCCGGCAGACGAGCCCTGGGGCGTGCGCCGTTTCTACGTTCGCGACCCGTTTGGCAGGCTCGTCAATGTCCTTCAGCATCAATAGCCCTTCATCGGACATCCAGGGCCAGCGGAACCCCTGGACGGCCTTTCCAGTGCATCTTCCCGGTTGCGCTTGCCCGAAGCCCACCGGTTGATATGCGCATCCGTCGGAATCGGCGGATCAGCCGCTGCGCATTTCCTTGTCGCTCGAACGTTCCGCCTGCTGTTCTGGTGGCGCCTTTTCGCCGCGGGCGGCGGACAGACCGTGGGTGAGTTCGGCGCCCATCAGCACGATGGTCGAGGCGTAGTAGACCCAGGTGAGCAGCACCACCAGCGCGCCCGCCGGTCCGTAGGCGCCGCCCACGCTGGCGTGGCGGATGTACAGGTCGATCGCGTACTTGCCGGCGATGAACAGCACGGTGGTCAGCAAGGCGCCGCGCCAGGCATCCGCCCACGCGATGCGCGCATCGGGCAGGACGCGATACATCGCGCCGAACGCCGCGATGAACACCAGCAGCGAAATCACCTGCTCGGCGATGCTCCAGATCCACGAATCCACCGGCACGAAGAAGCGGATCAGCGTGCTGACCACGAACGACACGATCAGCAGGAAGGTGACGCCGACCAGCAGCGCGATCGCCCGGGCGCGCGCCCACAGCCAGGCGGTGATGGCCTTGCCGGGCCTGGCCTGGACATCCCAGATGACGTTGAGCGCGCCCTGCAGCTGGGCGAAAACCACCGAGGCACTGAACAGCGTGATCAGCAGGCTAACCACCCCGGCGACGTTGCCGAGCGTCGGCCTGGACTTCGCGTTCTGCAGCACCAGGGTGATCGCGCCGGCGGCCTTTTCGCCCAGTATCCCGGCCAGCCCGTCGGTCAGCTGTTGCTGCCACTCCGGCCGCAACGCGGCCAGCAGCCACAGCAGCAACACGATCAGCGGCGCGAACGACAACGCAGAGTAGAACGCGATGGCCGCCGCGCGGGTCAGCAGCGCATCGTCGCCGATCCCTCCGATCGTCTTGCGCAGGATGCTGGCCAGTCGCGACAGCTGCATGGACTTCCCCGGTGGTTGATCGTTGGCGGCACGTCTACGAGGACCGCTTCTTCTTCAGCACGCTGAAGGAGCCGTCGCTTTCCAGGTACATCGCCCTGACCTCGTCGAGCCGCTCGACGTCGGACAGCCGCAACTGGGCGTCGATCTCCTGCTCGGTGAGGTTTTCCCGGCGCATGTTGCCGCGCTGCAGGCGACCGTGGCGGATCATGAGCACCGGCGGCGCATCGGTCAGCCGCGAGATCAGCGCGTAACGGCAGCCCAGGTAATCCAGCAGATAGTTCCAGCAGACCAGGGTGGCGATCAGGGTCGCGCCGTCGGCCACCGTCTGGCCGTCGCCGATCATGGCGTTCTGCGCCGCGTCGCCCAGCAGCACCACGAACAGGATGTCCGCGATCCCGGCCGATCCCGCGTTGCGGCGCAAGACGAAGCGGAAGATCACGAACAGGAACCAGTACATCAGGCTGCCCCGCACCAGGATCTCCAGGGGCGACATGCTGAACGCGAGAAAGGACATGTTCATCGGTCTGTCCACGGCTTGCCGCGCATTCGTGCGGACCCGAGCGAGCATCCCGCGGCGATGGTCACGGCGGGACAGCCGAGGCGGATGCCGGCGGGCATCGACGGATCAACCCGCACCCGTCTTGCGGCTGGACTCACTGTCGATGTCCTGCTGGTCTTCGCGGAGCTCGCGGTCGCGCTCTTTCCGGTGGGTGGCGTCCTTCTTCGCGACATCGTTGTCGTTGCGGTCGCCGTCGCCATGCCTGTGGTTTCCAAGCGGCCGACCATGTCTGCGCTCTCTTGTCGAAAGCTGCACCTTGCACGCGGTTGCATCAAGAAAGGGTGACCACAGACCCACCCGATCCGGCACCGGCACCGCCCGTCAAACCACGGCCGGCGCGGTAGCGTCATCGCCCATCGCCGACCGGGGAAAACTCCCTTCCCCGCCATGGCGCATAACGCCAGCCGGAAATGCCGATGCGCAGTCTGGCCATGGAAGTCGCGCGACGTGTGCAACGTGTATGGCTACTTCGACAACGACGCCAAGGTGAAGGCGCCGTTCGACGCGATGAAGCTGCGCCGGCGCCTGCAGGCCTGACAGCCGCCGACCGGGCTTCAGCGGACCGTGAACCGCTCGCCGTACTTGTCGGCGTGGGCGATCAGATAGGCGTTGAAGAACTCCTGGTCGCTGTAGCCCTCGCCCCGCAGCCGCTCCAGCAGGTCCGGGTCCATCTGGGAGCGGATTTGTGCCAGGTCATGGCGGCGTCCTTCATGGATGATGCCGCGACCTTCGGTGGCGCCCGTCGCCTCGACCTCGGGCACCTTCGCCGGCACGAAGGGCGAAACCGGATCGCTGGCCGGGAAGGTCTCTTCCAGCGCCTCGTCCTGGTTGTCGCTTTCCCTGGCCTTGCGTTGCGCACGCATGGCCGGCGTTTCCGGCGCGGCCGGAGCGCCCTTGCCGTCGGGATGTGCGGAGTCTTTGCGGTCATGAGCTGACATGGGGCGTCTCTGCCTGGGGAGGAGCTCGCAGCGTGCCGACCGCGCGGTTAAATCCCCATGTGCATTCCGTCGAGGGGCCGTGTCGTGCATCGGCTGCAATGGAACGTCCATGCCGGGCGTGACGTCGTCTGCGCAAACCTTGCACGACCCATTCACCGGCGCGCGGGCATTGTCCCCACTCCCCCAACCGGAGTTCCCCATGGACGCGATCACCCTGCTCAAGAACGACCACGATGCGGTGGAAAAACTGCTCGAGGAACTGGCGCAAAGCACGCCCCGCGCCGTCAAGAAGCGCACCGAACTGCTGGAGAAGATCCGGGTGGAGCTGAAGGCCCACACCACCATCGAGGAAGAGATCTTCTACCCCGCATTCAAGGCCAGTGGCAACCAGTCGGACGATGACAAGATGTATTTCGAGGCGTTGGAGGAACATCGCGCCGCCGGCGACCTGGTGCTGCCCGACCTGCTGGCCACGCCCGTGGGCAACGAGAAGTTCTCCGGACGCGCCAAGGTGCTCAAGGAACTGGTGACCCACCACGCGGACGAGGAAGAGAAGGAGATGTTCCCCCGCGCGAAGAAGTTGCTCGACAAGGCGACCCTGGCGTCGCTGGGCGAGAAGATGGCGATGCGCAAGGCCGAACTGGTCAAGCAGTTGAAGTCGGATCGGGGGTGAAACCCTGGCTTGGCGCGCCCGACGGACCGACGGGTGCGTGGTGGTGGCCGCTGGCGACGTTCCGCCCGCTTTCCCAGGGCCGTGCGGCAATCCGGTGACCGCGGCGGCGCACGCCGGTCCGCCCATTCTGCTGGCGTGATCGGCATTCCGTTTTCCTCAGGAAGGCTTACACTCGTCCGGGATTGCACGAGCACCGGGGCCAGGAAAGATGTCGTTCGAAAAGGGAAAGCGGGTCCTCGTGGTCGAGGACGATCCCGTCGTTGCCATGGTGGTGGAAGACAGCTTGCGCGACATGGGACTGGAGGTCTTCGTCGACCTCTCGCTCATCGATGCGCTGGGTGACATCGAAAGCGGCGATTTCGATGCAGCCCTGCTCGACGTGGGGTTGCGTGGCGAGACCGCGCATCCGGTGATGGTGGCGCTGCAGGCGCGAAACGTGCCGTTCATGGTGATGTCGGGCGGCGACCTGCAGGCTCTGGCGGCGGAGTTCCCCGGCGTCCGGATGATGTCGAAGCCACTGGACATGGCGTCGCTGTGCAACGCCGTGCGCGACCTGCTGGCCTGATTTGCCGGCCTGATTTGCCGGCCTGGCCTGCTGGCTGGAGCCGCCGGCGAACCGCTGACCGCCGGTGCGGCTCACGCGCTCACGAAAAGTCCCCGCCCCTGGCATTCCCCAGCATCCGGCGCAGCCGGTTGGCCAGCGCCTCGACGGTGAATGGCTTGGTGATCAGCTCCATGCCCGCGGCAAACCCTTCCGATGCCGAAGCATCGGACGCGTAGCCGGTCATCAGCAGGACCTTGAGGTCGGGCCGCAGGGCCCGCGACGCATCGGCCAGGGCCCGGCCATTCATGCCGGGCAGGCCGATGTCGGAAATCAGCAGGTGGACATCTTCGCAGGAGCGCAATGCCGCCAGCCCCGCCTCGCCGTCAGCGGCCTCCAGCACCACGTAGCCCAGTTGATGCAGCACCTCGACCACCACGTGCCGCACCACCTCTTCATCCTCCACCACCAGCACGATCTCGCCCTGGCCGGGCGCCTCCAGCGCGTGCCTCGCTGCACGCTCGGCATCCTGCCCCGGCTCGTCCAGGTGATACGGCAGATACAGCACCACGGTGCTGCCTTTGCCCGGCGTGCTGCGGATGTCGCAGTAGCCGTTCGACTGCCGCGCAAAGCCGTACACCATCGACAGTCCCAGGCCCGTGCCCTGGCCCACCGCCTTGGTGGTGAAGAACGGCTCGAACGCGTGGTCGATCACCTCGGGGGTCATCCCGACGCCGGTGTCGACGACCTCGATGCAGATGTAGCGGTCGCTGCTCACCTCGTGCCACTGGCGCGTCTTGACGTCGTCGGCGTTCACGTTGCGCGAGCGGATGATCAGCCGGCCGCCGCCGGGCATCGCGTCGCGCGCATTGATCGACAGGTTGAGCACGGCGCTTTCGAGCTGGTTGGGGTCGCACAGCGTCGGCCACAGGTCGGGCGCCAGATCGAACTCCAGGGTGATCTGCTCGCCCAGTGTGCGTTGCAGCAGGTCGGCCATCGACAGCATCAGCGGGTTGGCCTGCAGCGGTCGCGGGTCCAGCGGCTGGCGGCGCGAGAAGGCCAGCAGTCGATGGGTCATCGCCGCGGCGCGGCTGGCCGAGTTCAGCGCACCGTCGACGAAGCGCGCCACGTCGCCCGTCCTGCCCGCATCCACCCGCAGCTGGATCAGGTCGAGCGAGCCGATGATGCCTTGCAGGAGGTTGTTGAAATCGTGGGCAAGCCCGCCGGTCAGCTGGCCGACCGCCTCCATCTTCTGCGCCTGGCGCAGCTGTGCCTCGATCAGCACCTTCTCGCTGAGGTCGCGGATGAAGATGTTGGTGCGGTAGCCCTGATGCAGGGACAGCGTGCTGATGCTGATCTCCACCGGCATCCTGCGGCCGTCGCGGCTGACCATCTCGATCGACCGCACCGCGGCGCGCGGAGCTTCCTGCGCCGGCAGCAGGCGCAGGCTGTCCTCGAAGCGCTGACGGTCCTGCTCCGACACCACCAGCGCGGACAGCGGCTGACCGATGGCCTGTTCGCGCTCCCAGCCGAACAGGGTCTCCGCGCGCGGGTTCCAGCGGACGATCAGGCCACCCTCGTCCAGCTGCGCAAAGCCGTCCAGCGCGGTGTCGATCACGCCGCGGGCCAGGTATTCGCTTTCCACCAGCGCCGTCTCGGCCTGCATCCGCTCGGTGACGTCGCGGGTGATCTTGGCAAAGCCGATCAGCCTGCCGCCATCGTGGATCGGATCGACCACCACGCTGGCCCAGAAGCGGCTGCCGTCCTTGCGCACGCGCCAGCCTTCCGCGCTGTAGCGCCCTTCACGGCGCGCGGTTTCCAGGGCCGCCGCCGGCATGCCGGCGGTGCAGTCCTCGGGTGTATAGAAGCGCGAGAAATGGGTGCCGATGACATCCTCGGCGGTGTACCCCTTGATGCGTTCGGCCCCGGCGTTCCAGTTGGTGATCACGCCCTGCGGGTCAAGCATGTAGATCGCGTAGTCGATCACGCTGCTCACCAGCAGGGCGAAATTGCGTTCGCTGCGATGCAGGTTCATCGACGTCGCTTCCGCCACGCGGATGCGTTCGGACACGCGCTGTTCCAGCCGCGCGTTGCGCCCCTGCAGGGCCTGCTCGGCCTCCTTCTGCTCGGTGAGGTCGAGCAGCATGTTCACGCCGCCGCTGAGGCTGCCGTCGTCATCGAACAGCGGCGTGGGATAAGTGGCCAGCGTGACCCGGCTGCCATCGGGCCGTTCGGCCACCACCATCTCGCCATGCAACGGCCGCGCCTCGCGGATCGCGATGGCCATCGGGTACTGCTCGCGTGGCAGCGGGTTGCCGTCGGGTCCGAGCAGCTTCCACGAGGCCGCCCAGTTCTCGCCCAGCGATGGGCGCCGTCCGGCGAGATCGACCGCCGCCTCGTTGAAGAAGGTGAGCCTGCCTTCGGCATCGGTGGTGTAGATCGCCACCGGCAGGGCCTGCAGCACCTGCCCGGACAACTGCTCGCGCTTGCGGATCGCGCGGCTCAAGCGGTTCTGCTCGGACACGTCGACGGTAAAGCAGCGCGAATGGACTAACCGGCCATCGACAAACCGGCCGCTGGAGCTGATCTGCACATGCCGCACGCGACCGTCCCCGCCCACCAGGCGGGCCGGATACCGGTCCACCGATTCCCCGCCGCGGATGCGTTCCAGCAACCGCGTCAGGCGGTCGCCGTCGGCGTCGAACTCGCCCAGCTTGTGGCCCACGTATTCGTCGCGCCGGTAGCCCAGCAGATCCAGTTCCGCCTGGTTCGCACGCAGGATCGTGCCGTCCGCCGCCACCAGGCGCAGTCCCACCGCGCCATTCTCGAAGAAGTCCTCCGCCTCGTCGCGCGCGCGGTCCAGCTGGAAACACTTCAGCAGCACGCCGGAAGGCAGCTCGCCCTCCATCAGGGCGGAGACGCTCACGGATGCGCGCAACTGCTCGCCCGTCGCGCTTTGCAGCACGATGTCGATGTCATCCGCCGCATCGCCGGGCCGTGCCGCACGCGGCGCGGCCCCGGCGACGGTCCACAGCGCGTGGTCACTGGCGCCGATCTGCAGCGCATCGCCCCACAGCCGGGCTGCCTTCGCGTTGCGGGCGAGCACCAAGCCGTTGCCGTCGCACAGATAGGCCGGCATCGGCATCGCCTCCAGCAAGGCCGGGAAAGATCCGGAGAAACCTCCCGCGCCAAACGTCCCCGCCATCCGAACCACCCCCATGTCCTGTCTGTCGACCCGATTCGAAGGACTGGCTTCGAAGCGTCGCGGGATGCATTCACGACCCTCTCACGCGGCGTCTTCAATCTTCGATCTTCAACTATAACAACGCCTGCCCTCCACACCCGCCAAGCATGCTGCCGTGATTGTCCACGCGATGTGTCGACCCGAACTGCTGATCGGTTGCGCCGGCTGGTCGATCCCCGCCGCCCAGGCCGATCGCTTCCCCGAGGGGAGCAGCCATCTCGAACGCTATGCACGGCGCTTCAACTGCGTGGAGATCAATTCATCGTTCTATCGCCCGCATCGACCGGCCACCTGGCGACGCTGGGCGGCCAGCGTGCCGCAGGACTTCCGCTTCGCGGTGAAGATGCCCCGCGCCATCAGCCATGAGGCGCGCCTGCGCCATGCCGAACCGGCGTTGCAGGACTTCCTGGCTCAGGTCGAGGAGCTCGGGACGAAGCTGGGTTGCCTGCTGCTGCAGTTGCCGCCGAGCCTCGCCTACCGGCCGCCGGAAGTGCTGCCTTTCCTCGATCAGCTGAGGCGCCTGCACGCGGGTCCGGTGGCGTGCGAGCCGCGGCATCCGTCGTGGTTCCATCCTGCCGTGAGCCGTGCGTTGCGTGAACGCGGCATCGCGCGGGTGGCCGCCGATCCTGCCCGGCAACCCCGGGCCGCCGTGCCGGCGGGCGACCACCATCTGCAGTATTTCCGTCTGCACGGCTCGCCGCGGATCTATTACGACGCGTACTCCGAAGCCGCCCTGCGCCGGATCGAGCGCCGCCTGCGACGCCCCGACCCGGAGCCCTGCCGGCACTGGTGCATTTTCGACAACACGGCACTGGGCCACGCGGTCGCCAACGCGCTGGAGCTGAGGTCGCGCGTGGGCGATGCCGCGGACCTCGGCTGAGAGGTTGTGATTTTTTCAACCTCGAAGCCCGGCCACGGCGAGGGCATGGCGAGGGCATGGCGAGGGCATGGATGCCCGAGTTGAGGCAACGCAGGGAGCAGTTGCCCGATGCCCGAGTTGAGGCAACGCAGGAGCAGTTGCGCGATGGCCGGCCGCGGATCGGTCACCCAGGTGACTGATTCGCGTGACCACGTCCGGGCACGTAGCGGACGTGCGATGGAAGAAAACCACAGGAAGCGATTTTCTTCGCAGGCTCTGGGCGCTTCACCTTTCGTGCTCGTTGCCCGTTGCACGATGGCCATCCCCCATCTGCGGAAGCATCGATGCCGGAAGGCCCTTCCATCGTCATCCTGCGCGAACAGGCGGCCGCCTTCGCCGGGCGCACCATCCGCCGCGCCTCCGGCAACGCGAAGATCGACCTGCAGCGCCTGCCCGGTCGCCGGGTGCTGGCCTTGCGCAGCTTCGGCAAGCAGTTCCTCGTCGAGCTGTCCGGCGAGCTGAACGTGCGCGTCCACCTGCTGATGTTCGGCAGCTACCGCATCGACGAAGCACGGGACATCGCGCCGCGACTCGGGCTGGGTTTCGACGAGGGCGAGCTGAACTTCTACAACTGTTCGGTGCGCCTGCTGGAAGGCCGGCTCGACGAGCTGTACGACTGGCGCGGCGACGTGATGTCGGAACAATGGGATCCGAAACTGGCCAGGGCGAAGCTGCGCGCCATGCCGCACACCCTGGCATGCGACGCCCTGCTCGACCAGAGCGTGTTCGCCGGCGTCGGCAACATCATCAAGAACGAGGTGCTGTTCCGCATCCGCGTCCACCCGCTTTCCACCATCGGCGCGCTGTCGCCGTACAAGCTGGCCCAGCTGGTGGAGCAGGCCCGCGTCTACGCGTTCGAATTCCTGGCATGGAAAAAGGCTTTCGTGCTGGCCAGGCACTGGCTGGTGCACAACCGCGGGCGTTGCCCGCGCCACGACATTCCGCTGCAGCGCGGGTACCTGGGCAAGACCCATCGTCGCAGTTTCTTCTGCCCGCGCTGCCAGAAGCTGTACACGGACGACTGACCGGTGGCCGCATCCGGTTCGCACAAGGTGGTCCTTGTCGCCCTGGGCGGCAACCTGATGATCGCGATCGCCAAGTTCGTGGCCGCCGGGATCACCGGCAGCTCGGCGATGCTCAGCGAAGGCGTGCATTCACTGGTCGACACGGTCAACGAATTGCTGCTCCTCTACGGCTTGCGCCGCGCGGCGCGGCCACCGGATCGCACCCACCCGTTCGGCTATGGCAGGGAGCTGTATTTCTGGAGTTTCATCGTGGCCCTGCTGGTGCTGGCGATGGGCGCGGGCGTGTCGTTCTACGAGGGCGTGATGCACATCCGCCAGCCCGAACCGGTCGCACGGCCGCTGATGAATTACCTGGTGCTGGCGGTGTCGTTCGTGTTCGAAGGCAGCTCGTGGTGGGTGGCGCTGCGCGAGTTCCGCGCGCGCAAGGGCAGGCTGGGCTACTTCGAGGCGTTTCGTCTCAGCAAGGACCCCACCACGTTCACCGTGCTGCTGGAAGACAGCGCGGCCTTGCTGGGCCTGCTGGTGGCGCTGGCCGGGCTGGTCAGCGCGCAACTGCTCGATCAGCCCGCGCTGGACGGCGTCGCCTCGATCGGCATCGCCGCCGTGCTGTCGCTGTCGGCGATGCTGCTGGCCCGCGAGACCAAGGGACTGCTTATCGGCGAACCCGCCCATCCGGTGGTGGGCGAGGCGATTCTCGCCATCGCGGCGGGCGACGCCGGGGTGCGTTGCGCCAACGGCGTGCTCACCGTGCAGATGGGACCGAGCCAGGTGGTCGCCACGCTGAGCGCCGAGTTCGAGGACGCCCTGACCACGCCGCAGATCGAAGCCTGCATCAACCGCATCGAGAAGCAGGCCAAGCAGGCCCACCCCGAAATCGTCTCGCTGTTCATCAAGCCGCAGACCGCCGAGACCTGGCGCGCGCGGCGCCACATGATCGAGGCCGAAGGCCGGCACCGGGCCCCGTGAAGCAGCGGCGAAGTTCGTCCCGCTCTCGCCGGGCGCCACGCGTCGCCTGACCGTGCGTGCCAGGCTCCCGCGGCGCGTGCTGCACGTCGACCTGGAAGCCGGCAGCCTGTGGTGGTGAGCCGGGACACGCGACGGCGCACGGCCGCCCGATTCCCGGGCAACGCGCTCCGCTGGAGCCGCGCACCGGCCGGGCTCTGCGCGTCTAGCGTTCGCCCTGCTTCTTGGCCGGGCGCCCCCGCGGGATGCGGCGCGAGGCATCCGCATCCGCCGCAGCGGGCAGGTGCTTCTGCCATTCGAGCGGCTCGGGAACCGGCGGATGATGGCCGTCCAGCACCGGCGGAACCGATGAGGACGGAGGGCTGCGGGTGGGCTCGGCTTTCATGTCGATGCTCTGCGTGGCAAGGCTGCGAAGTTGCAAGACCTGGAAAGTTGCAGGACCTGGAAAGTTGCCGGGCCGGGAAACCCGGGGCCAGGCAACCGTCTACGCGCCACCCCGAAGAAAATGGCGCCGGCCCGACGGGATCACGCGCGGGTGGGTGGTTGCGGCGGATCGGCCGGTGGATCGGGCGGCGGCACTTCGGGCTCGGCCGGGGCCTGCGGCGAGGGTTCGCCGGGATCGGGATAGGTCGGCGGCGGCGGATCGGGTGGCCGGTACTCGGGATCGCCTGCGGATGCGCTGGCGGCCACGGCCACGGCGGGACAGTATGGATGCATGATCGGCTCCCGTGCGAGGTGCTGCCGATCCTCGCCCCTTGCGCGCCCAGCCCGCGTGATATTCGTGCAATGCCTTCGTGAGTGCCGTCGCCCGGGCCGGCCTCACGGATGGATCGAAACCCGGGCATCAGCGCTGAGGACCCATCGGTGACCCCGCTGAACAAACGTCTGCGGCGCGAACGGGTGATCGACGATCGCCGTTGCACGCTGAGCATCGATCCCGCCGGTCTGAAACTGGTGGAGAAGGGCCACCGCAGGGACATGACGCTCGGCTGGAGGGAACTGCTCAACGGGGATGCCGCGCTCGCGGCGGCGTTGAAGGCGTCGCTGTCGTAGCAGCGGCTCCGCCCGCGCCCGCGCTTGCCGCGAATTTCATGGCGGGGAAGACATGCTCGCGCGACACCTTCGAACGGCCGCTCCATGAACCTGCTTGGCTGGACCGCATCCATCGGATTCCTCCTGCTGCTGATGTCGCTGGCGTCGGGCTGGATCAGGCATCTGCCGGTGACCACCTTCAGCCTCTATCTCGCTGCCGGCGTCGTGGCCGGCCCCTGGTGCCTGAAGCTGCTGGACATCGAACTCACCGCGCACGCGCACGGCATCGCCCGGCTGACCGAGATCGCGCTGGTGGTGTCGTTGTTCATGACCGGGCTGAAGCTGCGCCTGGACTTTTCCGATCCGTCCTGGCGCACCGCCGCGCGACTGGCCCTGCCCGCGATGGTGCTGACCGTGGCAGGCGTTGGCGTGGTGGCGCACTGGCTGTTCGCGCTGTCGTGGCCGCTGGCCATGCTGATTGGCGCCATCCTCGCGCCCACCGATCCGGTGCTGGCCAGCATGGTCGCGGTGGACGACGCCAGCGATCGCGATCGCCTGCGCCTCGCGCTGTCCGGAGAGGCCGGCCTGAACGACGGCACCGCCCTGCCTTTCGTGGTGCTGGCCCTGCTGTTGCTGGGCGACCATGGCTCGGCCACCGCGCTGGGAAGATGGCTGGGCCTTGACTTCGCCTGGCCGCTGGTCGGCGGCCTGGGCATCGGTTTCGCACTGGGCTGGATGATCGGCTGGATCGGCGTGCGCATGAAGACCGCCAGCGCGGATGTCACGCCGAACGATTTTCTGGCGCTGGCCCTGATGGCGCTGTCGTATGCCGCGGCCACGGCGCTGTCGGCCTCCGGTTTCCTGGCCGCGTTCGCCGCCGGGCTCGGCCTGCGCCACGTGGAGCTGCACGTGGTCAGGCGCCACCCGAACCCGGACCTCGACCAGGACGACCAGCGCGGCACGGCAACCCATCCGCCAGCCGAAGTGCTCATCGATCCCCGCCGCCGCAATCCGGAACAGGCGCGCAAGCCGGTCGCGTCGATGGGCATGGTGGTCTCGGATGCGCTCTCCTTCGGCGACGCGCTTGAGCGGCTGATCGCTGCCGCGCTGGTCTTCCTGCTCGGCGCCGCGTTCGCCAACCACTGGCACCCCGCCGCCACGCTGCTGGCGCTGCTGCTGTTTGCCGTGGTGCGACCGCTGGCGATCTGGCTGGCGACGATCGGCTCGCAGATCCCCCGCTCGCGACGCCTGCTGCTCGGGTGGTTCGGCATCCGCGGCATCGGCAGCCTGAACTACCTGGCCTACGCCGCCACGCATGGCCTGGGCTCCGCAGCGACATCGGTGGCGGCGGAATTCGTGATCACCACGGTGGTGCTGAGCATCGTCCTGCATGGCATCACCACGCCGCCACTGATGGCGTGGCGACAGGCCGGCCTGCATCGGCGCAGCGCCTCGACGTCCGTGAACACCGCGCGCAAGCCCTGAGTGCGGGCCCTCATTCACCTTCCTGCGACGCTGCCGATGCGATCTTCATGCGAGCTTGACAACAGGGGCCAGCTCGATGCTTGCCAACCGGGTTCTTCTGGTCGAAGACGACGCCGACACTCGCGAACTCACGGCGCTGTTGCTGGATCACGCCGGCTACGAGGTGATCGTGGCTGCCGACCTTGCTACCGGCATCGCGATATCACGGCAGCAGCCGGACATCAGCGTGCTGATGGCGGACATGTACCTGGGCCGCGGCCAGACCGGAACCTCGCTCATCCGCACCCTGCGTGACGACGGCCTGCGCATGCCCATCGTGCTCACGTCGGCCAACAGCGAGGCGTTCGCCGAGGCGCGCGAGCTGAACGTGACATTCCTGCCCAAGCCCTACGGCCGACAGACCCTGCTGTCGGTGGTGGCCAAGGCCAGCGCCGGCGAACTCTGAGGCAGCCGCCGAGCGTCGTCATCCTCATTGCACGCAGGCATCACGCGCGCTTCCCGTGGCGCGCGGTTTCATCAGCGCTCCCCGGCCACAGAGAACAACCATCATGTCGATGCGACCCTTGATGCGAGCGGCGGCTGGCCTGCTGCTGTCCGGCCTTGCCTTCGCCGCCTGTGCACAGTCCGGCCACGACAGGGCCCCGCTGGTGGCCAACGCCGCCGACAGCAAGTTCGTGGCAAGCGCGGCCAGCGATGGCCTGGCCGAAGTGGGGATGGGGCAGCTGGCGCTGGAAAAGTCCTCCGAGGCCCGGGTGAAACGGCTGGCCCGACTTATCGTGGACGACCACACCAGGGCCAATGAGCGGCTGCGGGCGCTGGCGCAGGCCAGGCAGGTCAGCCTGCCCGCGGCGCCCGGCGAAGAAGCACAAGAGTCGGCCAGCACCATGAAGGCGCTCGACGCAAGGAAGTTCGACAAGGCCTGGGCCGCGGCGATGGTCAGGGATCATCAGAAAGCCATCGCGCTGTTCACCACGGAAGCCGGGCGGACGGAGGACCCGGAGGTGCGCGCGTTTGCCCAGGCCACCCTGCCCACGCTGAAGACGCACCTGGAGCTGGCGCGTCAGTTGCAGGACCAGCTGGACATGTCCGCCAGCCGGGACGAAGCGATGAGCCATCACGCCACCATGGACGCCAGCTTCGACCACACTCGTCCCGCCGGTGCCGCCACGGCGGCCACACCTGCGCCGGCCGGTTCGATGTCGACCGGCGCCAATGGGAGCCACTGAATGAACACCACCGAAAAGCAGCGCTGCGCGCATCCCGCCTGTACCTGCGCGATTCCCGCCGGTGACGCCTATTGCAGCGAGCACTGCCGCAAGCGGGTGGAATCACCCACTTCCGACCAGGCCTCGGGCTGCCACTGCGGCCATGCCGATTGCCGGGGCGGCCAGGCGACGCCGTCGGCTCAGCGCGAGCCGAAGTAGTCGGCGCTGCGATACCAGTCCAGCACCTGGGCAGGCACCAGCGCGGACAGATCCATGCCGAGCGCCGCACAGGTGTCCAGCGCATCGCGCAACGCCGCGGCGCCGCGGCTGCTTGCCGCCATGGCCGGCGCGTTGAAGTAGGCGTACTCCAGCGCATCGAGCATCCGCGCGGACCAGCCGAACAGTGCTTCGGCGCGTTCGTCCAGGCGTGTCCGCAGCCACGTGCCCAGCGGTGCGTGCAAGGTGTAGCCCTGCTCGTCGCGCAGCCGGTGCGCCAGCGCCTCGGCTTCGGGCGCGATGCCGCGAAACCATTCGGTATGCCCCGCCGCGGCCTGGCGCACCACCAGCGGCGCCGGCGCCCGCTGTGCGGCGAACGTGGTGATGAACAGGCGCTCGACCTGGCGGGCCTCGCGCAGGCGTTCGGTGTCGATCAGCAGGCCGCGATCCAGATCGAAGAACTCGAAGAAGCGCCGGTGCAGGGTGCGGAAGCGCTCCAGCGGATCGCGCGAGTAGCCGACCTTGAGAATGTCCTCGTGGCGGCACGGCAGCAGGTAGACGAAGGTGCGTCCGCGGCTGACATGACGGGTGGGGGGCGCTTCGTCTTCCAGGGGAGGTCCTGTTCGCGTTCATCGGAGCGTGACAACGCCCGCCCCAGTCTCGATCGTTGTCACCCGGGCTGCAAGGCAACGCCGTGACGGCTCCGCTGCGCGGCGGCGTTGCTCAGGTGGCATCCGAGGGTGAATGACCCGTGTTGGCGTGACCCGTATAGGCGGACATGTCGGCGTCCCGGCCCGCTTTCACGGGCGGGTCTTTCGGCCGGTCCGGTGGCGTGAGCTCCTGACCGGTGTCGCCTTCCTTCCGCTGCCGATCCGTGAGCTGAGCGTTTCCGCTGCGGGTATCCCTGCTGTTGTCGGTGTCCGCAGCGCCGGCCTGCGGAAGGTTCGTGTTGCCCATCGTTTTTCTCCATGCATCTCATGGCCAGGGTCCGGAGTATTCCGCGATGGCCGTCGCCGGAGCGTGCATGCCGGGGGTGCTCCCGGCCGGATGGACCGACGCTTCGTCGGCACGCACAGAAGTCTCCACGCGGGCCCGCGGCGGCATCAACCCGCCTTGCGGGTCGCGGCACGCTTCTTGGCGGCCGCCTTTTTTGCGGTGGACTTCTTCCCTGCCGTCGACTTGTCCGCCGGCTTGTCCGTGCTCTTGCCGCGGGCGGCTTTGCCGGCGGATTTCGCGGCGGTCTTCCTGGCGGGCGTGCGCTTGTTGCTGGCCAGGCTCTTCTGCAGCAGCGACATGAAGTCGACCACGTTGGTGGTGGCGTTCTCCGGCATGTCGGCTTCGTCTTCCGGTTCGGTGGTCACCACGCCCTTCGACTTCATCCGCTGCTCGATCACCTTGCGCAGGCGGTCGCGGAATTCGTCGCGGTACTCGGCCGGGTTCCACTCGTCGCTCATCGATTCGATCAGCTGTTCGGCCATCTGGATCTCCTTGGGCGAGATCCGGTATTGCGACGCGGCGCCTTCGGGAATCCTGTAATCCTCCGCGTCGACCAGTTCCTGCGGATAGCGCAGCAGCATCAGCACCAGCGCGTTGCCGCGCGGCATCACCGCGGAAAGATATTCGCGGGTGCGGATGACCACCCGCGCGATGCCGATGCGACCGGTGCGCTTGAGCACTTCACGCAGCAGCACGTAGCCCTTCTCCGCCTTCTTGCCCGGCACCAGGAAGTACGGCTTCTCGAAGTATTCCGGGCCGATCGAATCGGCCTCGACGAAGGCCTTCACGTCGACCACCTCGCGTCCGTCGGCCGCGGCGGACTTGATGTCCTCCGGCTCCAGCACGACGTAGCTGCCCTTGGCGTATTCGAAGGCCTTGACGATCTCCTTCCACGGCACCTCCTCGCCGGTTTCGGCATTGACGCGCTCGTAGCGCACCGGCGTGTTGCTGCGGCTGTCCAGCATGCGGAAATGCAGGTCGACGCTGCGTTCGCCGGACATCAGCGACACGGGGACGTTGAGCAGGCCGAATGAAAGGGTTCCGGTCCAGATGGGACGTGCCATGCGGGCGCTCTCCGGCAAGGGTTGGTCGGACCAGAACGCCGGCGCGTCGCGTTCCCACGCCGACGGCGGCACGCTCTGGCGTTGTGCGCGGACTATCGCGGGGCCGGCGTGGACACGCTGTCAAATGCGCCCTGACCCTTGCTTCACCTGTGGCGTACGCGGCGACCGCTAGCGTGGCTTGCATCCCCACGCAACGGAGTACCGGACCATGGCAGCAACCAGGCGCACCGCCAAGACGGCCAGGGCGACGCTCGAGCGCCAGCGCGCGATCCAGGCCGCGACCGATCGCGACGACCAGCGCAAGAAGGCGTCCAGAAGTCCGGCGTCGAACAAGGCGGCCGCGAAAAAACCGGCAGCCGCAACGAAGAAGCCGGCAAACCCGCTGCCCCGGCAGCACCAGAAGAAGCCCGGCAGCGAACGGGATCTCGACCCGCGTCCCCAGTTCATGGCGCCCAACTACGCCGGTTCGGGCAAGCTGGCCGGGATGTCCGCCCTGATCACCGGCGGCGACTCCGGCATCGGCCGGGCCGTGGCGGTGCTGTTCGCCCGCGAAGGCGCCGACGTGGCCATCGTCTACCTCAGCGAGCATGCCGACGCCGAGGAAACCCGCGACTACGTCGAGGGCGAAGGCCAGCGTTGCCTGCTGATTCCGGGCGACGTCAGGGACCCGGCGTTCTGCCGCAAGGCGGTGGCGAAGACGGTGAAGGCGTTCGGCAAGCTGTCCGTGCTGGTCAACAACGCCGCGTTCCAAGAACACGCCGATTCGATCGAGGAGATCACCGACGCCCATTTCGACGAGACCCTGCGCACCAATCTGTACGGCTATTTCCAGATGGCCAGGGCCGCCTCGCCGCACCTGGGCAGCGGCTGCTCGATCATCAACACCGGCTCGGAGACCGGGCTGTTCGGCAACGACAAGCTGCTCGACTATTCGATGACCAAGGGCGGCATCCACGCGTTCACCAGGGCGCTGGCCGCGAACATGGTGTCGCGCGGCATCCGGGTGAATGCGGTGGCGCCCGGCCCGGTGTGGACGCCGCTGAATCCCGCCGACCAGCCGGCCGAACGCGTGCGCGAGTTCGGCACGTCCAGCGCGATGGGTCGCCCCGCGCAACCGGAGGAACTCGCTCCCGCCTACGTCTTTCTCGCCGCGCCCTCGTGCGCCAGCTACATCTCCGGCGCGGTGCTGCCGGTGATGGGCGGCCCGACCAGCTGACCGGGAGCGATCATGGGCAACCTGCGGGATTACCAGCGCAAGCGTGATTTTTCGAAGACGCGCGAGCCGGCCGACAACGCACCGGGCAAGGCCAGCGGCCGGGCCATCTTCGTGGTGCAACTGCATCACGCCAGCCGCCGCCACTTCGATTTCCGCCTGCAGGTCGGCGATACGCTGAAGAGCTGGGCAGTACCCAAGGGACCCAGCTACGACCCCGAGGTGAAACGCCTCGCGGTGGAAGTGGAGGATCACCCGATTTCCTACGCGGGTTTCGAGGGCGACATCGAACACGGCTACGGCAAGGGCCACGTCGACCAGTTCGACCTGGGCGTGTGGACCACCGAGGGCGACGCCGAGGCGCAGTTGCTGAAGGGGCACCTGCGCTTCGAGCTGTTCGGCAAGCGGCTCAAGGGTGGCTGGCACCTGGTGCGCAGCGGGCGCAAGGAGCGCCAGCCCGCGTGGTTCCTGATCAAGGCGAAAGACGCGTTCGCCGGCGACGTGGAAGCGGACGACCTGCTCGACGCGAAGATGACCCGCAGCACCCGTGCCGCCGCGAAAACGCCGGCCACCCGGGCGGCCGCGAAGAAATCCACCGCGCGCAGGAAGGCCGTGCCGAAAGGGAAGAAGGTGCCGCGACTGCGCCTGGCCAGGGCCGCCGCCGCGCTGGACGGCGCGCGCCCGGCCACCTCGGGCACGGAGTTCTTCAAGCCCGAGCTGGCGCGCCTGCGCGAGTTTCCGCCCGAGGGCGAGCAATGGCTGCACGAGGTGAAGTGGGACGGCTACCGCATCCTTGCCGCGATCGCCGACGGCGAGGTGAAGCTGTGGTCGCGCAATGCGCTGGCGTGGGACGACCGCCTGCCCGACATCGTGCAGGCGCTGGAATCACTTGGCCTGCAATCCGCCCGGCTCGACGGCGAACTGATCGCGCTCGATCCGCGCGGGCACAGCGACTTCAACGGCCTGCAGACGACGCTGTCCGGCGAGGCGCAGTTGCCGCTGGTCTACATGCTGTTCGACCTGCCCCACCTCGAAGGCAGCGACCTGTCGCGGGTGCGCCTGCTGGAGCGCAAGCAGCTGCTGCAACAGCTGCTGGCCCATGCACCGAAACACCTGGCCTTCAGCAGCCATGCGATCGGCGACGGCGAAGGCGCGTTCCGGATGGCCACCGAGCAGCAGCTGGAGGGAATCATCTCCAAGCGCGTCGATTCGGCTTACCGGCCCGGCCGCGGCGACGACTGGCTGAAGATCAAGCGGCTGGAAAGCGACGAGTTCGCGGTGGTCGGCTACACGCCGCCCAAGGGCAGCCGCAGCGGTTTCGGGTCCCTGCTGCTGGCCAGGCCCGACCCGTCGGTCAAGGACGGCTGGGTGTACGCGGGCCGCGTGGGCACCGGCTTCAGCGACGAACAGCTGCGGCAACTGGGCAACACGCTTGCCGACAAGGGCCGCAGGAAACCCACCGTGAAACTTGCCGCGATCGATCCGTTGCTGCGCGACGCGCACTGGGTCGAGCCGAAGGCCGTGGCCGAGGTGTATTACCGCGGCATCGGCAACAAGAACCTGTTGCGCCAACCGAGCCTGAAGACCATGCGTACCGACAAGACTGCCGCCGACCTCATCGACTCCGACCGCGCGCCTGCCGCGAAGACGTCCGCTCGTCGCAAGCGCGCCACGGGCGCCGACATCACCATCACCCATCCCGATCGCGTGGTGTATCCCGGGGACGGCATCACCAAGCAGGAAGTGGCCGACTATTACGCCAGCGTGATGGCCTGGTTCCTGCCCGGGGTGGTGAATCGTCCCACCTCGGTGATCCGTTGCCCGGAAGGCACCGAGAAGGCCTGCTTCTTCCAGAAGCACATGATCCGGGGACTGAAGCACGTGGGCAGCGCGAAGCTGAAGGAAGAGTCCGGCGCCCAGGCCACCTACATCTATCCGCGCGATGCCGATTCGGTGATCGAACTGGTGCAGTTCGGCGCGCTGGAGTTCCACCCCTGGGGCGCGACCATCGCGCAGCCGGACCAGGCCGACCGCGTGGTGTTCGATCTCGACCCCGGCGAGGACGTGGCCTGGGATCGCGTGGCGGCCGCCGCGCGGCTGGTGCACAAGCTGCTGGCGCAACTGGGGCTGGCGTCGTTTCTGCGCACCACCGGCGGCAAGGGCCTGCACGTGGTGGTGCCGCTCAACCCCGGTTGTCCGTGGCCGCAGGCAAAGGGCTTCGCCCAGGCCTTCGCCAGCTCGCTGGCGCAGGCCCATCCGCTGGAGTTCATCGCCACCGCCAGCAAGGCGCGGCGGGGCGGCCTGATCTACATCGACTACCTGCGCAACAGCCGCGGCGCCACCAGCGTGGCCTCGTACTCGCTGCGCGCGCGAACCGGCGCGCCGGTGGCGATGCCGCTGCGCTGGAACGAACTGGGCAAGCTGAAGAGCGGCCACGACTTCGACATCCATTCCGCGCCGAAGCGGCTGGCGCGCCTGCGCAGCGATCCGTGGGAAGGCATCGACGAGCTGCGGCAGAACCTCGACGAGGTGATGGACAAGCTCGGCTGAACACCGCCCTCGTCCATGGCCTTACACGGTGGCGCCCAGCGCGTCGATGATGGCGTCGGCGAAGGCCGGGATGTCGCCGGGCTTGCGACTGGTGATCAGCTGGCCATCGCGCACGACTTCGCTGTCCTGCCAGTGCGCGCCGGCATTTTCCAGATCCTTGCGCAGCGAGGGCCATGAGGTGACCTGGCGGTTCCTGACCAGGCCGGCGTCGATCAGCGTCCACGGACCATGGCAGATCGCCGCCACCGGCTTGCCCGCGTCGTCGAAAGCCTTGATCAGGGCGATGGCGGCCGGTTCCAGCCGCAGCTTGTCCGGGTTCATCACGCCGCCGGGCAGCACGATGGCGTCGTACGGCTCGGGCGTGGCGTCTTTCAGCGCCACGTCCACCGCCACCTGCTCGCCCCAGTCGCCCTTGCTCCAGCCCCTGATCTGGCTGGCGCCACCCGGCGCGATCACGTCGGTCTGCGCGCCGGCCTGTTCCAGCAGGCGCTTCGGCTCGGTCAGTTCGGACTGCTCGAAGCCGTCGGTGGCGAGGATGGCGATGCGGCGACCGGTGAGATTGAAAGACATGACGTGCTCCATGATCGAAAGCCGCAGCATGTTCGACGCACCGTACAGCCGACGTCGCCTTGCCGTGAGCAGCGCGTGACCGGTGCGGGCGCCGATGCGTTGACAACCCATGCACCGGTGGCCTGCGATGGTGCTTCCGCGTTGCGGCGACCATGCCGCGGAAACGCCGCATCCCCCCACTTGCACGGGCACAACGACATGTCGATCTCACTGCCGACGGGGCTCCGCTCGTGATCGCGCTGGCGACATCCGTCGAGCACGTGCCCACGGGCCGCCTGGCGAGGCTGGCCCGGCGAACCGGAGCGACGCGATGAACCGCCGGCGAGTGGCCCTGCGCGTGTTGCTGCTGGGCCTGATCGCGGTGCTGGTCGCCGGGTTCTGCCTGGCCATCACCCACCAGGAGGCGCGTCCTGACGACCGTTCGCCGGCGAGCGCCAGCCCGCAACCCTGAGCCGCCAACAGCGCAGCTAACCGGCGCGCAGGAAGCGCAGCACCCGTTGCTCCAGCTGGCGCGGATGCGCCGCGACGGCCGGCGTGATCGCCCGCTGCAGGCTGCCGTCCAGCCAGCCTTCCAGCACGCGCGGATGGATGTAGGAACCGCGGCACACGGCCGGCGTGTTACCCAGGATCGCCGCGACTTCGGCGACCGCTTTCGCCAGTGCGCTGCGCCGCGCCTGCTCGCCACCCTTGCGCGGCAGCGGCGTGCCGGCGAGGATGCGCGCCGCGTGCACGGTGCCGCCCCAGGTGCGGAAGTCCTTGGCGCTGAATCCATGCTCCCGGCCATCGCTGCAGGCTGCATGCAGGTAGTCGTTGACCATGCCCGAATCCACCGGCTGGCGCCGGCCATCGTCATCGATGTACTGGAACAGCCGCTGCCCGGGCAGTTGCTGCACGCGGCGCACGATCCGCACCAGTCGCCGGTCGCCCAGTTCCACCTCGCGCTCCTGCCCGCTCTTGCCCCGGAAGGCGAAGCGCAGCCGCCCGCGCTGCGCGCGCACGTGGCGCGTGCGCAAGGTGGTGAGTCCGTAACTGCGGTTGTCGCGGGTATAGCAGTCGTTGCCGATGCGGATCAGGGTCTCGTCGAGCAGCCGCACCAGCAGGGCCAGCAGCTTGTCGCGAGGCAGCCCGTCCAGGGCCAGGTCCCGCCGCACGCGCCGGCGCAACCCAGGCAGCGCCTTGCCGAAGGCGGTGACCCGGTCGAACTTGCCCAGGTCGCGGTACTCGCGCCAGCGCGGGTGGTAGCGGTACTGCTTGCGCCCGCGGGCGTCGTAGCCGGTGGCCTGCAGATGGCCGCGCGGATGGCTGCAGATCCACACGCGGGTATACGCCGGCGGTATCGCCAGCGCGCGGATGCGCGCCAGCTCGTCGCGATCGGTTACCGCCCGGCCATCCGCGTCGTGGTAACTGAAACCCTTGCCCCGCCGGCGCCGGGTCAACCCCGGCTGCGCATCGCTGACATGGAGCAGACCCATCGCACGCGTTTCGATTCGCGGGTCGGGAGCGTTCGCATGCGCAGGATCCTTGGCCATTCGCGCCGAGTATGCGCAGGCCGGGTCAACGACAGGTGAGCCTGCCGCACAAAAGGAAAAGCCCATGCGGTGCATGGGCTTTCCGGCTTGCCGCAGGTTGGCGCGGGATCAGAACGGAATTTCGTCATCCGCAAAGCCGCTGTCGGCCGGAGCCGGGGCCTGCCGCGACTGGTTGCCGTAGTTGTCGCCGCCGCGCGACTGCGACTGGCCGCCACCGTAATTGCCGCCGCCCTGGCGCTGACCGCCGCCGCTCTGCGGACGCTCGCGCTGGTAGCCACCGCCGCCACCGCCGCTGCCACCTTCATTGCTGCCCAGCATCTGCATCTCGCTGGCGATGATGTCGGTGAAGTATTTCTCGACGCCGTCCTTGCCGGTGAACTTGTCGGTGCGGATCGAGCCTTCGATGTAGACCTGGCGCCCCTTCTTCAGGTACTCGGCGGCAATCTCGCCGAGGCGGCCGAAGATCTTGATCCGGTGCCACTCGGTGCGTTCCTGCTTCTCGCCGGACTGCTTGTCGGTCCAGGACTCGGAGGTGGCCAGGCTGAAGCTGCAGATGCTGGTGCCGCTGCCGGTGCTGCGCAGTTCCGGGTCCGAGCCCAGGTTGCCGACCAGAATGACCTTGTTGATGCCACGTGCCATGGATGTGTCCTCGGTTGAGCCGGCCGCAAATTTCTCGATGGGTTGCGGCCGGAGTGATGAAACTGGCTGGATATCATACCTGCGACCGGGCCCAGATCCAGAGCGGTGGAACCTGAACGGATCGTCGGCCGCGTGCCTCGCTGGCGGTCGGCCCAGGCTCGCGCAGCAGTCATTGCCGGGCAGCAGCATCTCCGGCACCCGGCGTGGGCCTGTTCATGGTTCGGCTTCCGGCGGCGATGGCAGCGGCAGGCTGATGCGGATGATGGTGCCGATGCCATCGCCGGGCAGCGCCTCCACACTGCCGCCGTGCGCACCGATCATGCCGCGGCAGATGGCCAGGCCAAGCCCGGTGCCCTGCGGCGCACGGTCACCGCGCGACACCGAATAGAACATGTCGAAGATGCGCGCGCGTTCGTCCTCGGGAATGCCGGGCCCACGATCGGCCACGTCGATCAGCAGGCTGCCGTCGGCGCAGCGGGTCGTCACCCGTACCACCTCGCCCGCGGGCGAGAAACGCGCGGCATTCTCCAGGATATTGAACAAGGCCTGTTCGATCAGCGCCGCGTGGACATGCAGCAGCACCGGCCCGGCGGGCATCAGGATTTCCACGTGGAGATCGGGAAACAGCTTGCGCAGACGCGTCACCGCGGCGGCGACGATTTCCGCGCTGTCGGTCCAGTCGCGGTTGAGCTTCAGCGTGCCGTGGCCGAGGCGGGTCATGTCGAGCAGGTTCTGGATGTAGCTGTCCAGCCGCTGCCCTTCGGCAAGGATCGCGTCCAGCAAGGCGCGTCGATCCTCCGCCGGCAACTTCTGCTCGTAGCTGATCAGGGTTCCGGCGGCACCGATCATCGAGGCCAGCGGCGAGCGCAGATCATGCGAGACGGACGACAGCAGCGCACTGCGCAGGCGCTCGGTTTCGCCCTGCACGCGGGCGCCTTCCAGCTCGTCGGAGAGCCGCGCGCGCTCGAGCGCCTGGCCGATGTCCTGCGCCATCGCCAGCGCCAGGCTGCGGCGTTCCGGATCGGGTTCGCCGCCCGCCGGGGCGAAGCGCAACCCGGCCACGCCCAGCGGCCGTGCCTCGCTGCCCAGCGGCAGCATCCAGCATGGTGCGCCGTTGAGCGTGTCGGTGTAGCGGCCGGCCTGTTCGCCGTGACGGTCGCTCCAGTCCGCCGCGGCCAGGTCCTGCGGGCTGAGCTCGCCCTGCGGCGGCGCGCTGGCGACCACTCGCAGCACCTGCCCGGCATCGCGGGCCAGGATCACCGCCTCACCCTGCAGCGCATGCGCCAGCGCCTTGCAGCCCGCTTCGCGGATGCCGCTGGCGTCGGTGCTGCTGGTCAGCTGCTGGCCCAGCGTCAGCAGCGCACGCGCGTGCGCATGCGCCGCGCGCAGCGATTCCACCTGGCTGGCCAGTCGCGTCGCCAGCCGGCTGCACAGCAGCGCGGCGACCAGGAACAGCGTCACCGCCAGCACGTCGTCGACATTGGCGATCGCCAGCGTGTAGCGCGGCGCCGCGAAAAAGAAGTTGTAGCCGAGAAAGCACAGCATGGCCGCATAGACGGCCACGGCCATGCGCGTGCGCACCGCCACCGCCAGCACGGCGGTAAGGAAGATCAGCGACAGGTTGGCCACCGCCAGATAGCGGTCGGCCACGAACGCCAGCCCGAACGCGACCAGCGTGGCGAGCGTGGCGTACAGGTACTCGCCGCGCGAACCGCGTTCGCGCGGCAGCCGCAGCCGCCGGCGCGCCTTCGCCCGCTCGACCGGGGTGGCGATGATGGTCAGTTCCATGTGGGCGCCGCGGCGCAGCAGCCGCTGGGTGAGCGAGATGCCCAGCATGCGCGCCAGCGGTCGCTCGCGGGTGCGGCCCAGGATGATCTGGCCCACGCCCTCCCGGTCGGCGTGTGCCAGCAGCTCGTCGGCGATCGCATGGCCGCGCAGGATGATCGCCTCGCCGCCGAGCCGCCGCGCCAGCCGCATCGCGGCATCCAGCCGTTCGCGCCGGGCCGGCTCCAGCCGCGCGCCGGTGTCGACCCAGGCCACGCTCCACGGCGCGCCCCGCCGCTCGGCGATGCGGCGAGCCACGCGCACCAGATAGTCGCTCTGGCCGTGGCCGTCGATCGCCGCCAGCACGCGCCGGCGCACGGTCATCGCGCTGCCGCGCGCCAGCATGTGCTCGCGCAGGTCGCTGTCGACGTGGCCGGCGATGGTCTCCAGCGCCAGCTCGCGCAGGGCGGCCAGGTTGGTCGGCGAGAAGAACGCGTTCAGTGCCGCCGCCGCGGTCTCGGGCACGTAGACCTTGCCCTGCTTCAGGCGGCCGATCAGCTCGCGCGGCGGCAGGTCGACCAGCACGATGTCGCGCGCGCGGTCGAGGAACGCATCGGGCACCGTCTCGCGCACGGTGATGCCGGTGATCCGTCGCACCTGGTCGTTGAGGCTTTCCAGGTGCTGCACGTTCAGCGCGGTATACACCTCGATGCCGGCATCGAGCAGCTCGGCGATGTCCTGCCAGCGGCGCTCGTGCCGGGCACCGGGCAAATTGCGGTGCGCCAGTTCGTCCACCAGCAGCACCGCCGGCCGGCGCGCCAGCGCGGCATCCAGGTCGAAATCGGTGAAGTCGCGATCGTTGTACTTCAGCGCGCGGCGCGGCAGCACCTCCATGCCCTCCATCAGCGCGGCGGTCTCGGCGCGACCGTGGGTCTCGACCAGGCCGACCACCACGTCCACGCCCTGGCGCTTCAGCTCGCGCGCGGCCGACAGCATCGCGTAGGTCTTGCCCACGCCGGGCGCAGCGCCCAGGAAGATCTTCAGCCGGTGCTGACGTTTTTCCTGCGCGGTGCTGAGCAGCGCATCGGCGCGGGCTTCACGGGACGGTTCGGTCATCGGGGTTTCCCGCCTGCAGCATCGGCGCCGGCAGCCACGTCCACACCCGGGAACAGTCCGGCGATCATGGCGCCCCCGCGTCCAGCGCCAGATTGAGCTTGAGCACGTCGACCCGCGGCTCGCCCAGCAGGCCCAGTTGGCGCCCCTGCGTGCAGCGCTGCACCAGCGACCGCACCCGGGCCACATCCATGTGCCGCAGCCGGGCCACGCGGGCCAACTGGTACTGCGCGGCGGCGGGGCTGATCTGCGGATCGAGGCCGCTGCCCGAGGCGGTCACCAGGTCCACCGGCACCGGCGCGGCGTTGCCCGGATCGGCCGCCCGCAGCGCGGCGATGCGCTGCTTCACAGCGTCGGCCAGCGCCGGGTTGGTCGGTCCCTGGTTGGAAGCGGACGATGCGCTGGCGTTGTACGGGTTCGGCGCGGTGGCCGACGGCCGGCCCCAGAAATACTTCGGGTCGGTGAATGACTGGCCGATCAGCGCTGAGCCCACCGGCTTGCCGTCGCGCTCGACCAGGCTGCCGTTGGCCTGGTGCGGAAAGATCAACTGTGCCAGCCCGGTGGCGGCCAGTGGATACAGCACGCCGGTGATCACCGTCATCAGCAACAGCAGGACGAAGGATTGGCGCAACAGTTTGCTCATGGGTAGTCACCGCTCTTATCGAAAGTGCGGCCATGGATGGCCGCTCGTGGCACGTCGCGATCATGGATAGATCGCACTAGAAAGTTCCCTGCAGCATCACGAAGCCCCGCGAACCGCCGACATTGCGCGTGTCACCCGCGTCGAGGAAGCTGGAAGTGCGGCGGTAGAAATCCGCGTTGGTGGCATGGGTGAGGCCCGCACTCAACGACCAGTGCGTGGCGACCTGATATTTCAGCGTGGCGCCGAAATCGCTGTAGCCGGGGTCGCGCGCACCGTTGGCCAGCGGCGTGGCCAGGGTGGTGGTGCAGTGGGTATGCCCGGCATGCAGTGCCAGGCTCCATGCATCGTTCAACGGAAACGTGGCGTCCAGCTGCAGATAGCCGGTGCCCTTCGAATCGCCGCGATAGCCCTGCTGCGTGTCCACGCCGAAATAATCGGTGAGCGAATGGCTGTACTTCAGCGTGAACTGCTTCCAGGTCAACGCGCCGTTGGCCTCGACGGTGTCGAGCGAGCGCGATGGCAGGCCAGCCTGGTCGAGGTTGGCGCCCGGATACACATAGCCGTACAGGCCCGCGCGCCACGACCAGTCGCTGTTGATGGACTGGCCGTAGCTGGCATACAGGTCCAGCTCCATCGCGCCGCCGGGGTAGCTGCGCTCGCTGATGCTGGAAGCCCAGAAGCCGGCCGCGAAGCCGTCAGGACTGGCGTAGTCGGCGCCGCCCTGGACCGCCGGCCGGCCCCAGCTCTGGGTGAGGCCGCGGAACATGTAGTCGCTGGTCAGCGCGACATTGCCGCTGACCGGGCTGGCCGGCGCGCCGTCGGCGTGCACCGCGGCGAGGCCGGCGAGGGAGAACAGGGCTGCGGCTGCAGCGAGGGAACGCACTTTCATGGGGAAAACTCCGGCGTCGAACCCGAGGCGGGCGACGCGCAAGGTGGCCAGGGGAAACGGCATCAGATGCCGGCGTAACCGCCGAGGACATAGTCGTCGTCGGCTGCACTCGCGCCAGCACAAGCCGCGCGCCGCAGCTGCACGACCTGCGCCGGGTGCGCGGCCGTCGGCAGCGTGATCACCACGTCGCAGCCGGCATCGTCGGCGGACAGGCGCAGCTCCACGTCGGGATGGCTGGCGTCGGGAAGGGAGACGGATACTTTCAGGGTCTGCATGACTTCGCATTCCGGCAGGGGTTTCGCGCGGCCGGCGCCCGCCGGCCGCACGATCAATCGACCCGGACCAACGGGTCAGGCCACGTGCAGCAGCACCAGCAGCAGGTCGATCAGCTTGATGCCCGCGAACGGCACCACCACGCCGCCGAGCCCGTAGACGAGCAGGTTGCGGCGCAGCAGCGCGCCGGCGCCGAGCGCGCGGTACTTCACGCCCTTCAGTGCCAGCGGGATCAGGAAGATGATGATCAGCGCATTGAAGATCACCGCGGACAGGATCGCGCTCTGCGGCGTGGCCAGGTGCATCACGTTGAGCGTGTTCAACGCCGGATACGTGGTGGCGAACGCGGCCGGGATGATCGCGAAGTACTTGGCGATGTCGTTGGAGATCGAGAACGTGGTCAGCGCGCCGCGGGTGATCAGCATCTGCTTGCCGATCTCCACCACCTCGATCAGCTTGGTCGGGTTGGAGTCGAGGTCGACCATGTTGCCGGCCTCCTTCGCCGCCTGGGTGCCGGTGTTCATCGCCACCGCCACGTCGGCCTGGGCCAGTGCCGGCGCATCGTTGGTACCGTCGCCGCACATCGCCACCAGCCGGTTCTCCGCCTGGATGTCGCGGATCAGCTTGAGCTTGGCTTCCGGCGTGGCCTCGGCGAGGAAGTCGTCGACGCCGGCCTCGGCCGCGATGGCCGCTGCGGTGAGCGGGTTGTCGCCGGTGATCATGATGGTCTTGATGCCCATCTTGCGCATCTCGGCGAAGCGCTCCTTGATGTCCGACTTGACGATGTCCTTCAGCTCGATCACGCCCAGCGCGCGGTCGCCTTCGGTGACGATCAGCGGGGTGGCACCACGGCGCGCGATGTCCTCGGCGATGCGCTTGACCAGCGGCGGCAGGTGGCTGTTCTGCCCTTCGAGATATTTTTCCACCGCGTCCAGTGCACCCTTGCGGATGCGCCGGTCGCCGAAGTCGATGCCGCTCATGCGTGTCTGCGCGGTGAACGGCACGAACTGCGCCTCGTCCTCGGCAAGCTGCCTTTCCTGCAGGCCGTACCTGTCCTTCGCCAGCACGATCACGCTGCGGCCTTCGGGCGTCTCGTCGGCCAGCGAGGCCAGCTGCGCGGCCCCGGCCAGCACGTTTTCGGCTATGCCCGGCGCCGCATGGAACGCCACCGCCTGGCGATTGCCCAGGGTGATCGTGCCGGTCTTGTCCAGCAGCAGCACGTCGACGTCGCCGGCCGCTTCCACCGCGCGGCCGGAGGTGGCGATCACGTTGGCGCGGATCATCCGGTCCATCCCGGCGATGCCGATCGCCGACAGCAGCGCGCCGATGGTGGTGGGGATCAGGCACACCAGCAGCGCGATCAGCACGGTGAGCGTGATCGGGTTGCCCGCGCCGGCCGCCTGCACGCTGTAGATCGAATACGGCAGCAGCGTGGTGCAGGCGAGCAGGAAGATCAGGGTGAACTTGGCCAGCAGGATGGTCAGCGCGATCTCGTTCGGCGTCTTGCGTCGCCTGGAGCCTTCCACCATCGCGATCATGCGGTCGAGGAAGCTCTCGCCCGGATTGCTGGTGATGCGCACCACCAGCCAGTCGGACAGCACCTGGGTGCCACCGGTGACCGCGCTGCGGTCGCCGCCGGATTCGCGGATCACCGGCGCGGACTCACCGGTGATCGCGCTCTCGTTGACGCTGGCCGCACCGACCACCACCTCGCCGTCGCCGGGAATCTGCTCGCCCGCCTCGACCAGCACGTGGTGGCCGGTGCGCAGCTCGCTGGAAGGCACGAAGGTGATCGCGGCATCGCGATCGGGCGACGCCAGCTTCTTCGCGATCACGTCCTTGCGCGAACTGCGCAGCGCATCGGCCTGCGCCTTGCCGCGGCCTTCGGCCAGCGCCTCGGCGAAGTTCGCGAACAGCAGGGTGAACCACAGCCACAGGCTGACCCAGAAGATGAAGCCGGTGGGCGCCTCGCCGTGACCGGCGAGCGCCTGCAGCCACAGCGCCGTGGTCAGCACGCTGCACACGAACACCACGAACATCACCGGGTTGCGGAACTGCATCCGCGGCGACAGCTTGCGGAACGAATCGGCCATGGCCGTGAGAATCAGCACGCGGTTGAAGCCGCTTGCCGTTTGGGTTTGGGAAGTCATTGGATCAGTGCCCCATGGCGGACATGAGTTGCTCGGCGATCGGCCCCAGGGCCAGCGCCGGCAGGAAGGTGAGTGCGCCGACCACGATCACCACGCAGGCCAGCAGCGTGACGAACAGCGGCGTGTGCGTGGGCAGCGTGCCGGCCGATTCGGGCACGTGCCGCTTGGCCGCGAGCCCACCGGCCATCGCCAGCATCGCCACGATCAGCGGGAAGCGCGCCAGGAACATGCATGCGCCCAGCAGCACGTTCCAGAACGGCGTGTTGGCCGAGAGCCCGCCGAACGCACTGCCGTTGTTGTTCGAGGCCGAGCTGACCGCGTACAGCATCTCGCTGAAGCCGTGCGCACCGGGGTTGGCGACGCCCGCCACGCCGGCCGGCACCATCACCGCGATCGCCGTGCCGATCACCACCAGGGCGCACGGCAGCAGCACCGCGAGGCTGGCCATCTTCATCTCGTAGGCCTCGATCTTCTTGCCCAGGTATTCCGGCGTGCGGCCCACCATCAGGCCGGCGATGAACACCGCCACCACGGCGAAGGCGAGCATGCCGTACAGGCCCGAACCGACGCCGCCGAAGATCACCTCGCCCAGTTGCATCAACCACATCGGCACCAGCCCGCCCAGCGGCGTGAACGAGTCGTGCATCGCGTTCACCGAACCGTTCGAGGCGGCGGTGGTGGCGGTCGCCCACAACGTGGAGTCGGCGATGCCGAAGCGGGTTTCCTTGCCTTCCATGTTGCCGCCCGCCTGCAGCGCCGAGGCGTGCTGGTCGACACCGAGATGGGCAAGCAGCGGGTTGCCCGCCTGCTCGGCTGCGGTGCAGGCCAGCAGCAGCGGGATGAAGATCACCAGCATCACCGCCAGCAGCGACCAGCCCTGGCGACGATCGCCGACCATCTGGCCGAAGGTGTAGCAGAGCGCGGCGGGGATCAGCAGGATCGACAGCAGCTCGAGGAAGTTGCTCAGCGGCGTGGGGTTCTCGAACGGGTGCGCCGAGTTCACGTTGAAAAAGCCGCCACCGTTGGTGCCCAGCTGCTTGATCGCGATCTGCGAGGCCGCCGGCCCCATCGGCAGGGTCTGCGTGGCAACCGCCGCCTGCGTGGTGACCTCGTGACCGGCTGCGTCCTTCGCGGTCGTTGAGTAACTGCTCGCCTGCACCACCGGCACGTCGACGTACGGCTTGAAGTTCTGCACCACACCCTGCGACACCAGCAGCAGCGACAGCAGCAGCGACAGCGGCAACAGCAGGTACAGCGTGCTGCGCGTGAGATCGACCCAGAAGTTGCCGATGCCGGTCGCGCTGCGCCGGGCAAAGCCGCGCACCAGCGCCACCAGCACGGCAATGCCGGTCGCCGCGGAGAGGAAGTTCTGCACCGCCAGACCCAGCATCTGGGTCAGGTAGCTCATCGTCGACTCGCCACCGTAGCCTTGCCAGTTGGTGTTGCTGGCGAAGCTGATCGCGGTGTTCATCGACGAATCGGCCGACACCGCCCCGAAATGCTGCGGGTTGAGCGGCAGCCAGCCCTGCAGGCGCTGCAGGGCATACACCGCCAGCAGGCCGAGCAGGTTGAACAGCAGCACCGCCAGTGCATAGCGTTTCCAGCCCATGTCCTCGTCGGGCGCGATGCCGCACAGGCGATAGATGGCGCGTTCCACGCGGCCGCCGAAACGGGTGACGCGATTGGGCGCATCGGCAAAGACGTGCGCCATGTAGCTGCCGAGCGGTTTCACCAGCAGCAAGAGCACGACCAGATAGAGGCCGAGCTGGAGGTAGTCGTTGGTGGTCATTCGAACCACTCCGGCTTGAGCAGGGCTACGCACAGGTAGCCGGCCAGCGCCAGCGCGATCAGCGCGGCGAGCACGTAAAGGACATTCATGGGCGGCAACTCACGCAGGCATGACGGAAGGGGGAAAGGCAGGCGGGCATCACTTGCGCGGGCCCAGCCGATCGCAGATCAGCGCAAAGCCCAGCGTGGCGGCGCACAGCACCAGCAGGAACAGCAGATAGACGGCATCCATCGACGTCGACTCCTCGGGAGAACGACGCGCACTTTAGGAATGGCCGTATAAGAAAGGGGTAGCAATCCGGCCGCCGGCCGTATAGATCGCGTAAATTTTTTTGCAGGTCCCGCGACGGGGATCAGGCGATCGAATGCAGGCCTGCCTCTGCCACCGCCGGCAGGCGCTCGACCCGATAGCCGGCCGCGTCCCACGCCTCCAGCCCGCCCAGCAGCGGACGCACCCGGCGGTAGCCCTGGCCGATCAGCACCTTGGCCACGCGGGCGGCGGAGACCTCGTTGGGGCAATTGCAGTAGACCACCAGCTCGTGATCGAACGGGATGTCGTTCACGCTGCGGTCGATGCCATGCTCGTCCAGCAGCAGGGCGCCGGGCAGCACCCGGGTATCGAGCAGGCGCGAGCCCGGTGCCCGCACGTCCAGCACCACCGGCGCCCGGGCGGACTGCATCGCCTGATGCAGTTCGTCCACCGAGATGCGCGCCATGCGCAACGTGCGCAGCAATTGCCGGCGCTGCCACCAGCGCGCCAGCACATACAGCGCCAACAACACCAGCATCGCCTCCAGCGCCAGCGTGCCGGCATTGGCGATGGCGGCCAGCAGGTCGTCGATCTGGGTCGCGAACGCGTAGCCCAGGCCGATCGCCACCGCGGCCCACAGCAGCGAGCCGATGCCGTCGAACAGCAGGAACCTGGACAGCGGCAGCCCCATCGCACCGGTCAGCGGCGGCGCCACCGTGGCCAGTCCCGGAACGAACTTGGCGATCAGCAGGATCTGCCCGCGCCAGCGCTGGAAGTGCAGTTCGGAGCGTTCCACGCAGGAATCGGGCGACAGCGAAATGCGGCACAGCAGCCGCATCACGCCACCGCCGTAGCGCCGCCCCGCGGCAAACCACACCGCGTCGCTGAGCAGCGCGGCGGCCACCGCGACCGACAACACCGCGGCCACGCCCATCTGCCCGCCGGCCACCAGCGCACCGGCCACCACCAGGGTCGGCACCGCCGGCAGCGGCGCGCCCAGCTGGGTCACCAGCACATTGAGGAACACCAGCAGCACGCCGTATTGCGCCATCAGCGCGATGATTTCATGAGCCATCGGAGCGCCACCCCATGCAGCGAAGTCGCCGTGGCCACATGATTGGGCCGCCGATCCGCCATTGCAAACCCGGTGCAGGCCGAACGCCGGCGGTGCCGGGACAAGCGCTACGCGGGTTGGGCTTCGCCTGCGGCCTGGCGGCCCATCCGGCGCGCGCCGGCAATCACCAGCGGCAGCCACAGCACGCTGAACGCCGCGGCGCAGACGAACACACCATCCGGCCCGAGCCGGCCCAGCGCCATGCCGCCCAAGGTGCCGCCCACGAACGCGCCGATGAACTGGCTGGTCGAATACGCACCCATCGCGGCGCCGCGCAAATGCTCCGGCGCCAGCCGCGAGACCAGGCTGGGCAGCGCGGCCTCCAGCAGGTTGAACGCGGAGAAGAACACCGCGGCGGCCACGCCGAAGGCGGCCAGGTGGCTGCCCGAAAACGCAAAACCCAGCAGGGCCAGCCCGATCGCCACCACGCAGACCATCACGATGCGCAGGCTCTGCGCCACCTCGCGCATGTGATGCAGGCTTGCGCCCATCACGAACGCCGCCACCGTCATCACCGGCAGGTACAGCTCCCAGTGCCGGCTCACCGGCAGGTGCAAGGTGTTCGCCAGCAGCAACGGCAAGCCCACGAAGCTGGCGGTGAGCAGCGCATGCAGGAAGAACACCGAGCCGTTCAGCACCAGCATGCGGCCATCGCGCAGCATCGCCAGCACGGCGCCGAAGCCGGCCGCGGCGGGTGCCCGCGCACGTTCCGGCGTGGGCACGATCAGCCACAGCAGGATCAGCGACAGCAGGGCCAGGATCGAGGTGGCGCCGAACAGGCCGGGCAACCCGGCGACCGCCTCCAGCGGCGGCCCCAGGATCAGCGCCAGCAGGAAGGCCAGCCCGATCGACACGCCGATGATGCCCATCGCCTTGCCGCGGTTCTCCTCGGCGGTGAGGTCGGCCACCAGCGCGATGCCGGCGCCCGCCACCGCACCCATGCCCTGCACCGCGCGACCGATCACGATGCCGGTCAGCGTGTGCGACATCGCCGCGATCAATCCGCCGATGGCGAACAGGATCAGGCCCAGGGTAATCGCCGGCTTGCGTCCGATCCGGTCGGACAGCAGCCCCAGCGGGATCTGCAGCAGCACCTGGCCGATGCCGTAGACGCCCAGCGCCAGTCCGATCATGAAGCCGGTGGAACCGGGCATTGCCTTCGCGTACAGCGAGAACACCGGCATGATCAGGAACAGACCGAACAGGCGCAGGCTGATCACGCAGGCCAGGGTCAGCGCGCTGCGCAGTTCGGAATGCGAGAGTTTGCTCACCGGAAACCGGACATCGAAAAAGTCATGGCCGGCATTATAAGCGGAGGGCCTGTCGCCCGTTTGCGGCGACATGTCGCGGCGCAAGTTCCTGCAGCCCGTATAATCGCCGCCTACGCCGCTGTGATGCCTCCATGAATTCGATGCCCGCCGACGCTCCCCGACCCGCCGACTTCGCCCAGGTGCGCGACCTCGCCGCCGCCGACATGCAACGGGTCGACGCGTTGATCCGCCAGCGGCTGTCCTCCGACGTGGTGCTGATCAACCAGATCGCCGACCACATCATCGCCTCCGGCGGCAAGCGTCTGCGCCCGATGCTGCACGTGCTGGCCGCCGGCGCCGCCGGCTACCGCGGCGAACATCACACCAAGCTCGCCGCGATCATCGAATTCATCCACACCTCGACCCTGCTCCACGACGACGTGGTCGACGAATCCGACCTGCGCCGCGGCCGCAAGACCGCCAACGCGCTGTGGGGCAACGCCGCCAGCGTGCTGGTCGGCGACTTCCTCTACTCGCGCTCGTTCCAGCTGATGGTGGAACTGGACGACATGCGCATCATGCGCATCCTCGCCGACACCACCAACACCATCGCCGAAGGCGAGGTGCTGCAGCTGCTCAACATCGGCAACGCCGACGTCAGCGAAGCGGCGTACCTGGCGGTGATCGAACGCAAGACCGCCGTGCTGTTCGCCGCCGCCACCGAACTGGGCGGCATTCTCGGCGGCCTGCCGGAAAACCAGATCGCCGCGCTGCGCCGCTACGGCATGGAACTGGGCTACGCCTTCCAGATCGCCGACGACCTGCTCGACTACACCAGCGACGCCGGCACCCTGGGCAAGAACATCGGCGACGACCTCGCCGAAGGCAAGCCGACCCTGCCGCTGATCTACGCACTGGAAAAAGCCAGCGCGGAACAGGCGCAGTCGCTGCGCCACGCGATCGAGCACGGCGGTCTGGATTCGCTGGACCGCATCATCGCCGCCATCGGTGAATCGGGTGCGCTGGAGCGCACCCGCGAGCGGGCCCTGCAGCATGCCGACGCGGCGCGCGAAGCGCTGGCCATCCTCGCGCCTTCGGCACACCGCGACGCCCTGGCCACCCTGGCCGACTACTCGGTGCAGCGCACGTTCTGAGGCGCCATCGAGGCGCTGCGCGTTTGCACGTCCACACATCTGTCCGCACATCCGTGGGAGCGCATATCCATACTCGTCATTCCGGCGAAGGCCGGAAGAGCTTTAAAACAGCGCAGCTAGTCATCGCCCTTGCCGTTGCGGACGCGTTTTCGCCTGCCGTGTGTTTCAGAGCAAGAGCTTTCGTCCTCCTTCGGAGGGCGAGTCACTTTCTCTTGAGTGGCCAAGAGAAAGTAACCAAAGAGAAGGCCACCCCGCTTGGCGCTTGTTGGGCATCCTGCCCAACAAGTCCGTGAGCCGGGGCCGGGCTTTTCGAACGGGCATCGGGCAACCGCTCCTGCGTTGCCTCAACTCCGGCATCCATGCCGTCGCCTGCCCGTGCGAAAAGGAGTCGACGTCCTGTCGACTCCCGCTGCGCGGCCTGTCGACCCCGTCTCACCGCCGCACAAGGGACCCCGGGTAAAGCAGCGGGCCATCGTGGCCCGCACTCGGTGATGAAGCTGAAAGGCAAAGGCAAAAGCCAGAGCCGAAGCAAAAGCTCCGGGTCGCCGCCGCTTTGCTCTTGATCCGGCTCTTCTGAAAAGTGCGGGCCACGATGGCCCGCTGCTCTACCCGGGACCCCTCTGCAGCGGCGGGCGGGTGGAGGATCAGCCCGCAGGGTGCCTGACATGGATGTCAGGCAGTTTGGCGTCAGGGCAGGATGCACTGTCGACAAACCCCGTAACCCGCACGCGAACCTCACAGGCAGGATGCCTGCGAGGCGCGGAAGCGGGGTGGCCTCTCGTTGGGCCACGTTTCTCTGGCCACTCAGAGAAAGGTGGCTCGGCTGCCATAGGCAGACGAAAGCTTTTGCTCTGATGCATAGGGGAAGGCAAAAACAGCAAACGCGATGCCAGCCTCCGCCGGAATGACGAACGCGCGGGGGCGCCGTTACAAGGGTGTCAGCAGGCATCGCCTCGTTCCAACCGGAGCCGGGCGCAGGAAACGCCCCTCACCCACCTCCGTGGGATCACCAGAGAAACCCACCGTTCACGCCCTGATGCTGGCAGCCGCGCCGCCGATCGGCCAGACTTCGCCCCATGTCCTGCTTGCGCCCAATCCGCTGGCTGTGGTGCCTCGCGGCAATGCTGTTGCCGCTGGCGGCGGTGCATGCCGCGGAAAATACCTGGCGCTATGACGCGGTGCACAGCCAGGTCGTCTTCAGCATCAGCCACAACGGCTACTCGCGGCCGTTCGGACGGCTGCACATCGCGCGCGGCTGGCTGCGTTTCGATCCTCGGGACTGGAGCAGCGCCGCGACCGAGCTGGATATCGACCTGGCCGGCGTGGACATGGGCGATGCCGACTGGAACAGGGCCGTGTGCAAATCGTCCCTGCTCGATTGCGCGGGCCAGCGCTACGCGCATTTCGTCAGCACCGGTGTCGAGCGCAAGGATGAAAGGCACGGAGTCCTGCGTGGCCGGTTGACCCTGCGCGGCGTCACCCGGCCGCTGGATCTGGCGTTCACCTTCAACCGGGCGGCCAGGACGATTTACGAAACCCATGAAGTCATCGGCTTCTCGGCCACCGCGATGCTTGACCGCAACGACTACGACATCACCGCCAACCCCAACTCGATCGGCGCGCAGGTCAGCGTGTGGCTGGAGCTGGAGGCCGTCCGTGACGACCACGCCATGACATCCGGCAAGGAGAATCCATGAGCCTGCGCAGCAACGAACGCCAATGGGGTTCGGTCGCGAAGTTCTTCCACTGGACCATCGCGCTGGCGATCCTCGGCAACGGCGCGTTCGGCCTGCTGATGGACCTGGCCCACTCGCCGATGCAGAAGATCAACTGGCTGGCCTTGCACAAGTCGATCGGCCTCACCGTGCTGGCGCTGGTGCTGCTGCGCTTGATCTGGCGCTGGCGCGACGGTCGCCCGCTGGAAGAGGCGGCACCGCGCTGGCAGCAATGGAGCGCGCGCATCGTGCACGCGCTGTTGTACCTGCTGATCGTGGCGATTCCGCTCAGCGGCTGGTGGTTCAACTCGGTCACCGGCAAGCCGCTGCAATGGTTCAAGCAGTTCAACCTGCCCGCGCTGGCGGCGAAGAACGACGAACTGCGCCACTTCGCGCACGGCGTGCACGAGTACCTGTTCTGGTTCCTCATCCTGCTGCTGGTGGCCCATGTCGGCGCCGCGCTGAAGCATCATGTGTTCGACCATGACAACGTGCTGCGCCGGATGCTGCCGTTTGGCCGTCCGACTTCCCGAGGAGACCGCTCATGAAACGACTTGCCATCCTGCTCGCCCTGGCCCTGCCCCTTGCTGCCGCAGCCACCGACTACACCGTGCAACCGGCATCGAGCACGCTCGGTTTCAGCAACACCTTCCAGGGCGAATCGTTCGACGGCAAGTTCGGCCGTTGGACCGCCGCGATCAGCTACGACGCCGCGAACCTCGCCAGCTCGAAGTTCGACGTCGAAGTGGACCTGGCCAGCGTGAAGACCGGCGACAGCGATCGCGACAGCGCGCTGCCCGGCTCGGATTTCTTTGACGTGGCGAAATTTCCCAAGGCACACTTCGTCACCACCGGCTTCCGCCAGGTCGGCGGCAAGGTGATTGCCGACGGCACGCTCACCCTGCACGGCATCAGCAAGCCGGTGAGCCTGGAGGTGACGTTCAAGCCGCAGGCCGACGGCGCCACGCTGGACGTGGCCGGCACGGTGAAGCGGCTGGATTTCGGCGTGGGCACCGGTGACTACGCCGACACCTCGGTGATCGGCGGCGACGTGAAGGTCACCGCGCATCTGCAGCTGGCGGCGAAGTAAGCCGCCCGATGCCGAACGACAGCCTGTGGCGGCGCCTGCGCGGATGGGTCGGCAGCGGCCGTGCCGAACGGGCCACCACGCCGCCCGTGCGCGCGAACGCCGGCTCCGCCCAGGTCGCCGACAGCCTGCGCGCCCTGCTGGATGACCCGGGCATCCCGGCATCGGTACGCAGCGAACTGGCCGCGGATTTCAGCCGCGTCGAGCAGATGCTGGACAAGCTCCAGCGCGGCGAACTGCACGTGGCCGTGTTCGGCCGCGTCTCCGCGGGCAAGTCGGCGCTGGGCAATGCGTTGCTCGGGCGCGAAGCGTTCACCGTGGGCGTCCTGCACGGCACCACCACCGATGCCGAGCACGCCATGCTCGACGAGGCCCAGCACGACGGCCTGGTGCTGATCGACACGCCCGGCATCAACGAGCTCGACGGCGAGGCCCGCGAAAAGCTCGCGTTCGAGGTGGCCGAGGTCAGCGACCTGGTGATCTTCGTCTGCGACGGCGACCTTACCCGCGAAGAACTCGATGCGCTGAAAAGTCTTGCCGCGACCCAGCGCCCGCTGCTGCTCGCACTGAACAAGGCCGACCGCTACGGCCGCGACGAACTGGACGGCCTGCTCGAACACCTGCGCCTGCGCGTGGCCGGGCTGGTGCGCGCCGAAGACGTGCTGGCGGTGGCGGCCCACCCGGCCCCGCAACGCGTGGTCGAAGTCGACGCCCGCGGCCACGAACACCCGCGCGAACAGCCGCGCACGCCGGACGTTGCCGCGCTGCGCGAGCGCCTGCTGGCGATCGCCGCCCGCGAAGGCAAGACGCTGTCGGCGATCAACGCCGGCCTGTACGCCGGCCGGCTCACCGACCAGGTCAGCGCACGCATCGCCGAAACCCGCAAGGCGGTGGCGGCGAAGCTGATCCATCACTACTGCATCGCCAAGGGCGTCGCGGTCGCGTTGAACCCGATCCCGGTCGCCGACCTGCTGGCCGCCGCGGGACTGGATGCGGCGATGGTGGTGCAACTGTCCCGCGTCTACGGCCTGCCGCTGACCCGCGCCGAATCCGGCCGGCTGGTCGCGGTGATCTCCGCGCAACTGGCCGCCCTGATGGGCGCGATCTGGGGCATGCAACTGGTCGCCTCGGCCTTGAAGGGCGTCAGTGCCGGCTTGTCCGTCGTGGTCACCGCCGCGGCGCAGGGCGCGCTGGGCTGGTACGCCACCGTGCTGATCGGCCGCGCCGCGGAACGCTATCTGGTCGGCGGAAAATCCTGGGGCGAAGCGGGCGCCAAGCGCGCCGTCGCCGACATCGTGGCCAGCCTCGATCGCGATTCGATCCTGCGCGAGGCGCGCGAGGAAATCCTGAAGCGCTTGAAAAGCCGGCGCGAGTAGCCGCTTTGCTCCTCCCCCTGCTTGCAGGGGACAAATCGGCAGGACTGCCGATTTGTGCGGCGTGAGCCGCCCGAAGGGCGAGGGCCACGGAGGGCCCGAGTACAGGTCGGGAGGGGTCGCTTTTGACCTTGCAATCACGATCAAGAGCGAACCCCACCCCAACCCTCCCCTGCTGCGCAGGGGAGGGAGCTCACTTCGCCAGGAACCTGCGCACCGCGGCCGCATCGAACGGCCAGTCCAGTTCGCGCCCGTCGCGCGTATCGCGCAGCACCGGCACGCGGGTGCCATAGCGTTGCTCCAGTTCGGCCGAATCGTCCACCCACTCGCTGTCGAACTCCGGCGCGCGCGCCTCGGCCATCACCGCCAGGGCGAGGTCGCACAGGTGACAGTAGTCGCGCTGGTAAAGGATCAGGTCGGACATGCGGCTGCGAATGGCTGGGGACGCCGCGTAGAATAACCGGTCAACCCACACCCAAGCAGCGCACTCATGGCCGTCAGCGTATTCGACCTGTTCAAGATCGGCATCGGACCCTCCTCCTCGCACACCGTGGGCCCGATGCGCGCCGCCGCGCGCTTTGCCGAGCGCTGGCTGGACGAGAAGGGCGTGCTCGACCGCGTGACCCGGGTGCGCGCCGAACTGTACGGCTCGCTGGCGATGACCGGCCGTGGCCACGGCACCGACAAGGCCGTGCTGCTGGGCTTCGAGGGCCAGCATCCGGACACCGTCGACGCCGACCAGATCCCGGCCGCGCTGGAGCGTATCCGCGGCACCGGGCGCATCCGCCTGCTCGGCAGCCACGAGATCGCGTTCGACGAGAAATCCGACCTGGTCTTCAACAAGCGCCAGAAGCTGCCGTTCCACACCAACGGCATGCGCTTCTCCGCCTACGACGCCGACGGCAACGAACTGGCCAGCCGCGACTACTACTCCGTCGGCGGCGGCTTCGTGGTCAACACCGACGAGGCGGCCGAAGACCGCATCGTGGCCGACACCACGGCCCAGCCCTACCCGTTCACCAGTGGCGACGAAATGCTGGCGCTGTGCAAGCAGCACAAGCTCACCATCGCCCAGCTGATGATGGCGAACGAGAGCGTGTGGCGCCCGGAAGCGGAAACCCGCGCCGGCCTGCTGACCATCTGGCAGGCGATGAAGGACTGCGTCGAACGCGGCCTGCGTTCGCCCGGCACCCTGCCCGGCGGCCTGAAGGTCACACGTCGCGCGCCGGCGATGCTGGAAGACCTGCGCAACCAGCCCGAGGCCGCGCTGAAAGATCCGCTGACCATCCTCGACTGGGTCAACCTCTACGCACTGGCCGTCAACGAGGAAAACGCCGCCGGTGGCCGCGTGGTCACCGCGCCCACCAACGGCGCCGCCGGCATCATCCCCGCCGTCGGCCATTACTACCTGCGCTTCTGTCCCAAGGCTGACGACGAAGGCATCATCGAATACCTGCTCACCGCCGCCGCCATCGGCATCCTGTACAAGGAAAACGCCTCGATCTCCGGCGCCGAAGTCGGCTGCCAGGGCGAAGTCGGCGTGGCCTGCTCGATGGCCGCCGGCGGCCTCACCGCCGCGCTGGGCGGCAACGTGATGCAGGTGGAGAACGCGGCCGAAATCGGCATGGAACACAACCTCGGCCTCACCTGCGACCCCATCGGCGGCCTGGTGCAGATCCCCTGCATCGAACGCAACGCGATGGGCTCGGTGAAAGCCATCAACGCCAGCCGCATGGCCCTGAAAAGCGACGGCAAGCACCGCGTCTCGCTGGACAAGGTGATCAAGACCATGCGCGATACGGGGCGCGACATGAAGGACAAGTACAAGGAAACCTCGCGCGGCGGGTTGGCGGTGAACGTCATCGAGTGTTGAGGCAGAGTCGCGGAATTTTCGCCGACAAAAAGCGAAGGGCTTTCGGGCGCCGCAGGCGCACGAAAGCTTCGGCTCTCGATCATTGCGATAACAACCGACGCGCAGCGGCTCAAGAAGCCGGATCAAGAGCCATCCTTTCCCTCAGGAAAGGGAGCAAAGCGGGCTCCATGACCACCGACAGGTGACATTCCCCGCCCGATTCTGCAACCATCGACCCCTTTACGGCGTGCTCAGCGCCGCTACGGGAGCCCGTTATGACCCAAGAACGCGCGATTCGCCGCGACGTCGGCCCGTTCGCCCTGATGCTTACCGGCCTGGGCTCGATCATCGGTTCGGGCTGGTTGTTCGGCGCCTGGCGCGCGGCGCAGATCGCCGGGCCCGGTGCGATCTGGGCGTGGGTGCTGGGCGCCGCGATCATCATGACGATTGCGCTGACCTATGCGGAACTGGGCGCGATGTTCCCCGAGTCCGGTGGCATGGTGCGCTACGGGCATTACTCGCACGGTTCGCTGGTCGGCTTCATCGCGGCCTGGGCGAACTGGATCGCGATCGTCTCGGTGATTTCGGTCGAGGCCGAGGCGTCGGCGCAATACATGTCGTCGTGGAAGTGGCAGTGGGCCAAGGACCTGTACCACTCGGTGCCCGGCGGCCACGGCGAATTGAGCACCAACGGCCTGCTGATCGCGGCGGCGCTGGTGGTGATGTATTTCCTGTTCAACTTCTGGAGCGTGAAGCTGTTCGCCCGTTCGAACACGGCGATCACGCTGTTCAAGCTGATCATCCCCGCGCTCACCGCAGTGCTGCTGATCATGACCGGCTTCCATCCGGAGAACTTCAGCGTCGGCATCCACGGCGAGCTGCACAAGACCGATTTCCCGTCGATCCTCACCGCGGTGGCGATCGCCGGCATCGTGTTCAGCTTCAACGGTTTCCAGAGCCCGGTGAACCTGGCCGGCGAAGCGCGCAACCCGGGTCGCAGCATTCCGTTCGCGATCGTCTGCTCGATCGCGCTGGCCACGGTGGTCTACGTGCTGCTGCAGGTCTCGTTCATCGGCGCGGTACCGCGCGAGATGCTGGCCAACGTGGGCTGGCACGGGATCGACTTCTCGTCGCCGTTCGCGGATCTGGCGATCATCCTGGGTCTGCAGTGGCTGGCGACCTTGCTGTTCATCGACGCGGTGATCAGCCCCAGCGGCACCGGCATGACCTACACCGCGACCACCGCGCGCATGCTCTACGGCATGGAGCGCAACGGCACGCTGCCGAAGATCCTGGGTCGGGTGCATCCGAAGTGGGGCGTGCCGCGCCCGGCGATGTGGGTGAACCTGGCGGTGTCGTTCCTGTTCCTGTTCTTCTTCCGCGGCTGGGGTTCGCTGGCGGCGGTGATCTCGGTGGCCACGATCATCTCCTACCTCACCGGCCCGGTCAGCGTGATGACGCTGCGCCGCACCGCGCCGGAATTGCACCGCCCGTTCCGGCTGGCCGGCCTGCCGATCCTGGCCGGCATCGCCTTCATCATGTCGACCGAGCTGCTGTACTGGGCGAAGTGGCCGCTGACCGGCGAGATCATCCTGCTGATGGTGGTCGCGCTGCCGGTGTACTTCTACTACCAGGCCAAGGCCGGCTGGCACGACTTCGGCCGCCAGATGAAGGGCGCCTGGTGGCTGGTCTGCTACCTGCCCGCGCTGGCCGTGGTGTCGTGGGCCGGCAGCACCACGTTCGGCGGCAAGGGTTACCTGCCGTATGGCTGGGACCTGCTGCTGGTCGCGGTGATCGGCCTGGCGTTCTACCTGTGGGGCGTGAAGTCCGGCTGGCGCACGCCGTCGGTGGAGGCGGCGCGGATGGAAGCGCATGACGATCCGGATGCGCCGCTGGTGCCGCCGGACGAGGAAACCGCCGAACGGGTCACCGGGCACTGACACCGGCCTGTTCGTTCCACCACAGCGCGCAGCCATTGGCTGCGCGTTTTTGTTTGCGCAGCGCCATGTCGAAAATGTCCGTGGCCATTCGTCGCCATGGCAGACTCGTGCAAACCGCCACGCCGGCCAACCCGAGGAATCGCCCATGTCACCCAAGGCCAGCCGCTCGCTCAACATGCTGTGCTTCGCCGCCCTGCTCGCTTTCGGCTCGGCGGCCAGCGCGGCCACGGTCCAGTACAACATCGATCCCGATCACACCTATCCCAGTTTCGAGGCCGACCACATGGGCGGCTTGTCGGTGTGGCGCGGCAAGTTCAACCACAGCAGCGGCACGGTGATGCTGGACAAGACCGCCGGCACCGGTTCGGTGGACGTCACCGTCGACATGAAGAGCGCTGACTTCGGCCAGGACCAGCTCAACGCCGGCACGCAGGGCGAGGAACTGTTCGACACGGCGAAGTATCCGCAGGCGCACTACACCGGCAAGCTGGTCGATTTCGTCAACGGCGCGCCGACCCGGGTCAGCGGCCAGCTGACCCTGCACGGCGTCACCCATCCGCTGGACCTGAAGATCAACAGCTTCAAGTGCATGCCGCACCCGATGTTCAAGCGCGAGGTCTGCGGTGCCGATGCGCTGGCCACGTTCAAGCGCGACGCTTACGGCATGGACGCGGGCAAGGACTACGGTTTCGACATGACGGTGACCTTGCGCATCCAGGTCGAGGCGCTCGCGGTCAAATAGGCGACACCGGCCATGGCCGGGTGATGCAGCGACTCCGCAATGGCTGATCGGTGCCGGCGCGCATCGCCCGGTTCCGTAGCGGACGACGAAAGCCGCGTGGATGTCAGTGGCCCGATGCCTGATGCGACGCCGGGGCTTCAGCTGGTCCTGGCGCCCCGGCGCCGTGGAGTCGGGTCTGCAGGCGGTACAGTTCCGCGTAGCGACCGCCGGCCTGCAGAAGCTCTTCATGGCGTCCCTGTTCGACCACGGCGCCATGTTCGAGGAAGAAGATCCGGTCCGCGTTGCGGATGCTGGCCAGCCGGTGCGTGATGAGAATCACGGTGCGATCGAGCGCCAGAGTGCGCAGCGACTCATAGACCGCCTGCTCGGCCCTGGCGTCCAGTGACGCCGTCGGCTCGTCCCAGATGACCAGCGGCGCATCGCGATAGAGCCCGCGGGCCACGGCCATTCGCTGCCATTGGCCACCGGACAGATCCTGACCGCCGTGGAAGTGGCGCGACAGCAGGGTGTCCCAGCGTTGGGGCAATCGATCCACGACATCGATCGCGCTGGAATCACGGGCTGCCCGCAACAGCCACTCGTCAAGCGGGTCCGCGCGACCATGGCGACCCAGGCGAATGTTGTCGCGCGCGCTGCGTGGCCAACGGACCGGTTCCTGCAGAACCATGGCAATGCGATCGGCAAGCGATTCCGGCGCCATGGCACGGAGATCGACGCCATCCCAGGTGATGCGCCCGGAGTCCGGCTGGTACAGCCCGGCGATCAACTTGGCCAGGGTCGTCTTGCCGGAACCGTTTTCGCCGACCAGTGCGATCGTCTGGGCGGGTTGAATGGTCAGCGAGATGTCCCGCAATGCCGGGCGCGCCGCACCGGGGTAATGGAAACCGACATGGCTGAATTCGATCCGCCCCGGTTTCGCCGGTGCGGTCGCATCCGCCGCTGGACGCTTCGACGGTCGCGACTGCTCGATGAATTCCCGGTAGTCGCTGATGTAGAGGCCTTTTTCGAACAGTTCGCGCGAGACCAGCATCAGCCGCGACAGGGCGGCGCTGGCGGTGCGGATGGCGATCACCGCGGTCCCGGCCGCAGCCAGGTCCAGCCATCGCGCATACAGCATCATTCCGAGCGCCACATAGGTGCCCAGCTGCCCCAGGCCGGAGAGAAGTTGCCCCAAGGTCATCGACCGGGCTGCAGCCATGCCCTGCTTCACCAGATGAAGCTCAAGCTCAACGGCACATCGCCGGTACTCGGACAGCACATAGTCCTGCGCCTGGTTGGCGCGGATCTCCGGCGCCGCCTCGCGCTGCGTGGCAAGCTCGGCCATCATCTGGGTCTGGCGGGTGAGCGCGATGGTCGTCGGCATGGCCGCGTATTGCAGGCTCGCCGCCTTGAGTGCGGCCCAACCTTCCGGCAGCAGCGCCAGCAGCAGCAAGGGTAACAGCAGCGGGTGCAGCAGGAACAGCGCAAGCGCAGCGCCCGCCACGGAAAGCATGGCGCTGAAGACTTCGACCAGGCTGGCCGTGGCGCTCTCCATGTGCATCAGGCCGCGATCCCGTGCCCGGTGCAGGCGATCATAGAAACCGGGATCGTCGAAGGACGCGAGATCCACCGCCAGGCTGACTTCAAACAATTGCTCTTCGGCAAGGCGGTGCACCTTCGGCGTCAACCGCGCTTTCGCCATCGAGGTGGCGGCATCCATCCCGATGCGCAGCAGGCCGACCCCGCAGAGCAGCAACAGCACAGGCAGCGCCAGGCGCAGCTGTTCGATATCCAGCCCCTGCCGCAGCAGGCGATCCAGCACCCGGGTGGTCAGCAGCAGGGTCCAGGTGGTGGATGCGCCGGCAAGAATCTGGGCCAGAACGATGATCACGGACAATCCGGGCGCCGCCTGCCGGAGAATGCTCGCGACCGGCCGCGCCGCCATCGCCAGGCGCCGGATCAACGCCGGCAAATCCGGGCGCTGCGCGCTGTCGTCATCCAGGCGCCAGTACGGCGTTTGCAACTCGGCCTCGTTGGCATGCACGTTCAGGGCGCATCGCCTCCCGGCGTGAGCATCGATGGCAACCTGCTCTGCGGATGCGCCTTGAGCAGTTGATAGGCGATGCCGCCTACGCCTGACAGCAATCCCGGCGAGAAGGTGTCGCGAACCATGCCACACACTGCCCCGTGTTCCTCGATGCTGGTGAGCAGGTGCTCCAGCAGGTCTTCGCGTGTGAGGTCGCGCGGACCTTCGCCTGCGGCGATCGCCGCATCGAGCAGCTGCCACGCCGAAGCATCGCCGTGGCAGGCGGAATGGTTCCAGCCCAGGCCCTGGCGCCAGGTGGCGGCCGCCGCGCGGCGCAATAGCTCGCGGGTCGCCGGATGCTGCAATTGCGGATCGAGATCCAGATGCGCCAAGCCGATGCCGACTGCACCATGGCACCATGCGGCGGCGGTCTTTGCGCCGGGAAGCATGCGCAGATCCAGCCAGTTCTGTTCCTGGTGATCGAACAGGGCATCTTCGAAAGCGAACGCCGCCCGCGCGGTTTCCCCGTAACGGCTCTCGCCGGTGGCCCGGGCCAGCCGGGTCAGTGCCCAGCCGATGCCGGTAACGCCGTGCGCGAATCCGCCCACGCCCTTCGGCCAGTGCTCATGCACCCAGTACGCGCGATCGCCATCATGCACGGCCTGCGCACAGAGCCGGTCACCGAGCTCGCAGGCCATCTGCAGGTAGTTCGCATCACCTGTCTGTCGTGCCAGCAAGAGCAGCGGCGGAATCGCGCCCGCAATGCCGGAAAGCACGTCGTTCATTTCGGCGGCGGCGGCCGCATCCGGCATGCTGTCGGCCAGCGCGCAAGCACGAGCGCATCCATCACCGCGATCCATGCCCCACGAAGCCAGTACCAGCCGCGTCCAGATCAGCGAACCCAGGCCAACATAGCCGCCCGGAGGCAGCGGCCGGACCTTGATGGAGTCCCTGCGCTGGCTCTCGCATTTTGCCTCGGCCAGATCAAGGGTCACTAGGGCCGCGGCCAGCAGTTCATCCAGACCCTCGATGCGGTCGGCGCGCCCGGCGCGGGATTCGCGCAGATAGGCTGCGATCAGCAGTGCAATGCCCGAGGTGCCGCCGTACAGATCCTGCGCCAACGGCTGTACCGACCAGCCGGTGACCGGGTCGAAGACCGGCGCGATCCAAGCCACGCTGCCGTCGTCGCCATGGATGGCGGTGGCTGCGAGCTCTCGCACGATCCGCGCCGCCTCGGTGCGCCGCCGCAGCTCCAGGTTGCCGTGTTTCGCATGGGCAGGCCATAACGAGACCTCCTCCGGCATCCAGCCCTGGTTGATGTAGGCGCTGATCAGGGCGGCCTGGATCACATGGCGTTCCAGACGCAGGTCGGCGGCGCGCCAGTGATCCAGCGCCGCGAGTATCAGGTTCGTCTGCGGGCGCCAGCAGGTACCGCGCGGACCTTCCAGCCGTCCGCTGCCGGGGGTGGTGGCGAAGAACGGGATGTCGCCTTCCAGGAGATCGGCGATCTCGGCGTCGATGACGGCCGGGTCACCTGGCGCGATCGATACATTGGCGGCCATCCGTGCGAGCAGATCGTGCGCGCGTCCCCGGGCGTTCTGCTCGTTGTGCAGCGACACCGGATGCCACAGCATCCGCGCCAGCTCGGCGTAGACCTCGGTGGCGCGCGTCACCACGCGGATACGGCAATCGGCAAACGGCTCCAGCCGGGCCAGCAGGCTGCCGGCGTCATCCAGCCGACGCAAGGTGGCGGTCATCGCATCGAAAGCGGCGATGACCTCGGGCCAGTATCTCGACAGCGCTGGCTGGGGGCTCGGGTGATTCTGCGCAGCGCGGGCCTCGACCATCGTGGTACCGACATACGCCTCGTCCGTGCCGGCATTGAGGATGTCCGGCTGGGGCAGCATGGGCTGCTGGCCCGGCAACGAGCCGACGGCCGATGTGTCGACTCCGCGCCAGCCCAACCCCGCGCCCCGCCCCGGCAACATGCCGATGCTCAGGACGGTGCCCGCGACGAGTTCGGCGGCACGATCCGGCGCCTGGCCGAAACCGGAGGGCGAAGGTGGAACCTTCGGCGTGAACAGCGTTTCGCAATCGATCACCACCGGGCTTGCACCGTGGGCGATCAGGTTTTCCGCATGCAGGTCGCTGCCGCCGAGCAGCCGCATGATGGCCAGCCAATGGCCAATGCCGCGATAGAAGCCCAGCAATTCGTCGTCGTCCGCGGCATGGCGATGACCGACGAACTCGGTCCAGCCATGGTCCTCCTGGTCGACGACGCGCGGCACGCGGATCGTCAGCGGCGTGGAATGATCGTCGGCAAGCCCTTCGATGAATCGGGCCAGTGTCGCGTCCACGGCCAGCGAGCGCGGCTTGTATACCATTCGCCCGGCTTCGCAGCGCAACACTGCGACGGTCTGCCCGCTGCGATGACTGTCACCGGCGCCGAAACTCACTTCCAGCAACTGGCCCGGCTCGCCGCCACACAGGCATGACAGGCTGGCCCGGTCCGCTGCCCAGCGCTGCGCGAATTGCCAGGCGGCGGCGCAGCGATTGCGCACGATGCTGTCAACGCGTGCCAACAGGTTCGGATAGTGCTCGACCAGGCTGCTCCAGAAATCCCGTCCGGAAGACAACGCGAGGAATTCTTCCCAGCGCTGCGCGGGTTCCCCTCCCTGCAATCGCCCGCTCACTCGCGCGGCATTGAGCTCAAGCACCAGCACCCGGCTCAATCGGGCATGCAAGGTCGCACAAAGAGATTCGCGCACAGCCGCCAGGATGGCGTCGCGCTCATTCGCATCAAGTCCGGCGATCTGCGCAAGCTGGGTTGCCAGTCCGTCCATGCCGGACGAATACAGGCAACCCAGTGAAGCGTTGAAATTGCCGGCGTCCGCAGGGGACGCCATGCGATCAGCAGCAGTAACGGGTATGCGAACCCGTACAGGCCGTGCCGCATCCGCCAATCGTCCTGATGGCGGCCTCACTGGTGATTTCGGCCTCGGCGAACGCGCCGCCGCTGAACAGCGGACCGGCAGGGTTGCCTTGCTCGGCGTCGTCGCGCCACTGGGCGATCATGTCTGCACCGTGATTATCCATAACATCACCTCGCTGGAAGTTTCAGGAATCGTGCGGAGGGTGCGGAACAGAACGAAATCGTGCGTGCACGAACCTTGTGCACTGGTGTATGCCGAGCCGTCACATCCCGTAACCCCTGCCGACACGCGGGAGGTTGAAGCAACCTCCCGACGCCGATGTTAGGGAGTGGCAAGAAAGCATTATTGTGATCCACGGCACAGTCGGGCGTAGGCCAAACCGTACAGAAATGCCCGTCTCAACCCAGCGCCAGCACGTCGCCCAGCAAGGCCTGCGCGGTCACTTCCGGGCCGGCGCCCGGGCCCTGGATCACCAGCGGCTGGGTGTTGTAGCGGGTGGTGGTGAGGGCGAACTGGTTGTCGGTGCCGTACAGGCGCGCGGCGGGATGGGTCAGCGGCACTTCGGCCAAGCCGACGCGGGCCTGGCCGCGCTGGTTCAGGCGGGCGAGGAAGCGCAGCACGCAGCCGCGCGAGCTGGCCTCGGCGTGGCGGGCGGCGAGGGCGGCGTCCAGCTCGTCCAGCCGCGCCATGAATGCCTCGGTGTCCAGCGCGCGCAAGGACGGCGGCACCAGGCCTTCCACCTGCACCTCGTCGGTGCCCAGGGCGTAGCCCGCGTTGCGGGCGATGATCAGCAGCTTGCGCGCCACGTCCTCGCCGGACAGGTCCGAGCGCGGGTCGGGTTCGGTATAGCCAAGCTGGCGCGCCTCGCGCAGCAGTTCGGAGAACGGGCGGCTGCCGTCGTACTGGTTGAACAGCCACGACAGCGAGCCGGAGAAGACGCCTTCCAGGGTCAGCAGTGCGTCGCCGCAATGGCGCAGCCGGCGCAAGGTCGACAGCACCGGCAGGCCGGCGCCCACGGTGGCCGAGTCGCCGTAGCGCCCCCCTTGCGCCAGCGCGGCCTGCAGCGCGCGCCAGCCGGACAGCTCGCCGCCGGCCAGCGCCTTGTTGGCGGTGACCACGTGATAGCCCTGCGCCAGCCATTCGGCATGGCGCGCGGCCAGGGTCGCGCTGGCGGTGGCGTCGATGATCACCCTGACCGGCGCGCCGCTGGCGTCCAGCGCCGCCCGCAGGCCGGCATCGTCGCGTGGTGCGCCGTGCTGGTTCAGCTGTTCGCGCAGGTTGCGCTGGGCGAGCCGGGCCGGCTCGGTCTGCTGGCGCCGCGAATTGGCCGCGCCGACCAGCCGCAAGGTGCTGGCGGACGAGGTGTTCAGCAGCTTCAGCAAGGCGCCGCCAACCACGCCGGTGCCCAGCAGGACGACGGCAATCGCAGGCGCGGACCCCGACCGCGGAAACAGGACCGGATCGGCCGGCACCGCGCTCATGCAGGTACCCGGCGTTTGGACGTCTTTACGGCGATGGCGCGCTGCAGCCCCGCGTCCAGATCGCGCAGCAGGTCGTCGCCATCCTCGATGCCCACCGACAGCCGCAGCAGGCTGTCGGAAATGCCGGCGGTGCGGCGCGCCTCCGGCGCCATCGAGGCGTGGGTCATGCTGGCCGGATGGGCGACCAGGCTCTCCACCCCGCCCAGCGATTCGGCCAGCGAGAAATGTTGCAGGCCATCGACGAAGGCGTCGACCTGGGCCACGTCGCCGGCCAGCTCGAAGCTCAGCATGGCGCCGAAGCCCTGCTGCTGGCGACCCGCCAGCACGTGGCCGGCGTGGCTGGCCAGGCCCGGGTAATACACCGTGCGCACGGCCGCGTGGGCCTCCAGCCGTTCGGCGATGCGGGCGGCGCTTTCCTGGTGCTGGCGCAGGCGCACACCCAGGGTGCGCAGGCCGCGCAGGGTGAGGTAGCTGTCGAACGGCGCGCCGGTGAGGCCGTTGCAGTTGGCCCACCATTTCAATTGATCGAACACCGCCGCCTCGCGCGCCACCACCGCGCCACCGACCACGTCGCTGTGGCCGTTGATGTACTTGGTGGTCGAATGCACCACCACGTCCGCGCCCAGCAACAGCGGTTGCTGCAACGCCGGCGACAGGAAGGTGTTGTCCACCACCAGCAACGCGCCCACCCCATGCGCGGCCTGCGCCACGTGGCGGATGTCGGTGATCCGCAGCAGCGGGTTGGATGGGGTTTCCACCCACACCAGCGCCGGGTGGCGCGCCAGGCCGGCGGCCAGCGACACCGGATCGGTGAGGTCGGCGAACTCGACGCTGAAGCGGCCCTTCTTCGCCCAGGCATCGAGCAGGCGCCAGGTGCCGCCGTAGCAGTCGTGCGCCGCCAGCACGGTGGCGCCGGCCGGCACCAGTTCCAGCGCCAGCGCCACCGCCGACATCCCGCTGGAGGTCACCACCGCGCCCACGCCCTGCTCCAGGTCGGCCAGTGCGTCACCCAACAGGTCGCGGGTGGGGTTGCCGCTGCGCGAATAGTCATAGGCGCGCTTGCGGCCGAAACCGGCGAAGCTGTAGTTGGTCGACAGGTGCAGGGCCGGCACCACGGCGCCGTGCTGGGTGTCGCTCTCGATGCCGGCGCGCACGGCGCGGGTACAGGGGGCGGTGGTATCGCTCATGACAATCTCCGGATCGTATGCGTGGTGTTCTTGTCGCAGGGGGGCGATGCCCATCGGCGCGTTGAGGAGCGAGCAATGCCCGCCCTACAGGGCTAGCGCTTCGCGCAGCAGGGGTGCGAGTTGTTCGGGTTCTTTCAGGAAGGCGTCGTGGCCGTACGGCGACTCGACCACTTCCAGCGTGGCCGGGCCGCGCAGGCGACGCTGCAATTCGCACAGGTCGGCCAGCGGCACCAGCCGGTCCGACGGGAAGCCGATCAGCGTGGTCGGCGTGGGCACCTGCTCGGGCGCCACGTCGTGCAGGTCGATCGACTCGGACAGGGCGAGGAACCGCTCGGCGTCGAAGCGCTCGACGAAGCGGCGGCCCTGGTGTTCCAGGTAGTCCTCGACCGGGAAGTGGAAGCGATCGTCGCGGAATGCCGGGGCGCCGGCGAAGCGGCGGCCGAATTCGGCGCTGCCGCGGTAGGTGGTGATCGCCAGCTGCCGCGACAGCGCCAGCGCCTCGTCGACGTGGCCGCTGGCCTGGCCCAGCCGCACGATGCCGCGCTGCACGCTGCGCTGGGCGGTGCTGAGCGGATGGGCGCGATGGGCGCCGGCCAGCAGTACCAGCCGTTCCAGCCGGCGCGGATGGCGGGCGGCGAAAGCCAACCCCACCATCGCGCCATAGGACGAGCCGACGAAGGCATGCACCTGGGCCAGGCCAAGCTCGCGCAGCAGCGCGGCCAGCGCGTCGGCCTGGTCTTCGCTGGAGATGGACGCGGTGCCCAGTTGCACCGGGGTCAACCAGTCGATCGCCAGCACCCGGCAGCGGGTCAGGTCGATCGCCGCACCGTCGCCGACCAGCTCCTGCCACCAGCCCGGGACCGTCGTGCCGGCCGGGGCGCTGACGTCGCGATCGGCCGAGATGCCACCCTGCACGATCACCGTGGGCGCGCCTGCCGCGCCGTGCCACGCATAGCTGACCTCGACCGCGCGCGCGCCGACGCCGTACCTGGGGCTGAGCTGCAGCCGGCGCGTGCCGCGCTGGGCAGTGAGGCGGGCGCGGGGCTCGACTGACGACGGGGACGCGCTGTCGGCGGCGCCGCTGCAGCGCGTCTCGATACAGCGGGCTTCGGGCAGGAAGGTCATCTCGCACTCTCCGGTCGGCATCGCCCTGCGAGCTACCGGAAAGGTCGTCATCCATGGCACGACGGCAGCACGCCGCGAACCGGATCACGCCCATCTACCGGTGGATGCCGAAGCATCCCCGCAGGAGTTGGCACCGTGGCGGAAACATTCCGCAGGTTGCCCCGGCTTCAAAGGGCCTGTCCCTCAGCCGGTCTCGATGAGTGAGGCGGATCTTGAGGCCTCCAAGATCACCTGTCAATAGACGTCTAAACATCTAGACGTATATATGGACATGTCCGGAAAAATAGCGATAGGGCGACTTTCGACCAGGCATCCGTCCCACTGAACCGCCTGGCAACCGCGGCATCCCGACCGGCGCAAGGCCGTCGCCGCGCCTTCCGCGTCCTGCTAACGTATGCCGATGACTCCCCACCCCGACACGTCCGCCCTGCACACCCGGCTGCAGCGCGACGGCTTCGCCTTCGTCACCGCCGAGATCATGCGCGACCTGCTGCCCGCCTCGGCACTGACCGACTGGCCCGCCTTCGTCGCCAGCTGGAACGACCTGGCGCCGGACAGCTACCTGGCCGCCAGCGGTCGCCATCGCCGCCGCCGGCATGCCACCTTCTCCGCCGACGCCGGATACGGCGTGCGCGCCGAAGCGCACCAGCCGCATTACCAGAGCCTCCACTACAACCCGCTGCAGGGCGACATCCTGCGCTGGTTCGAGCCGGTGCTGCCGGCGATCGCCGACGGCGCCAGCCTGCGCCGCATCCTCGCGTTCTGCCACGAGCGCTTCGGCGCGCTGGCACCGCAGGTGCGCCACTGGCACGTCGAGGTGCACCAGTTCCGCATCGAGGCCCGCGCGGACGAGGCCGGCGAACCCACCCCCGAAGGCGTGCACCGCGATGGCGTCGACTACGTGCTGGTGCTGCTGATCGACCGCGAGAACATCGAGCGCGGCACCACCACCATCCACGCGGCCGATCGCAGCGAAGTCGGCCACTTCACCCTGACCCACCCGCTGGACGCCGCCCTGGTCGACGACCACCGCGTCTTCCACGGCGTGACCGCGGTGACCCCGCTCGATCCCGCGCAAGCGGCGCATCGCGACGTGCTGGTGGTGACCTTCCGGCGCGACGCCGCACCGCGCTGAGAGGTTGTGATTTTTTCAACCTCGAAGCCCGGCCACGGATGGCCGGACGCGGATCGGTCACACAAGTGACTGATTCGCGTGAGCACGTCCTGGCATGTACCGGACGTGCGATAGAAGAAAACCACAGGAAGTGGTTTTCTTCACAAGCTCTGAGAGGTCGTGATTGCGGGCGACCGGCGCGACTGCAACACTGCCGGCCAGCCACTCCTCTCGCCAGCCAGGGAACCCGCCATGTCCGTTGCCGCCAACATCGTGATCGCGCTGATTGCGCTGCTGCACCTGTGGTTCCTGGTGCTGGAGATGTTCCTGTGGACGCGGCCGTCCGGGCGCCGCGCGTTCGGCACCACGGCGGAGTTCGCCGAACAGTCGAAGGCGCTGGCGGCGAACCAGGGCCTCTACAACGGCTTCCTCGCTGCCGGATTGGTGTGGGGACTGCTGCTGGGCAACGGCGGCGCCGGCTTCAGCGTGAAGCTGTTTTTCCTCGTCTGCGTGCTGATCGCCGGCATCTACGGCGGACTGACCGCGGCGAGGAAGATCCTGCTGTTCCAGGCGCTGCCCGCGCTGGTCGCGCTGGTGTTGATCCACCTGGCCTGATGGTTCGCCACCCGTGACGTCACTTCCCCGCGAAGCGGTCGGCCAGCGCTACGACCCGGCATTGATGCAGCGCGCCCGCGAGCGCAGCTGGGACGCCCTGCACGGCATCCGCCAGCGCATGCGCCCCGGCATCAGTGAGGACGAGGCCAGGGCCGAGGCGATGGAGGTGTTCCGCGAACTGGGCTGCGAGCGGCTGTGGCATCCGGTGCTGGTACGCATCGGCGCGAATACCACCAAGGCCTACCGGCAAGCTTCCGATCCGGGCGTGCGGCTGGGCGAGAACGACAGCTACTTCATCGATCTCGGCCTGGTCTTCGACGGCCATGAAGGCGACGTCGGCGACACCTTCGTGATCGGGGATGCCCCGCAACGGCAGGCCTGCGCCGAGGCGGCGCGCGCGCTGTTCCACGAGGTGGCCGAGGCCTGGCGTGGCCGGGGACTGAGCGGCCAGGCGCTGTATGCGTTCGCCGAGGCGCGCGCCGCCGCGATGGGCTGGCGCTTCAACCAGGCCACCAAGGGCCACCGGGTGGGCGACTTCCCGCACGCGATCCACAAGGGCGGGGACCTGGCCGACCTGGGCGCGCCGCCGTCACGCGACCTGTGGATACTGGAGATCCAGATCGCGCACCCCACCGAACCGTTCGGCGCGTTCTACGAGGACCTGCTGTCCGGCTGACGGCGTGGCCGTCGCATCGCCCGCATTGAAAATCCCCGCTACAGACGGCATGTGTGCGGTCTGTTCCCGACACGTCATCGTGTCGCTCTATGGAGTTCTGCCCGTGGCCCGCAACAAACCCCTGAACCTGTATCGCAACATCGGCATCATCGCGCACATCGACGCGGGCAAGACCACGACCACCGAGCGTGTGCTGTATTACACCGGCAAGAAGCACCAGATCGTCGACGTGCACGACACCAAGGAAGGCAAGGGTTCCACCACCACCGACTACATGGAGCAGGAGCGCAAGCGCGGCATCACGATCCAGTCGGCTGCCGTGTCGGCGGTGTGGAAGGGCCACCAGATCAACGTCATCGACACGCCGGGACACGTCGACTTCACCATCGAGGTGAACCGCTCGCTGCGCGTGCTGGACGGCGCCGTGGTGGTGTTCGACGGCGTCGCCGGGGTGGAGCCGCAGACCGAGACCAACTGGCGCCTGGCCGATCAGTACAAGGTGCCGCGGCTGTGCTACGTCAACAAGATGGATCGCATCGGCGCGAACTTCGCGCATTGCGTGAAGGGTATCCGCGAGCGCCTCGGCGCCAACGCGCTGCTGTGCCAGGTGCCGCTGGGCAGCAGCGACGAATTCGTGGGCATGGCCGACCTGGTTGCCGGCGTGGGCTACATCTGGGCCTCGGACGACAAGGACAGCGTGTGGGAGAGCGTGCCGCTGGAACAGCTGAAAGACCGCCTGAAGTTCGGCTCCGACGCCGACAACGCGTGGATCGCCGACCTGCCCAGGCTGCGCGAGGACCTGCTGGAAAGCGCGCTGGCGCTGGACGACGACGCGTTCGAGCATTTGATCAACACCGGCGAATTCGACCCGGCCGTGCTCAAGCGCTGCATCCGCAAGGGCACCGTCACCGGTGAGCTGGTGCCGGTGCTGTGTGGCTCGTCGTACAAGAACAAGGGCGTGCAGCAGTTGCTGGACGCGGTCGTCGACTACCTGCCCTACCCCGGCGAGAACGGCGGCATCGCGATGGTCGACGAGGACGGCAACGTCGTCGGCGAACAGGCGGTGACCGACGACGCGCCGGCGCGCGCGCTGGCGTTCAAGGTGATCAACGACCAGTTCGGCACGCTGACCTTCTGCCGCATCTACTCCGGCGTGATCAGGAAGGGCGACACCCTGCTCAACGTGACGCGGGGCAAGAAGGAGCGCGTGGGCCGCATCGTCGAAGTGCAGGCCGACGACACGAAGGAGATCGACGAGGTCCGCGCGGGCGACATCTGCGCCTTCGTCTCGATGAAGGACACCGAGACCGGCGACTCGCTGAGCGATCCGGCGCACCCGGCGCTGCTCGAGCGCATGCGCTTCCCCGACCCGGTGATCAGCGTGTCGGTCGAGCCGAAGAGCCGCAACGACGTCGACAAGCTGTCCACCGCGCTCTACAAGATGGTCAAGGCCGACCCCTCGCTGCGCATGGAAGTGGACCAGGAAACCGGCCAGACCGTGCTCAAGGGCATGGGCGAGCTGCACCTGGAAATCACCATCGACCGCATGCGCACCGAACTGGGCGTGGAAGCGAGCATGGGCAAGCCGCGGGTGAGCTTCCGCGAGGCGTTCGGCCAGACCGTGGAGCACACCTATACGCACAAGAAGCAGAGCGGCGGATCGGGCCAGTTCGCCGAGGTGAAGATGATCTTCGAGCCGGGCGAACCGGGCTCGGGCGTGGTGTTCTCCGACGAGGTGGTCGGCGGCCGCGTGCCCCGCGAATACATCCCCGCGGTCGAGCACGCGATCAAGACCGAGTCGCGCGAAGGCCAGATCGCCGGCTACGAGGTGGTCGACTTCAAGGCGCGCCTGGTCGACGGCAAGTTCCATGACGTCGACTCCTCCGCGCTGGCCTTCGAGATCGCCACCCGCCAGTGCTTCCGCGAGGCGCAGAAGCTCAGCAAGCCGAAGCTGCTGGAGCCGATCATGAGCCTGGAAGTGGTGACCGAGGCGACCTACCTGGGCGACGTGATCGGCGACATCAACCGCCGCCGCGGCACCATCACCGACCAGGGCCAGAAGGGCACGTCGGCCTTCGTGCAGGGCTTCGTGCCGCTGTCGGAAATGTTCGGCTACATCAACTTCCTGCGCTCGGCCACCAGCGGCCGCGGCAACTTCTCGATGATCTTCGATCACTACCAGGAAGTGCCCGCCAGCATGGTCGACAAGCTGATGGAGAAGGAAGCGAAGTAGGGCTTCGTCCTCAACTGCCACCTGATCCTCTCTCCGTGTCAAATGCGAAAGCCCGGGAGTTGCTCCCGGGCTTTCGCGTTCGTGTCGAAGGATGATGGCGATCCGGTACCGGCCAACGGATCAAGAGGGCACAGGTGCACACATGGCGAACGGGAACTTCAACCGGCCCCGAGCTGAGCCAGTTCAAAGCCTGTCAGGCCATTCGCGGCGATGCTCGCCTCCAGCACCTGCTTGGCTTCGTCATTGACATAGATTCGGATGCGCGCCGTCCGCGGATCCTTGAAGACCGTTGGCCCGACCGGCAATGCATCTGCTCTGAAAGCCTCCTTGACGATAGACCCGGAGGAGCGCCGCTCGGAGCGATCAGGATCGATGCAGTCGATCACCCGTGTGACGTTGTAGAAATACTCGATCTTGTCGTCCACCTTTGCTTCAAGCAATTGCCCGAATTGCGCCAGAAAGGCCCCCAGCGTGTCGACGGCTTTCTGGTTTAGCACCAACGAGCCGGCCAGCAGCAGGCTGACATCGCCGCGCGGCAGTTGATCCTTCTTCCGGCCCTTCTGGTAAACCTCGACGACTGGCCGCCGCTTCCACTGCCTGGGCGTGCCGTCAAATTCGAAGACACCCGAATTTACCTGCGCGTCGCTGGGCACGAGCGGAGCGAATTTGTCCGGGGATTGTGTTCTCAATTCCCAAATCGACATGTTCAAGCCCTTCTGTACGGGAAAACTCCCGCGATCATGTCCGCACGCATACTCTGCAGCTCGGCCCGGCCGGCAGCCGCCCCGTCAGTGCGTCGACCGAGCAGGCGCGCCGCGACCGTGGCGTGATAGAGCTTGCTGTGAATGGGATCATGTGCTTTCGCCTTTTCCAGGCCTGCGATGTTGGCGCCAGGCGCCCTGGGCAGGAATACGCCATTGTCCGCATCGTCGATGCCGATCCGCCAGTCGAACAAGTATTTGCGAGAGAACTTGGCGAGCCTGTGAGTTCGCGAGACGATGTGATGCGCATCCGTGCCTGGAACAATCTCGCCACGCGCGAGCTGGATGTTGCCAGAAAGCGCCATGCTGTGGTCACCGTTGGCCACTACATCCGCCTGCAATCGCCTGACGGAGACTGGCAGTTTGGTCACGCCATTCTTGTCAAGAACCAGGGATTTGCTTTAGCAAGTGCGCGCGAATTGCGTACCTGGTAGCAATTGACTGCCGAATCACCGCCAAGTACCGCGTTCGACATCAGCGTGAGTTCCATCATTTCATCAGCGGCCAAGCTCAATACGCCTATGGCCGCCCTGGCGGTTCCCTCCTCCATCTCATTCTCTCCAGTTTTTTTGTTCAAACCCGATGGTTACCCGAGCAGCCATCACCATCGCGTTTGATGCCGTGCCGGACCTCGGCTTGTGATCAATCCACAACTTTGGGAAGGCTGGAACCGCCAATGCGAGCTGACGGAGAAGGAGGTGAAGCAGGCCTTCGATGTGGATTGAAGCCGACATCTGGCGGCGGACGGATAGGCCCGGGGATGGATGCCCCGGACTTTTCATGCGTGACCGAAGAGGCCGATCACTACCTGTCGAAGCAAAGTCGCCAGCTCGGCTTGGTCATGCCTGCCAGGCGACTTGACCGGCATCGCCAATCAGCCGGCCTGACTGAACGCCGATCGTCGAGGGCGGATCGGCGCTTCGCTTCGACATGTCGCCGCGACGTTCGATGAGCGTAGACGCGCCATCGAGCCGATACGCGCCATTGGGCTTGATGGAGAAGACGCAATGGTCGGCAGCGGCTAGCGGTATTGCCACCCGGCTTGGTTGGCCGATCGAGTCGTTACGCCGCGCTTTTGACTGCTGATCACTTCGCCTGACTACGCCGGGAGTCCGTTGCAGGCGGGCCACTCGCCCTACCAGATGACGACCGGAGTCAATCGACCACGTCCGCCCGCAATTTGGGCTTTCGTGTTCGTGTTCGTGTTCGTGTTCGTGTCGAAGGATGATTGCGATCCGGTACCGGTCAACGGATGTTGCCGGAAAGCGGAAACCGCGTTCACCCGTGGCCAGAGCAAGCTCATGCAGCTGCCTGAGAACAGTACGACCACGGCTTTTTTACGCGAATTTTATGCTGTTGCCGCATGGCGCTATGCCGTTGTTACAGCCTGACGCCCAGACTGCGCGCCTGATCCGTTCCAGGTACTGCAGATGTTCCAGCTCGCCGCTCCTCACGTCGCACCGGCTTCTGCCGAAGCCCGCGCCACCGACCAGCGCGCATGAGCAACTCTCCGCAGAAACGCCGCCTCGCCGCGCTGGCGCTCGGCGCCGTGGGCGTGGTCTACGGTGACATCGGCACCAGCCCGCTGTACACGCTGAAGGAAGTGTTCGGCGCCCATGGCGTGCCGGCCTCTGCGGCAAATGTGCTGGGCGCGCTGAGCCTGGTGTTCTGGTCGCTGATCATCGTGGTGTCGATCAAGTACCTGCTGTTCATCATGCGCGCCGACAACCGCGGCGAGGGCGGCATCATGGCCTTGCTGGCGCTGGCCCAGCGCAGCGCGCGCCACGTGCCACGCCTGCGCATGAGCCTGATTGCGCTGGGCCTGTTCGGGGCTGCGCTGTTCTACGGCGACGGCGTGATTACCCCGGCGATCTCGGTGCTGTCGGCGGTCGAGGGGCTGAAAGTGGCCGCGCCCGCGCTTGAACGCTGGGTGGTGCCGATCACCATCGGCGTCATCGTCGGCCTGTTCTGGCTGCAGAAGCACGGCACCCACCGCATCGGCGCCGTGTTCGGCCCGGTCTGCGCGGTCTGGTTCCTCAGCATCGCCGGGCTCGGCGTGCTGGGTATCGCCCGCAACCCGGAAGTCCTGCTGGCGCTCAGCCCGCGCTACGGCTTCGACTTCTTTCTGCGCAATCAGGCCGAAGCCTTCTTCGCGCTGGGAGCGGTGGTGCTGGCGGTCACCGGCACGGAGGCGCTGTATGCGGACATGGGCCATTTCGGCAAGCGGCCGATCCAGCTGGCCTGGTTCACCTTCGTGTTGCCGGCGCTGGTGCTGAACTACTTCGGCCAGGGCGCGCTGATCCTGCACGACCCCGCTGCGGTGGCCAATCCGTTCTACCACCTGGTACCGCGGTCCATGCTGTACCCGATGATCGCGCTGGCGACCGCGGCCACCGTGATCGCCTCGCAGGCGGTGATCTCCGGTGCATTCTCGATGACGCGCGAGGCGATGCAGCTGGGCTACATGCCACGCATGCCCGTCGTGCACACGTCACACGAGATGGCGGGGCAGATCTTCGTGCCGTGGATCAACCGGGTCCTGCTGGTCCTGATCGTGGCGGCCGTGCTCGGCTTCCGCTCGTCGGACAACCTGGGCGCCGCCTACGGCATCGCGGTCACCGGCACCATGGTCATCACCACCCTGCTGGCCCTGGTGGTGGCGCGCCATCAGTGGCGCTGGCCTCTTCCCGCGGTGCTCGCCACCGGCGCCTGCCTGCTCACCGTGGACCTTGGCTTCTTCAGCGCCAACCTGGTCAAGGTCGAGCACGGCGGCTGGTTTCCACTGGCGCTGGGCCTGGGCGTTTTCGTGGCGATGACCACCTGGCGCCGCGGGCGCGAGCTGGTGGTGCGCGAAATCCAGCAGGGCGGCCTGGCGCTGGCGCCGTTCATCCGCAACCTGGCGGATCACCCGGCGATACGGGTGCCCGGCACGGCCGTGTTCCTTACCGCCAACCCCGAGTCGATCCCCAGCTCACTGCTGCACAACCTCAAGCACAACAAGGTATTGCACGAACGCAACGTGCTGCTCACGGTGGAGACCCTGGATACGCCCCGGGCCGACCCGGCCGAATGGTTCGAATGGACGGCGCTGGGCGAAGGATTCATCCGACTGCGCTTGCGCTTCGGCTTCGGCGAGGACCCGGATGTACCGCTGCGGCTGGCGCAATGCGGCCCGGCCGGCCTGCCGTTCGACATGATGGAAACCACCTTCTTCGTGTCGCGCGAGACCGTGGTGGCGGGCCGCCACGCCCACGGCATGGCGGCGTGGCGTGACCGCCTGTTCGCCTTCATGGCGCACAATGCGCTGTCCGCGACGGCGTTCTTCCAGATTCCTGGCAACCGGCGCATCGAGCTCGGATCGGAGGTGGAGATATGACGCGACGCCAACCAGCACCCCCCGCACCGGGGCGCCTGCTGCATGCATGAGCCGGCGTCACGCCGCCGGCGCGGTTCGGTCGTGGCCGACTACCTGTTTGCCACGATGGTCACGCTGGCGGCCTTTGCGCTGGCCTTCGTCGCCGACCGCTACCTGTCGATCGCCAACCTGTCGCTGATCCTGCTGACCGCGGTGCTTGCCGTTGCGGTGCGCAAGCGCATGGCCGTGGCCGTCTATACCGCCGTGCTCTGTTTCATCGGCGACAACTTCTTCTTCACCCGGCCGCGCCACACGCTGGCAGTCGCCAGCGCCGACGACGTGCTGGCGATCGGCCTGTTCCTGATCGTCGCCCTGGTCTGCAGCCGCATGGCCACCCGGCTGTCCAGCCAGGTCGTCTCGCTGCGTGCCGCCCAGCTGCGGGCACGCACGCTGTTGCAGCTTGGCAAGCAACTGGCAGCCGCCGCCGATGCAGCAGGGATTCGCCAGGTTGGTTCGCAGGCGCTGACGCAAGCCATCGGTGCGACGGCACGCATGCAGCCTGCCGCCGGGGACCCCGCCGCCAAGGTTGCGTCCGTCGACCCCGGCGCCGGTCTCGACGGCGAATGGGTGATTCCGTTGATCGTTGGCGCGCATGACCATGGTGCGGTCGTGTTTGCGGCGCATGAGCCGGGCGAACCCGATGCCGAGCGGCGCGAGCTGGCCGTGGCCATGGGCCAGGACATCGCCTTGGCACTGGAACGCGCCAGGCTGGCCGACGAGCTGGAGCAGGCCCGCGTGCAAGGCGAGACGGAGCGCCTGCGCAATGCCCTGCTCTCCTCGGTCTCGCACGATCTGCGTTCGCCGCTGGCCTGCATGATCGGCGCCGCCGACACCCTGGCCATGTACGAAACACAGTTGCCGCGGGGCGAACGGCAGGAGTTGTTGCAGGCGATCCTGCACGAGGGCCAGCGGCTCGATCGCTACATCCAGAACCTGCTGGACATGACCCGGCTGGGCCACGGCACCCTGAAACTGCATCGTGACTGGGTCGATGTGACCGAAGTGGTGGTTGCCGCCACCGACCGGCTGCACCGGCTGTTTCCGGAACAGCCGGTGCAGACCGGGCTGCCGCCGGATACGGTGTTGCTCTACGTGCATCCGGCACTGATCGAGCAGGCCCTGTTCAACGTGCTGGAGAACGCCGCGCACTTCTCCCCGCCGGGCGAGGCCGTGCGCATCGAGGCCGGCGCCATGGGCGAGCAGCTGCGGATCGACGTGATCGACCGCGGCCCCGGCATTCCGCCGGACGAGCGCGCGCGCATCTTCGACATGTTCTGTTCGGTCTCGCGTGGCGACCGCGGCAACAAGGGCACCGGGCTGGGACTGTCGATCTGCCGCGGCATGATCGGCGCGCATGGCGGCAGCGTGGAAGCCTTGCCCACGGCCGGTGGCGGCACCACCATCCGCATCATCCTGCCACTGCCACCTGCACCGGAGACCAGCACTTGAACACTGCCGCGCCACGCGTGCTGGTGATCGATGACGAGAGGCAGATCCGCCGCTTCCTCGACATCGGCCTGCGCGCCGAGGGATATCAGGTGCTGCTGGCGGCCAACGCCGCGGAAGGTCTTGCACTCGCCACCACCCAAGCGCCCGACCTGGTCATCCTCGACCTGGGCCTGCCCGACCGCGAAGGCCACGAAGTGCTGGCCGAGTTGCGCCAGTGGAGCTCGGTGCCGGTGCTGATGCTGTCCGTGCGCAACGCCGAGAGCGAGAAGGTGCGCGCGCTGGACAACGGCGCCAACGACTATGTGACCAAGCCGTTCGGCATGCAGGAGCTGATGGCCCGGCTGCGCGCCCTGCTGCGCCACCATCCCGCAACCGCCGCGACCGACGTGCCGCCGCGGTATGACGACGGCCATCTGGCGATCGACCTGGCTCGACGTGAAGTCAGCCTCGATGGCCAAGGGGTCGCGTTGACGCGCAAGGAATACGCCGTGCTCGCGCTGCTGCTGCGCCACGCCGGCCGCGTGGTCAGCCAGCAGCAGTTGCTGCGCGAGGTATGGGGGGCCAGCCACGTGCAGGACACCCACTACCTGCGCATCGTGCTGGGCCGCCTGCGCCAGAAGCTGGGCGATGATCCGGCCGCGCCGCGCTGGCTGAAGACCGAACCGGGCGTGGGATACCGCTTCCTGGAAGGCAGCGGCGAATCGCCGCCTGGCTGAAGTCGTGCAGACCGGCAGCGTCCCTGCCGCACCCACCGGCTCGCGGCCTCGCTGCTTGCCTACATCTCGATCTCTTCGCCGCCAAGGTCCGTGATCATCCGCTCGGCCTGCCGCACCAGCACCTGCGACGATTCCTTGTAGCGGTTCGCGATCTCGCGGATGCCGTCCGCGCAGCCGAGGAAGGCATCGACGACGTCCGGGTCGAAGTGCGTTCCGCGCCCTTCGCGGATGACCTGCACCGCCTCTTCATGGGATATCGCCCGCTTGTAGACGCGCTTGTTGATCAGTGCGTCGTACACGTCCGCCACGGCCATCAGCCTCGCCGAAATGGGAATCTCCTCCCCCTTCAGGCCCTTCGGGTAGCCGCTGCCATCCCACCATTCCTGATGGCTGTAGGCGATCTCCTTGGCATAACGCAGGAAGCCGATCTCCTCGCCGATGGCGAGTTCCGCGTTGGCAATGGCGTTGCCGCCCAGCGTGGTGTGCATCTTCATGATTTCGAATTCGTCCGGCGTCAGCTTGCCCGCCTTGAGCAGAATCCGGTCGGGAATGCCGATCTTGCCGATATCGTGCAGCGGTGCCGACTTGAACAGCAGGTCGATCGTGCCCTCGGTCAGGAAGGCGGCGAAACGCGGGTGACGGGCGAGCTTCTGCGCCAGCAGCTTCACGTAATGCTGGGTGCGCAGGATGTGGTTGCCGGTGTCGTTGTCGCGGGTTTCGGCCAGCGATGCCAGGGCGCGGATCGTCACCTCCTGGATCATCGTGACTTCCCGCGTGCGCCGCTGCACCTCGCGCTCCAGAAACTCGCTCTTGTACTTCAGGAAGTCGCGCGCCGCCTTGAGCTGCAAATGGTTGCGCACGCGCGACTGCACCAGCGGCGGACTGATCGGCTTGGTGATGTAGTCGACGGCGCCCAGCTCCAGGCCGCGACGCTCTTCCTCGACCGAGCTCATCGCGGTCAGGAAGATCACCGGGATGTCCCGCGTCCGCGGGTCCGTCCGAAGCTGCCGCAGCACTTCGTAGCCGTCCATCTCCGGCATCATGATGTCGAGCAGGATCAGGTCCGGCGGCGTCGACGCCTGCGCCAGCTGCAATCCGCGCGCACCACCAGGGGCGACCTTCACCTTGAACTCCCCGCGCAGCACCTCGCTGATCAGGGCGAGGTTTTCCGCGGTATCGTCGATGACCAGCACGACTTCCCGAGTTTCCGATTCGCTCATTGCCTGTCTCCGTTGCTTCGCGGCTGCATTCCCTGAGACCCTGTCTAACATACACCCGAGGGCTCCGGGGAAAGAATCTGTGTTCGGCGAGTCACTGCGAAAGCGCGTCGAGCGCCGTCAGCGCCGCATCGAAGTCGAACGCCGATATGGCGCGCGCCACGTCGTGAAAGACGGATGAATGTGACGCCCCGACGGTGAGGCCGAGGATCTCCTCGATCACCGCAGTGGCCTCCGCGTCGCCATCGAGCAGCAGGATGCGCAGGCGCTGGATCAGTCCCTGCAGGTACTCCGGGTCTGCACCGGCCGACGCGGCCAGCGCCTCCGGTTCGTGCGTGGTCAGGACGGCCAGCCCGGCCAGGACCTCGTCCAGTTCCACGCAGGTGCGCCGCAACAGATCGGCGATGCGGTCCGGCTCCGCATCGTCGATACAGGCAAGCTCGAGTGCGGCGGCACACGCCTGCAGCTCGCGTGCGCCCAGGGTCCCGGCGAGGCCCTTCAGGGTATGCGCCGCCCGCTGCCGATCGACCGGGTCACCCTGCTCCGACGCCTTCACGAAGCGCGTCTCGAAATCCCGCTGACCGTCGCGAAACATCGTCAGCAGCCGCGTGTACAGCGCCACGTCGTCCATCGCCGCGGCGAGGCCGGCCTTCGCGTCGATGCCCGGCAACGGCGGCAGCCGGCCGGCAGTCGGAGCGCTGATGGCGGACGACGCGATGCCCTGCGCCGGCACGGTGCCCTTCCGCGCGACCACCGACGAAGCAGCCGGCCTGATCCACTTCGCCAGCGTCGCGAACATGTCGGCGACGCGCAGCGGCTTGGCGATGTGGTCGATCATGCCGGCATCGATGACCTTCTCGCGGTCGCCGATCATCGCGTTGGCGGTCATCGCGATGATCGGCATGCCCGCCAGCGCCGGCTGGGCGCGGATGGCCCGGCTGGCTTCGTAGCCGTCCATCACCGGCATCTGGCAGTCCATCAGCACCGCGTCGAAACGGCTGTCCCGGCCAAGGATGTCGAGCGCCTCCTGGCCGTGGCCGGCAACCACCACCTCCATCCCGGCCTGGGCCAGGATCTCCCTGGCCAGTTCCTGATTGACGTCGTTGTCCTCCACCAGCAGCACGCGGGCGCCACGCAGCTGACGCAAGGCCTCGCTGTTGCGTTCGGCCTTGCGATGGACGCGGGAATCGACCACCCGGCCTTTGCCCAGCGCCTCGACCACGGCGTCGAACAGCGACGAGAAGGTCACCGGCTTGGTCAGCACGGCCTGCACCCGAACCCCGCTTTTCGCCGCGGCATCGAGTGCTTCATCGCGACCATGGGCGGTCACCATGATGACCGCGGGGAAGGAAGTCATGGCCGTGTATTCCTGCAGGCGGCGAATGGCTTCCACGCCATCCATCGTCGGCATTTTCCAGTCCATCAGCACCACGTCGTAGGGATGGCCGCCGGCTGCCGCTGCAGCTTCGGCAATCATCACCAGTGCCTGGCCACCACCGCTGGCGGTATCGACGTCCACGCCGAACTCGGCGGCTATCGTTGCCAGGATCTCCCGTGCCACGGGGTTGTCGTCGACGATCAGCAAGCGCAATCCGTTGAGATCGTCGGCATACAGTTCGGGGCGAAGCGAGGGCATGGCCTGCACACCCAGCAGCGCATGAAAATGGAAGGTCGAGCCCTGGCCCGGCTCGCTGTCGACCCATATCTCGCCACCCATCATGCCGACCAGCCTGCGCGAAATGGCCAGACCGAGGCCGCTGCCGCCATATTTGCGCGTGGTCGAGCTGTCAGCCTGGGAGAACGACCTGAACAGCGCCGAGACCTGCTCGCTGGTCATGCCGATCCCCGAATCGCGCACCTGGAAATGCAGTTCGACCTGGTCACCCCTCTGGGCAACCCTCTCGACACTGACCACGACCGCGCCCTTCTCGGTGAACTTGACCGCGTTGTTGCCCAGGTTGACCAGCACCTGCCCCAGCCGCAGCGGATCGCCGACCAGCGCGGTGGGCACGTCCGGCGCGATTTCGAACAGCAATTCGAGGTTGCGCTGCTCGGCTTTCAGGCCGACCAGGTTGGCAAGGTTGTCCATCACGTCCTCCAGGCGGAAGTCGACCGACTCCATGGTCATCTTGCCCGCCTCGATCTTCGAGAAGTCGAGGATGTCGTTGATCACCCCCAGCAGGTTCTCGGCGGCGCGGTGGACCTTCTCGATGTAGTTGCGCTGGCGCGGGTCCAGCGCGGTCTGCAGGGCCAGGTAGGACATGCCGATGATCGCGTTCATCGGCGTACGTATCTCGTGGCTCATGTTGGCAAGGAAGTCGCTCTTGGCGCGGGTCGCCTCCTCGGCGATGTCCCTCGCCCGCAGCACCTCGCCCTGGACGCGCTTGCGCTCGGTAATGTCGACCAGCCAGCCGATGATGCCGTCCTCGCCATCGAATGACAGCGGAACATAGGTACCCTGCATGTCGCGAATGCTGCCGTCGCGGACAAACAGGTGGGTCTCCGCGTTCCTGGCAAAGCCGTCGCGCCGGATGATCTCCATCAGGTCTTCGCGTTCGCGCAAGTCCACATACAGACGACGCCAGTCGTCGCCCGGGCCGAGGCCGAAGGTCTTCATGAACCGCGGATTGGCGAACTTGATCTTCCCGTCCACCGAGAAGTCGATATTGATCGGACTGGTGTCGAGGATCTTCTGGAGACGCTCGCGCTCACCCGCCAGCTTGACGGTCTGCTCGCCGACCTTGGCCTCCAGTTCGTCGGCAAAGCGACGCAGCGCCTCGCTCGCGCGAACCTCGATGGTGTTGTCCACGCCGACGGTGGCCACGCCCACTGGCGCCTTTTCACCCGACACCTCGATGGGGAACCGCACCAGCTGGTGGTGTCTGGTCTCGCCCTGGGCATCGGTGAAGCTGATGTCGAATCGCGCGGGCTCGCGCTTCCGCAGCACTTCGTCACGCTGCCGCTCGCGTTGAACCCGATGCTCCGACTCGGTGGTTTCGTAGCCCGCGGCATCGACGAAGATGTCGAGCAGCGGCGCGATCGCATCGAATCGCGAGTTGGTCTGCACATACCTTCCATCGGCGGCCTGGATGCACATGTAGGCGGGGGCGTTGCTGAAAAAACTGGCGAGGCGTGCCTCGCTGCCTTGCATGTCGCGTCGCAGGCGTGCGTCGCGATACGACAGCAGCAGCAACAAGGTCACCGCGGTCGCCGCCAGGGCGTAGACCCAGAACGCCGCGAACCGGGAAGGCCGATACGCTTCGGACTCGTCGATTTCCACGATCAGGCCAAGATTCATTTCCCGCAACCATTGGCCCGCCCCCACCACCGGCACCCGACGGTAGTCGAGGTAGTCGTCCATGAACCAGCTTTCGCCGCCGTTCGAGGCCAGGACTGCCTGCGCCAGCTGCGTCGGCGGATCGCTGTCCAGCGGAAGCGGCAGCTTGCCCGATGTCGCCGGGCGGTCCGATGGCACGCGAGCGTACAACCGGCTGACATGATTGCCCTGCGGCGTCGACAGGTTTCCCTGGAAAGCCGACTCGAAGCGGCTCGGCGTGCGCAAGCGCGCATCGCGACCGATCAGCATCGCCTCGCCGGTCTCCCCCTGCCAGCCTGCCGCCAGCAGGGGGAACAGCAACTTGCGCGGGTTGGAGCCAAGGCAGAAGTAGCCCAGCACCTGCGGCCCGTCAGCCACGGTGCGACAGGCCAGTTGCACGAAGTCGCGGTCGCCTGCGGCCTTCGCCTGCGGTGACAGCTTGGTCGCGCGGAACGGCGCGGACACGGCAAAGCCGTCGGCGGCGAGCCTGGGCAGCATCGCGGTCAGCACTTGCGAGGTGTCGCCGACATGCACCGGCTCATCCACGGCGAGGATCTTTCCCGCGGGGCTGTAGAGCACGTAGATCCTGAAGCCGTACTGGGTCTGGCGCCGGGCCGCCCAGGCGGCGGCCATCGAGCGCGCGCCGGCATCTGCCGGACTCCGCGAAAGTGCCCGGGTGAGGGCGACCAGCTCGGGGTCCTTCACGATGGCAGAGGTAGCCTCGATCTGGTTTCTGTACAGCACCTGCAGCAGATCGGCCGCGGCATCGAGGCTGGCCTTGAGCTGGGAGCGCACCGACTGCTGGTCGAGCACGCGAATCCGGTTGGCCGCCACGACGCTGAACAGCACGATGACGATCGCGCTCGACGCGGCGACCAGGGGCAACCAGTTGCGGAACGCGGTGACGCGATTGCCGCGCTCCCGAACGAACGAAATCACTTCCGGCAGGGACTTCATTGGTGGCCCGGGCCCGCGAGCACACCCGTTGCGAAACCCGCGACCGTCGTGTCGGACACGGCCACCGCCACGGCGGCTGCGCTGCCAGGGATGATGCGCGTCGGCGTGACGCGGCCCATCGACAGGATCGGGACAGCCTTTCCTCGCAGCTTCGTGCCCATGTGACCTCCCCGCAACGCGACCGAGATTGCATGCGCGATCGTGTCACGCGCGCTGCCACTCCACGTTCACATGCCGGTCGTGCATGCGCCATGAAAGTGGGGCTGCGCGCAGCACCCACGCCGGCGCGAGCTCAGGCCGACAGGTGCTCGTACACGATGACCGCGCCCACGCCGATCAGGATGATGCCGCCGATCACCTCGGCGCGTCGACCCACCATCGCACCGAGCACGCGACCCAGCATGATGCCCAGCGTGACCATGGTGAACGTGCACAGGCCAATCACCACGGCAACCACGGCGATCGGCGTGTCGACGAAGGCAAGGCCCACGCCCACCGCCAGCGCGTCGATGCTGGTGGACAGGCCGGTCAGTGCGAGGCCGACGAAGCCATGCTTTCTGGTTTCGTCCACGGGCTCGTCCGCCTCCGGCTTCACGCCGTTCCAGATCATGTGCAGGCCCAGCGCCAGCAGCAGGGCGAACGCGGCCCAGTGGTCCCAGGCCTGGATATAGCGCGAGGCGCCCCGGCCCAGCAGCCAGCCGACGACCGGCGTGATCGCCTCGATGACACCGAAGATCAGACCGGCGCGCATGGCCTGGGACAGCCGCGGGCGCGCCATGCCCGCGCCCTTGCCGATCGCCGCGGCGAACGCGTCGGTGGACATGGCGAAGCCGAGCAGCAGGATGGAAACGGGATTCATGCAATGCCTTGTGGTCGGGCCAGGCGCAACGGCAGCACGACGCGCCCGACCTCCGTGGCGCCGTGAACCGCTGGTCTCGCCAACCGGGATCGGTGTCCTCGCCACGGCGGATGGACGCCGAGCATGTTGACGAAGACGCCTCGTCGCGACGAGGCAGGCTACTCCCCAAGGGGTATGGATGAGCCGGGATGTCCGGCACAACCGTCGGCAAGGGTAACACGGCGGCCGGGGCTGTCGGCATTCCACGCTACAATTGCCGGTTCGCGTCCCCAACGACACATCTCCATGTCCAGCCATCTCCAGGAAACCCGCCGTCGCCGTACCTTCGCCATCGTCAGCCATCCTGACGCGGGCAAGACCACGCTGACCGAAAAACTGCTGCTGTTCGGCGGCGCGATCCAGCTGGCGGGCTCGGTGAAGAGCCGCAAGACGTCGCGCAGCGCCACCTCGGACTGGATGGCGCTGGAGAAGGAGCGCGGGATTTCGGTGACCTCGTCGGTGATGCAGTTCCCTTACGAGGGCAAGATCGTCAACCTGCTCGACACGCCGGGACACGCGGACTTCTCCGAGGACACCTACCGCGTGCTGACCGCGGTGGACTCGGCGCTGATGGTGATCGACTGCGCCAAGGGCGTGGAGGAACGCACGATCAAGCTGATGGAGGTGTGCCGCCTGCGCGACACGCCGATCATGACTTTCATCAACAAGCTCGACCGCGAGGGCCGCTCGCCGATCGAGCTGCTGGACGAGGTGGAGTCGGTGCTGGGCATCGCCTGCGCCCCGCTGACCTGGCCGATCGGCATGGGCAAGCGGCTGAAGGGCGTGTACCACCTGGCGCTGGACGAGGTCCACGTGTTCGAGCAGGGCAAGAATTTCACCCGGCAGGATTCCACCATCTTCAAGAGCCTGGACGCGCCGGGCCTGGTCGAGCGGATCGGCGAGGAAGCCATGCGCGAACTGCGCGAGGAACTCGAGCTGGTGCAGGGCGCGGCGCCCTCGTTCGACCTCGACGAATACCTGGCCGGCCGGCAGACGCCGGTGTTCTTCGGCTCGGCGGTGAACAATTTCGGCGTGCAGCTGCTGCTGGACTTCTTCGTCGAGCACGCGCCGTCGCCGCAGCCGCGCGACACCACCTCGCGGACGATCGAGCCGGAAGAGGAAAAACTGTCCGGCTTCGTGTTCAAGATCCAGGCCAACATGGACCCGGCTCACCGCGACCGCGTGGCCTTCATGCGCGTGTGTTCGGGCACCTACAACGCCGGCATGAAGATGGTGCAGACGCGCACCGGCAAGGAAGTGCGCATCGCCAATGCGCTGACCTTCATGGCCAGTGATCGCGAGATCGTCGAAACGGCCTACCCCGGCGACGTGATCGGCCTGCACAACCACGGCACCATCACCATCGGCGACACCTTCACCGAGGGCGAACAGGTTTCCTTCACCGGCATCCCCAACTTCGCCCCCGAACTGTTCCGTCGCGCCCGGCTGCGCGATCCGCTGAAGATGAAGGCGCTGCAGAAGGGCCTGGCGCAGCTGTCCGAGGAGGGCGCGACCCAGTTCTTCCGCCCCCTGATGTCGAACGACCTGATCCTGGGTGCGGTCGGCGTGCTGCAGTTCGAGGTGGTCGCCTATCGGCTGAAGGACGAGTACAACGTCGACGCCACCTTCGAGCCGGTCACCGTCAGCACCGCGCGCTGGGTGCACTGCGACGACGAGAAGAAGCTGGACGAGTTCCGCGAGAAGAACGCGATGAACCTGGCCATCGACGGCGCCGGCGAACTGGTCTACATCGCGCCGACCCGGGTCAACCTGCAGCTGGCGCAGGAGCGCTGGCCACAGGTGCGCTTCGCCAACACGCGCGAGCACGCGGCGGCCGTCGACGTCTGAATTCCCGGCGGCATGACGGTCGTCACTGGGCAACCCGGCGACTGACCGCTAACCTGCGCTGATTCCAACCGGGGGAAACCAGCACATGCCGCAGCCAGCCATCGCCTTCGTCACGCCCGCCGATGCACCTCCGTGGAAACGCTGGCTGGTGTATTCGGCCGGTGCGCGCATCGTGATCTTCATCGCGCTGTTCATCGCGCTGAGTTTTGCCGCTGGCGCCGTGCTGCACCTGCTGGGTCTGGGCAAGGCCTCACCGCCGCTGGAACGCGCGTTCGGCCAGTTCGTCATCCGCGCCCTGATCCCGCTGCTGGTTTACCTGATCCTGGTGAAATGGATCGAGCGCCGGCGCATGCGCGAACTGGCGCCAGCCACGCTGCTGCCGCAAGGCCTGCTGGGCGTGGCGTTCGGCGTGGTGCTTTTCAGCATCATCGTCGGCGTGATGTACCTGCTGGGCAGCTACCAGGTGACCGGCACCAACCCGGATGCGGCATGGTTGCCGGCCCTGCTGGTGGTGGGGCTGGGTGCGGGCATCGGCGAGGAGATCATGTTCCGCGGCGTGCTGTTCCGCATCGTCGAGGAAGGCATGGGCACCTGGGCCGCGCTGATCATCTCGGCGCTGTTCTTCGGCGCCGTGCACCTGGGCAATCCCGGCGCCACGCTGTGGAGTTCACTGGCGATCGCGATCGAGGCCGGCCTGCTGTTCGGCCTGCTGTACCACGTGACCCGCTCGCTGCCGCTGTGCATGGGCCTGCACGCGGCGTGGAACTTCACCCAGGGCACGATCTACGGCATCCCCGTTTCGGGCACTGACGCTGACGGCTGGCTGGTATCCACCCGCAGCGGCCCGGACTGGCTCAGCGGCGGCGTGTTCGGGGCCGAGGCTTCGGTGGTCGCGCTCGCGCTGTGTTCACTGTGCACGGTGGGCCTGCTGGTGATGGCCCTGCGTCGGGGTTCGATCGTTCCGTTGCGCTCACGCCGCTGAGCGGCAGGCGGCGAAACCGGTGGCTGGCCCGGAGCTGAATTCGCCACGGCACGCGGTTGGGGTTTGGTCGGCGTAGCGGCTACCCTGAGGACGGGTCGCCGACCGGCGACCCCACCTCGCCGGTATCGGACACCGCCATGGCCACCCACAATTCGCAGCAGCCCGGTTACCGCAGGAAGATCTCGTGGCTGGCCAACCAGCCACTGACGCGCAAGATGATGCTGGCCATCGGCCTGCTGCTGGGCGTGTTCCTGGTCGCCAACGTGGTGACCCTGCACTCCCTGCAGACGCAGGAGAGCAACCGGCGCTGGGCCGGCCACACCTATCAGGCCCTGCTGCAGATCGACACGGTGCAACGCGCCGCGCAGACCGCCCAGGTGGGCGCGCGCGGCTTTCTGCTGACGGGGTCGGACAACGAGCTCGCATTGTTCCGGAAGTCCACGCGCGAGCTGGACCTGCGCATTCGCGGGTTGCGCCAGCTGGTGGCGGACAACCCCCTGCAGCAGGGCCGGCTCGACGCCGTGGCCGCCATGGCCGGCCGCTGGCAACGCCAGGTGGTCGATCTGGGCATCACACCGTTGCAGCGGCTGGACCCGGGCGCCCCGGACGCCGCCCTGGAACGTCAGCGCATCCAGGCCGGATACATCGCCGGGCGCACCGTGCGCGTCGAGGAGATATCCGCGGTGCTGGACCAGATGGCCGACGAGGAAAGCCGTCTGCTGGCCCTGCGCAACCAGCAGCTGGACCTGACCCTGCGCAACACCAAGGCGCTGAACGCGCTTTCCATCCTGCTCGGCATCCTGCTCGGCATCACCGTCATCCGGCTGACCTCGCAACTGGTGATCCGCCCGCTGCGGCGCCTCACCGACCAGATGACCCAGCTGTCCCACCACAACCACGACTTCGAGATACGCCGGCTGGATCGCCGCGACGAGGTGGGCGAGATCGCCCGCGCGCTGCAGGTGTTCAAGCAGATGTCGCTGGACACCGCGGCGCGCTCCTGGATCCGCTCCAGGGTGGCGGACATTTCCCAGGTGCTGCTGCAGGCCACCACCCACAAGGACTTCGCCCAGTGGCTGACCAGCGAAGTGGTGCCGCTGTGCAACGCGGGCCTGGGACTGTTCTACTCGTTCGATGACGCGCGTCATCGGCTGGACCTGCTGGGCAGTTACGGCTTGCGCCTCAGCAACCGGTCCGCCGACCAGTACATGCCCGGCGAGGGCCTCGTCGGGCAGTGCGCGGTGGATCGCAAGGCGATCATCCTGGACCAGGTGCCGGCCGACTACCTGCACATCGATTCGGGCAGCGGCGAGGCGGTGCCCACCCATCTCGCGATCCTGCCGGTGATCTATCGCGAAACCCTGATCGGCGTGCTGGAACTGGCCAGCTTCGCGGCGCTGACCGCCCTGCAGAGGCAGCTGCTGGACGAGTTGCTGCCGATCGTGGCGCTGGCGCTGGAGAACCTCAACCAGGCCGTGCATACCCAGGACCTGCTGCAGCAGACGCAGGAACAGGCGGACGAGCTGCGCCTGTCCGAGCTGGTGATGCGCCAGCAGAAGGAGGTGCTGCACGAAAGCAACGCCACGCTGCAGGCGAAGACCGCCGAGCTGGAGGAGCAGTCGAAGCGCCTGATCGCCTCCGAGGAGGAACAACGCGTGCAGGCCGAGGAGCTGCGCTCCTCCAACGAAGAGCTGCGCGACATGACGGACAGCCTGAACCGGCAGAAGGTCGTGCTGGAGGAGTTGCAGCAGGAAACCGCGGAAAAGGCGGCCGAGCTGGCGCGAGCCAGCCAGTACAAGTCGGAATTCCTGGCCAACATGTCGCATGAGCTGCGCACGCCGCTGAACAGCCTGCTGATCCTGTCGCGCAGCCTCGCCGACAACGACACCGGCAACCTCGACGACGAGCAGATCGAATCGGCGCAGATCATCCACGACGCCGGCAACAGCCTGCTGCACCTGATCAACGACATCCTGGACCTGTCCAAGGTCGAGGCCGGCAAGATGGAGCTGATGGTCGAGGAGGTTTCCCTCGCCGAGCTGGGCAGGCGCTTGCAGCGCAACTTCACCCATGTCGCCAGCAACAAGCAGCTCGGCTTCGAGATGACGATCGACCCGGGGTTGCCCGACGTCATCGCCACCGATGGCGGCAAGGTCGAGCAGATCGCCAACAACCTGCTCAGCAATGCGTTCAAGTTCACCGCCAGCGGGGCGGTGACACTGCACATCGGCCGTCCGCAGGCTGACCTGGAAATGCCTGCGGCGCTGTCCGGCCAGCCGCTGCTGGCGATCACCGTGAGCGACACCGGCATCGGCATTCCGCCGGACAAGCTCGAGCGCATCTTCAACGCGTTCGAGCAGGTCGACGCCAGCACCAGCCGCCAATTCGGCGGTACCGGCCTGGGCCTGGCGATCTCGCGCAAGATGGCGCAACTGCTGGGTGGCGACGTGGTGCTGCGCAGCGACGCCGGACGCGGCAGCCAGTTCACCCTGTTGCTGCCGGAAACCCCGCCGGCCACCACTGCACCCGTCGTCGAGACGGAAGCCGCCCACGCGACGCAAGCCCGTCGCATCGCCCCGCCGGCGCTGCTGCCCGCCGCCATCGAGGACGACCGGCAGTCGCTGCTGCCGGGCCAGGTCACCATCCTGGTGATCGAGGATGACCCCGCTTTCGTGCGCATCCTGATCGACCTGATCCATCGCCGGGGCTATCGGGCGCTGGCCGCGCTGGACGGCGAATCCGGCCTGCAGCTGGCGCGCGAACATCACCCGTCGGGCATCCTGCTGGACGTGTCACTGCCGGTGATGGACGGCTGGACGGTGCTCGATCGGCTCAAGGTGGATGAGGCAACGCGCTCGATCCCCGTCCATTTCGTGTCGGTCAGCGACGTCGGCAGGCGCGGCATGGAACGGGGCGCGGTCGGCTTCCTGACCAAGCCGGTCAGTCGCGAGGCGATTGCCGAGGCCCTGGATCGCCTGCTGCGCTTCGGCGAGGGCAAGCGCCGCCGGTTGCTGGTGGTGGAGGATGACGCCGCCTCGCGCAAGGCCATCCGCACCGCGCTGCGTGGCCACCACGTGGAGCTCGATGAGGCGGATTCGGCCGAGGACGCGCTGCCGAAGATCGCCGAGGTCAGCTACGACTGCATCGTGCTGGACCTGGGCTTGCCGGGCATGTCGGGCCTGGAGTTGATGGAGCACCTGTCGGACCGACCGGAAGCGATGCCGCCGGTAGTGGTGTACTCGGGGCGCGAACTGGACCCGGCCGAACAGCTGAAACTGCGCCGGTACGCCGACGCCATCGTGCTCAAGGGCGCCCGTTCCAGCGAACGCCTGCTGCAGGAAGTGGGCGCCTTCCTGCAGGACATCCCGCGACCCGCAGCGACGCCCGCAACGACGGAGGCGGCTCCGACAGCCACGCTGGCCGGCCACCGCGTGCTGCTGGTGGACGACGACATGCGCAACCTGTTCGCGCTGTCCAAGGTGCTGCGCGGCTGGGGCCTGCAGGTCGAGATGGCCCAAGACGGCTACAAGGCGCTGGCCGCCTTGCAGACCGGCGAGCGGCCCGACCTGATCCTGATGGACATCATGATGCCGGGCATGGACGGCTATGCGACGATACGCAACATCCGCGACATGGCCGACTTCACGACGCTGCCGATCATCGCCGTGACGGCGAAGGCGATGACCGGCGACCGCGAGCTGTGCCTGCAGATGGGCGCCAACGACTATCTGTCCAAACCGATCGACATCGACAAGCTCGCCATCATGCTGCGCCATTGGCTGACGAGCGAGCCATCGTGAGCGCCAGCCGCGAGAGGCCGCAGCAAGCGCTGCCCGGCAGCAGCGCACTGGTGGAAGAAGACCGGGTTTACGCGGAACCACGACCGCATCGGCTACGGTGCCCTTCCGGACGCGGGGAGCAGCGGGCATGACCAGCGAATCGATGAAGCCGAAGATCCTGATCGTCGACGACACGCCGGCGAACCTGGTGGCGATGCGCCGCCTGCTCGCGCACAGCGGCGCGCAACTGTTCGAGGCGACCAGCGGCAACCAGGCGCTGGCGCTGTGCCTGGATCACGAGTTCGCGCTGATCCTGCTCGACGTCAACATGCCGGACATGGACGGTTTCGAGGTGGCCAGCCTGCTCGGCGACACCGAGCACCTCAGCGGGACGCCGATCATCTTCGTCACCGCCGCCTACGCCGACGACCTGAACCGGCTCAAGGGGTACCACTCCGGCGCGGTGGATTACATCGCCAAACCGATCAACGACGTGATCCTGCAGTCCAAGGTGCGCGTTTTCCTGGAGCTCCATTCCGCGCGGATGAAACTGCGCGAGGCGATGGCCGAGCTGGCCGATCGCAACGAGGAGCTGCAACGCGAGATCACCGAGCGCAAGCTGATCGAAACCATGGTGCGCCACCAGGCCAGCCACGACCCGCTCACCGGCCTGCCCAACCGCATCCTGTTCCGTGACCGCCTGCAGGGAGCGATCCAGCGCGCCAACCGGCACCACATCAGCTTCGCCTTGGCCTGCATCGACATTGACGGGTTCAAGGGCGTCAACGATCGCCACGGCCACGCCGCCGGCGACGCGCTGCTGCAGGAGATCGCCAGTCGCCTGCCCACGCACCTGCGCAGCAACGACACCGTGGCCCGCCTGGGCGGCGACGAGTTCGCACTGGTGCTGGAGGAAATCGACGACCCGCAGATGGCGCTGCAGTTGTGCGAGAAACTCTGCGCCGCACTGGGCGAGCCCTACAGCCTGCGCGTCAACGGCGAGCGGGTCGAGGTTCGCGTCGGCGCCAGCATCGGCATCGCGCCATACACCCCGAGCGGACAGGCCGATGCGGAAGAGCAACTGATGCAGGCGGCGGACAACGCCATGTACGAAGCCAAGCGCAACGGCAAGAACCGCTGCGTGCTGGCAAGGACGTGAAACGCACCGCGCCACCCGTCAGGTGGCGCGGCGATCTTTCAGACCTGGCGATCTTTCGGACTTAGTGGCCGGCCGAATTCTGCGGACGGATCTTGAGTGCGCGCAGCTCGTCGGTGTCGAAGTCATCCACCGAGATGAACTCGAACACGCCTTCGCGCACGCGACGCAGCAGGCCCGCTTCGGCCTCGGAGATCACCCCGGCCTGCTGCGCCTCGGCGAGCTGGCCCAGATAGTCGTGCGCGGCGAACTGGCCCGACTTCAGCGCCTTGCCGAACTTGCGGTCGACCGGCTCGGCGGCGATCACGTCAGGCAGCAACGCCTTCATGCGGCCGATCGTGTTGTTCGCCGTGGGCGTGGTGTAGACCCAGGCGGTGAGGCGTTCGAGAGCCTCGTTCGGCGCGGTGAGCAGCGCGGCCACGCGACGGCCCAGGCGATCGGACGGCGGCACTTCGCGACGACCCAGCGGGAACACCAGCACGCGCAGCAGCCATGCCACCGGGCGCACCGGGAAGTTGCGGATCGCGCCATCCAGCGCGTTCTGGATCAACCACATGCACTGGTGGAAACCCCAGGCCAGGAACGGGCGATCCGCTTCCGGCCGGCCGTTGTCCTCGTACTGCTTGAGCATGGCGCTGGCGATGTACAGGTAGCTGAGCACGTCGCCCAGGCGTGCGGACAGCTTCTCCTTGAACTTCAGCTTGCCGCCCAGCACGCCCATGAACACGTCGGCGCACAGCGCCAGCGCGGCGGAGTAGCGATCCAGCTTGCGGTAGTAGCGGCGCGTATAGGCGTCGCCGGCGGTCTCGCCGATGCTGGCGCCACTCAGGCCCATCGCCAGGCTGCGCACCGCGTTGGAGATGCCGAAGCCGATGTGGCCGAACAGCAGGCGATCGAACACCTTCAGCTGCTCGCCGCGATCGACGATCGACAGCGCCTGCATTTCCTTCAGCACGTAAGGATGGCAGCGGATCGCGCCCTGGCCGAAGATCATCAGGCTGCGCGTCATGATGTTGGCGCCCTCCACCGTGATCGCGATCGGCACCGCCGACCAGCCACGCCCGGCGTAGTTGCTCGGCCCCAGCTGCACCGCCTTGCCGCCGTGCACGTCCATGGTGTCGCTGGCGATCTGCCGCGCCCATTCGGTGGCGTGATACTTCGCGATCGCCGACGGCACCGCCGGCTTCTCGCCGCGATCAACCGCGGCCGCGGTGGCACGTGACAGCGCTGCGGTGGCATAGGTCAGGCCGCCGATGCGCGCCAGCGCCTCCTCGACGCCCTCGAAACGAGCCACCGCCAGACCGAACTGCTTGCGCATGCGGGCGTACGCGCCGGTGGCCAGCGCCGAGGCACGCATGCCACCGGTGGCGTTGGACGGCAGCGAGATCGCGCGGCCCACCGACAGGCACTCGACCAGCATGCGCCAGCCGTGACCGGCCATCTGCGGGCCGCCGATCAGCACCGACAGCGGCGCGAACACGTCCTTGCCGCGCACCGGTCCGTTCTGGAACGGGATGTTCAGCGGGAAGTGGCGACGACCGATTTCCAGTCCCGGCGTGGCGCGCGGCAGCAGCGCCAGGGTAATGCCGAGGTCTTCCTTGTCGCCGAGCAGATGCTCCGGGTCGAACATGCGGAAGGCCAGGCCGACCACGGTGGCCACCGGCGCCAGCGTGATGTAGCGCTTGTCGAAGCTGAGCCTGATGCCCAGCGTTTCCACGCCGTCGACAAGCTGCTTGCAGACGATGCCGGTGTCGGGGATCGAGGTGGCGTCGGAACCGGCGTACGGGCCGGTCAGCGCGAAACACGGGATTTCCTCACCCACGGCAAGCCGCGGCAGGTAATGATTCTTCTGCTCGTCGCTGCCGTAGTGCAGCAGCAGTTCGGCCGGCCCCAGCGAGTTCGGCACGGCCACCGTCGAGGCGACCGTGGCCGACATGCTGTTGAGCTTCTGCAGCACCGCCGAATGCGCCAGCGCGGAGAACTGCAGGCCGCCGTACTGCTTAGGGATGATCATGCCGAAGAAGCGGTTCTTCTTGATGAAGTCCCACACGTTCGGCGGCAGATCGGCCAGCTCGTGGGTGATCTGCCAGTCGTCGATCATCGCGCACAACTGTTCCACCGGGCCGTCCATGAAAGCCTGCTCTTCCACGCTGAGCTCCGGCTTCGGCTGCTTCAGCAGCTCGTGCCAGTCCGGCTTGCCGGAGAACAGCTCGCCCTCGAAGCCCACCGTGCCCGCTTCCAGCGCGGTCTGCTCGGTCTCGGACAGTTTCGGCGTGACCTTGGCGAACATCTTCAGCAGCGGCGCGCTGATCTGCCTGCGGCGGAAGTCGACCAGCAGCAGCGGCACGGCGATCGCCAGTTCGATGATCAGCAAGATCGCCGTGGTCCACGGCGCATGCACCAGCAGGCCGACCACCAGCGTGGTGACGATGGTGGCGATCGCCCACGTACGCAGGCTGGTGCGATGGTAGGCGCAGGCGCCGGTGGCAATCAGCGCCGCCAGCAGGGTCAGTAGCACGGACATCTCAACACCTCATTGCGATTGAACGGCGGCGGCGAGCCGGCCGACGGGTAATGAATCAAGACTCTGCACGAAGCGCACGACCTCGCGCGTGAAGGCATCGTTCGCGTCACCGGCCACCATGTGCGTGGCGTGCGGCAACTCGACGTGTTCGGCGTGCGGCACCAGTTGCAGGAACTCGTCGACCGTGGCACGCGACACCACGTCGCTGCGGGCGCCGGACAGCAGCAGCACGGGCACGGAAATCTTCATCGCGGCGGCCTGCAGGCGAGGCTGATAGCGCTCGCTTTCCTGCACCAGATCGCCCGCCAGCAGGGCCGGGTCCCAATGCCAGCGCAGCCGACCGTCGGCACCTTCGCGCAACAACGGGCGCAGCTGCTGTTCGCTCTTGCGCTCGCGTCGCTGCGGCAGGTATGCGGCGATCTGCTCGGCCGCATCGGCATAGTTGTCGAAGCCGTCCGGGTGCGCCTGCATGAAGGCCAGGATGCGTTCCACGCCGGCGGTTTCCCAGCGCGGGGTGATGTCGACCAGCACCAGGGCGCGAAACGGCGAAGGATGGATCTCGCCGGCCAGCACCATGCCGAGCAGACCGCCCATCGACGCGCCTACCAGGATCGGCGGCTGCGGTTGTGCATGGGCCAGGCGCAGCAGGTCATCGGCGAACTGGTCCATGTGATAGCCGGCCCCGTGGGGAACGCGATCGCTTTCGCCATGACCACGGCTGTCGAACGTCACGCAGCGGCAACCCGCCTCGGCCAGTGCCATCGCTGCGCCCGTCCAGGCATGGCGGGTCTGGCCGAAACCGTGGGCAAACAGCAAGCCGGGATCGCCATCGGCATGGCGGATCTCCACCGCCAGATCCAGGTCGGCGACGGGGAAGCGGGAGCAGGCAGCGGCGTGGCGATCACTCTGAACCATACGTATGAGTATGGATTGCCTCGGCGAACCTCGTCAACCGTGCCGCCAGCGTGGGCCGCGGAGCCCGCGCCCGGGCTCCGCGGCCCCACACATTACAAATGCACGGCGTCTGGCTACCATACGGACATGAATGTCAGCAGCAAGCCAGAACGTACCCGGCTGTCCGCCGAAGATTGGGAACTTGCCGCCCTGCAGCTGATCGCCGAACAAGGCGTGGGCGCGCTGGCGGTGGAAGCTCTCGCCCGCCAACTCGGCGTCACCAAGGGCAGCTTCTACTGGCATTTCCGCACCCGTGAAGCGCTGCTGCATGCGGCACTGGAACGCTGGGAACAGTACGGCGAGCGCGAAGTGCTGGGGCAGATCGAACAGATCAGCGACCCGCGCAAGCGGCTGCCGGAACTGTTCCGTCGGGTCGCCCACGAACTGCAGCCGCACCGCGTGTACGCCGCGCTGCTGAAAGCGCTGGATCACCCCCAGGTGGTGCCGGTGATGGCGCGGGTGTCGCAGCGCCGGATGGAGTTCCTGACCACGGCCTACCGCGAATCCGGCCTGCCGCCGCCGCAGGCCCTGAACCGGGCCCGGCTGACCTACGCCGCCTATGTCGGATTCCTGCAACTCAACTTCACCCTGGGACTGCCGCGACTGAACCTGGAAGAGTTCGACGCCTATGTCGAACACATGATCGCGACCCTGATTCCGGCCTGAACGGAAAGCGCTGGAAAAGCCCCGAACGGCGCCCTCTGGCGCCGTTTTTTGTTGCATGCAGCCTTGCAATACCAGTGCCTGCAAACTACCGTTTCAGATCAATTTTTCAAAAAACCTCAAGAGGACACGATGGCCAGCAAGCTGGAAGCGCTCGCGCAGTGGGTCGATGAAGTCGCCGCCCTGACCCGGCCCGCGAAGATTCACTGGTGCGACGGCTCGGATGCCGAATATCAATCCCTGGTGCAGCAGATGCTGGCCGACGGCACCCTGATCGAGCTGAACCAGCAGACCCATCCGGGTTGCTACCTGCACCGCTCCCATCCCACCGACGTGGCCCGGGTCGAACACCTCACCCTGGTCTGCCACCCGAATCAGGAAGACACCGGCCCGAACAACCACTGGATGGACCCGGCCGAGGCGCACGCGAAGATCGATGCCCTGTTCGACGGCTGCATGGAAGGCCGCACCATGTACGTGATCCCGTACTGCATGGGACCGATCGACTCGCCGCTGTCGCGCTGCGGGGTCGAGATCACCGACAGCCCGTACGTGGTTGCCAACATGAAGATCATGACCCGCATGGGCGCCGCCGCGCAGGCCCGCATCGAGCGCGATGGCAGCTTCGTCAGGGGCCTGCACTCGAAAGGCGAGCTCGACCCCGAACGCCGCTGGATCATGCACTTCCCGGCCGAGCTGTCGATCAAGTCCTACGGCTCGGGCTACGGCGGCAACGCCCTGCTGGGGAAGAAATGCCACGCGCTGCGCATCGCCTCGAACCAGGCCCGCACGGAAGGCTGGCTGGCCGAGCACATGCTGATCGTGGGCATCGAGAACCCGCAGGGCGAAACGCACTACGTCGCCGCCGCCTTCCCGTCTGCCTGCGGCAAGACCAACCTCGCCATGCTGATTCCGCCGGAAGGCTACCGCCAGGCCGGCTGGAAGGTGTGGACGGTGGGCGATGACATCTGCTGGATGCGTCCCGGCGCAGATGGACGGCTGTACGCGATCAACCCGGAAGCGGGCTTCTTCGGCGTGGCGCCGGGCACCAGCAACGCCACCAACCCGAACGCACTGAAGAGCATTTCGCACGACACCATCTTCACCAACGTCGCGGTCACCGCCGACAACCAGCCGTGGTGGGAAGGCCTGCCCGGCACGCCGGTCACCGACTGGCAGGGGCGTCCATATGACCCGGCCAATGGCCCGGCCGCCCATCCCAACTCCCGCTTCACGGTCAGCGCGCGCCAGTGTCCGACCTGGTCGGAAATGGCCGAAGCGCCCCAAGGCGTGCCGATCAGCGCGATCGTGTTCGGCGGCCGCCGCCCCTCGCTGCTGCCGCTGGTGATGGAATCGCGCGACTGGACGCACGGCGTGCTGATGGGCGCCGCGATGGGTTCGGAAACCACCGCCGCCGCCACCGGCGCGGTCGGCGTGCTGCGCCGCGACTCGATGGCGATGAAGCCGTTTGCCGGCTATCACTACGGCGACTATTTCGCGCACTGGCTGTCGTTCGACCAGCCGGGCGCGAAGCTGCCGAAGGTGTTTCACGTCAACTGGTTCCGCAAGGGCGCCGACGGCAAGTTCCTGTGGCCGGGCTTCGGCGACAACCTGCGCGTGCTGGAATGGATGATCGATCGCGCCGAAGGCCGCGTCAGCGGTGTGGAGACGCCGATCGGCATCCTGCCGGCCGAGGGCGAACTGAAGCTGGACGGCCTCAGGCTCGACCAGGCGCACCTGGACGAACTGCTCGACGTGGACCTGGCCGGCTGGCAGGCCGAACTGGCCGCCATCGGCGACTACCTGCAGACCTTCGCCCCGCGCCTGCCCGAGTCGTTGCAACGAGAGCAGCAGCGGGTTGCCGACGCACTGGACAGGGTCAGCGAGCAGCCGCGCCGCGAAGCGACGGCGTCCTGAAGTGACCGATCGCGGGCAGGCCGCCACGACCTGCCCGCGCGGCTTCAAACCCTTTCGCGCGGTGGCGCATCCAAGCTGGCAAGATGAACGCCGCCTGCCCCGCTCTCGGAAGCACCATGTCGCCTGCCCCAGCGGGAACCAACGACAGCGATGACGTGCGCGCCGCCGCTGCCGGCGACCGCCGCGCATTCCAGCGGCTGTACCAGTTGCACGTGGGACGTGTGCACGGCGCGGTGTACCGGCTCGCCGGCTACGACCACGCGCGCGCCGAGGATCTCACCCAGGATGCCTTCATCCGCGCCTGGCAGAAGCTGCCGGGCTTCCGCCATGAAAGCGCGTTCGGCACCTGGCTGTACCGGCTGGCGGTGAACGTGGCGCTGATGGACATCCGCGCCCGCGGCGCCGATCCGGTCAGCATGATGGACGAGGAAGACCTGCCCGACGCCGGCGGCACGCCGTTCTGCGCCGCCGAGCGCGAGGAACTGGAACACGCCGTGGGCAAGCTGCCGCCGCGTGCCCGCGCAGTGCTGGTGCTGCACGACGTCGAAGGCTGGAAGCACGAGGAAATCGGTGCCGAACTGGGCATGGCGGTGGGCACCTCGAAAGCGCAGTTGCACCGCGCCCGCGGCCTGCTGCGCAAGGTATTGGGAGAAAGCTCATGAATGAATTCGAATGGCGTCGACAGATGCGCGAGCTGTGCCAGCCGATGTCACCATCGCGTGACCTCTGGGCGGGCATCGACTCGGCGCTCGATCAGGCCGAACACCGCGACGTCAGCGCAGGCAACCATGCCCCCGCGCATCGGCGACGCTGGCTGTTCGGTGCGGCACTCGCCGCATCGCTGCTGCTGGCCGCCGGCATCGGCTGGCACGCCACGCGCGGCCCGGCCGACATGGTGACCACCCGGGTCGCCGCGAGCACCACCTCGTGGAAGCCATCCGATCCACGCCTCAGCGGCGCCGCCATCGAACTGGACGCCGCCCGCATGGAACTGCAACTGGCGATCCGGCAGGCGCCTGACTCGCTCGCGCTGCACCGTCTGCTCGGCCGCACCGAACAGCAACAATCCCAACTTCGCCAACTGGCCAACCAGTCCGGCTGATACATCAAGGAACAAGCATGAAAACCGCACGCTATCTTCCGTTGCTGCTGTGCCTCTGCATCGGCCAGGCCCTGGCCGACACGCCGATCAACCTGCACCACGACGCCTCGGCTACCGCCAGGGTCAGCATCAGCAATGTCGCCGGCACGGTGAACGTGATCGCCTGGGATCGCAATGAGGTGCAGGTCAGCGGCCGCCTCGGCGAGGGCGCCAAGCCATTGGCGATCACCGGCAGCAAGGATCGCCTGGAAATCAAGGTGGAACCCAAGGGAAGCTCCGGCGGCTGGTTCAACTGGGGCGGCGACAACAACATGTCCGCCACCACGCTGGAACTGCATGTACCCAGGGCCGCCTCGCTCGAGGTCGACGTGGTCAGCGCACCGCTGGTGATCGACGGCATGGATGGCGGCAGCATCGAGGTCAATACCGTGAGTGGCAAGGCGCGCATCAATGCACGCACGCCCTCGCTGACGGTGGACAGCGTCAGCGGCGGCATCGAGCAGGCCGGGCATGCGGACAAGGTCGAGCTGCAGACCGTCAGCGGCGACATCCTCGCTCCCTCACTCGGCAACCAGGTCGAACTGCAAACCATCTCCGGCCGCATCCAGGCCAGCGGCGGGCCCTGGCAGAAACTCACGCTCAGCACGGTGTCGGGCAACGTCCAGTTGAACGGCGGGCTGACCGCCGACGGCAGCATCAATATCGACAGCATGAGTGGCGACGTGCAATTGCAGGTTCCCGCCGGCACGAATGCAAGCCTGCACGCCACCAGCTTCAGCGGCAATCTGCGCAGCGACTTCGGCACGGCAACCCAACCCGAACACGGCCCGGGCAGTTCGCTCGATGCCCGCCTGGGCAACGGCCAGGGCAAGATCAACGTCGAGACCTTCAGCGGTGACCTGCGCGTGCGCCGGCAGGACTGAACAGGTCGGCGTGGCCCTGCCCGCGCCATGCACAAATGAAAACGCCGTCGCGCAAGCGACGGCGTTTCTGTTCCGGTGAGATCCTGGCTGCGGCAAAAGCCGCCGCTCAGAGATCCTGGTGGTACTGCACGTAGGGCGTACGCGACTGGTCCGGCTCGGGACCCGCCGGCGTATTGGCCGGCGTGCCGGAGGACCACAGGTTCTGCGCGCCGACGCTCAGCGAGCCGCGCCACGGCAGGCGCCAGGTCACGCCCAGATCGATGCTGTTCCAGCGGCGATCGGCATTGAGGTCGCCAGGGATGGCCACCTGTGGTTGCATCGTGCGGCCCGTCAGCACACCGCTCAACGAGCCGTGATCGACGCCGAAGCTCAGCGCCTTCTGATCCAGCGTGTCGACGCCGAGCAGGTTGCCGGGAAGCAGATGGATGCGACCGACGCTGGCACCCAGGTCGATGCCGCTCTTGCTGCCCAGCGCGAGACGGCCGCGGGCATTGAGCTGTGCGCTGTTGTCGAAACTGGAAAGGCCATCCACGCCCGGCGCCGCACCCGGCAGGACGCGCGGCAGGACATTGCCCGCGTTCGGCGCGCTGTTGGTGCCCACGCTGACGCCCACGCTGTAGCGGTCGGTCGCATAGGTGGCGCCCACTTCGCTGCCGCGCAAACGCTGCCCCGGATGGGTCCAGGAAAGCTCGCTCACCTCGGCATGTGCCTGCAGGCGGGGGCCGAGTCCGTATTCCACGCCGGTGCTGGTCACGCTGGAGCCGTCCAGCACCCGCAACGCCAGCGGCGAATGGCTGGCCATGGCTTCGGCCGTGCTGCTGCGATCGGTCTTCAGCGACAGCACATGGCCATCGGCCGTGCGCCACAGCGGTACCATCGTGCCCGCGTCCGCCCGGGTGGCGGAAGCCGCCGGCTGCGCCAGCAAGGCATCGGCCACCCCGCTGTCGGCGCCCACGGACTGACCGGCCGCGGCAAGCGGCAAGGCAAAGGTCAGCAGGAGGGCGGAGAGACGGCGCATGGTCGGAACCGGTGACTCACTCGAACAGAAGCGTGATTGGGGGCAAGTGTACCCCGTTTTACGTTTTGCTAACACCCTGAAAAGCTGCCGAAACGCACATATCGGGGACTCGGCGAGCACGTTCGACCCCCGGCCGGCGCGGGGGTTCCCCGGGCTGACGCTGGCGGGGCAGCGGGTTTACACGATATAAAGGCGTGTCATCCCGGCTCAACCAGGTCGTCCCGGAAGCAGCCTTAGCCTCATGAGCGCCACACCGACGATCCGTCCCTCTCCGTCACCGCCGGTGTCGCGAGACCCTGCGGCCTTGCACGCGGCGGTCGAACGCCTGTTCGAGGCGGCGGATGCGGCTGGCGTGATGGAGATCTGCGAGCTGGTGCTGACCCATTTCGGGGTCCAGGGGCATCTGCGCTGGCGCCGGCGCGACGAACAGGTCGCGCACCTGGCTGGCCAGCTGGATCTCGCCGAAGACCCGCAAGGTTCGCGCACCCTGATCCTGGAATGGCCCGACCTGCCGCTGGCCGAGGTCACTCGCGACCAGCTGGAGTGGCTGGGTCGGCTGGCCGACATCCGCCTGCGCCAGCTGGCCGAGACCAGCCGCCTGTACGAGGCCATTTCGCGCCTGGCCCTGGCCGAGCGCCTGCAACGCGCGCTCTACGCCATCGCCGAACAGGCGGGCGCCGGGCACGACATGCCCGAGATGATGCGCTCGCTGCATGCCATCGTCAGCAGCCTGATGTACGCGGAAAACTTCTACATCGTGCTGTACGACGCGGCGACCGACACGGTTCGCTTCCCCTATTACGTCGACATCGCCGACACCGATCCGCCGCCGCCGGACCAGAGCGTGCCGATGCACGAGCTGCTGCACAGCCTGACCTGGAACCTGTTGCAGGAAGGCCGGCCGCTGATGGGTTCCATCGACGAGCTGAGGCAGCAGTTCGGCGACCGCTTCGTGCTGGTCGGCCCCAGTTGCGAGCACTGGCTCGGCGCACCGCTGCTGCGCGCCGGTCGCGTGGTCGGCGGCATCGTGATGCAGAGTTATCGGCCGGACACGCACTATTCGCGGCACGACCTGGACCTGCTCAATTACGTGGCCCAGCACGTGCAGACGGCGCTGGAACGGCGCGAGGCGCACATCGAACTGGGCCGCCGCGTCACCGACCGCACGGCGGCGCTGCGCGAGGCCAACCGCGTGCTGCGCCAGCAAGTGCTGCAGCGTCAGCGCGGGGAACGCCTGCAGGCGGCGCTGTTCCGCATCGCGGAACTGGCCAACACCGCCGAAAGCCTGGAGAAGTTCTACGCCGCCACCCACCAGGTGATCAGCGGGCTGCTGTACGCGCGCAATTTCTACATCGCCCTGGTCGACGAGGAAAGCGGGCAGCTCACCTTCCCGTATTCGGTGGACGACATCGACAACGTGCGTCCACCGCGCGCGCACGGTCGAGGCGCCACCGAATATGTGCTGCGCCACGCGAAGCCGCTGCTGGCAACGCCGGCCGAGATCGAGCGGCTCAGCGCGCTCGGCGAGATCAGCCACTTCGGCACCCGTTCGGTGTGCTGGCTTGGCGTGCCGCTGATCTGGGGCGGCAAGGCGACCGGCGTGCTGGCGCTGCAAAGCTACTCGCCCGAACACACCTACAACGAGCGCGACCAGGAACTGCTGACCTTCGTCAGCTACCACATCGCCAACGCGTTGCAACGCAAGCAGGCGGCGACCTCGCTGAAGCAGGCCTACGCCGGGCTGGAACGCCGCGTCACCGAGCGCACCCGCGCCCTGGCACTGGCCAATCGCGACCTGCGTGAACAGATCGCCGAGCGCGAGCGGGTCGAGCGCCGGCTGAAGTACGAGACACTGCACGACTCGCTGACCGGCCTGCCGAACCGCACCCTGTTGCTGCAACGCCTCGAACAGGCAATGCAGCGTTACATCGCCAATCCGAACGAACAGTTCGCGGTGCTGTTCATCGACCTGGACCGCTTCAAGGTGATCAACGACTCGGTCGGGCACCTGGTCGGCGACGACCTGCTGTTCCAGGTGGGTGGCAGGATTCGCGCCTGCCTGAAAACGCGCGACGTGGTGGCGCGGCTGGGTGGCGACGAGTTCGCCGTGCTGCTGGAAGGCATCGTGGACACCGCCAAGCCGATGCTGATCGCCGATCGCATCATCAGCGAACTGCAGACGCCGTTCCGGCTTGGCACCAAGGAGATCTTCACCTCGGCGTCGATCGGCATCGCGCTGTCCAGCCCGCATTACCGCCAGCCCGAGGAACTGCTGCGCGACGCCGACGCGGCGATGTACAACGCCAAGGATGGCGGTCGCCATCGTGCAGCGATGTTCGACGACCGCCTGCGCCGCGAGGCGTTGTCGCTGCTGGACATGGAAAGCGACCTGCGCCACGCGCTCAGCCGCAACGAATTCGAGCCGTTCTACCAGCCGATCGTGGAACTCTCCGACGGACGCGTCACCGGTTACGAGGCGCTGCTGCGCTGGCATCATCCCGAACGCGGCCTGCTCTCGCCGGGCGATTTCCTGTTGATCGCCGAGGAATGCGGCTGCGCCGAGGCGATCGACTGGCAGATCTTCGAGCAGGTGTGCACCCAGGCCGTGCGCCTGATCGGTACCGAAGGCTTCATCAGCATCAACGTGTCCGGCCGGCACTTCCGGGTGGCCGATCTCGACCAGCGCCTGCTGGCGCTGTTCAACCAGTACGCCGTGCCCACCCGCTGCATCCGCATCGAGGTCACCGAGCACGCGCTGCTGGAGAATCCGACCCAGGTCAAGCAGATGCTGCAGAACCTGCGCAGCCACGGCGTCGGCATCGCGCTGGACGACTTCGGCACCGGCTATTCCTCGCTCAGCTATCTCCACCAGTATCCGTTCGAGACGCTGAAGATCGATCGTTCCTTCATCACCGAGCTGCCGCCGGACGACACCGAGACCCAGGGCTTGGCGCTGGTGCGCGCGATCCAGGTGCTGGCCGATTCGCTGCAGATGAAGGTGATCGCCGAAGGCATCGAGGAAGAGTCGCAACGCCAGGCGCTGATGCGCGTGGGTTGCCGTTACGGCCAGGGATTCCTGTTCGCCCGGCCACAACCGGCCAGCACCTGGCTCAGTGCCGAAAAACCCCTGCTGCTGGCCTGAAGCAGTTCACTGCGCGGTACCTGGCGCCGCTGGCGCCGCACTGTCACTGAGCAGATGCTCGGCATCGATGCGGTCGAAGTGGTAGCGCTGCGCGCAAAACTCGCAGATCACCTCGATCTCGTTGTCGCGGGCCAGCAGGGCCGCTTCCACTTCCTCGCGACCCAGCGAACGCAGCATCGCCGTCACCCGTTCGCGGCTGCAGCTGCATCCGAATGCCAGCGGCCGAGGTTCGAACAGGCGCACCGACTCCTCGTGATAAAGGCGATACAGCAGCTGCTCCGGCGCAACGCCCAGCAATTCCTCCACGCCCAGGGTCGCGGTGAGCTGCAGCACGCGGTTCCAGGCGTCCTCGTCGTGCACGGCGTCGATGCCACCCTCGCCCGGCAACTTCTGCAGCATCAGTCCGACGGCATGTTCGCCATCGGCGGCCAGCATGATGCGCGCCGGCAACTGCTCGGACTTCACGAAGTAGTCCTCCAGCGAATCGGCCAGACCGGCGTGCCGCAACTCGACCAGGCCCTGGTAACGCTGGCCGCGATCCACATTGCCGATGGTGATTGCCATGATCGCATCGGACAACGCGTCCAGGGCCAGCGGTGCAGGCAATGGTTCATTCCAGCGAGCCAGTCCGCGCAGATGCCCCTGATCATTGCATTCGGCAAACAGCAGGCGCAGCGCGCCGGAGCTCTTCAGTTCCAGCGACAGCGCGCCATCGAGCTTGATGTTGCCGGTAAGCAGCGCGCTGGCCGCCAGCGCCTCGCCAAGCAGGCCGCGCAGCGGCAGCGGATATTCCGCGCGCGCCGCCACCTCGCGCCAGGCCGGCCCGAGCCGGACCAGCGCCCCGCGCACGCCGGCGCGTTCCAGCAGGAAGCGATGCAGCACGTCCTGGACGGGCAGGTTTACGTCTTCGACAGGCAGGTTTTCCACAATCGGGGATTCCGTTTCGATTCAATCGGCCGAGATGGGGTCGCCATGGCGCCCGCACAACGCCCCTTATACTGCCAGCCATGCCCGCCTTGTTCAGTCGCCTCCCGTTTCGTCGCCTGCTGCGATCGCTCGCCATTCTGCTGCTCGGCTGGCTGGCGCTGAGCTGGCTGCTGGTGCTGGTGTTGCGCTTCGTGCCGCCATGGACCTCGGCCGTCATGCTGGAACGGCAGCTCGGTGCCCTGATCCATGGCGAGAAGGACTTTCACCTGCGCCAGCACTGGGTCCCGTGGGAGCAGGTTTCGCCCTGGGTGCCGCTTGCGATGGTGGCCGGCGAGGACCAGAAGTTTCCCTATCACCACGGATTCGACCTCGACTCGATCCAGGACGCGCTCGACGCGGCCGATGACGGCAAGCGCCTGCGCGGGGCCAGCACGATCAGCCAGCAGACCGCCAAGAACCTGTTCCTGTGGAACGGCCGCAGCTTCGTGCGCAAGGGCCTGGAAGCGTACTTCACCGTGCTGATCGAACTGACCTGGCCCAAACAGCGCATCCTCGAGGTGTACGTGAACATCGCCGAGCTGGGCGACGGCGTCTACGGTGTCGGCGCGGCCAGCGAGATCTATTTCCACACCCCACCGGCACGACTGGGGCCGGCCCAGGCCGCCCGCCTGGCCGCGGTCCTGCCCAGCCCGCGCCGCATGCACGCAGACCGGCCCAGTGCCTACGTGCAGCGCCGGACGAACTGGATCCAGCAGCAGATGATGCAGTTGGGCGGAACCGGCTACGTCGAGGGCCAGGCTCCGGCACATCCGCCACGGCGGGGCCGTTGAGCCCGGCGGCAGGCATGGGCTCGCTGCTGCGCGCCACGATTCACAACTTCACTACACGCGCGAACCAAGGCGGCGCTAGACTCGGCACCGGGCAGCCCGTCCGTAGCCGAATGGGGATCCGCGCATGAGCCAGGTCAAACATCTTCTGCAAGGCAAGGGCAATGCGATCTACCGCGTTGCACCGGAAACCCCCGTCCTCGAAGCGATCAAGCACATGGCCGAGCATCGCGTCGGTGCGCTGCTGGTGATGCATGGCGAGAAGCTGGTCGGCGTGATGTCCGAGCGCGACTACGCGCGCAAGGTGATCCTGCAGGGCCGCTCCTCCTCGCAGACCGCGGTGTCCGACATCATGACCGGCACCCCGCTCACCGTTGGCCCCGACACCGACGTGTTCGACTGCATGCGCCTGTGCACAGACAGCCGCATCCGCCACCTGCCAGTGGTGGAAGGCGACACGGTGGTCGGGGTGATCTCCATCGGCGACCTGGTCAAGGCGGTGATCGACGCCCAGGCCGAACAGATCGAGCATCTGGAGCGCTACATCACCAGCTGAGATTCGGGAGAGCCCGCCTCAAAGCGGCGCTTCCGCATCCGTGTTCGCGCGCACCCTTTCTTCCGGCTCCAGGTCCGGCGACCAGCCTGCACGGCGGGACACCAGCGTCGCCAGCGCCGCCACACCCGCGCCGGCGAGCGCCAGTCCGCCGATGCCCCAGCCCAGCATCCGCAGCCAGCTCACCGCACTGGTCACCACCAGGTCACCGAAGCGCCACACCGCGGTCTCGACGAAGTTCTTGCCCTTGTAGCGCATCTCGCGCGGCACCCGCGTATACAACGCATCCACCGCGGGCTTGGTCATGCCGTAGGCAAAGCCGCGCGTGATTACCAGCATCACCGCCAGCAACAGCGGTACACTGTAGCCGAAGAACGAAACGCTGCCGCTGCCGATCAGCGCCACCGCAGCCAGCAAAACCAGATTCACCAGCGACGGCACGACCAGGCCCCAGCCGGCGCCGCGACGCACCAGCAGCCACGGCGTGATGCTCAGTTGCAGCGCCGCGCCGAGCAGGTTGGTGGCCAGATCCAGATTGTTGTAGAACGCCGTGCGCGCCACGGCATCGGCGAAATTCGCCTTGGCGTAATCGGCCACCATCGCGTACGCCAGCGTGCCGATGCCGTCACCGAACAGCATCAGCAAGGCCATGTAGCGCAGGAAGGGATGTGACCACAGCTGCTTGATGCCGGCCCACAACGAGCCGCCGATCACCTCGTCGCCCTGGCTGCCGGGCTGACGATCGTGGCTGGCGGAAAGACGCAGCAACAGGATCATCGATGCGGTCAACGACACCGATGAAACCAGCAGCAGTGGCGCGACGCCGATCAGATGCACCAGCAGCTTGGTCACCAGCGGCCCGAAGATCGCACCGGCCATGCCACCCAGCGCGATCAGCGAGAACACGCGCCGCGCCTGGCCGCTGGAGAAGATGTCCGCCATGAAGCTCCAGAACAGCGACACCACGAACAGGTTGAACACGCTGACCCAGACGAAGAACACCACGCCCAGTTCGCGCGCACCGATCCGGTCCTGCGCCATGAAGGCCGGCACGAACGCGAGCAGGCACACGATGAAGAAGCTGTAGCTCCAGCCCAGCAGCTGGCGACGCGGAAAACGCGCCACCAGGGCGCCGAACAGCGGCGTCATCAGCAGCATCACCACGAACACCGCGCCGTAGAACAACGGCAGCGACTGCGAACCGACCGCACCGCTCAACTGGTCACGCACCGGCCGGATGATGTAATACGAAGTCATCACGAAGAAGAACGCCAATGCGGAGAGCATCGGCGCTGCAGCTTGTTTCACCATGGTCCGACGGTACAGACTCACTTCGCACATCCGGCGTGGGGCGCGGCAAGCCTAGCACGCGACCATGTTCACTCTTCGGGGGCAGCAGCTTGATGGATCGCCATGACTACATCATCGTCGGCGCCGGCTCGGCCGGCTGCGTGCTGGCCAACCGGCTCAGCGCCAACCCGGCCACGCGCGTGTTGCTGCTGGAGGCGGGCCCGACCGACTGGAACCCGCTGATCCACATGCCCGCCGGCATCGCGCGGCTGGCCAACAATCGCCGCCTCAACTGGAACTACCGCACCGAAGCGGAGCCTGCGCTCAACCAGCGCCGACTGTGGTGGCCGCGCGGCAGGACGCTGGGCGGTTCCAGCTCGATCAACGCGATGTGCTACATCCGCGGGGTCGCCGCCGATTACGACGAGTGGGCCCGGGTCACTGGCGACCCGCGCTGGTCGTGGAACGAGGTGCTGCCCTGGTTCGTGCGCAGCGAAGACAACAGCCGCGGCGATAGCCCATTGCACGGCATGCACGGTCCGCTCGGCGTATCCGACCTGCGTCACGTCAACCCGTTGTCACGGGTGCTGATCGAGGCGACCGCCAGTGCGGGGCATCCGCGCAACGACGATTTCAATGGCGTCGGCCAGGCCGGCTTCGGCCTGTACCAGGTCACCCAGCGTGACGGCGCCCGCTGCTCGACGGCAGCGGCGTTCCTGAAACCGGTGCGCGGTCGCGCCAACCTGCAGGTGCGCACGGGCGCGCTGGTCGAGCGCGTGCTGATCGAGCACGGCCGCGCCATCGGCGTGCAGTTGCGCCGCGGCCGGCACGGCACGGAACGGATCGAGGGCGGCGAGGTGATCCTCGCCGCGGGCGCGATCAACTCGCCGCAACTGCTGATGCTGTCGGGACTGGGCCCGGCCGATCACCTGCGCAACCACGGTATCGCGGTGCAGGCGGACCTGCCCGGCGTCGGCGGCAACCTGCAGGACCATCTGGACATCTGCACGCTCGATGGCAATGCGACCCGGATCAGCTATGACCACCTCAACGAACTGTCCGCGGGCCTGCGCTGGTTGCGCCACCGCGATGGACCGGGCAGTTCCAACGTGGCCGAGGCCGGCGGTTTCGTGCGCAGCCGCTTCGCCGGCGACGAGCGTTGCGACCTGCAGTTCCATTTCGTGCCGGCACTGCTCGACGATCACGGCCGCCACCGCCTGCCAGGCTACGGCTATACGCTGCACGCCTGCTACCTGCACCCGCGCAGCCGCGGCCGGTTGCGCCTGCACTCGGCCGATCCGGCGCAACCGATCGCGATCCACGCGAATTACCTGGGCGACCCGGAAGGCCATGACCTGAAGCTGATGATCGAGGCCGCGCGGCTGTCGCGCGAGATCCTGGACCAGCCTGCATTCGCCCCCCATCGTGGCGCCCCGGTGTTTCCCGAACGCCGCATCGACACCGACGCCGAATACACCGACTTCATCCGACGCAAGGCGGAAACCATCTATCACCCGGTCGGCACCTGCCGCATGGGCAACGACGATCACGCGGTGGTCGACAGCGAATTGCGCGTGCGCGGCATCGATGGCCTGCGCGTGGTCGATGCCTCGGTGATGCCGGCGCTTCCCACCGGCAACACCAATGCACCGACGATCATGATCGCCGAGCGGGCGAGCGCGTTGCTGACGGGAAGCGGCGCGAGTCAGGCAGTGGCCTGATTCACCCCGTCACCGAGCGGCACCGGACAATGCAGGCTGGCGCAGATCACGCGCAGCAGTTCGGCTTCTTCCACGCTGACCAGGTCGTCGGCGTTGATTGCCGCCACGAGAGCCTGGATCACCAGCTCCTTGGCGATCGGCAGGAGGTCGTCCAGATCGTCCAGCGCGCGCTCGAACGGCGCCTGCCAGGCCGCTGGCGGCGGCGTCCATTCGATCGCCTCGCCGGGAAAGACGCTCTGCATCGCCACCAGCCAGGCGCGCCGCGCGCGGGCTTCGTCGGAACAACCGCCCGCGGCAACCACGGCGCAGACCATGATGACGCTGGCGCGGCAAGCCGGCAGCTTCTTCGCGCCATCGACCGGCGCACGTCGAGGCTGCTGCGCCTCGCTCAGCTGCAGGCGCAGCAGCCGGGCCAGACAATACTCGTTGAGGTCGACCCGGCCATCGGCATGGACCAGCGCATCAAGCGTGTTCTGCACGGTCTGCTGACGCGCCGGCGGCAACTGCTTCAGCGCGGGGAAGGCCAGCGAGGCCAGCGGCAGCCGGGCAATCGGCGGCAGCTTCACCACTTCAGCGGCGAGGCCCTGCACCGCCTGGTGCACATCGTCGCCAAAGGCATCGGCGATGATGCGCCGTTGCGACGGCTGCGGTCCAGCCGCTGAGGCGGTCAGCGCCAGCACCACCGCAAGCGCCGACTCGGGCTGCTGCGCGGCTTCCCGCAAGCGCGTAGGCAGCGCCTGATGCAATGCCGCCGCGCGCTGGAACTGTCCGCCGGCCGGCGTGCCCGCGCTCGCCAACGCACCGGCCAGCAGCGACGGCACGACGGGAGGGATCGCCGCTCCGGGAATGACCCCGGCACGCATCGCTGCCACAGCCGGTGCCGATGCCGACAAGGGGCTGGCCGCAGCTGGCATGGCCGCGCGCTGCATCGCCACGCCAATCCGGACCAGTTCCTCTTCGCGAAAACCCGGTTCCAGTGCACGAATGCGCTGCAGCAGCGGCGGGTGGGTGGCGAACAGCGCATTGAAACGGCCGGCCTCGCCGAACAGCATGTGTGCCACCTCCTGCTTGTTCGCCATCTGCAGGCGCGAGCCCTCGCCGAGCGCCGCGATCTTCTTCAGCGCGCCGGCAATGCCGTCGGTCTGGCGGGTGAACTGCACGGCCGAGGCATCGGCCAGCGCCTCGCGCGAACGCGACACCGCAGCCTGGATCAGCCGCGCGAAGAAGTAGCCGATGTAGCCGACCACGATCAGCGCCAGCCCGATCAGCACCACCTGCCCGCCACCGCCACGCCGACTGCTGCGGCCACCGCCGAACCCGATCACCCGCCGCCCTGCGATCGCCAGCACCAGGACGCCGAACAGCAGGCCCATCAGCCGGATGTTCAGTCGCATGTCGCCGTTCAGCACATGGCTGAACTCGTGCGCGATCACGCCCTGCAATTCATCGCGGGTGAGCTGGTCCAGGCAACCGCGGGTCACGCACACCGCGGCGTCCGATGCCGAGTAGCCCGCGGCGAACGCGTTGATGCCGGGCTCGTCCGCCAGCAGGCAGATGTCCGGCACCGGCACACCGGCCGCAATCGCCACTTCCTCGATCACGTTGCGCAGCTGGCGCAATGCGGGGTCGCGGGTATCGACCGGTACCACCACCGCGCCCACGCTTTCGGCGACGGCCCTGCCGCCGCCGGACAGGCTCCTGATGCGGAACCACGAACTGAGCCCGATGCCGGCGATCACCGCCAGGCTGCTGCCGAGCAGCAGCGGCAGGTTTGAGCGCGCCGGCCCGCCGTCCACCGGGTGATGACCCAGCGTGAACCACACCACGGCATCGATCGCCGCCACGATGGCGGCCACCGCCAGCACGAACAGCACGACCAGGCGCCGGCTGCTGCTACGCACGCGAGCCTGCTGCGCAAAGAAATCCATGGAGACTCCCGGACCCGCTTCGTGGCGTGAGCCACGAAGCGACAGCGATCAGCTGAAGGACACCTTGGGCACGTCGCGCGCGGCGGGATTCTCGATCTTCAAGGGTTCGGCGGCGGCGAAACCGAAACTGTTGGCCACGAACGAGGCGGGAAACACTTCGCGCCTGTTGTTGTAGGTCAGCACGGAATCGTTGTACGCCTGCCGCGCGAAGGCCACCCGGTTCTCGGTCGAGGTGAGTTCTTCGGACAGCTGCATCATGGTCTGGTTCGCCTTCAGGTCGGGATAGGCCTCCTGCAGCGCGAACAAATGACCCAAAGTCTGTGTCAAAGCATTTTCACTGCTGGCCAGCTGCTGCATCGCAGCCGCATCACCCGGCCTGGCCTTGGCACCGGCCAGCCCGTTCACCGCGGCGTTGCGCGCCTGCACCACGGCCTCGAGGGTACCCCGCTCGTGGGCGAGGTAACCCTTGGCCGTCTCGACTAGGTTCGGGATCAGGTCATGCCGGCGCGTCAGTTGCACGTCAATCTGCGCAAACGCGTTCTTGTAGCCGTTGCGCGAAGTCACCAGTCCGTTGTAGATCGCCACGAAGTACAAGACAATCAGAACGACGACAATCAGAACAATGATCAGACCCATCGACAAATTCCCCACCCTGAGGCGCATCCCCACGCCGGAACCAGATCAGAATACCATGCAGTTTCACAAGCTCTTCTTGCTGGTCGCAGGCGCTCTCGGGCTGGCCTGCGCGCCGCTTTGCGCGCAGGCGGCGCCCTCTTCCGCCGCATCGGCGCCAGCGCCCACCAGCGTGAGTCAGGCACCGCAGAAGTTGCCGGCGGCACGCGTCAAGCAGACACTCGCGGACTACCAGCGCTGGCTCAATCGCGTCGCGCAACGCGATGCGGTCGCCGGGCTCGCCACCGCCGTGGTGATCGATGGCAAGGTGGTCTACGAGGGCACGATCGGCTACACCGATGCCACCACGAAGGATCCGATCACGCCGCATACCGTGTTCCGCCTGGCATCGCTGTCCAAGGCCTTCGCCACCGCGATCACCGGCCTGCTGGTCGACGACGGCAAGCTCGGCTGGGACACGAAGCTGCTCGACGTGCTGCCGTATTTCAAGCTGAAGGACATGCAGGCTGCCGCGCAGGCCACCGTCGGCGACATCCTGGGGCAGCGGCTGGGCCTGCCGCGCAACACCTACGACAACATGCTCGAAGGCGACACCTCCTACGAGGAACTCGTGCGCAAGCTGGACGAGGTCGACATGGTCTGCGGCGTCGGTCAGTGCTACGGCTACCAGAACGTCGCCTTCAGCATGATCGGCGACGTGGTGCTCGCGCGTACCGGCGACTTCTTCTATCACCAGGTCGACAAGCGCATCTTCTATCCGCTGGGCATGACCACTGCGAGCTATGGACGCGCCGCCCTGGAATCCAGCAAGAGCTGGGCGCGACCGCATCGTGGCAGCAGCCGCGGCTGGATTCCGTTCGATCCGAACGAGACCTACTACCGGGTGGCTCCCGCCGCCGGCGTCAACGCCAGCATCCGCGACATGGAGAAATGGCTGATCGCGCAGATGGGCGGACGCCCCGACGTGTTGCCGCCTTCGCTGCTCGACGTCCTGCACGCGCCGGGCGTGTCCACGCCCAGCGAACTGCACGCCACGCCCTGGCGTCGCGCACGGCTTGCCGACGCCCACTATGCACTGGGCTGGCGCGTGTACGAGTACGGCGGTGAAACCCTGATCTATCACGCCGGCGCCGTAGCCGGCTACCGCACCATGATCGGCTTCTTCCCGAAATATCGCGCCGGCGTGGTCACCTTGTGGAACTCCACCGGCCCCACGCCCAGCGGGCTGATGCCGATGGTGCTGGACGACCTGCTCGGCCTGCCACACGTCGACTGGGCCGAAATCGAAGGACCCGCAAAGGCCGCGGCGCCGACCAAGGCCAGGAACCCGAAGCACCGGCCGCGCGCGCGCCACCGGCCGGCACGCAAGCACTGAGAGCTCGCGGCGTTGGCGCAAGGCGGTTCTCGCTCGCGCCGTGACCGCGGCATTCAGGCGAGTGTGGACATGCACCTGGCTCGCCATGGAAGAAAGCCGCGGGAAGCCACCTTCTTCGCGAACCCGGATTTCCGCCGGCCGAAAAAAAGGCGGCGCATGCAGGGCATGCGCCGCCAGTTCATCGCTCACTTCCGGATCAGAGCTTGAACTCGATCCGCTGCTGCTTGATGCTGGAAACCGCCTCACCGTTCTTCATCGCCGGCGTGAAGCGGTAGCGCTCCACGGCATCGATGGCCGCACGGTCAAATACATGGCGCGGCTGCGATTCGAGCACCTTTACGTCACTGGTCTTGCCGTCAGGATCGACGGTGAACGTGACCACGACCCAACCCTGCTGGCGCGTGCGCATGGCCGCGGTGGGATAGCGTGCCGGAGCCGCCTTCACCAGCACGGCGGCGGCGTTGGTCCCGGTCGCGCCGGACTGATCCGCACCGGCGGCCGCAGCGCCAGTCGAGTCGGTGGCGTTGGCTGCCGTCGAGGTCTGCTGACTCGCCTGTTGCGCCGCGCGCGCCTGTTGCGCCTTCTGCTGTTCGGCGGCCAGCGCCTTCTGCTGTTCGGCCAGCTGATCGGCGGCAGCCTTGTCCGCCGCCGCCTTCTGCGCGGCAAGCTGCGCCGCCTTCTCCTGATCCAGGGCCAGCTGTTGCTGCTTGTCCAGGGTCTTGCGCTGGGCATCCAGCTTGGAACGCAGGATGGTCAGCGTGAAGTTCGCCGGATCCGCCTTGGCCAGCAGATCGATCTGGCGCTGGGCCTCGTTGAAGTCACGCGAGTTGATCGCCTGCTCCGCCGAATTGGCTGCGAACGGGAACGTCTCGCGCAAGGCATCCGAAGCGACCTTGTTGCCCGGCTCCTTCTCCAGCACGCGCAGGTAGAACTCGAAGGCATTGTTGCCGGACGGCGCCAGATAGCGCTGCTCGTTCATGGCGGTGCGCGCCTCGGCGAGCAGCTGGTTCAAGTCCATCGCCGCCACGTTGGCCGGTGGCGGCGCCGCCCGCGTTGCAGTGGAAACCGGCGTGGACGGATGGCCACCCGAGTCGGCCATCACCAGATCCTGGTGCGGCTTGATGATGAGGAACCACGCGCCTACGGCAAGCAGGACAACGATGGCGATGACGGCAATCATGGTGGGGCGAATGGCCCCGCGCGCATGCCGGCGCGCATCAAGTATGTATCGGGTATCCATGGTCTCTCACTGAGTGTCGACAGATACCCGCGCTTTTTCCCCCTGTACACCCAGGAGCGACGAATCCCCCGGATTCACCGCGGCGCGGATGTGCAGAAGGTAACTCCAATGGGACAGCACGGCAAATGGCCCGCGAATTCAGGGCCGGGGAACGAGGCCTCGCCTGCCGGCACGTCGGGGTGCGGACCAACTGGCCCGGGTGTCGCGCCGGACTTTTCGTCGCCGGAAACGAAGCGTCCCGGCCAGGCCGGGACGAATCTTTCGAAGTGCTCTCCCCGCGCTGGGCACCGCGGGGAGAGAAGTCGATGGCTTGTCTTATTGTTGGGTGACGCGGGTTACTTACTTCTTCGCTTTGGCTTTGGCGGTCTTGGTGGCCTTCACCACCTTGGCCGGTGCAGCTTTCTTGGCGGCAGCCTTCTTCGGCGCAGCCTTCTTCGCAACCTTCTTCACGGCAGCTTTCTTGGCAGCAGCCGGCTTCTTGGCAGCAGCCTTCTTGGCGGCCGGCTTCTTGGCGGCAACCTTCTTGGCTGCCGGCTTCTTCGCTACCGGCTTCTTGGCGGCAGCCTTCTTGGCGGCAACCTTCTTCACGGCGGGCTTCTTGGCGGCGGCCTTCTTGGCGGCCGGTTTCTTTGCAGCGGGTTTCTTGGCAGTGGCCATGGTTCGTCTCAGCTCCTCATCAGTTGGCAGTGGTTGCCCAGTAAAAGCGTGCAGGAACGCTTCGACCAACACGTCACTGTTGGTAGCGTGCCGAAGATTGTTCACTTGACGGTGGGTGCGCAAATCAGAAAGCCGCCGCAATACATGCAGCGGAATCGAGACAGTGATCTTGCGTACTGCATTCGCCTTTTCACCGTGTTCGACGTACGGCTTGATGAATTTGGTTGTTGCCATAAAACGCATTCCCCGTGATCTGTTGCGAAAGCTATCCCTGAAGATTTCTGGTGTCAATTGATTTCAATCATGAAATCAACCGGCCCGACCGGCCGCAATCCGCCCGGAACCACCACGCGATGCGGCCTGCGGGACTTGGCGGCATCTTTCAATTGGACGTCCATACGTCCAAACAAAATTTGGTCAACATTTGACCAATGCCTTGAAAGCCTTGTACTGCAAGGCTTTCGACATGCGCGGCTGAAAAAAGTCGAAAATCGGTTGCACGAATGCGCAAGTCCGGCGCAAGACCAAACGGCCATCGCGACGTCGCCGCTGGCAGATGAACGGAACGCGACTGAAATCTTTTCTGCCAGGCGCCGGAAGATGACTCCGACCCAGGACCGGACAGCCTCGGAACGCATCGTCGCCCGGCCGAGGCATCCGGACTTCCTCACCAGGGACGATGCATGAGCACGCGCTTGCCGACCGATCGATCGTCGTCGCGTTCCGTTCGACGACTGCGCGAGGAAGATCTGCCGATGAAAATCCTGGCGGGAACTCCGCGCCAACTTCCCCGTGATTTCGTCGTGATCCGCATCACCCGTTCCCGAAGGATGCCGCGGTATCCATCTTGTGCCGAATGACTCCGGCGCGGCACGACGAACCATCCGGAGTGGCCAGACCGTTACCCCGAAAACGACGCCGGCCGCGAAAGCGGCCGGCGGGTCGGGACTCGACGAATGAAGGACTCAGTGGTCTTCGTTCTCGACCAGATCCTGGTAGTCGTTCGCGTCCAGCAGTTCGTCGAGCTCGGCACGGTCACTGGGACGCACCAGGAAGATCCAGCCTTCACCGAAGGCATCCTCGTTGATGGTTTCCGGCTTGTCGTTGAGCAGCTCGTTGACCTCGACGATCTCGCCCGAGACCGGTGCGTAGATGTCCGAGGCAGCCTTCACCGACTCCACCACGGCTGCGCCGGTGCCGGCCTTCACCGCCGAACCGACTTCCGGCAGCTCGACGTAGACAAGGTCGCCAAGCTGGCCCTGCGCGTGATCGGAGATGCCCACCCGAACCAGGCCGTCGTCCTCGACGCGGGCCCACTCGTGGGACTTGAGAAATTTCAGATCGCCGGGAATCTCGCTCATGATGGGTTCCACTCATTGGGTTGGGTTGCAGGCGATGATTCTAGCCACATCCGCCTGCGGGAAGAATGTGCCGCGAGCAGCACGCGCACGACGACAGCCTAGATCCCTTCGCAGGGTTTGCCGTCGCGCACGAAGGGATATTTCACCAGACGCACCGGCACCTCGCGACCGCGGATGTCGACGCGCACGTCGCCCGGCTCGCCGGCGGGAATGCGCGCGAACGCCACTGCCTTGTTGAGGGTGGGCGCAAAGCTGCCCGAGAGGATCTCGCCCTCGCCGTTCGCGGTCAGCACCTTCTGGCCGTGACGCAGCACGCCCTTGTCATCCAGCACCAGCCCGACCATCACGCGCGGCACGCCGGCAGCCTTCTGTTGTTCCAGTGCGGCGCGACCAATGAAGTCGCGTCCCTCGTCCAGCGCGATGGTCCAGCCCAGGTTCGCCTCCCACGGCGTGACAGTCTCGTCCATGTCCTGACCATACAGGTTCATGCCGGCTTCCAGGCGCAAGGTGTCGCGTGCGCCGAGGCCGGCCGGTGCGACACCTGCCGCAGCCAGCGCTTCCCACAACGCGACGGCATGCTCGGCGGGAACCACGATCTCGAAACCGTCCTCGCCGGTGTAACCGGTACGCGCCACGAACAGCGGCATGCCGTGCGGCCCCTGCGCCGCAGCGGCGGCAAACTTGCCGAGCTTCTCGATGCGCTGGCGATCCACTTCATGCAACAGCCCCAGCACCTTGGCCCGGGCAGCCGGACCCTGCACCGCGATCATCGCGAACTCGGGGCGTTCCTTCACCTGCACCTCGAACGCCTGCGCCTGGCGCTCGATCCACGCCAGGTCCTTGGCGCGGGTGCCGGCGTTGACCACCAGCCGGTAGAACTCGTCGCCCAGGTAATACACGATCAGGTCGTCGATTACCCCGCCACGCTCGTCGAGCATGCAGGAGTACAGCGCCTTGCCGTGCACCTTCAGCTTGTCGACGCTGTTGGCCAGCAGGTGGCGAAGGAAGTCGCGTACGCGCGCACCATGCAGATCGATCACCGTCATGTGCGAAACGTCGAACATGCCGGCTTCACGGCGTACCGCGTGATGCTCCTCGATCTGCGAGCCGTAGTTGATCGGCATGTCCCAGCCACCGAAGTCGACCATGCGTGCACCGAGTGCGCGATGGGTGGCATTGAGTACGGTCTTCTCGGTCATTGCGACGCAGCCTTGCGGGGGGGGGGGGGAATGCGCCATTATCCCCGCCGACACCCGGCAATCCAAGCCGAGCCCACGTCTGCTCGCTCCAGGCCCGGCCGGCTGGCGATGACCTGCTCGGCCAGGGCATCGGCACTGACTTCCGCCACCTCGGGCGTTGCATGGCGCGCATCGATGCCGGTGAATCGCAAACGCGCCGGATCGTGCCTTGCGGCACAGCCGCCGGGGCGCGTCGCCCCATGCCGCCAGCGAGGCATCCATGAACACCTGGATGATCCCGCCCGGTCGAACACGTCGCGCGCGGAACGGTCACCCGGTGCGGAAGGCCGCCTGTACTTCGCGCATGATGCGAACGCCGCCGGCTCGAGCTCGTCCAGCTGCAATGGCGATGGAATCGGCAATCATGTCGTCCCCTCGGGCACGGCAGCTTCGCGATGCGGCATCAGCAGCCGCGTCGGTGCGGCAGGCACCGCGTGTCAGCCGTTCTTCAGGCAAGCACCGGGTAGGCGGGGTCGGCATCCAGCGTCGCGGCGCATACCGCCGCCAGTTCAAGCAGGCGCAGATCCGAACCGCGCGCCCCGACCAGTTGCAGTCCCACCGGCATGCCGTCTGGCAGCGTCCCCATCGGCAGGCTCACCGCGGGGCAACCGGCCAGGCTGGCAAAGCTGGTGAGGTCGGCCTGCGAATCAGGCACCGGACCATCCAGCGGGAACGCACCCTGGGGCGTGGTCGGCATGACCAGCACGTCGACCTGGGAAAACAGCCGGCGCATTTTCAGCGTGGCCGCGTCGAGCACGCGATCGGCCACCGCGTAATCCGCCGCGCTCTTGCGGCCGGCGTAGCCGAGCATCTGGCGGAAGCGATCCGACACGGGACGCTCGGTATTGGCCAGGTCGGCGGCGAAGGTGCCGAGCATCTCCGCCTCCATCAGCAACAGACCGGCGCGGCGCGTGCGGGCGAAATCCCAGTCGGCAAAATCCACCGTGCGCCGATCGCCCAGCGCATGCGAGAGCTTCGCCAGCGCCGACTCGAACACCTCGATCACTTCCGGCTGCACGCCCACGCCAGCGAGATCGGGCAGCAGGCCGGCGCGCAGGTTGCCCGGCTCCCAGTCCGGCAGGGCGAACGCGACGCGACGGCGGCGCGAGCGCGCATCGTCGGCATCGTAGCCGGCCAGCACCTGCAGCAGGACGGTCAGGTCGTCGGCGCTGCGCGCCAGCAGGCCGACGGCATCCAGTCGCCGCGCCGCCGGCACCAGGCCACGCGCGGAAATTTCGCCATGTGTCGGCTTCAACGCATACAGGCCGCAGTAGCTGGCCGGGATGCGGATCGAGCCGAGGCTGTCCGAACCCACCGCGGCTACCGCCAGGCCCGCGGCGACAGCCGCCGCTGCGCCGCCGGAAGAGCCGCCGGCGGTGTAGCCGTGCCGATGCGGATTGTGGGTGGCACCGAAGTGCGGATTGTCGGTGGTGGCGCCCAGCGCACCTTCGTCCATGTTGGTCTTGCCCACCAGCAGCGCACCGGAGGCACGCAGCCGCGCCACCACGTGGGCATCTTCCTGCACCGGCTTGCCGCGACCGGGAAGGCCGACCCGCGTAGGCCAGCCGGCAATGTCGAAGTTGTCCTTCACCGCCAGCGGAATGCCGTCCAGTCGTCCGATCACGCCGTCGCGACGACGCCGGTCGGCCAGGTCAGCCTGATCCTGCAGCAGGCCCGAGCGCTGATCGACATAGGCATGCAGTTCCGGGTCCAGCCGTTCGATCGCTTGCTGGTAGACATCGGCCAGCGCCCGCGGCTGCACCCGGCCCGTGGCCAGCCAGTGCAGCAACTGGCAAAGCGAGGCACGACGCAAGTCGAGATCGGCGATCGGCGGCATCGAATTCATGAAAACTCCCTGAGATATGCCCCGATTATCGCCGCGTCCGGTGAAGTGAATGCAAGCGGTGGCGCAGCACGCGTTGCCGCGCAGCGCCCGAAACCGGACAATGGCCGCCTGATCCATACCCCGACGCACGGCAACCGCCTGCGCCTTCACCTCGCATCCCGGAGTCCGCCATGAGCGAACGCGAAACCATGGAATACGACGTCGTCGTCGTCGGCGCCGGTCCGGCGGGACTGTCATTCGCGATACGGCTCAAGCAACTGAAGCCCGACGTGAACGTCTGCGTGATCGAGAAGGCCTCGACCATCGGCGCGCAGATCCTGTCCGGCGCGGTGATCGAGCCGCAGCCGCTGGACGCCCTGCTGCCCGGTTGGCGCGACCGGCCACCACCTATTTGCGTGCCTGCAGGCGACGACGAATTCTGGCTGCTCGGCAAGGACGGCGGCCGCAAGCTGCCGGTACCGCCGGGCATGCGCAACCACGGCAACTTCATCGTGTCGCTGGGCGCGATGTGTGCGTGGCTGGCCCCCCAGGCCGAGGCGCTCGGCGTGGACGTGTTCCCCGGTTTCGCCGCCGCCGACAACATCTACAACGAAGACGGCTCGGTGGCCGGCGTGCGCATCGGCGACATGGGCGTGGCGAAGGACGGCACGCACAAGCCCGGTTACACCGAAGGCATCGACATCAAGGCGAAAGTCACCGTACTGGCCGAGGGGGCCCGGGGCAGCCTCACCAAGCAGCTGATCAAGCGCTTCAAGCTGGACGCCGACAGCGATCCGCAAGGCTATTCCATCGGCATCAAGGAGCTGTGGCAGCTGCCTGCCGGCCGCGTCACGCCGGGCAAGATCGTGCACAGCTTCGGCTGGCCCGCCGACACGCATACCTATGGCGGCAGTTTCATGTACCACCTGGACAAGGATCGCATCGCGCTCGGCTACATCAGCGGGCTCGATTACAGCGACCCGGAATACAAGCCGTGGGAGGCCTTCCAGCAGTGGAAGAATCACCCGATGGTGAAGCCGCTGCTGGAGGACGGCACGATCCTGTCGGCCGGCGCGCGCGCCATCGTCACCGGCGGCTGGCAGTCGCTGCCGAAGTGCGAGATGCCCGGCGCGATCCTGATCGGCGACACCGCCGGCCTGCTCAACGTGCCCAAGGTGAAAGGCACCCACCAGGCACTGAAGAGCGGCATGCTGGCGGCCGAGCATCTCGCCGCGAACGGCCTGGACGCCACCGGTTTCGACGCGAAGTTGCGCGGTTCGGACGTGATGGCCGAACTGAAAAAGGTGCGCAACATCAAGCCCGCGTTCAAGAAAGGCCTGTGGTTCGGACTGCTCAATGCGGCGTGGGAAACCGTCACCGTCGGCCTGTCGCCGTGGACGCTGAAGAACAAGGCCGACTGGTCCTCGCTGCACAAGCTCGGTGCCCAGGAAGAACCGAAGCGCGATTACCTGCAGCGCACGCTGGCCCCGCGCGACCGCCTGGCCGGCGTCTACTTCGCCGCCACCGAGCACGACGAAGACCAGCCGATCCACCTGCACGTGGCCGACACCGACATCTGCGCCACGAAGTGCGTCGAGGAATACGACAATCCCTGCACCCGCTTCTGTCCCGCCAACGTCTACGAGATGGTGGCCGATGAAAGCCAGCCGCACGGCAAGCGCCTGCAGATCAACGCGGCCAACTGCGTGCACTGCAAGACCTGCGACATCAAGGACCCGTACGAGATCATCACCTGGGTCACGCCCGAAGGTGGTTCCGGACCGAATTACCAGAACCTCTGACTGATCGAGGGCAGTCCGCTGACCGGCAACCTGCACTGGCGCCTGAAGCGCCTCGGCTACCTGTGGCAACGCACGCGTTCCAGCATCGCGTTGCGCGGCTGGAGCGGCACGCTGGCGCGCATGCGCCAGGAATTCCAGGCGCGTCCCGCGTTCGACGAGGCGTTGGCGCTGTTGCCACTGGACGAGCCGTTCGCGCCCTTTGCATTGCCCGTCAGCGGGCAGCCTCGTGTCTCGGTGATCATCCCGATCCACGGCAAGCTTGCCCATACCCTCGCCTGCCTGCGTTCGCTGGCGCGACATGGCGCACGGACGGCTTTCGAAGTGATCGTGGTGGATGACGCGTCGCCGGACGACAGCGCCGCGACACTCGCCCGGATCGCCGGCCTGCGCCTGCTGCGCAATGCCACCAACCTCGGTTTCGTCGGCAGCTGCAACGCGGGCGCGGCCGTTGCCACCGGCGAGTTCCTGCTGTTCCTCAACAACGACACCCAGGTCACGCCGGGCTGGCTGGATGCGCTGCTGCAGTGTTTCGCCGATCACCCCGACTGCGGCATCGCGGGCAGCAAGCTGGTGTATCCGGACGGTCGCCTGCAGGAAGCCGGCGCGCTGGTGTTCGCCGACGGCAGCTGCTGGACCACCGGTCGCTTCGAGCCGCGCCAGGCCGCGACGTTCCGCTGGCGTCGTGAAGTCGACTACGTCTCCGGCGCGGCCCTGCTGATCCGCCGCGAGGTCTTCCGGCAGGTTGGCGGTTTCGACCTGCGTTACGCCCCGGCCTACTACGAGGATGTCGACCTGGCGTTCGCCGTGCGCCGGCTCGGCCTGCGCGTGTACTACGAGCCGGCCAGCACGGTGATCCACTGCGAAGGCATCAGCGCGGGCACCGATCCCGATCGCGGCATGAAACGCCACCAGCGCCTCAACCAGCTGACCTTCGTCGACAAATGGGCCACCGAACTGGCAGCCCAGCCACCGGTTGGCACGGCGGTGGAACGGGCGATCCGCTGGCGCCAGCGCGGCCTCGTGCTGGTGGTGGATGCGATGACGCCGGAACCGGCGCGCGACTCGGGCTCGCTGCGGCTGTGCGCGATCCTGGGCCTGCTCGACGGACAAGGCTGGGGCACCGTGTTCCTGCCCGACGACGGCCGCGCCAGTCCCGCGGAAATCGATGCACTGGGCGCGCTGGGCTGCGAGGTGCTGTGCCGGCCCGCGGTCGCCGACCTGCCGCATTGGCTGCGTCGGCACGGCCACGAGCTGCATGCGGTGATCCTGTGCCGCCACACGGTGGCAGGCCAGTACATCGCCGCCGTCCGGCGCCACGCGCCGCAGGCCCGGCTGATCTTCGACACCGTGGATCTGCACTTCCTGCGCGAGGGCCGCGCTGCCGAAGTGGGTGGCAGCGCAGCGATGGCCCGCCAGGCGGAAGCGGCACGCCGCAGCGAGCTGGCCCTGATCGAACAGTCCGACGTCAGCCTGGTGGTAAGCCCGCACGAACGGGACTTGCTGGCGCAACTGCTGCCCCGGGCGCGGGTGGAGCTGCTGTCGAACATCCACACCGTGCAGGCTTGCCGGCGCGGCCACCACGAGCGGCGCGACCTGGTCTTCATCGGCGGCTACGGCCACCCGCCGAACAGCGACGCGCTGCGCTGGATCGCCACGGAAATCCTGCCGAAACTGCGCGAGCTCTCACCGGAGATTACCGTGCACGTGCTGGGCGACATGCCCGACGCCGCACGGCGCGAGCTGGCCGTGCCCGGCATGGAACTGCATGGGCGCGTCACCGAGCTGACACCGTGGCTGGATGCGTGCCTGGCTTCCATCGCACCGCTGCGCTTCGGTGCCGGTGTGAAGGGGAAGATCAACATGGCGATGAGCCATGGCGTGCCGGTGATCGCCACGCCGGTGGCGGTCGAAGGCATGCAACTGGGCGATGGTCGCGACGTGCTGGTAGCCAGCGACGCCACCGGTTTCGTCGAGGCGGTCCTGCGGCTGCAACGTGACGAGGCGCTCTGGCGGCAACTGTCGGCCGGTGGACAGGACAACGTGCGCAAGCACTTTTCGCCCGAGGCCGCCGACGCCACCCTGCGCCGGGTGCTGGATTGACCACCGCTCTTCCAGCGCCGATGCTGCGGCATTGCCTCTGATCCTCCGTCATGCCCTCCTCTCATTTCGCCAAGCGACTCCTGTTCACCGCGCTGCGTGCCGGCTTCCGCCTCACGCCGATGCCGGCGACCACGCGTGACCGGCTGCGCCAGCGATTTCTGGACCACCACGCCGATCTGCTGCCGCCCGGTCCGCGCGGCCAGGCGGGCAGCGGCTCGCAGGTCGAACACCGGCTGCGCACCAGCGCGGACGCACGCGCCATCGGCTTCGCGCCGCATCGCGCCGGCAACCTGCCGGCATCGCTGCCAGCCACCGTGGTCGCGTTCTACCTGCCGCAGTTCCATCCGATTGCGGAGAACGACGCCTGGTGGGGCGCCGGCTTCACCGAGTGGCACAACGTGACCCGCGCCCTGCCGCAATTCGAGGGACACGCGCAGCCTCGCCTGCCCGGCGAACTGGGCTTCTATGACCTGCGCCAGCCCGACGTCATGCGCCAGCAGATGACGCTGGCCCGCGAGTACGGCGTCGGTGCGTTCTGCAGCTATTTCTACTGGTTCGCCGGCAAGACCCTGCTGGAGCAGCCGCTGCGGCAATGGCTGGCCGATCCCGCGCTCGATCTGCCGCTGTGCCTGTGCTGGGCGAACGAGAACTGGTCGCGCCGCTGGGACGGTCGTGCGGACGATGTCCTGATCGGCCAGCAACACAGCGCCGCGGACGACCTTGCCTTCATCGCGCATGTCGCACGCTATCTCGCCGACCCGCGTTATCTGCGCGTGGACGGCAAGCCGCTGTTGCTGGTCTATCGGCCCGGCTTGCTGCCGGACGCCAAGGCCACCGCCGCGCGCTGGCGCGAGTGGTGCCGCGTCAACGGCATCGGCGAGATCCAGCTGGCATACGTGCAGAGTTTCGATCGCGTCGATCCGCGCACGATCGGTTTCGATGCCGCCGTCGAATTCCCGCCGAACAACACCACGCTCGACCCGATCACGGCCAGGCAACGCCTGCTCAATCCGGACTATCACGGCGACGTGCATGACTGGCGCGAACTGGCCCGGCAGTCGATGGCGCAAGCCGATCCGCCGTATCCGCGCTATCCCGCGGTCAACCCGGGCTGGGACAACGAGCCGCGGCGCAGCGGGCGCGGCCGGGTGTTCGCGCATGCCTCGCCACGCGGCTACCGCGACTGGTTGCGTCATGCGGTGGCCACCGCGCGACGGCGCTTTCCGGCGCAACCGCTGGTCTTCGTCAACGCCTGGAACGAATGGGCCGAAGGCGCGGTGCTGGAACCGGACAGACGCCTCGGCCACGCATGGCTCGAAGCCACCCGCAACGCACTGCAGGCTGAAGCGACCCCGGACGCGCGACCCTGCGCGGTGATCCACATCTGGTACCCCGAACTGCTGGACGAGCTGGTCGCCGCGCTGCGCGCCAGCACCATCGACTGGCGCCTCGTGATCACCACCGCGCACGAGCGCGAACAGGCGGTGCGCGAGCGCGCCGGTCAACTTGGCCTGGACGCCGAGATCGACGTGTTCGAGAACCGCGGGCGCGACATCCTGCCGTTCCTGCACGTGGCCAACCGCCTGCTCGACGAAGGCGTGACCACGGTGCTCAAGCTGCACGGCAAGCGCTCCACCCATCGCCAGGACGGTGAGGCCTGGCGCCGCGAACTGCTCGACAAGCTGCTCGCGCCGGAACGGGCCAGTCGCATCGCCGCCGCCTTCCGCGACGACGCGGAGCTGGGCGTGGTGCATGCCGAAGGGCACCTGCAACCGCTGGACTATTACTGGGGCGCCAACCAGGACAACGTCGACTACCTCACCCGCCGCCTGGGCATTGCGGCGCCGGACGTGGAGACCGACCGTTTCATCGCCGGCAGCATGTTCTGGGTGCGGCCGGCGGCGTTTCGCCCGCTGCTCGACGCGCACCTGGAAATGGCGGGCTTCGAGCCGGAGGCGGGCCAGCTCGATGGCACGCTGGCCCATGCGATCGAGCGGGTGTTCAGCCTCGCCGCGCGCAGCGGGGGATTCACCGTGAAAAGCGCGGCCGGGCTGCTGGGGCTGGCCGACACCGTCCCCGGACCGTATCCCTATGCCCGGCGAAGTGGCTGAGACCGCGTCGCATCGCCGCAGGCCCGCCCGTTTCGTACGAATGTTTGATGGCGGTTAGAATGGGCGTTCCCGGGTCCCGGCAGGGACAGTTCACGAGGCAAGGAATCACAGATGAAAATTCTGGTCGGCTACAAGCGCGTCGTTGATTACAACGTGCGCATCCAGGTCAAACCCGACGGCAGCGGCGTGGTCACCGACGGCGTGAAGCTCTCGGCCAATCCGTTCGACGACATTGCGCTGGAAGAGGCGCTGCGGCTGCGCGAGAAAGGCGTCGCCGACGAGGTGATCGTGGTCGGCATCGGCCCGGCCGATCTCACCGCGCACCTGCGCAACGGCCTGGCGATGGGCGCCAATCGCGCCATCCACGTGACCACCGCCGATGCCGTGCAGCCGCTGACCGCCGCCCGCGTGTTCCTGAAGCTGGTCGAGAAGGAGCAGCCGGGCCTGGTGATCCTGGGCAAGCAGGCGATCGACGACGACGCCAACCAGACCGGCCAGATGCTGGCCGCGCTGTGGGATCGCCCCCAAGCCACCTTCGCCAGCCAGGTCGAGATCGCCGACGGCAAGGCCACGGTGACGCGCGAGGTGGACGCCGGCCTGGAAGTGATCGAGGCCGAGCTTCCCGCGGTGATCACCACCGACCTGCGCCTCAACGAGCCGCGCTTCATCAAGCTGCCCGACATCATGAAGGCCAAGAGCAAGCCGATCGACACGATCGAGTTCGGCTCGCTCGGCGTCGAGGCACACGACCACCTCAAGACCACCCACCATGCCGCGCCGGCCAAGCGCAGCAAGGGCGTGATGGTAAAGGACGCGGCCGAACTGGTCGCCGCGCTGAAGCAGAAAGGGCTTTTGTGATCGTCCCTGATCAGGCCCCGGCCATCCATGGCCGGACTTTCAAATAAAGCTCCCACGCTCCAAGTTTGAGGAAAACCCCATGAGCAAGATCCTGGTCATCGCCGAACACCTCGGCGGCAAACTCAACTCCGCCACCGCACGCGCCGTGAGCGCTGCCGTCGCCGTCAAGGGCGAGGCGATCGACGTGCTGGTGCTGTCGGACGCACCCGATGCGATCGCTGCCGAGGCCGCGCAGATCGACGGCGTGAGCCGCGTGCTCACCGTCGCCAGGCCCGAGAACGCGCATCCGCTGGCCGCCGTGCTGGCGCCGCAGATCGCCAAGGCCGCCGCCGGCTACAGCCACGTGTTCGTGCCGTCCACCACGTTCGGCAAGGACATCGCCCCGCGCGTCGCCGCCCTGCTCGGGGTGGCCCAGGTCAGCGACGTGATGAGCGTCGAGGCCGCGCACACCTTCAAGCGCCCGATCTACGCCGGCAACGCCATCATCACGGTCGAGGCCGATGCCGCCCACACCGTCGTGGCGACCATCCGCTCGGCCTCGTGGCCGGCCGCCGCCACCGGCACCGGCAGCGCGCCGGTCGAGGCACTGGCCATCGACGTCGCCCTGCCCGCGCATACACGCTTCATCGAACTGAAGCAGGGCAGCAGCGACCGCCCCGACCTGCAGAGCGCGAGCAAGGTCGTCTCTGGCGGCCGCGGCGTGGGCTCGAAGGAAAACTTCGACATCATCTTCAAGTTCGCCGACCGGATCGGCGCAGCCGTGGGCGCCTCGCGCGCCGCCGTCGACGCCGGCTACGTGCCCAGCGACCTGCAGGTCGGCCAGACCGGCAAGATCATCGCGCCCGAGCTGTACATGGCGATCGGCATCTCCGGCGCCATCCAGCACCTCACCGGCATCAAGGACGCCGGCACCATCGTGGCGATCAACAAGGATGCCGAGGCGCCGATCTTCGAAATCGCCGACTTCGGCCTGGTGGGTGACCTGTTCAAGATCATCCCGGAGCTGGAACAGGCACTGGGCTGAGGGGCGTTGCGGACATGAAGCTCAAGGAAATTTTTCTCATGGACATGCATGCATGACGCCTCTTGCCGGGCCGGGTTGGCCAGACATGGAATCATGATCAGCCTGAAGAGGCGCATCGCCGACCGTTTTCATACTTCGCGACTGGCGCGAAGCTCCGTGGTCGTCCTGCTGGTCATGCTCCTTTGCCTGGCGACCTGGGCGACGGACAGGCGTTCGCTTCATCTCCAGCTGCTCACTTACGCGGGAAGTCTGGGGTTCATCGCAAACTCCGTTCCGGTGGTTCTGCTGTTTTTCATGGTACTCGTGGTCAGTCGACGGGTGATCTTCACGTCGTTGATCGTTTCCGCACTGATGGGAGCCGTGTACAGAATAAACGCCATCAAGCTTGAAACCCTTCAGCAACCGATCGCCTTCAGCGACGTCTACTTTCTTCGACAGGTAAACGCATCCGTCATCCACCTGCTGTCCCACTATCTGTCGGCCAGGATCTTCCTGTTCGCAGTCGTTTCGCTGGTGATCCTCGGTGGAATGTATTTCTGGGAACGCCCGCTGCTGAACCTGAAGCGACTCTCCCGTATCGTGAGCGCTCTGCTTCTGGCTCTTGTCGCTTTCGGTCTGTATCGAGGCGTTTCGCCTGCGCGCAAGCTCTATGACCGAAATGTCCTCCGCATCGCTCCATGGGCTCCGGCAGCCTCCGAGCTCCATGCGGGGTTGCTGGGCACACTTGTCTACCAGGCCATCGAATCCTCCACTGCACTGCGCGAACCTGTCGACAACGCCGCCATCACGCGTCTCGCCAGGCTGGAGGTTCCCGACGCCGGCGCACCTTCGCCCGTCGCCTCGCAGAAGCCCGATATCATCGTCATACAAAGCGAGTCGTACTTCGATCCTTCGACGCTTGCAGGGATCGACGACACCAGCCGACTCCTGCCCGTGCTGGCGAGAGCGCGCTTGGCCGGCTCGGTGGGTCAGATGAGGGTCCCCACGTTCGGCGGCGGCACATTGCGCACCGAATTTGAAACCCTGACCAGCGTTCCTCTGGCGGCCTTTCCAAAAATCGAATTTCCCTATCTCCAGATCCACGACAAGACCATGCCGAGCCTGGTCCGCGTGCTCAAAACGCAAGGGTATCTTGCATACGCCGTCCATCCCAACGATGCCAATTTCTGGAATCGTGAGCGGACATTCCAATCCATGGGTTTCGATGCCTTCTACAGCCGCAAGGACTTCCCGGCCGATGCGCCCGAGGACGGCTGGGCGATTGCCGATTCCTCGTTCACGGAAAAAATGGAGCAGCTGCTGGATCGGGAAAGCCGCCCCGTGTTCATCATGGGGATAAGCATGGAGGGTCACGGCCCTTACCTGGAAAATCCCGTTCTGGACAAGGCCATGCGTGATTCCATCCCGGTTCCGTCGACGTGGCCGGAAAATGCCGCCAAGGAATACCGCAACTACGCGTATCACATCCACCACGCCGACCACGAACTTGGGCGTCTCTGGGATTACCTCGAGCGACGAAAGCGTCCGTATATTCTCGTCTTCTACGGGGACCATCTCCCCGGCTTTTCGAAGGTCTATACCGCCGCGGGCGGATTTGACGACCATCAACCGGCATCGACCCAAATGGTGCCGTGGGTCATGGTGTCGAACCTTGGGCTCAAGATGCCAGGCCAACCCATTTACTCCTGGATGACCGGCGGCACGATCCTATGCAGCTTTGCAGGCCAGGGAAACGATTACTACGCCATGATCCAGAAGGCGCAGCGGCACCAGGCAGAGCGCCGAATGGCATCGCTGGACAGGGAAACTCTCGAAGGCATCGAATCCCTTTCGAGACTTTACCTGCGAGGTGAGGCGATGCCCGGGAATGTCAAGGAAAGCGCAAGGCAGTCGTTCTGCGCCGCAACCGGGGTGACCAACCCGTGAGTGCATGGAAATGGTCCGCTTTCGCGTTTTCCACCGCGGCTCTCCTCTCCGGTTGTCATCGCGTGGAATTCGATCTGAGTCCGCAACACTTTTCCGAATGCCAGGGCACCCGCGTGGCTGTCCATGTCAGGTGGAGCGTCCCGGCAACGACTCCCAAACCCATAAGCATCTACGTGAATGGGGTTGGCTTGCCGGAGACGCTGTGGACCGGCGGCGGAACCAGTGGACAAGCCGATACAGGCAAGTGGATGTTTGACGGGTCATCCCTTTCACTTCGAGACGGCAATGGCGCGCTCCTGGCGAGAAGAACCATGACCACGGAACCGTGCAGTCAACGTAGTCAGGGGACGGCCACGCCCGATTGATCAGCGCTCAATCGCAACAAGCCCCCTGGGGGAAGGATGCCTGCGACCACAGATGCATCCGTCTGCGTGAAATGGAATCTTTCCGCGGGCCGACTTCGTCCGGCATGCTCCTTTCGAAGCGTCGTCAACCGTTCCTTTTGACGCTCCTGCCTCCAACCCCGCAAGGTCGCATCCAAATTCGACGGCAAGGAAGGGTGACTGGGAAGCCACGCTGTGACAAATGCAAAGCCAAGCCACAGCGCCGTGGCAGGTCGATTCGAGCCCCTTCAACCATGCCGGACCAGCTCGATCCGGCGCTGATTGCGCGACGCCGCAGAACGACAACTTCCGCAAATCCCCCTGGTCCTGGCTGCGAAGGCTCGCAGGCTACGTCGATGTCAGCTGGAGCGACAGAGTCCGTTCGCGCAGCCCGGCGGAAGTTTCGGTCGGTTCCGACAGAAGCCCGCTGCGAGCATCATTTCAGGCGCAGCATTTGCTTCTCAAGCAACGTCCACGACCCGTATCCCATTACCGTCGCCATTGCCAACGACGAACCCACGTGCAGAGTCAGTCCCGCGCCCGGGAAGATATGGGCAACTGCCTGCTGGCACGGCCAGCCCCAAAGATAGATTCCATAGGACGGATCACCAAAGCGTTCCAGCCAGCGCCACGGGGGCATCAGATAGGCAATGAACCCCACCACACCAGCCAGGGCCAGTGCGAAAACCATCGGGTAGGGCGGCAAATGCCGCACCAGCACCGCGGCCAGCACAAGCGCTACCACCAGTTCCAGGCTGACCCGAATGCTGGCGCGATGCAGATATATGCATACACCCAGCATGAAGTACCCCGCCAGCCGGAGCCAGGTCTGGTTCAACGGAAAAAGTTCCGGGTGGACCAGCCCCGTCAGAAACAGCGCCGCCAGCACCAGGGTAGCGACCCGAACTGACGCAAACAGGCCAATCGCGCCCAAGATTCCAAGCAGAACATACATCCGCACTTCAGCGGGCAGGGTCCATTGCGCACCATTGATGGCGGCTGTCTTTGCGCCATCCTCAAACACGCCAGGCAAAGTCCAGACCATGTTGGACGACATCTTCAGGTTGGTGGCGATGTAATTCCACACGCCGCCATGGTGCAGATACTCGGCGGATGGCAAGCTGGTAAACATCAATCCGTACACTGTGGCCAGCAGCACTACATTCAACACGAATGCGGGATAGACCCGGAGAATGCGCGCTTTCGCAAACTTGTAGAAGCTACGCTGGCGGATGTAGCTGCCAGTCACAAGAAAGCCGCTGATCAGAAAGAAGATGTTTACAGCGATGTCGCCACTGTAGATCCCCCAGCCCAGCCTTACGAAAATGTCTCTTGTGCCAACCGATGGCGCAATGGCGGACGCATGCCCGTAGATGACGGCCGCTGCCGCGGCGATGCGCAGCACGAGGAAATTGTCCTGGCGGCGAGCCAGACCCTCTTCCACGGTGATTGAACTGCGAAGAAAGGCCCACAGCCGATCGAAGTGACGAAACATCCAGCGGCCCCGCCGCTTCGTCATGAAATCAGTACCGCTACCCACAGGCGTATCCACATTCTTTCCTTGACGCTGCATTATCGATGAAGCCATGCACGAGCGTCGCGGCACGCGCATTCGCCCGAGCAGGCATGCATGGGCTCCGCGCCGCGGCCCGGCTGTACTGACTCATGAAGCAATGCTGGGCGGTCGTCATGCTCCGCCCCCGTTCCTCCGGCGTTCGATATCCGATGATGAGCAAGCGCTCATTCCTCAGTTCGCACAGTTCTTCCCGGTCTTCACCGTATAGGAAACCAGCTCCACACCGGTTTGATCGTCGTAGACATGGAACCTGGTGCCTGCAACGACCCAATTGCCGGCCCGCGAACTGCCGCCAAACCCCGCCTTGGCAAAGAGCTTTTCCTCGGGGTTTGCAGGATTGTCGGTAGTCACCCTCGTGCTCCTGATCGAGGGATCGATTCGTTGCCAACTGACCACGGGGTCGATGGTCGCTCCGACTTCGCAACTGTCCACCGTCCCCGGAACCAGCTGCAACGTCGCCCTGGGCGGCGCATCGCTCTTTGCAACTTCGGTCTTGGTGCCCATGGATCCGGGAGCAGGCGATTGCTCCTGGCTGCAGCCCATCAGCGCGACCGACAACAATGCCCCGAAAGCCAACACGCCAATTCTACTCATCATCCAATCCTCGGTAAGTTCTCGGTCAAGGCCGACGTGCAACGAAAATTGCGCCAGAACGCCCTGTCAGCGACATTCTGGCGCGCTGATCCAATCACCCATGCGCAATTCAGCCGGAGAAGTTCTGGCCAGGCCGTCATCAGGCAGCTGGATGTGCGCGCCGGGGGTCACGCATTACCCGCACCACCGGGACGACCTTCGCCGTACCCCTCCAGCTTGTCCCTCAGCAGCGTGGTGCTGGCCGCGATGAGGCTCGCGTACTGGGTGTTTTGAAAGCCCCACAGCGTGGAATGAAGCTCTTCCTTGTGTCCAACGAGGAAGGGCAGCGTCGTGACGATCCTTATTGATCGGGACCGTTCCAGATATCGGTCAATCGTATTGGTGGCCGCATCCCTGTTGCCCTCGTCCCATGAAGCGATGGCATCGTAGGTGCTTGCGTTGTAGACGTTGAAGACCATGCTGATCAGCCTGTCCGTCATGACGAACTGCATGCCATTGCGCTCATAGGCTCCCAGGATTTCCAGATCCGCATGCACGTCGGCCATGAGGCCGGAGAAAACGTCCCAATCATCAGGGGCCGCACGCAAATGCTCCTGGATGGCAGCCCAGCGTGAATCGAAGCCCTGTGGAAATTCCACGTCATCCTCGCAGATCGCCACGGACGGCAGGCCCTGTTGCCTTGCAAGCATGATCATCAGCTTGTAGCTCATCGCACAGCCCAGCCAGCCCTGGCAATGACGCAGGCCCGTGAAGCGCACGAATCCGAAGCGATTGTCACGATCGAAGCTTTGGGATCGCCGCACGAACTCCGGCAGGCTCAGGCAGATCCTGTCGCCCGGCAGATTCATGTGCCGGCCGGCGACATTCCAGAACTCGTCGAAAGTGATGTTGTCCGTCGCAAGCAGGAAGCGATAGAACTGGGCATCGAACTGATTGGGCAGTCCGCGCAAAATCTCCTCATTGCGTTGCAGCCGCTGCTGACGCAGCTCTTCGTTGCTCAACCAGAAGCGGACCCTCTCCACCATTCCGGCGCAGTCATCCACATCGACGAAATCGACCACATCAGCAAGTTCGCCGTGCTGATCCATGTCGACCGAGCGCTCCGACACGACCAGCTTGCCCAGCGAAAGGCATTCCCACAGACGGGTAGTCTCAAGAAGCGCTCCCGCGTAATAGTGAATGTTCACTACCAACTTGGCTCGGGCCAGCTCGTCATGCAGGGCATCGCCAAAAAGATCGTTGATCACCTTGACCTTGCAGACCCTGCTCAATTCCGCGATGAACTCGCGGCGACGCGCGTTCTGGATGTCCCCGTAGAAAATCACGTCGTAGTCTGTGGACGCCGCCGTCGAATCGCTCCGATACTGGTCCAGGTACCCAATCGGCACGTGGTACATCTGCTGCGCATACAGCCCCATGTTCTGGAGCTTGGCGATATTCGCCAGCGAATAGTCGAAAATCGCAAAAGAGTTTTCCAGCCGGCGCACGTATTCCTCGGTGAACCAGCGCGAGCTGACGGACTGCTCCATCTGAAAGGAAACATACAAGCCCGGAAGCTGTTCGAACATCTGGGGACAGACGACAAAATGGGGCACATCGTCGTAGCCGGCCTCCGGCATCTTGTAGATGATGCGAGACGGTATCTCGACCCGCCGCAGGGCTGCCGCGATTTCTTCGGCCACGTAGGTACAGTGCGCCGTGGTGAGGATCACGATGGGCGAATCGCTTCCGCGAAGGTCGAACACCGGCCTGCGGGCAGACACCGGAACCGAAATTTTCGCCGCATCCGAATGCGCACCCGGATCCATGGCTTCGGGCACCCTTTTCAGCTTCCATCGACGTCCCGAAACCTCAGCATCCTTTCGAGCGACCGATGTTCGTTCGCCCTTGGCCGATTTGCGCGCGCTGCGCGCGTCGAACGCGAGCTTGATGGCCCGCGCCGGCCAGGTCAGCTTCCACGAACGGGAAGATTCCATGTCCGCCACGCGCGCCTGACTCCACTGCAGCTCGTTCTTCAACGTCAGCATCCTGGAATAGGCGGCATCCGCCTCTCGACCCATCTCGCTGATCCGCTGCGCCTGGGCGTCCACCTCTTCACGAAGCCGTTGAACGACTTCTGCCTGCAGACGCGCCTCCTCCATCAGGGTGGCGATTCGACTTTCATTGCGCTGGATCGTGTTCGACGAATCGAGCCTGAGCTCGACCAGCAGGCTCTCCAGCCGCCGGATTGCCTCGTCACGCGCCCGCACTTCCGCATCCCTGTTGCGAACTTCCTCGTCACGACGCTGGATCTCGATATCCCTGGCCTGAATCACATCTTCCCTGCTCTGGAGATGGAGATCCTTGCCATGCACGGTTTCGAGCAGACCGTAGATCTTTCGCTCGTTCTCGCGGATCGCCTCATCGCGACTGTCGAGCTGCCTGTCCTTGTCGCATATCAGCGCGTCCCGTGCAGCCAATTCCAGACGCAGCTCCTCGGCCCGTCGCTCGCCGACCTCAACCGATCTCCTGAGGTGCGCGCCTCCAGCTTCGAGCGCCGCCACCTGCTCGCCAAGGAAGCGGCTCGCGTGGGATGCAAGGCGGGCAAGGATCGCGGGCAAATCGACCGGGTCCACATGCTGGATGCTGAAAATTTCGTTGGCCGGCAGCGCATGGCGGGCCAGCTCCTCCCAGGTTCCGGCGTCAAGAGCGACAACGACGGCGTGGGCTATCGGACCCAGTTCCACATTCCTGGACCTGCTCAGCCCCACATAAAGGACGTTCCCGTGGAGAAGCATTCCACGCGTGTATCCATCGAATTTCTTCGAGCGCAGCAGATGGCCGCTGTCGTCGTATTCGCGGATTTCGAAATTCTCGGAGTTCGCCAACAGCAGCTTGTCTCCAGCGGCCAGCAGGCTGTGCGGTTGACTCAAGCCCGTGATCAGCTTTTCCCCGGTATCGAGATCCTGCACGAAACCACTTTCCCGGGACCGCTGCTTGTATTCCTTGTGCAATCGCAGGTCGCCGAAAGCGCTGAAGACAAGGCGGCTACCCCAGCGCGTCAAGCAGTTGACATGCCACGAGTCCCGCTCCCCAGGAAGCGTCCACCGCTGCCGTTCCTGCCCCCGTTCATCCAGTTTGACGATCTCGTTGTCGTCGGTTTTCACCACGTAATGAAACTGCTCTTCCAGCAGCACATCATGAATGTCACCGAAGTCTTCTCCGGACGTCACGCCGCATTCCTCACCGTCCGCGTATCGCACCAGTCGCGCGGGCTGGAGTCCCCGCAACATCTGCCTCCCACGAATCACGAAGCCGGTCGTGTCCAGGCCATCGAGCTTGTATGTCGTCCCTTGATGGAGGAGAAACAGGCCTCCGTCATTCGGGCAGGCGATCAGGAGATTGGTGAATGCGTCATACATGGAACGTCACTCGCGGCTCGACATTGAAGTCAACCATCTCCGTCGACTTGTTGTCCTCTACGGGAAGAACCCGAAACGCGATGGCGTCCGCGATGCGGTGCAGCAGCGTCTCTGCCTCTTCTTCCACACCAAACACGCCCGCATTCATGAAATAGACACCGGGATTGAGCATGCAATCAAACAGGAATTCGACGACGGCATGCTCTCCCACGCGTTCAACCATCACCCCATCCTGGATGGTGGCCTCGGATAGGGTGCCGCATATGTGAAGGCCGGTGACGCTCTTGATCAGGCAGCCAAAACGGACCTTGAACAGCGCCTTGCTGAAGCTGACCTTGTAACAGAACCGATAGCGCCTGCCGCGCACCAGTCCGTTGACCTGGCGCCCCGCCTCCGTCAGCAGCATGGCATCGCTTATGTGAGCGCCGCGCGGCGCGAATTCCACCGTGCTCGAAGGTTTCAGGTCAGCGTCGAAGGTTTCCTGCGCACGCTCCGAAACGACAACTTCCGATGACCCGCCGCCAATCGCGCCACGTGACTCCGGCGCATGGCTGTTGCGACGGATTTCCTCGCGTATCGCTGCTGCCTGATCCGTCGGCGAATACAGGAGCTTGTGATAGCGATTGATGATCTCCTTGGGTCGGCCCTGCGCCAGCATTTCGCCGGCATCCATCAATACGGCGCGATCGCACAACTCGATGACCGCTCCCGCCGAATGGGAAACGAAGAGGATCGTGGCCCCCTTGTCGCGTATCGCTTCAATGCGGGAAAAGCACTTCCGCTGGAACAGCTCGTCACCGACCGAAAGAGCCTCGTCCACGACCAGTATCTCGGGCTCGACACTGACCGCTACCGCGAATGCCAGGCGGATGTACATGCCGCTGGAATAGGTCTTGACCGGCTGCTCAATGAACTCGCCGATGTCGGCAAACGCGGCGATATCATCGAACCTGGCGTCAATCTCTTCTCGGCTCAGACCGAGCACCGTGGCATTTAGATAGGCGTTTTCGCGCCCCGTGAACTCCGGGTTGAAGCCCGAGCCGAGCTCGAGCAGCGCGGCAATCCGGCCACGCACGTCCACACTACCGGCTGTCGGCGTAACGGTCCCGCAGATGATCTGCAACAGCGTTGATTTGCCCGAACCATTGCGCCCGACGATGCCGACCGTCTCGCCACGACGCACGTCGAAATCGACGCCACGCAGTGCCCAGAACTCCTTGAAATAGGCGCGCTCGGGCCGGCGAAATTGCCGCTGCAATGTTGGCAGCGTCATCTGCTTCAGGCGATCGACCGGTTGGGCGTAGATCTCGTAGCGCTTTGTCAACCCTTCGACATGGATGCTCAATTCATCAGAGGACATCGGCGAACCCCTTGCGAGTACGCTGGAACCACACGAAGGAAGCCCAGGCGAACAGGCCTGATGCCAAGGCATACAGTGCGAGATAGCTCCACATCGGCGGCTTGCCCCAGATCAGGACATCCTGGGATGCCTCCACGATCACCGTCAGCGGGTTCAGATACAGCAGATCACGATATTGCGGCGGCACCAGTTCCTTCGGGTAGAGGATCGGGGCCAGGAACATCAGCGCCGTGGTGATGATCCCGATCGCCTGTTTCAGATCGCGCAGGAATACGCCGAACGACGCCAACAACCAGACGGTACCGGCAACAAACGGCAGGAAGACCGCGACGATGACCGGCAGGAACACCACGGTCCAGGGAATGAATCCGTTCACGAAGATCGCGATGACCAACAGGGCGATCGTCGAAATGAGCAGGTGGAAAAGCGCCGCCCCGACAACGCTCCATGAAAGGATCTCCAGCGGAAAGACCACCTTCTTGACGAAGTTGGTGTTGCTGATGATCAGGGTCGGGGCACGGTTGGCGCATTCGGCGAACAGGGAGTTGATGTTCAGCCCGGAAAACAGCACCAACGCAAAGGCAAAGTGTCCGCCGAGCTGGGCGCTCCAGCGAGCCTTGAAAATCACCCCGAAAACAAAGGTGTAGATGAGCAGCATGACCAGCGGATTGACAAATGACCAGAACAATCCCATCAGCGACCCGCGATAGCGATCGGAAACATCGCGGCGCGCGAGCTGCATGATCAGGTTGAAATGGCGCACGAGCGCACGGTATGGCGACAGCGGGTCTGCCAGCCGGTATCTGTTGATCATGATCATGCGGGGCGGGACTCTCCGGCCCGGTTACCAGGATTGCTGACGAAACCCCGCGCAGAAACCGTCAGGCAAGGCATCGCTGCAGTTCCTCGCGCAGATCCACCAGGTCCTCCACGCCCACCGACAGCCGGATCAGCCCGTCGCTGATGCCCAGCCGCTTGCGGTTGGCTGCCGGCACCGAGGCGTGGGTCATGATCGCCGGATGTTCGATCAGGCTTTCGACGCCGCCCAGCGACTCGGCCAGCGCGAACAGTTCGCAGCGCTCCAGCATGCGACGGGCCTTCTTCAGGCCACCCTTCACCTCGATCGTGATGATGCCGCCGAAACCGTGCATCTGGCGCTTCGCCAGCGCGTGCTGCGGATGGCTTTTCAGGCCCGGATAGATCACCCGCTCCACGGCGGGATGCTTTTCCAGCCACTTGGCCAGCTCCAGCGCGCTGTCGCAATGCGCCTTCATGCGCAGGTGCAGGGTCTTCAGCCCGCGCATGGCGAGGAACGCATCGAACGGGCCGGCCACCGCACCGACCGAGTTCTGCAGGAAGCCCATCTGCGTGGCCAGTTCCCTGTTGCCGGCGACCACGATGCCGCCGACCATGTCCGAATGGCCGTTGAGGTACTTGGTGGCCGAATGCAGCACCAGGTCGGCGCCGTATTCCAGCGGCCGCTGCACCATCGGCGAGCAGAACGTGTTGTCGACCACCAGGATCAGGCCGTGCTTCTTGGCGAATGCGGCAACCTTGCCCAGGTCGACCAGCTTCAGCATCGGGTTGGTCGGCGTTTCCGCCCAGATCATCCTGGTGTTCGGCTTCAGCGCCGCCTTCATCGCCGCGGTGTCATTCAGGTCGACGAAGCTGAAGTCCAGCCCCGCCGAGCGCCGGCGCACCTTCTCGAACAGGCGGTAGGTGCCGCCGTACAGGTCGTCCATCGCGATCACGTGGCTGCCCGAATCGAGCAGGTCCAGCACGGTCGCCGCGGCGGCCAGTCCCGACGCGAAGGCGAAGCCGGCGACGCCGCCTTCCAGATCCGCCACGCAGCGCTCATACGCCATCCGGGTCGGGTTCTGCGTGCGCGAATACTCGTAGCCCTGGTGCACGCCGGGACTCTTCTGCACGTAGGTCGAGGTCGCGTAGATCGGCGTCATGATCGCGCCGGTGCTCGGATCAGGATGCTGGCCGGCGTGGATGGCGCGGGTGCCGAGGCCGTGCGGGGCTTGCTTGCTGCGTTTGTTCATGATGATCCGTGATATCCCCGGGGCGGGATCTGCTGGCAAAGCCGCTATCTTACTCGTCGCGGCGCACCCTGCCGAACCTCGACGGGTGCATCCATTCATCGAAGCTTACGGATGGGAATGCGTGAATTTTGCGTCGAGCATGCGCTCGCGTATTGCACATCGCACCGGGACACGCGATCTTTGGCTTTCGCAGCCTTCCTCGTCGACCTGACTCGTCGAGGGGCTTTCGTTCCAGTCGAGACCCGTTGATGATGAACAGCCCAATCACTTTCCCGTCCGCATTGCTGCTGGAGGGGGTCGTGGACGGCGTCACCAATCACACCGTGCACGGCTGGGCCTGGTTCCCGGATGATCCGGTGCGAGCGGCCAGCATCGAAGTGCGCGCCCACGGCGCCGTGCTGTGCCGCGGCGAGGCCGACACCATGCGTGCCGATCTCGTCGCCGCCGGGAAGCGCAACGGCTATTGCGCCTTTGCGCTTCGTCTGGAGGCGACGCTGCCCGAACCCGGCACTGCGCTGGAAGTCGTTGCGGTGGAGGCATCCGGCGTCCAGCCACTGGTCGGCAGCCCGGTGGTGATGCCTGCAGCCGCGCCTGCCGAAAACAGCGACATCCTGCCCATCCCGTTGCACCGACCGGGCCTGCACGGGTCGCTGGATCAGTGCGGGCCCGCGCGTATCCGCGGATGGCTGCGCTGGACAGACGGCACCCAGGCATCGCCGAACCTGGTGCTTCGCGAAGGCAGCCGCGAATGGATGCGTTTTGCGGCCAATCAGTGGCGGCCGGACATTGCCGAACTGCATCAGGGCGACGGTTGCTGCGGCTTCGATCAAGCGCTTCCCGACGAACTTCGCGACGACCGCCTGCACGAGCTGCGGTTGTGCCTCGCCGACGAAGAGGCGTCGCCGTTGGCCATGCCGTTCCGGGCGATGACCTCGCCAGCTTCGCCGGAGAAACTCGCCACCCGCGCGAAATTGCCGCCTCCGCTGTCGCGCCAGGTGGTCGCGGAGCCGCTCACGCTGTCCGTCGTCGTCAACTTCTACAACATGCAGCGTGAAGCGGCGCGCACGCTCACCTCGCTGACCCGCGCCTATCAGGCCGATTCCGCGGATCTCGATTATGAAGTTCTGTGCATCGACAACGGTTCGCAACCGCCGCTCGACCCCGACTGGGTGGCCAGCTTTGGCCCGGAATTCCGGCTGGTGCGGCCAAGCCGCCAGCACGCCTCGCCTTGCGGTGCGCTCAACGAGGCCGCGTTGGCGGCGCGTGGCAAGTATCTGGCGGTGATGATCGATGGCGCCCACGTACTCAGCCCCGGCATATTTCGCGAGGCGCGCCAGGCCTGGCGCGAGCATGCCGGCGCGGTGGTCGCGGTGCGCCACTGGTTCATCGGCGGCGACCAGCGCTGGCTGACCCTGGTCGGCTACAGCCGTGAGCAGGAAGACAAGCTGTTCGAACGCATCCGCTGGCCTCTGAACGGCTATGACCTGTTCCGCATCGGCACGCCGATGAGCGAGAACCCCGAGCCCTGGTTCGACGGCCTCAGCGAGAGCAACTGCCTGATGCTGCCCACGGAGCTGTATGACCGCATCGGCGGCTTCGACGAGGCTTTCGATCAGCCTGGTGGCGGGTTCGCCAACCTCGACCTGTGGCGTCGGACCTGCACGGCTGCCTCCGCACCACTGGTCGCACCCATCGGCGAGGCCACCTTCCACCAGTTCCACGGCGGCACCACCACCAATGTGGATGACGTCGAAAAGGACTTGCGCGTGCGCGCCTATGCCACGGCCTACCGCACGCTGCGCGGCGAAGACTTCGCCATGATCGAGCGGGGCCAGCTCACCTTCCGTGGCCAGCTGCGTTCCGAGTTCGCCACCGGCATGCGCCAGCGCACGCTGATGCCGATGCGACTGGGCGTCACCGACGAAGTGCGCCCGGGCAAGCTGGCCGCCCACTTCGATGACGGCGCCCAATCGCACCTGCTGTCCGTGTATGCCGAATGCGGTCTGCAGCGCGATGTGCGCTGGCTGGGCCAGCCCACCGGCATGGCGCCGGCCGACCTGAACAGCTTGCAGGACATCATCCATCAGATCCGGCCCGATGCCGTGATCGGCGTGGGCGTGGAGCGAGGCCTGATCGCCTATCTCGACAGCGTGCTGCAGGCCGCCGGGATCGGGGGCGCGCGCATCCTGCACGTGGCGGACGACGCGGTGGCGACGTCCGCCCGGATCACCGGCATGGTCGGCACGCCTGCGGATGCCGCCGCCCCGACCGCGGCCCGGCTCTGGGCCGGCACGGCCGAGACCGTGCTGGTGCTGCACGCCGCCGGCGATGCGGGCCGCTTCAACGGCGACACCTTGGCAACGTGGGGGAAACTGGTTTCCCATCGCTCGTACATGATCTGCGTGGGCACGGTTTTCGGCCAGCCCTGGCTGGGCTACTCGACGCGGCAGCACTACAAGACCCTGCGCGAGTTCAGCGAAGGCAACCCGATGTTCGTCATCGACCGCAGCTGGACGCGACAGCTGATCACCACCTGCCCCTATGGCTACCTGCGCAAGATCGGCGGCGGCGTCAACGCAGCCAGCTACGATGCCGCGCTGGACGAGCTCGGCACCGACACGCCCCTGGATCTGGAGAACATGCAATGAATCGTTTCTGGCAGCGCTACATCCGTCCGATCTTCGAGACGGTGCAGCCCCGGCAGATCATGGAGATCGGCGCCGAATACGGCTGGAACACCCGCCAGATCCTGGCGTTCTGCCGTGACAACGGCGCGCATGCCGACATCATCGATCCGGCGCCGCTGCCGAGCCTGCGCGAGGAACTGGCCAGGTTCGGTCCAGCGGAATACCGCTTTCTCGCGCTGAAGAGCCTGGCCGCCATTCCGCAACTGGAAGCACCCGACATCGCGCTGGTCGACGGGGATCACAACTGGGCTACGGTGTTCAGCGAACTCAACCTGCTGCAGGCGCGCGCCGAGCAATGCGGCAAGCTCCCGCCCATCGTGCTGTGCCACGACGCGGCCTGGCCGTATGCGCGACGCGACATGTATTACAGCCCGGACGACCTCGACGGCTGGCAGCGGCACCCTTACAGCTACAAGGGCATGCTCCCGGACCAGTCCGAACTGACCGAGCAGGGTGTCAATGGCTGGCTGGCGAATGCCACGCATGAGGGCGGGCCACGCAACGGCGTACTCACGGCCATCGAGGACTTCATCGCCAGTTCGTCCACCGAATGGAGCCTGCGCAAGCTGCCGTTCTTCAACGGCCTGGCCATCGTGGTGCCGGCGCCGCGCATGACGCCTGCGCTGCAATCACTGATCGACGGCTTCTTCGGCGGCGACGCCATGCTGGAAGCCAGCAAGGCGCTGGAATCGGACTGCATCCAGTTGCGCGCGATGCTGTGCCGGGCAGAGGCCTGCCTGACCCGCCGCACCGAGGCGCTGGAACGCGCCCGCGCGCTGATCGATGCGCAGCAACAGCGCATCGCCCAACTGGAGAACCGGGCGGTCGCCGGCATCGACTGAAGCGGCGACCGGTCAGGCCATGCCGCGCCTACAGCCGGAGCGGCACCTGGTTGGCGGGGTACGCCGTGGGCGCGAAGAACCATGACTCGATCGCGTAGCGATCCCGGCTGATCGCGGCCGGGATGCCGGTACGGTGCACGAAGAAGTGGTCGAACAACAGGGCGTCGCCGGGTTCGAATTGCGGACTCCTGGTGCCACCGGCCCCGGCAACCTGGCGGACCATTTCCGGCCCCACCGACCAGTCGAAGCTGGCGCCATGGCTGCCGGTCGGCAGGATGCGATCCACGCGCTGCGGGAGCACCTCCAGGCCGGAAGCCTCGACCCCACAGGGCGACAACGCCATCCAGATGTTGAGGCTCCTGATCTCGGTGCCCATGAACGCGCCGTCCTGGTGCCAGTCCGATGCCCGGATGGTGCTGGGCACGCAACGCAAGGTGGATTTGCCCACCGACATCATCGCGGGCTCGCCGAAATAGTCGGACACCACGCGGGTGATGCCCCGGCGCTCGAGCAGCTCGGTGAGTTCATAGAGCATGCGCGGGGAGTCTGCCAGCCAGACGCCGCCGTTGCCCTCGACCCAGGGACGGGCCACGCCGAGTTCGCAATCGGCGGGCAGCGCCAGGCGGGAGTACCAGGTGTCGGGAAACTCGCCCTGGCCTCCATCGTGCCAGGCCTGGCAGGCATCCAGTGACCGCTTGACGCCTTCAGCCAGCATCGCGGCTGTCGCCGTATCGAACAGGCCACGCACCAGCAATGCGCCGTGCTTGCGGACGCCGGCTGCCACCGTGCGGGCGTCGAGCTCGCCGGCCTGCACTTCGGGAATGCCCTCGACGTGCTCGAAGCGGTCCGCGGCATCTCCGGCCCAGCGATCGGGCACGGTGGAAACAGGCACCCCGGCCTGGTAGGCCTCGAAGCGGCAGGTCGCGAGGAGACGCTCCAGGCGTGCATCCTGATGCCGGCGACGGGCAGCGGTCAGACAGGCGATGGCCTCGTCGTGATGTCCCTGCGCCCGGCATGCATCGGCGAAGTTCAACGCCGCATCGGGCGAGTCAGGCGCGTTCATCGGGAGTTCTCCAGTGGACGGATCCAGTCGTTGTTCGTCGCAGAGGACATCGACTAACCGCCGGCTCTGCGACAGGAAGTCATCCTCTTCGGGCGGCACGGCGGGCGAACCGGTGCCGTCCAGCACATGTTGCGAGAAGAGTTCCATGACCCGCCGCACGCCCGGCTCAAGAATGGTGCGGCGGTCCGGCGCGAGGTATTCGCCGCCACCTGCAGTGATGATTTCGTAGGCAGGAAAGTAGTAGGCCCCGTCCTGCCGCGCCAGGGTCTCCGCCGCCACCCGCAGCACGGATTTGGAATACGTCGTCGCTGCCAGTACATGCTGCGACTCGGCGGTGGCCGCCAGCGGAACCGGCGAGACGGTCAGGATCAGGCGCAGGCGCGGATTGATCGCGCGCACCTCGCTGATGAAGGCGCGGAGATCCTCCACTACCTCCTGCACACCCAGATTGACCAGCACGTGCCGTTCGGCGTCAAAGCGCCCCGCGGCGACACCGGGGCACACCGGATAGGCCGCACCATCGAGGCGGGAAACCCAGCACTCGGTGAGCCCCAGCGTGAACACGAAGACGTCCATTTCCGAGAAGGCGCGGCGAACCGCGGCAAAATGCTGCCGGCGATCCTCGGTGTACTCGCGCATCGAGCTGAACCCGCCCGGCTGGATCGTGGGCCGGAACGGATCGAACCAGCCACCGTCCTGCTGCCAGCAATCTTCGACCGGTTGCATCCGTCCGGTCGCCCGTCGCCACAACTGCAGCAACTGGCGCGAGGTGTAGATGTTTCCGTAACGCGCGGCGTAGACGCCATAGCCATACGCCTCGGCCAGCCTTGCCGGCATCAGCGGATGCGCCGGCTCCGTCTCGAACAGGGGGTAACCCTGGTCGCGCAGGTGACGCGCCACGTGCTGGGCGAAGCAACTGCCGGCCGTGACGATCTTCGCATCGCTGCCGATCCGCCAGGGCGGCGGCAAAACAGGATCGATGACGGCAAGCTCGCGGCCGGCCATCGCCCGACTCCATCGTTGCCGATCCGGTGCGGAAGCATAGGGATGGGTCACGCCCGTTGCCTCATCTGCGCCAGCACCAGTTCACCGTAAGCATCATTCGCATGTGCACCGTCGCCATAATAGCCGTCAAGCATGAAGCCGTCGGCGTCACTCGTCCCGGCCGGTGCCTCGACAAAAGTGACGCCGTTGCCGCTGCACCATGCGCGGAGAATCTGCGAGTGCAGCCGCCACAGCTTGTAGCGCAACGCCGCGGGTGAAATTTCCCTGCAGCGGTCCGGAAACATCACCCACGGCACGTCGGCATGCATGCGCAGGGCGTCGGCCGAGGGCGGTGGCGGCTCGATGTGGAACATCGCCCCGCTGGCCAGCCGGCGAACCTCGCCCATCAGGGTCAGATATTCGTCGGTCATGGATTGCAGAATCCGCCTGACCGCGGTGGCCGGCAACACTTCGGCCGCCGGGTCGAGGGCCAGGTCCGGCTCGTCGGGCAGCACGAAATCGAAACGCCGCGGATGCACCAGCATGCCAAGCACCACGTGCGCCCCGCCGCCCACGAAGGAGAACACGGGACCGGCGTGTCCGATCAGCGCCTCGCGGATGTCTTCGGCGAATCGCGGCTGGCCGCCATCGTTGACGATCGCTCCGGGCAAGTCCCAGAAGTTGAACGCGCGCAGCGGGACCCCCGCAGTGACGGCGGCGCGCGTCACGCACGCAAGATGGCTGTGGCCTATGCACAGCAGTGGCATGGACTCCTCCAATCGACAGGCTCCCGACCCGGCCATCAGTGCACCGGAGTACCGGCGTGCGCCCTGGGCTGGTGCGCGGCCTCGCCAGGAAGCTGCACCCCGGGCTTCGCCTGGCGCCAGTCCCGTGGCGGGAAGGCCAGCGTGAACGGTTCGCCGCGCAGGGTCAGGTTGGGGTTGTACGCCGGGTCCCGTTCAAGCTCGACACCCCAGCGCTGGCGCATGAAACCCACCTCGCGCTCGAAGCGTGCCTGCTTCTGCGGCGTGTCTTCGTGTCCCCGCGAGGCGGACTCGTGATGGTACAGCTCGGCATGAGGCGTCCACACGTTGCTGAAACCGGCCCGGCGCAGGCGCAGACAGAAATCCACGTCGTTGAAGGCCACTTGCAACGTGGCGTCCAGACCACCCACCTGCTGGTAGACCTCGCGTCGCACCATCAGGCAGGCGGCGGTCACGGCGCTCATCGTCTGGGTCAGTCGTGCACGCGCCATCTGCCCCGAATGCCCGCGCGGCATGCCGCAGTAAGGATGCGCCGCAACTCCATGCACCCCCGTCACGACCCCTGCGTGCTGGATCGTGTCGTCCGGGTAATACAGCATCGCGCCGACCGCGCCCACGTGGGGGCGCATGGCGTGGCTGGCCAGTTCCTCCAGCCAGTCCGGGGTGATCACCTCGATGTCATTGTTGAGCAGGCACACCAGCGTGGAAGCGCACTCGCGCACCGCCTCGTTGTTGATGACCGAATAGTTGAATGGCCGGTCATGCGCGCGCACGCTTACATTCGGCAGCGCCGCGAGCCGGGCAAAGTAGGCGATCGAGGCCGGCTCGACGGACTGGTTGTCTACCACCACGATTTCATAGTCCGGATAGGTCGTGCGCTGGAGAATCGATTCCACGCAGCGGCGCAGCAGGTCGATCCGGTCCCGCGTCGGCACGATGATGCTGATCCGCGGTGCCGGCTCGGGCAACGGATGGCGAACCCGGAAGGCGCCATGAATGCCTTCGATCTCGTGCACCTCGGCGGCCAGCCCCTGCCGCGCAAAGTGCTCCTGCACTGCGCGCAGCCCCGCCGTGTGCGCGTAGCCCTTCTGATCCACGCCCTGCGCCGTGGAGCCGTCGATGGCGCGCCAGTGATACAGCACCATCGGGATGTGCCCGATCTGGTCGGGCCGCAGTTGCTCGCTGCAACGCAGCGCAAGATCCCAGTCCTGACTGCCCTCCAGGCCCTCGCGGAACCCGCCCAGGTTGGTCAGCAGCTCGCGTGAATAGACGCCCAGATGGCTGACGCAGTTGTGCCCGCACAGCAGGTCGGGATTCCAGTCCGGCTTGAAATACGGATCGTAGCGCCGGCCCTCGGCGTCGATCTTGTCTTCGTCGGAGTAGGCCATCTGCCACTGCGGATGCTCGCGCAGCGCCTCGCTGACCGTGGCGATCGCCTGCGGGTGCAGTTCGTCGTCGTGATCGAGCAGGATGACATGGTCGCCGGTCGCCAGCGCCAGCGCGCTGTTCGAGGCCGCCGAGATATGCCCGTTGCATTCGCGCCAGTGGATCTGGATGCGCGGGTCGCGCGCGGCGTACTCCTCCAGCACGTTGCGAACCTGGGGCTCAGCGGAGGCATCGTCGGCCACGCACAGCTCCCAGTCGGGACTGGTCTGCGCCAGCACGCTGTCGAGGCAGCGGCGCAACCAGACTTCCGCCGTGTTGTAGGTCGGCAGCAGGATGGAGATCAGCGGATTGCCGGCTCGCGAAGCAGGCGCTGGCTGCCGGTCGTAGAGCCGAAGCCAGCGCTCGTAAGTCGGTGCCTTGCCGCCGCGCCGGGTATAGCGTCCATGCAGCCAGCTCGCGAAGGCGCGACGGCCACCGCGCTGGCGCAACTCGGCCCAGGCTTCGCGCCGGAGGGCACCAACCTGCCCGCCCTGCGCTTCGTGTGCTTCGGCCACCGAACGCCACATGTGCCAGCTGGCTGCAATTCGGCCCAGTCGCACCAGGCTCATGTTCCGCGCGCGCAGCCTGCATGGTTCACTGGCCGGATCGAGCCGCAGGCGATGGATGTCGTGCGTCAGCAACACCACGCCGCTGTGCCGCCTCCGGCCGGGGTCGAAGAAGCCCAGGCGCAGCGACCAGTCCTCATGCATGCCCCATCCATAGTCGAAGTACAGGGTCGGCTCCAGCCGGTCGCCATCCAGATCTTCCAGCTCGATGGACAGCAGGTACCAGCCCGCCCGGACCGGGAAGCGCTGACTCACGCACTCGAACTGGGGGTCGTTGCCGTCGGACTGCCAGCCGCCCTGCACCTCCTCGATCGGCTGCAGCTGATGCAGCGGGCGCAGCGCAACGGCTGGCCCGTGCAGATGCCGCGCCGCGCGGCGCAGGCGCCGCAAAAGCCTGCGCAGCAAGCCGCCGCGCTCGATCCGGGGTTCGCCGCCCGAAGTCATCGCGCGCGTCCCAGCAGCCTGCGCATCCGCGCAACGAAGCCCCGCGCGGCAAGCGCATCCACCCCCTGTTGCAGGCGTTCGAGCGCCGCTTGCGTGTCGAGCTGTTGCCGGGCCGACTGCTTCACCAGCACTTCGAGTTCGCTCCTGACCGCTGCTGCCTCGTCCATCCGGACCTGCTGCTGGGCCTGCTGCTGGGCCAGGCTGGAGGCAAGCCCCTGCAGCTGCTCGCGCTGGTGCGAGAACCCCAGCAGGAGGTGCTGCAACTGCTGCCGCCGTTCGGCCAGTTCGGCGGACTGCTCCCGCAGGGCCTGGCCTTGTTGTCCGAATTCGCCGCTCATGGCCAGCAACTGCTCCCGCTGGCCGGCAAACTCGCGCAACAGGTTCTGCACATCGATCCGCTCACGCGACAGATGCACCATTTCGACGATCGATTCCGATTGCCGCTCGAGCAGGCGATGAAGCGCCGGACGATCGATCACCACTTCGTACTCGACCCGGATCGCGACCTCCAGCCATTCGCCGGGAAGTCGCTGCGGCAGCGCGCTGCCGATCTCGAATTCAAGATGGGGATCGCTGTCAAAGCTGGCCAGACGCACGCCATGTGTCGCCTGCGATGGCAGCAACTCGCCGTGCACATGCCCCAGCCGGCCGGGCAAGCCGCTCAATTCATGCCACGCTTCGTCAGCTTGCGCGCGCCACGCGACACGACCCAATCCGTAGATGCCGGGATGGTCCGCCGGATCGATCCGCAGGTAGTCCGGCGTGGTGTCCGCGGGCAGCCGGAATTGCAGGTCCAGCACGCCCTCGAGCGCATCCGGTGCCATTGAGACCATGCGGCTTTCGTCGTAGCTCTCGTCACGCCGGCGGTAGTACAGATGCGTGCCGGGTGGCGGCGCCTCGACCGGCGTTCCCTCGACCGGATGGCCATCCGCGTCGACCAGTTTGCCGCCCAGCGCGGCAAAGAATCCCCGCACGGCCTGCGGTGCTTCCGCTGCCCTGCGCATGAACGCGGCGAATGACGGCGGGATCCGTGCACCCACCGCCACCACGCCGAGGCCATGGCTGTGTTCGAACGCGAAAGACGGGTAGCGCGCGGCCAGTTCGTCAAAAAAGCGCCACACGCCGAAGTCGCGCCCACGTTCCCCGGTATCGTGCAACAGCACCACCGCGCGTTCGCTCAGCCGGGGCAGCCAGGTCTCGAAATCGTGACGCACGGCATCGTAGGTATGGAGCCCATCGATGTGCAGCAGGTCGATGCTCCCCTCGGCAAACTGCCCGACCGCATCGTCGAAGCGTGCACGCAGCAACCGCGAAAAGTCGCCGTAGAGCGGATCATGCCGCGCGCGCAACGCCTGATAGACCTGTTCTCCATAGTGCAACGCATGGGCGTCGCCCTGCCAGGTATCGACGGCGCTGCAACGGCAGTCCAGCTCAAGCGCCCGCACGGCCTGGCAGAACGCCATGTAGGAGTTGCCCGAATGCGTGCCGAGTTCGACCAGGGTACGCGGGCGCAGCAGGTCGACCGCCAGGAAGGCGAACGGAATGTGGCCAGCCCATCCATACGGTGGCACCAGACGCGGGTTCAGCAGAAGCAGTGGATGCTCTTCGAGGAGAAAGTCAGGCGTCATCAGTCAACCGTTCAACACGAATGTCCAGCATCGGTATGCCGATCAGTCCGGCTACCATGGAACCACCCTCGGCGGTAAAACGCAGCGCTTCATGCAGCCAGTGCTGCACGACGTGCTGCTCCTGCGTTCCCTCGGAAACACCTGCGGCCACAAAATATTCCCCGGGTATCAGCCGCGGCATCACGAACTGGAAGTTGGCGCAAAACCGCTGCCCCGCGCTGACCGCGAAGTCGCCCCCGTGGCTGATGGCCGTATTGTCGCCGAACATCAGCTGCCCCAGACGGTTCTTCACGTAGAACCCGGTGATCGCATTGTCCAGGGCTTCATCGGCGATCAACTCGATCCGGAGCGTCACACATTCACCGGCCAGTACCAGGGCGACATCGCGTCCCTGCTCGTTGCAGATCGAGACATGCACGATGCGGACCTTGCACTCGCCGAAGCCGTCCTCCTCCGGCTGGAAGGGGAATATTTTCATGTCGTTGCGCAACGCGGAGCGGTCGATCAGCTCCTGACGCGGATCGACCTGGCGTCGGGTCGAAGGCTGGGGGCGTTCCTGCAGCTTATGCCCCTGCGCCCCGATCCCGTGCTGCCGTTCGACCAGCGAGGCCTCGATGTAGGCTTCCATCACCTTGCGTGCCGTGCCGATCTGCTGCACCCGGCCGTGTTCGAGCCAGATCGCGCGGTCGCACAGGCTGGTCACCGCGCTGCCATCGTGGCTGACGAACAGCATGGTGCCCCGCTTGCGGAACTCACGCAGGTAACGCATGCACTTCTGCATGAAGAACGCATCGCCCACGGCCAGCGCTTCGTCGATGATGAGGATGTCCGCGTCCACGTGCGTCACCACCGAGAACGCCAGCCGCATCACCATGCCGGTGGAGTAGCTGCGCACCGGCTGGTCGACGAAGTCGCCGATCTCCGCATAGGCGAGGATGTGCTCGATGCGGGCATCGATCTCGTCGCGGCTCAGGCCCAGGATGGCGGCGTTCAGATAGACATTCTGGCGACCGGTGAAGTCGGGATTGAATCCGCTGCCCAGTTCCAACAGCGCCGCCACCCGGCCATGGATGCCGGCGCGCCCCTCGGTCGGCTTGAGCGTCCCGGCGATCAGCTGCAGCAAGGTGGATTTGCCGGCGCCGTTGCGACCGACGATGCCAAGGGTCTCCCCGCGATGAACCTCGAAGTCCACCTCGCGCAGGGCCCAGAACTCACGGTAGAAGCGTCGATTACCACCCAGCAGGCTCTGCCACATCCGGTGCACCGGCTTGTCGTAGAGCTGGTAACACTTGCCCAGCCCACGCACCTCGATCGCCACGTCGACGGCGGTGCCCGGCATGGGGACGGTTTCAGAGGACATCGGCGAATCCATCGCGCGTGCGCTGAAACCAGGCAAAGCCGAACAGCGCCACGGCGATCGCCACCAGGGTGTAGGTGCCCAGTGCTGCCCAGTCCGGCGGCTGACCGAACAGGACGATCTGGCGCGTCTGTTCGATCATCAGGGTCAACGGATTGAACGCGAGCCAGTCACGATACGGCTCATGCAGGGTCGAGGCAGGATAGAAGACCGGGCTGAGAAACATCAGCATCGCCGAAAGCACGCCGGCCACCTGGGCGATATCGCGGATGAACACACCGAGCGAAGCCATCAACCAGCTCACGCCGCAAAGCAGGAGGACGTACGGCGCGTACACCAGTGGCAGATACAGCACCACGACAGGAATCGCATGCTGCGAGAGCAGCACGAACAACAGCAGGACCAGCAGGCTCAGCGCCGCGTTGAAAAGGGACGATGCGACCATCACGCACGGCAGGATGGACAGCGGGAAAACCACCCGCTTCACCAGGTTGCTCTGCGAAACGATCACCGACGGCGCCCGCATCAGGCACTCGGCCAGCAGCGAGTGGATGATCATGCCGCAGAAGATCATCAGCGAAAAATCGACTCCGGACTTCATGCCGGGCCAGCGCATGCCGAGGAAAACACGGAAGGCCAGGGTATAGACGGCCAGCATCAGCAACGGATTGATGAAGGACCAGAGCAGCCCCAGGAAGGATCCGCTGTAACGCCCTTCCACGTCGCGTCGGGCCAGTTCCCAGAACACGTCTCGCCGCGCCCAGAGGCGGCGCGGCAGGGACAGATTTGCCAATTCCATCGTCTCTCCAGATGCTGCTTCGGACACCACGCCATGCACGCGCGACATCAACCCTCAATGAACCCGTCCCGCCGGCAGCGTCCTTACTTGCCTCCATCAATGGCAAACTATCGGGGCAAACGCCTCATGCTGGCGGAGCCAGCCACGGGTTCGCGCATGACGTTTCGCCGATCCACCATTCGCTCGCGGATGTATGCCCATATGACACCAAAGAAGGCCCGATGAACAGCCCATCCAGTCACGTCCCCCTGCTCATGGTCACCGGCGGAGCCGGTTTCATCGGTGCCAACTTCGTCCTGCAGGCCATCGCCGATGGTCTGCGCGTGGTGAACCTGGACAAGCTCACTTACGCCGGCAACCCCGACACGCTTGCCTCGCTGGACGGGAACGAGCGGCACGTGTTCGTGCAGGGCGACATCGGCGATCGTGAACTGGTGGCGAAACTGCTGGCCGAGCACCGGCCCGACGCCATCGTCAATTTCGCCGCCGAGTCGCACGTGGACCGCTCGATCGACGGCCCGGCCGAGTTCGTGCAGACCAATGTGGTGGGCACGCTGGGCCTGCTCGAATGCGCCCGCGACTACTGGCGCGGCCTCGAGGGCGCTGCCCGCGACGGCTTCCGCTTCCTGCACGTGTCGACCGACGAGGTCTACGGCTCGCTGGGCGCCGAGGGCAAGTTCACCGAGACCACGCCGTACGCGCCGAACTCTCCGTACTCCGCGTCCAAGGCCGCCTCCGACCACCTGGTGCGGGCGTTCCACCACACCTACGGGCTGCCGGTGCTGACCACCAACTGCTCGAACAATTACGGGCCGTACCAGTTCCCCGAGAAGCTGATCCCGCTGGTGATCCAGAAGGCGCTGGCCGGCGAGCCCCTGCCGGTCTACGGCGACGGGAAGAACATCCGCGACTGGCTGTTCGTGGGCGATCACTGCAGCGCGATCCGCCGCGTGCTGGACGCCGGCCGCCTGGGCGAGACCTACAACGTGGGTGGCAATGCCGAGCGCGAGAACATCACCGTGGTGAAGACCATCTGCGCCCTGCTCGATGCTCGCCAGCCCCTGGCGGACGGGCGCCCGCGCGAATCGCTGATCACCTACGTCAGGGATCGCCCCGGCCACGATCGCCGCTATGCGATCGATTCGAGCAAGCTGCAGGACGAACTGGGCTGGCGACCGACCCACAACTTCGAGACCGGCATCGCGCAGACGGTGGACTGGTATCTCGCCAACCAGTCGTGGAGCCAGCGCGTGCTCGACGGCAGCTATCGCATGGAGCGCCTCGGCTCATGAGCAGCACCCGGAAGGGCATCATCCTCGCCGGAGGTTCCGGCACCCGGCTGCACCCGATCACCCGCGCGATCAGCAAGCAGTTGCTGCCGGTGTACGACAAGCCGATGATCTACTACCCGCTGGCCACGCTGATGCTGGCCGGCATCCGCGAGATCCTGATCATCAACACGCCGCACGAGCAGGCGATGTTCCAGCGCCTGCTGGGCGACGGCTCGCAGTGGGGCCTGGACATCCGCTACGCGGTGCAGCCGTCGCCGGACGGGCTGGCCCAGGCGTTCACCATCGGCCGTGATTTCGTCGACGGCAAGCCGAGCTGCCTGGTGCTGGGCGACAACATCTTCTACGGCCACGGTTTCACCGAGCGCCTCAAGCGTGCCGCGGCGCGCGAACACGGCGCCACCGTATTCGGCTACTGGGTGAAGGACCCGCAGCGTTACGGCGTGGCGGAATTCGACGCCGACGGAAAAGTGGTCGGGCTGGAGGAAAAGCCCGCCGCACCGAAATCGCACTACGCCGTCACCGGACTGTATTTCTACGACGCCCGCGTCTGCGACTACGCCGCGGCGTTGCAGCCGTCGCCGCGCGGCGAACTGGAAATCACCGACCTCAACCGCTGCTACCTCGACGACGGTTCGCTGCACCTGGAGCAGCTCGGCCGCGGCTTCGCCTGGCTCGACACCGGCACCCACGAATCGCTGATGGAAGCGGGCAACTACATCGAGACGATCGAGAACCGGCAAGGCCTGAAGGTCTGCTGCCCGGAGGAGATCGCCCACCTCAACGGCTGGATCGACGACGAGCAGCTGCTGGGCCTGGCCGCGCCGCTGGCCAAGACCGGCTACGGCCAGTACCTGCAGGGCCTGGTGCGCGAGGGACACGCCCGATGAAGGTGATCCAGACCAGCCTGCCCGGCGCACTGATCCTCGAACCGCAGGTGTTCGGCGATGCCCGCGGGTTCTTCTACGAAAGCTACAACGAGGCGAAGTACCAGGAGGCCGGCGTCGATCACCGCTTCGTGCAGTCCAACGTGTCGCGCTCGGCGCGCGGCGTGTTGCGCGGCCTGCATTACCAGTGGCCGAATCCGCAGGGCAAGCTGGTCAGCGTGCTCGAAGGCGAGGTCTATGACGTGGCGGTGGACATCCGCCGCGGCTCGCCCACTTTCGGTCAGTCGATCGGCGTGATGCTGACGGCCGACAACCATCGCCATTTCTGGGTGCCTGAAGGCTTCGCGCACGGCTTCTGCGTGTTGTCCGAGTTCGCCACCTTCAGCTACCAGTGCACCGCGCTGTATGACCCCAGGGCCGACGCGGGCATCCGCTGGAACGACGCCGCGCTCGGCATCGACTGGCCGATCAGCTCGCCGCTGCTGTCGGACAAGGACGGCAAGACGCCCCTGCTCGCCGACGTGCCAGCGGAGCGCCTGCCGGTCTACGTGGCATGAAGTTCCTGCTGCTCGGGGCCAACGGCCAGCTCGGCCGCAGCCTGCTCGATCACGGCGGCCTCGCCGCGCGTGGCGAGCTGGTCGCCGCCAGTCGTGATGGCGTGCTGGCCGGCGGCGGCCACGGCGAGTTCGCCGACCTGTCGAGCCCCGCATCCCTGCCCGCCCTGCTCGACCGCGTGCAGCCCGACGTGATCGTCAACGCCGCCGCCTACACCGCGGTCGATCGCGCCGAGCAGGAGGAGGCCCTGGCCACCCGCGTCAACGGCGAGGCGGTGGGCGTGCTCGGCCAGTGGGCCGCGGCCCGTGGCGCGCTGGTGATCCACTACTCCACCGACTACGTGTTCGACGGTCGGCAGTCGCAGCCGTACGCGGTCGATGCAGCCACCGGCCCGCTCGGCGCCTATGGCCGCAGCAAGCTGGCCGGCGAGCTCGCGCTGCGCGACAGCGGCGCCGACCACTTCATCTTCCGCACCGCCTGGGTCTACGCGGCGCACGGCCACAACTTCCTGCGCACCATGCTGCGCCTGGGCGCCGAACGCGACGAGCTGCGCGTGGTGGCCGACCAGCACGGCGCACCCACCGACACCGGCTTGATCGTGGACGGAACACTCGCCGCACTCGATCGCTGGTTGTCGTCGGATCGTGTGCAACGCGATGCACTGGCCGGCACCCATCATCTTGTCGCCAGCGGCGCGACGACCTGGCACGGTTTTGCCAGCGCGATTTTCGCCGAGGCCACCACCCACGGCCTGCTGGCACGCGCGCCTCGCGTGCTCGCGATCGACAGCAGCGAATTCCCCACGCCGGCCGTGCGTCCGGCCTGGTCGCTGCTGGACAATGGCGGTTTCCAGCGGCATTTTGGCCTTGCCCTGCCGGACTGGACGCAGGGCTTGCGCGATGTCGTGCGCCAGCTTGCCTCATCCATGCACTGAACGAGATCCTGCCACCATGTTGATTCCCCTCATCCTCAGCGGTGGCAGCGGCACCCGGCTCTGGCCCGTCTCGCGCAAGAACCTGCCCAAGCAATTCCTCGCGCTCGCCGGCAAGGGCACGCTGTTCCAGCAGACCATCGCGCGCACCCGCCAGCTGCCCGACGTCGCCGCGCCGATCGTGGTGGCCAGCGAGGATCACCGCTTCCTCGCCGCCGACCAGTTGCTGGAGGCCGGCATCAGGGATGCCAGCATCGTGCTGGAACCGCTGGCCCGCAACACCGCGCCGGCGATCGCGCTGGGTGCCTTGCAGGCCTTGCAACGCGACCCCGAGGCCATGCTGCTGGTGCTGCCGGCCGATCACCTGATCGGCGACACCGACGCCTTCGTCGAGGCCGTAAGACAGGCGCAGCCACTGGCGGCGCAGGACTGGCTGGTGACGTTCGGCATTCGCCCGGACCGGCCGGAAACCGGCTTTGGCTACATCCGCCGCGCCGACGCGATCGACCGCCACGGCTATCGCGTCGGGCAGTTCGTCGAGAAGCCCGACCTGGCCACCGCCCAGTCCTACCTGGCCGATGGCGGCTACGACTGGAACTCCGGCATGTTCCTGTTCAAGGCCGCGCGCTACCTGGAGGAGCTGGCCGCGCACGCGCCGGCGATGCTGGAAGCGGTGCGCATGGCGCATGCGAAAGCCACGGTCGATCTGGACTTCGTGCGCATCGACCGTGACGCGTTCGCCAAGGTGCCCGACGACTCGATCGACTATGCCGTGATGGAGAAGACCCGCCGCGCTGCGGTGATCCCGGTCAGCTGCGCATGGAGCGACATCGGTTCGTGGTCGGCGCTGTGGCTGACCGGCGACAAGGACGCCGACGGCAACCTGCGCGAAGGCGACACCCTGGCGGTGGACACGCATCGTTCGCTGCTGCGCTCGCACGAGCGCCACCTGCTGGCCACCGTGGGCGTCGATGACCTGATCGTGGTGACCACGCCGGACGCGACCCTGGTGGCCCACCGCGACGCCGCGCAGGACGTGAAGAAGATCGTCGAGCAACTGAAGGCCGCCGGCCGCAGCGAACACTCGCTGCATCGCGTGGTGCACCGCCCCTGGGGCAATTACGATTCGCTGGAGGAAGGCGAGCGCTTCCAGGTCAAGCGTATCCAGGTCAAGCCCGGCGCTTCGCTCAGCCTGCAGAAGCATCATCATCGCGCCGAGCACTGGATCGTGGTCTCCGGCACCGCCGAGGTCACCTGCGACGACAAGGTGTTCCTGCTCGGCGAGAACCAGAGCACGTATATCCCGCTGGGCAGCAAGCACCGCCTGCGCAACCCCGGCAAGGTCGTGCTGGAACTGATCGAGGTGCAGTCCGGCAGCTATCTGGGTGAGGACGACATCGTGCGTTTCGACGACGTCTACGGGCGGGTCTGAAAGGTTGTGATTTTTTCAACCTCGAAGCCCGGCCATGGATGGCCGGACGCGGATCGGTCGCGCAAGTGACTGACTCGCGTGAGCACGTCCGGGCACGTACCGGACGTGCGATGGAAGAAAACCACAGGAAGTGGTTTTCTTCCCAGGCTCTGAGCGCGACGGCCGCTGCGGCAGCGGGCCACGGATTCGCTGAAACGGCAAGCTCGAATTGCCCCATGGCTGCCGACCGCCACGTCGTTCAGGCCGTCTGCGCGCACGTCGCCGACGCGGGCCAGGAGCCCGTCCCGGCGGTGCGCATCACGGCTTGGGCCGCCCATTCGCCGGTCTCGCAGCCACCTTCCATGAAGCCCTGGTTGTCGAACGCGCAATGCTCGCCGGCGAAGTGCAGGTTGCCCACGCGCTCGCCGATGGCGCCACGGATGCCGGTCCACTGGCCTGGCAGGAAGCACGCGTAGCTGCCCAGGGTCCACGGGAACGTGGGCCAGTGCATGCGCGCCTCGCGCGCCCCGTCCCTCGCCGCGGACAGTCCCGGGAACACCGCTTCCAGTTGTTGCACGGCGGCGGCAGCCTGCTGCTTCGCGCTGCCGCTTCCCAGCTCGACGCCATGCCGCCCGCCGGTGAAGTTGGTCAGGATGCCGGCCGTACCAGGCTGCATGCGGCTGGTTTCCCAGGTGGTCTGCAGCGGCAGGTCGGCATAGATGGCGCCACCGCTCTGGTGGCGCGTGTGCCAGACCCGCTCGTTGAAGCCGATCATCAGCTTGGCGTTGGTGCCATAACCGAGTTCGGCGATCGCACGGCGTTTCACCGCCGGCAACGCCGCGTCGATGCGTACGCGGCGCAACGTGGTGAAGGGCAAGGCCAACACCACCCGTTGCGCGCGCACCTCGAATGCGCCGGCATCGCGCTTGAAGCCCAGCACGTAGCGGCCATCGGCGCCCTGGCCGAGCGATTCCAGCACGCTGCCAGTGTGGATGGCGTCGGCCAGTCCGGCGCCCAAGCGCTGCACGATCAGGTCGTTGCCGCCGCGCGCGTGGAAGCGCTCGTCGCTTTCGCCGAAAATGCGGAAGTGGTCCCGACCCGGATCAATGAAGGTGAGGAAATTCAGCGCGGACTGTTCGTCGCAGTCCAGTCCCATCTCCGTCGTGTAAGCCACCTCGATCAGGGTGCGCAGCCAGCCGCTGGCGCCCTGGCGATCCAGCCATTGCGTGATCGTTTCGCGATCCAGTCGCTGCGCGCCGCCGGGCGTGGCTGCGGTGATTTCCTCCTCTGGCAAGGTCGCCGCGTCGCGGGCGATCGCCGCGGCCAGCGGCGCGAATTCGCGCAGGATGTCGTCCTCGCCGTAACGCCGACCATGGCAGAACCAGATGTCGCCGAGCGCAGCCGTGGGATCGCGCGACAGGTCGTCCAGTTCGATGCCCAGCTCACAGGCCAGCGCGCGGACATGCACGTGGCCGGTGTCGATCAGCTCGCCGCCCAGTTCGCACACCTGGTTGTCGGCGAAGTGGCCGCGCAGGCTGAGCATGCGCCCGCCGATGCGCTCCTGTGCCTCGTACACGCGCACCGGCACGCCGGCCTGGCGCAGCCGGTGCGCGCAGGTCAACCCGGCCACGCCGGCGCCGACCACCACCACTTCATCCGTGCCGGTGGCGCGAAGGGGCATCGGCACGCGTGCGCAGGCACCCAGCATCAGCGCCGCGGAAGCCACCGCCGATTGCCGCAGGAATCGGCGCCGCGCATGATCCACCCGCAAGCTGCGTTCGCGCGCAATCGCCTCGTCCAGCGGCTCGCCCGTACTCCGGGACACGGCCGCAATCGCCGCGGCCCGCCGCAACACATCGACCAGCGCCGTCCGAGCCATCGTCTTACCCCCAGTCGGTACACCCCCGCGCACGGGCGCAGCCTACGCCGAATCTGCCACCGCATCGATTGCAACGACAGGTATCCCGGGGCCACTCCCGCCGGCAACCGCGATGCGCCCGTGCGCCTGCGCGATCGTCATTCGATATGGAAATGGCGTTTGAACGGGACGCCGACCGCGGCCGGCTCTTCCAGCTCACGGGCGTAGCGATGTCCCGCATAGACCGCGTGGGCGATCAGGCCCGGCGCCTCGGCGTCGCCGATGCAGCGCAGCGATTGCAGGGCGGCGGCAGGCCAATCGGACTCGCGCCGCAACAGCTCCTGGTACAGCGCATCGTCGGGCAGGCGGGCGGTGACCGTGACGACGGCGTCGCAGGCCAGCGCGCGGCGCTGGTGGTCCCACACGTTTTCGAGGACGAGCGTGCTGCCGGCGTAGCCGACGATGTCGTGCGACACGATCGCCTCGATGCCGAGCTTGGCCATCCGCTTGCGGATGTGCCGGTAGTCCAGCGTGTGCTGGCTCCATGGCGCGACGCTGTCCTCCGGCGTCAGATACGCCACTTCGCAACCGCGCAGGCGCAAGGCTTCGGCCGCGATGCCCGCGTGGTAGAAACCGTCATCGTCGAACACCACCACGCGGCCCTCGGGCAGATGGCCGTCCATCAGGTCGTCGGGGGTGTAGATGCGCGCACCGTCGACGAAGCCGTCGATGGCTGCGCCGTGGCTGCGGCCGTAGCCGTCGCGGCGCCAGTGGCAACCGGTGGCGATCACCACGTGCTCGGCGCCGAAATCGAGCACGTCCTGCGCCGTGAGCACGGAATCGAGATAGACGGCTATATTCGCCAGCTTGCGGATCTGGCCGACGCGCCAGTCGCGCACGCGCGCCCATTCGGCCAGCCCCGGCAGGCGCGCTTCGCGGGTGACGCGACCGCCGAGTTCCTTGCGCGCCTCGGCCAGGCTCACTTCGTAGCCGCGCTGGCCAAGCGCGCGCGCCGCTTCCAGTCCGGCGGGCCCGCCACCGACCACCAGCACGCGCGCCGCCGAGCGCTTCGGTGCGATACGTTCGGGATGCCAGCCCTTGCGCCACTCCTCGCCCATGGTCGGGTTCTGCGTGCAGCGGATCGGCGAGATGGTCATGTCGCCGGAAACGCAGATATTGCAGCCGATGCATTCGCGGATGTCGTCGACGCGGCCTTGCTCGACCTTGCGCGGCAGGAACGGGTCGGCGATCGACGGGCGCGCGCAGCCGATCATGTCGAGCACGCCGCGCTTCAGTTGCGAGACCATGGTGTCGGGCGAGGTGAAGCGGCCCACGCCCACCACCGGCTTGCTGGTGGTCTGCTTGACGAAGTCGATGAACGGCTCCTGCGCACCTTCCGCGGCAAACCGCGAGGGCACCGAATCGTTGTACCAGGCGGCCACGTTCACGTCCCACAGGTCGGGCAGCTCGGCCAGCATGGCCACGATCTCCCTGGCCTCGGCCCGTTCGACGCCGCCCGGGCCCAGCAGCTCCTCGGTGGCAAAGCGCAGCGCGACGGCGCAGGTGTCGCCCACCGCGTCCTTGGTGTCCTCGAGCACCTCGCGCAGCAGCCGCACGCGATTCTCCAGCGAGCCGCCGTATTCGTCGCTGCGCTGGTTGCGCCGGCGCTGCAGGAAGTGCATCGCCAGCGACAGGTCGTGCGCCGCATAGACGTAGATGATGTCCATGCCCGCGCGCCTGCCGCGGATCGCCGCCTCGCGATGCCAACGGCGGTACTCGCGGATGTCGTGCTTCGTCATCGCCCGCGCCTGGTGCGGGTAGCCGTACTTGGTCGGCTGGTGCGACGGCGCGATCAGCACTTCGCGCGAATACAGGTTCGACGCCGTCGGCCCGTTGTGGGTGAGTTCCAGCGCAGCCAGCGCGCCGTGCGCATGCACCTTGTCGCACATCAGTGCCAGCGCGGGGATGTCGCGGTCATCCCACAGCCGCGCTTCCACGTACGGCGTGAGATCGCCGCTGGGGTGGATCTCGCACTCCTCGGTGGAGACCACCGCCCAGCCGCCCTCGGCCTTCATCTCGCGCATCGCCGCATGGGCCAGCGGCATCGCGTGGCCCATGCCGTTGCAGTGCGGCACCTGGAAGAAGCGGTTCTTCGCGGTGACCGGGCCGATCTTCACCGGTTCGAACAGGATGTCGTAGCGGGGGTCGCGCATGGTGCTCAGGCCTCGGTGGCGGCGACCGGCTTGCGCCGCCACCGCATGAAGACATACAGCGGCAGGCCCGCGGCGATCAGGCCCAGCGCATACACGAACGGTCCGCCGCCGATGCCGACGAAGGCGAATACCACATACGCCAAGCCGATGCCCGCCACCAGCAGCACGCGGCGCCCGCTGCAGCCCGGCACGCCCCGCCGCCACAGTACCGCCAGCGCCAGCGCACAGGCCAGGTACAAGGGCAGGTTCGCCGCCGTCACCATCAGGGTGATGAAGGTGAATGCCGCCACCAGCGAACTGCTGTAGCTCATCCACACCATCACCGAGGCCAGCGTCGCGGTGATCAGCAAGGCGGCAACCGGCGCGCCATGGCGATTGCTGCGCGCAAGCAACGGTGGCAGCACGCCGTTGTCCGCCATGGTGCGGGTCAGTTGTCCGGCCAGCAGGGTCCAGCCGTTGAGGGCGCCGAGTCCGCTGATCACCACGAACAGCGCCAGCCAGCGACCCGACCCGGCGTGGCCGAACGTGTCCATCAGCAGCGCGAATGGCGCGCTGGCGTTGGCCAGCACGTCCTGCCGCAGCAACAGCAGCGGCACCGTCGACACCACGACGTAGATCAGCGCGACCACCACCGCGCCCGTCATCGTGGCGCGCGGAATGGTACGGCCGGGGTTGTCCACGCGGCTGGCCGGAATGCTGGCCGATTCGATGCCCAGCATCGCGAACAACGCGATGGTGGAAGCCGCCATCACGCCACCAAGCGTCACCGGGGTAGTCGGCGGATGGGCCGCATAGCTGCCCGGCGAGTTCAGCAACACCCAGCCGCCAAGCACGGCGATTGCCAGCATCGGCAGCAGCTTCAGCGTGGTGGTGACGATCTGCACGATGCCGCCGGTGCGCACGCCGAGCAGGTTGACCAGGGTGAACAGCCACACCAGCACCAGCGCGAACCATACCGGCGGAATGACGCCGAGTGCCGGCATCACCACGGTGACGTAGCCCACCACGCCGGTGGCCAGCGCCGCGTTGGTCAGCCACAGCGACACCCAGTACGCCCACATCGACATGTAGGCCGGCAGCTCGCCCAGCGTGTCGCGGACATAGCCGTAGGGGCCATCGGCAGCAGGCAGCGCCGCGGACAGATGCGCGAATACCCGCGCCAGGGTGAGGCAGCCGAACAGGGTGATGCCCCAGCCGATCAGCGCGTTGAAACCGAACGGCGCCAGCGACGAGGGCAGCAGGAAGATGCCCATGCCGATCACGTTGCCGACCACCAGCGCGGAGCAGGTCCAGAAGCCGATCCGGCTGCGGTCACGCATCCCGACGTGCGCCTGTCCGCTTCGGTGGCAGCGCATGCGGCGACGGACTCATGCAGATTCGCCGGCCGGCCCCGCATAGGCCGCGCGCAACAGGTTCTGGAAATGCCACACGCCGCTTTCGCGCTTCGGGTTGAGCCGGCCCGGCGTGTACGCGCCGGAGGCCAGTCCCCGCTGCACCGCCTCGCAGATGCCGATGTCCTCGTTCTGCACCTCGTCGCTGAAGCTGCGGTCGGCCTCCATGCGCGCCTGCGCCGCGGCGTCCTGCGCGTAGTAGTAGTCGAACACGATGCGGCAGCGCCCCGGGCCCAGCGGCAGGATGCGGTTGGTCTGCAGGCGGCCGGGCATGATGTTGAGCATCATGTTGGGGTAGACGAAGTAATAGAACGCCTCGCCGTCCCCGTAGATGTCGGTGCTGTTGCGCAATGGCGAAGACTGCAGCGAATACCAGGCGAACAGCTCGGTGTCGTAGGCGCGGTAGTCGAGCACCTTCGACAGGCCCGGATGCACGTGCGGCAGGTGGTAGCCCTCGAGGTAATTGTCGACGTAGACCTTCCAGTTGCAGTCGATGTCGTAGGTGTCGCGGCGCAGGTAGCGCATCGCCGCCAGGTCGATCGGCGCGATGCGTTCGGCGATGCCGCCATGGACTTCCTCGAACGGCGGCACGGCGGCGTCCAGCGCCACGAACACCAGCCCCTGCCACTCGTGCACGCGCAACGGCGGCAGGCGGATTTCCTCCACGCGGAAGTCGGCGGCGTCCTGCATTTCCGGCGCGCTGCGCAGCTGGCCTTCCAGCGTGTAGGTCCAGCCGTGGTACTTGCAGTGCAGCGCCCGCGCGCCCTTGCCGTCGCACAGCGCCAGCGGACCGGCGCGGTGGCGACAGACATTGGGAAAGGCCCGCAGCACGCCGTCCTGGCCGCGCACCAGCAGCAGCGGCACGCCACCGACCTGGTCGACCACGTGGTCGCCCGGCTCGGCCAGCTGTTCCTGCCGGGCCACCAGTTGCCAGCTGCGGCCGAACACCGCGCGCTGCTCCATCGCCAGCATCGCCTCCCCCGCGTAGTAGCGCGCCGGCAAGGCGTGCGCCCGTTCGAGCGGTTCGACGACGGTGTCGGTGTGCATGGATTGCTTTCCCCCGGTTGGATGGCCGCGAACAACCGGCCGATGCGACCCGCCCGGCCCGGCGGAAGCGTCCGGCTGAGCCTAGCGCTTGTGTCGAACCGGCGGCAACCGCAGCTGCGCCGTGCCCGCCGGTGCCACTATCTACCAGCCGGATTCGGTTGTAGATTGCGGCGAACCCCGCGAGAGGCCGCTACCTCCATGCCAGGCGCCGTACCGCTGTCGTCACTCCGGACCGTCGCCCCGCGTGGGCCGTTTTCGTCGCCGCCACGAGGCGACGCATGACCGCGGCGTCGGCCAGCGGCACGCTGGAGCAGGCGCTGGCACACGCGGAGCGGCTGCTGCAACGCGACCCCGCACTGGCGGTGGAACAACTCGAAGAAATCCTGCACGCAGTCGGCGCCCATCCGCTGGCGCTGCAACTGCTGGCCGCCGCGCGCCTGCGCCAGGGCGATGCCCGGGCCGCGCTCGACATCCTGCTTCCGCTGGTGCCTGCGCAACCGACATGGGCGGCGCTGCAGCTCGACCTGGGCGTGGTGCTGGGTCGGCTCGGCCGCGGCGAGGAGGCGATCGCCGCGCTGCGCCGCGCGGTCGCGTTGCAACCCGATTTGCCGCAAGCCTGGCGCGAACTCGGCGACCACCTGATGGCCGCCGGCGAGCAGGATGCGGCGGACGCCGCCTATGCCAGGCACGTGCTGCATTCCACCCACGACCCGCGCCTGATGGGTGCCGCCGTGGCGCTCGCCGAAGGCCGCGTCCCGCAGGCCGAGGCGCTGCTGCGCGAGCATCTGAAGCAGGCGCCCACCGACGTGGCGGCGATCCGCATGTTCGCCGAGGTCGCCGCCCGCGTGGGCCGCAACGAGGATGCGCTGAACCTGCTCGCGCGCTGCCTCGAGCTGGCCCCCGGCTTCGACGCCGCACGCCAGCACTACGCCATGGTCCTGCATCGCAGCAACCAGCCCGAACAGGCGCTCGCGCAGATCGAACACCTGCTGGCCAACGAGCCGCAACACCCGGCCTACCGCAACCTCAAGGCGGTGGTGTTGTGCCGCATCGGCGATTACGAGCCGGCCATCGCGATCTACGCCGACCTGGTGCAGAACTACCCGGACAACCCGCGGGTGTGGATGAGCTACGGCCACGCGCTGAAGACTGCCGGCTTCGGCGAACGCGCGATCGCCGCCTACCGGCACAGCCTGCAGCACCTGCCTTCGTTCGGCGAAGTCTGGTGGAGCCTGGCCAACCTGAAGACCTTCCGCTTTAGCGCGGCCGACCTCGCCACCATGAGCGACCAGCTGGCGCGCAGCGACCTGTCGGACGAAGACCGCCTGCACCTGGAGTTCGCCATGGGCAAGGCGCGCGAGGATGCCGACGCCTGCGCGGATTCGTTCGCCCACTACGCGCGCGGCAACGCGATCCGTCGCGCGCAGCTGCACTACAGCGCGGACGAGACCAGCGCGCGGGTGGCCCGCACCTGCGCCCACTACACCGGCGAGTTCTTTGCCGCGCGCGCGGGCATGGGCTGCCCGGCGCGCGATCCGATCTTCGTCGTCGGGCTGCCGCGCGCCGGCTCCACCCTGATCGAGCAGATCCTGTCCAGCCACAGCCAGGTCGAGGGCACGATGGAGCTGCCCGAAGTCGCCTCGATCACCCGCGGCCTGCGCCGGCAGGGCCAGGGTGACGGCGTGATGCCCTACCACGATGCGCTGGCCGCGCTCGACGCCGACGCGCTGCGCGCGCTCGGCGAGCGCTACCTCGCGCGCACCCGCATCCAGCGCAAGACCTCGGCGCCGCTGTTCATCGACAAGATGCCGAACAACTTCATGCACCTCGGCCTGATCCAGCTGATGCTGCCGAACGCCCGAATCATCGACGCGCGCCGGCATCCGCTGGCGTGCTGCTTCTCGGCGTTCAAGCAGCACTTCGCGCGCGGGCAGAGTTTCAGCTACGACCTCGAGGACGTCGGTCGCTATTACCACGACTACGTCCGCCTGATGGCGCACTTCGACACGGTGCTGCCCGGGCGCATCCACCGCGTGTTCTACGAGCGCATGGTGGCGGACACCGAGGGCGAGGTGCGTCGCCTGCTGGATTATTGCGGCCTGCCGTTCGAGGACGCCTGCCTGCGCTTCTTCGAGAATCCGCGGCCGGTGCACACCGCGAGTTCCGAGCAGGTGCGCCGCCCGATCTATCGCGAGGGCGTGGACCACTGGCGCCGCTTTGCGCCGTGGCTGGGGCCGCTGGAACAGGCGCTCGGGCCGGTGCTGGACAGCTATCCAGAGGTGCCGGGCTTCACCTGAGAAGTTGGGGGTTGGGTTGGTTTGCCGTTCACCGGATGAGGGGAAATCGCATGCATGCAAGCAGTTCCAGACAGGCCATGAACGCCCGACGGGCGACGTTGATCCGGTTGCCGCTGGCGGCCGCCATCTGCCTCGCCATGGCGGCGCCCGCCATGGCGCAGGACACCGGGCAGCCCACGCCGCCCGACACCACGTCATCGACGAAGCAGAAAGCCACCACGCTCAGCGTGGTCACGGTGACCGCGCAGAAGCGCACGGAGAACCTGCAGAAGGTGCCGATCAGCATGGACGTGCTGGCCACCGACCAGCTCGAAGCGCTGCACGTGAAGAGTTTCGACGACTACGTGAAGTACCTGCCCAGCGTGACCTTCCAGCAAGGCGGTGGCGGCATCGCCACCGGGCCCGGCTTCGTCTCGATCTACATGCGCGGCGTGACCAGCGGCGGCAACACCAACCACTCCGGCTCGCAGCCGAGCGTGGGCGTCTACCTCGACGACCAGCCGGTGACGACGATCCAGGGCCCGCTCGACATCCACATGTACGACATCGCCCGCATCGAGGTGCTGGCCGGCCCGCAGGGCACGCTGTACGGCGCCAGCGCCGAGGCCGGCGCCCTGCGCATCATCACCAACAAGCCCGACCCCAGCGGTTACGCGGCCAGCTACAGCCTCGGCGTGGACACGCTCGCGCACGGCGGCATCGGCTACACGGGCGAGGGCATGCTCAACCTGCCGATCAATTCGACGGCCGCGATCCGCCTGGTCGGCTGGCGCGAGCACGATGCCGGCTACATCGACAACAAGGCCGGCTCGCGTACCTTCCCCACCTCGGGCATCACCATCAGCAACGCGCCGGGCTGCACGGCGAGCGGAAGCTCGTCGTCGTCGGCATCCCAGTGCGTCGGCCATGCAAAAGACAACTACAACGACGCCAACATCACCGGTGCGCGCGCCGCGCTGAAGGTCGACCTCGACGACAACTGGTCGATCACGCCGATGCTGATGGGGCAGCAGACCATCTCGCACGGCAACTTCGCCAGCGACCCGGCGGTGGGCGACCTGGCCGTCACGCACTTCTATCCCGAGCGCGTCAACGATCGCTGGTGGCAGGGCGCGCTGACCGTGCAGGGCAAGATCGGCAACTTCGACCTGACCTATGCCTACGCGCACCTCAAGCGCAACCAGGAGGAGCAGACCGACTACAGCGACTACGGCTTCTGGTACGACGCGCTGTACGGCTCCGGTGCATCGTTCTATGACAACAACGGCGCACTGGTGAATCCGTCGCAGCACATCAGCGATCGCGACGGTTACACCAACAGCAGCCACGAGCTGCGCCTGGTGTCACCGGCGGACGATCGCCTGCGCCTGGTCGCCGGTGCGTTCTGGCAGAAGCAGAAGCACGACATCATGCAGAACTACCAGGTCGACGGCCTGGCCGACGTGCTCTCCGTCAGCGGCTGGAACGACACCATCTGGCTGACCCGGCAGATGCGCTACGACCGCGACGAGGCACTGTTCGGCGAACTGTCCTGGGACTTCATCCCCGACGTGCTCACCGGCACCATCGGCGAGCGCTATTACCGCACCAGCAACCAGCTGTACGGCTATTTCGGCTACGGCGCGGGCTTCTCCTCCAGCCAGGGCGAGGCCGCCTGCGTGTCGCCCGATCCGTTCATGGGCGCACCGTGCCTGGACTTCAACAAGAAGGTGAAGGAAAGCGGCAACCTCACCAAGTTCAACCTGACCTGGAACATCAGCGACACCAAGATGATCTACGCCACCCGCTCCGAGGGCTTCCGCCCCGGCGGCGTCAACCGGCGCGGCACCTTGCTGCCATACCACGCCGACTTCCTGATCAACCAGGAGCTGGGCTGGAAGACTTCGTGGCTGGACAACCGGGTGTCCTTCAACGGCGCGGTGTTCCGCGAAACCTGGAACGACTTCCAGTTCCCGATCCTCGGCGCAAACGGCCTCACCGAAATCAAGAACGCCAACTCCGCCCGCATCGAAGGTCTCGAATCGCAACTGAACTGGCAGGCCTCCTACAACCTGCAACTGACCGCCGGCTGGGCGATGTACCGGGCGCGGCTGACCGCCAACTACTGCGGCTTCACCGACGCCAGCGGGCGCCCGATCACCGACTGCCCGCCCGGCTCGCTCAACCCGCAGGACGGCAGCGTAGTGTCGGGACCGCTGGCGCCCAAGGGCACCCAGCTGCCGATCACGCCGAAGTTCAAGGGCAACCTGATCGCGCATTACAGCTTCAACATCGGTGACAGCGACGCGTTCGTGCAGGCGGCACTGGTCCACGTCGGCAAGCGCACCACCGACCTGCGCCTGAGCGAGCGGGCGCTGCTCGGCGACCTGCCCGCCTACACCACGCTGGATCTGTCGGCCGGCGTGCAGAAAGGCAGCTGGTCGGCCGACGTCTACATCAACAACGCGTTCGACAAGCGCTCGGCGCAATACAAGTACACCGAGTGCGGCGTCGACGTCTGCGGCGCGCACGGGGTGGTGACGTCATACCCGAACGGTCAGGTCTACACCGGCTACAGCCTGCCGCGCACGATCGGCATCCGCTTCAAGCAGGAGTTCTAGCTGCCGGACGGCGAAGGCCCCGGCGTGGTGGACCGGGGCCTTCACATGCGACGGCACATCCCGTGCCGGGGTGAAACGCGGAATTACTCGACGGTGACCGACTTGGCCAGGTTGCGTGGCTGGTCGACGTCGGTGCCGCGCAGCACGGCCACGTGGTAGGCCAGCAGCTGCAGCGGCACGGTGAACACCGCCGGGGCAATGAAGCTGCCGCCGGATTCCACGCGCAGCATCGTGCCGTGGGCGGCCATGTCGTCCATGCCGGCGGCACCGTCGGCGAACACGATCAGGCGACCGCCGCGGGCACGCACCTCCTGCAGGTTGGACTTCAGCTTGTCCAGCAGCGGGCCGTTCGGCGCCACCGCCACGATCGGCATGTTCTCGTCGACCAGGGCCAGCGGACCGTGCTTGAGCTCGCCCGCGGGATAGGCTTCGGCGTGGATGTAGGAGATTTCCTTGAGCTTCAGCGCGCCTTCCAGCGCGACCGGATATTGCGCGCCGCGACCCAGGAACAGGGCGTGCTGGCGGTGGATGAATTCGGCCGACAGCTCGATGATCGCCGGCTCCAGCTGCAGCGCGTCCTCGATCGCCCGGGGCAGATGCTGCAGCTCGGCGCACAGCGCGGCGTAGCGCGCATCATCGAGCCCGTTGCGGCGAGCCAGCTCCAGCGCCAGCAGGGCGAGGCCGGCCAGCTGGGTGGTGAAGGCCTTGGTCGAGGCCACGCCGATCTCGGGGCCGGCACGGGTCATCAGCTTCAGGTCGGCCTCGCGCACCAGCGAGGATTCGGGCGAATTGCAGATGACCAGGGTGCCCAGATAACCGCGGCGACCCGACTCGCGCATCGCGGCCAGCGTGTCGGCGGTTTCGCCGGATTGGGAGATGGCGACGAACAGCGTGCCGCTCGGCACCACCGCCTCGCGATAACGAAATTCGCTGGCCACTTCCACGCTGACCGGCAGGCGCGCGAATTCCTCGATCCAGTACTTGGCGACGAGGCCGGCGTGGTAGCTGGTGCCGCAGGCGATGATGTGCAGGCCGCGGGTGGCTTGCAGCAGCGCGTCGCTGTCGATGCCGAAGATGTTCGGCAGCACGCCATGCGGGCCAATGCGCGCCTCCAGCGTGTCGGCCACCGCACGCGGCTGCTCGAAGATCTCCTTCTGCATGTAGTGGCGGTATTCACCCCGCTCGACCGCATCCTTCGACAGCTCGCTCTCGTGCACCTCACGCTCCACCGGTGTGCCGTCCAGGCCGAATACCTGCACGTGGTCGCGGGTGATCTCGACCACGTCGTCCTCGTCGAGATAGAGCATCTTGTTGGTGACCTGGATCAGCGCCTGCGCATCGGAGCCCAGGAAGTTCTCGCCGATGCCGAGGCCGACCAGCAGCGGCGCGCCGCGACGTGCACCGACCACGCGGTCGGGTTCTTCACTGCTGAGCACGGCAATCGCGTAGGCACCTTCCAGTTCGCGCACGGTGGCCAGCACTGCCTCGCGCAGACTCACGCCCGCCGCGTAGCGCCGGTCGATCAGCGCCGCCATCACTTCGGTGTCGGTGTCCGAGGTAAACACGTGGCCACCCGCCTGCAGTTCGGCGCGCAGGCTGGCGTAGTTCTCGATGATGCCGTTGTGCACGATGGAGATGCGTCCGGCCATGTGCGGATGCGCGTTCGCCTCGCTGGGCACGCCGTGGGTGGCCCAGCGCGTATGCGCGATGCCGGTGCCGCCGGGCAGCGGATCGGCCAGGTACAGCGCCTCCATTTCGCGCACCTTGCCCTTGGCGCGCGCCCGCCGGATCTCGCCGCGATCGATCACGGCCACGCCGGACGAGTCGTAACCCCGGTATTCGAGCGCCTTCAGGCCTGCGATCAGCAGCGGCGCGACATCACGCTGGGCAACGGCAGCAACAATTCCACACATCGAGCAGGTTTCCTTGGGTGAAAGACGGGACCTCCGGCCCCGTCGGGGGATGAGTGATTATGCGTGTGCGACCTGACTGCAGCCTTTCGGGCATGTGGCGGGCCGGGTCATCAGTTCACCTTGCGACGCAACCAGTTCAGCAGGTCGATGCGGGTGATCAGGCCGAGGAAGTCGTCGCCGTCGACCACGATGGCCACATGGCCGCGCTCGAACACCGGCAGCAGCGACTCGACCGGCGAGCGCACGTCGAGTTTCTGCAGGCTGGTGATCATGGCACTCGACACCGAATCGCGGAAACGCGACTCGTCGGCGTGCACGTGCATCAGCACGTCCGACTCGTCGACGATGCCCACCAGCTTGCGGCCGTCCATCACCGGCAGCTGCGACACGTCGTACAGCTTCATGCGGTTGTAGGCGGTGATCAGCAATTCGTTGGGGCCGACCACCACGGTGTCGCGCTGGGCGAACGGGCGCAGCAGCAGGTCGCGCAAGTCGCCGTGCTGCTCGCGCTCGATGAAGCCGTTGTCGAGCATCCAGTAGTCGTTGTACAGCTTGGACAGATACTTGTTGCCGGTGTCGCAGACCAGGGTCACCACGCGCTTCGACGTGGTCTGCTCGCGGCAGTAGCGCAGCGCCGCGGCCAGCAGGGTGCCGGTGGACGAGCCGCCCAGCACGCCTTCCTTCGCCAGCAGCTCGCGGGCGGTGAGGAAGCTTTCCTTGTCGGGGATCGCGTAGGCCTTCTTCACCCGGGTGAAGTCGCTGATGCCCGGCAGGAAGTCCTCGCCGATGCCTTCGACCATCCAGCTGGCCGACTTGGTCGAGAGCGTGCCCTCGTTGATGTATTCGGCAAGGATGGAACCGACCGGGTCGGCCAGCACCAGTTCGGTCTGCGGCGAGTGCTCGGCGAAGAATTTCGACAGGCCGCTCAGCGTGCCGGACGAACCGCAGCCGAGCACGATCGCGTCGACCTGGCCGTCCATCTGCTCGAGGATTTCGGGCCCGGTGGTGGCGATGTGCGCGGCCGGGTTGTCGGGGTTGCCGAACTGGTTGATGAAGTACGCGCCGGGCGTCTCGCGGGCGATCCGCTCGGCCATGTCCTGGTAATACTCGGGGTGACCCTTGGCCACGTCGGAACGGGTCAGCACCACCTCGGCGCCCATCGCCTTCAGGTTGAAGATCTTCTCGCGGCTCATCTTGTCCGGCACCACCAGGATCAGGCGGTAGCCCTTGGCCTGCGCCACCAGGGCCAGGCCAAGGCCGGTGTTGCCGGCGGTGCCTTCGACCAGGATGTCGCCCGGGCGGATGCGGCCGTCCTTCTCGGCACCCTCGATCATCGACAGGCCGATGCGATCCTTGATCGAGCCGCCGGGGTTGGCGCTCTCCAGCTTGAGGAACAGCTGGCACAGGCCGGTGTCCAGGCGCTGGGTGCGGACCATCGGGGTGCGGCCGATCAATTCAAGAACGCTCTGGTGAACCGTCATGGGGGCTCCGTGATGTGGTTGCGACGGGATGAAGACCGTCGCGACAAGAGGGCCATGATACCCGAGCGCCCGCAGCGGACAGTGCAAACGCGGCGGCCCCGGCACCCTTTCCGTCTGGCGGAAGGGCCCGGGGCCGCGTTCGCGAACAACCGAGTTCAGTGGACGAGATGCGCCCGGTCTGCCCACATGCGTTCGAGTCGGGCCTTGGCCAGCAGTTTTTCCTTCTTCATGCTGGCCAGGGTCATGTCGTCGATGGGCAGCACGCCGATGTCGGCGTCGTGCACCTTGCTGTCGAGTTCCCTGTGATGCTGGTAAAGCCGCCGGAATTCCGCATCGGCCTTCATCAATGCCTCGACATCATCACGCTGCTGGTTTTCAAACATGGTCCGACCTCCTCGCGAGTTGACGTGCGGACGCTACCGGCCGTCCGCAGACGGTGAACCGGGGCGCGCACCCTCGATCCGCGCCGGAATCCCGGATGCGGAGGAAGCTTTCGAAGCGAGGAATGCGTGCATGGTTCGGTCAATGACCCACGGGGTCGGGATGCCCCGTGGGACTTTGACCCTACTCCCCCGCCAGAGGGGGTGCAAGCGTTTCGAGGGCACTTTCGAGAAGCGTGGAAAGTTCCGTAAAAAACTGCCAAAACAGTCTTTTACATCCACTCAACGACTTTCTTCCGCGACCCTAACGGGGTTCGGAAACGACCGCTCAGCGATGCTGGCCGGACGGCTTGGCATCGGTCGCGGAAGGCTTGTCCGCGCTTTCCATCTGCGAGCGCAACGCCTTGGCGGCCTGGGCCGCCAGCTCGGCCTGCCGCTTGGCGGCGCGTGCCACCTTGCTCTGCGCCGCAGCCAGCTTCTTCGCCCGATCCGCTTCGGCCCGGGCCTGGTCGGCCGCCTGCGAATACTCCAGCCCTTGCGCCTGCAGCCGGGCCGCCTCCTCCTGCGCCAGCTGGTATTGCAGGCGCTGCCGCTCCAGCTCGCGCCGGGCCAGCTCCGCATCACGGCGACTGTTGTCCAGCAGGATCTGGTCGTGTTCGCGGTCGAGCTGGGTCAGCTTGACCTGGGCGTCCTGCACCTGGGCGGCAGTCTTGGCCAGGTCGACGCGACGTTCGGCCAGATAGAGCGCATGCGGCCGTTCGCGCGAGCCGGCCTGGGCCAGCCGGTTGATGGCGTCGCGGGCACGGGCCTGTTCGGCCTGGGCGTAGGCGCCAAGGCTGGGATCGCTGGCGAGCTGGTTGAGGCTGCCGGTCAGGCGGTTGATGTCGATGTCGTCCTGGCGGGCATGGGCCGAACCCAGCGTAGCCAACGCCAGCGCGATGGTGGCGAGGATGATGGCGGAATGCCTCATGGCTGACCTCCCGCGGGGTCCACCGCAGGCTGTTGTGCGTTGTCCGGCACGGTCTGGAAACCGTCACCGGCCGGCGCGGACAGCGCCGAGGACGGCGGTGCCGGCATGTCTTCGGTGGGCTGGGCGGCGCTGGGGGAAGGCGCCGGAGCAGGCGCCTCGGCCGCCGCGGTCGCGGCCTCGCCCTGGGCCCGCAGGCGGCTGTTTTCCTGCATCTTGCTCTGGATCTGGGCGCGCGCTGCGCCCAGGCGGGCCTTGGCCTGGGCCAGTTCCGCGTCGGCGCGGGATTCCTCGGCCAGGTTCGCCGCGTCGGCGTACTTGCGTTCGGCCATGGCCGACTGCGCCAGCTGGAACTTGTCCTGGGCAAACCCGAGGTCCACCGGCGCATAATCGGCCGCGCCGGCGTCGCGAGCCATCTGCAGCTGGGTCTGTGCCATGTTCATCGAGTCATTGGGCGGCGGCACCGAGGCGCAGCCAGCCACGAACAGGGCCAGGACCAGGGCGATCAGAACGGTGCGGCCGGGCCGGAAATGTCCGGCCGGCAGGGAAAAGATGTGCATCACATTCCTCATGGTGTGTCGCAGCGTATTGTGGGCGGGCATAATCCATCATTGCAACGCGCATTTCGCAAACTAGGGGTTTTTCGTGGACATCGGTTACTTCCTCAAGCTTATGGTAGACAAGGGCGCGTCGGACATGTTCCTGTCCACGGGGGCCCCGGTGAATATCAAGGTCGAGGGCAAACTGTATCCGCTGGGCAATACCGGCCTTCCCAGCGGCATGGTCAAGAAGATCGCCTACTCGCTGATGGACGAAGGCCAGGTGCCCCAGTTCGAGCGCGACCTTGAATTGAACATGGCGCTGGCGGTGAAGGAAGCCGGGCGCTTCCGCATCAACGTGTTCAAGCAGCGCGGCGAAGTGGGCATGGTGATCCGCGCGATCAAGAGCGAGATTCCCAGCATCGAGCAGCTGCAGCTGCCGAAGATCTTCCGCGACCTGATCATGGAGCCGCGCGGCCTGATCCTGGTGGTCGGCGCCACCGGCTCGGGCAAGTCGACCACGCTGGCGGCGATGCTCGACCACCGCAACACGAATTCCTCCGGCCACATCCTCACCATCGAGGATCCGATCGAGTACCTGCACCGGCACAAGAAGTCGATCGTCAACCAGCGCGAGGTGGGCCTGGACACCCACACCTATCACGAGGCCCTGAAGAACGCGATGCGCGAGGCGCCGGACGTGATCATGATCGGCGAGATCCGCGACACCGACACCATGGAGGCGGCGATCGCCTTCTCCGAGACCGGCCACCTGTGCCTGGCCACGCTGCACTCGAACAACGCCGACCAGACGCTGGAACGCATCCTCAACTTCTTCCCCGAATCGGCGCACAAGAACGTGCTGATGAACCTGGCGCTGAACCTGCGCGCGGTGATCAGCCAGCGCCTGGTGATCGGCAAGGACGGCCGGCGCATTCCCGCCGCCGAGGTGCTGCTGAACACCCCGCTGATCCGCGACATGATCCGCCGCGGCCAGACCCACGAGATCAAGGAGGCGATGGACCGCAGCCTGCAGGAAGGCATGCAGACCTTCGACCAGTCACTGTACCGCCTGTACAAGGAAGGCCGCGTGGACCTGGACGAAGCGCTCAACAAGTCCGACTCGCGCGACGGCCTGGCCCTGAAGATCCGCCTGGCCGAAGGCGGCACCAGCGACGAGGAACTGGCCGGCAACGACCCGTACGGGATGGGCTTCTAGAAAAGCGCCCCATGGCCGCCGCAAAACCCCTTCTCCCCGCCGGGGAGACAAATCGGCAGGATTGCCGATTTGCACGGCGACAGCCGCCCGAAGGGTGAGGGCCAAGGATGGCCCGAATGCAGGTGGCCCGAAGGGTCGGATGAGGGGTCACGGTTGCGGCAGATCCCCACCCCCGACAAAGCGATCGCGCACAAGGTGCGCTCCTGCACGTTCTCAAGGCGCGTCCGGCTGAGCCTCCGGCGCAGCCCGCTGGAAGGCTTCCAGCTCGTTGCAGGCGCGGTGGATGCGCGCGATGGTGGGGTAGTCGTCCATCGGCAGTTTCCAGCGCAGCGCGTTGTATACCTGCGGAATCAGGCAGGCGTCGGCCATGCTCGGCGTCTCGCCGTGGCAATAGCGGCCCGTCGCGGCGCTGTCGGACAGCTGCTCCTCGATCGCCTTGAAACCCACGGCCATCCAGTGACGCGACCAGGTCGCGCGCTGTTCCTCGCTGGCCCCGAATTCGGCTTCCAGCTGTTGCAGGACACGCAGGTTGCCCAATGGATGGATGTCGCAGGTGACCGCCATCGCCAGCGCCCTGACCTGGGCGCGACCGCGGGCGTCCACCGGCAGCAGGGCCGTTTCCAGTTCCGGGTGCATCTCGTCCAGGTATTCCATGATCGCCAGTGACTGGGTGATCACCCGATCGCCATCGAGCAGGCACGGCACCATTTCCTGCGGGTTGAGTGCCTTGAAGGCCGGCGCATGCTGCTGACCGCCGTCCTGCACCAGGTGCACCGGCCGGGTTTCGTACTCCAGCCCCTTGAGGTTGAGCGCGATGCGCACGCGATAGGCGGCGCTGGAGCGCCAGTAGCTGTAGAGCACCAGACCGGTGGCCATGAGCAGTCCCCCTCTGCACGATGATGGCAAGCAGGCGACAGTGTGGCCCGGGCCGGGCCGGCCCGCAACGCCCCGTCGCCGGTGCCCCGGTTTGCATCGACACGACCGGGACCGGACAATACCCGGCTGCCGCCGTTCGCGGTGAACCCCGACCACCACTGGAGTCCTGCCGTGTCCGTCACCCGCATGAGCGACCTCGATTTGCGCGACCAGCGCGTGCTGATCCGCGAAGACCTGAACGTGCCGTTCGACGACCACGGCCAGATCACCTCGACCCAGCGCCTCGACGCCGCCCTGCCAACCATCCGGGCCGCCCGCGATGCCGGCGCCCGGGTCATGGTGATGTCGCACCTGGGCCGACCCAAGGAAGGCCAGTTCGACGCCGAGTCCTCGCTGGCTCCGGTGGCGCTGTGGCTCGGCGGCAAGCTGGATCAGCCGGTGCGGCTGGTTTCCGACTACCTGGCCGCCGGCGTCGAGGTCGGCCCCGGCGAGGTCGTGCTGCTGGAAAACTGCCGCATGAATGTCGGCGAGGGCAAGGACGACGAAGCGCTGGCGAAGCAGTATGCGGCGCTGTGCGACATCTTCGTGATGGATGCCTTCGGCACTGCACACCGCGCCCAGGCCTCGACCCACGGCGTGATCAGGTATGCCCCGGTCGCCGCCGCCGGCCCGCTGCTGTGCGCCGAGCTCGACGCGCTGGGCAAGGCGCTGGAACATCCGGCCCACCCGCTGCTGGCGATCGTGGCCGGTTCGAAGGTGTCGACCAAGCTGACCCTGCTGGACAACCTGATCGGCAAGGTCGACCAGTTGATCGTGGGCGGCGGCATCGCCAACACCTTCATCGCGGCGATGGGCCACTCGGTCGGCAACTCGCTGGTGGAGATGGACCTGATCGACGCGGCGAAGAAGGTGCTGGCCGACGCGAAGCGACGTGGCGCCGAAGTGCCGATGCCGGTCGACGTGGTGGTGGCACCGACCTTCTCCGCCCAGGCGCCGGCCACGGTGAAACCGGTCGACCAGGTCGGACCGGACGAGATGATCCTCGACATCGGCCCGCAAACCGCGGAGATCTACGCCGCGCTGATCGCCAAGGCCGGCACCGTGGTGTGGAACGGTCCGGTCGGCGTGTTCGAGTTCGACGCCTTCGGCAAGGGCACCGAGACCCTGGCCCGCGCGATCGCCGCGTCGGACGCGTTCTCGATCGCCGGCGGCGGCGACACCCTGGCCGCGGTCGACAAGTACGGCATCGCCGACCAGGTTTCCTACATCTCCACCGGCGGCGGCGCGTTCCTGGAATTCCTCGAAGGCAAGGAACTGCCCGCAGTCACCGCATTGAAGGCGCGGGCCGCCAAGTAATGCTCTGCCTGTTCGACCTCGACGGCACCCTGATCGATTCCGAGCATGGCATCACCGCCTGCGTGAGACACGCGCTGGCCCGGCTCGACGTGCCGGCGCCCGCGCACGAGGACCTGCGTCGCTGGATCGGTCCGCCGCTGCGGCACAGCTTTGCGCCCTTGCTGGATCACGATCCCGAGCGGATCGAGGCGGCGGTGGATTACTACCACGAGCGTTTCAACACGCTGGGCTGGCGGGAACACGAGATCTATCCGGGCATCGAGGCGCTGATCGAACGGCTGCTCGGCGCCGGCCACCGACTCGCCGTGGTCACCAGCAAGCCGCACCGCCATGCCGCGCCGATCATCGCCCACCTGCCGTTCGGCGACGCCTTCCTGCGCCTGTACGGCCCGCATCCGGGCAGCGCACACAGCGAGAAGGCCTCGATGATCGCCGAGGCGCTGGCGGACTTCGACAGCGACCCGGCAGACGCCGTGATGATCGGCGACCGCCACTTCGACATCGACGGCGCAGTGGCCAACCGCGTGCGCGGCTTCGGCGTGCTGTGGGGCTTCGGCAACCGCGAGGAACTGGAGCAGGCCGGCGCCAGCGCGATCGCGGCGACACCGGACGACCTGGCCCGGCTGCTGCTCGCCTGAGCTTGCCGGCGCGTAAAAAAAGCCGCGGCATGCCGCGGCTTTTTTTGTGGAGAAGCCCGCGCTCAGCGCACGACGCGCTTCACTGCATCGATCACGTGCGACACGGTGAAACCGAAGTGCTCGAACAGCTGCGGCGCCGGCGCGGAGGCACCGAACGTGGTCATGCCGATGACCTCGCCGTCCAGGCCCACGTACTTGCACCAGAAGTCGGCGGTCGCCGCTTCCACCGCCACGCGGGCTCGGCACCAACCGGGCAGCACGCCTTCGCGGTATTCCAGTGGCTGCGCGTCGAACACCTCGGTGCACGGCATCGACACCACGCGCACGGCCACGCCCTGCTGGGCCAGCGCGCGCGAGGCTTCCATGGCCAGTTCCACTTCCGAGCCGGTGGCGATCAGGATGGCCTGGAACTTCGTGTCCAGCGGATCGGACAGCACGTAGCCGCCGCGCTGGATGTCGGCGACCTGCTGCTCGCTGCGCTGCTGATGCTTGAGGTTCTGCCGCGAGAAGATCAGGCACGACGGCGCGCCCTTGCGCTCGATCGCCGCCTTCCACGACGCGGCCGATTCCACCGCGTCGCACGGACGCCACAACTGGTTGTTCGGGATGTAGCGCAGGCTGGCCATGTGCTCGACCGGCTGGTGGGTCGGACCGTCCTCGCCCAAGCCGATCGAGTCGTGGGTATAGACGTGGATCGCGTGCGCCGGGATAAGCGCGCTCATGCGCACCGCGTTGCGCGCGTAGTCGGAGAACACCAGGAAGGTCGCGTCGTACGGGATGAAGCCGCCGTGCAGGGCAAGACCATTCGCGATCGCGGTCATGCCGAACTCGCGCACGCCGTAGTAGACGTAGTTGCCCTTGCCGCCGGCGCTGTCGCCGTTGCCGGCGTCGAGGCTGCCCTTCCACTTGGTGAGGTTGGAGCCGGCCAGGTCGGCCGAGCCGCCGATCAGTTCGGGCAGCAGCGGGCCGAACGCGTCCAGCGTCATCTGCGAGGCCTTGCGCGAGGCCACTTCCGGGCCTTCGGCCTGCAACTTCGCGATATACGCCTGCGACTTTTCCGCCCAGTCGGCGGGCAGCTCGCCGGCGAGGCGGCGCTTGAACTCGGCGGCCAGCTCCGGATGCGCGGCGGCGTACTTCGCGAACGCGTCGTTCCAGCCCTGCTCGGCCTCATTACCTGACTTTTTGTGATCCCAGCCGGCGTAGATCTCGGTCGGGATTTCGAACGGGGCGTACTTCCAGCCCAGCTGTTCGCGGGCGGCGGCGATCTCGTCCTTGCCCAGCGGGGCGCCGTGGCTTTCTTCCTTGCCCTGCTTGTGCGGCGCGCCGAAACCGATGATGGTCTTCGCGCAGATCAGGGTGGGCTTGTCGTGCTGCGCCGTGGCGGCAGCAATCGCCTTGCTGATCGCCTCGGCGTCGTGCCCGTCGACGCCGCGGATCACGTTCCAGCCGTAGGCCTCGAAGCGCGCCGGAGTGTCGTCGGTGAACCAGCCGTGCACTTCGCCGTCGATCGAGATGCCATTGTCGTCATAGATCGCCACCAGCTTGCCCAGCTGCCAGGTGCCGGCCAGCGAGGCGACTTCGTGCGAGATGCCCTCCATCAGGCAGCCGTCGCCGAGGAAGACGTAGGTGTGGTGATCGACCACTTCGTGGCCGTCACGGTTGAAGTGCGCCGCCAGCACCTTCTCCGCCAGCGCGAAGCCGACGGCGTTGGCCAGGCCCTGGCCCAGCGGGCCGGTGGTGGTTTCCACTCCCGGCGTTTCGCTGGCTTCCGGATGGCCGGCAGTCTTCGAATGCAGCTGGCGGAAGCGCTTCAGCTGCTCCATCGGCAGGTCGAAGCCGGTCAGGTGCAGCAGCGCGTACTGCAGCATCGAGCCGTGACCGTTGGACAGCACGAAGCGATCGCGGTTGAACCACTTGGGGTTGGCCGGATTGAACTTCAGGAAATCGTTCCACAGCACCTCGGCGATGTCGGCCATGCCCATGGGCATGCCCGGATGACCGGACTTGGCCGCCTCCACGGCGTCCATGGCAAGGGCGCGCACGGCGTTGGCGAGTTCGCGGCGGGTGGTCATCGGCAGTCTCCGGCGGGTGCAAAACATCTATTGTCGCCGATCGACCGTGCGCTGTCGTCTGCGGCTTTCCGATTAATCACCGCTTAACCCCGACACCCCACGGTTCGGCAAGCTTCAGTCTCGACCCACTATCAATGTGCCCGCAGCGCCATCCCCGAGCGCTGCCCGACCCGTGCGTTTCGCTGAACGCGCCGTGGTCCGGATCAAAGAAGAGGAATCCCCATGAACAAGCATCTATTCGCACTCGCCATCACCACCACTGCACTTTGCACAGTCCCGGTCTTTGCCCAGGACATCCAGTCCACGACCGGCACGACCGACGCCGCCACCAGCGGCAACTTCCAGCCCGGCCAGCCAATCGGCAGCGGCAACTGGTTCCTCAACGGCAGTGTCGGCCAGGCCCATATGCGCGTCGGCCCCTATAACGACCACCCGACGACCTACGCCATCAACGGCGGCTACCGCTGGAAGGTCGGCCCGGATGTCGGCCTCGGCGTGGAGGTCGGCTACAACGACCTAGGCAACTTCAAGCTGAAGAACGCCTTCAACAGCAACGACGTCAACCTGACCGACCGCCGCAACGCGCTGCGCGGCTGGACCGCCGGGGTCAACGGCAAGATCAACGTGTGGCAGGGGCTGTATGTCAGCGGCCGGGCCGGCGTGTATGGCTGGAAGGGCCACGGCTACGCCAACCAGGACATCAACCGGCATGACCTCGACCAGGTCGACTGGTATGCCGGCGTGGGCACGGGCTACGACTTCAACCCGCATTTCAGCCTGGGCTTGTCTTACGACTACTACCGCGCCAACAAGGATCGGGTCGGCCTGACCTCGGACACGGCCTCGCTGACCGCCGAGTACCGCTTCTGATCCGTCCCGAACCGTTTTCGTTAACGCCGGCTTAATACTGAACTAATCGGTATTGAATCTTTCCCGGCCCGACCCATCTAAGTCTCCGTGTCGCCGGCCACCTTGGACAGCGCACCACCAGCAGCGGCCATTCCCCCATCGGGCCGACTGCCATGACAACAAACTGGAGAAGCTCCATGAAAATGAACAAGACCCTGATCGCCCTCGCCCTGGCCACTGCTGGCGTGTTCGCCGGCCCCGCCGTGTTCGCGCAGAGCGCGCCCACCCACAATGACGGCTGGTTCATCAACGGCAACGTCGGCCAGACCTCGATCAACCATGGTGCGTACGACGACAACGACACCGGCTATGGCATCAACGGCGGTTACCGTTGGGCGGTGAGCCCGTCGGTCGCGCTGGGCGCCGAGGTCGGTTACAACGATCTGGGCAACATCCACGCCAAGAACATCTTCAACAGCCAGCCGGTGGTCGAGGATGGCAAGTCGCAGCTGCACGGCTGGACGGCCGGCGTCAACGGCCACTTCAATGTCACCCCGAACTGGTACGTCAGCGCCCGCGGCGGCATCTACGGCTGGAAGGGCCACGGCCTCAGCAACGACGCCAACCCGGTTCGCAAGGGCCTGGACGACACCAGCTGGTACGCCGGTGCCGGCGTGGGTTACGACTTCAGCAACAACGTCAGTGTCGGCCTGAACTACGACTACTACGACGCGAAGAAGGACCGCGTGGACCTCAGCACCGACATGGTCTCGGTCAGCGCCGAATATCGCTTCTGATCGGTTGTCGGCTCAAGGTAAAAAAACGGGCGCCGCGAGGCGCCCGTTCTCTTTGTAGCGTGCTGCTTCCCGCGATCACCGACGATCGCGGGAATTCGACCTCAGCCCTTCCACTGACCCAGCGCCGCCAGCCCGTTGTCACGGGCGCGGGCGTGCACGGTTTTCTGGGCGTCGGCGTAGTTCGCCTTCATGTCCTTCGCCCACAGCTTCAGCGCGGCCTGCTGCATCGCGCGGCCGTAGGAGAACGACAGCGGCCACGGATGCGGACCGATCTGGTTCATCGCGTTGAGGTGGGCGGTGGACTGCTCGTCGGTCTGGCCGCCGGAAAGGAACACGATGCCCGGCAGCGAGGCCGGCACGGTGGACTTCAGCACGCGCACGGTGGCCTCGGCCACTTCCTCGACGTCGACCTGCTCGTCCGAGTCCTTGCCCGGGATGACCATGCTGATCTTCAGGATGGTGCCTTCCAGCATCACGTTCTGCTCGTACAGCGCGTTGAACAGGCTGCGCAGCACGGCCTCGTGCACTTCGTAGCTGACCTCGATGCTGTGGTCGCCGTCCATGATCACTTCGGGCTCGACCATCGGCACCAGGCCCGCTTCCTGGCACAGCGCCGCATAGCGCGCCAGCACGTGGCAGTTCGCCTCGATCGCGGTGGAGCTGGGGTTTTCTTCGGTGATGTTGATCACCGCGCGCCACTTGGCGAACTGCGCGCCGAGCTTGGCGTATTCCTGCAGGCGTTCACGCAGGCCGTCGAGGCCTTCGGTGACGACGTCGCCGGGGAAGCCGGCCAGCGGCTGCGGGCCCTTGTCGACCTTGATGCCGGGGATGATGCCCAGCTTCTTCATGACCTGGGTGAACGGCACGCCGTCCCTGGTCGACTGGCGGATCGTCTCGTCGTACAGGATCGCGCCGGAGATGTGCTCGTTCAGGCCCGGCGTGGTCAGCAGCAGCTCGCGGTAGGCGCGACGGTTCTCCTCGGTGTTCTCGATGCCGACGGCCTCGAAACGCTTCCGGATGGTGTTGGTCGACTCGTCGATGGCGATGATGCCCTTGCCGGGCGCGACCATCGCCAGGGCGATGCTTTCGAGATCTTCAATACTCATGACGACTCCGTGGTGCGGCCGGCTTCACGCCCGCACATGGTTGAAGCCGCCTCGAAGACGAAGCGGCATGGTTCAAAACGGCAATTATAGGCCAGATTCACCGGCCGGCGCGTCAGACGGCCCCGCAGCGGCCCGCGACCGCCTCAGGGCGTGTAGCCGGGCAGCTTGCAGGCATCCATCAGCTGCTGGCGCTGGGCCGGGTCCTTGGGCGCGTTGAACGGCACGATGTAATAGGTGGCCACCGGCTCACCGATGCGGTTGTTCAGCGACGGGCCGTAGCGGAAGTTGGAAACCGCGCTGCGCGCGACCGGCCCCAGGTCGCTCTTGGGCACCACCTTGACCACCTGCACGTTCATCGGCACGCCGTCCGAACCGACCGTATACGTCACCGCCGCGCAGCCGGGCTTGTCCAGGTTCAATCCCGTATTGGGCACATCCATCTGCACCTGGGTGTTGAGCAGGATCCAGTAGCGATAGAGGTCCTGCTGGTCGATCTTGCGCGCCTGGCCCTGGGCGAACACCGGGGCGACGACGCCAAGCGCCAATGCCAGCAACAGTCCTTGGCGCAACGGGCGGAAATGGGTCTTCATGGCGTTTCTCCAGCACGGGTGGGCAGTTCAAGTTTAGTCGACCGCTTGTTCAGCGACAGTCAGCACGACCCGGCCAGACAGCAAGCCGTCAGCATCACAGGTCGCGCAGGCACTCCACCATGCCGTCGCTGCCGACCGAAAGCAGCTTCAGCGTATTGGTGCCGCCGCCCTGGCCGACGTGGTCGCCCTGGGTCAGCACCACGCGATCGCCTTCCTGCAGGCGACCTTCGGCGAACAACTGCTGCACCGCCGAGCGTGCGGTGGCGACCGAAGTCAGGCCCTCGTGGGAGAACGCCACCGGCTGCACGTCGCGCAACAGCAACATGCGCCGACGCGAGCCGGCCATCGGCGACAGGGCAAAGATGGGTACGGCGCTGCCGTAGCGCGACAGCCATTGCGCGGTGGCGCCGGATTCGGTCAGCGCCACGATCGCCCGCACGTCGAGCTGGCTGGCCAGCATCATCGCGGCCAGCGCGATCGCCTGGTCGGTGCGATCGAGCATGTGGCCGGTGGCGGTCAGGTCCTCCTTCGGCTCGAACTGGCGTTCGGCGCCCAGGCAGATCCGGCGCATCGCGGCCACCGCCTTGTCCGGATGCGCGCCGGCGGCGGTTTCCTCCGACAGCATCACCGCGTCGGTGCCGTCGATCACCGCGTTGGCCACGTCGAGCACTTCGGCCCGGGTGGGGATCGGCGAACGCACCATCGACTGCAGCATCTGCGTGGCGGTGATCACCGCGCGGTTGCGCTGCACCGACTCGCGGATGATCTTCTTCTGCAGGCCGGGCAGCTCGGCGTCGCCGATCTCCACGCCAAGGTCGCCGCGCGCCACCATCACCACGTCGGACGCGTCGATGATTTCGCCCAGCACGGGGATCGCATCGGCGCGCTCGATCTTCGCCACCAGCGCGGCGTTGCCGCCGGCCTCGTGCAGCAGGCGGCGCGCCTGGTGCATGTCCTCGGCCGAACGGACGAACGAGATCGCCAGGAAGTCCGCACCGATCTCGGCGGCCAGCTTGATGTCGGACTTGTCCTTGTCCGACAGCGCCGTCACCGACAGTCCGCCGCCCTGGCGGTTGAGTCCCTTGCGGTTGGACAGCCTGCCGCCGATCAGCACCTGGCAGCGTACCTCGGCGCCGACCACGTCCAGCACGGTCAGCGCGACGAGTCCGTCGTCCAGCAGCAGCACGTCGCCGGCCTGCACGTCGCCGGGCAGGCCGTAATAACTCACGCCCACGCGCGAGGCGTCGCCGGGCGGCGCATCGGGCCGGCAATCCAGCACGAAGGGCGCGCCATCGGCCAGCTCCACCGGCCCGTTGGCGAACGTCTCGATGCGGATCTTCGGGCCTTGCAGGTCGGCCAGGATGCCCACCTCGCAACCGGCTTCGCTGGCTGCGGCACGCACCGCATTGGCGCGCGCCCGATGATCATCGGGCTGGCCGTGCGACAGATTCAGGCGTACCACGTTGACGCCTTCGGCGATGACTCGCGCCAGCATGCCCGGCGCGTCGGTGGCGGGACCGAGGGTGGCGACGATCTTGGTACGGCGCAGCGGATTCTCGTTCATGGGTCGAGGCTAGCAGATGAATGGCAGCGCGCCACCCCCATGCATTCGTATGCATGAAGACGGTGACGCGGACGGACGGCTATTTGCCCAGGGCGAGGTTCAGTACCGCCGCCAGCCGACGGCCGGCCTGGCGCAGGCGCAGCTCCGCCTCGGGCAGCTCGGCCCGGACGTAGGCCTTGTCGATCGCATGCCCGGACGGATAGAAGCCCGGCTCGGCGGTGATCCGGCAGGATTCCTCGGCCCACTGGGCGTAGGGGTTGTCCAGCGGGGCGATCGGCGCGGGCAGCGCGACCGGCACGGCGGAATCCAGCCGCTCCGCGTACTGCTGCCAGTCCAGGTCGCGGCTGTAGAGCATGCTCGAATCCCACACCTTGTGCAGGTTGCTGCCCTTGCCCTCGAACTGCACCTGGAAGGTGTTGCCACCCTTGTCGTCGCGATAGCCGGCATGCAGCGGCTGGTGGATGTCGCCGACAAAATGCACCACGAATTTCAGCGCGTTGCGCCGCGCCTTGTCGTTCTGGCTGCGGTCGCCCAGCACGCCGACGTAATACTGCAGGGCCGACACCACACAGTTGCCCTTGCCGCAATCGCGCGGCGGCACGTAGTCGCAGGCGCTGCCGCCGCGGAAATTGATGTAGTGCTGGCCGCGGGTCTGCTTCCACAAGGCCGCCATCGCCGGATCGTCCTGCATCTGGTCCGGCCAGTTGGCGATGTCGGCCAGCGAACTGGTGTGCTCCGGCGCCAGCAGGCGCACGACCTCGGCTTCGGCGGCGGGACTCAGGTGGCGCTGCGCCAGTTCGGCCACCACGCTGTGACCCAGCGGCCCCCATGCCTGTGCCGGCGCGATGACGAGACAGGCCAGAAAGACGGCGGCGCGGCGGGCGAAGCTCATGGTGGTTGATCCGGCGGAATGATGTCCGCAGCATGCCACAGACGGCTGCGGCTTTTTGCCGCTCGCCGTGCCCCGTGCACGGCGCCAGCCGGTGCCATGCCATGCGGCCTCTCCCGGCCTGCCGCGGCGGTCGGGCAACCCGGGCGGATTGGCTGTAAAATGGCCGTTTCCCGGCCGCTGCCGCGGCCTTGCCTGCCATCCCCAAGAGAGGACGTTCACTCATGACCATCAAGGTCGGCATCAACGGCTTCGGCCGCATCGGTCGCAACGTGCTGCGCTCTGCCGTGCAGAACTTCGGCAACGATATCGAGATCGTGGCGATCAACGACCTGCTGGAGCCGGACTACCTTGCCTACATGCTGAGCTACGACTCCGTGCACGGCCGCTTCAAGGGCGACGTGAAGATCGTGGACGGCCACCTGGTTATCAACGGCAAGACCATCCGCCTGACCCAGGAACGCGACCCGACCAACCTGAAGTGGAATGAAGTGAACGCCGACGTGGTGATCGAGTCCACCGGCCTGTTCCTGACCAAGGAAACCGCGCAGAAGCACATCGACGCGGGCGCGAAGAAGGTGATCCTGTCCGCGCCGTCCAAGGACGACACGCCGATGTTCGTCTACGGCGTCAACGACAAGACCTACAAGGGCGAGGCGATCATCTCCAACGCCAGCTGCACCACCAACTGCCTGGCGCCGATCGCCAAGGTGCTCAACGACAAGTGGGGCATCAAGCGCGGCCTGATGACAACCGTGCACGCGGCCACGGCCACCCAGAAGACCGTCGACGGCCCCAGCAACAAGGACTGGCGCGGCGGTCGCGGCATCCTGGAAAACATCATCCCGTCCTCCACCGGCGCGGCCAAGGCGGTCGGCGTGGTGATCCCCGAGCTCAACAAGAAGCTCACCGGCATGAGCTTCCGCGTGCCGACCTCGGACGTCTCGGTGGTCGACCTCACCGTCGAGCTGGAAAAGGACGCCAGCTACGCCGAGATCTGCGCCGAGATGAAGGCGCAGTCGGAAGGCGCGTTGAAGGGCATCCTCGGCTATACCGAAGACAAGGTCGTGGCCACCGACTTCCGCGGTGAGACCTGCACCTCGGTGTTCGACGCCGACGCCGGCATCGCCCTGGACAGCACTTTCGTCAAGCTGGTCAGCTGGTACGACAACGAGTGGGGCTATTCGAACAAGTGCCTGGAAATGGTGCGCGTCATCGCGAAGTAATCCGCTGATTCGCAGACACCGAAGCCCGCGCCGATCCTGGTCGGCGCGGGCTTTTTCATGTGCGATCGAAAATCAGCGTGTCTCCGCCCGCGCGTCCGCACGGACACCAAGCCAGCCCTTGATCGAAGCGATCACCAGCGGGATGGCGCCGAAGCCGATGAAGATCAGGTCACCGGGCAGGCGCAGCCATTCGACCAGGTGCGAACGCGGCATCGCCACGTACTCGGCGCTGCGCGCATGCCAGTAGCCGTGCTTCAGCACGTCCCACAACTGCATCACGCCACTGGGAAACAGACTCATCAGGATCATCAGCATCAGTCCGATGTTGGTGCCCCAGAACGCCACCCTGACGTACTTCTCGATACCGGGCCACCGCGCGTCGCTGCTGGCCTGACGCAGGCAGAACACCATCAGCGCGACGGCCAGCATGCCGAACACGCCCATCAGCGCCGCATGGCCATGGGTCGGCGTGATCTGCGTGCCCACTTCGTAGTAGCTGACGATCGGCAGGTTGAGGAAGAAGCCGAACATGCCCGCGCCGACGAAGTTCCAGAAGCCCACCGCCATCAGGAAATAGAACGTCCACTTGTGCGGCACCGCCACGGCCTTGCCGCACACGTCGCAATCGCCGCGGGTGGTGCGCACGAAGTCCCAGGCGTCCAGCGTCAGCAAGGTCAGCGGCACCACTTCGAGTACCGAGAACAGCGCCGAAAGCGACATGTTGAAGTTCGTGTGGCCAGTGAAATACCAGTGGTGCCCGGTGCCGATCAGGCCGCCCAGGAAATACAGGATGGCGTCCAGGTAGATCACGCGCAAAGCCACGTTGCGCCGGGTCAGGCCCAGTTGATAGAAGGTCAGCGCCACGATGGTCGTGGCGAAGAACTCGAAGAAGCCCTCGACCCACAGATGGATGATCCAGAAGCGCCAGGTATCGACCACCGTGTAATTGGTCTTGGCGCCAAAAAACAACGCCGGCACGTAGAACACCGGAATGGCGACCGCGGCGAACATGAACATTTTCGCCAGCGGTCGGGCGGCCACGTTGGCCACTGCGCGCGGTCGCGCCAGCACCCACAGGATGGCGAACCAGACCAGCAGACCAACCACCAGCAGGTATTGCCATACGCGTCCGAGCTCGAGGTACTCCCAGCCCTGGTCGCCAAGCCAGAACCACAGATTGCCCAGCTTCTGCTCGATGCCGGCCCAGACCCCGAGCAGGCTGCCGCCGATGACCACCACGAAGGCCGCAAACAGCACGTGCACCCAGCCGGCCAGCCAGCGCGGCTCGTCATCCGGCGCGCGCAACGAGCGGCCAAGGAACAGGGCGGCAGCCACATATGCCGTGGCGATCCAGAAGATCGCGGTTTGCAGATGCCAGGTGCGCAGCAGGTTGCTGGGGAAGATGTTCTCCAGCTGGAAACCGTAGAAGCTGCCCGGATCGGCACGGAAATGCGCCACGCCGCCGCCGACCAGGGTCTGCATCAGGAACAGCAGCGCCACCACCACGAAGAACTTCACCAGCGCACGCTGCCCCCGGCTGGACTGACCCGGCAGCAGCTGCGGGTGCACGTGATGGCCGCGACTGATCCAGCCGAGGTAGTCGAACTTGCCGAATGCCAGCAGCACGGTCGCGATGCCCGCCAGCAGCACCAGCAGGCTCAGCGCGCTCCACAGCAGTGCGCTGCCGGTGGCCACGTTGCCCACGCTCGGGTCGTAGGGAAAGTTGTTGGTATACGACGCATCCGTGCCGGGCCGCGTCGCCACCGAAGCCCACGCCGCCCAGGTCACGAAGGCGGTGAACTGGTGCAGCTCCGCGGGGTCGGTGATCAGGTTCGGCTTGAGCCCGCCATTCTTCGTCGAGTCCCTGAAGTAATCCGTCCAGTAGGCAACCTGCCGCCGGTAGGCGACGGCCTCGGGTTCGATCAGCCGCAGCACGCCGCTCTGCGCGTCGTAGCGGTTGGCTTTCAGGGTCACCGCCGTTTCGGCATGCACCGCGGCCTGCTGCCGGGCATCCAGCGCAGCCACCGGTTTCCCGTACTGCGTGCCGGCAATCGCCGCGGCGGTGTCTTCGCCCAGCCGATGCAACGCCTCGGCAGAGTAGTCGGGCCCCAGGTAGGCGCCGTGTCCCCAGATGCTGCCGTTGTCCATCAGCCCGTACTTGAGGAACACCGCCTGGCCATCGCCGATGTCGTCGCCGCTGAACAGCACCCCGCCCTGGGCGTCGACCACCTGTGTGGGAATCGGTGGCGCATTGCGGTAGGCGAGCAAGGTGACGGCAAGCAATCCGGCGAAACCGATCACCATCACCAGCGCCACCGTTCGCAGCCACCACGGCGACAACTCGGTATCGTCTTCGGTCAAGGGTTGTGCGGCTTCATTCATCGCTACTTTCTCCGGCAAGGCGAGAGAATGCGGGCCGATGCGACGAAAGATCGCATGATCATGAGCATGACCATGCCGGTTGGGCCCGCGCGCAAGCATCGATGCGACGACCCCACTCCCCTGCCGTCGCGCCGAGCCGTCCCACCATAAACCTTTTCTTTTCGCGTCGCCCGTATCGGCGCGGAGCCAATGAGGTCAGCGTTGCAGCAGCGGCAGCTTGTCCGGCACGCCGTCCCACTTCGCGGCGTCCTCCATCGCCGGGATCTTGCTGGTCAGCACCGGCCATTCGCGCGCCAGCTCGGCGTTGATCGACATGAAGATCTCCTGCCCCGCCGGCACGTCGAGCTCGGGGAAGATCGCGCCGACCGGGCACTCCTCCACGCACAGCGTGCAGTCGATGCATTCGTCGGGATCAATCACCAGGAAATTGGGACCGGCGTGGAAGCAGTCCACCGGACATACCTCGACGCAATCGGTGTGCTTGCAGTTGATGCAGTTTTCGGTGACGACGTGCGTCATCTTGCCTCCTTCCGACGCCTGCCGGTGTGTCGCTAGAGTGTCCGGGACGGATAGTGCGAAAGCCATGATCCAGGTCAGTGCCGATGACGCACCGCCATCGCAGAATTCACCCGATTCCCAACTTCCCCAAGGAGCAACCCATGATGCGCAAATTGATTGCCATTGCCCTGCTCGGCCTGCTGTCCACTCCGCTGATGGCCGCCGAATGCGCGACCACGGTCGAGGCGAACGACGCCATGCAGTACAACACCAAGACGATCACCGTACCCAAGACCTGCAAGTCGTTCAAGGTCACCCTGAAGCACACCGGCAAGCTGCCGGCCACCGCGATGGGGCACAACTGGGTGCTGTCGCACGCCAGCGACGAAGCGGGCGTGATTTCCGACGGCATGAAGGCCGGCGCGGGCAGCAGCTACGAAAAGCCGGGTGACGCGCGCATCATCGCGCACACCAAGCTGATCGGCGGCGGCGAATCCGATGTCGCCACCATCGACGTGGCCAAGCTGAAGGCCGGCGAGCAGTACGCGTTCTTCTGCACCTTCCCCGGCCATGCCGCGCTGATGAAGGGCACCTTGAGCCTGGGCCAGTAAGCTCCTTGGACCAGCGACGCATCCGGCCGCCATGGCCGGGTGCGTTTTTTGTTGGTGCCGGCATCACGCAGCGCTCCACGCACGGATCTACCATGTCCCGCATGAACCCGCAGTCGACCCTCGATGAAACCGCCCTGGCCAGGCTGGTCGACCACTTCTACGAGAAGGTGCGGCGCGATGCGCAGATCGGCCCGATCTTCAACGCGGCCGTGCATGACTGGAACGAGCACAAGCGCCTGCTCACCTCGTTCTGGGCCTCGGTGGCGCTGCGTGCCGGCAGCTATCGCGGCAACCCGATGGGCGCACACCGGCCCCACCCGATCCGCGCCGAACACTTCGACCGCTGGCTGGCGCTGTGGCGAGAAACCTGCGCGGAAGAACTGGACGAAACCGCCGCCGCCACGATGCTGGAATACGCCGAGCGCATCGGCCGCAGCCTGAAATACGGGCTGGGCCTCCCTCCCCAGGCTCAGCCGTTCGGCGTGCCGATCGTCGGCATCGAGCGTTGAAGCAAACCCGGGTTGCCACAGGGTGGGCGCTGCCCGTCCTGCGACAACCCCGTGCGACCTGGCTCAGGCCAGCGCTTTCAACGCCGCGTCGTAGTCCGGTTCGTGGCCGATCTCGCTGACCAGCTCGGCGTGGATGACCTTGTTGCGTTCGTCCAGCACCACCACCGCACGCGCGGCCAATCCCGCCAGCGGTCCGCTGGCGATCGCCACGCCGTAGTCGTTGAGGAACTGGCGGCCGCGCATCAGCGACAGGTTGATCACCTTGTCCAGTCCTTCGGCGCCGCAGAAGCGCGCCTGCGCAAACGGCAGGTCGGCCGAGATGCACAGCACCACGGTGTTGTCGAGCTGGCCGGCCAGCTCGTTGAAGCGGCGCACCGAGGTGGCGCACACGCCGGTGTCGATGCTGGGGAAGATGTTCAGCACCTTGCGCTTGCCGGCATGGCTCGACAGCGTCACGTCGGACAGGTCGCCGCCGACCAGGCTGAAGGCCGGCGCGGTCGAACCTGGCGCTGGAAACTGGCCGTCGACGCTGATCGGCTGGCCCTTGAATGTGACTGCGGACATCGTGCACCTCGTTGCTGGATGGATGGCTACAAGTAGAACATGGTCTTGGCCAGGAACACGATGCCGACCATCAAGCCCAGCACGATGCGATGGGTATGCCTGAAGCGACAGACGTCCATCTTGCCGCTGCGCATCGCCCACATCGCGTTGACGAACACTCCCAGCACGCCGAACGCCAGCAGCACCTTGAGCAGCAGCCAGTTGCCGAAGCGGCTGCCGACGCACTCCAGCCCGCCGCAGCGGATATCGAACAGGACGCCGCCGCTGACGAACAGCAGGATCACCACCACCGGCATGAAACGGCGCACCCGCGCCATCACCGCCTTCTCGATGCGCTGCATGGTGGCGATGTCGAAATGCCGATGCAGCGCTTCGAGCACCACCACCTCGAAGGTCACCGCGCCGACGAAGACGATCGCGCAGGACAGATGCAACAGCACGATCCACGGATACCAGGCACTCATGCGCACTCTCCGGAAACATGCGCCCGAGTCTGCGCGTGAGCGCCGCAAGTCGCGCTGACATGGATCAACCCGCGTTGCCGCCCTGCGCTCAGAGCCTTTGGTTTTCTTCTATCGCACGTCCGGTACATGCCCGGACGTGCTCACGTGAATCAGTCACTTGCGTGACCGATCCACGTCCGGCCATCGGGCAACTGCTCCTGCGTTGCCTCAATTCGGGCATCCATGCCCTCGCCATGGCCGGGCTTCGAGGTTGGAAAAATCACAACCTCTCAGCCCTGCGGCGTGGCCGCCACCAGCTTGCGGATCGCCTCGACGAAGGCCGGGTCAAGCTTGCCGATGCGGGTGGTGCGCGCGGCGATGCGGCCGTCGCTGTCCAGCAGGATCAGTTCGCTGCTGTGGTTGAATTCCTTGTCCGGCAGCTGCCGGTACTGCAGGCCCAGCACGCCGGACAGCTGGCGCACCTGTGCCGGCTCGGCCCGCGCCAGGGTCCAGATGCGCGAATCCAGCTTGCGCTTGTCGGCGTAGTTGCGCAGCGTGGCCACGTCGTCACGCGCGGGGTCGAAGCTCACCGCCAGCAGGTCGATCCGGGCACGGGTGGCCGGGTCCAGTGCATTGCGGGTCAGCCGCATGCTGTCGATGATCATCGGGCAGACCATCTGGCACGAGGTGTAGAACATGGTGACCAGTTGCGGCCGGCCGCGTCGCTCGGCCAGATTCTGTCGATGGCCGTCCTGATCGGTCAGCTGCACCGAGAGGTTGTAGACCGAATCGCCGGGCAGCGGCGCGGCGGCATCGGTGGCGTTCGCGGCGCCGATCAGCAGCCACATCGCAAGCAGGGACAACAGACGTTTCATGTGCAGGCCTCATTCGGACTTCGCGCAGCGGAAGCCCATGTTGTTGGTGGTGTTGGCGGCCTTGAGCGCGGACAGCATCGCAATGCGCATCAGCACCGCGTAGTTTTCCTTTTCCTGCAGGCTGATCGCGCCCGCGCCGCAGAACTTCAGCAGGTCCGGATCGCCCTGGTCGCGGCTGTCGCTGGCAACCATCAAGGCGTTGAAGTCGTCCACCCACTCCCACACCAGCCCGTTGATGTCCCGCACGCCATAGACGTTGGCGATCCCGCCCACGTCGGGCAGGGCCGAGTTGGACGGCCGCGCATACCAGCCCAGGATGCTTTCGCGCCAGGCCGGATCGGCGCGGGCATCGCGGCGGGTGGCGTCGGCCGCCGCCGCGTATTCCCATTCGTACCAGCTGGGCAGGCGCGCGTTCTCGCTCTCGCAATAGGCTTGCGCCGCAAACCAGCTGACCCGGGTCACCGGCTGGCGCGGCAGCGCCGTGTCACCCAATGCATCGGCGCTGCCCCACTGGGTGAGGTAGCGGGCATCGGCGAGGATGCTCGCCACCTTGTCACGTCGCCACTCGGGGTGTTTCTTCACGAAGGCCAGGAACTCGCCGTTGGTGACCAGTTCGGTGCGCAGGCGAAACGGTGCCACCTGCGCCGGCGCCGCCTTGCCATCGGCCGGCAATACGCTGGTGAAGGTACCGCCAGGCAGGGCGACGTAGTCCGCCGCCGCTGCCGGCAGTGCCAGCATCAGGCCCAGGACGAACAGCAGGCCTGCGCGCATCTCAGTGCTCCGGAGCCGCCGTTGCGGGAGCCGCGGCACGTGCCTTGGCCACCTCTTCCTTGCTGATCTGGCCACCCGGGTTGCCCCAGCTGTTCAGCACGTAGGTCAGGATGTTCGCCACCTCGTCGTCGTTGAGCTGGCTCATCGGCGGCATCACCGAGTCGTACTCGTGCCCGTTCACCGTGACCTTGCCGGTCAGGCCGTGGGTGACGATGGTCATCGCCCGCTTCGGATCGGCCGCCAGGAAGTCCGACTTCGCCAGCGGCGGGAACACGTTGGCCAAGCCTTCGCCGTTGGCCTGGTGGCAGACCGAGCAGGTGCCGGTGAACAGCTGCTTGCCCGCGGCGATCTGCTCTTCCTTGGTCAGCGTGCCGGCCGCATGCGCCTTGGCTGCCGTGGTCACCGCCTTCAGGTTCGGCTCCGAGCGGTCGCCCAGGTAGACCGAGTCCACTTCCTTGCCCGAGTAGATCGACTTGTCTTCCGGGCCATCCACCTTGAGGATGCCCAGCGCGCCCTTGTTGAAGGCGCGGAAGATCGAGTGGTCGACCAGCACGTAGCTGCCCGGCACGTCGGTGTGGAATTCCACGATCGCCGCGCCGCCGGACGGGATCAGCGTGGTCTGCACGTTGTGCTGCGCCACCGTGCCGCCTTCGGGCTGCACCTTGTCGAAGATCTCGCCGATCACGTGGAAGCTCGACACCAGGTTCGGACCGCCGTTGCCCACGAACAGGCGCACCGTCTCGTTGGTCTTGGCGGTCAGCGCGTTGTCGCCGGTGAGCGCGCCTTCCTTGCCGTTGAACAGCACATAGGTCGGGTTCTCGTCGATCGCCTTCTCCATGTCGAACGGCTGCAGGCCCTTCTGCCGGTACTTGCCGGTGGTATAGAAGTCGCCCTGCATCACGTAATACTCGTGGTCGACCGGGCTCAGGCCCTCCGGCGGCTCGACCAGGATCAGGCCGTACATGCCGTTGGCGATGTGCATGCCCACCGGCGCGGTGGCGCAGTGGTAGACGAAGATGCCCTGGTTCAGCGCCTTGAAGGTGAACTGCGATTCGTGGCCCGGCGCGGTGAAGCTGGAGGCCGCACCGCCGCCCGGACCGGTCACCCCGTGCAGGTCGATGTTGTGCGGCATCTTGCTGTCCGGCGCGTTCTTCAAGTGGAACTCCACCGTATCGCCCTGGCGCACCCGGATGAAGCTGCCCGGCACGGTGCCACCGAAGGTCCAGAAGGTGTAGCTGACGCCTTCGGAAATCGGCATCTCCTTCTCGACCACTTCCAGCTCGACGATGACTTTCGCCGGATGGTTGCGATGGATCGGTGGCGGCACGTGCGGCGGGCTGGTCAGCACCGCGTGGATCGGCTCGCCCTGGGGCGGACCGAAGTCGCCGTGAATCGAGGCGGCAGGGGCCGCAGCGGCCGGAGCAGCACCGGCGGTGGCCTGCGGCTTGCCGGAGCAGGCCGCCAGCGTGAACAGCGCCGCCGTGGCGAGAAGGAATAGACCTGGACGTGACATGGACGCTCTCCGTTGGTTCTTGCGATTGCAAGCCTAGGCTATCTGACGGACGCCCATGTGACGTGAGTCAATTGTCGGGTCTTCTCGACCCGACTGCGTCACCCCGCCACGGCGGAGCCTGGCCCGCCCAGGCCAGCCTGCCAGGCGAGCGCGCTCAACCGGGCTTGCCGTCCGCCCGCGGCGTCAGGTAGATCCACGCCGAACGCAGCACCCACGGCAGGAAGGCCAGCAGCCAGCCGTAGGCGGCCATCACCAGCCACAGGTAGACGTCGCCACCCAGTTCGGCACGAATGCGCAGCAGGGTCACCACCTGCAACAGGGCGAAGCACAGCCACGCGACCTTGCCCATCTGCATCGGTCGACCGGAGTGGCCCTGGGTGACCCGGGTGACCATCGCCACCAGCATCGAGCCGAAGAAACCGATGCCCAGCGCATGCAGCGGGGCGCGACCCAGGATCAGCTGCCCGCTCAGGGCGTGCACCACGTCCTGGATGGCGAACAGCGCGAACGCCACCGGCAACCAGGCAAACGCCAGGTGCAACACCGCGAGAATGCCCGGGTGCATCGCCTTCCATGGCCGCCAACGCAGCGAGTGCCAGGCAAACACCAGCGCCAGCGGAATGTCGACCACCCACAGCCAGTCCAGCACGCCACGCCAGTCCAGCAGCAGGTGGGCCAGCAACAGCACCCACACCACCGGCATGCTCCAGTCCGGCCGGATCACGTCATATCCCTTCACCATGTTGCCGGTGAAGAACGGCAGCATGCGGTGCATCACCGAGAAATAGATCGGCAGCAGCAGGCCGAAGGTGCCCAGCTTGATCGCCAGCAGCGCGCATTCGGCCGGTGCGCCGAACAGATACGCCAGGAAGATCGCCAGCCCCAGCGTGCCCAGGCACAGCGCCGCGAGGCAGGAGCGCGCGTGGCCCTTGCGCTCGGCCACCGAAGCACGCAACACGCCGGCCAGCGTCACGACGCCGAGCAGATAGCCCGCCAGCATCACCGCGATGCCCAGCTTGAGCAGCCATCCCAGGTCGAGCAGGCCCGCATTCGCCAGCACGTAACCGCCGAAGACCGCGCCGGCGACCGGCAGGAAGCGCGTGCGCGGCAGATCGGGGCGGCCCAGCCACTTGGGAAACGTGGTCATCAGGAAGCCGAACATGAACAGCGGAAACAGGCCGTACTGGATCAGCATCGCGTGCGCCCAGCCCGGCGGGATCGTGGGCTGCGGCCAGCCGGCCAGGCCGAAGCGCATCCAGGTCAGCTCCACCGCCCACCACGCCATGCTCAGCAGCACCGCGACCGTGCCGGCCAGGAACAGCGGCCGATGCGGCGCGGTGGCCAGCAGGCGGGCGGCTTCGGCGAACGCCGGCGGCGTGTTGCCGGCAGATGGCGAATCAGACATGGCGTGTCCACACGAATGCGAATGATTCCCCATGCTGCCACAGCGCCTTCGCCGGCAACCATGACATGCATCAACCACGCCCCGCGGCATGGCCGGCGCTTCAGCGAATCATCGGGTCGGGCCATGCCCGGACGGCATCCCGCTCGAGCTCAATCCGGCAACAGGGCTTCGCCGATCTTGCGCAGCGCCGCCACATTCAGCAGCTCCAGCTCGCGTCCCTCGATCGCGATCAGCTTCTGCGCGCGGAAGCGGCTCAGCACGCGGCTGACGGTTTCCGCTGCCAGCCGCAGGTAGTTGGCGATGTCGCCACGCGACATGCTCAAGTGGAACTGGGCGCCGGAGAAACCCCGCACCGCGTAGCGGTTGCCCAGGTCGAGCAGGAAAGCGGCGACGCGCTCGTCGGCGCTGTGGTCGCCGGCCAGCAGGCTGGCCGTGCCCAGTTCCTTGCTCAGCATGCGGAACAGGTGCTGCTGCACGGCCGGCACGCGCGAGGCCAGCGCGCTCATCGCGGGGAACGAGAAACGGCAGAAATACGCCGTGTCCAGCGCCACCGCGTCACAGGGGAAATGCTCGGGATAGATCGCATTGAGGCCGATCACCTCCCCCGGCAGATAGAAGCCCAGCACCTGCTCGCGGCCTTCCTTGTCGACCATGCGCGTCTTCACCGTGCCCGAACGCACCGCGAAGATCGCCCGGAACGGATCGCCGGTACGGAAGATGTGCTCGCCGACGCGGAACGGCCCGACGTGCTCGACCAGGCATTGCAGCTCGGCCAGCTCGGGCTTGTCGTAGCCGGCGGCGATGCACGCGCTGGAAAACGCGCAGGTACCGCAGAAGCGCGTTTCATCGCCGTCGTCGGCAATCGGGCTACGCGGCTCGGGCAGGCGACCTGGCCGGCCTGGCGTGGGCTTGAATTGCATGATTGTGATGAGGCCGGGTTGGGGCTGCGTCGTCGTCGATCAGATCACGCGCGAGAAACGCGGTGCCTGTGCCGCTTCGTCCAGATAGGCGTCGAAGCACATGGCGATGATACGCAACAGCAACCTTCCCCGCGAGGTGACCCGGATCTCGCGGTCACTTTCCAGCACCAGGCCATCGGCGACCAGCGCCTGCAGCCGCTGGCGTTCACGCATGAAATATTCGTCGAACACCAGCCGGTGACGCGCCCCGAAGCCGTGCTTGTCCAGCACGCCGTGGCACATCAGTTCGTTGATCAGCTCGCGGCGGATCAGGTCGTCCTCGTCCAGTTGCAGGCCGCGCATCAGCGGCAGGCGGCCCGCATCCAGCGCCGCGTAGTAGCCGACCAGATCACGCGCGTTCTGCGTGTAGCTGTCGCCGATGCGGCCGATCGCACTGACGCCCAGGCCCACGATGTCGCAGTCGCCGTGGGTGGAGTAGCCCTGGAAATTGCGCTGCAGGGTGCCCGCGCGCTGCGCCAGCACCAGCTCGTCGCTGGCCTTGGCGAAGTGGTCCATGCCGACGTAGACGTAGCCGGCGGCGGACAGGTGCTCCAGCGCGCGGCCGAACAGCGCCAGCCGGGTCGCGGCATCGGGCAGGTCGGCGGCGTCGATCTGCCGCTGCGCCTTGAACATCTCCGGCAGGTGGGCGTAACCGTAGACCGCCACCCGGTCGGGGTTGAGCGCCACGATCTGGTCCAGCGTGCGGCTGAAGCCGGCCACGGTCTGGAACGGCAGGCCGTAGATCAGGTCGACGCTGGACGAGCGGAACGACGATTCGCGCGCGGCGTCCAGCACCTCGCGGGTCTGCTCGAAACTCTGGATGCGGTTGACCGCCTGCTGCACCACCGGGTCGAAATCCTGGATGCCGACCGAGATCCGGTTGAAACCCAGCTGGCCCAGGTTGCGGATGTAGTCGCCGTCGGCGAAGCGCGGATCGATTTCGATGCCGTACTCGCGATCCGCCTCGTGGCTGAAGCTGAAATGCCGCGCCAGCGACTCCAGCAGCTCGCTCATGTGCGCGGTATCGAGGAAGTTCGGCGTACCGCCTCCGAAGTGCAGCTGGCGAACCGGGCGGTCGCGGTCGAACAGCGGCGCGATCAGCTCGATCTCGCGATACAGTCGTTCGAGGTAGCGATCGGCCTGGGTCACGTCGCGGGTGATCACCCGGTTGCAACCGCAGTAGAAGCACGGGCTCATGCAGAACGGCACGTGCACGTAGAGCGACAGCGGCCGCGGGATCGGCTCCTCGTTGGAGGCACGGATCACGCCGCGCAACACCGTTTCGTCGAAGTCGGGCTTGAACTGCGGCGCGGTCGGGTAGCTGGTGTAGCGCGGACCGGCCACGTCGTAACGGGCGATCAGCGCCGGGTCGAATTCGGGAGTGCTTATGGGAATGGCCATGGAGCGAGTCTGTCCCCGCGCCCATCCGGCTGCCTTGATCCGGATCAATTGCGCCATCGGCCGCGACGCCACGCCGCAGCCGCCAGCGCTGCCCGACAACTCACGCCTTGTGCGGTTCGACCTGCTGTTCGATCGAGCCGAAGATCGAGGCGCCGCCCGCATCGGTGACGTCGATCTTCAGGCGGTCTCCGAACTTCAGGAACGGCGTGCTGGGATGGCCGTCGCGCAGGGTTTCCACCGTGCGCTGTTCGGCCAGGCACGACGCACCCTTGCCGGTGTCCTCGTTGGCGATGGTGCCGGAGCCCACGATGGTGCCGGCGGTCAGCGGCCGCGTCTTCGCCACGTGGGCGACCAGCTCGGCGAAGCTGAACTGCATGTCCACGCCGCACTCGGCCTCGCCGAACCATGCGCCGTTCAACCACGTGCGCATCGGCAGGTGCAGCTTGTCGCCCTGCCATGCGTCGCCCAGCTCGTCGGGCGTCACCAGCACCGGCGACAGCGCCGAGCGCGGCTTGCTCTGCAGGAAACCGAAGCCCTTGGCCAGCTCGCCCGGGATCAGTCCGCGCAGGCTGACATCGTTGATCAGGCCGACCAGCTGGATGTGCTCCGACGCCTGCGCCGGCGTGGCCGCCATGGGCACGTCATCGGTGACCACCACCACCTCGGCTTCCAGATCGATGCCGAAATCCTCGCTGGGCACCACCACCGGATCGCGCGGACCCAGGAAGCCGGCGCTGGTCGCCTGGTACATCAGCGGGTCGGTGTAGAACGACTTCGGCACCTCGGCGCCGCGGGCGCGGCGCACGCGCTCGACATGCGGCAGGTAGGCCGAGCCGTCGACGAATTCATAGGCGCGCGGCAGCGGCGAGGCCAGCGCGTGCATGTCCAGCGCGAAGGCATCGGCGGCGTTGCCGGCGTTCAGATCCTCCGACAGCGCATTGAGTCGCGGCGCGGCGTTCGACCAGTCGTCCAGCGCCGCCTGCAGCGTCGGCGCGATGGCGCTTGCCTTCACGGCGCGGGCGAGGTCGCGACTGACCACGATCAGCGTGCCGTCGCGGCCGCCTTCCTTGAGACTTGCGAGTTTCATGGGTTATTCCGCTCTTCTGAAGAGTCCGCCATGGATGGCGGTTTTGTTCTTTGCCGTCAAGGAGGACGGCACCAGTCAATATCAACTACAGCCTTCCACGTAATCGACCTGCGGCGGCACACCCACGCGCCATCGCGTCACCTTGCCATGTTCGTCGGTTTCAAACAGCAACACGCCGTCACCTTGCGGCGCGGCGATGCGCAGGTACTTTGCGCCATCGACATACTTGTGCGGCTGCGCCGCGACATGCGTTCCGTACAGCGCGCGGATCTGCGCCTCGTCCATGCCGACCTTGCCACCGCCGGGCGCGAGCTCTTTCGCGCTGCCGACGTCGTAGCGCACGAAATGGCCGGCTTCGAACATGAAGGCAACATCCCGCGGCGACTTCGCCCCGGTCGGGGTCTTGTAGAAGCACGTTGAACCCTGCTCCTGCACACCTTTCAGCTCACCGCCCCAAGCGGTATTCGAGCTGGCCTTATTGGAGCTGGCCTTGTCGAAGCTGGCCTCGTCCATGCCGAAACGCAGGTCGCCGTAACCGTCGTAGCGGGCCATCGTTTCGGCGGCGCTCGTTGCCGGCACGCTCGTGGCAATGGCCGGGCGGACGCTCGACGCGGCGACAGGCGGGGCCTCCGCTGTCGACGGCGCCGCCGGGTCCGCCTGGCCGCACCCGGCCAGCGCCAGCACCGCGGCCACGGTCAGCGCATGGCATTTCACGCCTTGCAGCCTGCATCGAAGTGTTTCGCGATGCCCTGCCAGCACTCGTGGTAATTCTTCTGCAATTGCGGCGCGTCCAGCGCCTGTTGCGTGGGACGGATCACCTTGCGCGTCTCGAACATGAAGGCCATGGTGCCGCCGATCACGTCGGGCCTGGACAGGTCGGCGTTCGAGGCCTTCTCGAACGTGGCCGCATCCGGGCCGTGCCCGCTCATGCAGTTGTGCAGCGAGGCGCCGCCCGGCACGAAGCCCTCGGCCTTGGCGTCGTACACGCCGGTGATCAGGCCCATGAACTCGCTGGCCACGTTGCGATGGAACCAGGGCGGACGGAACGTGTGCTGCGCCACCAACCAGCGCGGCGGAAAGATCGCGAAGTCGATGTTCGCCGTGCCGACGGTGTCGCTGGGCGAGGTCAGCACGGTGAAGATCGATGGATCGGGATGGTCGACGCTGATCGAGCCGATCGTGTTGAAGCGGCGCAGGTCGTACTTGTACGGCGCGTAGTTGCCGTGCCAGCCGACCACGTCCAGCGGCGAATGACCGATCTTCGCCGACCACAGCCCGCCCTGGAATTTCGCCACCAGCTCGAATGCGCCCTCGACGTCCTCGTACGCCGCCTCCGGGGTGAGGAAATCGCGGGCGTTGGCCAGGCAGTTCGAACCGATCGGGCCGAGGTCCGGCAGGCGCAGCAGCGCGCCGAAGTTCTCGCATACGTAACCGCGGGCCACTCCTGCGCTTCCTGCGCCCGTGGCACTCGCACTTCCATGTGCGTCGGCGTCGCCGTCGGGCAGGTCGACGCGGAAACGCACGCCGCGCGGAATCACCGCGACCTCCTGCGGCTCCAGCTCGATCACGCCCAGCTCGGTGGCCAGCCGCAGCCGGCCCTGCTGCGGCACGATCAGCAGCTCGCCGTCGGCGTCGTAGAAGAAACGCCCCTGCATCGAACGATTGGCCGCATAGACGTGGATACCGATACCCGCCTGCTCGGCCGGGCCGCCGTTGCCGGCCAGGGTCACCAGGCCGTCGATGAAATCCGTCGGCTGCGTCGGCAGCGGCAGCGGGTCCCAGCGCAACTGGTTCGGCGTGGCCGGCGCCTCGTCGAAGCGGTTGTGGAACGTGGCATGCGCCAGCGGCTGGAACGGCTGATGCACCGCCGCCGGGCGAATCCGGTACAGCCAGCTGCGCCGGTTGCTGTGGCGCGGCGCGGTGAATGCGGTGCCCGACAACTGCTCCGCGTACAGGCCATGCGCCACGCGCTGCGGCGAATTCTGGCCGACCGGCAAGGTGCCGGCGATCGCCTCGCTGGCAAACTCGTTGCCGAAACCCGACTGGTAGCCCTTGCTGACATCGATCGCCATGAGGAGAGACCCTTAGAGGAAACCGCGCTTCATCTGGTCGCGCTCGATGCTCTCGAACAGCGCCTGGAAATTGCCTTCGCCGAAACCTTCGTTGCCCTTGCGCTGGATGATCTCGAAGAAGATCGGGCCGATGTTGTTCTGGGTGAAGATCTGCAGCAGCTTGCGCTGCTTGGTTTCCATGTCGGCGTCGATCAGGATCTTGTTCTTCGCCAGCCGCGCCACGTCTTCGCCATGGTTCGGCACGCGCACGTCGATCACCTCGAAGTAGGAGTCCGGGGTGTCGAGGAATTCCACGCCGGCGGCGCGCATCTTTTCCACCGTGTCGTAGATGTCGTCGGTGAAGCAGGCGATGTGCTGGATGCCTTCGCCGTGGTAGGCGTCGAGGTATTCGTTGATCTGGCTCTTCGGGTCATTCGACTCGTTGAGCGGAATGCGCACGATGCCGTCCGGCGCGGTCATCGCCTTGGACACCAGGCCGGTCTTGGCGCCCTTGATGTCGAAGTAGCGGATCTCGCGGAAGTTAAACAGGCGCTCGTAGTAGTCCGACCACTTCTGCATGTTGCCGAAGTACAGGTTGTGGGTCAGGTGGTCGATGAAGGTGAGTCCGAAGCCGGCCGGGTTCTGTTCGGCACCGGGAATCGGCTCGTAGTCGGCGTCGTAGATGCTGCCGGCGCTGCCGTAGCGATCGACCAGGTACAGCATGCAGTCGCCGATGCCCTTGATCACCGGCGCGCCGACCGCCCTGCTGTCGACCTTGTCGGTCACCGCCTCGCCGCCGTTGCCGAGCACCGTGGCGAGCACTTCGGCCGCGGGCTTCCTGAAACGGATCGCGAAGCCGCATGCGCTGGGGCCGTGCTTGTCGGCGAAGTCGGCAGCGAACGAATCGGGGTCTTCGTTGACCAGGAAGTTCACGCCGTTCTGGCGGTACACGGTGATCGGCCGCGACTTGTGCTTCAGCGCGGCGCTGAAACCCATCCGCTTGAACAGGTCGTGCAGTTCGTCGGCGCGACCGGCCGGGGCGGCGAATTCGACGAATTCGAAACCGTCGATACCCATCGGGTTTTCGAACGTGGTGACCTGCATGCCAAGGTTCGGCTGGGCGTTCATGGCGCTCTCCTGTGTGTCGGTGCACGATGGCAGCGCGTGAGCGTGCCACCATCGTCGGTAACCCCACGTTATAGTTTCATGTGTAACCATTTGCAAGGATTGTCGCCGCATGCCCGTCAAACGCAAGTCAGCCCCTGCCACCGCCGAGCACGCCCCGCTGCAGCTGGAGCATTTCCTGCCGTACCGGCTGTCGATCCTGTCCAACACGATCAGCCAGGCGATCGCCGACGACTACCAGCGTCGCTACGACATCTCGGTGACGGAGTGGCGGGTGATGGCGGTGCTGGCGCGCTTCGAGGGTTTGTCGGCACGCGAGGTGGCCGAGCGCACGGCGATGGACAAGGTGGCGGTAAGCCGTGCGCTGGCCCGGCTGGTCGAGGCCGGCCGGGTCGACCGGGCCACCCACGACAACGACAAGCGCCGCTCGGTGCTGAGCCTCACCGAAGCGGGCTGGGCCATGCACGACGAAGTGGCGCCGATGGCACGTGCCCGCGAACGCGAGGTGCTGGCGAAGCTCGATGTCGAGGAGCAGCGCTGGCTGACCCGGATACTGGACAAGCTGCAGGAGGCGGGGAACGGGGAACGGGGCGCGGGGAACGGGAGCTGAAAAGCCGGGCCCCGACGCGCGAAGCTCTTGCTGTTCCCCGTTCCCGCTTTCGCCCTACCTCACCCCGTGCATCAGCTTGTTGATCAGCGGGGCGATCAGGAACAGCAGCACGCCGCCGCCCAGCAAGATCCAGAAGCCGGAGGTGTAGCCGGACAACGCCGAGTCCACGGTCATGCCGCTGTCGCCGCTGACGTGGGCGGCGAACAGGCCGGCCAGGTTGTTGCCGATCGCGGTGGACAGGAACCAGCCGCCCATGCCCAGCCCGACCAGGCGCACCGGCGCCAGCTTGGTCACCATCGACAGGCCGATCGGCGACAGGCACAGCTCGCCGGCCGTCTGCAGCACGTAGCACAGCACCAGGGTCCACAGCGGGATCATGCCGTCGCCACCGACCAGCCGCGACAGCGCATACATCAGCACCGCGAAGCCCAGCGCGTTGCCGATCAGCCCCAGCCCGAACTTGCGCGGGATCGAGGGTTCGATGCGCCGCTTGTCCAGCCAGCCCCACGTCATCGCCACCAGCGGCGCCAGCAGCACGATCGCCACCGGGTTCACCGACTGGAACCAGCCGACCGGGAACTCCCAGCCCGCCAGGTTGCGATCCACGATGTGCTGGGCCAGGAAGTTGAACGAACTGCCGGCCTGTTCGAAGAACATCCAGAACAGCACGTTGAAGGTGAAGATGATCAGCATCGCGATCACCCGCTGGATCTGCACGCGTCCGGTGCGGATCGCCTCGATCACCAGCATCACGCCCACGCCGACGAACAGCGCGGTCAGCAGCCACTGGATCGCCACCGCACCGGCCCGGTCCATCAGCAGGTAGACCAGCGGAATGGCCACCACCACGCCGAGGGCCACATACACCACGCGCATCGGGTTGGCGATTTCCGGTGCCGGCTGGCCGACCGGGCCGAGCTGGCGACGACCGAACCAGAACCACACGAGGCTGATCAGCATGCCCACGCCCGACGCGGCGAAGACCACGTGGTAGTTGTCGTGTTGCGGCGTGCCGAAGACGCGTTCGGCCAGGTAGCTGGTCAGGATCGGCGCAATCAGCGCACCCGCGTTGATGCCCATGTAGAACAGCGTGAAGCCGCGGTCGCGGCGCGAGTCACCGGTGGCGTACAGCTGGCCCACCATCGAGGAGATGTTCGGCTTGAACAGGCCGTTGCCCACGATGACGGTAGCCAGGCCCAGCATGAAGATCTCGTGCTGGGGCACCATCACCATGAACAGGCCCGCAGCCATCACCACCGCACCCAGCAGGATCGAGCGCTGGTAGCCAATGATCTTGTCCGCCACGTAGCCGCCGAACACCGCGGTGGCATAGACCAGCGCCAGGTAGGCGCCATAGGTGCGGCTGGCCGAAGCCTGGCCGGCTTCGTCGCCGTTGAAGAACTGCGCCACGATGTACAGCGTGAGCGCCCAGCGCATGCCGTAGAACGCGAAGCGCTCCCAGAACTCCGACATGAACAGCATCCACAACGGACGCGGGTGCCCCAGCATTTGCGGATAGTCGGGTACCGGCTTCGCGTCGCCGGCGAGTGTGCTGTTGCTCATGCCTTGCCCCTGTGCCCATCGGTGGTTCGCAGGTTATTGCGAACGGCCAGATGTAACCGGCGGCTCCGCATCCGTCAAATGCGCTGCAGCACGCGGCCCGGGGAAAACCGCGAGCCGCCGGGGCCGGACGGCTTCAGCGCACGCCGTGCATCAGCCGGTTGATCAAGGGCGAAATCAGCAGCAACAACACGCCGGCACCGGCCAGCAGCCAGAAGCTGAAGGTGAAGCCGCCCAGTGCGGAGGCGGCGGTCATCCCGTTGTCGCCGCTGATCCTGCCGGCCAGCAGGCCGGACAGGTTGCCGCCCACCGCCAGCGACAGGAACCAGCCGCCCATCGCCAGGCCGACCAGTCGCGGCGGCGCCAGCTTGGTCACCATCGACAGGCCGATCGGCGACAGGCACAGCTCGCCCACCGTCTGCAGCACGTAGCACAGCACCAGCGGCCAGAACGGAATCAGCCCCTGCACATCGAGCAGGCGCGACAGCGCGTACATCAGCACCGCAAAACCCAGGCCGTTGAAGATCAGGCCCAGGCCGAACTTGCGCGGGATCGACGGCTCGCTCCTGCGCGACGCCAGGAAAGCCCAGACCACGGTGACCACGGGCGCCAGCACGATGATCGCCAGCGGACTGACCGACTGGAACCAGCCCACCGGGAAGATCAAGCCACCGAACATCTGCCGGTCGACCAGGTTCTCGGCGAGGAAATTGAACGAGGTGCCCAGCTGGAAGTAGAACATCCAGAACAGGATGTTGAAGGCGAAGATGATCAGCATCGCCACCACCCGGTCGACCTGCACCCGATCGTGCCTGACCGCCTCGACCAGCAGCATCACCGCCACCGCGACGAACAATGCGCCGAGCATCCAGGACAAGCCGGTGGTGACGAAGGCCAGCAGCAGGTACACCAGCGGCACCGCGACGACCATGCCCAGCAGCACCCACACCACGCGCATGCGGCCGGCCGCTTCCGGCGCCGGTCGGCCCACGCCCTTCAGGCCGCGCCGGCCGAACCAGAACCACAGCAGGCTGAGCAGCATGCCCACGCCGGCCGCGCCGAACACGATGCGGTAGTTCTGCTGCATCGGCGTGTCGGTGAAATGGCCGGCCATCCAGCCGGTCAGCAGCGGCGCCAGCAGCGCGCCGCCGTTGATGCCCATGTAGAACAGGGTGAAGCCGCGATCGCGGCGCGGATCGTCGCGCCCGTACAACTGCCCGACCATGGTGGAGATGTTCGGCTTGAACAGCCCGTTGCCCACGATCACCATCGCCAGGCCGAGCAGGAAGACACCGCGGCTGGGCAGCATCACCACGAACAGGCCCAGCGCCATCATCAGCGCGCCCAGCAGGATCGAGCGCTGATAGCCGATCACCCGATCCGCCACGTAGCCGCCGAAGATGCTGGAGGCGTAGATCAGCGCCGTGTATGCACCGAAGATGCTGGCGGCCCACGCCTGGCCGGAGGCATCGCCGTGGTAGAAGTGCGCCACGATGTACAACGCCAGCGCCCAGCTCACGCTGTAGAACGCGAAGCGCTCCCAGAACTCGGTCATGAACAGCATCCACAGCGGGCGCGGATGCCCCAGCGTCTGCGGGTACTCGGGTGTGGCGCTGGGCTGGACGGCTTCGTTCATGGGTGCTCCCGGATTTCAGGTGGCACATCATGACGGGATTCAGGCCGGGCTGCGCAAGCGGCAGGCGATTCGCTCAGCTGCCCAGCACGGTACGCACGTCCAGCAGTTCCGGGAAGAATTCCAGATCGAGCGCCTTCTTCAGGAAGCTCACCCCGGACGAACCGCCGGTGCCGCGGCGATGGCCGATGATGCGCTCCACCGTCTTCATGTGGCGGAAACGCCAGAGCTGGAAGCTCTCCTCCACGTCCACCAGCTGTTCGCACATGTGGTATTCGGGCCAGAACTCCGCGCGGTCCTCGTAGATGCGCTTGAGCACCGGCAGCAGCGCCTCGTTGCGACGGTACGCCCGCGTCCAGTCGCGCTCCAGCAACTCGGCCGGCACCGCGTGGCCACGCCGCGCCAAGTAGCGCAGGAACTCGTCATACAGGCTGGGCGCCTCCAGTACCGCGCGCAACTCTGCCTGCGCAGCCGGATCGTGCGCGAACACCTTGAGCATGTCGGCGTTCTTGTTGCCCAGCAGGAATTCGATCTGGCGATACTGCAACGACTGGAACCCGGACGACGGGCCCAGCACGCCGCGGAACTCCAGGTACTCCGCCGGCGTCAGCGTCTCCAGCACCGCCCACTGCTCGAACAGCTGGCGCTGCACCTGCTTCACCCGCGCCAGGATCTTCAGGCAGGCATCGATGTCATCGGCCTGCAGGTGCAGCACCGCTGCCTTCAGCTCGTGGATCAGCAGCTTCATCCACAACTCGGAGACGTGGTGCTGCACGATGAACAGCATCTCGTCGTGATGCGGCGGCTGGCTCAGCGGCTGCTGTGCCGACAGCAAGGTGTCCAGATGCAGATAGCCGCCGTAGGTGATCTGTCCGTTGAGATCGGTCTGGATGCCGGCTTCGAGATCGCGCTGGTTGTCGGTCATGGTGTTCCGTCACGTTTCCGGAAAATGGCCATGGTAACGGCTGCCGCCCGGTCAGTCCCTGACCCGGGACATGGGGCGCGTCCTGGACACCTCGAATACTTGGCAACAGTCGCGGGGGACCCGCTTTACGGCGCGTTTGACGTTCCGGGAAGCCGCGCGACAAGCCCGTCCGTACGCCCACGAATGCTGCGCTGTACCTTGCAGCGCAACATGCCCGCCTGTTATCAAGCGCGGTCTTGTTCGGTCGTTTGTGTGCCCGAGGATGCGTCGAGGGCACGCCATCAACCAGGTTTTTCCCTCTCTTCCTCACCCCGGAGCGAGTCGTGACCATCGCCGCCAAGTTTGAAATCGAATACCTGCAATACCTCGACGCCGAGGGCAAGCAGGTCCGTGACGATCTGCCCGAGTTCGCCAAGGACCTCGAGCACATGGTCAAGCTGTACAAGCTGATGCTGTCGACCCGCGTGTTCGACGCCAAGTCGATCGCGCTGCAGCGCACCGGCAAGCTGGGCACCTACGCCAGCTGCCTGGGCCATGAAGCGGCGCACGTCGGCATCGGCAGCGCGATGCGTCCCGAGGACGTCTACGCGCCGAGCTACCGCGAGTACGGCGCGCAGCTGTATCGCGGCGTGCAGCCGCGCGAGGTCTACATGTACTGGGGCGGCGACGAGCGCGGCAACGATTACCAGCAGGAACCGGCGCGGCACGACTTCGCCTGGTCGGTGCCGATCGCCACGCAGTGCCTGCATGCGGCCGGCACCGCGCTGGCGTTCAAGATCCGCGGCGAGAAGCGCGTGGCGGTGTGCACCATCGGCGACGGCGGTTCGTCCAAGGGCGACTTCTACGGCGCCATCAACATCGCCGGCGCGCAGAACCTGCCGCTGGTCGCGGTGATCGTCAACAACCAGTGGGCGATCTCGGTGCCGCGCAAGATCCAGTCCGGCGCGCCGACGCTGGCGCAGAAGGGCATCGCCGCGGGCCTGTTCTCGATCCAGGTCGACGGCAACGACATCATCGCGGTGCGCAAGGCGATGGAAGACGCGCTGGAGCGCGCGCGCAACGGCGAAGGCGGCAGCGTGCTGGAACTGGTCACCTATCGTCTGGGCGACCACACCACCGCCGACGACGCCCGTCGCTATCGCGGCGAGCAGGAAGTGAAGGACGGCTGGGAAAAGGAGCCGATGAAGCGCCTGCGCCACTGGCTGGTGGCCAAGGGCGTGTGGGACGACGCGAAGGAAGAAGCCTGGAAGGCCGAGTGCGACGACTGGATGGACAACGAGGTGAATGCCTACCTCGAGACCAAGACCCAGCCGGTCTCGGCGATGTTCGACTACATCTTCGCCGAAATCCCCGCCGATCTCGCCAAGCAGCGCGATTACGTCCTGTCGCTTGAAAACAAGGGTCATTGAGTCATGGCACAAATCACTCTCATCGAAGCCGTCACCCAGGCGCTCGCCTATGAAATGGCGCACGACGATTCCGTCGTGGTGCTGGGCGAAGACGTCGGCGTCAACGGCGGCGTGTTCCGCGCCACCCAGGGCCTGCAGGAGAAGTTCGGCGAACTGCGCGTGCTGGACACGCCGCTGGACGAAACCACCATCGCCGGCGTCACCGTGGGCCTCGCCGTGGCCGGCATGAAGCCGGTCGCCGAGGCGCAGTTCGAAGGCTTCATCTACCCGATGATGGAGCAGATCGCCTGCCATGCCGCGCGCATGCGCAACCGCACCCGCGGCCGCCTCACCGTGCCGGCCGTGTGGCGCGCGCCGTGGGGCGGCGGCATCCGCGCACCGGAGCATCACTCCGAGGCGAACGAGCACCTGTTCACCAACATCCCCGGGCTGCGCGTGGTGATGCCGTCCTCGCCCGCGCGTGCCTACGGCCTGCTGCTGGCGGCGATCCGCGATCCCGATCCGGTGATGTTCTTCGAGCCCAAGCGCATCTATCGCCAGTACAAGGAAGAAGTGCCGGACGACGGCGAGGCGCTGCCGCTGGACGTGTGCTTCGTGCTGCGCGACGGCACCGACGTGACCCTGGTGAGCTGGGGCGCACAGGTGAAGGAAGCGCTGGAAGCGGCCGACGCACTGGCCGCCGAAGGCATCAGCGCCGAAGTGATCGACGTGGCCACGCTGACCCCGCTGGACTTCGACACCATCGCCGAATCGGTGCAGAAGACCGGCCGCTGCGTGATCGTGCACGAAGCCCCGAAGACCGCCGGCTTCGGCGCCGAGATCGCCGCCCGCCTGGCCGAGGAATGCATGTACGACCTGCTCGCCCCGGTCGAACGCGTCACCGGCTTCGACACCCACATCCCGCTGTTCCGCCTGGAAATGAAATACCTGCCGAACGTGGAACGCGTCGTCGACGCGGCGAAGCGTACGTTGGCGGCAAGCTGACGCCCTTGCTCCTCCCCCTGCTTGCAGGGGGAGGCTGGGAGGGGGTAAAGCTCTTGATCTGAAGCCCGGATCAAGAGCACCCCACCCCAACCCTCCCCTGCAAGCAGGGGAGGGAGCAAACCGGAAAACTCATACCTGGAAATCCGCTCATGGCTGACATCAAGACGTTCTACCTCCCCGACCTCGGCGAAGGCCTGCCCGACGCGACCGTGGTCGAGTGGCACGTGAAGGTGGGCGACACCATCAAGCTGGACGCCCCGCTGTGCTCGATGGAAACCGCCAAGGCGGTCGTCGACGTGCCCTCGCCGTACACCGGAAAGGTCACCAGGCTGCATGGCGCGCCAGGCGACATCATCGAAACCGGTGCCGCACTGGCCGAGTTCGAACCCGACCCGAACGCCAAGCAGCGCGCCGAGTCGCAGGACACCGGCCACCAGCATGGCCCGAAGAAGAGTGTCGGCAGCCCGGCCGCGGATGACAGCAGCAAGGTCGTCGTCTCCGACGAGGGTGGCGAAGTCGAGACCGGCGGCAAGGATCGCGAGGACGAAGGCACCGTGGTCGGTGCCATGGTCAGCGGCAACACCGTCCACGTCGAACAGGCCGCCAGCATCGGCGGCGTCAAGGCCGTGCCGGCCGTGCGTGCGCTGGCGAAGAAGCTCAAGGTCGACCTCGCCCGCGTGCGCCCCAGCGGTGCGGACGGCGTGGTCACCATGAAGGACGTCAAGGACGCCGCCGCGAACGGTTCGGCCGCACTCGGCGCCGCCCCCGCCCGCGCGGTGCCCGCGTCGGCCGGCCGTCACCTGGCGCCCGAGCTGCCGCAGCCGGAGCCGCAGCGCGGCCCGGTCTCGCTGGCCGGCAAGCCGGTGCGCACCGCGCCGCCGTCGCAGGCCGCCAGCGGCCAGCCGGAACAGTTGAAGGGCGTACGCCGCAACATGGCCCGCGTGATGGCCGACGCCCACGCCCAGGTCGTGCCGACCACGCTCGTGGATGACGCCGACCTGCACGCCTGGATCGGCAAGCAGGACATCACCGCGCGCCTGATCCGCGCCATCGTGTTCGCCTGCAAGTCGGTGCCGGCATTGAACGCCTGGTTCGACGGCAAGAACCTCACCCGCACGCTGCACCCGCAGGTCGACATCGGCATCGCGGTCGACACCGACGACGGCCTGTTCGTGCCGGCCCTGCGCAACGCCGACATGCTCGACGGCGCCGGCATCCGCACCGCGATCAAGCGCCTGCGCACGCAGGTCGAGGACCGCACCATTCCGGCCTCGGAGCTGTCCGGCTACACCATCAGCCTCAGCAATTTCGGCATGTTCGCCGGCCGCTACGCCACGCCCGTGGTGGTGCCACCCACGGTCGCCATCGTCGGCGCCGGCAAGCTCAGCCACGACGTGGTCGCGGTGATCGGCGGCATCGAAGTGCACCGCCGCATGCCGCTGTCGCTGACCTTCGACCACCGCGCCGCCACCGGCGGCGAAGCCGCGCGCTTCCTCAAGGCGATGCTGGACGATCTGTCCTTGCCGAACTGAGCAGGCGGATCATCGTCAAACAGACAGGGCGCCCTCGGGCGCCCTGTCTGTTCGTGCCCGGGACAGGCACTCCACCGGCTCCAGGCGTGGCGATGGAGGCGCAGGTTCCCGCCCGACGTGCCGGCTCGCGTCAACCGACAGTCCAGCCTTCCTCGTTGGTGATGCGAATGATGGCTTCGAGCGCGGGCAGCATGTGGCAGGGCAGGATGTCGCGCCCCTTGCACATGATGCTGGTGGTCATCATGCCCATGGGAGGTTTTGCCGCCTTGTGCACATCGCACATCGCGCAAAACCGATTGATGGCGATGGCCTTGGAGGAGCGGTCCGTGGGAGCCGGCGGCGCGTCATATTCATCCGGCAGGCCCAGCATGTGGCCATATTCGTGGGCGAAGATATTCATCCACATGTCGTCATCGAAGCGGGTTTCGAAGGTCAGGTCGCACTCCAGTTCGATGAATCCGGCATTGGACAAGCCCAGATCATTGACTGGCAATGGATCGACGCTGACCGGGTTGCGCACGCCGAAGGCGATCAACTGATCGCGCACGGCGCGCATCTGCTTGACCACCTTTCCTGCCGACGCGCCCATGCCGGTGTTGTAGCGCGCCTTCACGATCAGCGGCACCAGTGGACGCGACGGTGTCCCGGTCTTGATGCGCAGGCTCAGGTTGGCCAGCGCCACCTTCAGCTGCGGTGTCAGGGTGCCGTACGGGTCCAGCGCGATCGCATTGAGGCCCAGCGGCAGGAACAGCGCGCTGATCCGGCAGCGCTCGTCGCGCGACACGTTGCCGGCCTCGGTCAACTTGACGTTGATCAGGCCAGTCGATTCGCTGTGGACCATGGCGCTCGATTGCGCGGCAATGTTACCGGTGTCGATCTGGCTCAGGCCCACATAGGAATCACAACGCGCCAGCCCTCCCGGGCCGTAAGCCGACGAGTAGCGCGGTACATTCATGATGACGGTCGCCTCGCTCCTGGTCGTCACGAAATGCACGTTGAACAGGACCGAGACACGTGGGGTGGGATTCTTCTTGCGATTGACAAGAAAGAACTTCCCGTCCCAGTGCTCCCTGACCGCCGCCTTGGCTCCCGCTTCAAACCGCATGATGTCCTGCCGGTTCCAGGACACGCCCTCGACGGGGCGATTTTCGTAGTTCGCGAAGACCTTGACCGTGATGGTCATGAAACCGGTTCCATCCACATGGGTGACGTCAAAGGCGCCACGCCCTGTCATCGGAACAAACGACTTGAGATCTGCCATGACACACATCCTCCCCTTGGCTATCCAGCACTGCACTCTTCCCGTGGGCACATCCTGGAACATCCACGCCACGCCCGCCGACCTGACGAGGAAACCGCGTCGCCATTGATCAAGCGGGCAGCGAGTGCGCTCCACCTTGAACTTGCCGACCGCTGCCACCCGATCGACGAGTCACCTGCCGGCGCGGCGTTCGCGCTCAGTAATCGCGCACGTCCAGCAGCATGAAGCAGCGGGCGCTGTAATCGCCGCCGCGAGGCCAGGCCACTTCGTTGAGGGCCAGCGTGCCGGCCGTCCACAGTTCGTTGTCGAGCAGGGCCTCGCAGCGCGAGTCGCCGTCTTCGGCGTGGCTGTGCACCAGCCGCAACCAGTGCAGTTCGGGACTCAGCGCCTCGCGTTTCAAAGCAGCCTCGATCGATGCCAGTGCGTCGAGCGGCATGTCGGCGACCGCCGCACCACGCACATTGAACGGCCCGATGAAGACGTCCCAGCTGCGCACGCCGATCTCCCACGCGGTGATCTGCATGCGGCGGTCGTCGGTGACGTACCAGCAGGCGGCCAGCAGCAGGTGGAACACGTTCTGCTCGAAGGTCTTCAGCGCATCGCGACAGCCCGCCTCGCCGCCACCGATGCCGGCGAAGCTCTCCTCGATGCGCCGTTCCTCGCCCAGCACCACGTCGACATCGAGCCGGCCCGGTTCGCCCGCCGCGCCCTCGTGCCAATCGGCGCGGATCGCGGGGAAGTCGCCGTCGGTGACCAGCCAGCCGTCTTCATCGGCCTCGAGGTCGACGTCGTGCCGCTCGAACAGGCGGAGCAGGTATTTCTGCAGTGCTGCACTATCCATCATCGTTCCCGCATGTCGGTGTGGTCGGTCGAGGGCAATTCGCGCCAGGTCAGGTACACGCGCAGGTCGAACTCCAGCTGGTGGTAGTCCGGCAGCATGTAGGTGCACAGCTGGTAGAACGCCTTGTTGTGGTCCAGCTCCTTCAGGTGCGCCAGTTCGTGCACCACGATCATCTGCAGGAATTCCGGCGCGGCGGCCTTGAACAGGCTGGCCACGCGGATCTCCTTCTTCGCCTTCAGCCGGCCGCCCTGCACGCGCGAGATCGCGGTGTGCAGGCCCAGCGCATTGCGCAACACGTCGAGCCTGGCGTCGTACAGCACCTTGTCGATGCCCGGCGCGTTCTTCAGGTGCTGCTGTTTCAGCGCGGCCACGTACGCATACAGCGCCTTGTCGCTCTGCACCTCGTGGCGATCGGGATAACGCTTCGCCAGGTGCTCGCCCAGGCGCTCCTGCGCGATCAGTTCGCGCACCTTGTCCTGCAAGGTGACGGGATAAGCCTGGAGGTACTTGAGCGGCGCCATGCCGCGTATTCTCGCACTGCGCCGCACCGCGCGCCGTCCAGCGGAGACGATCCATGCACCACAGCCGACTCAGCACCCTCGTCATCGACTGCCAGGTCGACGACCTGGCCACCGCCACCGCGTTCTGGAGCAAAGCCCTGGGCAAGCCGGTCGCCAGCCCCGATCAGGACGGCGACGGCAGGTACGCGGAACTGCGCACGGCCGCGGACGAGCCGATCATCCTGCTGCAGAAGGTGGAGCACGCCAGCCGCGTGCACCTGGACATCGAAACCGACGACCTCGACGCCGAAGTGGCCCGGCTGGAGCGCCTGGGCGCCCGCCGCATCGCCTTCGTGCGCGAGCGCTGGTGGGTGATGGAGGCGCCCGGCGGCCACCGCTTCTGCGTGGTGAAGCCGCAGCGCGAAACGTTCGGGCCGCACCTCAACCGCTGGGACTGAGCGGCTGCTACATGTCGAAGCGGTAGCTCAGCTTGACCAGCAGCTGTTCGTCGTCGCGCAAGGCGAAGCTGTTGCCGAACGCGTCGGCGGTGTTGCGGGCGTAGCCGTCCAGCGCGTAGCCGCCACGGCCATAGACCACGTACAGGTACGACAGCGGGGCCAGCTCGTAGCGGTAACGGATCTGCAGGCCGAGGTTGCGCACGCTGAAATCGTCGACCGGCTCGTCGCTGGCCACCGCGCGGCCGTTGGCGCCGACGCGATAGCCGCCGCGCAGGCGTGCATCCAGGCCGATCGCCTGCAGCTTCACGCGCAATTCCTGGCGCGGATTGATGGCCCAGTCGAAACCGGCATCGAGCTGCAGCGTGTGTTCGTCGAACCGGCCGATCAGGTTGTCGTGCTGCCACACCAGCCAGTCCGGCAGATGCTCGTAGTAGGGGCCGGCGTAGACGCTGAACGCGTCGCTGATGAAGTAGGTGGGAATGAACTTGATGTCGTAGCCGAACTGGCGGTTGCCGCCAAGGCCGCCACTGACCACCTCCGCGTCCAGCTTGAACGCCCAGTCGCCGTGGCGCGGGCTGATCCGCTCATAGGCCAGATCGATGCTGGGCGGCAGGAACAGCGCGCCATGGCCCCGCGTCAGCAGGTCGTCCCAGCCCGCGCTGTTGACGTTGAGCTGCACCACTTCGGTGGCGCCGTTGCGCAGGTTGCTGTTGCGGCTGACGCGGAACTGGCGACGCAGGCGCAGGCCGTGATCGTTGTCCAGTGCGTCGATGCGGTAGCGCCATTCCTTGGAGCTGTAGGCCGAGTCGGCCGGCAGGGCCGTGTAGCGCTTGCGCACTTCCCAATGGGCGTAGTTGAAATTGTTGCGGTCGAGGTAGCCGAAATCGTTGATCTGCAACTGGTCGCCGAAGTGCATGCCCAGCCACTGCTGGCGCCAGCCGCCGCCCATCTCGTAGTCGGCAATGATGGTGCCGCCGCTGTCGCGGGTATGCGTGCCCGACTGCAGGATGTCGCTGCCGACCACGTTGGTGGCAATGGTCAGTTGCGGCGTCGGCCGCCAGTGGTGATCGACACCGAGCACGGTGGCCTCGCGATCCAGCCACGGCCGGTCGACCCGGGTCAGCAGCATGCCCAGGCTCTGGTCGCCGAAATCGTGGGTCAGCCGCGCGGCGCCGAAGAAGCGCCCCGCCTCGCCATCCTCGTCGGCGGCCAGCACGCCGTAGCTGGTGGAGCCGAAACTGCCGTTGAGCTTGACCGCCGCATTGATGTCGGCAGCGCCGTGGCCATCATCCGACGGACCGCCCACGCGGCGCGTATAGACCAGCTGGCTGTTGTCGTCGAGCAGGCTGAAGTCGAAGATGCCCTGGTTCTCGGTGAAGAACGGACGCTTGTCGCTGACATAGGTTTCGGTGGCGCCGAAATTGACCACCAGGTCGTCGCTCTCGACCTGGCCGAAATCCGGATTCAACGCCGCGGTGAGCTGGAACTGGCCGTTCGGCTTCCACAGGATGTCGGCGCCTTCCTGGAACTGGCTGCGGCCGCGCACGTTGTCATACAGCCCGGACAGGTAAGGCGTGACGGCGAACAGCGACTGGCTGTAGTGCGGCACCTCGATCCGCCGGAATTCGGACAGGAAGCGCGGCAGCGTGAAACTGGCCACCGGCCAGCCGTCGCGTTCGCCGGTCGAGCCGGTCACCCGGTCCAGATAGATTCCCAGCTTGCGCTGGCCGTCTGTCGCCGCATGCATGGGCGCGGTGTACCAGGGGATCAGGATCTCGACACTCCAGCCGGCAGCATCCTCGCTCACCGCGTGCTTCCAGTTGCCGTCCCAGTCCTTGTTGAACTGGGTTTCGTTGGTGATCACCGCGTCGTTGATGCCGTCGGTGGAACTGACCACGAAGTCGTAGCCGGTGCGTCCGTCACCGTTGAAGTCGACCATCACGTTGACCCGATCCACCTGGTCCTCGAAGTCGCGCTGCACGCGCTGATGCGTGCGCGGCACGCCAGGCGGCTGGTCGCAGCGGAAGGCCACTGCCAGGCCCTTCGGCGTGGCCAGTATCCAGGCCTCGGTGTGCAGCGAACCGGGCTTGCCGCTGAGCGGCTGCACCTGGCGGAAATCGGTGATGTGCCGCGCACCTTTCCATTCGTCCGGCTGGATATGTCCATCGATATCGACGGCCAGTGCCGGCGCGGAAACTGCGGCCAGCGAAAACAGCAACAGGCATGCCACGCGCATGTGGGAACTTCCATGAGGTCTGGCGCAGGATCGCGCCTGGGCGAACGAGGCACTCGTCACCCGGAGATAGATGCACAGCTTGCCGTCAGCGTTTAAACGGGTCGACGGCCATTGGTCATTGCATGACTTGTGGCAGGTCGTCCGCGGTGGATCAGCGCCGGCGTCCCCACAGCGCATGCCGCAACAGCATCGCCAGCAGCAGCACGACGGTGAACGCAGCGTAGCCATACAGCGCCGGCAGCACCTGCTGCCAGATCGCGCCACTGGGGCGGCCGAAGCCGTCGACCGTGGGCAGCTCCACCCGATCGAAGCCGATCACCGCGCACTGCGCCGCGGCGATCAGCGCCAGCACGACGGCGGCGACGTCGAAGAAGCGTCGCGCGGCCACGCGCGGCAGACTCTTCGGATAAGCCCAGTAGCCCCAGCACAGGATCAGCAGCCATGGGGTCAACAGCAGGATGGCGAGGTAACGCATGGTTCGATCTCCGTGGGCCTGGATTGCCGCGCTTCAGTCCTGCGCGGCGAGCTGATCCAGCGCCTCGCGCAACGACGCCAGCGCTTCGTCACGTGCCTGCTCGTCGCGGTAATCCGGCGTGCTGGCCACCGTCGTGCCGTCGAGCTCCAGGCTCACCCCCAGCGAACGGACCTGCAGCAGGGCGGCACCGGCGCCGAGCGCTCTGATCTGCTTCTGCAGCGCACCGGCCGCCTTCGGATCGGCGAACGATCTCGACAGCAGCAGCTCCTCGCCTTCCGCGGAAAACAGACGGAAGCGGAAGCCGCCATCGGCATCGCGGAAACTGGCGAAGCGGGGCATTTTCCCCTGCTTCGGCGTGGCTTTCGATCCGATGGCCGGCGCAGGCACGGTGGTCATGGCACGCAGACCAAGCACCTCGCGCAGTGCAGCCAGTTTCGGCGTGGCGATCGCCCGCGCCTTCTGCGCGCCCTGTTGCAGGATCGTCTCGATCGCGCCCGGGTCGGCCATCAGCGCCTCGTAGCGTTCGCGCATCGGCGCGACCTCGGCTTCGATGCGCTCGTACAGCAGCTGCTTTGCCTCGCCCCAGCCGATGCCGTCCAGCAGGGACTGGCGGAACGCGGCGGTTTCGGTCTCGCTGCCAAAGGCGCGGAAGATGGTGAACAGCGCGCAGTCATCCGGGTCCTTCGGTTCGCCGGGCAGGCGCGAGTCGGTGACGATGCGCATGATCGCCTCGCGCAATTGCTTCTTGCCGCCGGCAAACAGCGGGATCGTGTTGTCGTAGCTCTTCGACATCTTGCGGCCATCCAGGCCCGGCAAGGTCGCCACCTGCTCCTCGATCAGCGCCTCGGGCAGCACGAAGAACTCATGGCCATGCAGATGATTGAAGCGCTGACCCAGATCGCGCGCCATCTCGATGTGCTGGATCTGGTCGCGGCCCACCGGCACCTGATTCGCGTCGAACGCCAGGATGTCCGCCGCCATCAGCACCGGATACATGTACAGGCCCGCGGTGACACCCGCGTCGACGTCCTCGCCCGCGGCCGTGTTCTTGTCCACCGCGGCCTTGTAGGCATGCGCGCGATTGAGCATGCCCTTGGAGGCGATGCAGGTGAGGAACCAGGTCAGCTCGGGGATTTCCGGGATGTCCGACTGGCGATAGAAGGTGACCCGCGCCGGGTCGAGCCCCGCCGCCAGCCATGTCGCGGCGATCTCCAGCCGCGAACGCTCGATCCGCCCCGCATCGTCGCTCTTGATCAGCGCGTGGTAGTCGGCCATGAAGTAGAACGCATCCACATCATCGCGCCGGCTGGCCGCCACCGCGGGGCGGATCGCCCCCACGTAATTGCCGAGATGCGGCGTGCCGCTGGTGGTGATGCCGGTAAGGACTCGGGTATTCATTCTGCGTCGCGCAAGTAAAACGCCAGTCTACGACATCCGGCAAGTCGCCTCGACCGGCCGAAGCGACCTTGGTCGTGCGCGGAGGCATTCTGCGGGGCCGCGTCGAGGCCATGGACACCCAGGGCATCCAGCGGATGCCATGGCACCGCGCGCCGGTGCCATCCAGACGCGCCTCCCGGCTCGATGTCTTTCAGCTCGAGCTGGCCATACGCCTGCGGACGATGCATCAGCGCCGTTCGATCTGTGCACCGCAGAAAATGGCCATCGGATACGCGCTATCGCTTGAGCGAAGTCCCGCCGCATCTGCCGCAGGATTTCGCTCCCGTGCAGGACGAGGCCAGTGGTTCCCAGTCCTTCGAAAATGACGCGTAGTGGCCACATGGCGACGCGATGACGGCATCGGTTCGCGACATTCCGCCAGCCGCCGCGCGCCCTTGGCGACCCCATCCATGGCTTCGCGTTCCGCCGCATCGGACGAACGATCCGGCCGCCAGCAGCAGGCTGCATCGCTGGCCGCTTTTCAGCGGCTCGAGCACCGCCGCGTGGCACGCACGCTCAGCGGATCAGCGTGGACTTGCCGAACAGCGACTCGACCAGGTCCACGGCCAGCTTGGCGGTGGCGTTGCGCTTGTCGAACGCGGGGTTCAGTTCGACGATGTCCAGCGACGCCATCCGCCCGGTGTCGGCGATCATCTCCATGCACAGCTGCGCCTCGCGGTAGTCCGGCCCGCCGCGTACGGTGGTGCCGACGCCGGGCGCGATGCTGGGGTCGAGGAAGTCGACGTCGAAGCTGACGTGGAGATGGGTGTTCTCGTCCATGCCGGACAGGGCTTCCTCCATCACCCGCTTCATGCCCACTTCATCGATGTGCCGCATGTCGTGGACCTGCATGTTGGCACCGCGCACCAGCCGCTTCTCGCCTTCATCGACCGAACGGATGCCGATGTAGCGGAACACGTCCGGCGTGGTCGACGGCACGACTCCGCCCAGGCCGGTCAGCTCGGCCGGGCCGGTGCCGCACAGGCAGGCCACCGGCATGCCGTGGATGTTGCCGGTGGGGGTGGCTTCGGCAGTGTTGAAGTCGGTGTGCGCATCCAGCCACAGCACCCGCAACTGCTTGCCTTCGTCATGGCAGTGACGCGCCACGGCCGAGATCGAACCGATCGCCAAGCAATGGTCGCCGCCGAGCATGATCGGCAGGCGGCCCGCCTGCAGTTCCTGATGAACGGCCGTATGGACGGCCGTATTCCAGGCCACCACTTCGTCCAGATGGCGATAGCCCTGCTCGGGCGGAAGCCATGGGTTGATTGGCCCCTGCAAGTTGCCGCGATCGATGACCTTCAGCCCGCGACGTTCCAGCCGGCTGGCCAGATTGGCCACACGCAGCGCTTCGGGTCCCATTCCGGCACCGCGATGGCCGGCGCCGATGTCGGTCGGCACGCCAATCAATGAAACGGTCTGCTTGTCCACGTTCGCCTGCTCCTGCATGCCTGGGGGCCACTGCGCCGTTGTCCCGGCACACGCCATTGATGTGGGTGAGGCGGAGAACGGACGGGCCTGCAGCAGCCGTCCCGGATGTGCCGCCGGCATCCTGCGTGCAGGACTTTCGCGGCGATTAAGACTCCACCTGTCCGGCGAAGTTTACCGGAATGGGTGGAGCGGCGTCGCCGCCCGGGCCGCGAAGCGACCTGCGAAGACGCATACGCCGTCACGGCAGCACGCCGTGGCCTTGCTTGATGACGCAGCCGCCTGGCGGCGAGGCGCAGGAACCCGGCTCAGTGCTTCTGCCGGCTCGCGGTGTAATCGCAACTGCCGGTGCGCTGACCGGCATAGGTCATGTCCATGACCATGGCTTGACCGTTCATGTTGCTGTCGGCGTGCATGCTGCCCTTGATGTCGCCACCGGGCAGCAGCTCGAATTGCGCGTCACCGGTCATCCGTGGCGGATTGCCGCCGCAGACCACGTGATAGCTGATCACGTTGCCCTGCTGGCGGTAGTTGCTCACGACGCAGTCCTTCTGCTGCTGGAGCATCGAGCGCATGTCGTGATCCTTCGACGTGCATACATTCTGGTTGACCGTGCGGGCCGGCATGTCGCCCAGGCCGGCCATCTGCATCTTCATGGTGATGCTCATCTTCATCATGTTGCCGGAGTCGGACTGGGCCGCCGTCGTCGGGGCAATCACGCAGAACACGCAAAGGGCAGCGAACCGCAGCATCGGAAAAGTCGACATCGGAATTCTCCGGCAAGGGATGAAGAGACGCACTACGACAATGGATGCCGTCATGTTCGTTGTGGTCACATGGCGCTCGACGCGTCGGCCAGCGCAAGGCCGGTTTCCGTACCCTTCACGACGAACAACCCGTTACCACCCTTCGAGTCCAGCCAAGCCTGGAACGAATGTCGGATCAGCCCGCCTGGGCTTGGCGGCTGCGCGCCAGTTCATCTTCGCGACGTGATCGCGCCGATGAGCACCAGCACACCAGGTCTGCACCCTCACGCGCCACCAGAACCCGGTGGCGGGAATCGTGCACGACTTTCCCCATCAGCATCCCTGCAAACAGCGACACTCCACGCCAGAAGGCGGAATGTACGATCAGCGCTTGCATTTGATTGTCCTGGACTGCCCCTGTGCAGCCTCGGGTCAGATCCTAGCAAGATTTCACGCTGCGTGCACATTCGAACGAACGCTGATTTCTATCCGGAAATTGGCACGAAACGTGCCTGAAATCATGACGCCAAGCATATGCCGTGCCCGTCGGATTCGCCGCGATCGCCTTGTCGATCAGGCCGCCTGCTGCAATGCCTTCGGGCGAGCGTAATGGACCAGCGAGATGGTGAATTCGGAGCAGGCCATCTCCACGCTTGCCGGCTGCCCGGAGTTGGCGTGCTTCTCCCTGGCCAGCCCCCGCGCCAGCCGAATCGCGTGCGCCAGACGCAACCTGTCGTAGAGCACCGCCTCGCCGCTGCAAATGCGCCACAGGCCATGGCTGGCCTCCCTGATCGTCAACACGGTCCGCATCGCCTCACCCTCCCGCCAGGCCGGCTCAGCGCAGTCACTGTCTCCCCCGCGACAGTGGTGATGTGCTTCCGGCAGGCGACCAGTGTGGGCAAGTTGCCAGGGGCAAGATGTCGGCGCCGGCCTACGGACGGTGTGCGCCGCCGACGCGCCGGAACAGCGCCGATCGCCGCATCACCCGGACGCACGCAGACCCTCTTCCTCCGCCACGGGAACGCGACCATAGCTGGCAAGGATCACCGGCTCGGAATATTCGCCCCGATCGACATCGGCACTCTGCGCATAGACGAGGACGCCTTCACATTCGCCGGCCAGCTGTTCGCCACGGCTCAGCGCCAGTTGCTGCAGTCCGTGGAGAATCGGCTTGTCTGCCACGATCTCGCCACTGGCGTCGTGATAGCCCTGCACCACATAAAGCATTCCCATTGTGCTGTCCTCGCATGCTCCTCGAACGTGCAGCGTGGGGAAGGGCGGGTGGAGGAATCGCGATGATCGCGTCAAGCCGATGTCGAAGGTTCGGCAGGCCGCCCGCTGGGCAATGGCCGAAGCGGAAGGCACCACTGCGACCTGCCTTGCCGAGGCATGGCCAGGTCGCAATGAACAGGGCCGCCCCGAAGGAGCGGCCCTGTTCATTGCGTTTGCTGGTGCCGGCAGCAGGAGTCGAACCCGCGACCTACTGATTACAAATCAGTTGCTCTACCAACTGAGCTATGCCGGCGAAGCGCGGGATTCTAGCAGGCTGCGCCGCGTGGCGCGTTCAGAAACAGCCGGTGCTGTGCGAGGCGATGCCACTGGCGGTGACCCGGCTGCGCCAGTCGAAGCTGCCGCCATCGGCAACGACCAGGTCCAGCCAGTATTCCGGCACGCTTTCGCTGCGCTCGGTCATGCGCGGCGAGAAACCGGCCGCGGTGACTTCGTCGCGACGCTTGCGGGCATTCGCCGGGTCCTTGAACAGGCCCAGCGAGATGGTATTGGGCTGGTCGCCGGAGCTGACCACGAAGTAGTCATTGATGTTGCGGGCGGACAGCTGTCGCGCCACCGCCAACGCCTGGGCACGGCTGCCGGCTGCCGGCAGGTAGACCCACCAGCCACTGGTCTGGCTGGCCTGCTCCTGGCGGGAACGCATGCGCGTTGCCTGGTCAGCCAGCGCCTGGCGCGCATTGCGCAGATCCTGGGGGGTCGCGAACGGACCCAGCGCCACGCAGCTGTAGCTGAGATTCCGGGAGGGCGGCCCGCCGCCAGGGGCCGCGGTCGCCGGCGTCACCATGGGTACGGTGGCGGGCATTTCCGACAACAGACGCAACTCGGTCACGCCCGGCTCGGCCGGCAGGCCACCGCGGGCATACGGCTGCCCCAGCAGCAACCAGGCGCCCACCGCGATATTGAGCGCGGTCAGCAGTACGAACAGCAATCGCAGGAACATCCAGCCTCCATCAACGGCAACCCGACACGGCTCGGTTCATTGTTGCGCAGCAGCCCAGATCGCCAGCCCGCGCAGCACGCCATCCTGGCTGAGCCGGGCCGGCAGCGACAGCAGCGGCAGCAGGATCGGCGCGTCCCCGCCGCCCAGGACAAGTTCGGGTACGGTACCAAGCCGCGCCGTCGCGCGCGAAGCAAACCGTTCCACCAGCGCAGCGGCAGCCTGCCAGCAACCGGAAGCGACCGCGTCGGCGGTATTGTCGGCCAGCTCGACGATGGCACCGGGGTGCTCCGGCCTGATCCGTGCAGTGGCCTCGAACAGCGATTGCTGCATCAACTGCGGGCCCGGTGCGATCAGGCCACCCAGATGCTGCCCCTCGGCGTCGAGCGCATCCAGCGTCAGTGCGGTACCCACGCTGGCCAGTACATGCGGCCCGTGACCCGCCGCGCGCGCGGCCACCATCACCAGGAAGCGATCCACCCCCAGGCGTTGCGGTTCGGCGTACGCGTTGCGTACACCGCAGGCCAGGGACGGCGTGCGCATCCAGTTCACGGAAAGCCCGGACAGCCGCCGGATCACCGCAGCCACCTGTTCCTCGCGGGAAGCGTCGACCACCGAGGCGCCGACCACCTGGCTCGGCGCGGGCAGCGACGCCCACGCCTTCATCAGGGTGGCGGCGACATCCGCGCGCCAGTCCACGGCGCCCTCCGCCAGCCACTCGCCAGACGGAGCCTGCCACGCCCATTTCAGCCGCGTATTGCCCAGATCCAGCAGCAGCGTCATGCGCGACGCACCGTGACATCGGCGCTGTCGACCCGCCTCATGCTGCCGTCTTCGAGGCGAACCTGCAGTGCGCCGCGTGAGTCCACGCCCGCACCGACGCCACGAAACGCCTCCAGCGCGCCACTGAGTTGCAGCGGCTGGTCGCGCAGCAGGTCGTATCGCGCATAGTCCGCCCCGAACGCGGCGAAGCCGTCGCGCTCGAATTCCCGCAGGCCCTCGACCAGGGCCGTGATCAGGGTCGCCACCAGCAGGTTGCGATCCGGCGGCGCGCCGCCGCCGAGCCCGGCCAGGTCCGCCACTGGCTGGCCGGCCTGCTCGCGCAGGGCCGGGGTCAGGCGCAGGTTGAGGCCGATCCCGATGATCGCCGCGCAAGGCCCCTGGTATTCGCCACTGAGCTCGATCAGGATGCCGCCCAGCTTGCCGCCAGGCCCGTCGTGGCGCCTGGCAGGAGCCACCAGCAGATCATTGGGCCATTTCAGGCCGGCGCCGTCGATGCCGAGTACTTCCAGCGCACGCAGCGCGATCACGCCGACGGCCAGCGACAGCCCGGTGAGCGCGGCAAAACCTGCGTCGAAACGCTTGAGGCAGGACAGGTAGATGTTCATGCCCGGCGGGGAGAGCCACTCCCGGCCGCGCCGACCCCGACCGGCGTGCTGGGTCTCGGCCAGCACCACGCTGAAGTCCCCCGCCGCCGCACCGCGGCGTTGCAGCTCGCTGGAGGTCGAATCGAGCTCCCAATACACGTCCAGCGCAGTCAGCGCCGACGCGGCGCTCGCGGGCAGCAGGGTCCGGATGCGCGCCGCATCCAGCATCTGCAGCGGCCAGGGCAGGCAATACCCCGCGGCGCCACGCGCCTCGACCGGAACGCCGCGGCGACGCAAGGCCTCCACCTGCTTCCAGATCGCCGCACGGGTGACGCCGGCCGTCACGGCCAGCGCTTCGCCGGACAGCGGTTCCCCGGCGGCAAGCAGGGCCAGCAGTTGCGCAGGCTGCATCAGCGCACCCCTGCAAAGAGGGTGATGCGTCGGGGACGGGTATGGCGGGACAGGCGGCGGAACAGGTTTGGCATCGGCGGATTCTAGCCCGGGCGGACCGCCGTACGGGCCCGCCGGCCAGCCGGCCGCCGTCGAGCGATCCACAGCACTGGCACGGGCGCAGCGTTTCTGAGACGATCCGGGGTCTTCGCTGCGAGTCAGGGAGTTTGATCGCCATGCGTGCCGTTCACTGGTTGGTTGGTTGCGCCTTGTGCATTGCCGGGATCGGCGGTGCCAGTGCGGCGAGTATGGATTCCCAGGACCTCGACAGTTCCTCGCGCACCCTGGTCGACAGCGCCTCCGCACACGATGGCAATGCCGCCAGTGGCGGCGATGCGGCGGGCCTGAACCACGACTGCCCCTCGACGAGCAGCAGCGACAATGCCGAACCGGCGTCCGGCAATGGGCGTTCCGGCGGCTCATCGTCAGCGCCGACACCCTCCCGCCGGCCGCATCTGGGCTGGCAATCGCTGCTGCCTGGGTCGATCCAGTAAGCGCTCGGCGTCATGCCGGGACATTGGCTGCAGACACTGTGGGCGCGTTTCGAGCCCGCTCCGATCGCAGATCCGCTGTGGCGACGCGGATTGAGTGGCTGCCCGCTGGCCCGTGGACTTGATCCGGAACGGCAGCAAAGGCTGCGCCAGCTGTCCACCCTGTTCCTTGCGCGCAAGCGGTTCCATGCCCTGGCGGGAGCGGTGCTGGACGATTACTGGCGCCTGCTGATTGCCATGCAGGCTTGCCTGCCTGCCCTGCAGCAGGGAACAGGCAGCCTGCGCGGCTGGCGCGAAGTGCTGATCTATCCCGGCGAGTTCAAGGTGCGCCGGAATCACCACGACGATCGCAACGGGATCGCCGGCAACGGCGGCGAGGCCCATGCCGGCGAAGCTTGGGAACGTGGCCCGCTGGTGCTGTCGCTGGCCGACGTGCAGCTGGACCTGGAGCAACCCTGGGACGGCTACAACGTCGTCGTGCACGAGATGGCGCACAAGCTGGACATGCTGGACGGGCCGCCCGATGGCGTCCCCCCGCTGGTGGAGATTCCCCGGCGGCGCTGGATCCAGCAATTCCAGCTGGCCTACGATCGCCTGGTCGCCATGCCGCCGGACAGTTGCGACAGCCCGATCGACCACTACGCAACCGAAAGCGTCGCCGAATATTTCGCCGTGGTCAGCGAGATGCACTACTCGCGCCCGGCCCTGCTGCGCGAAGCCGAACCCGCGATCGCCGAACTGCTGCAGGCCTACTACGGCCGCTCGCCCGCCGAAGGCAGCGGACGCTGAACCGGGCCGCTCAGGTCGCGGCCAGGCTCACGCTGAAACGGGCACCGCCGAACTCCGGCGAACGATCGACCACCAGCTCGCCCTGATAGGCATGGACGATGTCCTGCACGATGGACAAGCCGATACCGTGGCCCTGCACCCGTTCGTCGCCCCGCACGCCGCGCTGGAGCACCTTCTCGATGTTGTCCGCGGCGATGCCGGGACCGTCGTCTTCCACGCTGAGCAGCAGGCCCGAGCGCTGCCGTCCCGCCTCGTGGCGCATCCTGACCACCAGCAACACGCGATGGCCGGCCCACTTGAATGCGTTTTCCAGCAGGTTGCCCATCAGCTCCAGCAGGTCGCCCTGCTCGCCGTAGAACACCGCGCCGTCCTCGATGTCGAATTCGCACAGGACATTTTTCGCTGCGTAGACCTTCTCCAGACCCTGCACCAGATCCTCGGCGTGGCCGGCGATCGGCACCGCACTGGCGAAGGTCTGCCGGCCCGAGGTGGCCGCGCGCGACAGCTGGTAGGCGACCAGCTCGTTCATCCGCCGCACCTGGTCGAGCACGCTGTTGCGCCGTGCCGCATCGTCCTCGCCGTTGGCCGATTCCAGTTGCGATCGGATCACCGCCAGCGGCGTCTTCAGGCTGTGCGCCAGGTCGGCCAAGGTGTGGCGATAGCGCGTGCGCTGTTCGCGCTCGTTGGTGATGAACGCGTTGATGCGCTCGGTCAGGCCGGTCAGCTCCAGCGGGTACTGGCTGTCCAGCTGCTCGCTGTCGCCGCGCTCGACCCGGCTCATGTCGCTGGCCACCTTGCGCAGCGGGGTGAGGCTCCAGCGCAGCAGCAGCAACTGCAGCACGATCAGCATCACGCCCAGGATCGACAGCCAGATCACCAGGGTGTGGCGGAACACCGCGTTCTCGCCTTCCAGCTGGTCTTCGGTCTGCGCCACCATCACGGTGAGCCGCACCGATTTCTTGTCCAGCGTGTCGAATGCCACGCCGTAGCTGTAGTAATACAGCCGCCCCATGCGGGTATCGATCGGACCGACGAACACGCTCTGCCCGGGCTCCAGCGGCTTCAGGAAGTTGAAGTCCCGTCCGATCGCCGAGGAGGATTCCCAGTGGTAGCCGTTGTCGCCCAGCGCCACCGCATACAGTCCCGAACCCGGCCGGGAGAAATTGGGATTGGGTGCGGTTTCCGGCGGCAACAGCTTGCCGTACCGGTTGACGTCGGTATTGGTGATGTAGGCAATCGCGAAATTCTCGAGCCGATCCTGCAGGCCACGCAGCGCGCGCGCCTTAGTGGTCTGGGTCAGGGTCAGCCCGACCAGACCGAGGAAGCCGGCCAGCACGAAACTGGTGGCGATCGCCGCACGTGCTGCCAGTGACAGCGGCCCGTGCGACGACCCACGCTCATTCGTCGTCGCCGTCGGTGCGCGGGATGGCAAAGCGGTATCCGCGTCCACGTACCGTCTCGATGGGTTTGAGGGTGCCTTCCGGATCGAGCTTGCGCCGCAGCCGGCCGATGAACACTTCGAGCACGTTGGAGTCGCGGTCGAAGTCCTGCTGGTAGATGTGCTCGGTGAGGTCGGCCTTGGAGACCAGCTCGCCTGCATGCAGCATCAGATATTCCAGCACCTTGTATTCGTAGCTGGTGAGGTCGACCAGCTTGCCTTCCACGGTTACCGTCTGCGCGGTGGTGTCCAGCTTGATCATGCCGCAGGCCAGGATCGGCTTGGACCAGCCGCTGGCACGACGCACCAGCGCGTTGATGCGCGCCAGCAGCTCCTCGACGTGGAACGGCTTGACCAGGTAATCGTCGGCACCGTGCTTGAGCCCCTCGACCTTGTCCTGCCAGCTGCCCCGCGCGGTCAGGATCAGGATCGGATAGCGCTGGCCGTGTTCGCGCAGCGCCTTGACCAGGTCCATGCCGGACATCTTGGGCAGGCCCAGGTCGATGATCGCCAGATCAAACGGCACCTCGCGGCCGAGGTAGATGCCCTCCTCGCCATCCTGCGCCGCATCGACGGCAAAACCGTCCCGCTTCAGGCGTGCCGCCAGCGTTTCGCGCAACGGCGCCTCGTCCTCTACCAACAGGATGCGCATATCAGCGTTTCTCCTTGCGACCCGCATTCTTGGCGGGCGGATTCTTGATTGACTGGGCCGATGGGGGATTCTTGCCCGATTCGGACGAGACCACCACCACCTTGACGTGTCCCTGCGGCGTGAGCACCTTGATCCGGTACTCCTGACGACGCCCGACCCCGCGCTGCTCGGCCGACAGGATCTTGCCACCCGTATCCTGTTGCACCTTGAGCACCGCCTGATCCAGCGTCACCGCCGCCGACTGGGCCGCAGCCACACCGGCCGCACCCACGCACAGCGATATCAGCAGAGCGATGATGAAGTTTTTGTGCCCCGTCATGCGCGAAATTCCCGTCTGGTTGCTGCCTGGACGCCCAGACTAGGCAATCAGGGCTGAATACTGACCGGATGGACGGCGACTGTCACGCCGCCGCACACGGCAGCGCAGCGCGCTCCAGCAGTTCCCAGCCCGCACCCGGCAGATGGGCGCCTTCGCTGATCGTGCGACGGAACGCGCGCGCGCCAGGCTCCCCCTGATACAGGCCGAGCAGGTGCCGGCTGATGTGCTTCAACGCGGTGCCCCGGGCCAGCTCGGCCTCGACGTAGGGACGCAGGTGCTCCAGCACGCTCTCGCGGCTGGGCAAGGGCTCGCCGTGCAGCTCGTGCTCGATCTGCGCCAGCAGGTAGGGGTCGTGATAGGCAGCCCGGCCCAGCATCACCCCGTCCAGCTGCGCCAGGTGTCCGCGCACCTGCGCCACGCTGGTGATGCCGCCGTTGATCACCACCACCAGCTGGGGGAACTCGCGCTTGAGCCGATACACCCGCTCGTAGTCCAGCGGCGGTATCTCGCGGTTTTCCTTCGGCGACAGGCCTTTCAGCCAGGCCTTGCGCGCATGCACCACCAGCACCTCGACGCCGGCGCCCAGCATCTGTTCGGTGAAGTGCTGCAGGCCGGCGTAGTCGTCCTGGTCGTCCACCCCGATGCGGCACTTCACCGTCACCGGAATGCCGACCGCATCACGCATCGCCCTGACGCAATCGGCGACCAGCGCCGGTTCGTACATCAGACAGGCGCCGAAGCGGCCGGACTGCACCCGGTCCGAGGGACAACCGACGTTGAGGTTGATCTCGTCGTAGCCCGCCTCGGCGCCGAAGCGGGCGGCCTGCGCCAGCTCCCCGGGATCGCTGCCACCCAGCTGCAGGGCCACCGGGTGCTCCTGCTGGCTGTGCTCCAGCAGGCGCAACTGGCGGCCACGGACCAGCGCCGCGCTGGTCACCATCTCGGTATACAGCCGCGAACGCGGCGACAGCAGCCGGTGGAAATAGCGGCAGTGCCGATCGGTCCAGTCCATCATCGGCGCCACGCAGAGGCGCCATGGCAGGGCAAAAGCAGGGTCATTCATGCGCCTAGTGTACGTGCTGGCGACGGCCGGCCCGGCGTGGCCGGCACGTCGCCTGCCTGACGTCAGCGCTGGCGCGAAGTACCGGCCCGTCGTTCGAGGCCGTACAGCGCCTCGCCGTCGGGCAGGGGATCGCGGCGCAGCAGTCCCTCGCTCACCAGCGCATCGAGCACCTGCCCGATGCGCTGGTGGCCGGTTTCCAGCCGTTGCCGCGGCAGCCACCAGCTGACGATGCCGCGCAGGGTATCCGCCGCCTGCGGGTGTGAGCGCAGGTAGGCGAGTACCTCGCGCCTCACCTCGGCATCGTCCGGCATCGCCGTTCAATGTGCCGTGCCGAAACCGGCGAAGTATTTCTTGAACGCCCCGATCTCCATCGCGAACACGCCGTCGTTGTCCTTCAGCGTGATCGGTCGCCACCAGCTCACGTCGTACATGGAAATCGTGGCGTCCAGCACGCTGCTGGTCGCCTCGGTATTGCCCCAGGGATTGCGCAGCACGATCCAGCGCCGGCAGTCGCGATAGGCCCAGCCCAGCACCGTGTAGCAGTGCGAGCCGACGATGTGCGCGCTGGAATAGTCCACGTGGTCGGGGGCGGCATCGCCGGTCGAGTAGGTCCACGCCGTCATCGGATTGAAGGTGCGATACGACAGGCAGTTGGACCGCAGCAGGTGCCACAGGTCGTCGGCGCTGCGGCTGGCCGTGTCGTAGTAATGGCGGGCGCCGCCATTGAGCTGGGCGGTGGCCCACACGCAGTCGCCCCAGGCGGTCTGCGTGATGTCGGGCATGTCGCTGGAGGTCCCCGTCTTCAGCTTGGCGTAGGCCTTCTCGTAGACGGCCGGCCATGACTCGCCCGCTTCCCTGGAACGGCAGTAGATCGGGTAGCCGGACGCGGTCAGCGGCACCGCCTCGGTGACCTCGATCGACTTGTCCGGCGCACCGCCCGAGTCGGGCTTGCAGAAGTTGATCTGGTCATTGAACTGGGTCTGGCTGGTTCCGGTTGCCCGGGTCAGGTGCGCGATCCGGAACGGCGTTGCCCAGGCGATCGCCGAAAGCGCCGCGATGTAATAGCAGTTGGCCACCGCACCCTGGACCGGGTCGAAGAACTCGGCGGTCTCGTGGAAGAACTCGCCCGAGGTGGCCCAGTGCGCACCCGGTGGCGTCCAGCCCTGGATCGCGTTGAGCACGATTTTCGGATCGAAGGTGATCGAGCGGACGACGTCCGCCGACAGGGAGCGTCCCAGCACCAGCGCGCGCATTGCCGGCGGCAGGCTCAGCGAAACGCGCAGGCGCGAATAGCGTGACAGGTCGCCGCACAGGATCGGCCAGTCGAGGATGGACTTGAGCTCGGGCACCCGCGCCATCTCGGCCAGGGTCGTGTACTGGTCGAGGCTGGCCAGCCCGCCCGCCTCGGCGTCGCTGCCGTCCCGGGGCAGCTGCACATCGAGCAGCGGCGAGCGCTCGCGCACCAGGTTGAGCTGCTTGTCCAACGCCACGCCCACGTAGAGCGGGCCGCCGTACTTGGGATCGAACAGCTCCTCGTACGGCGTGGCCAGCACCTGCTCCAGCACGCTGGCGGGGTCGGGTACGGCATTCCAAGGAATCGGCTGGCCGGAAACCAGGTCGGCCAGCGCATACGGATTGATCACCGCGCAGTTCTGGCCCTGCGCTCCCGTCGACGCAGCTGCCCGTGATGCGGCGTCCTTCGCGGCCGCCGGTTTCGGCGCCGACGATTTCGGGCTCGATGTTTTCGCTGTGGAAGTTCTTGACGTGGCCATGTCCCTCTCCTTTCGGTGGTTGCCGACGCATCCGCGTCGCGATTCATTCGCCAGCCGCATCCCGGTGGCCGACCGGCTCACCGGGAACCGGCGGATCACGGGTGCACGACGCCACGCTCGGCGAGCGCAAAGGCGATCAGCCGGCTGTCGTCGATGCCCAGGCGCTGGTAGCCGTCGGTGGCCTTGCCATAGACCCGCAGCGATCCGGCGAAGGCCGCATTGACGCAACTGCCGACCAGACTCGCGGGCGTGAAGTCCCGCTGGTAGTAGCCGGCCACCTTCACATAGGGCGCGGAAACCGTCGCCGCGCTGGATGCCGCCACCTCGACGTACGGCGTCAGCGTGGAGCCCTCCGGCAGTACGTGCGATCCACGCGTGACGTCGAAGTCGAACACCGCATGCTGGTTGGGATGCGCCGCGAGATAGCGCAGGCGCACCAGGTCACCGGGGTGATAGCGCAGGAAACCGCAGTCGTCGCTGGCCGACACGCCGCCGATGCTCGGCTGCGGCAGATCCGCCTGCACCCGGTTGTTGTCCACATGCACGCGCATGACATAGGCGCCGCCGGCTTCCTCGGCGGCCGTGGACAGGCGGGTCGTGCTGCCGTCGGCATTGCGCGCCAGGAAGCGGAAGCTGCCCGCGCCCGGCATGACCTGATGGCCGGCGGGATCGAACACCTCGATCTTCACCTCGAAGACACCGGCATCGTCGGTGAGGTTGTCCGGGGACAACGGCGGCGCGGCCAGCATCGTGTTCCACCCCGCCCCCACCTCGCCCAGGTTGCCCTCGGTCCATTCGCGCACCAGCACGGTGGCCGGATCGGTGCCGCGCGCCGGCGGCGTCTGCGGCTTGAACTCGAACAGGCCGCTGTGACTGCCCACCGTCACCGGACCGACGGGATAGCTTTCGTAGGTCGGCAGCCGGTCCGAATATTCCATCCGGTAGCCGCGCGCCAGCGGTGCGCTGATCGGCGTCCAGCTCGGATCGTCCGCACCGGTGTTTGGCGAGGCACCGAGGTGACGCCACGAATAGCGGTAGTACCTGATCCCGCTGGACGGAATGAAGTACGAGTCGTCGTGGATGAAGTTCAGCGTGCCGCCGAACGGAGCGTTGTAGAGCCAGCCCAGCGAGGTCCCGGTCTGGTAGTCGAGCATGCCGTCGGGCCGCACCCATCCGGCCGGCGCCGGCGGCGCGCCGGGCGGAATGCCCCAGATCGGCGCGTTGGCGATCGCGTACGGCAGCATGAACAGGGTGACCCCGGGTGGAACGTCATACGGCGGTTCCTCGCAGGCCACGGCGCCCGGCAGGTTGATCACGACTTCCGAGCCGCAGGGATAATTCCAGTGCGTGCCGCAACCGATCGACGGGCGGTACACCGTGGTCCAGACACCGCCCTGGAACTGCTCGACCCAGAAGTACAGGTCGGGCTGGTCGGCACAGTCGTGGAAGATCAGCGCCGCAAAGCGCCCGTCGCTGTCGGCATCGATCGTGGTCAGCGCATCGACCCGGAAGTAGCCCCACAGGTAGGTGAGGTCGCACAGGTGGATGGCGATGATGCTGGCCAGCCCGAGCAGCTGACGGCGGGCCTGTCCGGCCGACTGTGCTGCGGTCAGTGCCGCCGCGTGCAGGGCCAGGGTCTCCGCGCCGGTCGATGCCGGCGCCTGCGGCAGCGGCGATTCCGCGGCGGCGGGCAACATGGCACTGCGCGTCATGATCGGCCCGGCCAGCGGGCCGGGATCGGGGATCGGCGGAAACGGCAGCGGTCGCAACTGCAGCTTGTGCAGCAGGTCGTCGCGCAGGCGCAGGATGTCCAGGTCGGGCAGCTTCTCGATCACCAGCCGGATGCGATCGACCTCGCAGACATGCACGCGCGCGTGACAGACCGGCAATTCCCTGGCGCTGCCGTCGGGCAGGTTGAAGCGCTTGACCAGCCGGCCCCGCACGTAGCACAGGCACCAGTGCGGAAAGATGTAGGTCGGCAGCTTCAGCTGCAGCACCGGCTTGTCCAGCAGCAGGCGCGTGGCCTTGGCGTAACCGCCCATCCGCTTCAGGGCCGCCGCGGTCGGCACCGGCTGGCCTTTCTCCGTGGGTGGACCGAGGATCAGCTCGACCATCTGGCCGTCCATTGCGGCGGGCAGCTCGATCACGGCAGCGCCATCGTTCAACGGCGCCTGGCCCAGCGCGACTCCCTGGCGGTTGAAGGCATAGGCCTGCAGCGCGGGCACTTCGCCCTGGTCGCTGAATTCGACCTTGATCTGCAGGCGGGCGGACTTTTCTGATTTCATGGCAAGACTCCTGAATTGAGGGGTGGCTTGATGGTCGATATCCGCGACGAACCACCGCTCCGGCACGCACGCCCGGCTGCCATGCAAGCGGATGCCGGCGGGGTGCGTGTTGCGACTGGGGTGGTTGTCCGTTGCGACAGCGGGCGTTGGAAGCCGGCCCGAAGAACCGTTTCGTGATTACGCGGTGCCGCTTTCGGCAACCGGACAGCAGCGGTATTCCTGCGCCTTGTCCAGCAACTCGATCTGCCGCTGGAGCAACTGGTTCTGCAGGTCGAGCCGGACGATTTCGAGCTGGGTCTTCTTCTGCAGCTCGGGCTCGCAGATGTTGCAGTCGTCGAAGCAGCCCTTGACGATGACGCCGGCGGTCGGCAACGAGGTGTCACGCGTGTACTCGAACTGCGTGCGCGCATCGGCGGCGAACCCGCCGGTCCTGGGATCGAGCAGCTTGCGTTCGACCAGTTGCTTGTCCACCTCGGCCAGCGCGGCCTTGCGCACATCGTCCGGCAAGGGGGTCTGCACATTCACCGGCACCGAAAGTGCCACCAGGTTGAAGCGCGACTGCAGCGTCGCCGGGGCAGCGCCGGCCTGCGCTTGCAACGCCTCGCTTTGCAGCCCGCGGCTCTCGATATCGAGTCGCTTGGCATTCATCGCCGGCACTTCCTGCGGCATCACCGCCACCGCACCCCTGGCGCGGATGGGGTTGGCCAGCAACGGCGCCGGCGCCACCGGATCAAGCACCCGACGCTCGATCGCCACCAGCTCGAACGACAGCGTCTCGATCTTGTTGATGCGGTAGAACAGGAAGGTCAGCGCGTGGCAGGCATTGGGATTGGCGAACTCGCGCGACGAGGCCTCGTACTGGTCCTCCGTCTCGCCCTGCTGATGGGCGCGCGTGGACACCTCGCCCACGGACATCGAGTGCGCCTTGCGCGTGGATTCCACCGACAGGTTGTCGGCCATGCGGGCCTGCGCCGAATGCTGCTGGAGATATTCGAAGGTCGATTCGGCGTTGTGGCTGCCGTGGGCGTTGGCATCGGCGCTGGCGGACATGAAGCCGATCGAGCCGCTGGCGTCGCCGTGGAAATCCCACGATCCCTGGTCGGTGTTGCGCGTCGAACCATTGTCCTGGCTGTTCTGGTCCGACATGAACGAGCGCAGCGAAGACATGCGGTATTGCTCCTCCGACATCTGCTCGCTGCGGTAGCTGAGGTTCGACTCGCTGTCGAAGCTGAAGCGACTGCGCCGGTCGGTGGTGGCCAGCCTTACCTTCTCGCCCGGGAGCAAGGTGGTGGTGTAGACGACATCGCCCAGGGCCATGGGCCCGGAACAGCGCTTGAAGCGCGTATGCAGGATGACTTCGACGTTGACCTGCTGGCCGCTGCGCGTGCGTATCGTGGTGGGAAACAGCAGGCGACGACGCATGTCCATCACGTCGCACACCGGCTGGGTGTCGAGGTTCGGGCAGCAGGGAATGTCCTTGTACTTGGTCAACGGGGTGGCGGGGGTGGCCATGACGATCTCCTTTCGTTCCGGATGGCAGGTTCGCGTCGGAACACCGGCTGTTTCGCCGCCGGTTCCGTGCTCGAGGGGAAGCTACGCAACGAACATGCCAATGGCAGGAGGTCGCCAAACGGGCTGCCGCAACGGATCGGAGCCGTCGTGCCGGGACGACCGGGTCGGGATGAACCCGTTTCGACAACGCACCCGGGGAAAACTTGACCCGGGCAGGAATGCGAAGGTGCGCGCCGCGCGTGCCGCTCAGTCCGGGCGGAACTGCCTGGTCTCGATGCCGTTCTTCAGCAGCAGCTTGCCGAGCTGGCGACGCTCGGTGCCGGACAGGCGGGCGGCGGCACTGATGTTGCCGCAGGCCTGCTGCATCAACCGGGTGAGGTAGTCCAGTTCGAACTGGCGGATGGCATGCAGCTTGGCCGCGGCGAATGCCAGGTCCGGTTCATGGGCACGCCGGCGCGGGGCGGCCGCGATACCCGCGAATGCCGGTTCGACCGCGCGCAACCGGGCCAGTCCGATGACCGCCTCTTCGCTGCCCAGGTAGGCTCGCAGCGCCACGTGGTCCAGTTCGCGCACATTGCCCGGCCACGCATGCGCCATCATTGCCTCGATGGCGTCGTCGCCCCAGCGCCTGGCCGGGCCCTGCAGCCGCCGCGCCACGGCGTCGAGGAAATGCCGGGCCAGCAGGGCGACATCGTCGCCACGCTCGCGCAGGGGAGGCAGCCGCAGGTACAGCGCGTTGAGCCGGTAATGCAGGTCGCGGCGGAAGCGTCCGGCTGCCACCTGCCGTTCCAGGCTGGCGTTGGTGGCGGCGATGATGCGCGCATCGGAGACGCGCGCCGCGCCACCGCCGACCGGACGGTATTCGTTGTCCTGCAGGAAGCGCAGCAGGGTCACCTGGCCCTTGTCCGACAGCGCGTCGACCTCGTCCAGGAACAGGGTGCCGCCACGCGCGTGATCGACCAGCCCGGGCTGGGCCTGCTTGGCGTCGGTGAAAGCGCCGCGACCATGCCCGAACAGTTCGTTCTCGATCAGGCTGTCGGGGATCGCGCCGCAGTTGACCGGCACGAAGGGGTGGTCGCGGCGGGCACCGGCATAGTGGATTTCACGAGCCGCCAGCTCCTTGCCGGTGCCGGTCTCGCCCTCGATCAACACCTGCACGTCGCAGCCGGCGTAACGCTGCAGCTGCGCCCGCACGGCCTGGATTGCCATGGATTGGCCGAGCATCACCGGCATCACCCGCCCCCGCATTCACCCAAAAGAACCCTGGCACGCCATGCCGGCATGCCGCGAAATCCCCCTGGTATCCATCATGGTCCGGCCCTGGCCCACGACCAGCAGCGACGATGCGACAAGCGGGCCGTTGCCGCTGCCGTCCCGGGAGGCCGTTGTCTGTAGTACCTGCGCCCTGGACGCTGTAGTACATCGCCTTGTTCCGGCCTGGCCCCGGCAAACCGCCGCTGTCCTTGCCGTGTCGGGTGTTCAGCGCGGCCGGCGTCAGCTCCGATCGCGCCCACGCAAAACCCGCAACCGCTTGGCCGACAGCAGCGCCAGCGCCAGCAGGGTCACCACCACCGACGCCCAGCGCAGATGTGCCTCGTGCAGGGCAAGCGCAGCGAAAATCAGCGCCCCGGCGAACAGTTCCAGCAGCCACTGGCGTGCCTTCTGCCGGGGCAGATCGGGCGCCAGCCCGGCAAGGAATGCGACATGCAGCCACAGCACCGCCATGCAGGCGTAGGTAGCGCCCAGCGCTATCCCGTAGACCAGCAGGCCCTGGCCCTGCTGAAAGCCCTCGAACACGAAGCGGATCACCACCGGCATCAGCGCCACCAGGCTGAGCAGCAGCAGGTTGATCGCCGTGCCCACCGGGTCGATGTCGCGCAGATGGGCCACGATGCGCCGATGGAAGGCCCACACCGTGCCGATCAGGAAGAAGCTCAGGAAATAGATCAGCAGGGGCGTCGCCCAGGCCTCCCACAGCGTCTTACCCGGCAACGCCTCGGGCTTGATCTCGATCGCCGACAGCGTGATGGCGATGGCGAACACGCCATCGGAAAGCATGACCAGTCGGTCCAGGTGACGCTGGCCGACGTGATGATCCGAAACCGCCTGCGTGACGCGATGATCCATCGTCTCCTTCCCCTTCGTTCGCCTGTGGCCGAATGCCGCATGATGCCGCAGATCACCGCGCGGGTCTGCGACAGGCAGGCGGTGGATCGCGTATCCTTGGCAGCCACGTCGCCGCGCTCATTCCGGCGCTCGCAAGGCACCGTGGCCACACTGGCACCCTCCCCGCGAGTCCCCAGCTCCGCCCCGCCGGAGGGCCCGGCGCGCGACTCCCCGAACCAGCGACGACGCGAGACAACCGACATGGTGGCAATGGCAACCGAGCACGTGATCGACGTGCAGCACTGGAACGACAGCCTGTTCTCGTTCCGCACCACGCGCGATCCCGGCTTCCGCTTCGACAGCGGCCAGTTCGTGATGATCGGCCTGGAAACGGACGGCCGTCCGCTGATGCGCGCGTACTCGATCGCCAGCGCCAGCTGGGAGGAGCACCTGGAGTTCTTCTCGATCAAGGTCGCCGACGGCCCACTGACCTCGCGCCTGCAGCACCTGAAGCCCGGCGATCCGCTGATCGTCACGCGCAAACCCACCGGCACCCTGGTGCTGACCGACCTCAAGCCCGGGAAGAACCTGTACCTGCTGGGCACCGGCACCGGGCTGGCGCCGTTCATGAGCATCATCCGCGACCCCGACACCTATGAGCGCTTCGACCGGATCGTGCTGGCCCACGGCGTGCGCCGGATCGAGGACCTTGCCTACGCGCACTATCTCGAACACGAGCTGCCGCAGCACGAATACCTGGGCGAGCTGGTGCGCGAGAAACTGATCTACTACCCCACCGTGACCCGGGAACCGTTCCGTCACCGCGGCCGCATCACCGACGCGATCGTCGATGGCGTGATGAGCGAGGCGGTCGGCCTGCCGCCGCTGAGCCCGGTCACCGACCGCGTGATGCTGTGCGGCAGTCCGGCGATGCTGGACGACCTGTGCGCCCTGCTCGACGGCCGCGGCTTCCAGGCCTCGCCGCGCACCCGCGCGCCGGGCGACTACGTGATCGAGCGGGCCTTCGTGGAGAAGTAGCCGGGCGGGCGAGCGGTGGTGTTCCCGCCGCGCCGCCTTGTTTCTGCTTCAATGCAGGCATCGCCACGCGGGAAACACCAGCCGATGGATATCGCCCTGTACGTGCTCGCCGCCCTGCTGATCGTCGGCGGCCTCGCCGGGTCGGTGCTGCCGGCCCTGCCGGGCATCCCGATGGTTTTCGGCGGGATCTGGCTGGTCGCCGCCGTGGACGATTACCGGCACCTGGGCCTGTGGTGGCTGCTGATCATCGGGGCGCTGGGCACGCTCGGCGTCATCGTCGACTTCATCGCCGGCACGCTGGGCGCCAAACGGGTCGGCGCCAGCCAACGCGCGTTGTGGGGCGCCACCATCGGCACCTTTGTCGGCATGTTCTTCGGCATCCCGGGCCTGCTGCTCGGGCCGTTCGCGGGCGCGCTGGTCGGCGAGCTCGCCTCCGGCACCAGCGTGCTGCGTTCGGCGCACGTGGGTGCGGCGACGTGGCTTGGACTGTTGCTGGGCACCCTGTTCAAGCTGGTGCTGTCGTTCCTGATGGTGGGCCTGTTCGGCCTGGCGATGCTGTTCGGCTGAACCGCTCGGCGACGCGGCGGACTCACACGGGCCCGTCGGGAATCACGTACAGCAGCACGGCGAGGAAGTGCAGCACGCTGCCGGCCAGCACGAACACATGCCACAGCGCGTGGTGATACGGCAGTCGTCGCCACAGGTAGAACGGCACGCCCAGGGTATAGGCCAGGCCGCCGGCCAGCAGCAGCGCGGTGCCGCCGCCCTGCAGGTGCTTGCTGAGCGGCTCGAAAGCCACCATGCCGATCCAGCCCATCCCCACGTACAGCAACACCGCCAGCTTGTGGTAGCGCTTGAGCAAGCCGAGCTCGAGCGCGCTGCCCGCCAGGGCCAGCGTCCACACCGCGGCAAACAGGCTCCAGCCCCACACCCCGGGCAGCGCGATCAGGGTGAACGGGGTGTAGGTGCCGGCGATCAGCACATAGATCGCGATGTGATCGAGCGCGCGCAGCGTCGGCTTGGCGGCGACCAGGGGGATCGAGTGATACAGCGTGGAGGCGGTGTAGAGCAGCACCAGCGAGGTGCCGAACACGGCGCAGGCCACCACCGTCAGCGCATTGCCATGCAGCGCCGCGAAGGCCACCAGGGTTGCCAGCCCGGCGATGCTCAGCACGATGCCCAGGCCGTGGATGATGCTGCTGGCAAGTTCGTCGCCGAAGCTGTAGCTCGGCATGGCGGTGCCGGACAAGGCGGTCATGGGTTTCTCCGGGGAACGCGGGGACGCGCAGCTCTACCTTAACCGCGCGCCCGCCTTGTGCATACCGCGGCGCATGGTCGCGCCGTCACACTATTCGATGATGAAGGCACCGAAGGCCACGCCCAGGTTCCAGCCCTCGCCCTTGCCGCTGAGCGCCAGCGAGACGCTGCCCTTGGTCAGCACCTGCGCAGCGGCGGATTTCGACGCGCCCGCATGTGCCTCGGCATCGGCATAGCTGCCCAGCACGTCGCGCACGCCGGTCACGCCGCTGAACTTGCCGATGCCGTTGCTGATCTTCGTCTTGCCGAAGGTCAGGCCACCGCCCTTGGCCCGCAGCTTCACGTTGAGGCTCTGGCCGTTGCTGCAGCGGACCGTGCCGGTGCCCTTGGCGGTCTTGTAGAACACCGACCAGCCGGACAGCTGGAAAGTCATCTTGCACGAAATGTCGCCCGCCCGCGCCGGCGCACCCAGCATCAGTCCGCTGCACGCCAGCACGACCACGCCCGCCCATTTGATCACGTTCATCCTGTTGCCTCGTCGCCTGCCGGCCGGTTGCCGTCGCCTGATTGTTGCAGGACAGCTGCGCGCTTCGCGAGCGCCAGTGTCCGCACGGCGGCGGGGACTGATGGTCGGGGGCGCAGCCGCAGAAAAAATCCCCGGCGGACGACCGCACCCGGCAAACCCGCATTTGGCCATCCAGACGTCCTGTTGCGCAAGTGCGGTTTGGCGGCATAGGCTCGGGTCGCGGCAGCACGATCCCCCTGCTCACGCAGCGTGACCGCCGCAACATCCCCACCGATGTCAGGAGGTTGACCATGTCTCCCGCAAGCCTGGCTGTTGCTCACCGTACCCATCCCGACCCCGCGCGCATCGCGGCCATCAGCGCCGCCATCGCACTCAACCTGGCGGTGATCATGATCGCGACGAGGCCTTCGGGCCCGGCGTTCTTCCACGCGATCCAGCGGCTCAACCCGATACCCACGATCAGCTTCATTCCGCCACCGGAGCCGGTGATACCGCCACCACCGGTCGAGGTGCTGCCGCTGCCGCATCCACCCGTGGCGCCACCGGTGGTCCACCACCTGACGCCGATCAGCCCGCCGGTGGCGACACCCGTCGCCGACGGCAACGTGCCGGTGGCGCCGGTCACCACGCCCACCCTGCTGCCGGCGGGCACGACCACCGGACCCGCGGTGGACACCGCACCGGTCGAAGCCAGCCTGGCCTATCGTTCGGCCCCGCTGCACTTCCCCACCCGCGCGTTGCAGCAACGCATGCACGGCACCGTGCTGCTGCGCGTGCTGGTGGATGAGACCGGCAAACCGGTGCAGGTGACGGTGGAGCGCGGCAGTGGTTACCTGCTGCTGGATCGCAGCGCCATCCAGCAGGTGCTGGACGGCTGGCGCTTCCAGCCCGCCATGGTCGACGGACGGGCGGTGCGTGCGCTGGCGCGGGTGCCGGTGACGTTCAATCTGCGCGAATGAAGGGCGCCGCGACACGGCGCCCGGGCCGTTCCGGCGGCACGCCGGGCGCCGTCGTCACGGCTGTCCAGCTCAACAACCTGTTAACGATGCGCATGATCCACTTGCGTCCATTCACCCTGCCAGGTTCCACGCATGGGCACGCATCGACACCTCCTGAAAACCCTGCGCAGCATCGCGATCGAACACGCCGGCTCCGCCCAACCCGACCTTGCCTCGATGGCCCGCGAACTGGGCCGCGTGGTGCACCAGGACGCCTCGTCCATCGCCACCCGGCTGGCCTCGCTGCGGCGGCGGCAGCGCGGCTTCGAGCAGATCCTGCTGACCCGGCGCAACAAGCCGCCACTGAGCCTGTGGATCGTCGCCTGGCCGGCGAACCACGTTTCCCCGCTGCGCGAACATGGCGCGTGGGGGCTGGAGATGGCCCTGGTCGGCGCACTGGAAGTGCAATCCTGCCGGCGCGAAGCCGCCTCGAACGAACTGACGGTGCAGGATCGCCAATGGCTTGGCCCGGGTGACGGCGCCTGGTTCGACGGCGAGGCCCGCCAGCTGCGCCGCTGCCGCAACCTGTCGCGCTACGAGACAGCCCTTTCGCTACACGTCTACGGCGATGACATGGCCGACTACGCCACGGCCGGGCGGGTCGGGCCGGCCGGGCAGCTGATGGTCGCGCCACGCCGCATCACCGCCAGCCGCATGCACGGCTGATCTGCAACCCGACGAAAGAAGCGCCATGTTTCGACGCCTTGCCATCATCGGCGGTGGTGCCGCGGCCGCCAGTTTGCTCAGCGAACTGCTGGAACGCGACGCCACCCCGCCCTTGCAACTGGACTGGTTCACCGGCGGTGGCCATCCCGCCCGCGGCGTGGCGTACGCCACCACGTCCGAGCAGCACCTGCTGAACGTGCGGGCGGCATCGATGAGCATGTTCGCCGGCAAGCCGCGCGGCTTCCTCGACTTCGTGCAGCGCAGCGATCCGGCCGTCAACGGCACCGACTTCCTGCCGCGCCGGCTTTACGGCGACTACCTCGAGGCCGAGGTGGCGCGGGCTCTGAAGCAGGGCCAGGCACGCGGCCATCACGTCAACCTGATTCCCTTCGCGGTGGACGCGCTGGTGCCGGAAACCGACGGCGTCACCGTGATCCATGGCGAGGAAAGCCATCGCGTCGACGCGGCCGTGCTGGCGCTCGGTGCGCTGCCGCCACAGCCGCTGGGCGTGGTGGGCGAAGCGGCGCTGGCCAGCGGCCGCTACATCGTCGATCCGTGGCGCCTGCTGGCCGGCGCCCACCAGACGCCGCCGCCGCGCAAGGTGGTGCTGGTGGGACTGGGGCTGACCGCCGTCGACGTCGTGCTGGAGCTCTCCACGCGCTGGCCGCAGGCCGGGTTCGTCGGCCTGTCCCGCCACGGCCGTTTCCCCGAGGTGCACCTGCACAACGCGGCATTGCCCGTCGACGATGGCGCCGGGCTGGTCGAGGCGATGCGCGATGCACCCGAAATCCGCCAGTGGACACGCCTGCTGCGCGAAGCCATCGGCCAGCCCGGCATCGAATGGCGGGCCGTGGTGGACAGCCTGCGCCCGCACCTGTCCGGCCTGTGGGCCGAACTTCCGCTGGAGCAGCGTTCGCGTTTCATGCGGCACGCACGCTGGGCGTGGGAGCGCACGCGCCATCGCATGGCGCCGGCAGTCCACGACGCGGTTGATGCCCTGGAGCGCAGTGGCCGGCTGCAACGTCGATGCGGGCGACTGCACGCAGTGGAGGTCGATGGCGCCTCGCTGCGACTGACCATGGCCCACGCCGGCGTCGTCGAGACGCTGGATGCCGACCTGGTGATCCAGACGGTCGGGCTGGACACGGACCTGCGTCGCAGCAACCATCGACTGATCAGCCAGTTGCTCACCAACGCGCACATCCAGGCCGATCCGCTGGGCCTGGGCGTGATCGCCGACCGCAACGGCCGCCTGCAGCACGGAGACCGGCATTGGCCCCACCTGTTCGCCATCGGCAGCCTGTTGCGCGGCACGCTGTGGGAGTCCACCGCGATGCCGGAAATCCGCCAGCAGGCACGCCACCTGGCCGACCAGCTGCTGGACGGCTGAGCCGCCCGCCGCGCCCCCGATGACGGCCGGCGCACTCACCAGCTGCATCCTCCTGCTGCACGCGCTGGGCCTGCTCGCCGCGATGCATGCGGTGATGCACACGCGCACCCCGCAAGGCGCGATCGGCTGGGCGTTTGGCCTGTTGCTGCTGCCCTACGTCACCCTGCTGCCTTATCTCTATCTCGGCTCCAGCCGCTTCCTTGGTTACCGTGTGGGTCACCAGGCGCCAAGGGAACATCCGGCAGCGACCGGGGCGGACGACGAACCGGCCACCGATCCGGCCTGCCCCGGCTACGCCGCGATCAGCGCCCTGCAGGGGCGGCCATTCCGCAGCGGCAACCGGCTGCGCCTGCTGATCGATGGTGACGCCGCCTTCGACACCATGCTGGCGGCGATGGCCGAGGCACGGCACTGCCTGCTGCTGCAGTTCTTCATCATCCATGACGATGCGCTGGGTCGGCGCCTGCAGCAGGTCCTGCTGCAGCAAGCCGCCGCCGGGGTGCGCGTCTGCGTGCTGTTCGACGGCATCGGCAGCCATGCGCTGCCACGCAGCTACGTCGAGACCCTGCGTGCCGGTGGCGTGCAGATCCACCGCTTCGCCACGCATCGCTGGCGCAACCGGCTGCAGCTCAACTTCCGCAACCATCGCAAGATCGTGGTGGTCGATGGCGCGCGCGGCTATGTCGGCGGGCTCAACGTGGGTGACGAATACCTTGGCCTGAAGCCGCCGCTGGCGCCGTGGCGCGACACCATGCTGGAACTGCGCGGACCGGTGGTGGCCGACCTGCAGCAGCTGTTTGCCGACGACTGGCAGTGGATCACCGGCAGCACGCCACCGCTGCTGCCGGTGCCGACTGAAGACGGGCACGCCAGCGCGCTGATCGTGGCCAGTGGCCCGGCCGATCCGCAGGAAACCGGCTCGCTGTTCTTCACTGCCGCGATCAACGCGGCGCGCCAGCGCGTGTGGCTCAGCACGCCCTACTTCATCCCCGACCACGCGGTGCGTGCGGCGCTGCAGCTGGCCGTGCTGCGGGGCGTGGACGTGCGCATCCTGACCCCCTCGCGCCCCGACCATCGCACCGTTTTCCTGGCCTCGACCCTGCACGCCCACGAAGCCGTGCGCGCCGGCATCAAGGTGTTCCGCTACCAGCCGGGCTTCCTGCACCAGAAGGCCTTGCTGATCGATCGCGAGGCCGCGGCGATCGGCAGCATGAACCTGGACAGCCGCTCGTTCCGCCTGAACTTCGAGGTGCTCGCGCTGGTGGTCGACCACGGCTTCGCCGCGGATGTCGCCGTCATGCTGCTGGATGATTTCCGGCGCGCCCGCGCCATCGACGAGCACGAATACCGCGACGCGTCCTACCTGCGCCGGGTCGCCATGCACGTGGCGCGATTGTTCGACCCGCTGCTGTAACCACCATGCGAGGCAGGACAACCGCCAACTCGCCCTGTTGCCTGGCATGACGGCCGTCGGCGTTTCCGCCTCTGCCTTCGCCACCGGCGAACCGGCCCATCTTGTCGGACGCACGCTGTCGATCGACGGCAACACCTGGCGCCACCAGTTCTTCGTGCCGGACGGCTGGACGGCTGAAAGGAACTGGCCGGTCGTGCTGTTCCTGCATGGCGGCGGCGGCGGGCGTGGCGGCGACCAGGTTGGCGCGGGCGCGATCATCGTTCTCAAAAAAAGGAGCCGGCAGGGTCGCTGACGGCTCAAGTCTGGGGAGCGGGTGAAACGGCCTTGCGGCCGCCGGAGCCGGATGGCAGCCGTGCTCGCGCAAGGCTGCCGTGGCGCTGGAAAATCAGAAATCGTAGGTCACGCCGAAGCGCACGTAGCGTGGCTGGGATTGCGAAACCGCCATGCCGTAGGTCGGGTCCAGCGCGCCGGTCTCGCCATAGAAGGGCGAGGTCTGCGTGGTGACCCGATTGTCCAGCACGTTGTAGACCATGACGTTGAAGGCGAGCTTCTTTTCCGCCCACAACGGGCGGTACTCGGTGCTCAGGCTGAGCGTGTATTGCCACGGGTTGTGACCCGCATCACCCGGCCGCGACGGCACGCCGCCGCACCAGTGGTAGTAGTCGCCGTACCCGGTGGGGTTCGATTCCGCCGGCCCGAATTTTCCAAGGCAGCTGCGCGGCGCGCCGGAAATGATCGCCAGGTTGCCGGACACCAGCCACTCCGCCGCCAGCTGATAGGAGCCGTACGCCTTGAGCTGGTGGCGCCGGCTGTTGGAGAGTTCGCCGTTGGCATACTGCATCAGCGAGCCGAAATCCCAGTCCACCGTGGCCGAGACGTCGGTCTGGCCGATGTCCGTGCGCACCTGGCCTTCGCTGTTGCCGTAGCTGCGCGAGAACAGGTAGTCGACCTTGCCAAACCATTTGCCGTCAAACGGGTGTTCCAGATAGACGTCCAGACCGTAATAGTGGCGCTTGATGCCGGAGTTGAATCCGAAATCGGCGGTCGTCATCGGCACCGAGTAGTAGCCACTGCCATCCAGCTTGGCCACCTTCAGGATATTGGTGCGCCCCGGGTTGAACAGATAGGCGCCGGAGATCAGGCCGGCGTCGTAAGTGGCCGGATCGATGCCCATGCGATCCATCTTGGCCGCGACGGACGCGGAGTCACTGTAGTCGTCGATCGCGGTGCGCAGGTTGCGGTAGGTGGCCTTGGCGCCATACACCCACGCATCGCCAAGCTTTCTGTCGAAGCCGGCAATGAACTCGTCCTGGTACTCGGATTTCAGGTTGGTGGCCGCCACCGTGTTCGGGTCTTTCGACTGGCCGTATTCGCGGTTGGCCGAGATCGGTGCGCCAAGCCCACGGCTGGTGTCGATCGGCGTCAGCCCGGTCGGCTGGCCGTGGGCATCGATGCCGGTATAGGTGAAGTATTCGCGGGTGTACAGCGGTGCACCGGCCTGGCGCATCGCCACGGTGGCCGGCATCGCCAGGAAGTAGCGACCCGCGTTGCCGTACACCTTGAAGCTGGAGTCGCCATTGACGTCCCAGCTGAAGCCGACACGGGGCGCCCATTGCGGCTTGGTCAGGCGCAGATAGGCCACGCCGTTGGGGTTGTAGTTGGTGAACTGGTCGTTGCGGATACCGAACTTGACCATCCAGCGGTCGTTGATCTGCCAGGAATCCTCGAGGTATTGCGCACGCTGTTCCACCCGCACCGAGCCGCCGCCGTAGCGCTTGTACTTGGCCACGTAGTAGCCCGTGCCGCCACCGGGATAGCCGTTCGGTGCGGCGACATAGGGATCGTCTCCCGGTGCACCGATGATCGGGTTGCCCGGTGCACCCTTGTTGTATTCCCACGCAAAACCCTGTCCGGCCATCTTGTTGCCGTCGTGCAGGTCCTGCACGGACTGATTGTCGATACCGCCGGTCAGCGTGTGATCACCGAGCCGGTAGCTCAGGTCCAGCCGAAGATTGGTATTCCGGGTGGTGTGCGCGGGGTCGTTGACCGCACCGACCGTGCCCGGGCTGGTGATCACCGTGCCGCCGTTCAGCGCGGGATTCTGGTTGTACGACGAGTACAGCCGCGGATAGGTCGGGTCGTAGCCGATGATCTCGTTGTAGTAGGTGCCATCCATGCGCCCGTACAACACCGACAAGGTGAGGTTGTCGGTGAGGTAGCTGGTGAACTTGCCGGTGTACAGGTCCGCACCCACCTTGGTCGACACCGCATGGCTGTTGAAACTGCCCGTGGCGCCGGTGGCATAGTCGTAGTTGTACACATCCGCCGAGTACGCGCGCTTGGTCGAGGCACCGGTGACTTCGAGGATGTTGCTGTCATTGATGTTCCAGTCCAGCTTGGCGTACCACTTCGGGTAGTCGTTGCGATAGCGCGTGCTGAGGTTCGAGTCGGTCGAGCTGGTGCTGTTGCCCTGGCGGCGCTCGGCCTCGACCGACGCAAACACGAACAGCTTGTCCTTGATCAGCGGGCCACCGGCATACAGGCTTTCCACCGTGGTCCACGAATTTTCGTCGGCGTTGCGGTTGTAAAGCTTGCCCTTGTCCGGGCCGTTGACGTAGTCGATGTCGCGCTGTTCGCCACGTGCAAACGCCGGCGTCCACGACAGTTGCGCACCGAATTGCCAGGTGTCGGTGCCGCGCTTGCCCACCTGGTTGATCACCCCGCCGTCCGAGCGACCATAGGCTGCGCTGTAGCCGCCGTTGAGGATTTCCTGCTGGTCGATGGAGCCATACGGCAAGGCGAAGCCGCCAAAGCCGCTGAGCGGATCGGTCGTATTGAATCCGTTGATGTAATAGGCGTTCTCGGTCACCGAGGAGCCGCCGAACGAGACCAGCGCGTTGCCGGTCGGACCGCCGAAATAGTCGCTGCCGGCAACCACGCCGGGCGCCAGCAGCGCGATCGCCTCGGCGCTGCGCGCCAGCGGCAACCTGGCCAGTTGCTCGGCGGTGATGACGGTGCGCGAGTCCACCGAGGTGACGTCGATCGAAGGCAGTGCATTGGCGCTGACCGACACGGACGACAGCTCGCTGACATCAGCCCTTGCAGCCTTGCCAAACGATACTTCGGCGCCCGAGCCGACCCGCAAACTGACGTTCGAGCGCGAGTCCACCACCTTCCCGTCGCGCAGCAAGTTGACGGTATAGGTGCCCAGCGGCAGCGAAGTCAGCGCATAGTGCCCTTGCGCGTCGATGGTGGCCTGGCGGGTCACGCCGGAGGCGCTGCTGACTACCACCGTTGCGCCCTGGGCGTCGGGCACCTGCCCGAAAATGCTGCCGGTCGTGGCTTGGCCGTGGGCTGCACCGACCAGGCACATTCCGGAGAAGAGCGCGGTCGCCAGCAAGTTCCGGCGCAGCAAGACGCCCCTCGCGGGGGAATGATTTTTCATCGGTAGTTCTCTCCAGATGCGTTTCGTAAAAGGTCGAACCGCGCCGTCCCTGCATCGATGGCCGCGGCATGGCCGGGGGAGAAGTCGGTCGTTCCGCCAACGCGATTTCCGGGCCTGCCCCGATCGGCCCGTCACGCAACGCTGCCTGCCTGGAAGTGCTCTGGCGCCCCGTTTCCCCGCGCGCAGCGAGTTCCATGGCGGAACGGAACCAAGCGTGGACGACGCCACGGCGCAGCGTCTTGTCGATTCAACGCGAAGCGCATGCGGAAATCCGCACAGCGGGGCATGCGCCATCGCCCGTCGCCATCGCCCGTCGGCGGTCGGCCATCGCGCGCAGCCAAGGCCCCTAAATGCCGCTCAGGGCTTGCTCCCCTGCTGCAGGTTGCGGAAGTCCCGGGGCGTCATCCCCACCGTGGCCTTGAACTGGCGCGCGAACGCGCTCTGGTCGGTGAAGCCGCAGGCCAGCCCTATGTCCGCGACGCTGGACGTGCCCTGCAGCAGGCGCATGGCTGACTCGATGCGCAGCTTGGTCAGCGCTTGTTGCGGGGTCAGCTGGAACACCCGACGGAAGTGGCGTTCCAGTTGCGCCACCGACACTTCGGCCAGTTCGGCCAGGCTGCTCACCCGCACGCTTTCCGCAAAATGCAGTTGCATGAATTCAATCACCCGGATCAACCGCGGATAGGTGGGATGCCGTCCATCGGGCTTGCTCAGGTCACGCGAAATGCCGATCACTCCACACACTTCGCCGCGCTGTCGCAGCGGGTATTTGCAGGTCAGGCACCAGCCCGGTGCGCGGTTCGGAAGGATGTGCACTTCCAGCTGGTTCTCGATGGTTTCACCGCTCAGCGCACGCCGGTCCTGCAACGCATAGGACGGACCCAGTGCGCGCGGAAACACCTCGGTCACATGGCGCCCGACCACCTCGTCACGACGCTTCAGGCCCAGCCGCCTGACCAGGGTGAGATTGGCATGGGTGTAGCGCCCCGAGCTGTCCTTGACGAAGAACACCACGTCCGGCAAGGCGTCAAACAAGCCCTGCAATTCACATGCTGAAATCTTCATGTCCATGAACTTTTCCCCGGGTATCCCGATCCAGCGAAACAGCCGATCCGGACAGTAACAAGTCGCGCGGCGCGATGGATGTGTTGTGCTCAATTCCGCATGGAACCTTGACAGGCCCGCCTAGACGCCTCCGGCCATCCGCCACGACCATGGCCGGATGCACACCATCCACGTCATTGACTCCCACACCGGTGGCGAGCCCACCCGCGTCGTCATCGGCGGCATGCCCGATCTCGGCACCGGCTCGCTCGCCGAACAACGCCAGCGCTTCCAGCAGGAACACGATCATTGGCGCAGCGCGATCACCTGCGAACCGCGCGGCTCCCACACCATGGTCGGCGCCCTGCTGCGCCCGGCGGTGAACCCCGGTTCGTGCACGGGGGTGATCTTCTTCAACAATGTCGGCTACCTCGGCATGTGCGGGCACGGCAGCATCGGCGTGGTCCGCACCCTGATGCACATGGGACAGATCGGCCCCGGCCGCCACGCGCTGGACACACCGGTGGGCACCGTCGGCGTGGAGTTGCACGCGGACGGCCGCATCTCGATCGACAATGTCGAGAGCTATCGGCATGCGGCCGACGTGCAGGTCAGCGTGCCCGGCCACGGCACGGTGCGCGGCGACATCGCCTGGGGTGGCAACTGGTTCTTCATCACCAGTGATGTGCCATTGCCGCTGGAGGTCCGCCACCAGCGCGAGCTTGGCGCCTATACCGAGGCGATCCGCCAGGCGCTGGAAGCCGAAGGCATCACCGGTGCCGACGGCGCGGCGATCGATCACATCGAGATCAACGCCCACACCGCCGCCATCGACACCGATGCGCGCAACTTCGTGCTGTGTCCCGGCTTGGCCTACGACCGCTCGCCCTGTGGCACCGGCACCAGCGCCAAGCTGGCCTGCCTCGCCGCCGACGGCAAGCTCGCACCCGGCGCGCTGTGGCGCCAGGAAAGCATCCTTGGCAGCGTGTTCGAGGCCTGCTACCGCCCGGGCGGGCGTGGTGTGTTGCCGCGCATCAGCGGCAGCGCCTACGTCACCGGCCAGGGCGTGTTGCTGATCGACGACGACGATGCCTTCGCCTGGGGCAGCGGCGCCTTGTGAGCAGTTACGACCTCATCGTGGTGGGTGCCGGCATCATCGGTGCCAGCTGTGCGCATGAGGCAAGCGTGGCCGGCTTGCGCGTCGCCATCGTCGAACCCGGGCCGATCGGCGGCGGTGCCACCGCCTGCTCGATGGGGCACCTGGTGGCGATGGACGACGATCCCGCCGAGTTGGCGCTGGCGCGCTATTCCCTGCGGCGCTGGGAAACCTACGCCGGGCTGGCCGCGGCCGAATTCAGCCGCTGCGGCACCTTGTGGGTGGCGCGCAACGACAGCGAACTGGCCAGTATCGCGCCACGCATTGCAAGGCTGAGCGCCTCCGGCGGCACCGCGCACGCCGTCGACGCGCAAACCCTGTACCAACTTGAACCCACGCTGGCGCCAGGGCTGGCCGGCGGCATGCTGGTGGCCGACGAGGCCGTGGTCTATCCGCCGCGGGTGGCACAGCATCTGGTGCAATGTGCGCAGCAGCGCGGCGCCCGCCTGTACGCCGGGCGTTTCGTGCGACGACTGGGCCGTGCCTCGGCCTCGCTCGATGATGGCAGCCTGCTGTCCGGCCCCCTGTTGCTGGCCACCGGCGGCGCACTGCCGCGCCTGCTGCCGCAATTGCCGATGCGTCCGCGCAAGGGACATCTGCTGATCACCGAGCGCTATCCCGGCGTGCTGCGCCACCAGGTGCTGGAGCTGGGCTACGCCGACAGCGCCCACGGCACCGCCGACAGCAGCGTCGCGTTCAACGTGCAGCCGCGCCCGACCGGCCAGATCCTGATCGGTTCCTCGCGCGAGTTCGACGTGGAGGACCGGGCCGTCTCGCCGGCGATGTTGCAGCGGATGCTGCGCCGCGCGTTCCAGTTCCTGCCCGTGCTGCAGCAACTGCAGGGCCTGCGCGCGTGGACCGGCCTGCGTCCCGCCACGCCGGATGGACGTCCGTACCTTGGCGCCGTTGCCGACCACCCCGACCTGTGGGTGGCCGCCGGTCACGAGGGACTCGGCGTGACCACCGCCCTGGGCAGTGCCCGCCTGCTGATCGACCTGCTGCTCGGCCACACACCGGCAATCGACCCGGCGCCTTACGCGCCGACGCGGGCGCTGGCATGAAGGCGGTGCGCGTGCTGGTCAACGGCCGGGCCGTCAGCGTACCGGCCGATGCCAGCGTCGCCGCGGCGATCGCGCTGGCCGCGCCGGCATGCTTCCGCCGTTCGGTCACCGGTCAACCGCGCGCGGCGCTGTGCGGCATGGGCGTGTGCTTCGAGTGCCGCGTGCGGATCAACGACGTGATGCACGTTCGTGCATGCATGACGCCGGTGCGCGAGGGCATGCAGGTACGCACCGATGACTGAGCATTACGACGTGCTGGTGGTCGGTGCCGGGCCGGCCGGCCTGGCGGCCGCACAAGCGGCTGCCGGCCACGGCGCGCGCGTGGGACTGCTCGACGCGCAACCGCGCCAGGGCGGACAGGTGTGGCGGCACGATGCGCTGCACGGTGCGCCAGCTGCCGCGCACCGCGCGATGACCCGGCTCGCGGCTCAACCATCGGTCAGCTGGCTGGCCCAGCACCAGGTCATCGGCGCCGACCCGCACAGCTTGTTGGTCGAGACGCCGCGCAGCGCGGTCGAGCTTTCGTTCGGCAGCCTGGTGGTCGCCACCGGCGCGCGTGAACTGCTGCTGCCGTTTCCGGGCTGGACCCTGCCCGGCGTGACCGGCGCCGGTGGACTGCAGGCGTTGGCCAAGCAAGCCTGGCCGGTGCAGGGAAAGCGCGTGCTGGTCGCCGGCAGCGGCCCGCTGTTGCTGGCGGCAGCCGCCACCTTGCATCGCCACGGCGCACAGGTGCTCGGCATCCACGAGCAGGCCTCCGCCACCGCGATGTGTACGTTCGCATGGCAGTTGTGGCGCTGGCCCTCGCGCATGCTGCAAGCGCTGCAGCTGCGCGCCACCCTGCGCGGCATTCCGTATCACTTCGGCTCGTTCGTCAGCCGTGCCCACGGCGATGGCGGATTGAGCGCCGTGGATATCCGCACGCCGCGCGGCAGCTTCCGCATCGAGTGCGACCTGCTGGCCGTCGGCCATGGGCTGGTGCCCAATGTGGAATTGCCCGGCATGCTGGGCTGCACGCTCGACCGGCACGGCGCGCACGCTGCCACACGGGTGGACGACCTGCTGCGCACCAGCGTGACGAACGTGTATGCCGCCGGTGAGAGCTGCGGCATCGGCGGACTTGCCGCCGCACGCATCGAAGGACTTATCGCCGGGCACATGGCGGCCGGCGCCGACACGGCCGCCGTCGCCCTGCTCGGCCAACGCCGACGCGCACGCCGCTTCGCCGACGTGCTGGCGCGGCATTTTTCGCTGGATCCCCAACTGCACGCGCTCGCCGACGCCGGCACCATCGTCTGTCGCTGTGAAGACGTCACCCTCGGCGCACTCGAGCACTTTGTCGACTCACGCGCCGCCCGACTGGCCACGCGCTGCGGCATGGGCGCCTGCCAGGGACGCATCTGCGGCAGCGCGCTGGCCGAGCTCGGCCGCTTCCCGCGCGGCGACGGCCGCCCACCGATTTTTCCCGCCCGACTGGCCACGCTGGCCACCAGCGCCATTCCCGCCTTTCTTTCGCACGATTCTGGAGACCATCACGCATGACCACGCACGCACTCTGGCAAGGCGTCATTCCCGCCATCACCACGCCATTCAACGCTGACGGCACGGTGGACCACGACTTCCTCGCCCTCCATGCCGGCAAGCTGCTCGACGCCGGCTGCACCGGCGTGGTCCCGCTGGGCTCGCTGGGCGAGGCGGCGACACTGGGTTTCGACGAAAAGGTGGCGATCATGCGCACCCTGGTCGCCGCCGTGGGCGACCGCGCGCCGGTGATTCCCGGCATTGCGGCGCTGTCCACCGACGAGGGCGTGCGACTGGCGCGCGAGGCCAAGCTGGCCGGCTGCGCGGCGCTGATGGTGCTGCCGCCGTATGTGTACTCCTCCGACTGGCGCGAAATGAGCGCCTACGTATCGGCGGTGATCGAGGCCACCGATCTGCCATGCATGCTCTACAACAATCCGGTGGCGTACAAGACCGACTTCTCGCCCGAACAGATCGCCGCGCTGGCCGCCGAGCACCCGAATGTGCAGGCGGTGAAGGAATCGTCCGGCGAGATCCGCCGTTTCGCCGCGCTGAAGTCGCTGCTGGGCGACCGACTGCAACTGCTGGTCGGCATGGACGACGCGCTGGTCGAAGGCGTCTGCATGGGTGCCACCGGCTGGATCGCCGGGCTGGTCAACGCGTACCCGAAGGAATCGGTGCGCCTGTTCGAGCTGGCCCGCGAAGGCGGCTCCGCCGCTGCCGCCGAGCTGTACGCATGGTTCCTGCCGCTGTTGCGGCTCGACACCGTGCCGAAGTTTGTGCAGCTGATCAAGCTGGTGCAGCAGGTAGTGGGATTGGGCAGCGAGCGCGTGCGCGCACCGCGACTGGTGCTCGAAGGCGCCGAGCGCGAAGGCGCGATGCGCGTGATCAAGCACGCCATCGCCACCCACCCGGAGCCTTGAGATGGACGTCCAGGCCTCGCTGGTCGGCGGCCGCTGGCGCGCACCCGCGTCCCCGGCGAAGTCGTTTCGCGCGGTGGACCCGGCCACCGGCGAAACCATCGGGCCAGCCTTTCCCGTCAACAGCGCCGACGAGATCGAAGCGGCGCTGGGCAGCGCCTGCGCGGCGGCCGCCGAACTCGCCGCGACGCCCGCTGCCCGCATCGCCGACTTCCTCGATGCGTACGCCCAGGCCATCGAGGACGATGCCGCCACCCTGGTGGCGCTGGCCCATGCGGAAACCGCCTTGCCCGCCGAAACCCGGCTGGCGGCGGTGGAGCTGCCGCGCACCACACGGCAGTTGCGCATGGCGGCGCAGGCAGCGCGCGAGCACAGTTGGACGCATCCGGTGATCGATACCGCCGGCGGCCTGCGCTCCCACTACGCCCCGCTGCACAAGCCGGTGCTGATCTTCGGGCCGAACAATTTCCCGTTCGCGTTCAACGCGGTCGCCGGCAGCGACTTCGCCTCGGCCATCGCCGCACGCAATCCGGTGATCGCCAAGGCCCATCCCTCGCACCCGGCCACCAGCCGGCGGCTCGCCGAGTTGGCGTACGGCGCCTTGCGCCAGGTCGGCCTGCCGCCCGCCACCGTGCAGTTGCTGTATCAGTTCGATGCCGAGCTTGGCCTGCGACTGGCCGGTGACGCGCGCCTGGGCGCGATCGGCTTCACCGGCAGCCGCCACGCCGGCATGGCGCTCAAGGCGGCGGCGGACCGCGCCGGCATTCCGGCCTACATGGAGATGTCCAGCGTCAATCCGGTCTTCATGCTGCCGGGCGCGCTGGCCGAGCGCGGTGAACTGCTGGCGCAGGAGTTCTTCGCCTCCTGCACGATGGGCGCCGGGCAGTTCTGCACCAATCCCGGTTTGCTGGTGGTGCCGGAAGACGCCGCCGGCGACGCCTTTGTCAGTGCCACCCTGCCGCTGTTTGCCGCGGCGCCGCCCGGCGTGCTGTTCGGCCGCGGCGTGCTCGATCACCTGGAAGCCTCGGTCGCCGCGCTCTGCGGCTGGGGCGCGACATGCCTCGTCGGCGGCACGTCGGCTGGGCCGGGCTTTCGCTATCGGCCCACCCTGCTGCAGGTCGGCGCGCGCGCGTTTCTCAAGCACCCGCGCGAACTGCAACGCGAGGCTTTCGGGCCGACCAGCCTGCTGGTGCGCCCGCGTGACGCCGACGACATGCTGGCCATCGCGGCAAGCTTCGAAGGCAACCTCACCGGTACCTTCCATGCCGCCAGCGATGGCAGTGACGACACCTTGCTGGCGTCACTGGCGCGGATACTGCGCCCGCGGGTCGGTCGAATGATCATGAATCGCATGCCCACCGGCGTCGCGGTCAGCCCGGCGATGAACCACGGCGGCCCCTACCCCAGCACCAGCCACGCCGGCTTCACCGCCGTCGGCATGCCGGCGGCGATCCGCCGCTTCGCCGCGCTGCACTGCTACGACCACGTGACCGACAGCTTGTTGCCCGACGAACTGCGCGACCGCAACCCCGGCAAGGTCGCCCGCCTGGTCGACGGCCATTGGCGCGACGATGATCTCGCCCCCCGCGGAGAAAACGGGCCATGACCCCACACGACAGCGGCCGCCAGATCGGTGGCCTGGACATGGCCACCGTGCGCGCCGGGCTGCAGCGCTGGCCGGCCGCCGCGGCGCCGATCAGCGGCTACGAATACGGCCAGCGCCAGCACCGTGCGCGCGTGCTGATGCGCGAACTCGGGGTCGATGCCCTGCTGGTCACCGCCGGCGCATCGCTGCGCTACTTCACCGGCGTCGGCTGGGGCGCCAGCGAGCGGCTGGTGGCCTTGCTGATCACCGCCCAGGGCGGACCGATCATGATCTGCCCCGCGTTCGAGACCGGCTCGCTGGATCGCGTGTTGCGCAGCAGTGCCGACATCCGCACCTGGGAAGAACACGAAAGCCCGCACGCACTCGTGGTGCAGGCGATGCAGGAGCGACGCGCCAGCACGCTCGCACTCGATCCCGCGGCAGCCTACGTCGTGGCCACGCGCCTGGTCGATGCGCTGGGCGAACGCCGCCTGATCGATGCCAGCCCGATCATCGACGGCTGCCGCATGCGCAAGTCGAGCGCCGAGCTGGCCCTCATGCAGCAAGCCACCGCGATGACGCTGCAGGTGCAGCGACTGGCGGCGGGCGTGCTGCACGAAGGCATCAGCAACCACGCACTGGTGCGCTTCATCGACGACGCCCACCGTGCGCTGGGCGCCGACAACGGCTCCACCTTCTGCATCGTGCAGTTCGGCCAGGCCACCGCCTATCCGCACGGCATCCCCGGCGAACAGCGGCTGGCCGCGGACGAGCTGGTGCTGATCGACACCGGCTGCTCGGTGCAGGGTTACAACTCCGACATCACGCGCTGCTACATGTTCGGACGTCCGAACGCGGAGCAGGCGCGCATCTGGGAACTGGAACACGCCGCGCAACGCGCCGCGTTCGACACGGTACGCCCCGGCGTGCCGTGCGAGGCGGTGGACGCCGCCGCGCGCGCGGTGGTGGAGCGTGCCGGCCTGGGGCCGGACTACCGCCTGCCCGGCATTCCCCACCGCACCGGCCACGGCTGTGGCCTGAGCATCCACGAGACGCCCTACCTGGTGCGCGGCGACACCACCGCGCTGGAGCCCGGCATGTGCTGCAGCAACGAACCGATGATCGTGCTGCCCGACCGCTTCGGCATCCGCCTGGAAGACCACTTCCACGTCACCGCCGAAGGCGCGGCCTGGTTCACCCAGCCATCGCCCGCCATCGACCAGCCCTTTGCCTGACCAGCATGCCTTGATCCACGCCATCGGAGCGCCGCCATGTCAAAGTTGATCGCCCGCCTCGGCACCCTCGCCTGCCTCGGCATCGTGTCCGTCGCCGCCGCCGCGAACGACGATGCCGCCAGGCGTTTCCACACGCTTTCCACCCAGGAGTGGACATGGCGGCAGGCGCAGTTCGCCGGTGCCGACGACGAAGACACCCAGGCGCTGCCCGCCGATCACCTGCCGCGGGTCGATGCCGCCACCCAGGCCGCGCGCGAACGGTACTGGAGCGATGTGCTGAAGCAGCTCGATGCGATCCCCGCCGACGCCCTGCACGGCGATGATCAGGTCAGCTACCTGGTCTACCGCAACCAGGTCGAAACCCTGCTGGCCGACCAGCGCTTCCGCACTTGGCAGATGCCGTTCAACAGCGACACCTCGTTCTGGGGCAATCTCGGCTTCACCGCGCGACGACCGCTGCGCAACGCAGACGACTACCGCCGCTACATCGGTCTGTTGCGCGACATCCCGCGCTACTTCGACGAGCAGATCGCCAACATGCGCGCCGGCCTCGCGCGCGGCTTCAGCGTGCCGCGGATCACCCTGGCCGGGCGCGACCAGGCGATCGCCGCGGTGGCCCAGGCGCAAGGCACGGACAGCCTGTTCTACACGCCGTTCCGGCAGATGCCAGCGGGCATCCCGGCGGACGAACAGGCCCGTCTGCGCGCCGCCGGCCTGGCGGCCATCCATGACGCCCTGGCACCGGCCCATGCGCGGCTGCTCGACTTCATCCGCAACGTGTACATGAAGCAGGCACGCGACAGCCTGGCCGCCGAGGCGATGCCGGACGGCAAGGCGTTCTACCGCGCGCAGATCCGCAAGTACACCACGCTGGACATGAGCCCCGACGCGATCCATGCACTGGGCCTGCGCGAGGTGGCGCGCCTGCACGCGGAGATGGCGCAGGCCATCGGCGAGACCGGCTTCAAGGGCAGCTTCGCCGGGTTCCTGCATGAGCTGCGCACCGATCCGAAGTTCTACCCGAGGAGCGCCGATGAACTGCTCAAGCAGGCCGCCTGGATCGCCAACCGGGTCAACGGAAAAATCGGCCAGTACGTCGGCCGGCTGCCGCGCCAGCGCTTCCTGATCGAGCCGGTGCCGGCGGATCTTGCGCCGTTCTATACCGGGGGTCGCGGTGGCGCCGGCTACTACATGGTCAACACCTACGACCTGCCTTCGCGCCCGCTGTATGCACTCACCGCCCTGACCCTGCACGAGTCCTCGCCCGGCCATGGCCTGCAGATGCCGCTGGCGGCCGAGCACGAAGGCTTGCCGGCATTCCGCCGCAGCAACCACCTCTCCGCCTATACCGAAGGCTGGGCGCTGTACTCGGAACGGCTTGGCGTGGAGATGGGCATGTACGACACGCCCTACGACCGCTTCGGCTACCTCGGCTACCAGATGTGGCGTGCCTGCCGGCTGGTGGTCGATACCGGCATCCACCACCTGGGCTGGAGCCGCCAACAGGCGCTTGCCTACATGCGCGAGAACACCGCGCTGGGCGAACACGAGATCGAGACCGAGGTCGACCGCTACATCGCCTGGCCGGGCCAGGCGCTGGCTTACTACCTGGGCGAAATGGCCATCGTGGACGCGCGTGCGCGCGCCGAAAAGGCACTGGGCGAACGCTTTGACCTGCGTGCCTTCCACGACACCGTGCTGGCGCTCGGCTCGGTGCCGCTGCCGGTGTTGCAGCAACAGGTCGACCGCTTCATCGCCCATGGCGGCAAGTCGCCCTACGCCGACGAAAAGCCCTGCGCCTGCAAGTCGCCCTGACCGCCGCGGCGCGGCGCGGGCGCAGGCCCAGCGCCGTGCCGGAAGCCTGCACTCTTGCTCGTGATCGTGCGTTGCGATCACCGCCGTCCTCCACGCCGCCGCCGGATCACGTGCCATGCCCTCCACGGGAAAGTTTCATCGACAGCTCAGCCTCACCGACCTGACCTTCATCGGCCTGGGCGCCATCTTCGGCTCGGGCTGGTTGTTCGCGGCCAGCCATGTCGCGGCCATCGCCGGGCCGGCCGGCATCCTGTCCTGGCTGATCGGCGGGGCGGCGGTGTTGCTGCTGGGCCTGGTCTACTGCGAGCTGGGCGCGGCGCTGCCGCGCGCCGGCGGCGTGGTGCGCTACCCGGAATATTCGCATGGCCTGTTGCTGGGCTCGCTGATGGGTTTCATCACCCTGATCGCGTTTTCCAGCCTCATCGCCATCGAAACCGTGGCCTGCCGCCAATATGCGGCGGCCTGGTTTCCCGCCCTGAATCGCGACGCCAGCGGCGCCCCGACCCTGCTGGGCTGGCTGGTGCAGCTGGCACTGCTGACACTGTTTTTTGCGCTCAACTATTTCAGCGTGAAGACCTTTGCCAGGGCCAACAACCTCATCAGCATCTTCAAGTTCATCGTGCCCGTGCTGGTCATCGTCGTGCTGCTGTCGCACTTCCAGCCGCAGAACATGAGCGTGCACGGTTTTACGCCTTACGGCTTCAGCGGCGTGGAGGCAGCGGTCTCCGCCGGCGGCATCATCTTCGCCTACCTGGGGCTGACGCCGATCATCTCGGTGGCCAGCGAGGTACGCGACCCGCAGCGCACCATTCCGATCGCGCTGATCCTGTCGGTGCTGCTGTCCACCGTGATCTACCTGCTGCTGCAGGTGGCCTTTCTGGGCAGCATCCCCACCCCCATGCTGGCGCAGGGCTGGGGCGGGATCGGTGCGATGTTCTCGCTGCCCTACCACGACATCGCCATCACCCTGGGCATCGGCTGGCTGGCCGCGCTGGTGGTGTGCGACGCGGCGATCTCGCCCAGCGGCACCGGCAACATCTACATGAACGCCACGCCTCGCGTGGTCTATGGCTGGGCACGCAGCGGCGCGTTCTTCAAGCTGTTCACACGTGTCGATGCCGACTCCGGCATCCCGCGCCCCGCGCTGTGGCTGAGCTTCGCACTGTCGGTGTTCTGGACCTTGCCGTTCCCCTCGTGGGAAGCCCTGATCAGCGTGGTGTCGGCTGCTCTGGTACTGAGCTATGCGGTGGCACCGATCACCGTCGCGGCGCTGCGCCGCACCGCGCCGGAGCTGCCACGGCCATTCAAGGTGCGCGGCTTCGGCCTGCTCGGCCCGCTCTCCTTCGTGGTGGCCACCTTGATCGTGTACTGGTCGGGCTGGCAGACCGTGTCATGGCTGCTGGGCCTGCAGATCGTGCTGTACGGGGTCCATGCCCTGTGCAGGCGGCCCTCGCCCGAAGAGCGTTCCAGGTTTCGTCAGGACGTGTCTTCGTCGTGGTGGCTGATCGTCTACTACGCACTGCTCATCGCGTTGTCCTGCCTGGGCACTTTCGGTGGCCGCGGCGTCCTCGGCCATCCCTGGGACTCGCTGGCCGCCGCCGTCGTGGCGCTGCTCATCTACCGCTGGGGCGCCCGCAGCGGACTGCCGGCCCATTTGCTCGACCTGGGCAGCGATGACGACTGAGCGTCCGGCACATGATGCGCTGTCGGCATCCTCGCGTTCGCCATGAACGCGGTGGTCTTGTCGGCTGCCGCCTGTTGCCGCCACCCCATCGGAATGACAAGATGCCGTGTCGGAAAAGGCAGACTTGGTTTGGTAAGCCCAAGTCCTTTCGGTAACGAAAGCTCTGGTCTTTGGCTTCGTGCACAAGACCCCCGCGACGAACAGGTGGCGCCATCCAGGCGTCCAAACGTTCGTCCGCAGGGTTCTCATTCTCGAAGAACGCTCCGGTCGAACATCGACCCAGGAGCAGTTCATGCACAAGCATCACCCGGATATCCATGACGTCGTCATTGCCGGCGGCGGCCCCGTCGGCCTGTTTCTCGCCTGCGAGCTGCGCCTGTTGAACCTGTCGGTTCTGGTGCTGGAGCGATCCGAGGATCCCCACTCTCCCTTGAAGCGCCTTCCGTTCGGGATGCGCGGCCTTTCGGCGGCCACCCTGGAAGCCCTCTACCGTCGTGGCTTGCTGGACGAGGTCGTCGCGGCGCAGCGTGCGAATGATGCCGCAGGCGATATGGCGACATCGGCACACGGGAAGGAACAGTCGCGTCGGCCGGCCGGCCATTTTGCGGGCATCCAGTTCTATCACGAGGACATCGACAGCTCGAAGTGGCCGTATCGCCTGCCCAGCCCGGCCGACACCAGCATGGCCGTCGCGTTGGAGACGCTCGAAACCGTCCTGGCTCGCCGGGCCAGCGCGATGGGCGCCGACATTCGGCGCGGCTTCAGCGTCGACGCCTTTCACGCGTCGGACGAAGAGGTGGCCGTTCACGCCGGCGGGGAGACGTTTCGCGGGCGCTGGCTGGTCGGTTGCGATGGTGGCCGAAGTGCCGTGCGCAAGGCCGGCGGCTTCGATTTCGTCGGCACCGATCCCGAGTGCACCGGCTATTCCGTCGACGTCGAGATGGCCGACCCGGAAGCGCTCCCGCCCGGCCGGCACTACACGCCGACCGGCATGTACACCCATGCGCGGCCCGGCACCATCGCGATGGTGGCATTCGACGGCGGTGCCTTCCACCGGGTCCAGCCGATCACGCGGGAGCATGTGCAGGCGGTCTTGCGGCGCGTGTCCGGCACGCAGGTCACTTTGACAAAGCTTCGGCTCGCCACCACCTGGACGGATCGCGCCTGCCAGGCAACCGCGTATCGCCAGGGGCGGGTGCTGCTCGCAGGCGATGCCGCGCACATTCATTCGCCCCTGGGCGGTCAAGGGCTCAATCTCGGGCTCGGCGACGCGCTGAACCTGGGCTGGAAGCTGGCATCCACGATCCGTGGCGACGCGCCGGCCGACCTGCTCGACAGCTACCCGCTGGAGCGGCATCCGGTGGGAGCGCGCGTGCTCGACTGGTCGCGCGCGCAAGTGGCGCTCATGCGGCCCACCCCCAGCACGCGCGCGCTGGAAGCCATCATCCGCGATCTCATCGCGACCCGCGATGGCGCGACGTATTTCGCCGAGCGCGTGTGGGGCGTTTCGCTCCGCTACGATCTTGGCGGCAGTCATCCCCTGGTGGGCCGCAGCGTTCCCGACTTCGAACGGCTCGACGGTACGAAGGTCGGCAGCCTTCTGCGCGAAGGGAAAGGCCTCATGCTGGACTTCGATGCAGGCGCATCGCTTCAGGCGCTTGCAAGCCGATGGCGAGGCCGGGTCATCCATGTCGCAGGCGACGTCAGGGATTCGCTGGGTTTGCGTGCGGTACTTGTTCGCCCTGACGGGTTCGTCGCGTGGGCGAGTGAGGCCGTTCCTGACGACAGGGAGATTGCCCAGGCCTTGTCGCGATGGTTTGGCGAGCCTGGGGATGCGGGTGAATCCGCCTAGTCGATAGCTGCCTGATCCGGTGTGATTCCCGCCGGAACGGTTCCGGCGGCCGCGCCTCAAGCGATGCGCAACCACATCTCCGGAAACGACGAACCCTCGCGATCGACGATCGCGAGGGTTCGGATGATTCGTTGCATTTCAATCGATCATCCCGGCGGCAGGCAACCACGCGTGGCTTGCCTGCCGCCGGGATGCGACACTTCATGGAGTCAGCCTGGCCCTCACCGCCACGCCGGAGTAAGGCGCGGCAGCCGTCACGGCAACGTAGTAATACGTGTTGCCGCTGGGTTGCGCGATGTCAATCGATTCGCTGTTGCCGCTGTGCGCCGACAGCTGGTCGTAGTCGGTTGCCGACGGCCAGCCGCGGCGGCTGACGTAAAGATCGGCATTGCCCGTGCCTCCCGTGGTTTCCACATGCAGGCCGGTCGTGCCATTCGGTACCAGGATGTAGAAGTACTCGGTGTCACCCACGCGGGTGGCCTGCACGTTGCTGTGCTGGCAACCGCTGGCAAGCATGCCGGCATCCCCGGTGCATTCCGGCCAGGTGGCTGGTGGCGGCGTGGTGGACCCGCCCCCCAACGATGCACTGACCGCCACGCCGGAATAAGGCGCCGTGGCAACGACCGCGACGTAGTAGTAGCCCGCAGCCGACGGCGGCGTGACACTGACGCTCTCGGTATTGCTGCTGCCGGTCGAGCGCTTGTCGTAGTCGGTGGTGCTGGGCCAGCCACGTGCGCTGACGTACAGGTCCGCATTGCCGCTGCCACCGACGGTATTGATCGTCAGCGATGGCGTATTGGCCGGCAGGTAGATGTAGAAGTACTGGCTGTCACCGGCACGCGAGGCCTGCACGTTGCTGACCTGGCAACCGTCGGCGAGCAGGCCCGAGGATCCCGGACACTCCGGCAGGTTGGACGGCGGCGTGGTCGGCGGCGGGTCGGTGGGCGGCGGGTCCGTCGGCGGCGGCGTGCTGGGAGGCGGCGTGGTGGTGCCGCCGCAGGTGGAGGTGTCGCCCTGGTTCGCGTTCAGGCAACCCAGCCAGGTGTTCCAGTCACTGTCATGGGTGTTGTGGATCGACTGCAGGTAGCTGGCGTAGCCGGTGTAGTTGCCCGGACGGAAGTAGCCCAGGATCTGCCCGACCTGCTGCGGCTGCTTCTCGAACATGTAGCGCACGCCGAGGTAGCCCCAGCGATAGACGCGCTCTTCGCCGCTGTTGTAGTCGTTGTCGTAAACGGTACTCAACGGGAATTGCCTGGTGCCCGCGTCGGCGATCGCTTCCGGATACGGAATGCCGCGATAGCTGTACGACACGTACTCGGCCAGGCCTTCCACCCACCAGACGCTCGGCACGCTCATCGCGGCGTTGAAATCGCCGTACATGTCGAAGCGACCGTCCAGGTAATGCACGTACTCGTGGGTGAGGTTCCACACCTCGAAGGTCGGCCGCATCCATTCCGCTTCATACGCGACGAAGCGCGGCTGGTTGGCCGGATCGGACGGATCGCCTTCCAGGTACATGCCGCCGTTGTTGGTGTCGTTGCCGAAGATCACCCCGGAATACGTCTGGTAATCCGTGCTCGAGTGGAAGATCACCAGTTCGAGCATGGTGTTGTGGTCGTTCGCCACCGGCGTGTTGCCGTCGTTCACCCGGTCGTGGAAGTATTGCTCTTCGTTGATCACCTTGTTGCAGGTTTCCGTCACCTGCGCAGGAGTCAACGCCTGCGCGCGCAGGCGCAGGTCCGGGCTGCACTGGGTGGTGATCGGCAGCACCACCTGGGCCAGCTGGGTCTGGAAGTTGCAGATGCCGAAATAGCTGCAGTCCGCATGATCGTAGAAGTCGGCCACGTCAGCCGTGCCCACCCAGATCGACGCGCCCGCGCCGGTCATGCTGTAGGCCGTAAGGATGCTCTTGACCTGCGGCTTCACCGTGGGCTGCAGCGAGGTGTACTGCAGGAAGCGAGCTAGTTCGCGACTGGCATTGGAGAGCAGGTACTCGTTGTCGGTGCCTACCTCGGCAGCATTGCGCGACACGAAGCCCGACAGGCTGGTGGTGATGCTTGCATCGCTTTGCACCAGCGCCTGGAAGTCCGCGTTGTAGTGACCGCGGAACAATACGGTGAACACGTTGTTCACCGCCGACATCATGTACCAGTACGAGTGGTAGCTCGCGTTGTAGCGATCGAGCAGACCCTTCACCGTGTTCATCTGGTGGGCGTTTTCACCCGAGCTGTCGATCAGGGTGACGAACTCGGCCAGTACCGCGCCGTGGTCGTCATTGACGTCGCGGAAATGCGAGTTCGCCACGAACGCGTCCAGCGCAGGGCGGATGGCATTCTTCAGCGGCGTGCCGTAGGTGCCCACATCCGTGGGGTCGCCGTATTGCACGTAGTAGCCCGCGCGCAGGAACAGGATCAGCTGCAAGGTGCCCGCACTGTTGTTGCCCGCGTAGCTGGCGGCGTTCGACTGCAACGCATTGGCGATCGTCACCATCTTCGCCTGATTGAACACCTGGCCTGCGCTGGCACCGGTCACGCCGAACAAGGTGTTGATGCAACCGTCCACCGACGAATTGCGCACCAGGGTGACCAGGGTGCTGCCGCTGGCCGACGCGAAGGCGTTGACGTCACAGGCGGCCGTGGCCGCGGCCAGACTCCTGCGCAACGAGGTCGACTGGTTGCGTTCGGGACGATCGTAGTCGGTGTACAGGTGCTCGCGCGACGACGATTGTGGCGGGCGCTCGTTCGGCTTGAGTGGACGCAGCTGGTGGTGCCGCAGCGTTGGCTGCAGTCCGGTCGTGCGCAGTGCTGCGGCGGTCGGCGCCGGTGTTTTCTTCTGAACCTTTGTCGGCGCCGCATAAAGCGGCAAGCTGCATCCAAGCGCCAACAGAACCGCACTCACGCATCGCGCGAGTGTCTTTCGCGTGTAATTGTCCATGTTCCCCTCCATTGAAGACCCCCCTGGCCTGACTCGCGGCGACATCGGTTCGGCTTTGCAGCGCGTTCGACGAAGCGGCGGGTCGGTGGTCATGCTAGGGGTGGAACAAAGAGGGGTTCTAGATCATGTTGGCGGCAGGCACGATGGAAGTCGGCACAGTCCGCTGCGCGACCCGTCGATGGCGTTCGCGCATGTGTGCAAACGTGACGCGGCGCACGTCCGTTCGCACTTCCTGGAACGAGCAGGGTCAGAACTACTTGCGCGGGCCGAAGCGACGCCGCCAGTCGCCGCTGCAGATCGCCCAGGCGACATAGATGCCCACGGCCACGCCGAGCACTTCAAACAGGGTGCGCAGGCCGATGCTGTCCGGATCGTGCACTTCGGCCAGCTTCACCTTGAGCAGTTGCAGCGACTGCATCCGCCCGTAGTTGAAATAGAACAGGTTCCACAGGTCGCCGCTGACGGTCAGTGCGCTGGCCAGCAGGAACGACCAGCCGATCTGCGGGCCGTAACTCCAGCCATTGCGCCGACCCAGCCAGTGGAACAACAGGAACAGGACGAATCCCGCCACGGCGGAAATCAGGCCGGCCTCCAGGCCACCGATGATCCCGTATCCCATCCACGACTGGTCGTACTGCACTGCGCGCCCCCGGTTCGTATGCGTGCGGCCATTATGGGTCATCCGGTCGCGCGGCCGGTTCCGGTTAGACTTTCGCCGCCTGCTCCACAAGAAACCGTCGATGACATCGAACCGCCCCGCCCATGCCGCGCTGATCCTGGTCGACGTGCAACCGGACTTCATGCCCGGTGGCGCGCTGGCCTGTCACGAGGGCGACGCCATCGTGCCCGGCACCGACGCCTTGCTGCGCGCGCGTCGCTTCCGCCACGTGGTCGCCACGCAGGACTGGCATCCGCCAGGCCACGTGTCGTTCGCCAGCCGTCATCCGGGACGCGCCGCGTTCGAGCGGATCGACCTGTACGGCCAGCCGCAGACGCTGTGGCCCGATCACTGCGTGCAGGGCACGGCCGGGGCCGAGCTGCATCCGGGCATCGACTGGTCGGCACTGGACGCGGTGATCCGCAAGGGCAGCGATCCCGCGGTGGATTCCTACAGCGGCTTTCGCGAGAACCACGGCCCGGATGGAAGCCGCCCCAGCACCGGCCTGGCCGGCTGGCTGCGCGAACGCGGCGTGGACGAGGTCGTGGTGTGCGGACTGGCCCGCGACGTCTGCGTGTTGTGGACGGCGCAGGATGCGCGGGAACTCGGCTTTCGCGCCAGCGTGCTGTGGGACCTCAGCCGCCCGGTGACGCCGACCAGCGATGCGGCCACCCGCGCCGCGCTGCTGGAGCAGGGCATCGGCATCGTGTAGCAGCGCGGGCTCGCTCAGGCGTCGTTCTCGCCGGATGCGCGCACCGCGACCGCGCCGTCCTCGTCGACCTCCACGCTCAGCGTGATCGGGCGACAGCACACCTGGCAATCCTCGATGTACTGCTGGCTGGCGATCGAGGCGTCGATCAGGATGCCGATCGATTCGCCGCAATACGGGCAATCGATGATCTCTGGCGTGAGCATGGCGCATCTCCACGGGTAGCCGGGCCAGTACAGCACGAATCGAGAGGTTGTGATCGTTCAACCTCTCAGGCCGGCCAGGGATGGCCGGACGCGGATCAAGCAGGCAAGTGCCTGATCCGCGTGAGTGCGTCCGGGCGTGTACCGGACGCACGACAGAAGAAAACCACGGGAAGTGGTTTTCTTCACAGGCCCTGAGTGACGCGGTCGTCAACCGTGGCGCGGCGACCAGGCCTGCGGCAGGCCGATCCAGAACAGCCCGTCGCGGGCGCAGCGCGGCGCCAGCTTCAGCAGTTCGTTGTCCTTGCTGACCAGCCAGCGTGCACCCGAGGCCTGCGCCAGCTCCAGGAACATCTGGTCATCCGGGTCCGCGCAGCGCGGCAGCGACACGCCGGGCGACGCGGCGGCCTGTTCGTCCGGCAGGCAGTGCACCAGGGCATCGAACGCGGCCTCGATGCCCGGCCGCGCCTCGGCGCTGACCGGCACCTGCGGATAGTGCAGCACGCGCAGCCATTCGGCGCGGCAGTCGCTGCGCGTCACCGCCTGGATGCGGCCCTCGCGCATCGCCACGTGCAGCGCGGCGGACTGCGCATCGTGGAACAGGAAGATGTCCAGGCACACGTTGGTGTCCAGCACGACGCGTGGTGGCGAAGAGGCGGCAATCATCGCGTCATGATGCGGCAATCAGGCCTTGCGATGCACGGCACGCCCGGGGCGAAACGAACAAGGCCGCGATGGCGATGGCCGCCGCGGCCGCGTTCCTCGCGCAGTTTCAGTCGCCGCCGCTCCTGTGCAACCTGACGCGCGTGCTGACGTAGACATCGCCGGGGTCGGCCGGCACCTGGGCGAAATGCTTGCGGCCGAAGTACAGGCGGGTGCCGTCGGCGGACAGCGTGGCGCGGGTTTCCGCGCCGTCTGGCGTGTTGACGGCGGTGTTCTCGATCGGACCGCGCACCGTCCACGGCGAGCGGGTATTCCGGCGCGTGGCGTACCAGATGTCCTGGTTGCGCGGATCGGCGCTGGCGCGGTTGCTGCTGAACACGATCTCCAGCCCGTCGCGGCGCACGTTCGGCATCAGGTCGGCGGCGTCGGTACTCAGCTCGGCCACGCGCACGCCGGGCCCGAAGCTGCCGTCGGCACGCTGGCGGCTGACGTAGATGTCATGGCTCTTGCTGTCCGGATAGCCGTCGCTGGAGAAGTACAGGAAGGTACCTTCGGCGGTTTCCACGATCGATGGACTGTATTCCGAACCCCTGGTGTTCGGGCCGCCCTCCGCATATCCGCCCAGGTCCACCGGTGTCGCCCAACCCGGCTGGCGATGCGCCGGGCCCCGGCCATGGAAGTCCGCATGGCCGCGCATGCCCCACGGCGGGCCCCAGCCGTGCGCCGGGGTTTCCCGGGTCAGGAAGATGTCGCCGGCCGGCGGGCTGCCCGCTGGCGGGGGCGGCATCGCCTTGCACCCGGTGCAATCCTCGGCGTTCTGCCGCGAGCTGACGAACAGCAGCCACCCGCCGGGCAGCGGCGTGGGGCAATAGTCGGCGGCGGTGGGGGAATTTGCCGGCTCACCGAGATTGGTGATGTCGTCCCAGCTGCGCATCGCGGCATTCCAGGTTGCGCGCCAGTTGTCCAGGCCGCCATTGCGGGTGGACATGAAGTACAGGTTCCGCCCGTTCGGCGATTCGATCGGGCAGCCTTCGGCGGCCGCCGTGTTGATCCCGGGTGCGGGCACCGCGTTGCTCCACGCGCCGTAATCGCCGGCGTAGACATGGGCCGACAGGACGACGGCGATGGCCAGTGCGCATTGTTGGTACTTGCGGTTCATGCGTATCTCCTTGCGTATGAGGTGGACAACCGCGGCAAGCCCCGCTCAGCGGGCTTGCCGCGCCATGGCGACGAGGCGTGGCTCGCCTTGCGAAAGCCGCTGCATCACGACCTGCACGTGATCGACGCCGCGCCCCTGGCAGGCGCGACCGATCCCGGCCATCAGTCGCTCGCGCGCGGCGTAGACTTGGCCGAAGTTGTGCAGGTCGGTCCATGCCTCGATCTGGCGCTGGGTGGGCAGGCGGGGTGACGCGCAATCGGCGACATACCCGGTGACCCGGACCGACGGCAGCGTCGCCGCGCCCTCCTGGGCAAAGGCCGGTGCGATACATGCCGTGAGCAGGACGGCGGCGAAACGAAGGCGGCGGTTCATGGCGATCTCCTCGGGCGACATGCCGGCGGGTGCCGGTGTGGCCAGCTTCGGGAATGCAGCGCCACGGGTCTTGAGGCCACCGCTGGGGAAGCACTGGACATTGCTTGGATTCCTTGGGAAAACATTGGGGGCCGCCCCGCAGCGCAGGTTTCCGTCCACCCAGGTGCACCGCCACAGGACGCCATGGACCCGTCAACGCCCGCCCCGCTCGCCTTCGACGAATCCGCGATCGACTTCGCGGGCCGGCGCTTGCTGCGCGACGGCATCGAGCAACCGCTGGAACCCAAGGCCTTCGCCGTGCTGGCGCTGCTCGCCGGCACCCCCGGCCGGGTCTTCACCCGCGACGAGATCCTGGACGCCGTCTGGGGCCACCGCCACGTCACCCCGGGGGTGCTGAATCGGCTGATGACCCTGTTGCGGCACGCGCTCGGCGAGGACGCGAAAGCGGCGCGCTACCTGCACACCGTGCATGGCGTGGGTTACCGCTTCGACCTTCCCGAAGCCGCGCCCGACGACCCGCGGCAGGCCCTGCAGGCATCCGTGCCGGCAGCGCCGGTGGTGCCGGTGCCGTCCCCTGGCCCACCGCCCCGCTCCGGCGGGCGGCGCGCCAGCGACCGGGGCGCCATGCCGCGTGCGCTGCCGTGGTTGCTGCCGCTGCTGGCGTTGCTCGCCTTCGCCGGCTGGAGATGGTGGTCGCATGCGCCGAGCGCCCCGGGGCCGGTTCCGGAGCGCAGCATCGCGGTGCTGCCGCTGGTCAACGCCGGCAACGACGCGCAACAGGTGTACTTCTCCGACGGCCTGTCGGAAAGCCTGATCGACGCGTTGTCCCGATTCCAGGGACTGAAGGTGATCGGTCGCACCTCGGCCTTCCGCTTCCGCGACAGCAAGGACGACAGCGCGACGATCGGCCGCGAGCTGGGCGTGGCCTACCTGCTCGCCGGCAGCGTGCAGCGCGCCGGTGACGTCGTGCGCATCAACGCGTCACTGACCCGCGCCGCCGACGGCAGCACGCTGTGGACCGAGCACTACGACCGCCCGTACAGGAACCTGTTCGCCCTGCAGGACGAGATCGCCCAGGCGGTGGCCGGTGCGCTGCAACTGAAGCTGCTGTCGCCCGGAGCGGCAGCAAGGCCGAACGATCGCCCGCCCGGCGGCAACATCGACACCTACAACGTCTATCTGCAGGGCCTGCAGCATTGGCACAACCAGGATTTCCCCAAGGCCGCGGAGTACATGGCCCGGGCCGTGCAACTGGACCCGCAATACGCGATGGCATGGGCGTACCTGTCCGGATCGTGGAGTACCGTGGCCGCGTTCCGGGACGAGCCTCCCGCGGTGGCCCGCGAACAGCTTCGCCAATCGCGCCTGGCGGCGGACAAGGCGCTGCAACTGGCGCCCGGCCTGGGCCAGGCCCACGCGGCTCGCGCCTACCTGCAGTTCTACAGTTTCGATGCCCGCAGCGCCCTGGCCGAATGCCGCCGTGCCGTGCAGCTGGCGCCGGAAGACGGCACGGTGCTCAATGGCTGCGCCTTCGTGCTGGCCGGCCTGGGGAAACTGGGGGAGGCGATCGGGCTGCGCGAGCAGCTCCTCTCGATCGAGCCGCTGTACAACGTCAACGATTTCGAATACGCGAAGCTGCTGACGGCAACTGGCCGGCTGGACGAGGCGGCCAAGTACCTGCGCATCGCCGAGGGCCTGTCGCCACCGGAATCATCCCGGCCATACCGGGCCATGTATGCCGCCATCGCGCGCGGCGACGTGGATGCCGCGCAGGAGGCCGCCCGCAAGCAGCCCTCGCCGTGGCGCGAGATGAATCTGGCGATCGCCACGCAGATTTCCCCGGACCGCGCGGCGGCGGATGCGGCGCTGGCGAAGGTGCTCGCCGACAGGGTCTGGGCGAAAACCAGCCCCTATCTGGTCGCGCAAGCCTATGCGCTGCGCGGCGACGCGGACCGGACCATGGAATGGCTGGAGCGCGCGCCGGCCAAAGACATCCTGTTCATGCTGAGCGATCCGCTCATCCTGCGTTTCCGCGACGATTCGCGCCTGATCGCGTTCTGCCGGAAGACCGGCCTGCCGCCGCCGGGCGAAAGCGAGGCGCTGGGCATCGACCAGATCCGCGCCGCGAACAGCGCGCGGAACCCCTGAGGCGCGTCCGCCTTCGAGGACGGCCCCTGCCTCGACGCGCCGGCATCGGCGGCGAAACCGGCCATCCCTATACAATGCGTGCTTTCCGAGCGGAACCGACAACCATGGCCGAGCGCGAGTTCGACAACTACCTTGCCCGCTCCGGAGCCACCCTGGAAGGTTCGCGCTATGCCGCGTGGCTGGCGATCACCCCGCGCCGTCACGGCTTTCCGGTGTACTACGCGATCTGCGAGAACCGCAGCTTCCGCGACAGGGACATCGCCGAAGCGGCCGCCGCCAAGGCGCTGGCCGACATGACCGGGCTGGAGCCGGACGGCACGCCGATCTTTCCCGACGACTACACCGGTTTCGACGATTAGGGGCCAAGGCCGCTTGCGGCGATGGTGGCCGTCAGTGCCCGCCCTGGGCCGCGGCAGCCAGGGTGCGCAGGCGCTCCACCGCGGCGGGGATCGCCGCGGGCGCATCCACCGTGAGCACGCGCGGCTCGTCGTCGCCCAGGCCGTTCTCCAGTTCGTGCGCCCAGGTCACGTGGTACGGCAGGTGCACGCCCCAGCCGCCCAGGCGCACCACCGGTTCGATGTCCGAACGCAACGAGTTGCCGACCATCGCGAACTGTGCCGGCTGCAGGGCGAATTCGCCCAGCACGCGGCGATAGGTGGCGGCGTTCTTCTCCGACACGATCTCGATGCGGCGGAACAGGTCGGCCAGGCCGGATTGCGCCACCTTCTTTTCCTGGTGAAACAGGTCGCCCTTGGTGATCAGCACCACGTCGTGGTGCGCGGCCACCGCCTCGACCGCCTCGCGGATGCCCGGCAACAGTTCCACCGGATGCTGCAGCACGCTCTTGCCCAGCTCGACGATGCGGTGGATGTCGGCGGCGCTGATGCGGCTGTCGCTGAGCGCGATCGCGGTTTCCACCATCGACAGCGCCATGCCTTTCGCACCGTAGCCGAACAGCTGCAGGTTGCGCTGTTCGGTGACCAGCATGGTGTCGTGCACGCGCTGGTCGCCCAGGTCCACGTAGCGGCCCACGATCGCGGCGAACGCGTCGTTCGCCTCGCGGTAGTAGCCCTCGCTGTGCCACAGCGTGTCGTCGCCGTCGAAGCCGATCAGTTGCAGCATGCCTGTTCCGTTCCCTTCTGCGCCGCTCAGCCGAAGTCGCTGCCCAGGCGCAGGTTGATGTGCAGCGCCGTGGCCAGTTCGCGCATCGGCTCGTTGTCGCGGCTCAGCGTGATCCAGCCGGCATGCGAGTCGTCGTCGGTTTCCCAGGTCCACAAGGTGTAGCCGGCTTCGGCCAGGCGATCGTAGGCGATGCCGAGCAGGCTGCCGGCATCGGCATCGTCGAAATAGTCGTCGTCGTCCGGGTCGCCGTTCCAGTCGATCGACAGGTTCCAGCGCGCGCTGAGTTCGTCCAGCGCCTGCACCAGCGAGCGCAGGTCGTCCTCGGCGATCAGGAAACCCGCGCGCCAGTCGATCACCCTGGCCACCAGCTCGACCGGCTCGGACTCGTCGCCATCGGCGACCGCCTCGCGATAGGCGCTGAACTGCTGCAGCGCGGAGTCTTCGTCGCCCGGGTTGATCAGCAACAAGAGCTGCCAAACCAGCGCCTCGACCGAATCGTCTTCGTCGTCGAAGTCGCGGTCGTCCTCGAAATCGTCGTCGTCGCGCATGCTCAGGCGCCCACGCGCCGGCGCACCGCGTCCATGTCGCGGATCGGGCGGATCTCGATCGCGCCGGTGCGCGACCACGGGAAGTTCGAGGCGATGCGCACCGCCTCGTCCATGTCGGCCGCCTCGATCAGGTTGAAGCCGCCCAGGTACTCCTTGGTCTCGGCGTACGGCCCGTCGACCACGCTGGTGCGGCCGTCGCGCACGCGCACGGTGCGCGCGGTCGCCGGTGCTTCGAGTTGCTGCGAATCGTGCAATTGTCCGTTGGCGCGCAAGGCGTCGGCCTTGACGAAGCAGCCGTGCATCAGGGTATCGAACTCGCCTTCGGGCAGCGCGTCCAGCAAGGCGTCGTCGCAGTAGATCATCACGAGGTATTTCATGGTGTCCTCGGCGGGGAGGTTCACGGGACCATGGAGAGGCGGGGCGAAGGTGGATAATGCCGCAATGAGCACCGCCCACGATACCTCCAGCGCCCTGTCCTGCCTGCCCATCGCGTTCGTGCGCTCGCCGTATGCGCGACGCATCGACGCGCCGCACCAGTCCACCGTGGTGGCCGGCACCGAGACGCAGTCGGCCGCCGAGGCCACGATCGAATTCGTGGCGGATTTCCCCGTGGCGGCCTACCGGGACCTGGCCGGCTTCGAGCGGATCTGGCTGGTGTTCGCCTTCCATCGCAGCGAAGGCTGGAAGGCCGAGGTGCGTCCGCCGCGCGGCGGCGGCAAGCGCAGTGTGCTGGCCACGCGTTCGCCGCACCGGCCGAATGCGATCGGCCTGTCGGCGGTGGAACTGGTCGCGGTGGGCGATGGCGCGCTGCAGGTGCGCGGCGTCGACCTGCTCGACGGCACGCCGATCCTCGACATCAAGCCCTACGTGCCCTACGCCGACGCGTTCCCCGCCGCGCGCGCCGGCTGGATCGACGCGATCGACGCCAGCCAGGGCCGGCACTCCGCCCCGGGCCCGCGCAAGCCGCGCGCGAAGACGGCGCGCGGCGACAAGGACGCTCTCAGTGGATCATGAGCAGCTGCCGCAGCAGGTGCTGCCGCCGCTGACGTGGATCTGCCGCGGCTCGGACACGCGGCTGGCCTGGTAGCCCGCTGCCTGCAGCGCGCTGATGACCTGGCCGGACGTCAGTTGCGCCGACACATCGATCTGCCCCGCGGCGACATCGCCGGCGACTTTCGCGTTGGCGTCAAGGGCCCGCAGGATTGCGGCAATGGCGCCGGTGTCACCGGCAAGATCCTTCACTTCGAACAACATCGGTACAGTCTCCAGGACAGGCGGCGGGACATCCGCCATCAGCCATATTGCCGACCCTTCGGGCCAGCCGCCCTGATCCCGGTCAGGCCGATCCGAAACCGTGAGACAAGCCCTGGCTACCTTGCGCGGGCTGTCGCGAGTCCTTCGTCGCCGGCGCCCGACGCACCTGGCAGTGGTCGGTTCAAACCTTTGCCGCGCCCGGCTCCCGCCTGGCGCGGCTTTTTTTCAAGGCTGCGCCGGCGGGGCAGCGGCACCCACCGTCGACAGCCACGGTGATACGCGCGGGCGATCCAGCGCGGCGATCAGTGGCGGGTCACGTTGATAGATGTCGGGCCGGAAACTGATCCGCCCTGCTTCGCGCAGGTCCACCGTCCAGTAGGCGAGCAGCAGGGGCACCGGTTCGCGCAGCATCACCGTCTGCGTCTTCAGCGTGTCGATCGCGCGATCAATGCCCTGCGCGTTCCAGTGCTGCGGATCGTCCAGCAGCAACCCGGCCAGTTCGCGCGGACGCTCGACCCGGATGCAGCCTGAGCTGAACGGACGTTGTTCACGGGCGAACAACTCCTGATGCGGCGTGTCGTGCAGGTAGACCGCGTAGTCGTTCGGGAACCGGATCACCAGCCGACCCAGCGAATTGCCCGGACCGGCATCCTGGCGCAGCACGATGCCGTGCGGGTTGCTCCAGTTCACGCTGGCTGCCGATACCACGCGGCCCTGGCCATCCAGCGCGCGCAGGCGGTTGGCGGCAAGGTAGCCGGGGTTGTTGCGGATTTTCGGCAGGATGTCGCTCTTCAGGATGGTCGGCGGCACCGTCCAGGTCGGGTTGAGCGTGAGGTAGGTGATCTCCGACTTGAATACCGGGGTACGGCGATACGGCTTGCCCACTTGCACGCGCGAGCGCCAGACCGGCTTGCCGTCGCGGTAATAGACGACTTGGTAGCCGGCAATGTCGACCACCACGAATTTGCCCTGCAGCTGGTGCAGCAGCCAGCGCGCACGCTCCAGGTTCGCGCGCAGCTGCTCGATGCGCGCGGCGACCGGCACGTTCAGTGCGGCCAGCGTCGCCTTGCCGAGATGACCGTCCGCCACTAGGTACTGCTCGCGCTGAAACTGCTTCAACGCAGCCTCCAGCGCCGGATCGTACAGATCGCCCACGCCATCGCCCACGGGGTAGCCGCCCTGCTGCAGACGCCGACGCAATGCCGCCACCCGGGGATCGCGGCTGCCCGGCTTGAGCGTGGGGCCATCGGCGAGTGGCGCCCATCCGCCCTGCGCAGCGAGCGTGCGCAACCCCGCCAGCGCCGTGCGCAGCTGGCCGTACTGGGCGGGCCGGGGCCGCGCCCGCTCGAACAGGCTGCCGACCGTGCCGCGCGCCAGCGCGTCGCGTACCGCTTGCAGGCCGCGCGACTGGTCGAACTGGTGCGGATCGAAGTTCCAGTGGGTGTCCAGCGTGGCCGGATCGACCTTGCCGCGATACAGATGCAGCAGGGCCGTCAGGCAGGCATCGGTGGCGAGCAGGTCGAACTGCGCCCGTTGCCGTGGCGTGGCCAGCGGATCAAGCAGCACGCCACGCCGACGCTGCAATTCGTCCAGCGCATAGTCCTGCGGATCGAGGCCGTCTGCGGCCATCTCGCCCAGCGCGGTGAGCAGCTGGTCCACGTTGCCCGGACCGGTCCACGCCGGCGCGAACCGGTTCTGTTCGTAGAACGCCACCACGACATGGCCGGGCGAGGTCGCGGCATCGACTTCAGCGTGCGCGACGCGCCACTGTTCGACCTGTTCGCGAATCTGTTCGGCTACCGGGCCCAGCGGCTGTTCGACCGCCACGGCCTGCACGACCTGCGGCCCGGTGGTGGAGGCCGTGCCGGGCTGCTGTGCCCGCGCGGCGGCCCCCAGCAGCAGGCCCAGCACGGCGATGCTGCAAACGGCACGGGAATATCTGTCGGGCACGATGGGATTCTGCATGGGGGCCAGACACCGTCATAGCACGGCCCCCTGCCCCTGCAAACACGGCGTGCGCCGCAGCGGACGGCTTCTTAACGGGCGACTGCTAGGATCGGCGATCCGTATCCTTCCCACGCAAGCCGTTCCGATGCGCCGACTCCCGCGCCATATCGCCACCCTGACCTTGCTCGCGGGCTGCTCCGCCATGGCGCACGCCGCGGGGTCGTCGCTGCAGGCCGCGCTCAGCCGGCTGGCTCCGAATGCGAACCCCAGGGTGATCGGACTGGCGCTGGCCGCCACCGAGTGCGCCACGGCGCAAGGCCAGCCACCCTCCGACCGGCTGGCGGTGATCGACTATTCGAAACCGTCCACCGAACCGCGGCTGTGGGTGTTCGACCTGGCCACCCGCAAGCTGCTCTACCACGAGCTGGTGGCCCATGGCCGCAACACCGGCGACAACCTGGCCTCGAAATTCTCCAATACCCCGGAGAGCCTGCAATCCAGCCTGGGACTGTTCCGCACGCTGGGCACCTACGCCGGCCGCAACGGTTACTCGTTGCGCCTCGAAGGACTGGAGCCGGGCACCAACGACCACGCGCTGGAACGCGCCCTGGTGATCCACGGCGCGTCCTACGTGAACCCTGCAATCGCCCGGCTGCAGGGCCGCATCGGCCGCAGCTACGGTTGCCCCGCCGTACGCACCGCGATCGCCCGGCCGCTGATCGACACGCTGAAGAACGGCCAGTACGTGTTTTCCTACTACCCCGATGCGCGCTGGCTGAAAACATCGCCGTACCTGAAATGCAGCCGCGACCGCGCCATGACGGCGAGTATCGGCTCGCGCTGATTCATTCACGCCGGCTGCAGCATGATGTCGCCGGGCCATCCCCGGCCCGTGTAATCGTGGAGGCGCTCCATGAAAATCCCGCTCTGGTCATCGTGGCTGCCGTTGGCGTTGGCCGCCTGCAGCCCGTCCCATGCACCGGACCCGTCAGCCAGCCATGGCGTGGCGACACAGCCTTCATCCAACGCCGCGGCGCCCGTGGCCACGACGGCGCCGGCGCTGGGCGGCTATCACTGGCAGTTGCGCGATGCCGTCGACGGCAACAACCAGCGCCTGGACGGGCTGTTCGACGGTTCCGGCAAACCCCTGCAGCTCGACTTCACCGACGATCGCATCAGCGTCAGCCATGCCTGCAACGGCATCGGCGGCAGCTACAGGATCGTTGATGGCCACCTGCTCACCGGGCCGCTGATGCAGACCATGATGGCCTGCGCCGAGCCCGTCCTGATGCAGCGCGAGAAGACCATCAAGCACGTGCTGGGGGCGAAGCCTGCGCTGATCACATCCAGCGCCGATGGCCAGACCCTGCTCAGCCTGGCCGCCGCCGACGGAACCACGCTGACCTTCGCCGGCCAGCCCACCGCCGAAAAACGCTACGGCAGCCCCGGCACGATCGGGTTCCTCGAGGTCGCGGCCGAACCGGTCGCCTGCCAGCATCCGCTGCCACCGGCGAACAACTGCCTCCTGGTTCGCCAGCTGCATTACGACGACCGGGGTTTGCGCTCGGGCGAACCCGGCCCCTGGCAACCGCTGGCGCAGCCGATCGAAGGCTACGAACACCAGCCCGGGGTGCGCAACGTGTTGCGGGTCAAACGCTACACATTGCCTGACCCGCCGGCCGGTGCAGCGTCGAGTGCCTATGTGCTGGACATGGTGGTGGAAAGCGGAACGGCGCCCCCCGACCCGGAATGATCGCCGTCACGACCGCCTGCGCTTCACCGCCGGGCGCCGAGCAGGCCCACGTGGTAGCCAGCCGCGCGCAGCCTGGCGGTCGCCTTCGCGTTCAGCACCAGCAGCACGATCAGGCTCACCAGCGGCACGAACATCAGCACCAGCAGGATCACCCGGCTCGCCATCGAGAAACCCATGCCGGTGCACAGCTTGAACGTGCCCACCAGCGCGGCGCAGACCACCAGCACCAGCAGCAACGCGGCGAACAGGCCAAGCACGCCCTGCAGGGCAACGGCGGCGAAGTAGCCGAGGATCGCGTAGATGATCAGCTTCTGCGCGCTGGCCACCTGCTCGATGCCGGCCTCCGCCACGAACGGTTCGGCCACGGCGGCCTGCGGCGCCTGATACGGATTCTGCATGGTCATTCGGTTCCCCTGTGGATGTGTCGAAGTGGTGCCCGCCCGCTTGGGTCGCAGTATGCCCGAGCGCGCGCCACCGGAAAGGAAAAGGCCGCCCGGTGCGATCCGGACGGCCAATTCCTGACCAGCGGTGCGAGCGCGAATCAGTCCACCGACGCATCCAGCCCGCGACGCTTCAGCAGCGGCTCGATCCGCGGTTCGTGGCCGGCGAAATCACGGAACAGCTGCAATGCGTCCTTGCTGCCGCCGCGCGACAACAGGGTCGAGCGGAAACGGTCGCCGTTGGCGCGGGTCAGGCCGCCGTTGGCCTTGATCCACTCCACCGTGTTCGCGTCCAGCACCTCGGACCAGATGTAGGCGTAGTAGCCCGCCGCGTAGCCACCCATGATGTGGCTGAAGTACGGCGTGCGGTAGCGCGGCGGCACGGCCGCGTAGTCGGTGCCGTTGGCCTTCAGCGCGGCCGCCTCGAAGGCCATCACGCCGCCGGCCTCGGGGACCCTGTCCGCGCCGACCTGGTGCCAGCTCTGGTCGAGCATGGCCGAACCCAGGTACTCGGTGGTGGCGAAGCCCTGGTTGAACTTCGAGGCGGCCAGCACCTTGTCCAGCAGTTCTCTGGGCATCGGCGCGCCGGTCTGGTGGTGCTTCGCGTAGTTGGCCAGCACGCCGGGCCAGTCGGACCACATCTCGTTCACCTGCGAGGGGAATTCGACGAAGTCGCGCGGCACGCTGGTGCCGCTGAAGTACGGGTACTGCACGTTCGAGAACATGCCGTGCAGCGCATGGCCGAACTCGTGGAACATCGTGGTCACCTCGTCCCAGGTCAGCAGGGTCGGGCCGCTGGCCGGCTTGGTGATGTTGAGGTGGTTGGCCACCACCGGCAGGTTGCCGGTGAGGCCGGACTGCTGCACGTAGGAGTTCATCCACGCGCCGCCGCGCTTGGACGGGCGCGCATACATGTCGGCCAGGAAGATCGCCAGCTGCTTGCCGTCGGCGTCGAACACGTCGTAGACCAGCACGTCGGGCTGGTACACCGGCAGGTCGGTGCGCTGCCTGAAGCTGAGTCCGTAAAGCTGGCCGGCGGCGTAGAACACGCCGTTCTCCAGCACGTTCCTCATTTCCAGGTACGGCTTCAGCTGGCTCTCGTCGAAGTCGTATTTCTCGGCGCGCACCTTCTCGGTGTAGTACGCCCAGTCCCAGGCCGCGAGCTGGAAGCTCGGCTCGCCCCTGGCCTTCTGCTCCCTGTCGATCATCGCCTGCAGCGCTGCGCCCTCGCGCTTCGCATTGGCCACCGCTGGCGGCGCCAGCCTGGTCAGCATCGCGTTGACCGCCTCGGGCGTCTGCGCCGTCTCGTCGGCCAGCACGTAGGCGGCGTAGGTGGGATAGCCCAGCATCCGCGCCTTTTCCGCCCGCAGCTTCAGCACCTGCGACACGATCGCGGTGTTGTCATACGCATTGCCGCGGCTGCCACGGGCCACCGACGCCTCGAAGATGCGCTGCCGCAACGCGCGGTTCTGCAGCTGCGCCAGCGGCGGCTGGCCGGTGGTGTTGAGCAGGGCGATCACGTACTTGCCGTCCAGCCCCTTCGCCTTGGCGGCGGCCGCGGCGGCGCCGATCTGCTCGTCGGTGAGGCCGGCCAGCTCCTCCTTCGTGTCGACCGTCACCGCCGAATCGTTCACCTCGGCCAGCACGTTCTGGCTGAACTTCGTGCCCAGCCTGGCCAGCTCGCCGTTGATCTGCTTCAGTTGCGCCTTGTCGGCGTCGGACAGCCTGGCGCCCGCACGCACGAAGTCGGTGTGATAACGCTCGACCAGGCGCACGCCCTCGGCGTCCAGGCCCAGCTGGTGGCGGGTGTCGTACAGCGTCTGGATGCGCGCGAACAACGCCGGGTTCAGCGAGACCGCATCGCGATGCGCCGCCAGCTTCGGCGCGTAGTCGGCCTGGATCGCCTTGCGCGCATCATTGGTGTCGGCGCCGACCAGGCTGAAGAACACGGTCGAGGTGCGCTCCAGGATCTGCCCGGACTTTTCCAGCGCGACGATGGTGTTGTCGAACGTGGGCGCCGCGGCGTTGCCGGCGATCGCGTCGATCTCTTCCAGATGCTCGGCCATGCCGCGGTCGAACGCCGGGGCGAAGTCGGCATCCCTGATCTTGTCGAACTGCGGATAGTGCAGCGGCAGCGGGCTTTCGGCGAAGAACGGATTGCCGGCGTCAGCGGCCACCTTGTCGGCATGCGCCGGGGCGGTCGCGGTTTCGCTCTTGTCGCTGCCGTTGCCGGCGTCGCTGCAACCGGCCATGGAGCCTGACAGGGCAATGGCCAGGGCCAGCGCGATGGGATGCTTCATGGGGGGTGTCCCGTTGATGGTGGACACCCGATCCTAGTCGAAGGCCGCCGCCATCACCCATGACTAAAGTTATGGCCGCGGGGCAAGCCCCCGTGCCGGCAACGGCGTGGACCCTGATCGACGCAGTCGCCACGCCATCCGCTCAGGCCTCGGGACAAGTTGTCGCACTCCGCGCCGCACAGCCCGGCGGTGTGGCCGACTGGATCGCGGAATGCTGCGCGCCGGCCAGTGCCACCGCGCGGGGCGAGGCGGTCAGCATCGCGCCCATCACCAGGGTGCACAGGGCAAAGCAGGCGACGAACAGGCTGGCGAGGATCATCGATTCGAATTTCATGGGATGGCTCCGGTCATGAGGCGAGAGTGCCTGGTGATGTATCCAGAGCAATCGCCATGCCAAGCCGAGATATCGCGCAAGCCGTTGTTTTCATGAAGCCATCAGGATCGGCCGCCGATCAGCAGCATTGTCCGCGGACATCGTCCACCCCGATTCCGGACAGCCACGCCTCGCGAAATGACTGGCCCATCGCAGATCGCCTGCCCCCGCCCACGCTATCCTGCCGCCACACTTGGCCCCGGGAGTCGGCATGCACAGGTCATCGACAGGACCGCTCCGCGTGATGCTGGCCGCCGCGCTGTTCGGATGGATGCTGACGCCGGCACTGGCCACGGAGCACGCGGCAGGCCAGCGGCGTTGCGGCTGGTTCGAAAACCCCACCCCGGGCAACGCCACGCTGACCGACCGCGATGGCGAATGGGAAATCGCCAGCCAGGGCGGCCACCAGGCCGACGGCGACTGGCCCCGGTTCAGTGATGCGCAATGGGTCGAAACCAACGGTCACCATGGCTACGGCTGCGCGTGCATGACCGTGATCGACGATGACCAGGCGCACACCGTGTCGTCGATCAGCAAGGCCACGGCCAGGCCACTGGCCGTGTGCCGGAGCGACCGGCACCTGCACGAACCCGTACACGAGCTGGGTGACGAGAACTGAGAGGTTGTGAGTTTTTCAACCTCTCAGGTCGGCCAGGCACGGCCGACCGCGGATCGGTCACGCCAGTGACTGATCCGCGTGAGCGCGTCCGGGCATGTACCGGACGTGCGATAGAAGAAAACCACAGGACCGTGGTTTTCTTCACAGGCTCTGAGGCGCGACCAGGCGCCGATCACCGGCCGGCGCGGCGCTTTCAGCCCGGGTGCGCCAGGGCGAAATCGATCGCGGCGCAAACCGCCGCCGCCTGCGCGGCGTTGCATTGTTCCGGCGTAGCCCGGGGACTGTCCGGATAGACCTCGGTGGTGGTCTTGTAGGTCGCCCCGGTAATGCCCGCGCACAGCCCCAGCTCGCGCAGCGCGTACTGGATGACGCCTTCGGCGACCACCGGCGAACCGATGATCTCGCCGTGTTCGTCGGCCGGCGCGATATGCGTGACCTTCGCCACCGCCTCGATGATCGAACGCTGGAACGCCGGCTGCGGATGCGCCGTATCGTCGACCAGGTAGAAGCCGTCGGGGATTTCGCCCGGCTCGTGCGGCAAGCCGTCGCGCGCGGCCAGCGCGGGGCGGAACTCGGACTCGTCGCTGTCGGTGGTTTCGTGCAGGTCGATGTGCATCAGCACGCGATCGCGCAACGGCGCCACCATGCGCATCAGCGCCGCCGATTCGGGCGCCGGGCTGTTCTCGCGGAACGAGCGGTTCGGGTCCAGCGCGTCGGGATTCCAGCGGTGGATGCGCTCGTACGCCCACGGGCTCACGCAGGGCGCCACCACCAGGTTGGCCCGCCCGGCGTACTGCGCCGCGTGGCGGTCGAGGAAAAGCAGGGCGCCGTGCACGCCGCTGGTTTCGTAGCCATGCACGCCGCCGGTCACCAGCATGATGGGCAGCGCATCGTTCCAGTCGCGATTGCGCAGGACGAACAGCGGATAGCTGGCCGGCGGGTACTCCAGGCGGCCGTATTCCGCCACGTCGAAACGCGGGCGCAGCCTGTCGATCACGCTGACGACTTCGGCCTGATAGCCCCGCCTCACCGCCTGGCTCTCACGCCACTGCGCGACCTCGGCGTCGCCCCAGCGCACGCCCGGGGTGCCGATCGGATGGGAGGTCGGATGGTTCATCGCGCTGCTTGCTCCGCTGGCTGTCGAGATCCCCGGCACTTTATCACCAGCCCGGAATCAGAGCCCCGCCGCGCCCTTGCGCAGCCAGCGGTCGATCAGCGCCTTCTCGTAGCGCAAGCTGTCCTGGTCGACGACGCTCGCGCGGGCCATGAAGGCTAGGTCACGCAGGCTGCGGCTGCCGCTGCGCAGCGGCTTGCCGTCGGCGCCGTACAGGGTGAAATCAAGATCGATGCGCGGCGGGTAGATGTCCTTGACGATGCGCACGTTGTTGAAGTTCGGTCCCCGCCAGGGCTCGTACTCTCCGGCAAGATCGACGTCGGTCACCTCGACGTCGAGCCGCTGGCCGGGCGCCAGGATGCGGGCCGCACGCTGCGCGATGTAAGCCTTGAGCGGCTTCAGGTACGCGTCGGCATTGTTCGCGTTCACTCCGAAACTGCGCTTCGCCTCGGTGAAGTGCCCAGGGTCGCGGTAATGCACGCTGACATCGTCCGGTGGTTGCGCCGCCTGGGCGGCCATCGCGGAGAAGGCAAGCAGGGCAAGGCACGACAGGCGCGACAACGGGAAGGAAGCCATGGCGATTCTCCGGATTCGGCCGCCCGCGTGGCCGGCAGTCGCCTCGCAGTATAGATCCGGGCCATCGGCCGGAAGACCACCGCCGGCGGCGCTGTTCCTTCGGCATGGAGTCCCCGCGATCCGGGCGGCTAGACTGCACGGGCGTGCCGACTCAACGGAACGCATCCACAGGGGAATCCATGAACACGATAGCAAGGACTGCGGGCACACTGTGCCTGACGGCGGCGCTGGCTGCCTGCACCACCATGACGACCATCAGCTCGAACCACGAGCAGACGCGACTTTCGCTGAAGCACACCGTGCCGGAGGTGCCCTCGACGCTGAAGCTCAAGGACACCAGCTTCGGCAACTATGAATTCAAGGCCGTCGCGCCGGGCAGCGATCCGTTCTACGGCATCCTGCCGCTGCGCTTCCATGGTGGCCGCCTGGCCATGGACATCCTGTTCTTCGCGCCGGCGACGATGTTCAACCTGCGCGGTGCGTTCCCGTTCTACGACATCGATATCGACAAGGGCGTCATCCGCTACAAGATGAATGCCGCCGATCCATGGACCGAGTACACGCCCACCGCCGCCGAGCGTGAGCGCGCCCGTCAGTTCTACAACGCCACGGCGGGCTAGTTCGCGTTGCGTGGCGGATGCGCTTGCCGAACAGCGATCAGTTCCGCCCCGCCTTTCCCCGCGTCTCGCGCTTGCGGTACAGCTGGTGGTCGGCTTCGGCCATGCCCTGCTCCAGCGTGGTTTCCTGGCCGAAGAGGGACCAGCCGAGGGTAAACGCGATCGGCGCATCGGCGCGATCCTGCTCGATGCGCGACACCACGCTTTCGACCACGCCGTCGGCAGCGTCTTCCAGCAGCACCATGAATTCGTCGCCACCCAGCCTGATCACCGCATCGCCGGGCCGGACGTGGCGTGACAGGAAGTGCGCCATGGCCACCAGCACCTCGTCGCCGCGCTGGTGGCCATAGGTGTCGTTGACCTGCTTGAAGTGATCCAGATCGATGACCACGCAACCCCAGCGGCCGTGCGCGCTTCGCCGGGCGACATCATCGAGGAAACGGCGGTTGTAGCAGCCGGTCAGCGGGTCGCGCACCGACATCTCGTGCAGGTTCAACGCCTGCTGGTGCTTTTCGGTGATGTCCTGCGCGTGGCCCAGCACGTAGGGGTCCTCGTCCTCGTCGTCCAGCATGTTCTGGTATTGCCAGACGCGCAGCGTGCCGTCCTTCGCCACCAGTTCCAGCACGCCTTCGTCGCGATCGCTGCGGAACATCCGCAACAGGTAGGCACGAAATGCCGCGTGGCGCTCCGGCCGCATGAAGTCGGTCAGCGGGCGCCCCAGCAGTTCGCCGACCGAGTAGCCCAGCGAACGCGCCGCGGCAGGATTCACCGACAGCAGCACGCCCTCGTAATCGTGGGTGCAGATCAGCCCCAGGCTGTACTCGAACAGCTTGCGGAAACGGCGGTCGCTGGCTTCCAGCGCGGTGACCACGCGCCGGCGGATGCTCACGTCCTGGATGGCGCCGACCAGGCGCACCGGCCGGCCATCGTCGTCGAACACGATGCTGCCGATCGTGCGTACCCAGATCTTGCGGCCGGTCGCGGTCACCAGCGGCGATTCCAGGTCCCAGCCCGTGCGATCGGCGGTGCCCTTGGCCATCGCCGCGGAAATCGCCTCGCGCGCCTTCGGCGGGTAGAACGCCAGCGCCTCCTGCAAGGTGGGTCGGTAACCGGCCGGCACTTCATGGATGCGGCAGGTCTCGTCGGTCCACTGCACTTCGTCGGTGTCCAGATCGACCTGCCATCCACCCACCCCGGCAAGGCGGCCGGTGCGGTCGAGGAAGGCCTCGCTGGCGCGCAGTTTCTGGCTCAGCCGGGCAGCCTCGTCGCTGCCCGGCGGGGCCGACGCGGTCACGGCGGGATGGTGCTCCAGCACCATCATGCGCAGCTCCAGCGCCTCGCTCGCGACCAGCGCCAACGACAGCAGGGCCTGGCGCTGCGTTTCGTCGAGCGAGCGGGGTTCGCGATCGAATACGCACAACGCGCCCACGCGCAGGCCATCGCCGAACTGCACCGGCGCGCCGGCATGGAAGCGCACGTGGGGGCTGCCGGTGACCAGCGGATCGTCGACAAAGCGCGGATCGGCCTGCGCATCGGCCACTTCCATCAACCCCTCGGCCAGAATCGTGTGCGCGCTGAAGCTGCTGGGGCGCGGCGTCCCGTTCGGCCCGTCGAGCCCGACCCGGGACTTGAACCACTGACGCTCCCCGTCGACCAGGGCAAGCACCGCCATCGGCGCGCCGGTGACCAGGGCCGCGCTGCGGGTCAGTGCGTCAAACAGCGGTTCGGCCCCGGTATCCAGCACGGACAGTGCGTGCAGGCGGGCCAGTCGTTGCGCTTCATCGGCAGAAACCGGAGCGGGCATGCCATCTCTCTCAAAAGGCCTGGCCCGAGTATCGACCGGACCACAGCAAGGTTCCGTGATTCGCTCGCCTTTGCAGCGGGGAATCGTACCCGGCCGGCCGTTGTCGCCGCCTACACACGCAGCGGGTCACCGTGGGCGGTGATTCGACCGCCATGGAAGACACCCGTTCAAGCCGCCCGGCCTGCCGGGCACAGTCCGCGCCATCGACTACCGGAGGAACCGACCATGCACCAGACACTGCGCAAGATCCTGCCACTGGCCGCCGCCACGCTGCTGGCATTCTCGACCGCCGCCGCCGCGAAGGAGGTCTCGCTGAGCGGCGATTTCGCCGGCGAGAACGGTGCCACCAACCAGCCCAGCGGGCACGTCAGCGCCACCCTGGACACGGTGACCCACCAGCTCAGGTACACGATCGACTATCAGGGCCTGAGTGGACCGGTCACCATCGCGCACTTCCACGGTCCGGCCGGTCCGGACGTGGCCGCGGGCGTGATGCAGCTGATTCCCGGCCCGTACCGGAGCGGCATGAGCAACAGCGTGACCATCGATGCCGCGACCCAGTCTGCCCTGCTCAACGGACTGAGCTACGTGAACCTGCATACCAAGGCACACCCGAAAGGCGAGGCGCGCGCCCAGATGACGGTCAGTCCGTCGCCGGGGATGTAAGCAGGGAAACCGATGATTGCCGGGGCGACGCCCGGCAATCAGCTGGCCCGACCTAGCGCGCGAACAGGCGCATGATCCACGGCCACGCCAGCAGCAACACGATCAGCGGCAGGAACAGCGCCAGCATCCAGCGCTGCTTCTTCGCCTGGCGCCTGTGCTCGGCGGCGATCAGGGCCATGTCGGCATCCATCTGCGCCATCGCCTGTTCCATCTGCTCCGGATGGGCCAGCGCGGCCTCCATCGCACCCGGCTCGTCCAGGCGCGCGGCAAGGGCACCGGCCCGCTTCATCGCCTCGTTGCAGGCGTCCGACTGCAACGGGCTCCATTCGTAGTCGTTGCCGGTCGACTGCTTCCACAACTGCCGGGCCAGTGCGTACACCGGCGCCGGCGGGTCCTTTTTCGACGGCAGGCTCACGTTGACCACACCCCTGGCCAGGGCTCCGAGACGGAACACCGCGAGCAGACGCTCGGTCCAGTGGATGCGCGGCGCCACGCGCGCGAACCGCTGCACGCGAAACATCAGGAAGAAGCTTTCACTGCCGTTGCGCTGCGTCACCGTGCGCAGGCAGATGCCGGACACTTCGCGCCAGGGAATGCGTCCGGTCAGTGCAGTGGCAAAGCCGACGCTGTCCAGCTCCAGCGCGGGCTGCCCCACGCCGGCCAGCGCACGCAACAGGAGCAGCAGGCCCACGGGCACCAGCAGCACACCGAGGATCAACGGGATCACGTCGTGCCTGAGATCGGCCGACGCCATGACCGCGACCGCGAGGCCGAGCAGGGTCAGCAACAGGCCGGCAAGGATGTTGCGAAGTCCGCCACCCAGCCGCAGCGTCTGCGACGAACCGGCCGGCCTGCGCGCAAACTCGTCGATGCGTTGCCGGATCGCGGCGCGCTTGCGCTGCTCCGCGCGCCGCTCGCCTCCACGGTCGCTGAAGTACGCCAGGGTGATCAGCGCAACGCCGGACACCAGCAGCAACAGCGCCAGAGCCGGCTGGTTGCGCCACCAGACCAGGCCGCTGCCCACGGCGATCACGCCGGAAATCACCAGAAGAAGATTGACCAGTTGCAACATCGCGTGACCTGCACCGCTCCATGGCGAGACGGCCATTCTCGCGAGGCGCGGCGACGATCGGCAAGCGGCAGGATGGGAAGCCGTGACCGCCTCCACCCGGCGTTCGATGTTTGGGTTGTCGACCGCACGCCCTCATACTGCGCGGTCGCGATCAGACATCCCGTGACTTCCATGCTTATCGGTATCGACTTCGGCACCAGCTATTCGGCGGCAGGCGCCATCATCGACGGCGAACTGCAGCTGGTGCGCTTCGGCGACACCGAGCAGTTCCGCACCGCGGTGTATTTCCCCGAGCTGGTGCCCGACCCGGCGGACTTCCAGCTGACGCCGGATCTGCAGGCGCAGCTGCAAATCGAGCTGCGCCTGGCGCGCACCCGCCAGCGCGAGATGGCATCGGCTGCCGCGGCCCGCGGCCAGCTGCCGGTGGCGCGCAGCGAAGCTGACCTGCAGCGCGAGGCCTTGCGCGTGGTGCGCCGGCAGTGGATGGAGCAGCAGACCCGCGAGGCCACCGCCTCGGTCGCCAGCTTCCAGCACGCGCTGTTCGGCGAAGAGGCGGTGGAAGGCTACCTGGACAGCGGTGGCGGCAACCTGATCGAGTCGCCCAAGTCGATGTTCGGCTATCGACTGGACCCGCAGGTGCGCAAGGTGATCGTGCACATCGCCACGCACATCCTCGAGCACATCAGGCTTTGCGCCAGCCGCCAGTTCGGCGTGCCGGTGCGCGGCGCGGTGATCGGGCGTCCGGTGGAGTTCCGCAGTTCGATGGGGGCGCAGGGCTCGCAGCAGGCGATCGAGATCCTGCGCGAAGCGGCCGGCCTGGCCGGCTTCGACGAGGTGAGCTTCCTGGAAGAGCCGGCCGCGGCGGCCATGCACTATCACCGGAGCCTCGACGCGCGGCAGCACGCGCTGATCGTCGACATCGGCGGCGGCACCACCGACGTGGCGCATGCCGAACTCGGTGGCGGCGCGGCGCCGCGCATCGCGCGCAGCTGGGGCCTGCCCAAGGGCGGCACCGATCTGGACGTCAACCTCAGCCTGCACAGCTTCATGCCGCTGCTGGGCAAGGACAGCGTGCGCATCCCGCAGCACCAGTTCGTCGAGGCGGCCAGCGTGCACAACCTGCCCAAGCAGCGCGAATTCCGCCGGCAGGACTATCGCCTGGTGGACGAGCCTTACGGCACGCGCCTGCGCGCCCTGCAGGAACCCGGCGCCACCACGCGCCTCAACCAGCTGGCCGAACGCACCAAGATCGTCCTGAGCAAGGCGCCCGGCCATCGGGTCGAGCTGGACTTCGTCGAACCCGGTCTTGCCGTCGATGCCGGAAGGGATGATTTCGACGCGGCCATCGAACCCTTCCTTGGCCAGCTCGAACGCACGCTGGAGCGCGTGCGCGGCGACCTGGACGAACTGCCCGCCAGCGTCTTCCTCACCGGTGGCACCTCGCGCTCGCCGCGGATCAGCGCCCGCGTGCAGGCCTGCTTCCCGGAAATTCCGCTGGTGCACGGCGATCCTTCGCTGGGCGTGGTTTCGGGTCTGGCCGTGGCGGCCAGCGAGTTCGGCGGGTAGCCGCGCCGATCCGGGCCTGCCAACATGCAACTTGGGTGTTGCATGTGCGAAAGCGGCGGATCATCATGCAACTACCGTGTTGCATGATATCGAGGCAGTTCCATGAACACATCGACCGATCGCATCGAGCAACAGATCCTGCTGCACGCACCGCTGGAGCGCGTGTGGCACGCGCTGATCGACCCGGACGCGTTCGGCGCCTGGTTCGGCATGGCCTTCGACGGACCGTTCGTGGCTGGCCAGCCGGTCACCGGCAGGATCGTGCCGACCCAGGTCGACCCCGAGGTGGCCAGGCTGCAGGAGCCCCACGCCGGCACGCCATTCAGGCTGCTGATCGAGCGCGTCGAGCCGATGCGGGTGTTCGCCTGGCGCTGGCATCCCTACGCGGTCGACCACGACACCGACTACGAGCAGGAGCCGACCACGCTGGTCACCTTCGAGCTTGAGGTCGTCGAGCACGGCACCTTGCTGCGACTTGCCGAGTCGGGTTTCGACCGCCTGCCGCCGGCACGCCGCGCCGACGCGCTTCGCGCGAACGAGGGCGGCTGGACCATGCAGATGAGCAACATCGCCCGCTATGTCGCCGCGCACTGATCGCACCCGTCGAACGGCGGCACTGGCCAGCAGCGCGCCGATCTTCGCCGCGCTGGGCGATGCCACGCGACTGCGCCTGGTCGCGACGCTGTGCGCGGGCAGCGCGATGTCGATCGCCCAGCTCACCGCCGGCACCACCATCACCCGCCAGGCCGTCACCCGGCACCTGACCGTGCTGGCCGAGGCCGGCCTGGTCCACGACCTGTGGCGCGGTCGCGAGCGCCTGTGGGCGTTCGAACCGTCGCGGCTGGACGAGGCGCGCAAGGCGCTGGATGCGATCAACGCCGAATGGTCCGGCGCGTTGTCGCGGCTGCAGCGCTTCGTGGAACACTGAAGACCCCGGCTCAGCGGTTGTCGCCCCTGGGAAAGCGCACGCGGTCCGGCTGGGTATTGAGTTGCTGCAACATCACCAGCAGCAGGCGCGACTTGACGCTGCCGGCGTGTTTCGGGTCGACCAGGTAGCGCACCCGGGCGTCGATCCAGGTATTGGCATTGACCCTGAACAGCACCGCGGGCCGTTCCTTCACTTCCACCTCGTCGACCGGCGTCCTGGCCAGGATGTCGCGGTAGGTGCGCACGCGCTGGATCATCGCCTCGCCCAGCTCCCTTTCCGCCGCCTGCTGCATCACCTCGCTGACAAAGGCGAGGTCGCTGTCGTAGGCAATCTGGAACGAGATCTCGTCCCAGATATACGGAAACATCTCCCAGGAAAAATTGTAGACCGCGCTGGTCAGCACGTTCGCGTTGGGAAACTTGACCAGTCGTCCGCTGGGATGGCTGCTGGACACGTACGGGCCGCCCACTTCCCACAGCGTGGTGTCCAGATAGGTCACCTCGATCACGTCGCCGGTGGCTTCGCCGATGCTGATGCGATCGCCCACCCGATACGGCCGGCGCGCCAGGATGTAGATCCAGCCGATGAAACTGGTGATCGGCGTCTGCAGCGCAAAACCCAGCACCAGCGAGATCAGTCCCAGCGATGCCACTGCCGCGTACCAGTTCGCGAACAGCATCGAGACGACGATCAGCGCAATCAGCACGAACACCACCAGCCCCGCGATGCGCTGCAGGTTGTAGCGGGTCGCCGCATTCGCGATCCGGTCGATCGCCCTGGCGCGGATCAGTCGCGCCGCCGCCAGGATCAGCACGATAGCCATCAAGCCGACCACGATCCGGCGCAGCGGCGGAACATAGCGCGGCGCCAGTGGCACGAGGTCCAGCCAAAGCACGTAACGGATCGCCGCCAGTACCAGCAGCAGGACCACGTACGCACCCAGCCACAGCACGTGACCGCGATTTGCGGTCGCGCATTTCCTACTGGCGTCGTTGCCCATGCGTACCCTCCGGTCTCGGCCACACGCTGCCACTGCATGCGTATGCGCTGCGTCGACGGGCACGTGCCGCATGGTGCCGCACAGCCCGCGGCAGCGGGGACGAGGCCGGCTGCCTCACCGCCACTTCACCGCGCCCGGCACAGGCTGGGTGCTCCCCCGCACCGGAGTACGCCATGGCCACCAGGGCAAAACCCGCCTCGCGCTCACGCACCCCAGCGTCCGCGACCACCGCCAGCGAAACGCGTGGCAACGCCGACGAATTGCACCAGCTTGCCGGCGCTGCGCATCCGCCCATGACCACCAACCAGGGCGTGCCGCTCAGCGACGACCAGAACTCGCTGCGCCCCTCACCGCGTGGCCCGACCCTGCTGGAAGACTTCATCCTGCGCGAGAAGATCACCCACTTCGATCACGAGCGCATCCCCGAACGCATCGTGCACGCGCGCGGCTCGGCGGCGCATGGCTACTTCGAACTGACCCGGTCGCTGGGCAGGTACACCACCGCGAAGATCCTCACCGAAGTCGGCAGGAAGACCCCGCTGTTTACCCGCTTCTCCACCGTGGCCGGCGGCGCCGGTTCGATCGACACGCCGCGCGACGCCCGTGGCATCGCGACGAAGATCTACACCAGCGAGGGCAATTGGGATCTGGTCGGGATCAATTTCGCGCCGTTCTTCATCCAAGACGCGATGAAGTTTCCGGACCTGGTGCACGCGCTGAAGATGGAGCCGGATCGCGGCTATCCGCAGGCGGCCAGCGCGCATGACACCTTCTGGGATTTCGTCTCGCTGACGCCCGAAACGCTGCACGCGGTGACGTGGCTGATGTCCGATCGCGGCATCCCGCGCTCGTTGCGCATGATCGAGGGCTTCATGATCCACAGCTTCCGCCTGCTGGCCGCCGACGGCAGCACCAGCTTCGTGAAGTTCCACTGGCGGCCGAAGCTGGGCGTGCAGGCCACGGTGTGGGACGAAACCGTCAAGATCACCGGCGCCGATCCGGACTACCACCGGCGCGACCTGTTCGAGGCCATCCAGCGCGGCGACTTCCCCGAGTGGGAACTGGCGGTGCAGCTGTTCACCCAGGAGCAGGCCGACACCTTCCCGTTCGACCATCTCGATGCCACCAAGCTGATTCCGGAAGAACTGGTGCCGCTGACCGTCATCGGCCGCATGGTGCTGGATCGCTGGCCGGACAACTTCTTCGCCGAGACCGAGCAGGTGGCGTTCTGTCCATCGCACCTGGTGCCCGGCATCGACTTCTCCGATGACCCGCTGCTGCAGGGCCGGCTGTTCTCCTATCTCGACACGCAACTGTCGCGGCTGGGAACGCCCAACTTCCACCAGTTGCCGATCAATGCGCCGAAGTGCCCGTTCGCCAACCTGCAGCGCGATGCGCAGATGCAGATGCAATCGCCGCCCGGCCGCGTGAGCTACGAACCCAACTCGCTCTCCGACAGCAGCCCCCGCGAAACGCCCCGTGGCTTCCCACACGGGGCCGAGCCGGCCGAGCCCGGCCGCAAGGGACGCATCCGGGCCGAGTCGTTTGCCGACCACTACAGCCAGGCGCGGCGGTTCTATCGCTCGCAGAGCCAGCCCGAGCAGGCGCATGTCGCCAGTGCGTTCGTGTTCGAACTGTCCCGAGTGGAGACCCCGCACGTGCGGGCCGCCGTGGTCGGCCACCTGCGTCACGTCGACGAAGGCCTTGCGGCCCGCGTCGCCGCAGGGCTGGCGCTGTCGCCGATGCCGCCCGCCCCGCCGGCCAGGGTGGCGCCGGTCGACCTCCCCCTGTCGCCGGCGCTGCAGACCATCGGCAAGATGAAGGACACCCTGAAGGGGCGGCTGGTCGGCATCCTGATCCACGACGGCTCCGACGCTGCCACCGTCAAGGCCTTGCGCAAGGCCATCGTGGCTGCCGGCGCGGCGGTCAGGATCGTGGCACCGAAAGTCGGCGGCGCCACCCTGTCCGACGGCAGGAAGATGCCGGCCGATGGCCAGCTCGCCGGCACGCCCTCGGTCTTCTTCGACGCCGTGGCGATCGTGTTGAGTGAAGCCGCCGCCAGGCAGCTCACCGCCGAGTCCGCGGCGCGCGACTTCGTCAGCGACGCCTTCGTGCACCTGAAGGCCATCGCCGCCGACGCCGGCGCGCAGCGGCTGCTGAAGGCCGCTGGCGTGAGACGCGACGCCGGCGTGGTGGATGCGGCCGACGCCCGCGACTTCGTGATACTGGCCAGGACCCGGCAATGGGCGCGCGAACCGAAGGTGCGCATGCTGCCCTGAGCCGGCACGCTGCGGTGATCGAACCTGGCGAGGCCCACGAGATCCGCGCCACCGGAGACCCGCCGCTGTCCACCGTCCATTTCCATTCGCCCGCAACCTGTGCCGACAACGGCGATCCGCTGCCGGAGTGCGAGGCCTGACGCCACGCGGGCCGTTTGCGCTCCGTGACGCAGGAGCTCAGGCCCCGCACTCCGGAATCAATGCGGAGAGGTCGGTCACGCCGACGTCGATGCCGAGCTGGCTGAACAAGGTGGTGACCTGACCACGATGGTGGGTCTGATGGTTGAACACATGGCGCAGCACCAGGGCGCTGGTCTTGAGGTGCCTTTCGCCGGCGCTGTCGAGATAGCCCAGCGGCTGCGCGTACAGCTCGTCGGTGGCTTCGGCGGTGAACGCGATGATGACCTCGTCCAGCGCCTCGCGATCGGCGCGCAGCGTGGCGAAGTCGGGAAACGTGATGCCGCGGACCAGCGCCGGCAGCGGCGCGGCGCGTACGGGTTCCAGCGAGGCGAGCCCCGGCATCGCCAGCGCGAAGCGCTTCAGCCAGTGCATGTCGGCGGCCAGGATGTGCGCCAGCGTGGCCAGGATCGAACCGAAGAAGGCCCCCCGATCCGCCCGCAACTCCGCCTCGTCCAGGTTCGCTGCCGCCGCATGCAGGCGTGCATTCATCCACTGGTTGTAGCGGGCCATCAGTTCGAAGTCGGATTTCAGGGACATCGTCTTGCCTCGCGACATGGGGACGGGAGCCGGGAGCAGACGTCCGCGCGCATCCGGTGATTCATCGGACGGCTAAAGCGGAGGCAGCACGGGAATCAGCGCCCGGGCCTCGACCGCAGCCTTGAACGTGTAAAGCGTGTCGTCCGGATGTATCCCGTCCGGCAAGTGGGCGGCCCAGGTCGGCATGCCGCGCCGGATCTCGTGGTACTGATCGATCAGGTGGGTACCCGGATTCTCTTTCACGATCGCCGCCTGCGCATCCGCGATCCGGGCGACGATGGCGTCGGTGGTGCCGTCGGCGCAGGGGTTGGGAGTCTCGACGAAGACCGTCTTTCCCCGTGCGATGGCCATCTTCACCAGTTGCGTCCAGCGTGTTTTCACGTGGGCGATGTCGTCCCATCCGGTGCGGGCGAGCGCGGCGTCGTTCAGCCCGGTGTTGATCACCACGATGTCGGCCCGGCTCGACTTCATCTCGGCGATCCACGCGCGCGGCACGCCATGGGTGCCATCGAGCAGGTCATCGGTGATGATCATGTTCATCCCGTGATTGGAAAGCTCCACCTTGTAGCCTGCCGCCTTGAGCATCGCACCGAGCTGGCTGACCGCATTGCGCGGCGTGACCGTATATGCGCCGCTTTCCCGGGTCGTGCCCAGCATCGTGCTGTCGCCGTACATCGCAATGCGGACCGTCTGCTGCGCAGGCACGGCCACGCCGGCTGTCGCCGCGCTGGCATCGGCGAGAAGTCCGCACCAGGCGAGGGCGCCAAGCCAACCAATGAACGCGATTCTCATGATGCACTTCCAGGTCAAGGGAGCCGAGCCTTCCCAGATCTTCTTCCGTCAGGCGGATGGCCTTGCGGCGATGTCGGAAGCAGGAGACAGCTGACGCCTGCAGCTTCGTCGAACGCGCTTGCGCGATGCAGTATCGCAGAAGTTTCCGAAGCGCTCCGGCACGGGTGATCGCCCTGATGGAATCGCCGTCTGACTGGCACCGCCCGCCACGAAACGCTCGACGTCAGATCCGCCCCGCGCCAGCCAGCCAGTGAGCCAGCGCCAGCACCAGCATCCATCCGACACTGCACGCGCCCCACAACACGATCTCGAATGGCCAGAGGTTGTGCGAGGTGGGATCGCGAACGATGTCGACGAAAAGACGCAACACCACGAACACCATCCCCAGCAGGGGCACGGCCGCAGCCCATCGCCAGTGCCGACGCCATCGCCGCAGCCCCCACAGCGGCGCGGCGAAGCCCAGCACGCCCAGCACGCACGTCGCCAGCATGAAGCCGCTGAAAAGCGCGACGTCGCCGGCGCTCGGCACCGTGTTCAGGTGCTTCTCGCGATCGGCGCGCTGCGCCGCTTCGTCGGCGGCTTCGAGTGTGCCGATCCACGCCGGCGCCGGCGCTTTCCCGGCGACCTCGGTGCTGCCGGTCACCGATACCGGGTAGACGGCCACCACGTGGGTACCGCCGAACGATCCATCGCCCGCGCTGATCCGCACCTCGTCGACGCGCGCGGCCGGATCGGACAGGAAGAACCATCCCAGCGCCTTACCGCTGCCTGCCGGATAGCTTCGCGACGGATGGCTGCCGGCGTGGGCCGGTTTGCCATCGAGGTACGGCCGCGCCCAGATTTTCACCGGGTGATCGCTGCTGTAGGCGAGGTGCAGGTAGAAGTTCTGGTCGCGGCCCAGGGTCACCGCGTCGCCGGCAGGGTACGTCCCGATCACCTTCACCCGGACTGGCGCCTGTCCGGCGCCGACGCCACCCAGCGCCAGCGACGCCGCGCACAGGATTGTCGTCCATCCGAACATCGCGCCCCCGGCCGTCCCGCCCGAACGAAGCATAGCAAAGCGGGGCGACGCGCTCCGCCGCGGCGGCCGGCGCGCGACATGCGGCCGGTGTGCCAAGAGTCGGGTGTGAACGACGGAATGGGGGGATTAGAGTGAATGCATCCACACCCGCTTCCGGCCCCGCGCCCTGCCCGGCATCGAGAGCGGACGGCCGCGTTGCCGACAGTCGAGAGAATGCACCGATGAACCGACCAAGACACTTCCACCCGTCGGCTGTGGCCATGGCCGTGCTTGCCCTGCTCGTCGCGGGCTGCTCCGGCGTGGCCACCCGGGAAATCGAAACCGAGCGCGCTGCGCTGCATCGCGACCCGGTCAGCATGAACGCGAAGCAGCTGCCGGAAGCGGACATCGATGCGGCCGGCGCGGTGAAGATCGGCGCGGAGCAGCTGCCGCTGACCGACGGACAACGCGCGCTGACCCGTGACTACCGCGCGGCCGTGATCGAACTGGTCGACCTGACCCTGTCCGGCACCGCGCAGATCACCGATCACGCGATGAGCCGGGTGCTTCTTGCATCACTGATCGGTCGGGGCGACGAGGCGGGCGAAAGGGTCGGCCGGCAAGCCGAATCCATGGTCCACTCGCCGCAGTTCTGCCAGCTGCTGGACAAGGTGCGGCAGAGCCAGGATCGCATGGTGCAATCGGTGACGACGCTGCAGCCCTACGCGAAGATCGATGCGCACGCGGTCGAGAACTGCCGCGCCGGAAAGCCCTACGACGCCAACATCTAGCCTGCGCAATGCGGCGTCGGTCACGGCGGGCGCCGCGGACAATGCGGGCGACCGCGATGCGCCCGTTGTCGCGTCTTGTCCCACCCGCCTGGCAGCGCCGAGCCGAGCCGCCGACTCTCGCGGCGCGTGCTGCCGGCTCACTGATCGCTGGAACGGATCAGCGCCAGGCCGGCGGGACTCAGCTGCAGGGAGGCCGGAGCGACTTCGCTGGCGACCACGTGCAGGACCAGGCCCGCCGCGATCAGGCGTTCGGCGCCGAGCTCGTCCACTGCGGCGGACAGCCCTTGCGCCACCCGGGCCAGGTTTTCGTAATCGCGCGGATCGAGCTTCGTTGACGTGGGCATGCGGGTTTCCGGGTGGCGGTTCCGGTGTCGCTTCGGCCATCGTCGCTACAGCTGCGCGGACATGGTCGAGGACAGCCAGTCGGTGGCGCGCTGCCGCCATGGCCGTGCGCGCCACTGCGGCAGGGTCAGCTCGTGCGAGCGGCCGATGTCCCGCTCGATCACTCCGAGCATGTGCGCGGCAAACGCGTGATCGTAGATGGCCATGTTGGACTCGTCGTTGAGCTGGAACGAGCGGTTGTCGAAGTTGGCCGAGCCGGCGATGGTCAGATAGCCGTCCACCACCATCAGCTTGTTGTGGAACAGCGATGGCTGGTAGCGGTACAGCCGCGCGCCAGCCTGCAGCATGGCGCCCCACTGCGCCTGCGAGGCATCGCGCACCACCGCGCTGTCCACGTGGGGCCCGGGCACCACCAGGCGCACGCGCACGCCGCGCGACAGCGCATCGCGCAGGGCGGTCAGGGTGAGCTCGTCGGGCACGAAGTACGCGCATTCCAGGTCGATGCTGCGCCGCGCACCGTTGATCGCCATCAGGTACATCAGCTGCATGTTCTGGCTGCCGCCCTGCGGCGAGCTGGCGTAAGCCTGCACGTCGAGGTCGCCGCTGGCGGGAATGTCGGGGTAGTAGTCCGGACCGAGCAGGACCTCGCCGGTGGTGGCCAGCCAGTTGCTGCCGAAGATCGCCTGCATCTGCGCCGCCGCCGGGCCCTCCACGCGGAACTGCATGTCGCGCCAGTGGTCCGGCTGGGTGCCGTCGCCATCCCACGCGTCGGCGATGCCGACGCCACCGTTGAAGGCCACGCGCCCATCGACCACCATCAGTTTGCGATGCGTGCGGTTGTTGACGCGGTCGATCGCGTACCAGCTCAGCGGATGGAAATACTCGAAGCGCACGCCGCCGGCGCGCAGCGCATCGATCACCTCCTGCTTCATCCGGGTGGAGCCGACCCAGTCGGCCAGCACGCGTACCTTCACGCCCGCCCGCGCCCGTTCCGTCAGCGCGGCAACGAATTGCCTGGAGACGTTGCCGGACCAGTAGATGTAGGTTTCCAGATTGATGCTGCGCCGGGCCGCGTGGATCGAGGCCAGCATCGCGGGGAAGATCTCCGCGCCATTCTGGAAGTCCTGCACCGCATTGCCCGTGCTGACGCCGGTGCCCAGCAGCGCGCTCATCTCGCGCCGGAACTGCACGCTCTCCACCGCGCTGACGTGGCCTATCCGCTGCTGCAGGCCGCGCGTGTGCGGCCACAGGTTGAGCAGCACGATGCCCGCCAGGCACGTGGCAAGCACGCCCAGGCCCAGCCACAGCAGACGCCGCCGCCATCGCACCGCTGAAACCATCGTGATTCCTCATCCGGCAGTGGCACCAGCCTGCCTTCGAGGATGCAACGGGAGCGTGATGCAGGTGCGCGGACCACGCTCAGCGCGAGCGGGGCCGGGTCACCGTTTCAGGCTTCCCCGAATCACTAATAGCCCGCCGCCAGCCCCGCCGGCCGACGCGGATCGTTGGCGCCCTCCAGCAGGCCGGTCTTCGGGTTGAGCAGGATTGCCTCGACCGCACCGCCGCTGAACTGCTTGAACGTATAGCCCATCGATTCCAGCGTCTGCTGCGATTCGGGCGTGAGCAAGCCCTGCCCCGCGTAGACCACGTCGGGATACCACTGCTGGTGCAGGCGCGGCGCGTTGACGGCCTGCTGCATGTTCATGCCGAAGTCGACCACGTTGAGGAAGCTGCCCAGCACCGAGGAGATGATGGTGGCGCTGCCGGGGCTGCCGGTAAGCATGAACGGCTTGCCGTCGCGCAGCACGATGGTCGGCGTCATCGAGCTCAACGGCCGCTTGCCCGGTTCCACCTGGTTGATCACGCCCTGCACCAGGCCGGCGCCGTTGGCCACGCCCGGCTTGCCGGTGAAGTCGTCCATCTCGTCGTTGAGGAAGAACCCCGTGTCGCCCGCGATCTGCTTGTTGCCGAACAGGAAGTTGACGGTGTACGTGGTGGACACGGCATTGCCATCCTTGTCGACCACCGAATAGTGCGTGGTGTGATGGCCTTCCGGTGCGCCGAGGCTGCCGGTGATCTCCGACGACGGCGTGGCCCTGTCCGGCCTGATGGTGGCGCGCAGCTTCGCCGCGTGGGCGTCCGAGAGCAGCGTGTCGAGCGGGTTCTGCACGAAGGCCGGATCACCGAGGTAGGTGTTGCGATCGGCAAACGCGCGACGCTCGGCCTCGACGATGTAGTGCACGCTGTTCACCGAACCGTAGCCCCACTTCGCCAGCGGATACGGCTTGACGATCTGCAGGATCAGGCACAGCGTGGTGCCGCCCGAGCTGGGCGGCGGCGCCGACACCACGGTGTAGCCGTGGTATTCGCACTGGATCGGCTTTTCCCACTGCGCGGTGTAATCGGCGAAGTCGCGCAACGACAGGATGCCGCCGTTGGCATCGCTGCCCTTGACCACGGCTTTGGCGATCGGGCCCTGGTAGAACGCCTTGCTGCCGCCGTTGGCGATCAGCTCCAGCGTATGCGCCAGGTCCTTCTGCACCAGCCGCTCGCCGACCTTGAACGGCTTGCCGTGGTTGAGGAAGATCGCCGCCACGTTGGCATGTTTCGCGAAGCCGTCGTTGCCGGAACGCAGGCTGTCGACGTCGCCCTGCTGGAGGATGTAGCCCTCGCGGGCCAGCTTGATGGCCGGCGCGATGACCTGCTTCAGCGACATCGTGCCGTAGGCCTTCAGCGCGGTGTCGAAACCCATCACCGTGCCGGGCACGCCCACACCGAGATAGGTGTCGGTGCTGCGGCCTTCGACCACGTTGCCTGCGGCATCCTGGAACATCGTGGGCGTGGCCCTCGCCGGCGCCTTCTCGCGGAAGTCGAGGAACAGGTTGCGGCCGTCCTTGAGATGGATGGTCATGAAGCCGCCGCCGCCGATGTTGCCGCAGCATGGATGCACCACGGCCTCGGCAAAACCCACCGCCACCGCGGCGTCCACCGCATTGCCGCCGCGCTTGAGGATGTCCACGCCGACCATCGTGGCCAGGTGCTGCGCGCTGACCACCATCGCATGCTTCGCGGTCACCGGCCTGGCGTTCTGCAAGGCCTCGCGGGTGTTGGCCGGCTCATGTCCGGTCTCGTCGGGATTGACCTGCTGGGCCGGCGCCGGCGCGACGAACGCCGTCAGCATCGCCACCAGCAGGGCGCGACGTGGCCAGCGGCGGTGATGGAACGCCCCGGCGGCGGTGGCTGGGCTGCAATCGATGCGCGGCGTGTTCGTATCGGGCATGGCTTCATCCTCGGCAGTGATCGATCCAGCATAGCCCCACCCGCCCGCATCATGAAAAGCCGCAGTATCTTTCGCCAGTCTCCCCCGACTGGAGTGGGTCATGGCCCTGCGCTGGATCGTCTGCCTGCTGCTTCTTCTCTGCGCCGATGCCCGCGCGGACAGGCCCGCGACCGGCGGGCCCGCGTCCAGGGAACCCGTGGCCAGCGTGCGCGTGGCCTTCGATCGCGACGGCGTCACCGCCACGCGGGTGCATGGACTGGCCGACAAGGCCACCGGCCGCAAGCTCAGCGCGGACGATCCCGTGCGCATTGCCTCGATCTCCAAGCTGGTCACCACGCTGGGCGTGATGCGGCTGGTGGAGGCCGGCAAGCTCGAGCTGGATGCGGACGCCTCCGACCTGCTGGGCTGGCGCCTGCGCAATCCGGCGTTTCCGCAGGCGCCGATCACCCTGCGCCTGCTGCTGTCGCACCGCTCCAGCCTCACCGACGCGGCCGGCTACTGGCAGACGCCGCTGGGCGGCCAGCTGCGCGACATCGTCGAGGATCCGCGCGCGTGGGACACCCGCCATGCGCCGGGCACCTACTTCCGCTACACCAACCTCAACTTTCCGCTGGTGGCGCAGATCATGGAGCGCGCCACCGGCGAGCGCTTCGACCAGCTGATGGAACGCCTGGTGCTGCAGCCGCTGGGCATCCACGGATGCTTCAACTGGGACCGCTGCGACGCGGCGACCGCGGCGCGCGCCGTGGTGCTGTACGACGCGGACGGCAAGCCGGTGAAGGACGACAACCATGGCCGCAAACCCGATTGCCCGGTGACGCCGGCCGCCGACGGCAGCTGCGACCTGTCGCCATGGCGAGCCGGCGACAACGGCGCGCTGTTCTCGCCGCAGGGCGGCCTGCGCATTTCCGCCAACGGGCTGGCCCGCATCGGCCGCCTGCTGCTGGGCAACGGCAGCATCGACGGCCGGCGCCTGCTCAAGCCCGCCTCCGTGCAGGCGATGATCACCCCGCAATGGCGCTACCGTGCCGGCAATGGCCTGACCTACGAAGAAGATACCGGCGATGCCGATGCCGGCTTCTTCTGTCGCTACGGCCTGGCCGTGCAGACCCTCGCCACGCCCGTGCCGGGCTGCCGTGACGACCCGTTCGGCGACGGCGTGGCGCGCATCGGCCATTCCGGTTCCGCCTACGGACTGCAGGCCGGGCTGTGGGTCGACCGCAACAGCGGCACCGGCGTGGTGTGGTTCGCCACCGGCATGCCGGACGAGCGCACCGGCGGGAAGTCGGCGTTCAGCGCGGTGGAGGAGGCGCTGGCGCACTGAGTCCCCGGTCGACGCCTTGACGCCATCGTCGTCGATCGACCACCTCGCGTTAACCCGGCGCCGCCTAGCGTGCTTCGCTCCATCCCGTGAAGGAGCAGCGTCATGTCCAAGGGCGACAAGTCGTCGTACACCGACAAGCAGAAACGCGAAGCCGCGCACATCAAGCAGAGCGAGAAGAAGGAGGGCAAGTCGGAAAAGACCGCCGAGCGCATCGCCTGGGCCACGGTCAACAAGCAGGACGGCGGCGGCAAGAAGTCCTGAGCCACCGGGCATGCCTGGCCGCATCGCGGAGCTTGTCGATTCGGCCGCGGGTCGTTCGTCGTACAGTCGACGCTCCACGAGCGTAGAGTCTCCACACTTCGTGCCACCCGGGGAATGCCGCCATGACCAAGAAGATCTTCATCAGCCTGCCGATCGCCGACCTCAAGGCCTCGGTCGATTTCTACCGCGCCCTGGGCTTCGAACAGAACCCGCAATTCAGCGACGACAGCGGCGCCTGCATGGTGTGGAGCGAGGCGATCCACGTGATGGTGATCACCCACGCCAAGTGGCGCACGTTCACCGATCGGCCGTTCCCGCCGGCGGGAAGTTGCAACTCGATGCTCTCGCTGGCGCTGGACAGCCGCGCGGCGGTGGACGCGATGAACGAAGCTGCGGCAGCCCACGGCGGCCAGGCTGACGTGAACCCGGCCGAGGACATGGGCTTCATGTACACGCGCGATCTCGCCGACCCCGACGGCCACATGTGGGCGGCGCTGTGGATGGACCCGGCGGCGATGCCCGCCGCCGAACAGGGCTGAGTCCCCGTCCACGGTGCCGTCGATGGACGCCACCCGACGCAAACTGATCGTCGCCATCATCGTGACGACGCTGATGGCACTCATCGTGGTGATCGCCGACCTGGCGAGCGGTGGCCGTCCTGATCCGCCGGCGCTGCGCGCGGCGGCGACCCTGCTCGATGGCACCTGGCGATTCCATGCCGGCGACGATCCGCGCTGGGCCGACCCCGACATGGACGATACCGGCTGGGAAGTCATGGACATGACCGCCCCGCCCGGCAGCCACGACGGCGACGTGGGCCTGCCCGATTACGTCGACGGCTGGATGGCGCATGGCCATCCCGGCTATCGCGGCTACGCCTGGTATCGACGCGCGGTGACGGTGCCGGCGGGAAGCACGGCGTGGGACATCCTCGGCCCCACCCTCGTCGAGGACGGCTACGAGCTGTACTGGAACGGCCAGCGACTGGGCGGCTCGGGCAAGCTCGGTCCCGCCCCGCGCCTCGTCGGCACGCGGCCGCTGCGGTTTGCCCTTCCCGCCGGTGCGGCGGGCACTCGCGGCGTGCTCGCGGTCCGCGCCTATATGCTTCCCGCTTCAGCGATCAGCGCCACCGGCGGCGGCATGCACAGCGCGCCCATCCTCGCACCGCGGCCGATCGCCGCCGCACTCCACCGCGTGCAATGGCAGCGAACCATTGCCGGCTATATCGTCGACGTGATCGAGCCGATCGCCATGCTGGCGCTGATCGGCCTGGCGCTGGCCTGCGGGTCGCGCAGCCGGCGCAGGGGCTTCCTGATCTTCGCCGGCATCGCGCTGGCGCTTGCGGCAGCCAGGCGCCTCGACAATGCGATCGTTTCATGGACCGACCTGCAGGACCTGACCACTTACGCGTGGCTGGCGTCGGTGCTGTGGGTGCCGACGATCACCGCCTGGTTGCTGGCCTGGAACCGCTGGTGCCTGCGCCCGTGGCGAAGCATCGATGTGCTGACCGTCGCGCTGGCGATGGCCGGGACGGTCGGCGCCATGACGCACTCGGCGAGCTGGACCAGCGGCAGCCGGCTGGGCGCGATCGCGCTGTTCGTCGTCATCGCCGCGCGCATGCTGCGCCACGGCCCGCTGCGAATCCTGTCGCTGCTCACGCTGGCCTCGATCATGGCCGGGCTGTTCGGCGGCGAGCTGCTCGATCCGATCGGCGTGCCGGGCATCTGGTTTCCTTTCGGCATCGGCGTGTCACGCACGCAGTACGTCTACGCGCTCGCCATCCCGCTCCTGGCCCTGCTGATCGTGCGCACGCTCGCCCCGGGCACGGATCGGAGGATGAGCGATTCGGTCGGGTGACCTGTTTCGACTGGTCAGTTCAGCCGCCGGCGTCGACGAAGGCCCAGACCCGGGAGATCACCACCGAGCCCTCGCCGACGGCCGAGGCCACGCGTTTCACCGATCCGCTGCGCACGTCGCCCACGGCAAAGATGCCGGGCCGCGAAGTCTCGAACGGCGAGCTGGCGCCGACCGCCTCGCCGGTGAGCACGAAGCCCTTGTCGTCCAGCTTGACCAGATCCGTCAGCCAGTCGGTATTGGGGGCAGCGCCGACCATCACGAACAGCGCCCGGCTCGGCACCGTCTCTTCGGCGCCGCTGGCGGCATGGCGGATCGTCACCGCATCGAGGTGGTCGTCGCCGTGCAGCGCACTGACTTCGACGCCGTACTCGATGGTGATCGTGGGCTCGGCCTCGAGCCGGCTCGACAGGTAGCTCGACATCGACGCGGCCAGTGACTGGCCGCGCACCAGCAGGCGCACCCGGCTCGCCGTGCGGCTGAGGAACATCGCGGCCTGGCCGGCCGAATTGCCACCGCCGATGATGATCGCCTCGGTGCCCTTGCTGTAGCGGGCCTCGATATCGGTCGCGGCGTAATACACGCCGGCGCCTTCGAACTCGGTCAGCCGCGGAATCGGCAGGCGGCGATACTGCACGCCGGTCGCTACCACCACCGCCTTGCCCCGGACCCGCTTGCCGTTGTCGAAGGTGGCGCAGAAGCCGCCGTCCGGCAGCGCTTCGAGCCGGGCCACGCGGCGCGGCATGGCGAAACGCGTGCCGAACTTCATCGCCTGGATCTGGCCGCGCCAGACCAGGTCGGCACCGGAGATGCCGGTGGGAAAACCCATGTAGTTCTCGATCCGGCTGGACGTGCCGGCCTGGCCGCCGATGGCGACGTCCTCGGTCACCAGCGCACACAGGCCCTCGGCGCCGGCATAGACGCCGGCGGCCACGCCCGCCGGCCCGCCGCCCACGATCAGCACGTCGAAATCCTCGTCGTCGACCAGGTCCAGGTTCAGGCCGAGCAGGCGCGCGATCCTGTCCGGCGTCGGGTTGTCGATGACGGTGTCGCGGCCGAAGATCACCGCGGGCCGGCCGGGCGCCAGCGAACAAGTGGCAGCCAGCGCATCCGCCTCGGTGCTGCCCAGCGCATGCGAGGCGTAGGGAATGCGGTTGCGGTCGGCGAATTCGGCGATGCAGCGGACCTCGCGGTCGCGCTCCTCGCCGATCAGCACCAGCGTGCTGTCCCGCTGCTCGATCTGCCGGCGGCGACGCGCCGCAAAGACGGTGATGATGATGTCCGACATCTCGGGAATCCGCGACATCAGGGTCAGCATCGTGGCACGCGGCACCTCGATCACCGAGGTGTCGCGCACGGCACGCATCGCCATCGAGGCGTTGCCGCCGTTGAGGAACGATATCTCGCCCATGAACTGGGTCGGCCCCAGCGTCGAGGGCAGGTGGCGCTCATCGGTATAGGCGTTGACCACCTCGATCTCGCCGTCGAGGACATAGACGAAGCGATCGGCCAGCTGACCGGGCCGCGCCAGGTACGTGCCCGCCGTGTAGCTCACCTGCCTGCCCGCCTCGCGCAACGCGGCGACGTGCGCAGGCGCCAGCGGCGTGCGCTGCATCTCGCTCAGGTTGGCGCCGATCGATTCCATGGTTCTGTCCTTGCGGTGGGCGGGTCGGCCATCCTGCGCGGGTGGCTCCGGGAAGTCACGTCCGGCGAATCATGCCATCCGGGCGAACTCCGGCGATGGCCCGCGTCAGTCGTTGAGCAGATCCATCCAGTTCCGCGGCACCTGTCCCGCGGGACCGGGCACCGGCTGATCCAGCGGGTGCATGTGCGGTGCGCGCAGTGTCGGGCCGTTGAAGGTGGCACCGCTGCGGTAGTCGTAGAACCAGTCCTCGCCGGGCTCGAAGCTGGTGATGATCGGGTGGCCCGTCTCGCGGAAATGCGCGGTCGCATGCTGATTGGGCGACGTGTCGCAACAGCCGACATGTCCGCACGTGGCGCATCGGCGAAGATGGAACCACCACTGGCCAGCCTGCAGACATTCCACGCAGCCGGTGCCCGAAGGCGCCACCGCGGGATCGATATCGTCACTGTCGTGCGTCGCCATGGTGTCTTCCTCATCGTTTGCCGGTTTCCCACAGGGAAATTCACGCCATGCGCGCGCCCCGTGACCGGTGTCGCGATCGTACTTCACGTCCATGGCTTGATGTCCGGCCATGATCAGGCCGGCCTGACCGTGTGAGCGCCATCGCTCTTCCGCAACTGGCCCGTGGGCGTGACGACCGTCCTCATGGCCACGCCTGCAGGCCCCTTTTGCAAATGCCGGAAGACAGGCGGAAGATGCTTCGCCACGTTTCCTGCACGACGTACCCGGGGGAGGTAAGCATGGCCGCTGTCCTGTCGCCATCCGTCATCGAGGCTTCCAACAAGGCGCGGGACGCTTTCCTGCGCGCCATCGATCCGGGCGCCTTTCCACCCCCGCCCAGGCCAACGGTCGGCGGCGCGCCGCCTCCTCCCGGCCCCGCGGCCAAGAAGCTGATGTCGGGCGCCTACTATGGCGACAGTTTCTTCCGCATGATCTCGGAGATCATCACCAGGCAGAGCGCCGTGCTCAAGACCGGCACGACCACGGAGAACCTGGACTACGCCGGGTGGTTCAACTACTTCTTCACCGAGGCGAAGAAATCGGCGCAACCCGAAGCGATGGGTCGCATTTTGAGCGTTATTTTCGATCTCGACAGCGTGCTGTCCCGGGACAATCTGAAACTGGTGCAGAAGGCCGGCTTCACATTTCCCGCATCCCTGTCCACCGACTTCGCCAGAATGATCGCCATCGACCCGGCGGTGGTTCCGTTCGGGGTACTGGACTATCTGCTCAACGAGGGCTTCGAAACCTTCCCGCCGGTCGATGCGAAGTCCGGTGGCGTCGACACCGGCGAAGGCACCGTCGAGGACCCCAAGGTCAGCCACGTCTTCGGAACGGACTTCGACCTGCAGAGCGCCACCAGCACCCAGCCGACCGACCGCCACACCACACCCAATTACCTCATCTTCTATCGAGGCGACAACCGTCTCCCGAAAATGGTCATCGAACATGGCGGCGCGCGATGCCGGGCGGACCTTGCGCACTGGCGAAAGGCCGCGCACGTCGACGAGCCATGGCACCCGTGGAAGGACGCCGCAACCAGCAGGAAGATGTGGATCCGCAAAGGCAACGCCGACAACGACTATTTCACGGTCAACAGCATCGGCATGGATTTCCACATTTCGTGCGCCTATCCCATGCTTCGACTGTCGGAAATCGACAAGACCCTGACCGGCGACATCAGGGACTGGACCGATGCCGAACGCGCGCGCCTGCGCAGCAGCGGCAAGGCCGACTTTTGCCTGATCCAGCCGGCAAAAGGCCCACAGAAGGAGTTTGCGCTATGCGACAAGACGCGCGTCTATCTCTGCGCGTTCAAGGATGACACCCTGTTGTCGCCGACCTACACGCGCAATACCTATCCCGAGATGGGCGTGCGCGACGTCTCCCTGAACCAGATCATCGCCTGGGTGGAGATCGAACGGTTCCATCACAATGCCGATTTGCGCAAATCCGGCAGCGCGCGACCGAACATCTGCTACGACAGCACCACCGAAGGCAGCACGATGACGATCGTGGTGCGCGATTGGGGATGGATGAATGGCGCGACCGGCGCCAAGAACGTGCTGGCCATCGCCAATCCCGCCGTCTTCGAAAATCGGTTGAACAGCTTCAAGGGCAGCTCCTTCGAGATCAATCACTCCAGGCTGCTTTCAAGGAACAGCACCACCTACATTGTCTCAACGCGCCAGCATGCACCCAATGTATGGGCGACCGTCGCCCCGGCGACGCTGAAGAAGTGAATCGAATGGCCGTCCGCCGGGCATGGACGGCCATTGGCAAGCGTCGCTGCTGAAGTGCCTGGCCTCAGCTCGCCCCCCGAAGAACGTCGCTGGGCCGATGCGATCCTGTCCGCAAGCGGTTCGGTGAATGCGGTTCCGCTACGCCTGCTTCTGCGTGGACGGCGACTGCGCAAAATGCGGCAGGGCTTCGTCCAGGCAAACCCATGACGGTGCACTGGACGTCCAGATGTCCAGTGCCGGCCGGAAGCCACCGCTGTCGTCCAGGCTGCTGAAGCGGATGGACATGAAATCCGGCCTTGCCTCACCCGCGGTGAACAAGGGGCTGCCGCAGTGGGCGCAAAAGCTCCGCGTGACCAGCAGACCGCTGGATACGCGAACCGCATATTCCTGTGGCGAGCCCGTGACGTCGACGGACGCCCGCGGCACCACCACGCCCGAGGCAAACGGTGCGCCGCTCGACTGCTGACAATCGCGGCAATGGCAGTTCAGCATGGCCAGCGGCTCGCTGGAACACGCGTAGCGGATGCTGCCGCAGGCGCAGCCGCCCGAGAACGGAACCTTCATGCAAGCCTCTTGAAGACAGGGGTGGTGGGTGGCGAATGATGTCACGGGCAAGCGCCATCAGGCCACGGGAAACTGACTCCGGCACCGGATACCTTCGCCTGCTCGTCAGCAGGCCTGCTCTTGCGCCGAACCCGCATGACAACTGAGAGCAGTGGGAAGCCAGGCGGATGACGCGGCAATGCCCCCACGCACGCCGCCCCCTAGGGGTTGTGGGTGAATCCCGCCGCGGCAATGACCTGCTGCGATCCCCGCGTGAAGTATTGGCTCGCATCGGCGGGCGCCAGATAGAAGTTGCCGCTGATGACGCAGGCACCCGGATGGTGGGGACCGCCCGCGGCGGCGAAGACGTCCGGCAGGGAAATGCCGCCGATGAGCTTGCCCTGGCCGGCGAGCTCCAGCGTGTATTCGGCAATGCCCGTGGCGAACACGGTGAGCCAGACATCGCACGCGCCGGCCGTCACCGAGGGGGTGTAGCTGTATTGCCGAATCCGGCCGCCCTCCTCCACGAACTGAAGCCGCCACCCCGGCATGTCGTAGATCTGCCGGAACCTGCCCGTGGTATCCGCGAAGCCGGGGTCGACCAGTATCAGGTTCAAGTCGACCCGCTGCCGGATACAGTATTGGAGCAGCGAATCGGGGCATTGCTGGCGCTTGATCGAATCTTCGCCATGTCCATGGTCGAAGCAACCGATGCCGATGAACGTCATTTCGTCCGGGCCAAGTTCTCCGGCCGACAGCCGCAGGAAGGCCTGCAGCTTCGCCAATACGTTGTCGATCGGCGCATCTTCCCGGCGAGCGGGAAGCTCGACGGAAATCGTCTTGTACGCCTGGACATTCAGGTCGCCCAGCGTGAGCGCAGCTTTTGCGACAAGCTTGCCTTCATAGAAAATCTTGAGCTGGTCGTCTGGCGGGAGTTCGTCATGGGGCCAAAGCTCTCGGTACGCCTGCTCGACCACGCTGCGGAAGGTAGCATCGGGACCTGCAGCGAGTTCAACGTGTTTCTGATCCTGAAACTTCACGAATATCCTGGGCATGTCCGTGCTCCTGATGAATGGCGTTTTTCCGAAGTGCGTTCCACAAGCAGACAACAATGGGAGCGAACAACAAATCGACTTGATGACCTGCGCCCCTTTATTCCCGTGGTCAATCCATCGCCACCCGCGGATCTTCAACCACCGTCGAGACGGGAAGCCGACCTGCCCGGGTGAACCCATGCGCAAACAGGCCAGGTTCATTGACCGCATGCGGCTGATGAACCTGACCCTCTGTCCCGACCCCTCTACCGGGCGGCGCCCCTGACCCTGCGGCCTACAAATTCACCCGCTTGCCGACGACCCATCCGGGCGTGTGCCAGTCGATGTCGTACGAAGCGCCCTTTTCGTCGTGGTGCGAGCCCACTCCGATCACGCTGCCGACCTCGCCGGGCTCGAGCGTGAAGAACAGGGTGACGTGGCCGGCGCCCTTGCCCGTGGTGATATGGCGGATGCTCTTGCCATTGTGCCGAACGACCGAACCATTGCTGCGTCCGTCGTGACCGAGCACGTTGCCTGCCGCCGTCAGAAGACTTGCCTTCCAGGCGGGCGACCCGCCCCCGACCTTGGAAGTGATGAACGCGGCAATGTCTTCCGCCGTCATCGAACCGTGCTTTCCGCCTATCTTCTCGCCCCAGATCACTGCCATTTCGATCTCCCTGTTGGCTCACGCGAACTCGTCGACACCCGCCTGGCAAAGGCCATGGCATTGAAATGCTGAAAACGTCAGGACGCCATGCATTCCAATTCGCCGTTTATACGCTTCTTCTTCCCCGAGGACATCGGCTCATCGAACTTCTCTTCCGCGCCAATCCAGGGTGATCCAGTCGCCTCCTTCGAACCAGCTGTGTTCACCATCCGTCTTCGAGCGGCATCCGGTGCAGGCTCTCCATCCCACGCCTGGCTGGTAGTCGAGGATGCCGTCGTAACTCGGCGGCACGACCAACCTTCCCTCCTCGTCCGCCAGCCCCCACTTGCCAGCCTGATTGACGCGAACCAGTCCGTGGTGGAACGCGCCGGCATCGTTGTCCATCGCCGCCACGTGACGCACCACGACTTTCCCGCTTCGATCGATGTATGACCAGCCACTGTCGGGAAGCATCCTCGCCACCAGATGCTCGTGGCTGCCACTGAAGAGCTTCGGCAGGTAGCGTGCCGCCACGTAAGCGTGGCCATGTCGGGTTTCCATCGCGCAGGGCGGCAGGCTCCACGTCTCGCCATCCACGACGCACGCGGCCGGTGGCGCTTTCGGCGCGGGCCAGGCCGATGCCGTCAGACAGGACAAGACACCAAGCAATCCAACCATCCAGTGAAGGCTTGACGACTGCTTCATGAGTCCCATTCCGTCACCGTGGATCGACGATCGCCAGGGTCAGGCCGGTACGTCGAGCACCTGCATGGACACCACCTTGCCGCCGTCGACCCGCCGTTGCCCGACTTCGTGGAAGCCTTGCCTGGCATGAAAACGTGCGGAGGCCGGGTTGGGTGGGTCGATATCGAATTCGCAGGCGATCAGCGGCACCGCGTCCGCCGAGGCCAGCGCACGGACATCGGCATAGAGCCGACTGCCGATGCCCCCGGCCTGCCCGCCACCAGCGACCACGATGCGGTCCACGTACAGGAAGCGCGCATGGCGCTGTGCGAACCAGCGGTAGTTGGCGCCGTCGTAATCCGCGCCCTCGCGGAAGGCGAGCAGGAAAGCCTCGATCCGGCCTTCCCGCTCGACCACCCGATGCACGGCCGCCTGCTCGTGCAGCTGCGCCAGGCGCCCTGCGTCCAGCGGACTGAGCACGGCGACGAAAGCCTCGTTGAGGGCGAGGATCGCGGGAAAGTCGGCAGGATGGGCGTCTCGAAGCATCGGGCGACCTTACATGGATTCATGCGGGAAGGGACGCGCATGCATCGGGCAAAGGCATCCCTCCATCCGGTTTCGCGGTTTCGTCTGCTCAGGACGGCGTCAACTGCCGGTTCAAGTGTGGCGGCAAGGCACCGGCATTGTGTCGCCAGTGCGTCGCGCCCAGCTCCACGATGTCGTAGTGGTCAATGCGCCAGGCCGCATACTGCATCTGCCGTGACCAAGTCTTTCAGAGACAGAGAACACTACTCGCCAGGCGGTATCGCAGTCACGCCGCGGGAGCGTGCCCAGCCCCGGGGCGCCGAGACGGCATGCCGCCGGCAACCCGGATCTCCTGCGCAACTGTCCGCGACTCGACCAACGGACACGAGAGTTCCAAGGCCCGACTCCCCGACGCAGAAAGGGTGATGCCTCTATGGAGACACGATCGGCCGATGGCCGTAACTGAAGATGCGGGTCGCTTCCCATTTCCCGGCCTGCTGTCGCCAGACGATCAGGAACTTGGCCTCGCCAAAACACTGGCCGGTCTTCAGGTCGCAGAACTTGTGCCAGCCTTGCTCGATCGCACCGAAATCCTTGATGGGAAAGACTTCGAGACTGCCGGGGACGAGTTCGCGCCGGAAATGTCCGCACACGTTCTTTTCCGTGTTGGCGAGGTAGGCGGCGCGCGTCCAGGTCACACCACCCTTGTCGTGATAGAACTCAAGATCCTTCGCCAAGTAACCCGCATGCTTTTGCAGCTCCCCGGGGGTGTCGCAATGATTGAAGGTATCGAACAAGCCGGCATCCAGGCGGGTAACCGTCCTGGTCAACGCAAGCTCGTCGGAGGCAGCGCTGCCCGCGCCTGAAGCAGCCGCCGCGCTCGCTGCCATGGCTGCAAGCAGGATGCCGAAGAAGGGGGCGATTCTGTTCACGTTGATTTCCTTGGTGATTGGCGGTTTGGCGGCGACGCTCAGGATCGCCAGATACGAAAGGTACGCTACTGGCTCGGGTTTCTGCTGCTCCCAAAAATCGCCGCTTCGAAAGAGTGACGTCGCAAACGAAGCCCGCCCGGTTTCTCGCTTGCCAGACGACAAACGAACTTAATTAGCCACGCCCCCTTTAATTCCGTCGGAAACGCAAATTTGGCTTAAACCGGAACTTTCGCTAGATGCCGACTGAGCCACCCATAGCTATTCATAAAGTCCTCCATTTGTTCAGGTGTTACGCTCTTCGTATGGCCATCGTGGCGCCTTGCCACATTTATCGTGTCCATATTCATCTCGAAGCGCTGTCTGTGACCGCCAAAAAGCGGCCCAAGAACACCCCAGCTTTCAAGAACGATATTTCTCAAATCAAGGGTGTAGAGATCCTCCATGACATCCTTGACTTTTCTTCCCTCAAACAACGCTACCGGATCGGGTCGATCGCTCCTCCGCTTGAGCCCTCTGACCAAGTCCTTCGCCATTAGCGATTCGTCCCAACTGCGGTTGATTCCTACGTACATAACAATCGCCCGCCGTAATGAAACCTCAACCTCACACCGCTTTTCGAACAAGCGCCCAAGGGCTTCAAGATCAGGTACCGCGGGAAGGAGGTCCGGGGCAATTTCAGAGCGGGCAAATGGCGAGATCTCTGCCTTGTAGGACTCGCCGTATTCCCTTAGGAAGAGTTTGATATCGTCAATGGCAAAGTCATTCGTGCCTTCATCCAGAAGGCCATAACGCGCAAACCGAACAAAGTTACTAGGCTCGGCGGACAAGTACTCCGCAACAAAGCTAGCATCTCCGTCGGCGAGGATTTGCAGCAGTTGATATTCCTCCGGGTACCACCAAACAAGGGATAGAAGGATGTCTTTGATTGGCTGCATTAAACGCACCCTTATGTGCGCCGAGTCAGCTTGAAAGTCTGGAACATTAAGACGTTCCAGTTTAGCAGGGTCGTTCTTGTTGCCTCTCGACCACACTTCACTGGCAGCCAGACGTATCAGAAAAGGATGACCACCAAACTGCTTCGTAAGAAACGGGATAACCGGCTCGTCAAAAAATACCCCGGAATAGCGCCCAAAAAAACGAAGCATTTTACGGACAGCTTCATCATTGAACGGTTCAAGATACTTGGGCTGAGCCAGCTGAAAGATGGGGTTTGGCAACCCATCGAAGGAGGTGTTCTCAACAGCAGACGGGTTTACGCCAGCAAGTACAAATGTTAACCGCCCCATCAGTTCTTGATGTGTAGCGCGGATGGTTTGCCAGAATGGCACAAAGTCCTCGTCCCAGTGAGCACCGAGAGCGCCGCTAAGTTTTGGGGTAATAAATTCGATCTCGTCCAGCAATAGAACGACGCCACATCCCGCGGCTCCTACGATCTCCGAAATATCTGAGGAAAATCTAGTCCCGCAATTATGCGGGCCGTAGTTTAGTTGTAATGCGACTTCTTTGTGGAACTCACCGCGTGCTTTGATGCTTAGTCGCTCAACTATATTCTCTAGCGCTTGCCACCATCGTGCCGCGTGGAGCCCGGGGTTATGACAGTCCACATAGTCAGAGATAACGCCCTGAGCATCCAACCTGCGCCTCATCGCGTGCAAAACCGAGGTTTTTCCGGTCTTTCTCAATCCAAAGAGACCACTGTTTTGGCCCTTGCTGGCTACGTTCTGAACCAGTTCCTGAACCAAGGCATCCCTCCCGAAAAAGTACTTGTCCGAACCGATCGGCGATGTCATTCCAAGAAGGTCGATATTGCCAAACCTTTCAGCGATCCTCGCACGCAAGAATAGGCTACCCCGAGTGGGATCAAGTAGCTCACTTACGTTTAAGCCGATTAACACCCTATCAGTGTCGGACTCAAGCAAGGCCGTCGTGGGGCCTTTAGCCCCCGCATGCACGACAAGTACCAACACTTTATCAAGGCGATGTTTGAAATCAGGACTCCGCATTATCTGCTCGATGGACGTAAGTATTCGAGCGTCTGACGTTGTTTGCGGCGAGTAGATAACGAGAACTTCATTCTGGAGACCAAAGCGCTCTCGCATATGCTGTTTTGGATCAGCCAGCCAAAACGCCTTGTCGCCGCGTGCATTACCAAAAGTAATATCGAACCCCTCGTCGAGGTGTTCAGCGAGCGCGCGCTCCTCTGGCCGTGCAGCGAAGTATGTATTGATAGCATCCGGCTTAATCATATGCGTCCTGTTTTCAAGAAAAAGGCGGCATTGCTGCCGCCTTTCATACTCTCAGTTTCCCACTCACCCGCACTTCGAATACCCACAGTTCAGACAAGTCTGGCAGTTGTCCATCAGCACCAGGGCCTTGGTGTTGCACTTGTCGCACATCATCGAGCCCGGGGGAAACGTCAGCGCATCGGTAGCGGTTGTCCCAGTGGTGGCACTGGCTTCGGTCTTTGCGCTGGCCGCCTCGTAGGCTTTCCGCTTGTCGGCAATCAGCTGCCGCGTCGCCGCATCCATCTCCGGATCGTGGATCAGCCCGATGTTCTTCATGTGCTGCTCCACCACCGAGCCGATCTCGGCCACGATGCTGGACATATACACGCCGCCAGACTTGAAGTAGCCGCCACGCGGATCAAACACGGCTTTCAGCTCTTCCACCACGAAGGTGACGTCGCCGCCCTTGCGGAACACGGCGGACATCAGCCGGGTCAGCGCCACGATCCACTGGAAGTGGTCCATGTTCTTCGAGTTGATGAAGATCTCGAACGGGCGGCGCTGCTCGTGCCTGGTGCCGGCGTTGAGCACGATGTCGTTGATGGTGACGTACAGGGCGTGTTCGAACAGCGGCGACTTGATCTTGAAGGTGGAACCGACCAGGGTTTCCGGCCGCTCGACACTTTCGTGCATCTGGATCACTTCGGCCTGCTTGGGTTCGCTGGCTTTATCGCTGACTCGCGCGTCTTTCACGGCGGCAACGGCCGCACTGGCAACCTTGTCTTCGGGTTTGACCACGTTGTAGCCGGTGATCTTCTTTTCGATCTTGATTGCCATGGTGTTCGCTTCGTTGTTCTTGGAGTTATGGGTGCCGGGTTGCACACGGCCTGGGACGGAAAGTCATCCGACCCGGCGCATGGCCGGGCCGGATGCGGTGTTGCTTACTTGCGTTTTGCAGCGGCCTTCTTGGCGGCAGCCTTTTTCACCGGGCGTGCCGACTTGACGCTCGCCTTCTTGCTGGCAGTGGACCTCTTTGCCGTCTTGGCGACGGCTTTCTTGCTGGCGGACTTCTTGACTGCCGCCTTTTTCGGTGCGGCCTTCTTGCTGGCCGACTTCTTGCTGCTGACCTTCTTTGCGACCTTGGGGGCGCTCTTCCTGACCGCCTTGGCAGCTTTCCTTGCGACCTTCCTTGCGGCCTTTTTCGGCGCCGCCTTTTTCGCGGCGGCCTTCTTCACGGCCTTCCTGGGGGCTGCCTTTTTCGCGGCGGCCTTTTTCACGGCTTTCTTCGGTGCAGCCTTCTTTGCAGCCTTCTTCGGTGCCGCCTTCTTCGGTGCCGACTTTTTCACCGCTTTCTTGGCAGCTGCCTTCTTGGCGGCCTTTTTCGGAGCCGCCTTCTTCGCGGCAGCCTTCTTGGGAGCGACCTTCTTCGCCGCAGCCTTCTTCGCCGGAGCCTTCTTCGCCGGAGCCTTCTTGGGAGCCGCCTTCTTTGCAGCCGCCTTCTTCGGCGCGGCCTTCTTCCTGGCGGCGGTCTTCTTCACCGCCACCGGCGCGGCCGCCGGAGCGGCCGCGGGCACCTCCGGCAGGACCGGGAGGGTGACGGCCGGTGCTTCGACGGCTACGGGCGTGCTGCTTGCTTCAACTTCGTTATCGATGGACATGCGGGTGTTCCCCTCCGAATTGATGTCAATACGTGACGCGGCCTTTCGGGAATCGACGCCTCCTGGGGGAACACCGCACACCTCGGTGCGAGCTGCGTGTGTGCCTAGAACTTGCCGTAATACCCTTCCTTCAAGGCATCGAAGAGGTTGGCGGCCGAATGCATCTCGCCGTCGTATTCCACCTGCTCATTGCCTTTCAGTTCGACAACACTACCGTCGTCCAGCTCGAAGCGGTAGAGGGTGTTTTCAAGATCGGAATCCTTGACCAGCACGCCCTGGAATGCCGCCGGGTTGAAGCGGAACGTGGTGCATCCCTTCAGGCCCTGCTTGTAGGCGTAGAAGTAGATGTCCTTGAAGTCTTCGTAGGGGTAGTCGGTGGGCACGTTCGCGGTCTTGGAGATCGACGAGTCGATCCACTTCTGCGAGGCGGCCTGGATGTCGACGTGCTGCTTCGGGCTGATGTCGTCGGCCGCCACGAAGTAGTCCGGCAGCTTGTTGCCGGCCTCTTCGGTATACGGCTTGGCCTCGGCATTGATCAGCGCGCGGTAGGCCAGCAGCTCGAAGCTGAGCACCTCGACCTTTTCCTTGGACTTCTTGCCTTCGCGGATCACGTTGCGCGAGTAGCTGTGCGCGAAGCTGGGCTCGATGCCGTTGCTGGCGTTGTTGGCCAGGCTCAAGGAGATGGTGCCGGTGGGCGCGATCGAGGTGTGGTGGGTGAAGCGCGCGCCGGTTTCGGCCAGCTGCTCGACCAGGTTCGGCGCCACGGTGGCGATGCGCTGCATGTAGCGGCTGTATTTCGCGTGCAGCACGCGGCCGGGGATGCTGTCGCCGACCTTGTAGCCGTCGGCGGCCATTTCCGGGCGCTTGCGCAGCATGTCGCCGGTGACGGTGAAGTCACGCAGCAGCACCGGCGCGGCGCCCTTCTCTTTCGCCAGTTCCAGCGCCACTTCCCAGCCGGCCACCGCCATCTCGCGCGAGACTTCCTCGGTGAAGGCGACCGCCTCGGCGCTGCCGTAGCTGTGCTTGAGCATGGTCACGGTGGAACCGAGGCCCAGGAAGCCCATGCCGTGGCGGCGCTTGCCCATGATCTCGTTGCGCTGCTGTTCCAGCGGCAGGCCGTTGATCTCGACCACGTTGTCGAGCATGCGGGTGAACACCTTGACCACTTCGCGGTACTCGTTCCAGTCGAAACTGGCCTTGGGACCGAACGGGTCGCGCACGAACTTGGTCAGGTTGACCGAGCCGAGCAGGCAGGAGCCGTAGGGCGGCAGCGGCTGTTCGCCGCAGGGGTTGGTGGCGCGGATGTGCTCGCACCACCAGTTGTTGTTCATCTCGTTGACCTTGTCGATCAGGATGAAGCCCGGCTCGGCATAGTCGTAGGTGGACACCATGATCATGTCCCACAGGTGCCGCGCCCGGATGTGGCCGTAGATCTTGCAGGCGACCAGGCCGTCCTCGCGGTCCACATAGTTCTCGTGGGTGGGCCACTCGCGCCACACCACCTGGGCCGGGTCATTGACGTCGACCTCGCCTTTTTCCTTGACGTGCACCGGGAACACCAGCGGCCAGTCCTGGTCGTGCTCGACCGCCTGCATGAAGCCGTCGGTGATCAGCAGGCTCAGGTTGAACTGGCGCAGGCGGCCGTCTTCGCGCTTGGCGCGGATGAATTCCTTGGCGTCGGGATGGCTGATGTCGAACGTGCCCATCTGGGCGCCGCGGCGACCGCCGGCGGACGACACGGTGAAGCACATCTTGTCGTAGATATCCATGAACGACAGCGGGCCGCTGGTGTACGCGCCGGCGCCGGAGACGTAGGCGTTGCGCGGACGCAGGGTGCTGAACTCGTAGCCGATGCCGCAGCCGGCCTTCAGGGTGAGGCCCGCTTCGTGGACCTTCTCCAGGATGTCGTCCATCGAGTCGTGGATGGTGCCCGACACGGTGCAGTTGATCGTGCTGGTGGCCGGCTTGTGCGCCAGCGCGCCCGCGTTGGAGGTGATGCGGCCGGCCGGGATCGCACCGCGGCGCAGCGCCCACAGGAACTTTTCGTACCAGTGGGCGCGCAGCTCGTCGGTGGCTTCCACGTCGGACAGGGCACGCGCCACGCGCTGGTAGGTCTCGTCGATGGTGGCGTCGACCGGCTCGCCGGATTTCGCCTTCAGCCGGTACTTCTTGTCCCAGATGTCCCAGGACGCGGGTTGCAGGGGAATTTCCACGACGGCATCACGACCGGTGGCGGAACTGGCGGCTGGGGCACTCGATGTGCTCATCGGCTTCTGGAACCTCTCGCTGCGGCCTTTCGGCCGGCGTTGTTTTTATGTGTGGCGGCTGGGCCGCGCATGACTGTTTCGATGGCGGCGCAAGCCCGTGAGGATGCCCTCCGGCCTGCGCTGCCAACGCTTTCCCGACAACAACGACTCCCCCTCAAGAGTGCGATGTTCGACACCAGTGCTAGTTAAAGCGCCAAGTTCTCGACACAAGATGTTGTGGTTGTTACCGGGTAGGCAAGTTAACCCCGACGTCGACCGATGTAAAGTCCCACGACAGCCATCGGCGTTGCGGAACCGTGGCGCGGTGTTCCGGTCGAAGCAGCGCCGTCATCGATGCCCAAGGAGGACCCATGTCGCACTCATCTTCACGCCCGGCGCGCTGGCTTGGCGGTGCGCTGGCCGCGCTGTTCGTGGCGCTGGCCCCGCTGGCCGGCCACGCCGCCAGCCTGCCCGCCGCGGTCGACGGCCAGCCGATGCCGTCGCTGGCGCCGATGCTGACCCGGGTGACCCCGGCCGTGGTGAACATCTCCACCACCACGCGGGTGCCGGTGCGTGATGCGTATTTCGACGACCCGATGATGCGGCGCTTCTTCGGCCTGCCCAGCGCGCCGCGCGAGCGCGTCGAGCAGAGCCTGGGTTCGGGCGTGATCGTGGACGCGGCGAAGGGCTACGTGCTGACCAACAACCACGTGGTCGGCGGCGCCGACGACATCAGCGTGACGCTGCAGGACGGGCGCACGTTCAAGGGCAAGCTGGTCGGCACCGATGCCCCCACCGACGTGGCGGTGGTGCAGATCCCCGCCCAGAAACTGCAGGCGCTGCCGCTGGCCGACTCCTCGCGCCTGCAGGTGGGCGACTACGTGGTGGCGGTGGGTGACCCGTTCGGGCTGGGCCAGACGGTCACCGCCGGCATCGTCTCGGCGCTGGGCCGCTCCGGGCTGGGCAGCAATGCGTCGGGCCGGAATTTTTCGGGCGTGGGCGGCTACCAGAACTTCATCCAGACCGATGCCTCGATCAACCCTGGCAACTCCGGCGGCGCCCTGGTCAACCTGCGCGGCGAGCTGGTCGGCATCAACACGATGATCTTCTCGCCCTCGGGCGGCAATGTCGGCATCGGTTTCGCGATCCCCAGCAACCTCACCAGCGAGGTGATGGCGCAGTTGCTGGCGCACGGCAAGGTGCAGCGCGGCAGCCTGGGCGTGCAGACCCAGCTGATCACGCCGCGCATCGCCAGCGCGCTGCAGCTGAAGGATCGTGATGGCGTGCTGGTCACCGGCGTGCGCGACGGTTCGGCCGCCGAGCGCGCCGGCCTGCAGGCGGGCGACGTGCTGACCACGTTGAACGGCAAGCCGCTGCATACCGTGCAGGAACTGAACAATGCCGAGGGCCTGTTGCCGCTGGGCAGCACGCTGCGACTGGGCGTGCTGCGCGAGGGCAAGCTCAGCGAGGTCAGCGCCACGCTCACCGCCGAGAAGCTGGCCACCGCCGAGGGCGGCGAACTCGATCCGCGGCTGGCCGGCGTGCGCTTCAGCGAGCTGAGCCAGGAGCAGCGCAACCAGGGCTGGTACGGCGTGGCGGTCAGCGCGGTGCAGCCGGGCAGTCGCGCCGCGCGCGCGGGCCTGAGCACCGACGACGTGGTGATCGGCGTGGGCAGCCAGCGCATCACCAGCCTGCACGTGTTGCGCGGGCTCGCCGGGGTGAAGCCGCGCCAGCTGGTGCTGGTGGTGGCCGGCGACGACGGCACCCGCTACGTGGTGATCAACTGAACGAGGCCCGCCCGTTCAGCAAAAAGCGTGGCGGGGATCGCTCCCGACGCGTGTTCCGGCGCACAGCCCGGGCCGCCGAGGGAGCGCAAATGCATGAAAGTGCTTGATGTTCCGCACCCGGGCCGATGAAATACCCGCATCGCTTCAGCCTGCGTGCGCCCGCGAGGCGCCATACTCGCGTCCATAACATCCAACCATCATCATGCCGGGGTTCTCCGCCACCATGTCCGTTCGTCTTGTCCGCCTGCTGTCCGTCGCCCTGATCGGGGCCTGCCTCACCACTCCTGCCGTCGCCAAGAGCCATCCCAAGGCGAAGGCGAGTGCGCCGGCCAAGAGCAGCCTGATCTGGCGTGGTGACGTGGCGACGGCCAACGGCGTGGTCGGCGAAGTGGCCACCGCGTGGGAGAAGAGCGGCCATGGCCGCATCGAACTGCAGCCGTTCAACACCGCCTCGGGCATCGACGCGGTCGCCAGCGGCACCGCCGACCTGGCCGGCAGCGCACGCCCGGCCGACAACAGCGCGCAGAACGCCCGCCTCACCTTCACCCCGGTGGCGTGGGACGGCCTGGTGATCATCACCCAGTCGTCGAACCCGATCAGCGGGCTCACGCTGAAGCAGGTGCACGACATCTACTACGGCAAGATCCACAACTGGAGCGAGGTCGGCGGCCGCAACGCGCCGATCGACGTGTACGCGGTGGCCAGCCCCGGCGACGGCGTGGAATACAGCCTGCGCACCCTGCTGTTCGGCCGCGGCAACCAGCCGGTGGCCGCGCCACGGCTGTACGTCAACACGCGCAAGCTGGAAGAAGGCATCGCGCTGAACCCGAACGGCCTGGGCGTGGCCACGCTGTCCGGCATCAGCGGCAACCCGAAGCTGAAGGCGATTCCGGTCAACGGCAAGCGGGCCACCGTGGCCAACATCGCCGACGGCAGCTATCCGCTGTTCATCCCGCTGTACCTGGTGACCAACCCGAGCAGCCCGAAGGCGAGCCAGGCGCAGGCCTTCGTCGACTTCGTGCAGAGCGAGCCGGGCAAGGCCGCGCTGCGCAAGCACGCAGTGCTGCCGTACCAGGACGGCGGCGCGCTCGTCGCGCTGGACAGCTCGCGCCGCAGCACGATCCTGGCCGAGGTCGGCGCGCGCGTTCCGCATGGCACACCGGTGTCGGCGCCGGGCGCCACCTACGCGGCACGCGCCGCCATCGCGCCCACCTCGGCCGATACGCTGGCCGCGCGCATGGCGCTGGAAAAGCGCGAGGACGACAAGAAGCAGAACGCGCGCCTGAGCAAGATCCAGGGCAGCGTCAGCGGCGTCAGCGTGACCAGCACGGCGCACGCCAGCGGCAGCGCCACCACGGTCAGCCGCAACGACAGCGCGAATTTCGGCAAGGTCAGCGCCAGCACCAGCCAGACCACCACGACGTACAAGGTGGTCAAGGGCGACACGCTGTCGACGATCGCCAAGCGCCACTCGGTCGACGTGGCCCAGCTGCGCGAGTGGAACCACCTGAAGGGCGACCAGATCAAGCTGGGCCAGGTGCTGCGCATCAGCAAGCTCTGAGCACGGCGTGGCGCCGATACTCGCGCTGACGCTGGACCTGGACGACACCTTGTGGCCGGTGCTGCCGGCCCTGGAACGCGCCGACCAGGCGGTGGATGCCTGGCTGCGGCAACACCATCCCGAGGTGGCGCGGTCGTGGCCGATCGAGGCGATGCGCGAGCTGCGCGCCCGGGTCGCCGCCGAACGGCTCGACCTGGCGCACGACTTCACCACCCAGCGCCAGCTCACCCTGCAACACGCGTTCGCCAGCTGCGGGGTGGCCGACGCGCCGATCGACGCGCTGTGGGAAATCTATTTCGCCGCCCGCAACAGCGTCGAGCTGTTTCCGGACAGCCTGCCCGCGCTGCAGCGGATCACGGCGCGCTGGCCGCTGGCCAGCCTGACCAATGGCAACGCCGACCTGCAGCGCATCGGCATCCACGCGCATTTCGCCCATCACATCTGCGCCCGCGACAGCGGCATGGCCAAACCGGATGCGCGGATCTTCCTGGCCGCCGCCGAGCGGCTGGGCGTGCCTGCGCAACAGATCCTGCACGTGGGCGACGATCCGTCGATGGACATGGCCGGCGCCCGCGACGCCGGGCTGCGCACCGCCTGGCTCAATCGCGACGGCGCCCGCTGGCCCGACGACATGGGCGAGCCGCCCGAACTGGACCTGCGCGACATGACCGCGCTGGCCGACTGGCTCGAAGCGCAGCACCCCATCCCGTAGATCTCCCGCCCGTAGATCTCCCGGCAGCGGCGTGTAGGCAAGCGGCGGCGATTGCGCGCATCATTGGCGTTTTGGCCCGTCGCCGAAAGCCATTCGTCGAGTCCGGCAGCACAGCCGGCGCAAGTCCGAAGGAATCCGCATGTCCGCCCTGATCGAACGCCAGTCCGGCAACCGCCACAGCATCGCCATCGAAACCACCGACGCCGCGCACTACGCCGCGAGCAGGCGGCGGCTGACCGCCGCGCAGAAGCGCTGGCTGGGCGACAGCGGTTTCCAGGCGGCGCCGGGCACGTTCGCGCTGCTGTCCGATACGGCCGGCAAGCTGGTGCGCGTGCTGGTCGGGGTGGAGCCTCAGCAGCCGCTGGCGGCGCTGGCCGCGCTGCCGTTCGGCCTGCCCGAGGCCAGCTACCACCTCGCCGACGAAGGCGTGCTGGACAACCGCGAGCAGGCGGCGCTGGGCTGGGCCCTGGGCGCGTACCAGTTCGATCGCTATCGCCAGCCGAAGCGCGCGCCGGCGCGGCTCGCGGTGTCCGCCGCCGAACTGCTGGCGCTGGCGCCGCTGGTCGAGGCCACCGCGCTGGTCCGCGACCTGGTCAACACGCCGACCGAGGACATGGGTCCGGAACAGTTGAGCGACGCCATCCGCCGGCTCGGCAAGACGCACAAGGCCAAGGTGCGCGACTGGGTTGGCGACGAATTGCTCAAGGCGAATTTCCCGACCATCCACGCGGTGGGCCGCGCCAGCCATCGCGAGCCGCGGCTGGTCGAACTGAGCTGGGGTCGCAAGGAGCACCCGCGACTGGTCGTGGTCGGCAAGGGCGTGTGCTTCGACACCGGCGGGCTCGACCTGAAATCGTCCGACGGCATGCGCTGGATGAAGAAGGACATGGGCGGCGCCGCCCACGCGATCGCGCTGGCCGGGCTGGTGATGCAGGCCAGCCTGCCGGTGCGGCTGACCCTGCTGGTGCCGGCGGTGGAGAACGCGGTGGCCGGCAATGCGATGCGCCCGGGCGAGGTAATCACCACTCGCGCCGGCCACACGGTGGAAGTCGACAACACCGACGCCGAGGGCCGGCTGATCCTGTGCGACGCGTTGGCCTACGGCGCCGAGCAGCAGCCCGACCTGCTGCTCGATTTCGCCACGCTGACCGGCGCCGCCCGCGTGGCGCTGGGCCCGGACCTGCCCGCGCTGTTCGCCAACGACGATGCCGCGGCCGCCGCGCTGCTGGCCGCCGGTCGCGCGGTCGACGATCCGCTGTGGCAGATGCCGTTGTGGCGGCCGTACCGCAAGATGCTCGACTCGTACCTGGCCGACTTCGCCAATGCCGGCCCGTCGCGTCATGCCGGCGCGATCACCGCGGCGCTGTACCTGGAGCGTTTCGTGCCGGACGGCACGCCGTGGCTGCACCTGGACACCTACGCCTGGAACGACGCGGACCGTCCCGGCCGTCCCCGCGGCGGCGAGGCGATGGGCGTGCGCGCGATGTTCGCCTACCTGCAGCAGCGCTACGCCGGCTGAGAGGTTGTGAGTTTTTCAACCTCTCAGGTCGGCCAGGGACGGCCGAGCATGAAGCAGTCGCGCAAGTGACTGTTTCATGTGAGCGAGTCCGGACATGCGCCGGACTCGCGATAGAAGAAAACCACAGGAAGTGATTTTCTTCACAGGCTCTGAGCGAACCGGCGCGGAGGGATGACCTCCGCCCCTGACTTCCGGCCATGACTTCTGGCCATGACTTCTGGCGTTGTCGCCCGCCGCTGAAAGACTGCATGCTGCGCGAGATACCGTCCCCCGGAAGCCATCCCATGTCCGCTCGCCTGCATCTGCTCGCCCTCGGCGTCGCACTCGGCCTTGCCAGTTTCGGCAGCGCCGCGGCCGACACCGCCACCCAGCCGGCGCTGACCGCGCTGACCATGAGCTCCGGCGGCGTGATGCCGGCCGAACAGGCGCGCGTGCATTTCGATCGTGCCGACCTGCACTTCACCATCGACGCCGCGCAGCAGCGCATCGAGGCCAGCGCCACGCTGAGCTTCACCGCGAAGTCGGCCACCGACGTGTTGCTGCTGGACCTGGACCGCAACCTGCCGATCAAAGGCATCGAGCTCGACGGCAAGCCGCTGGCCGCCAGCCGCTGGAGCAACCCCGACGGCCGCCTGCGCGTGCAGCTGCCCGCCACGCTCGCGGCCGGCGGCAAGGTCAGCGTGACCGTGCGCTACGGCGGCAAGCCGCACGTGGCCAAGCACGCCCCGTGGGACGGCGGCTTCGTGTGGAGCCACACCGCCGACGGCCAGCCGTGGGTGGCCAGCGCGGTCGAAGGCGAAGGCTGCGACCTGTTCTGGCCGTGCATCGACCAGCCGCAGGGCGAACCCGACCTGGTCGACACCTGGATCACCGTGCCGAAGACGCTGGCCGCGCCCGGCAACGGCGTGCTGATCGGCATCACCGACCAGGGCGACCAGCACACCTACCACTGGCGCGCCAAGCACCCGGACACCTACGCGATCTCGATCAACGTGGGCCCGTTCAAGCTGCTCAAGGGCGATTACGCCAGCCGCTACGGCAACACCATCCCGCTGGAGCTGTGGTACCTGCCCGAGCATGCGGAAGGTGCGCAGCGGCTGTTCGGCGAGTTTCCGCGCATGCTGGATTTCTTCGAGCAGCAGATCGGCCCCTACCCGTTCGGCGACGAGAAGATGGGCGTGGTGGAAACCCCGCACCTGGGCATGGAACACCAGACCATCAACGCCTACGGCAACGGCTACCCGCGCAGCGAGTACGGCTTCGACTGGCTGCTGCAGCACGAGTTCTCGCACGAATGGTTCGGCAACCAGGTGACCAATGCCGACTGGGACGACATGTGGCTGCACGAGGGTTTCGGCACCTACATGCAGCCGCTGTACGGCCAGTACCTGCACGGCGACATGGCGTATTTCGCGATGCTGCACACCGAGCGCATGTCGTTGCGCAACAAGTACCCGGTCGTTTCCGGCCACAGCCAGGACGAGCACGAGGTGTACGACGCCGAGCACGGCCCGGGCAACGACATCTACTACAAGGGTTCGCTGATGCTGCACACGCTGCGGCAGCTGATCGGCGACAAGGACTTCTTCGCGAGCATCCGCAGCCTGGTCTACGGTCGCCCCGACCCGAAGCCGGGCAACTTCCGGCCGCGCTATTCGAGCACCCGGGACTACGTGGCGATCGTCGACAGGATCACCGGGCGCAAGCTCGACTGGTTCTTCGACGTCTACCTGCGCGACGCCGCATTGCCGCGGCTGGACGAGCAGCGGGTGGGCGACACGCTGAAGCTGCGCTGGGTCACCGAGCACGGCAAGCCGTTCCCGATGCCGATCGAGGTGCAGGTGGGCGACACCGTGCACACCGTGCCGATGAGCGACGGCAGCGGCCAGCTGCAGGTGCCGGCGGGCAGCCTGCTGGTGATCGACCCGCGCTCGAAGGTGCTGCGCGAGGCCCCCTACGTCGGGGACTACCAGCAATGGATGAAGCAGCAGCGGGCGAAGCAGCAGGCGGCGAAGAAATAGCGCCGACACGGGGCGCTGGCGCTCGGCCCGCATTCCCGTGATCATCGGCGAGCCGCCACAGCGAGCCTGCCGATGAACCAGCCATCCGATGCCACCCTCGCGAGCTGCCGCGAGCAGGCGCTTGCCGCGTGGCAGCGCGGCGACCTGGCGGCGGCCGAGGTCGCCTTCCGGCGCCTGCTCGAATGCCAGCCCCACGACGCCGAGGCGTTGCAGTTCCTGGCCGACCGCCAGTGGGCGGCGGGCAACGCGGCGGGTGCGGTCGAGCTGTTGCAGGCGGCGCATCGCGTCGAGCCGCAGGATGCCGGCGTGCTGCATCGGCTGGGCGAACTGCAGATGCTGGCCGGGGCATGGCCGGACGCCGTCGACAGCCTGCGCAAGGCCCTGCAGCTCGCGCCGGGCATGTTCGTGGCGGGGCTGCGCCTGGGCGTGGCGCTGGAACGGCAAGGCAGCCGGCATGCCGCAATGCTGGCCTATCTCGGCGCGATCGACACCGCGCAGGCGCAGGGGCGCTGGCTCAGCGACGACACCACGGCGCCCGGCCTGCGCGACGCGGTGAAACACGCCACGCGCTTCGTGGCGGCCGGTCGGCGCGAACTGTTCGACGCGGTCATCGAGCCGCTGCGCCAGCGCTACGGACGCTCCGAACTGGCCCGCGTCGACCAGTGTCTGACGATCTATCTCGGCGAGCAGGCGGCCAACCTGCCGGACCCGCGGCAGCGGCCGAAATTCCTGTACTTCCCGGGCATCCCCAGCCGGACCTTCTATCCGCCCGAACGCTTTCCGGCGCATGCGCGGCTGGAGGCGGCCTGCGACACGATCCGCGAGGAACTGCGCGCGGTACTGGCGCACGCGGCGGACTCTCTGGTGCCGTTCCTGGACGCGCCTTCGAGCGCGGCCGTGGCGGCCGAACTGCTGGCCGCCTCCGGCCCGCAGGAAGCGGCGTGGGATGCGTTCTTCTTCCAGCGGCATGGCGTGCGCCACGACGCGCACTGCCTGCGCTGCCCACGGACCAGCGCGCTGCTGGATGCGTTGCCGCTGGTGCGGATTCGCGAGCACGCGCCGGAAACGCTGTACTCGGTGCTGCGCCCCGGCACGCATATCCTGCCCCACCGCGGCGTCACCAACACGCGCCTGGTTACCCACCTGCCGCTGATCGTGCCGCCGGACTGCGCCTTGCGCGTGGGCGGCGAGACGCACGTCTGGCAGGAAGGCCGCTGCGTCACCTTCGACGACACCTTCGAACACGAGGCGTGGAACCACAGCGACCGCGACCGCGTGGTGTTGATCCTGGACAGCTGGAACCCCGACCTCAGTGAGGCGGAGCGGGCGGCGGTGGCCGACCTGGTCGCCGCCATCGGCGATTTCAACCGCGCCAGCCAGCTGACCGCACCGCCTCCGACGCAGGCCTGATTGGCTGCTGGCGAAAAGACGGCCAAACCGTCCGCCGGTTGCGCGCGCAAGCGGATCTCGGAGTAATCTTCGGGCGGTTGCACGACGTTGACGAACCACGCCACGTCGCGCGACGTGTGCCCGGGGGGGGACTCGACAAAGATCGAAGGCTGGGAACGGACTACCAACAACCACTGGGGAGACCAAATGAAATACGGCATGAACCACCTGTCACTGGCGGTGCGCCTGGCCCTGACCGCCGGCACGCTGACGATCGCCGGCCTGGCCCAGGCGCAAACGCAGACGCCACCGGCCGATACGCCGTCCTCGACGGATCAGAACACGCCACCATCCAGGAACAAGGCCAAGACCCTGCAGTCGGTCGTGGTGACCGGCTCGCTGATCCGCCGCGTGGAAGTCGAGACGGCCAGCCCGGTGGTGACGCTGGATCGCGACACGCTGACCAACTCGGGCAAGCCGGTTCTGGGCGACGTGCTGCAGCAGATGCCGAGCATCTCCGGCAATGCCACCAACCCGGCGAACAACAGCAACGGCGGCGGCGTGGCCAGCCCCCTGCTGGAAGCCGGCGATGGCGCCTCGCGCGTCTCGCTGCGCGGCTTGGGCATCAACCGCACCCTGGTGCTGGTCAACGGCCAGCGCATGTCCAACCCGGACATCAACCTGATCCCGCCGGAGATGATCGACCGGGTCGACGTGCTGGCCGAGGGCGCCTCCACGGTGTACGGCTCGGACGCCATCGGCGGCGTCGTCAATTTCATCCTGCGCAAGGATTTCCAGGGCGCCCAGATCAGCCTGAACGACGGCATCTCCAGCCACGGCGACTCCCAGCGCCGGGGCTTCAACCTGACCGCCGGCGCCACCGGTGACAAGTTCAGCATCGCGGCCGGCCTCGACTACAACAAGTACGACGAGACGCTCGCCTCCCGGCGCAAGTTCTCCAGGCAGCAGCTGTACCTGTCCGGTGGCTCCGTGGTGGCCGCCGGTTCCAGCTCGATCCCGACCGGGCGCATCCAGGTGCCCTCCGCCATCGCCGCGCAGTACGGCTGCGACATCGATCCGGCGACCGACACCGCGATGGTGACGCTGGCCCAGGGCGATGGCTCCAGCCAGGCCGACTACCGTTGCCGGCTCGGCTCGGACACCTACAACTACGCCGCGCTCAACTATATCCAGACCGCGCAGAAGCGCACCAACGGCTTCGTGCTGGGCAACTACAACTTCACCGACAGCCTCACCGGCTTCGTCGACGCGTTCTACAACCGCACGGAATCCAGCGGACAGGACGCGCCCTCGCCGGTGGGTACCGGTGACGGCCTGATCATCTCGTCGGACAATCCGATCAATCCGTTCGGCGTGACCTTCAGCCACGGCGCCGTACCCGGCGACCCGGACAGTGGCTACAGCTTCCAGACCCGCCTGACCGGCGCCGGCACCCGCGTGCACAGCTACAAGACCAACACCGCCCAGATCAACACGGGGCTGCGCGGCAACTTCGGCCAGGACAGCAGCTGGATCTGGGATGCGTCGATCAACTACAGCCACACCAAGCGCGACCAGCGTGATACCAACGAGGTGGACATCCCGTCGCTGCAGGCCGCCGTCGACGCCGGCGCGAACATCTTCGACCAGGCCAGCGTCGGCGACCAGCTGAGCAAGGGCGTGAAGACGCCCATCTACGTCTTCACCCAGTCCACCAAGCAGGCCCAGTTCAACGCCAGCGGCGAGTTGTGGGACCTGCCGGCCGGCGCGATGCAGCTCTCCGCCGGCGCGCTGTACCGCAAGCAGATGATGAACTACACGGTCAGCGACTTTGCCGTGCTGGACCCGGTCACCACCACCTGCCAGATCCTGCAGGAAGCCTGCGGCTCGCCCGGACGCGGCGATTTCGACGTCAAGGAGGTCTACGCGGAAACGCTGATCCCGCTGCTGGCCGACCAGCCCTGGGCGCACTCGCTGAACCTCGACCTGGGCATCCGCAGCTCGAACTACAGCACCACCGGCACGACCACCAACGGCAAGGTCGCGATCGAGTGGCGCCCCACCGCCCAGCTGCTGTTGCGCGGCACGATCTCGCAGGTGTTCCGCGCGCCGAACCTCAACGAGCTCTACGACGGCCGCACCCTGGTCCAGCCGAACCTCAACGACCCCTGCGTGGGCCGCACCGCGGACGAGCTGGCGGCACACGCGGCCGCTTGCCAGTACGTGCCGGTGAACTGGGCCGGCAACTCGCCGGCGCAGGTCAACACGTTCTACTCCGGCGCCAACACGGTGGGAGCGAAGCTGAAGCCGGAGAAGGGCAAGTCGGTCAATATCGGCCTGGTCTACGATCCGGACTGGATCCCCGGCCTGTCGACCAGCCTCGATTTCTGGCACATCTACCTGTCCGACACGCTGACCGCGATCCAGGCCGACACCGTGGTCAGCTCCTGCTACAACAACGCCAGCAGCCCGTATTGCTCGTTCATCCAGCGCGAGGACAACACCAGCCGGCAACCGGGCCAGGTGTTCCTGATCAACACGCCGGTGGTCAACCTGGGCAACACCAGCACCAGCGGCATCGACTACACCCTGCGCTACAAGATCCCGCACTTCGACCTGGGCGGGATGGACCCCGGCAATTTCCGCGCCGGCCTCAACACCAGCTACACCTCGACCTACAACGTCAACGCCACGCCCGGCGAGCCCGGCGCGAAGACGGTCAACTACGCCGGCACGTTCACCCCGCAGTTCGGCAACATCTCGCGCTGGCGCGGCACGCTCACGCTCAACTGGGACAAGGGCAACTGGAATGCCCAGTGGCAGTCGCGCTACGTGCACCGGCTGACCGCGCTCAACGGTGACGCCGCGGTCGCCGGGGTGAACATCCCGATGGCTTCGGTGCTGTACCACTCGATCCAGCTGGGCTACGCGGTGCCGTCGATCCACACCCGCTTCGACGTGGGCGTGGACAACCTCAGCAACAAGCTGCCACCGCTGATCTACCAGAATGGCGGAAACTACAACGTCGACACCGCCACCTACGACGTGCTCGGCCGCTACTACTGGGCGCGCGCCACGGTCAAGTTCTGAGATCCGCTGCAACCGGGCGCGGCGGAAGTTCCGCAGCGCCCATCCAGGAGGGCCGCGATCCGTCGCGGCCCTCTTGCATAATGCGTACTGGATTGACCGACGGAGCACGCATGTCCACTGCGACGGATCTGGCCAGGACGATGGCGGCGGCCTGGAACGCCGGTGATCCGGAGCGGGTCGTCGCCCTCGCCGGGCAGGCCACGCCGTCGTGGCAGGATGACGAAGCCGTGCTGTTGCTGCTCGGCCTGGCGCAGCAGGCCTGCGGCCGCGTGCAGCAGGCCGCGACGAGCTTCCGCCGGCTGGCGCAGTTGCGACCGGAGGTTTCCGCACACTGGAACAACCTCGCCGTGGTCTGCCGCGAGGCGGGCGACCTGGCCGAGGCCGAACAGGCCTTGCTGACGGCGCTGGCACTGGCGCCCGATGATGCCGAAGTGCACTACAACCTCGGCCTGCTGCGCATCCAGCAGCGGCAGTGGCTGGCCGCCCGGCAGAGCCTGCTGGACGCCGTGCAGCTGTCGCCGCATTTCATCGAGGCCCGCCTGCAGGCAGCCCACGCCTGCCACGTCTGCGGAGACAACACCCAACAGGAAGCGCTGCTGGACGGCGCCGGCGACTGGCCGCCGCAAACGGCCGAGCATGCGCTGCTGCTGTCGGCGATGCTCTCCGTCCAGGACGAACTGGACGCCGCGCTGCGCACGCTGGCCCGCGCGCAACTGCCGGCCGAACCGGCGGCCACGATCATGCGCCTGCGCATCGCGGCGCAGCGGGTGCTGTTGTACGAACGGAACAACCGGCTCGACGCAGCGCGGGAAGCACTGGAGCAGCTGCCCATCGATGCGCTCGAGGCCCTGCCCGCGCAGGCGGAACAGGCGCGCGCCGAAGGCTGGCGTGCGCACGCCGCCATGGCGATGCGCGCAGGCGAGGCGGCCGTGGCCGCGACGCTGCAGGCCCGCGCACTGGCCAGCGCGAGCGACGACGAGAGCCGGGCCGCTGCCGCCTTCGGGCTCGCCTCCGCGCTTGATCGACAAGGTCACTACGCCGAAGCCTGGCAAGCCTTGCAGCAGGCGCACTCCGCCCAGCGCGAGATCGCCCGCCACGTGGTGCCGGAGCTGCTGGCGACCGACAGCCGACCGCTGCAGGTGAGCGCCGAGCGGGTCGGCCGCGACGAGCACGCCCGCTGGCGCCCGCTGGCCGCCCCCGACAGCCGGCACAGCCCGGTCTTCGTGGTCGGTTTCCCCCGCTCGGGCACCACCTTGCTGGAACAGATGCTCGACGCCCATCCGGACTTCCGCTCGATGGACGAGCGTGCCCACGTGCATGACCTGATCGAGGCGATGCAGCTGGTCGGCCAGCGCTATCCGGCGGACCTGGCGGAACTGAGCCAGCAGGATGCCGATCAACTGCGCAGCGTGTACTGGCGGCAGGCGCGACGGGTCGCGCCCGATCTCGGCGCGCGGCGTCTGGTCGACAAGAATCCGCTCAACATGCTGTGCCTGCCGATGATCATGCGGCTGTTTCCGCACGCGCGCATCATCCTGTGCCTGCGCCATCCCTGCGACGTGCTGCTCAGCTGCTACATGCAGTCGTTCCGCTCGCCGGCCTTCATGATGCTGTGCTCGTCACTGCCGCGACTGGCGCAGGGCTACGCCCACGCGTTCGAGCAATGGTTTGCCGACACCGAGGTGTTCGCGCCCGCGGTGGTGGAGTGGCGCTATGAATCGGTGGTCAGCGGGCTGGACGAGCAGCTCGCCCGGCTGGGGGACTTCCTCGAGACGACGGACACCGCGGCGATGACCCGCTTCGCCGAACATGCACGGGGCAAGCGATTCATCAGCACGCCCAGCTATGCGCAGGTGACCGAAGGCGTCCATCGGCGGGCGGTGGGGCGCTGGCAGAACCATCGCCGGCAGTTCGAGCCGGTACTGCCGGTGCTGCAACCGTGGATCGAACGGCTGGGCTATCGCCCATGAAAAAGGAGGCGGTGCCATGCACCGCCTCCTTTCAGGCTTGCCACTGTTGCCGCGCGGATCGACTCAGCGCCTGTGAAGAAAACCACTTCCTGTGGTTTTCTTCTATCGCACGTCCGGTACATGCCCGGACGTGCTCACGCGGATCAGTCACTGGCGTGACCGGTCCGCGGTCGGCCGTGCCTGGCCGACCTGAGAGGTTGGAAAACTCTCAACCCCTCAGTGCCTGTGAAGAAAATCACTTCCTGTGGTTTTCTTCTATCGCACGTCCGGTACATGCCCGGACGTGCTCACGCGGATCAGTCACTGGCGTGACCGATCCGCGGTCGGCCGTGCCTGGCCGACCTGAGAGATTGGAAACTCTCAACCTCTCAGTGCTGCTGCAGCACGCCGGACTCGTCCGGCTGGGCATTCACCACGCTGACGCCCGACTTGCCGCCATAAGGCAGCACTTCACTGGCCAGTTTCGGATCGGCCTTGATCATGCCGATCGCGTCGAACAGGATGTGCGCCGTTTCGTTGAGCTGCACGTCCTTGGCCTTCTTGGCGTCCTTCTCCTGCTTCAGCTCGCTCTTCAGGCTGCGCTCGTTCGCGTTCAGCCCGTCGTCCAGGCTGCTGGCCTCGTCGGCGAGCGAGGCGTCGGTGCCGTCGATGGCCTTGTGCCGCGCGCGGAAGTCGGCCTGGATCGCCTCCAGCTTCTTGCGCTCGGCTTCGCGGGTGGCGAGGTTCAGCGAGATCGAGGTTTTCGCCCGCATCGTGCGGTACTGGGCCAGTTCGTCCAGCATCAGCTTCCACGCCGGCGACTGCGCCACGCGATCGGCGTGCAGCTTCTCCAGCCGCGGCAGGTAGTCGGCGAAATTCGCCACCACCTGGTAGTCGGCCGGCGCGATCTGGGTCCACTTCAGCGCGTTCTCGTAGGTGGATTCGCCGAAGTCCTTCTCGTCGCCGTTCTTCGGGAACGCGATGTCGGGGGTGACGCCCTTCAGCTGGGTGGAGCCGCCGTTGATGCGGAAGAACTCCTGGATGGTCATCTTCAGCTCGCCGAGCTGCGGCTTCTCGTCGTCGCTCTGGGCGAAGCGGTCCAGGTCGACCAGATTCTGCACGGTGCCCTTGCCGAAGGTGGGCTCGCCGATGATCAGGCCGCGGTGGTAGTCCTGGATCGCCGCGGAGAAGATTTCCGAGGCGGACGCGGTGCCGCGGTTGACCAGCACCGCCAGCGGGCCGCTCCACACCATGCCCGGGTCGTCGTCGCCCTGCTGCTCGACCTGGCCCTTGGAGTCGCGCACCTGCACCACCGGGCCCTTGTCGATGAACAGGCCGGTCAGCGAGTTGGCCTCGGCCAGCGAGCCACCGCCATTGTTGCGCAGGTCGACCACCACGCCCTGCACGCCTTCCTGCTTCAGCTCGCCGAGCAGGCGGGCCACGTCGCGGGTGGCGCTCTTGAAGTTCTTGTCGCCGGCGCTGCGCGCACCGAAGTCGGAATAGAAGGTGGGCAGGTCGATCACGCCGATCTTGCGGGTGACCCCGCCGTCCTTGATCTCGACGACCTTCTTCTTCGCCGCCTGCTCCTCGATGCTGACCTTCTTGCGCACCAGGGTGACGATCTCGTGCTTGCCGTCCACGCCGGCGTCGGCGGGCAGGATTTCCAGCCGCACCACGGTGTCCTTCTTGCCGCGGATGCGGTTGACCACGTCGTCGAGGCGCCAGCCGATCACGTCGACGATCGGGCCGTTGTCGCCCTGGCCCACGCCGACGATGCGATCGCCGACCTGGATCTTGCCGGACTTGCTTGCCGGACCGGCGGGCACCAGCTCGCGGATCTGGGTGTAGTCGTCACGCGCCTGCAGCACCGCGCCGATGCCTTCCAGCGACAGCTTCATCGAGATGTCGAAGTTCTCCGCCGCGCGCGGGCCGAGGTAGTCGGTGTGCGGGTCGGTGGTTTCGGCATACGCGGTCATGAAGGTCTGGAACGCGTCCTGCCCGTCGAGCTGCCTGATCCGCTCGATGTAGGCGGCGTAACGCTTGTCCAGCGTCTTGCGGATGTCCGCGTCGTCCTGGCCGGCCAGCTTCAGGCGCAGCCAGTCGTTCATGGTGCGCTTGCGCCACAGCTCGTCGAGCTCGGCCTGGTCCTTCGGCCAGTCGGCGTGTTCGCGGTCGAAGGTGTAGCTCTGCTCGACGGAGAAGTCGAAGCCCTGCTTGAGCAGGCCGCGGGCGTAGGTCATCCGCTCCACGGCGCGCTGCACGTAGGCGTTGAAGATGGCGAACGGCGCGGACAGGTCCTGGTTCCAGATCGCGTCGTCCAGCTTGGTCTTGCTGGGTGCGAACTGCGCCATGTCGGCCTGGGTGAAGAACACCTTCTCGCTGTCCAGCAACTTGAAGTAGGCGTTGTAGATGCGCGCCGACATCGCGTCGTCCAGCGGCTGCGCATCGTAGTGGAAGCGGGTCAGGAAGCGCGCCGACAGCTGCGCGGCCTGCGCCTCCTCCGGGGTGGAGGTCAGCGGCCAGGTGGCTGCCTTGCGCGGCTTGCCCGCGCCCATGTCGGCGGCGGACTGCGCCTGGGCGCCGGTGGCGGCAAGGGCTAGCAGCAGGAACAGCGCGGGGCGAAATTTCATGGAGGCTCTCAGGCTGACTCGGTGACACCGGCTGCATGGGCCTGCAGGTCGGCGTGGTAGGACGAACGTACCAGCGGACCGGAGGCGACGTGATGGAAGCCCATCGCCTCACCGGCTTCGCGCAGCATGTCGAATTCTTCGGGGGTCCAGTAGCGCACCACCGGATGATGGTGGGGCGTGGGCTGCAGGTACTGGCCGATGGTGATCATCTCGACGTCATGGGCGCGTAAATCGCGCAACGTCTCGATCACCTGGTCGTAGGTCTCGCCGAGGCCCAGCATGATGCCGGACTTGGTCGGCACGTCGGGATGCTGCGCCTTGAAGCGCTTGAGCAGGTCCAGCGACCACTGGTAGTCGGCGCCCGGGCGCACTTCGCGGTACAGGTGCGGCACGGTTTCCAGATTGTGGTTGAACACGTCCGGCGGGAAGTCCTTCAGCACTTCCAGCGCGCGTTCCATGCGGCCCTTGCCGCGGAAGTCGGGGGTGAGGATCTCGATGCGGATGTTCGGGCTGGCGTGGCGCGTGGCGCGGATGCAGGCGGCGAAATGCTCGGCGCCGCCGTCGCGCAGGTCGTCGCGGTCGACCGAGGTGATCACCACGTACTTCAGGCGCATGTCGCGGATGGTCTCGGCCAGTCGCGCCGGCTCCAGCGTGTCCGGCGGCAGCGGCCGCCCGTGCGCCACGTCGCAGAACGAGCAGCGCCGGGTGCACACCTCGCCCAGGATCATGAACGTGGCGGTGCCCTTGCTGAAGCATTCGTGGATGTTCGGGCAGGACGCTTCCTCGCACACGGTGACCAGCGAGTTCTCGCGCAGGCGCGCCTTCAGCTGCTGCACCGCGTTGCCCTGGGGCAGGCGCACCCGGATCCACGACGGCTTGCGCAGGGTCGGCACGGCGGTGTCGAAGCCGGCGCGGTTCAGCGCGATCTTGTCGTTGCCCAGCTGCTTTTCACCGGCCGGGGCGTTGCCGACCACGGTGATCGGGATGACCCGGGTCGACGATGTGGTTGATTCGCTCATGTAGAAAGCTCAGACCGCCGCGCGCGCGGGGAGTTCGGGTAATAGGGAAGCCGCGGGCTCGGCGACGAAACCGAACTGGCGACAGAACTGCGCCACCAGCACGTCCTCGACCGTGGCCAGGCTTGAAGGGCCGCCCAAGTCTAGCAGTTGCGTGACCGCCAGATCCTTGTAACCGCAAGGGTTGATGCGGTGAAACGGCTCCAGGTCCATGGCCACGTTGAAGGCCAGCCCGTGGAAGCTGCAGCCGCGGCGCACGCGCAGACCCAGCGCGGCGACCTTGGCCGCGCCCACGTAGACACCCGGCGCGCCTTCGCGGCGCGAGGCGTTGACGTTCCAGTGCGCCAGCGTGTCGATCAGCGACTGCTCGATCCGGTGGACCAGCTCGCGCACGCCCACCCCGATCCGGCGCAGGTCGATCAGCGGGTAGCCGACGATCTGACCCGGGCCGTGATAGGTCACCTGGCCGCCGCGATCGACCGGAATCACCGGGATGTCGCCTGGCGCCAGCACGTGCTCCATCTTGCCGGCCTGGCCCAGGGTGAACACCGGGTCATGCTCCAGCAGCCACAGCTCGTCCGGCGTGTCGGCGGTGCGGTTGTCGGTGAACGCACTCATCGCCCGCCAGGTCGCCGCGTAGGGCTGGCGACCGAGCCGACGGATTTTCAGCGGCCGGGAATCGGGAATGGGGAATGGGGAATCGTCGGTCACGGGAGGATTGGAATTGCGTGGATCTTCATGCGTGGATGAGCGTGCAGGACACGGAATGGCTGCTGTTCAATTCCCTGTTCCCGATTCCCTGTTCCCGGCTCTCACATCGTGTACCGGATGTCCGGATCACCGCGCAGCGCGTGGTGCGCCGCCTCGTACTGCTCGCGGTTCTCGCAGTGGAAGCTGACCGTGACCGAGACGTAGTTGCCGGCGCCGGAGTGCCGGTGCCGCACGGTCTCATGCAGCACGCGCAGGCCGGCGCGCTCCAGCAGCTGCGGCACATGGGTCGGCAGGTTCGCGCTGGACTTGCCCACCGCGGTGATCTCGAACTCGCCGGGGAATTCGAAACCCTTGCCTTCCTCTTTCGCCCTGGTGAAGTCGATCGGCTGCATTACTTCGCGTCCGTACCCTTGGCCGGCGCCGCGGCGTCGGCCTTCTTGTCGCTGTGGAACCACAACAGGATGCTGTCCCACAGGCGCGAGAAGAAGCCGCCCTGCGGCGCATCGGCCAGCACCACCAGCGGCACGTTCTGCACCGGCTTGCCGTCCAGCGTGATGTGCAGCGTGCCCACCTGCTGACCCTTGGTGAACGGCGCGACCAGGGTGGCGGGGATGTCCATGGTGGCCTTCAACTGGTCGTACTGGCCGCGCTTGACGGTGACCTGCACGTTCTCGTTCACTCCGAGCGGCAACTGGTTGGACGCACCCTTCCACAGCTTCGGCGTGGCCAGCGGCTTGCCGGCTTCATACAGCTTGTGGGTCTCGTAGAAACGGAAGCCGTAGTTGAGCAGGGCCATCGCCGAATCGGCGCGCGCCTTCTCGCTGCTGGCACCCATCACGATCGCGATCATCCGCGACTCGCCCTGCTTGGCCGAAGCGGCCAGGCAGTAGCCGGCGGCGGCGGTGTGGCCGGTCTTGATGCCGTCCACGCTGGGATCGCGCCACAACAGGGTGTTGCGGTTGTGCTGCTTGATGCCGTTCCACTCAAACTCCTTCACCGCCGAAATCGCGTAGTCCTCGGGGAAGTCGTGGATCAGCGCGCGCGACAGGATCGCCACGTCGTGCGCGGTGGTGTAGTGGTTGGCGATCGGATAACCGGAGGCGTTCTCGAAGTTGGAGTTCACCATGCCGAGTTGCCTGGCATAGGCGTTCATCAGGCCGGCGAAGGCCTGCTCGGAGCCGGCGGTGTGTTCGGCCAGCGCGATCGCCGCGTCATTGCCGGACTGGATGATCATGCCGTACAGCAGGTCCTTCAGCGGCACCTGGCTGTTGAGCTTCATGAAGCTGGTGGAGCCGTCGGTGCCCGCGCCACCGCCACGCCAGGCGTTTTCGCTGATGGTCACCGGGTCGGTCATGTGCACCTTGCCGTTGGCGACCTCGGCCGAGACCACGTAGTCGGTCATGATCTTGGTGATCGATGCCGGCTCCAGCCGCAGGTCCGGCTCCTTGCTGGCCAGGATCTGGCCGGTGGCGTAATCCATCAGCACCCAGCTCTTGCCGTCGACGTCCGGCGGCGGCGGCACCGGCGCCTCCGGCACCACCGGACGCGGCACCGGTGACGGACGCGGCGGGGTCTGGGCAACGGCGACGCCGACCAGCAGGGTGACGGCGGCAAGCGGAAGCAGGGTGCGGCGGAAGAAATTCATCGTGTTGTTCAGTCCGGTGTCTGGCGTTCGACGTCGCAGGCGTCGATCAAGGTGGAAAAGGTTGCGCAAATCCTGCTCAGTCTACCGCGACCTGCGGCCGGGGCAGACCCATGCCTTCGATCCGGCTGCTGACCTGGTCGGCGCGATCGACGCTGGCCAGCGGCCCGACCCGCACCCGACGCACGCGCTGGCCGTTGATCACCGCGTCGGTGACCTGCACCGCGCCGAGGTTGGCCTGGCGCAGGCGCTGGGCCAGGCGGTTGGCGTTGTCCGCGTCGGCGAACGCGCCAATCTGCAGGTAGATGCCGGGATGTGAGCCTGTGACCACGGGCGCCGGCGGCAGTTCCTTGCCGGGCCGGGACGGGTCGATGCCCTGCACCTCGACCAGGCCGGTGCCCTTGGGCCAGATGCCGATCTTCACCGCAGCGGCGTAGGACAGGTCGATCAGCCGGTTGTCGTGGAACGGGCCGCGGTCGTTGACCCGCACGATCACGCTCTTGCCGGTCTCGAGATTGGTCACCCGTGCATAGCTGGGCAGCGGCAGCGTGGTGCTGGCGGCGCTGAACGCATACATGTCGTAGGTTTCCAGGCTGGAGGTCTTGTAGCCGTGGAACTTGTTGCCATAGAACGAGGCGATGCCGCGCTCGTCGTAGCCGCGCGCGCTGGGCAGCACGCGATAGCTCTTTCCGCGCACGCTGTACGGCGACTTGTTGCCATACAGCGAGCGCGGCTCGACCTTAGGCACCGGCTCGACCAGCTTGCTGACGTCCAGTGGCGGCGGCACGCTGTCCTCGCCGTCGCGGTAGCGGCTGCCCTGCGGCTTGCTGAGGTCGTCCTCGAAGCGGTCGTCGCCGGAGGTCCGGGACGGGCTCGACGGCGACGTCCGCGAATGACCGTCGCGATGGGCGGGCTTCGTGCGGTGGCCACCGCACGCGGCCAGCAGCAGGCCCGCCGCCAGCACCAGCGCGACGCGGGCCAGCCTCATCGCGTCGCTTCCGCCGGGCCGACGCCAGCCTCGATGGCCTGCGCCAGCTGGTTCACCGCCATCGCGTACAGCGGACTGCGGTTGTAGCGGGTGATCACGTAGAAGTTCTGGAAGGTGAACCAGTATTCCGGCCCGTTCGGGCCTTCCAGCGTCTGCAGGCTGCTGGGTTCGGCCGGCGACAGCGGTTGCAGCGGCGCATAGCCCCACGCCTCCAGTTGCTCCAGTGGCCAGGTCGGCTTGGTGTCGGTCACCGTGGGCGGTGTTGCCGATGCATCCGGCTGCGCGCGCGCCGCCACCGGACCACCGGTGACCCAGCCGTGTTTCACGAAGTAATTGGCCACGCTGGCGAAGATGTCCGGCAGCGAGTTTTGCAGATCGATGTGACCGTCCTGGTCCGCGTCCACCGCGAAATCGCGGATGCTGGTGGGCATGAACTGGCCCCAGCCCTGGGCGCCGGCATACGAGCCGGTGAGCGTGTCCAGCGGGCCGGCCAGGTGGTTGTCCGGCAGGCTCAGCAGTTCCTTCAGCTGCTCGCGGAAGAACTTCGCCCGCGGCGGGTAGTACAGACCCAGCGTGACCAGTGCGTCGAGCACCCTGTACTTGCCGGTATTGCCGCCGTAACTGGTCTCCACGCCCACGATGGCCACGATGTATTGCGGCGCCACGCCGTACTGCCTGCCGATCTGATCCAGCAGCGCACGATGCTCGCGATAGAAGGCCACGCCATCGTCGATGCGCTTGTCGGTGAGGAAGATCGGCCGGTAGTCCTTCCACGGCTTGCCCTCCGCCGGCCGGCTGATCGCATCGAGGATGCCCTGCTGCATCTTGGCGCCGTCCAGCAGCGCATTCAGCGCCTGCGGACTCTTGCCGGTTTCCCGCGCCACCTCGCGCACCAGTTCGGCCTGGCCGGGATGGGTGGCCGCCAGCACCGGCGTCAGCGAGGCCACCCACAACAGGCTGAGGACGGCGAGAAAACGGGCCGGGCGCGGCGCAGGCGTGGCTGTCATGTTGTGGTTTCGCTCACAGAATTGCCATGTCCACGAAAGCCTAACACGCAGGCGCGCGCAACTTCGGGCACGCACGGGACGATGCGCTGGCGAGGTTCAGAGATGCGTCTTGCGGTTGGCGTGGATCGACATCAGCACGCCGAAGCCGGTCAGCAGCGAGACGGCCGAGGTGCCGCCGTAGCTGATCATCGGCATCGGCACGCCGACCACCGGCAGCATGCCGGCGACCATGCCGCCGTTGACGAAGACATAGACGAAGAAGCTCATGCCGATCGCGCCGGCCAGCAGGCGCGAGTAGGTATCGCGCGCCTCCATCGCGATCCACAGGCAGCGGCCGATGATGAAGGCGTACAAAGCCACCAGCGCGCACACGCCGACCAGGCCGAACTCCTCGGAGAACACCGCGAAGATGAAGTCGGTGGTGTGCTCGGGCAGGAAGTCCAGCCGCGACTGCGTGCTGTGTTGCCAGCCCTTGCCGAAGACGCCGCCGGAGCCCACCGCGATCTGCGACTGGATGATGTGCCAGCCGTTGCCCAGCGGATCGGATTCGGGATTGAGCAGGGTCAGCACGCGGTCGCGCTGGTACTGGTGCAGGAAGTGCCAGCCGACCGGGATCATGCTGCCGACCGCCCCGACCAGCAGGCCGATCCGCCACCAGGCCATGCCGGACAGGAACAGCGCGAACGCACCGGCGGCCGTCACCAGCACCGCGGTGCCCAGGTCCGGTTGCTCGGCGATCAGCCCGGCCGGGATCGCGATCAGCAGGCCGACCACGGCGATGTCCTTCCAGCCCGGCGGCAACTGGCGCGGGTGCAGGTACCAGGCGACCATCATCGGCATGGTCAGCTTGAGCAGTTCGGACGGCTGGAAACGCATGAAGCCGAGGTCGAGCCAGCGGATCGAGCCACGCCCCTCGCCGAGGATCGCCACCACCACCAGCAACGCGGTGCTGCCGCCATACAACCACGGCGTCCAGCTGCGCAGCACCGAAGGCGGGATGCGCGACACCAGCAGCAGCAGGCCTGCGCCCAGCACGAAGCGACCGGCCTGGCCGCCGACCAGGGACAGGTTGGCGTCGCCGGCGCTGTACAGCGTGACCAGTCCGGCGATCGCCAGCACGAACAGGCCCAGCGCCAGCGGCAGGTCGATCCGGGGCCGGGTCAGTATCCGCCGCAGGAAGCGCCGGCCACGCGCGTAGAGCACCTCGATCATGGCGTGTCCCCGCTTGAGGTGGCCTGGGCCGGGATGTCTTCGACCGGTTCGTCGTTCGGGACCTCGGCGGGAGCGCTCGCCGGCGCGGCGTTCGATACCGGCAGGCGTTCCGCGTCGGGAATCACGCCGCCGTGCGAGGCGAGCCACGCGTCGAGGATCTGGCGGGCGATCGGGCCGGCCGAGCTGGCGCCCCACGCGCCGGATTCCAGCAGCACGGCCACCGCGATCTGCGGGTTGTCCGCGGGCGCGTAGACCTCGAACCAGGCGCGGTTGCGGCTGGCCAGATAGGCCAGGTTGCTGCGGTCGTCGTAGGCATTGGTGGTGCGCGAGTAACGCTCCGCGGTGCCGCTCTTGCCGGCCAGGCGGTAGGGGAAGCCGGCCACCAGCGTGCGTCCGGTGCCCCGCTCGCCATACATCACCCGCTCCATGCCCAGGTTGACGGCATCCCAATCGGCCGGCTTGCGAATCACCGACGGTCCGCTGGGCGGGTTGGCCAGTGGCTGCAGCGGCGCGTTGACGCCATCGCGGGTCGCCATCACCAGCCGTGGGGCGTAGGGAATGCCATGGCCGGCAAAGGTGGCGATCGCATGGCCGAGCTGCAGCGGCGTCACCGCCCAGAAGCCCTGGCCGATGCCGGCGATGACCGTTTCTCCGGGATACCAGGGTTGTCTGGAGTTGGCGGCTTTCCATTCGCGCGAGGGCAGCACGCCCGCAGATTCGCCGATCAGGTCGATCCCGGTCGGCTTGCCGAAGCCGAACTCGGCCATGTAGGCACTGAGCTTGTCGATGCCCATGTCCAGGGCGAGCTTGTAGAAATAGGTGTTGACCGATTGCTCGATCGCACCGGCCAGGTCCACGCGCCCCACGCCGCCGCGCTGGTCATCGCGATAGCCGCGGGCCTGGCCGGGAATGTAGAACACGCCGGTGGAAACCACAGTGTCCTGTGGCGTACGCAGGCCGCTCTCCAGGCCAGCCAGGCCGACCAGCGGCTTGACGGTGGAGCCTGGCGGATAGACGCCACGCAGCGCCCGGTTGTAGAGCGGCTTCTCCGGATCGTTGGTCAACGCGCTGTAGTCGGCCTGGCTGATGCCGTTGACGAACAGGTTGGGATCGAAGGTGGGCACGCTGACCATCGCCAGCACCTGGCCATTGCGCGGATCAATCGCCACCGCGGCGCCGGGCCGGCCGGCGAACGCCTCTTCGGCGGCCTTCTGCAGGCGCACGTCGATGCTGAGGTAGAGGTTCTTGCCCGGCTTGGGCGCATGCGTTTCCAGCACGCGCTGGGTGCGGCCGTCGGCGTTCACCTCCAGCAGCTCGTAGCCCGGCGTGCCGTGCAGCATGTCTTCGTAGGACCGCTCGATGCCACTGCGGCCGACGTGGCTGGTGCCCTTGTAGCGGACCGGATCGAGGCGATCCACGTCGTCGGCGTCGATGCGCCCGACATAGCCCACGACATGGGCGAACATTGCGCCCAGCGGATAACGCCGGGTCAGGTACGGCACCACGTCCACGCCGGGGAAGCGCCAGCGGTTGACCGCAAAGCGGTCGATCTCGTCCTCGGTCAGGCGCAGTTTCAGCGGCACGCTCTCGAAGCGCCGGCTCTGCCTGAGCTGCTTGTGGAAGGCGTCCAGATCGTCCCGGTCCAGCGGCACCACGTGGCCCAGCTGCTCCAGCAATGCCGGCATGTCCTTGACCTGCTCGGGCACCACTTCCAGCCGGAACGCCGGCACGTTGTCGGCCAGCAACACGCCGTTGCGGTCGTAGATCAGGCCGCGCGCCGGGGGAATCGCCCGCGGCTTGACCCGGTTGTTCTGCGAGCGGGTGACGAATTCCTCGTGGTGCGCCACCTGCAGGTAGGCAAAGCGCACCAGCAGCAGACACAGGCCCAGCAGGATCAGCACGAAGGCAGCCGCGGCGCGACGCCTGAACAGCAGGCTTTCGCCACGCGGGTCCTTGATCGATCGCCGGATCTTCATGTCACTGGTTCATGTCTCATTGGATCCGCAGCCGTGCGCGCAGATCGTCGAGCAGCAGGAACAGGAACGGCCACAAGGCGGCGCCGACGAAGGGTGAAATCCACCAGCTGGCCGGCGGCAGCGAGGCGCCGGCCAGCAGCCGCACCAGCAACAGCAGGATGCGGTCGTTCAACAATAGCGCGAGCACGGCCAGCGCCTGCTGCCACATCGGGAAAAAGCGCAGCCGCGAACGGAAACGCAAGGCGATGAAGACCAGCGCGCACAGGCGCAATGCCTGTTCGCCCAGCACCACGCCGTTGAGCAGGTCGGCGCCGAGTCCGATCATGAAAGCCAGCCCCAGGGTGACCCGGTCCTCCGATTCCAGCGACCAGTACAGCAGGAACAGCGCCGGCCAGTACGGCTTGAACGGCTCCAGCACGCCGGGCAAGGGCACCAGCATCGACAGCAGGGCGAACACCAGGGTGCCGGCAAACCACCACTGGCTCAGGCGTTGCCGGCTCATGGCTTCACCTCGCCGGCCGCAGCCGGTGCGCCGACACTGGCGCCAGGCGCCAGCTGGCTGGGCGGGCCCATCGGCTTGACCGGTGCGGGCGGGCCATCCGGCTCGGCCTGGTCATGCAGCAGCAGCACGTCCTCGCTGCGGTCGATGTCCGCCGCCGGCTTCGCCAGCGCGACCAGGAACATGCCGGTGGGCGCTGGCGCCACCGAGCGCACGTCGCCGACCGGGAAGCCGGGCGGGAAGCGACCACCGAGGCCCGAGGTGAGCAGCTTGTCACCGACGCGCACGTCCGCCGCCAGCGGGATGGTGGGCAGCGCCAGCTCGTCGCCGTCGCGGGAACCGTAGGCCACGGTGCGCAGGCCGGTGCGCTCGACCACCACCGGAATCGCATGGGCCGGATCGGTGATCAGCATCACCACCGAGGTGGTCGGCAGAACTTCCTTGACCTGCCCCATCACGCCGTGGGCATCGATCACCGGCTGGCCCGGCCGGACACCGTCGCGGGCGCCCATGTTCAGGGTCAGCTGGTAGCGATACGCGCCGAGATCCACTCCGATCACCCGCGCCAGCTGCACGTTGAGATCGAGGCTGTGCTGCGTGTCCAGCAATTCCTTCAGGCGCTGGTTCTGTTCCGCCACGGCCGCCATGCGGTTGAGCTTGGCGTTCGCCAGCAACAGGTCTTCGCGCAGACGCTGGTTCTGTTCGGTAAGACGCTGGCGATCGGCGAAGGCCACGCTCATCGTGCGCACCCCGACGGCAGGCAGGCCAGCCAGGCGGTACACCGGCTCGACCACGGCTGACGCGGTATCGCGCAATCGCCACAGCCAGCCATTGCGATGGTCCAGCACCATCAGCACCATGGCCAGCGCCAGGTAGACGATCAGCCGCAGGGTTCCCGCGGCATTGCCGGCGAACAGCGGCGAGGATTCGTCGCGCGCACGCGCCATGAGCAGGCTCTCGCCTTATTCGGGTGCGAAGAAGTCGCTGCCGTGCTGATCGATCAGCTCCAGCGCCTTGCCGCCGCCACGCGCCACGCAGGTCAGGGGGTCGTCCGCCACCTGCACATGCAGGCCGGTTTCCTCGGAGATCAGCCGGTCCAGGTCGCGCAGCAGGGCACCGCCACCGGTGAGCACGATGCCGCGCTCGGCGACGTCGGAGCACAGTTCCGGCGGAGTCTGCTCCAGTGCCGACTTCACCGCGGCCACGATGCCGGCCAGCGGCTCGTGCAGGGCTTCGAGGATCTCGTTGGAGTTGATCGTGAACATCCGCGGCACGCCCTCGGCGAGGTTGCGGCCGGAGATCTCGATCTCCTTGACGTCGGCTTGCGGGAAGGCACAGCCGATCTGCAGCTTGATGCGCTCGGCGGTGGATTCGCCGATCAGGGTGCCATGGTTGCGGCGCACGTAATTGATGATCGCCTCGTCGAAGCGATCGCCGCCGACACGCACGGATTGCGAGTAGACGATGCCGTTCAGCGAGATCACCGCGACCTCGGAGGTGCCGCCGCCGATGTCCAGCACCATCGCGCCACGCGCCTCGTGCACCGGGATGCCGGCGCCGATCGCCGCCGCCATCGGCTCCTCGATCAGGAACACGTCGCGGGCACCGGCGCCTTCGGCCGATTCCTTGATCGCGCGGCGCTCGACCTGGGTCGAGCCGCACGGCACGCACACCAGCACGCGCGGGCTCGGGCGCAGGAAGCGCGACTTGTGCACCTGCTTGATGAAGTGCTGCAGCATCGCCTCGGTCATGGTGAAGTCGGCGATCACGCCGTCCTTCATCGGACGCACGGTGGCGATATTGCCCGGCGTGCGACCCAGCATGCGCTTGGCATCGCCACCGACTGCGGCGATCGTGCGCGGACCACCCGGGCCACGATCCTGGCGGATCGCCACCACCGACGGTTCGTTCAGCACGATGCCCTGCCCACGCACGTAGATCAGCGTGTTGGCCGTGCCGAGGTCGATGGAGATGTCGTTGGAGAAGATCCCGCGAAACTTCTTGAACATGGGTCCGCCGTGGTCCGGCCTGGTTAAAAAGTAAGCTCGCCAGTCTAGTCAGCGTGTCCTGCATGCGCAAGGACAATAACGTTAAGAAATCCTTCTACAACACGACCCTAAGCACGTTTTCTGCGTCGCAAGCTGAGCTTCGATGGCTGGCCGAAAGTCGCCAATCCGGGCGGATGGCGTTAAGATCGCCCCTTTGACCGGGGCCGTCCGGTGCGGCCTGCGCCGTCCCGCGGCGATACGGTTTTCCACTTCTGCCCGGGGGCTCCCGCACATCATGTCTGCCGTCATCTGCGGATCGCTGGCCTACGACACCATCATGGTGTTCCAGGACCAGTTCAAGAACCACATCCTGCCCGATCAGATGCACATCCTGAATGTGTCGTTCCTGGTGCCACGCATGCGGCGCGAGTTCGGCGGCTGCGCCGGCAACATCGCCTACAACCTCAAGCTGCTCGGCGGAGATCCGCTGCCGGTGGCTGCGGTGGGCCAGGATTTTGCGCCGTATCGCGCGCACATGGAGCAGTGCGGGATCCGCCTGGACAGCGTGCGCGTGTTCGACGACCAGTTCACGCCGCAATGTTTCATCACCACGGACCTGGACAACAACCAGATCACCGCGTTTCATCCCGGCGCGATGTCCAGCGCCCAGGAAAATCACGTACGCGACATCCCCGACATCGATTTCGCGATCGTGGCACCGGACGGCCGCGAGGCGATGCTGCAGCACGTCGACGAGTTCGCCGCCCGCGGCGTGCCCTTCATCTTCGATCCGGGCCAGGCGATGCCGCTGTTCAGCGGCGAAGAGTTCCGTTCGATGATCACCAAGTCGACCTACGTGATCGTCAACGATTACGAGTCGCAGCTGCTGCAGACACGCACCGGCTGGAGCGCCGAAGAGATTGCGCAGAGAGTGACCGCGTATATCGTCACCCAGGGCCCGCGCGGATCGATCATCCACGTCGGCAGCGAGACCCACCATATCCCCCCGGCCCGCGAGCGGCAGATCGTCGACCCCACGGGTTGTGGCGACGCTTATCGCGCCGGGCTGATGTTCGGCATCATGCGCGGCAAGGACTGGCCGACCGTGGGTCGCATGGCCTCGCTGATGGGTGCACTCAAGGTTGAGCATCCCGGCACGCAGAACCAGCGCTTCGGCTACGCCGACTTTGCCGCCGAATTCCTGGACCAGTTCGGCTACACGCTCGACTGAAGCCGGCCACCACCGATCGAAGGACGAGGCCCCGCGCATGCCGGGGCCTCGTTTCTTTCAGGCCATCCGGAAGCCGATGGTGGCATGCACCGCGTCGCGCCAGCCCTGATACAGGCGTTCGCGGTCGGGTTCGGCCATCAGCGGTTCGAAGCGCCGATCGATCTGCCACAACGTCGCTATCTGCGCTCGACTTTCCCAGAATCCCACCGCCAGCCCGGCCAGACAGGCTGCGCCCAGCGCCGTGGTCTCGACGACCTTCGGACGCAGCACCGGCACACCGAGCATGTCGCTCTGGAACTGCGCCGTGAAATCGTTGGCGATCGCCCCGCCATCGGCGCGCAACTCTTTGAGCGGAATGCCTGCGTCGGCTTGCATCGCGGACAACACGTCGCGCGACTGGTAGGCCATCGATTCAAGTGCGGCGCGCACCACGTGCTCCTTGCGCGTGCCCCGCGACAGGCCGAACATCGCACCCCGCACGTCGCTGCGCCAGTACGGCGCTCCAAGACCGACGAAGGCCGGCACCAGGTACACGCCTTCGCAGGAGTCCACGCTTTCGGCGCAGGCTTGCGAGTCACTGGCACATTCGAGCATGCGCAAGCCATCGCGCAGCCACTGCACCACCGAGCCGGCGACGAAGATGCTGCCTTCGAGCGCGTACTCGACGACGCCATCCAGCTTCCACGCAATGGTGGTCAGCAAGCCGTGTCGCGAAGGCACCGCCTGCGTACCCGTGTTCATCAGCATGAAGCAGCCGGTGCCATAGGTGTTTTTGGCCATGCCCGGCTCGAAGCAGGCCTGGCCGAACAACGCCGCCTGCTGATCACCGGCCACGCCGCTGATCGGCACTCCGGCCGGCACGCCGGGGAAAGCCACGGTATGGCCGTAGACCTCGCTGCACGGGCGCACTTGGGGCAACATGCTGCGCGGGATGTCCAGCATGCGCAGCAGCTCGTCGTCCCACTGGCAGGCGTGGATGTCGAACAGCAACGTCCGCGCCGCATTGCTGATGTCGGTGACATGCAATGCCCCGCCGCTGAGATTCCAGATCAGCCAGCTGTCGATCGTGCCGAACAGCAGGTCACCGCGTTCCGCCTGGGCACGCGCGCCATCGACGTGATCGAGGATCCAGCGAATCTTGCTGCCGGAGAAATACGCATCGATCAGCAGGCCGGTCTTCTCGCGCACCAGTGATGCGTAGCCGTCCGCTTCCACCTGCTCGCAGATCGCCAGGCTCTGCCGCGACTGCCACACGATCGCGTTGCAGACCGGCTTGCCGGTGTGCCGGTCCCACACCACGGTGGTCTCGCGCTGGTTGGTGATGCCGATGCCGGCCAACATCGTCGCCGCATCCGGCACCCGGGCCAGAACTTCGACCACCGTCGCCAGCACGCTCGACATGATCTCCTGCGGGTCGTGTTCGACCCAGCCGGGCTGCGGAAAGATCTGTCGAAACTCGCGTTGCGCCGATCCGACGACTGCGCAGGCACGGTCAAACAGCATCGCGCGTGAACTGGTCGTCCCCTGGTCTATCGCCAAAATGTAACGCTGTTCCACCGCACGTCCCTTCACGCGAACCCATCGGTCAAGAGTAGCAACTGGCCTGCGCGATGGGTGGTCGTCGTGATTCGATCGGTCGCGCTCAGTGTGCTTCGGCGTGTCTGCCGACCGGCTGGGTCAGCTTGTCGATGTACGCGAGTGCCACCGCCGACACCACGAAAGTCAGATGCAGCAGGATCTGCCACATGATCGTCTCGCCATCCATGTTTCGCGCCTTGATGAATGTGGCGAGCAGGTGGATCGAGGAGATGCCGATGATCGCCATCGCCAGCTTCACCTTCAAAACGGTGGCATTCACGTGCGACAGCCATTCGGGCTGGTCCGGATGTCCTTCCAGCCGCAGGCGGGAGACGAAGGTCTCGTAACCTCCCACGATGACCATCACCAGCAGGTTCGAGATCATCACCACATCAATCAAACCGAGCACGGTCAACATGATCGTGGCCTCGGCGCTTTCCACCCCGCCGGCGTCGACGCCGTTGTGGAACAACGTGGTCGAGACCAGATGCCACAGCTCGCGCAGGAACTGCACGACGTAGATGCCCTGGGCCACGATCAGGCCCAGGTAGAGCGGAAGCTGCAACCAGCGCGAAGAGAAGATCAGATACGACAAGGGGCCGAGGCGGCTTGGGTTGGAAGTCGTCATGCGGTTCCGTGATGGGAGGAATCGGTCGATTCTAGCGATCACCGCAAGAAGTTGCGTTCGCGTATTCCGCACTGCGGCAATTTGCCTCGCGTGGCCGCGATCTGTTGCGGGCTGCGACCGGCGGTCGCCACCGCAACAGCGCCAAAGAAACACCCCCACCGTTTCCGGTGAGGGTGTTTCAGGATAAAGCCCTTGGCGGTGACCTGTTGCGGGCTGCGACCGGCGGTCGCCACCGCGACAGCGCCAAAGAAAAACCCCCACCGTTTCCGGTGAGGGTGTTTCAGGATAAAGCCCCTGGCGGTGACCTGTTGCGGGCTGCGACCGGCGGTCGCCACCGCAACAGCGCCAAAGAAAAACCCCCACCGTTTCCGGTGAGGGTGTTTCAGGATAAAGCCCCTGGCGGTGACCTACTCTTGCATGGCAAAGCCACACTACCATCGGCGCATGCGCGTTTCACTTCTGAGTTCGGGATGGGATCAGGTGGGACCACGCCGCTATGGCCGCCAGGGAAGGGGTGGGAGCAGCGCTGTTGCGCCGGCTCCACATCTTCTTGAAAGGCCCGGTCAATACAGCTGACCAGACATTTCCGTGAGTGGAAACTCACGTTATAAATCGTAAACGAGTGACAAGCGTCGAGGTGAAATTCGAATCAGACAAGCTTCGGGAACGAACGAAGCGTCTTGGGGTTATATGGTCAAGCCTCACGGCTCATTAGTATCAGTTAGCTCAATGCATTGCTGCACTTCCACACCTGACCTATCAACCACCTAGTCTTGATGGTGCCTTAAGGAGAGTCAAGCTCTCGGGAGATCTCATCTTGGGGCGTGCTTCCCGCTTAGATGCTTTCAGCGGTTATCACTTCCGTTCGTAGCTACCGGGCAATGCCATGGGCATGACAACCCGAACACCAGCGGAACGTCCACTCCGGTCCTCTCGTACTAGGAGCAGCCCCCCTCAAATCTCCAACGCCCACGACAGATAGGGACCGAACTGTCTCACGACGTTCTGAACCCAGCTCGCGTACCACTTTAAATGGCGAACAGCCATACCCTTGGGACCGGCTACAGCCCCAGGATGTGATGAGCCGACATCGAGGTGCCAAACACCGCCGTCGATATGAACTCTTGGGCGGTATCAGCCTGTTATCCCCGGAGTACCTTTTATCCGTTGAGCGATGGCCCTTCCATACAGAACCACCGGATCACTATGACCTACTTTCGTACCTGCTTGATCCGTCGATCTCGCAGTCAAGCACGCTTATGCCATTGCACACAGTGCGCGATGTCCGACCGCGCTGAGCGTACCTTCGTGCTCCTCCGTTACTCTTTGGGAGGAGACCGCCCCAGTCAAACTACCCACCATACACGGTCCCTGACCCGGATTACGGGCCGAGGTTAGAACGTCAAGCACTTCAGGGTGGTATTTCAAGGATGGCTCCATGCAAACTGGCGTCTGCACTTCAAAGCCTCCCACCTATCCTACACAGAAGAACTCAACGTTCAGTGTAAAGCTATAGTAAAGGTTCACGGGGTCTTTCCGTCTTGCCGCGGGAACGCTGCATCTTCACAGCGAATTCAATTTCACTGAGTCTCGGGTGGAGACAGCGCCGCTGTCGTTACGCCATTCGTGCAGGTCGGAACTTACCCGACAAGGAATTTCGCTACCTTAGGACCGTTATAGTTACGGCCGCCGTTTACTGGGGCTTCGATCAAGAGCTTCGCCTTGCGGCTGACCCCATCAATTAACCTTCCAGCACCGGGCAGGCGTCACACCCTATACGTCCACTTTCGTGTTTGCAGAGTGCTGTGTTTTTGATAAACAGTCGCAGCGGCCAGGTTACTGCGACCCTTCAACGCTCAGTCACGCATGTGACCACGTCGAAGGGCGCACCTTCTCCCGAAGTTACGGTGCCATTTTGCCTAGTTCCTTCACCCGAGTTCTCTCAAGCGCCTTGGGATTCTCACCCTGCCTACCAGTGTCGGTTTACGGTACGGTTTTTCTTAAGCTGAAGCTTAGTGGCTTTTCCTGGAAGCGTGGTATCAGTCACTTCGCCCAAAAGGGCTCGTCTCGGTGCTCGGCATAAAGGGTCCCGGATTTGCCTAAGACCCATGCCTACCGCCTTTCCCCGGGACAACCAACGCCCGGTAGACCTAACCTTCTCCGTCCCCACATCGCACTTAAGAAAAGTGCAGGAATATTAACCTGCTTCCCATCGACTACGCATTTCTGCCTCGCCTTAGGGGCCGACTCACCCTGCGCCGATGAACGTTGCGCGAGGAAACCTTGGGCTTTCGGCGTGGGGGCTTTTCACCCCCATTATCGTTACTCATGTCAGCATTCGCACTTCCGATACCTCCAGCATGCTTTACAACACACCTTCACAGGCTTACGGAACGCTCCTCTACCGCGTACACATAAATGTGCACACCCCGAGCTTCGGTGCATGGCTTAGCCCCGTTAAATCTTCCGCGCAGACCGACTCGACCAGTGAGCTATTACGCTTTCTTTAAAGGATGGCTGCTTCTAAGCCAACCTCCTGGCTGTCTATGCCTTTCCACATCGTTTTCCACTTAGCCATGACTTTGGGACCTTAGCTGCGGGTCTGGGTTGTTTCCCTTTTCACGACGGACGTTAGCACCCGCCGTGTGTCTCCCGGATAGTCTGTCCTGGTATTCGGAGTTTGCCATGGTTTGGTAAGTCGCGATGACCCCCTAGCCATAACAGTGCTCTACCCCCAGGAAGATTCGTCCGAGGCGCTACCTAAATAGCTTTCGAGGAGAACCAGCTATCTCCGAGTTTGTTTAGCCTTTCACTCCTATCCTCAGCTCATCCCCATCTATTGCAACAGATGTGGGTTCGGTCCTCCAGTGCGTGTTACCGCACCTTCAACCTGGCCAAGGATAGATCACTCGGTTTCGGGTCTACTGCCTGAGACTATGCGCCCTATTCAGACTCGATTTCTCTTCGCCTCCCCTATACGGTTAAGCTTGCCACAGACAGTAAGTCGCTGACCCATTATACAAAAGGTACGCAGTCACCCTTGCGGGCTTCCACTGCTTGTACGTATACGGTTTCAGGGTCTATTTCACTCCCCTCTCCGGGGTTCTTTTCGCCTTTCCCTCACGGTACTAGTTCGCTATCGGTCAGTCAGTAGTATTTAGCCTTGGAGGATGGTCCCCCCATGTTCAGACAAGGTTTCACGTGCCCCGCCTTACTCAATTTCACACAAAGTGCCCTTTCGTCGACTGGGCTATCACCATCTATGGCCGGGCTTTCCATCCCGTTTGACTAGAACACAATGTGCTTTTGGGCTAGTCCCCGTTCGCTCGTCGCTACTCAGGGAATCTCGGTTGATTTCTTTTCCTCCGGGTACTTAGATATTTCAGTTCCCCGGGTTCGCCTTGCATGGCTATGTATTCACCATGCAATACCGCTTGCGCGGTGGGTTTCCCCATTCGGACATTGCCGGATCAAAGCTTGTTGCCAGCTCCCCGACACTTTTCGCAGGCTGCCACGTCCTTCATCGCCTCTGACTGCCAAGGCATCCACCGTATACGCTTAGTCGCTTGACCATATAACCCCAAGTCGCCTCGGGGCATGCACCCTCATCAGGTGCAGCCAAGTTACTTCGTTTTCGTGCCTTAACACTTGCCTCGGTTCGGTTTCGAACCAAGACGCTTGTCACTCGTTTACTTGTTTTCAAAGAACATCACGCCGGCCTCAATGCCGGATGATTTCAACAAATCTTGTGTGTGCTGATACTTCACGCGTCGGATCGAACCTTGGTGGAGCCTGTCGGGATCGAACCGACGACCCCCTGCTTGCAAAGCAGGTGCTCTCCCAGCTGAGCTAAGGCCCCAAGGAAACCTTGGCATAATGGTGGGTCTGGGTGGACTCGAACCACCGGCCTCACCCTTATCAGGGGTGCGCTCTAACCACCTGAGCTACAGACCCAGAGATCGAACCCCAGAACCTGAACCAGACGACCTGGAACCTAGGTTGAACGATTGCGTGAAGTACAGGTGTCTTGTGTGGACGTCTTGCGTGAAGACTCACGCCGTCATTTCTTGAAAGGAGGTGATCCAGCCGCACCTTCCGATACGGCTACCTTGTTACGACTTCACCCCAGTCATGGACCACTCCGTGGGCGTCGTCCCCCTTGCGGTTAGACTAACGCCTTCTGGAGCAACCCACTCCCATGGTGTGACGGGCGGTGTGTACAAGGCCCGGGAACGTATTCACCGCGGCATAGCTGATCCGCGATTACTAGCGATTCCGACTTCACGGAGTCGAGTTGCAGACTCCGATCCGGACTGGGATCGGCTTTCTGGGATTGGCTCCACCTCGCGGTATTGCAACCCTCTGTACCGACCATTGTAGTACGTGTGTAGCCCTGGCCGTAAGGGCCATGATGACTTGACGTCATCCCCACCTTCCTCCGGTTTGTCACCGGCAGTCTCCTTAGAGTTCCCACCATTACGTGCTGGCAACTAAGGACAAGGGTTGCGCTCGTTGCGGGACTTAACCCAACATCTCACGACACGAGCTGACGACAGCCATGCAGCACCTGTGTTCCGATTCCCGAAGGCACTCCTCGATCTCTCAAGGATTCCGGACATGTCAAGGCCAGGTAAGGTTCTTCGCGTTGCATCGAATTAAACCACATACTCCACCGCTTGTGCGGGCCCCCGTCAATTCCTTTGAGTTTCAGTCTTGCGACCGTACTCCCCAGGCGGCGAACTTAACGCGTTAGCTTCGACACTGATCTCCGAGTTGAGACCAACATCCAGTTCGCATCGTTTAGGGCGTGGACTACCAGGGTATCTAATCCTGTTTGCTCCCCACGCTTTCGTGCTTCAGCGTCAGTGTTGTCCCAGATGGCCGCCTTCGCCACTGATGTTCCTCCCGATCTCTACGCATTTCACCGCTACACCGGGAATTCCACCATCCTCTGACACACTCTAGCTCGCCAGTATCCATCGCCATTCCCAGGTTGAGCCCGGGGATTTCACGACAGACTTAACGAACCGCCTACGCACCCTTTACGCCCAGTAATTCCGATTAACGCTTGCACCCTTCGTATTACCGCGGCTGCTGGCACGAAGTTAGCCGGTGCTTATTCCTCAGGTACCGTCAGCCCCATAGGGTATTAACCCGTGGTATTTCGTTCCTGATAAAAGTGCTTTACAACCCGAGGGCCTTCTTCACACACGCGGCATTGCTGGATCAGGCTTGCGCCCATTGTCCAATATTCCCCACTGCTGCCTCCCGTAGGAGTCTGGGCCGTGTCTCAGTCCCAGTGTGGCTGATCATCCTCTCAGACCAGCTAGCGATCGTCGCCTTGGTAGGCCATTACCCTACCAACTAGCTAATCGCACATCGGTCCGTCCAACCGCGCAAGGCCCGAAGGTCCCCTGCTTTCTCCCGTAGGACGTATGCGGTATTAGCGTAAGTTTCCCTACGTTATCCCCCACGTCTGGGTAGGTCCCGATGCATTACTCACCCGTCCGCCACTCGCCACCCACAGAGCAAGCTCTGCTGTGCTGCCGTTCGACTTGCATGTGTTAGGCATGCCGCCAGCGTTCAATCTGAGCCAGGATCAAACTCTTCACTTAAGTTTTCGACCATGTCATCACCTTGCAGCGATGGATGATCTATCTTTCTGAAGCGTTGTTCCCAACCAATCAAAACTCATTACTGACTTTTTACTTGGTGGGACGCTTGCATTGCTTGGACAGGTCGTGACCCATTCAACACAAGACGTCCACACAATTCACCTGCGCACACTGTCAAAGATCGTTCGCTTGCATCCCGTTTCCGGTTTGCGCCCCAAGACGTTTCGTCCTAGGTGAGCCGCCCATTCTACATCGCTTTTCCTCTCCGTCAACACCCTCGTGGAAGCTTTTTTCGAGATTGTTTGGAGCAGGAACCTTCGCAGCAGGACGTCTCGTCGAAGGGGCGTGAATCATAGCGCCAGGCAACCGATCTTGGAAGGGGGGCGCGACAATTTTTTGCAACATCGTTTCCTCACGGCGAGCGTTCCATGCCGCACTACACTGGCCCGCACCCTTTCATGGCGGATGCGCAAGTGATGAGACGGTGGCTGACCACGATTCCGTTCCTGCTGGCTGCGTGCTCCTGCAGTACAAGGACACATGAAGCTCCGACCGCAGTCGCACTGGACGGCCACCGGTTCTCGGTCGAACTGGCCACGGACGATGCCGGTCGCCAGCGTGGCCTGATGATGCGCACCACGCTGGCGGCCGATCACGGCATGCTGTTTGTGTTTCCCGCGAGCGGCCCGCAGGCCTTCTGGATGAAGAACACGCTCATTCCGCTGGACATCCTGTACTTCGACGAGCAAAAGCGGCTGGTTTCGGTGCAGCAGAATGTACCGCCCTGCAAGGCCGATCCCTGCCCGGTCTATCCAAGCGCCGCGCCGGCAATCTACGTGCTGGAGCTGCCGGCAGGCACCGCGCAACGGATGGGTTTCAGGGCGGGCGACGTGCTGAAGATCGACAGCGAGCTCGGTGCGGTGCGCTGAACCGCGGCGCGTGGCGTGTCGAGCATGCCGACGCGATAGGGAATGAGATCTTCGGGGCGCAGATTCTCCAATGCGTCCCAGTCGTCTTCAAAGGGAATGAACTGCTGCATGAGATGCTCCCGCATGGCGCGCCGCGGACCGGGCGCAGGAACATCAGAGCAGGCGGCCCGGTCAGTGCGCTGACGGAATCGGGCCGTTTGCTGGCGGGAATCGGCGCTCAGTCGAGCTCGATCATCTCGAAGTCGTCCTTGGTGGTGCCGCAATCCGGGCACGTCCAGGTATCGGGCACGTCTTCCCAACGGGTGCCGGCAGGAATGCCCTCATCGGGTACGCCGATGGCTTCGTCGTAAATGTAACCACACACAACGCACATCCACTTGCGGACGGCGGTCTCGCTGGAACTCTGGCTCATGATCGGATTTCTTCGAATCGCAGGATAATTGCCCATTCTCGCAACTCGACCGCGAATACGAAAGCGCGGGTCGGACGCACCCACCAGACTTGCCGACATGAGGTCGCCACTTGAATACACGCGGAATGCCGAACCGGCGCGGACTGTATGCCATCACGAACGGGCCACGGGCAGACTTGCTCGAAGCCACCGCGCTGGCGCTGGAAGGTGGCGCCCGGATGCTGCAATACCGGGATCTCGGCCGCGATGAGCAACGTCGCCATGCCGAGGCCAGCGCGCTTGCGGCGCTTTGTCGGGCGCACCATGTTCCGCTGATCATCGACCACGACATCGCCCTGGCCATGGAAGTCGGTGCAGACGGCGTGCACCTCGGTCGCGACGACGACGATCCGGCAGCGGTACGCGAGGCCCTGGGGCCGCAGGCGATCATCGGCGTCTCCTGCTACGACTCGCTGTCGCGGGCGCAAGCAGCGGCCCGCGCCGGTGCAAGCTACGTCTCGTTTGGTGCGTTCTTTTCGTCGTCGACCAAGCCGTTGGCGTCCCTGGCGCCGATCGACCTGCTGAGGCAAAGCGCCGCGCTGGGCATAGCGCGGGTGGCGATCGGCGGCATCACGCCGGACAATGGGCGGCCACTGGTTGAGGCGGGTGCGGACTACCTGGCCGCCGTGGCGTCGGTGCTTGCCGCCACCGACGTTCGCGCCGCCGCACGACGCTTCGACGACCTGTACTCCTCCGATCGGAATTCCGCATGACGACCAACCACGAACTCTTCCAGCGCGCCCGGCAATTGACGCCCGGCGGCGTGAACTCGCCCGTGCGCGCATTCAAATCCGTGGGCGGCGAGCCGTTCTTCACGGAACGTGCGGATGGCGCGTACCTGTGGGACGTCGAAGGCCATCGCTACATCGACTACGTGGGTTCCTGGGGCCCGATGATCGTCGGCCACAACCATCCGGCGGTGCGCGAGTCGGTTGAACGCGCGATCCGGCACGGCCTGTCGTTCGGCACGCCATGCCCGGCCGAAGTCGTGATGGCCGAAACGATCACGCGCCTGATCCCTTCCATCGACATGGTGCGCATGGTCAACTCCGGCACCGAGGCGACCATGTCGGCGATCCGCCTCGCCCGCGGCGCCACCGGCCGCAGCAAGATCGTGAAGTTCGAAGGCTGCTACCACGGCCATGGCGACAGTTTCCTGGTCAAGGCCGGTTCCGGTGCGCTGACCTTCGGCGTGCCGACCTCGCCGGGCGTGCCCAAGGCCAATGCCGATCTCACACTGACCCTCCCCTACAACGATCTGGATGCGGCCAGGGCGCTGTTCGCCGAGCAGGGACACGAGATCGCGGGCCTGATCATCGAGCCCGTCGCGGGCAACATGAACTGCATCGCCCCGCTCGACGGCTACCTGCAGGGTCTGCGCGAGCTGTGCACGCAATCCGGTGCGCTGCTGATCTTCGACGAGGTGATGACCGGTTTCCGCGTGGCGCTCGGCGGCGCGCAGGCGCATTACGGCGTGACGCCCGACCTGACCACCTTCGGCAAGATCATCGGCGGCGGCATGCCGGTGGGCGCCTATGGCGGCAAGCGCGAACTGATGGAGCAGATCGCACCGGCCGGGCCGATCTACCAGGCTGGAACGCTGAGCGGAAATCCCGTGGCGATGGCTGCGGGCCTGGCCATGCTGGAGCTGGTCCAGGTGCCTGGCTTCCATGACCGGTTGGCCGCACGCACGCGGCTGCTGACCGACGGCTTCCAGTCGGTCGCCGATGGCGAAGGCGTGGCCTTCAGCACCAATCGCGTAGGCGGCATGTTCGGCCTGTTCTTCACCGCAGAGAAAGTGACGACCTACGCGCAAGCCACCGCAGCGGACAGCGCGCTGTTCAACCGCTTCTTCCACGGCATGCTGAAGCGTGGCGTGTACCTGGCCCCTTCCGCGTTCGAAGCCGGCTTCATGTCCAGCGCGCACAGCGACCAGGACATCGCCGACACGCTGGAAGCCGCCCGCGGCGCCCTGCGCGAGGCGAAGGGCTGATTCACCAGCTGCCGGTGTTCGGCATCGACGCCCACGGCTCACGCGGCGGCAACTGGCCTTCCTGCAGCAGCTCGACCGAGATCAGGTCGGGCGAACGCACGAAGGCCATGTGGCCGTCGCGCGGCGGGCGATGGATGGTGTAACCCATGTCCTGCAGGCGCTGGCAGGTGGCGTAGATGTCATCCACGCGAAACGCAAGATGGCCGAAGTTGCGCGCCGAACCGTAGTCTTCCTGCGAACCCCAGTTGTGGGTCAGCTCGATCTCGGCCTCCGGGCTCTCCGCCGCGGACAGGAACACCAGGGTGAACTTGCCCTCGGGCACTTCCTTGCGGCGCACCTCGCGCAGCCCCAGCCCCTCGCAGTAAAAGCGCAGCGACGCATCGAGGTCGCGCACGCGCACCATGCTGTGCAGATATTTCATTGCCGGCTCCGGATGTCCAGGTTTTTCAGCTTGCCGCGAAATCGCTCAAGGCCGCGTGCAGACGGGCCAGGCCATCGGCCAGTTCCTCGTCGGCAATCGTCAGTGGCGGCACGAAGCGCAGCACGTTGGGCCCGGCCTGCAACAGCAGCAGGCCATGCGCCGCGGCATGATCGAGGATCGCCGCCGCCTTGCCCCGATGCCCCTCGGCCAGCACCGCACCGATCATCAACCCGCGTCCGCGCACTTCGTCGAACAGGTTCAACTCGTGATTGATCCGGGCGAGGCCGGCGCGCAGGTCGTTCGCCTGCCGCTCCACGTTGGCCAGCACCGCGGGCGAACCCAGCTTGGCCAGCGCGACGCGGGCGACCGCCGCCGCCATCGGGTTGCCGCCGAAGGTGGTGCCGTGCGCACCGTACTGCATCACCTCGGCCACCCTGGGGCCGGCCAGCATCGCGCCGATCGGAAATCCGCTGCCCAGCGCCTTGGCCAGGGTCACGATGTCCGGCGTGACGCCGTCATGGGCATGGGCGAAGAGTGAGCCGGTGCGGCCCATGCCGCACTGGATCTCGTCCAGCACCAGCAAGGCGTCGTGCGCATCGCACAGCTCGCGGACGCGCTGCAGGAAGCCCGGCGCCGCAGGCAGCACGCCACCTTCGCCCTGGATCGGCTCCAGCATCACCGCCGCGAGGTCGTGGTTGGCGAAGGCCGCCTCCAGCGCATCGACGTCGTTGAACGCGGCGTGCACGAAGCCCGCCGGCAGGGGCTCGTAGCCCTTCTGGTATTTCGGTTGCGCGGTGGCGGTGACGGTAGCCAGCGTGCGTCCGTGGAACGAGCCGAAGAACGTGAGGATGTTCCGCCGTTCCGGCGGACGCCCGTTCGCTGCCGCCCATTTGCGCACCAGCTTGATCGCCGCCTCGTTCGCTTCCGCACCCGAATTGCACAGGAACACCCGCTCGGCGAAGCCGGACGCTTCCACCAGTTCCGCGGCCAGGCGCAGCGGCGGTTCGGTGTAGAACACGTTGCTGCTGTGCCACAACTTGTGCGCCTGCGCGGTCAGCGCGGCCAGCAGGTCCGGGTCCTGATGGCCGAGCGCATTCACCGCGATGCCGGCGCCGAAGTCCACGTAGTCGCGGCCCTCCGTATCCCACACCCGCGCCCCCTTGCCATGATCGAGCACCAGTTCACGCGGCTTGTAGACCGGCAACCAGTAACGCTTGCCCAGTTCGATCAGGTCGGAGGCTTGTTCGTGCATGTCGTTCTCGAAAAGTTGATGTCGGTGCGAACCGGACGGAATGCCACGCGTGCCACCTTGACGCCTGGTCGCGCTTGGCGCCGCGGTCCGGCAGGGGTTCCGAAGATCAGTCCAGGAACAGGTCCGGCAACAGGGGCGCCCCGGGCTGCACGGCGTAGCCGGACAGATCGCTGATCCCGGCCTCGCGCAGGACGTCCTCGTCGATCGCGAAATGGCCGGTGTATTCCGTCGAGCGCCGGGTCAGCATGGCGTGGGCGGCATCGGCCACGATCTCGGGCTTGCGGCAATGCTCGACCTTCACGCCATCAATCATGCCGATCGCCGCGGTGGCGATCACCGTGCGCGGCCACAGCGCGTTCACTGCGATACCCATCGGTGCGAACTCCGGGCTCATGCCCAGCACGCACAGGCTCATGCCGTACTTGGCGATGGTGTAGGCGGTATGCGGCGCGAACCATTTCGGATCGAGGTTCGGCGGCGGCGACAGCATCAGCACGTGCGGATTGGCCGCCTGTTTCAGATACGGCAGGCAACTGCGGGTCACCAGGAAGGTGCCACGGGTATTCACCTGCTGCATCAGGTCGAAGCGCTTCATCGGCGTCTCGGCGGTGCCGGCCAGCCAGATCGCGCTGGCGTTGTTCACCACGATGTCGATGCCGCCAAAATGTTCGGCGGCCCGTGCGGCGGCCGCGACCACCTGCTCTTCCTCGCGGATGTCCACCTGCAAGGCCAGCGCCTTGCCACCGGCCGCCTCGATCTCCGCGGCCGCGGTGTGGATGGTGCCCGGCAGCTTCGGGTTGGCCACGTTGCTCTTCGCCGCGATCACGATGTTGGCGCCGTCGCGCGCAGCGCGCAGCGCGATCGCCAGACCGATGCCCCGCGACGCGCCGCTGATGAACAAGGTCTTGCCGGCCAGCGTATCCATGATGTGTCGAATCCTCGAAAGGGAAAGTGCAGACAGGCAGTCTAGCGGGTGACGACTATGCCTTCTGGAAACGCGGCAGGATGTCGCGCAATTCGGCCAGGCGCAGCAGGGGGTCGGTCAGTTCCAGCATGCCTTGCTGCTCGGCGACATCCAGCGGCAGCAGTTCGGCCAGGCGCAGGCCGAGCCAGCTGGCATCCTCGTAGGCGGCGCGTGGCGCATCGCGCCAGTGAGGCGCCATGGTTTCGATCAGGCGCTCCAGGATGCTCTGCAGCAGCGCGAACTCCACCGGCACTTCCACGGTCGGTTCGTCCGGCCAGATTTCCACTTCGCCGCGCAGCAGGCCGTCCGATCTTGCCCGACTTCGTGCCACCCGAAAGCGCCGTCCGCCGGTGGCCATGATGCCGAGGAGGCCACCTTCATCGGTATTGAAGTCATGGATGTGCGCCATCGTGCCGATCGCGGCGGGCACCGCCGGCGCACCGGTTTCCTGTCCCTGCAGGATCAGGCAGACACCAAAGCCGGTGCCGTAACGCGTGCACTCGCGCACCAGATCGATATAGCGCGGCTCGAAGATGCGCAATTGCAACTTGCCGGCCGGAAACAGCACGGCAGGCAGCGGGAACAGCGGCACCTCGATCAGCGGCGGATGGGAACGGACAACCATGTCCGGAGTGTAACGACAGCGATGGGCACGGTCACCGCCGGCCGCTCAGGCCTGGCGCAGGCTTTCCACGAAGCGACGCGGGGCCGCCTCGAAGCCGCCGTTGGACATGAACACCACCTGGTCGCCCGGTCGCACCTGCTCGCGCAGGTGGTCGATCAGTGCATCGACCGTCGCGGCCGTGGCGCCGCGGCCGTCCAGCGCGTCGGTCACCCGGTGCGCATCCCAGGGCAATTCCGGGCGCTGCAGAAAGACCACGGCATCGGCGTCGGCAAGCGACGGCGCCAGCGCCTCGGCATGCGCGCCCTGGCGCATCGAATTGGAGCGCGGCTCCAGCGCGACCAGGATGCGCGCCGTTCCCACGCTGGCGCGCAGGCCGGCCAGGGTGGTGGCGATCGCGGTGGGATGATGGGCGAAGTCGTCGTAGACGCGGATGCCGTCCACCTCGCCGACCAGTTCCATCCGGCGCTTGGCGCTCTCGAAGCTGGCGAAGGCGGACAACAGCGCTCGCGGATCGGCACCGGCGGCAGCCGCCGCGGCCAGCGCCGCCAGCGCGTTCATCACGCTGTGGTGGCCGAGCAGGGTCCAGCGTATTTCGCCCAGCCGTTCGCCACGGTGATACACGGCAAAGGCCGAGCCGTCCGCCTCGATCAGGCTGGCCTGCCAGTCGCCGCGGCCGATGCCGAAGGTTTCCACCGGCGTCCAGCAACCCATCGCCAGCACTTCGGCCAGGCGCTCGTCGTGCGCGTTGACGATCAGCCGGCCGTTGCCGGGCACCGTGCGCACCAGATGATGGAACTGGCGCTGGATCGCCGCGACATCGGGAAAGATGTCCGCATGGTCGTATTCGAGGTTGTTGAGGATGGCGATGCGCGGACGGTAGTGCACGAACTTCGAGCGCTTGTCGAAGAACGCGGTGTCGTATTCGTCCGCCTCAATCACGAAAGGCGCCGCCGCAGGCGGCACAACACTCCCTTCTCCCCTCGGGAGAAGGTGGCGCGCAGCGCCGGATGAGGGTTCGGGGCCCGCGTATGCCTGCTTGCCCCCTAGCCGTGCCGACACCCCGAAATTCCCCGGCACTCCGCCGATCAGGAAGCCCGGTGCCAGCCCCGCGCTCTCGAGCAGATGCGCCAGCAGGCTGGTCGTGGTGGTCTTGCCGTGGGTGCCGGCCACCGCCAGCACGTCGCGCCCGGCCAGCACGGTCTCGCCCAGCCACTGCGGCCCGGAGATGTAGTTCAACCGCGCATCGAGCATGTACTCGACGGCGGGGTTGCCGCGCACCATCGCATTGCCGACCACCACCCGATCCGGCGCCGGCTGCAGGTGCTGCGCGGTGTAGCCACTCATCAGGCCGATGCCCAGCGCTTCCAGCTGGGTGCTCATCGGCGGATACACGTTGGCGTCGGAACCTTCGACCGTGTGGCCGAGTTCTCGCGCAAGCGCGGCGACGCCACCCATGAAGGTGCCGCAGATACCGAGGATGTGCAGGCGCATGCCGAACGACTCCGTGAAGTCCGCCGGAGCGGAAGTGCTCAGCCGTTCGCGGCAGCGGGCTCGCGGCGCAGGGCCTGTTCGACCCGCGCGGTGACCTCGTCGAGCTCGCCGACGCCATCGACCACCTGCAGCTTGCCGCGGCTGGCGTAGAAATCGGCGACCGGCGCGGTCTGTTCGGCATACACGCCCAGGCGCTTGCGCACGGTGTCGGGATTGTCGTCGGCGCGGGCTTCGGCCTTGAAGCGGATCTCGCAGCGACCGATGATCGCGTCGTTCGGCACGTCCAGCTTGATCACCGCATCCAGTGGCTGGCCGAGCCTGGCCAACAGGTGGTCGAGCGCGTCGGCCTGGGCCAGGTTGCGCGGATAGCCATCGAGGATGAAGCCGGCTTTCGCGTCAGGCTGGGCCAGGCGCTCTTCCAGCATGCCGAGCAGGATGTCGTCGGAAACCAGCTGGCCGGCATCCATCACCGCCCTGGCCTTGAGTCCCATCGCGGTACCCGCGGCCACCGCGGCGCGCAGCATGTCGCCGGTCGAGATATGCGGTACGCCCAGCGCCGTCTTCAATCGGGCTGCCTGCGTACCTTTGCCCGAGCCGGGCGCACCAAGTAGGACGAGTCGCATAATGCTCCACAAGTTCGACGTACTGCCGCACACTGCAACAGTCCGTCCGATATCCCGGATATTGTGCGCCAAATTAGCCGCTGCACCCCAAGTCGTCAAACGGCGGCAACCCCCAGGCACGCGCAAGTATCTGTCGCCAAAACCTTTGTTGCCGACCATGCGCAACACTTCATCGCCCGTATCGAGGAACCCATGAGCTCGAGTCGCCGTTCACCCGTCCCTGCCGGAAACATCCTGTATGCCCAGTCCGGCGGCGTCACCGCCGTCATCAACGCCACCGCGGCGGGGGTGATCGAAGCGGCCCGCGGCAGGAGCGTGAAGGTGTATGCCGCCCGCAACGGCATCCTGGGCGCGCTGCGCGAAGAGCTGATCGACACCTCGAAGGAGTCGGCCAGCGCGATTGCCATGCTGCGCCACACGCCCGGCGGCGCGTTCGGTTCGTGCCGCTACAAGCTGAAATCGCTGGACGACAACCGCGCCGAGTACGAGCGGCTGATCGAGGTTTTCCGGGCGCACGACATCCGCTGGTTCCTCTACAACGGCGGCAACGACTCGGCCGACACCGCGCTGAAGATCTCGCAGTTGGGCAAGGCGATGAACTACGACATCCGCTGCATCGGCGTGCCGAAGACGGTGGACAACGACCTGGCCGTCACCGACTGCTGCCCCGGCTTCGGCTCGGTGGCGAAGTACACGGCGATCTCCACCCTGGAAGCCAGCCTCGACGTGGCCTCGATGGCCGAGACCTCGACCAAGGTGTTCATCCTCGAAGTGATGGGCCGCCACGCCGGCTGGATCGCCGCCGCCGCTGGCCTGGCCGGCGAGGGCGCCGATGCGCCGCCGCACATCATCCTGTTCCCCGAGAACGCCTTCGACGAGGCGGCCTTCCTGGCCAAGGTGAAGGCCACCGTCGAGCGCGTCGGCTGGTGCACCGTGGTCGCCTCCGAAGGCGTGCGCAACGCGGCGGGCCAGTTCCTCGCCGAAGCAGGCACGCGCGACGCCTTCGGCCATGCGCAACTGGGCGGTGTGGCGCCGGTGCTGGCGGCGCTGGTGAAGGAAAAGCTCGGGTACAAATACCACTGGGCGCTGCCCGACTACCTGCAACGCTCGGCGCGCCATGCCGCGTCGAAGGTCGACGCCGAGCAGGCGCATGCCGTGGGGCGGGCCGCCGTGGAATACGCGCTGGCCGGGATGAACGCGGTGATGCCGGTGATCGTGCGCACCTTCGATGCACCGTATCGCTGGAAGATCGAACCGGCGCCGCTGGCGAAGATCGCCAACCGCGAGAAGAAGATGCCGAAGGGCTTCATCAGCCGCGACGGTTTCGGCATCACCGCCGCCGCGCGCCGCTATCTGGCGCCGTTGATCCGGGGCGAGGCGGCCCTGCCCTACGGCAAGGATGGCCTGCCACGTTACGTGAGCCTGAAAAACGTCGCGGTGCCACGCAAGCTGGCCCCGTTCCAGCGCTGAACCGGCGCAGTCTGTGACCGTGTTCGCGATGCTGAGCGCCACCTGAAACCGCCCTGCCGGAATCGGCTGGCGTTCAGCCGCAGCTTCCTACGATCCAACCTGCCCCGGTCGAACGCCGCATTGTCGCGGCCATTGCCGGGGGAGGAGACCCGAGATGAAACTCATCGCCCGCCTGCTCGTTGCGATCACCCTGCTCGGTGCCGGCAGCTTCGCGCTGGCCGCACCCGGCCCCGGGGATCATGGCCGCCATGGCCACGACCGCGGCAGTGATCGTCACCACGACAACCGCCGCGAGGATCACCGCCGCTACGAGGTCCGCCGCGACTACCGCCACCACGACGACCGGCGCTATGTGAGCCACGGCTATTACGGCCCGCGCCACTACGGTCACCCGCATCGCTGGGAACGCGGCCATCGCTACTACGGTCCGACTTATGTGGTGCGCGACTACGGCTACTACCGGCTGCGCCATCCGCCGCGCGGCTATCACTGGGTGCGCGCCGACAATGACTACCTGCTGGTCGCCATCGCCACCGGCATCATCCTGGATGTGGCGCTGCGCTAGAGCCGCGACAGGCTGAGGCATCGAGGGCCGCGTATTCGTACGCGGCCCTTTTCATTTCCTCGGTGGCGCTGCGCCGCACAACAGCCCGCGCCGCAACGTCTGCCTATACTCCCCGAGACCGCCCGTTCCGGACGGCCGCATACAACCCATGGGGAGGCTCCGATGCTGCAGCAGTATGGCTGGTGGATCGTTGTTGCATGTGCGTTAGTGGCGGTTTTGTATGGCGCGTTCTCCGCGCGCTGGATCCTGGCGCAATCGCCGGGCAACGAACGGATGCAGGAGATCGCCGCAGCGATCCAGGAAGGCGCCCGCGCCTACCTCAACCGCCAGTACACCACCATCGGCCTGGTCGGCGTGGTGCTGCTGCTGTTGATCGGTTTCTTTCTGAGCTGGCCGACCGCGATCGGCTTCCTGCTGGGCGCGCTGCTGTCGGGCGCGGCCGGCTATATCGGCATGAACGTGTCGGTACGCGCCAACGTACGCACCGCCGAGGCGGCTCGCGGCGGCCTGGGCAAGGCAATGGATGTCGCCTTCCGGGGCGGCGCGATCACCGGCATGCTGGTGGTCGGCCTGGCCCTGCTCGGCGTGGCCGGTTACTGGCTGCTGCTGAACCGCATGGGCATCAACGGTGAACCCGCCTTGCACGCGCTGGTCGGGTTCGCCTTCGGCAGTTCGCTGATCTCGATCTTCGCGCGCCTAGGCGGCGGCATCTTCACCAAGGGTGCCGACGTGGGCGCTGACCTGGTCGGCAAGGTCGAGGCCGGCATCCCCGAGGACGACCCGCGCAACCCGGCGGTGATCGCCGACAACGTGGGCGACAACGTGGGCGATTGCGCAGGCATGGCCGCCGACCTGTTCGAAACCTATGCGGTGACCGTGATCGCCACCATGCTGCTGGGCAGCCTGATGATCAGCGAGGTGGGCGCCAACGCGGTGCTGTATCCGCTGCTGCTGGGCGGCGTGTCGATCATCGCCTCGATCATCGGCACGCTGTTCGTCAAGGTGAAACAGGGCGGCTCGATCATGGGCGCGCTGTACAAGGGCGTGGTCGTCTCGGCCGTGCTGGCCGCTGCCGCGTTCTATCCGATCACCATGCAGCTGATGCCGGACTTCAGCCACGGCGCGATGAACCTGTGGGGCTGCACCCTGATCGGGCTGGCCCTGACCGGCGGCATCGTGTGGATCACCGAGTATTACACCGGCACCCAATACAAGCCGGTGCAGCACATCGCCGCCGCTTCCACCACCGGCCACGGCACCAACATCATCGCGGGCCTGGGCGTGTCGATGAAGTCCACCGCCTGGCCGGTGCTGGCCGTATGCGCCGCGATCTGGGGTGCGTTCGCCCTGGGCGGCCTTTACGGCATCGCGGTCGCCGCCACGGCGATGCTGTCGATGGCCGGCATGATCGTGGCGCTGGATGCCTACGGCCCGATCACCGACAACGCCGGCGGCATCGCCGAGATGGCCGACCTGCCACCGGAAGTGCGCGGCGTCACCGATCCACTGGACGCGGTGGGCAACACCACCAAGGCGGTGACCAAGGGCTATGCCATCGGTTCGGCGGCACTGGCGGCGCTGGTGCTGTTCGCCGACTACACGCACAACCTCAGCCAGCACTTCAGCGGCTCCCTGGTCAGCTTCGACCTCTCGAACCATTACGTGATCATCGGCCTGCTGATCGGCGGCCTGATCCCGTACCTGTTCGGCGCGATGGCGATGGAAGCGGTCGGTCGGGCCGCCGGTGCGGTGGTGGTGGAAGTGCGCCGCCAGTTCCGTGACATCCCGGGCATCATGGCCGGCACCGCCAAGCCGGAATACTCGCGCGCGGTGGACATGCTGACCCGGTCGGCCATCCGCGAGATGATCATGCCGTCGCTGCTGCCGGTGCTGGTGCCGGTGCTGGTGATCTTCGGCTTCAAGTGGCTCGGTGGCCCCGAGGCCGGCGCGCAGGCGCTGGGCGGCGTGCTGATCGGCACCATCGTCACCGGCCTGTTCGTGGCGATCTCGATGACCACCGGCGGCGGCGCATGGGACAACGCCAAGAAGTACATCGAGGACGGTCATCACGGCGGCAAGGGCTCGGAGGCGCACAAGGCCGCCGTGACCGGCGACACCGTCGGCGATCCGTACAAGGACACCGCCGGCCCCGCAGTAAACCCCCTGATCAAGATCATCAACATCGTGGCATTGCTGATGATCCCCCTGCTGTAATCGAAGCGACTCCCGCACGGCACTTCGCCGCTCTCCCGCACACCGGGAGAGCGGCGAAGCGGGGCCGGATCGAGACGACAGAATCCCGCCCCCGTGGCGGGATTCCTGTTCCAGGACTGGCGCTCCTGACTTTGGTCGGCAGCGGCCGTATGATCGGACGGTCGCGCTTCGACTGACCGCGGGCCGCACCGGCCACGTCCATCCCGTTCTTCGCGCACCTGGGGACACATCATGAAATCACTCTGGTTGATGCTGGCGCTTGGCGTCACACTGACAGGCATGACCGATATCCACGCCCGCGACACCACGCCCCCCGGGGCAGCCCCTGCCGCAAACGGCCACGACGACCCGTTCCTGTGGCTGGAAGACATCCACGGTACCCGCGCCATGGACTGGGTGAAGCAGCAGAACGCCACGACGGCGATGCGCTTCGTCGACAACGACGAATTCACCCGCACCCGCGACAGCATCCTCGAAGTGCTCGACTCCGACGCGCGCATTCCCTATGTCAGCCGGATGGGCAACCATCTGTACAACTTCTGGCGCGACAAGTCGCACCCGCGCGGCATCTGGCGGCGGACCACGCTGGCCGAATACCGCAAGGCCGAGCCGGCCTGGGAGGTGCTGCTGGACATCGACGCGCTGAACAAGGCCGAGGACAAGCGCTGGGTGTTCAAGGGCGTGCAATGCCTGAAGCCGGCGTTCGAGCGCTGCTTGGTGTCGCTGTCGCCGGATGGCGGCGACGCCATCGCCGTGCGCGAGTTCGACATACCGCACAAGCGCTTCGTGAAGAACGGCTTCGAGCTGCCCGTGGCGAAGACCCAGGTCGGCTGGATCGACGAGGACTCGGTCTACGTCGGCACCGATTTCGGGCCCGGCACGATGACCGAGTCGAGCTACCCGCGCATCGTCAAGCAGTGGCAGCGCGGCACGCCGTTGGCAAACGCCGCCGTCGTGTACGAAGGCAAACCGACCGACCTCGCCGTCAGCGCGTACCACGATCGCACACCAGGCTACGAGCGCGACTTCGTATCGATCGCCAGGGACTTCTTCCACAGCGAGCTGTATCAGCGCATCCATGGCAGCCTGGCCCGCGTCGAGGTGCCCGACGATGCCGAGGCCGATGCCCACCAGGCATGGCTGCTGGTGCGCACGCGCTCGCCGTGGACCGTGAACGGCACAACCTATCCGGCCGGCGCACTGCTGGCCACGCAGTTCGACCGCTTCATGGCCGGCAAGCGCGAGTTCACCGTGCTGTTCAAGCCCGATGCGCATACTTCGCTGGACTCCTACGCGTGGACCCGGCACCACCTGATCCTCAACCTGATGGACGACGTGAAGAGCCGCCTCGACGTGCTGACGCCGCCGCAGATGGCCACGCCCGATGGGGACTGGAAGCGCGCGGCGATGCCGGGCGCACCGGCGATGAGCTCGATCAGCGTGATCGACACCGACCCCGACCACAGCGACGAATACTGGCTCGACGTCACCGGCTTCCTGACCCCGTCGTCGCTGCAGCGCGGCGTGCTCGACAGCACGCCGGCCGAGACGGTCAAGCAGGCGCCGGCGTTCTTCGACGCCACGAAGTTCACGGTGAGCCAGCACTTCGTGAAGTCGAAGGACGGCACCAGCGTGCCCTATTTCGAAATCGCCCCGAAGGACCTCAAGCTGGACGGCGCCAACCGCACCCTGCTGTACGGCTACGGCGGTTTCGAAGTCTCGCTGCAGCCCTACTACAGCGGCAGCGTCGGCCGGGCCTGGCTGGAACGCGGCGGCGTCTACGTGATCGCCAACATCCGCGGTGGCGGCGAGTACGGCCCGCAATGGCACCAGGCCGCACTGAAGGCCAACCGCCCGCGCGCCTACGAGGATTTCGCGGCGGTTGCCGAGGACCTGATCAAGCGCAAGGTGACCTCGCCGAAGCATCTCGGGGCCGAGGGCGGCAGCAACGGCGGCCTGCTGATGGGCAACATGCTGACGACGTATCCGCAGCTGTTCGGTGCGATCGCCTGCGAAGTGCCGCTGCTGGACATGAAGCGCTACATCCACCTGTCGGCCGGTGCGTCCTGGATGGCCGAATACGGCAACCCGGATACCGCCGACTGGAACTTCATCAAGGCATTCTCGCCCTACCAGAACGTGAAGAAGGACGGCCATTACCCGCCCGTGCTGTTCTACACCGCCACCAGCGACGATCGCGTGGGGCCGGTGCAGGCGCGCAAGATGGCCGCGGAAATGCAGGCCCAGGGCCACCCGAACGTATGGTTCTACGAGAACCTCGAGGGCGGCCACGGCGCCGGCGCGGACAACCAGCAGTCCGCCCACATGCACGCGATGGCGTACGACTTCCTGTGGGACCAGCTGAAGTAGTCCGCCAAGCCCTGACTGCGTAACCCATCGCCCGGAACGGCCTCCGTTCCGGGCGATCTTCTTTCGGGGCGCGGGCGAAGCCGGGGAAGCCGCCCCGCTCGTTCGGCCACCGGCTTCCGCCTCACCGACCGGCGGATTCGTTCAATCATTATGGACGTCCAGACGTCCATATCGTGGTACGCATCCATTTGCGCAATGGCTGCATTTCTGCAGCCCGGGGCAGCAGCTGGGCAAGCCAATTGGCTTTGGCCGGTCCGGAAGAATTGGTTATGTAACGAAAGATTCCGGCATCTACCCTACATCCCCCAACGCTTCCCTAACAAAAACCTGACGCCCGGCGGACTCCCACAACCCGCCTTGTCACCCCATGTTGCCGGCCTCCCCAAGCCGGCATTCCCCCATGGAGCCAGCATCATGTCCACCAGTGCATCCTGGTTCGCGCCCCCTCCCCCGGGGCGAACCGGCAGCAACAGTCACGTCGCTGCGGCGGCGTCGAGCAAGCCCCTGGCGCGCCTTGCCCTGCTCGATGGCATGACGGGCAGGCATGCCGCGTCGCCCGGCGAGCCGGGCGCGGCGCATGCCGACGCCGCCGACGCGGCACGGGGTTTGCCCGAGCGCATACGCCGACTGATCAAGCTCGAAGGCAGCGCCGCGGCGATCGCCGATCGTTGCGGCTTTTCCGCCGGCGCCGTGCGCAACTGGCGCGACGGCCACAGTGACATCTCGCGCGAACGCTGCATCACCATGGCGCGAACCCTCGGTGTTTCGCTGCTGTGGCTGGTCGCCGGCGAGGGCCCGATGCACGCCGCCGACGAGCCGTCGCGCCCGGTCAGGCTGGTGCCGACGGCCACCGTCGAGCGGGTGGCTAGCGCGCCGGAATCCCTGCCCAGCCCGTCGCCTGCGGCGGGCCTGGACCCCCAGCTGCTGGCGGGGTCGCTGCGCCTGCTGCAGTCCTACATCGGGCTGCTCGGCGGCTCGCTGGATCAGTCCGCACGCGCGGACCTGCTGGCCGAACTCTACGGCGTCCTCGGGCACAGCCAGGGCGCCGAGCAGATCGATCGTCTGATGACCTTCCACAACAAGCTCAACGTGAAGCTCCGGAACAACCGGGGCCTGATCGCCTGAGCTTTTCACCTGCACCGGATTTTCATTTTGAGGTGGACGCGGGTTCGTTCCACCGGATCCGATGTCAATCACCACTGAAACGGGGAGCTACATGAAGAACCACGTAAATATCCAACGCAAGCCCGGCAGCCGACCGCTGGCCCATGCCGCGCTGGGCCTGGCGGCCGCCATCACGCTGGGACTGTATGGTGCCGGCGCCCTTGTTCCGGCTCACGCGCAGGCGACGACCGGCAGCATTTTCGGCCAGGCTCCCGCCAACAGCGGAGAGACCGTGAAGGTCAGCAACAACGCGGGCATCACCCGTGAAGTGGCGGTGGACGCGTCCGGCCGCTACACCGTGGACTCGCTGCCGCTGGGCGACTACACCGTGACCTTGCAGCGCGATGGCCAGGTGATCGACACGCGCTCGCACATCACGATGCGCGTGGGCGCCGGCACCGAGGTTTCCTTTGCCGCGCCGAACGCGGCGGACGCTCAGGTCCTGAGCGCCGTCACCGTGCAGGCCAATGCGCTGCCGAGCATCGACGTGACCGGTGTCGATTCGCGCACCGTCATCACCTCCCAGCAACTGGCCCGCCTGCCGCTGGCACGCAGCGCCGAGGCGATCGCGCTGCTGGCCCCGGGCGTGGTCGAAGGCAGCGGCCTGTTCAACGGCCTGAGCACCACCGGCGGCTCGGTCGTCTCGCTGGGCGGCTCCTCGGTCGTCGAGAACGCGTACTACATCAACGGCTTCAACACGACCGATCCGCTGAGCGGCTTCGGCGGTCTGACCCTGCCCTACGGCGCGATCGACCAGCAGGAAGTGCTCAGCGGCGGCTACGGCGCCGCCTACGGCCGCTCCGACGGCGGCGTGATCAGCCAGGTCGGCAAGCGCGGCACCAACGAATGGCATTTCGGTGGCCAGGTGCAGTGGACGCCCAGCAGCCTGCAGGGCGACCCGAAGAACTTCTACTACGTCAACGGCGACGGTTCGCGCGGCAGCATCTATCGCCGCCGCAACGACAACAAGTCATGGACGACCACCGTCGACGCCTACGTCGGCGGCCCGCTGATCAAGGACAAGCTGTTCTTCTTCGCCGCCGTCGAGGCCGAGCGCGAGCAGGGCCTGGGCGACTCCAACAGCGCAGTCGACCGCGGCGTGGGCCCGGTGACGGCGCCGTTCATCACGCATACGCGCGAAGACCGCCCGAAGTGGTACGGCAAGCTCGACTGGAACATCAACGACAGCAACGTGCTTGAGTTGACCGGTGCGTCCAGCAAGGACTCGTACGAGGGCTCGACCTACAACTACGACTACGACAGCGACAAGCAGACCGATTACGTCGGTGGCGCGACCTCGACCAAGAACGGCGCCGACCTCTACTCGGCCAAGTTCACCAGCTACATCACCGACGACCTCACGGTGAGCGCGTTGTACGGCAAGATGAAGGGCACGTACTACAGCGACACGCCCGGATTCGATCCGACCAACCCGTACCTCTTCCATCCGGAAAACCAGAACCCGGACGTCACCGGCGGCGACATCATCACCAACAACCAGACGGTGTCGACGATCAACCTGCCCGGGCATCGCTCGACCAACACCAACCTGCGCCTCGATGTCAGCTACAAGCTGGGCGATCACACGCTGACCGCGGGTATCGACAACCAGAACTCGTCGAACGTCGACGCGGGCACGTATTTCCCGCCCAACGGCCTCGGCTATGCCTGGTACTACGACCGGATCACCGACGGCGACGGCAACCCGCTGCCGAACCAGTACATCCTGGGCGGCCCGGGAACCGCGGCCGCGGGTGCCGACTGGCGCAACTCGCCGTGGGTTGCCGCCGCTGGCCCGGGCAGCAACGGCTACTACGTCTACCAGTACCGCTACCACGACAACGGCTCGTTCCGCGTCGCGCAGCGGGCGCAGTACATCGAGGACAGCTGGCAGGTCAACGATCGCTGGCTGGTCAAGCTCGGCCTGCGCAACGACCAGTTCACCAACTACGGTGGCGACGGTCAGCCGTACCTGCGCCTGACCTCGCCGCAGTGGGCGCCGCGCGTGGGCTTCAGCTGGGACGTCAATGGCGACTCCAGCATGAAGGTCTACGGCAATGCGGGTCGTTACTACCTCGCACTGCCCAGCAGCGTGGCGCAGCGTTCGGCTGGCACCTCGCTGTTCACCAGCACCTACTACACCTACACCGGCATCGACGCCAACGGCGCGCCCACCGGGCTGACCCCGATCGACACCAGCGTCGGCGCCGGGCAGCCGCTGTCGAACAACGGCGAGTACGGCCAGGGCCGTGACCCGCGCACGGCAGCGTCGACCAACCTGAAGTCGGAATACCAGGACGAGTACATCCTCGGCTTCGACAAGAAGCTGGGTGACTCGTGGGTGTACGGTGCCAAGGCCACCTATCGCAACCTGCGCAACGCCATCGACGACATCGCCGACAACGTGTCGATCATCGCCAAGATGAACGCGATGGGCATCGACCCGAACAGCTACGACGCCACCCAGGTGCCGGGCAGCATCCTGATCAACCCGGGCGCCACCTCGGTCTTCAACATCCCGAAGCTGGCCGGCGGCTACTACACCGTGCAGATGGACTGGAAGAACGATTTCCACTTCAACACCACGATGAAGCGCAAGTACTACGGCCTGGACCTGTACCTGGAGCATCCGTTCGACGGCAAGTGGCAGGGCAAGGTCGACTACCTGTTCTCGCGCAGCTACGGCAACAGCGAAGGCCAGGTGAAGACCGACGTCGGCCAGACCGACGTGTCGGCCACCTCCGACTGGGATTACGCGCAGATCATGGACTACGCCAATGGCGAACTGGCCAACAGCCGGCGTCACCAGATCAAGGCGTACGGTTCGTATCAGCTGAACCCGGCGTGGATGCTGTCGGGCAACCTGACCGTCATGTCCGGCGCGCCCAAGAGCTGCCTTGGTCTGTATGCCAACAACACCAACCCGGGCCTGGGTTACGGCACGTACTATCACTTCTGCAATGGCCAGCCGTCGTCGCCGGGCGAGTCGCACAACCCGTGGACCTACCTGCTGAGCCTGAGCGCGGAATACCGGCCGGAATGGGCACAGCGCCGGCTGGGCTTCAACGTGATGGTCTACAACGTGTTTGACAGTCAGGAGACGACGCAGACCTACGCGCGTCAGGGCGTCAACTATCTGCGTCCGTTCACGGCGCAGACCCCACGCTATGTGCGTTTTGGCGTGAACTACGACTTCTGATCCGCCAGCAACACCGTGAAACGGGGCACCGCCGAGCTTTTCGGCGGTGCCTTTTTGTTTCACCGGCGGACACGGACGCCGCGGCAGGCGGCGGATTCCGGCTTGCCATCCGCGAGCCTTCACGACTGCAGCCGTGGACCGGTGCGCGTCCCGGCGAATCCACGCCGCGCGAACGCAGCCGAACGAGTCCTCCATCGAAGCTTCATCGTGACTTCTGCCGCACGACGCGCAGTCACGCTGGCCTCTAATCTTCCCCATCGGCCATCGCGTTGTCCCCACATCGCCGTGGCTCCAGTCCATGCATTTCTGAAACCCCTCGGAGATCTGGCGTGTTCCTCATCCTAGACGGCACCGGGCCCCAGTACGCCCAACTTTCGCGAGCCATGAAGGCAGCGATCCTCGACGGTCGCATCGGCATCGGCTCGCGCCTCGCTCCCACCCGCGAGCTGGCCCAGGAACTCGGGCTCTCGCGGACCACCGTGCTGGCTGCCTACGAGCAGTTGCGCGCGGAAGGTTTCATCGACGCCAGGGTCGGATCGGGCAGCTACGTGGCGCACCTGCAGACCACGCGCACGGCGCGTCCGCTCGAGCGCTCGATCACTCCGCCATCGCGTTATGCGCATCGCGCGCGACGGGTGCAGGACAGGACCATTGCGCAGTTGCACAGCGGCCTGCGCTACAACCTGCAGTACGGCAACCCGCTGGTGAATCCCGCGCTCAGCGAGACCTGGGGGCGCGAACTGGCACGCGCCGCGGCCTATACGCCCACCAGCGACATCCGTGCGCAGGGTTCGCCGGCCCTGCGCGAACAGGTGTGCGCCTACCTGGCACGGCACCGGGGCGTGCGGGCGCTGCCGGAGAACGTGCTGATCGTCAGCGGCGCCCAGCAGGCCTTCTCGCTCGCCGCCCGGGTGTTGTTGAACGAGGGCGATCCGGTGGCGCTGGAAGACCCCCATTATTTCGGCGCCTACCAGGCACTCGGAGCGCATGGCGCCCGCATCTGTTCCGTGCCGGTCGACCACGAAGGCCTGGTCTGCGAGGCGTTGCCCGTGCCGGCGCCGGCGCTGGTCTGCGTCACGCCTTCGCACCAGTTTCCCAGTGGCGCCGTGATGTCGCTGCGGCGACGACTGGAACTGCTGCACTACGCCGACACGCACAACAGCTGGATCCTGGAAGACGACTACGACGGCGAGTTCCGCTACGACAGCCGCCCGCTGGCTGCGCTGCGGTCGCTGGACCAGGGCGACCGGGTGATCCACGTCGGCAGCTTTTCCAAGACGCTGTTCGGCAGCCTGCGCCTTGCCTACATGGTGCTGCCCGTCGCCTTGCGGGACGATTTCATCAACGCAAAATATCTCAGCGACTTTTCCTGCCCCGGGATCGAGCAGGCGGCGCTGGCGCATTTCATGGAAAGCGGTGGTTTCGAACGGCACCTGCGGCAGGCGCGCAAGGAGCTGAAGGGGCGCCGCGAAGAACTCATCCGCGGCTTGCACCGGCACGCCGGCGACCGGGTGGACATCGTCGACTCCCCGGCTGGCATGCACGTGGTGGTGTGGCTTCGCGGCTACGACGAAGCGCAGGCACAGGAACTGATCGAACTGGCCCACTCGCAGGGCCTGGGCCTGTATCCGATGGCGCCGCACTACGCGTCCGCCCAGGCCCGCCAGGGGCTGCTGCTGGGCTACTGCGGCCTGTCCGCGCAGGAATTGCATGAAGCGATGCAACTGTTCGGCCATTGCCTGGACGAGATGGAGGAGCGGATGGCGCGGCGACCGGCGCGACGCCGCTGCCAGGGCGGCTGATCGATCCTGCCCCGTCCTGCCGGCGACGAGGCGCGCGCCCGCGATCAAGCCGGTGCGGCGCATGCAGTAAGCTTTCCGCTCCGCTGCCGACGCTGTCCCATCCATGCACCCACGCACCACGATCACCCCGCAACTGCGCGACTGGATTCTGACCACGACGCGGGACGGCCACAGCGTGACTGAAGTGTTGCGGCTGATGAAGGACAACGGTTACGACCCGCGCCAGAGCCGCAGCATCGTCGCCGAGGTGTTGAAGCTGCCCTTGGCGGCGCTGAATGCGGCGGCACCGGGCGCGTCGCCCCGCGGCTTGCGCACGAGACATCCCGAAGCGCCTGAAGTCGATGTCGACGGGCATCTCGTCGGCATTTCGCTCAGTGTGGAGAACCCCGCGCTGCGCGTGCTGGAAAACCTGCTCGCCGCGGAAGAATGCGAGGAGCTTATCGCGCTGGCGCAACCCCGGCTCAAGCGCGCGCTGACGGTGGCCAGCGACGGCAGCAACCAGGTCGACCAGCGACGCACCAGCGAGGGGATGTTCTTCACCTTGAACGAGCTGCCGCTGGTGGGCCGGATCGAGCAACGCCTGGCCACCCTGCTGGGCATGCCGGTCAGTCACGGCGAAGGACTGCAGATCCTGCACTACCTGCCCGGCCAGGAGTACGAACCGCACTTCGACTGGTTCGACCCGCAGCAGCCCGGCTACGACACCATCACCGCGGTCGGTGGCCAGCGCGTGGCCAGCGTGGTGATGTACCTGAACACGCCGGCACAGGGCGGCGGCACCGCCTTCCCGGAATTGGGCCTCACCGTCACCGCACGGCGTGGTGCCGCGGTGTACTTCGCCTACGAGGGCGGCGACCAGCAATCCCTGCATGCCGGCTTGCCGGTGCAGCGGGGGGAAAAGTGGATCGCCACCAAATGGCTGCGCGAACGTCCCTACGGACATTCGCACAAGGCCTGAACAGCCGGTCCGGCGGCCGGCCCGCGTTGCTGCGGCGCAGCAGCGATTGGCGTATCCTTGCAGACCTTCTTTCCTCAATCTTCGCCAAGGACTGTCCATGGGTCTGCATCTCGTACCCGCCGGCCGCAACGTGCCGGACGAAATCAACGTCATCATCGAAATCCCCAAGGATGCCGAGCCGGTCAAGTACGAAGTGGACAAGGATAGCGGCGCGATCTTCGTCGACCGCATCCTCTCCACGCCGATGCGTTACCCGTGCAACTACGGCTACGTGCCGGGCACCCTGGGTGGTGACGGCGACCCGCTGGATGCGCTGGTGATCCTGCCGCTGCCGCTGACCGTGGGTTCGGTGATCCGCTGCCACCCGGTCGGCATGCTGCAGATGTCGGACGAGGCGGGCAGCGACGAGAAGCTGGTGGTGATCCCGTCGCCCAAGGTGTTCCCGGGCTACGCGCACATCAACGACATGAAGGGCGTCTCGCCGCACTGGCTGGAGCGCATCGGCCACTTCTTCGAGCACTACAAGGATCTGGAGAAGGGCAAGTGGGTCAAGATCGAGGGCTGGGCCGGTGCCATCGAGGCCAAGGCCGAGATCGTCGCGGGCGTCGAGCGGTACAAGGCCAGCAAGGCCTGATCAGCTGACGGACCAACGGCGCGCCCGCTTCGCGTGGCGCGCCGTTTTCGTGTCTGCCACCCGCATGAATCAACCGCGCTTGAGCAGCTCGCGCAGGTCGATCAGGGCCGCGTTCGCCCGCGACACGTAGTTCGCCATCACCAGCGAATGGTTGGCGAAGAAGCCGAACGGCGAACCGTTCAGCACCATCGGGCTGTGCAGCGGACGCTGCGCTTCCTCCAGTTCGCGGATCACCTGCTCCAGGCTCACGTCGGCGTGCTTGGAACGCAGGATCGGGCCGAAGTCCTGCTGGAACGCCTTGAGCTGCTCCAGCAGGGTCGAGGTGTAGCCGCGCGCCTCGTAGAAGTTGTCGTCGATCTTCGTCCACGACGTCTTCACCAGCCGGCCGCCACCAGGCGTCGCCACCGTGCTGGCTGCCGCCGGCTCGTCCGCCGAAGCCACGTCGCCGATGCGGATCTGCCCCACGCTGGCCGACAGCCGCTGCGACAGCGAACCCAGCCGCGAGGAAACCAGCTGCAGGTAGTCGGCCAGGTTGTCCGCGCGCGCGTAGAAGTGCGCATTGCTGTCGTCGGCGTCGCCGAGCCGGCCCAGATAGCCGTCCAGATGTCTGATCGCCTTGCGGTACTGGCTCTCCGAACTGGGCAGCAGCCAGCGGTCGTTCGGACTGTTGAGCAGCGGATCGGCCTCGGCCAGATCCTTGTCCTCGGTCGACTGCGTCTGCGAACGGCTGAAGTCGTTGCGCAACGCGCGCACCAGGTCGCGCGAGGCGGTCAGCGAGCCGAATTCCCAGTTGGGCACGTTGTCCATCAGCACGCCGGGCGGCAGCTTGTCGTTGCTGAGGTAGCCGCCGCGCTTGTCCAGCAGCGTGTGCACCGAGGTGATCAGGGTGACCGTGGTGGTGGCGCCGACGCTGACCGGCCGCTTCAGTTCCTGCATCTGCGCCCGGGTCACCGTCACCGGATCGAACAGCGCGGGCTCGCTGTCCCACCACCACATCAGTGCGCCCACGAACAGCAGCACCAGCGCGCACAGCGCCAGGATGGCGCGGCGCATGCCGTGGCGTGGCGGGTTCGAGGTGTCCTGGGTCTGCATCGGGCAACTCCTGCGGGGAATGGGCAAAGCTTACAGGCTCATCGTTCCCACGGCGGATGCGCCCCCAGCCGCTCGGCCAGGAAGTCGACGAAGGCGCGCACCCGCGGCGGCACCAGCCGGCGCTGCGGCATCACCGCGTGGATGCCGGTGGTGGCGATCGCATGGTCTGGCAGCACGACCTGCAGTCGGCCGTCGCGCAGTTGCTGGTGCACGTGCCAGACCGAGTGCATCGCGATGCCGAGGCCGGCCACCACCGCGTCGCGCAGCAGTTCGCCCTGGTTGGTCTCGAAGCGGCCCTGCACGCGCTGCGCGATGGCGCGGCCCTTGCGGTCGCTGAAATGCCAGGTGTCCTGCCGACCCCGGCTGCCGACCAGCAGCAGGCAATCGTGTTTCGCCAGATCGGCCGGCGTGTGCGGTACGCCGCGGCGTTGCAGGTAGGTCGGCGACGCGCACAGCACGCGCCGGTTGGTCGCCAGCTGGCGCGCCACCAGACCGGAGTCGTCCAGCGCGCCGACCCGGATGCCGAGGTCGAAACCGGAACCGACCAGGTCCACGACCTGGTCGTCGAGATTCACGCTGAGCTTCACCCGCGGATGCCGGGCCAGGAATTCCGGCAGCAGCGGGGAAATGTACTGGCTGCCGAACGCGGCCGACATGGTCACCCGCAAGGTGCCGCTGACTTCGCTGGCGCCCTGGCGCAGGCCGCCGGTCAGTACCTCCAGGTCCTCCACCAGCGCGCGTCCCTGCTCGGCCAGCTGCATGCCCTCGGGCGTGGCATGCAGCCGGCGCGTGGTCCGGTGCAGCAGGCGCACGCCCAGTTCGCGCTCCAGCCGCTTCAGCCGCTGGCTGGCCACCGCCACCGACAGGTCGAGGCTGCGCGCGGCGGCGCTGATCGAACCCAGGTCGAGCACGCGCAGGAACAGGCCGAGGTCGCCGATGCGGTCCATGACTATCAACCATTCATTGATAATGATTAGCCATCTTGGTGGTTTTTGCAGAAAAGGCAAATCCTTAGGCTGGCGCATCGTTTCTTCAGGACTGTCGCCATGCGCCCCCCTTCCTCCGTCCGGCCACGCACCCCGCTGGCGCTGTACGCGCTGACCGCCGGCGCGTTCGGCATCGGCACCACCGAATTCGTGATCATGGGCCTGTTGCTGCAGGTCTCCGCCGACCTCCACGTCGGCATCGCCGCCGCCGGCCTGCTGATCTCCGGCTATGCGATGGGCGTGTTCGTGGGTGCGCCGCTGCTGACCGCGGCCACCAGCCGGCTGCCGCACAAGACCGCGCTGATCGCCCTGATGATCATCTTCACCCTGGGCAACCTGGCCAGCGCACTGGCGCCTAGCTACACCGTGCTGATGATCGCGCGGGTGCTCACCTCGCTGGCCCACGGCACCTTCTTCGGCGTCGGCGCGGTGGTGGCGACCGGGCTGGTGGCGGAGGATCGCAAAGCCTCGGCGATCTCGATCATGTTCACCGGCCTCACCGTGGCGACCCTGCTCGGCGTGCCCGCCGGCGCCTGGCTGGGCCTGCATCATGGCTGGCGCGCCACGTTCTGGGCGGTGACCGCGGTCGGCGTGCTGGCCACGATCATCATCGCCACGCTGGTACCGGCCGATCGTGGCGGACACGCACCGATGAAGTTCGCCGAGGAGCTGAAAGGCATCGCCCATCCGCAGGTGTTGCTGGGCCTGCTGATGACCGTGCTCGGCTTCGCCGGCGTGTTCGCGGTATTCACCTATATCCAGCCGATCCTGACCCGCATCACCGGCTTTGCCGACAGCGCGGTATCGCCGATCCTGCTGGTGTTCGGCGGCGGCATGGTGGTGGGCAACCTGCTTGGCGGCCGACTCGCCGACAAGCGGCTGATGGCGACCCTGCTGGGCTCGCTGATCGCGCTGGCGGTCGTGCTGGGCACGATGACCCTGGCCCTGCACAGCAAGCCGGCGATGATCGCGTTTGCCGCGGTGTTCGGCATCGCCGGGTTCGCCACCGTGGCGCCGCTGCAGCTGCGGGTGCTGCAGAAGGCCAGCGGCGGTGGCGTGCTGGCGTCGAGCTTCAACATCGCCGCGTTCAACCTCGGCAATGCGATCGGCGCGTGGCTGGGCGGCGCGGTGATCAGCCATGGACCGGGCCTGGGCGCCGTGACCTGGGTGGCCGCGACCCTGCCGCTGCTCGGCCTGATCGTGGCGCTGTACAGCATGCGGCTGGATCGCCCCCAGGCATCCCGTGTCGCACCCCGTTCCGCCGGCCTCGAAGCATCCTGCTGAAACCGCGTTCGCGCCAGCGCAAACTCTTTCCCGTCCCCTGTCCGAAGTTCGGAGATTCCATGAAAGCCGTCGCCCTCACCCGTTATCTGCCGATCGATGATCCGCAATCGCTGATCGACATCGAACTGCCCCGCCCCGTCGCGGAAGAACACGATCTGCTGGTGCGCGTCGAAGCGGTTTCGGTGAATCCGGTCGACACCAAGTTGCGCTCGCCGAAGCCCCAGGTGGAAGCGCAGCCGAAGGTGCTGGGCTATGACGCCGCCGGCACGGTCGAGGCGATCGGCGCGGCGGTGACCGGGTTCCGGCCCGGCGACCGCGTGTACTACGCCGGTGACGTCACCCGGGCCGGCAGCAATGCGCAGTACCAGCTGGTGGACGCACGGCTGGTCGGCCACGTGCCGCCTTCGGTCGAACTGGCCGACGCCGCGGCCTTGCCGCTGACCGCACTCACGGCCTGGGAGCTGCTGTTCCAGCGCATGCCGTTCGACAGCGAGCGCGGTGGCGAAGGAAAGTCCCTGTTGATCATCGGCGGCGCCGGCGGGGTGGGCTCGATCGCGATCCAGCTGGCCCGACGCGCAGGTTTCACCGTGATCGCCACCGCCTCACGCGCCGAAACCATCGACTGGTGCCGCACGATGGGAGCGCAGCACGTGATCAACCATCGCGAACCGCTGGCCGCACAGCTGCAGGCGCTGGGTTTCTCCCAGGTCGATGCGGTGCTCAACCTCGCCGACACCGACCGCTACTGGTCCGTCATCGGCGACCTGCTCGCGCCGCAAGGCCACGTGGGGCTGATCGTGGAACCGGTCGGCGCGCTGAAGATCGGCGATCCCTACAAGGCCAAGTGCATCGGCATCCACTGGGAAATGATGTTCGCGCGCGCCCGCTACAAGACGGACGACCAGGCCGAACAGGGATGCATCCTCGAACGCGTGGCAGCGATGCTCGCCAGCGGTGAACTGCGCGGCACGCGCACCGCCACCCTGACGCCCATCCATGCCGCCAACCTGCGCGAGGCGCATCGCCAGCTGGAATCCGGCAGCACGATCGGCAAACTGGTGCTGGCCGGCTGGTAAAAATGAAGCAGGGTGGCGGCGGCCACCCTGCTTCCCGACCTGCCTGCAATTCCGATCGGCAGACTTCCCGGCCTTTCGACAAGGCCTATCTGGATGAAGCGGGCTTGGCCGGCTCGCCTTTCTTGCCGAAATCCTCCATCAGGGTCTTCATGTCCTCGGCGTGCTCCTCTTCCATCGCCAGGATGCCTTCCAGCATGCGCTTGGTGGTGGTGTCCCGGTCACCCACGTAGTTGATGATTTCCCGATAGCTGTCGATGGCGATGCGTTCGGCGACGAGATTTTCCTCGATCATCGCCGCCAGTTCCTCCGGCACCACGAACTCGGCATGGCTGCGAGTGGAAAGGCCATCCGGCGAGAAATCGGGTTTGCCATCGAGCTGGGTGATGCGCTCGGCGATCAGGTCCGCGTGACCCTGCTCCTCGTTCGCGTGTTCGAGGAATTCGGCAGCCACGCTCTTGGCGTTGATGCCGGAGGCAAGATAGTGGTGGGCCTTGTAACGCAACACGCAAACGAGTTCGGTGGCCAGCGCCTCGTTGAGCAGCTTCAGCACCGTTTCCCGATCCAGCGTGTAGCTGTCGGTGACCGCGCCGCGCTGCATGTGTTCCCGCGCTCGCCGCCGGATCGTCTGGATGTCGGAAAGGAACGGCGTGGACTTCGACTGGGTGGCCATGGAATATCCCTTGCGTGGGCGGATTCAGGCCAGTCTAGTCACCCGGTGTGGCGGCAGCGTCAACGCCCCCGCCGGGTCGCCCCGCCACTCAGGCCGCGGACGAACCACGCGGCAGGTAGGCGCGCAGGAACATGTCGACACCGGCCCGGGCGGTGGCTTCGATCTCCGCGGCATAGCTTTCGGGACAGTCGGTGCAACCGAACATCTGGCGCATCATCAGGTTGCCCTTGATCAGGCTGAGGAACTGCGTGCAGGCACGTGGCACGTCGGCGATGTCCAGCTGGCCAGCGTCGACCGCCTGCTGCAACAACCGCTCCATCAGACCGTGCGTGCGCGCGGCACCCTCTTCCCAGATCAGCTTGCCGTAGCGCGGATTGCCCTGACGGCAATCGCTGAGGATGGCGCGAAACGTGCCCACGGTTTCCGCGTTGCAGTCGAGGTGGGCATGGATCAGCGCCACGCGAAGCAAGGTCTCGCGGATGTCCGCGTGCGGGTCGAAGGCATAGGTCTCTTCCGGCAGCAGATCCTCGATGCGCGAACGGATCACTTCGCGGAACAGGTTGTCCTTGTCGCCGAAGTGGCTGTACACCGTGAGCTTGGACACCCCGGCGTCGGCGGCAATCGCATCCATGCTGGTGCCGGCGAAGGCATTGCGGATGAACAGCGCCTTCGCCGCGACCAGAATGGCCGCACGCTTCTCCATGTCCTTCGGACGACCGGGACCCTGGGCTCTGATTTGCGCGCTGCTGCTCATGCCTCCACCTTCACAAACGGGGTTCATCGCTTTATTATACGCCCCGGTTCATTTATTTTCCAGAACAGGCACCGGCACCGACTCCAGTGCGAGCGCACGCGCGCATCGAGGTGACGTGCGTCAACCGCTTCCGATGACTTCCGGCACTTCGTGGCCCGCCGCGCAACCGGCAGGCTGTGACCGTCGGAGCGTGTCATTGTGGGAGCGCGCGCTAGCGCTTATCCTTTTTGACCTTTTTCGATCCGCATGGGACACGAGCAGATGGCGATGAATATCGAGCAGGCGCGACTCAACATGGTGGAAAACCAGGTGCGCCCGTGGGAAGTCCTGGACGCCCGCGTGCTGGACGTGATCGCCCGCGTGCGTCGCGAGGATTTCGTCGCCGCCGAACATCGCCAGCTTGCCTTCGCCGACCTGTGCCTGCCGCTGGGCCACAACGAAGTGATGATGAAGCCGGTGGTGGAAGGTCGCGTGCTGCAGGCACTGGAACTGCAGGGCGCCGAGCACGTGCTGGAAATCGGTACCGGCTCGGGGTTCCTCACCGCCTGCCTGGCCGGCTTGTCCGCGCATGTCACCAGCGTCGACATCCATGCGGACTTCACGGCGGCCGCCGGTCAACGCCTGCAGGCCGCCGGCGTTTCCAACGCCAAGCTGGTCACCGGCGAAGCCGTGAACGAGTGGCAGCCCGACGGCCTGTTCGACGGGCTGGTGGTGACCGGGGCGGTGCATGCGATACCGCCGCGCTGGCTGACCTGGCTCAAGCCCGGTGGTCGCGCCCTGGTGATCCGCGGTGAATCGCCGGTGCAGCATGCCACCCTGCTCATCCATGAGGGCGCCGGTCGCTACCGCGAAGAGGCCCTGTTCGAAACCGACCTTCCCTACCTGAGTCACGCCGAGCCGCCGCCGCGGTTCGTGTTCTGAGCTCATCCCCGAATCGATACCCACGAGGCAACTCATGCGTTTGAAGCTGCTCACTCTTGCACTGGCCCTGGCCGCCATCTCGCTGCCCAGCCACGGCGAGGATCTGCTGGATGCCTACCGTGAAGCCCGCAACAACGACCCGGTGCTGTCGCAGGCCGACGCCAGCAGGCTGGCGACCGGTGAGGGCGTGACCCAGGCCCGTGCGCAGCTGCTGCCGCAGATCGGCGCCAGCATGAGCCTGAACCAGACCAATGGTGGCGGACAGATCGGCCACAGCCGCTCGCGCACGATCAACGGCACCTTGAGCCAGAGCGTGCTGGACTTCAGCAAGTACGCCAACCTCAAGGCCGCCCACTCGGCGTCCGAGGCCCAGGACGAGCTGTACGCATCCGCCGGGCAGCAACTCTACGTGCGCGTGGTCGCCGCCTACTTCGGCGTGCTGACCAGCGAGGATGGCCTCACCTACGCCAAGGCCAACGAGGACGCGTTCCGCCAGCAGTACGAGCAGTCCGACCAGCGCTTCAAGGTCGGCCTTTCGGCGATCACCGACGTCTACCAGGCCAAGGCGTATTACGAAGCGGCGAAGTCGCAGACGATCGCCGCGCAGAACACCCTCAACGATTCCCGCGAGGCGCTGGCCCAGATCACCGGCAAGCCCACCGGTGACTTGAAGAAGCTGCGCGACGACCTGCCCATGCAGCCGCCGTCACCGGCCGACCAGGACGCCTGGGTCAAGCAGGCGCTGGAGACCAATCCCGACCTGCTCGCCCAGAAGAGCAACGTGGAAACCGCCCAGCACAACATCAGCGCGGCGCGGGCGGCGCATCTGCCCACGATCACCGCCGGCGTGTCCTACGGCAAGGGAGCCGGCTGGTCCGAAGGCAATGCCGCGGCCCGCTATCGCGACCCCGCCTCGACCACGATCGGACTGACCCTCAACGTGCCGATCTTCTCCGGCGGCGCCACGCAGTCACTCGTGCGCCAGTCGATCTACCAGCGCGACGGCGCCGCCGACGCCCTGGAAGCGCAGCGTCGCCAGGTCGTGCGCGACACGCTCAACTACTATCGCTCGGTGATCGCCGGCATCGCCCAGGTCGAATCGGCGAAGGCCTCGGTGGAATCGGGCCGCAAGGCGCTGGAAGCGACCCGCGCCGGGTTCGAGGTCGGCACCCAGACGATGACCAACGTGCTGCTGGCGATCCAGACCCTGACTTCGTCGGAGAGCAGCTACTCGCAGGCGCGGCACCAGTTCATCCTCAACAAGCTGCTGCTCAAGCAGACCGCCGGCACCGCCGACGTGAAGGACATCGAGCAGATCAACGCGTTGCTGCAGTAGACCGCGGCGCCACGTTTCATGGAACGGCCGGGCATGTCCCGGCCGTTCCGTTTCCGGGCGGACGATCCGTCATTCCTGCAGCATGCCGTCGATCAGCTGCATGACCCGCTGCACCGCCCCGCGCTCACGTTCGAACACGCCCTGGGCATCGCGACCCATGCGTTCGCGGCTGGCCGCATCCAGCAGCAGCCGCAGCACGTCGGGACCCAGTTGCGCGGCGCCGGTCACGCGCATCGCGCCACCCTGCTCGATCAGGCTGCGGGTGATCTCGTCGAAATTGAAAGTGTGTGGCCCGACCAGCACCGGCACCGACAGGGCTGCCGGCTCCAGCACGTTGTGGCCACCGATCGGCACCAGGCTGCCGCCGACGAAGGCCACGTCGGAGCCGGCGAAGAACGGCATCAGCTGGCCCATCGCGTCGATCACGAAGACCTGGTGCGAGGACGACGGCACCCCTTCGAGACCGCGCGTGGCCACCGTGAAACCCAGGCTGCGCACCGAGTGCTCGACCAGCCGGAACCGTTCGGGATGGCGCGGCGCCAGCAGCAACAGCGCATCGGGCAACCGCTTGAGCACCTGCAGGTGCGCCTCCAGCACCGCCTGTTCTTCACCCTCGTGCGTGCTCGCCGCCATCCACACCGGGCGACGCGGCCCCCACTGCTCGCGCATGCCGGCGGCCAGCTCCACCGCGCCATCGGGTATGGGCATGTCGAACTTCATGTTGCCGGTGACCAGCACCTGCTGCGGATCGGCACCGAGCAGGCGATAGCGCGCCGCATCGGTGCGCGACTGCGCGGCGATCAGGGTCACGCAACGCAAGGCGGATCGCAGCAGCCCGCGCAGTGGCCGGTAGCCGCGCAGCGAACGTTCGGACAATCGCGCATTGACGATCATCAGCGGAATGCCGCGGCGGCGACAGGCGAAATAGAGGTTGGGCCAGATTTCCGTCTCGACGATCAGCGCCAGCCGTGGCCGGATCTTCTTCAGGAAACGGCTCACCGCGTACGGCAGGTCATACGGCAGATAGACATGGAACACGCTGTCGCCGAACAACTGCTGCACGCGCGCCGTGCCGGTCGGGGTCACCGTGGTGACCACCAGTTGCGCCTTGGGGTAGTCGCGCTGCAGTGCCTTGATCAGGGGCTCGGCGGCATTCACCTCGCCCACCGACACCGCGTGCACCCACAGGCTGCCGTTGAAGCCCGGCGTCCTGAAGAACCCGAAGCGCTCCGGCCAGCGCTGGTGGTAAGGCCGCGAACGCACCCCGCGCGCCAGCAGCCGCAGCACCAGCAACGGCGTGACCAGGAACATCGCCAGTGTGTAGAGATAGCGCAACGGCACGACTCGTGGTGTTGACGCGGCAGTATACGAGAGCGGGAACGAGGCCACCCGGAACGGCCGTCCGCGATCCACTACAATGCCCACGATGCCCGGCATGTCCCGTCCCGCCTTCCACCGTTCGCTGCTCGCACCTCGTCACTGGCCGGCGTGGCTGGGCGTGGCCACGATCTGGCTGATCGCACGTTTGCCGCAATCCGTGCTGATGTGGCTGGGCCGTCGCCTCGGCGCCCTGGTACTGCGCGTTCCTTCGGCGCGAAAGCGCATCGCCGCGGCCAACCTCGCCCTGTGTTTCCCCGAACTCGACGCCGGTGCCCGGACACGCCTGGTCGACGCCAACCTGCGCGACATCGGCCTGATGCTGGTGGAGTTCGCGCTGGGCTGGATGGGCAGCGATCGGCGCATCGCGGCGATCCCCACCCGCATCGAGGGACTGGAGCATCTGGAAGCGGCGCGGGCGCAGGGCCGGGGCGTGCTGCTGGTGGGCGGCCATTTCTCGCACCTGGAGCTGTGCGCGCGACTGGTCTCGCAGCGCATCCGCATCGCCGGCATGTATCGGCGGATGGACTCGACCGTGTTCGAGTGGGCGGTACTGCGCGCGCGGCTGGATTACGCCGACGCGATGTTCGACAAGGACGACATCCGCGGCACGGTGAAATACCTGCGCAACGGCGGCACCCTCTGGTACGCGCCGGACCAGGACATGCGCAGCAAGGACACCGTGTTCGCCCCGTTCTTCGGCGTGCCGGCGGCCACCATCACCGCCACCCATCACCTGGCACGGATGTCCGGCGCGAAGGTGATTCCGTTCTTCCATCGCCGCCTGCCCGGCAACCAGGGTTACGTCCTGCGGCTGGGCGCGCCGCTCGAAGACTTCCCGGGGCCCGCCGCGGAAGCCGACACCGCACGGGTCAATGCCTGCATCGAACAGATGGTGCGCGAAGCGCCCGAGCAGTACCTGTGGGTGCACAAGCGCTTCAAGACCCGGCCGCCGGGCGCGCCCGCGATCTACTGATCGTCGCCGGTTTCCCGCTTCGAACGCCGCTGCTTGAGCTCGTACAGCTTCGCGTACTTCAGGAACGCGTAGAACGCGTGGATGCGGGCGGCAATGAAGCCGGCCCAGCCGGAACGCCAATGGCCGCGCAACAGGTAGTAGCGCAGGAAGGCCACCGTCGGATACGCCACCATGCGAAGTCGCAATCCGCCGACCCGGCGCCTGGCCAGGTCGGGCAGCTGCAGGCTGGAATAGCGATCCGCCTTGCCCACGCGCCCGCTGATGTCGGGCTCGCCGTGGTGATCGATGACGACATCGAGCACCCCGATCGCGCCATCCACCTGCACCTCCTCGTGCACCGCATGGCTGCTCATGCGGGCATGTTGTCTATCGAACAGGCGCACGTAGTGGTTGAGCCGCGCCCGTCGCGATTGCCAGCGCCAGAACTGCCACTCGCGCCGCCACAACTGGTATCCCGCGCAGGTCGGCGCCAGCAGCGCCTGCTGCAGCGGCGCGATCGAGGCTTCGTCCAGCGACTCGTCCGAATCGAGCAGCAGTACCCAGAGATGGCTGGCCAGATCGATCGCCGCCTGCTTTTGCGCGCTGTATCCGGCAAACGGCTGGACGTGGATGCGCGCGCCGTAGCGGGCCGCGATCGCCATGCCGGCGTCGGTGGAACCGGAGTCCAGCACCACGATCTCGTCGGCCCAGCTCACGCCGCGCAGGCAGGCGTCCAGCGTGGCGGCGCTGTTGAACGTGGTCACCACCACCGACAACGGTTCACGCCCCATCGCGCGTCCCCTGAGGGCGTGCTTCTTCGAGGAGTCCGGCAGGGACGCCGGGCTCTGCCGTGCCGGCAGGGACGCCGGCAACGAACAAACTGGCACACCACAGACCGAGCAACCAGGCGAACAGCAGCCCCCACCAGGCCGAATAGAAAGCCAGATGGGTATTCAGCGGAAACAGCATCACGCCCAGTGCCAGGCTCACCGGGAACGCACGCTCCCGTGCTGCCGCACCCACGCTGCGCCACGCCCGCCATGCCAGCACCACACCGGCCAGCCACAGCAGCAGGCCGATCGCACCGGTCTCGGTGAGTATCTCGAGCACCAGCTGGTGGGCATGACAGGCACCCTCGCCGACGCCGCAGGCTTCGGTCGATACCACGAAATGATCATTCGCCGGGGCGTACTGCGGATACGCATAGCGATAGCCACGCACACCCACGCCGTTGAGCGGATGCGCGGCGAACATCCCGACGCTGGCGTGCCAGATGTCGAGGCGGCCGCTGAGTGCGGCGTCCAGCGACTGGTCGGTGCCGTGCAGGGCCAGCAGGGTGCGATCGATGCGGTCATGGAAGCGCGTCGAAGTCTTCCAGGCCAGTCCCCCGGCCAGCGCCAGCAGCAGGGCCGCCACCACGCAGAAGCCGGCAAAACGCAGCGGCGATTTCGTCTCGCGCCAGGCAAAACCCAGCGCCACCAGCACGTAGCACAGCCACGCGGCGCGTGCACCGGCCAGCAGGATCGGGCCCAGGATCAGGGCAAAGGCGAGCAGCAGTCCCGGCAGGCCCCAGCGTCGTCGCGCAGTCCACAGCGCAAATGGCGACAGCACGGCCAGGGTCGGTCCCAATTTGAGGTTGTCCGCTCCGAAGATGCCGGAGACGCGCTCGGCCTCCGCCTGGCCGCCGATACTCCAGCCGGTCAGCGCCTGCACCCAGGCGTCCAGACACCACAGCGCCAATACCCAGGCCACCGCCACATACAGGGCCTGCAGCTTGCTTTCGCGGCGGATCGCAAAACACGCGTACAAACCCAGTGGCGCGTAGCGCAACAGGGCGGCCACCGTGCTCCAGCTCTTGCCCGGCCGGACCGCATCGAGCGCGGAGCACAGCGCCGCCCCGACATAGGCGGCCAGCAGCCAGAGCAGCAGGCGTGCCCCGGCATGCTGCTGCAGGGCCTGCGGATCGCGGGCGAACAGCATGATCACGCCGAGCAGGCACAACACGGTGCCCAGCTCGGAACTGCGCCCGAACGGCAGCAGCGCGACCACCAGCCAGAACGGCAGCAGTGGCGAGCGCAACGCGCCCTTGAGTGAGGTGCCGAACGAATTCATGCGTGAACCGGATGACTGCGATCCCGCATTGTAGGCGAGCCGCCGCAGCCAATCCGCACGCCCGCGGCGGCCGGATCAGGACGCCGCGATTTCGTCGTACAGGGCCAGCGTGGCCTGCTGCATGTCGCCCAGGCGATAGCTCTGCAGCGGAGAGATCGGCGGCGCCACCCGCAGCAATTCGGCGGCGCGCTCCACCAGCCGCTCGCGGTCACCGGGAGGCACCCGACCGGCGGGGTACAACTCGGCCAGCAATTCGCCGACGCCGCCATGGGCGTAGCCCAGCACCGGGCGGCACAGCGACAGCGCCTCGACCACGGTGCGGCCGAACGATTCGGGCCGGTTCGACAGCTGCAGCACCAGCGCGGAAATCGCGTAGATGTCGCGCACGTCGTCGCGCGGCGGGCTCAGCACCACCTGCGAGGTCACCCCGCGCAAGCGGATCAGCTCCTGCAGCTCGGCCACGTAGGCCTCGCGGCCGGGTTCGATCACCCCCAGCAGCAACAGGCGCGCCTCGATCCCCCGCCGCTTCAGGTCAGCCAGCAGCTCGATCGCGTCATGGTGCCCCTTCAGGCGCGTACCACGGCCCGGCAAGGTCAGCAGGGGCGCGCCGGTCAGCGCGGGAAACTCGGCAAGAAACGCCTTCTGCCAGGCGTCATCGGGCCGGTGGCCGTAGGGAAACGCCTGCGGATCGATGCCCCGGGGAATCACCTTGACCCGGCCCGGCTCCAGCCAGCGGTAGTGGCTCAGCACGTAATCGCGCAAGGTCTGCGACACCGCCACCACGCGCTCGCCGCGCAGCAGGATCGCGCTGTAACGTCCCGGCGAATTGAGCCCGTGCACGGTGGTGATGAAATGCGGCCGCGGCGCCATGCCCTTCAGTGCCCACCAGCCCATCCAGGCCGGCAGCCGCGACCGGGCGTGCACGATGTCCGGCTTGAGCTCGCGCAGCACGCGGCGCAAGGTCCTCAGATGACCCAGCGTGGACAGCGACTTGCGGCCGATGTCCAGCGTGACGTGCTCGCTGCCTTCGGCCTTCAATTGCTCGACCAGCCGGCCGCCCGCCGAGATCACCACCGAACGGTGGCCCGCCTGCACCAGCGCGCGGGCAATCTCCAGCGCCGACCGCTCGGCGCCACCGGAGTGCAGCGCAGGGATCAACTGGACCACGGTCAGCAGCTTGGCGGGCACGGCAATGCTGGACATGAGCTCGGGGCTGGCGGCTTTCATTCCATGAGGGCAAGCAAGAACAATGCCGCCAAGGGGTACGACTGGCCCGAAAGCTCAGTCCTGAAGCACGTAACGGGCGCCACAGTAGGCACAGGTTGACTCGCCGCCATCATCGACGATCGGCAGGTAGACCTTCGGGTGCGAGTTCCACAGCTCCATGCCGGGCATGGGACAGGACAGCGGCAGGTCCGCGCGCGTCACTTCGTAACGATTTTCGGCATTTGCCGGCACCATCGGCGCCGCCGCAGAGCGGGGGGATGACATCAGTGAACTCCAGACTGGACATCAGGCCGCAAATGGTAGCAGGCTGCAGCCTTCTGTCGGGGGACAGCAGGGGTACCCAAGGAAGTCGGACGCGGCTCCCGGCCGTGAGGCTGCGGTGGCGGTCGTCATCATGTGAGCACTCATCCACGACCCGGCGTTTCGCGCCGGGCCACTGCAACGAGCTCGGAGCTGACCATGGATTCAGGAAAAATCATTGCACGCGTCAAGGCCATACTGACCACGCCGAAGACCGAGTGGCCCGTGGCCGCTGCCGAACCGGCGACGGTGAACGGCCTGTTCACCGGCTACATCCTCATCCTCGCCGCCCTGCCCGCGGTGGCCGCGTTCATCAAGGGCAGCCTGATCGGCACCAGCGCATTCGGCATCACCGTGCGCGACTCGATCGGTGGCGGCATCACCCGCATGGTGCTGGGCTACCTGCTGTCACTGGTCGTGGTCTACCTGATGGCGCTGATCATCAACGCGCTGGCCCCCACCTTCGGCGGCCAGAAGGACATGGTGCAGGCCCTCAAGACCGTGGCCTACGCGTGGACCGCCAGCTGGATTGCAGGCATCGCGCTGATCGTCCCGTGGCTGGGCGGACTGGTTGCGCTCGCCGGGTTGGTCTATGGCGTGTACCTGCTCTACCTCGGCCTGCCGCAGACGATGAAATGTCCGGCCGAAAAATCGGCCGGCTACACCGCGGTCAGCGCGATCATCGCCTTCGTGCTGAGCTGGATCGTGGGCGCCATCGTGATCGGCGTGGTCGGCACCGCCGTGTTCACCGGCGCGGCGATGGGCGGCATGCATGTCACCGGCAGCAACGGCGACAGCGTCACCATCGACGGCAACAGCGCGATGGGGCAGCTGGCCGCGATGGGCAAGCGCGCCGAACAGGCCAGCAAGGACATGGAAGCCGCGCAGAAGTCCGGCGACAGCGCCGCGCAATCCGCCGCGATGGGCAAGATGATGGGTGCGATGGCCGGCACCGACGGCAACGTCGAGGCGCTGGCACCGGACCAGATCAAGGCCTTCCTGCCCGACAACCTGGGCAACCTCAAGCGCAGCAGCCTGTCGGCCCAGCGCAACAAGGCGATGGGCATGCAGATCTCCGAGGCCAGCGCCGACTACTCCGCCGACAACGGCCAGCACGTCACGCTGGAAGTGTCCGATACCGGCGGCGCCAAGGGGCTGATGTCGCTGGCCAGCGCAATGGCGCCTGAAGAAGAGAAGCAGACCGAACACGGCTACGAGAAGACCTACAGCGCCGGCGGCAACCTGGTTCACGAGGCCTGGGATACACAGTCGAAATACGGCGAGTACAGCGTGGTGGTCGGCAAGCGCTTCACCGTGAAGGCCACCGGCAACGTCGACAGCATCGACCAGCTGAAGCAGGCAGTCGGCAACGTCGACCTGTCCCGCCTGGAATCGCTGAAGGACGCCGGGGTCAAGCCGAACTGACCCACTCGTCCCGGCACAGCCGCGCCGTCACCGGCGCGGCTTTTTCGTGTCGCGCAGACTTACTTTTTCTTCGGCACCGAGCCTTCGGTGGTGATGCGGATGCTGAGCTCGTCGCTGACGTTCGGCACATAGGCGCCCACGCCGAAATCCGAGCGCTTGATGCTGGCGGTGGCGTCGAAACCGATCGACTGCGCCTTGCTCATCGGATGCGGGCCGATCTTGTTCAGCGTCGCGTCCAGCACCACCGGCTTGGTCACGCCATGCACGGTGAGATTGCCGGTCACCTTGAACCTGTTGCCACCCAGCGGCTGCACCGCCGTGCTCTTGAAGGTCACCACCGGGTACTTGTCGGCATCGAGGAAATCCGGCTTCTTCAGGTGCTCGTCCAGCGCCGCCACATGGGTGTCGAGCTGGGCCAGCGGCAGGGTCACTTCCACGCTGGAATGGGCCGGGTGCTGCTCGTCGAATACCACGGTGCCCTCGCCCAGGCCGAGGTCGGCGGTGGGGTTGGAGTAGCCGAAGTGGTTCCAGCTGAACAGGACCATGGTGTGGCTCGGGTCGAGCTGGTAGGTGACCGGGGCGGCCTGGACCGACACGGCGGCGCCAAGCAGGCCGGCGAAAGCGAGGCATTTCAGTGCGCGCATGAGTAAGCTCCTGTGAATGGTGGAAAGGATGGTTCGGGCGAACGTGCAGACTTCATCGAACGCCAGGCGGTGACGACGCCCGAACAGGCTGCGGCTGGCCTCGGAAAGCCACCCACGCATCGCTATCCTGTGCTCGGGGCGCGCCCGAAGTGACGCTATCCTGCCAGTGTATAGGCGGCTGCATGCGAACGGTCCACCCATGGGAAGAACGTAGAGTGGTCATTCGGGAAACAGTGACGGAGCCTGCAGCCTCATGCTGAACCTGCATGGCGAATGCTGGGTGGTCACCGACACGGCCGCCGGCAACCAGCGCCAGGCACTGGCACTGGCGGAGTATCTGGGCATGCCCATGCGGCACCTGGTGCTGCAGCCACGCGCACCGTGGTCATGGTTGGCGCCGAAACTGGAACTCGGCGGGCGGCTGGCCCTGCCCGCCCGCCAGCGCCGCCTGTTCGCGCCGCCCTGGCCGACCGTGGCGATCGGCTGCGGCCGCGCGTCCGCCCTGTTCACCCGCATGCTGCGCCACCTGACCGACCGGCAGTGCTACACCGTGCAGATCCTGGACCCGCGCATCGATCCCGCCCACTGGGACACCGTCATCGCGCCCCGTCATGACCGGCTCGACGGGCCCAACGTACTGCAGCCGCTGGGCTCGCTGAATCCGGTGGACGACGAATGGCTGGCCGATGGCCGCGATGCCTGCCCCGGCTTTGGCGAGCTGCCGCAACCGCGCGTCGGCGTCCTGCTCGGCGGCTCACGCCAGGGCATCGCGCTGAATGCCGACTACGCACGCCAGCTGTCGACGCGACTGCTCGAACGCCAGCGCCGCGAAGGCGGCAGCTTGCTGGTGATCGGTTCACGGCGCACCACGCCAACGCTGGTCGAAGTGTTCCGCCGCAGCCTGCGCGACGTGCCCGGCCTGGTCTGGGCCGGGCCCGACGACGGCCGCAACCCCTATCCGGGCGTGCTTGGCTGGGCCGACCGGCTGGTGGTCACCCCCGATTCGGTGAACATGCTTTCCGAAGCCTGTGCCGTGGGCTGCCCGGTCGAGACCTTCGTTGTCGTGCCGTTGCCGGCGAAGATCGAGCGTTTCCATCACGCCCTGCGCGAGGCCGGACGGCTGCACGACCTGGACCGCTCGACCGCTCGTCCACCGCCGCCACTGCGCGAGACCGCAGCGATCGCCACCGACTTGCGCGTGCTGATCGCGCAGCGGCAATCGGGCTGATCACCCGCGCCCGTTCAGTCGAAGGCGAACCCCAGCGCGTCGGTGACGCCGCGCACACTGCCGCACAGCTGCGCCAGTTCGGCATCGCGCGGGGCGATGCGCGAGCGCAGGTCGAGGGTGCAGGCCAGGGCGCGCTGCAGCAGGTCGGCGTGGGCCACGGCGAGGATCGCAGCCTGGTTGTTGTCGAGCAGGCCGGCGCCGCGACAAGCCTCGATCAGGCCCGCGTTGGCGGTGACCCCCAGCAGCGATGGCTGCTGCGCCGCATGCGCCAGCACCAGTCCCTGCAGGGCGAACTCGATGTCGAGCAGGCCGCCGTGGCCCTGCTTCAGGTCGAACTGGCGCTCGTCGGAGCGGTCGCGTTCGGCACGCCAGCGCTGGCGCATGCTGCCAACCTCGGCCAGCACGGTGGCGCGTTCGCGCGGCACCGCCAGGATGCTGCGTCGTACTTCGGCCAGCTGCCCGTTGAGCGCCGCGTCGCCGGCCATCGGCCGCGCGCGCAGCAGCGCCTGGTGCTCCCAGGTCCACGCACGACTCTGCTGATAGGCCACGAACGCATCCAGGCTGCTCACCAGCAGCCCCTTGGAACCGTCCGGCCGCAGCCGCGTGTCGACTTCGTACAAACGCCCGCCACGGGTCAGCACGGTGAGCCAGTTCATCGCCCGCTGGGCCAGCCGCTGGTACCAGCGCGAACCTTCGATCGGCCGCGCGCCGTCGCTCATCGCCTGGGCGCGTCGGCCGTCGTAGACGAACACCAGGTCCAGGTCCGAGGCGAAACCGAGCTCCTCGCCGCCGAGACTGCCGTAGCCCAGCACCGAGAAGCCCGAACCTTCGCCAGGCAGCCGGCCGTGCTGCGCCACCAGCTCGCGCTCGGCCAGGGCCAGCACCGCGCCCACCACCGACTCGGCCAGCGCGGCGAGCCGGCGCGCGGTGGCCACCGCGTCGGCGCGGCCGTCGTTGAACGCCAGGCCCAGCCGGAAGGCGGTCGACGCCTTGAACTCGTTGACCCGATCCAGTTCCGCCTCGGCCTCGCGTTCCTCCAGCGTGCCCAGCACGCGGACGATCTCGGCGGCGATGTCGGCACGCTTGAACGGCAGTTGATCGATGCGCGGATCGAGCACGTCGTCCAGCAGCAGCGGTTGCGCAATCACCCGTTCGGCCAGGAAGGCACTGTCGGCGAACAGCCGCACCAGCCGGCGCCGCGCGGCTGGCTGTTCCTCCAGCAGGGCCAGGTAGGACGAGCGCCGCGCCACCGCCTGCATCAGGCGGACCAGCCGCAGCAGACTGGCCACCGGCGCCTTGCTGGCGCGGGCGGCCTCGAACAGCTGCGGCATCAGGTGATCGAGCCGTTCGCGCGAACGGGGCGACATCGCGCGCACCGAAGCCGCCTGCGGCAGCTTCAGCAAGGCGTCGGCCAGTTCGCCACCGGGCGCGAAGCCGGAACTTTCGAGCACGCCGGCGTCCAGCGACTCGTCGCAGGCGTGTTGCCAAAGTTGCAGGTCGGCGGCCGGCACGCTGGCGGCACGGCCGCCCTGCGGCATCAGGACCGCGGCGAACTCCTCGCTGACGATGGCCCGCTGCGCCGCCAGCGCCGCCTGCAGGCTGTCCCAGTCCGGATGGTCCAGGCTCAGCGCCAGGCGCTCGCGACTGAGCGCGTCGGGCGGGATGTCATGGGTCTGCGCATCGCGCAGCATCTGCACCCGGTTCTCGACGCGCCGCAGCAGCACGTAGGCCTGGCGCAGCGCACGCGCCCGCGCGGCGGGAATGTGGCCGCGCGCCTCGCACGCGGTCAGCGCCGGCAGCAGGCCGCGCACGCGCAGGCTCGGCTCGCGGCCGCCACGGATGAGCTGGGTCAGCTGCACGATGAACTCGATCTCGCGGATGCCGCCGGGGCCCAGTTTCAGATTGTCGGCCAGGTCCTTGCGCGCCACTTCCGCATCGATCAGCGACTTCATCTCGCGCAGGCCGGCGAACGCGGTGTAGTCGAGGTACTTGCGGTAGACGAACGGTCGCAGCAGTTCCTGCAGCTGCCGACCCGCCACCCGATCGCCGGCGACCGGGCGCGCCTTGATCCACGCGTAGCGTTCCCAGTCGCGGCCTTCGCTCTGGTAATACTGTTCCATCGCGGCGAACGACAAGGCCAGCCGGCCCGCGTTGCCGAACGGCCGCAGGCGCAGGTCGACCCGGGCGCAGATGCCGTCCATGGTCGGCTCGTTGAGCAGGCGCACCAGCTGCCGACCCAGCCGCACGAAGTATTCGCTGTTGTCGAGCGGCCGCGCGCCGTCGGTGTGGCCGCCGTGCGGGTAGGCGAACACGAGGTCGATGTCCGAGGAAAAGTTCAGCTCCGACCCGCCCAGCTTGCCGAAGCCGATCACCAGCAGGCGTTGCAACGCGCCCTCGGGGTTGCGGCTGTGGCCGTAGCGCCCGGTCAGCATCCGCTCGGACCAGCCCAGTGCCAGCTCCAGCAGCACCTCGTACAGCACGCTGGTCGCCGACAGGGTTTCCGGCAGCTCGTCCAGCCCGTTGGCATCGCGGAACACCAGCCGCAATGCCTCGGCGTGGCGGAAGCGGCGCAGCGCGACCATGCACCCGGCCTCGTCCTCCGGCAGCTTCAGCGCCTCGACGCGCGCGCTGGCATCGCTGCCCGAGCGCAGGCGCTCCAGCCCGGCCGGCGCCAGCAGGTGCGGCTGGCGACACCAGGTGTCGAAGGCGAAGTCGCTGGCCAGCAGGGTGCGCCGGATGCGCTCGGCCACGCCGGCGTCGTCGTGCAGCGGCACGCCGGCCGCACGGCAGCGACTGGCGAGTTCGCCATAGCGGTCATCGATCAGTGCACGCAGTGCGGGGCTTGCCGGATGGGTCATCCGGGCATTGTGCCGCATGGCGGGCAGCTGCCGGCAGCTGAGCACCGCTTGAACAAGCCCTCGACAAGCCGGACACTCGCCGGCCACGCCTACTCCTTGTTCATCTGGCCGCCATTACATTGGCGCGTCCAGACCATGACAGCAAACGCAGGACTGCCATGCCGCCACTTGCTTCCCCGCCCGTTTCCCGTCGGCGAGCGATCGCTTCCCGGGTCGCGCTGCTGTTGCTGCTGGCCCTGGCCTTCGTGCTGCTGACCGGGTGGGTGGACGGTGGCGTCGGCGTGACCCCTCTGCGCCTCTTCGACCAGGCACGTTACCCGCTGGCCAACGCCTTGCCGGGCCTGCTGCTGGCGGCGCTGCTGCTGGCGATCAGCCGGCGCGCATGGCTTTCGTTCGCGCTGGCGTTCCTGTTGCAGGGCTTGCTGTACGCGGTGAACGTGCTCAAGGTGGCCAACCTCGGCACGCCGCTGTTGCCGGACGACTTCCGCATCGTCGGGCAGTTGCACAAGGGTGGCATGCACCTGCTGTCGGGCTATCTGCCGCACAGCGCGTGGCCGTACCTCGGCCTGCTCGCCGCGGTGATCGCGATCGTGGTGGCGTGGCGGCTGGAACCGCCGTTGTTCGAACGCCGCCCGCGGCGGCTGCGCGCGCTCGGTGGCGGCGTGGCGGCACTGGCACTGCTCACGATGCTGGTCGGCCTGCAGACGTGGACGAAGGTCTACAACGCGAAGACCTTGTGGCTGGAGCCGTGGTCGGCCATTTCCACCACCACCCATTCCGGCCTGGTCAGCTCGCTGATGCTGTTCCACCTGCAATACGGCAAGGGTGCGCACAAGCCGGACCCGGTCACGGCCAGCCGCCTGATCAACCAGTCCGCGCCGGCGCTGCTGCAGTCCATGCAGGCGCCGACCCCGGCGGTCGCCGACCTGCCGGACGTGGTGGTGGTGCAAAGCGAGTCGTTCTTCGACCCGACCATCATGCGCGGCTACGAGCACAGCAATTTCGCGCCCAACCTGCGCCGGCTGGCTGCGCACGGCATCAGCGGCAAGCTGCACGTGCCCACTTTTGGTGGCGGCACCATCCGCACCGAGTTCGAATTCCTCACCGGCCTGTCGCTGCGCTACTTCGACAACCTGCAGTTCCCCTACCTGCAGATGAGTCATCAGGCATTGCCGGGACTGGTCCGCACGCTGAGCCGGCACGGCTATTCGACGCTGGCGCTGCACGGCAACGACCCGGCGTTCTGGAACCGCACCACCGCGTTCAAGGCGATCGGCTTCGATCGCTTCGTGTCGCAGTCGTCGTTCCCGCCCGGCGCGCCCAACGACGGCAAGTACATGGCCGACAGCGCGATGACCGACGAGATCATGACCCAACTGAAGGATCAGGGCCCGCCGCAGTTCATCTTCGCCATCAGCATCGAGGCGCACGGCCCGTACGACGTCGAGCCCACCCATGTCGCCGAGCGCGACGCGATCCCGGTGCCCGCCGGCATCACCGGCCGCGACAAGCTGGAGCTGCAGAACTACCTGTATCACCTCAAGCATGCCGATGCCGAGTTGGGACGCCTGGTGAAGCTGCTGGCGGCGCGCGAGCGTCCCAGCGTGGTGGTGTTCTACGGCGATCACCTGCCCGCCCTGAGCAACAGCTACCAGACCGCCGGCTTCGTCGACGGCGGCGACATGCTGAGCCAGGCCGGCGTGTGGCTGCTGGTCGATCCGAAACGGCCGTCCAAACCCGTGCAGGCGGATACTGCTTCCTGGTTGCTGCCGGGCAAGCTGCTCGCCCACCTCGGCATCCACGATGATCCGTACTTCGCGCTGACCGAACTGGTCGGCCCGCAGCTGGCTTCGCTCACCGAGGCACCCGGCGCACCGCCATTGCCCGAGGGCGACGACCTGCAACAACTCGACAAGGCCATGGCCAGCGTCGAGCAGCTGCGCATGAGCAACCAGCTGGACAGCCTGCTGCCGCAGCCCGCGCCCGGCGAGATCGTCCACAACGCCGCATTACCTGCACCACGGCCGGCATCCGCCGCGCAGTGACGCGAACGGTGGCACCCTTGCCCCGGGCTCGCCGTTCAGCGAGCTGTCCCATCACTGAAGAGCGCGACACGGTATTCACGCGGTAGTCGGGCGAGGCCGCCTAGCGTCGGCGTGGCCGTGGGCGCGTGCCATGCGCCTTGCGGCGGCATTCCCCACCTGGAGGTCAACCTCATGCGCAAGACCATGCTTTCCGCCCTCATCATCGGCGCCAGCGTCTTCACCGCTTCCGCCTTCGCCCAGGCCAGCCTCGGCGGTGCCGCCCACATTGGTGCCGGCGCCCACCTCGGCGCAGCCGCACCGGGCGCCATGCACGCCGTCGGCCAGACCACCGCGCAGACGGAGCAGACCCTGCATCGCACCGGTTCCCACGCCGAGCACCGGACCCGCAGGGCCGTCGAGCGGGCCCGCTCGACCGTCAATGACCAAGCCGATGCGAACGCCAACGCCAACGCGAATGCCACGATCGGCGCGGGCGCCGGCGACTCGCATGCAGGTGCCAACGCCAACGTCGATACTGGTGCCGGTCTCGATACGGCTGCCACCGCAGGCAGGGCTGGTGAGATGGGCCAGGGCGTGGGCGGCGACGTGCGCGATACCGCGCATTCGGCGATCCATTCCACCGACCGCGCGGCCGGCTCGGTCGGCGACGCGGTGCAGGGCGTCAACGCCAGCGGCAACGCCGCCGCCAGCGGCAGTGTCCACGCCCACGGGCACTGAGTTCACTGCCACCGATACGGCAGGTATCGCCGAATCCGGCGCCACAAAAAGAAAACCCCGCCGAAGCGGGGTTTTCCTTTGTCGTACCTTGAGCGGGAACTCAGAAGTCCATGCCGCCCATGCCGCCCATGCCGCCACCCATGCCACCGCCGTGGCTGTGGCCTTCGTCCTTCTTCGGCAGTTCGGCAACGATCGCCTCGGTGGTGATCGCCAGGCCAGCCACCGACGCCGCGTGCTGCAGGGCCGAACGGGTGACCTTGGTCGGGTCCAGGATGCCCATGGCAACCATGTCGCCGTACTCGCCGCTGGCGGCGTTGTAGCCGAAGTTGCCGCTGCCTTCCTTGACCTTGTTCAACACCACCGACGGCTCTTCGCCGGCGTTGGCGACGATCGCGCGCAGCGGCGCTTCCAGCGCGCGGCGGGTGATCGCAATGCCCAGGTCCTGGTCGGTGTTGTCGCCCTTCAGGCCTTCGACGGCCTTCAGCGCGCGGATCAGCGCCACGCCACCACCGGGGACCACGCCTTCCTCGACCGCTGCACGGGTGGCGTGCAGGGCGTCTTCGACGCGTGCCTTCTTTTCCTTCATCTCGACTTCGGTGGCCGCGCCGACCTTGATGACCGCCACGCCGCCGGCCAGCTTGGCCACGCGTTCCTGCAGCTTCTCGCGGTCGTAGTCGGAGGAGGTTTCCTCGATCTGCGCCTTGATTTGGCCGATGCGCGACTGGATCTTCTCGGCCTCGCCCGCGCCGTCGATGATCGTGGTGTTTTCCTTGGTGATGACGATGCGCTTGGCGCGACCCAGATCGTTGATCGTGGTCTTCTCCAGCGACAGGCCCACTTCCTCGGACACCACCTGGCCGTTGGTCAGCACCGCGATGTCTTCCAGGATCGCCTTGCGACGGTCACCGAAGCCCGGCGCCTTGACGGCGGCGACCTTGACGATGCCGCGGATGGTGTTGACCACCAGGGTGGCCAGCGCCTCGCCCTCGACTTCCTCGGCCACGATCAGCAGCGGCTTGCCGGCCTTGGCGACGGCTTCCAGCACGGGCAGCAGCTCGCGCACGTTGGAAACCTTCTTGTCGTGGATCAGGATGAACGGGTCATCCATTTCGACCTGCTGGCTCTGCTGGTTGTTGATGAAGTACGGCGACAGGTAGCCGCGGTCGAACTGCATGCCCTCGACCACGTCGAGTTCGTTGTCCAGGCCCGAGCCTTCCTCGACCGTGATCACGCCTTCCTTGCCGACTTTCTTCATCGCGGTGGCGATGATGTCGCCGATGTTGGTGTCGGAGTTGGCGGAGATGGTGCCGACCTGGGCGATTTCCTTGTCGTTCGCGGTCGGGTTGGAGAGCTTCTTCAGCTCGCCCACGGCGGCCACGACGGCCTTGTCGATGCCGCGCTTCAGGTCCATCGGGTTGATGCCCGCGGCGACGGCCTTGAGGCCTTCCTGGATGAACGCCTGCGCCAGCACGGTGGCGGTGGTGGTGCCGTCACCGGCCACGTCGGAGGTCTTGGAAGCGGCTTCCTTGACGATCTGCGCGCCGAGGTTCTCGTACTTGTCGGCCAGCTCGATCTCCTTGGCGACGGACACGCCGTCCTTGGTGATCGTGGGGGCGCCGAAGCTCTTCTCGAGCACGACGTTGCGGCCCTTCGGGCCCAGCGTGACCTTGACAGCATTGGCGAGCGTGTTCACGCCCTTGAGGATGCGCGAGCGGGCGTCTTCGCCGAAACGTACTTCTTTAGCGGCCATAAAATTTTTCCTTGAAAAATTTTGAATAAGTAATGGGAAACGTCACGAGAGAGCTGCGGGAAGGAGCCAAAGGCGACCGGGAGCGCGGCTTTCGCGCTACACCACCAGGCTCCAGTTCAATCAGCCCTCGATAACAGCCACGATGTCGTCTTCCTTCAGGAACACGAGCTCTTCGCCGTCGATCTTGATTTCCTGGCCGGCGTACTTGCCGAACAGCACCACGTCGCCGGCCTTGAGCGACATCGGACGGACCTTGCCGTCGGCCATGATCAGGCCGGTACCGGCGGCGACGACCTTGCCGCGGGTCGGCTTTTCGGTGGCGCTGTCGGGGATCACGATGCCGCCGGCGGAGACGCGCTCTTCTTCGAGGCGCTTGACGATGACGCGGTCATGCAGGGGACGCAGTGTGCTCATGGAGGACTCCAGCTGGTTCAAACAGTTGATGGACAAGGTCTTGCAGAGCCCGGACGGCGGCTCTGTTAGCACTCGATGGTAATGAGTGCCAATTCTACGCAGATAGCATCCCGCAGCAAGAGTGTTCGTACGCGGGGATGCACAGCAGATTGGGCGAACCCGGCAGCGTTTCAAGGGCGCGCCGGTGAATCACCTCGCGCAAGCTCGGCTACGCTGCCGGCATGACCACGACCGATCCCGCCACCGTCCTGCTCTGCCACTGCAGCTGCCCCGACCAGGCCTGCGCCCGCCAACTCGCCGAAACGCTGGTGGGCGAACGGCTGGCCGCCTGCGTCAACCAGCTGCCCGGCGTGCAATCGACCTATCGCTGGCAAGGTGCCGTCACCACCGACAGCGAGGTGTTGCTGCTGATCAAGACCACCGCCGGTCGTTTCGAGGCGCTGCAGGCGCGACTGCTGCAGTTGCACCCTTACGAACTGCCGGAACTGGTCGCGGTGCCCGTGACTCACGGTCACGACGCCTATCTGGACTGGGTGCGTGCCAACGTCGCAGGGTGATTCGCGGCGACTGGGCCATAATGGGCATCCACCCGCGCGGCGCGCGGGCCGCACTGTTCCCGGAGTCGTGATGCGATCAATGCTTGCCGGCCGGATGGCCGTTCGCCTGCTGATCGGGCTGAGTCTGCTGTTTGCCATGTTGCCCGCGTTCGCCCAGGACACGGCCGAACTGCTGCCGGTGACCGAGGCCTACAAGCTCAGCGCCGATGCCGGTACGCCCGGCGTGTTGAAGCTGCACTGGACGATCGCGCCGGACTATTACCTCTACCGCGGCCGCATGAAGTTCAAGGGTGGCGATGGTGTCAGCCTGGGCGCAGCGCAGTTGCCCGACGGCGAGAAGCACCACGACGAATACCTCGGTGACGTGGAGACCTATCACCACGGCGTCGACGCCAGCATTCCGTACACCGTGGCCGCCGGCACCGATCGCCTGCGGATCAGCGTGCAATACCAGGGCTGCCACGAAGTCGATCCGAAGATCTGCTACCCGCCGCATACCGAGAAGCTCGACTTGCCGCTGCCCGCCGATGGCGCCGCCGCGGCGGCCCCCGTCGCCGGCTCGCTGGGCGCCGCGCTCGGCCAGCTCGGCAGCAACAGGATCGAGGCCGTGGCGGGCACGGTCGGCGCGCCGCTGCCCGCCGAACAGGCCTTCCGTTTCGAGGCACTGGTGCAGAACCCGCACCAGCTACTGCTGCGCTGGACGATGCCCAGGGGTTACTACCTGTATCGCGACCAGACCACGCTGAAACTCGAAAACGCCGGCGGCCTCGCCCTGAAGCCCGCCTGGCCGGCCGGTACCGCCCACCACGACGAGCACCACGGCGACGTCACCGTGTATTTCGACCAGGTCGAGCTGCCGGTGACGATCGAGGGCGATCTCGGCGAGGCCAGAGCGCTGACCCTGCTGGCCAGTTTCCAGGGTTGCCAGGACGGGGGCCTGTGCTATCCGCTGATGACCCGCCGCGTGAACCTCGATCTCGGCAGTGGCGCCACCGTCACCGGCCAGACCGGCGCAACCGCGCCGGAGCTGCCACCGGGCAATGCCGACTCGGTTCCGGCCGACTCGGTTCCGGCCGACTCGGTTCCGGCCGACTCGGTTCCGGCCGACTCGGTTCCGGCCGACTCGGTTCCGGCCGACTCGGCTCCGGCTGACTCGGTTCCGGCCGGCCCGGCGCCGCTGCAAGTGAGCCTGATCGCCGCCCTGTTGCTGGCGCTGGGCGGCGGCCTGGTGCTGAACCTGATGCCCTGCGTGCTGCCGGTGTTGTCGATCAAGGCCGTCAGCGTGCTGGAAAGCGCGGAAAGCCACGCCGCGGCGCGCCGCCACGCACTGTTCTATACCGCTGGCGTGCTGTGCAGTTTCGCGGCACTCGGCCTGGGCATCCTGGCGCTGCGCACCGCCGGACATGCGCTGGGCTGGGGCTCGCAACTGCAACAACCCGTGGTGGTCGGCGTACTCGCCTGCCTGATGCTGGCGGTCGGCCTGTCGATGTCCGGCGTGGTGCAGTTCGGCGCCTCGCTGGGCAATACCGGCGCCAGCCTCGCCGCGCGCTCCGGTCCGGCCGGCGACTTCTTCACCGGCGTGCTGGCCGTGGTGGTGGCCAGCCCGTGCACCGCGCCGTTCATGGGCAGTGCGCTGGCTTATGCCTTCGCCGCGCCGATGGCCTCGGCCCTGCTGGTGTTCCTGATGCTGGGCATCGGACTGGCGCTGCCGTTCCTGGCGGTGGGCTTCGTTCCGGCGCTGGGCCGGCTGCTGCCGCGGCCGGGACGCTGGATGGAAACGCTGAAGCAGGTGCTCGCCTTCCCGATGTACCTCACCGCCGCGTGGCTGGTCTGGGTGCTGGCCAACCAGCGCGGCGCCGACGCGGTCGGCCTGGTGCTGGTGGCGATGGTGCTGCTGGCGATGACCCTGTGGTGGTTCGAGCGCAGCCGCTCGCGCGGCGCGATCAGCAAGCTCGCGGTGGTGGTGCTGGCCATCGCCACCGTGGTGCCGATGGCCCTGCTCGCCCAGGTGCCGCCGCGGTCGGCCAGCGCGGCGACCGAGGAAGGCGTGGTCGCCTACAGTCCGGAAAAACTGGCCAGCCTGCGCACCGCCGGCACGCCGGTATTCGTCGACATGACCGCCGACTGGTGTGTCACCTGCAAGGCGAACGAGCACACCGTGCTGGACACCACTGCCTTCCACGACCTGCTCAGGCGCACCGGCACGGTCTACATGAAAGGCGACTGGACCGACGTCAACCCGACCATCAGCGCCTTCCTGCAGCAATACCATTCGCCCGGCGTGCCGCTGTACGTGGTCTTCCCGAAGAATGGCGGTCCCGGAAAACAGCTGTCCACCGTGCTGACCCGCTCGATGGTCGAGCAGGCACTGACGGAAGCGGCACGCTGATGTTCAGTCGAAGCAACTGGACCATTCTCGGCCTGGCCGTGCTGGCCGCCGCGATCGGTGGCTACACGCAACACCATCTGCAGAAGGCTCCGGCCGCACCGGTGACCACCGCGGCTTCGACCCTCATCGGCCAGCCGTTGCCGACGCTGAGCCTGCCCGACCTGGATGGCAGGCTGCATGATCTGGGCGAGTATCGCGGACGTCGCGTATTGATCAATCTGTGGGCCAGCTGGTGCCTGCCCTGCCTGCAGGAAATGCCGGCGCTGGTCAAAGTCCAGAGGAAGTTCGGTGATCGTGGGGCGATCGTGATCGGAATTGCGCTTGACCAACCGGCTCACGTTCAAGCCTTTTTGGCCGCACATCCGGTGAATTACCCGATCTTGATCGGCCCACCGGAATCACCGGACGCTTCGGTGAAACTGGGAAATACCCGAAATAATCTCCCTTACAGCGTGCTTGTCGCCGACGATGGACGCATTTTGGCCACACATGAAGGGGCGATGACGCCCGATCAGATGGAGCAGTGGCTGGCGCGCTGATCCGCGCGTCACCCGAAGGCGGCTGACATACGGTTACGCACGGGAACCCTGTGCTTCTCCGCCAAACATCGCCGATCTGCGGCGAACTGGACAAGACTGCTGGCGGCGCGCACACTGCGCCCGTTCCGGGGCGTCCGGACGCGGTCTTGGACAATGACGTTGGCGAAGATCCTGGTCCTGCACGGACCCAACCTCAATCTGCTGGGCGCCCGCGAACCTGAGATCTACGGTCGCGAGACGCTGACCGACATCAACCAGCAACTGGCCGGGCGCGCACAAGCCGCGGGGCACGAACTGGTCTGGTTCCAGTCCAACGCCGAGCATGAACTGATCGGGCGGGTGCACCAGGCCCGCGACGATGGCACGGCGATGATCCTGTGCAACGCCGGCGCATTCACGCACACCAGCATCGCGCTGCGCGATGCGTTCGCCGCCACGGCCATTCCGTTCATCGAGGTGCACCTGTCCAACGTCTTTGCCCGCGAGCCGTTCCGCCACCACTCCCATCTTTCCGACATCGCGGTCGGCGTGATCTGCGGGTTCGGTGGCAACAGCTACCGGCTGGCGCTGGACGCGACGCTGCAAAGACTGCAAACCGCCGCCACGGCCTGAGCGCCGGCGACAACTCAACGTATTTTTCCAGCCACCTGCGCGTGGCATGACTGACAAAGGCTGATCCGATGGATTTGCGCAAAATCAAGAAGCTGATCGACTTGCTCGAGGAATCCAACCTCGCCGAACTGGAGATCAAGGAGGGCGAGGAAGTCGTCCGCCTGTCGCGCGTGCCGAAGAACGCCGCGCCGGTCGCCACCGCCCCGGCGGTTGCCGTCGCCCCGGTCGCCGTCGCGGCTCCCCCGCCGGTGGCGGCCGCCGCGGCAGAGCCGGCGCCGTCCTCGCCGGCATTGCCCGCCGGCACCGTGATCAAGGCGCCGATGGTCGGCACCTTCTACGCCTCGGCCACCCCGGGCACGCCCGCCTTCGTCAAGATCGGCCAGCAGGTCAAGGCCGGCGAGACGCTGGGCATCATCGAGGCGATGAAGATGTTCAACCAGATCGAAGCCGAAGTCGCCGGCACCGTCCAGGCGATCCTGGTCGAGAACGGCCAGCCGGTGGAATTCGACGAACCGATGTTCGTGATTGCCTGATGATCGAGCGGGAACGGGGAACCGGGAACGGGGAACGGAAAGATCAATGGCGCGCACTCGCAGCTGCTGACTTTTCGGTTCCCCGTTCCCCGTTCCCGGTTCCCCGCTCTTTGGAGCTCCCATGCTAGAAAAAGTCGTCATCGCCAATCGTGGCGAAATCGCGTTGCGCGTGCTGCGCGCCTGCCACAGTCTGGGCATCAAGACCGTGGCGGTGCATTCCACGGTGGATCGCAACCTCAAGCACGTCGGCCTGGCCGACGAGTCGATCTGCATCGGCCCGGGGCCGTCGGTCGACAGCTATCTCAACATCCCGCGGATCATCGCGGCGGCGGAGATCACCGACGCCCAGGCGATCCACCCGGGTTACGGATTCCTGTCCGAGCGCGCGGATTTCGCCGAGCAGGTCGAGCAGTCCGGCTTCATCTTCATCGGCCCCACCGCCGACGTGATCCGCCTGATGGGCGACAAGGTCGAGGCGATCAAGGCGATGAAGGCGGCCGGCGTGCCGTGCGTGCCCGGCTCCGGCGGCCCGCTGGGCGAGGACGTCGACACCAACATCAAGATCGCCCGCGAAATCGGCTATCCGGTGATCATCAAGGCCGCCGGCGGCGGCGGTGGCCGCGGCATGCGCGTGGTGCGCACCGAGGCGCACCTGGGCAATTCCATCGTGATGACCAAGCAGGAGGCCAAGGCGGCTTTCGGCAACGACGTGGTCTACATGGAGAAATTCCTGGAGAACCCGCGCCACGTGGAAATCCAGGTGCTGGCCGACGGCCAGGGCAACGCGATCCACCTGGGCGAACGCGACTGCTCGATGCAGCGCCGCCACCAGAAAGTGGTCGAGGAAGCGCCCGCGCCCGGCATCACGCCCGAACTGCGCGCCGAGATCGGCAAGGTCTGCGTGGATGCCTGCATCCGCATCGGCTATCGCGGCGCCGGCACGTTCGAGTTCCTGTTCGAGAACGGCCGCTTCTACTTCATCGAGATGAACACCCGCATCCAGGTCGAGCACCCGGTGACCGAGTGGATCACCGGCGTCGACCTGGTCCGCGAGCAGCTGCTGATCGCCGGCGGCGAGAAGCTGTCGATCAGGCAGGAAGACATCGTGATCCGCGGCCACTCGATCGAGTGCCGCATCAACGCCGAGGACCCGGACACCTTCATGCCGAGCCCGGGCACGGTGAAACGCTTTGAGGCGCCGGGCGGCCCGGGTGTGCGCGTCGACACGCACCTGTACGACGGCTACCGCATTCCGCCGAACTACGACTCGATGATCGGCAAGCTGATCGTGCACGGCCCCGACCGCGCCACCGCGATCGCCCGCATGCAGCTGGCGCTGGCGGAAACCGTGATCGAAGGGGTGAAGTGCAACATCCCGCTGCAGCAGAAGATCATGGCCGACGTCGGCTTCCAGCATGGCGGGCAGAACATCCATTACCTCGAAAAGCGCATGGCCGAGCAGAAAGAGAAGGCCGGCCCGTCTCAATAAAGCAACGCGCTTCTTGCGTTTGCCTCCTCTCCCCCCGGGGAGAGGATTGTGACCGGAGGAAATCCCCTTGCGGGAAGGTGAGGGGTCGGACTTGCAGCATGCCCGATCAAACCCGCTCATACACACATCACCGCTAGCCCCGCCCCTCACACCAGCCCTCTCCCACAAGGGAAGAGGGGGACATCACCCCATGCCTTTTCTCGAACTCTCCCTGGTCGTCCGCCTTGAACAGCAACCCGGCGCGGAAGAAGCGCTGGAGGATCTCGGCGCGCTGTCGATCACCTTGCGCGACGCCGATGCCGAAACGCCGGACGAACAGGCGATCTTCGAACCCGGCGTGGGCGAGTTGCCGCTGTGGTCGACGATCACGCTGAATGCGCTGTTCGATGAAGACGCCGACCGCCGCGGCCTGGCCGCGGCGCTGGGTGAACTGTTGCCATGGCTGGAACCGGAGCAGCTGAGTTTCAGCGAGGTCGCCGACCAGAACTGGGAACGCGTCTGGATGGACCAGTTCAAGCCGATGCCGTTCGGCCGGCGCCTGTGGATCTATCCGTGGAACATCGAACCGCCGGTTGACGACGACCTCGTCGTGGTCCGGCTCGACCCCGGCCTCGCCTTCGGCAGCGGCACCCATCCCACCACGGCCCTGTGCCTGGAATGGCTGGACGGCCTCGACCTCGACGGCAAGACCATCACCGACTACGGCTGCGGCTCGGGCATCCTGGCGATCGCCGCGCTGAAACTCGGCGCGGCCAGTGCGGTCGGCGTCGACAACGATCCGCAGGCACTGGTCGCCTCGGCCGACAACGCCGGGCGCAACGGCGTGGACAACCAGCTCGCGCTGTTCCTGCCGCAGGACGTGGACGCCCCGCCAGCAGACGTGTTCATCGCCAACATCCTGGCCGGTCCGCTGGGCGAGCTCGCGCCCACCTTCGCCGCCGCCGCCAAGCCGGGCGCGCCGTTCGCGATCTCCGGCATCCTCGCCGGCCAGCAGGACGAACTGCTGCAGCGCTACGCCGAGTGGTTCGAGGATCTGCGGGTGGACACGCGCGAAGACTGGGTGCGCATCAGCGGACGCCGCCGCGGCTGAAACTTGGATGCAGGCTTGGCGGCGCGATCAGCCTGCTAAGCTTGGCCGATACCGATTCAAAACGGCCTGCATGTATACCCAATGCCCCGAATGCCTGTCCGTGTTCTCGCTGGATGCGCCGACACTCGCCAAGGCGCACGGCCATGTCGTGTGCGGCCATTGCCATGCCGGTTTCGACAGCCTGGCCACGCTCGCCGAACAGCTGCCGCCTGAACCGTTCGTCGAGTTGCCGCTGAACGAACCCGCATTCGAACCACCGCTGCTCGACCTGGTGATCTATCGCCCGCGACCGGAGCCGACGCCTGTCGTCGTGCTCGGCGAGGCGCCAGTCGCGGCGGCGGCGGCCACTCCCGTGGAGGACTTCTCGCAACTGGTGTTTGCGCCGCGCTTTGCACGCGAGCCGAAGGCCCGGGCGCCGAAGCGAACGGAACGAAGGGAACGGCGGCACCTGTCGTCATCGGACGAACGGCGCTGGCCATGGGTACTGGCCTGCAGCCTGCTGACATTGTCGCTCGGCGTCCAGCTGGCCTGGGCCAAGCGCAACGACCTGATCCGCGATCCGCTCACCGGCGGCTGGCTGCGCAGCGCCTGCGCGACTATGGGCTGCGAGCTGCCGCTGGTCGCCGCACCGGAACGGCTGCGGTTGCTGGCCAGCAACGTGCAGGCGCACCCGAGTGTCGCCCACGCGCTGATGATCAGCGCCAGCGTGCGCAACGATGCCGCCTTTGCCCAGCCGTACCCGGTGCTGACGATCACCTTGTCGAACGCGCAGGGCCAGCGCATCGCGATGCGCCGGCTGCAGCCGGAGGAGTACCTGGACGACACCTCGATCCTGCGCAGCGGGCTGGCGCCCGGGGGCACGGCGGTGCTGCTGCTGGAGGTGGAGGACCCGGGCGACAGCGCGGTGGCGTTCGAGATCGGTTTCGAATGAAGGCATCCCTGGTACTTAAAATTATCCGCCCGCGCGGGTAGACTCGACTCTTCGCGTCTGCATGCCTCGACCGCATGCAACAGGCGCCACGAAGCACCAGCATCATCCATAACCATTCGCGACGGCCCATGCAGTCGTCGTTTCGTACGTGAGGGAAAATGTCCGTGAATGCCGTAAGACTGCCTGCTGCCGAGCCCGCCAGAGCGGCCTCGTCGCAGAACGCAGGTTCGCCTGGCGCCAGCCACCATGGCCAGAGCGCCCTGAGCGAATGTGTCACCCGCACGGTGCGCCGCTATCTCGCCGATATCGGTGACACCGAGTGTGCCGAAGGCCTGCACGCGCTGGTGCTGCGGGAAGTCGAGGTGCCGCTGTTGCGCGAGGTGCTGGCCTTCCACGACGGCAATCAGAGCCGCGCCGCCAGCGCGCTCGGCATCAACCGCGCCACCCTGCGCAAGAAGCTGGCCGCGCACGGCCTGCTGTAATTCCCACCCGCAAAAGCCGGCCTGCGTTTGGCCGGCTATAATGACCGGCTTTCCCTCTACGGAAACCCGCTCATGCCCGCTCCCCAGCTCGTCCCGGTTCGTCGCGCCCTGCTCAGCGTCTCCGACAAGACCGGCCTGATCGACCTGGGACGACGCCTCGCCGCGAAAGGCATCGAACTGCTCTCCACCGGTGGCAGCGCGAAGGCGCTGCGCGAAGCGGGCATCGCGGTCACCGACGTCAGCGACGTCACCGGTTTCCCTGAAATCATGGACGGCCGGGTCAAGACCCTGCACCCGAACGTGCACGGCGGCCTGCTCGGTCGCCGCGGCACCGACGACGCGGTGATGGCCGAACTCGGCATCGCGCCGATCGATCTGCTGGTGCTGAACCTTTATCCGTTCGAGGCCACGGTGGCGAGGCCGGACTGCACCCTGGAGCAGGCGATCGAGAACATCGACATCGGTGGCCCGGCGATGCTGCGTTCGGCGGCGAAGAACTGGAACGACGTGGGCGTGCTGACCTCGCCCGGGCAGTACGACGCGGCGCTGGCCGAGATCGAACAGCACGGCGGCCTGACCCGCGCCACCCGCTTCAGTCTGGCGGTAACTGCATTCAACAACGTGTCGAACTATGACGGCGCGATCAGCGATTACCTGTCGGGCCTGCAACTGGACGAGACGCAGCAGACGATCGCCGGCCACGCCACCTTCCCCGCGCAGATCAACGGCCGCTTCACCAAGCTGATGGACCTGCGCTACGGCGAAAACCCGCACCAGCAGGCAGCGTTCTACAGCGACCTGCACCCCGCTGCCGGCACGCTGGCCACCTTCCGGCAGCTGCAGGGCAAGGAGCTTTCGTTCAACAACATCGCCGATGCCGATGCTGCGTGGGAATGCGTGCGCAGCTTCGTCAAGCCGGCCTGCGTGATCGTCAAGCACGCCAACCCCTGCGGCGTGGCGGTGAGCCTGGACGGCATCGGCAAGGCCTACGACCTGGCCTTCCAGACCGATCCCACGTCCGCCTTCGGCGGCATCATCGCGTTCAACCGCGAAGTGGATGGCGCCACCGCGAAGGCGATCGTCGAGCGCCAGTTCGTCGAGGTGGTGCTGGCGCCGGCGTATGCGGACGAAGCGCTCAAGGCGTTCCACAAGAAAGGCAACGTGCGCGTGCTGGTCATTCCGATTCCCGAGGACGGCAACCTGCTCGGCGCGCATCCGGGCGGCCATTCCAAGCGCGTGGGTTCGGGCCTGCTGATCCAGAGCGCCGACACCGGCATGATCACCGCCGCCGACCTCAAGGTGGTGACCCGCAAGGCGCCCACCGAGGCGCAGATCCACGACCTGATCTTCGCCTGGAAGGTGGCCAAGTTCGTCAAGTCCAACGCCATCGTCTACGCCCGCGATCGCCAGACCATCGGCATCGGCGCCGGCCAGATGAGCCGCGTGTACAGCGCGAAGATCGCCGGCATCAAGGCCGCCGACGAGAATCTCGAAGTGCGTGGTTCGGTGATGGCATCGGATGCGTTCTTCCCGTTCCGCGACGGCATCGACGCGGCGGCCGCCGCCGGCATCAGCGCGGTGATCCAGCCGGGCGGCTCGATGCGCGATGCCGAAGTGATCGCCGCTGCCGACGAGCACGACATGGCGATGGTGTTCACCGGGATGCGCCACTTCCGTCACTGAACATGACGGAAGCAGATCCGGCATTGAGTCCGGGCGCGGACGGGCGCACGCTCGGCATCCACCCTCACGCGGGAGGCTGCCATGCATTATCAGCTGTTCTACTGGAGCGGCATCCAGGGTCGCGGCGAGTTCGTGCGGCTGGCGCTGGAGGATGCCGGCGCCCCGTATGACGACATCGCCCGCGAGCAGGGCGACGACGTCATGGTGCAGTATCTCGACGGTGTCCACGACGGTCCACTGCCGTTTGCACCGCCCTTCCTCAAGGCCGGCCGATTGCTGATCGCGCAGACGGCGAACATCCTGCACCATCTCGGGCCGCCGCTCGACCTGGTGCCGGACAGCGAGAGCCGCCGGCTGCTTGCGCAGCAGTTGCAGCTGACCATCGCCGACCTGGTCGCCGAAGTGCACGACTCGCATCATCCGATCGCGGGCAGCCTGTACTACGAAGAGCAGCGCAGCGAAGCCGTCCGCCGTGCCGCGGACCTGCGCGAGACCCGGCTGCCGAAATACCTCGACTACTTCGAACAGGTGCTGGAACGCAGCGGCGGGCATCACCCCCTGCATGCGCACTCGTACGTCGACCTGTCGCTGTTCCAGCTGATGAGCGGGCTGGAGTATGCGTTTCCGCGGGCGATGCTGCGCATCGGCCGGCAACTGCCGCTGTTGCGGGCACTGAAGGAGCGGGTGGCGCAACGACCTCGCGTCGCCGCGTATCTCGCCTCGCCACGACGCCTGCCGTTCAACGAGAGCGGCATCTTCCGGCACTATCCGGAACTGGACGACCCGGCCTAGGCGACCCGGGCGAACAGCGCCGAGCCCGGTGCGAACAGCAACCAGCCTTCACGCAGCTGCCCAGGACATCCTCACGACCGGCACCGGCCTGGCCGGGTGCCGGTGGAGCGCGCCGTCAGTGACCGCTGTCGTTCGGCGTGGCTTCGTCCGACTCTGCCGGGGGCCGCGCCTTGCCCCACTCCAGCACCTTGTACATCACCGGGCCCACCGGTTTCTGGCCATGCTCGTCGACCAGCCGACCCTGCGGGTCGACCATGTAGGTCTGGGCGATGCCGCTTTTCGGCGTGATCACCACCATGTAGACACGGCCGTTGCGGCTGTATTCCTGGATGCTGTTGTCGCCTTCCTGGTGCACCCGCACTTCCGGCGTCACTTCGTCGCGCGGATGCCGCGCGCCGTCGTCGTGCATCGCCGGCAGGGCCTGCGGCTTCAGGTTGAGGGACTTTGCGGGCGCGCTGGCGGCAGCGGCGCTCTTCGTCGCGGTCTTTTTTGCCGTCGGCGGACTGACGGCTTTCACTCCCGGGTCGTTGAGGCCAGGCGGCGGTGGCACGTTCGTCGATGGAGCGGATTGCGCCAACGCACTCGAGCCCGGCAGGCTCACTGCGAACAGGAAGCTGGCGGCAGCCAGCACGGCAACGGTCTTCATGGCGGCAACCTCGTTCGGGGAGGGCAGCATAGCAGCGCGATGCACCCGCTTTCGTGAAGCGCGGCGTTTCGCCCTGCATGCGAGAATGGCCGGCACTCTTCCCCGGGCCCGCCGGCCTGCAACGCCGGTGCGGCTGTTCCGCCCAGGTCACCATTGCCCATGCCCAAGCTCATCCTCATCGACGGCTCTTCCTATCTGTACCGCGCCTTCCATGCGCTGCCGCCGCTGACCAATGCGCAAGGCGAGCCCACCGGCGCGCTGTTCGGCGTGGTCAACATGCTGCGTGCCACGCTGAAGGCGAAGCCGGAGTACCTGGCTTTCGTCAGCGACGCACCCGGGCCGACCTTCCGCGACGCGCTGTACGACCAGTACAAGGCGAATCGCCCGCCGATGCCGGACGACCTGCGCGCCCAGGTCGAGCCGATGCTGGCAATCGTCGGCGCGCTGGGCTTTCCGATCCTGCGCGTGGGCGGGGTCGAGGCCGATGACGTGATCGGCACGCTGGCGATGCAGGCGCATGAGCTGGGCATCGAGGTGGAGGTGTCCACCGGCGACAAGGACATGGCCCAGCTGGTTGGCCCCCACGTCACCCTGGTCAACACCATGAGCAACACGGTGATGGACAGCAACGGCGTGATGGAGAAATTCGGCGTGCGGCCGGATCAGATCATCGACTTCCTCGCGCTCACCGGCGACGCCATCGACAACGTCCCGGGCGTGCCCAAGTGCGGCCCCAAGACCGCCGCGAAATGGCTGGCCGAATACGATTCGCTGGACGGCGTGATCGCCAACGCGGACAAGATCGGCGGCAAGATCGGCGAGAGCCTGCGCGAAGCGCTGCCGCGGCTGCCGCTGTCGCGGGAGCTGGTCACCATCAAGACCGACGTGCCGCTGGAATTCGGTCCCACCGAACTGGCCCAGCGCGACGCCGACGTGGCGCAGCTGCGCGAGCTGTACACGCGCTACGAGTTCAAGGCCGCGCTGAAGGAGCTGGATGGCCAGGAGCCGGGCATCGGGCATCCCGCAGGGGGACTTCCTGACGGTCGCCCGGCACCCGGCATCGATCAAGCCACGGCCGCCGGGAGCCCTGCCGCGCCTGATGCGGCATTGTCCGCGCCGGGTGACTACGAACTGGTCACCACCCGGCCGCAGTTCGACGCCTGGTTGGAAAAACTCCGCGGTGCCGAACTGATCGCCTTCGACACCGAAACCACCAGCATCGACGCGATGCGCGCGGACATCGTCGGCATCAGCTTGGCGGTGGAGCCGGGCAAGGCCTGCTACATCCCGCTGGGCCACGACTATCCCGGCGCGCCGAAGCAGCTCGACCGCGAAGAGGTGCTGGCTGCGCTGAAGCCGGTCTTCGAGGATCCATCGCGGCCCAAGCTCGGCCAGCACGCGAAGTACGACATCAACATCCTGGCGCACTACGGCATCGCGGTGCAGGGGCTGGCGCACGACTCGATGCTCGAATCCTACGTGTGGAACGCCACCGCCACGCGCCACGACATGGACTCGCTGGCGAAGAAATACCTGGGCTACGAGACGATCAAGTACGAACAGGTCGCCGGCAAGGGCGCGAAGCAGATTTCATTCTCCCAGGTGGACCTGGACACCGCCTGCCGCTATGCCGCCGAGGATGCCGACATCACCCTGCGCCTGCACCATGCGCTGTGGCCGAAGCTGGAGAGCGTGCCGTCCTTGCGCGACGTGTACCGGGACATCGAGATTCCGCTGGTGCCGGTACTGGCCGAGATGGAACGCCGCGGCGTGCTGATCGACGGCGACGAACTGCGTCGGCAGAGTCAGCAGCTGGGCAAGCGCATGCTGGAATTGCAGCAGCAGTCGTACGCGCTGGCCGGACGCGAGTTCAACCTGGATTCGCCCAAGCAGTTGCAGGCGGTGCTGTTCGACGAGCTCGGCCTCGAAGCGAAACTGAAGACGCCCACCGGCCAGCCTTCCACCAATGAGGAAGCGCTGGAGGCGATCGCCGAGACCCACGAGCTGCCGCGGCTGATCCTCGACTACCGCGGCCTGGCCAAGCTGCGCAGCACGTACACCGACAAACTGTCAGGCATCGTCAATCCGCGCACGGGCCGCGTGCACACCAGCTACCACCAGGGTTCGGTGGCGACCGGTCGGATCTCTTCCTCCGACCCGAACCTGCAGAACATCCCGGTGCGTACCGAAGAGGGCCGGCGCATCCGCCAGGCCTTCATCGCGCCACCCGGCTGGAAGGTGATGGCGGCGGACTATTCGCAGATCGAGCTGCGCATCATGGCCCACCTGTCCGGCGACGAAGGCCTGCTGCGCGCGTTCCACTCCGGCGGTGACGTGCATCGCGCCACCGCGGCCGAAGTGTTCGGCGTGGCGCCGGAGGAGATCACCACCAACCAGCGCCGCGCGGCCAAGGCGATCAACTTCGGCCTGATGTACGGCATGAGTGCGTTCGGCCTGGCCCGCCAGCTCGGCGTGGAACGCGGCGAGGCCGGCGACTACATGGGCCGCTACTTCTCGCGCTACCCCGGCGTGCGCGCGTTCATGGATGCCACCCGCGAACAGGCCCACCGCGACGGCTACGTGGAAACCATCTTCGGCCGCCGGCTCTATCTGGAGAACCTCAACGCTCGCAACGCAGGCTTGCGCCAGGGCGCCGAGCGCGCCGCGGTGAACGCACCGATGCAGGGCAGCGCGGCCGACATCATCAAGCGCGCGATGATCGCGGTGGCCACGTGGCTGAAGGATCGCGACGACGCACACATGCTGATGCAGGTGCACGACGAACTGGTGTTCGAGGTGCGCAGCGAGGCGATCGAGGAAGTGCGGGCGGCCGTGGTCGAACGGATGTCCGGCGCCGCGGCACTGGCGGTGCCGCTGCTGGTCGACGTGGGCGTGGGCGCCAACTGGGACGAGGCGCATTGAGCGGCGTTCCCGTTAATTTTCCATGAGACTGAATCGCTCGTAAATTTCTCTGCAACCCTTGCAACTTTTTCGATCCACCCCACTCTAATCCCACGGATGCACGCAACGGCATCCGCGGCGCGCTCACCTCCCTGAGCCGCCACAGGCACGAACCTCTCCCCTGGGTCTTCGTGTCTGCCCCGCCCCGGAGGCTCCCCCTAGCCTCCGGGGCTTTTTTTGCCCGCCGTCCATCCGCCGGCCTGCCGCCTCGCCTGTACGTTTCATGCACACCGGCGCACGGCATACTCCCGGGCACACTCACCAAGGGGAACACCATGCGCACAGGTCTGATCATCGTCGGCATCATCCTCATTGCCGCGGGTATCTGGGTGGTGGCCGGCCATGCCTTCTACCAGGACACCGACACCCTGGTGCAGGTCGGTTCGGCCAAGCTCACCGCCACCCACGACAAGGGCGTGCCGCAATGGATCGGCATTGCCGGCATCGTGGTCGGCGCGTTGCTGGCGCTTGGCGGCTTCATGCATAAGCGCTGACGGCGACCATGCGCCAGCCGGAAACCGCCGCCTTCGCGGCGGTTTTCCTTTGTGCCCACTACAATGGGCACGATGGATGTCTCGTACCTGATCGACCCGCTCAACGACGCGCAGCGCGAAGCCGTCTGCGCCCCTCCCGGCCATTACCTGGTGCTCGCCGGCGCCGGCTCGGGCAAGACCCGCGTGCTGACCCACCGCATCGGCTGGCTGACCCAGGCCGAACGCGTGCCGCCGTGGGCGATCCTCGCCGTCACCTTCACCAACAAGGCAGCGGGCGAGATGCGCGCGCGGCTGGAGGCGCTGATCCCCGGCGGCACCCAGGGCCTCACCGTGGGCACCTTCCACGGCATCGCGCACCGGCTGCTGCGGCGGCACTGGCGCGAGGCGGGCTTGCCGGAGACGTTCCAGATCCTCGATTCGGACGACCAGCTGCGGCTGGTGAAACGGGTGGTCGCCGGGCTGGGCCTGGATGACGCGAAGTACCCGCCGCGGCAGGCCATGTGGCAGATCAACCACTGGAAGGACGAAGGCAGGCGCCCGGACGGCATCGAGCATCGCGATCACCCGGTCACGCAGACCTTCGTCAACATCTACAAGGCCTACGAGGACGCCTGCCGCCGTGCCGGCCTGGTCGATTTCGGCGAGCTGCTGCTGCGCGCGCACGAATTGTGGCTGAAGCATCCCGCCGTGCTGGAGCACTACCAGCAACGCTGGCGCCACCTGCTGGTCGACGAGTTCCAGGACACCAACACGCTGCAATACGCCTGGATCCGCGTGCTGGCCGGCGCCACCGGCCAGGTCTTCGCGGTCGGCGACGACGACCAGTCGATCTACGGCTGGCGCGGCGCCAGGGTGGAGAACATGACGCAGTTCCTGCGCGACTTCCCTGGCGCCCGCACGATCAAGCTGGAACAGAACTACCGCTCCACCTCGACCATCCTGAAAGCCGCCAACAGCGTGATCCAGCGCAACGGCAGTCGCCTGGGCAAGGAGTTGTGGACGGCCGGCGACGACGGCGAACGCATCGCGCTGTACGCGGCGTACAACGAGCAGGACGAGGCGCGCTTCGTGATCGAGCGCATCCGCGAGTACATCGACGAGCACGGCTCGGCGAAGGACTGCGCGATCCTGTATCGGTCCAACGCGCAATCGCGCAACTTCGAGGAACAGCTGGTCCAGCGCAACATCGGCTACCGCGTCTACGGCGGCCAGCGCTTCTTCGAGCGCGCCGAGGTCAAGGACGCGCTGGCCTATCTGCGCCTCACCGCGAACCGGCACGACGACGCCGCGTTCGAGCGCGCGGTGAACACCCCGCCCCGTGGCATCGGCGATCGCACGCTGGATGTGCTGCGCCGCCGCGCCCGCCACGATGATACGTCGATGTGGGAAGCGGCGCTGCTCGAATTGGCCGGCGGCAGCGAACTGGCCGGGCGGGCGAAGAACGCGGTGAAGGCGTTCCTGGCGCTGGTCGACGGGATGGCGCGCAGCTTCGCGGGAATCGGAGAAGCCGATGCTGCGCTTCCCGCTGTTGATCCTCCCATGCCCGACTCCCCATTGCCGATTCCCGGCCTCACCCTGGCCGAACAGATCGACCACGCGATCACCCACACCGGCTTGCGCGATTTCTACGAGAAGGACTCGCGGGGCAACGCCGAGTCGCGGGTGGAAAACCTGGACGAACTGGTCAACGTGGCCAGCCGCTTCGAGCGCACCGCCGAGGACATCGACGCGGGCCTGAGCGAACTCTCCGCGTTCCTGTCCCACGCCACCCTGGAAGCGGGCGAGAACCAGGGCGAAGCCTGGGACGATTGCGTGCAGCTGATGACGCTGCACTCGGCCAAGGGGCTGGAGTTCCCGGTGGTGTTCCTGGTCGGCATGGAGGAAGGCCTGTTCCCCAGCCAGCGTTCGGTCGACGACGAAGGCCGGCTGGAGGAGGAACGCCGGCTCGCCTACGTCGGCATCACCCGCGCCCGCGAAAGGCTGGTCGTCACCCACGCCGAATCGCGTCGCATGCACGGCACCGAGATGCTGGCGCGACCGTCGCGTTTCCTCGGCGAGATGCCGGCCGAACTGATCGACGAAGTGCGCCCGCGCGTGCACGTGACCCGACCGATGTACAGCGGCCGTCCGCGCGAAACATCGTCCTCGCTGGAAGAAACGCTGCCGGTGAAGCTCGGCCAGCGCGTCAGCCATCCCAGTTTCGGCGAAGGCGTGGTGGTCAGCGCCGAGGGCAGCGGGGCGCACACCCGTCTGCAGATCAATTTCGAAGGCGTGGGCAGCAAGTGGCTGGTGGCCGCCTACGCGAATCTGACGGCGCTGTAGCGGCGTTACCCGGGCAAGCGCGGCAGCCCGTGCGCGTCACGCTCCTCGATCGCGACCGGATGCGTGTCCGGCTGCATCGGATTGGCGGTCTGCGCCAGCGGCGTGACGACGTCACCACGGGTGAACGCCAGCGCGTTGCGATAGCAGCGTTGCGCCTGGGCGGGGTCGCCCTGGCCGGCGAAGGTGTCGCCCAGGGCTTCCCACGCGGCGGCGCCCGGCGCCAGCGCCAGGGAGCGCTGCAGGTACTGATGGGCCTTGCCCCAGACTTTCAGTCGCACGCACATGCGGCCCAGCGTGAGCAGCAGGTTGGCGTCGTTCGGATGCGCATCCAGCCAGCCTTCGGCGCGACGCAGGCGCGCCTCGACGTCATCGCCGGACAGGCTGCCGTAGGTTTCGATCAGCAGCGGCGACCACTCGCGGCGCAGCGCGGATTCCACTTCATCCATGGCCGGCAGGGTCAGGCCGAAGCCGGCGGCGCGACGCGCGTAGGCATCGATCACGGCCGGCACCCGCCGCTGCGGCTTGGGCCATTGCGACCACATCGCGTTCAACGTGGCTCCGTCGGGCGCGGCGTTCAGCGTGGCAACCAGCACCTGCGCCTCCAGCACGGCGTAGGCACGATGGCCCAGCGCGCCGCTCTTCTGCAGCGGCGCCAGCGCCTCGCGGGCGCGCCGGGTGTCGCCGGTGGCCAGCGCGGCCTGGACCAGTTCGCGCCAGCCGCCGGGAGTCAGCGTGCCCTTGTCCGACTCGGGCAGCAGCAGGGCCAGCGCTTCGGCCGGCTTGCCTTCGCGACGCAGCACGCGGGCACGCAGCACGCGCGCGGCCTGCGGTACCGACTGCGCCGCCTGGTCCAGCGCCTCCAGCGCGCGGCCGGGTTCGCCGCGGCGCGAAGCGGCTTCGGCCGAGGCGAGCAGGGCCGGACCACGCAGGCTGTCCAGCCGCGAGGCACGATTGAGATCACGTTCGGCATCGCCGTGGCGACCTTCGATCAGCGCGATCAGACCCGCGCCGAGGCGCTGCTGGCTGAGCCGCCGATGCCGCCGCGAGAGCGCACCGAACGGCCAGCGCAGCAGCCGCCACAAGCTGGTCAGCACGGCCCACGCCAGCAGCAGGATCACCAGTGCGGCGACCACCGTGGTTTCGATCCTCCAGCCACGCAGGCGCAGCAGCACGTAGCCGGGGTCCTCCGCCACCCAGTGCCAGCCGAATGCGGCCAGCGCGGCGGCGAGCACCGCCAGCAACACCCCGTACCAGAGCCTCATGGCTGGGCCTCGGCCGGCGCTGCGCTGCTGGACGGTGCCGGGCCCAGTGCATGCACCGCGCGCAGGTTGCGCAGTTCGGTCAGCGCGGCGCCGAGCTGCACCGACGGCTTCGCCGGCAATTGCGCCGCCAGTTGCCGCAGCGTGGCGCGCGCCTGCTGCACGGCAGGCGCGGCGGCGTCGAACTGGCTGGCCAGGGTGGCGTCCGCGCGCTGCAGGGCCGCAGCATAGTCCTTGCTGTCGTAGGCCAGCAGCGCCGCCTGTGCCTGGGCCAGGTCGAGCGTCGCCAGTTCGCGGGCAAGACGCGCGTCGGCGACGGCCAGCGGTGCGCCGTTGTCGCGCTGCACGCTGACCACGCTGGCCAGCGCGCGACGAATCCGCGACCAGGTGTCGGTGCCGCCGGCGGTGCCGCTGTCCAGCGGCTTCAGCGGCAGCGTGGCCAGCTCGCCACGCAAGGCCAGCAACTGTTGCAGGGCGGCGGCCTGGCTGGCCGGCTGGCTCCTGGCCAGGGCCTCGCGCTCGGCCTCGATGCTCTGGCGCAGCCCACCGAATGCGCCATCGTTGACCGCGGCCAGGGTCTGGTCGGCCAGCGCATAAGCCGCCGCCGCGCCCTGCGCGTCGTGGAACAGCGTGTAGCGTTCGCTGGCCATGCGCAGCAGCGATTCGGTTTCGTCCAGCAGCATGCCGTCATGGCCACTGAGGCTCTTCTCGGCAAGCCTGGCCACTGCGTCCTCGACATGGCGGGTGCGTTCGGCCTGACCCAGCAGCTCCTCGCGCAGCGAACGGTTGACCTGGGCTGCATCGTCCAGCCGCTGGTTGAGGCTGCTGCGCTGTTCGCTCATGGCGGTGAGGGAGGTTTCCAGGGTCTCCACGCGCTGCTGCAGGCTGGCCACGTTCCGCGTGTCGACCGCCGCGCCCTGCTCCTGCTGCCACTGGCGCCAGCCGACGTAGCCGGACGCGCCAGCCGCGACCAGCGCCAGCAGGATCGCCAGCGCCAGCGTGCCACTACCGCGGGGACCCGGTGCAGGGCGATGGGAAGCCGGCCGTGACGGACGCAGCGGCGGCTCGACCGGCACCGCATCGGGCGCGACGGGTGCGGAACGGGCGCCCTCGGGCGCGGCGGGCTCGTTGGGCATGTCGTGGTTGCTCATGAGCGCATGCTAGCAGCCCATACGCGCGCGTTCGTAGCAGGCGGATGTGAAGATTCGCTCAACCCGCGGTAGCGGCCTCGGCCAGCAGATCGGCCGACACGGCCGAAGCCGCCACGCGGATGCGCTGGAACCCGGCCGCCCGCGCCGCCTCGGCCAGGCGTTCGCTGCTGACCACCGCAGTGGCCGCGCACAATCGCGCCCATGCCGGCGCCGGCAGCAACTGCTGCAGGTTGTGCAAAGCCTCGGCGCTGGACAGCAATACCCGCGCCGAGGCGGGCAGCTGCAGCAGCGCTTCCGCGTGACGGCGATCGAGTCGCGGCGGCACGCGATGGTAGACCTGCAGCTCGCGCAGGCGCGCACCCCGCGCCGCGAGCTGCTCGCGCAACACGCCGCGTCCGCCCGGCGCGCCGATCAAGGCCACCCGGCGGCCGCGCAACGACTGCAACTGGGAAAGTTCCAGCAGCCCCTCGCTGTCCTGCCGGCGCGGTGCCAGCGGTGCAGCAACACCGTGTCGACGCAGGGCCTGCGCGGTGCCCTGGCCCACCGCCAGGACGCACGCGGTGGTGCGCAGCGGCAGCAGCGCCGCCGCATGGCGGACGGCGGCAGGGCTGGTGAACACGATCAATTCGTCGCCCAGGGCGGCGCACAGGCCGGCGCGTACCGCGTCCGCATCGGGTGCGGCACGCAAGCCCATTCCGGGCAGGCGCAACGGCACGCCGCCCAGCACACGCACCTTCCGCGCCAGCGCGGAAGCGGTGCCCGCCGGACGGGTGATCACCACGATCCGGCCATGCAGGCCTGGGGTTTTCCGGCTGGATGGTCGCTGCATCCGCGCACCGCGCACGCTTACTGTCATGGCTCCAGTGTAGCGGTGGCTCAGGATGTTCTGATCTATTCAGCGCAGGCGGCATGACGTCCAGAAGGCCCCCAGGTGGCAGTGCGCGGTGCCGGCAAGGCTGGCCGCCTTGGCAAGCCGTGCGCTGCCGCCTGGGGGCCTTCTGGACGTCACCCCATCTTTGTATTCAATCGGTTGGGGCCGGCTCTGTCTGCCCGCATCTCCGCGGCGCGCCTCCTCGACAGGCCGACGCCTGTCTTCGTCCGCGCACCACGAATCTGCGGGCAGACAGAGCCGGTGACGCCAGTGCTGAATAGATCAGAGCATCCTTTACACTGCCGGGCTTTCCCCACGCGAATCCCCGATCACGTGAGCAAGACCGAAGCAACCCTGCTGGCCCGACAACTGATCCAGTTCGTCCGCGACGAGATCCCGCTGGCCCATGCGATGGGCCTGGAACTGGCGGACTGCGACGAGCACAGCCTGACCCTGCGCGCGCCGCTGGCGCCCAACGTCAACGACAAGGGTTGCGCGTTCGGCGGCAGCCTGGTCAGCGTGATGACGCTGAGCGGCTGGGCGCTGGTCGAACTGGCGCTGCGCAAGCGCGGCACGGACTGCGACGTGTTCGTCGCCGAGTCCAGCGTGCGCTACCTGGCGCCGCTGTGGGACGACTTCCACAGCCAGGCGCGGCTGGCCGAGGACGCGGACTGGGCGACCTTCTTCTCCACCCTGGACAACCGCGGCCGGGCGCGCATCGCGGTCGACTGCGTGGTGCCCGGCGAGAACGGCGAACCGGCGTGCGCCTTGAACGCACGCTTCGTGGCCAAACGCCGGGCCTGAGTGGACTGCCTGCGCATCAGGCAGAATGGGCGGGATTTCATCGGGGAGCAAACCACATGCGTCGGATCACCAGCCTTCTGATCGTGCTGTTGTCGGGCCTGCTGCTGGCCGGCTGCGCCACCAAGACCCGCAGCGATGCCCTCACCACCACGCTCAAGGCCTACGGCAGCACGCTGCGCTGGGGCGATTTCCAGAGCGCCGCCCAGTTCGTCGAGCCCAAGGTTCGCGCCGCGCATCCGCTGACCTCGCTGCAGCTGGCGCGCTTCCAGCAGGTGCGGGTCACCGAGTACAACGACGATGCGGGCCCGGTGCCGACCGGCGACTTCGACGTGCAGCAGACGGTGGTGATCAACCTGGTCAACATCCACAACCAGTCCGAGCGCAGCGTCGTCGACCACCAGACCTGGCACTACGACGAGGCGACCAGGCACTGGTGGCTGACCAGCGGCCTGCCGGACATCACGCAGGACTGAGAGGTTGTGCGTTTTTCAACCTCTCAGGTCGGCCAGGCATGGCCGACCGCGGATCGGGCACGCCGTGCCTGATTCGCGTGAGCGAGTCCGGGCGTGTACCGGACTCGCGATAGAAGAAACCACAGGATGTGGTTTTCTTCCCAGGCGCTGAGTCGACGCCGCCCGCGCAACTGGCGGCAACTCCGTATAATCGCCGGTTTACCCGAATTGGTGCGATCAAGGCACCTGTGGACTGACGATGAACGATTTCCTGCACAAGCTGCCCGAATTTGTCGGCAACCATGTGGCCCTGGTGGCCCTGTTCGCGATCCTGCTGCTGGCATTGATCGTGATGCAGGTCAGCGCCCTGTTCAGCAAGGTCGGGGAACTGAGCCCGGCCGGCCTGACCCACCTGATCAATCGCGAAAACCCGCTGCTGATCGATCTGTCGGCGATCGCCGAATTCGAGAAGATGCACGTGCCCGGCGCCAGGCACGTGGCGATGAGCCAGTTCGATCCGGAGAACAAGGATCTGGCCAAGGCGAAGGAACTGCCGGTGGTGGTGATGGACAAGGACGGTCGTGGCAATTCGATCAAGGCCGCGCAGCGGCTGGTCAAGGCCGGCTTCGCCAAGGTTCATCGGCTGGACGGCGGCGTGCTGGCCTGGCACGCGGCGCAGTTGCCGGTGGCCAAGGGCAACCGGTAAAGAACCGCTGGCGGGCCACGCTCCCGCCCCGCTGCCCGATCAGACAGCGATCGTCAGGTGTCTACGGCAGCGGCAAGTCATGGATGCCCGCGCGCCCGGCGATGATCTGCGCCAGCACGTCGGGGGCGTATTCGAACGAGTCGTAGTAGAGACGCTCTTCCGGCAGGCCGGCAGCCAGGAAGCGCGGATGCGCGGCATCGATCATCGCCGGCGGCCCGCTCATGTAAAGGTCGTGCCCTGACAGGTCCGGCTGGTCGGCCAGCACCGCCTCGTGCACCAGGCCGGTGCGCAAACCCGCCGCGCCGTCCGCGTCGGACACCACCGCGTGGAACGCGAGGTTCGGCAGTTCGCCCGCCCAGCGTTCGGCCAGCGCGCGCAGGTACAGGTCGCCCGCCACGCGCGCCCCCCAGTAGACCTGGATGGCGCGACGCGTGCCCAGCGCGATGAAGTGCTCGACGATTGCCTTCACCGGCGCAAAACCGGTGCCGCCGGCCATGAAGATCATCGGTCGCTCCGAATCCTCGCGCGGCACGAAGGTGCCCAGCGGGCCCTCCACGCGCAGGTGATCACCCGGCTTCAGCGTGCTGCTCACCCACGACGTGAAACCGCCGCCGGCCACGTGGCGCACGTGCATCTCGATCATGCCGTCGGCCTGCGGACCGTTGGCGATCGAGAACGGACGGCGCTTGCCATCCTCCAGCAGCACGTCGACATACTGGCCGGGCAGGCGCTTCAGGCGACGCTCGCCGCGTGCCGGCAGCAGGCGCAGGCCGGTGACATCCGGCGCCAGCGGCCACTTCTCGGTCACCACCATGCCGAGCTGGCGCCGCGCGATGTCCTCCACCGAGGTGACTTCGCGCGCTTCCAGCAACAAATCCGTCACCGGCACGGCCTGGCACAGCAGCACCGCATGGTGCGCCTGCTCATCCGCATTCAGCGCCAGCGGCGGATTGCGCGGATACTCGCAGCGCCCGTCCAGCAAGGTGGCCTTGCAGCTGCCGCAGACGCCGGCCCGGCACGAATAAGGCAAGGCCACACCCGCCCGTTGCGCCGCTTCCAGCACGGTTTCGCCCGCGACCACCGAAAACTGGCGGCCGGATGTCTTGAGGGTGACCTTGAACACGTGTGCATTGTCGCGGCGATGACCCCGGACGACAATGCGGGTTCGATCCACGGGAATCAACGATGAGCATCTGGAAACAATCCACCGACCTGGACCGCGTCAACGCATGGAGCGCCAACACCATGATGGAGACGCTGGGCATCCGCATCACCGCGATCGGCGACGACTGGCTGGCCGGCACCATGCCGGTCGACCATCGCACCCATCAGCCCTACGGCCTGCTGCACGGGGGCGCCTCGGTGGTGCTGGCCGAAACGCTGGGCAGCACCGCCGCGATGCTGACCTTGGACCCCGCGAAGGAGCTGGCGGTGGGACTGGACATCAACGCCAACCACATCCGCGGCGTGCGCGGCGGCAGCGTCACCGGCACCGCCAAGATGCTGCACATCGGCCGCACCACCCAGGTGTGGGAGATCCGCATCGAAAGCGAGGAAGGGGCTCTGGTGTGCATTTCGCGCATCACCATGGCGGTGATCGCGGCGCGCGGCATGGGCACGCGTTGAACATGCCGCATCTCGATAGAGCGTCCCCTCACCTCAATCCTCTCTCCGACACGGGGAGAGCAGGCGAAAGCAAGAGGCGCGTTTCCTGATGGCGGCTGCGCCGTATGAGAGCCTCACGCCCGATCTCGTGCTCGACGCCGTGAGCGCCTGCGGGCTGTGGCCGGACGGTCGCCTGCTGGCGCTGAACAGCTACGAGAACCGGGTGTGGCAGGTCGGCATCGAGGACGCTGCTCCGGTGATCGCGAAGTTCTACCGGCCGGACCGCTGGAGCGATGCGGCGATCATCGAGGAACACACCTTCGCGCAGGAGCTGGCCGACGCCGAACTGCCCGCGGTCGCCCCGCTGCTGTTCGACGGCCGCAGCCTGCTGCATCACGGTGGCTTCCGCTACGCGCTGACCCCGCGCCGGGGCGGCCGCGCGCCGGAGCTGGAAGCGCTCGACCAGTTGCAGTGGCTGGGTCGGCTGATCGCGCGCATGCACGTGATCGGCGCCCGCGCGCCGTTTGCACATCGCGGCCGGCTCGACCGCGACACGATGGTGCAGCAGCCGATGCATGCGGTGCTCGGCTCGTCGTTGCTGCCGGCCGGCCTGCAGGCCAACTACCGCGTCGCCGCGACCCGGCTGGACGCGGCGATCGGCGCACGCATGGAGGCGCTCGGCCCGCTGCGCCAGTTGCGCCTGCATGGCGACTGCCATCCGGGCAACGTGCTGTGGACCGATGCCGGCCCGCACTTCGTCGACTTCGACGACGCCCGCAGCGGCCCCGCCGTGCAGGACCTGTGGATGCTGGCCAGCGACGAACGCACGATGGAGGCGCTGCTCGAGGGCTACCAGCAGTTCCGCGATTTCGACCACGGCGAACTGGCGCTGATTCCGGTGCTGCGCGCGATGCGCCAGCTGCACTACGCCGGCTGGATCGCCGCGCGCTGGCATGACCCGGCCTTTCCCGTCGCGTTCCCGTTCGCCGCCGAATCGCGCTGGTGGGAACAGCACATCGCCGACCTGCACGAGCTGGCGGACGAACTCGAATAGCCGGACGGCCATCCGCAGCGCCCGCCGCGGTCATTCGCAAGAACTTTCATCCACCCGCCCGAACAGGCATGCTTGAGCGGATTCCCCTGGCCGAGCATCCCCATGAAACGATCCCGCACCGCCGCCCTGCTGCTGATGGGCACGGCCCCGCTGCTGCTGACCGCCTGCGACCGCAACGAGGCGCGCGAAGGCCTGTACACCTCGGTCGAGGCCTGCGTGGCGCAGACCAATGACAGCAGCACCTGCAACCAGGCCTTTGCCAAGGCCGAGCAGGAAGCGGTGGCCACCGCGCCGCGCTTCGCCAACCGCGAGGAATGCGAGGCCAGCTACGGCAAGGAAAAGTGCGCCGAACGCAGCGACGGCAACAACCATTCGTTCTTCGGCCCGCTGATGACCGGCTTCTTCCTGTCGCAGATGATGCGCAACGGCGTGGCCGCCAACGGCTTCAACAGCGCCCCTGCATTCCGCGACAGCAACGGCGGCTGGCAACGGCCGGCGGCGGGCGGCGCCAGTGGCGGCGTCTATCGCGGCGGCACCGCAGGCACCGGCATGGTGCCGATCAACGCCACGCCGAATCGCGCGGTCACCACCAGCCGCTCCGGCTTCGGCCGCTCCAGCGGCAGTCGCGGTTTCGGCAGCTGATGCACCGCATCGCGCTGGCCGAGCGCCCCGACTGGCGCGCCAGGGCCGCGGATTGCGGTTTCGGTTTCCACACCATCGACGATGCGCCGTACTGGGACGAGTCCGCGTACTACGCCTTCAGCCTGCGCGAGATCGAGCACGACATCGAGTCGCCCACCGAAGAGCTGCACGCGATGGCGCTGGACATGGTCGAGCGCATCGTGGGCAGCGAGCAGCTCATGCAGCAGCTGGCGGTACCCGAGCCGTACCGGGACTGGATCGCCGAAAGCTGGCGCCGGCGCGAACCGCACCTGTACGGCCGGCTGGATTTCGCCTACGACGGCCGCGGTCCGGCCAAGCTGTACGAGCTCAACTACGACACGCCGACCTCGCTGTTCGAGGCCGCGTTCTTCCAGTGGCAATGGCTGGAGGACCAGCTCGCGCGCGGCCAGCTGCCGGCCGGCAGCGACCAGTTCAACTCGATCCAGGAATCGCTGGTGGAGGCGTTCGGCACGATCGCCCGCGGCATCGCGCGACCGTTCCATTTCGCCGCCGTGCGTGATTCGAACGAAGACCAGGGCACCATCGCCTACCTGCGGGACTGCGCGCTGCAGGCCGGCATCGAGTGCGGCACACTGGCGATCGAGGACATCGGCATCTCCGAGGACGGCCGCTTCACCGACCTCGACGACCAGGTGATCGGCTGCCTGTTCAAGCTGTACCCGCTGGAAGACCTGTTCCGCGAAACGTTCGGCCCGTACCTGCCGCGCTCAGGGCTGCAGCTGATCGAACCGCCGTGGAAGGCGCTGCTCAGCAACAAGGGCATCCTGCCGCTGCTGTGGGATGCGCACCGCGGCCACCCGAACCTGTTGCCGGCCGAATTCGACCAGGGCGGCGCGCTGCCGCGCGGCTGGGTGCGCAAGCCGCTGCATTCGCGCGAGGGCGCCAACATCGCGATGCACCTGGACGACGGCCGCGAACTGCGCACCGACGGCCCGTATGACGGCCCGTGCATCCGCCAGGCCTGCCATCCGCTGACCGCGTTCGACGGCCACTATCCGCTGATCGGCAGCTGGGTGGTCGGCGACCGCGCCTGCGGCATCGGCATCCGCGAGGACAGCTCGCTGGTGACCCAGGACAGCGCCCGTTTCGTGCCGCATGCCATCGTCGAGGAAGCGCGCGGCGTGCTGATCACCTAGGGCAACGCTGACCAGGTATCGCCGCCGTCATCACCTCGTCATTTCAGGTTCAACAGGTTGAGGCCCACCCTCTCTGTCCGCATGCCTTCGGTCCGTCGTCTCGACAGACGGCCAGTCTGCCTTCGTCGACGCCCCCGTGGTCTGCGAACAGAGAGGTGGGTGACGGTGGTGATACTTGATCAGCGTTGCCCTAAGCTTGCGTTTTTTTGCCAGGGCTACGCATGCGCACTGTTCTGTTCCGCCTGATCGGCGTCCTCGAAATCGCCGGCGGCTTCTACGGGGTGGCGGCGATGCTGCACCGGCTGCTGCCATTCGGCGCCCACGACAGCCTGATCGCCCTGCTCGGCCTGGCGCTGTACGGCTTCGTGCTGGCCGCCGGCATCCAGCTGGTCGCCGGCAGCGAGCAGGGCGTGCGGATGTCGCGCTGGGCGCAGCTGCTGCAGCTGCCGCTGATCGCCCTGCCCGTGTTCAGTTACGGCCTGCATTGCGGCGCCTTCGTCAACGTGTTCGCCACGCTGCAGTCGACGCCGCGGCTGGGCATCGACTGGCACCTCGGCTCGCAGGGTTTCCTGCTGGCGATCGCCGGGCCGTCGGTGTCGCGGATCGGCATCAACCTGCTGGCGCTGCTGTCGTGGCTGGTGCTGCGACTGCGCTGAGGGGTTATGTTTCAACCTCTCAGCCCGGCCATGGACGGCCGGTCGCGGAGCAGCCACGCAGGTGACTGATTCGCGTGAGCACGTCCGGGCACGTACCGGACGTGCGATAGAAGAAAACCACAGGAAGTGGTTTTCTTCACAGGTGCTGACCTGTTCAACCCCGGAGAGTCCGCGATGGCGCGTCCCAACTACATCGAATTGCCGGCCAGCGACATCGCGGCGTCCAAGGCGTTCTACCACCAGGCCTTCGGCTGGGAGCTGACGGATTTCGGTCCCAGCTACGCGGCGACCATGACCGGCGACGTGGACGTCGGCCTGCAGGGCGATCCGACCGAAGCCACCCGCGCGCCGCTGCCGGTGATCGCGGTGGACGACCTCGAAGCCGCCCTGCTCGCGGTGACGGCCGCCGGCGCCAGCATCGTGCGCCCGATCTTTGCCTTCCCCGGCGGGCGGCGCTTCCAGTTCCTCGACCCGCACGGCAACGAACTGGCGGTGGTCCAGGCCGACTGAGCATTCGCCGTCGCAGCGCGGCCGGCGCCCGGCCACCAGCTATCATGGGTGGATGAATACTCCCGCCGCGCTTCCCGTCATCCGCCTGAAATCCGACCGCAGCCCCGGCCACCCGTGGGTGTGGTCGGCACAGATCTACAAGCCCGAGTCGAAACTGCCGCCGGGCAGCGTGGTCGAGGTACAGGACGCGAAGGGCCGCTTCGTGGGCCGCGCGTTCTGGAACGGCCACGCGCGCATCGCGCTGCGCCTGCTCGACACCGATCCGCAGGCCACGATCGACGCCGACTGGATCGCCGCGCGCATCGCCCGCGCCGTGCAGCTGCGCCGCGACTGGCTGCAGCTCGATGCGGTCAGCGACGCCTGGCGCGTGGTGCACAGCGAAGGCGACGACCTTTCGGGCCTGATCGTCGACCGCTACGCCAACGTCATCGTGGTCGAATACTTCGCCGCCGGCATGTGGAAGTTCCGCGAGGCGATCCACGCCGCCCTGCTCGCGCATTTCCCCGGCGCGCAGTTGTACTGGTTCGCCGAGTCGCACGTGCAGAAGCAGGAATCGTTCGACTGCCGCAGCCCCGACGTGCCCGCCGCGTTCGAGGTGCACGAACATGGCCTGCGCTTCCACGCCGCGCCGGGCTCCGGCCACAAGACCGGCTTCTTCGCCGACCAGCGCGACAACCGCAAGCGCTTCGCCGAACTGGCCAGGGGCCGCCGCGTGCTCGACCTGTGCTGCAACGCCGGCGGCTTCGCGGTGCACGCGATGGCGGCCGGCGCGCGCGAGGCGGTCGGCGTGGACCTGGACGCCGGCATCCTCGAAGTCGCCCGCGCCAACGCCGCGGCGAACAACGTCGCGGTGAGCTTCGAGCAGTCCGACATCTTCGACTGGGTGCGCGCCGCGGTAGCCCGCGGCGAACGCTACGACGCGGTGATCCTCGACCCGGCCAAGCTCACCCGCGACCGCAGCAAGGTGATGGACGCACTGAAGAAATACTTCGCGATGAACCGCATGGCGCTGGACATCATCCCGCCCGGCGGGCTGCTGCTGACCTGCTCGTGCACCGGCCTGGTCGGCGAAGGCGAGTTCCTGGAAATGCTGCGCCGGGTCGCGCTCAACGCCGGCCGCGCGATCCAGGTGCTGGAAGTGCGCGGCGCCGGCGCCGACCATCCGTTCCGCACCGACGTGCCGGAAGGCCGTTACCTGAAGGCGGTGTTCTGCCGGGTGGATTGAAGCTGCTTCGACAGGAGGGTCAGGCGCCGCGTGGCAGGCGCCCGCGCAGCGACGCGGCATCGAACGGGCCAGGCTCGGCGATCAGCTCGCGCGCGGCGTCGACCTGGTCCCAGGTGTTCCACAACAGCACGCCGCGCACGCGACCGCCGTCGAGGTAATACACCACGCCTTCCCGATACGGCTCGCGCCAGTCCTCGACCACCTGGAGCCGCGTATCGAGCAGGCCGACGGCTTCGTAACCCAGGTCGAACAGATCCGAGTAGAAGAACGGCTGGACGACGTAATCCTCCGCCACGCCGGCCATCGCGCGTCCCGCATGCCGGCCCATGCTGATCGCGGCGTCCTCGTGCTCCACGCGCATCCGGCGATCCAGCGCGACACTGTGGAAGTTGGCCACGTCGCCAGCGGCCCAGATGTCTGCATCGCTGCTGCGCAGTTGCGCATCGACGACGATGCCGTTGTCGACAGCCAGCCCGGCCTGCTCGGCCAGCGTCACGTTCGGCGTCACGCCAAGACCGGCCACCGCCGCTTCGACCAGCATGATTTCACCGTTGGACAGCTCCAGCTTCACGCCATCCTGGGTGGCTTCGCCGCCGACCACGCGGGTTCCGGGATGCAGGTCCACACCGCGGCTACGGTAGTAGTCGTCCAGGTAGTGCGCCAGCACTTCGGGATAGCGTCCCGCGCCGATCGTCTCGCCGGGAAACAGCAGGCTCACCTTGCAGCCGATGCTGCACAGCGAGGCCGCCAGCTCGCAGCCGATGAAGCCGCCGCCGACCACGGCGACGTAGGCGCCGGGTCGGGCGTAGCGACGTAGCGCTTCGTAGTCGGCCAGCGTGCGGTAGTGGATCAGCCTTTCGCCGCCATCAAACGGCAGCAGGCGCGGCGTGGCGCCGGTGGCCAGCAGCAGCCGGCGATAGCGATAACTGTCGCCCCGGTCGTCGCGGGCCACGTGGGCGACACGATCCAGCGAGGCAATGCGCCGCCCCAGGTGCAGCGTGGCGCCACTCCCTGCGGTGGCCAGGTCGATGTCCGCGAGCGACTTGTCGCCCTTCCACATCGCCTTGCTCAGCGGCGGCCGCTGATACGGCGCCGATGGGTCGTCGCCCACGATGCCGACGTTCGCCGCGCCGTCGACTTCGCGGATGGCCTTGGCGGCAGCGTCCGCGGCCATGCCGCCGCCGATGACCAGGTAATCGTGGACGTGTTCCATGAAGCTCTCCCGGGCTGAACCTCCGCCCATGATGCACCGCCCCGGCGACGGCAACATGAATCCGGGCGCAGTCGATGAGACCGCTCGACGTACACTGGATGCCTGATCCCGGGAAAACGTTCCATGCCGCTCAATGAAACCCTGCTGATTGTCCTCGTCATCCTCGCCGCGCTGGTGTTGCTGCTGCAGGTGGCGTTGCTGCTGCGCCGCCGCGGCGATCCCGGCCTCGAAGCCAAGCTGGACGCGCTGAAGGACGACAGCGCCCGCGTCGAGCGCACCCTGCGCGAGGAACAGCGCGCCGGCCGCGAGGAATTGCAGCAGGGCTTCGACCGCTTTCGCGGCCACCTGGGGGAACAGCTCAACGGCATGTCGCAGCAGCAGTCCGAGCGCATCGACGGTTTCGGCCAGCGGCTGACCCTGCTCACCGAACGTACCGACAACGGCTTGCAGTCATTGACCCAGCGACTGGTCGAGGACGCGCGCAAGGGCCGCGAGGAGATCGCCACCACCCTCAACCGGCTGGGCGAACAACAGCAGCAACGCCTGGCCGCGCTCACCGCGGACAATGAAAAGCGCATGGGCGAGATGCGCGCCACGCTGGAAGCCAAGCTCGGCGCGATCCAGCAGGACAACGCGGCGAAACTCGAACAGATGCGCGCCACCGTGGACGAAAAGCTGCACGCTACGCTGGAAACCCGCCTGGGCGAATCGTTCAAGCTGGTGTCCGAGCGGCTCGAGGCCGTGCAGCGCGGGCTGGGCGAAATGCAGAACCTGGCCACCGGCGTGGGCGACCTCAAGCGCGTGCTAGGCAACGTGAAGACGCGCGGGGTGTTGGGCGAAACTCAGCTCGGCGCGCTGCTCGAACAGCTCCTGACGCCGGATCAATACGCCGTGAACGTGGCCGTGATACCCAACTCCGACGCGCGGGTGGAATACGCCATCCACATGCCCAACGGCGTCGACGGTGCTGCGTTGTGGTTGCCCATCGACGCCAAGTTTCCGCTCGAGGATTATCAGCGCCTGCAGGAAGCGCAAGAGAACGCCAACGCCGCCGCAGCGTTGGATGCCGCCAACGCGCTTGAGCGGCGCGTGCGCGACGAAGCCAAGCGCATTCGGGGCAAGTACGTGGCACCACCGCACACGGTGGATTTCGCCATTCTGTTTCTGCCCACCGAGGGTTTGTTCGCCGAGGTACTGCGGCGACCGGGCCTGTTCGAATCGCTGCAGCGCGACCACCACATCACCGTCGCCGGGCCGACCACGCTGGCGGCGATCCTGACCAGCCTCAAGGCCGGCTTCCGCACGCTGGCGATCGAGAAGCGCAGCAGCGAGGTATGGCAACTGCTGGGTGCGGTCAAAACTGAGTTCAGCAAGTTCGGAGCGGTGCTGGACAAGGTCAAGAAGAATCTCGACCAGGCTAGCAACCAGATCGACGCAACAGGCGTGCGCACTCGCGCGATCGAACGCAGGCTGCGAGGCGTGGAATCCGCGCCGGGCGAAATCGCCCCGCAACTGCTGGATGATGTTCCCGCGCTGGATGACGGTGGTGACGACGCCACCGCGCCGTAGGACGAAAGCGCCTACGGACAGACCGCGCTCACCGTTTCCACTGGAACACGTCTTCCACGCCCACGCCGAACACGCGGGCGATGCGGAACGCCAGCTCCAGCGAGGGCGCGTACTTGCCTGCCTCCAGCGCGATCACCGTCTGCCGGGTGATGCCGCAGGCATCGGCCAGTGCTTGCTGGGTCATCTCGTCATGCTCGAAGCGCAGCTTGCGGATCAGGTTGTCGATCGGCGTCCCGGTCATGCGCCGCGCCGGTCGTGCCAGCAGGTGATGCCCGTCACCGCGGACCCGAGCAGGCAGGAGCCGGTCAGGCCGGCCATCAGCAGGCTGGATATCGCCAGCGGCCTTGCCCAGCCCGGATGACCCAGCGGCGAGAAGACGAACGTCACCGCCAGCGCCAGCGCGAAGATCGACAGTCCTGCCCGCGCCCGGCCACTGGCGCGCGGCCCGATCTGGCGATCGCACTCGGCCTCCACGGTGTCGCGCCAGCGCTTGCGCAACACCTGCATCACCACCAGCCAGGCGACCACCAGCCGGCCGACGGACAGCGGGACCAGGACAAGGTAGCGCAAGGATCGAGGAGTCATGTCATCTCTACAGGACATAATGTAACTTATACATTACGTCATGCGTCGTCAGGAAGACCTTTCGCCTGGGTGTCGCGGTTTTCTCATCCCGTCGCGAGGAGCGCTGCATCCGATATCGGAACGACTCCGTACCTACGGCGCTGCCAAGAGCGGCAACTGCATCAGCTCCGGCGCAACCGGTGAAGACCGGCATCCGGTTAAACTTTCCTTTCGAACGATCCAAGGACCCGGCATGAACGACCGCGCCAAGCACCCCGAAGTCACGCCCGAACAGGCCGAGGAGGCCGTGCGCACGCTGTTGCGCTGGGCTGGCGAAGACCCGTCGCGCGAAGGCCTGCTCGACACGCCCAAGCGCGTGGTGAAGGCATATCGCGACTGGTTCAGCGGTTATGAGACCGATCCAGGCGAGTACCTGCGCCGCACTTTCAAGGAAGTGGCCGGCTACGACGAGATGGTGGTGTTGCGCGACATCGAGTTCGAGAGCCACTGCGAGCACCACATGGCGCCGATCATCGGCCGTGCCCACGTCGGCTACCTGCCGACCAATCGCGTGGTGGGCATCAGCAAGCTGGCCCGGGTAGTCGACGGTTACGCGCGGCGCTTCCAGGTGCAGGAAAAACTCACTGCGGAAATCGCCCACTGCATCCAGGAAACCCTGCAGCCGGCCGGCGTGGCGGTGGTGATCGATGCCAGCCACGAATGCATGACCACCCGCGGCGTGCACAAGCGCGGCGTGTCGATGGTCACCAGCCAGATGCTGGGCACCTTCCGCGATGACGCCAGGACGCGCGCCGAGTTCCTGCAGTTCATCGGCATCCACGGCGGCCACCGCTGAACATCCGGATCATCGCTGCCGCCGCGGCCTTGCTGCTGGCCTCCACGGCGAACCATGCCCAGCAAAGCCGCGAGGCGTACCTGCAGCGCTTCGACGGCAACGGCGACGGCCGGGTCAGCGCGGCGGAATACGTGGCCTACATGAGCGAGGGTTTTCGCAACATGGACAGCAACGGCGACGGCATCATCGAAACTGGCGAACTGCCCGGCGGCCGCGGCCAGCCGATCACGCTGCAGGAAAACCGCGACAACCTGCGCCGCCAGTTCCACAAGCTGGACCGCAACCGCGACGGTTACCTCAACGCCCGCGAACTGACCGCTCCGCCCGGCTGACCCCTTGCCGGAAGAGACGCGCTTCGCGGCGCGAGATCAAAAGCCCCCCAACCTCCCCCTGCACGCAGGGGGATGAGCATGGCGTCGCCAGCTTCCCCCTCCCCGCTTGCGAGCGAAGGAAGTCCCTGTGGGACAGGGGGAGGGCCGGGGAGGGCCGGGCTCAAGCCGAGATCGCCAGCTTCTCGGAGCGATACAACTGGGCGGTCACCAGCACCGCCACCAGCGCCCCCGCCAGACTGCCGGCCAGGCACAGGCCGATCTGTTCGCCGGTGACACCATCGCCGCGCAGCAACTGCATGATGCCGAGGTTCTGGCCCAGCAACGGGATCGCGTACATCCACGCCTGCGCCTTGATCGGCATGAACGACAGCAGCGCACTGGGGATGATCGGCACCAGCATCAGCAGCGAGATGTAGGTCTGCGCCTCGCGATAGCTCTTGGCAAACGCAGCCACCAGCGACTGCAGCGCGGACAGCAGCAGCACCAGCGGCAGCATCAGCAGCAGAACGTAGGTGGCGAAGTGCAGGCCAAGGTCGAGCTCCATGCCGATCTTCTCGGCGGGGATGAAGCGGCCGACCACCGCGAAGCCCAGCAAGGTGATCAGCAGGCTCGCGGTGGAGAACGCGCAGATCGCCGCCAGCTTGCCGCAGAGGATTTTCCAGCGCGCCACCGGGTTGGCGAACAGCGGCTCCAGCGATTGCCGCTCGCGCTCGCCCGCGGTGAGGTCGATCGCCAGGTACATGCCGCCCATGAAGATGGTGATCACGAAGAAATACGGCAGCATCGCGAACATCAGCACCGCGCGCGACTGCGGCGTGGCCTGGTCGCGCCTGGCGACCTGCAGCGGCCACGCGGTGCCGGGCGACAGCCCGCGCGCGACCAGTCGCATCGCCCCCTGTTGCCGGGCATAGTTCTCGACCAGGTCGCTGACCCGCTCCACCGAAGTGTTCGCGTCACGCCGCGAGGAGTCGTAGAACAGCTCCACCTGCACCGGCTCGCCCTTGCGCCAGGCCTTGCCGTAGTCGGGGGCGATGCGCAGGACCACGTCGGCATCCTGCTTGCGCACGGTCTGCGCGGGATCGGCCACCGCCGCGCCCGGCACCACGCCGCCGGCCTTCAGCGCATCGATCAGGTTGGGCGCGTACGCGGCGCCCAGCACCGGCACCGGCAGCGGCTTCTCGGCCTTGTCCAGTTCGCGGTTGAGGGTGACGTTGATCAGCATCACGAACAGCAGCGGGCCCAGCAGCGGGCCGGTGAGGAAGGCGCTCATCAGGGTGCGGCGGTCGCGCAGGTTTTCCTTCACCTCCTTCAGGAACACGGTGAGGAACGCGCCGCTGCGGCGGATTTTCGCGGACATGTCGTTCATGCGGCGAGGCCCTCTTCGCTGCCGATGATCTTCACGAAGGCATCCTCCAGGTTGTTCTCGCCGGTCTGGGCGCGCAGCGCATCCGGCGTCTCGTCGGCCACCACGCGGCCGTGTGCGATCACCACGATGCGGTCACACAAGGCGCCCACCTCCTGCATGATGTGGCTGGAAAACAGCACGCAACGCCCCTCCTCCTTCAGCCGCGTCATGAACTGGCGAAGCGCGCGGGTGGCCATCACGTCGAGGCCGTTGGTCGGTTCGTCGAGGATCACGTTGCGCGGGTCGTGCACCAGCGCGCGGGCGATCGCGGTCTTCACCCGCTGCCCCTGCGAGAAACCCTCGGTGCGGCGGTCGGCGATGTCGCCCATCTCCAGCGCCTTGACCAGCGCTTCGCGCCGGCTCGCCAGCAGTTCTTCGGGCAGACCGTGCAGGCGTCCGAAGTAGTCGATGTTCTCGCGCGCGCTGAGCCGCTTGTACAGCCCGCGCGCATCCGGCAGCACGCCGAGCTGGCGACGCACGGCCAGCGGATCGGCCGCCGCATCGATGCCATCGACCAGCACCTGGCCACGATCCGGCGCCATCAGCGTGTACAGCATGCGCAGCGTGGTGGTCTTGCCGGCACCGTTGGGGCCGAGCAGGCCGGTGATCTCGCCGTCGCGGGCAGTGAAGCTGACGCCGTCGACGGCCTTCACCGCGCCGAACGCCTTGTGCAAATCCCTTACCTCGATCATGGGGTCGCTCCGTTGAAGTCGATGAAGATCGGCGTCGGCTGCAACCGGTCCAGGCAACCCGCGTCCAGCGTCTTCGGGTCGAGCTTCTCGATGAAATGCTGGATCAGCTGCGGCGTGCAGCCGGTCGCCATGACACTGTGCGCCTGGCCCTTGAGGGTCAGCACCCGCGCGTTCGGCAGGCCCTTGGCCACTTCCTCGGCGTAGCGCGGCGGGGTCACCGGGTCGTACTGGCCGGCCAGCAGCAGCACCGGCTTGTCGGTTTTCAGCGGCGCATGGAAGTCGGCCGGGCGCGTGCCTTTCGGCCACACCGAACACACCGCCTTCAGGGCGTCGACCATGCGCGTGCCGAGGATGGTCTGCGCATCCTGCGGGCGCACGGCCAGCAGGTCGGCGTCCTCGCTGCAGATCACCGAATACTGCATGCCGCTGCCCATCAGCTCGGACAGTTCGCCGGACAGCAGCTTGGCCTGGCCCAGCAGCGGACCCACGTCGCCATGCGCCGCCGCGTCGATCGACAGCGGCAGCAGCGCGGCGGTGGCCGGCGTGTACGCGAACATGCGCACCACGCTGGCCAGCGAGTCCTCGTCCAGCATCTGCTTCACCGTCTGGTAGTTCTGCGGGTCGCGAAAACTGACCTGGTGCGGATTGGCCCGCAGCGCATCACGCAGCTGGTACAGGGTCTGGTCCGGATCGCCGAACTGTTTCTTGCAGGCCGGCTCGGCAGTGCAGCGGGCGAACTGCGCCTTCAGCGCGTCGTCCAGGTTGCGGGCGAAGTCCTCGCCCAGGGCCAGCGAATTCGGCACGGCACTGTCCAGCACCACGCTGCGCACCGACTGCGGGAAACGCATCAGGTACTGCTGCGCCATCCGTGTGCCGTACGACACGCCGATCAGGTCGAACTGCGGCGAACCGATGGCCTTGCGCACGTCCTCCAGGTCCTGCGCCGCGATCGTGGTGGTGTAGTAGCGCGGATCGGCGCGACCGGCCAGCAGCTTGAGGCACTGCGCCGCCGCTGCGCGCAGCTTGTCGGCGTCGAAGGTGCTGTCGTCCGGCGGGCTCGTGGCGGCGGATTCCTTGCAGCTGAGCGCATTGGAACCACCGGTGCCACGCTGGTCGAGCAGCAGCACGTGGCGATGGGCCAGCAGCGGCTTCAGCACCGTCGCCACCTGGGCCGCCGAATCGGTGGCCGCCTGTCCCGGGCCACCGGCAAGAAAGGCCAGCATGTCGGGACTGGCCACCTGCGCCCGCGAACGCAGCACCGCCAGCTTCAGCTCGATCGTGCGGCTGTGCGGATCGGCCCGGTTTTCCGGCACGGGGAAGTCCGTGCACCAGGCCGCCGTGCTCAGGCCGCTGTTCGGCGCGGCAAGCTCGCATGCGGTCAGGGTCAGGCTGCCGAGTTTCCAGGTGGCGGCCGGCGCGGGTGCAACGGCCGCAGTCGAGGCCGAAGCCGGTGCCGGTGGCGTCGGTTCCTTCTCACGATGATGGGCGACGCGGTTGGCCGAGATGATCGCCACCGCGACGGCGACCACCACGCCCATGCGTTTTCCGGGTTTCATGCTCACGTGTCACTCCCCAGGTTCAAAAATGGATTCGATCGTTTGCCCGAACAGACGGGCAATCTTGAAGGCCAGCGGCAAACTCGGATCGTACTTGCCGGTTTCTATGGCGTTGACGGTTTGCCGCGAAACATCCAGCCGCTCGGCCAGGTCGGCCTGCGACCAGGCCTGCGCGCCGCGCAGTTCACGCACATGGTTATTCATGACTGCGGTAGCGCCACAGCACCACCAGCTTGGCGATGCCGAAGCTGGCGAACAGGCACGGCATCACCCAGATGGCGACCGCCTGCCCCGACACCGTCCAGCCCGCGTTGGCGCCCATCAGCAGGCCGAAGCTGAAGAAGCCGAAGCCGGTGGCCATGGCGGAGATCGCAAACGCCTCCAGGTCGATGCGCCGCTCCAGTTCGTCCTGGTCGCGGACCACGCGAACCATCGCGCGAATGGCCAGCAGGATGGGCAACAGGGGCAGCAGGGCCAGCACGACGCGCCCGGCCACGCTGTCGACCCGCGCCGATGCCAGCGCCGAAAGGAGGATCAGCACGACATACGCAGCCATGGCCGGCAGGAATTCGCGCAGGTAGCGCTTGTGCACTTCACGCATGGCCATCAGTCATGTCTCCCGGTTGATGGTGTCCCCGACGACACGGGATTCATCGTTGCGCCCTGTCGTCTGCCAGGGCCGCCTTCCGCTGGCGGCGAACCAGCTGCAGCCCTGCAAAAACGATGAATGCCGCCGCCATTCCCGCGAACACGCCCCACAACTGATCGTCGTTCTTCACGTAGGCAAAGACGGCCACCGCCGCCATCAGCACGGCAACCAGCAAGGCACGCACGTAAGCGGGAATCCCGGCATCGCCGGCGCAGGCAAACATGTCGCCGCCGTAGCGCCTGACCAGCAGCGACCGCGTGATCCCGTAGCCGGCCAGCATCACCGGGAACACCCAGATCAGGATCGATCCATCGATGGCGAGCACGTGTGCCGCCGCCAGGAAGCCTCCGATCAGACTGAGCGCCGCCGTCAGCATCGTGGCCACGCCCAGCGCGACCAGATGCATGCGCTGCTCCAGTTCATCGCTTTCGCGGATGCGGCGGGCCATCAGCGCGAACAGATAGAACATCGGCAGCACCGGCGCCAACGCCAGCAAGCCCTTGGCGGCCCAGCCCTCCACCGAGCGCGCCAGCGGCCACACCAGCAACAGCAACGCGACGTAGGCGCTCATGCTGAGCAGGGTCTGCCACTGGTAGCTCTTGTTCGAAAGGCGAGTCATCGAAGGCCTCAAAGTGACTGCAGGAAAGCGCCCAGCGCCTGCTGGAACCTGGCCGGCTGGTCGAGCATCACGAAATGCCGCGACGGCGAGATCGAGACCACCTTCGCCTTCGGCGCATCGGCCAGCAGCGACTGGTAATACGCCGTCTTCTGCGCCTCGCTCATCATCATCGGCGGCTGGCTGAAATCCGGGGCGTTGTATGGCGAGATCTCCAGGATCGGCACGTTCGCATTCTTCAGCGCCGCACGTCCGTCGAACGCGAGATCCTCGGCCATGTACTGCGCACTGGCCTTGATGTCGCTGCGCGCATTCATCGGCGCGTAGCGCGCGGCCAGCTGCGGATCGATCACGCCGATCTTCTGCATGTAGCCCAGTGACTGCGCCTGGAACTGCTCCGGCGTGGCCGCCGACATCTGCTGCTGCATCTGCGCCGCCATCGCCTTGCGCTGCTCCGCGCCCACCCGCTCCATGCCGGGGAAAATCGGCAGGCCGTCCACCGCCACCACACCCGAGATCAGTTCGGGATGCTCGCCGGCAAAACGCAGCGCCAGCGTGCCGCCCAGGCTGTGGCCCACCAGCACCGGCCGGTCGATCTTCCGCTGCTCGATCAACTGCTCCAGCGACGCATCCGCCCGATCGAACAGTTCGCCGCCATCAGCGGGCGCCGGCATGCCATCGAAACCCGCCAGCGTCACCGCGTACACCACATGGTCCTTCTGCAGCTGCTCGATCGTCCGCTGCCACACCCACGGCCCGCCCTGCAGCCCGGGAATCAGGATCACCGCACGACCGTGGTCGCCATGACGCTCGACTTTGAGCGTGCCCGTCACCGTCGGCAAGCTGGGGAATGACCATGCAGCGCCACTCGTCACCACGGCCAAGGCACATCCAAGCAGTCGGGAAAGCGTTCGACCAGTCGTTCTTTTCATGCAAGTTCCCCTTGTCGATGATGTCAAGCGACCTTGACAAGGCAAACAATAAAGATACGCCTGAGCAATGTCAAGCAACCTTTACAAGGGAGTTTCAAAACGTGACTTTCGTGAAATTTGCGTAATCCGCGGCCCGCGGCAAAGGTGACCGAGTTGGCATTTTTTGTGTCAATATTTGTCAGGGAATGCCTCAGCTCCAGCGGAAAACCGTTGCGCAGCCTCATGGAGGGCCCCGTCCGAGGGGAGCAGCAGGCCGGAGTAATCGTTTTCATATTCTTCTTGGCATGGCCATTGCTTAATCCTCAGCGGTAACGGCAGCATGCGCCACTGGCAGTTCGTTCCGGGAGGCCAGGAGGGCGTCAGTCCAACATTCGGAAGCCACGCCGAGGATGCAGATCGCAACCGCCGGCTCATCGTTCTTACGCAGTACCAGTCAAATCCAATCGAAACCCGCTCAAGGAAAACCACAATGAAGAAGACCCTGCTTTCCGCCGCTCTGATCGCCGCCGTGGCCACCATCGGGTTCGTTCCGAAGGCCAACGCCGCCGACGGCACCATCACCTTCAGCGGCAAGGTGTTGTCGTCGACCTGTACCGTCAGCAATGCGAGCAGCGGCGTCGTCGCGGTCACCTTGCCCGATGTACCGGCTACCGCCTTCACTGGAGCGGGCTCCACCGCAGGTACGAAGTCCTTCTCGCTGACGCTGACCGGCTGTCCGACGACGCCGTCCGGGGTCCAGGTAGGTGCGGCGTTTGGCGGCACGTCCATTGACAGCGCGCACGCCGGCACCATCTTGAACTCGACCGGCGCCACCTTCTCCAACGTGAATGTCCAGATGACCGATTCGGCGGGTACCGCCATCAATCTGAGCACGAACTCCAACCCGGTCAGTGCAACCATCGACGGCAGTGGCGCGGCAACGCTGGCCTACCAGGCCCGTTACTACCAGCCGACGGCCGCTGCCGTGACCGCGGGCCTGGTGACGGCTTCGGTGACCTACACGCTGACCTACAACTAAGGCGATTGCACTCAAGCCTGCCGCATTCCCGCGAATGCGGCAGGCCTGCCGTCACCCGACTCCCGTGTAGAGGTGCCCATGAACATCCTGATCCGTGCATTTGGCGCGGCGGTTGTCGCTTTGTGTCTGGCGATCCCCGCAGCCCAGGCCAGTGTTGTCATCGGCGGCACCCGGGTGGTGTTTCCTGGCCAGCAAGGCGAGGTTACCGTGCGCCTGTCCAACGAAGGCGATCACCCCGCGCTGGTCGAGGCATGGATCGACACCGGCAATGCGGATTCGACACCGGACAGTGTCACCACGCCTTTTCTGATCACGCCGCCGCTGTTCCGCATGGAGTCGCACAAGGATCAGAGCCTGCGGATTCTCTACACCCAGGGCTCCCAGCCGTTGCCGACCGACCGCGAGTCGATTTTCTGGCTGAACGTGCTGGAAATTCCGCCCAAACCCGACGGCCACGAATTTGCCGGCCGTAACTATCTGCAGTTCGCGATCCGTTCGCGGGTAAAGCTGTTCTACCGTCCGGCCGGCCTGGCAGGCGACGCGCTGAAGGCTGCGGACAAACTGATCTTCCAGATCGCGCCTGGCCAGGGTGCGGCACTGCAAGTGCACAACCCTACGCCGTATTACGTCACGATCAGCAACCTGTCGCTCGGCGCCGGCAGCAAACCGCTGGCCGCGATTAGCGGCATGGTCGCGCCTTTTGGCGACCTGCGCCTGCCGCTGAAGGGGCTTGCCCAGACGCCTGCCGTCGGCACGCCAATCGTGTTCGTCACCATCAACGACTTCGGCGCGGCTGACACCCACAAGGGCGCCGTGGCGCCGTAATGAAGCGGCAACGCACGCGCTCCAGCCACGCCCCGACGCGCCACGCTGCGCTCGCGCTGGCCTGTGGCATGGCGCTTGCGGGCTCCATGGGATGGCCTCGCCAGACGCTGGCCGCGGCCTCGGGCGCAGCTCCTGGCGGCGCGAGCGCCGATGCCAGCGCGGGAGCCAGCGGCGGCTTCGCCAGTTTCGACCGCAGCATGCTGGCCGGTACCGGCGACAACACCACCGACCTGAGCCGTTTCGAACACGGCAACCCGGTACTGCCAGGCATCTACAACCTGGATGTCTATCTCGGCAAGAACTGGGTCGGCCGCATGGACGTGCGATTCGCCGCGCCATCAACCAATACCAGCGCCGTGCCATGCGTGACCTCCGACCTGCTCGATCGCCTCGGCCTTGAGCCCACCACATCCGTGGCACATCCTGGATCCTCCACCGCCTGCGTGAACCTGGCCGATCTGATTCCCGGAGCCACGCTGTCTTTCGACATGCCGAACCTGCGTCTGGATGCCAGCGTACCTCAGGCATACATGAACCTCAGGCCGCGCGGCTGGATCAATCCGGCATCCTGGGACGCGGGCGTGCCGGCGCTCCTGCTCAACTACAATTTCAACAGTTACCGCACCACCAGCGGCGGACAAGGCCAGACCAGCACTTACTTGGGGCTTCGATCCGGCTTGAACATCGGCCCATGGCAGCTGCGGCAGGACAGCACGGCAACCTGGCAGTCCGGCGTCGCCGGCCGGCCGGCTCAACGCCACTGGCAGAACATTGACACCTACGTGCAGCGGGCCCTTCCCAGCTGGAGTGCCATGCTGAACCTGGGCGACAGCTACACCGATGGCTCCGTGTTCAACAGCTACGGCTTGCGCGGCGTGCAACTGGGTACCGACGATCGCATGCTGCCACAGTCGCTGCGTGGCTATGCTCCGGTCGTACGCGGTGTCGCCTACACCAATGCCAAGGTCACGGTGTCCCAGAATGGCGTGCAGATCTACCAGACCACCGTCGCACCCGGTCCGTTCGTGATCAACGATCTCTACCCCACCGGTTACGGCGGCGACCTGGATGTGGTGGTAACGGAAGCCGATGGTCGCCAGCACAGCCTTACGGTGCCCTACGCCTCGGTGGCGCAGCTGATGCGCCCCGGCGTCACCCGCTTCGACATCGCCGCCGGCCAGTTGCGCGACTCGGCTCTGCACGACAAGCCCGGCGTAATCCAGGCCGCAGCGCAACACGGCTTCAACAACCGCTTCACTGGCTACGCCGGCTTGCAGGGTTCCGTCGGCTACGCCGCGGTGCTGGTCGGCGGAGCGTTGAACACGCGCTTCGGCGCGCTGGCGCTGGACGTCACCCAGGCCCATGCGATCATCCCGGGCGACGGTGCCCACGACGGCCAGAGCTATCGCATCACCTACAGCAAGATCATCCCGGAAACCGACACCTCGTTCAGCGTGGTGGCCAACCGCTATTCCACCAGCGGCTTCCTGAGCCTGAACGATGCCGAGTTTGCACGCGACTACGCGCGGCGCGGCCTGAACGCCCTGCAACACCTGCCGTCCAATGTGCAGACCATTGACGGCGTGCCCGTGCAAAGCCTGCTCACGCCTGCGCAGCTCGCGGCGTTGAACGGCACCGCCTACAACAGCCGTGACCTCTATGTCTCGCGCGGTCTGCTGCAACAGCGCAACCGCTTCACCCTGACGCTCAGCCAGCAGTTGGGGCAAAACGGCAGCTCGCTTTATGCCAATGCCACCGTCAACGATTACTGGAACCGCCGCGGCAGCGACAGCCAGTTCCAGGTTGGCTACAACAGCCATTTCCGCCGCTTGGCCTGGAGCGTGTCCGTCAGCCGTGGGCGCACGGAGTTCAGCGGGAACGACAATCAGATTTTCTTCAACGCAAGCCTGCCGCTGGGTAGCACTTCGCACGCGCCCAGCCTCTCGTTCAACGCCAACCACGACAACAACGCCGGCACTCAGGAACAGGCCACCGTCAACGGTACGCTGGGCCAGTGGAACCAGTTCAACTACGGCGCCTCCGCCTCGCATGGCGACAACGGCAACGCCTTCAGCGTAACCTCCGGCTACAGCAGTCCTTACGCCACATTCAACGCCAGCGTCGGCCACGGCAGGGACTACTCGCAGGCGTCCTTCAACGCCGGCGGCGCAGTGGTCGCCCACCGTGGCGGCATCACCTTCGGCCCACCAACCGGCGACACCGTCGCCATCGTGCACGCACCCGGTGCGGACGGTGCGCACATCACCAATGCGCCAGGCCTCAGCGTCGGCCGCTCCGGCTATGCGCTGGTGCCCTACCTCACGCCCTATCAGCTCGACACCATCCAGATCGACCCGCAAGGCCTGCCGTTGGGCGTCCAGCTGGACGCCACCAGCGCCCAGGTGGTGCCTTATGCTGGCGCGGTGGTGATGGTGGATTTCAAGAGCAAAACCGGCCGTGCGCTGATTGCGCGCATCCGCATGTCCGACGGCAAGCCGGCGCCGTTCGGTGCGGAGGTATTCGACGCCAACGATGAACCGCTTGGCGTGGTCGGGCAAGGCGGCCTGAGTCTGCTGCGCGGCGCCAGGCAAAAAGGTCGTCTCAGCCTAAAGTGGCTGGACGCCCAGGAAGCGGCCCGGGTGTGCTCGTTTGATTACGCGGTTCCTGTCTCGAGTCGGGACGTACAGGATCACCCTCCCATCGATGTAACCTGCTCCCCGGATGGCCAAATCCCGCCGACGCGTGGGGTGAGTACACCGTGACCACTCCTAAGTGCGGCGTGCTGATCCCAGCGGCACCCGATCTCGAGGCCATGACATGCACCTGACCGTCCTATTTTCGCTGGGCCGCGAGTCCTTGGCAAAACGCATGCGTCCTCTGTTCGGCCCCTTCTGGACATGCCTGCTGCTCTTGGCCATGGCCGTCGCGCCGAGCTCGGCTTGGGCAGATTGTTGGTTCACCAGCGGAGCCGCCACCACCGTCACCTTCAACGCTGGCACCATCACCCTGACACCCAGTACGACCGTCAATACGGTACTGTGGACATCGAACACGGCCAATCCAGCCAATCCGCCGGTACTGGCTTGTAATGGCAATACCAACGGCGGCATCGTCAATACCATAGCTGCGTCAACCCCGGTCAACGGCGACTCCACTCTTTTTCCCACCGGCATTCCCGGTATTTCCTATCGCCTGTTGCACCCGGACGCCAGCACCCTGCTGGCGCTGTATCCAAATTACCCCACTGATAGCGGGGCGTTCAGCGTTGCATCCAACCTGCAACTGGTCTACACCGGACCATACCTGCCGCCGAACAACAGCAGCCTGACCGGGCAGCTGTCGCAATGGAAGATCGATATCTGTAACAACCCAAATTTCTGGTTTGGGTACTACTTCGGTTGCAATGGCCCGGTGGCTGCTCGGCCGGTGGAAACCTTCAAAATCAATGCCACCATCCTGATCCAGGTACCCACCTGCAATGTCAGCGCGGGCTCGGTGAGCAAGTTGGTCACCTTGCCGAACATTGCCAGCTCGCAGTTCTCCGGCGTCACTTCCACGGCAGGCACAACGCCATTCAGCCTGCAGCTCACCGGCTGCCCCACCAATCTGGGCGTCGCCATCACCCTCAATACCGGCAGCCCTCAAGCCAATGCTACCGGCGTCATTGCGCCATCAGGGACGGGTTACGCCAGCGGGGTAGGCGTGCAGATCGTCAACGCCGATGGCGTTACGCCCGTCACCTTCGGCACTCCCATTGATACCGGCACCACCACGGCCAGCAACTACGCCATCAACCTGTTCGCTCGTTACTACCAGACGGCGGCAACCGTGTCGGCAGGTCCCGTAAAAGGTGTCGCCACCTACACGCTGAACTACCAGTAGACGTTCAACTTCAGTCGTAATCGCCACGACACCTGGCTACCGGCGTCGCATCTTCGGCACCCGCAGGCCGGGTTCCTTGCGCGTCTTGAAAGCTGCTGCAATCGATTCAGTGGCCTCACGATTCCCGGCATCCCGAAGAGAGCTGCTGCGCAGCCCTGATCGTTGCGGTTCAGCGACACAGCTGAATTGCGCGGTCGCTCGGAGCGATGGCGTTGCAGCGATGCATGCCGACTCCGATCATGAGCTGTCAAGCAACGGGATAATCAGTGGGGACGAAGCATGGCGACGCCCCGCTTGACCTGCTCATTCGTAGGTCTGGATGACCAGCAGCGGATCCGCGGCATCGGCACGGCTGGCGCGCATGTATGTGTGGAAATAACGCAGCACCTTGTCATCGGTGGCGCCATCGATATGGATTACATGCAGCGCGAAGTTGCGCGACGTGCCAACGTTGGCGTCAGGTGAACCGCAGCGGTGACGAAGCTGCACGCCCTGCAGACCCTGCGCCGAGACAGTGACCGGACAAGTCGGTATTACCACTGCCCCCCTGAATGACAGCCGCCCTGCGGCCTCCGCGTCGCAGCAAAAGAACACCCCTGCCAAGCACAGGCAAGCGGTGGCCGAGACGGAAAACAACGCTGACATCTCATCATCCCCCCTTTGGGAGAAGCTGGTTCGACGATCGAACCGTGACAGCCAGATAGTTGGATCAATGTCACGCTTGCGTCGTGACCTGCATCACGTATTGAGCGTGAAAGTCGCGTGAAGGTCTGCAGCTCTCCACACGCATACTTCAGTTCGACCGTCCACCAGGCGAATGCGGTCATTCGGCGCTGCCACTTCGATGGCTCCATCCGACCTTCGGCGGGACGGGGCCCCGTGGCTGTTCCGAACGACGAGGATCTGCACGCCTTCCACCGCGCCACGCCAAAGCCGCATAGGAAACCGTTTGGCGCAAGTGGAAGCGTCATCCGCCTCCCACCGCTTATCGCCTTACCGGCCAGCGTCGGTCGGGCGCGGTCAGGCGATACCCCCAGCCGCGGGCGCATCCGGAAGCGCCGACACCAGTCGCTCCAATGTGACTCAGCCCGGTCTTTTGTGACACAGACCTCATCGCTGATATTCGACTGTCTTTGCGTTGATTGGGCAGATAAGCCACCAAGATGGCTCCAGATGGGGCAATCAAAGGCTTTCAAGACGCTGCCGGCAAGCGGGGCGGCGCATTGGGCGTGATGAACGCGTTACACGTCACGCATACCCACCTCATTTGGCATCTTATTTGCTTAAGCGTGCAACATAGTCTTAACCAAGCACGTTTGGGGTGGTTCATCGTGAATCTGGCAGGGCATCAAAGGGCTGAGCGCAGGGACCATGCGTCCCTGGCCCGCCCGTGCCCGCCGTTTGCCACTTGCAGCAGAAAAGTGCTTTTCGGTGTGCTGTTGCTGTTCGCGTCGGCACTGAGCGCCACCGCGTCAGCGACAGGCGCGGCCGCTGGCACTCAAGTGAAGAACACGGTAGCGGTGAGTTACGTGCAGGGCGGCTCCATGCTCACCGGCACGACCAGCACGAGCTTCGTGGTCGACCAGCTGGTCGACGTGACGACGACCTGGCAGGACGCCAAGCCGGTCCAGGCGGCGGCCGGATCGGCTGCGCAGACCCTGCTGTTCCGGGTGACCAATCCCGGTAACGGCAATGACAGCTACAAGCTGGTGCCGACCGCCCTGCCCGCCAGTGGCAGCGACTTCGCGGTCGACCAGTGCCAGTTGTTTCTCGACCAGGACCACAACGGCATCCGTTCGGCCAACGACCCCGAATACGTGCCCGGCAGCAATGATCCGGTGCTCGCCGCCGGCGACCACATGGACGTTTTTGTCCTTTGTGCCCTGCCTTCCACGGCGAATGACGGCACGTTCGCGCAAGTCAGACTGGCTGCCACCTCGAACACCTTCAGCGGCACTCCAGGGAGCGCGAAGCCGTCTGCCGGCATCCCGGGCATGAACGTGGTGGTCGGCATGAGCAGCGGCAGCTCGTCATCCAATGGCACCTACCAGGCAAGCAGTGTCAGCTACCAGTTCACCTCGACGCAGCGGGTAACGGACAAGTCCGGTGGCAGCGTGGCGACTTCCGGCTCGCACATCCTCTACACCCTCATCGTCACGGCCGACGGCGGCAGCGCCATCGGCCGCAATCTGGTCGTGACGAACCCGATGCCCGAACACACCACCTACGTGCCAGGCAGCCTGACCCTGGACAGCGCCTCGCTGGGCGACAGCAACACCGACAGCGACGCCGGCGATTTCAACATCACCGCCACCAACGCCATCTCCGTCCGGCTGGGCAACGTACCCGGCTCGGCCAGTCCGCACACCATCACTTTCGAAGTCACGATCAATTGAGGTCAAGAGCATGAAATCGATCCGCATTCCCGTTCTTGTGTTTGGCCTGCTTGCCGCATTTGCGCTGCAGGCAGCGCCGGCCAGCGGCAGCATCGAGCTGCAGTCGGTGGCCACCCAGCAGAAGGTCACCGTGGAAAAGGACGGCAGCAAGCACACCGAAATGGTGCCGGCTGCACGCGTGGTGCCCGGCACGGAAGTCACCTACACCATCAACTACCAGAACGTCGGCGCCAAGCCGGCGGACGACGTGGTGATCAACAACCCGGTGCCCGCCCACATGGACTACGTGGCGAACTCGGCAAGCGGCACGAACACCACCATCAGCTACTCGGCCGATGGCGGCAAGACGTGGGCTGGCACGCTGGCGCAGCTGTCGGTGAAGAACGCCGACGGCAGCATGCGCCCGGCCACCGAAAAGGATTGCACCCATGTCCGCTGGGTGGTGAACGGCAAGGTCGCGCCTGGCGCGAGGGGTTCGGTGAGTTTCCGTGCGGTGCTGCAGTAACTCGGGAGTCTGCGGCACGGCAATGACATGACAGAAGGATCAGTTCACAGGTTTTGCTGACCGGGCCGAGCAGGCCCGGTTACTCGGGGAGCATGGCGTTGTGACGTAACCGCCGACGGGGCAAACCCGCACGGCTCGGGGTGTTCACGCACTGCAAGTTAGAGCCGGCCAGACACGACGTGTCTGGCCGCAGCGACAAGTGCGTGCCGAAAACACGCAAGCGACACGGGCCAACGGCGCAAGAACCGGTGTCCCGGCAACACGGCCAGCCAGGCATGGCGACGCCGATCCGCACGGCCAGCGGATCAACAGTCCTGAAAAACCTTTACAGAGGAAACACCCATGAAACATCTCAATCGAGCCAGGCTCGCATCGACCTTGCTGGTCGGCGCGCTGCTTGGGCTGGGGTCGATGGCGGCGAATGCAGCCACCACCGCCGCCGGCACGGATGTCAGCAATACCGCCACGGTGGCGTACAAGGTCGGTACGGTCGACCAGACGCCCATCAGCAGCAACACCGTGACATTCAAGGTCGACGCGAAGCTCGTCCTCAGCGTCATCAAGCAGGACGGCTCCATGGTCGTGCTCAACACGCAGCCGGGCAGCACCACTGCCGTCACCACGTTCAAGGTCCAGAACAACGGCAACCAGGCGCAGGACGCGGTTCTGTCGGCCGTGAACATGGCGTCGGGCACGGCCAATCCGTTTGGCACGCCCGCCAACTCCAACCTGGCGATCGCCACCTCCGCGGTTTACGCGGATACCAACAACAACGGCGTCTACAACCCGGGCACGGACCTTCCCATCACCGTGTTGAGCAACCTCGCCGTCGGTAGCGCCGGGGCAAAGACCGTGTTCGTGGTGGCCACGATTCCCGCCACGGCAACCGATAGCCAGGTGGCCGTGGTTGGCCTGCTCGCCAAGGTCGGCACCGCGGGCTCCGGCACCGCCCTCGCCAGCGACGATCACCTCGCTGCCTGGACCCCCGGCACCGTGCAGAACATTTTCGCGGAAGCGGCGTCGGCCCATCCGGCCACCGGTGACGGCGCGGCGTTCGACGGCGCCGCTTCGGATCTCGACACCTATCTGGTGAAGAGTGCCTCGCTGACGATCGCGAAGACCTCGGCGGTGATCAGCGATCCGACCGGCTCTTCCGCGCCGCATGCGATTCCGGGTGCCGTCGTGGAATACACCATCACGGTGACCAATGCCGCCGGCTCGGGCGCGACCGCGAGCAGCGTCGCCGTTTCCGATGATCTGAGCACCGAAATCGCCAACGGCCACCTGGCTTACAACGCCGGCTCGATCGTGTTGACCGCACCCAACTTGAATGGCGGCGCCGCCACTGGTTGCACCGACGCCACCGACGGTGACACCTGCGCCTACGACAGCACGACCCACAAGGTCTCGGCCGCCGGCATCGATCTGACGGCAGGTCAGGTAGCGACCGCCAAGTTCCGCGTCACCATCCAGTAACGGCGGACTGATCGCACCGTGTTCCACACTCTGCTCAGGATTTCAGGACTGCGCTCGCGCACGGGTCGGCAACGACCCGTGCGCGACGCGTTCCTGCGCCTGCAGCACGCAGGTACGCACGATGAATGCATGGACAAGTCGCGGTTGATGCAGGAAGTTTCCGCATCGACCCGCCTTGCCAAAGCCTCTTCCCCCCGCAAGGGCCGGGCAGGACGTTTTGGCAAGGCGTGGCTGCTGGCCGGCCTCGCCCTGTCGGCACTGCCGGTCGCGTGGGCGGCCACGCCCACGCCGCCGGGCACCATCATCAACAACCAGGCGACGCTCACCTGGCAGGGTCCGGTCGGCTCCGCCGGACTGAACGAAGCACCCACGTTTTCGCTGATCACCACCCAGGCCACGACCGTGACCGGCGCACGCACGCCGTCGAGCGCAGCGTTCCTGGCCTACGCACAGGGCTCCGCCACCGCGCTGATCGGTCCGACCCAGTGCAGCCGCGATGGCGGCGCCACCTTCAACGCCCTGCCGGCACCGTCATCGGCGCAGGGCACCACGCTGGATCCGAACAGCGCGCAGCCGCTGGGTCCGGCGCAGATCTACTACCCGGGCGATCCGGTGTTCGTGCAGATCACCGACCACGACCAGAACCTCAACCCGCTGGCGCGCGAAACGATACTGGCCACCGTGGCGGTCGTCGGCACCAGCCAGTCGCTGACCGTGCGCCTGACCGAGAACGGTCCGGACAGTGGCGTCTTCACCGGCTACGTGTCCAGCAGCAGCGATGCCGGCTCGACCTGCGCGCTGAGCCTGCAGCCGAACCAGCATCTGGAACTGCACTACACCGACATCGCCGACGCCAGCGACACCGCCGCCACGCAGGCGCTGGTGAGCCCGACCAACGTGGTGTTCGACGCCACCACCGGCGCGCGCGTCAATGGCGCGAAGATCACCCTGGTCGACGCGGACACCGGCATCGCCGTGGCCCATGTCACCGGCCGCGACGGCGTCAGCAGCTTCCCGTCGAGCGTGACCTCCGGACAGAGCGCCACCGACAGCTCCGGCGCCACCTACAGCGCCTCCGCCGGCGCGTTCCTGCTGCCGCAGGTGCCCGCGGGTCGCTACCGCCTGCAGGTGGTGCCGCCGGCCGGCTATCGCTACGCATCGACGGCCACGCAATCCACCCTGCAGCAGCTGGCCGGCGCTCCGTATGTGCTGGGGCCGGCCTCGTTCGAGCAGACCTTCACCCTGGCCAGCGCGCAGCCGATCGGCTTCGACATTCCGCTGGACCCGGTTTCCAGCAGCCTGTTCGTGCAGAAGACCGCCTCGGTGAATGTCGCTGCTGTAGGCGACATGATCCAGTTCACCGTGGCGGTGGAGAACAGCGACAAGGTGGGCGTGGCGCAGGCTGTGCGTCTGGTCGACACCTTGCCGCAGGGCTTCCGCTACGTGAAGGGATCGGCGCGCATCGGCACGGGCAAGGCCGCCGATCCGCAGATCAGCGCGAACGGCCAGCAGCTGCAGTTCGACCTGGGCGACATCGACAAGTCCGGCCAGCTGCAGCTGACCTACGTCACCGAAGTCACCGCCGCCACGCCGCTGGGCGCATCGATCAACCGCGCGCAAGGCCTCGCCGATGGTGGCACCGCCTCGAACATCGCCACCGCCCAGGTGGAGATCCGCGACGAGCTGATGCAGGACGTGAACACGGTCATCGGCCGCGTGCTGGTCGGCTGCGATTCACACGAAGGCCTGGCCGGCGCGCGCGTGCTGATGGAAGACGGCAGCTACGTGGTCTCCGACAAGGATGGCCGCTTCCACTTCCAGGCGGTGAAGAACGGCACCCACGTGGTGCAGCTGGACACCGACAGCCTGCCGCAGGGTTACGCGACCGACGACTGCGAACGCAACACGCGCTTCGCCGGGCGCAGCTATTCCCAATTCATCGAGCTGCATGGTGGCGCGCTGTGGCGCGCCGACTTCCACGTCCGCCGGCTGCCGCCGCCGAGCGGCCATGTCGCCGTGCAGCTGGCACAGCAGGCTGACGGCGCGCTGATCCACAACACGCTGACATTGGCGGTCGCACAGGTGCCGGTGAGCAAGCTGAGCGCCACCGTGCTGGTACCGGCTGGTGCACGCTACGTCGATGGCTCGGTCCGGCTCGACGGCCACGCGTCCGCCGCGCCCGACGTGATGGATGGTGCCCTGGTATTCCGCCTCGGCGACCGTGCCGCCGGATGGCAGGGCAAGCTGAGCTTCGATCTGCAGTCGAAGGCCGGTGCCACCGCCACGCGGGTCACCCAGGCACTGACCAATTTCGATACGCCCGGGGCCGCCCACCAGCACACGCCGCCGGCCTCGGTGACGCTCCCGGCGCGCGGCGCCGCCCGCTCCGAACTGCAACAGGTCACCACGCTGGGCCTGGCCCCGTCCGCCGCGAAAGCCGCGACGACGCAGACCGTACCGGACGACAAAAGCGCGGATGGTGACGCTCTGGCTGACCACTTCCAGTTGAACATGCAGCAAGTGGAAAGCGCCGGATCGCGGGCCGGGTTCATCTGGCCCGACAGCAGCTATTCGCCGTCCGTGCCCAGCATCAAGGTGGCGGTCAGGCATGGCCCGAAGCAGCAGGTGCGCCTGTCGGTGAACGGCACGCCGGTGTCGTCGCGCAACTTCTCCGGCACCCGGCTCAATGAGAGCCACACCGTTGCCGCCAGCGAATGGCTGGGCGTGCCGCTGGTGGAAGGCGACAACATCCTGCTCGCGGACATCATGGAAGGCGACAAGGTGGTGCAAAGCGTGGAGCACCGCGTGCACTACTCCGGCGTGCCGGTGCGCGCCGAGCTGGCGCCGGAAAAATCCAGCCTGGTCGCCGACGGCAAGAGCCGCCCCCGCGTGGCCATCCGCCTGTTCGACCGCTGGGGCTATCCGGTGCGTCGCGGCATGACCGGCCGCTACACGCTGCAGTCGCCGTACCAGCCGTACCAGAGCCAGCAGGAACTGCAGGACAACCAGCTGCTGGCGATCGCGCCGCGCGAACCGAAGTACACCGTCACCGATGACGGCATCGCGTATCTGGAACTGGCGCCGACCACCGTGTCGGGCCAGGTCATGGTGAGCATTCCGCTGCAGAACGACACCCGCCAGGACCTGCGCGCGTGGATGCAGCCGGGCAAGCGCGACTGGATCCTGGTCGGCTTGGCCAACGGCACCGCCGCGTTCAACGGCGTGCGCGGGCATATCGAGAACGTGTCAGGCAACGATCCGAACCGCGACCTGTTCCAGGACGGCCGCATCGCGCTGTACGCCAAGGGCATGATCAAGGGCCAGTACCTGCTCACCGCCGCCTACGATTCGGCCAAGGCCAGCGGCGCCGATCGCGCCACGCTCAACGGCCTGCAGCAGAGCGTCGATCCGAACCAGTACTTCATGCTGTACGGCGACGCCGCCGAACAGGGCTATGACGCATCCAGCGCCAGCAAGCTGTACCTGAAGATCGAACGCGGCCAGTTCTACGCGATGTTCGGCGACTTCGACACCAACCTCAACGTCACCGAGCTGTCGCGTTACGACCGTCGCTTCAACGGCGTGCAGAGCGCCTACGAAAGCACGCACCTGGGCTACACCGCGTTCGCCGCGCGCAACGCGCAGTCCTATGTGCACGACGAGATCCAGGGCAACGGCACCTCGGGCCTGTACCACCTGGCGCACCAGCAGATCCTGCTGAACTCCGAGCGCATCCGCCTGGAGACGCGCGACCGTTACCACAACGAGCGCGTGATCAGCACGCAGCAGCTGAGCAGCTACCTCGACTACACGCTGGACTATTACAGCGGCGCGCTGTTCTTCAAGCAGCCGGTGCCCGGCTTCGACGAGAACATGAATCCGGTCTACATCGTGGCCGAGTACGAGGTGATGCGCGCCGGCGACCAGTCAATCACCGCCGGCGGCCGGGTGGCGGTGAAGGCCGCCGGCGACCGGCTGGAGCTGGGCGTGACCATGGTCAACGAGGGCGCCGACACCGGCAGCAACCGGCTGGGCGGCGCCGACCTGCGGGTGAAGCTGACCCGCACCAGCGAGCTGAAGGCCGAGGTGTCGCATACCTCGTCGGCGGCCGGCACCGCCAACCTGCTGACCGGTTTCAACAACGTGTCCGGCGCCAGCACCTCCGGCACCGCGCAAGGTTCCGGCACGGCCTACCTGGTGACCCTGCAGAACCATGGCAAGCGGCTGGAAAGCGAGCTTTACCTGCGCCAGCTCGGCGTGGGTTTTGGCCTGGGCCAGCAGTCGCTGGGCCAGGGTGGCACGCGCAAGTCCGGTGGCAACGCCCGCTACCTGCTGAACCAGCACTGGTCGTTGCAGATGGAAGCCTATCGCGAGCAATCACTGCAACTGGCCAGCACGCGCACCGTGGCCGACGCAGGCGCGCATTACCAGTCCGGCAACCACGCGCTGACGATGGGCTTGCGCCACGTCAGCGACGACTATCCGCAGGCAGGTGCGACGGTGGCCGACGCCGGCAACGGCGGCGTCACCAGCGGCATCCTCGGCAGCGGCCAGCTCGGCAGCGGCCAGCTCGGCAACGGCTTGGGCAGCTACGGCAGCGGCAGCGCCGACCAGGTCTACCTGGGCGGCAGCACCGGCATCTTCGACAACAAGGTGACCCTGCACGGCATCACCAGCCAGAACATCGCCGGCAACGACCCGGCCTACCCGGCCAGCACCTTGCTGGGCGTCGACTACAGGATGACCGACGCGGCCACCCTGTTCGTCAACCAGCAGTTCAACGACGGTGCGCAGCAGCAGTACAGCCGGATGACCGAACTGGGCGTGCGGGCCACGCCGTGGCAGCGCGCGCAGCTGACCAACTCGATCGGCCAGCAGATGACCGAATACGGTCCGCGCACGTTCTCCACCTCCGGGCTCACCCAGGGCTGGCAGGTCAGCAAGTCGCTGACCCTCAGCGCCGGCCTGAACCAGGTGAAGTCGCTGCATCGCCCGGAAGCACCGACCACCGGCAGCACCGCCGACGGCCAGGCCGTCCCGGTGGCGGGCGCGCTCAACGCGGCCACGCCCTCGATCGCCGGCTCGGCCACCGAAGACTTCACCTCGATGTTCCTCGGCAGCACCTGGCGCCAGAAGGACTGGTCGTGGACCAGCCGCGTCGAGTCGCTGCGCTCCACCAGCGAAAAGCGGATCGGCCTGTTCGGCGGTTTCTACCGCGACCTGTCCGCCGGCAACGCGTTCTCCAGCACCTTGCAGGCGTTCGACAGCCGCTTCAGTCCCGGCGGCAAGTCCAGCAATGCGACCTTGCGTTTCAGCTTCGCGCACCGCCCGGACGACGGCCGCTGGTCGCTGCTGGAACAACTCGACCTGAGCTGGAACAACCAGCAGGGCCTGTCCGTGTCGCCGTTCCTGCAGCAGGGCAGCACCGGCATCGCCGCCAGCCAGCAGAGCCCGCAGCAGCTGGCCGGCGCGCTGGGCAGCTCCGGCACCTTCGGCATCAACCAGCAGACCGCCAAGCTGGTCAACAACCTGCAGGCCAACTACCGCGGTGACCATTCGCAGTGGTCGATCTACTACGGCTCCAAGTACGCTCGCTACAAGTTCGACAGCGGCAGCTACGCCGGCTACACCGACCTGATCGGCAGCGAGTTCCGCTACGACGTGTCCGAGCACTGGGACGTGGGCGTGATCGCCAGCCGCATGCACTCGTACCGCTCCGGCGTATCCAGCAGCAGCCTCGGCCTGGAAACCGGCTGTGACGTCGGCACCAACATGTGGCTCAGCGTGGGCTACAACTTCAAGGGCTACTACGACCAGGACTTCACCGCCGCGCACTACACCGCGAAAGGCATGTTCCTGCGCTTCCGCTTCAAGTTCGATCAGGATACGGTGAAGGCCATGGCGGAAGGAATGAGCCGATGACACTGCGTCCCGCTTCGATGACAGATCGCCCCTTGCCGGAAAAGCCGTCCGTTATGCGCTCGCAGGCCGCGCTGATGCGCAGCCTGCAGAAGCTTGGCCTGGCGCTGTTGCTGCTTTGCGGCTGGCTGCTTGCGGCACCTGCCATGGCGGCCAGCTGTGGTCCGGCCACGGGACAAGGCAGCGCGCCGGCCGATTACTCTACCTACTGCTGGCTGGATTTCTCCACCTACAACGACGCCACGGCGCGCAGCAGCGCGGGGCAGAACTTTGTCTTCAACCTGCCTGGCGGTGCGACGCTCAGTTTCAACGTCAAGGCTTCAGGAACCAACATGGCCGCCGTGGCATCGCCTTCGTGGAGCGGCGCCGCTTTTGGCTATGCAGCTTTCAACGGCATTCCCGGGCGACCCGTGCTGTATGGCACAGGCACCGGCACCAGCAACTTCAGTTTCACCAACATCGTCCTGTCAGTTAACGGCGCCACCAATGTCCCGTACGCCCTTGTGGCGGCCGACGGCGAATCGAGCAACAGCGGCGAGAGCTTGAAGTTCACCACCAATGGCAATCCGTGGACGCAACTGGCGCAGATGTCGAATGGCGGCGCGATCTATCCCACGCTGACTGGCGTGGGCACCGGCACCGTGACCGAGACCGGTGTGGACGGCACCGTTGGCAGTTACGCGTTCGCCACCACCGGCAGTCCAACCACCATAACAACGACGATGGTCAACGGTGGCCTGCAGGGCGCACTCTTCGGGGTGAAGTTCTACGCTGCCGACCTGATCATCACCAAGTCCCATACCGGCGACTTCATCGCCGGCGGCACCGGCAGCTACAACCTGCTGGTGCACAACAACGGACCCGATGCGGCGCAAGGCGTCACCACCGTCACCGACACGCTGCCTGCCGGACTCACCTATGCCTCGGCCAGCGGCAGCGGCTGGAGCTGCGCCGGCGCGGGTCAGCTGGTCACCTGCACCAGTTCGAACACGGTCGCCAGCGGCGCCAACCTGCCGGCGATCACGCTGAATGTGAACGTCGCCGCGAGCGCGGCGGCGTCGATCAGCAACACCGCAACGGTCAGCAACGCGAACTACAACTACAACACCAGCAATGACAGCAGCACCGACCCGACCACCATCATCCGCTCGGACCTATCCACCTCGACCAAGACCGTGCTGGACACCAACGGCGGCGACACCAACCCCGGCGACACGCTGCGCTACACGATCACCCTGACCAACAGCACGGCCGCCACGGCCACCGGCGTCAGCGTCAATGACGACATGCCTGCCGATGTGGGCGGCCTCAACGTGATCAGCACGCCTTCCGGCAGCACCAACAGCAGCACTGTCAGCGGCGGCACCAACGGCACCGGCAAGGTCAGCGTGAGCGGCATCAGCGTGCCTGCCAACGGCAGCGTGACGATCGTCTACGAGGTCAACGTGTCGGGCGGCGCGGGCAGCACCATCGATAACACCGCAACGATCAACAACCCGAACGGTACGGGCGGCAATCCGGCCGCGCCGACGGTGACGGTATCGCAGTCGCAGGTGGCGGCCACTGGCAACAAGGTGCTGTATGTCGCCTACGACGGCAGCGATATCAATGATGGCAGCATGTCCCGCACCTTGCAGTTACAGAACAACAATGGCAACACTCTGACCAGCAGGAACGGCTCGAAAAGCTGGGTACTGACGCCGGCCATCGCCACCGGCAAGAGCCTCGTGCTGAGTGCTGGCACAATTGTCGTACAGATGGATATGGCGCGATCCGGAACGAGTGGGACCCGCACGGTACGCGCGCAACTCTTTGACGGCGTCAATTCGGTTGGCCTGGCGACGACAACCTTCAACGTCAATACCCCTACACAGCAAACGCTGAGCATCACACTCAATTCTCCCGTCACCATTTCAGCCGGCCATACACTGACACTTGTCCTGACCAATACGACGACGACGAGTAACCGATCGATCATCGTTTACCCATACCGCAACACTCGGGGGACGATTTCGTTCGATACCACGACCGTCATCAACGTCGACAGCGTCAACATCTACTCCGCGGCCTACGGCTCGACCGCGACGAAGACCACCTACGGGCCAGGCGACACTGTCTACGTGCGTGCGGTGATCAGCGACCCGTTCGGCAGCTATGACGTGAACCACGCCACGATCACGCTGACCGACCCCAACGGCGCAGCGGTGACGACCAATGCCGGCATGACCCAGGTAGCCGATTCGGGAGCCGCCACGCGTACCTACGAATACAGCTACACCCTGCCGAACAACGCCCCGACCGGTTACTGGACGGCCAGTGTCACCGGCTATGAAGGCACCGAGAATACGGTGCAGCACACCGCCAACGCGGCCTTCAACGTCGGTGTGCCCAACCTGCTGGTGATGAAGTCGGTGTCGGTGATCTCCGATCCCGTCGAAGGCACCACCAAACCGAAATCGCTGCCAGGTGCAGTGATGCAGTACCAGATCACGGTCAGCAACAACGGCGCGGGTCCGGCGGACAACAACAGCCTGGTGATCACCGACCCGATCCCGGCCAACTCAAAGTTCGTGCTGGGCAGCGTTGCTTTCACCGACGGCACGCCCAGCAGCGGGCTGACGTTTGCGCCGGCCAACGTGACCTACTCCGGCGTGGGCAGCGCCGGGCCATGGACTTACACCCCGGCCAATGACGGCAGCGGCGCGGATGCCGGCGTGAAGGCGCTGAGGATCGCCCCGCAGGGCATCATGGCCGGCAAGAGCGGCGCCACCGCACCGAACTTCTCGGTGACGTTCCGCGTGATCATCCTGTAGCCGGACGTGCCGAACCCCTGACGACCGTTTCAACGCGACGAAATGTACTTCTCCCGCCTGATCTGTTTCACCGGCAGGCCAAACTCCTGCAGCGCGGCGAAGGCGGCGTCGACCATGTTCGGGTTGCCGCACAGGTAGGCGATGTCGCGGTCAGCGTGGGGGCCGAGTTCGGCCAGGACGTGCTGCACGTGGCCGCTGCGGTCGCTGCTGCGGGGCACGGCGCGGGCTTCGCGGCTGAGGCAGCCATGGAAGTGGAAGCCCGGATGGGCCTGGGCGAAGGCCTCGAACTCCTCGCCGTAGAGCAGCTCGGTTTCGTTGCGGGCGCCGTACAACAGCACCACTTCGCGATCACCGGCGGCCAGCAGCTTTTCGATCTGCGGCAGCATGGCCCGGTACGGGGTGACGCCGGTGCCGGTGGCCAGCAGCAGGTAGCGCGGATGGGTGTCCGTTTCCTGCAGGCAGAAGCGGCCGTACGGGCCGCTGGCGTCGATCACGCCGCCGTGCGGCAGCTCGCCCAGCAGTTTCGTCGCCGCGCCGCCTTCCACGTAGCTCACCGCGATCTCGATGCGACCGACTTCCGTCAGTGCGGTCGGCGAGCTGCCGTCGCCGACGCTGCCTACCGAATAGCTGCGCTTGGTCGCGGTGCCGTCGTCATAGTGGAAGTGCACCTGCAGGAACTGGCCGGGCTGGAAGGCCAGCGGCTGGCCGTCGACGCGCTCGAACACCAGATGGCGCACGGTGGGCGCCAGCATGACGCTGTCGACAAGACGGAGCTGGAAATGATCGGCCATGGCATCCCTGAAACGGTACGTGCGGAAACAGTGTGTGCCGCCAGACAGGCTCGGGCGGTGCGGCTTGGCCCGCTATAATAAGGGCTAACCCTCTCGGTGCAGCCCATGTCCCCGGAAATCCGCCCCACGGCACCCGCACTTGTCGTCGACAATCTGCGCAAAACCTATCGCAATGGCGTCGAAGCGCTGAAAGGCATCAGCCTGACCGTGCAGCCCGGCGATTTCTTCGCCCTGCTCGGCCCCAACGGGGCCGGCAAGTCGACCCTGATCGGCATCCTGTCGTCGCTGGTGAACGCCACCGACGGTGACGCCCGGGTGTTCGGCGTGTCGGTGAACAAGCAGCGCAGCGAGGCGATGAAGCTGATCGGGCTGGTGCCGCAGGAGATCAACTTCAACCAGTTCGAGAAGCCGTTCGACATCTGCGTCAACGAGGCGGGCTTCTACGGCATCCCGCGCAAGCTCGCTGCGGAGCGCGCGGAAAAGTACCTGAAGGAACTGCGGCTGTGGGACAAGGCGTTCCACCAGGCGCGCGAGATGTCCGGCGGCATGAAGCGGCGGCTGATGATCGCCCGCGCGATGATGAACGAGCCGAAGCTGCTGATCCTGGACGAGCCCACCGCCGGCGTCGACATCGAGATCCGCCGCTCGATGTGGCAGTTCGTCAGCGCGATCAACGCGGCCGGCACCACGGTGATCCTGACCACGCATTACCTGGAGGAGGCCGAGTCGCTGTGCCGCAACATCGCGATCATCGACCACGGCACCATCATCGAGAACACCAGCATGAAGCGCCTGCTGGCCACGCTGGACGTGGAGACCTTCGTGCTCGACGTCAGCGAGGTACCGGCCGAGCTGCCGCAACTGGACGGCATCGGCTTCCGTCGCATCGACGAGCGCACGCTGGAGGCGGAAATGGCACGCACGCAGAACCTCAACGCGCTGTTTGGCGCACTGACCGCCGGCGGCATCACGGTGAACTCGATGCGCACCAAGACCAACCGACTGGAGGAGCTGTTCGTGCGACTGGTGGAGCAAGGCCGTGCGCCGGCCCGGGAGAAAACGGCATGAACGCCTCGACCAACCTGGTCGCGCTGTACACCGTGGCACGCCGCGAAGTCGTGCGGATCGTGCGCATCTGGACGCAGACGCTGATCCCCCCCATCATCACGATGACGCTGTACTTCATCATCTTCGGCAAGCTGATCGGCAGCCGCATCGGCATCGTCGAGGGCGGCTTCAGCTACATGCAGTACATCGTGCCTGGCCTGGTGATGATGAGCGTCATCAACAACAGCTACATGAACATTTCCAGCTCGTTCTACGGCGCCAAGTTCCAGCGCTCGGTGGAGGAAATGCTGGTGTCGCCGATGGCCAACTGGGCGATCCTCTACGGCTACGTGATCGGCGCGGTGGCGCGCGCCCTGGTGGTCGGCGCGCTGGTGCTGCTGGTGGCGCTGTTCTTCACCTCGCTGCACGTGGCGCACCCGCTGGTGGCGCTGGCCGCGGTCACCCTGGGCGCGGTCATCTTCGCGCTGGCCGGTTTCATCAATGCCGTATTCGCGAGCAAGTTCGACGACATCGCGCTGGTGCCGACCTTCGTGATCACCCCGCTGACCTACCTCGGCGGCGTGTTCTATTCGATCAACATGCTGGGCGAGCCGTGGCGCGCCATCTCCCACGCCAACCCGATCCTGTACGTGGTCAATGTATTCCGTTACGGCGTGCTGGGCATCAGTGACGTGTCGGTGGGTGGCGCGTTTGCGGTGATGCTGGTGTTCATCGCCGGACTGACCATCGCCGCGCTGCAGTTGCTCAAGCGCGGCGTGGGGCTGAGGTCGTAGGGCGAGAAGTGAGTGGGGGGAGTGAGAAACGAGAGAACGGCACCTCCGCTCACTTCCACCTCTCGCTCCGCTTTCCCGAGTCACCGTCCTGTACATTTGCGTGAGTCGCAGGATCGCCCTGGCTCTCTCTCATTTCTCACTCCTCCACCCTCACTCCTGCCCTATGCGCGTCAACAAGTACATCAGCGAAGCCGGCCTGTGTTCGCGCCGCGAGGCGGACGAGTTGCTGCTGGCCGGCCGGGTCAGCATCAACGGCGAAGTCGTCTCCACCGGCGCCAAGGCGCTGGAGGGCGACGAGGTACGCGTCGATGGCGAGATCGTCAAGGCGCGCGTGCTGGCCGCCACGCCGGGCGCGAAGAAGGCGATCTACATCGCGCTGAACAAGCCGGTCGGAATCACCTGCACCACCGACCAGGGCGTGGACGGCAACATCGTGGACTTCATCGACCATCCGCAGCGGATCTTTCCGATCGGCCGGCTGGACAAGGATTCCGAGGGGCTGATCCTGCTGACCAGCAACGGCGACATCGTCAACGAGATCCTCCGCGCGGAGAACCACCACGAGAAGGAGTATCTGGTCGGCGTGAACAAGGCGGTGACCGACGAATTCCTGGCCGGCATGAGCAAGGGCGTGCGCATCCACGGCCAGATGACCCAGCGTTGCCGCGTGCGCCGGATCGCCAAGTTCGGCTTCTCGATCGTGCTGACCCAGGGCCTCAACCGCCAGATCCGGCTGATGGCCGCCGCGTTCGGCTACCGGGTGACCCAGCTGCGCCGCGTGCGCATCGACAACGTCAAGCTGGCCCACCTGAAACCCGGCCAGTGGCGCAACCTCACCGAAGCGGAACTGAAGGGGCTGTTGCCGGGGCGCACGCAGTGGTGAGTCGCCGCCGGATGCCACGTTTCAACAGCCGCCGTTCCCGCGAAAGCGGGATGCGCTTTGTCAACAGCGAAGCTGGTCATCCATCTTCCACCGTGCCGAAACATCAAGATGGATTCCCGCTTTCGCGGGAATGACGGCAAAAAGGCGGTAGCCGCCCGTCGCCATGCCGCGCTATGCCGCCGGCAGCGTCTGCAGATCCCAGCGGGGGCGGACCTGGATGGTTTCGTCCTGGTGCTGGCCGCTGGCCAGGCGGATCGCGCCGGCCAGCGCGATCATTGCGCCGTTGTCGGTGCAGAAATCCAGCCGCGGGAAATACGCCCGGAAGCCGTCCTTCTCGCCGGCCCTGGCCAGTTCGCTGCGCAGATGCCGGTTCGCGCCCACGCCGCCGGCGATCACCAGCCGGCGCGCGCCGCTGGCTTCCAGGGCGCGGCGGCACTTGATGATCAGCGTGTCGACGATCGCCTCCTGGAAGGCACGGGCGATGTCGGCGCGGGTCTGTTCGCTCTGGTCGGATTTCTGCCAGGCCAGCAGCACCTGGGTCTTCAGGCCGGAAAAGCTGAAATCCAGTCCGGGCCGGTCGGTCATCGGGCGGGAGAAGCGGTACGCGCCGGCACTGCCCTGCTCGGCCAGTTTCGCCAGCGCCGGGCCGCCCGGATATGGCAGCCCCATCAGCTTGGCGGTCTTGTCGAACGCCTCGCCGGCCGCGTCATCCAGGGTGTCGCCCAGGATCGTGTACTGGCCGATCGCCTTCACCTCGACCAGCAGCGAATGGCCGCCGGATACCAGCAAGGCCACGAACGGCGGCTCCGGCGGGTTTTCCTCCAGCAGCGGCGCCAGCAGGTGGCCTTCCATGTGATGCACCCCGATCGCGGGCACGCCCAGTGCCCAGGCCAGCGCCCGGCCCAGCGACGCGCCGACCAGCAGGGCGCCGACCAGGCCCGGCCCGGCGGTGTAGGCGACCCCGCCCAGGTCCTGCACGGTCAGCCCGGCCTCGGCCAGCGCCTCGCGGATCAGCGGCACCAGCTTGCGCACGTGGTCGCGGCTGGCCAGCTCCGGCACCACGCCGCCGTAATCGGCATGCAGCTTGATCTGGCTGTACAGCGCATGGGCCAGCAGGCCCTTCCCGGGCGCGTCAGGCTGCCAGCGCAACAGCGCCACGCCGGTCTCGTCGCAGGAGCTCTCGATGCCCAGAATCGGCTTCATCGGCCCGGCCTTTGAAAATTCTTCTTCATGCACGGTATAATTCCCGGCTCACCACATTCCACTGTCCTGCAAGAGCAGGCAGATTACCACCCGGAGTTTCCATGCCCAACGTAAAAGTTCGCGAGAACGAGCCGTTCGAGATCGCACTGCGTCGTTTCAAGCGTACCTGCGAAAAGGCCGGCGTCCTGGCCGAAACGCGCAAGCGCGAGTTCTACGAGAAGCCGACCCAGGAACGCAAGCGCAAGCGCGCTGCCGCCGTGAAGCGTCACCTGCGCCGTCTGTCGCGCGACGTTTCGCGCAAGGTTCGCCTGTACTGAGTTTCCCGACCTGTCGCCCGGCAGGTCATGCGGCGCCCCGGCGCTGCGCACCCGGAAACACGGTCGGCGCCAGCTCTTCGACGAGAGCCGCTCGCAGCCACCGCAGGCACAGCCGATACGACATGGCCGGTGTTGTCCCCAGGGGCAACGCCGGCTTTGTCGTTTCCGTAGAATGGTCCATTCATCCCATAAGGCCCCGTCCATGACGCTCAAGCAGCAGCTCACCGAAGACATGAAGAACGCCATGCGCGCCGGCGAAAAGCACCAGCTGGGCGTGATCCGGCTGATGCTGGCCGCGATCAAGCAGCGCGAGGTCGATGAGCGGATCGAACTCGACGACGTCCAGGTGCTGGCCACGCTCGAGAAGATGATGAAGCAGCGCAAGGACTCGGTCAGCCAGTTCGACGCGGCCGGTCGCGACGACCTGTCGGCGATCGAGCGCGCCGAGATGGTGGTGATCGAGACCTATCTGCCCACCAAGCTGGACGAGGCCGAGATCGACGCGCTGATCACCGCTGCCATCGCCGAAACCGGGGCCAGCTCGCCGCGCGACATGGGCAAGGTGGTGGCTGCGGTGAAGGAGAAGGCCGCCGGCCGCGCCGACATGGGCGTGGTGTCGGGCCGCATCAAGAGCCGCCTGGCCGGCTGATCTCCGTTCGCGGCATGCGCTGCCTCAGCCCTGTCGCAACAGCACCATCAACGCCAGCAGGCCGAGCAGGATCGCCAGCACCACCAGCGCCACGCGCTGGCGACGTCGGCGCAGCCGCTGCCAGTTCGCCACGTCCAGGAAATAACGCCCCTCGCCGGGGCAGCGCAGCACCGCGTGCTGCACCAGCGGATACCAGGCCACGCCCTGTTTCAGGCCCAGCTGTTCCGGGCGGCACGCGGTGGCGGGCGTGGTCGCCGCCGCCCGTTCGAAGGCGCGGACAATCTTCCGCTGCATCACCATCATCACCGCGTTGATCACCACGATTCGTCACTCCCGGCTGGCCCGGCAGCTTGCCGCGGCCAGACGGCGCGGGCAAGCGGCGTGATGCATCGGCTTCACGCCACTCACGTTACAAAGCGTGCCGAGGCGGTGGAATCCCACCGCACAACCGTTGCAGGAGATCGTCATGCTGAAGTGGGCCATCATTTTCGCCATCATCTCGCTGGTCACCGGCTGGCTCGGCTTCGGTGGCGTGTCGGGCGCCAGCGCGACCATCGCCAAGGTGCTGTTCGCCTGCTTCGTGATCCTGTTCCTGCTGGCCTTGCTGGCGGTGATCGGCGTCTTCCACATCCTCTAGTCGTGCTCCGCCGGCGCCTGCCATTGCATGCGCCGGTGGCCCGGCACGAGGCCCTGCGGATTGGCCAGCTTCGATGGGCGCTCGGCGGTCACCACGAACCCCAGCCGCTGATAGAGGCGCTGGGCATCGGGATTGGTCACGGCCACGTCCAGCACGACGGGGCCGAGCGCAGCCGCCGGCCGCTGCGCCAGCAGGTGGGCGACCAGGGCGGTGCCCGCACCCTTGCCGCGCAGGGCCGGGCTCACACCCAGATGCCCCAGGTAATACAGGTCACCGGCCGGCGGCGGGATCACCGATTCCGTGCGCAGGCCACGCCCGATCACCCCGGGCGCATGACGCCAGCCGAAATGGCGCACGATCTGCCGCGCCGCCGCCAGGGTGAACGGCCACTTGGTGTCGCCGCCGTAGCCCGCCCCGACCGCCACCACCACACCATCACGCTCGCCCACCACGTGGTTGCGCCAGCCAAACTCGCCCGCGCCGTCGACGAAGGCCCGCCGCAGGAAGGCCTGCGCATCACCCACGCCCGGCACCGCGAAAACATAGTCGAAGGCCGCCGGCCCCGAGCTGTGGATCAGCGGCACCGCCGCCTCCACGTCGGAGGCGGCCGCCGGGCGGAACAGCCATCCAGCCATCGTCGTCACATTCCCGTTGAGACCCCGGCCGAGATTAGCGCAGTCCGCGGACGCGGCGGGGGCGCCGACCGACTAAACTAGGCCGCTTATGCGTGGCCTGATCCCCGACAGCTTCATCGATGAACTGCTTGCCCGCGTCGATATCGTCGACGTGATCGAGCGGCGGGTGCCGTTGAAGAAGGCCGGACGCGAGTGGACGGCATGCTGTCCGTTCCACAACGAGCGCTCGCCGTCGTTCTACGTCAGCCCGGCCAAGCAGTTCTTCCACTGCTTCGGTTGCGGCGTGCACGGCAGCGCGATCAAGTTCCTGATGGACTACGACCGGCTGGAGTTTCCCGACGCCGTCGAGGAGCTGGCGCAGACGGTGGGCCTGACCGTGCCCCGCGAAGGCGGCCGCGAAGCGGCGCCCCGCGAGGACAAGACCGATCTCTACGCGCTGCTGGATGCCGCCGCCGGCTGGTACGAAGGCGAGCTGCCGCGCAGCGGCGATGCCCAGGCCTATTGCAAGAAGCGCGGACTGGACGCCGAGACGATCAGGCGTTTCCGCCTCGGCTGGGCACCGGCCGGCTACGACGGCGTGATCAAGGCGCTGGGCAACACGCCGCGCCGGATGGAGCTGCTGAACGAGGCCGGCATGGTCGCCTCCAGCGAGCGCGGCAGCAAGTACGACCGCTTCCGCGAGCGACTGATGTTCCCGATCCTCGACCGCCGCGGCAGGGTGATCGCGTTCGGCGGCCGCGTCCTGAGCTCCGAACAATCTCCGAAATACCTCAACTCGCCCGAGACCCCGCTGTTCCACAAGGGCCGCGAACTCTTCGCGCTGTGGCAGGTGAAGCAGGCCAACCAGAGCCTGGCCCGCATCGTGGTGGTCGAGGGCTACATGGACGTGATCGCGCTGCACCAGGCCGGGCTGCCGATTGCGGTGGCCACGCTGGGCACGGCGACCACGCCGGAACACACCGAGGTGCTGTTCCGTGCCGCGCCGGACGTGGTGTTCTGCTTCGACGGCGACCGCGCCGGCCGCGCCGCCGCGTGGAAGGCGCTGGAATCCGCGCTGCCGCGCCTGCGCGACGGTCGCCAGGCGTACTTCCTCTTCCTGCCCGACGGCGAGGACCCGGACTCGCTGGTGCGCAAGGAGGGCAAGGATGGCTTCGAGAAGCGCATCCGGGAAGCGATGCCGCTGTCGGACTATTTCTTCAACGAACTGTCGCACGACGTCGACATGGCCAGCCTCGACGGCCGTGCCAGGCTGGCCGAGCGCGCTCGTCCGCTGATCGGCAAGCTGCCCGACGGCGCATTCCGCGACCTGATGGCGCAGGAGCTGGAAAAGCGCAGCGGCGCGCGGGCGATGCTGCAGGCCGACCCGGCCGCGCACCGCGCGGTGCAACGCCCCACCGCGGTGCAGCGCAGCCTGGTGCGCAGCGCAATCTCGCTGTTGCTGGCCCAGCCCGGCCTGGCCGACCAGGTGGAAAAGCCCTATCGCTTCCTGCGCCTGGACAAGCCCGGCGTGGAACTGCTGGCCGAATTGCTCGACCTGGCGCGCGCACGGCCCGGCATCAATCCGGCGATGCTGGTGGAACATTTCGCCGAGCGCCCCGAATACCCGTCGCTGCAGAAACTGATGGCGGCTACGGTCGTCGGCGAAGCCGAGGCCCAAGCGGCGGAATTCTTCGATGCCCTGCAGCGCATGGAAGACCAGGCGGTCACCCAGCGCCGCGATGCGCTCACCGCGAAGAGCCGCGAAGGCGCGCTGGACAGCGCCGAGAAGGCCGAACTGCGCGAACTGCTGGCCGCCCGCGTGCGCCCGCCGGTGGCGTCGGCGTGACTGCGGTGAACTGCCGCAGGCACGGCCACGTCGCGCACTTTGGCGTAACGCCGCGGACGGGCAGTCATGCGGGTGTGGGATCATGCCTGCCTTCGTCCTGGCGGATCACGCAGGACGCACGGGATTACTGATGGATCTGTTGCAACACCTCGTCACGATTTTTGCCGAGAACGGCTACGTTGCCGTCTTCCTCGCGCTGATGATCTGTGGCGCCGGCCTGCCGCTGCCCGAAGACATCACCCTGGTCGCCGGCGGCGTGATCGCCGGGCTGGGCTATGCAAACGTCCACGTGATGGTCGCCCTGGCGATGTTCGGCGTGCTGCTGGGCGACTGCGCGATCTTCCTGCTGGGCCACCATTACGGCGCGCGCATCCTGAAGTGGCGTTTCGTGGCGCGCATCCTCACGCCCTCGCGCTACTGCAAGGTGCAGGACAAGTTCCAGCGCTACGGCAACCGCGTGCTGTTCTTCGCCCGCTTCCTGCCCGGCATGCGCACCACCATCTACCTCACCGCCGGCATGACCCATCGCGTGTCGTTCCTGCGCTTCCTGCTGATCGACACCGTGGCCGCGCTGATCAGCGTGCCGTTCTGGGTCTACCTAGGCTTCCTGGGCGCCGACAACCATGCATGGCTGGTGAAGTGGATCCATCGCGGCCAGAGCAGCCTGTGGGCCCTGGTCGGCATTCTCGCGCTGATCGGACTGGTGCTGTGGTGGCGCCGGAAGCACCGCGACCAGTGCGGGCTGGACTGACTACCCGACATGTCGTCGCGTCGCCTGCTGCCGGACCCTTTCACCCTCGCCCTGCTCGCCACCGTCATGCTGGCCTCGCTGCTGCCTTGCCGTGGCGAGCTGGCGCGGATCTTCGACGGGATCACCGACGCGGCCATCGCGCTGCTGTTCTTCCTGCACGGCGCCAAGCTGCCACGCTCGGCCATCATGCAGGGGCTGAGCCACTGGCGGCTGCACCTCACCGTGTTCACCGGCACCTTCGTGCTGTTCCCGCTGCTGGGCCTGGCGCTGCGACCATTGGGCCACGCGCTGCTCACGCCGGATCTCTACCTCGGTCTGCTGTTCGTCTGCGCGCTGCCCTCGACCGTGCAATCGTCGATCGCGTTCACCTCGATCGCCGGCGGCAATGTCCCGGCCGCCGTGGTCAGCGCCTCGATGTCGAACCTGATCGGCATCGCGCTGACCCCGCTGCTGGTCGGCCTGCTGCTGGCCACCCGCGGCGGCGGCGCCTCGTGGCAAGGCGTGCTGGACATCGTGCTGCAGTTGCTGCTGCCGTTCGCGCTCGGCCATGGCGCGCGGCGCTGGATCGGTGGCTGGATCGATCGGCACAAGCCCGTGCTCGGCTACACCGACCGCGGCACGATCCTGCTGGTGGTCTACACCGCCTTCAGCGCGGCAGTGGTCGAAGGCCTGTGGCGCGACACGCCGCTCTCGGCGCTGCTGTCCACCCTGGCGATGTGCGGCCTGTTGCTGGCGCTGATGATGCCCATCCTGGCCTGCGCCGCACGACGGCTGGGCTTCTCCCGCGAGGACGAGATCACGATCGTCTTCTGCGGTTCGAAGAAGAGCATGGCCAGCGGCATCCCGATGGCCAAGATCCTGTTCGCCGGCCAGCTCGGCGGCCTCGGCGCGCTGGTGCTGCCGCTGATGATCTTCCATCAGCTGCAACTGGTGGTGTGCGCAGTGGTGGCGCGTCGATATGCGACGCGCGGGGTGCGCCGCGTTGGCGAGGATGATCGCGACGCGGATTGATTCGGGGGTGTCGTCGAGCGGTTGTTTCGCACGCGATGCTTTTGCTGGATTCAGACGTCATCCTGCAGAGGGCACGTTACTTTTCTCCTTACCGATGCGACTCAAAAGCTCAAGTGCAGAGCGGTCGATCGCCTTCGGCGACCGAGTCACTTTTCTCTTGCGTGGCCAAGAGAAAAGTAACCAAAAGAGAAGGCCACCCCGCTTGACGCTTGTTGGGCATCCTGCCCAACAAGTCCGTGAGCCGGGGCCGGGCTTTTCGAACGGGCCTCCTGCCCGTGCGAAAAGGAGTCGACGTCCTGTCGACTCCCGCTGCGCGGCCTGTCGTCCCCGTCTCACCGCCGCACAAGGGACCCCGGGTAAAGCAGCGGGCCATCGTGGCCCGCACTCGGTGATGAAGCTGAAAGGCAAAGGCAAAAGCCAGAGCCGAAGCAAAAGCTCCGGGTCGCCGCCGCTTTGCTCTTGATCCGGCTCTTCTGAAAAGTGCGGGCCACGATGGCCCGCTGCTCTACCCGGGACCCCTCTGCAGCGGCGGGCGGGTGGAGGATCAGCCCGCAGGGTGCCTGACATGGATGTCAGGCAGTTTGGCGTCAGGGCAGGATGCACTGTCGACAAACCCCGTAACCCGCACGCGAACCTCGCAGGCAGGATGCCTGCGAGGCGCGGAAGCGGGGTGGCCTCTCTTTGGGCCACGTTTCTCTGGCCACTCAGAGAAAGGTGGCTCGGCTGCCATAGGCAGACGAAAGCTTTTCGCTTTGAATGCTACGGGCAAAGCAAGAGCATCGCGCACAGAATGAACTTCGACAAAAAAGGCCGGAGCGCCGAGCGGGTCATAGCCAGCGGCCGTACCGTCGGATGTAGATCAGTTTCATCAGCTGGGTGAGCACGCAGTAGCTGACCAGGGTCAGCGCCAGCCAGGCGAAATACATCGGTGGCAGGGGTGCCATGCCGATCTTCGCGCCCAGTGCGCTGAACGGGATAAGCATGCCGATCACGATGACCGCGAGGGTCAGGCCCAGCACCGGAGCGGCGGCAATGCTTTGCACAAACGGGATGCGCCGGGTGCGGATCATGTGCACGATCAGAGTCTGCGACAGCAGGCCCTCGATGAACCAGCCGGACTGGAACAGCGACTGGTGGGCGACCGTGCTGGCGCCGAAGACGTGCCACATCAGCCAGAACGTGGTGATGTCGAAGATCGAGCTGACCGGGCCGATCCACACCATGAAACGGCCGATGTCGCCGGCATCCCACTTGCGCGGCCGGCTCAGGTATTCCTCGTCCATGCGGTCGAACGGAATCGACAGCTGCGAGATGTCGTACAGCAGGTTCTGCACCAGGATCTGCAGCGGCAGCATCGGCAGGAACGGCAGGAAGGCGCTGGCCACCAGCACGCTGAACACGTTGCCGAAGTTCGAGCTGGCGGTCATCTTGATGTACTTCATGATGTTGCCGAAGGTGACGCGTCCTTCCAGCACGCCCTCCTCCAGCACCATCAGGTTCTTTTCCAGCAGGATGATGTCGGCCGATTCCTTGGCGATGTCGGTGGCGGTATCCACCGAGATGCCGACGTCGGCGTCGTGCAGTGCCGGCGCATCGTTGATGCCGTCGCCGAGGAAGCCGACGGTGTGGCCGAGCCGCTGCAGCGAACGCACCACGCGGGCCTTCTGCAACGGCGACATCTTGGCGAACACGGTGACACGTGCCACCAGGGTGTCCAGTGCGGCATCGTCCAGAACCTCGATCTCGCGGCCCTCGACCGAATGGGTGACGTCGAGCCCGACCTCGCGGCAGATCTTGCGTGTCACCGCCTCGTTGTCGCCGGTGATCACCTTGACCTCGACGCCGTGCTGGTTGAGCGCGCGAATCGCGGTGGCGGCCGAATCCTTCGGCGGATCGAGGAAGGCCAGGCAGCCAACCGCGACCAGACCGCTTTCGTCGGCCACGCCGTAGGGGCGCGCGTGCGCGGGTTCGCGCCGCACCGCGACCACCAGCACGCGCAGGCCATCCTCGTTGAGGCGGTGGGTCATCGCCTTGATCTCGCGGCGGCGCTCGTCGGTCAGCGGCTCGGTGATGTCGCCGGTTTTCGCGAATGCGCAGATCGACAGCATCTCCTCGACCGCGCCCTTGCAGATCAGCACATGCTCGCCGTCGCCGTCGGCGACCACCACCGACATGCGCCGGCGCTGGAAGTCGAACGGGATTTCGTCGATCACCCGATAGCGCCGGGCCGCCGACTCAAGGTCGCGATGCTCCAGCACTGCCTTGTCCATCAGGTTCTTCAGGCCGGTCTGGAAGCGGCTGTTGAGGTAGCCGTATTCCAGTGCCTCGTCCGACTCCTCGCCGTCGAGGTCGAGATGGCGCTCCAGCACGATCCTGTCCAGGGTCAGCGTGCCGGTCTTGTCGGTGCACAGCACGTCCATCGCGCCGAAGTTCTGGATCGCGTTGAGCCGCTTCACCACCACCTTGCGCCGCGACATCGCCAGCGCACCCTTGGACAGGTTCGCCGTGACGATCAGCGGCAGCATCTCCGGAGTCAGGCCCACCGCGACGGAAAGGCCGAACAGGAAGGCCTGCAGGAAGCTGCCCTTGTCGATCCAGTTGATCGCGATCACCACTGGCACCATCACCAGCATGAAGCGGATCAGCAGCCAGCTGACCGAGTTCACCCCGCGATCGAAGCTGGTCTGCACGCGCTGGCCCGACATGCTGTGCGCCAGCGAGCCCAGGTAGGTCTGCATGCCGGTGGCCACCACCACGGCGGTGGCGGTGCCGCTGACCACGTTGGTGCCCATGTAGCAGACACTGGCCAGGTCCAGCGGATTGCCGCCGGCGGCGGGATCGACGCGGGCAGGCGTGGGCGCGGACTTCTCGACCGGCAGCGATTCGCCGGTGAGGATCGCCTGGCTGATGAACAGGTCCTTGGCGCCGAGCAGGCGCAGGTCGGCAGGCACCATGTCGCCCGCACCCAGGTGCACGATGTCGCCGGCCACCAGTTCGACCACCGGCACCTCGAGCTGCTCGCTGTGGCCGTCGGAGGCGCGCCGCGTCACCGTGGCGGTGTTGCGCACCATCGCCTTCAGGCTTTCGGCGGCGCGCGTCGAACGGTATTCCTGGGTGAAGCTCAGCAGCACGCTGATGCCGACCATCACCGCAATGATCAGCGGCCCGGTGAGGTCGCCGCCGTCGGTGAACAGCTGCACGCCGGCCAGCACCAGCAGCACCACGATGAACGGGTTCCTGAAGGCGTGCAGCAGCTGCAGCGTCCAGTGGGGCGGCTTTTCGTGCGAGACCTCGTTCGCCCCGTCGCGATGCAGGCGCGCCTCGATCCGGGCGGCGCCGAGCCCGCCGGTCGAGGTTTCCAGCTCGGCCAGCAAGGCGCTGTTTTCGCGAAACGCGTGCGCGGCCACGACGGCGGCCTTGCCACCCGGGCGGTGGGCGGGCGTGGGAAGGATCTTGCTCATGTTTCGTTTCCGTGGGGCGGAATGCGATGCGGCGAAGCGCCAGCCACGTCGGGCCGGCGTCACGTCAACAGGAGTTGCAGGGACTCGGAAGCTGTTTCGGCGGGCGGCGCACGGCGCCCGCCGGCGCCGGCTACGCCGGCCCTGGCGATGGCGGAGGCCACCCGGGATGGCGGATTCCGGCCTTCATCAGCGCGTGGCACCGCGGCGGTGATGACGGGAGGATTTCAGGAAGGACGCCGGTTCGCGGCGAGCGGTGCCACGGCTGTCGCGCTCTGCGCAAGCCACGTCTTGCGTGCCCGGCAGGGGCGCGGGCACGGTCACGCTGAATTCGGGCATGGCGGCCCCGCCGCGAACGGCGGGCGCGCGCCGGCCTGCAAGGTGCAGGCGGAAAAAATCGTGAAGGAGCTTCATCAGCCCATCTCCTCATGACGACGCCGGTGGCGTCCTCAGGAGTGGGCCGGACTTTCCCTAGCGGAAAGCACCAGCCGACCGCAGGCGGTCGCCGCAGGCGTTCAACTTGTTATGCGGCGCCGGCACCCGAAGCGAGCGGATGTCGACGTTGCGACTAGGGTAAACGTCCATATGCCTTGGTTAGTCAGGACAGGAAGCCGGCCGGCGCAAGCGCGCCGGAGGGCGCGCGCATTTTGGTGCGGCGCCGCGCGGGTGTCAATCGGCAAACGCCGCGTCGTTTGCCGCCATGCGAAATCGCCGTCTTGCTATATTGCCCGACTACCGCGCGCCGGGAGTGCCTGAACCGGATCGACCGCACGGCGCCGACACCAACCGAATCAGCTGCGAAATCCCATGACCAACGCGACGTCGCACCACCCCCCAGAGGAGCTCCTGGCCCAAGCCGGCGCCGCGTTGAACCGGGGGGACTCGCAGCAGGCCGGTTCGCTTGCCATGCGCGTACTGCAGGTCGATCCGCGGCACCCCGAAGCCAACTACGTGGCCGGTCTGGCAGCCATGGCTCTGCGTCGGTTGCCCCAGGCACTCGAACATCTACACAAGGCAGCGAGTTTGCAGCCACGGCATGCCGGTTATGCGGTGCAGTTCGCCCGGGCACTTGTACGCGCCCATCGCACCGGCGAAGCGTTGCAGGTTGCCAATGTCGCATTGTCCCTGGATCCCGCCGATCCGATGCTGCTGGATCTGCTGGGGACGGTCTACATGCAGTGCCATGCGCATGAGCGGGCCGGTGTACTATATCGACGGGCCGCAGGCCTGCTCCCCGACAATCCGACCTGTCGCTTCAATTACGCCACCTCGCTGGTATTGAGCGGTGATGTCGTGCTGGCCGAACGCGAGCTTGACGCCTGTCTGGCGCTGGCACCGGACTACTGGCCTGCGTACAACGTGCGTTCGCGGCTGCGCCGACAGAGCCCGGCCCGCAACCATGTCGAACACCTTCGGGCACTCGCACGGCAGGCGGATGATCCGCGTGCAAAGTTCCAACTGCACACGGCACTGGCCAAGGAATACGAAGATCTTGGCGAGTATGCCAAGGCATTTGAACATCTGGTGACCGGCAAGGCTGCAAACCGCGGCGCAAGGCAATATTCGATTCAACGCGATGAAGCTGTGGTGGAGGCGCTGATCCACCGCTTTCCCGAAGTCCAGCCGCAGCCATCGGCCTGTCTGTCCGATGAGCCAATCTTCGTCATGGGCATGCCGCGCACAGGCACCACTCTGGTCGAGCGCATTCTGTCCAGTCACCCGGAAGTCTATGCAGCGGGTGAACTGCAAAACTTCGGCGTCATGCTGGAGCGTCTTTCCGGTGGCCGCTCTCCGGTGATGCTGGATGCGAACGTGATCGATCGCACTCGCCATATTCACTGGCAGCAGCTGGGCGATCTCTATCTCTCCAGCACGCGACCCGCGACCAGCCTGAAGCCGCGATTCATCGACAAACTGCCTCACAATTTTCTCTATGCCGGCTTCATCGCGAACGCCTTGCCCAACGCGAAGATGATTTGTTTGCGACGCAATCCACTGGACAGTTGCCTCAGCAATTTTCGTGAGCCGTTTACGGAGAGTTCGCCGCTCCACGGCTACTCTTTCGACCTGCTCGACACCGGTCGCTATTACATCCTTTTCGACCGATTGATGGCGCACTGGCAACGTGTCCTGCCTGGCCGCATCCTTGAGGTGGACTATGAAACCCTGGTGACGGAGCCCGAGACCAGCACCCGCCAGTTGCTGGAACATTGCCGCCTTCCTTGGAACGACGCATGCCTGCACTCCGAGCACAACAGGGCACCCGCGACCACGGCCAGCGCAGTGCAGGTGCGCGCACCGATCCATCAGGCCGCGGTGGGGCGCTGGAAGAAGTACGCGGCACAGTTGGGCGAATTGCAGGAGCTGCTTGGCTCGGCCGGAATCAGCTCTGACCGCTGACGCGGTGTCCCGCCTCGAAGGCCATCGGAACAGCAGAACCAGCGAGCCGGAACGCGGCAGCGCGATCAGATCGCCCGCTGTTGCGCCAATTCAAGATGCATGAGCGGGTCTGTCAGCCAGTGGTCAGCCAGCAGAAACGCGAACAAGGCCATCAAATAGATGATGGAGTAGTTGAATACCTTCATCGCGTACAGCTCGTCGGGCGGATTCAACAGACGCACTGCGTAATACAGGAACGCCCCGCCCAGCACCACGGCGCCGCCGAGGTAGACCAGCCCGCTCATCCCCGTCAGCGCAGGCAACAGGGTCACCAGCACCAGCAGTACGGTGTAGAACAGAATGTGCCAGCGGGTGAACGCCACCCCGTGGGTCACCGGCAACATCGGCACCTGAGCGCGCGAATAGTCTTCGCGCCGAAAAATTGCCAGCGCCCAGAAATGCGGTGGTGTCCACACGAAGATGATCAGGCACAGCTGCAATGCATATGGATGCAGGGAACCCGTGACAGCAGTCCAGCCGAGCACCGGCGGAATGGCGCCGGCGAGGCCACCGATCACGATGTTCTGGGGCGTCGCGCGCTTGAGAAACGCGGTGTAGATCACCGCATACCCGATCAATCCGGCAAAAGTCAGCACCGCGGTCAGCGTGTTGACCAGCAGCATCAAAACCACCATCGAGGCGATTCCGAGAACTGACGCGAAGACGAAGACCTGCCTCACGTTGAGCTCTCCGGTCGCCAGCGGACGGTGCGAGGTGCGCACCATCACCTTGTCGATGCGCTGGTCGATCAGCTGGTTGAACGCGGCTGCGGAAGAAGATGCCAGCCAGATACCCAGTGTTCCGAACACCAGCGCCTGCCATTGCGGCAAACCCGGAACGGCGAGAAACATGCCAATCACGGCGCAAAACACCAACAACGCGACAATGCGTGGCTTCGTCAATTGCAGGTATTGAGAGAGATGCGGATTCACGTGAACATTCGGCAACGGGTGGCTGGCCGCGTAGTGTAATACCTCACGAGCGGAGCCGGCCGGATCGCCACCCAGGCTCACGGTGCCCCGGCAAGTTCACTGGGCATCGTGTCGGTGTAATTGGCGAACTCCGAATAGTTGAGGCGATGATCGTGATCCAGATCGTATTTTTCGAACTGCGCACGCAGGATGGTCATCTTTTCCGGAACCTCCGACCGCGTCAGCAGCATGTCGTGGTTCTTGTCCAACTGCAGGAACATGTCCGTCGACTGCAACGGCGTCATTGACGGCTTCTTGCGCGAATGGCGAAGGGCTTCGGTCGCCTTCTCGTCAAATGAATCGGCGTTCGCGGCGCGTACCTGCTGACTCATTTCCAGCCGGCCGGGAGCCTGTCCCTTCTGTGCCCGCTCCTGCGCCATTGCGCTGCCGATCCCGACAAGGCAACCCAACGAGAAACCGAACAGCACCATGTACGCGTTAGTCTTCATGAGGGCACTCCTTCGCGATGGGGGTGGCATCACCACGGATACCATTGGTGGCTTGTATACCTCAACGGACATCCGCCCGACCAGATACCCCGGTTTCCGCGAGGCTTTTCAGCGTGCGGGCCCTCCCGTCAGGGCGGGGAGGCGCCTCCTGCTTGCCGCTGCGTACGCGCCAGCGTGGCCAGCAGGGTGAACAGCAGCAGGGCCGCACCGCCATTGTGTGCAGTCGCCACCGGCAGCGGCAGGCCCAGGTAGATGTTGCTGATGCCCAGCATGACCTGGATCGCCAGCGCCAGAACGATCGCCAGGCCGGCCAGGCGCAGGCCGCGCCGCGCCGCGCCAACCGCCAGCGCGCCGAGGTAGCAGAACACCACCAGCGCGCCGATCCGGTGGGCGATCTGGATCGCGCTGCGCGCGGCCATGTCCAGCACGCCACCCTCGTAGTTCACGCCGATGCCGCGCCACAGCACGAAGCCTTCGTGGAAATCGGTCGGCGGCGTCCACTGGCCGAGGCATTGCGGGAACGAGCCCGGACCATAGCCGCAGGCCAGCGCGGCGTAGTTCGCGGAGGTCCAGCCGCCCAGCGCGATCTGGCAGAACAGCAGCACCACGCCGAGCGCGACCCAGCGGCGCAAGCCGGCATGCCGGTCGTCCGCCGCGGCCACGCCCGCGAAGCGCAGCGCGGCCCAGGCCAGCAAGGCGAACGTGGCCATGCCACCGAGCAGGTGGCCCATCACCACCACCGGCTTCAACAGCAGGGTCACCGTCCACATGCCAAGCATGGCCTGGAAGATGATCACCGCCAGCGCCAGCACGCAGATCCTCCATGCGCCCGGACGCGGCAGCCGGGCCGCGGCGATCAGCGGCAGCGCGATCGCGCAGGCGGCCAGCAGCGACGACCACAGGTGTTCGCCGCGCATGTACAGGCCCACCCCGAGCGCCGCGAACAGCGCCCCGGCAACGATTGCCAGCAGCGCAGCGCGACGGCGCCAGCTCGCCAGCACGGCCAGCAGCAGCACCATCACGCCCAGGGTGCCGGCGAGGAAGCGGTGCACCTGCTCGCGCCAGGCCTTGTGCGCTTCGTACGGACGATCGGGGAAGCTCGCATCGGCGTGGGCCACCGCCTGCGCGTGCTGCGGCCAGGTCACCTGGCCGTAGCAGGTCGGCCAGTCCGGGCAGGACAGGCCGGCGTTGGACAGCCGCACGAACGCGCCGAACATCACCAGCCCGAACGCGAACACGGTGGCGAACAGGGCCAGCCAGCGCAATGCCTTCACCGCATGCCGGGACATCACTTGATCACCTTCAGCATGTCGCGCAACAGGCCGGGCACATCGAAACCTGCCGGATACCGCGACAGCGCGGTGCCATTGGACTCGACCAGCACCGCACTGATGCTGTCCGGCGTGGAGGGTACATACGTGGCCAGCTTGCCTTCGACATCGCGACCGAAGATCCAGTAAGCCTGCATCGCGGTGCGCTGGTTCGCATCCGCCGGCGGCGCGCCGATGTAGAGCAGACGCAGGCGCGACTGATTGCGATTGAGCATGACCCGCGCCTTGGCGATCCCGGTCAGCGTCTCGAAGCAATGCGCCGCGCAGTCCGGGCCGGCCAGCGCCACCAGGGTGAAGCGCGGCGAGCTGTCGCGCCACGCATAGGTCTTTCCGTCAGCAAGCTCCACGCGCAACTGCTCGGCCACGAAGTTGCGCTGCGGCACGATCGCCTCGCCGTTGCCCTTGGTGCCGGGCATCCAGCCCGCCCAGCCCAGCAGGGTGGCGGCGATCATCGGTGCGGCGAAAACCAGGGCGACCAGCACCAGGAAGATTCGGCTCTTGCGCACGGCGGCGGGATCGACAGCATTCATCGGACGTCTTCAACTCTGGTGGAATCGGGTTTGCGCGGTTTGCGCTTGCGATGCACGACCAGCAGGATCACCACCGCGGCGAGCGCAAAGGTGAACCACTGGAAGGCATAGGCCCGATGCCGCGCCGGCGGCATCGAGGAGAAATCGAGCGTGTGCACGCGCACGTAGATCGACGCAGGGTCGGCATCCAGCGCCAGCAGGTGCGGATACAGGGGCTGGCCGAGATCGCGCGCGACTTCGCTGGTGTCGAGGAAGATCGTGGTCTTTGGCCAGCCCGCCTGGCGGGCCAGCGCGTTGCCGCCCATCTCGAAGCCCGACGGCGGCGGCGGCACGTACAGGCCCTGCAAGGTCACCTCGCCGGCGGGTAGCGGCGGCAGCTGGGGCGTCTTGCCATTGCCGTTGCCGGGCAGGAAGCCGAGGTCGACCAGCAGCAGACGCGAGTCGCCATGCAGCGCCAGCGGCACGAAGACCTCGACCCCGCCAAGCCCGTCGTGCTTCGGGTTGTCCAGCAGGTAGATGCGGTCGGCCAGGTAACGGCCGTGAACCCGCACCCGCGCGAAGCGGTCCGCCGCCGGCATCGACGAGCCCGACGCCGGCGGGAAGTCCTGTACGGGTGCCGTGGCCGCCGCGGCATACCGTCGCAGAAGGGCTTCCTTGAAGTCGGCACGATGCAGCTGCCAGAAGCCCAGACGCACGAACAGCAAGGCTCCGGCCACGGTCAGCAGCAGCGCCCACCACGACGGACGGCGAAAACCGCTCACGCCGGGCGCCTGCCAGCGACCGCTATACTGGGCATGTCGAACTGGATCGGATCAATCACGTGGAAACCGTCTATAAATTTGCGCTGGTCGTGGTGCTGCTGGTGGTGATCTTCAGCCTCGGCCAGGCGCTGTTCTTCATGATGAAGGATCAGGACGACGACCGACGCACGGTATGGGCCCTGACCCGCCGCATCGGCCTGTCCCTGCTCCTGATCGCGATGGTGATCATCGGCTGGAAGATGGGCTGGATCCATCCGCACGACGTCGGCCAGTAATTGTAGCGGTTGTACCGCCGGCCCGCCCGCCGAGACGGACTCGCCAGCAACAAAAAACCCGCCAATGGCGGGTTTTTTGTTGTTTTCGGCCCTGCTCTCCGCGAGAGGGCCTCGCGTCGCTCTTCTGAAGAGTCCGGCCCGGACGGCCGGTCTTGCTCTTCGCGAGAAGGACCTTGCGTCAGAGGATATAGACGAACATGAACAGGCCGAGCCAGACCACGTCGACGAAGTGCCAGTACCAGGCCACGGCTTCGAAACCGAAGTGGTGCTCCTTGTTGAAGTGACCCGCCAGCACGCGGAACCAGATCACCGCCAGCATGATCGTGCCCAGCGTCACGTGCAGGCCATGGAAGCCGGTCAGCATGAAGAAGGTCGAGCCATAGACGCCGCTGTGCAGGGTCAGGTTGAGCTCGCGGTAGGCCTCCATGTACTCGTGGGCCTGGAAGTACAGGAAGGTCGCGCCGAGCAGGACGGTGAGGCCCAGGAACAGCAGGATCTTGCCGCGGTGACCCGCGCGCAGCGCGTGGTGCGCGATCGTCACGGTGACGCTGGAGGTCAGCAGGATCAGCGTGTTCAGCAGTGGCAGGCCCCAGGCCGGCACGGTGTGGAAGGAACCACCGATCTGTTCCGGGCCGTTGCCGCCGTTGGCGCCCCACGCGGCAGCGTAATCGCTCCACAGGAACTGGTGGGTCAGCACGCCATGGCCGTCACCGCCGAGCCACGGCACGGAAAACATGCGGATGTAGAACAGCGCACCGAAGAATGCGCCGAAGAACATCACCTCGGAGAAGATGAACCACATCATGCCCATGCGGAACGAGGTGTCGACCTGGTGGCTGTAGCTGCCGGCCAGCGATTCGCGGATCACCGAGCGGAACCAGCCGAAGAACATGGCAAACACGCCGATCACGCCGACGGTCAGCACGGTCTTGCCGAAGCCGGCTTCACCGGGCGCCGCATTCAGCCAGTGCGCGGCACCGAACACGGTGAGGAACATGACCACCGCGGCCACAATCGGCCACTGGCTCTTGGCCGGTACGAAATAAGCGTCGTGCTGCTGACCCATGGTGTAACCCCGTGGATTTCTCTTGATGGCTCTGCCCCGTCGTGCCGCCCGGGGAACTGCGTGCCGGCCGCCGCCACGGCGAACCGGTGAAAACTCTGTGGCAATCGCGACCGACTACTTCATCAACACGATCTGCACGAACGAAATCAGGAAGAAGAACGCCACGATCGCCACCAGCACCGTCACGGTGCGTCGGACGCCCCGGCGGCGACTGTCGTCGCCATCGGCGACCGGAGACCTCGTCGTTTCCTGCTTCATCTGCTGCCTGTTCCTGTGCGACATCCCGGCGCTGGCCAGGATGCCGCGAAAACCGTCAATCGTTCACGTGACCGTGCGCCAGTTCGTCGTCGTTGATCACCGGCGGCACTTCGAAGGTGTGATGCGGTGCCGGCGACGGCACGGTCCACTCCAGGCCCTTGGCACCTTCCCACACGCGGTCGGTGGCCTTCTTCTTGGAGAAGAACGCGCAGTGGATCAGCACGCCGACGAAGATCAGCTGGGTGGCGCCGAACAGGAAGCCGCCGATCGAGCTGATCATGTTGAAGTTGGCGAACGCGACGTTGTAGTCGGGGATGCGGCGCGGCATGCCGGCCAGGCCAAGGAAGTGCTGCGGGAAGAACAGCACGTTGACCCAGATCACGCTGTTCCAGAAGTGCACCTTGCCCCAGAACTCGCTGTACATGTTGCCGGTCCACTTCGGCATCCAGTAGTAGGCCGCCGAGATGATCGCGAACAGCGCGCCGGTCACCAGCACGTAATGGAAATGCGCCACCACGAAGTAGGTGTCGTGATACTGGAAGTCGGCCGGCACCAGCGCCAGCATCAGGCCGGAGAAGCCGCCGATGGTGAACAGGATGATGAACGCCAGCGAGAACAGCATCGGCGTCTCGAACGTCATCGAACCGCCCCACATGGTGGCGACCCAGTTGAACACCTTCACGCCGGTCGGCACCGAGATCAGCATGGTGGCGTACATGAAGAAGATTTCCGCGCCCAGCGGCAGGCCGACCGCGAACATGTGGTGCGCCCACACGATGAACGACAGGAAGGCGATGCAGGCGATCGCGAACACCATCGCCTTGTAGCCGAAGATCGGCTTGCGCGCGAAGGTCGGCACCACTTCCGAGATGATCCCGAACGCGGGCAGGATCATGATGTAGACCTCGGGATGGCCGAAGAACCAGAAGATGTGCTGGTACAGGACGGGGTCGCCGCCGCCGCCCGGGTTGAAGAAGTTGGTGCCGAAATACTTGTCGGTGAGCAGCATGGTCACCGCACCGGCCAGCACCGGCATCACGGCGATCAGCAGGAACGCGGTGATCAGCCAGCTCCACACGAACACCGGCATCTTCAGCAGGTCCATGCCCGGCGCGCGCATGTTGAGGATGGTGGCGATGATGTTGATCGCGCCCATGATCGAGCTGATGCCCATCAGGTGGACCGCGAACACCACGTAGGCGAGCGAGTCGCTCTGCAGCGCCAGCGGCGGATACATGGTCCAGCCACCGGCCGGGCCACCGCCGGGCATGAACAGGGTGGACAGCATCAGGATGAAGGCGAACGGCAGGATCCAGAACGACAGGTTGTTCATGCGCGGCAACGCCATGTCCGGCGCGCCCACCATCAGCGGGATCATCCAGTTACCGAGGCCGACGAAGGCCGGCATGATCGCGCCGAAGATCATCACCAGCGCGTGCATCGTGGTCAGCTGGTTGAAGAAGTACGGCTGCATCAGCTGCATGCCGGGCTTGAACAGCTCGGCACGGATACCCATCGCGAAGCTGCCGCCGATGAAGAACATCGTCAGCGCGAAGATCAGATACAGCGTGCCGATGTCCTTGTGGTTGGTGGACATGACCCAGCGCTGGAAGAAATTCTTCGGCGCGCCGTGGTGATCATCATGGTGATCATGGGTGGCTGCGTGGGACATGACGTACCTCTAACCTGAAAGTGGAATGCAACTGCGAAATGAAGTCGTGCCGACGAGACTGACGCGGGTCAGCCCTGCTTGCCACCGGCCGGGGTGGCGACCTGTGCTGTTTGCGGCGTGGCGGCGGGCGCGGTGGACTGCGTCTCCTGCTCGGCCAGCCACTTGGCGAAGTCCGCCTTGGACTTCACCACCACCACGATCGGCATGAAGCCGTGATCCTGGCCGCACAACTCGGCGCACTGGCCGCGATAGGTGCCCGGCGTGGTGAAGTTGGCCCACGCGGCATTGATGATTCCGGGGATCGCGTCGATCTTCCAGCCGGTCGCCGGCACCCACCAGGAGTGGATCACGTCGCCGCTGGTGATCACGAAGCGGATCTTGGTGTCGACCGGCACGACCAGCGGCTTGTCGACATTCAGCAGGTAGGTGCTTTCGTCGCCGACCTTGACCGCGAACGGGTCCATGCCCGAACCGAGCTGGCGGGTCTGGTCGCTCTGCGTATCCAGCTTGGACATGAAGCCGACCTTGTCGATCGACTTGCCCATGTAATCGACATAGTCGTAGCGCCACTTCCACTGGTAGCCGGTGACCTTGACGGTCATCTGCGAGCCGGTGGTGTCGGCCCAGCTGGTGAGGCCGCCGGTGGCCAGGTAAGCCAGGGTGATCAGGATCAGCACCGGGATGGTGGTCCAGATGACTTCCACCATGGTGTTGTGTGACCACTTCTCGGCGACCGCACCCCGCGATTTGCGGAAGCGGAACATCGCCACGAACATCGCCCCGAACACCAGCACGCCGATCACCGTGCACACGGCCAGCGAGATGTTGTTGAGGTGGTAGGCCACCGGCGACCAGGTGCTGGCGCCGCGCTCCATGTTCAGTTGCCACGGACCGGGGGCGGCCAGGGCCACGCTGCCGAACGATGCAAGGGCGAGAGCCGCCGCTGCCGTGAATGATCGCCTGATGCCGCCAGATGTCATGTCTTGCACCTTTGTTGAACCTGCTTGCGTGGCTGTCCATTGAATTCGGCCAGCAACACCATGAGTTTCTTCGACAGCTCGACGCGTTCCTGATCCGCCAGGAAAACGCCGATCTCCAGCTCGCGCCCGTGCGATGACAGCAGCAGCCGCTGGCGCCCGTTGGCGGGCTCCAGCAACACGCGCACCCAGTACGACTGGAAACGCATGCGGCGCCGGCCTGGCAGCGATTGCACCTCCAGCGACACGGCGTCGAGAGTGATGCGCTCACTACGGTCACCGGCCCGCCAGGCCACGCTCAGGGCGAAGGCCACGGCGGCGGATTCAACCAGGGCAAACAGCGGAGCGAACACATTCCCCTGCCACGATCCCAGTCCAGCCGTCATCAGCACCAGCGCTACCAGAACCATGATCAGTCGACGCAGACCGCGCCGGCTGAGCGTGCGATTGGGCTTGAGCCACATCGTCACGCAGGGCAAGCCGGCGGTAGCTGGTCGAAGCACGATCATGGGGACCCGGCGTGCCTGGAACGCGGGAATGATAGGCCGCGGCGGCGCAACGGGCAAGAATGTCGCACCCCGTTGACCTGGATCACGTCTCGGGGCAGGGCTTGCGGACATGCTCGCTTCCCCTGCGGAAAGCGGCCGCAGCCGCCCGAAACGGCAGGCCGCGGCGTACAATCCCGCGCTTCCCTCCGCCCCGAGCGGATTCTGGCAAGCTTCCCGTGACCCAAGCCATTCTCAGCCCCGAACTTCCCCTCGACTGCACGCCCGCGCGCGCGCGCATTACCGCGGCCTGGCTGCGCGACGAGACCGAAGCGATCAACGACCTGCTGGTCCAGGCCAGCCTGCCGCCGGCCGAACGCGAACAGGTGATCGACGTGGCCGCCGGCCTGGTCACCCGCGTGCGCTCACGCGCCAGCGACCAGAGCGCGGTCGAATCCTTCATGCGCCAGTACGACCTTTCCTCGGAGGAAGGCGTGCTGCTGATGTGCGTGGCCGAAGCCCTGCTGCGCATTCCGGACAAGGCCACCGCCGACAAGCTGATCCGCGACAAGCTGGGCGACGCGGACTGGAAGAAGCACCTGGGCCAGAGCGAATCGCTGTTCGTCAACGCCTCGACCTGGGGCCTGATGCTGACCGGACACCTGGTCAACCTCGCCGAGGACACCCGCCACGACTTCACCGGCGCGCTGAAGCGGCTGGTCGGCCGCGCGGGCGAACCGGCGATCCGCCTTGCCGTGCGCCAGGCCATGCGCATCATGGGTCACCAGTTCGTGATGGGCCGCAGCATCGACGAGGCGCTCGACCGCTGCGCGAAGAAGGAATACGCGGTCTACCGCTACTCCTACGACATGCTTGGCGAGTCCGCGCTGACCGCCGCCACCGCCGAGCGCTACCAGGAAGACTACCGCCGCGCGATCGCCGCGATCGGCGCACGTGGCCCGTTCGCCAACCACACCGACGCGCCGTCGATCTCGGTGAAGCTGTCCGCGCTGCACCCGCGCTACGAAGTGGCCAAGCGCGAACTGGCCCGCCGCCAACTCACCGAGAAACTGCTGGAACTGTCGCAGCTGGCGATGAAGCATGGCATCGCGCTGTCGGTCGACGCGGAGGAAGCGGAGCGACTGGAGCTGTCGCTGGACATCATCGGCGACGTCTTCAAGCACCCGTCGCTGGAAGGCTGGAACGGCCTGGGCATCGTGGTGCAGGCGTATGCCAAGCGCACGCCGTTCGTGATCGACTGGCTGATCGAGACCGCCCGCGCCGCCAATCGCCGCTGGTACGTGCGCCTGGTCAAGGGCGCCTACTGGGATGCGGAGATCAAGCGCGCCCAGGAAAACGGCCTGGCCGGCTATCCGGTGTACACGCGCAAGCCGAACACCGACGTGTCCTACCTGGCCTGCGCCCGCAAGCTGTTCGATGCCGGCAGCGAGCTGGTCTATCCGCAGTTCGCCACCCACAACGCGCACTCGATCGCCGCCGTGCACCACCTGGCGCACGGCCGGCCGTTCGAGTTCCAGCGCCTGCACGGCATGGGCACCGACCTGTACGCCGAGGTGATCGGCCCGCAGAACCTGAACGTGCCCTGCCGCGTGTATGCGCCGGTGGGCACGCACGAGGACCTGCTGCCGTACCTGGTCCGCCGACTGCTGGAGAACGGTGCCAACACCAGCTTCGTCAATCGCGTCGTCGATGAAAGCGTGCCGGTGCGCGAGCTGGTCGCCGATCCCTGCGAGACGGTGCGCAGCTTCAGCTCCATTCCGCATCCGCGCATCCCGCTGCCGGTGAATCTCTACGGCGACAGCACCGCGCCTGCGCAGCATTCCAATTCGATCACCCGGAAGAATTCCATGGGCGTCAACTTCTCCAACGACAACGAACTGAAGGCGATGGCCGACGCGGTCAACGCAAACACCGGCCCGTGGACCGCGGCACCCCTGGTGCCGGGCGCGGGCGCGAACGGCCCGACCGTGCAGGTGACCAACCCGGCCGATCGCCGCCAGGTGGTGGGCAGCTACACCGGCGCCGACAGCGCCACCGTCGACCGGGCGCTGGGCAACGCGGTCGCCGCCCAGTTCGGCTGGGATCGCCTGCCGGCGGCCAGCCGCGCCGCGATCCTCGAACACGCCGCCGACCAGCTCGAAGCACGCCGCGGCGAGTTCATCGCGCTGTGCGTGCGCGAGGCCGGCAAGAGCCTGCCCGACGCGATCGCCGAGATCCGCGAGGCCGCCGACTTCCTGCGTTACTACGCAGCCATGGCGCGCCGCCTGTTCGGCCAGCCCGAACAGCTGCCCGGCCCCACTGGCGAGAGCAATCAGTTGTTCCTCAACGGTCGCGGCGTGTTCGTCTGCATCAGCCCGTGGAACTTCCCGCTGGCGATCTTCCTTGGCCAGGTCAGTGCCGCGCTGGCCGCCGGCAACAGCGTGATCGCCAAGCCTGCCGAGCAGACCTCGCTGATCGGCCATGCCGCGGTGAAGCTGCTGCACGAAGCCGGCGTGCCGGTTGACGTGCTGCAGTACCTGCCGGGCGACGGCGCCACCGTGGGCGCTGCGCTCACCAGGGACCCGCGCGTGGCCGGCGTCGCGTTCACCGGCTCCACCGACACCGCGTGGGCGATCAACCGCGCGCTCGCCGCTCGCAACGCACCGATCGCCGCGCTTATTGCCGAGACCGGCGGGCAGAACGCGATGATCGCCGACTCCTCCGCACTGCCCGAGCAGATCGTCAAGGACGTGATCGCCTCGGCGTTCCAGTCCGCCGGCCAGCGCTGCTCGGCCGCGCGCGTGCTGTTCGTGCAGGAAGACATCGCCGACAAGGTCACCGCCATGCTCACCGGTGCAATGGCCGAGCTGAAGGTCGGCGATCCGGGCCTGCTGTCCACCGATGTCGGCCCGGTGATCGACGAGGACGCGAAGCAGATCCTGGTCGACCACGCCGCGCGCATGGACAAGGAAGCGAAGAAGATCGGCGAGGTCGCGCTGGACCCCGCGCTCACCGCCAACGGCACCTTCTTCGCGCCGCGCGCCTACGAAATCCCCTCGCTCGCCACGCTGACCCGCGAAGTGTTCGGCCCGGTGCTGCACGTGATCCGCTGGAAGGGCAGCGAGCTGAAGCAGATCGTGGACCAGATCAACGCCACCGGCTACGGCCTCACCCTGGGCATCCACAGCCGCATCAACGACACCGTCGACTACATCGCCAGCCACGCCCGCGTCGGCAACTGCTACGTCAACCGCAACCAGATCGGTGCGGTGGTCGGCGTGCAGCCGTTCGGCGGCGAGTGCCTGTCCGGCACCGGCCCCAAGGCCGGCGGCCCGCACTACCTGCTGCGTTTCGCCGGCGAGCGCACGCTCACCATCAACACCACGGCGGCCGGCGGCAATGCTTCACTGCTGACGATCGGCGAGTAAACCCGCGCCGGAATCCACCGGGAGATCCGGCGCATCGTCAGCGGGGCTTCATCGAGCTGAACGACAGGCGGCTTGCGGATGAACGGGAGCCGTCGAGGGCGGCTCCCGTGGGCAGCGATGCGACTACCCGCGTGCTACTTCTTGCGTCCACCGCCACGAGAGGAAGCCGCCATGCGCCGATTCATGACCACCACCCTCATCGCCGCCAGCGTGCTGGTGGGCAGCCTGTCGCTCCAGGGCTGTATCGTGGTGCCGCCGCGCGACCACGGCTACGTCGGATATCACCACGACCATGACCGCGGCCACGACAACGACCGCCGCCACGATCGCGACCGGGATCGCGACGATGACCGCTGGCACTGATCCGTGCCGGGCGCGGGTCCTGCATCGATGCGGGGCCGCATCGCCCTGATGCGCGGCGCGATGCCGTCGCGCCGATGACCCGCGCATCATCAGCCAGGTCGATGTTGTGCGGCGCGCAAACGGCGCGGCACCAGCCCATGTTATAGAGACCCTTTCGTTGCCGGCCCGTGCCGGCAGGCCTTCGTGGAGCGCTCGCAACATGGCACGTCCCGCCGGCATGATCGGCCCGTCACCCGTCACCAGCCCCGCCATCGCGAGCGATGATCCGCGCTATACCGCGGCGGAATTTCCGCCCAACAAGCTGCTCTACCTGGTGCAGCTGGCCGATGCCGCCGGCGTGGACAGCCGCCCCTGGTTTGCCGGCCTGGCGCTGAGCCGCGAGCAGATCGCCGACCCCGCCTTGCGCGTGTCGTACCGCCAGGCCAACACCTTCGTGCGTCGCGCGCTGCAGGCGCTGGATGTTCCCGATGCCGGCCTGCGCATCGGGCGCGAAGGCACCATCGGCGGCTTCGGCCTGCTCGGCCTGGCGATGATGACCTCGCGCACGCTGGGCGAGGCGATGTTCGCCGGCATCGCCCATCACAAGATCTGCGGCTGCCTGCTGGAGGTCGCCGTCGAGCCGGCCAGCGAGCGCGAAGTCGCGCTGCTGGCCTGGCCGCGCTTCGGCGACACCGAACTGATGCCGTTCTTCTGCGAGGAGCTGTTCGCCAGCTGCCTGATGATCGCCCGCGAACTGGTCGGCGCCGAGCTGTGCCCGGTGCGGGCGGACTTTGCCTATCCCCGGCCCGCCTATGCCGCCAGGTATGAAGCGCTGTTCGGTTGCGAAGTGCGTTTCGGCGCGCCGCGCAACCAGTTGCTGATCGACACCCAATGGCTGGCACGACCGCTGCCCGGCTACAACCCGCTGACCGCGCAGCAGGCGCTGGCCCTGTGCGCGCAGCAGCGCACGCCGGACGGCGGCGAACCGCACCAGGAAATCGTCGCCGCGGTGGAACGCCTGCTGCGCAGCCAGCTGGCGCAGCAGCCCAGGCTCAACGACGTGGCGCGCACGCTCAACCTCAGCGAGCGCTCGCTGCGCCGCAAGCTCGCCGAGAGTGGCCGCATCTTCCGCGAGATCCACGACCGCGTGCGGGCCGAGCGGGCGCTGCAGCTGCTGCAGGCCGGCACCCTGAGCGTGGCCCAGATCGGCAGCGAGGTCGGCTTCAACGACCCGCGCGAATTCCGCCGCGCCTTCAAGCGCTGGACCGGCATGCCGCCACAGGACGCCCGCCGCAACGCGAGCTGATGGAACAGGAGTGAGTGCAGGTGGGAAATGAGAGAAGAGCCTGGTGCACCGCGCTCCAGCTTTCCCGTCTACCCACTCCTCCCCCCCCATCGCCCCACCACGCTGACCGGTTTGCCCCCCGTACCCTGGCCGTTCTGCCCTCCCCCTTTGGCGTGGATTGAGGGAGAGTGGGGCCATTGTCGGCATTCGATGCCTAACGGGGAGCCCAGCAACATGCGCAAATTGTTCATCACGGTGGCGATCGCCGCGGCCCTGGCTGGCTGCGGCAAGTCCGAGCCGGCGTCACAGAGCGGCACCGACGCCAGCTTCGAAGCCAGGTTGCAGGAACAGTTGCTGGACGCCAAGCCCGGCAGCGTGATCGAGATTCCCGCCGGCCACTACTCGCTGCGGCGTGGTCTCAGCCTGCGCACCGATGGCGTCACCATCAAGGGCGCCGGCATGGACAAGACCGTGCTGTCGTTCAAGGGCCAGGTGGTCGGGCCGGAAGGCCTGCTGGTCAACGCCAGCGACTTCACCATCGAGAACCTGGCGCTGGAAGACACCAAGGGCGACGCGCTGAAGATCAACCAGGGCAGGAACATCACCATTCGCGGCGTGCGCATCGAGTGGACCGGCGGCCCGAAGACCACCAACGGCGCCTACGGCCTGTATCCGGTGAAGACGCAGAACGTGCTGATCGAGAACTCGGTGGTGATCGGCGCTTCCGACGCGGGCATCTACGTGGGCCAGTCGCACGACATCATCGTGCGCAACAACCGCGCCGAGTACAACGTGGCCGGCGTGGAGATCGAGAATTCGGTGAACGCCGACGTCTACGGCAACACCGCCACCAACAACACCGGCGGCATCCTGGTGTTCAACATGCCGAACCTGTCGCAGGAAGGGCACAGCACGCGGGTGTTCAAGAACAGGATCTACGCCAACAACACGGGCAATTTCGCCGCCAAGGGCGCCGCGGTGGCCAGCGTGCCGGCCGGCTCCGGCGTGGTGGTGAACTCCAACGACAAGGTGGAGATCTTCGACAACGACATCTCCGACAACCAGACCGCGAACCTGATCATCGCCAGCTACTTCTCGACCAACTACTACAACACCCGCGGCGTCTCGCCGAACTACAACCCGTATCCGAAGGGCATCTTCATCTACGGCAACCGGCTCAAGGGCGGCGGCGACTCGCCGGACGGACTCAAGCTGAAGACGCTGAAGACGGCCATGTACGGCCTCACCGGCCACTTCCCCGACGTGCTGTGGGATGGCTACGTCGATGCGAAGAGCCTGGTCGACGGCGTGCCGCCGGCCGCCGACCGCATCTGCATCCAGGACGTCAGTGGCGTGCTGAACGCCGACGGCCCGCACGACTACAAGAGCCCCAGCAACGACATCAGGCCCTACCAGTGCACGCTGCCGAAGCTGTCGCCGGTGGTGCTGAACCCGGAGCCGAAGGCATGACGGCAGGGCGACACTGGCGTTGCGCACTTCCACTGCTGGGATGGCTGCTGCTGGCGGGATGCCAGCAGGGCATGGCGCCGGTGGCGTTCCACGCCGAGGGCCGACCGCAGAAGCTCGGTGACTGGCACGTGGTCGAGGTCCACGACGGCAAGCTGCAGCTCAACGCCGGGGTGGTGCCGTACGACCTCAACACGCCGCTGTTCACCGACTACGCGCACAAGCTGCGCACGATCTGGATGCCCGCGGGCACGTCGGCAAAATACAACCCGACCGACACCCTGGACTTCCCGGTCGGCACGGTGATCAGCAAGACCTTCTATTACCCGCGCGCCGCCGACGGCAAGGTGGGCGAGGTCCTGCGCAATGACGACTACTCGCGCGACTTCGCCGGGCAGGGCCTGGACCTGGCGCACGTGCACCTGGTCGAAACGCGCATCCTGGTCCATCGCAAGGACGGCTGGGCGGCGATTCCCTATGTGTGGAACGAGGCGCAGACCGAAGCCACCCTGGCGCGCACCGGCGCGGTGCTGCCGATGACCCTGGTCGCCGACCAGCCGGCCGCCGGCATGCCTGCCCGCGAGGACTTCAACTACGTGGTGCCCGACGAAAGCCAGTGCGCCAGCTGCCATGCGCAGGACTGGGTCAGCCGCAAGATCCATCCGATCGGACCGAAGGCGCGCCACCTCAACAAGGACTATCACTACGCCGAAGGCAGCGCCAACCAGCTCGAACACCTGGTGAAGCTGGGCTACCTCGGCGGCCTGCCCGCGGCGGCCGACATTCCGCGCGACGCGGACTGGAAAGACCCGCGCGCCCCGCTGGACGCCCGCGCCCGCGCCTACCTCGACATCAACTGCGGCCACTGCCACAACGGCAACGGCGCGGCCAACACCACCGGCCTCACGCTCGACTACGCCACGCCGGAAGACCGTCACCTGGGCATCTGCAAGCCGCCGACCGCGGCCGGCCAGGGCACCGGCGACCACTTCTTCGACATCGTGCCGGGCCAGCCGGACGAGTCGATCCTGCCGTACCGGCTGTCGTCGACCGAACCGGGCGTGATGATGCCGGAGCTCGGCCGCAGCACCGTCCATCGCGAGGGCGTGGCGCTGATCAAGGCATGGATCGCGGCGCAGCCGGGGAGCTGCGTGGCGATCCACTGATTCCAGAAGAAAACCGTGCGCGGCTGTCCACGGCCGCGTGATCCGATGCAAGGGGAGAGCACCGAATGAACATGCGTCAACGCCCACTGTCGATCAGCCTGCGCAAACTGCTGTTCGGCGGCAGCACCCTGCTGTTGCTGTGCAGCCCGTCGCTGGCCTTCTGCGCCGATGCGCCGCCGCAGGATGCCGCCGCCAGCAACGCGCCGGCGAGCGACCCGGTCAAGGACGTCACCCAGCTCGGCAAGATCACGGTCACCGCGCAAAGCCGCTCGCAGGAAATGCAGGAAGTGCCGATCCCGCTGCAGATCGTCACCGCGCAGCAGATCGACACGCTGGCGGCTACCGACCTCAGCCGGATGGACATCTTCGTGCCCGGCCTGGTGGTCGGCGCCGACCAGCCGACCCAGCCGAGCTACCAGATGCGCGGCATCGAGACCAGCAACTTCGGCATCGGCACCGAGTCGGCCGTGGGCGTCTACGTCGATGGCGTCTATGCCGCCCGCTCCGGCGGCGCGCTGCTGGCGTTCAACGACATCGCCCGGATCGAGGTACTGAAGGGGCCGCAGGGCACGCTGTTCGGCCGCAATGCCGCCGCCGGCGCGATCTCGATCGTCACCAACGAGCCGACCGATCGCTTCGAGGGCAAGGCGCGCGTGCGCTTCGGCAACGACGGTCGCAAGTACGCCGACGCGCTGGTCAACGTACCGGTGAACCGCGACATGGCCGTGCGCATGAGCGTGCTGGACAATCGCAGCGACGGCTGGATCAAGGACGCCGCCACCGGCGAAAGCTACGGCAAGGACCACGACTGGGGCAGCCGCCTGGTGTGGCGCTGGAACGCCACGCCCGACACCCGCGTGCTGCTGGCGTGGGACCACGAACAACTCAAGCAGCCGCCGCAGCCGGCGATCGGGCTGATCGCGAAATCGGACTACGTGGCGCGCCCCGCCCCGTTCAACGACCAGGTCCCGCCGTTCCCGGCCGACCCGTCGAGCTACCTCGATCCGCGCCACGCACCGCTGTACAACGACACGGTGGACGCGGGCGAGAAGCGCCACTTCAACGGCGCCACGCTCACCGTCGACCATTCCTTCAACTGGGGCAGCCTCACCTCGACCACCGCCTGGCGTCACTTCAACACCTACAACCGCGGCGACTACGACGGGACCAACAATCGCGCCACCTATCTCGACACCGCCAACATCGAGAGCAACAACAGCTGGTACCAGGAGTTCAAGTTCGCCGGCACCGCCGGCATTGCCGACTGGGTGGCCGGCGTCAGCTACTACGACGAGCACGCGCGCCAGACCAGCCAGACCAACGTGTTCACCGACAGCGTCGATTCGCTGGCGATGAACGTGGGAGGTGCGGCGGCCACCGACACGTTCGCCTTCTACGAATCGTTGCTGCCGCTGGTCGGCTACGGGCAGTACCACCTGCTGGGAGATCCGTGGCGCGAACAGATCGACAACGTCGGACGCTTCAAGGCCTACGCCGCGTACGGCGACGTGATCTGGCACCTCACCGACCGGCTCAGCCTCACCACCGGCGCCCGCTTCACCCGCGACGAGAAGGAGTTCTCGTGGTTCAACCCGCCACGTCGGGCCGACGAGCTGGACGCGACGATCGACGCGCTGATGCCCCTGCTCAACCTGGTCGGCATCGACCCCGGCGTGTTCCAGCAGAACCTGATCTTCAACGCCGCCGGCGGCGCCCCGGTCAACGTGCTGGTGAAGGACAAGAACAGCTGGAACGACTTCAGCCCCCGCGTGGTGCTGGACTACAAGTTCACCCCCGACGTGATGGGTTACGCCTCGGTGACCAAGGGCTACAAGGCCGGCGGCTACAACAGCGTGCAGATCGGCTCGCGCTTCGACCCGGAGAAGGTGCTCAACTACGAGGCCGGCCTGAAGACCCTGTTCCCCGACCAGAACCTGCTGCTGAACGGCTCGGTCTACTACTACCGCTACGACAACAAGCAGTCGCTCACGCTCGATCCCAACAGCGCCGGCTCCGGCGTGCCGCGCTATCTGGTCAGCAGCACCGACCAGGAAGCCCACGGCCTGGAGTTCGAGGCGCAATGGCAACCGGTGGATGCGTTCAAGCTCAGCCTCACCGGCGCCTACATCGACGCGACCTACCGCCAGGCGGTGGCGCCGTCGGGCGCCGACCTGTCCGGCCAGCCCACCGGTGAACCGCTGTTCTCGTTCGCCAGCTCGCTGTCGTACACCTGGCAGGACGTGGCGGGCGGCGCGCTGGAGTTCGACCTGTCGCACGCCTACCGCGGCAAGTCGCGCTGCAACCGCGACTCGCAGTTGCAGGGCACCTGCCAGATCAGCCCGAACTTCGACACCGGCGTCGCCCAGCAACGCACCGACGCGCGGCTGGACTGGCATGCGGCCAACGACCAGTGGGGTGTCGCGCTGTACGCCAACAACGTGTTCAACAAGCGCTACGTGACCGGGGTGAACAATATCTCCACCAGCGTGTTCGGCACGCCGTTCGCCAGCATCACCCCGCCACGCGCCGTCGGCGTCGAACTGCGCGTGAAATTCTGAGAGTGTGATGTTTTCAACCTCGAAGTCCGGCCAGGGATGGCCGGACGCGGATCGGTCACGCAAGTGACTGATCCGCGTGAGCACGTCCGGGCACGTACCGGACCTGCGATAGAAGAAAGCGACAGGAAGTGGCTTTCTTCACAGACTCTGAGAAGCCCATGACCGAGAGCCAGCTGCTGACCGCCGACCTGCAACGCCTGCGCGATGCGCAGGCGCGCGAACCGATGCCGGGGTGGGCGCTGCGCGCGCAGCGCCTGCGCAAGCTGGAGACGATGCTGCGCGAGCAGCGCAAGGCTTTCGCCGCCGCGATCCACGCCGACTTCGGCCAGCGCCCGGTCGAGGAAACCGACCTGCTGGAGATCTTCCCCAGCCTGTCGGCGATCCGCCACGCGCTGGGCCACGGCCGGCGCTGGATGAAGCCGCGGCGGCGGCTGGCCGACTGGCTGTTCCTGCCCGCGCGCACCGAGCTGCGGCCGCAACCGCTGGGCGTGGTGGGCATCATCGTGCCGTGGAACTATCCGCTGTACCTGGCCGTCGGCCCGCTGGTCGACGCACTGGTGGCCGGCAATCGCGCGATGCTGAAGATGAGCGAGTTCACCCCGCGCTTCTCGGCGCTGTTCGCCGAGCAGATGTCCCGCTACTTCGCCGCCGACGAGGTGCTGGTGGTGAACGGCGACGCGGCAGTGGCGCAGGCGTTTTCCGCGCTGCCGTTCGACCACCTGCTGTTCACCGGATCCACCGCGGTCGGCCACCACGTGATGCGCGCGGCGTCCGCCAACCTCACCCCGGTGACGCTGGAACTGGGCGGCAAGTCGCCGGCGATCATCGGCCCCGGCGCGCGCTTCGAGCACGCGGTGGAGCGCATCGTGTTCGGCAAGCTGGTCAATGCGGGGCAGACCTGCATCGCGCCCGACTACGTGCTGCTGCCGCGCGCACGGGTACCGGCATTCATCGAGGCCGCCGGCAAGGTGCTGGCGCAGATGTATCCCGCGCTGGGCCGGAACGGGCAGTACGCCAGCATCGTTTCCGATCGCCAGTACCAGCGCCTCACCGGCCTGCGCGATGACGCGCTGGCCGCCGGCGCGCAGGTGCACCGGCTCGGCGAGGCCGGCGAGGACGCCGCCAGCCGGCTGCTGCCGCCGCAATTGCTCACCGGCGTCACCGACGACATGGCGGTGATGCGCGAGGAGATCTTCGGCCCGCTGCTGCCGCTGGTGCCGTACGACCACCTGGACGACGCGATCGCCCACGTCCGCGCGCGGCCGCATCCGCTGGCCCTGTACCTGTTCGAGCACGACCAGGAGCTGGTCGACCGCGTGCTGGCGCGCACCCACGCCGGCGGTGTCAGCGTCAACGACACGCTGTACCACATCGCCCAGCACAAGCTGCCGTTCGGCGGCGTCGGCGCCTCGGGCATGGGCGGCTATCACGGCGAAGCGGGCTTCCGCACGTTCTCGCACCTGAAGCCGGTGTTCCGGCAGGCCCGCCTGAACGGCGCCGGCCTGCTCAACCCGCCGTACGGCGCGCGCTTCCGGCGCATGCTCGAGTTGTTGTTGAAGCGCGGTTGAACCGCGGGCCGCAACCGGGCACGCCCGGCTTGCGCACCTGCTACCCTCGATGCGATGCCGGGGCCGGCCCGGCACTTTCCGATGGGTCCTGCGATGCCATGTTTCGTCTACGCCAGCCTGCGCAAGGCTGGCAGCTACCTGTGGCTGGCCGAACGCGACGCGTTCGCCAGGCTGCCCGAGCCGCTGTTGCTGCTGCTGGGCGAACTGCGTTTCGTGATGGAAGTGCAGCTGGACGAACAGCGCAAGCTGCCGGTGGAAGACACCGCGCAGGTCCTCGCCCACCTGCGCGAGCAGGGCTGGCACCTGCAGGTGCCGCCCAATGAAACGCTGGCCGCGGCGAACCACCTGCCGTATACCCACTCCCCGCAGGATGACCGGGACGAGTGACGCGCCGGCCTGCGCGAATTCCGTCGGCGTGCTCGCGCCGGCGGATTTCCCTCGGCAGACTTCCTTCGACGGATTTCCATCGGCATTAACACTTGGTTACCGTCTGCCCATCCAACGATTTCTATACTCCCTCCATGACCCAGCCCAAATCGCGTCGCCGCCCTCCCTTCCTGCAAGCCCTGGCCTGGTTCGTTCCCGGTTTGCTGGCGGTCTTCGTGGCCGGCCTGGTCAACCATCCGCTGACCCTGATTCCGCTGCTGGCCGCCAACGCGCTGACCCTGGCCGCGGTCTGCCATGCGATCGGCTTCGACCCGGAACCGCAGTTCATGCGCACCGTGCTGCGCCGTGGCGCCGCCCACCTGGTGATGTTCACCGGCTACACCGTGGCGGTGTTCGTGCTGGTGGCCTGGCCGATGATGCAGCTGACCCACGCGCCCAGCCTCAGCGGCGCCCTGCTGCTGGCGGCCGCCCTGGTGCTGGCGCTGGTCGCGCTGTGGCGGCTGTGGCCGGCGTTCGGGCTGGTGTTCCTGTGGGACGACGCCTATCCGAGCCAGCGTGATGGCTCGTGGATATTCACCGCCACCTTGCGCAGCGTCGCGTTCGGTCGCCACCTGTCGCGCGAGGAGCGCTTCTTCAGCCACTTCCTGCCGGTCGCGTTCTCGCTGCTGGTGCTGTCCTTCGGCGCGATCGCGCTGACCGGCCTGTACGGCGTGGTGCCCTCCGAGCCGCGCATCGCGGCGCTGGCCCTGTACGGCATCGTGCTGCTGCCGGCCGGCTGTCTGGTGATCGCCAACCGCACGCTGCGGGCGCTGCTGTGCGAGAGCCGGCATGCGCGCCGGCGGGCCGACCTGGCGCCGACCCCGGCGCCTCGCCCGGTCCTCACCGAGATCGAGCGCACTGCCGGCACCCCGGAACAGGCCGCTGCCCTGCTCGCCGCCACCCGCGACGGCGACATCGAGCGCGCGCTGGCACTGGTCGAGGTGGGTGCCGATCCGGACACCGCGCCCGCGGCCGACGATCGCGACCAGCGTCCGGTGCTGATGCTGGCCGCCTTGCTGCCCGATACCCGTTTGCTGCGCGCACTGATCGCCCGGGGCGCCGACGTCAATCGCGCCAGCGGCGGCATCACCCCGCTGCTGGCCGCCACCCGCGACAGCTGGCACGGCCGCGCCGAGGCGGTGCTGACCCTGCTGGCCAACGGCGCCAGCCCGCTGGTCACCGATGCCGAGGGCAACACCGCGCTGCACGGCGCGGTGCTCAGCGCCGACGCCGGCGTGGCCGCGATGCTGCTGGATGCCGCCGCACCGATCAACGCACTGAACCAGGCCGGCATCAGCCCGCTGGCCACCGCCTGTCGCGCGGCGAACTGGCCGCTGGCGAAGTTCCTGCTGGAGCACGGCGCCAAACCGGTCGTGCCCGATGGCGAGCCGGCCCTGGTCGCCGCCAGCGGCATCGCCGACGACGACGTCGAAGGGGTGAAGCTGCTGCTCAAGCACCGCGCCCCGGTGAATGCCTGCGATGCGCGCCACCGGCACGCCCTGCTCGGCGCCGCCGCCGAAGGCCACGAACAGATCGCCCGCGCGCTTTGCGCCGCCGGTGCCGACGTGAACCTGGTCGACCACCGCGGCAGCAGCGCGCTGATGGAAGCGGCCCGCGCCGGCGCCGGCGGCATCGTGCAATTGCTGGCCGAGGCGAAGGCCGACGCGGGCCTGCGCGACAACCACGGTCGCGACGCGCTGACCCTGGCCTGCCAGTCGCCGCACGCCGACGCCGGCACGATCAGCGCCCTGCTTGCCCTGGGCGCCGACCCGAAAGCACCGGCTGGCGACGGCCGCAGCGCGCTCGACCACGCCGCCGCCGCGGGACGCTGGGACCTGGTCGCCGTGCTCGATCCGGATACGCCGCTGCCGACCAGCCTCAGCCAGGACGTGCTGGCCGAAGGCGCCGACACCCCCGGGCACCTGCTCGATGCCTTGCGCTTCGGCCACTGGGCGATCGTCTCGGGCCTCGTTGCCCGCGTGCGCGAATGGCCGCAGGCCGAGCTGGCCCGCATGTATCTGGAGCTGGCCTCGCCCGGCCTGGGCGCGGCCCGCCGCTGGCTGCTCGAACACGGTCTGGCCGCCGAAGCGCGACTGGACGCACCGCAGATCGACGACGCCGACACCGGCGACACGCCACACCTGCCGCCGCTGGGCCAGCGCGTGTTCGATGCGCTGCTGCAGCGGTTGCCCGATGCCACCGAGGCACTCGACGACCTGCTGCAGGCCGGCGCCACGCCGGCCGGCGCCGGCCTGCTGGCGCAGGCGCTGCTGAACACGCACGGTGCGGCCCAGTCGGCCGCGCTGCCGCTGAAGATGCTCGAAGCGGGCGCCGATCCGTTCGGCCCCGACGCCCGGGCGCGCAGCCCGCTGCAGCTGGCCGCGGTGAACGATCAGCTGGAGTTGCTGCAGGCACTGCTGCAGCGGGGCTGCGATCCCAACGCCCGCGACCGCGACGGCCGCACGCCGCTGTTCGCCGCGCTGGAGCACGGCGCACAGGCGCTGCCGCTGGTGCGCGCGCTGATCGCCCACGGCGCCGACCCGGAAGCCACCGACGCCAACGGCGAGACCCCGCTGGGCCTGGCGCTGGAACATCCCGCGGTGGAACGCTGGCTGGACTGGCGCGACTGGGCGCGGCCGAATCGCGCGCTGCGCGCCAGTGACCTTCCCGCCGCCGCGCGCGCCGGCGCGCTGGCCAGCGTGCAGCGGCTGCTGGAACTGGGTTTTGCCGTGGACACCCTCGACGAACAGGGCGCCAGCGCCCTGCTGCATGCCTGTGGCGCCGGTCACCGCGAGATCGCCGCCTGCCTGCTGGACGCCAACGCCGATGCGACCCGCGCCGCCCGCAGCGGCGTGACCCCGCTGGCCGCCGCGGTCGCCGCGCGGCGCGAGTCGCTGGTGGCCCTGCTGCTGCAGCGCGAGGTCGCCGTCGACCAGCGCCTGCCGAACGACGCCACCGCACTGATGGCGGCGGCGGCGATGGGCTATCCGGAGATCGCCGAGCAGCTGCTCGATGCGGGCGCCGACATCAAGGCGGTCGACAACGCCGGGCGCAGCGCGCTGCACGCGGCGGCGCAGTTCGGCTTCGAGCACAACGACAGCCTGCGCGCGCGGCGCCTGTTCGACGTGCTGCTCAAGCGTGGCGCCGACATCAACCACGCGGACCATGAAGGCAAGACGCCGCTGCTGCTGTTGCTCGGCGCCCAGCTGCGACCGGGCAGCAGCTGCGACGCCACCCACATCGGGGCGCTGGTGCCGCTGCTGCTGGATGCCGGCGCCCAGGTCGGCCACGCCGACCAGCGCGGCGTCACCGCGCTGCACGCCTGTGCGATGCACGCCTTGCTGCCGCCCGCCCGGGTACTGCTGTCGCGCGGTGCCGACCGCAACGCGGCCGACGCATTCGGACGCAGCGCGGCGGACGTGGCCAGGCAACTCGGTTATGTGGACATCGCCCACGAGCTGGCCGCGCGCAGCAGCGCGATCCCCAGCGTGCGGCAGACCCTGCGCCAGCCCGCCCAGCCGGCCGACTGAGAGGTTGTGAGTTTTTCAACCTCTCAGGTCGGCCAGGCACGGCCGACCGCGGATCGGGCACGTCGGTGCCTGATCCGCGTGAGCGAGTCCGGGCGTGTACCGGACTCGCGATAGAAGAAAACCACAGGACGTGGTTTTCTTCACAGGCACTGAGGCGCGACCGCGCCCATCGGCGCGGCCATCGCCCGATCAGCGTTTCACTCTTCCCCGGTCAGCGGAATGCCGGCATCGCGCTCGCGCACACGTTCGGCCTCGGGCGAGGCATCGGCCTCGAACAGGCGTTCCAGGTCGGCCAGCGCCTCGCGCGTGGTCTGCACCAGCTTGGTCTCGTCGTCGTAGACCAGGTATTGCGCCTTGATCAGCTCCGCATCCTGGCGCCGGAAACGTTCCACCCGGTCGACCGCCTGCTCCGGCGTGAGGCCCAGCGCGACCAGGGCCTGCTTGGTCATCTTCAGGCTCGAATACAGCGTCTCGCGCACCGGCTCGTCGACGCCCAGGTCCATCAGCCGCCACACGTGCTGGCGGTTGCGCGCCCGCGCGATGATCTTCAGGTGCGGATACTGCCGGCGCACCACCCGCGCCACGCGCAGGCTCGACTCGGGGTCGTCGCTGGCCAGCACGAACACCTCGGCCTTGTCCGCCTGCGCGGCACGCAGCAGCTCCGGCCGGGCCGGATCGCCGTAGAAAATGTCGGTGACGTTGCCAAAGCGCTGGATCAGGTCCATCTGCTCCACCGAGTGGTCGAGCGCCACGAACGGAATGCTCTGCGCGCGCAGCACGCGGGCCACGATCTGACCCATGCGGCCATAGCCGGCGATGATCACCCGCGGCACGTGCGTGTCGATGGTGTCGTAGGCGCGCGTGGGCTTCTTCGCCTTGCCGCCGAGCAACCGCGACAGCACGGCAACCAGCAGTGGCGTCAACGCCATCGACAGCGAGATCGCCAGCACCAGCAGGTTGTGCTGCGGGCCGTTGAGCAGTTGCTGCTCCTGCGCCAGCTTCAGCACCACGAATGCAAACTCGCCGCCGCAGGCCAGCAGCACCGCCAGCCGCAACGCCTCGGCGCGATCCAGCCCGCCGACCAGGCGACCCAGCGGCCACAACAGCGTGCCCTTCAGCAGCATCAGGGCAAGCACCACCGCCAGCACGCGCAGCGGCTGGTGCAGCAGCAGCGACAGATCCATCGACATGCCGACGCTGATGAAGAACAGGCCCAGCAGCAGCCCCTTGAACGGTTCGAGGTGCGATTCCAGGTCGTGCCGGTATTCGGAATCGGCCAGCAGCACGCCGGCCAGGAAGGCGCCCAGCGTGGCGGACACGCCAGCCAGCTCCATCAGCCAGGCGGTACCCATCACCACCAGCAGCGCGGTGGCGGTGGAGACCTCCACCGCATCGGCCTTGGCCACGAAGCGGAACACCGGGCGCAACAGGTAACGGCCACCGACCACCACCGCCACGATCACGCCGATCGTGCGCATGGTGCCGGTCAGATCCACGCCATGGCGGGCGGAGGCCGTGGCCAGCAACGGCACCATCGCGATCAGCGGGATCGCCGCCAGGTCCTGGAACAGCAGGATCGCGAACGCCTGGCGTCCGTAGGCCGAGCCGACTTCCTTGCGCTCGGCGAGGATCTGCAGGCCGAACGCGGTGGACGACAGCGCCAGGCTGCCGCCCGCGATCACCGCCGTCTTGCCGGGCAGGCCTTCCAGGAAATACGCCACCGCCGCGATCACCACGCTGCTGGCCAGCACCTGCAACAGGCCGGTGCCGAACACCGAGCGGCGCATCACCCACAGCCGTTGCGGTGACAATTCCAGGCCGATCACGAACAGCATCAGCACGATGCCGAATTCGGAAATCGTGCTGACCCCGGCGGTATCGCCGACCAGCCCGAGCAATTGCGGCCCGATCACCACGCCGGCCAGCAGGTAGCCGAGCACCGACCCCAGCCGGAAGCGCTTGGTCAGCGGCACCGCGATCACCGTGGCCAGCAGGAACACCAGCGCGGTCTGCAGGTAGTGGTGGTTGTCCAAGCGCGTGCGGCTCCGGTCGGGGAGGTTCGATTATTCCACGCGAAGGCCAGCCGCACCCGCTGCCGGTGCGGTTCGCAGTTTCCGAAAACGATCAGGCCCGCTTGCGGCGGGCCTGATCTTCCAGCGCGGAATGCTGCAACGGCTTACTTCTTCGGCGCGTCCTTCAAGCCGCGGTTTTCCAGCATCGGCTCGATCTGCGGGTCCTGGCCGCGCCAGTCCTTGTACATCTTGGCCAGCTCCTCGGTGTTGCCCCGCGACAGCACCATGGCGCGGAAGCGGTCGCCGTTCTCGCGGGTCAGGCCGCCGTGTTCCTTGAAGCCCACGAAGGCATCGTCGGCCAGCATCTCGGTCCACAGGTAGGCGTAGTAGCCGGCGGCGTAGCCGTTGCCCCAGATGTGCTGGAAGTAGCTGGAGCGGTAGCGCGGCGGCACGTAGCCGAGGTCGATGCCGTCCTTCTTCAGCGCGGCGGCTTCGAACTTGTCGGCATCCTGCAGCGGCGCGTCGGCGCCCAGCATGTGCCAGTTCATGTCCAGCAGCGCGGCCGAGACCAGCTCGGTCATGTTGTAGCCGGAGTTGAACTTGCCGGCCTTCGTCATCTTGTCGACCAGCGCCTTGGGCATCGGCTCGCCGGTCTGGTAGTTCTTCGCGTAGTGGGCGAACACCTTCGGATCGGTGGCCCAGTGCTCGTTGAACTGCGAGGGGAACTCGACGAAGTCGCGCGCGGTGTTGGTGCCGGACAGGGTCGGGTACTGCTCGTCGGCGAAGATGCCGTGCAGGGCGTGGCCGAACTCGTGGAACATGGTGATCACGTCATCGAACGACAGCAGCGCCGGCTGGCCCGCGGCCGGCTTGCTGAAGTTGCCGACGTTGTAGATCACCGGCTTGGTGCCCAGCAGTTTCGACTGGGTGACCAGGTTGTCCATCCAGGCGCCGCCGTTCTTGTTGTCGCGCTTGAAGTAGTCGCAGTAGAACAGCGCCATCGAGCTGCCATCCTTGTCGAACACCTCGAACACGCGCACGTCCGGCTGGTACACCGGGATGTCCTTGCGCTCCTTGAAGGTCAGTCCGTACAGCTGGTTGGCCGCGTAGAACACGCCGTTCTGCAGCACGTTGTCCAGTTCGAAGTACGGCTTGATCTGGTTTTCGTCGAGGTCGTACTTCGCCTTGCGCACCTGCTCGGCGTAGAAGTTCCAGTCCCACGGCTGCAGCTTGAAGCCGCCGTGCTGCTGGTCGATCACCGCCTGGATATCGGCCGCCTCCACCTTGGCGCGGCCGGTGACGGCGGGCACCAGGTCCTGCATGAACTTCAGCGCGGTTTCCGGCGTCTTCGCCATCTGGTCGTCGAGCTTCCACGCGGCATAGCTGGGGAAGCCGAGCAGCTTCGCCTGTTCGGCGCGGATCTGCGCCAGCCGCTCGATGGTCTTGCGGGTGTCGTTCGCGTCGCCCTGCTCGGCACGGTTCCACGAGGCCTCGAACAGCGCCTGGCGGGTGGCGCGGTCGGTGAGGTCCTGCAGCTCCGGCTGTTGGGTGGTGTTCTGCAGCGACAGCACGTACTTGCCGTCCTGCTTGCGGTCCTTGCCGGCCTGGCTGGCGGCGGCCAGTTCGGCATCGGACAGGCCGGCCAGCTTCGCCTTGTCGGCGATCACCGGCGCGGCGTCCTTCGTTGCGGCCAGCAGCTTGTTGGTGAACGCGGTGCTCAGCGTGGACTCTTCCTTGTTGAGGTCCTTCAGCTTCGCCTTGTCGGCGTCGGACAGCCTGGCGCCGGCGTGCACGAAGTTCCGGTAGACCACCTCGACCAGGCGCGCCGATTCGGGGTCGAGCTTGAGCGTGTCGCGCTGGTCGTAGACCGTCTGCACGCGCTGGAACAGCTTGCTGTCAAGATAGATCGCGTCCTCGTGCGCGGCCAGCTTCGGCGCTTCGTCTTCCTGCACTTTCTGCAGCGCGTCGTCGGTGTTGGCACCGGTGACGGCGTTGAAGGCCGTCATCACCCGGCTCAGCATGGCGCCGGATTTCTCCATCGCCACGTAGGTGTTCTCGAAGGTGGGCGCTTCGGGGTTGTTCGCGATCTTCTCGATCTCGGCCATGTGCTGCTTCATGCCCTCTTCGATCGCGGGCTGGTAGTCGGCGTCATGGATCTTGTCGAACGGCGGCGCCTGGAACGGCAGCGTGCTGGCGCTGTAGAACGGGTTGCTGGTCATGTCGGTGGCCGCCGGCGCGGCGCTGCTGGTGCTGACGGCGGAAGCGGCCGGCGCGGGTGGGTTGGCGGCGCCTTCCGGCTGCTGCGAGCAGGCGGCCAGGGCCATCGTGGTGGCGATCACAATCGTGCGCAGTCGAAGCATCGGGTTCCCCAGGAGTGGTGCGCCCGGCATCGGGCACGGAAGTCTGACCGCCGACTGTAGGAGCGTGGGCGGTAGAAACACAAGCGGCTGCGGCTGCGTGGTTTTGGCCAGCTTTTCCGCTCCTTTTCGTCGAATGGCTACGGCTGTTCGCCTCGAACGATCGAAAAAGCTGACTCAAGACCACGTTGCCTCGCTCACCTGGTTTGCACCGCCCACGCTCCTGGCGAGACGGCGGCCCGTTTCCAGACGGTGACGCCGTGAGGCGGCGCAGAATCCTGCGACTCAGGCGGCGCGCAGGTCGCGCAACTGCCAGGCGCCGCCGATCAGCAGGTACAGCCGATGGCGCACCACGCTCATCGGCAGGTCGGTGATCAGGTCCACCTCGGTGTGCAGGTCGACCACCCGCGCGTCCACCTGCGCGGCCGGGTCGGTGGCGCCCAGACTGTCGTCGACCGCGTCCGGATCAGGCTGCGCCGCGCGCCAGCGCCGGAACAGCTCGTCGCTGCGCAAGGCTTGCTGCAGGGTGCTGGCGAAACCGTCCGGGCCGGCGCCATCCCACGAGAAACGCGGATCGTCGCCCCGTGCGTGGACGATGTCGGCGATCGAAAGGTAGTAGTGGTTGCGGGCCATGGTCACTCCGGCGTGGGAAACGTGCGCCATCCGAACACATCGGATGTGAAGCTCAGTCCAAGGCGGCCACGGCGGCGGCCAGGCAGCCCGCGGCCTGCGCCGGCGCCACGCCGTGCGGCAGCACGCCCAGGCACGGCGCGGGCAGCAACGCGCGCAGCGTGTCCAGGTTTTCTTCCGGCGCGTCCATCGACGGGTCCACCCGGTTGCCGATCCAGCCCAGCAGGTGGCAGCCGTCGGCCACGACTGCCCGGGCGCTGAGCAGGGCGTGGTTGAGGCAGCCCAGGCGCAGGCCCACCACCAGGATCACCGGCAGCTGCCATTGCCTGGCGATGTCCGAGGCCGACAGGCCGGGCGCCAGCGGCACCAGCCAGCCGCCCACGCCCTCCACCACCACCGTCGAGTGCCGCGCGGCCAGTTGCTCGAACGCGGCGCGCAGCGGCGCCAGGGTGATCGTCACGCCGTCGTGGGCGGCAGCAAGATGCGGCGACAGCGGGTCGCGCAGCGCCACCGGATTGACCAGCGCGTACGGCAACCCCGCATCAACACTCGCCGCCAGCAGCGCCAGCGCATCGTCGTTGCGCAGGCCGTGCGGGGTTTCCACGCAACCGCTGGCGACCGGCTTCATGCCGCAGGCGTCACGGCCGGCCGCGCGCAAGGCATGCAGCAGGGTGCAGGCGGCGTGGGTCTTGCCGATGCCGGTGTCGGTGCCGGCGATGAATACCGTCGTCGTCATGCCTGCGCGTAGCGCCGGTTGAACTGGTTCACCACCGGGCCGATCAGGAACAGCAGCGAGTACATCAGGCCGGGGACCGACCACATCCAGCCGGGCACCGACAACGGCATCAGCAGGGCGACCAGCGCCGAGGCCAGGCCGATCGCCGCCGGCACGATCCAGATCCGCATCTCGCGGCGTGCGTCCAGGTTGTCCAGGCCGTGCCGGGCGGCGACCCTGGCCGCATCGGAGAACAGCAGGGCCAGGGTGCCGGCCATGCAGGCGTAGGCCAGCCCGTAGCAGACGAACAGCGTGCGCATGTCGGCCGGCCCGCTCACCGTGAAATCACCGGGCAGGTAGCCGCCGCTGATCGAGGAGAACACCCCTGAGAACACCATGTGCAGCGGATAGACGAAGATCATCGCGAAGAACACCAGCAGCAGCGACAGCCAGCGCCCGCTGGCGCCCGCGCCGAGGCAACGCTTGCGCCAGCGCACGTGGCCATGCCAGAAGAACGCGATCTGGAAGAAGCACACGGCAAACGCGGGGATGCCGCCCAGCGCGTGCAGCAACTTGCCGGTGCTGTCGGGAATCGATTCGCCGCCGATCAGCAGCAAGGTGAGGATGAACGCGAACGCGCCATCCACGAACATGTCCAGGCGCCCCGCCTCGATCCCTTCGCGCTGCTCGGTCAGACTCATCTGGCATCCCCCGTGATGGTGGCTCGGCGCATAATACGGGCTTTGCCGCGGGACGCATCGCATGTTCGACCTGAAAGCCCAGACCTACGCCAGCAAGCGCGAGCACTACGCCGACCTGGTGCAGCAGGCGCGCGGCATCCTGGCCGGCGAGCGCGACCTGATCGCCAACGCGGCCAATTTCGGCGCACTGGTCTATCACAGCCTGGCGCAGGTGAACTGGGCAGGCTTCTACCTGTACGACGGCCATGAACTCGTGGTGGGTCCGTTCCAGGGCAAACCCGCGTGCATCCGCATCGCGCTGGGCCGGGGCGTCTGCGGCACCGCTGCGCAGGCCCGCGAAACCCAGCTGGTGCGCGACGTCAACGCGTTCGCCGGGCACATCGCCTGCGACGCCGCCTCGCAATCGGAAATCGTGGTGCCGCTGGTCAAGGCCGACGGCAGCCTGCTCGGCGTGTGGGATGTCGACAGCCCGGTCACCGACCGCTTCGACGAAGACGACCGCGCCGGCATGGAAGCGCTCTGCGCCGTGTTCATGGCATCCGTGCAGGGCTGAAACCCTGGTCGCGGCCGTGGCGGCTCAGCGCTCGCGGCCCTGATGTGCGCCTTCGCGCGGCTGCGCCAGCAAGTCCATCACCGCCTGCCGCGCCTCCTCCACGCCGGTGCCGGCGGAGGAGGAAAACACCTGGGCGGTGGCGGACAGGTTTTCGGCGGCGAACTGCCTGCGCAACGCGGCCAGTGCCTGCGCCGCCTGGCCGCGCGAGATCTTGTCCGCCTTGGTCAGCAGCACGTGGCACGGCAGCTGGGTGTCAAAACAGAACTGCAGCATCAGCCGGTCGAATTCCTTCAGCGGATGGCGGATGTCGACGATCAGCACCAGCCCGCGCAGGCTGCGGCGCTGGTGCAGGTAGGCGTCGATCTCCTGCTTCCAGTGCTCGCGCATGTCCAGCGGCACCTTGGCGTAGCCGTAGCCGGGCAGGTCGATCAGGCGCAGGTCGGGGGTCGGTAGATTGAACGCCACCATCTGCTGGGTGCGCCCCGGCGTCTTCGAGGTGCGTGCCAGTCCCTTGTGGTTGGTCAGTGCGTTCAGCGCACTGGACTTGCCCGCGTTGGAGCGGCCGGCGAAGGCGACTTCCGCGCCCTGGTCGGCGGGAAGCTGGCTGATGCGATGGGCGGCGAGCACGAATTGCGCGCCCTGGAGGGGATTGGACATGAGGATGGTTTGACCAAGCTGGGGTGGCGCAGGGATAATTCTTCGGTTTCTGCCTGTTGCGGGCCGCGTGGCCGCGATCGCTGGCAGTGTTTGCAAGTCTCTCGGGAGTCAAGTGTATGAGTTTTCGGTCCGCTGGTTTTCGGCCCGCTGTTCTCGGGTCCGCCATGGCCCTCGTGTTCGCGCTGTCCGCCAGCGCCGCGATGGCCCAAGATGCCAAGCCGGAGACCGCGGCCCCCGCTGCCGCAAGCACTGCCGCCGCGGCGCCTGCGGCACCGGCCGTCGCCGCTGCTGAAGCCCCGGCCAAGCCGGGTGACGCCACCGCGGGCCAGGCCAAGGCCGCCGTCTGCGGCGCCTGCCACGGCATGGACGGCAACTCCGCCGATGCGCAGTACCCGAAACTGGCCGGCCAGAGCGAGCAGTACATCGTTCGCCAGCTGACCAGCTTCAAGGCCGGCAAGCGCCAGAACCCGATCATGATGGGCATGGCCGCGCCGCTGTCGACCCAGGACATGCACGACGTGGGTGCCTACTTCTCCAGCAAGACGGCGCTGCCGGGCGTGGCCGACCAGGCCCTGGTCGAGCATGGCCAGACGCTGTTCCGCCAGGGCGATTCGACCCGTGGCATTCCGGCCTGCATGGCCTGCCACAGCATCGACGGCCGCGGCAACCCGGGCGCGATGTATCCGCAGCTGACCAGCCAGCACGCGCAGTACATCGAGGCGACGCTGAAGTCCTGGCACGACGGCACCACCTGGGGTGACGACGCGCATGCGCAGATCATGCCGGCGATCGCCAAGCAGCTGACCCCCGACGACATCGCCGCCCTGGCCAGCTACATCGAAGGCCTGCACAGCGCCGACAGCCAGCCTGCCGCCACTCCCTGATCGAACCCGCGCCGACCATCAAGTGTCGGCGCGCTGGTTTTTCGCGCCCCACTTTCGAGGTCTGCCATGTTGAAGCGTCTGCCGTTCCTGTGTGCCGCCCTGCTCGCGCTCGCCGCCTGCAGCCATGACAGCAACAGCGATAACAGCGCCGCCGAGGCAACCGCTCCGGCCGTCACCAGCACGGCCCCTGCCGCCACGGCGCCGGCCGGCACCGTGAGCAGCCCCGCCACCGCCTCCACCGCCGCTGCCGCCAGCACCGCCGCCGCACCGGCCGGCAGCGCAAGCGTCGCGCCGACCGAGGCTCCCGCCGACACGGCGAAGCCGGCGGTGGCCGCCGCGCTGTTCGTGGACACCGGCAAGTGGGTCGAAGGCAAGAACTACTTCCGCATCGATCCGGCGCAGCCGACCAGCCATCCGGGCAAGATCGAGGTGACCGAGGTGTTCTCCTACGGCTGCCCGGCCTGCAACGCTTTCCATTCCACCGTCGACCGCATCGCCAAGAGCCTGCCGTCGGACGCGGTGATGAACTACCTGGCCGCCTCCTTCCGTCCTGACGAAAACTGGCCGATGTACCAGCGCGCGTTCTACACCGCGCAGGCGCTGGGCGTGGTCGACAAGAGCCACGACGCGATGTACGACGCGGTGTGGAAGAGCAAGGAGCTGTCGACCTACAACGCCACCTCCAGCGGACTGAAGCCGCAGGAGGCGTGGCCCACGATCGAGGATGCGGCGAAGTTCTACGCCAAGTACGGTGTCGACCCGAAGGAGTTCGTCGCCGTCGCCAACTCGTTCAGCGTCAACACCCAGATGAAGCGCGCCGACGACCTGATGAAGGCCTACGGCGTGGAAAGCACGCCGACCATGATCGTCAACGGCAAGTACCGCTTCACCGCGGGTGACGCGGGCGGCTACGCGCAGTCGATCGAGCTGACCCTGTGGCTGGTGTCGAAGGAAGCGGCTGGCAAGTAAGCGCTTCGGTTAAGCTGGTCAGCCGGCATCCCCACCGCATTCGAGCGAAGAAACCCATGTTCCAGCGATTCGCCTGTTCCCGCGTCCTGATCCTGCTTGCCGGCCTGCTGCTGGCCACCGCCTGTACCGCGAAATCCGGCGCGGTGGACCCGTACACCGACGGCACCGAGTACGTCACCCTGCCCGCCCCGCACCAGCGCTACAGCAGCGAGGGCAAGGTGGAGGTGGTCGAGGTGTTCTCGTATGGCTGCATCCATTGCGCCCACTTCGCGCCGGTGGCCGACGCGCTGGCCAGACAGTTCCCCAAGGGCGTGGAGTTCAAGCTGGTGCCGGCGCCGTTCAGCGCGGAATGGGTGCCATTTGCCCGGGCGTTCTACGCAGCCAAGCAGCTGGGCGTGCTGGATCGCACGCACCTGGCCCTGTTCCAGGCCAAGTTCGAGCAGCACTACCCGATCAACTCGATGGACGAGCTGGCCGATTTCTACGCACGCGCTGGCGTCGATCGCGCCGCGTTCATGCGGGCGGCCACGTCGACCCAGACCACCGACCAGATGAAGAGCGATCTCGCCCTGATCCAGAAGTGGCAGGTCGACGGCACGCCGACCATCGTGATCAACGGCAAGTACCGCGTCGCCGCGGTGCACTCCTACGACGAGATGGTCGCCGTCACGCAGTGGCTGGTGAAGCGCGAGCTGGCCGGCAAGTAGTTGCCGCCCTTCCGGCGGCTGGCGTGGCGTTCACACCGGATGGATCATGCTCGCCGCCAGTTCGACGCATGAGCTCATGCGCCGGCTTTCCCTTTTCGCGTAGCGGCCCGCCATGACTCGCGCCTCCGTTTCAACCGCCCCTGCCGAGCGTCACCTGCGCCTGCTGAGCTGCAACATCCTGGCCGGCGCCAGCGTGCAGCGCTATCGCCAGTACGTGACCCGCAGCCTCAGTGCGGTGCTGCCCGGACGCAGCAAGATGGACAACCTCGACCGGCTCGCCGAAGTGCTGGCGCAGTTCGACGTGGTCGGCCTGCAGGAAGCCGATGCAGGCAGCCTGCGTTCGGGCTTCCTCAACCAGACCCGCTACCTCGCCGAAACCTCCGGCCTGCCGTTCTGGAGCCACCAGCCCAACCGGGCGATGGCCAGGCTGGCGCATTCGGCGAACGGTCTGATCAGCCGGCTCGAACCGCATTCGGTGACCGACTACCCGCTGCCCAGCCGTATCCCGGGCCGCGGCGCCCTGCTGGCCCAGTTCGGCGAAGGCGACAACGCGCTGGCGGTGATGGTCGCCCACCTGTCGCTGAGCGCGCAGGCGCGTGCCCGCCAGCTCGGCTTCATCGCCGAGTTGCTGCAGGATTTCCCTCATGCGGTGCTGATGGGCGATCTCAACGCCGAGCCCGGCAGCGCCGAGATGAAACAACTTTTCACCAAGTCCACGCTGCAGCCGCCAGCCCAGCCCACGCCAACCTTCCCCAGTTGGAAGCCGCGGCGGGCGCTGGATCACATCCTCACCTCGCCGGCGATCACGCTGGAGAAAACCTGGGCCTTGCCGCAGGCGTTCTCCGATCACCTGCCGCTGGCGGCGGAGATCCGCCTGCCGGCGCACGTCGGCGGCAAGGCCTCGGCGAAACGCAGTCGATGACCTCGAACCGATGGCGACTGGCCTGGCCATGGCTGGCCCTGCTGCTGGTGGCGCTGCTCGGCGCATGGTTGCGCTACGGCGTGGTCGAGCCCGGCTCGATGGCGCAGCAGTGCGGCGCCGCCCACGCGCCGTGGTGGTGCCCGTGGCGGCAGCGGCTGGTGCTGGGTTTCCTGCACAACGTGTATGGCATCGCGGCACTGATCGCGACCGCGCCGGCGTTGTTGTGGAAGCGCCCGTGGCTGGCCTGGCTGGCCGCCGCCCTGGGCATCGTGGCGCTGCAGCTGTACTGCTTCGAGAGCGGCGCGCTGGCTGCGCTGGTCGGTTGCCTACGCCTGCTCAGGTTGCAGGCGGACGGCCTGCCGCCACGCCGACCAGACCGGCGCGGCCAGCAGCAGGTTCATACCCAGCCATAACCACGCCACCGGAGTCAGCCCCGCCTCCTGCCACAGCACCGCCGCCGCCAGCAGTGGCAGCAGGCAGGCCAGGAAGCGCTCCTCCAGCAACGGCATCAGCGGCGCGCGACGATCGGACAGCCAGCCGAGCAGCGCGTAGCCGGCACAGGGCAACAGGAACAGGCCCAGCGGAAAATCCCGATAGCGCCCGTCGACCACCAGCAACAGGCCGTAGAAGGCCAGCGCGAACAACCAGCCCAGTCGCCACCACGGCCGCGGCAGCGGCGCATCCGCCCCGCACAGGCGCGCGGCGATCCAGTGCGCCAGGCGCAGCGCGGCAAGCAGCGCCAGTGCGCACGCGCCCAGCGACACCGTCCACTCCCATGCGTCGCGACAGGCGTACCACATCTGGCGGAACTGCCAGGCCAGCGCGCCGCCGCTGGCCGCGCCGGCCAGCATCAAGGCCAGCCAGCCACTCGCGCCGCGCCAGCGACGCCGCCACGCACCGACCAGCAGGAACACGCCGGCGCCGACCGCGCCGGCCAGCCAGCCCGCCCACCAGTGCGGCTCTTCCACCACCGGCCCCTGCATCGCGAACTTCGGCCGCGCCTGCGCATCGAAGATGCCCCAGTAGCCGCCCACGGTGCCTTCCTGGGCGCGTTTCCACGGCTGGTCAAACGCTTCGATCACGTTGTACGGCATGTGCACGGTGGCCGCGTAGCGCAGGAACTCGCGCAGGTAGCGGGCCTCGTTGACCACGCTGGCGCTGGCCGCCTGGCGCGGGCGTCCGGCGCTGGGCCAGCCGGTCTCGCCGATCATCACGGCGCGGCCGGGAAACGCCTGCTGCACCTTCGCGTAGACGTCGGCCACGTGCCGCACCGCCCGCTCGGGTGACACCGGCTGGTCTTCCCAGTACGGCAGGATGTGGATGGTCAGGTAGTCGACCGAGCCGGCCAGCTCGGGATGGCGCAGCCAGAACTCCCACACGTCGGCATAGGTCACCGGCACCGTGACCGCCTGGCGCACCTGTTTCAGATAGACGGCCAACTGGCTGGCCGGCAGATCGCCACGCAACAGCACCTCGTTGCCCACGATCACCCCGCGCAGCACCTGCGGATACCTGTTTGCGGTGGCGATGCCCAGTCGCACCTGTTCGGCGTTCGCCTTCGCGTCGCCGCCCAGCCAGATGCCCATCAGCACCTTCATGCCATGGCGTTCGGCGATCGCCGGCACTTCGCTCAGGCCCTGTCCTTGCGAATACGTGCGCACGCAATCGAAGCGTTGCGACAACGCGGCAAGATCGGCATCGATGCGCTCGGCGCTGATGTGCGCCGTCGGGTCCAGTGGCGTCTCGCCGGCACGACGAAACGGCGCATACGACACGCAGGCGATGCGCGCCGACGGCGCATCCGGCAAGGCCACGGGTCGACCGATCGCCCACCACCACCATGCGGCGGCCAGTGCCATCACCACCAGCGCGAGCCATGCCGGCCAGACGCGACGGAAAACAGGCGAAGCAGCTGGCGACATGCCGATCCCGGTAAAGGCGTGGAGGAAGCGCGACAGCTTAAGGGAACGCTGATCAAGTATCACCACCGTCACCCACCCTCTCTGTTCGCAGACCACAGGGCCGTCGGCGAAGGCAGACTGGCCGTCTGTCGAGGCGACGGACCGAAGGTATGCGGACAGAGAGGGCGGGCCTCAACTTCTTGAATTCGAAATGATGAGGTGATGACTGGAAGGCCTCCAGCCGATGCCGCGCAGCTTGGCAAGACGGCCAGTCTTGCCGGCGCCACGCAACATCACCTGCGAGCCTTCCAGTCATCATGACGGCGGCGATACTTGGTCAGCGTTGCCTTAACAGGGCCCACCACGCACTCACCGGATGGCGACAAGTCGAAACGGGCCATCCACTACACTGGCTGCGATCCACCGCAGGAGTTGTCATGCTTTCTTTCGCTTCGTCGCGGCGCGTGCCGCTGGCCTGGCTGGCGCTGGCCGGCGCCTGGCTGCTCACCGGCTCGACCGCACTGGCCGCCACGCCCGATGCCGCGCAGCGCGTCGCCTTCAAGCAGGCGTACGCCGTCGCCCAGCAGGGCGGCGACGGCTGGCGCCAGCTTGCCGGCAACCTGCACGACTATCCCTTGTATCCCTACCTGGCTGCGGCGGCGCTGCAACACGACATCCAGCAGGTCGACCGCGCCACGGTGGAAGCCTATCTCGCGCAGTATCCGGACTGGATACCCGCGGCCGACCTGCGCCGCGCGTTCCTGCTGGAGCTGGCGCGCCGGCAGGACTGGAGCGGCTTTCTTGCGCTGTACCAGCCCGGCCTCGGCGACACGCTCAGCTGCGACGCGCTGCAGGCGAAACTCGCCGGCGGCGGCAAGCTGGATTTCCAGCGCGACCTGGCCGAACTGTGGACCCGCGCCAACCTGCCCGGCGCCTGCGATCCGGTGCTCGACGCCGCGCACGACCAGGGCCTGCTCACCGACGCACGGCTGTGGACACGGATCGATCGCGCGGCCGACGCCGGCCAGGCCGGCACCATCGCCAGCCTGGCCAGCTGGCTGCCTGCCAGCGAACAGCCCGCTGCGCAGCAACTGGCCACCGCGCTGCGTGATCCGGCTGCCGCAGTCGCTGACGCGACGAACTGGCCCGACGGCACGCGCCAGCGCCACGCCGTCACGCTGGCGCTGACCCGGCTGGCCCGACGCCAGAGCGACAGCGCCGACGCCGCGTGGCAGCAGCTGCAATCGCGCTTCACGCTGAGCGAGGCCCAGCGCAACCGCATCCTGCAGACCCTGGCGCTGTTCCGCGCCACCGACTTCGACGACGATGCCCTGGCCCGGCTGATCGCGCTGCCCGCCGCCGCGCAGACCGACAGCACCCGCGAATGGCGCGTGCGCGTGGCGCTGGCCCGGCAGGACTGGAGCGCGGCGCTGGCGGGCATCGACGCGATGCCTGCCAGCCAGCAGCAGGATGGCGAATGGCAATACTTCCGCGGCCGCGCGCTGGCCGCGCTGGGCCGCGCCGACGAAGCCCGGCGGCAGTTCGCCGAGCAGGCCGACCAGCCGACCTTCTTCGGCTTCATGTCGGCGGACCGGCTCGACCAGTCGTACGCGATCTGCCCGCTGACCCTGGCCGACGATCCGCAGCGCGAACAGCAGCTGCTGGCGATGCCGGGGCTGGTGCGCGCGTTCGAGCTGTACGCGGTGGACCTGCCGAAACTGGCCCGGCGCGAATGGACACGCGCCCTGCAGGGCAGCGACGTGGCCACGCAGAGGATCGCCGCCGACATGGCCAACCGCCGCGGCTGGTACGACCGCGCCGTATTCACCCTGAGCAGCGGCGATGCCCTGCGCCTGTATGACCTGCGCTTCCCGCTCGCCAGCCAGGACGGCCTGGTGCCGCAGGCCGAGCAGGCCGGCATCGAACCGGCCTGGGCCTACGGCATCCTGCGGGCGGAAAGCGCGTGGATGAGCGACGCGCATTCCGGCGCCGATGCGCGTGGCCTGATGCAGTTGCTGCCGGAGACCGCGGCGCGGGTGGCCAGTCGCAACGGACTGGACTGGGCCGGCGGCGACAGCCTGTACGACCCGGCCACCAACATCGCGCTGGGCACGCGCTACCTGGCGCAGATGGCGGCTCGCTTCAACGGCTCGCCGTGGCTGGCCAGCGCCGCCTACAACGCCGGCCCGAACAAGGTCGACCAGTGGCTGGCCGCCCGCGGTACCCTGCCCACCGACCTGTTCGTGGCCAGCATTCCGTACAAGGAAACCCGCGAATACGTGGCCCGCGTAATGGCCTTCAGCGTGATCTACGACTGGCGTCTGGACGGCCATTCGGTGGTGCCGCTGGCCACCCGCATGGATGCGATCGGCCAACCGTACAGCCTGCCCGGCAATGGCACGCCACGCCGCAAAGTAAGCTGCCCGGCGCCGACTACCACGCCGACAACGGCACCGGCCGGCGCCGCCAGCGTTTCTCGCTGACCGATCTCCACACCTGTTCAAGCAAGGAACGCCGCCCATGGCCGCACAGCAACTCGTCATCCTCGGCGGCACCGGTTTCGTCGGCCAGCAGCTGGTCCCGCGACTGGCTGCCGACGGCCATCGCATCGTGCTGCTCAGCCGTGATCGCGAGCGGCACCGCGCACTCGCCGTGCTGCCGGGCGTGAGCGTCCGCAACGCCGACATCTACGATGACGCCGTGCTGCGTCGCCAACTGGCAGGGGCCGATGCAGCCATCAACCTGGTCGGCATACTCAACCAGGGTGGTCGGCACAGCTTTCAGCGCACCCACGTCGAGCTGACCCGACGGCTGATCGCCGCCTGCCACGACAGCGGCGTCGGACGCCTGCACCAGATGAGTTCGCTGAAGGCCGGCCAGGGCCTGTCGCAATACCTGAAGACGCGCGGCGAAGCCGAGGCCCTGGTCAGGACGTCCGCGCTGGACTGGACGATCTACCAGCCCAGCGTGATCTTCGGCCGCGGTGACGGGCTGGTCAGCCGCTTCGCCGCGCTGCTGCGAAACATGCCGGCGCTGCCGCTGGCACGGGCGCAGTCGCGCCTGGCGCCGACCTGGGTCGGTGACGTGGCGGAGGCGATCGCCCGTTGCGTGAACCACGAGCGCCTGGGCCGGCAGTGCAGCTTCGAGCTGTATGGCCCCGACGTGCTCAGCCTGGGCGAGATCGTGCGCCGCATCCGCGATGCCGCGGGTCTGCACACGCCGATCATCGCCCTGCCCGACAGCCTCGGTCAGTTGCAGGCGCAGTTCGCCGAACTGTTGCCGGGAAAGCCGTTCTCGCTGGACAACTTCCGTTCGCTGCGCACCGATTCGGTGGGCAAGGTGGATGGCTACGCCATTCTCGGCATCACGCCCCAGCCGCTGGCACCATGGCTGCCGGTGTTGCTGGGCGAACCGGCGCGGCAACGCCGGCTGGCCGCGGCGCGTTCGCTGCGGCGCTGAGGGATGTTCGACTTCCCGGCTCGGCCAGGCATGGTCGACCGCGATGCGGTCACTGGCTGATTCGCGTGAGCGCTTTCGGACAGGTGCCGGACGCGCGATGGGAAGGAGAGCGCAGGACGTGGTTTTCTTCACAGGCCCTGAAAATCCGCCGCTCCCAGATTCACGCCAGGCCCAGCAACACCCGCAACCGATCCAGCTTGCCGCCGTAGCGTGGCGCCCGTGGTTCCTGCCAGCGCAATGGCTCGCGCAACCGCGCGGTGTCGCCGGCCGCGCCCTGGCGCCGGTTGGTACGGACGTCCAGGCAGGCCTGGTCCTCATCGAGTCCGAGGAAGTTCAGCAGGCGATGCAGCTGCAGCGGCGGATCGGCCAGCAGCGACTCGTGCTGATGCACGAACACGCGCCCGCGATACAGTTGCTGCCAGTGCGCGCAGAGTCCGTCGCAGTCGCGCCAGAAACTCGCCAGCTCGTCGAGGTCGTAGCTGAACTCGTGGTGGACTGCGAACAACTGCCGATAACAGCTCAGGCAGTTCTCCAGCGGATCGCGGCGGCAATCCACCAGGCGCGCGCCGGGCAACATGGCCATCGCCGCGCCCATCAGGTGCCAGTCCTGGTCGCTCTGGTCGATGAAACAGCGCTTGCCGTCCTGCGCGCGCACGGCACGCGCCAGATAGTCGCGGCCAAGCCGTGCCCAGTCCGCCGGCGTCGCCTCGATGGTCCATTGGGGAAATTCCCGCTGCCGCCGCCCCGATTCCTCCTCGATCACGGCGCGCAAATGCTGCGGCCGCTCGTTGGCGTCCACCTGGGCATGACCGGCAAGCACGCGCCGCAGCAGGCCGCCGCCCGAACGTGGCAGCCCCATGAGGAAGACCACCTGCTCGCCCAGCTGCGGATCCTCGACCTCGCCCGGCGGCCGGGCGAAGGCCGCGCGGATGCGCGCGATCCGCGCGGACACCACCGCCGCATTCCAGTTCACCAGCTTGCGCTTCTGCCCGTTGGCCTTGCGCAGCACGCGAAACGCGGCATGGTAGTCGCCCTGATCCTCCAGGCAGCGAACCAGCGCGAAGCCCAGCATCACGCGCGCCTGTGGCGACGTGCCGGGACGTTGCATCGCCTGCTGCAGGCGGGCCAGGTCATCCTTCGAAAACGGTTCGACCTGCAACCGGGCCAGGCCGAGCCACGCCTCGGCGTGATCCGGCTCATGCCGCAAGGCCTCGCGATAATTGGTGCATGCGGCGGCCACCGCACCCAGACTGGCCTGGGCCTCGGCCAGCAGGCTGCGCATCACCGGATCTTCGGGGGCCAGGTCCACCGCCCGATGCAGCGCCGTGATCGCACCGGCCGTGCGCCCCTGCTGCTGGAAGGCACGGCCCAGACTGAACCAGGCCGGGGGAAAGTCGGGAGCCAGTTCGCAGGCGCGGCGCAGGGAAGAAAACGCGGTGGCAAACTCGCCCGCGCTGTACAGCGACATGCCCAGGTTCATGTGCAGCAACGCGTTGTCCGGAGCCGTGACCAGCGCCCGGCGCAGGATCGCCACCGCCCCGGCATGGTCGCCACGGATATGCGCCACCAGCCCCTGCAGGCGCTGCGCCTCGACAAAATCCGGCGCCATCGCCAGCACGTCGGCCAGCGCCGCGCCGGCGGCGTCCAGCTCGCGACGCGCCATCGCCACCGTGGCCTCGTCGTAGCGCTGGCGCGCCGCCGCGGGCAGGCCGGCGGTGCGGCCGAGCAGCAGCGGATGAACCTGCATTGCCACCATCTTGCGTTTCCCGGATTACCCCATGCAGCCAGCTTAAGCGAGGGGGGCCGCATCTGGAAGCAATGATCCGGACGGGCCATCCGCTGCGTACCTTCGTTTCCGGCATTCGCGGAAGACTTCACGCCCCGACGATTCTCCGTCGCGACAGGAGCCCGTGGCATCATCCCCCCATGCACATCTACCTGGTCGGCGGCGCGGTCCGCGACAAACTGCTGAAGCGCCCCGTGGTCGATCATGACCGCGTGGTGGTGGGTGCGACGCCGGAGGCCTTGCTGGCGCTGGGCTACAAGCCGGTGGGCAAGGATTTCCCGGTGTTCCTGCATCCGCAGACGGGCGAGGAATATGCGCTGGCGCGGACCGAGCGCAAGAGCGGGCGCGGCTATCACGGCTTCGTGTTCCAGGCCGATGCCACGATCACGCTGGAACAGGACCTGGCGCGGCGCGACCTCACCATCAATGCGATCGCCGAGGACGAACACGGCGCGCTGACCGATCCGTTCGGCGGCGTGGCCGACATCGAGGCCCGGGTACTGCGCCACGTGTCCGAAGCCTTCGTCGAGGACCCGGTGCGGGTGCTGCGGGTGGCGCGGTTTGCTGCGCGTTTCGCGCCGCTGGGCTTCAGCGTGGCCGCGGAGACGATGACCCTGATGCAGCAGATGGTGCGCGACGGCGAGGTCGACCACCTGGTGCCCGAGCGGGTATGGGCGGAGACGCGCAAGGCGCTGGGCGAAGCCCGACCGTCGGCATTCCTGCGGGTGCTGCGCGAATGCGGCGCGCTGGCGGTGCTGTTCCCCGAAGTGGACGCGTTGTACGGCGTGCCGCAGCGCGCCGAGTTCCATCCGGAGATCGACACCGGCGTGCATGTGGAGATGGTGCTGGATGCCGCGGCGACGCTGGCACCCGGCAACGACGTGGTGGGCTTCTGCGCGCTGGGCCACGACCTGGGCAAGGCGCTGACCCCGGCCGCCGAGCTGCCGCGCCACGTCGGCCACGAGCATCGCGGCGTGGCGCCGTTGCGCGCGCTGGCTGCGCGACTGAAGGTACCGACCGAACACGCCGCGCTGGCCGAACTGGTCTGCCGCGAACACTTGAATGTGCACCGCGCGCTCGAGCTGAAGCCGGCCACCGTACTGAAGCTGCTGACCGCGACGGATGCGCTGCGCCGGCCGGCGCGGCTGGATCTCTTTCTCGCCGCCTGCACCGCCGACAAGCGTGGCCGCCTGGGTCACGGCGAGGACGCCTACCCGCAGGCCGATTACCTGCGCCAGGCGCGGGCAGTCGCCGCCGCCGTCGAATCGGCCTCGTTCATTGCACAAGGCATGACCGGTCCGGCGATCGGACAGGCAATGGAGAACGCACGCATCCACGCGATCGCCGGGCTGAGGGCGAACCCCTCGGGACACCGATCCGCGGTATAAAGGCGCGATGATTTTGCCGCCCGCAACGGGCGGCGGCGTCCCCCTGCCTGCTTCGGAGTTGCCCGTGCCGCGTGCCTTTACCCGCCCCTCTCCCGTTCCCCAGCGCTTCCGTCCGCTGTGGTGGCTGGCGATCAGCTACCTGGTGATCACCTTCGCCACCCGCGTGGTGCTGCTGGTGATGTCGGGTGCCGAGGTAACGCACTCCGCGTTCAATCTCGCCTATGCGTTCGGGGTCGGGCTGTTCTACGACGTGGTCACCTTCATCTACGTGGCGTGGCCGCTGGTGCTGTTCCTGTGGATCGTGCCGACCCGCTCGGGGCGGGTGGCGCCGCTGTTGCGCTGGCTGGCCTACGCCGTGGCGATGGCCCTGGCGTGCACGCTCTGCCTGGTCGCGCTGCACCTGCACTATCACGCCGGGCTGAAGGAAACCTGGCCGGTGCTGCTGCCGTTCCTGTTCGTGCTGCCGCTGGCCGCGTTCACCTATACCTCGCGCATCGGCCAGTGGGCGCTGTATGCGCTTGCGCTGCTGCTGATCTACGGCCTGCTGTTCGTCGGCGCTTCGGAACTGGTGTTCTGGAACGAGTTCAGCGTGCGCTTCAATTTCATCGCGGTGGACTATCTGGTCTACACCACCGAGGTGATCGGCAACATCCGCGAGTCGTACCCGATCGGCCTGTGGGTGAGCCTGCTGGCGGTGCTGGCATTGGTGGTGTTCGCGCTCGGTCGCCGCGCCTTGCGCGTGCGCGACGACGGCAGCCGCTTCTGGCAGCGGGGCAAGGTCGTGTTGCTGTGGCTGGTACTGACGGTGATCTCGGTGGCCACGGTCAATGGCAGCATGAAGGACCGCACCGGCAACAACTACGTCAACGAGCTGGCCGGCAACGGCATCTACCAGTTCTTCAACGCCTTCCGCAGCAGCCACCTCGACTACGCGAAGTTCTACCGCACCCTGCCCGACGACGACGCCTTCCGCCGCGTGCGCGAGATGCTGAAGACGCCGGATTCCAGCTATGTCAGCAGCGATCCGCACGACCTCACCCGGGCGATCCGCCACAGCGGCCCGGAGAAGCGCCTCAACGTGGTGCTGATCAGCGTGGAGAGCCTGTCCGGCGATTACCTGGGCACGTTCGGCAACCCGCAGAAGATCACCCCCTACCTCGACTCGCTGATCGACCACAGCCTGTTCTTCGACAACTTGTACGCCAATGGCACGCGCACGGTGCGCGGACTGGAAGCGCTGTCGCTGTCGGTGCCGCCGACGCCCGGCGATTCGCTGCTGAAGGCGCATGACAACGAAAACCTGTTCTCGCTGGCGGACATCTTCAACGACCGCGGCTACCAGTCCGACTTCGTCTACGGCGGTTACGGCGAGTTCGACAACATGAACCAGTTCTTCGGCAGCAACGGCTATCGCACGGTGGACCGGCGCGACATTCCGAAGGGCGCCACGATCCACGGCGAGAACGTGTGGGGCGTGGCCGACGAGGACCTGTACACGCTGGCGCTGGGCCAGATGGACCAGATCCACGCCGCGGGCAAGCCGTTCTTCCTGCACATCATGACCACCTCGAACCATCGCCCGTTCACCTTCCCGGCAGGCCGGGTGAAGCAGGCCAACGGCACGCGCGAAGGCGCGGTGGCGTACACCGACTGGTCGATCGGCGACTTCATCCGCCGGGCCCGCGAGAAGTCCTACTTCGACGACACCGTGTTCGTGATCACCGCCGACCACTGCGCCTCCAGCGCGGGCAAGACCAGCGTGCCGGTCAACCGCTACCACATTCCGCTGTGGATCTATTCGCCCAAGCACATCCAGCCGCAGCGGGTGGACCGGCTGATGGGCCAGGTGGACATTGCGCCGACCGTGCTGGGCCTGCTCAATTTCAGCTATCGCACGCGCTTCTTCGGCTACGACCTGTTCCAGCTGGAAGCCGGCCGCGAACGGGCCTTCCCGGCCACCTACGAAAAGCTCGGCTATCTGCACGACGACGTGCTCACCGTGCTGGAGCCGCAGCGCAAGCTGGAGCAGATGAAGCCGGACTACGCCACCGGCGACGCCACGCCGATCACGCCGCAGGACCCGCAACAGATTGCCGACGCGGTGGCCTATTACCAGGTGGCCAGCGAGCTGTTCAAACGCGGCCAACTGGTGCGCCGCCCTGCGGATTCGACGCCGGTGGAGCCGCTGCCCGTGCCCGCCAGCCCGCTGCCCGCATCCCCCGTCTCGGCGCCCGCACCCGCCAGTCCGGCGCCGGCGCCCGCCAGTTCGGCCGGGTCAGCGCCGGCGACGATGCACTGAGAACGCTTCAACCCTCGCCAGTACCCTGGCGAGCGGCGTGCGCAGCAAGCCCAGCGCGATGACCACGCCGATGCCGTCGGCCAGCACGTCGAAGGCATCGGCATCGCGGGGCGGGTCCAGCCACTGGGCGCATTCGATGAGGACGCCGAACGCCAGGCAGCCCAACGCCGCCCACATGCGCGGACCCCGGTCGCGATAGACATTGCCCCACCAGCCCATCAGGCAGGTGAAGGTGATCGCGTGCAGCAGCTTGTCGCCGTACGGGAAAACCAGCGTGATGCCCGGGTCGGGCGTCAGCGCCATCCACAGCGTCCAGCCCATGATCAGCCCGCCGAGCACCACCCAGGCGCGATGCCAGCGCAGCCGTCCAGACGGCTGGACGCGGACCGCTTCGATCAAAGCCGGCCACCCTGGTCGGCTGCCAGCAACTCGGCCGGCAGCGGCAACGCTTCGAGCCCACGCGCCAGCAGCATCGCCTGGAAGCGCTCGCCCATCTGGTCGGGCAACATCAGGCGCTTCACCTGCTGGGACAGCCGGTAGCGGGCGTGTTCGTCGGGCGCCTTTTGGTGGGCATCCTCGAACACCTGCTGCAGGCCCGCACCGATCAGGAACTGCGCCTGGGGCAGATACGCCGCCACGCCGAAACCGGCGCTGTTGCCAGCCTCGGCCAGCGCGGTGAAGTCGACCGAGGCGGTGAGGTCGTTCAGGCCCGGCAGGTACAGCGGGTCGTTGTGCGCATGGTGGCGGTAGTGCGCCATCAGGGTGCCGTCGTCGCGCTCGGGCAGGTAGAACTCGCGGCGCACATAGCCATAGTCGACGAAAAGCATCAGTCCGGCCACCAGCGAACCGGCCACCGCCTGCACCCAGTACGGCAGCTGCGGCAGGATTTCCGAGCGATAGCCGTCGGCGAATTCGGCGCCCAGGTCGCGCTCGACGTGGCGCACGGCGCCGGCCACCAGCGCATCGGCCGGTCGATCGGTGCGCTTCAGGCGACCTTCGCCGTCCAGCACCACATGTTCTTCGAACACTTCGCCATCGCGCATGCTGAAACGCGTGGCCGGCAGGGCATCGATCACCTCGTTGGCGAACAACACGCCGTGCCAGTCCTGCTCCGGCGGCCGATCCAGCCATTGCACGCGCGCGTTGAGTCCGGCCGGAAGATTCGCCAGCAGGCGCTCGCGCTGGCGCTCGCGCAGGTCGGCACTCGGCTCCAGGATCAGGTAGTTCCGCGGCAAGCTGCCGGCGGCCGCGAGCGCCTTCAGCGCGGACTCGGCGAACGCGCCGCTGCCGCCACCGAGTTCGAGGAAGTCCGCCTGCTCGCCCAGCATCGCCAGCACCGGCTGCACCGCGTTCACCACGCAGCCGGCGAACAGCTCGCCCAGTTCCGGCGCGGTGACGAAGTCGCCGGCCTCGCCGAACTTGGTGCGACCGGCGCTGTAGTAGCCCAGCCCCGGCGCGTACAGGCAACGCTCCATGTATTGCGCGAATGGCATCGGCCCGTGCGAGGCGATCTGCTCGCGCAGCAGTTGCAGCAGGTGATCGGAGTGGGCGCGCTCGTCGGCGCCCGGTTCGGGTAAACGGGTTTGCATGGATGCGGCCCTGAAATTCAGCGCCGCAAGGATAGCGGATGAAGCCGCCGATCCCGCGTGACGGATGCCGTCGCCACGCGGGCCGGGGCTCAGAAATCCTTCTGCAGGCTCAGGTACACGCCGCGACGCGGGCCGAATTGCGGGGCGCCCACGCCGATGCCGCTGCCATCGCGCAACTCGTAGGTGCGGTCGAGCGCATTGATCACCGCCAGTTGCGCGTGCAGCTTGCCGAAACCGTCGAAGGCGAAGTCGTGCGCGACGTTGAGGTTCAGCTGGAAGTACGCGGGCAGCGAGGCGCCGTTCGGCACGTCGCCGTCCTTGCGCAGGCCGCTGCCGAAGAGATAGTCGGCGCCGACGCGGGTGCTGTCGTTCAGCGCGAGGTTGACGCCACCGGACGAGGTGAGCCTCTGGTCGTGGTCGAGGAAGATCCAGTGGTTGTTGACGTAAGCCAGGTCGTCGGGATCGAAGTTGTACTGGCTGGTGATGATGCGCCGGCCGATCGCCTTGCCCAGCGAGGCGTTGAAGTACGCCGACAGCGGGCCCTGCTCGTAATTGGCGGTGAACTCCACGCCCTTCACCCGGCCCGCCGCGTAGTTGAAGGTGGAATAGACCAGGGCGGAACCGAACTGGCCTTCGTCCTGCAGGCGCTGCACCTTGCGGTAGTAGGCGTCCACGCCCACGGTCCAGGCCGAGCCGAGGTTCTGCGAGATGCCTGCGTCGAAATAGTCCGAGCGTTCGGCCAGCGGCGTGTTGTTGCCGGTGTCCGCCACGGCGTTGGTGGTGCCGTCGAATTTCGCGATGTTGCTGCTGGCGATCATCTCGGTCGCTGGCGGCGTGAAATAGCGCGAATAGCCGGCATGCACCACGGTGCTGCCGGTGGCCTGCCAGACCAGGCCGGCGCGGGGGCTCAGCTGGCTCTCGCTGCGCACCAGCTGATAGCGGTCGCCACGCAGGCCGTAGTTCAGCGTCCAGTTGGCGCCGAGGCTCCATTCGTCCTGCACGTAGGCCGACCAGGTCCTTGCGGTGAGGCGGCTGGCGTCGAGGATGTTGACCGGCGTGGTGCTGGCCTGGTGGCCGTCGGCGTCGACCGGAAACGCCCACGCATTGTTGCCGCTGGCCGCACGCTCGAAGCTGCCGTAGACGCCGTAGCGCAAGGTGTGGCGATCGCCCATCGGCGTGGCGAAGTCCGCTTGCAGCGTGCTGGCCCGGTTGCTGCGGGTGACGGCTGAGGCGACGCCGTTGAACATCAGTTCGCCGATCCGGTCCGGCGCATAGGCGAGGCCGCTGTAACGCTGGCCCAGCGACACCTGATAGCCGGTGGCGCCCAGCTTGCCCTGCAACGCAAGCACGCCGAAGCGGGTGTTCTCGCGCTGACGCTCGTCGAGATCGGCGGAATTGAAATCCACCGTATCCAGATAGCCGAATGCCGGCTGTTGACCCGGATTGTTCGGAATCTGGAAGCGGTTGTTGGCCACACCGAACAGGAAGCTCAGGCGGGTATCGTTGTCGATCAGGTAGCTGATGTCGCCGAAACCCTTCGCTTGATTGGTGTGGTCGTGGATCGGCTTGCGGCTCGCCGTGGGATTCTCGATGCCGGCATCGTTCTCCATGTAATTGCCGGTGAAGAACCAGCTCCAGCGATCGTGGCTGCCCCATACCGACGCGTTCGGGTTCAGCGTGGCGTTGCTGCCGCCGGTGATGCCCACGCTGCCGCCATTGCCGAGGTCGTGGCCGCTCCTCGTGGTGATGTCGACCACCGCCGCCGTGCGCAGGCCGTACTGGGCCGGCAACGCACCATCGAGCAGCTTCACGGTGTGGATCGTGCGCGCGTCGAGACTCTGGCCGAAACCGCCGATCGACTCGGGAATGATCACGCCGTTGATGCGGTACTGCAGGTTCGCGTGGTCGCCGCGGACGTGCAGGCCGCCGTAGGAATCCTGCACCACGCCCGGCGCCTGCAGCAGCACCTGGTTGATCGGCGTCGATGCACCCAGCGGCAGCTGCGCGATCGCCTGGTGATCGATCACGTACTGGCTGCTGCCGGTATCGGGCGACAGTGCGTTGCGTGCCTGGTCGAGCGCGCCCGACACCGAGATCGCATCCAGATCCTGCACCTGCGGTTGCCGGTTGCGACTGCCGCTGTCGGCCGGATCGTCGCCATGCGCCGCCGCGGTGGCAGCCGCGGGGTCGGCAACGGTAGCGTGGACGGCGAGCGGCATGGCCAGTGCGACGGCAAGCGCCAGGGCGAGCGGGGAGTGTGTCATCGGGAGTTCCGGCGGGGACGAGGAAATTGTTGTGATGTTATAACATAACTTTCATGACTTCCGGCCGCCCGTGCCGGAAGTCACGCGTCGCGTTGAACCCCGCTTCACGCGCACTCCCTAGACTGCGAAGGACGCAGCTGCACGCATTCGCCCCATCCGCCCGGAGTCGCCCATGAGCAAGTCACCCAGCCAGCAGGTTCCCGCGGTCATCGCGCCCGGCGAGCCGGGCAGGATCACCGCGGCGATCCTCGATTTCGTCAGCGTAGTGCCGGACAGCCGGATCGACAGCAGCAGGGACCCGGCGAACAAGGCGCGCAGGCTGGCCAGCCGCGCCGCCCAGCGCGCCGCGCTGACCGCGGGCTCGCTGGCCTTGCCGCCGGGCCCGCTGGGCTGGCTGACCTTGCTGCCGGAGCTGATCGCGATCTGGAAAATCCAGGGCCAGATGGTCAGCGACATCGCCGCTGCCTATGGCCGCCACGCGAGTCTGGGGCGCGAGCAAATGATGTGGTGCCTGTTTCGCCACACCGCGGCACAGGCCTTCCGCGACCTGGTGGTGCGCATGGGCGACCGGCTGATCTTCCGCCGCATGTCGTGGGGCGTGGCCCAGCGCGTGGCGAAGCAGATCGGCGTGAAGTTCACCCAGCGCACGCTGAGCAAGGGCGTGTCGCGCTGGCTGCCAGTGGTCGGCGCGCTGGGCGTCGGTGCCTATGCGTATTACGACACCGGACAAGTGGCCGCCACCGCGATCGAGATGTTCGAGAGCGAGGTGACGATCGAGGAAGCAGCCGACGCGGACGCCGCGGCCACCGGCAAACCAAGGCCGGCGCCGAAGCCGAAGCCGAAGCCGAAGCCGAAGCCGGCAGCGAAAGCGGCGCGGCGGGTAGCCGGCAAGCTGGTCGACAAGGCGGTCGCCACGGCCGCCCGCAAGGTCGCCGGCGCCGCGCAAAAAGCTGCCGGCAAGACGCGCCCGAAGAAACTCGACCCACCGCAGCGCGGGTGACGCTGACGCGGCTTTGCGGCAAGCTGCAGGCTGCACAGTTGCCGGAGCCGCCGCATGCCACCTTCCGATGATCGACCCGGTGCAGATCGACCCGGCGCGGCTCGACCCGTCGCGCTGATCACCGGCGCCGGCCGCCGGGTCGGCGCGGTGATCGCGCGGATGCTGCATGCAGCGGGCTACGACGTGGCGCTGCACTACCGGCATTCGGCCACCGACGCACGCGCGCTGGCCGACGAGCTCGAAGCGCAACGCGGCGCCAGCACCCTGCTGCTTCAGGCCGAACTCGCCGAGCTGTCGGCGTTGCCCGGCATGATCGATCGGTTACTCGCGCGCTATGGCCGGCTCGATGCGCTGGTCAACAACGCGTCGGCCTTTTTCCCCACGCCCGTGGACACGGCCACCGCCGAACAGTGGAGCGCGCTGTTCGCCTCCAACGCGCAGGCGCCGTTCTTCCTCAGCCAGGCCGCCATCCCCGCGCTGCGCGCGTCGCGCGGCGCCATCGTCAACATGGTCGACATCTATGCCGAGCGCCCGCTGGCCGGGCATCCGTTGTACTGCATGGCCAAGGCCGCGCTGGCCGCGATGACCCGCTCACTGGCGCTGGATCTGGGCCCCGACATCCGGGTCAACGGCATCGCCCCAGGCGCCGTGCTGTGGCCGGGCGACGGCAAGGCCTACGACGACCAGCAGGCGATGCTGGCACGCACGCCGCTCAAGCGCGCCGGCGCGCCGGACGACGTGGCCAGTGCGGTGCTGTGGCTGCTGCGCGATGCGCCGTTCGTGACGGGGCAGATCATCCGGGTGGATGGGGGAAGGACGTTGGCGGTGTGAGGTTGGGGGCGTCGCTTCGATGGGCGACGCGGCGGCGTGGACCCCACCCCTGCCCTCCCCTGCACGCAGGGGAGGGTATCCCGGTTGCTTCGAGCTTCTGCTTTGCTCCCTCCCCTGCGTGCAGGGGAGGGTCGGGGTGGGGTCGCTCTTGCGCTATTTCTTCTTCGGCGCGAACGCCTGCTGCAACAGGGCCTGGTCGAAGCCCACGCTGGCCTCGCCAGCTTCGGCGTAGCGATACAGCGCCGCCGAATAAATGCCTTGCAGCGAAGACTGGATCAGTGCCAGCAGGACGAAACCCACCACCACGATCACCGCCGCCAGCACGATCGCGACGACCGACTGCATCGCCACCGCGCCACCGATCAGCACGGCACTGACCAGCACCGCCAGGAACATCAGCAGTCCGAACACGACGCCGATGCCGCCGTTGCCGATGAGGTTTTCGCCCCAGCTGCGCTTGAGCAGTTCGACGCTTTCCTTCACCGCGTCGACCGGACCGACGTCCTTGCTGGCCAGCACCGGCACCACCAGGAAGGTGGCCACGGTCCATGCCAGTCCGATGAAGCCGATCACCAGCCGACCGATCAGGCCCAGCCGCTCCTGGATCATCCGCAGCAGCAGGCCCACCGTGGCGGCGATCAGCGCATAGCCGAAGATCTGCGGCAGCTTCGAGCGCGCCAGCGCCAGGCCCGCGCCCACGCTGGTCGGTTCGCCGCGCAGATGCATCAGCGCCACGCCGGTCAGGGCGGTCTGGAAGAAGATGATCACGAAATACTGCACCAGGTAGAACGCGAACATCAGCAGGTAGCTGCCCACCGACATGCGCTGATGGAAGTCCTCGCCCGCGTGCGCGCCGCCGATCACCATCATGCCCACCGGCACCAGGAAACTGGCCGCCACCAGCAGGGTGCACAGGCCCGACAGCAGCGGAAACACCAGCAACGACTTGTCCGAGCGCAACACCGCGGCGCTCGCCTTCATCAACGCCCAGCTGCGGGCAAATTTTCCGGCCATGTTCCTGCTCCCCTCGATCGTGGACACGCATTCAGACAGACGGGCCCGGGCCCGTGAGGTGCCTTTCTAGCATCCGCGCGGCGAACACGACAGTGCGTCGCGTTCAGTCGGCCAGCGAGTCGGCCTGCAACGGTTCGTTCCCCGCGGGAAAGGCCGCCCACAACTCGGCCATGCTCCGCCCGCTGACCGGATGGCGGAAGCCCGGTGCGATATCGGCGATCGGCCGCAACACGAACGCATGCTGCAGCTCGTTGCGGGGAATCTGCAGATGGCCAGGACCGTCCAGCACCAGGTCGTCGTAGAACACGATGTCGACATCCAGCGTGCGATCGGAGTAGCGCGGCACGTCGCGGCGGCGGCCGTGGCGATCCTCCAGCGCGTGCAGCCAGTCGTTCAACGCCTCGGGTACCAGTTCGGTATCCAGTCCTGCGGCCAGGTTCACGAAGGCGGCGCCATCGAAGCCCACCGGGGCGCTGCGATACGCCGGCGACACCACCAGCTCGCCGAAGTGCTCGCGCAATTCCGTCAGCGCCGCACGAAGATGGCGGTGCGGTTCGAGGTTGGAACCCAGGCTCAGATAGACACGCGCCACCGCTCACGCCTCGTCAAGTTGGATCGCCCGCCGATCGACCGTCGATTTTGCCGGGGTTTCGCCGCGCAGCGCCAGCGCCGAACGCACGTCCTGGCCGGAAGGCTGCTGGTAGAGCGCCAGCCCGAACTCCGGCAGCAGGGCAAACAGGTGGTCGAAGATGTCTGCCTGGATGCCTTCGTACTCGGCCCAATCCACCGTGTCGGTAAAGCAGTACAGCTCCAGCGGGATGCCCTGCGGGCCGCTGGCCAGCTGGCGAACCATGCAGCTCAGCTGGTGGTGGATCTGCGGATGGCTGTCCAGATAGGCCTGCACGTAGGCGCGGAACGTGCCCAGGTTGGTCAGCCGCCGCCGATTCGCCGCAACGCCGGCCGCATCGCCCAGCGCCTCGTTCCACTGCTCCACGTCGCGCTCCCTCGACGGCAGGTACTCGGCCAACAGCTGCAGGCGCGACAGTCGGCGGATTTCCCGCTGATCAAGGAAACGCACGCTGGCGGCATCCAGATGCAGCGCGCGCTTGATCCGCCGCCCGCCGACTTCCTGCATGCCGCGCCAGTTCTTGTACGAATCGGAGATCAGCCGCCAACTGGGGATGGTGGTGATCGTCTTGTCCCAGTTGCGCACCTTGACCGTATGCAGCGCGATATCGATCACGTCGCCATCGGCGTTCAACTGCGGCATCTCGATCCAGTCGCCCACACGCAGCATGTCGTTCGAGGACAGCTGCACGCCGGCCACGAACCCGAGGATGGTGTCCTTGAAAACCAGCATCAGCACGGCCGACATCGCGCCCACGCCCGAAAGCAGCAAGCCGACCTGCTTGCCGGTGACGGCGGCGATGATGACCAGTGCGGCAACGATGAACAGGCCGATCTTGACCAGTTGCAGCAAGCCCTTGATCGGGCGCTGCTGGCCCCGCGGGGTGCGCTGGTACATGGCCTCGCTGGCCGACAGCACGGCGCTGACCGCCATCACCACGCAGAGCACCACCAGCGCCGTCATCGCCCTCCCCAGCAGCGCTTCGATCCGCTCCGGCACGCCGGGCACCAGCACGATGCCGTACTGGACGATCAGCGCCGGCAGCGCGCGCGCCAGCCAGCGGAACGTGCCGTAACCGAGCAGGGCGTCGTCCCAGCCGGTGGCGGTGCGCCGCGCGATACCGCCGACCAGCCGGCGCAGCAGACGATGCATCAGCTGGCCGGCCAGCCAGGCCAGCGCGAGCAGGGCGAGCATGCCCAGCGTGGTTTGTATCCAGGGAAGATCCAGCAGATCCTGCAGTCGTTGCATCGGAGCGTCCTGTCGGCTCGTGGGTCGCACGCGGCAGAAAACACGCGCGGATCGGGGCGGCATGGCGCGCGGAACACCGCGTCAACCGGGAAACATGGGGTCTGCGCGGCGACGAAACAACCGCTGGCGCCGTGCGCTACTGTGGCCGCATGCCACGCTCGATGCGCACGCCCACCGACTTCGCGCCGCGCACGGCGCCGGGCTTGGACAACTTCAGCCGCACCCAGCTCACCCCGAATTCCTCGCGGATGATCGCCGCGCAGCGCTCGGCCAGGGTCTCGACCAGGCCGAAACTCGACGCGCCCACGTAGTCGATCAGTCGCTTCGACACGTCCTTGTAGTTCAGCGTCAGCGCGATGTCGTCGCTGGCCGCCGGCAGCGTGTTGTCGAACGCCATCTCGATATCGAACGCCAGTGTCTGCCGCACGCGGCGCTCCCAGTCGTAGATGCCGATGACGGCATCGATGCGCAGGTCTTCGATGAAAACGATATCCATGACGGTATTCATTGGGGCGACAGCCGTAGAGGGTCGACGAGACGGCGTCGGGATGCAAGTCGCGAGCAGGCACCCGTGCGATCATGGACGCATGACCGCCTTCAGCACGCTCCCGCTCAAACCCGCCCTGCTCGCCAGCGTGGAAACCCTCGGCTATGCCGAAATGACCCCGGTGCAGGCACAGAGCCTGCCGCCGATGCTGGAGGGCCGCGACGTGATCGCGCAGGCGCAGACCGGCAGCGGCAAGACCGCGGCGTTCGGCTTGAGCCTGCTGCAGGCGATCGATGTGGACACGATCCGGCTGCAGGCGCTGGTGCTGTGCCCCACCCGCGAACTGGCCGACCAGGTCAGCAAGGCGATCCGCAAGCTGGCCGCGAACATCCCCAACGTCAAGCTGCTGACCCTGTGCGGCGGCATGCCGCTGGGCCCGCAGCTGGCTTCGCTCACGCACGACCCGCACATCGTGGTCGGCACGCCCGGCCGCGTGCAGGAGCACCTGAAGCGGCAGAGCCTGCACGGCGGCGGGATCAGGGTGCTGGTGCTGGACGAGGCCGACCGCATGCTCGACATGGGCTTCTCCGAAGCGATCGACGACATCATCGGACGCATCGCGAAACATCATCAGACCCTGCTGTTTTCGGCCACCTATCCGGACGAGATCCGCGCGGTGAGCCAGCGCGTGCAGCAGCATCCGGTCGAGGTCACGGTGGATGCGCCGGCCGACGAGAGGCCGGCGATCGAGCAGCGTTTCCACGAAGTGGAGCCGGCGCAGAAACTGGACGCGCTGGCGCAACTTCTGGGCGGCGAGCGCAGCGAGCAGGCGCTGGTGTTCTGCAACATGCGCCGCGACGTGGATGCGGTGGCGCAGGAGCTCGACCGCCGCGGTTTCTCCGCGCTGGCCCTGCACGGCGACATGGAGCAGCGCGACCGCGACGAGGTGCTGGTGCGTTTCGCCAACCACAGCTGCGCGGTGCTGGTGGCCACCGACGTGGCGGCGCGCGGGCTGGACATCGTGGCGCTGCCGCTGGTGGTCAGCTACGACATCGCCCACGACCCGGAAACCCACACCCACCGCATCGGCCGCACCGGTCGCGCCGGCCAGGTCGGCCTGGCGATTACCTTGTGCACGCCGCGCGAGCGACCGAAGGCGGGGAACATCGAGGAACTGGCCGGCGTGCCGCTGCCATGGCGGCCGCTGAAGATCGCGCCGCCGCGCGGCAAGACCCTGCACCTGGCGCCGATGAAGACCCTGGTGATCGACGCCGGTCGCCAGGACAAGCTGCGCCCGGGCGACATCCTGGGCGCGCTCACCGGCGACGCCGGGCTGGACGCGAAGGACATCGGCAAGATCGACGTGTTCGCCACCCGCGCCTACGTGGCGATCACCCGCGCCCTGGCCAACAAGGCGCTGGAACGGTTGCGCGCAGGCAGGATCAAGGGACGCAATTTCCGCGTGCGGCCGTTAGGCTGAGCGCAACCACCTCGCCGGACGTTTCCGCCATGCCACGCTGGTTCCACCGCACGCTCGCCTTCCTGCTGTTCGCCCCGGTGGCGCCCGCCTGGGCCGCGATACCGGTTTACGGCTACAAGGTGGTGCACGCCTGGCCGCACGACACCGCCGCCTACACCGAAGGGCTGTTCTACAAGGACGGCCATCTGTACGAGAGCACCGGCCAGGTCGGCGAGTCGACCGTGCGTAAGGTGGCGCTGGAGACCGGCGAAGTGCTGCAGCGCCATCGCCTGCCCCGCCAGTATTTCGGCGAGGGCATCGTCGACTGGAAGGGCCGCATGGTGCAGCTCACCTGGCAAAGCGGGACGGGCTTCGTCTACGACCTGGCCAGCTTCACCCCGCAGAAGACCTTCAGCTACCCCGGCGAAGGCTGGGCGCTGACCCGCGACGACCGCCAGCTGTACATGAGCGACGGCACGGCGGAGCTGCGCGTGCTGGACCCGGAAACGCTGGCCGAGGTTCGCCGCATCCAGGTCACCGCCGATGGCGTGCCGGTCACCCATCTCAATGAACTGGAATGGGTCGACGGCGAGATCTACGCCAACGTGTGGCTGACCGACCGCATCGCCCGCATCGATCCGGCCAGCGGCCACGTGGTGGGCTGGATCGATCTGTCCGGCCTGTTCGACATCAGCCAGCTGCCGAACCCGGTCGACGACGTGCTCAACGGAATCGCCTGGGACGCGGCAGGCAAGCGCCTGTTCGTCACCGGCAAGTGCTGGCCAAGGCTGTTCGAGATCCGGCTGGTGCGCCGCGCGGATCGTTGAGCCGCCGAGCGCGAACGGCTAACGCCGCAGCCACGCCGCCGCGCCGCGCCCCGCCAGCAGGCCGCTGGCGAAACAGGCGGTGAGCAGGTAACCGCCGGTGGGCGCTTCCCAGTCCAGCATCTCGCCGGCGCAGAACACGCCGGGGCGCTCGCGCAGCATCAGCGTGTCATCCAGCGCTTCCAGCCGCACGCCGCCGGCGGTGCTGATCGCCTCGGCCACCGGACGCGGTGCACGCAAGTGCAACGGCACAGCCTTGAGCCGCGCCGCCAGCGCCGACGGATCGGCCAGCGTGGGCTTGTCCAGCAGTTCGAACGCCAGCGCGCTTTTGGCCGCGTCCAGTCCGGCGCGACGGCGCAGCCAGTCGCCGATGCTGTGCTTGCCGCGCGGCGCGGCGAGGCGTTCGGCCAGCACCGCCGCGGCGTAGCCGGGCACCAGGTCCAGCATCAGCAGCGCCTCGCCACGTTCGCGGATCTGCTCGCGCAACTCGGCGCCGATCGCGTACACCAGGCTGCCCTCGATGCCGTATTCGCTGAGCACGAACTCGCCCTGCCGCGAATGTGCGACGCCTTGCCGGTCCACCCAGTGCGCCACCACCGGCTTCAACGGCGCGCCGGCGAAGCGGCTGGACAGGTGTTCGCTCCATGGAATCTCGAAACCGCAGTTCGCCGGCTGCAGGGGCGCGATGTCGATGCCCGCCTGCTGCAGCGGCGCCAGCCAGGCGCCGTCGGAACCCAGTTGCGGCCAGCTGGCGCCGCCCAGCGCAAGGATCACGGCATCGACAGGCACCACGCGTTGCCCCTGCGGCGTGGAAAAATGCAGCGCGTCGTGCGCCTGCCAGCCCAGCCAGCGGTGGTGCATGTGGAAGTTCACCCCGGCTTCGCGCAGCCGGCGCAACCAGCCGCGCAACAGCGGTGCGGCCTTCAGGTCACGCGGGAACACCCGGCCCGAACTGCCCACGAAAGTCTCCACGCCCAGGGCGGCGGCCCACGCACGCAGCGCGTCCGCATCGAAGGCGTCGAGCCAGCGCGCCACCTCGTCGCGGCGCGCGCCGTAGCGTTTGACGAAACCGGCGCGGGGTTCGGCGTGGGTCAGGTTGAGGCCGCCCTTGCCGGCCAGCAGGAATTTCCGCCCGACCGAGCCTTTCGCGTCGTACAGGTCGACCGTTGCGCCGGCGGCACACGCGGCCTCCGCCGCCATCAATCCGGCCGGGCCACCGCCGATGATCGCCAGCCGGGCTGAAGTTTGTTGAGTCATCCGGGCATGGTCGCACGCTGCCCGGGCAAAAAGAATTCGCGTGCCGGCGCGGCGCCGCCGCGCGCGCATTTTTTGCTGAATTGAGCCTGACTGGAAAATCTCCGCGAATCCCGTTCCGGTGAAACACCAGCCTGCTCCTTCGGGTAATGGCGCCCAAGATATTGCGATTACCATTTGGTAATGGAACGAAAGCGCAATCTATTGCGCAATTGACGACGCGTAAAACCACGCGGACCCGGATATCGCAGCATCCTGATAATCCAATCAAAGTCCATGACCGCTTCCGAATGGTCATGTTTCGCGCCGCCAGGCCCGATCGTCGAGTCGGGGCACAAACGGCCGTGCGTAGCCATTTACTCGATGTTTCGACCGTGTCATTGCGCCAATCGCATTAACCGAAAGTTATTGCGATGCTTGTCGTTGCATTAGCACCTGCAGCGATGTGACATGGATCACTCGGCATCCGAAAAAATCCTATTGACCGTTTCTCGAGACAAACCCTAACGTCCACTGATTCGCCAATGGGTCGATTGGCGAACAGACCCCAGCGACGCCATGCGATCAGGCATGGCGCCGGCTTGAACGAGAAAGGGAAATCCGTGCGCCACCCTGACGACGTCATGGGAGGGAAGGACACAGCACGCGCGGGGTCGGAAGACATCCACAAAGCCAAGGCGGCCGTGCCTGTTCGCGGCATTCCATGAGGTCCGCGCGACCCCGGGGGTTCGTGCGTCCTCGAAAAGCCCGGAAGTGCCTGTTTCGGATCACTTGCGCCCGCTGCCGGGCCAGCGATGCAAGCCCGATTTTGCACCGAGCCACGGAATACGTGGCCTGCCCTCAGGTTCGACGGACAGCCGTGTCCGTCGCCTTCATCCACTGATTGGGAATTCGTCCATGACAAACCACGCTGGTCTTCGAGGTATGGCGGCACCGAACTATCGCAAGGCCCTGCTGCCTGCGGCTCTTGCGCTGGCCATGATGTCGTTGTCGGCGCACGCCGCCGACAACTGGGTCGCCACGCGCACCGGCCCCGCGCTGCTGAACACCGCGGCACCCGTCACCACCGCGTCCACGCTGTCCACCCAGGCCACGACCCCGCGCTACAGCCTCAACATGACCGGCAACCCCAGCCTCGCCGGCACCATGGTCAGCCCGCTGGAGGCCAGCCAGCCGCTGCATGTCGCGGTCAGCCTCAAGTTGCGCCACGCCGATCAGCTCGACCAGTTCCTGCAGCAGCTCAACCAGCCCGGCAGCCCCGGGTACCACCAGTACCTCACGCCCGCCCAGTTCAAGGCCAGGTTCGCGCCGACCGATGCGCAGGTGCAGGCGGTGGTCGCCCATCTGCAGCAGAGCGGCTTCACCAACATCGAGGTGGCCGGCAACAACCAGCTGATCACCGCCGATGGCAACGCGCTCAACGTGACCAGCGCGTTCCGCACCAACATGAAGCGCTTCGAGTATCGGGGCAGACCGCACTTCGCCAATGATTCCGTCGCCTCCGTGCCGCAGGCGCTGGGCAATATCGTCAACGCCGTGGTCGGCCTGCAGAACGTGGTCGTCAAGCACACCATGTTCCACAAGGCCACCCTGGTCACCGCCCAGACCCAGGCCGCCAGCGCGGTCGCCCACAGTCCGGCCGACTTCTCCGCGATCTATGGCGGCAGCAGCATGCCGGCCGCGACCAACACCACGGTCGGCGTGATCACCTGGGGCAAGATGACCCAGGTGATCACCGACCTGGGCAGCTTCACCAGCAGCGCCGGCCTGCCCACGGTCAACACGCAGACCGTCAACGTCGGCAGCGGCACGTTCTGGAACGACGCCGACTCCAACGTGGAATGGGCGCTGGACTCGCAGTCCATCATCGGCACCTCCGGCGGCGTGCAGAAGCTGATCTTCTACGCCGCGGTCAACGGCACCAACGACGGCTCGCTGACCGACGCCGGCATCAGCGCCGCGTACAACAAGGCGGTCACCGACAACGTCGCCAAGGTGGTGAACATCTCGCTCGGCGAAGACGAGACCGCCGCCAACAGCTCGGGCACGCTGGCCACGGACGACCAGATCTTCGCCCAGGCTGCCGCGCAGGGGCAGACGTTCTCGGCCTCGGCCGGTGACGAAGGTGCCTACGAATCGTACGGCGGCGACCTCTACAAGCACGGCACGACCACGCTGCTGTCGGGCGTCAGCCTCAGCAACTATTCGGTCAGCGAACCGGCGGTATCGCCCAACGTGATCGCCGTGGGCGGCACCACGCTTTCCACCAACGGCGCGGCCTGGTCCGGCGAGACCGTGTGGAACGAGGGGCTGTCGCAGGATGGCAACAACACGGCCGACGACCGCCTGTGGGCCACCGGCGGTGGCGTGAGCAAGTACGAGGCGGCACCGGCATGGCAGACCAGCGCCCTGGGCAGCTCGATCACCAAGCGCGTGCTGCCCGACGTGGCATTCGATGCGGCGCAGTCGACGGGGGCACTGATCTACGCCAACGGCAGCCAGTACCAGGTCGGCGGCACCAGCCTGGCCTCGCCGATCTTCGTGGGCGCCTGGGCGCGCATCCAGTCGGCGAACGGCAACGCGCTGGGCTTTCCCGCCTCGAAGTTCTACGCCGCATTCCCCGGCAACCCCTCGCTGCTGCATGACGTGACCTCGGGCAACAACGGTTACAACGGCTATGGCTACAACGCGGCTGCCGGCTGGGACTACACCACCGGTTTCGGCAGCTTCAACATGGGCGCGGTGAGCACCTATGCGCAGGCCAACTGGGGCGGCAGCACGCCACCGGCCAACAACCCGCCGGTGGCGAGCTTCGGCGACACCACCAGCGGCCTGACCGCCAGCTTCACCGACAGCTCCACCGACAGTGACGGCACGATTGCCTCGCACTCGTGGAACTTCGGCGACGGCGGCACCTCGACGACGGCCAGCCCGAGCCACACCTACGCCGCCGCGGGCACCTATACCGTGTCGCTGACGGTGACCGACAACGACGGCGCCAGCAACACCAGCACGCAGTCGGTGACGGTGACAGCTGCCGGCGGCGGCGGTGGCAACGTGCTGCAGAACGGCGTGGCGCTCACCGGCCAGGCCGCCGCCACCGGGGCGCAGCTGGCCTACACCGTGGTGATTCCCGCCGGCGCGACCAACTTGGTGATCGCCGAATCCGGCGGCACCGGCGACGCGGACCTGTACACGAAGTTCGGCTCCGCGCCGACCCTGTCCAGCTATGACTGCCGTCCGTACGTCAGCGGCAACAGCGAAAGCTGCACCGTGGCCTCGCCCCAGGCAGGCACCTACTACGTGATGTTGAACGGCTATGCCGCGTTCTCCGGGGTCAGCATCAAGGCCAGCTGGAGCACGGGCGGCGGCAGCGGTGGCGGCAACGTGCTGCAGAATGGCACGCCGGTCACCGGCCTGCAGGCCACGAAGAACAACGCGGTGAACTACACGATGGTGGTACCCGCTGGCGCCAGCAACCTCAAGTTCGCGATCTCCGGTGGCACCGGCGACGCCGACCTGTACGTGAAGCGCGGCTCGGCACCCACCACCAGCAGCTACGACTGCCGCCCCTACGTGGCCGGCAACAGCGAGACCTGCAACATCTCGCCGTCCACCGCAGGCACCTACTACGTCATGGTGCGGGCCTACAGCAGCTACAGCGGTGTCACGCTGACCGGCAGCTACACGCCGTAAGCGGTTGCAGACCTGAGGAGCGCACGGAGGCGCACCCGCATTCAGGCAGGGACCAGGCCCGGTCGGCAACGACCGGGCCCTTCTGCATATGGACGTCCAGACGTCCATGGATTGCGCTGCCGAACACTCAGTCGCGCTGGAACACCGCCAGCTCCGGCTGATGCAGGCTGAAGCCCTGCACCCGGTTCACGCCCAGTGCGGTCAGCGCCTGCACGGTCTCGGCGTCGGCCACCCATTCGGCGATCACCTCCAGGCCCAGTCGATGCCCGATGTCGGTCACCGCCTTGACCATCAGGTGGCTGACCGGATCGGTGAGCATGTCGCGCACGAAGCTGCCGTCGATCTTGATGATGTCCAGTGGCAGGTTTTTCAGATAGGTGAACGAGGACATGCCCGCGCCGAAATCGTCCAGCGCAATGCGGCAGCCGGCGCTGCGCAACAAGGCCATGCATCGCGCCACCTGCGACAGGTTGCGCACGGCCACGGTCTCGGTGATCTCGAAGCAGACACGCGAAGGCTCCACCCGGTAGCGCTGCAGCAGTTCGATGATGCGGTCGACCAGGACCGGGTCCTCGATGCTGGCGCCGGACAGGTTGATCGCCACCATGTCCAGCCGGTTGCCGGCCGGGTGCAGTCGCTCGAAGTTGGCCAGCGTGGTCTCGATCACCCAGCGGTCGACCGACGGCATCAGGCCGTAGCGCTCCGCCGCCGGCAGGAACACGCCGGGCACCACCAGCTGCCCGGACTCCTCGCGGAAACGCAACAGCATCTCGATGCCCGGCTCGGCGCCGTCGCCCAGCGGCAGTGGCCACACTTCCTGGTAGGTGAGCTGCAGGCGATGTTCGTCGACGGCCCAGCGCAGGCGGTTGGCCCACTCCATCTCGCTGCGCCGGCGCACTGTCTGGTCGTCGCGCTCGGAGTAGAAGTGCACGCGATTGCGGCCGGACTCCTTGGCCACGTAGCAGGCGGTGTCGGCCTGGGTCAGCAGATCCTTGGCCGAGATGCCGGCCGGCTCGGCGACCACACCGCCGATGCTGGCACTGATCGTGTAGCTGCGCTGTTCCCAGATGAACACGTATCCGTCGATGCAGCGACGCACGCGTTCGGCGATCCGCTCCGCTTCCTGCTGGTCGGCCACCCGGGTCAGCAGCACCCCGAACTCGTCGCCGCCGAGCCGGGCCAGCACGTCGGTGCCGCCCAGCTGCTTGCGCATCACGATCGAAAGCTGGGCCAGCAGCTGATCGCCGGCGAGATGGCCGGAGGTGTCGTTGATCAGCTTGAACTGGTCGAGGTCGACGTACAGCAGCACGATGATCGGCGGGCCCGCCACGCCGGCCACCAGCGAATCGTGCAGGCGGCGCTCGAATTCGCGCCGGTTGTACAGATCGGTCAACGCATCGTGGCTGGCCTGGTGACTGAGCAGCTCGGTCAGCTGGCGCTGTTCGGTGATGTCGCTGGCCACCATCAGCAGCTTGCTGCGTCCGTCCAGCTCGATGCGCGAGATCGCCACGCTGGCCCAGAAGCGCGCGCCGGAAGCGCCGTGCAGGCGCGCCTCGATCCGGCTGCAGCCGCGGGTCTCGGCATCGCGCAGCTGCCCGCGCAGGATCTCGTCGTCGAACAGGTCGGGCAGGTGCTGTTCGGTGACCTCGTCGCCGAGTCGATCACGCGAAGTGCGGTTCGCGTAGGTGATCCGGCCGCCATCGACTTCGGCCAGCAGCACCAGCGCAGGCAGCAACTCGTTCAGGGCGCGGAAGCGCTCCTCGCTCTCGCGATAGCGCCGGCTCATCTGCCAGCCCAGCTCGAGCGCGCGCTGCCGCGTCCCGACGATGGAATACACCAGCAGGGCCAGCAGCAGGCTCACCAGCAGGCCGCCGGGCAGGGTCGACTGGCGCCAGTCGATCGCGGGAGGGGTGATGTCGCGTGGCTGCATCACCACGTCCCAGACCCTGCCGCCGTAGGCCAGTCGGCGCTCGAAGCGATAGCCGCCGCGGACATCCGGCGCGCCGGGCATCGAGTCGTACAGCGGCAGCACGTGGCCGGCTTCCGTCACATCGGCCAATTGCAGTCGCAGGTCGCGTCGCACGTCATCCTGCAGGACGCTGTCGATCAGCTTGCTGACCCGAAAGGACACGGCGATGGAGCCGCGCATGCGCTGGTGCCGTTGCGCGAGCGATTGCGGCGGGTCGCCCGGGCTGAACACGGGCAGGCGCAGGGTGATGCCGTCCTCGGTGCCGCTGGCGCCGCGCTGCTGCACCGGGCGAAACGGCGCGGACAGGGTGGCCTGGTCGCTGTCGCGCGAGGCCAGCAGGCCAGCCAGGTTGTGCGGCTGCGCCCCCACATCCAGGCCGATCACCGCCGCATTGCCGCTGGCAGGCTCGACCCAGCGCGTCACGTAGCGCTCACCCGCGCCAGCCTGTTCGCGTTGTGCATAGGCCAGCGCCAGCAGGCTGGGAAACCGCTCGCGGGGGCGCAGGTTGGTGTAGAAGTTGGCGAACTCGACCTGGGTCACCTGGTCCGAGGCGAGGAACAGCGTCTGCACGGCGCGCAACATCGCTTCGGCCGAATGCAGCTTGTCCTGCAGGGCCGAGAACGTGCGGTTGGCCAGTTCGCCACGAACGAAGGACTGCTCGGCCAGCCGGCGTTGCTGCTGCTGATGGTGCACGGACAGCGCCAGGGCCAGTCCGCCCAGCAGCACGAGCAGGCTCCACAGCCACGCACTGAGCCGCCATGGCGATGGCTTGGCCAGCGACAACCGGCTGTCATGGCCTTCCCGCCGATCCACCCGGGCCGGGTCAAGCTCGTCGCGATCCATGTTCTCTGGCAGCCCCGCTCAGCGTCCGTTGCCTCGATGGTACAAGAGCGACATGTGCTCTGACCGTTACGAGCCGCACGCGGATCAGCGTCGCTCGCGGGGCTTCGCGCGGTGCGTCGGCGTGGCGGTCCACGGGTCATCGGGCCAGGGATGGCGCGGATAGCGGCCCTTCATTTCCTTCCTGACCTCGGGATAGGTGCGCTCCCAGAAACCCTTCAGGTCCTGGGTCACCTGGATCGGCCGCCCCGCCGGCGAGAGCAGGTGCAGGGTGACCGGCACGCGACCGGCGCCCACGCGCGGGGTGTCGGCCAGGCCGAACAACTCCTGCAATTTCACCGCCAGCACCGGCGGCCCGTCTTCGACGTATTCCAGCCGGCGCTGCTGGCCGCTGGGCACCACCAGGCTTTCCGGCGCCTGCGCATCCAGCATGCGACGCTGCTGATGATCCAGACGCGACACCAGCGCCTGGGACAGATCCTCCGGCCCCAGCGCATCGAGTCGATGCCGTCCTGCCAGGCACGGCGCCAGCCAGTCATCCAGCGAAGCCAGCAAGGCCACGCCGGAAACATCGGGCAGGCCGAGCTCGGGCATCCACTGGCGCAGGGCCTGCATCCGAGCGCGCAGGCGCCGCGCATGATCGCTCCACGGCAAACTGTCGATGCCCCGCGCGCGCACGGCGGCGAGCAGCGCAGGCAAGGCGTCGGGCGGTTTCACCGGCACGCTGTGTCGTTCCAGCACGATCGCGCCGAACCGCGATTCGTCGAAGGCCTCGGCGGCGCCGCGCTGCTCGTTCCAGCACAGGCTGCGTTCGCGGGTGAAGCGGGTCGGGAAGTCGCGCTCCAGCACGCGCGGGTCCAGCGGCGCAGCGGCCAGGATCAGGCTGTCGCGACTGTCGCGGCGCAACTCGATGACGACCAGCCACGGCTCGCCCAGCAAGGCGGTGTTCTCGTGCAGGCGTGCGCCGCGGCCATTGGCCAGCGTGTAGCGCGTAGGATTGCTGTCGTCGCGGCGCGCCACCCGGTCGGGAAAGGCGTGCAGCAGCAGGTCGCCGACACTGTGGCTGTGCGGCACGCCACTGGCGGCGCTGCGCACGTCGAGGCGACGGCGCCAGCCCTTGCTGGCCTGTTCGATCGCCGCCAGCGCGCCGGCGTCCGCGTCGCGCGCCTGGGCGCCGCGACGGTCGCGCCAGGCATGCAGCGCAGCGAGGCGCACGCGCAGGTCATCATTGCGCGCCTGTTCGCCGCGCATCGGCGAACGGGCATCGAGCAAGGCCAGCAGGTCGGCCACCAGCGCATGCAACGGCGGCGGCGCATGCAGGGCCGCCGCCGCCATGCGTGGGCTGGCGCCCAGTTCGAGCATGCGCCTGCCCAACGCGGTGATGCGGCCATCGTCGCCCAGAGCACCCAGTTGCTGCAGCAGTTCGCGCGCCTGCGCCAGCGCACCGGCCGGCGGCGGATCGAGCCAGGGCAGGTCGGCCTCGCTGCTGCCGGTGATGCCCCATGCTGCCAGTTCCAGCGCCAGCGGGGACAGCTCGACCTGGGCAATCTCCGCGGTGCGCGCCGGTTCCAGCCGGCGGCTCTGCGGCCACAGTCGATACGCCGTGCCTTCCGCCACGCGACCGGCGCGGCCGGCGCGCTGGTCGGCCGAGGCCTGCGCGATGGTCACCGTCTCCAGCCGGGTGAAGCCGGAGTTCGGGTCGAAACGCGGCTCGCGCGCCAGGCCACTGTCGACCACTGCGCGAATGCCCGGCAAGGTGATGCTGGACTCGGCCACGTTGGTGGCCAGCACGACGCGGCGCGAGCCCGGCTCCGCCGGCGCCAGCGCCGCCTGCTGATCGATCAGCGAGAGTTCGCCATGCAGGGCCAGCACCTCGACGTCGTCGCGCGTCAGGGTCTGCGCCAGCACCGCCTGCACGCGGGCGATCTCGCGGCGGCCGGGCAGGAAGGCCAGCACGTCGCCGCCGTTTTCCTCCAGCGCCTGACGCACCACCCGCGCCAGCTGGTGTTCGATCGCCTCCTGCGTGCGCGCGGGCGGATGTTCGATGCGCACCGCGAAGCTGCGACCGGGGCTGGACAGCCGCGGCGCGTCCAGCCATTGGGCGATGCGCTCGCCATCCAGCGTGGCCGACATCAACAGCAGACGCAGCCCGGGCCGCAGGGTGGCCTGCACGTCCAGCGCCAGCGCGGCGCCGAGATCACCGGCGAGATGGCGTTCGTGGAATTCGTCGAACACGATCGCGCCGATGCCTGTCAGTTCCGGATCATGCTGGATCAGCCGGGTCAGGATGCCTTCGGTGACTACCTCGATGCGGGTGACCGCGCTCACCTTCGACTCGAAGCGGATGCGGTAGCCGACGGTCTGCCCGACCTCCTCGCCCAGCTGCCGCGCCATGAACTGCGCGGCGGAGCGCGCCGCGATCCGGCGTGGCTCCAGCATCACGATCTTCTGCCCGGCCAGCCAGTCGGCGTCGAGCAGGGCCAGTGGCACCTGGGTGGTCTTGCCCGCGCCCGGCGGCGCTTCCAGCACCAGCCGCGGATGCGTCGCCAGCGCGGCGACGATCTGCGGCAGCAGCTCGGTGATCGGAAAGGTCGGCGTGGATGCAGTCATCCACGCGAATGATAGTGGCTGCAGGCGGAGCAGGCCCGGCCTGCCCCGCGAGGGCGTGGCGTTATGGCGACTTCACCGGTGCCCGGCAATCGGCCAGGCGCTTGCGCGCCAGCTCCAGGCCCTTCGCATCCTGCGCATGCTGGCGCGCCTCGATGACCACCTGCCAGTTGCGTTCGCACAGCTGGCCCTGATGCGTGCCCTGTTGCCACGACTGGATCGCCAGGTTCTGCGCGTTCAGATAGTCGCCCTTGCCCAGCGCCAGTTCCGCATGCTGCTGCATCTGTTCGGGCCAGCTCGGCACCGGTGGCGGTGGCGATTGCGGTTGGGGCACAGCCGGCAGCGGCACGGTGGTGGCCGCTGCCGCGGGAACGGGTTCGCCCGACTTGCGCAGCGGGGTCAGCGACTCGAACTTGTTCTGGTAGTCGTCGGTGACCTGCTTGGCATCGGCGCCGCCGCGGATCACCCGCGGCGTGATCAGCACGATCAGCTCGGTGCGGTTGCGGCTGCGATTGGTGCTGCCGAACAACCGCCCCAGCACGGGGATGCGGTTGAGGCCGGGAATGCCGGTGTCGGTGTTGCCTTCGGCCTGCTCGATCAGGCCGCCCAGCAGCACGGTCTGGCCGCTCTGCACGGCCACCTGGGTGGCCAGCTTGCGCTGCGAGATCGCCGGATTGCCGTTGACCAGCGCCACCGTGCGATCGGCCTGGCTCACTTCCTGGCTGATGTTCATGTAGACCAGGCCGCCGGGATTGATCCGCGGCTGCACGTTGAGGATCACGCCGGTGTTGAGGTACTTCACCTCGCTCTGGCTGGTCGTGTTGCCGAGACCGGAGTTCACGCTGACCGAATTGATCGGGATGCTGTTGCCGACCTGGATGCTGGCGGTCTGGTTGTTCATCACCACCATCGACGGCGCTGACAGCGTCTTGGTGTTGCCGCTGGTCTCCATCGCGCGCACGGCGACCTGCAGGTTGCTGTTGAGGAAGGAGTAGAAGAACGGCTCGCCACCGAACGCGTTGCCGCCCTGGCCCAGGCCGATCTGGCGATGGCGGTAGGGCTGGCCCGGCACGAGTACCGAGTTGCCGCTGTCGTCGCTGGTGGTGGTGCTGCCGGTGAGGCCTTCCAGGTACCACTGCACGCCGAACTGGAATTCGCCGGTGAGGTTCACTTCCAGGATGCGCGTCTCGATCTGCACCTGCATCGGCACGTTGTCGAGCTTGCCGATCGCCGACTTGATCTCTTCCCACTGCGAGGGCCGCGCGCGCACCAGCAACTGGTTGTTGCTGTCGACCGAACTGATCCGCACGCTGCCGTCGCTGGAGCTGTACTGCTGGTCGCCGGCGGCGCCGTTGCCACCGGCGGCATTGCCGAAGCTGCTGCCCGAGGTGCTGCCGAAACCGCCGCTGGTGCCGCTGCCGCCGGCATCGCGAGCGCCACCCATGTTCAGGCCGCCATTGCCGTCGGTGCCATTGATGCCGCCACTGATGCCGCCGTTGCGCGAGCCATCCGACGCGTTGCCGAAGGCGCCGGCGGTGCTGCCCATGCTGGTGCCGCCGGCGCTCTCGGCGCTGCCCAGGGTGGCGCCGGTGAGGCCCGGGCCGACCTGGCCGCCGCTGTCGCCGGTGCCGCCGCCACCGGCGCCGTTGGTGTAGATGTTGGCCAGGTAACGGGCCAGGTCCGAGGCCTTGATGTTGCGCACGTCGTAGACGAACAGCTGCGGCTCGTTGCCACCGCCACGATCGATGCGGGCGATCCAGTCGCCCACTTCGCGCAGGTAGTCGGGCTGGGTGCTGATCACCACCAGCGCATTGGTCCGCTCGATCGGGATGAAGCGCAGCATGCCGGCCAGCGGGGTGTCACCGTGCACGCCGAACATGCCGTCCAGCTTGGGCATCAGGTCGCCGACCGTGGCGTACTGCAGGTTGAACACGCCCACCGACATGCCGCGCAGCCAGTCGACGTCGAAGGTGCGCACCATGCTCTGGTAATTGACCAGCTCCTGCGGCGTGCCCGACATCACCAGCAGGTTGCGCGCCGGGTCCGCCAGCAAGGTGGCGTCGGGCCGCGCGAACGGCTTGATCAGCTTCTGCATCTCGGTGGCCGAGATGTAGCGCAGCGGGAACAGCCGCGCCTGCAGCCCGCCCTGCGGCGCGGTGGCGCCCAGGCTGGGCACCAGGTTGCCGGCCACCGCGTCCTTCTGCGGCATCACCACGTAGCCGCCGTCGCGATGCACCAGCGCGTTGCCGGTCCAGCCCAGCAGGGTTTCGAGGATCGGCAGCGCCTGGCCGGCGTCGACCGGCTCGGAGGTGGAGAACGAAATGTTGCCCTGCACGCCGGGCACGATGGTGTAGTTCTGCTTCAGCAGGTCGCCGAGGATCGCCTTGACCACCGCCTGCACCGGCTGGTTCTCGAAGTTGAAGGTCACCGCGCCACTGCCGCTGGCCGCGGGCCTGGGCGTGGCCAGCGCGCCGGGATGGATGAACTGGCCGCTGCCGTGGCTGATCTCGGGGCTCGCCGTGGCCTCGGCACCACTGGCCACGCTGGTGTTCAACGGCAACGGCGCCGGCACCGGGTTCTGCGTGCCGGCCATCGCCTCGCGCTGCAGGGTGCCGTCGTCATGCGGCTGCGGCAGGCTGGCGCAACCGGCCACGCCGACCACGAAGGCGAGCGTGGCGGCGCGCAGGGTTTGCTGGGTGAGCGTGCGGAACATGGATCAACGTACTCCTTCGTTGGCCGCGGCGGCGCGGGCGGCCCGACGTTTCTGGATATTCTGGCGCAGGCGCTCGGCCGGCGATTCGCGCGGCGATTCGGGCGTGGCGCGGTTGGGCATCGGCGGCACCGGCGGCGCGGAACGACTCGGCGCGGCACCTTCACCGGAGGCATTCCGATCGGCGCCGCGCGGCGGGTCGATCGGCGCGCCGGCAGGCAGCTTCAGTTCGGTGCGCCCGCCGGAGGCATCGAAGATGGCCGAGCGGGCGCGCACCTCGACCAGTTCCACGCTGCCGTCGGGCAACGATTCGCCTTCGCGCAGGCGCACTTCGCGGTCGGCCTGGCGATCGTGCAGCAAGGCCATGCGCAATGCTGGCGTGAGGATCACGCCGGTGAGTTCGAGGTCGCCGAGCTGGCTGCCGCCATCGGCCGCGGAAGCGGTCGGCTTGCGGTCGGGCGCGAACAGCGGCTTCTGCCAGACCAGGGCGAACTGCTGCAGCGGCAACGGCTGCGGCAGGTTGGCGGAATTGCCGGCCGGCGGCAGCGGCGCGCGTGCGCGTGGCTCGTCCCAGTGCACGCCACGACCGACCCCCAGCAGCAGGGCCAGCAGCAGCGCCGCCAGCGCGATGGCGCCGAGCATCAGCCAGGGCGTGAGACGACGCTGGGCGGCCGCGTTCATGGCGCGTCTCCCGTCGAAGCCACTGGCGTGCCGGGCGATGCGGGCGCGGCCCGCGCCGGCCGCACATAGCCGGACAGGGTGAACTGCACTTCCAGCGGTACCGCGCCACCCTGCTGGGCGGCCACCGGATTTCGATAGATGCTGAGGTCGTCGATGAACAGATACGGCGTGCCCTGCTCCAGTGCCTGCATCACCGCGGCCAGCGGCTCGATGTCGCAGCTCAGGCTGATGCTCACCGCGGCCTTGCGATACGGTTCGCCGGCGGCCGGCGCGGGACTGGGCAGCGGCATCTTCTGGCTCACCGTGCACGATCCGCTGCCGGCGTGCGCCGCGACCACGTCGACCACGCGCTGCATGAGGTCCGCCGAAGCGGTGTTGGGATCGTCCGCCGAGAGGAACGCGCTGCTGGCCGCCTGGCCGGCACCGAGCGCGGCGATCCGCTGCAGCAGCGCGGGCTTCTCGGCGATCGCGGCGGCGTAGCGGCTCTGCGTGTCGCGCAGGTCGGCCATCTCGCCGCGGATCTGCTGCAACGGCGCCACGAACCACCAGTGCAGCAATACGAAGTAGGCCAGCAGCAGCACGAGCAGCAGCAGGAGCACCGCCGCGATGCGGCTGTCGCGCCGGTTCATCGCCGCCAGCTTCATGGCGTGCCCCCGGCACTCGCGGCACTCGGCGCAGGCGGCTTCGGCTGGTTGACCCGGGCGGTGAGGTAGAAGCGCTCCTTGCCGGTGGTGGGATCGGGCTGGATGCTGCCCTGGAAACTGGCGTCGGTGATCAGGCGCGAATCCTTCAAGGTGTCGAGCAGTTTCGCAGCCTGCTGGCTCTGCCCCTGGAAGCCGATCTGGCCGGTGTTGTCCACGCTGAGGCGCTCCAGCCACGCGCTGTCGGGCAGGCGCGCGGTGGCGTCTTCGAGCACGCTGAGCATCGCCACGCTGTTCTTCTTGCGCTGGGCCAGGAAGCCGGCGGCGCCGGCGTTGTCCTGCAGCTGCTGGCGCAGCGCAGCCACCTGCTGCGCTTCGCCGCGCATGCCTTCGACTTCCGTGCGCATCTGCTCCAGCGCCAGCTGCCGGTTGTGCAGCCATTCGCCCAGCACGCAGGCCAGCAATACCACCACGGCCGCGGCCAGCAGCAGGTTGAGCCGGCGCCGCGGATGCGCATGGCGCGGCACCTGCGCCGCCGGCAACAGGTTCACGCCGAGGCGGCCATGGCCATCGGCCACGTCCACCGCGTCCACACTGATCGACTGTGCCTGCAGACGCGCCAGCACGGGATCGAGGACGTCGCGGGTGACCACCACCAGTTCCGCGTTGAAGCGCCCGGCCGGCGCCGCCGTCGCCAGCTCGCGCACGGCGTGGTGCACCTGGGCCAGGTTGAACGGGGTCTGCCGGTCCATCTCGAAACCGGCCACCTGCATCAGGTTGTCGCGTGCCGCCAGCGGCAGGCTCAGCGTGCGCCGCAGCACCAGGGCGGACGGCAGCACCAGGGCCAGGCGCAGATCCTCGCGATCGACGCGTTGCAGTGCATCGCGCAACGCCGTCGGCGGCTTGCCGGCGCCGTCGATGCCCGGCTCCGTTTCATCCCAGCTCGACAGCAGCCCGGCGTGACCGTTGCGGCGCAAATCCCAGCGGGGGCCGGCGCACTGCAGCAGGTACCAGTCGGCGCCACTGCCGAAGGCACCGCGCCAGCGCGACGGCAGCAGCGCACGCAGCTCGCCACCCCACCAGTACAGGAAACCCGGCAACGGCGAGGCACGCCAACTGCGGCGTACGACATCGACCAGCGGCCGCAGTGACTGCGTTGCCGAACTCATTCCGCCTCCCCTTCCTGCCAGCGCAAGACGGCGTACGGTTGCGCCTGCCCCGCCTGCAGGCGAATCGTGGCGCGCAGGACCGCGCGCGTGCCGTCGGCCAGCGTAGCCTCGGACCGGATACTATGCGTTGTTCCGCTGCCCAGAACCAGCTGCGGGTCCTTTGCGTTCTGCTGCCGTGCAGCCTCGATCTGCTGGCGCTGTTCCGGCGTCATCCCCGGGATCGCCGCCAGCGCCAGCGGCGGCGCGGTGTTCGGATCGGGGCTGGAACTGCCGGACCAGATCGTCAGCGCCGGCGCCAGCAGCCGGTACAGCGAGGGCGTGACGCCCAGCACCATCTGCAACTCCTCGACACTAGCGAACGGGCCGTGGCGCGGACCGTAGTTTCTCCCGGCCGCGAGGTACCCGGCCCGGGCGCTGGCGTCATCGCCTTCCACCGCCGGCAGGCTGCGCCAGTCGACCACGTGATCGACCAGTGCCTGCGCCGGTGCAGGCTTCAAACCGGCCGCCTGGAACAGCGCCAGCAGCACCTCGGGCGAGGCCGCGTTGAGATCGACCTTGCCGCCTTCATCGATGGCGCGCACGGTGATCGTCGCGTTGTCGTAGTGGAAGGTGTAGACCCGCCCATCGGCCATCCAGCGCTGCTTCGCCTGCGGGTCCTGCAGGGCATAGGCCGCCCGCATCAGGCCGGCCTCGGCGGCGTAGTGCGCCTGGGTCTGGGCGAACTGGTAGCGCGCCTGCAGGCCCTCGGTGCGCGCCAGCGCGGCATAGCCGCCGAGCAGGATCGCCAGCAGGGTGCACGCCCACAACACCAGCAGCAGCGCGACGCCGCGCTGACGCCCGTGCAGGTGCGGCGCCGCCCGCCTCATCGCAGGCTCCCGCCGCGCAGACCCATGCGCACCAGTCCGGCCGGCGAGGCATTCACCCGCAGCGGCACCTCGAACTGCGGCCACTCGACGGTGCCGCTCACCTGCAGCTCGACCCGCACCAGTTGCGGCAGCACGCGGCCATCGGCCCAGGTCGGCGACCACGCCACCGCGGCACCTTTCGAATCGACGCCGCGATAACTGAAGCTGCCGCTGCTGACGTGGTCGACCAGCACCTGCGGATCGCCCAGCGCCTGCGGCGGCTGGCCGTCGGGCGGCAGCAAGGCCAGGCTGAGTTCCAGCCGCTGGCCGCCGTGGTCATCGTCGACCAGGCGCAGCTGCTGCAGTTGCGGACCGAGCTTGCCCAGGTAACCGGGCAGCGGCGCCACGTAGCGCATCTCCCGGGCACTGCCGACGAAGTAGACCGGTTCGCCATGATCGGTGCGATCGATCGGCTGGGCCAGGCTCTGCGCCAGTTCGCGGCGCAGGAACTGCTGGGCCGAGCGCACCTGGTCCAGCCGCTCGATCGCCGCCGTGCCGGAGCGCACGCTGTGCGTGGCGGTGCGGATGCCCGAATACACGCCGACCAGCAACAAGGCCAGCAACACCAGCGAGGCGAGCACTTCCAGCAGGGTGAAACCAGCCTGCCGTTTCATGGTCCGGCCTGCGCCTGGCCCGAGGCCAGTGGACCACCCAGCCGCAGGGTGCGGAAGTGGGCCGCCCGCGGATGGGCCTGCGGCCCCCACGAGACGGTGAGGTCGAGCTGGTACAGCTGCAGCGGCGCGCCCGGCACCGCGGGCCCGCCCGTGTTCCACGGCCGCACGTCGAGCTGCCAGCGGTACTGCGTATCGAAGCGGCCGGAACGATTGCCCGGCTTCACCGCCTCGCCCACGAAGGCGCTGTCCAGCAGGCTGCGCGCACGCATCGCCGCCTGGCTGTATTCCGCCGCGTTGTGGGTCAGGCTGATCGACGCGCCAGCCACCTTCATCAGGGCGGTGAACGCGATCGCCAGCAGCATGATCGCGGCGATCACTTCCAGCAGGCTGAAGCCGCGTTGGCGCCGGGAATGGGGAATGGGGAATGGGGAATGGCAAAGGCGGGCAGCCGGCGCTGGCGCGCCTGGCCGATTCCCGAATCCCGATTCCCGATTCCCGAGTTTCATCGGGAAGCCACCGCATCGACCACCCGCACTTCGCCGGTCAGCCACGACACGTTGACGTGCCACTCGCGCTGGCCGCTGTGCAAGGTGATGCGGCCACCGGTGGAGCTGCCATCGGGGAAGAAGCGGATGCGTCCGGTGTGGTCGTTCGGCTGGTCTTCCTTCGCGCTGGTGATGCTGATGTGCATGCCGACAGGCAGCTGCACGTCGTGCCGCCTCGCATCGTCGTAGCTGTTCGCCCGGGTATCGACGTCGAAGTGCTGCTCCTGCCCGCGCACGATCGCCTGCGCCCGGGTGGCGCGCAGCGCGCCGGCCAGTTCGCCGCTGGCCGCGCGCACCCGCGCACTGGCCAGGCCTTGGGTCACCGACACCGACACCGCTGCCACCGCGATGCCGATCAGCAGGATCACCGCCAGCATTTCCAGCAGGGTGAAGCCCCCGCTCTTATGAAACAAAGCGCTTCTTGCCTTCGCCTCCTCCCCCGCTCCGCGGGGGAGGATTGAGGAGGGGGCAGCGCACCCCGCGCGCCCGGAACGGGAAACAGGGAACAGGGAATGGGCAGAGCAGGCAAGCGTGTGAGCGCACGCTTTTCCGATTCCCGATTCCCCATTCCCGATTCCCGGCTTCATTGCCAGTTGCCCACGTCCTTGCTGTAGCCGTCGCCGCCGGGCTTGCCATCCTGGCCGTAGAAGATCAGGTCGAAGCTGCCGTTCTGGCCCGGGTACTGGTAGCCGAAGGCATGGCCCCACGGGTCCTTCAGTTCGGAGGCCTTGGCATACGGCCCCTGCCAGTTCGCCGCGTTCGGCGGCCGGGTCACCAGGCCGTCGAGCTGCTGCGGCGGGGTGCCGTTGTCCAGCGCGTAGTTCTCGATCTTCTGGCTCAGCGTCATCAGCTGCGACTTGCCGGCGCCGTACTTGCCCTTGTCGACGTTCTTGCCGACCTGGGTCACCACCACCGCGCCGATGATGCCGATCAGCACGATCACCGCGAGCATTTCGAGCAAGGTGAAGCCCCCGCTCTTATGAAACAAGGCGCTTCTTGCCTTCGTCTCCTCCCCCGCTCCGCGGGGGAGGATTGAGGAGGGGGCAACGCCACGCGCGCGCCCATTCCCTATTCCCTGCCCCACAAATCCCGAAAGCTTCATCATTGCCCTACTCCTCGGTTACTGGATATTGCTGGTCAGACTCAACAGCGGCAGCAGGATCGCGGCCATGATGATCGCCACCAGCACGGTCATCACGATGGTCAGCGCCGGTACCAGTGCAGCCAGCAGACGATCGATCGCGCGACGGGACTCAAGTTCAAACGTGTCGGCGACTTTCAACAGCATGGTGTCGAGCTGGCCGGCTTCCTCGCCGACCTGCACCATCTGCATCGCCAGTCGCGGAAACAGTTTCGACTGGCCCAGCGCCAGGCTCAGGCCCGCTCCGCCCTTGACCTGTTCCTGCGCCGCGGCCAGGGCCGCGTCGAGCGCGCGATTGCCGGTGACCTGGCGCGCGATGCTCAGCGCGTTCAGCAGCGGCACGCCATTCTTCAGCAGGGTGCCCAGGGTGCGGGCGATCCGTGCCGTTTCCACCTTCAGCAGCAGCGGCCCGACCAGGCGCATGTGTAGCAGGCGGCCATGCCAGGCCTGCCGCGCCGCGGGATCGCGCAGGTGCGCACGCCAGCCGAACAGGCCGCCACCGAGCAGCAGCAGGATCAGCCACCACCAAGCCTGCAGCGTGTTGCCCACGGTCAGCACGGCCTGGGTGATCCACGGAATCGGTACCTGCATGTCCTCGAAGATCGGCACGAACTGCGGCACCACGTAGGCCAGCAGCAGCACCAGCGAACCGAGCACGCCGACCAGCAGGAAGGCCGGGTAGATCAGCGCATTGACGATGCTGCCGCGCATCGCCTGGGCGCGCTCGAGGTAGTCGGCCAGGCGGCGCAGGGTTTCCTCCAGCGAGCCGCCCGCTTCGCCGGCGCGCACCAGGCTCACGTAGAGCTTGGGAAACACGCCGTGTTCCTCGTCGAGCGCGGAGGACAGCGTGTTGCCGCCCCGCACGCGATCGCGCACGCGTTCGATCAGCTTCTTCGCGTGCTCGCCCTCGGGCAGGTCGAGCAGGATGCCCAGCGCGCGGTCCAGTGGCTGGCCGGCGCCCAGCAGGGTCGCCAGCTGATGGGTGAACTGGGCCAGCTGGTCGCCGTTGAACGGCCCGCGCTTGAACAGCGCGACCAAGCCGCTGCCACCGCCCGCACCATCGGCCGGCAGCGCTTCCAGCGGCGTGTGGCCCTGGTCCTGCAACCGGCCGATCACTTCCTCGACGCTGGCCGCTTCCATCTGACCCTGCAGCGTCTCGCCGGCGTCGTTGACCGCCTTGTAACGGAACTGCGCCACCTCAGCCTTCCTGCGTCACGCGCAGGACCTCTTCCAACGTGGTGATGCCGGCCACGGCCTTGGCGATGCCGTCCTCGTACATCGTGCGCATGCCTTCGGCACGGGCCTGCTTTTCGATCTCGCCCTCGTTGGCGCGCTGCATCACCAGGCGGCGCAGCGGGTCGCTCATGGTGAGGAACTCCATGATCGCGCGGCGGCCACGGTAGCCGCTGGGATTGGCCGCGCTGGTGCCGGGCTTCCACAGGCGGATCGGGCGCTCATCGGTGTACTTGTGCAGCTCGAACTGCTCGATCACCTCGGGCAGCGCTTCATATGGAATCGCGGTTTCCGGATCGAGCCGGCGTACCAGCCGCTGCGCCAGGATGCCGTTGATGGTGGAGCCGAGCAGGTAATCCTCCACGCCCATGTCGAGCAGGCGGGTGACGCCGCCGGCGGCGGAGTTGGTGTGGAGCGTGGACAGCACCAGGTGGCCGGTGAGCGCGGACTGGATCGCGATGCGGCAGGTCTCCAGGTCGCGCATCTCGCCGATCATGATGACGTCCGGGTCCTGGCGCATGATCGAGCGCAAGGCGCCTGAGAAATCCAGCCCGATCTGCGGCTTCACCTGGATCTGGTTGATGCCTTCGAGCTGGTATTCGACCGGGTCCTCGACGGTGATGATCTTCACGTCGTTGGTGTTGATCTGGCTCAGCGCGGTGTACAGCGTGGTGGTCTTGCCCGAACCGGTCGGGCCGGTGACCAGCAGGATGCCGTGCGGCTTCTGCAGCACGTCGACGAAGCGCTGCTTGAAGCTGTCGGTGAAGCCCAGCGACTCGAAGTCGAACACCACCGATTCGCGGTCCAGGATGCGCATCACCACCGATTCGCCGAAGCTGGTCGGCACGGTGGACACGCGCAGGTCCAGCTCCTTGCCCTGCACGCGCAACTGGATGCGGCCGTCCTGCGGCAGGCGGCGCTCGGCAATGTTGAGCCGCGCCATGATCTTCACGCGCGAGATCACCGCGGCGGTCGACGACGACGGCGGCGCTTCCACTTCGTGCAATACGCCGTCGATGCGGTAGCGCACCTTCAGCCGGTTCTCGAACGGTTCGATATGGACGTCCGAAGCGCGCTGCTCCACCGCGCGCTGAAGAATGAGATTGACCAGCCGGATGACGGGGGCCTCGGAGGCGAGGTCGCGCAGGTGCTCGACGTCGTCCTCTTCGGCGGCGCTGCCGTCGAGGTTCTCCACGATGGTGCCCATCGCGGAACGGCCGGAGCCGTAGTAGCGCTCGATCAGGCCGTCGATTTCCGAACGCAGGCCCACCCGCAATGCCACCGGCCGCCCGGCGGCCAACTGCACCGCCTGCAAGGGATACGGATCGGCCGGATCGGCGACGATCAACGCCAGCCCGTGGGCTTCGTCCTGCACCGGCACCACGTGCTGCTGCTTGAGGAAACGCAGCGACAGCTCCAGATCCGCCGGCGGCAGTTCCGGCGCATCACGCGCGGACAGCAGCGGCACCTGCAGCAGTTCGGCCCAGCCCTCGGCCAGATCGCGCTCGGACACCAGGCCAAGACGCGCCATCAGCGTGGTCAGCGTGCCTTCGGTCGACTCCTCGTGCAGCCGGCGCGCGCGCACCAGATCGCCTTCCTTCAGGCGACCACGCGCCACCAGCCACGCGCAGACTTCCGCCTCGCGATCCTCCACGGCCATGCTCGCCCCGCCGACCGCCGGCTCAATCACTGCCGACATCCTCCACCCCGCTTGAGTGCACGCGAAACCGTCGACGCCCTGGGGCGAAAACGGCAAACGTCATAGGTATCACATCCGGCCAGGCGCATGCGAATGGCCCGGGATTCGGCCCGCATGCCGTTCATCCCTGGCGCGGCCCTCCATTGTGCCGAGTTCACCGGCGCAATGGCGGCATCGCGCCTAGGAAAAATTCCTGTTCGGCGCCGTTGCGGTTGCCAGTCCGGCAGCTTCCTTCGAAACTGCCGAAGCCGTCGCAAAGTCATCGCCCCGGGCCGGGGTATGACTGAGCTGTCATTGCGCCGTCACGGACAGTGGTCAGGTTGCGGGAAGGGGAATCCGCCAACACATCGAGGGAAATCACGTCATGATGCCTATGCGTCGCGCCGCGGGAATGGCGCTGTGTCTGTTTGCCGCGGCGCTTCCCGCGCTGGCCGCGGATCTCACGATCAGCAATTTCCGCGTACGCGGACCGGCCGGCGGCAACGATGAATTCGTCGAGCTGCACAACGGCTCGCCCAGCGCGCTCGACGTGGGTGGCTACACCCTGCTCGGCTCGAACGACAGCGGCACCACCGGCACACGTGCGACGCTGCCATCGGGTACGTCGATCGCGCCGGGCTGCTACCTGTTGCTGACCAACGGCTCCAGCAGCGGCTACTCCGGCAGCGTGGGCGGCGACGTGATCTACAAGACCGGCATCACCGACACCGGCGGCCTGGCGATCGCCGATGCCGGCGGCACGGTGCTGGACCAGGTCGGCCTCAGCGGCGGCTCGGCCTATGGCGAAGGCACGCGGCTGGCCTCGCTGGGCTCGACCAATGCCGACCGCTCGTATGCCCGCATCAGCAACGCGGCCGGGCTGGTGCAGGACACCGGCGACAACGCGACGGACTTCAGCCTGCAGTCGCCCTCGGCGCCGCACAACGCCGGCAGCGGCTGTTCGGACCTCGGCCTCGGCGTGTCGGTGGCCGATGCGGTGATCGACGAGGGCGACAGCGGCACCACCGCGCTCGACTTCAGCCTCACCTTGAGCAAGCCGGCGCCGTCGCCGGTGCAGGTGCGCGTGCGTACGGCCGATGGCGCGGCCACCGTGGCCGATGGCGACTACGACGCGCTGGACCAGGTGGTGACCTTTGCCACCGGTGACACGGTGCAGAAGATCACCGTCACCGTGCACGGCGACACGAAGATCGAACCGGACGAAGACTTCGCGGTGCAGCTGAGCGAGCCGTCCAGCGGCCTGGCGATTGCCCGCGGCGAGGCAATCGGCGGCATCCTCAACGACGATGCGGCCCAGGTCGAGATCTTCCAGATCCAGGGCAATGGGGACAGCTCGCCGTTCACCGGCCAGCCGGTGATCACCCGCAACAACATCGTCACCAGTGTCGGTCCGGCCGGCTTCACCATGCAGACGCCTGACCGCCGCGACGACCACGTCCGGCTGACCTCGAACGGTGTATACGTGTTCACCGGCAGCGCTCCGACGGTGAAGACCGGTGACGCGGTGGACGTGCGCGCCCGCGTGGCCGAGTACTACGGGCTGACCGAACTGACCGGCCCCAGCATCAGCGTGCGCAGCTCGGGCAACCGGCTGCCGCTGCCGGTGCTGTTCGGTCGCAACCTGCCGTCGACCGATCCGGCGAACCTGTCCTGCGGCACGACCAATTTCGAATGCTTCGAGGGCATGCGCGTCCTGATCGTCAACGGCATCGTCGACCGCGGCAACCAGCGCTACGGCAACGATCCGTTCGCCGAGGTCTTCGTCAGTGCCGGCGGCAGCCGTTCGCTGCGTTCGCAGGGCGTCACCTTCGGCCTGCCGGCGTCGGACCTGCACTCCGGCGTGTGGGACGGCAACCCGGAAGTCTTCGAAATGGACGCCGATGCCCTCGGCGCGGTGCCGACCGGCACCGGGATCAACGGCGGCGCGCGGTTCATCGCCGAAGGCGTGATGAGCTACAGCTTCGGCGACTACGACTTCCAGCCGACCATGCTGCACATCCTCGATGCCAACACGATGCCGCGCCCGGTGCATGACTGGCGGGGCCCCGATGGCCTGCGCGTGGGCAACCTCAACATGCTGCGGCTGTGCGACACCGATGGCGACAACAGCACCTATGAGTGCGGTGATCAGGGCACGCCGACGGCGGACGAATTGCAGCTCAAGCTGCAGCGACTGTCTGCCTACATCGGCGGCGTATTGAAGCTGCCCGACGTGCTGGGCGCCGAGGAGGTGGAAAACCTGTCCGTGCTCGAACTGCTGGCCGCGCAACTGAACGGCGACTACGGCGTGCACTATTCCGCGCACCTGGTCGACGGGCACGATCCCAGCGGCATCGACGTGGGCTTCCTGGTGCAGGATGACCGCGTGCAGATCGCCAGCGTGAGCCAACTTGGCTACGACGCGACCTGGGTGGACCCGGGCACCGGCCAGTCGACCTATCTGCACGACCGTCCGCCGTTGCTGCTCGAAGGCACCAGGCTGGGCAAGGGCAGCTTTTCGTTCCGCCTGATGGTGGTGCACCCGAAGTCGCTGATCGGCGTGGATGGCGGGGCGGATGCCACCCGCAACCGCCTCAAGCGCTTCAACGGCGCGGTGGACATCGCGCAGCGGGTGCAGGCGCTGCAGACCGACGCGAAGTCCGCTTTCGAACCGCTGGTGGTGCTGGGCGACTTCAACGCCTATCCGTTCACCGACGGCTGGACCGACGTGGTCGGCGCGATCGCCGGCACCTACGACGACAGCGCCAACCTGCTCGACCTCGGCGGCAACATCGTGAAGCCGGCGCTGTGGAATGCGGTGCAGTCGGTGGCCCCGAACGACCGCTACTCGTTCCTGTTCACCCAGCAGCTCGGCCAGATCCAGGGCTATCAGAGCACCGGCTCGTTCGACTCCGGCCGTGACGTTCCGGTAGCCCAGGTGCTCGACCAGGCGCTGCTCGATCGCCTCGCCCAGCGCTGCTTCCGCGGTTTCGAATACGGTCGCGGCAATCTGGATGCCCCCGACCAGGTCCAGGACGACGCGGCCGCCGCGACCGATCTCCGCAAGGCCATCGGCGTTTCCGACCACGACGGCTTCGTGCTCGACCTGGCCTGCCCGGGACTGGCGCACGGACACCACTGAGGCTTCATCGCGTCACGACAGAAAGGCCCGCCCAGGCGGGCCTTTCCTTTTCCCGGAATCCCTCCGCGCAGCAGCCGGACGGGACCTGCTTCATCGCGACCTGCGCATGGACACGTGACTGCCGCCTCACGCGATGGCGGCGGGCCTCGGCCACCAAAGAAAACCGGCGCCACATGGGCGCCGGTTCCTGTCTGCTCTCGCGCATGTCCGGGGCCTTTCCGCAGGGCCCGGCGGCCTGATTTACCAGCCGAAGCCCACGCCCACGCCACCGGAGGTTTCCTTGCCACTGACCGCCGCACCGAAGGTCAGGTTGGCCCTCGGCGACAACTGCCGCGAGTAGCCTACCGCCAGCGCTGCGGTGCTGCCGTAACCACCCATGCCCACGCCCACCCGGTTCGGCGTGTTGATGCCCTGGGTGCTGAACGCCATCTGCGCCATCGCCGTGCCCATCGCACCGACCTGGTTCACGCGCTTGTCCATGGCGCGGAAGCGGTTGTTGGTGTCGTTGCGCAGCGAGTTCACGTCTGCCGTGCTGGCGATGTTGGCGAACTTCTGGTCGGTGTACGCATTGGCGCTCTGCAGGGTCTGCTGGGCGTTGGCGTCGCTGTAGTCCTTCGCGCTGACCAGGGCTTGCTGCACCTGGCCGAAGTTGGCCGCGTCGGTGGCCTGGGTACCCGCCGCCACGTTGGTGATCTGGCGGTTGTTTGCCGCCGTGCCCACCGACACCGTGTTGGCACGATCGGCCAGCGAGCCCTGGCCCAGGGCTACCGCACTGGCAGCCGTGGCCGAACTGCCCTGGCCGATCGCCGTGCCCGACGCCGCGCTCACCGATGCGCCTTCGCCGATCGCCACCGCGTTGGTCGCCGTCGCCGCGATCGTGGTATTGGCACCCACCGCGGTGCTGCCATCGGCATTCACCTTCGCATTGCCGCCGATCGCGGTGTCGTTCGGGCCCGCCGCATAGCTGTCGCCGCCGATCGCCGTGCCGTGGTCACCGCCCACCTCGGCATTCGAGCCGATCGCCACGCCACGCGAGCCGGCCAGCACCGAAGCGTCGTCGCTGCCATCGCCCACGGTATCGATCGCCACCGCGCCAAGCTCCTGCGTGCTCTGCTGCAGATCGCCGATCTGCCCCTCGATGCCGGTGACCCGACCGTCCAGGTCGACGATCGCCTGGGCGTTGGCATCGGTCTTCGCATCCACCTGGTCCAGCTGTTGCCGGTTCACCGCATCTGTGGCGGCAACGCCGTCGGCGACGTTGTGAATTGCCGTGCCATCGGCACCGCCCAGGGTAATCGAGTCCTGTGCCACACCGTCGTACTTCACCGCCGCCGCGTCCGTCTGGTCGATCTGCGACTGCAGCGTGCCCAATTGACCCACGGTGGCTGCGTCGGTGGCATCCACGCCATCGGCGACGTTGACGATACGGCGCTCGGCGCCTGCGCTGCCGACGGAGACGGTGTCGACCTGATCGGCGATGGAACCGGCACCCAGCGCCACGCTGTTGTCCGCCTGGGCCCAGGCACCATCGCCAAGGGCCACCGCATCGGTGCCGTCGCTTTCCGCACCCACGCCGGCGGCCAGCGAGAAATCACCCACCGCCACCGAGCTGTAGCCAAGTGCGGTGGCCAGGAACCCCTGGGCCACGCTGTAGCCACCCACGGCCACCGTACCGGCATCCAGCGCACCGCTGTCGAAACCCAGTGCCATCGACTGCTCGCCGATGGCGCCGCCATACCCGTTGCTGTCCTGCGCACCCATCGCGATGGCATACGCGCCTTCGGCGTAGCTGTCCGCGCCCACCGCCGTGGCGCTGGTGCCCAGCGCGGTCGCGTTGTTGCCCATCGCGGTGGCCGCGTCGGCGCCGGTGTAGGCCGCCCCGCCCAGCGACGTGGCGCCCGCGCCGATCGCGAAGGCGCCGTTGCCGACCGCCGTGGCGTTGTCACCGATGCCCGCGGCCTGGTAGCCCAGCGCCATCGCCCCGCGACCTTCGGCCGCGGCGATCGAGCCGAGCGCGATCGAGCCCTCGCCCTGTGCTTCGGTGGCCAGGTAGTTGTTGTCCGGATCAGGGTCGCCGCCGCCGATCGCAATGCTGCCCCGATCGGATGCCTGCGCGTTGGCACCCAGCGCCACACTGTTGTAGCCGTCGGCACCGGCATTGCTGCCGCCGGCGAACGAGCCCTGGCCCGTTGCGTACGCCAGCGCGCCCACCGCAGTGCTGTCGGCGCCATCCGCGCCGGCGCCGGCGCCCAGCGCCGTGGCCCCGAAACCGCTCGCTTCGGTGGTGTAGACCGTGCCGTCGGTGTCCGTGTAGGCGCCGCCCACGGCCGTGGCCGAGTCGGCCGCGGCGGCAGCACTGTCGCCGACGGCCACCGTATCCACGCCCAGGCCCTGGGCGCCGGCGCCCATGGCCACCGCGTAATCGCCTTCCGCGTCGGCCTGCACGCCGACGGACAGGCTGGCCCTTCCTGCAGCCGTGGTGGCGTAGCCCAACGCTGTACCGAAGGCACCGGAGGCCGTGCTGAAACCGCCCACCGCCGTGGCGTAGTTGTTCACTGCACCGGCCAGCAGGCCGATGGCCAGCGACTGGGTGCCCAGGCTGCCGCTGTCCAGACCGAGCGCCAGCGAATAGTCGCCCAGCGCGCCGCCGTAACCGGTGCCGTCCTGCGCTCCCATCGCGATGGCGTACGCCCCTTCGGCGTAGCTGTCGGCGCCGACCGAGGTGGCGCTCTGCCCGCGTGCAGCCGCGTTGTTGCCGATGGCCGTGGCCGAATCCGCGTCGGTATAAGCGGCCCCGCCCAGCGACGTGGCGCCCGCGCCGATCGCGAAGGCGCCGTTGCCGACCGCCGTGGCGTTGTCACCGATGCCCGCGGTCTGGTAACCCAGCGCCATCGCCCCGCGACCTTCGGCCGCGGCGATCGAACCGAGCGCGATCGAGCCCTCGCCCTGTGCTTCGGTGGCCAGGTAGTTGTTGTCCGGATCAGGGTCGCCGCCGCCGATCGCAATGCTGCCCCGATCGGATGCCTGCGCGTTGGCGCCCAGCGCCACACTGTTGTAGCCGTCGGCACCGGCATTGCTGCCGCCGGCGAACGAGCCCTGGCCCGTTGCGTACGCCAGCGCGCCCACCGCAGTGCTGTCGGCGCCATCCGCGCCGGCGCCGGCGCCCAGCGCCGTGGCCCCGAAACCGCTCGCTTCGGTGGTGTAGACCGTGCCGTCGGTGTCGACATAGGCGCCGCCAAGCGCGGTGGCCGAGTCCGCCGTGGCGCTCGCATTGGACCCGATCGCGCTGGCGTTGTTGCCACTGGCGTCCGCATCCACACCGCAGACGAAGGCGCCATCGCCGGTCGGAGTCGCCGGCACGCTGGTGCTGGTTCCGTCGGTCGTGTAGGTGCAGGTGGCGGCGGCCGTCTGGGCATGGACCGTCAGCGGCGCCAATGCCAATCCGAGCACGCCGACGATCAACTGGCGCCGTACGCCGGCGGCACGACCACGGCCGCGCGCCAGTTCCGATGCGACCACCATTGCTCCGAGCGCTGCATTCCAGACCTTGCGGTAAATCTTGTTCATTGCCCTCTCCCGATTATGGCTGCGCTGCTGCGGCGGCGATGAATCGCGCCGCGCGGCTGACGTTGTTCTTTTGCCTGTTCGTCGACGGCGGCCACCAGCAGCCAGGCGGATGGCGGCGATGCGGCGACGAAAATCGCGCAGCACCCGAGGGTGCTGCGCGCCGAGGTCCCGCGCTTACCTGGGGACGTTGTCGCAGGTCACGCCCACCACCGCGAAGGCGGCGGCAACGTCGGCCTCGGCGTAACTGCGGTCGACCGCAGCCTGTTCCACGCCGCAGGAGCCGCTGTCGTAGGTTTCCGAGGGACCCCAGTACAGCGCGTTCGCGTCGTGGAACACCTCGAAGGCCATCTTCGTATCCCAGCCATCGGTCCGCGCCAGAGTGCAGAACGCGCGGTTGTAGACGCCGCTGGAGTAGTGCACGTCGAGGCCGTCGTAGTAGTCGGCCGCGTTGTCGATCGACAATCCGTCGTTGCTCGGCGTGCACATGTCGCGCAGCGCCGCCATGCCCAGCAGGGGCACCGTGGCGGGCTTGACCATGTCGGCGCCGACCATGAAGTCGTTGCTGCCGCGGTCGTAGAACTTCACTGCCTCGCCGGCCATGTCCGAGAACGCCTCGTTCATGCCGCCGGACTGGCCGTCGTACTCCAGGCCTGAATGCTGTTCGGTGAAACCATGGCTGATTTCGTGCCCGGTCACGTCCAGCACCACGAACGGGAAGAAATACTGGTCGCCATCACCGAAGATCATTTCGCTGCCGTCCCAGAAGGCGTTCTCGTAGTTGGTGCCGTAATGCACCCACATGTGCAACTGCATCGGCGTGCCATCGTCATTCTCCAACGGTGGCTTGCCGAACCACGTGTTGTACATGTCGTACACCACGCCGCCGAAATGGTGGGCGTCGTTGATCGGCGAGTAGGCACCGTTGATGCTGTCGCCGAAGCTCACCCAGTTTGCCGGATCGGAACCGCTGCAACCGAACGTCCACTGGGTAACCCGCTGGCCGCCGGCGAGGTTGTAGGTGGCCACTTCATCGTTCTGCAGATAGCAGGTGTTGCCCACGCGCTGGGCGCCGAGCAGCTCCCGGCCCGGGCCGGAATTGTCGTAGTCGTAGAGGCCGGTCAGCTCGTTGCCACCGGGACCGGTGGCGCCTACGGCTACCGGAGTCGTGCTTCCGCCCGGCGGACGACGGCCGTCGGTCAGGCCTTCCCACTGGCGGATCACCTGGCCGTTGTTGGCATCGACCAGCGCGGTCGGTCGCGACGGCTTGCCGTGAACGGTCACCAGGTAGGAGGTCTGATAGACCAGCCGGGCCTGGCCATTCGCCTGCGGATAGACGTATAGACGGCTCTTTGCGTTGTCGGTCACCAGCGCGGACTGGCCGCGCGCGGACTGCAGCGCAGCCTGCGCCTGCAAGGCGGTCATGCGGGGATGCACCGACGGCAACTGCGCACCCAGGTCGCGCTCCGCCGAACCCCGTGCCGTCAGGACAACGCCGGAGGCATTGCGCTCCACCACCAGATGCCGGCCATACACCGGCACGCCGAGATAGGTCTGCTGCTCGCGGGTCTTCACCGTGCCGTGCGCGGTCCTGAGCTGGTTGCGCGGCACGAACGCGTTGCCGGTACCGAGGTTCAGCCGCGCGGCCATGGCCGACGAAGTGATTTTCCCGAGCGCCTGCGCGTGGACGTCCACGCGGGTCGCAGCCATGCAAAGCGGCATCGCAAGGCCGCCCATGACGGCGAGCAAGGCGCCGACGAGTTTCTTCTGGAGCATCAGTTTCCCCTTTCGGACGATGGATCAGCGAAAGCCGGTGGCTGTCGCCGGATCTGGACGGAATGTCATTCGCACTCCCTCGGGAGTTGACGACGCGCCGACGCTAATGACCGCTCCGAAAGAGTGTCAATGCGAAAAATTCGCAGTACGAAGGATTTATGAAAGTAATTACGAATAATCGACAGATAATCGAAATATAATGCGACGCATGGTCGCTTCCGCGCTCCTGTCCCGGAGCAATGGAATACGCCAAAGGCCTCGACGCGACTCATCTTTGGACGGTGGCGGCAGTCCACCCTGGCGCGGCGAACCCGGGCGAATCGCAAGATAATGCGCTTCGCGCGCGTGATCGCATTCCGCTCGCGAGACGCCCGTCGGGGCGTTGGCACAAGGCGAAAATGCGCACACCCATTCCTCCGCAACGGGATTAAGATCGCGCGCGAGAAACGCGAAACGCGAGCCGCGTGCCAGTCCGATGCACGCCGTGGATTTCCACGGCAATAAAAAACCGGCGCCACGAGGGCGCCGGTTTTTTTGAACGCGACCCGGTGAACCGGGTCGCCGGGTTTACCAGCCGACGCCCAGGCCGACACCACCGGACGTCTCGTTGCCGCTGACCGCCGCACCGAACGTCAGGTTGGCCTTGGGCGACAGTTGACGCGAGAAGCCGACCGACAGCGCCGCCTGGCCACCGTAGGCGCCTGCGCCGACACCGAGCCGGTTCTTGGCATCGATGCCCTGCGTGCTGAACGCCATCTGCGCCATCGCCGTTCCCATGGCGCCGACACGGCTCAGCCGCTGGTTGACCGTGTGGAAGCGGCCGTTGACTTCGTTGCGCAGCGAACTGAGATCGCTGGTGCTGACGAAACCGGCGGTCTTCTGGTCGGTATAGGCATTCGCCTGGCTCAGCGTCTGCTGGTCGCCCACATCGGCATAACCCTTCGCGGTGACCAAGGCTTCCTGCACCTGGCCCAGGTTGGCCGCGTCGGTGGTCTGCGTACCAGCCGCCACGTTGGTGATCTGGCGGGTGCTAGCCGCCGTGCCCACCGACACCGTATTCGCCCGGTCTGCCAACGAGCCCTGGCCCAGCGCCACCGCACCTTCGGCGGTCACCGAACTGCCCTGGCCGATCGCCGTACCCGACGCCGCGCTCACCGATGCGCCTTCGCCGACCGCCACCGCGTTGGTCGCCGTCGCCGCGATCGTGGTATTGGCACCCACCGCGGTGCTGCCATCGGCATTCACCTTCGCATTGCCGCCGATCGCGGTGTCGTTCGGGCCCGCCGCGTAGCTGTCGCCGCCCACGGCCGTGCCGTAGCTGCCGCCCGCCGCTGCGCCGGAGCCGATGGCCACGCCCTTGGAGCCCTGCGCCACGGTGGCCGGATCGCTGCCATCGCTGGCACCATCCACCGCCACGCGTGCGCTCGTGGCATCGCCAGCGGCCTGCGCCTGCTCCACCGCCGTCAGGCGCCCATCCAGGCCGTTGATGCTGCTCAACGCACCGGACAGTGCCAGGTCGAGCGCGCCCAGCGCGTCGCCGACGTTGTCGTAGCTGCCGCCCTGGATCGCGAAGTTCGGCATGACGATGCCACCGCCCGCCTGCAGCATTGCGCCTCCGCCGAATGCGCCGAGCACGTCGGCGATCTGGCCTACCGTGGCCGCGTCGTCCGCCACGTCGCTGGCCTGCAGATTGCTGAGCCTGGTGCCGTTGGCACCGGCCAGGGTGACCTGCTCCTTGCTGGCGTCGTCGTAGGTCACCGCGCTGTCGGCAAGATCACCCAGGCCATCGGACACGCTGGTGATCGCCGCATCCAGCTGGCCCTTGTTCACCGCGTCGGTGTCTTCCGTGCCCGCCGCCACGTTGGTCACCTGCCGCTCCGCTCCGACCGCGCCCACCGACACGCTGTTGTCGCGGTCCGCTTCCGAGCCCACGCCCAGCGCCACCGCATTGGTGCCCGAGGCAAACGCATCCACGCCGATCGCCGTGCTCTGCTGGCCCACCGCCCACGCGTTCGCACCGATCGCCGTCGCGTCGTCGCCAAACGCCCAGCTGCCCGCTCCGATCGCCACCGTGTTGGCGCTCTCGATGCCGAAGGCCGCATAGCCGGTCTCCGCGCCATTGCCGATCGCCACGCTGCCGTCACCCAGCGACGATGCACCCGCACCCATCGCCACGTTGCCGTCGTTGTACGCGCTGGCACCGTAGCCCACCGCCGTCGACAGCATCCCTTCGGCATAGCTGGTCGCGCCCAGCGCCACGGCCCCGTCACCGACCGCCGCCGCCTGGAAGCCGCCGGCCAGCGACTGCTCGCCCGCCGCATAGGCCAGACCACCCACCGCCGTCGACAGATCGCCGTCCGCTTCGGCACCCACGCCGAGCGCCGACGAGGCCAGCCCCGCCGCCTGCGCGCTGGCGCCCACTGCCGTGCCACCCATGCCCGCACTGGTCGAGGCGAACTCGATCGGGTCCCCGTTGGCGTCGGTCAGCAGCGCGCTGCCATCGTCCTGCGTGGCCATCCCGCCGACCGCCACGCTGCCTGCGCCGCTGGCCTGCGCGCCGGCACCGTAGGCCGCACTATTGTTGCCCGACGCCGATGCGCCATAACCGGTCGCCGTGGCGTAGTCCGCATTGGTCTGCGCCAGGCTGCCGATCGCCGACGAGCCCACGCCGAACGCACTGCTCAGCGCGCCCACCGCCAGGCTGTTGTCGTCCAGGGCAAACGCGCCGTAGCCCACCGCCACGCTCTCCGTGCCGGCCGCATAACTGCTCGCGCCCGACGCCACCGAGTGCTCGCCGTCGGCCAGTGCATCCTCGCTGCCGTCGTCCGCACCGTCGGCCTGGAAGAAGCGCGTGGCGCCCGTCACCGAGTCGTTCAGCTGCGCCACGTTCACTGCGTCGGTGGCTTCCGTGCCCGCCGCCACGTTGGTCACCTGCCGCTCGCTGCCGGCGCTGCCCACCGATACCGTGTTGTCACGGTCGGCGATCGAATCCGAGCCCAGCGCCACCGAGTTCTCGGCCTGCGCCTCGGCCGAATTACCCAGTGCCGTGCTGTTGAAACCGGATGCCACCGACCAGCTGCCGATCGCCGTCGTGTAATCCTCCGAGGCCTCTGCCTGGAAGCCGACCGCCACCGCAGTGACGCCACCGGCGATGCTCTCGGCACCCAGCGCGGTCGCCACGTCGCCGGACGCCAAGCTGTAGAAGCCCACCGCCGTCGACTCTTCGCCACTGGCTTCGCTCAACACGCCCAGCGCGGCACTGCCGTCGCCGCTGGCCAGACTGGCCGCGCCGAACGCCGCGCTGAATTCGCCGGAAGCCACGCTTTCCGCACCCACGGTCGTTGCGTAATCCGCGGTCGCTTGCGCACTCGCACCGGTGGCCACGCTACTCTCGCCGCTGGCCAGGCTGCCGTAACCCGAGGCGGTGCTGTAGTCAGCCATCGCGCTGGACAGTGAACCCGATGCCGAGGCACCGACCGCATCGGCAAGGCTGCCCGCGCCGATCGCCATGCTGTTGTCGCCATAAGCCGAAGAGCCGTAGCCGTACGAAGCGCTCTCGGCGCCTGCGGCAAGGCTGCTGGCGCCCGACGCCACCGAGTGCTCGCCCGAGGCGAGTGCATCCTCGCTGCCGTCATCCGCACCGTCGGCCTGGAAGAATCGCGTGGCGCCCGTCACCGATTCGTTCAACTGCGCCACGTTCACCGCGTCGGTGTCTTCCGTGCCCGCCGCCACGTTGGTCACCTGCCGCTCCGCTCCGACCGCGCCCACCGACACGCTGTTGTCGCGGTCCGCTTCCGAGCCCACGCCCAGCGCCACCGCATTGGTGCCCGAGGCAAACGCATCCACGCCGATCGCCGTGCTCTGCTGGCCCACCGCCCACGCGTTCGCACCGATCGCCGTCGCGTCGTCGCCAAACGCCCAGCTGCCCGCTCCGATCGCCACCGTGTTGGCGCTCTCGATGCCGAAGGCCGCATAGCCGGTCTCCGCGCCATTGCCGATCGCCACGCTGCCGTCACCCAGCGACGATGCACCCGCACCCATCGCCACGTTGCCGTCGTTGTACGCGCTGGCACCGTAGCCCACCGCCGTCGACAGCATCCCTTCGGCATAGCTGGTCGCGCCCAGCGCCACGGCCCCGTCACCGACCGCCGCCGCCTGGAAGCCGCCGGCCAGCGACTGCTCGCCCGCCGCATAGGCCAGACCACCCACCGCCGTCGACAGATCGCCGTCCGCTTCGGCACCCACGCCGAGCGCCGACGAGGCCAGCCCCGCCGCCTGCGCGCTGGCGCCCACTGCCGTGCCACCCATGCCCGCACTGGTCGAGGCGAACTCGATCGGGTCCCCGTTGGCGTCGGTCAGCAGCGCGCTGCCATCGTCCTGCGTGGCCATCCCGCCGACCGCCACGCTGCCTGCGCCGCTGGCCTGCGCGCCGGCGCCGTAGGCCGCACTGTTGTTGCCCGACGCCGATGCGCCATAACCGGTCGCCGTGGCGTAGTCCGCATTGGTCTGCGCCAGGCTGCCGATCGCCGACGAGCCCACGCCGAACGCACTGCTCAGCGCGCCCACCGCCAGGCTGTTGTCGTCCAGGGCAAACGCGCCGTAGCCCACCGCCACGCTCTCCGTGCCGGCCGCATAACTGCTCGCGCCCGACGCCACCGAGTGCTCGCCGTCGGCCAGTGCATCCTCGCTGCCGTCGTCCGCACCGTCGGCCTGGAAGAAGCGCGTGGCGCCCGTCACCGAGTCGTTCAGCTGCGCCACGTTCACTGCGTCGGTGTCTTCCGTGCCGGCGGCGACGCTGGTGATCTGGCGGGTCAGGCCGTTGTCCACGTCACCCACCGACACCGTGCCATCACGGCTCGCCCAGGAATAGGCGCCCAGCGCGACGCTGCCGTCGCCGAGCGCGGTGCTGCTGTCACCCACGGCCACGCTGCTGGCACCGGCTGCCCAGCTGTTGATGCCGAGCGCACTGGCGTTCTCGCCTGGCGCGTAGGCGAAATAGCCCACCGCCGTCGCGCCGTAGCCAGCTTCGGTGATCGCACCGACCGAGGTCGCGTAGTCGTCCGTTGCCTGCGCGCCTGCACCGAGCGCCGTGGCGTTTTCGCCACTCGCTCCGGTCGAGATGTAGAAGCCCGCACCGGGAATGAGGTCGGCTACGCCGCCCAACGCCACGCTGCCGTTGCCGGACGCCACGCTCTGCGGACCCACGGCGACTGCGTAATCACCCACCGCATTGGCGACGGCACCCAGCGCCAGCGACAGATCGCCACTGGCATACGCGCCCACGCCGAAGGCCGAAGAGGCGAAGCCGCTGGCCTGCGAACTGGCGCCCACAGCCGTGCCCGCCACCGCGGCGCTGGTAGCGCCCACGGTGACCGGATTACCGTCCATGTCCTGCACCAACGGGTCACCGTTCTCGTCCACCGCCGCTCCGCCCATGGCCAGGCTGGCCGGGCCGGTCGCCTGTGCATAGACGCCAAAGGCCGCACTGTTGGTTCCCGTGGCCACCGCGTTGTAGCCGACCGCCGTGGCGAAGTCAGCATTGGTTACGGCGCCACTGCCGAATGCCGAAGAACCCACGCCCATGGCCCCGGCGCCCGAGCCCACCGCCGTGGAGTAGTCGTCGGCGGCATAGCTGCGATAGCCGTACGAAGCGCTCTCGGCGCCTGCGGCGTAGCTGCTCGCACCGGAAGCCACCGAGTGCTCGCCGTCGGCCAGTGCATCCTCGCTGCCGTCGTCCGCACCGTCGGCCTGGAAGAATCGCGTGGCGCCCGTCACCGATTCGTTCAACTGCGCCACGTTCACCGCGTCGGTGTCTTCCGTGCCCGCCGCCACGTTGGTCACCTGCCGCTCCGCTCCGACCGCGCCCACCGACACGCTGTTGTCGCGGTCCGCTTCCGAGCCCACGCCCAGCGCCACCGCATTGGTGCCCGAGGCAAACGCATCCACGCCGATCGCCGTGCTCTGCTGGCCCACCGCCCACGCGTTCGCACCGATCGCCGTCGCGTCGTCGCCAAACGCCCAGCTGCCCGCTCCGATCGCCACCGTGTTGGGGCTCTCGATGCCGAAGGCCGCATAGCCGGTCTCCGCCCCATTGCCGATCGCCACGCTGCCGTCACCCAGCGACGATGCACCCGCACCCATCGCCACGTTGCCGTCGTTGTACGCGCTGGCACCGTAGCCCACCGCCGTCGACAGCATCCCTTCGGCATAGCTGGTCGCGCCCAGCGCCACGGTCCCGTCACCGACCGCCGCCGCCTGGAAGCCGCCGGCCAGCGACTGCTCGCCCGCCGCATAGGCCAGACCACCCACCGCCGTCGACAGATCGCCGTCCGCTTCGGCACCCACGCCGAGCGCCGACGAGGCCAGCCCCGCCGCCTGCGCGCTGGCGCCCACTGCCGTGCCACCCATGCCCGCACTGGTCGAGGCGAACTCGATCGGGTCCCCGTTGGCGTCGGTCAGCAGCGCGCTGCCATCGTCCTGCGTGGCCATCCCGCCGACCGCCACGCTGCCTGCGCCGCTGGCCTGCGCGCCGGCGCCGTAGGCCGCACTGTTGTTGCCCGACGCCGATGCGCCATAACCGGTCGCCGTGGCGTAGTCCGCATTGGTCTGCGCCAGGCTGCCGATCGCCGACGAGCCCACGCCGAACGCACTGCTCAGCGCGCCCACCGCCAGGCTGTTGTCGTCCAGGGCAAACGCGCCGTAGCCCACCGCCACGCTCTCCGTGCCGGCCGCATAACTGCTCGCGCCCGACGCCACCGAGTGCTCGCCGTCGGCCAGTGCATCCTCGCTGCCGTCGTCCGCACCGTCGGCCTGGAAGAAGCGCGTGGCGCCCGTCACCGAGTCGTTCAGCTGCGCCACGTTCACTGCGTCGGTGTCTTCCGTGCCCGCCGCCACGTTGGTCACCTGCCGCTCGCTGCCGGCGCTGCCCACTGATACCGTGTTGTCACGGTCGGCGATCGAATTTGAGCCCAGCGCGACGGCCTCGTACGCACCGCTCTCCACGTGGGAGCCCGACCCCAGCGCGATGCCGTTGTAGCTGTCCGCCTGGGCCATGTAGCCCACCGCCGCGGCCTGCTGGCCGGAAGACTGGCTGGCCGTTCCCAGCGCCGTCGAACGCAAGCCGGTGGCCTGCGTTGCGACCGTGCCGTTTTCGCCAATGCCACCCAGGGCCACGCTCTCGCCACCCGACGCAACGCTGTAGCCGCCCACCGCCAGGCTGTTCGCGCTGGACGCCTGGGCACCCAGACCCAGCGCCATGGAGCCGGTACCCGATGCTTCGCTGTTCACGCCGAGCGCCAGCGACAGATCGCCCGTTGCCCTGCTTGAAGGACCCACGGCGATCGCCAGCGCGCCGGTCGCCTTGCTGTCGTTTCCGATCGCCGTCGCCACGCTGCCGCTGGCGTCACTCGCCGCACCCAGCGCCATGCTCGCGGCGCCTCCGGCCTGGCTGCCATTGCCGACCGCGACAGCCAGCATGCCCAGGCTCTGCGCGTTCGTACCCATCGCCAATGAATAGATGCCGGTGGCCTGTGCCTCGTAGCCGATCGCCGTGGCGAAATCGCCGGCTTCGGCCGACTGACCGCCTGCGGTGCCACCCATGCCGACAACCGGAGCAACCACCGGGTTGCCAGCCGGGTCTGCCTCGAACTGCGCCGCCGATACCTGGCCGGCGCCCAGCGCCAATGCCAGGCCAGCTGCTGCGACGCTGGCGCGCAGGCGCTTCGAGGCGCCGCCCTTGCCGCTCGCGCTGGCCAGCTCGGAAGCGACCACGAGCATGCCCAGCGACTTGTTCCATACCTTGCTGTAGATCTTGTTCACATCGTACCCCTGCGGTGGTGACAACCGGTCAGATGACTGGCGCCGGACATTTCTGCCGGTGCGTGAAGGTCCCCGCACCTCATGCGGGGGTGCATGCCGCACGTTGCGCGCGCTCATGCATGTCATGGACGTCCAGACGTCCATATGAATTCCTGGTTCCAGCATGGGCGGCGGGCTCCCATGCCGCGGGAGCCCGCTACCGCAACACGCGCCGGCAAGGCCGGCGCGTGCGACTTACTGCGGTGGCGCGACGAAACTGCCCTGCACGTTCACGCCGGCGTACGGCTTCACGCCGATCACCTTGATGAGGTACGTGCCCGCATTCGGCCTGGTCAGCACGACCGACTCGGTGTTGCCGGCATGGACCGACTTGTAGCCATAGTCGGCACTGGTCGGCTCGGCATCGACCGAAACGAACACCGAGACGTCGCCAGTGCCGCCGAAGGTGCGGATGCTCAGGCCGCGCGCACCTGCCGGAACATCCAGCGAGTACAGGGTTTCGCCACCGGCAGTGCCGGTCTGCCCACCCAGGGCCACGCCGTTGGTCAGCTTGATTGCGTCGGCATCACCACCCGGGCCGCCCGAGTTGTCCGGACCCCAGGCGTCATACTGCGCCTGGGTCTCGGCATCGCCCAGGCAAGCCGCCAGGCTGCTTGCCTGGCCACCCGTGATCAGGCCATCGCTGGCCAGCGCGGCGGCGTAGTTGCCCATCGCGGTGCGATAGTCACCCACGTTCGCGGCGGCGGCGGCGATGATCTTCGCGTTGGCCACCACGTTCGCGCCGACCACCAGGCCACCGGGTACCCAGGTCGGGATGCCGGTGTTGCAGGTCAGCAGCATCTGGCTGCCCTCATTGAGCTTCCAGCCCTCGTCCTTCAGCAGCGCCGGGGTGAGATCGAGATCGATCTGCCCTTCGAGATCCTGGTTGATCGCGTATTCCATGATCGCGTTCGGGGTCAGGCGCGTGTCGTAGTGCGAGAACGACGAACCCTGGGCCAGCACGGTGGGCGCGTACAGCTGCACGTTGCCTTCCGCATCGGTGCCGCCGAGGCGTGCCTGCGGGTCAGGCGTGAAAGCCACCATCAGGTTGGCCAGGTTGGCCTTGAACGTGTTGCCGTCGGCCTGGGTGATGCCGATGACCGGAATCGTGATCGAGGCGTCCTCGCCCGCCGGAATGATGGCACCGGCCGCGTTGTTGGCGATGATCACGCCGGTGGCCCCGGCGTTCTGCGCGTTCTTCACCTTGATCACGAACGAGCAGGTGCCCCGGTCGATCAGCGCGATCTTGCCGCTGACGCCGGCATCCACCGCGTTGCAGGCCAGCGGATCGGTCGGAGCCGCCACGCTGCCGGCGAAGTTCGCCGGGGTCGGCGCCGCGCCGAACGCCGCCGGGTTGTAGTCGTAGCTGCCGGCGATGCCTGCCGGCGCAGTGACATCGAAGGTCACCAGCGGAGCCAGCGACAGCGACGCCTCGCCCTTCACGTTGCTGCCGGTGAACACGACGTGGGTGTCATTGAGCGCGGCGGTCTTGCGCTCCGCGTCGGTCATCGCCGTCCACATCTTGCCCGTCGAGTTGTCCTTGACGAAGGTCGAGTAGATGTCCTGCTGGTCCTGGTTCTGCTTGCCGGTTGACAGGTTGTTGAACCCGGAGAAGCCCAGCCCGTGGGCCATTTCATGCAGCACCACGTTGAGGAAGTTGATCTGTCCGGCCGGCGTGTTGCCGTCCAGGCCGAAGTACCAGGCCGAGGTCTGCAGGCAGCCGGTGCTGCCCAGCTTGCTGTTGAAGCGGCTGACGATGTCCGGGGTATTCGCGGGCAGGTCGTTTTCCGTCGCCGCATCCGTGCCACTCAGCGCATCGGTGAGGGCGGAGTGGTACCAGGTGTCGGGAATCGCGCCGGCCGGCGCCGGGCTGTTGAAGGCGAAAATGTAGTTGGTGCCCGACGAACCCAGCACGCCCGAGGTGGCGTCGCAGCTCAGCGGAGTGAAGGTGACGGTGTTGATGACCGGCACGTTGCTCTGCAGCACCGCGCCCCACAGGTCACCGGCGAACTGGAACACGTTCAGCGCCTGCTGACCGCGCGTGGTGCCCGGGTTGCCGCCCACCGGCGAAACCGGCGTGGCGTCGTCCAGGCCCTGACCGGTGCCGGCATCGAGGTTGACGATCTTGATTTCGCCGGCAAACGCGGCGGTGCTGGCGAAACTGCACATGCCCAGGGCCAGCAGGGCGGCGAACAACTGCTTGCGGCGGATCATTGCAGCACCTCCTGCACGGGCTGGCTGCTGGTGGCAGCTTCGTCCTGGTGGTGAATGGCCACCGAACCGTCCGCCCGCGTCTGGGCGACCAGGCTGCTCACCAGGGTCTCGGGCACCTGCATCACGGCCGCGTACTTGCCGGTCTTGGTCCGCTTAAGGGTCTTCACCGCCTCCAGCTCGTTGCGCGGGCGTTGCGACAGCGCGTTGGCGGTTTTCAGGGGAGCCGCGTTGGCCTGCTTCAGCATGGCCGCGGACAATGCCGCGCGCTGGGCCGCCGACGGCGCGACCATCCTCCCGGTCGCCGGGTCGATCGCCACCTGCACGCCCTGGACGTTGACCGAGGTCACCTCCGGTTGCGCCACTTTCTGTTCGGCTGCGTTCGCCGCGCCCGCAACCAGCACGCCAGACAGCACCAGGCCGATTGCCCGTGCCACGACTTTCTTCTGCATGAAAACCCCTCCGTTGAGTGCCGCATCGTCAGCCGATGCCAAAATTTCGGGACGCTCCCCCGAGCGCCCCTGCACAGCAAGAATTTTTCGCGACGGAAGCGGGCCTGGGAGATCGACTTGCCGAAACCCGGTTAGCGCCCTGGGCAAGACCGGACGGCAACTTTCCACCGCGCAAAACCGACCACCAACCGCTATCGGGCGAACCCGCCCTAGCCGAACCGAGAATTCAATTCTGCGGACGACGTCATGGAAGCTATCAGCAAGTTCTTGCGAGCGTCAACGTAATTTCCTGTGGTCACGGAATGGCCTTTGCTGCCCTGCAAGATGTGTCGGGCTTGCCTGTCCGCAGGGGTCTGCCAGAATGGTCCGCTCCATCGCGACCCGGACCCATGCGACTGCTCGATATCGGTGCCAACCTCACCCACGAGTCCTTTCACCACGATCTGGATGCTGTGATGCAGCGTGCGCAGGCGCACGGCGTGGACCGGATGATCGTCACCGGCGCGTCGCGCGACGGCAGCGCCAGCGCCCGCGTCCTGGCGGCCCGGCATCCGGCCCGACTGTTTGCCACGGCTGGCGTCCATCCCCATCACGCCGTTGAATACGACGATGCGACCGACGCGGCGCTGCGCGAGTTCGCGCAGGACCCCGCGGTGGTGGCCATCGGTGAAACCGGCTTGGACTACAACCGCAACTACTCGCCGCGCGGGGTGCAGCTGGAGGTGTTCGAACGTCAGCTGCAGCTGGCGGTGGAGGTGGGCAAGCCGCTGTTCCTGCACCAGCGCGACGCCCACGGCGACTTCGTCGCCCTGCTCGCCCGCTACCGCGACAAGGTTCCGGGGGCGGTGGTGCACTGCTTCACCGATACCGGGGAGGCGCTGCGTGACTACCTGGCGCTGGACTGCCACATCGGCATCACCGGCTGGATCTGCGATGAACGCCGGGGCACCCACCTGCGCGAGCTGGTGCGCGGGATTCCGGCGAACCGGCTGATGATCGAGACGGATGCACCCTACCTGCTGCCGCGCACGGTGCGCCCGCAGCCCGCGCACCGGCGCAACGAGCCGATGTACCTGAAGCACATCTGCGAGGAAATCGCCCGCGATCGCGGCGAGAGCCTGGCCGTTACGGCGGCGAACAGCACCGCGACCGCCGAGGCGTTCTTCGGCCTTCCGCCCGCCTCGTGACCGGGGTGCGCAACGGCGCGGCGGCTCAGTCCGCCAGCACGCGCGTCTCGCCCGGAGCGAGGCCGGCGAGCCGGTGTTCGCCGATCTGCACGCGGATCAGGCGCAGGGTCGGGAACCCGACCGCGGCGGTCATCCGGCGCACCTGCCGGTTGCGTCCTTCGCGCAGCGTGAGGCTGATCCAGCTGGTCGGGATCGCCTTGCGAAAACGCACCGGCGGCTTGCGCGGCCACAGCCATGCCGGCTCGTCGACCAGTTTCGCCTCGGCCGGCAGGGTCGGGCCATCGCTCAGCACCAGGCCTCGCGCAAGCGCCTGCAGCGCTGCCTCATCGATGCTGCCGTCGAGCTGCGCCAGATAGGTCTTGGCCTGCTTGTGGCGGGGATCGGTGAGTCGATGGGCGAGGCGGCCGTCGTCGGTCAGCAGCAGCAGGCCTTCGCTGTCCTGATCCAGCCGTCCAGCGGCATAGACGTCCTTTTGCACGACAAGATCCGCCAGCGTCGGACGACCGCGATCATCGGTGAACTGGCAGAGCACGCCGTAAGGCTTGTTGAGGGCGATCAGCATGGGGGCGGGACAGCGCAGCGCATCAGGCCATGCTCAATGCGCTTCATGTCCGGCGGGCGCCGTCGGCTTGACGAACTTCAGCGTCATCCGGTCCGATTCGCCGATCGCCTGGTACTTCGCCTTGTCCCGGTCGCCCAGGGTCAGGGTCGGCGGCAGGGTCCAGACGCCCTTCGGATAGTCTCTGGTGTCTTTCGGATTCGCGTTGACCTCGCTGCTTTCCTCCAGCACGAAGCCGGCATCGGTGGCCAGCTTCACCACGTACGGCGTGGGCAGGTAGCCGCTGCCTTTCACCGCATCGATCACGGCGCCTTCGCCGGCGCGGTGATCGACCACGCCGAGCACGCCGCCGGGCTTGAGCACGTCGAAGAAGGCCTTGAACATGGCCGGGCCGGTACCGGCCGTGCCTTTATCGGCAGCAATCCAGTTGTGCACGTTGCGGAAGGTCAGCACCACGTCGGCCGAACCGGGCGCCCCGAACTTCGGCGCGGCAGCATCGAATTCGACGATGCGGGCGTTGCCATAATGCGCCGGGTCCGCAGCGAATTTCCGGCGCAACGCGCTGTCGTCGCTGCGAGCCTCGCTGTCGGCGGACGGGGCTTTCTCCGCGGCGATGTAATGGCCGTTGTCGTTCAGCAGCGGCGCCAGGATTTCCGCGTACCAGCCACCGCCGGGGGTGATCTCGATCACCGTCTGGTCGGGCCGCACGCCGAAGAACTGCAGGGTGGCCTTGGGATGGCGGTAGGCGTCGCGCGCGCGGTTGGCGGGCGAACGCCAGCTGCCGGCCAGCACGCCGTCCAGCTGCGAAGCGGTGAAATCGCTCGCGCTGGTGGGCGGCACCAGCTCATCCACCGGCTGATCCGACTCCACCGATCCGGCCGACGCGGCCTGTGCGCGGGAGGGCCCGGGCAGCAGCAGCGCGGATGCCAGCAGCAAGGCTGCCGCGATGCCGATCCCGGCAGGTTTCGCCGCTGCGGTTGCACGAATCATGGTCAACTCCCTGGCGTGTGGCGGAACGTTCGAACTTCCAATATCACGAAAACCATGTGCAATCCCGGTGCAGGCCTCAGGACGGACGCGGGCACACCGATTGCAGGCCGTCGATGTGTTCGTGCAGATCCGGCGCGATGCCCTGCCACATCGGGTCGAGGATGAAGTCGATGCCTTCGTAGCGGGCCAGCTTTGCGGCCGGGATGAAATCCGCGTCGCCGGCGATCAGGATGATCTGGTCGACCAGCTTCTTGTAGGTCAGCGCCGCGATGTCGATGCCGATCTTCATGTCGACCTGGGTCTGGCGCATGTCCGGCTCGAAGTGGCCGTCGTCCAGATCGTCCCAGCGCAGGCTGCCGTCGCGCAACTGCTGGTAGGCGCTGCGCTTCAGCTGCCACTCGCCGCGCTCGGACAGGCGCCCCAGCCGCAGCGCCATCTTGCGCTGGCGACGCAGCTGGTCGTGCAGTTCGCGGCGAAACGCGGCCGCGCCGGTACGGCCGAAGTCGATGCTGTCGCCGCTGACCGGCTTGATGAAACTCTTTTCCAGCGGCGGGCAATCGTAGAAGAAGATCCGGTACAGCTGCTCGCGCGGGCGGTCGACCGCCTTCAGGTGCTCCAGCGCCATGCCGAACACGGTCTTGGCCACCGCCCGCGCATCACCGGCGTCGCGCTCGCCGTAGACCTTGCGATAGCGGGCAAGAAAGAAGGCACCGTCGATGAGGATGGCAGTGCGGCTCATGGAACGACCCTGGGCATGACGTGTGCAGACATGGAAACGGCGAACGCCGTCAGCGTGGCTGGCGGCGCCCGCACATTCTACGTCAGTAGTGGATCACCGAGCGGATCACCTTGCCCTCGTGCATCAGGTCGAACGCCTCGTTGATGCGTTCCAGCGGCAGCACCTCGGTGATCATCTCGTCGATGCGGATCTCGCCGGCCATGTAGCGGTCGACGTAGCCCGGCAGCTGCGAGCGGCCCTTCACCCCGCCGAACGCCGAACCGCGCCAGACCCGCCCGGTGACCAGCTGGAACGGCCGCGTGCTGATCTCCTGGCCGGCGCCGGCCACGCCGATGATGATCGACTCGCCCCAGCCCTTGTGGCAGCACTCCAGCGCCGAACGCATCACGTGGACGTTGCCGATGCACTCGAACGAATAGTCCACGCCGCCGTCGGTGAGCTCGACGATCACCTGCTGGATCGGCGTGTCCGGGTAGTCCTTCGGGTTGATGCAGTCGGTGGCGCCGAGCAACTTCGCCATCTCGAACTTGGCCGGGTTGGTGTCGACCACCACGATGCGGCCGGCTTTCGCCATCACCGCGCCTTGCACCACCGACAGGCCGATGCCGCCCAGGCCGAACACCGCCACCGACGCGCCCGGCTCGACCTTCGCCGTGTTCAGTACCGCGCCGATGCCGGTGGTGATGCCGCAACCGAGCAGGCAGACCTTCTCCAGCGGTGCCGCCTTGTCGATCTTCGCCAGCGAGATCTCCGGCAGCACGGTGTATTCGCTGAACGTGCTGGTGCCCATGTAGTGCAGCAGCGGCTTGCCGTCCAGCGAGAAGCGCGACGTGCCGTCGGGCATCAGGCCCTGGCCCTGGGTCACGCGGATCTTCTGGCACAGGTTGGTCTTGCCGGACAGGCAGAATTTGCACTCGCCGCATTCGGGCGTGTACAGCGGAATCACGTGGTCGCCGACCTTCAGCGAGGTGACACCCTCGCCCACTTCCTCGACGATGCCGCCGCCCTCGTGACCCAGGATCACCGGAAAGCGGCCCTCCGGATCGGTGCCGGACAGGGTGAACGCATCGGTGTGGCAGACGCCGGTGGCCACGATGCGCACCAGCACCTCGCCGGCTTTCGGCCCGGCCACGTCGACCTGTTCGATGCTGAGTGGCTTGCCTGCTTCCCAGGCGACGGCGGCGCGTGACTTCATGGTTCAACTCCTGACGGCGGTCGACAACGACCCACGATGATGACGTGTCCGGGCAGATTGCGAAACCGCTTCAAGCCTGTGAAGAAAACCACTTCCTGTGGTTTTCTTCTATCGCGAGTCCGGTACATGCCCGGGCTCGCTCACATGAAACAGTCACTTGCGTGACTGCTTCATGCCCGGCCCTCCTGGCCGGCCTGAGAGGTTGAAAAACTCACAACCTCTCAGTCCATCGCCGTGTCCCCGGGCCGGAACGCCGACATCTGCCGCCGGTAATCCTCCGCCTCGGCCAGCAGCCACTCGCGGAACAGCTGCAGGCCGCGATGTTCCAGCGAGCGTGGCGGATACACCAGCCAGTACGCCTCCTTGACTGCCATGTAGCGCTCGCCCAGCACCTGCAGCCGGCCGGCATCGATCAGCGACTTCGACGTCACCATCCGTCCCAGCGCCACGCCAAGACCCTCCAGCGCCGCATGGCGCAGCGCATCGAGGCTGTCGAACTGGGCCACGTAACGCTGCGGGCGGGCGCCGCCGCTGCGCTTGAACCAGTCGTCCCAGCGCGTCGACGGCGCCGGCTCGCCGAGCAGCGGCCAGCGCGACAGGTCGCGCGGATCCGTGTCGCCCATCCGCGCCACCAGCTCGGGCGCGGCCACCGGCGCGATCCATTCGCCGAACAGCCGCTCGCTGTGCAGGCCGGGCCACTCGCCGCGGCCGTAGCGCAGGCCGACATCCACCGGTTCGCGCTCGAAATTCACCAGGGTCGACCCCGACTGCAGGCTGAGCTCCAGCTCCGGATGCGCGGCCACCAGCCGCGGCAGCCGGGGCACCAGCCAGCTCGACATGATGCCGGGGCTGGCGCTGAGCGTGAGTGCGTCATGGCGGCGCGTGCGATATGCCGCCAGCGCGTGCTCGATGCCGTCGAGGTGGCCGCCGACCGCCTCCAGCAGGCTGCAGCCTTCGACGGTCAGCGTCACGCCGCGCGGACCGCGTTCGAACAGGCGCCGTTCCAGGCGTTCTTCCAGCTGGCGCATCTGGTGGCTGAGCGCGCTGACGGTGAGGTTCGCCTGCGCTGCGGCGCGCGACAGGTTGCCCAGTCTGGCGACCAGCACAAACTGCTGCAGCAGGCCCAGCGGCAACTTTCCCATCTTGAATTTCCTTCAAGCCTGACTTGCGAATATATCGCTTTCTGGCGGCCTGGCGCGTGCGTATCTTGAGCGCTCCCCAAGTCGCAGCCCTCCCAAGGAGGCTCCCCATGAACTCGCTGTGGAAAGACCTGTTGTTCCTGCACGGCCACCTGGTGCGCAAGGAAGACCTGGACTGGCGTACCGACGCTCCGCTCAAGCCCGCCCGGGACGACAAGCAGGCCAGCCTGGCCAAACGCACCGTGATGGCTTGCTGCGCCCATGTGTGGCCGCGCCTCGCCGGCCCGCGCTGAACCTGGCGCGGGCTTGAATACTGCGGATATGCAGCCACTTCGACGAGATGGCGCGCCGCCGGCCGGGCCGCGCGCGGTTCCTTCGCCTGCCACCATCCGGGGTATTCCATGCACCAGCGCCCACTCGGCAACTCGCCGCTTTCCATCGCCCCGCTCGCCTTCGGCGGCAACGTGTTCGGCTGGAGCGCCGACGAGAAGCGTTCGTTCGAACTGCTCGATGCCTTCGTCGATGCCGGCGGCAACCTGATCGACACCGCGGACGTCTATCCGGCGTGGGTGCCGGGCAACCGCGGCGGTGAATCGGAAACCATCATCGGCAAGTGGCTGAAGCGGAGCGGCAGGCGCGACCGCGTGGTGATCTCGACCAAGGTGGCCAAGTGGGCCGAGCAGCCGGGCCTGTCGCCGGTGAACATCCGACAGGCGGTGGACGGCTCGCTGCAACGCCTGCAGGTCGACTGCATCGACCTGTACCAGGCGCACGAGGACGACGCCAGCGTGCCGATGGAGGAAACCCTGGGCGCCTTCGCCCGCCTGATCGAGGCGGGCAAGGTGCGCGTGATCGGTGCGTCCAACTTCAGCGCCGACCGCTTCGCCGACGCGCTGGCGATGTCGCAGCGGCACGGCCTGCCCCGCTACGAAAGCCTGCAGCCGGAGTACAACCTGGTCAGCCGCGCCGGCTACGAGCAGGCACTGGAGCCGCTGATCCGCCGCGAAAACATCGGCGTGATCAGCTACTACGCCCTGGCCAGCGGCTTTCTCAGCGGCAAGTACCGCAGCGCCGCCGACCTGGCCAAGAGCTCGGCACGCGGTGGCGCGGTGAAGAAATTCCTGAACCCGCACGGCCTGCAGGTGCTGGCCGCGCTGGACGCGGTGGCCGCCGCCCACCACGCCACCCCGGCCCAGGTCGCGCTGGCCTGGCTGATCGCCCGCCCCGGCCTCACCGCACCGATCGTCAGCGCCACCAGCGTGGAGCAATTGCGCGAATTGCTCGGGGCTACCGAACTGCAGCTGGATGGCAACGAGATCGCCCGGCTGGATCTCGCCAGCGCCTGACCATCCGCGGGGATCATTCCGGCGCGTCGACCTGGTAACCCTCGGCGCGCAATGTGGCCAGGTAGCCGTCCTGGTCCAGCAGCCCGTCCATCGGCAACAAGGCGAAGGTCTGCGCGTTGGTCGCCAGCGCCTTGCGCGCGGCCGCCAGCCAGGTGGCACGCAGGCGCGCCGGCACGTCGTCGAGGCCCAGTGTCTGCGCGAAGCCGGCGCCGGTCACCGCCGCCACGCACGCGTCGCGGCGATCGCTGTCGGGCAGTTCGCGCAGGGCCTGCAGGTCGCCGATGGCCCAGGCATTCGCCCGTGCGGTCATCTCCGGCATGTCGTGCTCGACGCTGTCCAGGGTGCGGATGAAGCAGGTGGTGTCGTGCGGCGCCGCCTGCCTGAAGGCCTTGATCGCCTCGCGCGGATGCTCGATCACCACCCGATATTCCACCGGCACCTCGGCCACGCCGTGCTGCTTGGCCAGACCGTCGATGCTGGCCTGGATACCCCCGGAACGGCTCAGGCCGTTCGCCTTCAGCGCCTTGTGGTAGAGCTCCTCCGACGCGAACAGCGGTCGCCAGCGCTCGACGCCGCGATCGCGACCAATGTATTTCTGCTTCAACACCTGCCAGCGTGCATACACCTGTGGCGGCAGCACGTCCTGCAGGCTGCGACCGTCGTCGTTCTTGCGCGCGCCGTACGCCGAGGGCAGCAGGAAAAGCTTGCCGAAGAAACCCACCTTGGCCTCGAGCCTGACCGCAGGCGCCAGCAGCACCTGCTGCGAGGCGGCGATCACCTGCGCCACCTCCTGCGATTGCCACTGCATGTCGCGGGGCAGCGGCGACAGCGTGCCCAGCACCCACATCACGTGATCCCCCTTGCCGACCTTCCACAGATCCGGCCCGGGCTGTACGCCGCTGACCATCACCATCGGCAGGTCGGCGACCCGGGTCGAGACGGATGACGATGTCGCCGGCGCGGACGCCGATTGCGCGAACAGCGGCAGGGTGACGATCAGCAGCAGCGGACACAGCCCTTGCCTAACTTGCATCGCGAAAACTCCCTCTCCAGATGATGACCGCCGATGCCGCGCGATACGAAGGCCGGCGCGACTGCAAAGAAAAACGGGGCGCCGATCGGCGCCCCGTTTCCGGCACGGGCCGGCTCAGTGCGTCACTTCGACAGCTGCGCCAGCGCCGCGTTCAATGTCGCACTCGGACGCATCGCCTGGCCGACCCTGGTCATGTCGGGGTGGTAGTAGCCACCGATCTCGACGCCATGACCCTGCACAGCGGCCAACTCGGCAACGATCTTCTGCTCGTTCTCGGTCAGCAGCTTCGCCAGCGGCGCGAACTTCGCCTTCAGCCCGGCATTCACGTCCTGGGCGGCCAGTGCCTGGGCCCAGTACAGCGCCAGGTAGAAATGGCTGCCGCGGTTGTCGATGCCGCCGACCTTGCGCGAGGGCGACTTGTCGGTGTCGAGGAACTTGCCATTGGCCTGATCCAGGGTCTTCGCCAGCACGTCCACTTCGGCGCTGCCGTAGCGGCTGCCCAGATGTTCCAGCGAGGCGGCCAGCGCCAGGAATTCACCCAGCGAATCCCAGCGCAGGTAGTTCTCTTCGAGGAACTGCTGCACGTGCTTGGGCGCGGAGCCACCGGCGCCGGTCTCGAACAGGCCGCCACCGTTCATCAGCGGCACGATCGACAGCATCTTCGCGCTGGTGCCCAGCTCCATGATCGGGAACAGGTCGGTGAGGTAGTCGCGCAGCACGTTGCCGGTGACCGAGATGGTGTCCAGGCCCTGGCGGATGCGCTCCAGCGAAAACCTGGTGGCGGCCACCGGGTCCATGATGCGGATGTCCAGCCCGCTGATGTCGTAATCCTTGAGGTAACGCTCGACCTTGGCAATCACCTGGGCATCATGTGCGCGCTGCGGATCGAGCCAGAACACCGCCGGCGTGTGCCGGGCGCGGCCCACCGCCAGCTTCACCCAGTCGCGGATCGGCGCATCCTTGGTCTGGCACATGCGCCAGATGTCGCCCGCTTCCACGTCGTGCTGCAGCAGCACGCTGCCCGCCTCGTCGATCACCTTGACCACGCCGTCGCCGGCGATCTGGAAAGTCTTGTCGTGCGAGCCGTATTCCTCGGCCGCCTGCGCCATCAGGCCCACGTTCGGCACGCTGCCCATGGTGGCCGGATCGAATGCACCGTGCGCCTTGCAGTCCTCGATGGTGGCCTGGTAGACACCGGCGTAGCTGCGGTCGGGGATCACCGCGACGATGTCCTGCAACTCGCCCTTCGCGTTCCACATCTTGCCGGAGTCGCGGATCATCGCCGGCATCGAGGCGTCGATGATCACGTCGCTGGGCACGTGCAGGTTGGTGATGCCCTTGTCGGAATTGACCATCGCCACGCCGGGACGCTGCGCGTACTCGGCGTCGAGGTCGGCCCTGATCGCCGCCTGGGTTGCTTCCGGCAGCGAGCCGAGGCGCGCGTACAGGTCGCCGATGCCGTTGTTCGGATTGAAGCCGGCCTGCTTCAGCACGTCGGCATGTTTCGTCAGCACGTCCTTGTAGAACTCTCCCACCACCACGCCGAACATGATCGGGTCGGAGACCTTCATCATGGTGGCCTTCAGGTGCAGCGAGAACAGCACGCCGCGCTTCTTCGCATCGGCGATCTGCGCATCGATGAAGCTGGCCAGCGCCTTGCGGCTCATCACCGACGCGTCGATGATCTCGTCGGCGAGCAGCGCGGTCTTCGGCTTCAGCACGCTGTGGCTGCCGTCCTTGCCGAACCATTCGATGCTGACGTTGCCGGCCTTTGCGACCACGACGGACTTTTCGCTGCCGTAGAAATCGCCGCCATCCATGTGCGCCACGCGGGTCTGCGAATCGCCGCTCCACGCACCCATCCTGTGCGGATGCTTGCGCGCGTAATTCTTCACCGAGACCGGCGCGCGGCGATCGGAATTGCCCTCGCGCAGCACCGGGTTCACCGCGCTGCCCTTGACCCGGTCGTAGCGCGCCTTGATGTCCTTCTCGGCATCGTCCTTCGGCGCATCCGGGTAATCCGGCAGTGCGTAACCCTGATCCTGCAATTCCCTGATCGCGGCCTTCAACTGCGGCATCGAGGCGCTGATGTTGGGCAGCTTGATGATGTTCGCTTCCGGCGTGGTGGCCAGCTGGCCCAGCTCGGCGAGGTCGTCGGCGATGCGCTGGTCTTCCTTCAGCATTTCCGGAAACAGCGCGATGATGCGCCCGGCCAGCGAGATGTCGCGCGTCTCCAGCCGGATGCCCGCGGTGCCGGCGAACGCGCTGACGATCGGCAGCAGCGACTGGGTGGCCAGGAATGGCGCTTCATCGGTGAGGGTGTAGATGATCTTCGGGGTCTGGGACATGGCGAGCGGGGATTCCCTGGCAAGGGCGGCATAACCGCGACAGATGACTGCCCATTGTCGCGCGAATGCCCGCCCCCGGCCACCGCAGACCACGCGCGGGCGTGTGGCCATGTCAGAATGCGCCGGCTGGCGCGGGTCGTGCCGGCCGCTTGCGCCATCAGGCGCAGCGCGTGACCAACGCCGATGACAAGGAAGGAATATGAGTCAGTTGAGCCAGTCCATCGTCGACTTCATCGCCGGCCTGCAACCGCTGTACACCTGCCAGCACGCCGACGGCCGCGAATGCGCGCTGTCGCTGCTGGACGGCTCGCTGATCCTGCCGGTGGACGAAACCCACTCGGCCGAACCGGAGGGCTGGGTCGCGGTGTACTGGCAGGGCGACAGCCGCCGCCATTCCGAAGTGCCCGGTGCGCAACTGGCCAGCGTGGCGGTATGGCGCCATGTGGAACTGCATGGGGCCGGACGCGATGCGGACGAGCGCCTTGCATTGCGCGACCAGCTGGCCAGGCGCTTCGAGCGGGAAACCGGCTTGTCGCTGCAGCACGCGGCCGCGGGTTTGCCCGCGTGATCTGTCGGGCGGCCGACGGCGCGTTGCGCCGCATGCCGCCCGACACGGACCCGGTGGATCACTTGACCGAGAAGTCCTTGCTGGCCACCGGTTTGCCATCCAGCGAGATCTCCACCTTGTAGTTCCCGGCGGGGAAGCCGCTGGGCTTGCTGATCATGAACACGGTGGTCTCCGGCCCGTTCGCTTCCAGCGTCTTGCTGTCCTCGTGCACGGTCTGGCCATCCTGGTAGGTCCACTTCGCGGCCAGCGTGCCGTTTCCGCTGCCGGCCGTGTCGACCGACGCGTAGATGCTGTCCTTCGGCGCGAACGTGTCGCCGCTGGCCGCGATCCGGTTGTTCGCGTCCACGCTGGAGCCCAGCTGGACCGAGCTGAAGCTGATCGCCGGCGCATTGCCGGTGTTGTCCATGCCGGCGGTGCCGGCGGGGGCGGGCGCCATGGTGGCGGGCGGCGGCACCGTGGCCGCGGGCGGTGGCGTGGCGGGGATCTGCGAGCTCGAGTCGTCGGTCTTGCCGCAGCCGCCCAGCGCCAGCGCGGCGGCCAGGGAAGCGGCGAGGATCAGGGGTTGGCGAGTCGTCTTCATGGCATGTCTCCTGTTTCGGGGCTTGCGGTGTGGTTGCTCAGGGCTTCGCCGGAATCTTCAGCATCTGGCCGGCCTTGATGCGATCCGGGTCGGTGAGCTGGTCGCGGTTCGCGTCGAAGATCGGCTTCCACGCATTGCCGTCGCCATAGAAGTGCCTGGCGATCTTCGACAGGCTGTCGCCTGCCACCACTTCGTAGATCGTGGTTTCGTCGGCCGTCGAACTCACATGCGACTGCACGTCGCTGAAATCGGCCTTCGCCGCCGGCGGCATCTGCGCGGCCTGGCTGCGCACCTCGCTGCGCACATCGGAGAAGTCCGGCTTGCCGGTTTCGTTGCCCATGGCGTGGTCTCCGTCTCCAAGAGTGGGAGCCATAGGTAACGGTCGTCCGGTTAACGCCTTGTGAGTGCGTTGCCGGAACGTTCAGCTGGAAACAGGCGCCGGAAAGGCCACGTCTTCCCGCCACGACCGGTGGCCCGAACGGTGGCCCGACGTTCCACGACTGCCGTCGTCACGCCCCTGCCAGCTGACGGCGGCGGCGCGCCAACTGGCGCTCGCGGCGGCGCGCGGACCATGCCCGGCGGCGCTGGGCCAGGCAGGAGAAGATCACGTACAGTGCCGGGGTGCTCAGCAGGGTGAGGCTTTGCGAGATCAGCAAGCCGCCGATCAGGGCGATGCCCAGCGGACGACGCAGTTCGCTGCCTTCGCCCAGTCCGATCGCGATGGGCAGCGCAGCGAGGATCGCCACCATGGTGGTCATCATGATCGGGCGGAAGCGCACGGTGCACGCCTCGCGCGCGGCTTCGAGCGGACTCTTGCCGTGCTCGCGTTCGGCGACCAGGGCGAAGTCGATCATCATGATCGCGTTCTTCTTGACGATGCCGATCAACAGCACCAGCGCGATCTGCGCCACCACCGACAATTCGGTGCCGGTCAGCCACAACGCCAGCAGCGCGCCGACCCCGGCGGCCGGCAGGGTGGACAGGATGGTGACCGGATGGATCAGGTTTTCGTACAGCATGCCCAGCACGATGTAGACGGTCAGCACGGCGGCCAGGATCAGCCAGCCCATGCCGCTCTGCGATTGCTGGAAGCGACGGAAGTTGCTGCCCATCTGCACCTTGATGTCACCAGGCATGCGCATGTCCTGCACGGTGCCCTGGATGATCGCCATCGCCTCGCCCATGCTGACGCCGGGGGCGAGGTTGAAGCTGATATCCATCGTGCTGTACTGGTTTTCGTGGGTGATCTGCGATGGCGCCAGCCCCGGCTCCTGCCGGGTGAAGGCGGTGATCGGGATCATCTTGCCGCTGCTGGAGGCCACGTAGATGCGGTTCAGCGCATCGGGCGTGGCGGTCTGGTCGGGCAGCGCGTTGACCACCACCTTGTACTGGTTGATGTCGGAGTAGATCGTGCTGACCTGGCGCTGGCCAAAGGCGTCGTAGAGCGCGCCGTCGATCGCGCCGATCGATACGCCCAGGCGCGCGGCCTTGTCGCGATCGATCACCATGTTCTGGCGCAGGCCCGCTTCGTCGACGTCGGTGCCCACGTCGCTGAGCTTGGGATTCTTCTTCAGCTCGGCCTGCAGTTTCGGCAGCCATTCCTGCAGGCTGGCCTGGTCGTTGCCCTGCAGTGAAACCTGGTACTGGGCGCCCTGGCTGGTGCCGCCACCGCCGCCGCTGGGCAGGTCCTGCACCGGGCGCAGGCGCAGGTTGAGGTCGGGATACTTGGCCGCCTTGGCGCTGAGTCGCGCCAGCACGGTGAAGGTGTCGTCCTTGCGCCCCTGCGCCCGGGTCTTCAGGTCGATGTTGAACGAGCCACTGGTGCCCTGCCGGCTGCTGCCCAGGCGCGAGCCCACGGTGGCCACGTCGGGGTCGGCCATCAGCATCGCGGTGAGGCGTTCCAGGCGCTGCTTGCTCTCGGCGAAGGAGACCGTGGCGCTGGAGCTGGCGCGCCCCCAGATCAGCCCTGTGTCCTGCTGGGGGAACAGTCCCGTCTTGACCACGCCGAACAGGAAGAAGGTGGCCACGATCAGCACCAGCGGCGTCAGCGCGAACAGCAACGCGTGCCGCAGCGAGAAATTCAGGGCGCGGGTGTAGAGCCGCAGCATGCCGGCGTGGAAACCGTCCAGCGCGCGCGCCAGGCGCGAAGGTGCCGCCGCCCTGTGCGCGTCATGCCCGCTGAGGAAGCGACCGCACAACGCCGGCGTGAGAGTCAGCGAGACCAGCGCGGAAACCACGATCGCCGACACCAGGGTCACCGCGAATTCGTGCATGAACATGCCGGTGACGCCACCGGCGAACAGCAGCGGGATGAACACCGCGATCAGCGAGGCGGTGATCGACACGATGGTGAAGCCGATCTCGCGGGCGCCGGCGAGGGTCGCCTGCATCCGCGTCATGCCGTCGTCGATGTGCCGGATGATGTTCTCGATCACCACGATCGCGTCGTCGACCACGAAGCCGATCGCGATCACCAGCGCCAGCAGGGTGAGGTTGTTCAGCGTGTAGCCGAGCACGTACATCACCACGAACGCACCGGCCAGCGACAGCGGCACGGCGACGGCGGCGATCAGCGTGGGCGCCAGCCGGCGCAGGAACAGCGCCATCGTGAGGATCACCATCGCCAGCGAGATCAGCAAGGTGGCCTGCACCTCGTGCAGCGAGGCGCGGATGGTCGGCGTGCCGTCGAAGAACGGGATCAGTTCGGTGCCAGGCTGCAGGTAGGCGCGCAGGGTCGGCAGCTGGTCCTTGACCAGGTCCACCGTGGCGATCACGTTGGCGTCGGCCTTCTTGTAGACGTACATCAGCACCGCCGGCTTGCCGCGGAACCAGGCCGCCTGGTACGCGTCCTGCTGGCCGGCGTAGACCCTGGCCACGTCGGACAGCCGCACCGGCGTGCCATTGCGGTTGGCGATCACCAGCCGGGCGAACTCGTCGGCGCTGTGCATCTGGGTGGTGGCGCTGATCGCCATGGTGGTCTTGCCGTTGGACAAGAAGCCCTCCGGCGAAGTGACGTTGGCCGCGCTCAGCGCGTTGCGCAGCTGGTCCGGCGACAAGCCCATCGCGTTCAGCGCGCGCAGGTTCACGTCCACGCGGATCGCCGGCGTGGCGGCGCCGGCGATCTCCACCGACGACACGCCGGGCAGCTGGCGCAGCCGCTGGGCCAGCAGCGAGTCGGCCGCGTTGTAGAGGTCGGCGGCGGACTGGGTGTCGGAGGTCATCGCCAGTGCGATGATCGGATCGTCGTTCGGGTTGGCCTTCTGGTAGCTGGGTGCGCCGTTGAGACCGCTGGGCAGGTCGGGCGCCGCCGAATTGATCGCCGCCTGCACGTCGCGCGCGGCCGCGTCCAGGTCGGTGCCGTTCTGGAACATCATGAAGACGAACGTGCTGCCTTCGGAGCTGGACGAGCGCATCGTCTCGATGCCGGGCACCTGGCCCAGGTGGCGCTCCAGCGGTGCGGCCACGGTGGATGCCATGGTGCTGGCGTCCGCGCCGGCCTGGCTGGCCTGCACGAAGATCGCGGGGAACTGCATGTTCGGCAGCGCCGCCACGCCGAGCAGGAAGTAACAGATCATCCCGCCCACGAACAGGCCGATCGCCAGCAGCGAAGTGCCGATCGGGCGGCGGATGAAGGTGCCGGAGAGGTTCATGGGATCAACGTGGGCAGGGGATGGGCGGGGTTTCGCAGATGACGGGTGAACGCATCATCCCACCCTCAACGTGCGAGCCGCCGAAAGGTTGATCGAAACGACTCCCGGCGAAGGGCGACCCCGGGCCAACCCTTTCTGCGACCGAAGGAAGTCCCTTTGGGGGCGAGCAGGGAAGGAAGCACGGCGCTGGGCTCCCTCCTGCCTTGCGCAGGAGGGATATCGAAAGATCACGCCGCGTGGCTGGCCCGCGCGCGGGCCAGTGCACGCTGCTCGCGACGGGCAGCGAGCCAGTCGGAGAAGCGCTCCATGTACAGGTAGATCACCGGCGTGGTGTACAGCGTGACCAGCTGCGACAGCAGCAGGCCGCCCACGATGGCCACGCCCAGCGGCCGGCGCAGCTCGGAACCGATGCCGTTGCCCAGCGCCAGCGGCAGCGCACCCAGCATGGCCGCGGCGGTGGTCATCATGATCGGGCGGAAACGCAGCAGGCAGGCGCGACGGATCGCCTCGCGGGCGTTGAGGCCGGTTCGACGCGCCTCGATCGCGAAGTCGATCATCATGATCGCGTTCTTCTTGACGATGCCGATCAGCAGCACGATGCCGACGATGCCGTCCACCGACAGGCTCATGCCGCACAGGATCAGCGCCAGCAGCGCACCCACGCCGGCCGGCGGCAGGGTGGAGATGATCGTCAGCGGGTGGATGTAGCTCTCGTACAGCACGCCCAGCACGATGTAGATCACCACGATCGCGGCCAGCAGCAGCAACACCTCGTCACCCAGCGAGGAGGTGAATTCGGCGGCCTTGCCGACGAACTCGCCGCGCACCTGGGGCGGGAAGTTCAGTTGCGCCTCGACCTGGTGGATCGCCGCCACGGCGTCGGAGAGCGAGTAGCCCGGCGCCACGTTGAAGGCCAGCGTCACCGCCGGCAGCTGCTGCTGGTGGCTGACCACCAGCGGTGCGCTGGTGACTTCGGCGGTGACCAGCGAGGACAGCGGAATGCTGCCGCCAGCGCCGATCTGGAAGCCCACGTTGCCGGTGTTGCCGATGCCCGAGGGCGTGGCCGAATTGCTGGATTTCAGCTGGCCGAAGCTGGTCGCGGTGCTGCCGACGAGCGCGCCGCTGCCGTTGCCGCGCACGGTCAGCTTGGTCAGCAGGTCGTCGCTGGTGCGGAACTCCGGCGCCACTTCCAGCACCACGCGGTACTGGTTCAGCTGGGTGAAGATGGTCGAGATCTGGCGTTGGCCGAACGCGTCGTACAGGGTGTCGTCGATGCTCTGCACCGGCACCCCCAGGCGGCTGGCCTTCTCGCGATCGATGGTGAGCTTCAGCGCGTTGCCATTGTCGGCGAGGTTGTTGTCGACGTCGGCCAGTTCCGGCCGCTGACGCATCGCCTCGGTCATCTGGTTGGCATAGCCGGCCAGTTCGGACGCGCTCACGTCGGACATCGAATACTGGTATTCGGTAGCCGCCACGCGGCTGTCCAGGGTCACGTCCTGCACCGGCTTCAGGTACAGCGCCACGCCCGGGATGCCCGCCACTGCCTGCTGCAGCCGCGGCAACAGCTTGTCCAGACCATCGCGGTCGCCGCGATCCTTCAGCACGATGCTGAGCTGGCCCTGGTTGAGCGTGGGGTTGATCGTGCCGGCGCCGATGAAGGCGGCCACGCCGGCCACGGCCGGGTCCTTGCGCAGCGCCTCGGCGACCGCCCTGGTGCGGTCTTCCATCTGCGGGAAGGCGATGTTGTCGTCCGCCTGCACCACGCCGGTGATCAGGCCGGTGTCCTGCTCGGGCAGCAGGCCCTTGGGAATGGCGACGTACAGGAACACGGTGAGCACCACCGCGGCGCCGGCCACCAGCATGGTCATGCGCTGGTGATCGAGCACCCAGTCCAGCGAGCTTTCGTACACCGCCACGGTGCGCGACCACACGGTGCGCTTGCCGGCCGCGGCATGCTGCTCGTGGGCGTCGTCGCCCTCGGGCAGCTGATCGGGCTTGAGCAGGTAGGCGCACATCATCGGGGTCAGCGTCAGCGACACCAGCATCGATATGGTGACCGCGATGGTGAGCACCCAGGCGAACTCGTGGAACAGCCGGCCGGTGACGCCCGGCATCAGCAGCAGCGGCAGGAACACCGCCACCAGCGACACGGTCAGCGACAGCACGGTGAAGCCGATCTCCTTCGCGCCGATCTCGGCTGCTTCCTTGCCGCTCTTGCCCTTCTCGATGTAGCGCACGATGTTCTCGATCATCACGATCGCATCGTCCACCACGAAACCGGTGGCCACGGTAAGCGCCATCAGCGACAGGTTGTCCAGCGACATGCCGGTGAACGCCATCACGCCGAACGTGCCCATCAGCGACAGCGGCACCGCCGTGGCGGGGATGATGGTCGCCCACAGCCGGCGCAGGAACACGAAGATCACGCCGATCACCAGGAATACGGTGAGGATCAGGGTGAACTCGACGTCGTGCACCGAGGCGCGGATGGTCACGGTGCGGTCGGCGAAAACGTCCAGGTGCACGTCGGCCGGCAGCGCGCTGCGCAGTTCGGGCAGCACGTTGCGGATCTGCTGCACCGTCTGCACGATGTTGGCGCCGGGCTGGCGGCGCACGTCCAGCAACACCGCCGGCTTGCCGTTGGCCCACGCGGCAAGCTGGTCGTTCTCGACGCCGTCGACCACCTTGGCCACGTCGGACAGCCGCACCGGCGAGTTGTTCTTGTAGCTGATGATGGTGTTCTTGTACTCGGCGGCATCACTCAACTGGTCGTTGGTGCCGATGGAGTAGCTCTGCGTCTTGCCGTTCAAGGTGCCCTTGGGCGCATTGACGTTGGCCTGGGTCAACGCGCTGCGCACGTCTTCCATGGTCAGGCCGAGGTTGGACAGCTGCGCCGGGTTCACCTGCACGCGCACGGCCGGCCGCACGTTGCCGGCGATCGAGACCAGGCCCACGCCCTGCACCTGCGACAGCTTCTGCGCGATGATCGAGTCGGCCAGGTCGTTCACGTCGCGCAGCTGGCGGCTGTCGGAGGTGAGCTTCAGGGTCAGGATCGGCGCGTCGGCCGGGTTGACCCGGTTGTACACCGGCGGATACGGCAGGTTGCCCGGCAGGGTGCCCTTGGCCTGGTTGATCGCCGCCTGCACGTCCTGGGCGGCGATGTCGATGTCGCGACCCATCGAAAACTGCAGGATGATCGTGGACAACCCGGCGGACGAGTCCGAGCTCATCATGGTCAGGCCTGAGATCTGCCCCAGGTTGCGCTCCAGCGGCGTGGTGATCAGCGAGGCCATGGTGTTGGCGCTGGCGCCCGGATACTGCGTGCTGACCACCAGGCTCGGCGCCTCGATTTCCGGCAGCGCCGACACCGGCAGCTGGCGGTAGCCCAGGATGCCGAGCAGCAGCACCGCCACCATCAGCAGCGAGGTGGCGATCGGTCGGCGAATGAAGAGGGTCGAGAATCCCATGGCTATCCGTAACGTCTAAAGTGCGGTTTCAGCCGCGATCATGGCTGGCGCGCGGCCGCAGCCGCGCAACTTCGGGTGTCGCGGCGACGCAGGCTGGCTGCTCAGCCGTGACGGCGACCACCACCCTTGCTGTTCTGCCGGGCCTTTTCCATTTCGGTCGCGGTCGGCACCGCCGGCACTTCGCCCGGCTTCAGCGCGTTGACCTTGCTGCCGGGCTTCAGCCGGAACTGGCCCTCGGTGACGACGCGGTCGCCGGCCTTGAGGCCGCTGCCGATCATCACGTGGCTGTCGCCCACTTCGCCGGCCACCACCACCGCCTGCATCTTGACCGTGCTGTCGCCCTGCACCTGATAGACGTAATCGCCGTCCGGCCCGCGCTGCACTGCCTGCGCCGGGATCACCAGGCCGCCGTCGACGGTGCTGACCAGCAGCTGCACGTTGACGAACTGGCCCGGCCAGAGTTCGTTCTTCGCGTTCGGGAATTCGGACTTCAGGCGGAACGTGCCGGTGGTGGTATCGATCTGGTTGTCGATCACCTTGAGCACGCCGCCGCTGGCGATCGGATGGGCATCGGTGCGATCCAGCGCGGTCACCTGCAGCGCGGCGGCGTCCTTCCCGGCGGCGCTGCGCACCATGTCGAGGTTCTGCTCGGGCAGGGTGAACATCACGTTGATCGGGTGCAGCTGGGTCAGCGTCACAATCGTGCTCGAAGTGCTCACCACGTTGCCCGGATCCACGCCACGGATGCCGGCCAGGCCATCGATCGGCGAAATCACCTTGGTGTAGTTCAACTGCACTTGGGCATCACGCAGGCTGGCCGCATCGGCAGACACGGCGGCCTGGTACTGGGCGGCGGTGTTGCGCAAGGTGTCCAGATCCTGCTTGGAGATGTAGCCCTTGGCAGCCAGGTCCTGGCTGCGTGCCAGGTTGCTCTTGGCCGTGTCGAGCATGGCCTGGTCCTGGCGCTGTCGCGCCACGGCCTGGTCATAGGCCGCCTGATAGGTGCGCGGGTCGATCTGTGCGAGCACCTGGCCCTTCTTCACCGGCTGGCCCTCGGTGAACTCGAGGCTCAGCAACTGGCCGCCGACCTGCGGGCTCACGCTGACCGTGTTGAGCGCCTGCACCGTGCCCAGTGCGGTCAGGTAGACCGGCACGTTCTGCTTGACCACGGGCACCACGGTCACCGGCACCGGCGGCGTCTCGTTCTTGCCATCCTTGCCGCCACGGTCCTTGCCGGCCGCCTGGGCCGAGGACGCGGAGCCGGCCGGGGCCGGCTTGTGCAGCAGGCGGAACCCCAGCGCCGCCACCACGATCACGGCGATGACGATCAACGCGATCTTCCAAAAACGCGACATGTAAAACTCCTGGATTGAACGGTGCGGCCATGCGACACGCAGCCGCGTGACACGCATCTGCCTGCTGTCGGATGGCGCCGACGGACGACTCTCGGGGTGAAAGCATAGGGGCAGTTCAACGAAAATGAACAATGCCGGTTGACATGGGTACGCCATGACCGATGGCAGGGTAATGGCTTTCGCGCAGGGTTGCGTCGGTTTTCGCCGGCGCCGTTCACGCAGTCCGTCGTCAGCGGAGCCTGAAACTTGCCGCGCGCTTCGTTTATAATCTCCGACTGGTTGCCTGTCCGATCCCCGAATCCGGGCCGGGGGCAAGCTTGATCAGCGTCGCGCACTCATGGACCACGCCCCAGGGGAGGTGTTCATGATCCGGTGCGACAGCAACAGGCAATCGAGGCAGGTCGGGGCCGCCATGGTGGCGTTCCGCAGTGCCCACTGAAAGGAGTACGTGCGTGAGCGGTTCCATGAGCAAGGCGGACCACAGCGTCCTGCGCCAGTTTTCGATCATGATCGGCGGCCTCGCCGTGCTGACGGTCGTGCTGATCTTCTCGGCACTGGCCATCCATGAGCACGAGCCGAAGGAAACCAATCCGGATCAGCCGGCCCAGGTGACCGCACGGATCGCTCCGGCTGGCGCGGTATACGCCGGCAATACCGGCCGCGCCGCGATGCAGGCTGCCGCCGATGCCGCCGCCAAGGCCGCTGCCTCGCAGGTGGCTTACGGCGGCACCACCGACGGCAAGGCGATCTTCGATCACCTGTGCACCAGCTGCCACACCTCCGGCGTCGCCGGCGCACCCAAGGTGGGCGACAAGGGCGCCTGGGGTCCGCGCCTGGCCCAGGGCATCGACGTGCTGGTCAAGCACGCGATCGAGGGCTACCACGGCCCCGACGGCAACTTCATGCCGCCCAAGGGTGGCAACCCGGCTCTCACCGACGAGCAGGTGACCAACGCCGTGCACTGGATCGCCGATCAGGCGAAGTAAAACTTCGCCTGATCCAACAAGCTGTCTGCAAACGCCGCCCTCGGGCGGCGTTTTCGTTTGCCCCTTCCCCTGCAAAGCAGGGGGAGGTTGGGTGGGGGTCGCTTTTGAGCTGGGCGACTTCGCCTGATCCAACAAGCCGTCTAAAAACGCCGCCCTCGGGCGGCGTTTTCGTTTGCCCCTTCCCCCCATGGGGGAAGGTTGGGATGGGGAGCCCCGGAGTGCGGGGAAGATCAAAAGCACCCCACCCCAGCCCTCCCCTGCTGCGCAGGGGAGGGAGCAAGGGCCTCAGTCAGTGTGCCTCTCGACCCATTCCCGCGCGAACCTTCGCAATTCGGGAAAGAACGCCTCGAAGTGCTGCTGCAGTTCCGCCTCCCGCGCCAGCAGCACCGGTAGTGCCGAATCCAGCGGGTTGGTCCGGCTCAGGCGCTGCCCGATGCCGGCCAGCGCGTGGCCCAGCACCGCGCGATCAGCATAGCGAGCCGGCAACTGGTGGTAGTCCATGTAGCCCCGGAAGCGTCGCAGGCCCGGAGGCAGCAGCGCGTCATGCCGCCACAGCAACGCCCGCAATGCGTCGGAATACGGCTGCAGCGGCTGCCCGCTCCAGCGCGGGAAGTCGCGCGCCAGGCAATGGTCGAACCACATGTCGAGCAGGATGCCCGCGTAACGGCGATGGGGCGATGGCAGCAAGGCCTTCGCCGCCAGCACCTCCGGGTGGGCGTCGGTATGGACGTCGATCGCGCGATGCAGGCGGATTCCGGCGATCACCCGGGGCGGATACAGCGCCGGGTCGGGCTGTCCGTGGACGAAATCGCCGAGCATGCCGCCCAGTTGCAGGTCTTCGTCGTCACCGGCCAGCAGAGCGTGCGCCAGATGGTTCACCGGCAGCTTCCGCGGCAGGCGATCCGATCGGCGGTTATCATCGTGCGCATGAATCCCACCGAACTCCCCGCCGAACCGGCCACCTTTCCCGATGTCGCCGCCAGTTTCATGCTCGACGGCCCGGTCGGCAAGCTGGAAACCATCAGCGATGTCGCCGAGCCGGCCTGCGCGCGCCGCGGCGTGGCGGTGGTCTGCCATCCGCTGACGGTGGAAGGCGGCACGATGCACAACAAGGTGGTGACCATGGCCGAGCGCGCCTTGCGCGAATCGGGGCTGGACACGGTGCGCTTCAATTTCCGCGGCGCGGGCAATTCGGCCGGCGAGTTCGACCGCGGCGATGGCGAAAGCGAGGACCTGGCCGCCGTGGTGGATTGGGTGCGCCAGCGGCGACCGCACGATGCCTTGTGGTTGTGCGGCTTCTCGTTCGGCAGCTACGTGACCATCCGCAACGCGGTGCGTCTGCATGCCGACGTGTTGGTGAGCATCGCCCCGCCGGTGGGCCGGCGGGAATTCGGCCCGGTCACGCTGCCCGAATGCCCCTGGCTGGTGGTGCAGGGCGAGGCCGACGAGGTGGTCGATCCGCAGGCGGTGTTCGACTGGATCGACGCGCTGGAGCACAAGCCCGAGCTGGTGCGCATGCCCGACACCAGCCACTTCTTCCACCGCCGCCTGATGGACCTGCGCGGTGCGATCAAGCACGCCGTGCTGGGCTGGCTGCCACCGCCGCGCAACGACTGAAACCTGCTCCCCCCACTTCACGACCTGTCCGCTCCATGAGTGAAAACCCCTCGCTCGCGCCCAGCGCGCGCTATCACGAAGGCGTCGCCGCGCACCGCTGGGAGTCCGACCCGGCCCAGCTGGCGCTGCTGTCCGAATTCGACCGCATGCACGCGGCGCTGTGCGCGCCACCCGCCAGCGAAAGCGGCCTGTTCAGCCGGCTGAAATCCCTGCTCGGCAATGACGAAGCCGCCGCGCCGGTGCCGGGCCTGTACCTGTGGGGCACGGTGGGCCGCGGCAAGACCTTCCTGATGGACCTGTTCGCCGCCAGCCTGCCGCATGGCGTGGTGCTGCGGCGGCACTTCCATCGCTTCATGGGCGAAGTGCACGACGGCCTGCGCCAGCTCGGCGAGCGGCAGAGCCCGCTGGTCGAGGTCGCCGCCGGCATCGCCGCGCGCTGCCGGGTGCTGTGCCTGGACGAATTCCTGGTCAACGACATCGGCGACGCGATGATCCTGGCCAACCTGCTCGATGCCCTGTTCGAGCGGGGTGTCACCCTGGTCACCACCTCCAATACCGCACCGAAGAACCTCTACCGGGACGGCCTGCAGCGCTCCCGTTTCCTGCCCGCGATCGCGCTGCTCGAACGGCAATGCCACGTGGTGGAGATGGCCTCCTCGCGCGACTGGCGCCTGCGCGCACTGACCCAGGCCTCGGTCTACCTGACCCCGCCGGGCGCCGAGGCGCACCGCAGGCTGGAAAAAATCTTCGCCAGCCAGGCCGGTGAAGAGGTGGAGCAGGATGGCCAGCTGCACGTCAACGGTCGCGACATCCCGTTCCGCAAGCGCGCCGACGGAGTGCTGTGGTTCGAGTTCGGCGCGCTGTGCGAAGGCCCGCGGGCAGTGGCCGACTACATCGCACTGGCCAAGGCCGGCCCCGCGATCATCATCTCCAACGTGCCGCAATTCACCGTGTACAGCGAGGACGCGGCGAAGCGCTTCGTGCAATTGGTGGACGAGTTCTACGACCGCCACGTGAAGCTGGTGCTGTCCGCCGCCGCACCGATCACCGAGCTGTACGACGGCGAGCGGCTGCGCGCGGAATTCGGCCGCACCGAGTCGCGCCTGATCGAAATGCAGAGCGAGGAATACCTGGCCCTGCCGCACCGGCCGGAATGAACCGGCAGGCCCGGGCTACAGCGGGGTCGCGATGCCCGGATGGCTGTTCTGGAAACGCCGGTGATGGATCAGCAGGCCGGTGAAGTACACGATGTAGTAGCCCACCAGCAGGCCGATCAGCAACAGCGTCATCGGGGTCAGCGCCTGGCCCATCGGCTGCATCGCCGCCGCGTCGCCCGCCGCCGCCTGCAACTGCCACATTTCGAACAGGCGCCAGGCCAGTCGGCCGAGCAGCAGGGCGGTGAGCAAGGCGCCGATCCAGGGATTGGGGACGTAGCAGTCGCCCTTGGCCGGATCGATCTCGAAGCGGGTCAGGCGCAGGCCGACCAGGCCCACCGCGCCACCGATCAGGACGCCGCCCAGCAGCCCTTCGGCCAGCGCCAGCCGCTGCAGTCCGCTGAGCGCCATCAGGCCGCCGAGGATCACGAAGATCACGATGCGGGCAATCATCCGCTTGCGCCGGATCGGCTGGCGGCCGAACTGTCGGCTCACGCGCTTCCAGACCATCCAGGCCAGCAATGGCAGCATGATCAGGTAACTGGTCAGATGGGCAGGCATCGGCATTCCGTTGGCTGGGAGTGGCGGCAGCTTAATTCAGCCACAGCCCGCCTGACGACTGACGAATGTCATCCATCGGCCAGCCGTGGCGCGGATCAGGCATCGCCCAGTTGCTGGGCGATCGAGCGCGTACGCCCGGTGACCTGGTTGCCGGTATGCAGGGTCGACTTGCGTTCGATCAGCAGGATCAGGCATTCGGCCGCGGCCACCGGATTGTGGCGCGTGCCCTTGGGCACCACGAACAGTTCGCCCTGGTCCAGTTCCACTGCGCCGGTTTCCAGCTCGATGCGCAGCCTGCCGTCGAGCACCATGAACAGTTCGTCTTCGTCGTCATGGCTGTGCCAGCCGAAGGTGCCCAGCAGCTTGGCCACCTTCAGATAGCTGTCGTCCAGCTCGCCGATCACGCGCGGTGACCAGTATTCGGCGAGTGCGGCAGCGGCAGCCTTCGGCGAGACGGCGGAGGGCATGCCTACCTGGCCTTGCCCTGGTTGGCCACCGCGGCCATCTTCGCCGCGATCGCCTCGGCATCGCCGAGGTAGTAATGGCGGAGCGGCTTCAGCTCGTCGTCGAATTCATAGACCAGCGGCACGCCGTTGGGGATGTTCAACTCGACGATCGACTCGTCGGAGATGCCGTCCAGGTACTTCACCAGCGCCCGCAGCGAATTGCCGTGCGCGGCTACCAGCACGCGCTGGCCGGCGCGGATCGCCGGCGCCAGCACCTGGTGCCAGTACGGCAGCACCCGCTCCACCGTGTCCTTCAGGCACTCGGTGTCGGGGATGTCCTTCGGATCAAGCTTCGCGTAGCGCGGATCGTGTACCGACTCGTTGGCGGCGCGATCCAGCGGCGGCGGCGGGATGTCGTAGCTGCGGCGCCAGATCTTGACCTGATCCTCGCCGTACTTCAGCGCGGTCTCGGCCTTGTTGAGGCCGGTGAGGCCGCCGTAATGACGCTCGTTGAGGCGCCAGTCGGTGACCACCGGCAGCCACATCAGGCCCATCTCGTCCTGCACGCCCCACAGCGTGCGCACTGCGCGCTTGAGCACCGAGGTGTGCGCCACGTCGAAGCTGTAGCCACCCTCGGTCAGCAGGCGGCCCGCCTCGCGTGCCTCGGCCATGCCCTGTTCGGTGAGGTCGACGTCGGCCCAGCCGCTGAAGCGGTTGTCGAGGTTCCACTGCGATTGGCCGTGGCGGATCAGGACGAGCTTGTGCATGGGATGCTCAACAGAAGGGAACAAGGCGGGAATGGTGCAGGCCGCCTCCGCTGCCGTCAAACGCGGCCCCTGCCACAGGTCATGCTAAACCCCTCGACGGCACCGGGCATCCTAATGTCGATACCCACCCACTCAAGGAGATTGTCATGCGTCGATTCCCCACCCTTCTGATGTTCGGCACGCTGGCGCTGGGCCTGCCGCTGCTGGCGGCCGCGCACGACGGCGACATCGACAAGGTCAACGGCGCGGTGCGCGTGGAAGCCGGCCAGCAGGCGGGTGACGTCAGCACGGTCAACGGCGCGGTCCACGTCGGCGACAACGCCGTGGTGAAGGAAGCCAGCACGGTCAACGGCGCGGTCGAACTGGGCGCGAAGGCGCAGGCCACCGAGTTGGGCACCGTCAATGGCTCGATCAGCCTGGCCAGCGGCAGCCGGGTCAGCGGCAAGGTGGACGCGGTCAACGGCGCGATCCATCTGGATCAGGGCGCCGATGTCGGCGGCCGGGTGGAGAACGTCAACGGCGCGATCGTGCTGGACGCTGCCCACGTCGGCGGCGGCATCGGCACCGTTTCGGGCGACATCACCGTGGGCGCGAACTCGCGCGTCGAGGGCGGCATCCTGGTCGACAAGAGCCACAGCTGGTTCAGCGGCAACAGCCACACGCCGGTGGTGGTGATCGGCCCGCGCGCGGTGGTGCAGGGCACGCTGGAGTTCAAGCGCGAAGTGGTGCTGAAGGTCAGCGACAGCGCCCAGATCGGCCCGGTGAAAGGCGCCACCGTCGTGAAGTTCAGCGGCGCCACGCCGTAGAGGCAGGAGTGAGTGGAGAGAAGTGAGAAACGAGAGGGCCAAACGTGGCCATTCTCACTTCTCACTCCTCCTCGCTCACTTCTCGCTACTCAGCCAGTCGCGCGGCTTCAGGTAGGCGGCCAGTTCCGCCTCGGCCGAGCCGGCTTCCGGTTGATACGCATACTCGAAACGCACCCGCGGCGGCAGGCTCATCAGGATCGATTCGGTGCGCCCGCCGGACTGCAGGCCGAACAGCGTGCCGCGGTCGTAGACCAGGTTGAACTCCACGTAGCGGCCGCGCCGGTACAGCTGGAATTCGCGCTCGCGCTCGCCGTACGGCGTGGCCTTGCGGCGCTCCACGATCGGCAGGTAGGCGTCGAGGAAACCCTGGCCCACGTCCCTGGTGAAATCGAGGCAGCGCTCGAAGCCGCCTTCGTTGAGATCGTCGTAGAACAGCCCGCCCACGCCGCGGGTCTCGTCGCGATGCTTCAGGTAGAAATATTCGTCGCACCACTGTTTGTAGCGCGGATAGACGTCCGCGCCGTAGGGCTGGCACAGGTCGCGCGCCACCGTGTGCCAGTGGCGCACGTCTTCGTCCACCGGATAGAACGGGGTGAGGTCGAAGCCGCCGCCGAACCACCACACCGGTTCAACCCCTTCCTTGCTGGCCTCGAAGTAGCGCACGTTGGCGTGGGTGGTCGGCACGTGCGGGTTCTTCGGATGCAGCACCAGCGACACGCCGGTGGCGACGAAGCTGCCGCCGGCCAGGTCCGGCCGATGCGCGGTGGCGCTGGGCGGCAGCCTGTGCCCGGACACGCGCGAGAAATTCACCCCGGCCTGCTCGAATACCGCGCCATCGCGCAGCACCCGGGTGCGCCCGCCACCGCCTTCGGCGCGGGTCCACGCGTCTTCCTCGAAACGTGCGCCGCCGTCGACCTGTTCGATCGCGCGGCAGATGCGGTCCTGCAATTCGCGCAGGAAGGTTTCGGCGAGGTCGGCTTGCTGGCTGCTCATCACGGGACTCGTTGCGGTAAGGCGGTCAGCTTAGCAAGTGCGCTCCGCAGGGGCGCTGCGACGCGGCGCCGCGGACGTCTGCGCTGGATCAGGGCGCACGCGGCGCGCGCATGTCAGCTCAGCCGCTCGGCCATCCGCCGGTTGCCGGTCAGCGCGGCCCAGCGCGCGCCAACGTCGATCCACATCAGGTAGCTGGCCTCGATCAGCAGGCGGCCGAGCGTGCGTGGCCGCAGCGAAAGCGCGGACTCGGCGGCGACCGGCTGTCCGTCGAAGCCCAGCCGCCTGGCCAGCATGCCGCAGCGGGCGAGGTGGTAGCGACTGGTCAGCAGGGCCACCGGCGGCAACTCGCCGGTGGCCGAGTCGATCCGCAACAGCTGGCGCGCGTGGCGCAGGTTTTCCAGCGAGTCCACCGAATCCTGTTCCAGTTCCATGCGCACGGCGCCGGCCAGGCCGTGCCGCCGCAGCCAGTCCTCGCCGGCCGCCGCCTCGCTCTGCGTCCCGCCGCTGTAACCGCCCAGCAGCAGCAGGTGGTCGGTGTGCCGCTGCTCGACCAGCGCCAGCGCGCGGCGCAGGCGTTGCCGGTAGTCCGGGCCCGGCGCGTCGCGCACCAGCTGGCGACCGAACACCAGCACGATCATCCGCCGCGGCGGCTGCAGCGGGCTGCGTGCGGCGACCCGGCACACGTGGACCAGATAGCCCAGCCAGACCAGCCCCGCGCTCAGCAGCAGGGTCAGCAAGGTGACCAGCGCCGCGTGCTGCACGTCGCGATCGCGCAGGTAGCGCCAGGGACTTCGGGAGGTCGGCGGATGGGCTTGCACGGGAGACCGGGGCGGCGGGAACGATGCGGCCTAGTTTCGCACGCCTGTTCGCGACATCTTCATGCCGTCGCGGTCACTCTCTGCGCTCGCGCATCCACAGGCTAGGCATTCCGCCGGGTCACCGTTAGGCTTTCCAAGATGCCCACCAAGATGACCCCTCTCGCCGTCACTGCCCATACCGCCACGTCGGCGCTGGGCAGCGGACTGGCCGCCCAGCTCGCCGCACTGGAAAGTGCCCGCAGTGGCCTGCGTCCGAACGACATCAGCAGCGCGCCGCTGGCGTGCTGGATCGGCCGCGTGGACGGCGTGGAAGCGGTGCGCCTGCCGGCCAGCCTGCAGGTGTGGGATTGCCGCAACAACCGGCTGGCCTGGCTGGGCCTGAACCAGGACGGTTTCATGCCGAAGGTCGAGGCGGCCCGCGCCCGTTACGGGGCGGCGCGCGTGGCCCTGCTGCTGGGCACCTCCACCGCCAGCATCGGCGCCACCGAGGAGGCCTATCGCCAGCTCGACGCCGACGGCGGCTTCAGCGACGACCGGCTCTATCCGCCCCTGCACGCGCCGCATTCGCTGACCGCCTTCGTGGCAGCGGCGTTGCAGCTCGAGGGCCCCTGCCTCACCGTCTCCACCGCCTGCTCGTCCAGCGCCAAGGTGTTTGCCAGCGCCGAGCGGCTGATCCGCCTGGGCCTGGCCGACGCGGCCGTGGTCGGTGGCGTGGACAGCCTTTGCGACAGCGTGCTGTTCGGCTTCAACGCGCTGGAGCTGGTCTCGCACGAACCGTGCCGACCGTTCGACGCCGCCCGCAACGGCATCTCGATCGGCGAGGCTGCCGGCTTCGCCCTGCTCGAACGTGCCGCCGCTGCGCCCGATGCCATCCAGCTGCTCGGTTATGGCGAAGCCAGCGACGCCCACCACATGTCCACTCCGCACCCGCAAGGCCTCGGCGCCGAACTGGCGCTGGACGATGCGCTGGCCCGCGCCGGCCTGTCCGCGGGCCAGGTCGACTACATCAACCTGCACGGCACCGCCAGCCAGAAGAACGACGAGGTGGAAGCGGCACTGGTGAGCCGCGCGTTCCCGGCGCGCACGCGGGCCAGCTCGACCAAGGGCTACACCGGTCACACGCTGGGCGCCGCCGGCATCGTCGAGGCCACCGTCGCGATGCAGGCGATCGAACATGGCCTGATTCCCGGCAACCTCGGCGGCGACACGCCCGATCCCGGCTGCGGCGCGCAGTTCGCCTGGCGCAACGAACGACAGACCGTCGACGTGGCGCTCAGCAATTCGTTCGGCTTCGGCGGCAACAACGCCTGCCTCGCCTTTGCCCGCGCAGGATTCGGCGCGTGAGCGGGCTGGATGTCTGGGTCGACGGCGTCGGCCTGTGGTCGTCGCAGCTGGCCGACTTCGCCGCCCTGCGCGAAGTGCTCGCCGGCCGCCCGCCGCAACCGCCGCAACCGCCGCCGCGCCGACCCGCGGCCGCCACCCTGCCCGCCAATGAACGCCGTCGCGCCCCGGAAAGCGTGCTGCTGGCGGTGGAAGTCGCCGGCCAGGCGGTGGCGATGAGCGGCCAGGATGCGGCCGGCGTCGCCTGCGTGTTCGCCTCCTCCCACGGCGACCAGGCGATCACCGACTACATGTGCGCCACGCTGGCCCAGGTGCCGACCGAGCTGTCGCCGATCCGCTTCCACAACTCGGTGCATAACGCCGCGGTGGGCTACTGGACCATCGCCACCGGCTGCCATGCGCCCTCCACCGCGATCGCGGCGCAACGCGCCAGCTTCGGCGCCGGCCTGCTCGAGGCGGCCAGCCAGGTGTGCAGTGAACAGCGCCCGGTGCTGCTGGTGTGCAGCGATTACCTCGGCAACGGCCCGCTGCTCGAAGTGACCGCCTGCACGCAGCCGTTCGGCTGCGCCCTGCTGCTGATGCCGACCCGCAGCCCGCGCAGCCTGGCCCGGCTGCGATTGACGCTGACAACCACGGCGGCTTCGAGCACACTCGACGAACCGCTGGCCAGCTGGCGCCAGGCCAACCCCTCCGCCACCGCGTTGCCGTTGCTGGCACGGCTGGCGCAGGGCGATGGCAGCTGCCACATCGCGGCGGCCGCGCAACTGGGATTGCAGATCGACATGGAGAGCGTCGCTTGAACACCGTCAACCCGCGCTGGTGCGTGCTGATTCCCTGCCTCAACGAGGAGGCGGCGATCCAGTCGGTGGTCGAGTCCGTGCTGGCGCTCGGTGCACCGGTGATCGTGATCGACGACGGCTCCGACGACCGCACGCCGGAGATCGTCGCCACGCTGCCGGTGACCCTGCTGCGCCACGAGCAGCGCAAGGGCAAGGGCGAGGCGCTGCGCCACGGCTTCCGCGAGGCGATGAAGCTCGGCTACGACGCCGTGCTGACCATGGACGGCGACGGCCAGCACCTGGCCGCCGACATCCCGCACATCGTGGCCGCGGCGGCGAAGTACCCGCAACACATCGTGATCGGCGCACGCCTGCTGGACAAGGAGCAGCAGCCGAAGGGCCGCCGCCGCGCCAACGCAGTGGCCGACTGGGGCATCTCCTGGGCCTGCGCGCAACCGATCGCCGACACCCAGAGCGGTCAGCGCTGGTATCCCCGCGCCGCGCTGGACCTGGTCGACCTGCCGGCGGAGAACTTCGTGTTCGAGGCGGCGATCCTGATCGCCGCCTCCCGCGAGAAGCAGCTCGGCGTGGTCTCGGTGCCGATCGCCTCGCGCTATCACGGCAGTTTCCGGCCCAGCCACCTGAAGCCGGTGCGCGACGTCACCCGCATCACCACCTACACGATCGGCCGCGTGGTCCATTACGGCAGGATCGTGGCCAGCTATCGTCGTTCGCGCGCCGCGCCGATCCTTTTCGAAGTCGGCACGACGCACTGAGTTTCCGCGCCACCCACGGAGTGCATCGCATGAGTCGGACGGAGCACGAAGCGGTCATCCTCGGTGGCGGCCTGGCCGGCCTGTGCCTGGCGCTGCAACTGCGCGGCGAATTCCCGGACATGGACATCCTGGTGCTGGAGCGCAACCGTCATCCGCTGCCGGTGGCCGCGCACAAGGTCGGCGAATCCACGGTGGAGATCGGCGCGCATTACTTCGACCACACGCTGGGCCTGCGCGAACACCTCGATGCGGCGCACATCCGCAAGTTCGGCCTGCGCTACTTCTTTTCCGAAGGGCGCGACGACATCCAGAACACCACCGAACTGGGCGTGAGCCGGGTGCTGCCGGTTCCCAGCTACCAGCTCGACCGGGGCATCTTCGAGAATTTCCTGGGCGAAGAGGCGCGCCGACGCGGCATCGACTTTCGCGACGGCGCCACGGTCAGGGGTTTCAGCCTGGGCGAACACGGCGATGCGCACGAGGTGCGCTTCACCGACGACAAGGGCGAACACACCGTCGCCGCACGCTGGCTGCTCGACGCCTCCGGCCGCGCCGGCCTGCTGCGTCGCCGGCTGGAACTGACCGCGGACAACGGCCACCACGCCAACGCGGTGTGGTTCCGCATGGATGCGCGACTGCACATCGATCGCTGGAGCGACGATGCCGAATGGGGCGCGCGCTGCACGCCAGCCGAGCGCTGGCGTTCGACCAACCACCTGATGGGCGCGGGCTACTGGGCGTGGCTGATCCCGCTGGGCTCGGGCGCGCACTCGGTGGGCATCGTCTGCGACGCGGCGATGCATCCGCTGGACGGCATGCGCGATTTCGAGCACGCGCTGCGATGGCTGCAGGAAAAGCAGCCGGCGATGGGCCGCGCGATCGCCGCCGAGCGCGACAGCCTGCTCGACTTCCGCTTCCTGCGCGACTACTCGTTCAGCAGCCGACGGCTGTTCAGCGCCGACCGCTGGGCACTCACCGGCGAGGCGGGCAGCTTCCTCGATCCTTTCTACTCGCCCGGCAGCGACTTCATCGCGATCAGCAACACCTACATCACCGGACTGATCGGCCACGACCGCGCCGGTCACAACCTCGCGCCCTACGCCCACTTCTACGAAAAGCTGTACCTCTCGTTCTACGACAGCACGCTGACCCTGTTCCGCAACCAGTACCCGCTGTTCGGCAACGCCGAAGTGCTGTCGGCCAAGGTGATCTGGGATTACGCGTACTACTGGAGCGTGCTGTGCCAGCTGGTGTTCCAGCAACGGCTCACCGACCTGGCGTTCCTGGGCGAAATGCGTGCCGAGCTGGAACGGGCGCAAGCCCTGAACAGCCGCATGCAGTCGCTGTTCCGCCACTGGCACGCCGCGGGCGGCGGCCACAGCCGGCGCGAGATGCTCGACCAGTGTGCGCTGGCGTGGTTCGGCGAACTCAATGCGACCCTGCACGATCCGCTCGACGAGGCCGGAGTCCGTGCCCGCCTGCGCCACAACGTGCGCATGCTCGACGGCGTGGCCGATGCGCTGGTGCTGCAGGCCAGCGCCAGCGACCCGCGCCTGCACGCACCGATGTCGGGCCAGCCGCGCCCGCCGCTGTTCAGGGCGGTGGCGTAGCCGGTCAGCCCATCCCGCCGTTGACGCCGATCACCTGGCCGTTGATGTAGGCGGCCGCGTCCGAGCACAGGAAGGCGACCAGGGCGGCGACTTCTTCCGGCTTGCCCGCGCGCTGCGCCGGCACCACCTCGCGGATGCGCTCGGGTGGAAACGCCGCGTCGGCCATGCGGCCCTCGATCACGCCGGGCGCCACCACGTTGACGGTGATGCCGCGCGAGGCCATCTCGCGCGCCAGCGACTTGCTGGCGCCGTGCAGCGCGGCCTTCGCGGCCGCGTAGTTGGTCTGTCCCCGATTGCCCAGCTGGGCGGCCACCGAGCTGACCGACACGATGCGACCGAAGCGCTGCCGCGCCATCGGCAGCAGCAGCGGCTGGGTGACGTGGAAGAAGCCGTGCAGCGAGACATCGATCACCCGATGCCACTGCTCGTCGCTCATGCCGGCCATCGGCGCGTCGTCATGGATGCCGGCGTTGTTGATCACCGCGTGGATCGGCCCTTCGGCCAGCAGCGTGTCGAGCGCGGCGCGGGTCACCTCGGCGTCGGCGACGTTGAACGCCAGCGCCTGCGCACGGCCGCCCCCGGCGACGATCGCGGCTGCGGTGTGCTCGGCCCGGGTCAGGCTGTGGTGCCCATGCACGATCACCTGCCAGCCGGCCGCGGCCAGTGCCTGGCAGATCGCGCCACCGAGTTCGCCGCTGCCGCCGGTGACCAGGGCGCGGCGGAGTTTGCCGGTTTCGGACATGGGATGACGCTCCTGATCAGCGGGCCGGATGGATCACGGCGGCACGGCCAGAGGCCAGCAGCCGACCGCGATGTTCGACGCGGAACGCATATTGTGCGCCGCCATCATCGGCATAAAGGCATTCGCCGTGCACATCGAGTTTGCCATCCAGCCGATCGACGTACTCCTCGAACAGCTGCACCTCGCGCAGGCTGACCAGCATGCCCGGCCGCACCTGTTCGTCGCCGCGCGCGCGGGCCAGCAGCGCGCCGTGCACGGCCATCGCCTGCGCGCCGTATTCGGCCAGATGCACCGCATGCAGGCCGTGTTCGCCGCGCAGCGGATTGTCGACGCGCGCGTGGCCGGCGCTGGTCGCGTGGATCGTGCGTTGATCCCAGCCGAGCACGGCGTCGAGCAGGCACATCGTGCCTGCATGGGGAATCAGTTTTTCCCAATCACTCTTCGGCAGCATGCGGCGCCATCAGGATCGACAGGCAGAAATGGAAGGCCACGCCCAGACTCACGGTGAGGCCGATCGCGCGCAGCACCGGGATCGTGGCCCACGCCAGCATGCCGAACACCAGCAGCGCGGACAGCACGCAGACGATGGTGGCGTGCAGGGTGCGTCGCTGTTCGGCGGGGTCGCCGGTGTCGCGCTCGAAGAACAGCGCGTAGTGCAGGCCCAGCCCGCCGGCCAGGATCAGCGCCACCAGGTGGAACAGCGAGACCTCGATGCCAATCACCCGCTCCACCGCCAGCACCAGGAAGGTGGCCAGGGTCATCGGTGCCAGCACATGCCAGGCGCGACGCACGCTGCGCAGCGCAAAGCTGATCGTCAGCACCAGCAGCAGGCTGGCCGCCAGCAGCGCCTGCAGGATGCGCGTGCGGTAGTCCACCACCAGCGATTCGGAGGCGGCCTTCAGATCCAGCAGGCGCACGCTGCCGTGGCTGCCGGCGCCCAGCGACTGCAGCGCGGCCACGTCGTGCACGCCGCTGACCGTGCCCAGGCCCAGCCAGTGTCCGTCGCGCTCGACCAGCATCGCGGCCAGGCGCTGGCCCAGCGGGGTCTGCGCGTAGCGCTCGGGCGTCAGCAGCGGCAGGCTGCGTGCGGTTTCCACGTCGTCGACGAACGGCTGGAACAGGTCGGCGCGGAAGGGCAGGCCATGCAGCGCTTCATCCAGTGCACGCTGCAGCGTGGCGCGATCAGGCAGTTTCGCCTGCCGCTCGCGTTGCACCGCGATGCTGGGCAGGTAACGCGATGGCAGTTCCAGCGCATCGGCGGCATGCCTTGCCACCAGTGCATCGACCCGGGGCTGCAGCTGCTCCGACAACGCCAGCACGCCCTGCTCGGTCGGCGCCTGCAGCACCAGCAGGTAACGCACGTCGGGCGCGCCCAGCGCCTCGCGCAGGCGCGCGTCGTGTTGCAGCAGGTCCTGCGGCAACGGGGTCAGCGCGGCCAGGTTGTTCTGCCAGAACGAACCGCGCGCCAGGGCCAGCATCGCCACGATCGCGACGGCGACCAGCAACGGAATCCAGCGCGGCCGCGGCAACCGGTCCACGAATCGCCGCGCCCGCGCCAGCCAGGCCATGTCGGCCACGTCGCGCACGCGGCGCGGCAGCAGGTGCGGCAGCAGGTAACGGGTGCTGAAGCCGGCTACCAGCAGGCCGACGATGGTGAACACCGCCAGCTGCTTCAGGCCATTGACGCCGGACGCATAGAAGGCCAGATAGGCGATGCATGCCGACGCGATGGCAGTCAGCAACAACGGCCACAGCGCGCGCACGCTCTGCACCGCATCCTCGCCGGCGCGGCGATGGCTGAGCACGCGGATCGGGTACTCCTGCGCCACACCGAGCAGGGTGAAACCGAATGCCAGGGTGATCCCGTGCACGTCAGGAAACGCCAGCGTCAGCGCCGCGATCCCGGCAAGCGCCGCGCTGGCGATCGGCAACGCGCCCAGCAGCAGTGAACTGAAACTGCGATAGGCCAGCAGCAGCAGCGCGATGAAACCCACGGTGGAGATGCGCCCGATCCAGTCGGCCTGGTGCCGCGTCTGCGCGCCGACGACCACGCTGAAGTAGCCCGGACCGCTCAGCTCGAGCTTCGCCGCCGCGCTGCCCGGCAGCGTGGCGAAGGCCTGGCGGATGCCAGCGATCGATTGTTCCTGTGCGCCCGGATCGAAGCCCGCGGCCACCGTCTGCACCAGCAGCAGCGCCTCGTCCTGAGGCGAGAACCACACCCCTTCCCGCACTTCGGGCGACTTCGCCGGCGCCCACGACTCGGCCAGCTTCAGCACTTCCAGCGTGGGATCGCGGGGCAGCAGGCCTTTCAGCAGGCTGGCCGCGGGCGAGGACAGGTCGTCCAGGCGCTGCTGCAGCTGATCGGCCAGATACGCCTCGTCCAGCGGCTGCGTGTCCAGCGTGGGCGAGAGCAGGAAGCGATACGGCAGCAGGCTGCCGTCCAGCGCGCCGAGATCGAAGCTGCCGTTGACCACCTGGCTGTAGCGCGGATCCTTCTTCAACGCGGCGAGCAGGCCCTGGCTCAACGCTGCCAGCCTTTCGTCGGGGGCACCGCCGCCGGCCATGGATGGCCCAGTGCCGCGAGCGCAGGACGCGCATGAGCGGCTGATCGACAGCAGCAGCAATCGCGAACCCGGGCCCTCGCCGACCTGCTCCATCAGCAGGCGCTGGTCGGGCGTGGTCGGCGCGGGCATGAAGCTGCGCAGGTCGGTGCTGATCTTCAGCCGTTGCGCCACCATCCAGCCCAAGGCGGCCAGCGCCAGCAACCACACGACCAGCAAGGTCGCACGGGCGCCCCGACGCATGCTCAGGGTGCGCCCTGGCACAGCGCCTGCAGCGCCTCGCGGGTTGGATCGGCGGGCATCTTCGCGGCCAGCGGCCCGAGCAGGTCGACGGCAAGGTCACCGTCGGCCTCCTGCATGTGCATGCAGCGCGACTGCTTGCCGACGCCATCGATGCGGATGCTGGCCACCGTCTTCGCCACGCGCGCGTCGCGCGGCACCAGGGTCAGGGCCCAGGCGCCGTCGGCCGTGCCCGTCTGGGTGATCTCGAAGGACTTCTGCAGGCGCGCCGCGTCGCCGCTGAGCAGGGCCACGAAGCTGTCCAGCAGCACCTGGAGTTGCGGCGCGCGCTTCAGCGAAAAGTGCCGCGCGCTCCTGCCCTCGCGCTGCTGGGTGACCTCGCCGTTGGCGATGGTGGAAGTCTCGTGCTGCGGCTGGTCGACGCGCCGCTGCAACTGGTCGCCGCCCAGCCACGACAGCTCGCCGGATACCACCAGCGGCTGCTGCAACACCTGCAGGAAACGCGCTTCGGCGAACGCCGCATGGGCGGGCGCCGGCTGTCCCAGCGCGGCGATCAGCGCTTGCGCCGGGGGAGACGAGGGCGCCGGCTCAGACGCCGACGCGCTCGCGCAAAGCGTCAGCAGCAGGCTCGGCAGCAGGAGGTGCGTCTTGCCAGAAATCATAGAAATTGAACCAGTTGTAGGGGGCTACGCGGATGTAGTGTTCCAGTCGCTGGGCGTAGCGGGCAATCAGCGCATCGAGCGCGGGACCCCGATCATGCCGCGGAATCTCCACCCGTTCGCTGAACGGTTCGAACACCAGTCGATAGCGGTTGCCACCCAGATACAGGCCGAAGCACAACACGACCGGCACCTGCAGCGTGTGCGCCAGCAGCCACGGGCTGATCGGAAACGGTGCCGACGAACCGAGGAAACCGGTGCGACGCAGCGTTTCGTGGCCGCGGCCACGATCGGCCAGCATCGCCACCAGTGCGCCGCTGCGGCAGGCCTCGGCCATCGCCAACGCGATGCTGGTGCCGTCCTGCGCCGCATCGATCACGCAGGCGCCGATCTCCGGCGCCAGCTCCTCCAGCAGCTCGGTCATCGCCGGCGTCTTCTGCTTGTCCAGCACCACCCGCAGCGGCATGTCGGGCCTGCGCGCACCCACCGCGCGAAGGGCTTCGAAACTGCCCTGGTGGGAACCGAACAGCAGCACGCCACGACCGCGTGCATAGCGTTCGTCGAGCAACTCCAGGCCTTCGGTCTCGATCTGGAACGGCTGCTCGCCATGCGCCAGCAGGAAGATCCGGTCGAGGATCGTGGCGGCGAAGCAATGGATGTGCTTCAACACCTGCCACGACGACACCGGCCCGTCCAGCACCCGTTCCAGATACTGCCGCGAGGCGAGCCGTTCCGGCCCCCGACGCACGTAGAAATACAGCGTGATCGGATACAGGCACAACCGGCCCAGCCGGCGGCCACCGTACAGGGCGATGCTGCGGATCAGCCAGATCGCGAAGCGGCCACCGCCTTCGGGCCGGCTCTGCCAGTGTTCGTTGCTCATGTCGCTCCCTCGACCACGCCACGCGCCAGCAAATGGCCCTCGCGCCGGATCTCGAATCGGGCCCGCGTGCCTTCCGGCACGGCCCCGGTCAGGCACAAAGCGGCCGTTTCGCCCGGCAGCAGCGATGCCACGAATTTCGCCTCGAGCACCCGCGCCAGGCGTTGTCCGCGCCAGTGACGCAGTGCCAGCGCAACCTGTTCCAGCAGGACCACGCCGGGAACCAGCGGACGCCCGGGAAAGTGTCCCGGCAACGCCGGGTGGGTGGCATCGATGCGCAGGCTCTGCTCGAAGCAGTCGCTCATGAGGGCATCACCGGTTTGCCGCGCACCAGCTGCGGCCAGTGCAGCGCCAGTTGCAACAGCATGTCGTGCAGGCCCGGATGGCTGAGATGGCGCAGGCGCCAGCGTCGATACCCATATTCCAGCAGGAAGGCCAAAGCCAGCAACGCGTAGCAGCCCAGATGCAACCATGCAGCCGCCCAGCGCTCGGGGACTTGCAGCGGGGAGGCCACGCCGAAACGCTGCAGCAGGCCGCTGTGATCGGCGCACAACAGCAGCACGGTCAGCAGCAGCGCCTGCGCGCCAAGCAACACGGTCCAGAACCAGGTGAGCTGCCGCGCATAGGCGGCGACGCCCGGCTGCTGCAGACGCTCGGCCCCTTCGATGGCGATGATGAAGCGTTCCACCAGCGGCTCGGCGGTGGCCAGGGTGCGGCCGAACCAGATCGCCAGCAGTGCATTGATCAGCACCGGTACCGCCTCCAGCAGCAGCCCGGCGAATCCGCCCATCCACACCAGCAGCAGGCCGGCCAGCACCGCGCACCACAACAGCCACGCCGCACCGCGTCGCGCCAGCATGGGCGGCAGCAGCAGGACGGTCAGCAGCAGGGCGAGCGCCAGCAGGGCGAAAATCTGTCGATGGCTCAGCGCACCGGCGATCGCCAGCAGTGGATACACCGGCAACAGGCACAGCGCAAAACGCCGCGCATGGTCGGGCGATGGAGAGGATGCCGTCATGCAAGATTCCGCGCGGGCCCCATCCGGGAGCTTACCCTGCCATTCCCGCGGGAAGACGGCGTGACGACGCGACAGCGGGCACCGGTGCGAACACGGAGGGTTGCCGACTTCAGCTGGCGCGATGCTGTTCGATGTGATCGGACAAGGTACGCAGGCTGGTGAAGATCTGCCGGTTGTCCGGATTGTCCGAACGCAACTGAAAGCCGTAGTGCTTGGACACTGCCAGGGCGATTTCCAGCGCGTCGATCGAATCCAGGCCCAGCTCGCCGCCGAACAAGGGTGCATCCGGTTCGATCTGATCCGCTGCGACCGACTCGAGGTTCAGGCATTCCACCACCAGGGTGGCCAATTCGTGCTGCGCTGCGGTCTGCTCTGCCATGCTCGATTCCGTACGTTGTTTTCATTGCCTCCCCCCGGTGGCAGTGGGCGCGGAGTGTAACATAGCGCCCTTGTCGTCCCCGGTTGTCGAGAATGGTTCAGGGAAGTGAAAATCCGCAGGTCGACTCGCTGGCGCGCCCCGCGCCGCGGGTTTCCTATCGCATGGCCGAACCCGCCGCAGCGCTGGCCGAGTCCGGCACGCTGGCGGCGTTCGGCTTCGGCAAGCACGCCCCGCGCAGCGGCGACCCGCGTCATCTGCAGGTGCCGCTGGAAGCGTTCGAGGGTCCGGCACCGCTGGAACTGTGGCAGGTCGATGCGCCGGTCAGCAGCGGCAGCGACGGTGCGATGCACTGGGCGGCCGGCGGCGGCTGGCTGTTTGCCTCGATCGAGCTGGACGAACGCGAACACGGCGGCGCCACGGCCACCGCGGAGCTGGCCTATCGTCAGTTGCACCAGCTGGTATCCGCGCGGGCGGAGCATCACGTGCAGCGCGTATGGAACTACCTCGGCGCCATCAACCACGGTGATGGCGATGCCGAGCACTACAAGCACTTCTGCGATGGTCGTGCCAGCGGCATGGGCGATTTCTTCAGCGAAGGTTTCCCGGCCGCCACCGCGATCGGCCACCACGGCGACGCGCATCACTTGCAGGTCTACCTGCTGGCCTGCGACCGTCCCGGCCGGAAAGTCGAGAACCCGCGCCAGATCAGCGCCTGGCGCTACCCTCGCCAGTATGGCCGGACCCCGCCCAGTTTCGCCCGCGCGATGATCCTGCCGGCTGGCGACGTGCTGGCCATTTCCGGCACCGCCGCCGTGGTCGGCCATGCTTCGGCGCACCAGCACGACCTGGACGCCCAGCTCGCCGAAACCATGGTCAACCTCGACGCCTTGCTGGCCAACGCCGGCATGGCCAGCGGGTTCGACAGCCACTCGCCGCTGAAGGCGTACGTGCGCCATCGTGGCGACGCTGCCCGCGTGCGCGAGTTTCTCGGCAGCCGGCTGCCCGGCGTGCCGGTGCTGCTGTTGCACGGCGACATCTGCCGCAGCGAACTGCTGTTCGAGATCGACGGCTGGCGGTACGTCTGAGGAACGGGGGAACGGTTAGAGCATCCCCGTTCCGACCGACTACCGCTTCACCGGCCGCTTCCAGCCCTCGTAAGTCTGCTGCTTGCCGCGCGCCACGGTCAGCTCGCCATCGGGTGCGTCGCGGGTGATCACCGAACCGGCGCCGATGGTGGCCTGGGCGCCGATCGACACCGGCGCGACCAGCGAGCTGTTCGAGCCGATGAAGGCGCCGTCGCCGATCCGCGTGAGATGCTTGTTCACGCCGTCGTAGTTGCAGGTGATGGTGCCGGCGCCGATGTTGACGCCACGGCCCACCTCGGTGTCGCCGAGATAGGTGAGGTGGTTGGCCTTGCTGCCTTCGCCCAGACGGGCCTTCTTGGTCTCGACGAAATTGCCCACATGCACGCCGGCATCCAGTTCAGTGCCTGGACGCAGCCGCGCAAACGGGCCGATCGTGCAGGGGCCATGGGTGACCACCCCGTCGAGGTCGCAGTGCGATTGCACCACGGTGCCGGCCGCCAGCTGCACATTGCGCAAGCGGGTGAAGGCACCGATGCGCACGTCATCGCCCAGCACCACGGAGCCTTCCAGGATCACGTCGATGTCCAGCTCCACGTCGCGCCCGGCGGTGACCGCGCCACGCACATCGATGCGCAGCGGATCGGCCAGGCGCACGCCGTCGGCAAGCAGGGCGTGCGCGGCGCGCCAGCGGAAGGCAGCCTCCAGTTCGGTCAGCTGCAGCGGATTGTTGGCGCCGGCGGCCTCGACCGGATCGGCGCACTCCACGCTCAACGCGGGATGGTTTTCCTCGGCCGCCATGCGGAAGATGTCGGTAAGGTAATACTCGCCCTGCGCGTTGTTGCGATCGAGCCGCCCGATCCAGCCACGCAGGACTCCGGCACCGGCGATCAGGATGCCGGTGTTGACCAGGTTCACCGCACGCTGCACGTCGTCGGCGTCCTTTTCCTCGACCACGGCCCGCACGTGGGCATTGCCGTCGCACAGCACCCGGCCGTAGCCGCGCGGCTCCGCCAGTCGCATGGTCAGCAGGCTGAAGCCGCCCTCGGCTTCCACCAGTTGCCGCAGCGTCTCGACGCGGGTCATCGGCACGTCGCCATACAGCACCAGCACGCGCGCGTCGTCCGGCACCTCGCCCAGCGCCTGCTCCACCGCGTGGCCAGTGCCCAGGCGCTCGGCCTGCAGCGCCCAGCGCAGGTCGGCCTGGTCGGTGAACGCCGCCTGCACCTGCTCGCCGCAATGACCGTAGACGATGTGCAGCGCCGCCGGCTGCAACGCCCGCGCGGCGTCGATCACGTGCGCCAGCAACGGCCGGCCCGCCAGCGGCATCAGCACCTTGGGGCGGCTGGACTTCATCCGCGTGCCGGCGCCGGCCGCGAGGATGATGACGTGGAGTGGTGCGTGGTTCATGGTGTCGGCCCTGACGTATTTCGATCGAAAAGCATAGCAGCCGTTTCGGCGCCGTTGCCGGCAAAGCTGACTCAGCCCTGCGCTGCCGCGGCCGAAACCGAGGGCTTGCCCAAGTGGCATTCGAAGCGGAAGACATAGGTGAGGCTGAATGGCCGCGTGCCGCTGTCGACCACGTGGCTGTTGCCGTCGGCGTCGGCAGCCCAGCGACTGATGAGCAGGGGCTGGAACCGCCACTGCCTGGCGGCGGCGCGCACCGCATCGATGAAGGCGTGCCGGCTCGCGTCGGCCTGCTGCTCGCCGGCCACCCGCACCTCGGCTACCGCGCCCTGGTCATCGACGATGACCAGCGCCGGCACCTCCTGCGGTGACGGGCAAGCGTCCAGCAGGCCCGGCGGATACACCGGCTTCACCCGCCGGAATGGTGTCGCGCCGCTGGACACCTCACCCATCGCCAGCTGGTAACTCACCGTGCCCGGCGGCATCTCGATCCGCCATGAGGCGTCGCCGGTGGCGTTCGGCTTGTTCGGTGCCGGTGACGTGACGCAGCCACCCAGCAACAGGAACAGCAGGCTTGCCGCCGCATGTCCCAGGTTCGTCCGCTTTCCCATGTCCCGCCCTTTCCGGTCATCCGAGGCCGGATCGTGCCGACATGAAAACGCCGGCACAAGGCCGGCGTTCGCAGTTCGCAATGTCCATCGAAGCAACCGCTTCATCCGCGGGTGCGACCGTGGATGGCCGCTTCCTGATCTTGGCTCTGCGCTCATGAACGAGCGCACAAACTCAGTGCTTCAGATTCTTGCGCAGACGCTCCAGCGCCTGCAGCTGGGTCATCGCTTCGGCCAGCTTGGCCTGCGCCTCGGCAATCTCCATCGCGTCGGTGCGGTTGGCCAGGGCAGTCTCGGCCTCCTGCTTGGCGCGCTGCGCCGAGGCCTCGTCCAGGTCGGCGGCGCGGGCCGCGCTGTCGGCCAGTACCGTGACCACCTGCGGCTGCACTTCCAGAATGCCGCCGGATACCCAGAACTGCTGGCGCTCGCCGCCGTCCAGCAGCACGTCGACATGGCCGGGCTTGAGGCGGGTGATCAGCGGTGCGTGGCGCGGCGTGATGCCGAGCTCACCGAGCTCGCCGGTGGCAACGACCATCGTCGCGTCGCCGGAGAAGATCTCGGCTTCGGCACTGACGATGTCGACGCGAATGGTTTGGGTCATGGCTTTTCTCGCTGCGCTCGAAGGGAATGGGGGATCGGGAATGGGGAATGGTCAGGAGCGGAAGGAACCGGCGCTTTGCTTTGCCGATTCCCCATTCTCTGTTCCCGATTCCCGAAAGCCGCCTCAGGCGGCTTTCTTGGCGCCCATGTCCTCGGCCTTCTTGATCGCCTCGTCGATGCCGCCGACCATGTAGAACGCCTGCTCCGGCAGGTGGTCGACGTCGCCGTCGACGATCATCTTGAAGCCACGGATGGTTTCCTTCAGCGACACGTACTTGCCCGGCGAGCCGGTGAACACTTCGGCCACGTGGAACGGCTGCGAGAAGAAGCGCTCGCACTTGCGGGCGCGCGACACGGCCTGCTTGTCCTCTTCGCTCAGCTCGTCCATGCCGAGAATCGCGATGATGTCCTTCAGTTCCTTGTAGCGCTGCAGCGTACCCTGCACGCGGCGGGCGACGTTGTAATGCTCTTCACCGATCACCAGCGGGTCGAGCTGGCGGCTGGTCGAGGCCAGCGGGTCAACCGCCGGGTAGATGCCCAGGCTGGCGATGTCACGCGACAGCGCCACGGTGGAGTCCAGATGCACGAAGGTGGTGGCCGGCGACGGATCGGTGTAGTCATCGGCGGGCACGTAGACGGCCTGGATCGAGGTGATCGAGCCGGTCTTGGTCGAGGTGATGCGCTCCTGCAGCACGCCCATTTCCTCGGCCAGGGTCGGCTGGTAACCCACGGCGGACGGCATGCGGCCCAGCAGCGCCGACACTTCGGTACCGGCCAGCGTGTAGCGGTAGATGTTGTCGACGAACAGCAGCACGTCCTTGCCCTTGCCCGACGCGTCCTTCTCGTCGCGGAAGTATTCGGCCATGGTCAGGCCGGTCAGCGCGACGCGCAGGCGGTTGCCCGGCGGCTCGTTCATCTGGCCGTACACCATCGCGACCTTGTCCAGGACGTTGGAGTCCTTCATCTCGTGGTAGAAGTCGTTGCCCTCGCGGGTACGCTCGCCCACGCCGGCGAACACGGACAGACCCGAGTGCGCCTTGGCGATGTTGTTGATCAGCTCCATCATGTTGACGGTCTTGCCGACGCCGGCGCCGCCGAACAGGCCGACCTTGCCGCCCTTGGCGAACGGGCAGACCAGGTCGATGACCTTGATGCCGGTTTCCAGCAGGTCGGTCGCGGCCGCCTGCTCGTCATAGCTGGGCGCTTCGCGGTGGATGACCCACTGGTCCTGCTCGCCGATCGGGCCGGCTTCGTCGATCGGATTGCCGAGCACGTCCATGATGCGGCCCAGCGTCGCCTTGCCGACCGGCACCTTGATGCCTTCGCCGGTGTTGCGCGCCTGCAGGCCGCGCTTCAGGCCTTCAGTGGAACCGAGCGCGATCGTGCGCACGACGCCGTCGCCGAGCTGCTGCTGGACTTCCAGCGTGATCTCGGTGCCGTCGATCTTCAGTGCGTCATACACCTGCGGCACCTGATCGCGGGGGAATTCCACGTCGACGACCGCGCCGATGATCTGAACAACTTTGCCCTGGCTCATGCTGATAGCTCCGGATGAATCTCTTTAGGTCTATTGCGGCGCCGCTTCGCGTCGCCATGAATTTTTTTCAAGAGCTGCCGCGGTTACACCGCAGCCGCTCCTCCCACGATTTCGGAAATTTCCTGGGTGATCGCGGCCTGGCGGGCCTTGTTGTAGACCAGCGTCAATTCGCCGATCACCTTGTTCGCGTTGTCCGACGCGCTCTTCATCGCGACCATGCGGGCGGCGTGCTCGCTGGCCAGGTTCTCCAGGGCCGCCTGGTACACCACGGACTCGATGTAGCGACCCAGCACGTGCTCCAGCACGGTCTGCGCGTCGGGCTCGTAGATGTAGTCCCAGTCGTGGCTCGCTTCCAGCTTCACGCCGGCGTAAGCCGACTCGCCGGCCGCCTGGTGGGCTTCCATTTCCGTGGCCACCAGCGGCAACGGCAGCAGCGCGTCGATGGTCGGCTTCTGCGTCATGGTGTTGACGAAGTCGTTGTAGGCGAGGAACACGCGATCCAGACCGTTGGACGTATAGGCGTCCATCATCACCTTGATCACGCCGACCAGCTGCTCCAGCCTGGGCTTCTCGCCCAGATGGGTCACGCTGCCGATCAGGTTGACGCCCTTGAGCCGGCGGAAGAACGCCACCGCCTTCTGGCCCACCGCGACCACGTCGACCTGCACGCCCTGCTTCTGCCACTCGACGATGGCCGGCAGCAGGCGACGGAACAGGTTGGAGTTGAGGCCACCGCACAGGCCGCGGTCGGTCGACACCACGATGAAACCGACCCGCGCCACGTTGTCGCGCTGGGTCAGGAACGGATGGCTGAAATCCGTGCTGGCCTGGGCCACGTGCGCGATCACCTTGCGCATCGAGCGGGCGTACGGACGCGAAGCCTTCATCAGGTCCTGCGCACGACGGATCTTCGCGGCAGAGACCATTTCGAGCGCGCGCGTCACCTTGCGCATGTTCTGCGTGCTCTTGATCTTGGTTTTGATTTCGCGTCCGCTGGCCATGCTTTACTCGCTCGCTTTGCTCACTCGGGGGAATCGGGAATGGGGAATGGGGAATGGTTCAAAGCGGAGCGCGATGCGCCGTGGCTCTTCCTATTCCCGATTCCCGATTCTCTATTCCCTGTTCCCGGCTCCTCTTACCAGCTACCGGTCTTCTTGTACTCGTCCAGCGAGGCCTTGAAGGTCGCTTCGATGTCGCCATTCCAGTCACCGGTGGCCACGATCTTCTTCATCAGCTCTTCGTGGTTCTGGTGCATGAAGGCGTGCAGGCCCTTCTCGAACGCCAGCACCTTGTTCACCGGCAGATCGTCGAGGTAGCCCTTCTCGGCCGCGTACACCGACAGCGCCAGCTCGGCGATGGAAAGCGGCGCGTACTGCGCCTGCTTCATCAGCTCGGTCACGCGCTGACCACGGTCCAGCTGGGCGCGGGTGGCCGGGTCCAGATCCGAGGCGAACTGCGCAAACGCGGCCAGCTCGCGGAACTGCGCCAGCGCCAGCTTCACGCCGCCGGACAGCTTCTTGACGATCTTGGTCTGCGCGGCGCCGCCGACGCGGGACACCGAGATACCGGCGTTCACGGCCGGACGGATGCCGGCGTTGAACAGGTCGGTTTCCAGGAAGATCTGGCCGTCGGTGATCGAGATCACGTTGGTCGGCACGAACGCCGAAACGTCGCCGCCCTGCGTCTCGATGATCGGCAGCGCGGTCAGCGAACCGGTCTTGCCCTTCACTTCGCCATTGGTGAACTTCTCGACGTATTCCTCGGACACGCGCGATGCGCGCTCGAGCAGACGGGAGTGGAGATAGAACACGTCGCCCGGATACGCTTCGCGGCCCGGCGGACGCTTCAGCAGCAGCGAGATCTGGCGATACGCCACGGCCTGCTTGGAAAGATCGTCGTACACGATCAGTGCGTCTTCGCCGCGATCGCGGAAGTATTCACCCATCGCGCAACCCGAATACGGCGCCACGTACTGCAGCGCAGCCGACTCGGAGGCCGAGGCGACCACCACGATGGTGTGCGCCAGCGCGCCGTGCGCTTCCAGCTTGCGCACCACGTTGGCCACCGACGAGCGCTTCTGGCCGATCGCCACGTAGATGCACTTAATGCCCGAACCCTTCTGCGCGATGATCGCGTCGATCGCCAGCGCGGTCTTGCCGGTCTGGCGGTCGCCGATGATCAGCTCGCGCTGGCCACGACCGACCGGGATCATCGCGTCGACCGACTTGTAGCCGGTCTGCAGCGGCTGATCGACCGACTTGCGCCAGATCACGCCCGGCGCGACCTTCTCGACTTCGGCGTTGAGCTTGGCGTTGATCGGACCCTTGCCGTCGATCGGGTTGCCCAGCGCGTCGACGACGCGGCCGAGCAGTTCCGGGCCAACCGGCACTTCGAGGATGCGGCCGGTGGTCTTGGCAGTGTCGCCTTCGCGCAGGTGCTGGTATTCACCCAGCACCACCGCGCCGACCGAGTCGCGCTCGAGGTTCAGCGCCAGCGCAAACGCGTTGCCCGGCAGTTCGATCATTTCGCCCTGCATCACGTCGGCCAGGCCGTGGATGCGCACGATGCCGTCGGACACGCTGATGATCGTGCCCTCGTTGCGCGCTTCCGCACCGAGCTTGAACTGCTCGATGCGGCTCTTGATCAGTTCGCTGATCTCGGACGGATTCAGTGTAGTGCTGGACATGGTTGCCTATCCCGGAATTGAATTCTCTTTTGAAGAGTCCGGCCATGGATGACCGGCTTTTGCTCTTCGCGAAACGGACTTCGCGTAAAACTTATTGGCTCAACGCACTGGCCAGCTGCGCGAGACGTCCGCGCGCCGAACCGTCGATCACTTCCGTGCCGGTATCGATCACCACGCCGGCCAGCAGCGAGGCATCGACCGAGGTCTCCAGTTCGATCTCGCGCTTGAAACGGCGCTTCAGCGAAGCCTTGAGCTGTTCGGACTGCGCTGCGTCCAGGCTCATCGCGCTGGTCACCTTGACCAGCAGCTGCGACTCGGACTCACGCTTGAGCGTCTCGAACAACTCGGCCACTTCGGGCAGCAACACCAGCCGACGCTGTTCGGCCATCTCGCTCAGGAACTGACCGAACGGCGCATCGACCGCCATGCCGGCTGGCAGATGCAGCGCCACCAGCTGAGCCGGCAGCACCCGCGGATCGTTGCCGAGGCCGGCCACCAGCGGGTCGCCGGCCACCGCCGCCGCAAACGCCAGCGACTGCGACCACGAAGCCAGCGTGCCGGACGCGTGCGCCACTTCAAACGCGGCGCGGGCGTACGGACGGGCGAGAGTGATTGCCTGAGCCATCGATCAGATCTCGGCCGCAAGCTGGTCGAGCAGGGCCTTGTGCGTCGAGGCGTCCACCTCGCGCTGCACGATCTTGCTGGCACCCTGCACCGCGAGCGCACCGACCTGCTCACGCAGCTGGTCGCGCGCACGCTGCGCCATAGACGCGATGTCGTCCTGCGCCGCGGCCTTCAGACGGTTGATCTCGCTGATCGCTTCGCCACGGGCCTTTTCGATGATCTGATTGGCCTGCTGCTGGGCCTTGTCGATGATCTCCGACGCCTGCAGGCGCGCCTGCTTGATCTCGCCAGCCACCTTCACGTCCGCGCTCTTCAGCTCGGCGTGGGCGCGCTCGGCGGCATTCAGGCCTTCGGCGATCTTGACCTGGCGATCTTCGATGGCCTTGTTGATGTGCGGCCAGATGAAGTGGACGCTGAACCAGATCAGGATGGCGAACGAAATCATTTCGCCAATCAAGGTCGCGTTGAAATCCATCGCTGCGTTACCTGTAAATACGGAACAAGACAAACGCGGGAATCAGGGAAACCCGCGCCAGATACGCGATGACGCCTCGACGGGCGCCATCGCGAGCGTGCTTCTTACTGACCCGCGCCAGCGGCGGACAGCACCTTGCCCAGCAGCGGGTTGGCCACGGCGAAGTACATCGCCAGCGCCACGCCGATCAGGAACGCGGCGTCGATCAGACCAGCCAGCAGGAACATGCGGCCCTGCAGCAGCGGCACCAGCTCCGGCTGACGCGCGGCGGCTTCAAGGAACTTCGAACCCATGATGCCGATACCGATACAGGCGCCGAGCGCACCAAAACCGATGATCAGGCCGAGCGCGATGGCGGTGAAGCCCTGGATTTGTGCAAACTGGACGAGATGTTCCACGGTAGTCTCCTGAGAAATTCAAACTGGAATAGACAAAGCGGTTGCAGCAGATGATTCGAAGATGCCGATCAGTGGTGATCGTGCGCCATCGAGATGTACACGATCGTCAGCACCATGAAGATGAACGCCTGGATCGAGATGATCAGGATGTGGAAGATGCCCCACACCGTGTAGCCGATGATGCCCGCACCATACAGCGCCCAGCCCGCCAGGCCGGCACCGGCGCTGAACAGGCCGGCGATCAGCATGAACACCAGCTCGCCTGCATACATGTTGCCGAACAGTCGCATCGCCAGGCTCACCGGCTTGGAGGCAAGCTCGACCAGGTTCAGCGCGAAATTGGGGATCCACAGCAGCGGATGCTTGCCGAACGGCGCGGTGAACAGCTCGCTCATGTAGCCGCCGGCGCCCTTGGCCTTGAAGCTGTAGAAGATGATCAGCACGAACACCGTCAGTGACATCGCGAACGTCATGTTGATGTCGGCGGTGGGCACGGCGCGGAAATGACCCACGCCGAACTTCTCGGTGATCCACGGCATCAGGTCGACCGGCAGCAGGTCCATCGCATTCATCAGGAACACCCAGACGAACACGGTCAACGCCAGCGGCCCCAGCACGCGGCGATCACCGTGGAACACGTCCTTGACCTGGCCATCGACGAACTCGAGGATGATCTCGACGAACGCCTGACCCTTGCCCGGCACGCCGGCCGTGGCCTTGCGCGCCTTCAGCCAGAACCACAGGCAGAACAGCACGCCCAGCACCAGCGACACGGTGACCGAGTCGACGTGCACCGCCCAGAACCCGCCCTCGCTGGCATGCGGAGTCAGGTGCTTGAGATGGTGCTGGATGTATTCGGTAAGACCGCCAGTCGGCTCGCTTGCCATGGATCAACCCTTGAATCTGAACGCCAGCAGATAAACCGCGTAAGCCGCCGCCAACCCCGTGATGGCGGCCAGCGGTGGCAACTTGAGTTGGAACAGGATCACGATCAGCCCTCCGACGATCACGATCCATTTCAGGAGCACGCCCGTCAGCAAACGACCCAACGCCTGACCCGCGCCCGTCACGCCGCTGAAGAATCGCGCCGACATCAGCGCGGTACCCAGCGCCACCATCGTCGCGCCCGCAGCAGCCGAAACCGCTTCACGCGGTCCCGATGCGAGAAACACGAGGCCGACCAGCAACGCCACCAGCGACTGCAGCAGGACAATGCGCAGCGCGATGCGTCGACCGGAGGCAAGACTGTTGAGCAACGTAGCTTCTCCGCGCGGCCTGCAGCAGGCGGCACCGATACAGCTGCGGGCCACGATCCAATCCGTAAAAGTATAGCAGTTGAAAAGTTGCCGGGACAAGCCGTGAAAGCTGCGACATTGTCTCCCGCGGCACGCTTAACGCATTGAATTGTGAACCCCGCGGAGCCCTGCCACAGGATCTTTCGAGGCCACACGCAAACAGGGCCGGAACGAAGTCCGGCCCTGTTCGGGTCACGCAGAGCGCAACTGATCCCGCCTGATTACTTGGCGGAAGCCTTCTTGGCGGCCACCGGCGCGGCGACCGCGTCATTGGCAGCCTGACGCTGCTCCTGCACGAGGGCATTCAGCGACTCGGCGGTCTTCTGGGTCACGGCGATCACTTCCTGCGAAACGGCCACGGCGCGCTCCGCATTCTCGCGGCTCAGGCTGCTGCCCTTTTCCCACAGGCTGCGCAGGCCGTCCATGTCGCGGGTTTCCATCGCCTCGGCGACGAACTGGGCGGAGACCTTGGACTGCTCCTCGAGCGCCTTGAGCTGCAGCTCGGCGACCGTCTCCAGGCCCTTCAAGGCCAGCGACTGCGCCTTGAAAGCGCTGTCGGTGAACTGCTTGGTGAAAGCGAAAAGCTGGTTGTTGAACTGCTGCGTCATGGCTTGGTCCTCGTTGAGGATGGGGTAGTGGCAGCCATTCTAGCGAAAGATTTTGTGCAGTGCAATATATATTTCCGGGCGACAACCAGACCATCGGGGAAATATTCAGGAAAAACGATCTGTTGGAGTCGCCATGGGCCACATCGCGCCGCGTCAAAGCGCTCATCCCGAAACCAGTCAACCCCGCCCTCGACCGAAGACTGCAGAGCCGGGCACGGTCAGGTGGGTTGGCCAGGAAAGGGGCCCGGCGAAGTCAGGCGTCCGGGTCACATGCCCCGGTATCGACATCCCGACGTGCAGGTTTCATGCACCACCACTTCGGAAAGCAGCGGCAGCGCGGGCTTCAGCCGATCCCAGATCCACACCGCCAACCGCTCGCTGGTCGGATTCTCCAATCCCTGGATGTCATTGAGATAGTGATGATCGAGCTGTTCGTAGATCGGCTGAAACACCGCTTTGACATCGCCGAAATCCATCACCCAGCCCGACTCCGCGCCCACATCGCCAGTCAAATGCAATTCGACCCGGAACGAATGCCCATGCAGCCGCGCACACTTGTGGCCCTCCGGCACGTTGGGCAGGCGGTGGGCTGCTTCGAGAGTGAATACTTTGAAGATGTTCATCGGTCGATTGTACAGCCCGCCGCAAAGCCGCCCGGCATCGGTAGAAAGAGGACACTCCCAGCCAGCCTGCGCCGCAATGACCTCACGAACAGAGGCCAGCTTCCACCTGAGGACATGGCTGACGGAACACAGGAAGAAATCGCAGGCGCCAAGAAAGTCGGGCACCTTGGTTATGCAAGGTCTGCGATCGACTTCCGCGATTTGCAAAGAGGCGTTTGGTGGTATGGGTGCACTCGAACAAGGGCCACCAAACCTTTGTCCAGCACTGCTCTTTGGAATTCGCAGACAACGCCTACCGTCAAAGTTACCGTCAGGTGCTTCGCGGTAGCTACTTCGTGACGCCCACTATTGTAATGGCTGTCACTTAAACCTGCAGTAGGACGGTCCTGCGTAGCACCCGTTTTATCCCGCGCAATCACGCGTTAGGCGGCCTCGATCATCGACTCGCTGATGCGTGCCCGCATCCAGCCCAGTACGACGAGATTACGGATGGCACCGGCTACAGCGTCTTTTTTTTCCTCGCTGCTCCAAGACTTCTTCCAGTCGAGGATGAAATCGTAGATTTGTTGCTCCTCGACGTCCGCGGAGGCGTTTCCTTGTTTGAGTTGACGACTGGCATAAAGCACGGTCATCACCTCTTCGGCCTGCTCTGTGCTCTTGATCCGGCTAAACAGGTCAACTGTCTTGGCGATCTTCTTCTGGTGCAGGGCAATCCGTTCCGCAAACCGGGAGCGGTCCTTTGCATACTCTGGCCCAACGCGCAGCGCCACCATGCGCCCTAACGGCTCCTCAATCAGCCAGTTTCGATTGGCAAGGTCGTGCAGCGCCGGCTTTACGTCATCGGAGTACGGACCATAGGAACCCTTGCCGAACCTAAACCCTGTCGGCACGCCCATCTCGGTGACGACATAGCAGATCTTCTGAAAAATCGTCCTGCCCACCGGATTGGCATAAGGCTGCGCCTGCAGTTCGCGCAGCACCTCCATGAGGACCACCCAGTCGGGATTCATCTTCGCGTATCGACGACCCTTGCCTTCCAGACTCATCTGGGACGGTGCCGTCAGGAACTCCTCGGCCAACTGTGGTTTTGGCGTGCCGTAAGGCGCATACAGCTCCAGGTCGATCGGCAGCTTGTGCAGCTTGCGGTGGATTAGAGGACCGACCTCGTTCCACTCTAGCCCACCGTTGCCGCAACCGAGCGGTGGCATCGCCACACTGGCAAGTCCCCATTCGTCCACATGGGCAGCGAAGTAATCGAGGCCACGTTCTATATCCGCAAGCCGCGAGGCGGAACGCCAATGCCCCTTGGTCGGAAAATTCACGATCAGAGTGCCGGAGGCGTCGCGATACAGGTAAGGCTCGCCCAGACGCACGGCCTTCTGCTCACAGCGGCGCTGGTAGTCCTCGAACATGGCGGGGTAGCGCTTGCGAAACTGTTCGGCCACACCCTTGCCCATCACGCCGACGCAGTTGACCGTATTCACCAAGGCCTGCGCCCGGCTCTCGAACATATCCCCGATGAGCGCCTTGAACATGATCAAACCCCGCCAGCTTGACGAAAGAATAGCACCGGATCAACACTCACCGGCAGGCCACATCCAAGCCCGAGCAGCCGTTGCTGTGCTTGCACATCAATGACATAGGTGCCTCTCAGAAATCGAGATTCCACCCGGTGTGGCACCAGCACTTCAGCGCATTTGCGCGCCTTGTGCCGCCAATAGGCCACCGGGTCATCCGGGTGCCGCCAGTCCATCGCATAGATGTCATCGAATGCCAGTTCAGACCACTGGGAAGGATGCAGGAAGCGCACCCAACTGCTAGCAGCGTTCTGGTCGGAAATGACGGTACCCTCAAGCGTCAGCACTTCTGTCGACACACGCAGGACACATAAGTTCGCCGCGTCGCCCAGGCGCTTGAACAGCATCGGGTTGCGCGCGTGGAAGTACAGGTTGGCGTACTGATGGAGCTTTAAGCCGCCCGGAACCACTTTCTGATCGCGCAGATCTTGCACCGGTTGCATGGCCACCGAGGCATGTGCCTGTGCTGCCGCGCGCTCGTACGACAGGATGCCATGCGCCATCACAGAGCCGATGTTGACCATCGGCATGATGGAGTGAAGCTCAGTGACGCGTGGGTCCATGGCCTAATCAGCTGCCGTGCTCAAGCAACAAGCTTTGGAGGGCTCTGCCACATTGAAAGTGCGACAGCCGATGGCGCTTCCGCCCAGAGGTGGTGACTGGCTTCGTTGAGACAAGTTTGGAGGATGGTCCATTGTGCGGATCATTGTCCGCGATTTGATCAGTGTGGGCCATCGGCCTCACTGAGTCGCTCGCTCCTCGGCAGCCTCCGCGCTACTCGCCATCCGACCAAAGCTCACCACACGGTGAGCTCGACGACCTGGAAACCGTAGGAATGGTCATGATGGCACGAGGATCGATCTCTGTTCGCCACAACTAGCTGGACTGGCGCTAAGCTTGGCAATGCCTTTCCAGATAGAACTCATCTCATGGATGTTTCGCATTCCCCAAGCCGCACCGCACTTGAAATTGCCGAGGCCATCAAGGGCGGCTTCGCTCGTATAGCCGAGCTATACGACGAAGTCCGGTTTGGCGAAACCTACGAGACGCTTTTCAAGAATGTTGTTGAATCGCTGCAGTCGGGCCGAACCGTCAGAGAAATGGATCACGAACTCCGGATCCACTTTCTCACAAGCCCGGAGCGCCACCCCGAGGTTCCCTTCTGGATGGCGACTGCCAACTTCTTGAATGCGCAGCGACTATTTGAAGTCGACCAACTCGCGGCATCCCAGAAGGCCGTCGAAAGTGCCACCTTTTGGGTGGAGGACTGCTCTTATCGGCCACCGACACGTGACACGATTTTAAGGGACGCCTCAAAAAAAGGTACTGCCAATAGGAATGCACGATTTCAACCCCTCAAGGATGAAATGGTGCGACTGATCAAGACGAAACGACCTATTGAAGGCTGGAAGTCCAAGGCACAGGTCGTCTCGCTGATCTACAAAGAAATAAATGTCCTAAACGAATCGCTCAACTGGGTGCTGACGTCGTCCAACTTGAAACGAAAACTTCGTGAATGGCTGAACACGGAACTTGCCATCGTGGCCGCCTTCGAGGAGACGAGGCGTCGCTGACCGCTTGCAGCGACGCCTCGTTCGGTACACATCGCACAAGTGGCTGACGTGCGCTGAGGCTCAGCGCGAATTGGATTGCCGCCTTGTTGGAACACATTTTTGGTCAAGAGCCGTGAGCGTCGATGACACCAGCGCCAGTCGCGACAGTCATGATCCGGCCAGTTGCCCCATCACCTCTGGAAACTGGTTGGTTAACTTGGGGAGATGGTCTGCCGCACGCGGTTCTGTCGAGGATTGGGCGGGTAGACACCGCCCGCGCCGAAGGTCCGGCTGCGATCCCGCACCTGAAATCGCACGTAGTAATCCACCTTCGTGAGGTAGCGTACAACTTTCTTCAGCGTCTCCCACGAACCGTCGTCGCTACGGAGAATAGTTCCGATCCCGCACTCCTGATATTTCTCCTTGGCTTTGTTGCAGTTGTAGAACATCCCTTTCCCTTCGGTGATGATCTTCCAGTGATCACCCAGGGCATCGGCAATGACGATATCCTGGCGTACTTTCTGCCCATCCAGGAAGATTGCGAAATGGAGGTGGTGACCTTTCTCGAACCCCCACTCCAATTTCCAGACGTAGCCGGCCATGCAATATTCGAACGGTCCACGCCTGAGGTAGTCCAGGAATTGATCACGGTGCTCCTGCGCAACCTTCAGATCGATTCCCTGACCATGGAATCCTCCCGGTCCGTACTCAGAGAAATACTCTAGATCAATTCGGATGACGACCAGCTTCGAGTAGTGCTTGCGTAGATCTGTCAGCAAATCCTTGGCTCGCCTGGCATTGTCCCGTTCTGCACGCTTCAAATTGTCCAAGCGCTTGGGAACTGCGGTTCCACGAGCCAGTCTCCGGATCTTGCTCACGGCGTTGTTCAAATACTCGACTGTGCCCGGATGTAGCTTTTCGTACTCATACCGAATTGCAGAGGTATGACGTTTGAAAATGATGTACAGCGGACTGAAGCGATGCTGTGGATACTGGCGGTGTATGGCTTGGGTGTCGGCCTTGAGGCACCTGAGGAACCGTACCCCCAACGGGGTCGCACGCGCGATCGTCCGGTTGGCCTGAGTCTCGGTGTAGAAGAGACGAACCTTGGTTTGGACTACCTGAGCCATCGTTTCGACAATCAGCTTCACATCGCGTGCATGCGTCCTTTGATGAGTGATAGCCCTCTTGCCATTCTCCAGCCATATAAAAGACCAGTCTTCTAAGTTTGTGATCTCGTTACTCATTCCCCATTACCTTTGACAATTAAGTAATACAACAAACAACAAACAGTGTTCACTCCTATTTCAAATGCCCGGTTTCAAATCTATTTTGGGGCTCGATGGGTGGGATAGCCTGCCGATATTCGGTCGAATCGATGGATATCCCCAAGCGCTTGCCAAGAAAGTTAACGTCGTGCGACTCCCTCCCGGGCCTGCATCAGGCCCTTGATGTACTCTTCGATCTCGTGCTCCAGAAAACCGACGCTGCCTCCCAAGCGAACCGGCCGGGGGAAGTCCGGTTTGAACTGGCTGGACTTCGGATCTCCATAGCTGTAGAGAGTCGAACGACCGATTCCAAGCGCTTTTTCGACGGTGGGCCGCCGCAGTATCCTGAAGCGAGTGGATGGCTGGTTACTCATGATGTGCTCCTGTTTTGTGTTGCTTGCTCACCTTAGTCAGACGCACCTTCCCCGCCTAGAACCTGCAGCCGCAGGTAGAAAAAATACGTAGGCAGAAGGTGGCTTTTGTTCTCAATGGTCCAGATGAGCGACAGCCCCGCAATGACGTAAATTGGTTCCGGAGCCCGAAAATTGGGCCCTCCCCCTGCTATTTCGCCCTTTCCGGGCTAGCTGGCTCGTTCGAACCCTTCAGGAAAAGAAAAAGGAAGTGGACAGAGCGCGCGCCCCAGGACTCGCGCTCTGCTCGCCATTTCCTAGTGAACATCCACGCGCTGCAAGGACAGCTTGGGAACGAGCGCGGCACTCAGAAAAGTGCCTCGCTCTTGGTTCCACGCGCGCCAGCCGCAAATCCGGCCGATGAAGCAGGAGGTGACCTCTCATCGACCTCACAGGTTTTTCCGCATCTCGCGCTACGCGAGATCGCCCGTCGGTGCATTTGTATGCATCCCGCATCGCCGCATATCGTCGATACCTGCGCCTAACGACCCAGATAGTGGCCAAGGCCGTAAAGCGCAAAGCCGTACACCACCACGATGCCTATGACTCGAAACATTCGCGTTCTCCTCGTTGTTGATATCAGGCCGCCCCCAGACGGGCGACCTTGTCGTCAAGCCTGCCGCGCAGGCCAGTAGTCACTTCGGGGGCGCTCAGGGCGTCGCCACCCCCTTGTTCTGTGCCGGAATAGAACTCTTCCACCACTGCCGGCACGTCTTCAGCCAAGTCCTCGAAGGCCCCATTGGCAAATCCCTTGCGGGCAGCCTCATCCAGCGCCTCTTGATCAAAGCCGATGTCCCGTCGCTGTTGATCCAACTGGCGTGCCTCGACGATGGCTTGCTCCACCGTCAGGCCGGTACGAATCACCAGGTCGACGTAGAAGATCGCCGCGCGGTGGCTCATCGCCGTGGACTTGCCTCGCAGCTTCAGCTCCAGCGGCAGGCACGCGAGCCGACCACCCGACACGGCATGGAAGTACTGGAGCCGCGCTGCCAACGTGCGGATGGTGTTGAAGGATGTAGTCCGCAGCACAAACGAGCCCAGCGCATCCACCTCACCATCGCCTACCAGCACATTCAGACGGGCATACGCCTTGCACTCGCCTTTGGCAAAGCCACATGCATCAGGACCCACGCACGGAAGGCTGGCCATCCCCTCCTTCCCCATGCGCCGGCAGGTCTCACCATTACCCACGCACACGGGCCTGCCCGTGGTGCGATCGAATAGCGAGTAGTCGGCGCGCAGGTTGAGCGCCGGGTCGTTGAACAGCATGCGTACCGGGATCGATCGCAGCTTGCCACCCGACTCCTTTCGCAGTGCCTCATCCGACGGATGCAGCACCCAGCCATCGCGGCTCTGGACCTGGGTGGTCAGGGTGAACTGGTCGTCTTTCTCTGGCAGGCGCTTGCCGTTGCGCTCGACCACGCGCCCAATGGAAATTCGCCCCAGGACGGGCGGAGTAATGGCCAAACCTTTCAACATGGGAAATTCCTTACGTGGGATCGGATGCGAGAGACAGCATGAACCGGCGCGAGCCGGGGCGAGGTACGGTGTATTGCGCGGCAATCTGTGGGAGATCCGCAGCCAAACGTTTGGTGTCGAGGCTTGTGCCGTCCTTGGATCGTTTGTATGTCACCTCGCCGGTAGCGAACACCGCCTTGGAGGCATCGCCCATCGCCTGCTGGATGGATTGCTTGAGCTGCTCGGCCAGCTCTTCTTTTTCGTCGACCTCGGTCTTCAGCGCTGACAGCGCAGCGAAGGTCTGGGACAGAGCGTCGTCCTGACTGAAGTCGAGCGAGGTGTCATTGCCACGGTACATCTGACGCAAGGCGCGTGCCGATGACTCGCTCCCATCGGCCGGCGGCTCGATGTCGTGTTGCACGCACTCCCAGAACTTCGTCTCCAGCACGACTAGGCGGGCGATGACCTCCTCGTCCCGTTGGATGCGATGGATCTCCAGTTGTTGGCCGCACAGCAGCACCGCGACATCCGCTGCCTGTTTGCCCGTCACGGCGAGCTGGTGCTGTACCTGCAGCTGGACGTACTCCGGCACACCGTCGCGCCACAAATGGGACCCAAACTCGCCCGCCGTTTTGCACTCCAAAATCTGCACCTCCGGACTACCCACAACCTCCCGGTCGATGTTCGCCAGCATGAAGTTGAACGTGGGGTGCTGGAGTACGGCATTTATGCGGCGCACCTTGCGTCCGGTTTTCTCCTGGTAGGCGGTCGCGACGAAGGGTTCGAGCAACGTGCCCCAGTAACGGGGATCATCCATCCCGGGACTTTCCTGGTTGGCCGCGACTCGCCCGGTTTTCTCCAGCCACAACTCAAGCTGGCTCTTGTAGGGGTTGAGGCCTACCGCCGTCGCGGCATCGGAGCTGCCGATACCGCCCTGGCGCACTTCCAGCCATTGGCCTCGGTCGAGCGTGCGCGTATCGACCAATCGCAGTGCCGCATGCTTCTTCATTTGTGTCTCCCCCAAAGAAAAAGCCCGGCCAAAGGGCCGGGCGTTATGACGTTTGCATCGGAGTGATCTCACCAGCTGGCGCGGTAGTAAATGTCCCAGCCTTGCTCCTGCAGAACGATGGCGTGACTGAGTATGTCCAGCGTGTACTGCAGTTCCTCTACATCCAGATCGGCACCATCCTCGCCGGAAAAATGCTGAGTCACGCATGCCGGATTGTCGATCACTCGCTCGCACATCCGTTGCAGATCTTGCAGGCAACGGTTGTCCACATAGGCCGGGCAACAGTCATCGCTCCCTTCCTGTGCGTTGCCCACGAACCACCGATGCAAGGCACCGAACTTGCGCCAATAACCGACCCGTACCGTGACGCCGCTGATTTCCAGCAAGGACGGGTCTCGACCTGGCTTCTCCCTCGATGGCACGTAGCCGATGGCCGCGCCAATGGCACGGCGCATCGGCTCCGTCTGCGAGTCGCAGGGCACCACATGCCACTTGGCTTCCAGATACATATCCAGTCCCACGGCATCTCTCCTTCAGGCCACCAGCTTCATGGCTTCGTCCCAGGCACGCTGCTTGATCTGCGCCCCTTGGCCGAACCAGGCCGCATCACGGCGGTGATCGTCGCTGCGTGCCCGGCGGTGATGGTCGACAAACTCGGTCACGCTGTTGAGCAGACCCCATGCCGTGCCGCGGCTGGACGTCATCAGCGCGCCGCGGCCACCGCCCTCGTACAGCGAGCGGACCGTGGCCAAGGCCTGTTCGTTGACCACCGGTGGCTTACCGTCCGGTGCCGCATAGGTGAGCACCCGACGCAGCAGACCCTCGACCGAATCGGGATCCACCGGCCGATCGACCAACGCCTTCATGCGAACCACGAAGCCATCCCAGGACGACACGGTGATCCCCAGTTGGCGCTTTACCGCTTCTGCATCGAACTGGCTGCGGTGTGGCACCTTGATCGCACTGCTGGCGTTCCCCAGCGCAATTTGCAGAGTGTTGTTGCAGACAACCCGCACCGAGGTGAACTGCGCCGTGGTGGCCAGCGTGCCGTCGCAAGCTGTAGCCAGCAGCAGGTAGCCGTCCACGCGGTCGCGGCCCTTGAGCGTGCTGCTCTGGCCTGTCTTGGCCAGCGCCCAGAACTTGCGGCCCTCGCGCAGCACACCTGCCGTTTCCAGCTCGAAGCCGTTGCAGGCGGTCAGGTCGCGATAGAACTCCAGGATCTCGCCCGGCTGCACGACATGAAAGCGCTTGGATACCACCGCCAATGGGGCTTTGGTATCGGAGCGGTACAGCACCTTCTGCCCCGGGAAGGCGTTTATGACTCCGACGTTGTTGTTGCCGGAGATGTATCGGACTTCAGACTGCTCGATCTGCCAGTCCATGCCCGCGTTCTTCTTCCAGACCTCGATGGGTTGCTGCGGGGCAAGCTTGTTGCCCAGGCCATGCCACGGCTTCTCGCCGGCGTAGGCCATTGTTTCAACTAAGTGCATGTTCGTTTCCTCGTTAGTAGTGGCATAAACGCACAAGGCCCGGACATGCCGGGCCTTGTGCGCAGTGCTTGTGACGCGTTGGATCAGGGAGCTTTGAAGTCACCACAGCGGGTGCATCGAACGATGCCCACCAGAACCGCGGTAGCTACCACTAGGACGCAGTAGACCGTGTCGAGTTTTCCTGTCATGAGTCAGGTACCCCTTACGAACGCTGCGACGCGGAGCGTACAAACGCGAAGCCGATGACCACCGGCTTCACATGAGTAATATGGATCCGAGATTTTTTTGATGGGGGTGCATGCACTGGAAAAAATGCATCACCTGACCGATCGAAGATGACCATCTCGCCGACAAGCATGATCTTTAACGAGCCATCGGACGGCGGCAACCGACCCAAAGCGAAAGTAGCCGACGGTGGATCTGATCCGAAAAGCTGGCATTCTCGACTTCGACGTGGGCAGCGTCCTCCACTATTAAGTCAAAGATCCGCCCGCTCTACCTTACAGTAGTAATATCATTGCGCAGTTAGCATACCGATGCGAAACCATACATCGGCACACGGGGGCGTCCTTTGCGCATCAACCACGCCGCGCAGATCTGCGCACTTTCAGCGTCCGATCTAGAGGAATTCATCGCCGACTGGCTCGCCCAGCGCTGCAAGGACTACTACGCCCACGAGCTGTGGCGTGGAACGGGCGACATGGGTCGCGATGCAACGGGGTACGTGACTGACCGCCGCATGGAGGGTCCATGGGACAATTTCCAGTGCAAGCAGCTCAGTTCGAAACTGTCCGAGCTGGCCGCCTTCGTCGAACTCGGCAAAATATTCAAGCATTCGGCCGACGGCGCGTTCTCACTACCGCGCTCCTACACCTATGTCGCGCCGTTCGGTGTTGTTCGGCGTGTGCAGCACTTCGTCGCCCATCCGGAACAATTCAGGCAGGCCTTCCTGGACCGCTGGGATAACGACATTGCTGAACGCCTTGTGGGGAACCAGATCGTCAAGTTGACCCCCGGGATTGAGGCCATGATCCAGGCGTTCGACTTCAAGAATGTCGACTGGCTCGATGCGGTACGTCTCGTCAATGACCCCGCATGCAAACCGGGTCTGGTGGCATGGTTTGGCGCCGATCCGGGTCCCGGGCCGAGGGGCGTCGTGCCCAACGAGATTCAGGCTAGCGAGTCCGCCTACATCGGTCAGCTCCTCAATGTCTACGATGAGAAGAAGCCGGGGACTTGTCCGGATGTCGCGGCGGCGCTCGCTTGCCCAGAATTTGGCCCGCATCTGCGCCTCCAGCGCACCCGCTTCTTCGATTCCGTAGCCTTTGATCGCTTCTACCGTGATTCCACGCCCGATGAGTATCTGCGGAACTTCAAGGATGAGATTTATCACGGTGTCGTCGACGTTCATGCCGGTACGCATGCCGGCCGCTTCACGCGGCTCGGCCAAGTGATGCAACAGGCGGCCGTCTTGCAGCCCTCCGGGGTACTAGGCAAGCATGCGGGCCCTCAGGTCAAGCAAGGCACCTGCCACCAGTTTGCGAATGAAGGGCTCCTGCCTTGGGACCGCTAGAGCGCCATGCGTCGGGCGCGCACCCGTTCAACAGCACACTTGAGACCGGCATCAGAGCGCTGGTGGTGTTGGATGCTTTATACCCTCGGCGCTGCGATCTCCTTGAGATTACCTGGCTCGACCACCTCGTCGTGCACACCGGTGACCTCGATGGTCTGGGCGTACCGGAAAGCCTGCATCCGGATTTGCCCAACCGCGCGGGCGAGTTGCTCGTGCGCCGCCAACTGGTTGAGAAGAGCCTGCGCCTGATGCAGCAGGTGCATCTCGTCGATCTGTTCGAAACCGAGGACGGCATTGCGTTCGGTGCCAGCGAGGACGCTCCGAGCTATCTGGCTCTGCTGCAAGCGCCGTACTCTCTCGCCCTCAAGCAACGCGCCAAATGGATGGCGGACCGCTTCGAGGGCATGCAGACCGCCGATATCCGGGCGCTGATCGAAGGCCGCATCGGACGTTGGACCGCTGACTTTCGAGCCGAAGAGCTGCCTGCGGAGCTTCTGAAATGACCGGCATCCGTCTGCGCCATCTAGCCTTCACCGGCCCGAACATCGAACCCGCCGAACTTGAGTTCGACGATGGCCTGAACATCGTTTACGGTGCCTCCAACACCGGCAAGTCCTTTGCGTCGAAGGCCATCCTCTTCGTTCTTGGCGCATCTACGAAGCTGCCCGAGACCGAGGAAATCGCGGCCTACGATGGTGTCTGGCTTGGCATCACTTTGGCCGACCGGGGTGACTTCACGCTCTATCGAGCGACGCGGGGCGGCCACCTCAAGCTCTACGTGGGCCTGTGCAAGGGGCCCAATGGCAACGGGGAAGTGCTACGCCAGACCCATGATCAGAAGCGTATCGATACCGTCTCGCATCGAATGCTTGATGCGATCGGCCTCGCCAACAAGTGGGTTGTGCGTGACGGCAACGGGAAAAAGGAGTCGCTTTCCATCCGTTTGCTGTCGAAGTACGCCGTGGTGGGCGAACAGGACATTATGTCCGAGTCCAGCCCTGTCTATTTGTCGGGCAGTCCGCAGGAGCGAACGTTTGAGCAGAACCTCTTCAAGCTCCTCCTCACCGGCACCGACGATTCGGCCGCCGTGACGGTTCAGAAGGTGACAGAGCGCAAGGCCGCCAAGGCCGCGAAGATAGAGCTGGTCGATGAACTGCTTGCGCAACTCGATGCTGAGCTCGGCGAGGAGCCTCCGGACAAAAAGGAGACTGACGAACAGCTAAAGCGTCTCGATCAGAATGCAGATGGCTTGCTCGCTCGATTGCAGAACGCGCAAAACGAGCTAGACGGGCTCGTGATTAAGCGACGCGCCATGATTGATCACTGCCGAGAGCTGAGGGAACGCGCCGGCGAGCTGGAACTGACATTGCAACGCTTCGCCAAGCTACATGCGGTCTATAGTTCTGACTTGGATCGTCTGCACTCCATCGAGGAGAGCGGGTACGTGCTGGTGGCCATGGCCGGACGGGACTGTTCGGTATGTGGCGCTCCGCCTGGCGCCCAGAAACACAATCACGCGGCGGACGAAATCTCGATGGCGCACACGGCCGCTGCCGCCGAAGCCCGAAAAATCGAGCGCGAGCAGCGAGAGCTGGCGCACGTGGTCGTCTCGCTTGAGGCCGAGTTCGTCGGCCTGAGCAGGACCATCGACAAGCTCACGGCCGATACTGAGAAGCTTGACGGTGCCATCCAACGACTGCGTCCCCAAGAGGCGTCGCTTCGAGAGAGCTACGAGTTCTATAACTCGAAGCGCATCGAAATCCTGAAGGTGCTGGACCTCTATCAGCGACGCGAGAAGTTAGCCGCGCGACGGACGGAGATCGGTGCTGTTTCCACGAAGCGCGAGGGCGAGCCAGCACCTGTGGGCCCGGACTCAACGACCATATTCAACTTCGGCGAGACGGTGAAGGCGGTGTTGAAGGCCTGGAAGTTTCCCGACGCCGACAAGGTTCAGTTCGATGGGATGGCCAACGACATCACCGTTGCCGGAAAATCCCGAGCGGCCAACGGCAAGGGGGTTCGCGCGGTGCTCCACGCGGCCTTTAATGTCGCGGTAGTAGTCCACTGCATCGAGAGCAACCTACCGCATCCAGGGTTCCTCGTGCTCGACACGCCGCTCCTCACATATCGCGAGCCGCTGACCTCAAGACATGGCGACTTGTCGGAGGACGAGGCCGTGCTCAAAGCGACCACACTCGCAGAGCACTTCTATAAGCACCTCGCGAGCCTCAAGAGCTACGTGCAGGTCATCGTCATCGAGAACTCGGATCCACCTTCAACCATCGAAGGGGTGGCCCGGATCGAGACGTTCACTGGCAGTCAGGGCAATGGGCGGGCTGGGTTGCTCGCAAGGCCCGCCTGACCCTCGCGCCAGACGGCACCGCCGAGCGCCACATTCCATGCAGGCGGCCTGATCATTGGCTTTCGGTTCGGGTGGTCGACCTCATTCGCGTCCGCATCGAAATTCTTGAGTCGATGCGAGTCTTCATAGAAAACCACGCTCCGCCATGCTGACGCACTCACTGCCCACCACAATGTGATCCAGGATACGAACGCCAATGAGTCTCAGCGCTTCACGAAGCTCATTGGTAAGCGCGCGGTCAGCAGCACTGGGCTCCGCCAAGCCGCTCGGATGGTTGTGTGCAAGGATCGCCGCACTGGCATTGATAGCCAGCGCTGCTCGGACCACCTCCCGGGGATGGACGCTCGCGCCATCGACAGTACCTGTGAAGAGCTTTTGGCAGTCGAGGATGCGGTGCCTGTTGTCCAGCCAGAGGACGTGGAACTCCTCGTGTAGAAGCGCACCCAGACGCATACGAAGGAAGTCGTTGGCATCGGTCGGACTGCCAATGCTGCCTTGGCGCTCAAGCTTGCCTCTCAGGATGCCTTCGGCCGCGGCGAGTACGTCCTGCTCCGTCGTTTCGCCAGTGAGTTTGTAGCGTGTGTAGGTCAAAGATTGCGCGATATGCATGACGAACTCCTTTTGGGCGACACAAACGCATAGAGCCCGGCTTCATAGCCGGGCTCTATGCGTGATGGCGAGGAAAGATTAGGAAACGAACGGAGCCAAATAGGGACAGTAACGACGTGGATGTCGGCAGCCGCGGCTTGACTGCGACTTCGCGGGACGACGAAGGCGGCGTTGCAACAGGCGCATGATGCGAGTCACTTAGGGGTCGCCCTCATTTTCGAGGGCCTCCCCGCCGCAGTCGCTACCAGCAAACAAAAGGCTGGCACGCAATCGATAGCGAAGCTTGCGGCACCAGCTCATGCGCGAGAGCTCTACCGCTCTCCGTGGGGTGATATAGATCTGAAGGTATTTCCGATCGACAATTTGGATGCATACGTCGACCAGGATGGTGACAACGCGGAACTTCACCGATTCCTAGACCGTCCAGCGTCAACACGCTCGCCAAGGACCCGCCCGGAAGCACTTACAATCTCTCACTTGACGGTCTCTTGCCCGTTTCGTCCGCGCCCACCAGCTATGGACGGGAATCCACAAGTTGCAGGATTCTAATTTGATCGAACCCACATCTTGTCGGTTACCCTTGTTAAGACAACCGGATTAACCGCCAAGCTGATATGAGCCCCGAAGGGCCTGATTGATGCGACTGACTTCGCAGGGGAAGTGATGCATAAGTATCCTGAAGGATTGTTGGATTGGTCTGGAGACAGGGCTGGCGGCGTAAAGAAGCTCTTCTATAAGGGGAGTGGCCGCCCTTCCGGCGACGTGATCACGACAAGGTTGCTCAAGCGACTGTCCGACTGGGCCCAGAACATAGCGAGTGGCAAGGAAGGCACGCCCAGAGCGGTGCTGCTGATCGGTGGGCCCGGCAATGGCAAGACCGAGGCTATCGAGTACACGATTCAAGAGCTTGATGCCGCGATGCAACTAGGCGGGGCACTGCGCGAGGAATTCGCAGCGCAGTATTCCGGGGGAGGCGACCTTACCCGGCGGCTCGTCCAAACTAACAGGACCCAGTTCCCGAAATGTAGCCGAATCTCGGCGATCGCCCTCGTCCAAGATGGCTCCGAGGGTGAACAAGGAGATAGCGCCACTCCTGCGGAGCACGTGTGTAACGACATGCGCATGCTTTTGGAGGGGCACGAGGGATATGTCTACATGGCCTGCGTCAATCGTGGGGTTCTGGATGATGCTTTGATCTTGTCCACTGAGCGGGGCGACTCCAAGGTGGTGGGATTGATCAAGCAGGTAGTCCAATCCGCTTCATTGGTAGCCAAGGGGATAGCTTGTTGGCCTCTTGATGGTTACCCGACCTTCGGGGTCTGGCCAATGGATGTGGAGTCGCTGGTCGAGGAGACAAACAGCGTTGCATCGGCCGCGCGACAAGTGCTCAATGTGGCTACGAGGGAGGAAATGTGGCCTGAATTCGCGAGCTGCGAGGCCGGCGACCATTGCCCGTTCTGCATTAACAGGAAATTACTCGCCGGTGAGCCCCATCGATCGTCGTACATCCAGATACTGCGCTGGTTCGAGATTGCCAGCGGTAAGCGGTGGAACTTCCGCGACCTCTTTTCGCTGACGGCCTTCTTACTAGCCGGCACGACTGAATCGGCTGGCGTTGGCACTTACCATCCCTGCCGGTGGTCAGCATCGTTGCTGTCCCCCAAAGAGCGGGACCCAGTGAAAGCTGAGGCGAAGAGAGTGCGAGGCCTATTCAAGCTAGTTGCGGCCCAATACCAGCATGCATTGTTTGGAGCCTGGCCAGTGGAGAAAGCCTCAGCGCTCAAGCGCGACATCAAAGAGTTGAAGGTGGATACGCAACCGGCGCTGGTTGCGCTGCAGCAGTTCCTCGCGTTGGACAAAAGAAAGGAATCAACATCTACATTGCGCACGCAGTTGGCAGGCATGGGTAGCTATCTTGACCCTGCCTTTGCGAGCCCCGCACTGGAAGTAGCCGTTAGCGCCAACACCACCATCAGGTTCGAGGATCTAGACCGACGCTTCAGCCTTTCAATTCAGGAAGCGCGGAGGTTCCTCCAGAAGTACCAATGCCTGTCGTCGATCGAGATTGATCTCCTTAAAGCGCTAGAAGTTGCCGACGTGATGCTCTCAGACGAGTCCACCCGACGCCGCAAGCCTGCGGTGGCCGAAAGGATTCAGGCGTTCGTTAGGCTTATTGCATGTCGCATCGCCCGTCGATCCATCGGAGTCAGGTGTGGAATTACCAAGGACTCGGATGTTCTGGCTGAATTCAACCAAGTCCTCAATGGCAACGCGTCCGCCTTGCAAGTGGCAACCCAGCAAGTTGAAGGGTTGCTCAACAGCAAGGATCGTCGTTTTGTCGTTAGCCTGAACACGACGTTTGGCGAGCCGCTACCTCCCCCAGAACGCAGAGTGATACTGACAACTGACATACAAAGGGTTCGCCCCATGCCTCAATTACTGGATGACAGCAGGCCAAGGTTCCCTGTTCGTTTTCTAAGCGTAGGGTCTGGTGCCGCCGCACAACCAGTCGCCCTGACCTACGAATTATTCAAGGCCACAACGTCATTGCGGAAAGGAATGGTTCCTGCGTCGTTACCTCGATCCGTCGTCGCACTCCTAGATACCACCCGCGCAAAACTGGCTGGATCGGTAGTGCGCGATGAGGAGACACTCGAAGGAAGCAAGATCCACCTCGGTATACGGGATGACGTGATTGTGCGTAATTTCGGGACTTTCCTGATTCGCAAGGAGCAGGTCTGATGTCAGAACAAGATTTCCTCAAGGAGCCATGGGGGCAGGGTAAATCGCATCAAGCGTTCGAAAAGTCCATGTTCAATATCCGGCCGGCCCCGGAGTTCTCGACCGGTGAAGTAGTGTTGTCCTCGCTCTATCGAGCATCGGGCTTCAGGGATGTTTCTGAGAAACAAGTAAAGGGACTTGGTGACGAACTTAGCAAGGCTGCGGACAAAGCAAAAAGGAAGGACGCAAAAGCCGGCGCGATCCAACCGGATACCTGGCGGACGGTTCTGGATCGCCTCGTCCAAAGCCCCAAGGTTTCGCAGCAATCCTCGAAGCGGTTTATGTCGCTGTCCCCGGTAGTGCCGGATACAGCGCTTTATTCGGGCGCGGCTAGATTGAGCGGCAACCCTTGGAATCCAGGCCAGCTCGTGAAGCGGATCGTGCAGATGGGGGCGTCTTCCGATGAGGCTGCCACGAATGCGTGGCAACACCTGCATGAGGCACTGAATGTCGGCACCACCGATGATGTATGGGCGCGCTGGCTTCAAGAAGAATTTGAGCTACGCCGGAAGGCTGGAGTGGAATGGCAGCCCACAATGTTGCCTGCGCTTGGCGGATTCCCAGCAGTCGACCGATCGCGATTTCAATACCCTGCAAAGCAGTTCGTCGCCGATCTGGACGGAATCATCCAAGCCAAGCCGGCAATGACCCGACGCCAATGGATCAGCTTGCTGGAAGCGGTGCTACGGCTCGGCACCGTGAGCCATGTGCTTTGGCTGTGCGATGTAAACGACAGGATATGGAAGATTGCCCGTGCAGTGCTGGAAAGCGATGACGCCAAGGTGCCAGGTTCCGAGGACCAGGTTGTATTCCAAGTGCTTTCGGTGAAGAAAAGGATGCTTTCCTTTGGCCACCCAGCGATTCCCATGCTTCGGGATTACACATCCAAATATCTTTCCGCGCGACTCGGCTTGAATCGGGTGCTTTGGGCTTTGGACGAGATGAAGGTCCCGGTAGTCAATTTGGATTCCATAGCGGGAATTCGTGCTTTTCTAACGACCGTTAAGGCTCGGCGGAAGGGACTGGTGGATGCAGGGGTTGTCGAGTCACTCAACGAACTGTCTGACCGTGAGACCCGCACCATAACCTGCAAGAAGGGGATTGGTGCCAATTTGATGGAGTTCGCCCAATACACACTCGGGCAGCGCCAGACGATGGACGAAACCCTGCGGGGATACGATCAGGGATATTTCCTCAGGAAGCGCGGCGCGGCGCGAAATGCTGCATGGGTGCTTGCGCTCGGACCTGCATCAGTTCTCGCCATGACCCATTGTTGTCTACATGAGGTCAAGGGTCCTCGCTCGGTACAGCGGCTTGCCAAGCATCTAGGGTCGTATGGGATCGAATTCGACCTTCATGGCTTAAACGATAGCGACCTTGGCCGCCAATTGCGCATGCTTGGCTTAGTGCTAGATAGCCCGGACGCCGAGAGTGGGATGCTGCTTGTCCCTCCTTTTGCAAACTGAAAGTGGTGGTCTCTTGAGCAAACTCGCACATGCAATGGCAACTTGGGTCAAGGATCGGATGGCAACGGAGATTTTGTCGCTCTCCGATGGAAGTCGCGAATGCCGGGCCGTGTTCTGCGCCCCGCCGGCAGTCATGCTCAAGGAAGTGTTCGAGTTACTTGCCGGCGATGGTCACCTGCTTGAGGCCATGACGGCCGATGACACGAGAATTTCCTACCCCGTGGTGCTTCAAGTCGACGATGTCCCGGACGGCGCCCTCTTAGCTGGGGCTGGTCAGTCGGGCCTTTGTTCATTCCACGGCTTGGCGAGTATACGAAATGCCCCTGGCTGCGGAACCTTCCTCACGCTGATTGCACCCGATGGGCAAGTAAGCGACACGCATGAGTCCACCCGCAAGGCATTTGGTGTCGCTGCTATAGCCCATAAGGGCGGCACCCCTATTTCCACTTGGTGGAATGACCCATTTGTGCAGGAGATGGTGGAAAAGGGCCTGGGGGATGGGGATTCCATGCAATTGGAGCAGGCGACGCGATTGGTCCACGAGGCCGTCGTCGCAGCGGATGCCGCCAGCCAGCATGAAGTAAGCAGGAGCGGGGCATGGAAGGTGATCGAGGGACTGTGGGAGTTGCGTGATTCAGGCATGGCCTTGGATGCGCGCATCAGTCTTGCCGCAGGGTTTCCTCTTTCCGAGGATGGGCAGGTGGACGCAGATCGCAAGTCATCCGTGCTTGACGCGCTGGTCGACAAGTTCGAAAGCGTGAATCTGGGAACTGGCATTGAGCAGTTGAAGGCTCGCGCAAGGGATGAAGCGGAGTCGGAAAGTCTGGATGCATTCCTAGCGCACATTCGCCGCAGGTGCGAAGTGGTCACGGCCCTGAAGCGCTCAATGCCTTACTTCTACGCGCCGGATGACATCGAGCCCCCACCTGCATGGTGGATGGCGCTAACGTTGCAGCGATGGGAGTCGCTACTGGAGGAGGATGCGCCCAACGCCGAAATTGAGGTTTCGTGCGCGAACCCGCTAGCCATCCCAATGAAGGGCTTTGCACCTGTGGTAAGGGATGTAGCCCGCATTCGGATACACGTACGGTTGCCCGAGGGTGCAGAAGTGCCTCAGGTCCGTGTGACACGCGAAGGTCCGGGGGGCGTAGGCAACAGGAGGGAATGGATCCTATCCGGCAAAGGCGAATTGGAACTAGAGGATGACTCGATCCCCCAGCACAAATCGCCGGTGAAATATGCCGTAGAGGCCATCGGTCTCGACACAAGGAAGGCCACGCTCAAACTGATCTCACTCGCTACGTGGGAACCTGGCCTGATCGTTTTCTCAAGGACGGCCACGAAAGGAAAAGTTCCGAAGCTCGCCGCCGGAAAGCCCATTGAGACAACCTTGGAAATGTCTGGGACAGGGCGCCACTATCTGGACATCTATGCCCGGCCGGACGTGGAAATAACTTCCGCAGAGGCTCTAGGTAGTAGTCAGGATGAAGACATTGAGTCGGTCCGGATCGGCCGCGTGTCCGAACATGAGTACGGCCTGGAGGTAGAAGCGGGCGGGGAAAGGTTCTACGAATTCGATGTAGTCAACACAAGTACTTCCAAGAAGGAGAAATTCCGGATTTACCTGTTGGCGAACGAATCGGCGGCCGAGGAATGCACCAGTTACTTCGAGTTCCACTTGGCACGAAATTCCCGGCGTGAGAGCGGGCGATTGCCCAGGGCAGTGCATGCAAACAGCCAAGCGCGAAGCGCTCAGCTACAGGGGTGGATGCTCGACGAGTCATGCGTAGCGCGCTCGTACTATCCCTTCGTGCTGGCCGCAGACTATGCATCTGAATGGCGGCGACGCGAGTGGTCCTCGCCAGAAGACACCATCTTCTCTGCGGCTAGGTTCTTGAACGATCCCCGGCCTGCCCCCGCTGATATGCAGCCGCCGGCGGCGTTTGCTAGGGCAAGGCAGGCAATTGCAGCCAAAGTTCGTGGCGTGGAAGGGAGTGACTTGGTCGAATCCGCCAATCTCGGCGAATTGTTGGTGACGGACAAGGAGTTCGAGTCGGCGGTTGACGCCTATATTCGGTCGTACCTGGATTGGCTGTCTTCATCCCCGGCGGAAGCATGCTGGTGCGATATCGGCTTGGTCATTGAGCTGGAGAGCGACGGCGAGACCCTCGCGCAGGTGCCGAACGCGATCATAGTTTCACCGCTCCACCCCATCCGATTTGCCTGGCAGTGCCTCGCGCAACGCGCAATGTATCTTGCATCCAGAAAGTTACCATGCCCGGCGGCGAGCATCATGGACCCTGATTGCGTGCCGGATACCATTGTTCTGCCATTACGAGATGCCACCGGTGGCACGAACGATGTCACGTATTTTTCCGTGGAATGCAGTTCTGATTATTGGGGCATCCTTTGGAATACCAGCCGTCTGGATAAATTGGCGAAGCTCGGGGCATCGGCCCCGCTTGACCGCGAAATGGGTCTTCTGGTGGGCGGCATTTCCAGTGGCTTCAGCGTCTCCCAGGTCCATCGCGCAATGGACGATGTCTGCGAGATGCTAGTGGCGAAACCTGTCATTGGGGTGCTAGTTTCCAGTGCGGCTGGGCAGAATAACGCCTGCAACGAAGGCATCCTGTCCTGGGGACGAAAGCATTTCTCCGGAGATGGGAGTGACCTTCAAAATGCACTACGCATTGGTGCCAGCGAGGTCCATATATTCGACGAGCGTGGCGAGGATGTGCGCCCGGATGATGCGGAAATCTCGAACCTTGCTGAAGATACCTCCAATGCCGTCCAGTGGTACTCGGCTCCCGAGTCCACCGATTCACACGACCTCGCCATCATTGCCCAGTTGGAGACGTCTAATGCAGCAGCGCTGCCAACGAAGTTGACCTCCCCCCTCGGGGTGGGGGGATTGGTACGGGCCAGAATTCGAGAACAGCAAAGGACTGGAGGTGGCCAGTTCCTGTGCGAGTCGCGGATTGCTGGCCCCGCGCGCGTTTCCGGTGATGGCATTGCCGACAATACTGCCAAGGCAATAGCTAGGCTTGAAGGCTGGGCATCCAGTCCGATGGGGTATGTCTTCGCCCCAAGCATCAATGCGGTCAAGAAGGCGCTGGACAAGGCTGAATTTGCGGCCGTTTCATCGTCTGCGGTGGATCCGGCCTGTTTTCTCGGCAACTGGCTTGAAGGCACTTATTTGTGGGACTACGAGCTGCCCTCGTATTCGGGTAGGTCCGGCGATAGCAATGGGTACTACCTTCTCTCTCGCATCAAACCGCTTGACCTTGAAACGATGAAGATCGTCCTTCAACGACTGCCAGACTGCAGCGCCCTCCCGCAGGAAGAATTGTCCGCCATCGTCCAGGAAGTGGCGCGACGCGGCATACCAACCGTGCGCGGCTTGTCCGCTGGAAATTCGGGCGCCGCGGGTGACCTTGGGTTGTTCGTTGCCACGCGCCTACTTCAAGATAGCTTCAGGGGATCCGGCGCGAATGATGGCCTGCTGCAACCTTGGGTGGAGAATGCAGGTGAACATCTAATTACCTTAGTCATTCCCGTTGACCCGTTCCAACGATACCTAGAGGATCTGGGCAAGGCTATCAAGAAGCCCACCATGCATCGCCCGGACCTAGTCGTGGTTGGATTGTTGATCACTGATTCATCGGTCAGGTGCAAATTGACCCCGATCGAGGTGAAGAATCGCAGCGGCAATACACAAATGACATCTGCGTTGCGCTTAGATGCCTTGTCACAGGCAAAATCCCTCTCCGCACTGTTGCAGACGCTACGCCAGACATATACCGACGATCAAGAGATGTTGCTCTGGCGGTTGGCATACCAGAACCTGCTTAATTCGATGATTGGCTATGGCTTTCGCGTCTACAGCCAGCATCTGGCCGAAGGTGGCCGTGCCGCCGTATGGTCAGGCCTGCAATCAAAGGTCATGGAGGCAGTCCTTTCCTCCGAAATGGTTCTAGAAGTGGATGAGGCCGGGCGGCTTATCGTGATCGATGGGTCCGCCGTTAGCGGCCCTCGTGACACGGACAGTGATGGTTTCCGGGAGACCATTGAGCTTTCGCAGGCCGATGCGAGCTTGATCGTCCAAGGGAAGACCGGTGCTCTTTACAAATCGATGAAGGAAAGTTTGGCTGACTGGGCTCTACTCCCCTCGACAAAAGCCGTGGAAGTCGTAGCACCGATAGACGTAGCACCGATAGAAACCATATTCACCGATGCAACGAAAGCTTCAGCTGCTACGACTACGGCTACGACGGCTACGGGGCAAGAGGGACCCATGGGAGAACCACGGGCAGCAGTCGTTTCCGCGGTGGGAACCGTGAAGCTGGTACAGGACGATAAGGATGTTGTCCCAGTAATGCCATCGGAAGCTCCGGCCACTGAAGATGGCTCCGCACAGACAGGATTGGATCTAAGGGTCGGGGAAGCACTGGATGGTTTTCAGGCTCACATCCGTCACCTGAACCTTGGTCATACCGCCCTCAACCAGATGAACATGGGCGTGGTTGGCGACCTTGGCACCGGCAAGACGCAACTTCTTAAGTCTCTTGTGTTCCAGATCGCAAGTGGCGAAGCAGGGAACAGGGGCATCAAACCCAATGTCCTCATCTTCGACTACAAAAAAGACTACAGCACCGAGGATTTCGTTCAGGCCACTGGCGCGCGCGTCATCAGGCCACAACAACTGCCGTTGAACTTGTTCGACCTCTCTGCCTCCTCGCAAGCCATCACCCCTTGGCTGGAACGCTACCGCTTCTTTGCCGACGTATTGGACAAGATCTACCCCGGCATCGGGCCAGTGCAGCGTGATAGGTTGAAGAACGCCATCAAGGATGCTTACAAGGGATACGCCGACGGAGCCTATCCGACTATCCATGATGTCCACCGGAATTACGTGGCCGCATTGAAAGGCGGGGCCGACTCCCTTTCCGGCATCCTTGGCGACATCGTCGACATGGACCTGTTCGCCGAGGATCAGGCTTCGATCGTGGGGCCTGACGAGTTCCTGAAGGGCGTGGTTGTCATTGCCTTGAATGACCTTGGCCAGGATGACCGGACGAAGAGCATGCTCGTAGCGATCATGCTCAACGTGTTCTACGAGCGCATGCTCAGGATCCCAAAGCGCCCATTCCTGGGAAAGAACGGTGATATGCGCGTCGTGGATTCAATGTTGCTCGTGGACGAGGCAGACAACATCATGCAATACGAGTTTGATGTACTGCGCAAGGTATTGCTGCAAGGCCGTGAATTCGGCGTGGGTGTAATCCTTGCCTCCCAATACTTGAGTCACTTCAAGGCCGGAGCCACGGATTACCGCGAGATGCTTCTGACGTGGTCCCTGCACAAGGTGCCGAACATTTCCGCAAAGGACCTAGGTCCTTTGGGCTTGAACGACCCCTCTGCCTTGCAACAGGTTGCGGAGCGCATAAAGACCCTAGGCTTGCACGAGTGCTTCTACAAGACGCATGACGTGGCTGGGGAGTTCATCAAGGGATCACCGTTCTACCGACGGGGCGAGTGGACTTGAACCTCAAGCGCAGACGGATGACGCTTGAGTTCTAGCCACGTCAAAAAACGACGGTTAGTTGCCAAATAAACCGAGAAGCCAGGTGATATGGGATGAGTCGCTCGTTTGGATTGGTGGACTACAAAGTTCAGGAGGCCGAGTATTTTCTCCTGATGATGGATCGCGAAGGCCGCAAGAACTTTTTCGGCGTTCAATTCTGTGCATCAGCCTTCGTATCAGCTGCGCGCAGCGTCACCTTCGCTATGCAGTCGTCACTGGCCGGAACCCCCGCATTTGATGTTTGGTATAAGCCAAGGCAAGCGATGCTGCGAGCAGATCCTCTTGCGAGGTTCTTTCACGACTTCCGCACCCTCACTCAGCACATTGGCGAAAACATGGTGGGCGGTGGATCACATGGGAAGGAAGGAACACGTTATTGGTTCACTCCGCATCCGGAGTTGTTGTCCGTTCCGGAGCAGGATGTACTTACAGCTAGCAAGGCATATTTTGTTCAAATTCTGCAACTCGTATATGACTGCTATATGGAGCTAGGGCCACTCATTGACGGGCAGCAGCACTTCACGGACAGACATTACGCTTCGCTCGGAAAGACCATAGAGGATGCTGAGCAAGCTATGGGCTGGCCAAAGGGCTTCACAGATATTGGCGATCCGGACGCGCTTCCATATCGTTGGGAGCTGATACGAAAGCACGCGGATGGATGCAACATTGAGGCGCAGTTTGAAGAGTGGCTAGGAAGGTATTTACCGCGACCTGAGCCTCTTCCTCCATATCAGTCGCGAGCTAGCTAGCTACGCTCCGGCCTGTGCTTAGACTTATGCTTGTACATGTCGAAAGCCGGCCATCCATATGGCCGTAGCTCTCCCACCAGCAAGAACCAATCGGCTTAGGCAGTTAATTTCCGCCTGATAACTTGCCACGAAGTATGCCTGCCAGATGTTCCCCAATAGCCTTGGCCATCGGCACGGCGACCGCATTTCCGATTTGCGTGTACTTCGGGAGCTCACGAAGATGGATTCCTTCTAGCGGATTGCCTGCACGGCGGACACCACCAGTAGTACGTTTCCCCTTGAACTGGTACCAATCCGGGAAGCCTTGCAGGCGCGCCCATTCGCGGACACTGAGCGTACGGGGTTGCTCGAAGTGCACGTAGTCGTCCGGCAGGGACGTGGCGGTAATCGATGGCCCGGACGGTCCCCACTCCCTAGGAAGTACGCGCTGCGCGAATTTCTTCGTCGCCTCGACCTCACCCCCATTGATCATGGCGCCGAACTTCTTGATGATGTCAGGATGATGCTTGCTGTATTCGTGCTCGGTGATGGGATCACCTTTGCTGGCGACCTTGGCACCATCGGCAGATGTCCTGAAGTGCCGTTGCACCTCGCACGTGGCCCTGGAGGGATACCCCAACGTCACGCCACCGTTCTGATATAGCGGATCGACGAGGTCACCAAGGAGATCAATGATGCTCGGGGCCGAATCTAGCTGGCCCTTGGGCAAGAAGTCACTGGAGATGCCAGTCCCGTCGATGGCCTCGACTTCATCCTTGTGGGTTATGGATCCGGCGATGTCCCGCCGAATTCCGACCAGCACGATGCGCGGCCTGTTCTGCGCCACCCCATAATTCTTGGCGTAGACCAATTCGGCGGCCAGCTTGTATTCGCCAATGCCTGCGAATGACTCCTTGACAGCCTTCCATATCTCTCCACTCCTGCCATCCTCTGTCCAACGGCCTGTCAGCAATCCTCGGACGTTCTCGAACACAAAGGCCCGGGGACGAAGTTGCCCGATGATCCGTGCCATGTCCTTGTATAGGTGGTTTGAAGGCAGGAGCTTCTTGTCCACGGCATAGGAGCGCCGATGTCCAATTCCGGAAAAGCCCTGGCAGGGTGGCCCACCGACGATGAGGTCGATCTCGCCATGGTGGATGCCGAACTCAGATTTGAAACTTCCCTCAAGTTTCTGAACGTGGTCCTTCTTGGCGATTCGCCGCGCGTCGGATGAGCTGAATGGATTCAACCAGGTCTCCTTGTTCAGGTCACGCGCAAACCACTCATGTCGGTCCATGCGGTTGGAGATGTATGTCCCCCGCGCGTCCTTATTGAGCTCGTTGACGTAGATCGGTGTGAAGCCTGCCTGCTCGAGGCCCAGCCCAAAACCACCACATCCCGCGAACAAATCGACTACGCTTAAAAAGTTCTTCTGCAAGCGAAGGATCCCAAAACTTTTTATTTTGCCACACTTGTCGGCATGGCTCGGATCTTCGATGCCAGCCGCGTGAGGGCCTTGTCCCGCTTCACCTTCGTCGACAGCTGACACTCCCAGATATGGATGACCCGCCAACCACCCCTTCTAAGCGCGCGCCGGTTACGCCGGTCACGATCCTGGTTGGTGGAGATCTTGTCCTTCCAAAACGAGGTGTTAGTGGCCGGCACCCTTCCCCCCTGACAGGAATGGCCATGCCAGAAACAGCCATCCACGAAGACAGTTGTGCCGTATTTTGGCAGGACTAGGTCCGGCCGACCAGGCAGCTCCTTCACATGCAATCGATAACGAAAGCCCTGCTGGTGGAGGAACTTGCGTACCAGCAATTCGGGCTTGGTGTTCTGGCCACGGATCCGCGACATTCGTTCGCTTCGTTCCGCAGCAGTCAGGAAGTCGGCCATCAAGCTGTTTCTCCGCTAATCCACCATCATTTGCTGGGACGTCATTTGTGCGGCGGAGTTACTGCATTCATCAAGCCATGTTGCCGATCGGCAACATGATCCCAGTAGCTCTCAGTCCATCCAGATAGTCTGCCCATTCCTGCATGATTTTGCGGCGCTCTGGTAGGTGTTGCGCCTTGTTGTACACCCCCGACACGCCCGGCTCTTTATGGGATAGCTGACGCTCCAATGCCTCCGGGTTCCATCCGAGCTCACCCAACAGCGTGCGTGCCATATGGCGAAAGCCATGGCCGGTAATGATGCCCTTGTAGCCGATGCGGGCTAGGGCGGCGTTCACTGCGCCGTCGGACATATGGCGGCTGACACTGCGCGCTCCTGGGAACAGGTAGCGCCCGCGCCCGGTGAGCTGATGCAGCTCGCGCAGGATCGCCACCGCCTGCCGCGATAACGGCACGATGTGTGGCTGCGTGTTGGGGTTTTCCTTTTCGGCCTTACGAAGCTTGCGAATGCTCGGTGGCACGGTATAGGCGGGGTTTTCGCCATCCAGATCGAATTGCACCCACTCCGCCTGACGGATCTCGCCCGGTCGGCAGAACCACAGCGGGGCCAGCTTCAACGCGCAGTCCACGACAAAGGTTCCGGTGAACCCGTCCATAGCGCGCAGCAGCTCACCCACCTGCGCCGGATCGATGATGGTCGGGTAATTCTTAGGCTGGCGCGCCGGCAACGTATCGCGCAAATCGGCAGCCGGATCGCGGGATGCACGTTCGGTCGCGACGGCATATCGGAACACGCGGCTCAGCTGATGCCGCAGTCGATGCGCCTGTTCGATATGACCACGCTTGACGACATGAGCTAGCAGCGGACGAATCTCCGCGACGCCGATGTCTGCTACGGGCTGATGGCCAATCCAGGGAAAGGCGTGGTTCTCCAGCCGGTCGTGCTCCTTGGCGTACTGGCCCGGTGTCCACTCGCGCTGCTTCAACGCCAACCATTCCCGTGCCACCACTTCAAAACTGTTCGCCGCGCGATTCAGCCCGGCGGCTTTAACGGCCTTGCGCTGCGCACCGGGATCTACCCCTGCAGCTATCAGCTTGCGGGCCTCCTCGCGCTTTTCACGGGCATCCTTCAGGCCAGTGTCTGGGTAGGTGCCCATGCTCAAGGTCTTGCGCCGGCCATCAAACCGGTAGTCAAACCGCCACCAGCGCGAACCGTTCGGATTCAAGAGCAGGTACATGCCGCCTCCATCGGTCATCTTGACCGGCTTGGCGCCAGGCTTGGCGTTGCGTATGGCGGTGTCGGAAAGCGGCATGTTGGCGGCCCTTTGGCGGTAGTTTTTTTGACGGTAGCAAACTCCCGTCAAATCTACCGCCTCGCGACGGTAGATCGCATAGGACGGGATGCTACACCGCTGGACACTAAAAAGGCCGGAACCGTTGCCGCAGCTAGGTTTACCGGCCTTTCTTGGATGTCTCTGGACTACTTCTTGGTGGCTATGGGTGGACTCGAACCACCGACCCCAGCATTATGAGTGCTGTGCTCTAACCAGCTGAGCTACATAGCCTTGAGGAATTCCGCCGGGCTGGATCTGAACGATCACGGGCGGGGCGCGGAAGTGTAGTGGGCCGGCGGCGAAGGTTCAAGCCTGCGGCTTGCCGCTGCTTTGCGGGCTGTGGTTGAATCGGCTTCAGGAACTCGGCGTGGCGTGCAGGAAGACTGCGTCGTTCGGCTCCAGGAGGCGACATGATTGATGTAGATGGCTACCGTCCGAATGTCGGCATCGTACTGTTGAATGCAGACGGGCAGTTGTTCTGGGCGCGCCGGGTCAATCGTGACGGCTGGCAGTTTCCCCAAGGCGGCATGCGCTCGGACGAGACGCCGCTGGAGGCGATGTACCGCGAACTCGAAGAGGAAACCGGGCTGGCGGCGCATCACGTGGAGGTGATCACCGCCACCCACGGCTGGCTGAAGTATCGCCTGCCGAGTCGCTACGTGCGGCACCACCAGCGGCCGACCTGCATCGGCCAGAAGCAGGTGTGGTTCCTTCTGAAGCTGGTCGGCGGCGAAGAAGCGTTGAAGCTGGATGCCTGCGAAAAGCCGGAGTTCGACATCTGGCGCTGGGTGGATTTCTGGTATCCCGCGGCGCACGTGGTGAACTTCAAGCGCGATGTGTACGCGCGAGCATTGCGGCATTTCGCGCCGCTGGTGGAGGACTTGTTCAGCGTGCAACTGGGCACCCTGCCCCCACGCGACGAGCCCGACGCGCCCTCCAGGCCGCAGGGCGGCCGCGCCGTGGCCTGAACCGCGTGACTGAACGCCCGGCTTGCTGCCAGGCAACCGGTGACCGCCACTTGTTGACAATCGTTCGCATTCGCGTTCTCATACGCGTCATGTATATCTGCATGTGCAACGCCGTCACCGATCACGATATCCGCCGCGAGGCGGCTGCCGGCGTACAAACGTTCGCCGAGTTGCAGGCGCGTACCGGCTGCTCGGACTGCTGCGGCTGCTGCGATGCCGAGGCACGTGCCACGTTCGACCAGGCGCGCTCGCAGGTGATCTGCCAGTTGCCGCTCGTCACGGCCTGATTCCCCTCCGTTTCATGCGCAACCCGGCCGGAGTTTGCTCCGCATGCCGGGCAAAGGCGTTCCATTCTCATTCCGTCGCCGCCGGCACGGAGTTTGTATAGTGGGGATTGATTTTCACGAGGAGGGGAAGCCATGAAAGGTGATGCAAAGGTCATCGAATTCCTCAACAAGGTGCTCTACAACGAGCTGACCGCGATCAACCAGTACTTCCTGCATTACCGCATGCTCAAGGACTGGGGTTACAGCGAGCTCGCTGCGCATGAATACAAGGAGTCGATCGAGGAGATGAAGCACGCCGATCACCTGATCGAGCGCATCCTGTTCCTCGATGGTCTGCCTAACCTGCAACACCTGGGCAAGCTGCGCATCGGCGAGAACGCGATCGAGTCGATGCAGGGCGACCTGGACCTGGAACTGGCGGCAGTGAAGGACTTGCGCGAGGCCATCGCCTACAGCGAAGGCATCGCCGACTACATCAGCCGCGACTTGTTCAAGGACATCCTGCACGACGAGGAAGAACACATCGACTGGCTGGAGACCCAATTCAGCCTGATCAGGGACATCGGCGCGGAACGCTATCTGCAGAACAAGATGGGCAGCTGAGGTTCGTCACGGCGAACGAGCCGCCGCCCGATTCGTGCAGCCGTTCCTTGACGCTTTCATCACGCCGGGGCTATACCTTCGGTTTTCCCCGGAACAGCCGCATGGGTTCACGACCGCCACCACGTTTCGTCGTGCGCCGCCACGACGATACCGGCCATCGCCGACGCTGGTGGTGGCTGGGTCTGGGCTGGTTGGCCAGCCTGTTGGTGGTCGGCCTTGTCGTTGCCGCATTCGGCCGGCACGCCAACGCACCGACTGTGGTGGACAACCGGCAACAACGTGCCCTGCTCGGCCAGATCGACGATCTGAAGCAGCAGTTGGCCAACCTGCAACGCTCGGCCCAGGTCAACGAAGTGGCCACGCGTTCGCTGCGGGGCACGCTGGCCCAGCGCGAAGAAGAACTCAACGGCCTGCGCGCCGACCTCGGCTTCTACTCGCGACTGGTCGGCGGCGATGCCCAGCGGCAGGGACTGAAGCTGCAGGAAGTGAAGCTGCAGCCGATCGTCGGTTCACGCGGCTGGAACCTCAGCCTCAGCCTGACCCAGAATGCCAAGCGCGGCGACGAGGTTTCCGGCAACGCCCTGGTCAGCGTGGAAGGCCTGCGTGGTGACAAGGTGACACGGCTGGACTGGAGCGCTCTGGGCGACGCCGCACAAAAGGACGGCATGCCGTTCCGCTTCACCTATTTTCAGCAATTGCACGGCACGATCGTGTTGCCGGCGGATTTCCGCCCGACACGACTGCGCATCAGCGTGAAGCCTGCCGACGGAGAGACGGTGAACCGCGCCGTTGCCTGGGGCGACGCGCTGAGTGGCAACATCACGACCGCACAAGGGGATCACGATGCTCAACCGTAGACGCAGCGACCGCAACGATCGCAACAGCAGCAACAACGAGACCAGCCTGATTGCGCGTGGCACGTCGATCCGCGGCGACGTGCGCTTCAGTGGCGCACTGCACCTGGACGGGCGCATCGAAGGCAGCGTGGTCGGCGATGGCGAGGACGCCATGTTCACCCTCAGCGAGCACGGCCAGGTGCATGGCGAAATCCACGTGCCGCAGGCGGTGATCAACGGCCACGTGACCGGGGACGTGAACGTCAGCGTGCGGCTGGAACTGGCGCCGCAGGCGCGTATCGATGGCGACCTGCGTTACCACACCCTGGAGATGGCCGCCGGCGCCCAGGTCAACGGACGCATCACGCGCCAGGCCGAGGAAGCCCAGCGCAACCTGCCCGCGCCGGCCCAAGATGCCGGCGTGGACGAGGCAGTGCCCGCCTGACGCGCTATGCTTGCGCAGACCCCGCCACGCCCCCACTTCGAAAGCCATGGAAACCATCGTCTCGATCCCCGACTACCAGAGCAGCGGCACGCCACTGATCTTCACCGCAGCGGCCGCACACAAGGTGCATGAACTGATTGCCGAAGAGGGCAATCCTGCGCTGAAGCTGCGCGTCTACATCTCCGGTGGCGGCTGCTCGGGTTTTCAGTACGGTTTCACCTTCGACGAAGCCCAGGCCGAAGACGATCTGGCGGTAGAGCGCGACGGTGTCACCCTGCTGTGCGATCCGCTGTCGCTGCAGTATCTGGGTGGCGCGCAGATCGACTACGCCGAGAACCTCAGCGGCGCGCAGTTCGTGATCAGCAATCCGAACGCGAAGACCACCTGCGGCTGCGGCTCCTCCTTCTCCGCCTGAGGAGTCACCCATGGATCGGGCCTGGCTTGCCCCCACCAACACCTTCGCCGGGCTCAGCCTGGTGCTCGACCGGGTCGCCGAGTCGCGCGACGAATCGGCGTGGATCGTCGAAAACGCCCGCTCGCCTTCGGCGCGTTACCTGCTGCTGGACGCCGCGGGCGAAGCCTTCCTGCGCCGCGATGGCGACCGCTTGCGCTGGCTCGATGCGGACGAACGCGAGCGGTGGCTGGCAGACACGCGGGCCAGCCTGCTCGGCATGGCGTATGAGCGCCCGCATTTCCTGCTGGTGGCGGACGATCCCGGGCGCATCGAAGAACTGGAGCACGCCCTGGACGCGCGTCGCGCAAGCCTGCGCAGCGCCGGCTTGCGGCTTGATGCCGACGAAGCGGGCCTGTTTGCCTACGCCAAGGGCCTGTCGCACTGGCAGCGCGAGACGCGATTCTGTACCTACTGCGGCGCGGCACTGCTGCTGGTGGCCGCCGGGCACCGTGCGCAATGCACCAATACCGAGTGTGCGCGCCTGCATTTTCCGCGCACCGATGCGGCCGTGATCATGCTGGTCGAGCACGAGGGTGCCTGCCTGCTCGGACGCCAGGCTGGCTGGCCGCCCGGTCGTTACTCCACGCTGGCTGGCTTCGTCGAACCGGGTGAGGCGCTGGAGGATGCGGTTCGCCGCGAAGTCGCCGAGGAAGCCGGCGTGATCGTCGACGAGGTGCGCTACCACTCCTCGCAACCGTGGCCGATGCCTGCCTCGTTGATGGTCGGCTTCATCGCCACGGCGCGTTCACGACACATTGCCCGGCGCGATCACGAACTGGAAGACGCCCGCTGGTTCACGCCGCAACAGATCGTCGACGGCATTTCCGACGGCAGCTTTGTCCCGTCCACGCGGCTGTCGGTGTCCTATCAGTTGCTGACGTACTGGCTGCAATCTCGATCCGGACTCGATCTGGCCGCGCTGGTGGAGGCGGCCGCGGCACCTTGAGCCCCCGCCGAGAACTTGGTGACGCGCAGGCGGTCTGATTCGTCGCAGCTCATCACGGAATCGGACATGGCGCATGGAAGCACCCCTCTGCAGGCGCGGAAGACGTCCGTTCTTCGACCTGGCTGGCGGGCGGCGTTCCGGCGCGGAGGCATTCTCGGCCTGGTGATCTCGCTGCATCTTGGCCTGCTGGCGTTGTTGTTCGGGCCGGTCGCGCCGCGCCCGCCCCGCTCACACGCGCAACCCGCAAGCCATGATGCGCTGCGAATCCGGCTGGTGACACGGATGCGCCAACCATCCTCCGCACGTCCGATGCCGGGACGCTCGCGCCAGGCGCGACCGGTCTCGCGACCGCTCGCGGTGGCCCCGACCAGCCCGGTTCGGGCGGCGGACCCGGCTCCAGCGGTTGTGCTGACCGAGCCGTCGCCGGTTGCGGAGGACTACCACTCGCCGATCCTGGAGGGCCATGCAGGCATGGGGTCAGCGCCAACCAGGGTGCGCCTTCCCGGAACGGACATCGCACGCATTCGCGGCCTTTCCCTCGACGACAAGCCAAGCCTGCAGCAGGTGGTGCACAGGATGGCCGGAGCCAGCCGCTGCAAGTACGTCCGCATGAAGATGGAGCACAGCGCCAATCAGTTCATCACCGGCCAGTTGATGGACCGCGCGCTGGAGGCTGATGGTTGTGGCCCGCAGGTTCCGCATGCGGCCGGCGACCACACCGTCGAAGCGATCTCGCACCAGGCCATTTTCGGCGATTGAACGCACGACGAGGCACCGAGGCGCCCGGGCGGTCGCATACAATGGCCCCAGTCCCTGCGAAGTTGCTTCCCCATGGCCATTCGTCTGCTTGTCGTCCTGCTCGCCCTTGGCCTGCTGCACCTCGCGCCGCAACTGGCGCGCTGGCGTGGTGACGGCTGGTTTCGCCGCTGGGTAGCCCAGCTGGGTGATACCAGCGGCGCGGCCCGGGTGGCGGTGATCCTGCTGCTGCCCACGGCGCTGTGCGTGCTGGTCGTATGGATGCTGGGATGGTCGCCGCTGGGCGAACTGTTGCGCCTGCTGTTCGCGCTGGCAGCGCTGCTGTATTGCTTCGGTCCGCGCGAATTCGAGGCGGATCTGGAGGCGATCCTGCGCGCCCCGGACGACGCCAGCCGCGAGGCAGCGGCGCAGGCCCTGGCCGACGATGGCAACCCGGTCGCCTGGAACGCTCCCGCGCTCGGCGAGGCCGTGGCCTACGCCGCATTGCGTCGGCGTTTCGCGGTGCTGCTCTGGTTCTTCCTGCTCGGGCCCGTGGGCGCCCTGCTCTACCGGCTGGGGCAGACGCTGGGCCGCGACGACTCGCTGCACCTCGACCCGCCCACCCGGCACATCGCCGGCCATGTCGCCAATGTGCTGGACTGGCTGCCAGCCCAGCTGCTGACTTTCACCCTGGCCGTGGTCGGCCATTGGGATGCCGTGATCGACGCATGGCGTCGCTGGCACAGCCGCTCGGCGCCAACCAGCTGGTACAGCAGCGGCCCCGGCTTTCTGGGCGCTGCTGCCAAGGCCGACGTGGTCATCGACATCGAGGCGGGTGACGGTTACGCCGAGGAACACAGCGATCCGCTTGGCGAGCTGCGGCGATTGCGCGGAGCGCTGTTGCGGGCGTTGCTGGCGTGGTTGAGCGTGGTGGCGCTGGTGGTGATCGGCAGCTGGCTGGGCTGACCGACTCGATCAGGCCAGGTCGCCGCGCAACTCGCGAACCCGCGCCTCCAGTGCCGCGGCGCCGGCGTTCTCCGGCTGCCGTGGCGCATCAACCACCAGTTCCACCCGTGCGCGGAAACGGCGAGGCAGGCGGGAACGGCCCAGCATCGAGTCACGCCGGCTCCATACGCTGCCCCACAGGCCGCGCAGGGCCATCGGCACCACCGGCACGGGCCGCCTGGCGAGAATCTTCTCCACGCCCGCCCGGAACGGCGCGATGGCGCCATCGCCGGTGAGTCCACCCTCGGGGAAGATGCAGACCACCTCGCCATTGGCCAGCGCGACGTCGATCGCATCGTAGGCCTCTTGCAGCACGGCGGGGTCTTCCCGGTGACCGGCGATCGGGATCGCCTTCGCCGTACGGAACACGAAGCTGAGCACGGGGATCCGGAAGATCTTGTAATACATCACGAAACGCATGGGACGGCGCAGGTTGGCCATCAGCAGCAGCGGATCCATGAAGCTGACGTGGTTGCACACCAGCAGGACGGGACCCTCTTCGGGAATCCTTTCGCTGCCGTCCACGCGCACGCGGTACAAGGTGTTCACCAGCACCCAGGTGATGAAGCGCATCACGAACTCGGGCACCAGGGTGAAGATGTACCAGGCCACCAGCACGTTGAGCAGCGAGGCCGCCAGGAAGATCTGCGACGCGCCAAAGCCCAGCATGCCCAGGCCGAGTCCGAAGCCCGACGCCAGCACGATCAGCAGGGCGTTGAGGATGTTGGTGCCGGCGATGATCCGCGACAGCTTCTCGCGCGGCGCGCGCGCCTGCACGTAGGCAAACAGCGGCACCACGTAGAACCCCGCGAACGCGCCGATCAGGGTGAGGTCCAGCGCGATCCGCCAGCTTCCGGCCGAATGCAGGAAGCCCAGCCAGTCCAGTCCGCGCACCGCGGCCATGCCATGACGCGCGAGGTACAGGTCCACGCCAAACGCGGTCAGCCCGAACGCGCCCAGCGGAACCAGGCCGATTTCCACACGGCGACCCGACATGCGCTCGCACAGCAGCGCCCCCGCACCGGTGCCGATTGAGAACAGGGTCAGTACCAGCGTATTGACCGAGCCATCGCCACCCAGCGTCTCGCGCGTATAGATCGGCAACTGCGCGATCAGGACCGTGCCGAAAAACCAGAACCAGGAAATGCCAAGTATTGCGTTGAACACCGGGCGGTCGGCCCGGGTTATCGCCAGTACGCGGGCTGTTTCGCTGAACATGTTCCAGTTGAACTTCAGCTCCGGCGCGGTCGCCGGTGCCGGCGGAATCCTGCGGCAGACAAGGTAGCCGGCCACGGCCACCGCGATGGTGGCGCCCGAGGCCAGCAAGGGACCGACACCGGCCACCAGCATCAGCGAGTTTCCGGCGATCATGCCCACCAGCATCGCCATCTGCGTGCCCATCTCGACCAGGCCGTTGCCACCGACCAGCTCGTCACGCTTCAGCGCCTGGGGAAGGATCGCGTACTTGATCGGCCCGAACATGGTCGAGTGCATGCCCATCATGAACAGCACCACCAGCAGCAACGAAGTGTGGTGCGTGTAGAAGCCATAGGCGGCCAGCCCCATCGCGCCGATCTCGAACAGCTTCACGTAGCGGATGATCCGCGTCTTCTCGTACTTCTCGGCCAGCTGCCCGGCGGTGGCGGAGAACAGGAAGAACGGAATGATGAACAGCGCCGGCGCAAGATTCGTATAGATTGAGGCGACGTGTTCGCTCAGGCCCATCTGGTAGGCCACCAGCATCACCAGCGCATTGCGAAACGCATTGTCGTTGAAGGCACCCAGCGCCTGGGTCCAGAAGAACGGCGCGAAACGGCGCTTGCCCAGCAATGCGAATTGGCTCATGCGGTTGTCCTTGGATGCATCGTTTCGTCGCAACTGTCGAGCAGCGACGCCCTCTCCTGCGCATTATTGCCGCTGACTCCAGCCATTGCGACGGCAGCCACCCATCGCTCGGCATAGCTGCCAGACATGAAAAGGCCGCCGGGGTAACCCGGCGGCCTTTTGTGCAACTACCACAAGTGTATTACTTCAGATCATCAGAAGTCGTACGACGCACCGAAGCGGAAGTAACGACCCGTCTGCATGCTGTACGGGCGACCGAAGCTCGCACTGGTCGAGATCGGATAGGTCTGGGTGATCTTCTGGCTGTCGAACACGTTGTTGACCATCGCGTTGAACGCCAGCTTCTTGCCCGCCCACTCCGGCCGGTATTCCGCGCTCAGGCTGAGCGTGTAGGTCCACGGGTTGCGCGTATCACCCGGCGACGACGGCACGCCGTTGCAGAAGTGATAGTACGGACCATAACCCAGACCCGGATTGGTCTGGGCGGCACCATAGCGGCCCAGGCAGGTCTTCGGCGAGCCGGACAGGATTGCCAGGTTGCCCGACAGCATCCACTCCGGTGCAATCTGGTACGAGCCGTATGCCTTGATCTGGTGACGGCGGTCGTTGGCCAGTGCGCCGTTCGCGTAGTCCATCGTCGCCGCGTAGTCCCAGTCCACCGTTGCCGAAACGTCGCTCTGACCAATGTCCGTGCGCACCTGGCCTTCGCTGTTGCCGTAGCTGCGCGAGAACAGGTAGTCGACCTTGCCGTACCACTTGCCGTCGAACGGATGTTCCAGATACAGATCCAGGCCGTAGTACTTGCGCTTCATCGTGGTGTTGAAGTGGAAGTCGTTCTTCCAGTCCATCTGCACGGTGTAGTAGCCGCCACCCAGCTTCGGGATGTTGAAGTAGGAGGTGCTGCCCGGGTTGATCAGGATGCTCGCCGGCACGCGGGTGGCGTCGTAGCTGTTCGGGTCGATGCCCATCGCGTTCATCTTGGCGATGATCGAGATGTTGTCGCCGATGTCGTCAATCGCGTTGCGCAGGTTGCGGTAGGTCGCCTTGGCGCCATAGACCCAGGAGTCGCCCAGCTTCTTGTCGAAGCCGAAGATGTACTCGTCCTGATATTCCGACTTCAGGTTGGTCGACGCCGAGGTCTTCGGATCGCGGGCCTGGCCGTACTCGCCGTTGGCCGATACCGGGGCACCAGCGCCCAGATAGGTATCGATCGGGGTCAGGCCGGTCGGAATGCCGTTGGCGTCGATGCCGGTGTAGGTGTAGTACTGGCGGGTGTACAGCGAGGTACCGGCCGAGCGCAGCGCCACGCTGGTGGGCAACGCGAGGTAGTAGCGGCCGGCGTTGCCGTAGACCTTGAAGCTGGAATCACCGTTCACGTCCCAGCTAAAGCCCACGCGCGGCGCCCACTGCGGGCTGGTCAGGCGCAGATACGGTTCGCCCACGGCGTTGTAGTTGGTGAACTGGTCATTGCGCAGACCGAGCTTGACCAACCAGCGATCGTTCACCTGCCAGCTGTCCTCGACGTACTGCGCGCGCTGTGCCACGCGAACCGAAGCGTTGTCGTGGTACAGGTACTTGGCGACGTAATAGCCGTCTTCGCCACCTGCGTAGCCGCCTGCACCCGCCACCCACGGCGAGTTATGCCAGTCGGCACCCGGCTGAGCGGTGCCCGGACCGCCCACGATATAGGCATTCGGATCGGTGTCGTCCACCGGCGGGTTGTACTCCCAGGCGTAGCCGAGGCCGCCGTCGGGGAACTTGGTGCCGCCATCGACGTTCTTCTGATCCTGGTTGTCGATACCGGCGGTCAGCGTGTGGTCACCAAGCTTGTAGCTCAGGTCGATGCGCAGGTTCGTGTTGGTCGAGCGATGGCCAGGCAGGGCGATCGTCGATACCGTCTGGCTGTTGGTGATCGTATTGCCGCCGTTGTACAGTGGGTTCTGATCCTGAGCGCCGAACAGGTACGGATAGGTCGGATCGTAGTCGGCGACACTGCTGTACCAGGTGCCCTTCATCTTGCCGTACAGGGCTGTCACGGTCAGGTCATCGGTGATGTAGCTGGTGAACTTGGCCGAATAGACATCCGCACCGTTCTTGGTGTGGGTGTCGTTGCTGTTGAAACCGCCTTCCTTCAGGGTGTCGTAGTCGAAGTCGTTGAAGACGCCCTGGTAGGACGACTTGTTCGACGCACCGGTCAGCTCGAGGATGTTGCTGTCGGTGATGTTCCAGTCCAGCTTGCCGTACCACTTCGGGTTGTCATAGCGGTAGTGGTCGACGAACGGCGCCACGTTCGAACCGGTCGACTCGCCCTGCTGGCGCTCGGCTTCGACAGCCGCGAAGATGAACAACTTGTCCTTGATCAGCGGGCCGCCGACATAGGCGTCCACCGTGGTGGTCCAGGACTTGTTGTTCTTGCGGTACTGGCGCATGGCGCCCCGCGAGCCGTCCTTGTTGACGTAGTACCAGTTGTCCGGATCGGAACGCAGATCCTTCGGGGTCCACTGGATCTGGCCACCGAAGTGCCACTCGTTGGTGCCGCGCTTGCCGACCTGGCTGATCACGCCGCCGTCGGAACGACCGTAAGCGGCGCCGTAGCCGCCGCTCATGATTTCCTGCTGGTCAATGGCGCCATACGGCAGGGTGATGCCGCCGAAGCCGCTGAGCGGATCGGTGGTGTTGAAGCCGTTGATGTAATACGCGTTCTCGGTCACCGAGGAGCCACCGAACGAGACCACCGAGCCACCGGTCAGATTGGTGAACAGGCCGCTACCCTGGACCACGCCAGGAGCCAGCAAGGCGATGGCCTCGGCGCTGCGCGCCAACGGCAGACGGGCCAGCTGATCGGCGGTGATGACCGTGCGGGAGTCGACGCCGCTGACGTCGATGCTGGGCAGGGCGTTGGCCTGCACCGTCACCGCCGACAGGGTCTGGGCATTCTGCCCACCGAACGACACTTCGGTACCCGAGCCCACACGCAAGGTGACGTTGGAGCGCGAGTCGACGGTCTGGCCGTCATGCTGCAGCGTGACCGTGTAGTTGCCCAGCGGCAGGGAATCCACCGCATAACGACCCGTCGAGTCGACAGTGGCCTGGCGGGTGACGCCAGACGAGCTCTTGACCAGTACCGTTTCGCCGCTTCCCGCCTGAACCTGACCGAAGATGCTGCCGGTGGTCGACTGCGCCACCGCTCCGGTACCGATCAAGCACAGACCGAGACCGATCGCCAGTGAAGTATGACGCAACTGGCGCGCCGTGAAATTTTTACGCGAATTCATAAGTGGCAACTCCCCAAGTTCAGCCCGAAGCTTTCGGGCACATGAAACTTTAATTGTGTTCAAATATCCAACGGCCACAGCCCAAGCAAGGTGCTTAGCCCGGTCCATCCGCATGATTTAACGCACGTTCCTGCGCAACCTCTAGCGCAAGTTACTGCGACGTTAATTCAAGAAATCACGGAGGTCAACACTTCCGTAACTTTTTCTGGAGGCTTCATTACTTGACTTCTGTCATAAACTTACGCTAGTGCCAATTTCCCCTCGATATAGAACGGTATTCTTGATGGACACGCAACTCAGTACCCAGCGGCAAGCCACGGAAACATTCGCTGAACGCATCAAATTGCTGATCCAGCGCGTGGGAAGTGCTACGGAAATCGCCCGCATGTGTGGCTTCTCCGAGGGCGTGGTTCGCAGTTGGCGAGATGGCAACACCGACCCGTCGCGCGCGCGTTGCGTAACGCTGGCCAAGACGCTGGGAATCTCGCTGGTCTGGCTTGTGGCCGGCGAAGGTACGTTGCAGGTCGACCCCACCTATATGGGCAGCGACGAACAGTACAGCTCGGAAGACGCCGCACCCAACCGCTCTCACGCCAAGGTGAACCCTGCTCAAGGCCAGGCAGCCACGCCGGCGACCGTTGATGCGCGGCGGCTGGATACTGCCGTTCGCATCCTGCAGTCAGAGCTGAGTTTGGCAGGCAACCAACTTTCGCTGTCCGAGAACACAGATTTGTTGAGCCAGCTCTATGAGATGCTCGGACCCGGCGGTTCCCACGTGGATCCCCTCGCCATGGTGACGTTCAACGAGCAGCTCGCCGAACGGATCCGTAAAGACCGCAGTCCGGCCTGATCCCGCTTCAATCATGGCCAGGGCAGGAGTTCTCCTGCCCTAGAGCAGCGCGATGTCGGCGATCGCGCCGAACTGCGTCTTCAGCTGGTTGAGCAGCGCGAGGCGGTTGGCGCGCACGGCCGGGTCGTCGGCATTCACCAGCACGCTCTCGAAGAATGCATCGACGGGCGCCTGCAGTTGGGACAGGCGCGCCAGAACAGCCGCATAGTCTCCGGCGTCCAGCGCGGCAGCGCTGTCGTGCTGTGCCGAGGCCAGGGCATCGGCCAGCTCGCGTTCCGCGTCGGTTTCGAAGCGGGCTGGATCCACGACCCGCCCGATCGGCGGTGCCCCCGTCTCTTCGGCCTGCTTGCGCAGGATATTGCCGACGCGCTTGTTGGCGGCAGCCAGACTCATTGCCTCGGCGCGGCGACCGAACTCGGCAACGGCACGCAGGCGTCGATCGAAATCGGCCAGGCTGGCGGGCTGCACCGCCAGCACCGCTTCGAACTGGTTGTGGTCGAAGCCCTGCTCGGCGTAATAGCCACGCAGCCGGTCGAGCACGAAGTCGTACAGTTCATCGAGCAGGATGGCGCGCCGCTGGGCGGCGTTGAGCGCCGGTGGCTTGCCATCCTTGCCGGGCTTGAGTCCTGCGGCGAGAGCTGCATCCGGTATCAGTTCCAGAGCCTCGATGAAGCTTCCGCGCAAATCCAGTTCCAGGCCACCTTCGATCAGGGTGCGCGCGAGCCCCAGCGCGGCGCGGCGCAGGGCGAAGGGATCCTTGTTGCCGCCGGGCTTCATGCCGACGGCAAAGATGCCCGCCAGGGTATCGAACCGTTCGGCCACCGCCAGCACCTGGCCCAGCTTGTCCGCGGCAATGCGATCACCGCCGAAGCGTGGCTGGTAATAGCTGTCCAGCGCCTCGGCCACGACCGCCGGTTCGCCGTCGTGGCTGGCGTAGTAACGCCCCATCACACCCTGCAATTCGGGGAACTCGCCGACCATGCGGGTCAGCAGGTCGCACTTGGCCAGGCTGGCCGCCCGCGTGGCCGCGCCGGCGTCGACACCGGTCCGGTTGGCGATGATCCGCGCCAGCTCCGCCACGCGCACGCTCTTGTCCCACAGGCTGCCCAGCGCCTGCTGGTAAGTGACTCCCTTGAGCTGCTCCTGGTATCCGGCCAGCGGGGTCTTGAGATCCTCGTCCCAGAAGAACTTGGCATCGGCGAAGCGGGGCCGGATCACGCGCTCGTAACCCTTGCGGATCTCGGAAGGGTTCGTGCTTTCGACGTTGGCGATGCCGATGAAGTGCTCGGTGAGGCTGCCGCCGGCGTCGAACACCGGAACGAACTTCTGGTTCGCCACCATGGTGGTGGCCAACGCCTCGGGCGGTACGGCAAGGAAGTCGCGTTCGAAGGTGCAGGCGATCGCCACCGGCCATTCGGTGAGGTTGGCCAGTTCGTCCAGCAGGGCGTCATCCAGTCGAGGCACGCCGCCGGTGGCACCCGCCACCTTTTCGATCTGGTCCTGGATGCGCTGGCGCCGTTCGCGAGGATCGGCCAGCACGTTGCAGGCACGCATGGCATCGAGCCAGCCGTCGGCATCGGCCACGTGCACCGGCTGCGGATGCATGAAGCGATGGCCGCGTGACTTGCGTCCGCTGCGCAGCCCTAGAACTTCGCCATCGACGATCTCGGCGCCGTGCAGGATCACCAGCCAATGGGCCGGCCGCACGAAACTGTAGTCGTGGTCGGCCCAGCGCATCGGGCGCGGGATCGGCAACGCCTTCAGCGCTTCGTCGACGATTTCCGGAAGCAATGCCGCCACCGGCTGCCCCGGCTTCACGCTGCGCCAGACGAACCAGCTGCCCTTGTCGGTTTCAAGTTTTTCCAGAGCGCCCACATCGACGCCGCATGACTGCGCAAACCCCAGCAGGGCCTTCGAGGGCTGGCCTTCGGCATCCAGCGCGGCGCTCAGCGCGGGACCCCGGCGCTCGATCGTCTGCTCCGGCTGGGCCACTACCACGGCGGGAACATGGACGGCCAAACGACGTGGCGAGGCATAGCCTTGCGCCTGGTCGAGCGCGGCGCCGATGTTGCGCCTGGCCAGCCCGTCGCAAATTCCGCGCAGGAACGCGGCAGACAATTCGTCGAGCGCCTTCGGTGGCAATTCTTCCGTACCCAGCTCGATCAGCAGTGACTTGGCGGCGCTCATGCAGCCTGCTCCTTGTGGCCCGCAGTGGGAGCCTGTTTCAGGCCCGGGAAACCGAGTTTTTCGCGCTGTGCCACATAGGTTTCGGCGACGCTGCGCGACAACGTGCGTACACGCAGGATGTACCGCTGGCGCTCGGTGACGCTGATCGCACGGCGCGCATCGAGAAGATTGAAGGTATGGCTGGCCTTCATCACCTGCTCGTAGGCCGGCAAGGGCAGGTTGGCGCCGATCAGCTGGTTGGCGGTGGCCTCGCAGACATCGAACCAGCGCAACAACTCGGGCACGTTGGCGTGTTCGAAGTTGTAGGTGCTCTGCTCGACCTCGTTCTGGTGAAACACGTCGCCGTAGGTCACCGTGCCGCGCGGCCCATCGGTCCAGATCAGGTCGTAGACGTTGTCCACGTTCTGCAGATACATGGCCAGCCGTTCCAGGCCGTAGGTGATCTCGCCGGTCACCGGGCGGCATTCCAGGCCGCCAGCCTGCTGGAAGTAGGTGAACTGGGTCACTTCCATGCCGTTCAACCAGACTTCCCAGCCGAGTCCCCAGGCGCCGAGCGTGGGCGACTCCCAGTTGTCCTCGACGAAGCGCAGGTCATGCACCAGCGGATCCAGCCCCAGCTCCCTGAGCGAGCCGATGTACAACTCCAGGATGTTCTCGGGATTGGGCTTCATCACCACCTGATACTGGTAGTAATGCTGCAGGCGGTTGGGATTCTGGCCGTAGCGACCATCGGTGGGACGACGCGACGGCTGCACATAGGCGGCTGCCCAGGGTTCCGGACCCAATGCCCGGAGGAAGGTGGCGGGATGGAAGGTGCCGGCGCCGACCTCGGTATCGAGCGGCTGCAACAGCACACAACCCTGCGCCGCCCAGTAGCGGTTGAGGGTCTGGATCACATCCTGGAAGGTGCGTGCGGACATGGCTTTCCGTGACCTGGATTAAAGCGCGTTAGTATAGCCGCAGCTTGCTTTCGCACTGGGCTGCGCCCGGAAATGCACGGGGGATACCACCGGATGGCCGCTTCACCGCAAATCGCTTCACTGCTTGGCCGCCGGGGTCGATTGGAGCTGGACGAACTGCTGGCGGCCCTGGTCGTGGATGGCTATCTGCTTGCCGACGACGCCAAGCAGGTCCGCATCGGCAACCGGGCCGGTCGCAGCACGGTGGAGTTGCATCCGCTGGTGGTGATCGCCAACGCCAAACTGGTCAACCAGCGCGATCCGGGCCGTCCGCTGAGCCTGGAAGGCCTGACAGAATGGCTGGCCGGCCACGCCGGACTGCCGTATCTGAAGATCGACCCGATGAAGATCAATGTCGCGGCGGCGACCCAGGTGGTCAGCCAGGCCTATGCCAAGCGGCACCGCATCCTGCCGATCGCGGCCGCACCGGGAGAAGTGACGTTCGCCACGTGCGAACCGTTCGAGTCCGGCTGGGCGCCGGATCTCAGCCAGATGCTGCGCCGGGACATCCGGCGGGTGGTGGCCAGTCCCATCGACATCAATCGCTACCTGCAGGAGTTCTACGGCGTCCAGCGCTCGATCCAGCTGGCGCAGGACGCCAAGAACGGCAGCGACGCCTCGTCGGCCATCCTCAACTTCGAACAACTGGTCGAGCTGGGCAAGAGCGGTGAAGTCGGTGCGGACGATCGCCACGTGGTGCATATCGTCGACTGGCTGCTGCAGTACGCGTTCGAGCAGCGGGCCTCCGACATCCACCTGGAGCCACGCCGCGAAACGGGTCATATCCGCTTCCGCATCGACGGCATCATGCAGAAGGTTTTCGAGCTGCCCTCGCCGGTGATGACCGCGGTCACCGCCCGCATCAAGATCCTGGCGCGCATGGACGTCGCCGAGAAGCGTCGCCCGCAGGACGGCCGCATCAAGACACGGTCTTCCTCCGGGCGCGAGGTCGAATTGCGCATCTCCAACATGCCCACCGCATTCGGCGAGAAGGTGGTGATGCGCATCTTCGATCCCGACCTGGTAGTGAAGGACTTCGCGCAACTGGGCTTCTCGCCTGGCGAGGGTGCGAACTGGCGCAGCATGGTCGAGCGTCCGCACGGCATCGTGCTGGTCACCGGTCCGACCGGCTCGGGCAAGACCACCACGCTGTATTCCACGCTGAAGCATCTGGCCACGCCCGAGCTCAACGTATGCACCGTGGAAGATCCGATCGAGATGGTCTCGCCGGAGTTCAACCAGATGCAGGTACACGCGGCGATCGACCTGGATTTCGCGGCCGGCGTCCGGACACTGCTGCGACAGGACCCGGACATCATCATGATCGGCGAGATCCGCGACCTGGAGACTGCCCAGATGGCCGTGCAGGCCTCGCTCACCGGGCACCTGGTGCTGTCCACGCTGCATACCAACGATGCGCCGAGCGCAGTCACCCGCCTGCTCGACCTGGGCGTTCCCCACTATCTGATCCAGTCGACCCTTACCGGCGTGGTGGCGCAGCGACTGGTACGCACCCTCTGCCCGCATTGCAAGCGGGCCAGCGTGCAGGAGCCCCACGCCTGGAACGTGCTCGTCCATGGCTGGGATTTGCCGCTTCCGGCGCAGGTGTTCCAGCCCGTCGGGTGTCTGGAATGTCGCAATACCGGCTTCCTCGGTCGCACCGGCATCTACGAGATGCTGAAACTGTCGCCCCGCCTGCGCGGGATGGTTTCGGCCCACTTCGACCTGAGCGGATTCGGCCAGGCCGCACTGTCCGAGGGGATGCGCCCCTTGCGCATCTCCGCCGCGGACCAGGTGGCTGCGGGCCTGACCACCGTGCAGGAAATTCTCACCGTGCTGCCGCCGATCGACGCCCTCGAAGACGGACGGCCCTGACTGCAACCCGAACTCAGCCCTGCATGAAACCCGTCCTGATCATCCGCACCGGCCGCGCCCCGGACCCCATTCGTGCCCGCCACGGCGACTTTCCCCACTGGTTCCGGCTGAGCGCCGGCCTGCAGCCACGGCGGCTGCAAGTTGTCGATGTCGCCAATGGCGAAGCCCTGCCGCCACCGAAAGAAATCGCTGGGGCCATCATCACGGGTTCGGCAGCCATGGTCACCGAACGGGCGCACTGGAGCGAGCTCACCGCGGGATGGATCCGCGATGCCATGGATGTCAGCCTGCCGCTGTTCGGCGTGTGCTATGGCCATCAGTTGATGGCCCATGCCCTGGGCGGCACGGTGGGTTACCTTCCAGGCGGGCGCGAAATAGGCACCCAGCTCATCGAACTCACCGACGCCGGCAAGCGCGACTCTCTGGCTCTTGGCCTTCCGCCGCACTTTCGGGCGCATACCACGCACGAACAAAGCGTGCTTGAAGCACCGGCGGAGGCTGCCGTGCTGGCCCGCTCGGCCAGGGACCCTCATCAGTGGCTGCGTTACGGCCCGCACGCGCTGAGTGTGCAGTTCCATCCGGAATTCAATGCCGAGGTGATGCGCGCCTATATCCGGCGCAAGCACTCCGACATGCATCGCGAAGGCAGCGATCCGAAACGCGTATTCGGCGAAGTCGGCGCCACGCCACTCGCTCGACGCGTGTTGCGCCGATTCGCCAACGCCCATCTGCAGGACGACGGCGCGTCCTGAAACATCAGCCTCGCAGGCGACGCGCTATGCCTTCGCGGGCGAACAGGGCGAACATCACGCCGAACAAGAACCCGCCGATATGCGCCCACCACACGTAGGCGCCGTAGCTGGGCCCGGCATAGCTGAACAGCAGTTGCAGCAACACCCAGATGCCGATCAGGAGAAAGGCCGGGACCCGGACAAATTCCAGATAGAGACCCAGTGGCAACACCAGGCCCAGTCGTGCCCGCGGGAACAGGGCTACATAGGTGCCCACCACAGCCGAGACAGCCCCGCTGCAGCCGATGATCGGCAGCCTCACCCCCGCGAGCGACAGTGCGCCAATCAGGTTCGCCACGATGCCGCCCACCACGAACAGAAGCAGAAAGCGAAGCGAGCCCAAAGCACGCTCTCCGGGCAATCCGAAGATCACCAGGAAGAGCAGGTTGCTCAGCAAGTGCAGCCACGTGACGTGAATGAACAGCGCGGTGAACAGCCGCAACAGGGCCGGATCGGTCAACTGCGGCAGCAGCGCCTCATGGGGATCGAAGATGTTCGCCGGGATCGTGCCCCATTCCAGCAACAGGGAGATCCGCTGCGCCGGTGGCGTCAGCGCCAGAACCACAAAGCACAAGACGCAGAACGACACCACCAGCAGGGTGGCCCAATGCCAACGGGGACGGCGCCGGGTTTCCACGTGAATGAACAAGAGCCGCTCCTGGCGTGAGGCGCTGACTGAAGGAGGTTCATCATAGGCGATGGATTGGCCCGGCAACGGTGATCCACACGGAAGAACAATCCATCAAACGCCACAAAGACGAAGGCCTCCCCGATTGGGAGGCCTTGGAACAAAAAACCCTTGGCGGTGACCTGTTGCGGGCTGCGACCGGCGGTCGCCACCGCGACCGCGCCAAAGAAAAACCCCCACCGTTTCCGGTGAGGGTGTTTCAGGATAAAGCCCCTGGCGGTGACCTACTCTTGCATGGCAAAGCCACACTACCATCGGCGCATGCGCGTTTCACTTCTGAGTTCGGGATGGGATCAGGTGGGACCACGCCGCTATGGCCGCCAGGGAAGGGGTGGGAGCAGCGCTGTTGCGCCGGCTCCACATCTTCTTGAAAGGCCCGGTCAATACAGCTGACCAGACATTTCCGTGAGTGGAAACTCACGTTATAAATCGTAAACGAGTGACAAGCGTCGAGGTGAAATTCGAATCAGACAAGCTTCGGGAACGAACGAAGCGTCTTGGGGTTATATGGTCAAGCCTCACGGCTCATTAGTATCAGTTAGCTCAATGCATTGCTGCACTTCCACACCTGACCTATCAACCACCTAGTCTTGATGGTGCCTTAAGGAGAGTCAAGCTCTCGGGAGATCTCATCTTGGGGCGTGCTTCCCGCTTAGATGCTTTCAGCGGTTATCACTTCCGTTCGTAGCTACCGGGCAATGCCATGGGCATGACAACCCGAACACCAGCGGAACGTCCACTCCGGTCCTCTCGTACTAGGAGCAGCCCCCCTCAAATCTCCAACGCCCACGACAGATAGGGACCGAACTGTCTCACGACGTTCTGAACCCAGCTCGCGTACCACTTTAAATGGCGAACAGCCATACCCTTGGGACCGGCTACAGCCCCAGGATGTGATGAGCCGACATCGAGGTGCCAAACACCGCCGTCGATATGAACTCTTGGGCGGTATCAGCCTGTTATCCCCGGAGTACCTTTTATCCGTTGAGCGATGGCCCTTCCATACAGAACCACCGGATCACTATGACCTACTTTCGTACCTGCTTGATCCGTCGATCTCGCAGTCAAGCACGCTTATGCCATTGCACACAGTGCGCGATGTCCGACCGCGCTGAGCGTACCTTCGTGCTCCTCCGTTACTCTTTGGGAGGAGACCGCCCCAGTCAAACTACCCACCATACACGGTCCCTGACCCGGATTACGGGCCGAGGTTAGAACGTCAAGCACTTCAGGGTGGTATTTCAAGGATGGCTCCATGCAAACTGGCGTCTGCACTTCAAAGCCTCCCACCTATCCTACACAGAAGAACTCAACGTTCAGTGTAAAGCTATAGTAAAGGTTCACGGGGTCTTTCCGTCTTGCCGCGGGAACGCTGCATCTTCACAGCGAATTCAATTTCACTGAGTCTCGGGTGGAGACAGCGCCGCTGTCGTTACGCCATTCGTGCAGGTCGGAACTTACCCGACAAGGAATTTCGCTACCTTAGGACCGTTATAGTTACGGCCGCCGTTTACTGGGGCTTCGATCAAGAGCTTCGCCTTGCGGCTGACCCCATCAATTAACCTTCCAGCACCGGGCAGGCGTCACACCCTATACGTCCACTTTCGTGTTTGCAGAGTGCTGTGTTTTTGATAAACAGTCGCAGCGGCCAGGTTACTGCGACCCTTCAACGCTCAGTCACGCATGTGACCACGTCGAAGGGCGCACCTTCTCCCGAAGTTACGGTGCCATTTTGCCTAGTTCCTTCACCCGAGTTCTCTCAAGCGCCTTGGGATTCTCACCCTGCCTACCAGTGTCGGTTTACGGTACGGTTTTTCTTAAGCTGAAGCTTAGTGGCTTTTCCTGGAAGCGTGGTATCAGTCACTTCGCCCAAAAGGGCTCGTCTCGGTGCTCGGCATAAAGGGTCCCGGATTTGCCTAAGACCCATGCCTACCGCCTTTCCCCGGGACAACCAACGCCCGGTAGACCTAACCTTCTCCGTCCCCACATCGCACTTAAGAAAAGTGCAGGAATATTAACCTGCTTCCCATCGACTACGCATTTCTGCCTCGCCTTAGGGGCCGACTCACCCTGCGCCGATGAACGTTGCGCGAGGAAACCTTGGGCTTTCGGCGTGGGGGCTTTTCACCCCCATTATCGTTACTCATGTCAGCATTCGCACTTCCGATACCTCCAGCATGCTTTACAACACACCTTCACAGGCTTACGGAACGCTCCTCTACCGCGTACACATAAATGTGCACACCCCGAGCTTCGGTGCATGGCTTAGCCCCGTTAAATCTTCCGCGCAGACCGACTCGACCAGTGAGCTATTACGCTTTCTTTAAAGGATGGCTGCTTCTAAGCCAACCTCCTGGCTGTCTATGCCTTTCCACATCGTTTTCCACTTAGCCATGACTTTGGGACCTTAGCTGCGGGTCTGGGTTGTTTCCCTTTTCACGACGGACGTTAGCACCCGCCGTGTGTCTCCCGGATAGTCTGTCCTGGTATTCGGAGTTTGCCATGGTTTGGTAAGTCGCGATGACCCCCTAGCCATAACAGTGCTCTACCCCCAGGAAGATTCGTCCGAGGCGCTACCTAAATAGCTTTCGAGGAGAACCAGCTATCTCCGAGTTTGTTTAGCCTTTCACTCCTATCCTCAGCTCATCCCCATCTATTGCAACAGATGTGGGTTCGGTCCTCCAGTGCGTGTTACCGCACCTTCAACCTGGCCAAGGATAGATCACTCGGTTTCGGGTCTACTGCCTGAGACTATGCGCCCTATTCAGACTCGATTTCTCTTCGCCTCCCCTATACGGTTAAGCTTGCCACAGACAGTAAGTCGCTGACCCATTATACAAAAGGTACGCAGTCACCCTTGCGGGCTTCCACTGCTTGTACGTATACGGTTTCAGGGTCTATTTCACTCCCCTCTCCGGGGTTCTTTTCGCCTTTCCCTCACGGTACTAGTTCGCTATCGGTCAGTCAGTAGTATTTAGCCTTGGAGGATGGTCCCCCCATGTTCAGACAAGGTTTCACGTGCCCCGCCTTACTCAATTTCACACAAAGTGCCCTTTCGTCGACTGGGCTATCACCATCTATGGCCGGGCTTTCCATCCCGTTTGACTAGAACACAATGTGCTTTTGGGCTAGTCCCCGTTCGCTCGTCGCTACTCAGGGAATCTCGGTTGATTTCTTTTCCTCCGGGTACTTAGATATTTCAGTTCCCCGGGTTCGCCTTGCATGGCTATGTATTCACCATGCAATACCGCTTGCGCGGTGGGTTTCCCCATTCGGACATTGCCGGATCAAAGCTTGTTGCCAGCTCCCCGACACTTTTCGCAGGCTGCCACGTCCTTCATCGCCTCTGACTGCCAAGGCATCCACCGTATACGCTTAGTCGCTTGACCATATAACCCCAAGTCGCCTCGGGGCATGCACCCTCATCAGGTGCAGCCAAGTTACTTCGTTTTCGTGCCTTAACACTTGCCTCGGTTCGGTTTCGAACCAAGACGCTTGTCACTCGTTTACTTGTTTTCAAAGAACATCACGCCGGCCTCAATGCCGGATGATTTCAACAAATCTTGTGTGTGCTGATACTTCACGCGTCGGATCGAACCTTGGTGGAGCCTGTCGGGATCGAACCGACGACCCCCTGCTTGCAAAGCAGGTGCTCTCCCAGCTGAGCTAAGGCCCCAAGGAAACCTTGGCATAATGGTGGGTCTGGGTGGACTCGAACCACCGGCCTCACCCTTATCAGGGGTGCGCTCTAACCACCTGAGCTACAGACCCAGAGATCGAACCCCAGAACCTGAACCAGACGACCTGGAACCTAGGTTGAACGATTGCGTGAAGTACAGGTGTCTTGTGTGGACGTCTTGCGTGAAGACTCACGCCGTCATTTCTTGAAAGGAGGTGATCCAGCCGCACCTTCCGATACGGCTACCTTGTTACGACTTCACCCCAGTCATGGACCACTCCGTGGGCGTCGTCCCCCTTGCGGTTAGACTAACGCCTTCTGGAGCAACCCACTCCCATGGTGTGACGGGCGGTGTGTACAAGGCCCGGGAACGTATTCACCGCGGCATAGCTGATCCGCGATTACTAGCGATTCCGACTTCACGGAGTCGAGTTGCAGACTCCGATCCGGACTGGGATCGGCTTTCTGGGATTGGCTCCACCTCGCGGTATTGCAACCCTCTGTACCGACCATTGTAGTACGTGTGTAGCCCTGGCCGTAAGGGCCATGATGACTTGACGTCATCCCCACCTTCCTCCGGTTTGTCACCGGCAGTCTCCTTAGAGTTCCCACCATTACGTGCTGGCAACTAAGGACAAGGGTTGCGCTCGTTGCGGGACTTAACCCAACATCTCACGACACGAGCTGACGACAGCCATGCAGCACCTGTGTTCCGATTCCCGAAGGCACTCCTCGATCTCTCAAGGATTCCGGACATGTCAAGGCCAGGTAAGGTTCTTCGCGTTGCATCGAATTAAACCACATACTCCACCGCTTGTGCGGGCCCCCGTCAATTCCTTTGAGTTTCAGTCTTGCGACCGTACTCCCCAGGCGGCGAACTTAACGCGTTAGCTTCGACACTGATCTCCGAGTTGAGACCAACATCCAGTTCGCATCGTTTAGGGCGTGGACTACCAGGGTATCTAATCCTGTTTGCTCCCCACGCTTTCGTGCTTCAGCGTCAGTGTTGTCCCAGATGGCCGCCTTCGCCACTGATGTTCCTCCCGATCTCTACGCATTTCACCGCTACACCGGGAATTCCACCATCCTCTGACACACTCTAGCTCGCCAGTATCCATCGCCATTCCCAGGTTGAGCCCGGGGATTTCACGACAGACTTAACGAACCGCCTACGCACCCTTTACGCCCAGTAATTCCGATTAACGCTTGCACCCTTCGTATTACCGCGGCTGCTGGCACGAAGTTAGCCGGTGCTTATTCCTCAGGTACCGTCAGCCCCATAGGGTATTAACCCGTGGTATTTCGTTCCTGATAAAAGTGCTTTACAACCCGAGGGCCTTCTTCACACACGCGGCATTGCTGGATCAGGCTTGCGCCCATTGTCCAATATTCCCCACTGCTGCCTCCCGTAGGAGTCTGGGCCGTGTCTCAGTCCCAGTGTGGCTGATCATCCTCTCAGACCAGCTAGCGATCGTCGCCTTGGTAGGCCATTACCCTACCAACTAGCTAATCGCACATCGGTCCGTCCAACCGCGCAAGGCCCGAAGGTCCCCTGCTTTCTCCCGTAGGACGTATGCGGTATTAGCGTAAGTTTCCCTACGTTATCCCCCACGTCTGGGTAGGTCCCGATGCATTACTCACCCGTCCGCCACTCGCCACCCACAGAGCAAGCTCTGCTGTGCTGCCGTTCGACTTGCATGTGTTAGGCATGCCGCCAGCGTTCAATCTGAGCCAGGATCAAACTCTTCACTTAAGTTTTCGACCATGTCATCACCTTGCAGCGATGGATGATCTATCTTTCTGAAGCGTTGTTCCCAACCAATCAAAACTCATTACTGACTTTTTACTTGGTGGGACGCTTGCATTGCTTGGACAGGTCGTGACCCATTCAACACAAGACGTCCACACAATTCACCTGCGCACACTGTCAAAGATCGTTCGCTTGCATCCCGTTTCCGGTTTGCGCCCCAAGACGTTTCGTCCTAGGTGAGCCGCCCATTCTACATCGCTTTTCCTCTCCGTCAACACCCTCGTGAAGGCTTTTTTCGAGGTCCCGGCGGTCCGTCTTGCGACGTTGGGCGACTGCGGGCTGCGAATAATACGATGTGTTTTCGGTTTGGCAAGCGCTTCTTCAGAGAAACCTTGCGGATGTTGCGCAAACCGCTGAGCCGACGCGAAATTTAATTTTCGCGTCCACCGAACGCAGCGCTGGAACGACGCCCCGGTCAGCCCTGCACCAACCGCACGCGGGCGAAATTGCGCTTGCCAACCTGCAGTACGCCTTCGAAGCCTGCATGGAAGACCCGCTGCGCATCCTCGACCACCTCGGCATCGATCCGCACCGCACGCTCTTTCAGTTTCCGGTTCGCTTCGGAGTTGCTCGCCGTCAGCCCGGCCGCGGTGAGCAGAGCCGCCAGGCGAAGGCCCTCACCGGGCACGCCGATATCCGTCTGCGGCAACAACGATGTGTCGCCCTCACCACGTACCACCGCATGCCAGCCCGCGATCGCCAGTTCGGCAGCTGCCGCGTCGTGGAAGCGCGTGGCCAGCTCGCGGGCCAGACGCAGCTTGGCATCACGTGGATTCAGGGCGCCGCTGGCGATGTCCCGCTTCATCTGGGAAAGCTCGTCCAGCGACACCTCGAAGCTGAGCAGCTCGAACCAGCGCCACATCAACTCGTCGCCGATCTTCATGGTCTTGGTGACGATGTCGATGGCCGGCTCGTTGATGCCGATGTAGTTGCCCAGCGACTTGGACATCTTGTTGACGCCGTCCAGCCCCTCCAGCAAGGGCATGGTCAGCACGACCTGCGGCGGCTGGCCGTGGTGCTCCTGCAGCGCGCGCCCCATCAGCAGATTGAACTTCTGGTCGGTGCCGCCGAGCTCGACGTCGCACTTCAGCGCCACCGAGTCGTAGCCCTGCACCAGCGGATACAGGAACTCGTGGATCGCGATCGGCTGCTGCGCCGCGTAACGCTTGGTGAAGTCGTCGCGCTCGAGCATGCGCGCCACGGTGTGCTGCGCCGCCAGTCGGATCATGTCGGCCGCGCTCATCTTGCCGAACCACTCGGAATTGAAGCGCAGCTCGGTCTTCTCTCGGTCGAGCACCTTGTAGACCTGCTCCGCATACGTCTCGGCGTTGGCCAGCACGTCTTCCCGCGTCAGCGGCTTGCGGGTGACGTTCTTGCCGGTCGGATCGCCGATCATGCCGGTGAAGTCGCCGATCAGGAAAATCACCTGGTGTCCCAGATCCTGGAACTGGCGCATCTTGTTCAGCAATACGGTGTGGCCAAGATGCAGGTCCGGCGCCGTCGGATCGAAACCCGCCTTGATCCGCAATGGACGACCGGTCTTCAGGCGCTCGGCCAGGTCTTCCCGCTTGATGATGTCGTCGGCGCCACGGGCAATGGTGGCCAGCGCCTGCTCGAGCTCGCTCATGTGTTTCTTTCTCTGCTGGTGAAAAGTGGGTCGCGGCAAGCAGTGTGACCGTGCCGTCAACGTTAATTGTGTGTTAACAAGGAATGTGTTGCAAACCCTTGATGGGAAAGGCATTGACGCCCTTTACACATGCCCGTTATGGTACGCGCAGTTTGTACTTTGTAACGTGGGCGATACAGCATGGCAGAAGAAAAGCAGGGGACGCGGCAAAACCGCAAGCAGGCGATCTGCCGCAAGGCACAGCGCCGACACTCCAACTTTTACGAACGCTGTGCACATTGGTCGTTCAATCGTTCCGGCGAGATCGAACCGATCCGCTGGCATCGCGAACGCTTGGTACTGGCTGGTACCGCCTTGCTGATTACCGCCCTGTCCGGCTTCATCATGCCCGCATGGGCCAGTGCGATGCGGCCGGCGCCGACACCGGAAGTCCACGCATTGCTTCCGCTTGCGCTGCCCAAGGCGTTGCCGTCCAGCATCACCAGCCCGACCGTGGACGACTGGCAGGTAGTGCGGGTGCAGCCCGGCCAGACGCTCTCCGACATTTTCAACGCACGCGGCCTTGGCATGGCGGATCTGCAACGCGTCATGGACGCTGCCGGTTCGGCGAAGTCCGCCTTGCACAGCATCCGCCCGGGGCAGGAGTTCGACTTCCTGCTCGGCAGCGACGGCAGCCTGAGGGGTTTTCGTTTCGACCAGGATCAGGCGAGCCGAGCCATCGTTCGACTCGATGGCGCACAGCCGACGCTGGCGATCCAGCAGCGTGACATGGACCTGCGCGAACAGGTCGCCCATGGCGTCATCCGCAGCAGCCTGTATGCCGCCGGCGATCAGGCAGGCATGGACGCGGCCATGGTGGGCAAGCTTGCCGACCTGTTCAAGTACGACATCGACTTCGTGCAGGACATCCGCGTCGGCGACAGCTTCACGGTGATCTACGACGACATCTACCGCGATGGCGTGCGTTACGGCCAGGGCAACATCATCGCCGCCGAGTTCATCAACCAGGACAAGCGCTATACCGCGTACCGCTTCAAGAAGGCGGACGGCAGCTACGGCTGGTACAGCGAGGACGGCCGGCCGATCCAGAAATCGTTCCTGCGCATCCCGGTCGACTTCACCCGGATCTCCTCGAAATTCACCGCGGCGCGGCTGCACCCGATCCTCGGTCGCATGCGCGCACACAAGGGCGTCGATTACGCCGCCCCGAGCGGCACGCCGATCCACGCGGCCGGCGATGGCGTCATCAAGTATCACGGCTGGGAACGCGGTTACGGCAACTTCGTGGTGATCCAGCACGACAAGACCATCAGTACCGCGTACGGCCACATGTCGCGTTTCGTGAAGGGCCAGCACGTCGGTGAACGCGTGCGCCAAGGCGAGGTGATCGGCTACGTGGGCATGACGGGGCTGGCCACCGGCCCGCACCTGCATTACGAGTTCCGCGTCAATGGCCAGCAGCGCAATCCGCAGACGGTCACCCTGCCGAAGCCCGAGCCGTTGCCCGCCACACAAATGGCGCGATTCAAGGCTGAAGTGGTCAAGCCGCAGCTGGCGCGCCTCACCGAACTGGACTCGCGCATCAGGCTGGCTCGCGCCAGCACGCCTGCCAACCACGACAACTGAGCAATCCCACTCGTGGATGACGATGCGTCGGCGACTTATCTCGGGCTGATTTCCGGCACCAGCGCAGACAGCATCGACAGCGTGCTGGTCAGCTTTCCCCGTGGCATGCCGCAATTGCTGGCCAGTCACTCGCACCCCTGGCCCGGCGCGCTGCGCGAGCGCATGCTAGCCCTGGCGCAAGGCGAGAGCGCGCCGGATCTGGACACTCTGGGGCGACTGGACGTGGAGATCGCCCACGGCTTCGCCGAAGCGGCGCTGGAACTGCTCGAGCGCAGCGGCACGCCGGCGTCGGCTGTCCGCGCGATCGGCTCCCACGGCCAGACCTTGCGTCATCGGCCCGGCGGCGACTATCCATTCACGCTGCAACTGGGCGACCCCAGCGTCATCGCCGAGCGCTGCCGTATCGATGTGGTGGCGGACTTCCGTCGCGCCGACATCGCCGCTGGCGGGCAGGGCGCACCGCTGCTGCCTGCCGTGCACGCGATGCTGCTGGCCCGACCGGGGCACACGCGAGTCGTGTTGAATCTGGGCGGCATCGCCAACATCACCGTGCTCGGCGCCGATGGCAGCGTGCTCGGCTTCGACACCGGCCCGGCCAATGGCCTGCTCGACGCATGGTGCCTGCGCCAGCGCGGCGAGTCGTTCGATCGGGATGGCAGGTATGCGGCCAGCGGGCAAGCCGACGAAGCCCTGCTCGCGCAGTTGCTGGACGACCCCTACTTTGCGCTGATGCCGCCCAAGAGCACCGGCCGCGAATACTTCCACCTGGACTGGCTCGCAACCCATTTGCGGCTGGCGGCGGTGCAACCGACCGACGTGCAGGCCACCTTGCTGGAACTGACCGCGCGCAGTGTCGTCGCAGCGATCACGCAACACGCGCCGGATGCCCGCGAAGTCCTGGCCTGCGGCGGCGGCGTCCACAACGGCGCACTGATGCGGCGGCTGGCGGAACTGCTGGCGCCCCGGGCGCTTCTCGGCACCTCGCGTTACGGCGTCGACCCCGACTTCCTCGAAGCGACAGCCTTCGCCTGGCTGGCGCGCCAGCGGCTGCTGGGATTGCCGGGCAACCTTCCGTCGGTCACCGGCGCACGCGGTCCCCGTGTGCTGGGCGCCATCTATTCCGCGCCGGCGGCCGGTTCGTCGTAACGAATCCGCTCCGGAGCCAGCTGCGTCGGCCGGGTATGCGCCAGCGCGCGCAGGGCTTCCTGGAACACACCCTGTTCGGCATCTTCCCAGTGCCCGTCGAGGCTGCCGAAGGCGTCGGGGTCGCGCTGGCTTTCGCTGAAATGGTGAGCCACCGAAATGCCAAGTCCGCTACGCAATGCCTGCAGCATCACGTCATTGATGGAGCAGCGGCGATGTTTGGCCAACGCCCTGATGCGCTCGGTGAGCAGGCTGTCGACGTGTTGCAAGATCATGTCCGGCACAAGCGTCACTCCATGTTACACATGCCCCTGTACCCCGATGTTTGCATAGCCATCAACGGGCAGGGCGCCGGAAGCACGAATCCGTGGACTGCTTCGCAGTCCGCTTGTGCGCGTTGTCAATTAAGGGCCCGCGGAGCGGGCTGCGTCCTCAGCTGCCCGATTCGTTCGCCAGCCGTTCGCGCTCGGCGCCGCGAAAGTATCGCCACAGCCACGCGAACAACATCATCGAAGGCAGCACGGCCAGCACGGTGATCACGAAGTAGCCACCGTATCCGGTGGCCGTCGCGATGCCGCCGGCGAAAAATCCGAGCAGCTTGCCTGGCAGATTCACCAGCGAACTGAGCAGCGCGTACTGGGTCGCGGTGTGCTGCCGGTTGACCAGGGACGAGAGGAACGCCACGGTCGGTGGCCCCAGCATGCCCAGGGTGAGGTTCTCGCCGGAAATCACCAGGGTCAGCACCAGCAGGTTGCCGGGGTGGGCGATCAACAGCAGGTACAACAGGTTGCTGCAGCCGCACAGCACGATGGTGACGCCCAGCGGCCGCCAGGCGCCCCAGCGGGCTACTGCGGCACCACCGAGGAACACGCCGACAATGCCGATCCAGATGCCGTAGATCTTCGTGATCGTGCCGATCTCGGTCTTGGAGAAACCCATGTCGCGATAGAACGGACTCATGATGCCGCCGATGGTCGCCTGCTCCGGCATCTTGAACAGCAGCAGGAACAGCAGCGTCACCAAGGCAAGCACCCAGCCGTAGCGACGGAAGAAATCGGCGAATGGATCAATCACGCTTTCGCGCATGGCGTCGCGCCAGCGCGCGGCGCGCACCCGCAGCACCTCGGGCTCGCGCGCCATCAGGGTTGTCGCCACGGGCACGGCCATCGCCAGCGCCATCAGCGCATAGACCGTCCGCCATGGCAGGTGGTCGGCCAGGATCAGCGCCACCGCACCGGCCAGCAGCAGGCCGATCCGGTAGCCCAGCGAGTAGGTGGCCACCAGCGCGCCCTGCGCCTCGATCGGTGCGATCTCGATCCGGTAGGCATCGACAGCGATGTCCTGGGTCGCACCGAAGAACGCCACCACCAGCGTGGCGACCACGAACAGGGGCAGTTGCGCCGGCGTCAGCAGCGCCATGGCGAGCAGCCCGATCACCACGCCCAGCTGCGCAAACAGCAGCCAGCCGCGGCGCTGTCCGAGCCGGGCGAAGCCGGGAATGCGGCCATGGTCCAGCAAGGGCGCCCAGACGAACTTGAACGCGTAGGTCATGCCGGCGCTGGCTATCATCGTGATGTCCGCCAGCTTGATGCCGTTTTCCTTCAGCCAGTACGCCAGCGTGCCGGCCACCAGCAGAAACGGCAGGCCCGAGGAGAAGCCGAGCAGGAACATCGTCCACGCCGCCGGCTGGGCAAACGCCCGCCAGACCGACGGCTTCGCCGGCTTGGGCGCGCCCGACTCAGTCGGCATAGTCGACGATGTACGGGGCGTGGTCGGAGAAGCGCTGGCCGCGGTAGATCGAGCACGCCTGCATGCGCTCGCGCAGCGACGGCGTGCAGACCTGGTAGTCGATCCGCCACCCCACGTTGTTGGCCCGCGCCTGGCCACGGTTCGACCACCAGGTGTATTCGACCGCCTCGGGCTTGATCGCGCGGAAACTGTCGACCCAGCCGCGCTGCTGGAACAGCAGGTCCAGCCATGCGCGCTCCTGCGGCAGGCAGCCGGAGTTCTTCTGGTTGGATGCCCAGTTCTTGATGTCGTTCTTCGTGTGCACGATGTTCCAGTCGCCGCAGATCACGTAGTCGCGGCCGCTCTTCAGCCACTGGTCGAAGATCGGCGTGATCCACTCCATCGCCTTGAACTTGAACTGCTGGCGCTCGTCGCCGGAGGAGCCTGACGGAAAATACAGCGACACCACGCTGAGGTTGCCGAAGCGCGCCTCGATGTAGCGGCCCTCGTTGTCGAACTCGTCCCAGCCCAGCTCGGTCAGTACCTGGTCGGGCTCGCGTTTCGCGTAGATCGCCACGCCGCTGTACCCCTTCTTGCTGCTGGCGTCGCGGTAGAAGCAGTGATGGCCGTCGGGACGGAACATCGGGTCGCTCAGCTGGTCCTCCTGCGCCTTGGTCTCCTGCAGGCAGACCACGTCCGCGTCCTGCGTGCGCAGCCAGTCGAAGACGCCCTTGCTGGCGGCCGAGCGGATGCCGTTGGCATTGAGGCTGATGATGCGCATGGATGCTCCCGAAGCGGATGGACCATCATAACAAGCCTGTCTCCCGGACCCGCCATCGGCATCGCCGGGACGCCGGCTGTACCATGGCGCCCGCCCAGCGTTCCCCGGCCCGTGGAACACGCTGCATCGAAACCGAACCGCGCGAGACGACCATGCACGATTACCAACGCGACTTCATCGAACTGGCCCTGCAGCGCGAGGTGCTGCGTTTTGGCGAGTTCACCCTGAAGTCCGGACGCCAGAGCCCGTACTTCTTCAACATGGGCCGTATTGATTCCGGTGCCGCGCTGGCCCAGCTCGGCCGTGCCTATGCTGCCGCGCTGATGAACGCCGAGCTGCCGGTGGACATGCTGTTCGGTCCGGCCTACAAGGGCATCGCGCTGGCCGCCGCCACTGCCATCGCGCTGGCCGAGCAGCATCAACGCGACCTGCCCTGGGCTTACAACCGCAAGGAAGCGAAGGAGCACGGCGAGGGCGGCGTACTGGTCGGCGCGCCGCTCCAGGGTCGCGTGCTGATCGTCGACGACGTGATGACCGCCGGCACCGCGGTGCGTGAATCGCTGGCGCTGATCCGCGCCCACGGCGCCACGCCCGCCGGCGTGCTGATCGCGCTGGACCGGCAGGAACGCGGCCTGGGCCGGCGCTCGGCCGCCCAGGAGGTGGCTGCCGACCACGGCATCCCGGTCATCGCGATCACCAGCCTCGACGACGTGCTGGCCTATGCCGGCGAGCGCCCGCAACTGAGCGCCGAACACGCCCGACTGCTGGCTTATCGGCAGCAGTACGGGGTTCAGCCATGAGTTCGGCCCCGGCCCATAGACTGCGACGACACCGGTCACAGTAGCCTCGATTGCCCCTGCATCCCGCCGGGCAGCAGCTAGCCAGTGTGACCGGCGCGGCTATACTGGCCGACAAGAGGGAAATCCATGCGTAGACCATTGCTCATCATTGCTGCCATCGTGCTGTGCGCGGGCGCTTCGGCGTACGCGCAGAACACCGGCGTTCGCTACAAATGGCACGACGGTCAGGGCCTGGTGCATTTCAGCGACAGCCTCACCACCGAGGCGATGAAGTACGGCTACGAGCTGGTCAACGATCGTGGCCTGGTGGTGCAACGCGTGTCGCGCCAGCTGAACGCCCAGGAGCGGGCGGCCGCCAACAAGCTGGCTGCCGAACAGGCCGCGAAGGATCGCGCCATCCAGGAGCGCGCGGACGCCGACGCGCAGATGCTGTCCGCCTATCCCGACGAAGAGTCCTACCAGATCTCGCTGCAGCAGGCGCTGGACACCTTCGACCAGCAGATCAACACGACGCGGATCAACCTGCGCAGCCAGGAGAAGGCGCTGACCGACCTGCTGGGCCGCGCCGCCGATATCGAGAACGGCAAGGAGGCCGTGCCGAAGGCCCTGGTCGACAACATCGCCAGACAGCGCAACGTGGTGGCCTCGCTGCGCGGCACCCTGCAACGCCAGCAGGCGGCGCGGGCTCAATCCGTGCAGCAGCAGGCCCAGCTGATGGCGCACTACCGCGAGGTCAAGGCGGTCCAGGACAAGCAGCGCTCGGACGACTAGCAGGCTCCGGTGCGGGCCGCGTGTTCCGCAGCTCGACGTCGCGGCGACGCCCTGCCTACGGGAACGGCAACTTCAGTTTGAAGTCCACTGCCAGCAACTGCTTGCGGAACACCTGCTGGATGCGGGCCAACGCCGCCGCATTGTCCGCCTCGAAGCGCAGCACCAGCGCGGGCGTGGTGTTCGACGCACGCACCAGACCCCAGCCGTCGGGCCAGTCGGCCCGCACGCCGTCGATGGTGATCAGGGTGGCGTCCTCGAACGTCGCCTGCTGACGCAGCCTGTCCATGAACCGGTAGTGCTCGCCTTCGGCCAGCTCGATCTTCAGTTCCGGCGTGGAAACGCTCTTGGGCAAGGTCGCGAAGATCTCGGCCGGGCTGCGCCCCTGCAGGTCGCCGGCCAGGATCTCCAGCAGCCGCGCGGCGGCGTAGATGCCATCGTCGAAGCCGTACCAGCGCTCCTTGAAGAAGAAGTGCCCGCTCATCTCGCCAGCCAGCTCCGCCCCGGTCTCGCGCATCTTCGCCTTGATCAGCGAATGGCCGGTACGCCACATCAGCGGACTGCCGCCGGCGTCCAGCACCTGGCCCTTCAGGTGACTGGTGCACTTCACGTCGTAGATGACGGTGGCGCCGGGCTGGCGCGACAGCACGTCGCGCGCGAACAGCATCAGCAGGCGATCCGGATAGATGATCTCGCCGGACTGGGTGACCACGCCGAGGCGGTCGCCGTCGCCGTCGAACGCCACGCCCAGATCGGCGCCGGTCTGCCTGACGGCGAGTATCAGGTCTTCCAGGTTGGCCGGGTCGGACGGATCCGGATGATGGTTCGGGAAGCTGCCGTCGACGTCGCAGTACAGTGGCACCACCTCGCAGCCCACGCCTTCCAGCACCTGCGGCGCGATCGCCCCCGGGATGCCGTTGCCGCAGTCGACGACGATCTTCAGGCGGCGCTCGGCCAGCACGTCCGAAACGATCTTCTCGATGTAGTCCGGCGCCACGTCGACCTGGCGCAGCCCGCCGGAGCCGCCACCGGTCAGCGCGCCGCTGGCGATGCGCTGGTACAGGTCCTGGATCGCACCTTCGGACAGGGTCTCGCCACCGATCACGATCTTGAAGCCGTTGTAGTCCGGCGGGTTGTGGCTGCCGGTGACGGCTACGCCGCAGCCGGTATTGAAACGGTAGGCCGCGTAATACACCACCGGCGTGGGCACCGCGCCGATGTCGATCACGTCGATGCCGGCGTCACGCAGGCCCTCGGCCAGTGCGGCGGCGAGCTGCGGACCGGACAGCCGGCCATCGCGGCCGACCACGATCTCGCGCAAGCCCTTCTCGCCCATCAGCGTGCCGATCGACTGGCCGAGCAGGCGCGCCACGTCCGCGTTCAGGGTCTTGCCGACCACGCCCCGGATGTCATACGCACGGAAGATGGCAGGGTCCACGCTGGTCGGCGCGGGCACCGGGGCGACCGCTGGCGGCGGCGACGGGGCTGGCGGCGAGGTGCGGGGCTGCCTCGCCGCCTCCGCGGTCGCGGGAGCGGGCGGCGCCAGCGGCAGTTCGTCTTCCTCCGGTTCGACCGGCACCTGCTGGCGACGCAGACGCAACCAGCTCAGGTAGGCGCCGCCACCAAGCCCTAGCAGGGCCAGCAACGCGCTCAGGATCACCGAGCGCGGCAACACGATGAACGCCCGGGGAAGACCGACGCCCACGCTGAAGGCGCTGCCGGCGACCGGCTTGCCGGCGGCCTCGATCTCGGCCGAGTTCGACCCGTTGGAAAACAGCTGGATGTAGCCGCTGTCGTCACCCTGGCGCAGCTCCAGCCGGCCACCGGCCGGCGAGATGGCGTCGAAGCGCTGCTTCATCGGGGCGAACGGCAGTTCGACCCAGGCCCACGCCTGGGTCTGTTGCGGCAGGCCCAGCGGAATCACCAGGCTCAGCCGCCGGTCCCCGCTGCCGTAGGAAACACTCTGTGCCGGCGGCACCCCGTCGGCACTCTGCGCCGCCATCAGCTGGGCGGCCTTGGCATAACCGAATTCTCGGTAGTTGGCGCGCAGCACTTCGGCCAGGTCACCGCTGTACAACTCGAGCTTCCTGGCCTGGGGCAACTGCTGGCGCAGCGCGGCAGCGGATTGCGCCGGGTCGCTCATCAGGGTGGCCGGGTCCACCCCGGCCAGCACCTTCTCGATCGAGCGGCGCTGGTTGACGATTTCCTCGGACATCGCCCTGACCGCCTGGTCCTGGGCCTGGTGCACCCGATCGATTGCATCGCCCTCGTCGGCGATCAGCCAGGTCTGCCAGACGCAGAACAGGCCCACCAGCAGCAGCACGGTGGCGCCGACGAGCGGCAACAGGGTCGACCAGTCGACCCTGAGGTTGCTCAAGCGCTCTCTTGCGATGTTCAACGCCATTTCCGCCCCCGCGGCTGAAGCTGCAAGCCGGTTCGGTGCACTCCGAACCGGCTCGTCGATCTATCGGATACCGGTCGAGCCGAAGCCGCCCTCGCCACGCTGGCTCGCTGCGAACTCGGTGACCACATGCAGTCGCGCCTGCGCCACCGGCACCAGCAGCAACTGCGCGATGCGGTCGCCCACGGCGATGGTGTAGGACTCGCGCCCGCGATTCCAGCACGAAATCATCAACGGCCCCTGGTAGTCGGCGTCGATCACCCCGACCAGGTTGCCCATCACTAGGCCATGCTTGTGACCCAGTCCCGAGCGCGGCACGATCAGCGCGCACCAGCCGGGGTCATCGATATGGATCGCGATGCCGCTGGGCACCAGTGCACTCTCGCCCGGCGCCAGGGTCAGCGGCTGTTCCAGTGCGGCGCGCAGATCCATGCCCGCGCTGCCTGCGGTCGCCGCCTGCGGCAGCGGAATGCTGTCGCCAAGGCGTGGATCGAGGATCTTCATCGCCACATCGATGTTCATGCCCGGGTGGCCCGGTAACGTTCCGCCACCCGGGCAATCAGCTGGCGCGCCAGCTCCGTCTTCGCCACCCGCGCCAGCTCGACCGAGCCGTCAGCCCAGTAGAGCGTCAACGCATTGTCGGCCGCCTCGAAACCGAGGCCACCGCCCACCTGATTCGCCGCAATCATGTCCAGCCCCTTGTGGCGCAGCTTGCCCTGCGCATACGTGGCCACATCATGCGTCTCCGCGGCAAATCCGACCAGGAACGGGTGCGCGGTTTGCGCCGAAAGGCTGGCCAGGATGTCCGGATTCTCATCGAGATGCAGGACCAGCTCGCCGCCATCGCGCTTCTTGAGCTTCTGCGCCGACACTTCCTGCGGACGGTAATCGCCCACCGCGGCCGCACCGATATAGACGTCCGCATGGGTCGCCGCCTCGAGCACCGCCGCATGCATCTGCGCCGCACTGCGCACATCCACCCGCCGATGCAGGCCCGCCGGCGTGGCCAGGCCGACCGGCCCGGCCACCAGGGTCACCTCGGCGCCCGCCGCGACGGCGGCGGCAGCCACGGCAAAGCCCATCTGGCCCGAACTGCGATTGCCGATGAAACGCACCGGATCGATGTCTTCATAGGTCGGTCCGGCGCTTACCACCACCTTGAGGCCGGCCAGGCAGCGATCGCCGAACGAGGCGAGCAGGGCATCGCGCAGCTCGTGCGGTTCCAGCATGCGTCCGCTGCCGACGTCGCCGCAGGCCTGGTCACCCACCGCCGGCCCCAGCACGCGGGCACCGTGTTGGCGCAAGGTCGCCATGTTTGCCTGCACCGCCGGGTGCGCCCACATCTGCTGATTCATCGCCGGCGCCAGGTACAGCGGCGCGGCACTGGCCAGGCACAGCGTGGTCAACAGGTCATCGGCCATGCCATGGGCCAGCCGGGCCAGCAGGTCGGCGCTGGCCGGCGCCACCAGGATGCGTTCGGCCCAGCGCGCCAGTTCGATGTGGCCCATCGCCGCCTCGGCCTGGGCGTCCCACAGACTCACCCGCACCGGCTGTCCCGACAGTGCCTGGAAGGTGGTCGGACTGATGAAATGCGTGGCGCCCTCGGTCATCACCACGCGCACTTCGGCGTCGAGGTCGCGCAGCCGGCGAACCAGCTCGCAGGACTTGTAGGCGGCGATGCCGCCGGACACTCCCAGCAGGATGCGGCGTTGGGCAAGACTCATATGTAAGGCGGGCCTGACAGTCGGGCAGTGGCCTAGCTTACCGGATTCATCCCCGCCCACCGCTGCCTGCTGCAGGCGTGCTCCGGCAACGTCTGTGCATGAGCATTCGCGACTGGCCCGAGGGCGAACGTCCCCGTGAAAAACTGCTGGCGCGCGGCAGCTCCGCGCTGTCCGATGCCGAGCTGCTGGCGGTGTTGCTGGGCAGCGGCAGCCGCGGCAAGGATGCGCTGGCGCTGGGCCGCGAGCTGCTTGCCAACGCGGGCAGCCTGGGCGCGTTGCTGGCTCGCCCGGAACAGCAGATCCGGGTCGGCGGACTGGGCCCTGCCAAGCGTTCGCGCATCGCCGCGGCGCTGGAACTGGCCCGGCGCAGCCTGGCCGAACAACTGCAGGACAAGCCCAGCCTGGGCAATCCGCGCGACAGCGGCGATTTCCTGCGCGCGCGCCTGCGCCATCTGCCTTACGAGGTGTTCGGCTGCCTCTATCTGGACAACCGCCACCGCGTACTCGCCTTCGAGGAGCTGTTCCGGGGCACGGTCGACGGTGCCAGCGTGCACCCGCGCGAGGTCGTGCGCGCCTGCCTCCAGCACAACGCCTGCGCCGTGATCTTTGCGCACAACCATCCTTCCGGCGTGGCCGAACCCAGCGCCGCCGATCGCGCCATCACCCATGAATTGCGCAGCGCGCTGCAACTCGTCGGCGTGCGGGTGCTCGATCACCTTGTGATCGGCAGCGGCGAGCCGGTATCGATGGCCGCCCGCGGCCTGATCTGAATCGGCCACCACGCCGGCCACTCGCCGCAAAAAAAAACGGCGTGGCAAGGCGCACGCCGTGGGGCCGATTGGAGAGGAGAGAGCGGCGTCTCCGTTTGCCAGGATCTGGAGGGGAGGTCATCTCGTGGCCTGGCCAGTGTCGCATCGCCGCATGACAGGCCGATGACGATTCCCTGCCGCGAAGGCAGCGGCAAGTGGCCGAAACTTATGCACAAAACGGTGATACCGACGCTTGCCGGGCAGGCTCACCAATCCACCTCAATTTCTTTAGTCAAACTATTGAAATAAATACATAAATTCTTGCGAAGCCCGAATCGGGCAGCGCTTCGCGCGGACTGCGGGTCGCGCCACCCGGCTTTCCCCACAGACTTATCCACAAGCCGGTTCGCGGCGCCGCAGCAAGACGGGATCGACCGCCAGGGCCGCCATCGGCGCCCGTACGGGCGCGTTTCGCCGCCGTGGCGGTCTGTTAGGATTGGCGGTTCCATCACGAAACCGACCCCACCCGTGAAAGAACAGCTGCGCGAACTGGTGCTGCAGGCGATCACCTCCCTGCAAGCCGATGCCATCCTGCCCGCCGACCTCGAATTGCCGGGCTTCGTGATCGAACGCGCACGCAGTCGCGAACACGGCGATTTCGCCTGCAACGCAGCCATGCTGCTGGCCAGGGCCGCACGCGCCAAGCCGCGCGAGCTGGCCGAGAAACTCGTGGCCGCACTGCCGGCCAACACGCTGGTGGCGAAAGTCGAGATCGCCGGCCCGGGCTTCATCAATTTCTTCGTGGCTGCCGGCGCCTACCACGCCGAAGTGCGTCGGATCATGGCCGAAGGCGATGCCTACGGCCGCAACACCAGCGGTGCCGGCAGGACCGTGGGCGTGGAATTCGTCTCGGCCAACCCGACCGGCCCGCTGCACGTGGGCCACGGCCGCAATGCCGCGATCGGCGATTGCCTGAGCCGCCTGCTCGATGCCAGCGGCTGGGACGTGAAGCGCGAGTTCTACTACAACGATGCGGGCGTGCAGATCGCCAACCTGGCGATCTCGGTGCAGGCGCGCGCGCGCGGCATCACGCCGGAAGACAGCAACTGGCCCGAGAATGGCTATCGCGGCGACTACATCGCCGAGGTGGCGCGCGCCTATCTCGATCGCGAATCGGTGGTGGCCGACGGCGAAACCGTGGTCGGCGCGGGTGACGTGGACGACCTCGACGCGATCCGCCGCTTCGCGGTGGCCAGCCTGCGTCACGAGCAGGATCTGGACCTGCAGGCGTTCGCCGTAAGCTTCGATACGTACTTCCTGGAGTCGTCGCTGTACAGCGACGGCAAGGTCGAGGAGACCGTGCGCGAACTGGTCGCCCACGGCCATACCTACGAGGAAGGCGGTGCATTGTGGTTGCGCACCACCGAGTTCGGTGACGACAAGGACCGCGTGATGCGCAAGTCCGACGGCACTTATACCTATTTCCTGCCCGACGTGGCCTACCACCTGTCGAAGTGGCAACGTGGCTACGGCAAGGCCATCACCGTGCTGGGCTCGGACCACCACGGCTCGCTGGCGCGGGTGAAGGCCGGCCTGCAGGCGCTCGATTGCGGCATCCCGAAGGGCTACCCCGACTACATGCTGTACCAGATGGTGACGGTGATGAAGGGTGGCGAGGAGGTGAAGATCTCCAAGCGCGCCGGCAGCTACGTCACCCTGCGCGACCTGATCGACGAGGTCGGCCGCGACGCCACGCGCTACTTCCTGATCTCGCGCAAGAGCGACTCGCAGCTGGTGTTCGACATCGACCTGGCCCGCTCGCAGTCCAACGACAATCCGGTGTACTACATCCAGTACGCGCACGCCCGCGTCTGCAGCGTGCTGCGCCAGGCGCCGGAGAAGGGCTTCACGGTGAACGTCGCCGACGGCCTGGCCCACCTCGACCGACTGGACAACGAGCACGAGCAGATCCTGCTGACCGAGCTGTCGAAGTACCCGGAAGTGGTCGAGGCCGCTGCGGCGAACCTGGAGCCGCATCTGGTCGCCGCATGGTTGCGTGAACTGGCCAACGCGTTTCATACCTACTACAACTCGTACCAGTTCCTGGTCGAGGACGCAGACCTGCGCAACGCGCGTCTGGCGCTGGTGGTGGCGACGCGGCAAGTATTGAAGAATGGTCTGGATTTGCTGGGCCTCGGCGCCCCGGAGAAGATGTAATGGCAGCACGCAAGGGCAAGGGCCGACAGGCCGTGCGCAATGGCAGCAGTGGCTTCCCGGGATGGGGCTACGCCGTCATCGGCCTGCTGGCCGGGGTGATCCTGATGGCGGTGATGATGCGCGGCAGCCTGCTGACCAGCCTGCGCAAGGCCGACGGTCCGCAGGCGAATCCGCAGGCGACCGCCGAGCGCGGCAGCGCGCCGGGCGTGCTCGAGTCCGGCGCCAGCGACACCGCGCCGAAGAAGCCGCAGTTCGACTTCTACTCGGTGCTGTCGGAAAAGGAAGTACGCATCCCCGACGCCGAGATCAGCGCGCAGGCGCGTGTCGAGCAGCAGCAGAAGCAGGCGGCCCAGCTGCAGGCGCAGCAGGCGGCGCAGGCCGCGGCGCAGGCGAATGCACCCCAGGCGGTCACCCAGAACGTCACCGCGGCGCCGGCCAGTGCCGTGGCGCAGCCCGGTGCCGGCAGCGGTTACCTGCTGCAGGTGGGCGCCTTCCCGAACGCCTCCGATGCGGAAACGCTGAAGGCGAAGCTGGCCTTGCAGGGCTTCGTGGCCAACGTGCAGTCGGTCAGCATCGGCGGGCAGACCTATCACCGGGTCCGGCTGGGGCCGTTCCGTTCGGCCACCGACCTGGAATCGACCAAGCAGCGCCTGGCCGGCGCCGGCATCAACGCGATCGCGCTGAAAGAAGGTCGCTGAGCACTTCCTGGAAACACTGCGCATGACAAGCAAGACCGCATGGATCACCGGCGCCAGCTCCGGCTTTGGCGCCGCCGCCGTGGAACGCTTCGTGGCCGGCGGCTGGCGGGTGATCGCCAGCGGCCGCCGCGCCGAGCGCCTGCAGCAGCTGGTGGATCGGCACGGCGCCGACAAGGTGCACGCGGCGGCTTTCGACATGCGCGACGAGAGCGCGATGCGCGCGGCGTACGCGGCGCTGCCGCCGGCCTTCGCGGCCATCGATCTGCTGCTCAACAACGCGGGTCTGGCGCTGGGTACTTCCCCGGCGCAGCAGGCGGACCTGGCGCAGTGGAAGCAGATGATCGACACCAACGTCACCGCGCTGGTGACGATGACCCACCTGCTGCTGCCGCAGCTGATCGAACGCCGCGGCGCGATCGTCAACATCAGCTCGATCGCTGGCAGCTACGCCTACCGCGGCGGCAACGTGTACGGCGCCAGCAAGGCCTTCGTCACCCAGTTCTCGCAGAACCTGCGCTGCGACCTGCACGGCACCGGCGTGCGGGTCAGCTCGATCGAGCCGGGCATGGCCGAAACCGAATTCACCGTGGTTCGCACCGGCGGCGACCAGGCCGCCTCGGACCAGCTCTACGCCGGCGCCCATCCGATCACCGCCGGCGACATCGCCGACACCATCTGGTGGATCGCCAACATGCCGCCGCACCTCAACGTCAACCGCGTCGAGGTGATGCCGGTCAGCCAGTCGGCAGCGGGCTTGCAGGTCGCGCGCGACGCGTAGAAACCGCGCCGCCGAGTCTGGCCTGGCGAGCGGTGCCCGCCCTGCGCTCTTGCGAGTTCCGCCCTCCAACAGACGAACGTCTGTTCCCCGGCCGTTACTGCATGAACCAGCCGTGGCTGACCACGATCGACTGCCCGGTCAGGGCGGCGGACGGGAAGGTGGCCAGGTACAGCGCGGTCTGGGCGATGTCTTCGAGCGTGGTGAAGGTGGCATCGACGGTGTTTTTCAACATCACGTTCCTGATCACCTCGTCCTCGCTGATGCCCAGCTCCTGCGCCTGCTCGGGAATCTGCCGCTCGACCAGCGGCGTGCGCACGAAACCGGGGCAGATCACGTGCGAGCGCACGTTGTGCGGCGCGCCTTCTTTCGCCAGCGTGCGGGCCAGGCCGAGCAGGCCGTGCTTGGCGGTGACGTAGGGCGCCTTCAGCATCGAGGCCTCGTGCGAATGCACCGAGCCCATGTAGATCACGATGCCGCCGCGGCTTTGACCGGTGCCGTCGTCCTGGTACATGTGCTTCAGCGCGGCCTTGGTGGTGAGGAAACCGCCGTCCAGGTGGATCGCCAGCATCTTCTTCCAGTCGGCAAAGGCCAGCTGGTCGATCGGGTTGATGATCTGCACGCCGGCGTTGGAGATCAGGATGTCCAGACGGCCAAACTCGGCGACCACCCGGTCGGTGCCGGCGTTGACCGCCTCCTCGTTGCTGACATCCATCGCGATGCCGATCGCCTTGCCGCCGGCGGCGCTGATCTGCGCCGCCACCGCGTCCGCCGCCTGCTGGTTGATGTCGGCGATCGCCACGCTGGCGCCATGCTGCGCGTACAGCTCGGCGATCGCCTTGCCGAGGCCGCTGGCCGCGCCGGTGATCAGGGCGACCTTGCCTTCGAGACTGTTCATGCGATTGCTCCTCGGGGTTGGGAAGGCGCGGCCGCCGGCCGCGCACATGCCGCAAATTGTAGGCGCCGCTGCACACGGCGCCATCGGACCTTGGGACAGGGCCTCAGCCGACGTCCTCGGCCAGATAGGTATAGGCGGTGAGGCCACCGTCGAGCACGCCATACAATCGCGCAGCCTCTGCACCGCTCACGCCGGCGCTGGCGATGCGTTCGCGGTAGCTCTGCCGCAGCGCTTCGAGGTCGTAGCCCACGTAGTCGAGCATCAGGTCGGTGGTGTCGCCGCTGCGCCTGTGCGCGAACACGTAGCCATCGCCTTCCACCCGCACGTTGACCGCGTCGGTGTCGCCGAACAGGTTGTGGATGTCGCCCAGGGTCTCCTGGTAGGCGCCGACCATGAACACGCCGAGACAGTAGCTCTCGCCGTCCCTCAACGCGTGCAGCGGCAGGCTCACGTCGACACCGTCGGCATCGACGTAATGGTCGATGCGGCCGTCCGAATCGCAGGTGAGGTCGACGATCACGCCCCGGCGGGTGGGCTGCTCGTCGAGCCTCGCGATCGGCGCGATCGGGAAGATCTGGCCGATCGCCCACACGTCGGGGATCGACTCGAACACCGAGAAGTTGACGAAATACTTGTCGACCAGTTTCTCGTCCAGCTCGTCCAGCGCCGCGCGATGCGAGCGCTCGGCCGGCAGCAGGCGCGTGCGCACGGCGTTGGCGACGGCATAGAACATCTCGTCCAGCCGGGCGCGGTCGGCCAGCGCCAGCTGGCCCAGCGCGTACAGCGTCTGCCCCTCGCTGAGGTGGTGCTGGGCTTCGTGGAACAGCTCCAGCGCCGGCCGCCGATCGAGTTCTCCGTACGTTTCACGCAGGCGGCGCAGCACCGGCGGCTCGTCCGCGCACGGCGGCGGGATCGCGCCAGCCGGCACCTCCTCGACCTCGGTCACGTTGACCACCATCACGGCGTGGTGCGCGGTCATCGCGCGGCCCGCCTCGGTGAGGATGTGCGGCGCGGCCAGGCCTTCGGTGGCCACCGCCTCGGCCAGCGACTGCACGATGGTCGAGGCGTATTGTTCGATGGAGTAGTTGATCGAGTTGTGGCTGCGCGAGCGCGAGCCTTCGTAGTCCACGCCAAGGCCGCCGCCGACGTCGACGATTTCCAGCGGCACGCCCATCCGGCGCAGCTCGACGAAGTAGCGGGTGGCCTCGCGCATGCCGTTGGCGATGTCGCGCACGTTGGAGATCTGCGAGCCCATGTGGAAGTGCTGCAGCTTCAGCGTGTGCTTGAGGCCGGCCGCGTCGAGCCGCTCGATCAGGCTCAGCACCTGGTTCGGCGACAGGCCGAACTTGCCCTTGTCGCCACCGGTGTTCTGCCATTTGCCGGCGCCGATCGAGGCGAGGCGCACGCGCACGCCGAGCAGCGGTTCCACGTCCAGCGCCTTCGCCTCGCTGAACACGTGCTCCAGCTCGGACAGCTTCTCGATCACGATGTGCACGCGCAGGCCGAGCTTCTTGCCGATCAGCGCCAGGCGGATGTACTCGCGATCCTTGTAGCCGTTGCAGATCACGATGGAACCGGGCCGCGCCATCGCCAGCACCGCCATCAGCTCGGGTTTGGAACCCGCTTCCAGGCCGAAGCCATGCGTGCCCGCCGCCACCAGTTCGCCGGCCACGCCGCGCTGCTGGTTGACCTTGATCGGGTAGATCGCGGTATAGCCGCCGGCGTAGCCGTGTTCGGCGATCGCCTGGGCGAACGCGCCCTGCAGCCGCGCCAGGCGGTCGGCCAGGATGTCGGGAAAGCGCACCAGCAGCGGCAGTCGCAGGCCCTCGGCGCGGGCGCGCCCGACGATCTGCGGCAGTGACAGCGCCGGGCCGTTGACGCCACGCGGGCGCATCACGATGTCGCCGGCACTGTCCACGTCGACATAACCGTCGCCCCAGTGGGGTACGGCGTAGGTGTGGCGGGCAGCGTCGGTGTTCCAGGGGTTCGCCATGGTGAGAGATCTCCTCGATGGAAAAGGATGATGTCGTCGCAGCGGCGAGCCTTGACGTCTTGCTCAACGACAGGAGCACGAGCCCGAGCGACCGGAAGCCTCGCACGCCGCGGGGCCGATCGGACTGGTCGGCCGCCGGCAGGACGCCGGCAGGCCAGCGGCCATTGTAACGGGCAGGTGTGACGATATGCGCAAGAGCCGGCCGCCGCTGGCGGGACGTTCACGGCGGTTGTCGCTACAATGGGCAGTCTTGCTATCCCACCACGGTTCGTCAGGAACACCCGCCATGTCGCAGCAGACCACGCCGAATGAAGCCAGCTGGTTCACCGAGGCCCACCAGGCTTCCGGTTCCTCCATCGGTTTCCGCACCGAGCAACTGCTGCACGCGGAGAAGACCCCGTTCCAGACCATCGAGATCCACAAGACCACCGACTGGGGCAACCTGATGGTGATCGATGGCTGCGTGATGCTGACCACCCGCGACAACTTCTTCTACCACGAGATGATGACCCATCCCGCGCTGTTCACCCATGCGCGGGCCAAGCGCGTGGTGATCATCGGCGGCGGCGACTGCGGCACGCTGCGCGAGGTGCTCAAGCACGAGGAAGTCGAGTCGGCCGTGCAGGTGGAGATCGACGAGCGCGTCACCCGCCTGGCCGAGCAGTATTTCCCCGAGCTGTGCGACTCGAACAACGACCCGCGCGCCGAGTTGCTGTTCATCGACGGCATCAAGTACATGGCCGATGCCGAGCCCGATTCGCTGGACCTGGTGATCGTCGACTCGACCGACCCGGTGGGTCCGGCCGAAGGCCTGTTCAATGCCGCGTTCTACGCCAGCTGCTTCAAGGCGTTGCGCCATGGCGGCCTGCTGGTGCAGCAGAGCGAATCGCCGCTGGCCCACCTCGAGCTGATCAAGTCGATGCGCTCGGCGATGCGCACTTCGGGCTTCAGCGCGGTGAAGACCCTGCCGTTCCCGCAGCCGTGCTACCCCACCGGCTGGTGGAGCTGCACGATGGCGCGCAAGGGCGGCGACCTGTCCGGCTTCCGCGAGCGCGGCGCGCTGAGCAAGAACTTCCCGACCCGCTACTACAACGCCGAGATCCACAAGGGCGCACTGGCCCAGCCGGAATTCATGCGCGAAGCTTTTGGCGAATAAGCCAAAAGCTTCAAATGGACATCGTGCGGATCTCCGAAGCGCGGCTTGGAACAAGCGCGCTCTGGTGGTGCCCAGGCCCACCTCGGGCCAGCAGCCCCGCCCTCAGAACATCTTCGCGCGCACCTTCGGCAGCAGCACGATCAGCAAGGTGGCGATCGGCCCCAGCAGCAGCGACAGCAGAAACCACAGCAGGCCGCTGCGGTTCTTGCCCTGCGCCAGCGCGGCGTTGATCAGGGCCAGCGTGCCCCAACCGACAAACCAGGGTGCGCCGTCGGCGAATGTCGACAGATGATCCACTACGCGTCTCCCGAACGATGCTCATGGGGGCGCGGCCCTGCGCCGGGGAACGCCCATCGTAGCAAGCCGCGTGAAAACCGCGCGTTTTGGCTGGCCGCCGAATCAGCCGCGCTTAATCTGCGGGCGGTATGCTGCACGCTTTGACTGCGGAGCACGCCCATGCTGCACGGACTGCGTCACCTCGCCCTGGTTTGCTCGCTGTCACTGCTGGCCGCGCCGGCGCTCGCCGCCAAGACCAAGCCTGAGGCCAGGGCGCACGGCCCCAGCGCCAGCGCCCAGGCCCGTGACAAGGCGCAGCTGGCCTTTCAGCGCGACCTGGTCAGCGTGCTGGCACCCGGTGGCGATCCGAACCGCCTGCTGGGGGCTGCGCTGCTGGCACGCCCACTGTTCAATCAGCCGCCCGCCAACAGCTTCCATCGACTGATCGAGCGGGCAGCGATGGCCGAAGGCGCCGGCGCCGCCGTCAGCTGGGCCCAGCTGGCCGATTGCGACGCCGAGGCCGATGCCTGCCCGAACAGCGCCGCGCTGGACAAGCTGCTGACTCAGGCACCCGACAATGCCGCCGTCTGGCTGGTCAAGCTGGGCGCCGACGCCCGGGGCATGAAGCAGGATGACGCGCGCGACGACCTGGCCCGGGCCGCGGCGGCAAAACTCTACGACGACTACAGCGGCGTCAGCCTGCAGGCGCTGGCCGGCTCGGTCGGCGTGCTGCCGCCACCGGCCGACACGCTGGACCCCGCCCATGCGGGTGGCGCGGTAGGCATGCAGACCATCCTGGTGTTCGGACTGGCCAGCAGCCAGCCGCAGCCGAGCCTGCCGCTGATCGCCAAGCTTTGCGAGAACGCCGGCAAGGATGCCTCGATCAAGTCCGACTGCCTGGCGCTGGGCAAGACGCTGGAATGGGGCTCCAGCCCGCTGGCCCGATCACTGGGCCTGCACCTGCGCGAGGTGCTTTCCGACGACCCGGCGGCGCAACAGGAAGCGAAGGATGCCCGCCGCACGCTGATCTGGCAGGTGCAGAACTTCACCCAGCTGCTGGCCCGCGCCCCGGACGATGCCGCGCTGTCGCAACGCCTGCTGGCACTGGCCCGCAAGGGCGGCACCCAGATGAGCCTGCAACTGGCTGCGTTGCGCGAGAACGACATCCCCGCCGACCCGCCCGCCGACTGGCAGCCGCGAACTGCGGCGAATCAGGAATAGGGCACAGGGGAAGGAGCGGCGCGCTTCTCCGCGTCCCGATTCCCCCCGCCCCGATTCCCTGCCCGGGCCCCATTCCCCTTTCGCGCCTCGCCCGTTAGGCTGGGATCACCTTACGTGGCAAGGGTGATCCGATGCTTACGACGCTGGTGGCAAGCAGCAAGGGTGGTTGCGGCAAGAGCACGCTGGTGACGCAACTGGCGTCGCACTGGGCACAGGCGGGGCAGCACACGGCCATCGTCGACGGCGACCGGCAACATTCCAGCTTCCACTGGGCCGAACTCCGCCCGGACAATGTCCCCGGCGTGCTGGCGCTCGAAGGCGGTCGACGCGGCCTGCAGCGGGTGCCGCCGGACACGCAGCAACTGCTGATCGACACCCCGGCCGGTTCCACCGAGCGTGACCTCGAGCCCTACTTCGAATCGGCCAACGTGCTGCTGGTGCCTGTGCTGCCGTCCTCGTTCGACCTCGACGCCACCCTGCACTTCCTCGACGAGCTGCGCTCGATCAACCGTATCCACCGCGGCAAGCTGCCGGTGGCGCTGGTGGCCAACCGGCTCAAGCCGTGGACCCACGCCAGCCAGGACGCGGTGGCCCGGCTCGCCGAGCAGTCGCCCTTCCCGATCGCGGCGCAACTGCGCGACAGCCAGGCCTATGTGCTGCTGGCCGGCCTCGGCAAGGGCATCTTCGACTACCAGTCCGAACAGGTCCGCAGTCACCAGCAGGACTGGAAGGCCTTGCTGCGCTGGATCAAGCGCCAGCATTGAAACACGCTCCCTGATGCATCCCGCGCGCCTCGCGCAACCACTGCCGGAGTTTCCCATGCACGAATTGATCCTGTTGCGCCACGCCGAAGCGGTGCCGATAGAAGCCGCCGGCGAGGATCGGCACCGTCCGCTGAGCAGCCGCGGCGAGCAGGAAGCCCAGGCCGCAGGCCTGTGGCTGGCCTCGCACAAGCTGCGTCCGGACCGGGTGCTCTGCTCGCCCACCTTGCGCACCGACGAAACCACCCGGCTGGCGCTGGCGGCGATCGACAACGCACCGGTGCCGCAGCAGGCGGCCGAGATCTACGACGCCTCGCCCGGCGAACTGCTGGCCCTGCTCGACCAGCACGACGACGCCGGCACCGTGCTGCTGGTCGGCCACAATCCCGGCATCGAGCGCTTGGTCGCGCTGCTGGTCGAAGGCCGCTCCGACGAATTCCGCGGCATGCCCCCGGGGGCGCTGGCCGTGCTGCATCTGAACGGCTCGCTGGAGCCGGGCAACGCGCGACTGGACGCCTTCTGGTCACCCTGACCCGCGGCTCCGCCCCGCCCGGCGTTTCGCCGGCATCGACGCTTCCCGTACCGTGCTGGCGGCCGTGCGATCACGGCCGCACCGGGCACAGCACGTATCATCTGCCCATGTCCGTTACCTGCCGATTCCTGCTACCACTGCTGCTGGCGCTGACGCTGCTGCAGGGCTGCACCGTGTCGCGGGCGCAGATCCGCCGCGCCGACGCGGTGGTGGCCGCCACCACCAACCGCAGCAGCAGCTGCGACCGGCCCGACCATTGCGCCACGCCGTCGCCGCTGCGGGCCGCCGCCGAGGCGGCCGTGGCCGCGTCCACGCCGGCGCAGCCGGTGCATGTGGTCACCCTGCTCGACGACAGCGAGCCGGCGCTGGCTGCGCGGATCAACCTGGTGCGGGCGGCGCAGCAGTCCGTCGACGTGCAGACCTTCATCTGGGACCAGGACGACGCCGGCCAGCTGATGCTGGACGAACTGGTGCGCGCGGCCAGGCGCGGCGTGCGGGTGCGCATCCTGGCCGACCAGCTGTTCTCGTTCGGCAACGTCGACCTGCTCGACCGGCTGGCCCGGATCAGCCCGAACCTGGAGGTGCGGCTGTACAACCCCACCTTCCACAAGGCGCGCACCCAGCCACTGGAGTTCGCCGCCGGCGTGCTGTGCTGCTTCATGCAGTTCAACCAGCGCATGCACAACAAGCTGTTGCTGGTCGACGGCCTGATCGGCATCACCGGCGGGCGCAACTACCAGGACCGCTATTTCAACTGGGACGATGCCTTCGACTACGTCGACCGCGACGTGATGGTGGGCGGCCCGGCCGCCCGCGTGATGGCGGACAGCTTCGAGCTGTTCTGGGCCCATCCCCGCGCGGCGCCGCTGACCCACCTGCGCGATGTCAATGCACGCCTGCTGGGCGACACCACGCCACCGGCCTGGCCGGCGCCGAAGTACCGGCGCCCGCAGCGGGTGGCGCAGCTGCTGCAGGCCGCCGAGGATCCGGCGTGGCTGCAGGCCTGGCTGGTCGACCCCAGCCTGCAGGTGGGCAGGGTCGACTACTTCAGCGACCTGCCGGCCAAGACCGACGCGCCCGACAAGCGGCGCGCGCTGCAGTACACCCGCCACATCATGCGCATGGTCGGCGGGGCGAAGCGCGAGGTCCTGCTGCAGACGCCGTATCTGGTGATGAGCAAGCGCGCGCAACACATCTTCCGCGTGCTGCATCGCCTTCCCGACCCGCCACGGGTAATCGTGTCGACCAACTCGCTGGCCTCCACCGATGCGTTCGCGGTGTATGCGATGTCGTACAAGCACCGCAAGCGCTACCTCACCAAGTTCGGCTTCGAGATCCACGAGTTCAAGCCGCACGCACCCAGCGCGGCGGTGGACAACGAACTGGCCAACCTGGACACCGACACCGCCACGCTGCCGCCGGACATCGTCAGCCCGGACGGTCCGGCGCGCGCCCACTTCCACCTACTGGGCAGCCGCGGCAGCAACAACCGGCCGGCGCCGCTGCACAGCGAAGGCCGGCGCTACGGCCTGCACGCGAAGTCGATCGTGGTCGATGATGCCTTCGCCATGGTCGGCTCGCACAATTTCGACCCGCGCTCGGACCACTACAACACCGAGGCCGGGGTGATCGTCTACGACCATGCGTTCGCCGACCAGCTGCGCCACAGCATCATGCGCAGCGTGCAGCCGGAGAACGCCTGGGTGGTCGCCCCGCGACAGGCGAAGGTGCCGGTGCTGACCGACATCAACCGGGCCATCGGCACGGTGTCGGAAAGCCTGCCGCTGTTCGACCTGTGGCCGTTCCGCTATGCCACCAGCTTCGAGCTCAAGCCCGGCTGCCAGCCGATGCGCGCCACCGATCCGGACTTCTACGCCTGTTACCAGCCGGTCGGCGACTTCCCCGACGTGGCGCTGTCGCCGAAGCTGATCATCACCCGGCTGGTCACCGCGTTCGGCGTGGGGGCCAAGGGCGTGCTGTAGGGGCAGCAGCGGGGAACGGGAAAGAGGCAGGGCACTGCGCGCGATGCGGTTCGGTCAGGCGGTGCCGCCGTGCGAAACAGGAAGAGTCGTCGTTACGGAACGCCGGCGATGCGGTCGCCCTGCGAGGCGTAGCGCATCGGCAGCTCGCCGCTGAGGCCGTCCGGGTGATCCGCCGGCACGGCAAAGCGCCAGCCGCGCACGCTGCGCAAGGCGTGTTCGTCGAGGACCGGGTCGCCGCTGGACTGGATGAGGCTGGCGGCGCTGACCCGGCCCTGGCCATCGATGTCGACGTGCAGCAGCACGCGGCCATCGAGGTGGCCACGCAACTGCTCCCACGACTGCGAGGTGTCGGCGGGCGTCGCCAGCGGCACCAGCGCCGGCGCCGGCGCGGGCACGAAGGCGGCCTGCACCTCGTCGGCGACGATCCGCGGCGGCTGGGCGCGGCGCGTCGGCACCACGCGCGAACGGAGGTGCGGGCGACGCGGCGCCGGGCGGGCACGCACGGCGGTGGGTGTGTCGACCGTGGCGGCATAGCGCGCCGGCGGGCCGGGCCAGACGCCGGTCTGCGTGCTGAGCCAGCCGGTGCCGGCCGTGCCGACGAGCAGGGCCAGCAGGCTGAGAGTGGAGGTGGTGCGCAGGCGAAACATGGCCGCCTTTATGCACCCGCCCGGGCGAATCGCGGCTGAAGCCGCGGCCCGCTCACCGTTCGAGGATGGCGGTGACGCCCATGCCGCCGGCGGTGCAGATCGAGATCAGGCCGCGGCCCGAGCCCTTCTGTTCGAGCATCTTCGCCAGGGTGGCCACGATGCGCGCCCCGGTGGCGGCGAACGGATGGCCCACCGCCAGGCTGGAGCCGTGCACGTTGAGCCGGGCCGGGTCGATCGAACCCAGCGGCGCATCCAGGCCCAGGCGCTGCTTGCAGTAATCCGCCGACTCCCACGCGCGCAACGTGCACAGCACCTGCGCCGCGAACGCTTCGTGGATCTCGTAGAAATCGAAGTCCTGCAGGCTCAGTCCGTTGCGGGCCAGCATTCGCGGCACGGCGATGGTCGGCGCCATCAGCAGGCCCTCGCCGTGGACGAAATCCACCGCGGCCACTTCCGCGTCGCGCAGGTACGCCTGCACGGTCAGCCCGCGCTGCGCCGCCCAGGCGTCGCTGCCCAGCAGCACCGCGGCGGCACCGTCGGACAAGCCGGTGGAGTTGCCGGCGGTCAGCGTGCCATGGCCGGAACGCTTGTCGAACGCCGGCTTCAGCGAGGCTAGCTTTTCCATGCTCGAATCGGGCCGCAGGAAGCCGTCGCGCTTGAGGCCACGGAACGGCACCAGCAGGTCATCGAAGAAACCTTCGGCATAGGCGGCCGCCAGCTTGTGGTGGCTGTCCAGCGCCAGCTGGTCCTGCGCCTCGCGGCCCACATGCCATTCCTTCGCCATCTGCTCGCAGTGGTCACCCATCGACTTGCCGGTGCGCGGCTCGGCCACGCCGGGAAACGACGGCTTCAGTTCACTGAAGGAGAACCCGCGCAGGGCGGCCTTCAGCTTGTCCATCGGCGTCTTGGCGCGGTTCATCGCCAGCAGGCGCTTGCGCAGGCGGGTGCCGTAGACGATCGGCACGTCCGAGGTGGTGTCCGAGCCGCCGGCGATGCCGGCCTCGATCTGCCCGGCGGCGATCTTGTTGGCGATGATGATGGTGTTGTCCAGCGAAGTACCGCAGGCGCGGGCCGTGGTGATGCCCGGTGTGGTCGGCGCCAGCCCGGAGCTGAGCAGCGACTCGCGCGCCAGGTTCCAGTCCGAGGCGTGCTTGATCACCGCGCCCATCGCCACTTCGCCCAGTTCCACGCCATGCAGGCCGAAGCGTTCGACCAGTGCGCCCAGCACCTTCACCGACATGCCGAAGTTGCCGACATCGGCATAGGCGGTGTTGTTGCGGCAGAACGGAATGCGTACCCCGCCGATGATGCCGACGCGCCTCTGCGTGTTTTCCATGCTCAAAACAGTCCACCACTCAAGTTGGGTCAAGGCTAACCCGCCATGCCGTGCGGCGGAAGCCCAAAACGCTGAATGGTAGAATTGTGCTCTTTGTCCGTGGATGCAAACCCCGTGGAAGCGCAAACGCCGATCGCCCTGCCCATCGTGCTGGCCCTGGAACCGGTCGCGGGCGAGCCGCCGGCGCGCCTGACGCTGACCCGCGACGAAGCCGCCGAACTGGCGGCCCTGGTTGCCACCGACCTGCATGCGCTGGTGCCGCAAGTCGACGCGGCCCGGCTCGCGCTGGCCGGCGCGCTGTTCGACCAGGTCGAATTGCTGCGCCCCGGCTTCCCGGTGTGGAGCACGCTGGACGAACTGGCCCGGCGCGTGCCGCGCGGGCACCTGGAGAACGTGGTGGCCTTCGGCAGCCACGACGGCCACATGCCGGCGCAGCCGCTGGAACCTTCGACCCTCTACGCCGAAGGCCCGATGCGGCTGCTGCCGATGAGCCTGCTGGCCCCGGCGGAACTCGCCGAAGAACTTTCCGGGCAGCTGGAGATCCAGCTGGTCGGCCGCGGCGAGACGGGCGCGCTGACCGCCGACTGGCTGATGCGCACGCTGGGCATCCGGCTGGAACACGTGCGTTACCTCAGCCGCAACGACCTGCTGGCGCTGACCTGCGTGCAGTACGAGCACGTCAACCTGGCGCCGCTGTGGTCGCTGCTGGAAACCGCGCTGCTGACGCCGTATCGCGAGGAATCCACGATGAGCGCGCGCGGCCTGGCGCTGCGCTACGCGGACGGCAAGGTGCTGGCGCAGTCGCCGTCGCAGTGGCTGGCCGGGCAGGGCGGCGACATCGCCGAACGGGCACACGCGCTGGCCGGCATCGTGTTCGAGCTGCGCCAGTACGCGGCCCTGCTCGACGCCCACCAGCTGCCGTTGCAGTTGCAGCCGGCGCCGACGCTGGCGGTCGAGGCCGGTGACGGCTACCTGCTGGAAACCCTGGCCGCGGCGGACGCCCGTTACGACCCGCCCACCCTGTTTGCGCACGAGGCGCCCGGCCTGGGCGTGGTGGCGATCACCGTCGGCCAGCGTGGCGAGCAGGGTCAGTCGCGGGTGCTGGCGCATGCCTGGCCGCTGAAGCCGCAGGCACTGGGCAGCCTGCTCGCCCTGCTGGCCGATCGCCACGGCAGCGCCGGCGAGCTGCATGCGCTGGGCAGGATCATGCTGGACGGGGACGGCCAACTGGCGGTGCCGGCCACGATCCTCCACTAGCGGGCGGATCGTTCGCCCCCCGTCTGGGCAAACGCCGGAACTCGGCGCATGATGATCCGGCGCCACAGGGGGCGCCACGCTGACGGAAGGACCATGCGGCCGCACAAGTCTGCCGAGGTATTGCCTTCGCTCGCAAACCGGCCGGACTGGTCGGAGAAGGTGCTGCGCGGCACGCCGGTGCTGCTGGCTTACCTCGACCACGAGCAGCGTTTCCGCTATGCCAACGAAACCCATCGGCACTGGCTGGGGCTCGATCCCGCGCGGCTGATCGGCCGGCACCTGGTCGACGTGATCGGCGAGCGCAACCACCGGCTGGCCGGCACGGCGCTGGCCCAGGCCTACGCGGGCACCGCGGCCAGCTACGAGGGCGAGCTGTTCAACGGCAACGAGCGCCGTTACGCGCACGGCAATTTCCAGCCCGACTTCGACCCGGACGGCCACGTCTGCGGCATCTTCACCGCGCTGATCGACATCACCGAACGGCGCACCCTGGAACTGCAGCTGCACGAAAGCGAGCAGCGCTTCTTCAGCGCGTTCCAGCACGCCGCGATCGGCATGGCGCTGACCAAGCCGGACGGCCAGTTCCTGCGGGTCAACGCGGCGGTCTGCCAGATGCTCGGCTATTCGGAGCAGGAGCTGCTGCAGCAGGACATCGGCCGGCTGAGCCATCCCGAGGACGTCGCCGCCGACCAGGCGCTGATGGCCCAGCTGCTGGCCGGCGAGCGCGACTCCTACCAGCTGGAGAAACGCAACTTCCACAAACTCGGCCACGTGGTGCACATCCTGCTCAGCGTGTCGCTGGTGCGCGATGCGGCCGGGACGCCGCTGTATTTCGTTTCCCAGGTGCAGAACATCAGCCAGCGCAAGGCCTTCGAGGACGCGCTGCACCGCGAGCGCGAGCTGGCCGAGGTGACCCTGCGCTCGATCGGCGACGCGGTGATCACCACCGACCCGCAGGTTCGCGTCACCTCGCTCAACCCGATCGCCGAGGCGATGACCGGCTGGAGCAGCGCCGAAGCGAACGGACGGCCGATCGAGGAGATCTTCCAGCTGTTCGACGCCCAGGGCGGCCTCGCCGTGGCCAACCCGCTGCGCTCGGCGATCGAGCAGAACCTCATCGTCGACCTGGCCGGCAAGACCCTGCTGCGCCATCGCCACGGCTTCGACACGCCGGTGGAGGATTCCTCCGCGCCGATCCACGACCACGCCGGCAACGTGATCGGCGGCGTGCTGGTGTTCCATGACGTCAGCGAGAACCGGGCGCTGGCGCTGAAGATGATCCACCTGACCCAGCACGACACGCTGACCGGCCTGCCCAACCGCAGCCAGCTGCCGGGCCACATCAACCGGGCCATCGACAGCGCCAGCCGGCGCCGCCAACGCGCCGCGGTGCTGTACATCGACATCGACAACTTCAAGCAGGTCAACGAGCTGGTCGGCCATACCGCCGGCGACCAGGTACTGCGCACGTTCATCGGCCAGCTGCAGCGCTGCCTGACCGGCGACGAATTGCTCAGCCGCTATGGTGGCGACGAATTCGTGGTGGTGCTCCCGCACGTGGACAGCGCGGGCGAGGCGGCGGTGCTGTGCCGCAACCTGATCACCCACGGCGAACAGACCCGCATCGCCGGCCAGCCGGAGCTGTCGCTGCACCTGAGCATCGGCATCAGCGTCTATCCGGACGACGCCACCGGCGCCGACGAACTGGTGCAGCATGCCGAGACCGCGCTGATGGCGGCCAAGGCGCAGGGCCAGCACGGCTATCGCTTCTTCACCGCGTCGATGAACGAGCGGGCGCGGGCGCAGCGGCGAATCGAGACGGGCCTGCGCCAGGCCTTGCCGGGCAATCAGCTGAAGCTGCACTACCAGCCGAAGGTCGACGCGCACAGCGGCCGCATCGTCGGGGCCGAGGCCTTGCTGCGCTGGCAGCTCAACGGGCGCGATCTGTACAAGCCGGACCAGTTCATCCCGGTGGCCGAGGATTCCGGGCTGATCCTGCCGATCGGCGCCTGGGTGCTGCGCCAAGCCTGTCGCCAGGCACGGATGTGGCAGCAGGCCGGGCACGAGATCCCGATTTCGGTGAACGTGTCGCCGCTGCAGTTCCAGCACGCGGATTTCTACACCTGGCTGGACGACGTGCTGGAGGAGGCCGGGCTGGAGTCGCGCCTGCTGGAGCTGGAACTGACCGAACGCATGGTGATGTCCGGCGGCGAGGCGACCACGGGCCTGCTGCAGCGGATCAAGCGCCGCGGCGTGCGGTTGTCGCTGGACGACTTCGGCACCGGCTATTGCAGCCTGTCCTACCTGAAGCATTTCCCCATCGACGCGCTGAAGATCGACCGCATGTTCGTGCGCGACATCATCAGCGATCACGACACCGCGACCATCACCAGCGCGATCATCGCGATGGCGCGCAGCCTCAACAAGGACGTGATCGCCGAAGGCGTGGAAACGCGCGAGCAGGGCAGTTTCCTGCGCCACGCCGGCTGCTCGCAGCTGCAGGGTTTCCTGTACGGCATGCCGATGCCGGCCAGCGAACTGCAGAAGCTGCTCGCCGAACCGGTGTCCGCGCCGTAGGGCGTGCCCTGCGCTACGAAGCCGCCGCCAGCGGCATCTCGTACATGAAATAGTGGCAGCGCTGCATGCCCAGGCCTGCGTAGGTTGCCTGGGCGTGGCGGTTTTCGGTTTCCACGTACAGCCGCAGGCCCACCGCACCGGCCGCCGCGGCGCGCCGCTCCACTTCCGCGTACAGCGCGCGGAAGACGCCGCCGCGGCGCGCGGCGGGGATCACGTAGACGCTCTGGATCCACCAGAAATCGCCGTTGCGCCAGTCGCTCCATTCGCGCGTCACCAGCAAGCTGGCAACTGCCGTACCGTCGCGTTCGGCGACCAGGTAGAAGCCGCGCTGCGGCTGCTCGAACACGCCGGCCACGCCGCGCGCCAGGATCGCCGGGTCGAGCTGCTTCTGCTCGGTTTCCCAGGCCATCGCCGCGTTCCACTGGACCAGGCTGGCGACATCGGCGGGTTCGGCGGCACGGATCTGCAGGGGCACGGCATCACTCCCATCGGTGGTGAAGCCACATCCTAGCCTGCGCGGCCTTCACATGCCGCCGCGTAGTTTCTGCGCCGGGGCCGCGCCCGGCGAATGGCCCCTCGCCACGCCGCGCCACGGCCGCCGGGTTTCCCGCCGCGTCCGTCGTCCCCCACCGGCAAGCCACAAGGATGCCCCGTTTGAACATCGGCACTTTCCTCGACCTGCTGAAGCTGCGCCGGTTGAACGCATTCCGGCGCCGGCGCGCCGCCGCGCGCACCCGGCCCGAGCAGGAGCCCGCGCTGCGCGCCGAACTGTTCAGCGCCGAACAGATGGAGCGGCACGGGCGGGCGCTGGCGAGCCAGCACCGGCTCAGCGCGCGGCGCAACGCCGACCTGCTGCTGGCGCGGCTGGCCGACAACGAGGCGGTGCTGACCCACACCTGCGAACGGCTGACCCACGCCACCCGCAAGCGCCTGCGCATCACCCCGGCCGGCGAATGGCTGCTGGACAACTTCTACCTGGTCGAGGAGCAGATCCGCATCGCCCGGCGACACCTGCCCAAGGGCTACAGCCGCGAACTGTCGCGCCTGGCCCAGGGGCCGTCCGCCGGCCTGCCGCGCGTCTACGACATCGCGCTGGAGATCATTTCGCACGGCGACGGCCGCGTCGACGTGAACAGCCTGCAGCGTTTCATCCAGGCCTACCAGGAGGTGTCGCCGCTGAAGCTGGGCGAGTTGTGGGCGATCCCGATCATGCTGCGGCTGGCCCTGATCGAGAACCTGCGCCGGGTGGCCGCCCGGGTGATGGCCGACTGGCGCTACCGCGGCCGCGCCGCGCGCTGGGCCGACAACCTGATCGCCACCACCGAAACCGACCCGAACTCGGTGGTGCTGGTGGTGGCCGACATGGCCCGCTCGGACCCGCCGATGAACGGCCCGTTCGTGGCCGAAATGGCGCGCCGGCTGCAGGGCCAGAGCCCGGCGCTGGCGCTGCCGTTGAGCTGGATCGAGCAGCGCCTGGCCGCATCGGGGCAGAGCGTCGAGCACCTGGTGCAGGTCGAGGCGCAGCAGCAGGCCACCAACCAGGTCACCATCAGCAACAGCATCGGCAGCCTGCGCACGCTGGCGGCGATCGACTGGCGCGACTTCACCGAGCACTGCAGCCTGGTCGAGCGCTGCCTGCGCGACGATCCGGCCGGCATCTACGCCGCGATGGATTTCGCCACCCGCGACCGCTACCGCCACGTGGTGGAATCGATCGCCCGCCAGCACCAGCTGACCGAACTGGCGGTGGCCGATGCCGCGATCGCGCTGAGCGCCGCCGCGGTCGCCGCCGGCCGCGACACGCTGGCGCAACACGTGGGCTATTACCTGGTCGACCGGGGCCGCGCCGCGCTGGAGCGCCACCTGGGCATCCACCCGCGACTGGCCGTGGTGCTGCGCCGGGCGTTCGACCGGGCGCCGTTGCCGATCTACCTGGGCGCGCTGGCTGTGCTCACGTTCGCCTTCGCCCAACCGCTGGTGGCGGCGGCCGCCCATGACGCGTTGCCCCTGTGGGCACTGATCGCGATCACGGTGCCCGCCGTGATCCTGGCCAGCCAGCTCGGACTGAGCCTGCTCAACTGGCTGGCCACGCTGTCCATCGCGCCGCAGCAGTTGCCGCGGATGGATTATTCGCGCGGCATCCCCGCGCACGCGCGCACGCTGGTGGCGATCCCCAGCCTGTTCGCCAGCGAACAGGACGTCGAGGACCTGGTCGAGGCGCTGGAAGTGCGTTTCCTCGGCAATCGCGACCAGCACCTGCACTTCGCCCTGCTCACCGACTTCGCCGACGCCGACCGCGAAACCCTGCCCGGCGACGAGCACCTGCTGCGGCTGGCGCAGCGGCGCATCGAGGCGCTCAACGACCGCTACGCCAGCGCCGCGGCCGACCGCTTCTTCCTGTTCCATCGCCCGCGCCGCTGGAATGCCGCCGAGCAGTGCTGGATGGGCCACGAACGCAAGCGCGGCAAGCTGGCCGACTTGAACGCGCTGTTGCGCGGCGGCGGTGGCGCGGCCTTCATGCGCGTGGTGGGCGACATCGCCTCGCTGCCGCCGGTGCAGTACGTGATCACGCTGGACACCGACACCGAGCTGCCGCGCGATGCGGCGCAGGCATTCGTGGGCGCCATCGATCACCCGCTGAACCGCGCGGTGTACGACCCCGAACGGCGCCGCGTGGTCAGCGGCTACGCGATCCTGCAGCCGCGCGTGGGAATCAGCCTGCCCAGCACGGCGCGTTCGCGCTACGCCCAGCTGTACGGCAGCGACGCGGGCATCGATCCGTACACGCAGATGGTTTCGGACGTCTATCAGGACGTGTTCGGCGAAGGCTCGTTCATCGGCAAGGGCATCTACGCGGTCGACGCCTTCGAACGCACCCTGGATGGCCGCTTCCCGGAAAACCGCATCCTCAGCCATGACCTGGTCGAGGGCTGCCATGCGCGCTCGGGCCTGCTCAGCGACACGCAACTGTTCGAAGCCTGGCCCGCCCGCTACGGCGCCGACGTCAGGCGCCGCCATCGCTGGATTCGCGGCGACTGGCAGCTGCTGCCGTGGCTGCTGCCGTGGGCGCCGACCGCGCACGACGGCTGGCGCCGCAACGCGCTGACCGCGTTGTCGCGCTGGAAGATCCTCGACAACCTGCGCCGCTCGCTGGTGCCGGCCGCGCTGCTGGCACTGCTGCTGGTTGGCTGGCTGGTGATCTCGCCGGTGCTGTCGTGGACCCTGGCGGTGCTGGCGATGGTGCTGGTGCCGCCGCTGCTGTCGGCCCTGCTGGATCTGGTGCAGAAGCCGCGCGACGTGGAACTCGACCAGCACCTGCGCGCCGGCCTGCACGACGGCGTGCAGCACTTCGTGCGAATGGCGCTGGGGCTGGCGTGGCTGCCGCACGAGGCGCATTACCATCTCGACGCGATCGTGCGCACGCTGTGGCGGATGGCGGTCAGCCATCGGCACCTGCTGCAATGGCAGACCTCCAGCGAGGTCGAGCGGCGCAGCAGCAACGCGGCCCTGGCGATGTGGCGGCTGATGTGGATCGGCCCCGCGCTGGCGCTGCTGATGATCGTGCTGCTGGCGCTGCAACGGCCGCTGGCGTTGTGGCTGGCCGCGCCGCTGCTGCTGTTGTGGCTGGCCTCGCCGCTGCTGGCCTGGTGGATCAGCCAGCCGCGCAGGCAGGACAGCTTCGTGCCGGATGCGCGGCAGCAGCGCTTCCTGCACACGCTGGCGCGCCAGACCTGGGCGTTCTTCGACGTGCACGTCAACGCCGCCGAGCACTGGCTGCCGCCGGACAACCTGCAGGAGCAGCCCGGCCCGGTGGTCGCCCACCGCACCTCGCCCACCAACATCGGCATGGCCTTGCTGGCGGGCCTGGCGGCCCACGACTTCGGCTTCCTCGGCACGGCGCGCCTGCTCGAACGCACCCGGCTGACCCTGGACACCATGCAACGGCTGCCGCGCCACCGCGGCCACTTCTACAACTGGTACGACACCCAGACCCTGCAGCCGCTGGCGCCGATGTACGTGTCGGCGGTGGACAGCGGCAACCTGGCCGGCCACCTGCTGACCCTGTGCCCCGGCCTGCTCGAGCTGATCGACGCGCCGGTGTTCGGCGCGCACCTGCTGCAAGGCCTGCTCGACACGCTGGAACTGCTGCACGACGCACTCGAGCGCGATGCCCCGTCGCAGCTGGTGCCGCTGCGACGCCTGCTGCACGAGGCCATCACCACGCCGCCGCCATCCACCAGCGCCGCGGTGCGCCTGCTCGCCGAGCTGCGCCGGCACGTCCATGCGCTGGCCGCGGCGGCGGACGCGCCGGCCGCCGGCGACGCGCGCTTCTGGCTGGATGCCCTGCGCGGGCAGGTCGACGAACTGCATGCCGACGCCGTGCTGCTCGAACTCGATGCGCCGCCGGACGAGGCCGTCGGCTTCAGCGGCATTCCCACCCTGCATCAGCTGGCGCGCATCGAACCGTTGTGCTGGCCGGACGCCGCCGACGCCGAAGGCGTACGCGAGCGTGCGTCCGCCCGGATCGCGCTGATCGAACAGCTGGCCCACCTGGCCGAGCAGCTGGCGCAGATGGACTACCGCTTCCTCTACGACAGCACGCGCGACCTGCTGGCGATCGGCTACAACGTCGACCAGCACCGGCTGGACGCCAGCTACTACGACCTGCTGGCGTCCGAAGCGCGGCTGGCCAGCTTCGTGGCGATCGCCCAGGGCCAGCTGCCCAAGGACAACTGGTTCGCGCTGGGCCGGCTGCTGACCACGGTGGGCGGCGAACCGGTGCTGCTGTCATGGACCGGCTCGATGTTCGAATACCTGATGCCGACCCTGGTGATGCCCGGTTTCGAAGGCACCCTGCTGGAGCAGACCTGTCGCGCCGCGGTGGCCCGGCAGATCGAATACGGCAACCAGCTGGGCATCCCGTGGGGCGTTTCCGAATCGGGCTACAACACGCTCGATGCGCACTTCACCTACCAGTACCGTGCGTTCGGCGTGCCCGGGCTGGGCCTGAAGCGCGGGCTGGGCGACGACGTGGTGATCGCGCCGTACGCCAGCGCGCTGGCGATGATGGTGGCGCCCGCGGCGGCCACCCGGAACCTGCAGCGCCTGGCCGGCATCGGGGCGCGCGGCCTGTACGGCCTGTACGAAGCGATCGACTACACGCCGGCGCGCCTGCCGCTGGGCCAGGACGCGGCGATCGTGCGGCAGTTCATGGCGCACCACCAGGGCATGACCCTGCTGGCGCTGGACTACGCCCTGCTGGAGCGACCGATGCAGCGCCGCTTCGAATCGCACCCGCAGTTCCAGGCCAGCAGCCTGCTGCTGCAGGAGCGCGTGCCGAAGACCGCCGCCGAATACCTGCACGCCACCGGCTTCCCCGAGCGCGCCGGCGGCGTTCCCCCGGAGGCGCGGCTGCGCGTGTTCGCCGATCCCGACCGGGCGCTGCCGGCGGTGCAGCTGCTTTCCAACGGGCGCTACCACGTGATGCTCAGCAGCGGCGGCGGCGGCTACAGCCGGCGCGGCGAACTGGCGCTGACCCGCTGGCACGAAGACATCACCCGCGATCACTGGGGCAGCTTCTGCTACGTGCGCGAGGTCGCCAGCAACGCCTGCTGGTCCACCGCCTACCAGCCCACCTGCCGCAAGACCGAGCAGTTCGAGGCGATCTTCTCCGAGGCGCGCGCCGAATTCCGCGTGCGCGAACGCGAGTTCGACGCGCATACCGAGATCGTGGTGTCACCGGAAGACGACATCGAGCTGCGCCGCACCCACCTCACCAACCGGGGTCGCACGCGGCGCACGATCGAGCTGACCAGCTACGCCGAAGTGGTGCTGGCGCCGCCGCTCGCCGACGCGCTGCACCCGGCCTTCAGCAAGCTGTTCGTGCAGACCGAGCTGGTGCCCGAGCTGCAGGCGATCGTCTGCACCCGCCGTCCCCGCGCGGCCGGCGAGCGCATGCCGTGGATGTTCCACCTGCTGGCCGTGCACGACGCCGACATCGTGGAGATCTCCTACGAAACCGATCGCGCGCGCTTCATCGGCCGCGGCCGCAGCACGGCCGATCCGCAGGTGTTCGATCGCGAGCAGGCGCGACTTTCCGACAGTGACGGCTCGGTGCTCGACCCGATCATGGCGATCCGCTGCCGGATCACGCTGGAACCGGACCAGACCGCCACCATCGACTTCGTCAGCGGTATCGCCGAGCAGCGCGATGGCTGTATCCAGCTGATCGGCAAGTACCGCGACCGCCACCTCGCCGACCGCGTGTTCGACCTGGCCTGGACGCACAGCCAGGTGCTGCTGCGCCAGCTCAACGCCAGCCTCGCCGACGCCCAGCTGTACGAGCACATGGCCACCAGCATCCTGTATCCCAACGCCAGCCTGCGCGCCCAGCCCGCCGTGCTGCGGGCCAACCGGCGCGGCCAGTCCGGCCTGTGGGGACAATCCATTTCCGGCGACCTGCCGATCGTGCTGCTGACGATCACCAGCCCCGCGCGGATCGAGCTGGTGCGCCAGCTGGTGCAGGCGCACGCGTACTGGCGCCTGAAGGGCCTGGCGGTGGACCTGGTGATCTGGAACGAGGACCGCGCCGGCTACCGGCAGGAACTGCAGGACCAGATCATGGGCCTGATCGCGTCGGGCAGCGAGGCGAGCCTGCTCGACCGGCCCGGCGGCATCTTCGTGCGCCCGTCGCAGCAGCTGTCCGGCGAGGATCGCGTGGTGATGCTGGCCAGCGCGCGACTGATCCTTGGCGACGCGCGGGGCAGCCTGGCCGAACAGATCGGACGACGGCAACCGGCCGTGCACGCGCCACGCTTCGAGCCCAGTCGTCCGCTGCGCAGCGACGGCGACACGGGCGTGGCGGAAGCCCCGGCGCCGGCCCGGCTGCAACTGGCCAACCTGCACGGCGGCTTCAGCGCCGACGGCCGCGAGTACGTCATCGTGCAGCAGGGCGGGCAGGGCACGCCGGCGCCGTGGTGCAACGTGTTGGCCAATCCGCACTTCGGCACGGTGATCTCCGACTGCGGCAGCGCCTATACCTGGGCCGAGAACGCCCACGAGTTCCGCCTCACGCCCTGGCACAACGACCCGGTCGGCGACGGCGGCGGCGAGGCGCTGTACCTGCGCGACGAGGACACCGGCCAGGTGTGGTCACCGACCCCGCTGCCGTGTCGCGGCCGCGGCAGCTACACCACCCGCCACGGTTTCGGCTACAGCGTGTTCGAGCACGTGGAAGACGGCATCCGCTCCGAGCTGTGGATCTACGTGGCGCTGGATGCCTCGGTGAAGTTCTCGGTGCTGAAGCTGCGCAACAACTCGGGCCGCGCGCGCCGAATCAGCGTCACCGCCTACGTCGAGTGGCTGCTCGGCGACCTGCGCGCGAAGACCGCGATGCACGTGGTGACCGAATCCGACCCGGCCAGCGGCGCACTGTTCGCCCGCAACGCGTACAACACCGAGTTCCCCGATCGGGTGGCCTTCCTCGACGTGGACGACCCGGCACGCGGCATCGATGGCGACCGCAGCGAATTCCTGGGCCGCAACGGCAGCATGCACGCGCCGGCCGCCCTGGCCCGCGCCCACCTGTCCGGACGAGTGGGCGCGGGGCTGGACCCCTGCGCCGCGCTGCAGTCGCATCTCACGCTCGACGACGGCGCCGAACGCCAGCTGATCTTCCGGCTCGGCCTGGGTCGCAACGGCGCGGACGCCGCCGCGCTGGTGCAGCGCTTCCGCGGCAACGGCAGCGCCGCCGACGCGCTGGACAAGGTGCGCGCGCACTGGGCACGCACGCTGGGCGCGGTGCAGGTGCGCACGCCCGAGCCCGCGCTGGACGTGCTCGCCAACGGCTGGCTGCTGTACCAGACCATCGCCTGCCGGATGTGGGCACGCAGCGGCTACTACCAGTCCGGCGGCGCGTTCGGCTTCCGCGACCAGCTGCAGGATTCGATGGCCACCCTGCACGCGGCTCCCGCGATCGCGCGGGCGCAATTGCTGCTGTGCGCCGCGCACCAGTTCGTCGAGGGCGACGTGCAGCACTGGTGGCATCCGCCGCTGGACCGCGGCGTGCGCACCACCTGTTCGGACGACTACCTGTGGCTGCCGCTGGCCACCGCGCGCTACGTGCTGGCCAGCGGCGATCGCGGCGTCCTCGACGAGACCGCCGGCTACCTCGACGGCCGCCCGCTGCATCCGGGCGAGGAGTCGTACTACGACCTGCCGCAACCCGCCGGCCTGCGCGAGACGCTGTACCGGCATTGCGTGCGCGCGATCGAGCACAGCCTCGGCCGCCGCGGCGTGCATGGCCTGCCGCTGATCGGCGGCGGCGACTGGAACGACGGCATGAACCGCGTCGGCGAAGCCGGCCGCGGCGAAAGCGTGTGGCTGGGCTTCTTCTCCGGCGAGGTGCTGACCCGCTTCGCCGAAGTAGCGCGGCTGCATGGCGACGAAGCCTTCGCGCAGCGCTGCGAAAGCGAGGTCACGCGCCTGCACCTGGCGCTGGAGCAACACGGCTGGGACGGCGCCTGGTATCGCCGCGCCTACTTCGACGACGGCACGCCGCTGGGCTCGGCCGGCAACGACGAATGCCGCATCGACTCGATCGCGCAAAGCTGGTCGGTGCTGTCCGGCATGGCGCCCGCCCAGCGGCAGCAGCAGGCGATGGAGTCGCTGGACCGGCACCTGGTGCGACGCGACGCCGGCCTGATCCAGCTGCTCGATCCGCCATTCGACCAGTCACCGCTGGACCCCGGCTACATCAAGGGCTACGTGCCCGGCGTGCGCGAGAACGGCGGCCAGTACACCCACGCGGCGATCTGGGCCACGATGGCCTTCGCCGAACTGGGCGACCACGAGCGCGCATGGGAACTGCTGCGCATGATCAACCCGGTCAGCCACGGCAGCGACGCGAATCAAATGGACGTCTACAAGGTCGAACCCTACGTGGTCAGCGCCGACGTCTACGCCGTCGCCCCGCACGTCGGCCGCGGCGGCTGGAGCTGGTACACCGGTTCGGCCGGCTGGATGTACCGGCTGATCGTCGAATCCCTGCTCGGCCTGCGCCTGGAAGCCGGCAAGCTGCGCTTCGCACCCGTGTTGCCGGCGCAATGGGACGGCTTCCGCCTGGACTACCGCCATCACGACACGCTGTACCGGATTGACCTGCGGCAAGGCGAACCCGGCACCGTGCCCGCACTGTGGCTGGATGGCGAACCGCAGCCCGACGGACAGATCACGCTGGCCGACGACGGCGTGCAGCACGAGGTGGAATTCAACTGGCCAAGAACGGAGTGAACCGGCACGCGTCAGCGGCCGCCCAATCCATCGCCTCAACGATCCAGCGGACTCAGCACGCCATGCCCGCCCCGATTGAGCACATGCGTGTAGATCTGCGTCGTCGCCACATCCTTGTGGCCGAGCAGTTCCTGCACCGTGCGAATGTCGTAGCCGGACTCCAGCAGATGCGTGGCGAACGAATGGCGCAGCGTATGGGCACTCACCGGTTTGGCAATGCCCACAGCGCGACACGCTGCCTTCAATGCGCGCGACAGCACCGCATCACCGAAATGATGTCGGCGCTCGATGCCGTCCATCGGATCAATCGAGCGCTCCGCCGCCGGGAATACATACTGCCAGCCAATTTCGCGCGGTGCGCCCGGATACTTCCGGGCCAGCGCCTGCGGCAACCACACCGCGCCGAACCCCGACGCCAAATCGGCCTCATGCAACAGGCGGGCGCGTTCCATTTCACGCAGCAAGGGCTCAGCCAGTGACCGCGGCAACATGGTGTGCCGATCCTTGCCGCCCTTGCCATCACGCACGGCGATTTCATTACGGGCAAAATCCACGTCCTTGATCCGCAGCCGCAACACTTCCATCAGGCGCATGCCCGTACCGTACAACAGGCTGGCCAACAGCCAGGGACGTCCATCCATCCTTGCCAGCGCGCGGGTGACCTCATCACGAGAAAGTACGACCGGCACACGCTGTGGCCGCTTCGCACGCACGACACCCTCCATCCATGGCAGCTCGATATTCAGCACCTGCTTGTACAAAAACAGCAACGCCGCCAGTGCCTGATTCTGGGTGGCCGCAGCGACCTTGCCCTGCACCGCCAACGCCGACAGAAACGCTTCGACCTCGGCTTCGCCCATTTCACGCGGATGCCGCTTGCCATTGGCCAGTATGAAGCGGCGAATCCATCCGACATACGCCTCCTCGGTGCGAATGCTGTAGTGCTTCAGCCGCAACACGCGCCGCACCTCATCCATCAAACGCGGCGCCGAAGGGCCGCTGACCATACGGTTTATTCCTGCGTTTGCGGGGTCATAAGACATAGCACTTCACTTTGCGAGATATGCAAAGCCCATCCTGACCCAGCCAGATCACAGGCGTCAGGCGGCAAACCCCCGCCACGCCGTAGGATTTGCCTACTTGACGCGCCCCGGATCGAAGCTGAACATGCGTTGCATATGCCCCGATGTGGGGTCTAATAAGCGTTAGATTCCCAACGGAGGCTGTTCCGATGCGATACTTCCTGACGATTTTACTAGCTCTCGCCTTAGCGGTGGTCGGTGGAGAAGTTTTCGCGCAAGAGGCGAGCCCACCTGACATCACGAAATCAAGCGGCACAACTGTCGCTACGGCAATAGTGCTCTCCGAAACCGACGACGACGCGGCCATAAAAGCTGAGGATGCGTGGTTAGGCCAGCACTTTCCTGGCTACACAAAAGTCAGCCAAGCGCTTCTCAATCCGCACGGCCACTATTACGATGCAATAGAAATCACTACGGCTTCGCAAGAGACAAAAAAGATCTACTTCGATATAACAAGGTCTCAAAATGCCCTGATAGATATGTTTAAACAATCTAACTAATCGTTCAAGGCGGACGGCTGCGCCGCCGCTTAACTCCAGCGTTGAAGCTGTAGAAAAACCCCTTTTCGAGAGGCAAAACGAATCCGCTGCGTTGGCGGATTTTCTGTTTCACTCGCGGGAGGTAATTCACTCGCTTCTGATTTGCCGCTGATGCAAGGTTTTTGGCCGTCCAGACGACCGCGTGACAAGTGCTTCGTGGCCGTCGTCGACCTACGCGACCAGCTTGCCGTAGAGCTGAAGCTTCGCCACGTTGTGGACGATGCAATGCAGCTTCCACTGCGTATCGACCTTGCGCTTGCCACGCAGCGTGAAGCGGCGCATGCCGCGTTGCTGGATGTGACCGAAGACGGGTTCGACCAGCCCCATGCGGTGGGCGTAGATCGCGCGACCCTGGTCGCTGTCGATCTTCTCGCGCATGGCGCGGCAGTGGGGGTTGGGCAGTTTGCTTTCCACGGCGCCTTCGAAGAAGGCCACTTGTCGCACCGCGGTGTCATCCGGTTTGCGCAGGCACTTGTTGCGCAGCGGACACGCTTCGCACGTAGCGGCCGTGCCTTTGAACACGATGGCCCTGCGTCCGTTGATGACGGCATTGGCACTGTTGAGTTTGAGCGTCTTGCCGGCCGGGCACAGGCAGGTGCCTTGCTCGCGGTCGAAGCTGAAGTCCCTGGGCTGGAAGAACTTCGCCTTGCTTGGCGATTTGTGTGCACTGGCGTCGGTGTAGCGCGGGTCGCGCTTGCGCATGTTGCCGTCCGCGATATAGCCGTCGATGTGGTCAGCCGCCAAGGCTTTCAGGCCGCGCTCGCTGTGGTAGCCGGCGTCCGCCAGGTAGGCCGCTTCGTCGGCGCTGCCGGCTTCGCCGATCGCTGCCAGATGATCGCGCACACCGTCGATCATCGGCTTGAGCAGATCGTGTTCCTGCGGTGTCCCATGCGCCTGCGCCTCCACGATCACCTGATGTTCGCCATCGACGGCGGCGACACCGATATAGCCTTGCAGCACGCCTCGACCGCTCTTGAGTGTGGCGCTTTCGGCATCGGTCAGGTTCAGCTTGATCGGCTTGCCTTTGGCTCCGATGCGTTCGGTCGTGGTGGCCAGCGCCGTGCGCAGTTTGTCGGCATTCTTGCGCAACGTGGCCAGCGTGCGTTCTTCATGGCGACGCTGGGTGTCCACGTTGGGATCGAGCGCCTCGCGAGCATCCTGCGCGGCATGTGCCTTGACAAGATGAGCGACGGCCCGCTCCATCTTCGCCGCCTTGCGCTCGAAGTCGGCGCGCGTACCACTCCACTCCTTGGAGGCGTTCGAGGGCAATTTGCAGCCGTCGATGGCGAACATGGCTTTGCCGATCAGCCCCTGTGCGTTGCACACCAGCAGCACGTCGCGGAACACCGCCTCCACTTCCTGGCCCAGTGTCGACACGAAGTGCGCCAGCGTCGTGAAGTGCGGCTGCTGGTCGCACGCCAGGGCAATGAACACCACGTTCTCCGTGCACGCCCGCGCCATCGTGCGCGAGGAGGTGATGCCGCGTGAATAGGCGAACAGCACAATCTTGAGCAACACCGCGGGATCGTAAGCCGGCGCCCCGGTCTCATCGTTCTTGAAGCGGGCGGCAAACCGTCCCAGGTCGATCTCGTGGTCGAGCAGGTAGCTCAGCGCATGTTCGAAGGTGCCTGGCAGCAACTGCCGCCCGTAGCTCACCGGGATCATCTTGGTCTGATCGGGGTCGTAGTGTCGGTATCGCGCCATCGTCGCTTCGCCTCGTTTCCCGCCTTTTTTGCGGGCATCGCGAATGATAGGCTGCGGGGAGGTTTTTCTACAGCTACGTTAGGGCTCACCAGAGAATGACGATCACTGAACTTCCGCGTCCCAAAAGACTTTGGGTAGCGGCAATCATGAATATTCTTGTTGCAGCGACCAGCGTTGCAGCTGTCGCATTTCTTCTGCTCAGCTCAAATCAAAATATTCCAGAGAGCGTCAAGCCAGGGTCCTCTGCCGCTTTGTTCGCCCTCGGCACAGCCGGCTTTCTCGTCGTCTCTTCTGTGCTTGCGTTGCTTCGTGTCAAATTTTCTCGTTGGCTAATGTTGGCCGCCGCATTAATATTTTTTGGCATTCTTGGCTTCCAAAGCTTGGCTCTCCTTGTTTCATCTGGGGCATCGCTGCCGGCGGGGGCTACGCCGAAGCTTTGGGCCAACGTAATACGCAATACCTTGGAAATTGCTATCAACGCATGGGCGCTTCTTAGTGCAAAAGCGTCCACGTTCTTCATGGGCAACCGCCCTAACCAGTCGTCCGAGGCGGACGGCTCCGCCGCCGCTCAACTCTAGCGTTAGAGCGCACAGGGAAGGTCATGGCGACGTACAAACAGATCCAAGATGACGTTCGGCAGAGGCACGGTCGGTCGGTAAAAACCTGCTGGATCGCTCACGTCAAAAACTTAAATGACTTGCCTATGCGCGCAGCTCCAAATCGCCAGTCGCCTACTCAGCGAGTTTGCCCATGTCCACCAAATATTCGTCCGCTCATTGAGCAGTCAATGCGTGAGCTTGGCGTACTATCGTCCAAGTAGTTCTCGGAGCGTGCGAGGTGCGCTCTAACCAGTCCCTAGGAGACTTTCCGTCAACTCCCGGCGCATAGTGCTTTTGCCCTGAGCTTTCGGGCCACTGCTGGTCATCATGTTGTCTTCGGTATTGCGTCGTGCGTGTCAATGCTTCACGGGTTCAACGATTGTCAGACTGCATTTCCCTAGACGGTCTTGTTGAGTCGATGTCGCTGACTCGGACCTTTGTATAAACCGCACCCGAAGACCTCTTTCGTTCATCGGACTGTCCGGAGCTCGGGGATCAGCCGAGACACCGTTTGGACGTCCATCTGGTTAGTCAGGTTCTCTCCGGGGTGGTCTGACCTGTTGTTTACCGTATCGCGCTGACGTTGAAACGAAACGTTTCTCTAGGCGGTGTGGGCCGCCTGCGTGTGTTGATGCATCGGATGATTGAGGCACGCGTGTGGGTCGTAGTCCACGTCGTGTGCCAGCATCGCCCAGATCTGCCGGGCATGTTTGTTGGCAATGGCCACGATCACCTTGCCGAAAGGCATGCGGCCATCGAGGGTGCGTATCCACAGCTGTTCGGGCGTGGCCTTCTCGGTGGCCACCGCCTTGGCTCGCTGCAGACTACTGCGGGCGCCCTGGATCAGTAGCGTGCGCAGGTACGCATCGCCGCGGCAGCTGATTTCACCCAGTTGCGTATGCCCGCCGCTGGAATGCTGCGTGGGCACCAACCCGATCCACGCCGACATCTGGCGACCCTGTTTGAACTCGCGGGCGTTGCCGACCGTGGCCACCACCGCATCGGCGGTGAGCGCACCGATGCCGATGACCGCACTCACGCGGACACACCGTTCATCCGCCAGCGCGTGTGCCTCGATGCGTGCCGTGCACGCGTCGAGGCGCAGGCGCAACTGTTTCCAGTGGTCCGCAAGATCACGCAGCAGTTCCTTGAACTCCCCCGGCAACCCGGCCTGCGCATCCAGGTCAGCCAGCAGCCGACGCAGCGCCACGTCGCCCTGCGCCACGATCACGCCGAACTCGGCGAGCAGGCCGCGTACCCGGTTGCCGACGGCCAGCGACTCGACCTTGTAACCCTCGCGTACCCGATGCCAGGACAGCCGCACCTGCTGGTCGATCGACTTCACCGGGACGAAGCGCATGTTGCCTTGGCGCGCTGCCGTGGCGATCGCTTCGGCGTCGTTGTGATCGTTCTTGCTGCGCGCGCTCTTGCGGTACGGCGTGACAAATTGCGCGGCCATGATCCGAGGCTGCAGGCCGTACTCCAGGCAGCGCCGCGCCCAGTGGTGTGCGCCGCTGCAGGCCTCCATCGCCACCACCGTGCCGGCTGGCAGCTGTGCCAGCCACAGGGCAAACGGCCCGCGCCGCAGGTCCTGCCGCTTCAACACATGTCCAATGCCATCCACCTCACACGCCGAAAACAGGACTTTCGCCAAATCCACGCCGATGGTTATAGTGCTCATGGAGACTTCCTCTTCTGCTGACGGTAGTGTCGCAACTCCATCATGGCCCTCGAGGCCGAAAGGGGAGGAAGTCTCTTTTTACTCGTTCAAGGCGGACGGCTACGCCGCCGCTTAACTCCAGCGTTGAGGCTGTAGAAAAAGTCCTTTCCGCCGGCGGATAGACGGCCAAATGGGCGGCTGAAGATATCGTCGCCTGCCGCGCTCCATCCTTGGTGGTTCTTCGCAGAGAGGTGTTCGCTTCCATTCGAGGCGCCTGATCGGCGCCACGATGCTTGTCTTGTGCCTTCTCAGGCCACCTTGCGGTAGTTCGCCAGCTTCTCGATGTTGTGCACCAGTGCGAACAGCTTCCACTGACCATCCACCTTGGATTGACCGCGCAGGGTGAATCGATGGAGCCGCTTGTTGTGGCGCACATTGCCGAAGACCGGTTCGACGGTGGCGAAGCGCCGCCCGTATTGTTCGCGTCCCCACGCACTGTCGATGCGCTCGCGCATGCGCGCGCTGTGGGTGCGTTCGGCTTTGCGGGTGAGTACGGCCACTTGCCGCGAGCGTGTGGTCTGGGGTTTGCGCAAACACCTCGTACGCAGCGGGCAGTCATTGCAGGCTGCTTCCGGTGCGCGGAACTTGATCGCGGCATAGCCGCCGATGGTGCAGTCCTTGCCGTTGCGATGCAGCCGCTGCCCGGCAGGACAGATCGCGTGTGACTGGTCCGGCGCGATGATGAAGTCCTCGCTGCCGAACAGGCGTGGCTTCGCTTCCTTGCGTGACTTGTCATGCAGCGGCTCGGGCTTGACCCGGTGCTTGGCCTGCTCGGCGAAACGTTCGTCGCGTCGACGCATGGCGTTGTCGGCGATCAGGGCGTCGATGCCCTTCTCGGCCAGCGCTGCGAGGTTGGCTTCGGAGTGATAGCCGGCATCGGCGGTGATCAGCGTCGAGGCGGTGCGCTGCGTGGCGCACGCTTCGAGGACGGGCAGCAACAATTCCTGTTCCGCGCCGGTGCCGTGGGCCGAAGCCTCCACGATCACCTGATGGTCGGCATCGACCACGGCCACGGCGCAGTAGCCCTGGATCACGCCCTTGTCGGTCGCCAGCTTGGCGGACTCGCTGTCGGTGCGGTTGGACTTGCGAACCTTGCCGCGGGTGCCGGGCCGATCTTCCGGATGATCGGCCAGCCACTGACGAATCTTCGCCGCCTCGCCGGTGAGACGCTCGATGCGAGCAGCCGCTTTGGCATCCAGCACGTCTTCGGCGGCGCCGGCATCGTTGGCCTGGTGGCGTTCCAGCATGGTGGTCGCCGCACGTTCCATCTTCTGAGCTTGCGCAAGAAACTCCGCTCGTGTGCCGGAGCGATGCTTGGAGGCGTTGGAGGGCAGCTTCACGCCATCGATGGCGAACACGACCCACAAGGATGTGGGAAGTGGCTGCTGGCGTCGGGAACGCCAGCAGGCTCGCGGCCGATCAGGCCTTCGCCATCAAGTAGCGTGAGCACCTGGGCAAACACCGCCGCGATCGCGTCGCGCGAGCGGCTGACGAAGTCCGCATCGTGGTGAAGTGCGGCTTGGCGTCGCCGGTCAAGGCGATGAACAGCACGTTGTCGCGGCAGGCCCGCTCGATCGAGCGCGAGCTCACCATGCCTTGCGAGTACGCCAGCAAGACGGCCTTGAGCAGCATCGTCGGTGCATGCGCCGGCGCGCCACTTTCGTCGTTGCGGTAGTGCGCATCGAACGCCGACAGGTCCAGTTGATCGACCACGTGGTACAGCGTATGGGCGACCGACCCTGGCACCAGCTGCGCCTGCAGGTCGACCGGCAACAACCGCGGACTCATGTCGATGTGCTTGTAACGCGCCATGCAGATGCCTCTTGTTCGCCTGAAGCTATTGAAGCAACATCAGCGCAGGTTTTTCTACAACCTCGTTAGACAGAACAAGACCCTCGAAGGCCCTGCAACTCGCGGTTTCAACTTACATGGAAAAATGTAGCGCCACATACACAGATCGGAGTAACTAATGCGAAGGCGCCTAGATCCAGATGATCGCCATGCCGAGGTTCTGGGGGCTGCAATGAAAGCTGCCCAAGAATTTGGCTGGTCCGAGATGACGAGGGATCACATTGCGGCGCTTGCTGGTGCATCGGCGGCATTGGTCTCCATCAGGCTCGGTACCATGGCCCAAGTACGAGATGTCGTTATGGCAGAGGCCGTAAGAACCAGCTTGCTTTCGGTGGTAGCTCAAGGCATCACCGCGCGCCATCCGCTCGCTCTTGCTGCTCCGCTCCAACTTCAACAGAGCGCTCTAGCTTCGCTACTACCTAGACGCGTTTAGCGGCAGCTCACTACTTTGTGGAGCCAGGGTCAACGGCCTCGTCCTAGGAGGCGGCGTCGCAACCGTCTAACATCTCCTTAGGAGACTTCCGGTCAACCTCGGGTGCATGATGCTTTTGCCCTGAGCTTTCGGGCCACTGCTGTCGCTCGTGTTGTGCTTCGTGCCTGCGTGCTGCTTCGTCAGTTCGATGCGGCGTCAAACGTTGCCAGACTGCATTTCCTTAGACGGTCTTGTTGAGTCGATGTTGCCGGCTCGGACCAGGGTATAAACCGCGCCCGGAGACCTCATTCGTTCAGCGGTGTCGTCGGTGCTCGGGGATCGGCCGAAGCACGTTTGGACGGCCAGAATGTTAGTCAGGTTCTCTCCGGGTGGGTCTGACCCGTTGTTACCGTGCTGCGCTGACGAGAACGAAACGGTGCTGCGACGATGCGTGGCTCAGGCGGCGCCGGCCTGCCGGTGCATGGGACGGGCGAGGCAGGCGTGCGGGTCGTAGTCGACGTCGTGCGCCAGCATCGCCCATTTGCGGGGCATGCTTGTTGGCGATGGCGACCAGCACCTTGCCGAAGGACAGCCGCGCCGCCAGGGATCGAATCCCGAGTTGTTCGGGCGTGGCCTTTTCCGTGGCGACCGCCTTGGCCCGTTGCAGGCTGCTGCGCGCGCCCTGGATCAACAGCGTGCGCAGGTAGCCATCGCCGCGGCAACTGATCGCGCCCAATCGCGCATGCCCACCGCTGGAATGTTGGGTGGGTACCAAGCCCAGGCCGCCATCTGCCGGCGTTCTTGAACTCGCTCGCCTGGATCACCGTGGCCACGGCGGCATCGGCGGTGATCGGCCCCACGCCGATCAGGTGGCTCAGCCGCTGGCAGCGCGCATCCTCGCGCGAGGTCGGCGATGCGTGCGCTGCACGCGTCGACGGCGTCGCGCAGACGCGCCCAGTGGGCGCGCAACCCGTCGAGCAGTTCGCACAGCTCTCCGCCGCGACTCTCGCCAACCCATGCCGGAAGACTTTTCAGGGGTGCAAGTTCCTGCGGCGGCGTCGACCGGTTGGGTGCGCGTCTTATGCATCAACTTAACCTGTCGACGTGCAGGCTTTGCGGGTAGATTTGGTCTTCGGTGCAAAGGTGGTGCATCAGCGCGCCAGCACCGTTGTCACGCGTACCGCCCGAGGCCCGGGATGCTGCGCCCCCTCATGGAGAAATTCGCCTCATGCCGACCCCTCGTTCGGACGCCCTGGTCTTTTTCGGCGCCACCGGTGACCTCGCCTACAAGAAGATCTTTCCCGCCCTGCTGGCGATGATGACGCGCGACGGGCTGGATCTGCCGATCATCGGCGTGGCGCATTCGGGCTGGGACGTGGAGCAGCTGCGGCAGCGCGCCCACGACAGCCTGGTCGAGGCAGCGAAGCACGGCGGCGGCGAGCTGGACGAGGCCGCGTTCGGGAAGCTGTCGGCGTGCCTGCGTTATGTCGATGGCGACTACAACGATGCGGCGACGTTCACCGCCCTGAAGCAGGCGCTCGGCGAGGCGAAGCGGCCGCTGCACTACCTGGCCATTCCACCCAGCCTGTTCGGGGTGGTGGCGAAGGGGCTCAAGCAGGCCGGCTGCGCCGATGACGCGCGGATCGTTGTGGAGAAGCCGTTCGGCCGCGACCTGGCCTCGGCCCGCGCGCTCAACCGGACCCTGCACCAGGTGTTTCCGGAGTCGGCGATCTTCCGCATCGATCATTACCTGGGCAAGGAGCCGGTGCAGAACCTGCTGTATTTCCGTTTTGCCAACACCGTGCTGGAGCCGGTGTGGAACAACCGTTATGTCGACCGCGTGCAGATCACCATGGCCGAGGAGTTCGGCGTGGACGGCCGCGGCGGCTTCTACGAGGGCGTGGGCGCAATCCGCGACGTGCTGCAGAACCACCTGCTCCAGGTGACCTCGCTGCTGGCGATGGATGCACCGATCGGCAACGACCCCGAAGCCCTGCGCGCGGAGAAGCTGCGGCTGTTCCGGGCGATGCGTCCGCTGGACCCGGCCGAGGTGGTGCGTGGCCAGTTCAACGGCTACCGGCAGGTGGAGGGCGTGGCGGCGGACTCCAACGTGGAGACCTTCGTGGCGCTGTGCCTGCACATCGACACCTGGCGCTGGGCCGGCGTGCCGTTCTACATCCGCGCCGGCAAGCGGTTGCCGCTGACCACCACCCAGGTGCTGGTGGACATGAAAACGCCGCCGCTGTCGGTGTTCGACCCGATCGGCGCGCCGCAGTCGAACTACTTCCGCTTCCGGCTCAGCCCGGAGGTGGTGATCGCCGAAGGCATGCGGGTGAAGAAGCCGGGCGAGGAGATGCGGGGCGAGGCGGTGGAGCTGGTGGCGCGGCACGATTCCGGACCGGAGAAGTCGCCGTACGAGCGCCTGCTGGGCGATGCGATCCGCGGCGACAACGGGCTGTTCACCAGCGACGAATGCGTCGAGGCGGCGTGGGCGGTGGTCGACCAGGTGCTGGCCCATGAGGGGCCGGTGGCGTTCTATGAGCCGGGCAGCTGGGGCCCGGAGGCGGCAGCCGCGATCGTCAGCGATGATGAGGGCTGGCACGACACCCGACCGGAGCAGAGCACGCCATGTTGACCGACCGCACCTCCGAATCCGCCGCCGTGGTGTTCCTGCTGGACGTGGACAACACCCTGCTAGACAACGACCGCTTCGGCAGCGACCTCAGCGACACCCTGGAGGCGGCCTTCGGCGAGGCCGAACGCGAACGTTACTGGGCGATCTACGAGGAGCTGCGCCAGATCGGCGGCGTGGCCGACTACCTGGGCGCGCTGCAGCGTTTCCGCAGCGGGCTGGACAACGAACCCTCGCTGCTGCAGATGTCGAACTACCTGCTCGAATACCCGTTCGCCACCCGACTCTATCCGCATGCGCTGGACACCGTGGCGCACCTGCGCACGCTGGGCACCACGGTGATCCTGTCCGACGGCGACGTGGTGTTCCAGCCGCGCAAGATCCAGCGCGCCGGCCTGTGGCAGGCGCTGCGGGGCGAGGTGCTGGTGTACGTGCACAAGCAGCAGATGCTGGTGGCGATGCAGCAGCGCTACCCCGCCGCGCACTACGTGATGGTGGACGACAAGCCGCAGATCCTGGCCGCCATGAAGCAGCGGATGGGCCACCGGCTGACCACCGTGTTCGTGCGCCAGGGGCATTACGCGGCCGCGGCCGCCACCGAAGCGATCGACCCCGCGCCGGACATCACGATCGCTCGCATCGGCGATCTGCGCGGGCGTAAGCTTGACGACTTTCTGCCGGCGGCTCCGGTCATCGCCCTGGCAGCTGATGGAACCTCCCCCCGAAACCCGTTGTGAAGCGACATGGAGCAAGCATGAAAGCGACCCGCCAACTGCACGACCTCGGCCAGAGCCTGTGGCTGGACAACATCACCCGCACCCTGCTCGATGACGGCACGCTGGCGCGCTACATCGAAGAGGATTCGATCACCGGACTGACCTCCAATCCCAGCATCTTCGACGCGGCAATCAGCGGCGGCGACGCCTACGACGCGGGCATCCACGCCAAGTCGCTGATGGGCATGCAGGGCGAGGCGCTGTTCACCGAGCTGGCGCTGGAGGACCTGCGCCGCGCGGCCGACCTGTTCCAGCCGGTGTTCGAGTCGACCGGCCACGTGGATGGCTGGGTTTCGATGGAAGTCTCGCCGCTGCTGGCCGCCGACACCGCCGGCTCGATCGCCGCCGCCCGGCACATCCACCACAAGGGGCGGCGCGACAACCTGTTCGTGAAGATACCCGGCACGCCCGAGGGCGTGCCGGCGATCGAGGAAGCGATCTTTCTGGGCATTCCGATCAACGTGACCCTGCTGTTCTCCTGCGCCCAGTACGCGGCCGTGAGCGAGGCCTACATGCGCGGCATCGAGCGCCGCCTTCAGGCCGGGCTGGACCCCAAGGTGGGTTCGGTGGCGTCGCTGTTCATCAGCCGCTGGGACGTGGCCAGCAACAAGCAGCTGCCCGACGAGCTGCACAACAAGCTGGGCATCGCGGTGGGCCAGCAGACCTACCGCGCGTACCGGCAGATGCTGGCCTCGCCGCGCTGGCAGAAGCTGGCCGACGCCGGCGCGCTGCCGCAGCGACTGCTGTGGGCCAGCACCGGCACCAAGGACCCGACCGCGTCCGACACGTTGTACATCAGCGCCTTCGCCGCGCCGGAGACGATCAACACGATGCCGGAGAAAACCCTGCATGCCTTTGCCGACCACGGCCAGTTGCATGGCGTGATGGATGTGGACGGCGGCGATGCCGACGCGGTGCTCGCGCGCATCAGCGAGGCCGGCGTGGACATCGACCAGCTGGCACTCACGCTGCAGCGCGAAGGTGCCGAGGCCTTCGTCAAGTCGTGGCACCACCTGCTCGACGGCATCGCCGAGAAGGCCCGCCAGCTGGCCGAGAAGTCCAAGGGGCCGGCGCTGAAATGAGCCAGGGCACACTTACCCGCCTGCCGCAGTGGCAGGCCTTGCAGCGGCATTTCCAGGACATCGGTGGAAGACACCTGCGCGAGTTGTTCGGGGCCGATCCGAAACGTGGCGAGGCGCTGGCCGTCGAGGCGGTGGGCCTGTACCTCGACTACTCCAAGCAGCGCGTGGACGCCGACACGCTGCGCCTGCTGTGCGAACTGGCCGGCGCCTGCCAGCTGCCGCAGCGCATCGAGGCGATGTTCAGCGGCCGCCGGATCAACACCACCGAGGATCGCGCCGTGCTGCACGCGGCGCTGCGCGCACCCCGCGGCGAGCAGATCCTGGTCGACGGCCACGACGTGGTGGCGGACGTGCACGCGGTGCTCGAGCGCATGGCCGCGTTCTCGGAACAGGTGCGCAGCGGCGCGTGGAAGGGCCACAGCGGCAAGCCGATCCGCAACGTGATCAGCATCGGCATCGGCGGTTCGGACCTGGGCCCGGTGATGGCCTACGAGGCGCTGCGCGATTACAGCCGGCGCGACATGACGTTCCGCTTCGTCTCCAACGTCGACGGCACCGATTTCGCCGAAGCGGTGCGCGACCTGGACCCGGCCGAGACGCTGTTCATCGTCTGCTCGAAGACCTTCACCACACTGGAAACCCTGACCAACGCGCACGCGGCGCGCGCCTGGAGCGTGGCGGCGCTGGGCGAGGAAAGCGCGGTGGCGAAGCACTTCGTGGCGGTCTCCACCAACGCCGAAGGCGTGGCGAAGTTCGGCATCGATACCGCCAACATGTTCGGCTTCTGGGACTGGGTCGGCGGGCGCTATTCGATGGATTCGGCGATCGGCCTGTCCACCATGCTGGCGATCGGCGCGCACGGTTTCCGCGAGATGCTGGCCGGCTTCCACGCGATGGACGAGCATTTCCGGCACACCCCGCTGCAGCGCAACCTGCCGGCGATCATGGGCCTGCTGGGCGTCTGGAACGCCAACTTCCTGGGCGCCGCCACGGTGGCGGTGCTGCCGTACGAGCAATACCTGAAGCGCTTTCCCGCCTACCTGCAGCAGCTGACGATGGAGAGCAACGGCAAGCACGTGACGCTGGACGGCGCGGCCATCGACTACGCCACCGGACCGATCTACTGGGGCGAGCCGGGCACCAACGGCCAGCATTCGTTCTACCAGCTGATCCACCAGGGCACCCACATCGTGCCGTGCGACTTCATCGGGTTCGGCCAGACGCTGAACCCGATCCCCGCCCAGGGCGGCGGCGACCAGCACGACCTGCTGATGGCCAACCTGATCGCCCAGGGCGAGGCGCTGGCGTTCGGCAAGACCGCCGACGAAGTGCGCGCCGAAGGCACCACCGAGGCCCTGGTGGCGCATCGCACGTTCGAGGGCAATCGCCCCAGCAGCACGATCCTCGCAAGCAGGCTGACACCGCACAGCCTGGGCACGCTGATCGCGCTGTACGAGCACAGCGTGTTCGTGCAGGGCGTGATCTGGGATATCGATTCGTTCGACCAGTGGGGCGTGGAGCTGGGCAAGCAGCTGGCAAAGACCACCATCGCCGAACTGATCGCGAAGGGCGAGCCCTCACTGCACCACGACAGCTCCACCAATACCCTGATCCGTCGCTACCGCCAGCTGCGCGACGGTCATCCCTGACGTCGTAGGAGCGCACCCTGTGCGCGATGCTTTTGCTCGGATGTGACGGAGAGCATCGCGCACAGGGTGCGCTCCTACGAGAAATGTACCCACCCGTCGCATCACTCCAGAGAACCCATGAGCCAGAAGATCAGCCCCCTCGCCGGCAAGCCGGCACCGCAGTCGATCCTGGTCGACGTGGCGAAACTGCTCGCCGCCTACGCCGACACCCGGCCCGATCCGTCGGTGCCCGCGCAGCGCGTGGCGTTCGGCACCTCGGGTCATCGGGGCAGCTCGCTCGACGGCAGTTTCAACGAATGGCACATCCTGGCGATCAGCCAAGCGATCTGCGAGTACCGCAAGTCCAAAGGTATCGATGGCCCGCTGTTCATCGGCGCGGACACCCATGCGCTGTCGCAGCCGGCGTTCGAGAGCGCGCTGGAAGTGCTGGCGGCCAACGGCGTCAACGTGATGGTTTCCAGCGGCGGCGAGTTCACGCCCACGCCGGCGATCTCGCACGCGATCCTGGTCTACAACCGTGGTCGCACCACGGGACTGGCCGACGGCATCGTGATCACGCCTTCGCACAACCCGCCCGACAACGGCGGCTTCAAGTACAACCCCACCAACGGCGGGCCGGCCGACACCGACATCACCAGGTGGGTGGAGAACCGTGCCAACGCGTTGATCGAGGGCGGGCTGAAGGAGGTGAAGCGCACGCCCTTCGCGCAGGCGCGCAAGGCGGCGACCACGCACGAACACGACTACCTCAACAACTACGTCGCCGACCTCGCCAGCATCATCGACTTCGACATCATCCGCAGCGCCGGCGTGCACATGGGCGTCGATCCGCTGGGTGGCGCCGGCGTGCATTACTGGGCGCCGATCGCCGAGCGCTACAAGCTCGACCTCACCGTGGTCAGCGAGGTGGTCGATCCGCAGTTCGCCTTCATGAGCGTGGACTGGGACGGCAAGATCCGCATGGACCCGTCGTCGAAGTACGCGATGCAGCGGCTGATCGGGCTGAAGGACCAGTACGACGTGGCGTTCGCCTGCGACACCGACCATGACCGCCACGGCGTGGTCACCCGCTCCAGCGGCCTGATGGAGCCGAACCATTACCTGTCGGTGCTGATCGACTACCTGTACCGGAACCGCCCGCAATGGGGCGACCGCGCCGCCGTGGGCAAGACCGTGGTCACCACCGCGCTGATCGACCACGTGGTGAAGCGGCTGGGGCGCAAGTTGTATGAAGTGCCGGTGGGCTTCAAGTGGTTCTCCGAAGGACTGTTCGACGGCGCGCTTGGCTTCGGCTGCGAGGAAAGCGCGGGCGCCTCGCTGCTGCGCCACGACGGTTCGGTGTGGACCACCGACAAGGACGGCCTGGTGCCGTCGCTGTTGTCCGCCGAGATCACCGCGCGCCAAGGCCGCGACCCGGGCGAGCTGTTCGACCAGCTCACCGGCGAGCTGGGCCGGCCGTACGCGAATCGTCTCGAGGCGGCGGCCACGCCCGCGCAGAAGGCGAAGCTGTCGAAGCTGTCGCCCGACCAGCTGAAGAGCGACCAGCTCGCCGGCGAGAAGATCGAGCAGGTGCTGGACAAGGCGCCAGGCAACGATGCGGCGATCGGCGGTATCAAGGCGGTCGCCGCCAGCGGCTGGTTCGCCGCGCGGCCATCGGGCACCGAAGCAATCTACAAAATTTACGCGGAAAGCTTCAAGAGCGAAGAACACCTGAAGAGCCTGCTCGACGAGGCGCAGCGGATCGTCGACGCCGCGCTCGCGTAGGGCGGGCACTGCCCGCCATCGGTCGGTGGCGATGCGAAGAGCCGGCGGGCAGTGCCCGCCCTACGCGGATCGCACCATCCTCACCCCATCGGAGAAAACACCATGTCCCACGACCTCGACCAGCAATGCATCAACATGCTTCGCTTCCTGTCGGTGGACATGGTGCAGAAGGCGGACAGCGGCCACCCCGGGCTGCCCTTGGGCGCGGCGCCGATGGCTTACGTGTTGTGGACGCGGCACATGAAGTTCCACCCGGCCGATCCGCACTGGGCCGACCGCGATCGGTTCGTGCTTTCCGCCGGCCATGGCTCGGCGCTGCTGTACAGCCTGCTGTTCGCCACCGGCTACGACGTGTCACTGGATGACATCAGGCAGTTCCGCCAGTGGGGCAGCAAGACGCCCGGCCATCCCGAATTCGGCCACACGCCCGGCGTCGAAGTCACCACCGGGCCGCTTGGCCAGGGCCTGGCCAACGCGGTGGGCATGGCGCTGGGCGAGGCGCAGCTGGCAGCGACCTACAACCGCGACGGCCACCGCATCATCGACCACCACACCTTCGCCATCGTCAGCGACGGCGACCTGATGGAAGGCGTGGCCAGCGAGGCCGCGTCGCTGGCCGGCCATCTCAAGCTGGGCAAGCTGATCTGCCTGTACGACGACAACTACGTGACGCTCTCGGCCGGCACCGACATGACGTTCTCGGAGGATCGGGGCGCGCGCTTCGACGCGTATGGCTGGCAGACCATCCATGTCGACGACGGCAACGACGTGGACGCGCTCCACGCCGCATTGCGCGCCGCCCGCGAGGACAGCAGCCGGCCTTCGCTGATCCTGGTGCGCACGCACATCGGCTTCGGCTCGCCCGAACAGGACAGCTACAAGGCGCACGGCTCGCCGCTGGGCGCGGAGGATGTGAAAGAGACCAAGCAGAACCTGGGTTGGCCGGCGGAGCCGGACTTCCTGACGCCTGAACCGGCGCTGGCGCACATGCGCGAGGCGCTGGACCGTGGCGCGCAAGCGCAGTCGGAATGGAACGACCGGATGGGCGCCTACGCCGCGGCGTTTCCCGCGTTGGCGAAGGAGTTGCAGGCACGCCTCGGCGGCGAGCTGCCGCAAGGCTGGGACGCGGACATCCCGCAGTTCCCCGCCGACGCGAAGGGCCTGGCCACCCGCGTGGCCGGCGGCCAGGTGATGAACGCCTTCGCGAAGAAACTGCCGGCACTGTGCGGCGGTTCGGCCGACCTCGATCCGTCCACCTTCACCGCGCTGAAGGGCCTGGGCGACTTCAACCCGGCGGTCGTCCCGGGCGAAGACACCGAAGGCTCCGACGGCGGCGGCTGGAGCCGCGCCGGGCGCAACTTCCACTACGGCGTGCGCGAGCACGCGATGGCCGCGATCAGCAACGGCCTGGCCGCGCACGGCGGCTTCATCCCGTTCGACGCGACCTTTTTGATCTTCTCCGACTACATGCGCCCGTCGATCCGGCTGGCCGCGCTGATGGGCCTGCACGTGGTGCACGTGTTCACCCACGACAGCGTGGCGCTGGGCGAGGACGGTCCCACCCACCAGCCGATCGAACAGCTGGCCAGCCTGCGCGCGATCCCCAACCTCACCGTGATCCGTCCCGCCGACGCCAACGAGACGGCCGAGGCCTGGCGCGTCGCGGTGACCTCGAAGAAGCATCCGGTGGCGCTGGCGCTGACCCGACAGAAGGTGCCGACGCTGGATCGCACCCAACATGCCGGCGCGGACGGCTTGCGCCAGGGTGCTTATGTCCTGCGCGAAGCCGACGACGGCAAGCCCAGGCTGATCCTGATTGCCAGCGGCTCGGAGGTTGGCCTGATCCTCGACGCGGCGGACAAACTGCGGGCGGACGGCGTGGCGGTGCGCTGCGTGTCGATGCCAAGCTGGGAGTTGTTCGACCAACAGCCGCAGGGCTATCGCGATGCGGTGCTGCCGACGGACGTCACCGCCAGGCTGGCGGTGGAAATGGGCGCCACCCAAGGCTGGCTGCGCTACGTGGGCGCGCGCGGCGACGTGCTCGGCATCGACCACTTCGGTGCGTCCGCGCCCGCCGAAAGGCTGCTGCAGGAGTTCGGTTTCACCGTCGACAACGTGGTGCAGCGGGCGAAGGCACTGCTGCCGGGTTGATGCTGGACGGCGATGCCCTTCGACTCTGGCCGCTGGCGCGGCCGACGCTCGGGGCGAACGGTGGCCCACTCGGCGGATCGTGCCTGGCGTAGCCGTCCGCGGGACGGCGTACGCCGGCAGCGACCAGTCCAGTAGGGCGGGCAGTGCCCGCCGATTTCGTCACATTTGGGGAAAGCAAAAACTGGCGGACAACGTCCGCCCTACGGTGCGCGGCGACATCGAAGTGTCACAACTTCAGTTGCGCGACTGCAGTTTCGACAGCAGGCGCAGCAGTTCCAGGTAGAGCCAGACCAGGGTCACCACCAGTGCGAACGCGCCGTACCACTCCATGTACTTCGGTGCGCCGGACTGGGCGCCGGTTTCGATCAGGTCGAAGTCGAGGATCAGGTTCAGCGCGGCAATCACCACCACCACGGCGCTGAAGCCGATGCCCAGCATGCTGCTGCCGTTGATGAAGCCCATCGAATGGCCGAAGAAGCCCATCACGAAATTGGCCAGGTACAGCAGGAAGATGCCGCCGGTGGCGGCGACCACGCCGAGCTTGAACTTCTCGGTGGCGCGAATCAGTCCGCTGCGGTAGGCCAGCAGCATCGCCGCCATGGTGCCGAAGGTCAGCCCCACTGCCTGGATCACGATGCCCGGATAGCGCATCTCGAAGATCGCCGACAGCGCGCCGATGAACAGGCCCTCGGCCACCGCGTACAGCGGCGCGGTGTAAGGCGCCCAGGTTTTCTTGAACACGGTGACCAGGCCCAGCACCAGGCCGCCGATGCAGCCGCCGAGCACCAGCGGCATGATCGTGGGCAGGCTGTCCGGGCCGCTGAAGCGGCTCCAGCTGACGAACGCGCCCACCAGGACCAGCAACAGCAGCAGCCCGGTCTTGTTGACCGTGCCGTTGATCGTCATCGCGTCGTCGCTGCGGGTGACCACGGCGCCGCTGGCGGCGTCGAGGAAGGTGTTCTTGTTGAGCGCCGGATTGCCGCTTTGCATGACTCTGCTCCCGAGGTTTTCCCCATCCTAGCCCGGTCCATCGCGGTTTTGCAGCCTCCTGCGCCAATTCGCCGTTGCGCCGCGACGCGGAAACTACGCGACAATGAGCGCTCGTTGAACCTCGCGGAGTCCCGATGAATCCTTCCACCTTGCGCATCGCCACCCGCAAGAGCGCGCTCGCGCTGTGGCAGGCCGAGCACGTGGCCGCCCTGCTGCGCGCGGCGCATCCCGGGCTGGCCGTCGAACTGGTGCCGATGAGCACGCGTGGCGACGAGATCCTGGACAAGCCACTGGCCACGATCGGCGGCAAGGGGTTGTTCCTGAAGGAACTGGAAGTGGCGATGCTGGAAGGCCGCGCGGATCTGGCCGTGCATTCATTGAAGGACGTGCCGGCGGAACTGGAACCGGGCTTCGTGCTGCCGGCGATCCTGCCCCGCGCGGACGCGGCGGATGCCTTCGTCAGCAACGACCACGCGGATCTGGCGTCATTGCCGCAGGGCGCCCGGGTGGGCACCTCCTCGCTGCGCCGACAGGCGCAGTTGCGGGCGTTGCGGCCGGATCTTCAGCTGCTGGATCTGCGCGGCAACGTGGGCACGCGACTGGGCAAGCTCGACGCCGGCGACTACGACGCGATCGTGCTGGCGTGCGCCGGACTGGAACGACTGGGCCTGGCCGCGCGCATCCGTTCGCGACTGGCCGCGCCGGACTGGCTGCCGGCACCGGGCCAGGCGGCGATCGCGATCGAGGCACGCGCTGACCAGCCGGCCGTACTCGCCTTGCTGGCCGCGCTGGACGACGCCGACACCCGCCTCACCGTCACCGCCGAGCGCGCGATGAATCACGCGTTGGGCGGCAGCTGCACGGTGCCGGTGGGTGCGTGGTGCATGCTCGGCGAACACGGCCTGCACCTGCGCGGACTGGTCGGCGACGCGAACAGTGGCCGCCTGCTGCATGCCGAAGCCGCCAGCCCCGGCGAGCAGGCGGAGGCACTGGGTCGGCAGGTGGCCGAAGCCCTGCTGGCGCAGGGCGCGGGCGAGCTGCTGGGGTAGAAGCGGGAACGGGGACTCTGCGCTTCGCGCTCTTCCCGTTCCCCGTTTCCCGCTCCCTGTTCCCGCTCTTTCCTCAGAAGCTGTAAACCAGGTTCGTCGTGGTCAGCGTGTCGGTCTTCTTGGTTCCCGGCAGCACGTCGCTGTTGTGGCGGAGCTGGAAACCCACCTTCAGCGCCAGCTTCCTGGTCATGCTGACGGCGAGGCCCGCGTCGTTCTGCAGGTAGGTGTTCTTGGAGCCCGCTTCCATCAGGAAGGTATCCTCGAACGCGGTGTTCTCGGTGAGCTTGAACTTGTAGTTGATCAGGCCGCGGCCGACCATTTCGCTCTCGGTTGGCTGCTGCTGGTGCACCACCGCGCCGTCGACCACCACGTCCACGTCGGCCGGGCGGTAGCGCTTGTAACCGGGACCGATTTCGAACGACAGCTCGTTGCGGCCGTCCTTCAGCGCGATGTAGCCATAACCCAGCGAGACGATGCCCTGCCACAGATTGGCGCCGAAATCGTCGTGCTCGTAGCGCGCGGCGCCCACGATGTAGCTGCGCGGATCGAGCTTGAGGCCGACCGAGGCGCCGCCGTCATAGCGGTTGGCGGTGGTGTTGAACTGCTTGATCGTGTTGCCGTCGGTGTCGACCAGGGTCTGCTGGCTCTTCGAGCGCAGCGCGTCGACGAAGAAGTTGTTCTTCCACTGCTCGTTTTCCTGGCTCAGGCCGAGCTTGGCGTTGATGTTCTCCGAGCGCGAATTGCCGGTGGACGAGGCGAAACCGAATTCGCCCGAGCCACTCCAGCCGCCGTTGGCGGCCTGGGTGTCGGTATCCTGGGCCTGGACGGCGAAGCTCGCGAAGGCGGCCAGCAGCAGGCCGGCGATCAGGGTCTTTTTCATCGGGGCGATCCATTTGTTAAAAGATGGTAAGGCCGCTACCTTAACGTGGCGGTTTGAACTGCCAATGAACGTTCCGGAAAATCACGGGAACGGATTCATCCCGCCGGCGGGGAGCCCCCGCGCCAGGGCCGTTTCATAGACATGCTGCTCGATCATCTTGCCGAGCAGGCAACTGGGAACGGCCAGGGCGGACGCCAGCAGCCCGCCGCCGAATCGGTCGGTGAACAGCAGGGCCGCGCAGGGCAGCACGTAGATCAGCAGCGCGGCGGCGATGCGGGGCAACGACAGGTACTGGACATGCAGGTCATGGTCGCTGCCCTGGGCCGGCGCCAGTGACTGCCAGCGCATGCCTTCGAGCAGGCCCAGCAGCAAGGCCAGCGCCAGCAACAGCAGAATCCACGGATAGGCGCCGTGCTCGGGGCCTGGCCCGCCCTGCATCATCACGCACAGCCACAGCCACAAGCCGCCGCCGTACCAGGCGGTGACCAGCCGGCTGACCGGCAGGGAGGAGGACATCCGCTGCAGGTCGGGCGAAAGCTGGCTGCGAAAGCGGTACGCGCTGTGCACCAGGCTGACCAGGCTGCACAGCAGCAACGCCACCCCGGCCATGCGCATCGACAACACGTGTCCGTGCCCGTCCCCCAGCACCAGCAGCAACAGCACGGGCAGGAAGCAGGCCAGCGCCATCCACGCCGCCCGCTTGGGCCAGCGTCGTTCCGCCGGCGGCCCGCCGTACCACGCGGTGTTCGCCGAAAGACGCAAGCCGCCCAGGGCCAGTCCCGCGCACACCAGTGCGGTGCCCAGCACCAGCGGCATCTGCATCGCGCCGTTGCCGATCTGGTTCATGCCCAGGGTCAGGCCCATGCCCAGCCAGATCCACAAGCCGTAGCCGCTGACCGCCAGCACGCGCAGCAGGATCTCGGCGTAACTGGATCGGGTCGTCCCGGCAAGGGCGGGGTCGTGCGTGCTGGTGACGTCTGTCGGCAATTCGCGGCTGGGCGACATGAGGCATCCGATGCTGGTTTCGACCATGCCGGCGGCGACTTGTGAGCAACGCAGGCCGCCTCCATGCTACACAAGGCCTGCCATCGACGAAACGCCGACGACCCATGGATCGCTACGAACGCATACTGACCCTGCACCGGCTGCTGAAGTCGGCGCACTATCCGATACCGCTGCCGCGCCTGCTCGACGAACTGGAATGTTCGCGCGCCACCCTGTATCGCGACGTGGCCTTCCTGCGCGACGCATTGCGCGCGCCGATCGAGAGCGGTGGCAACGACCAGGCCGCCGCGTTCCGTTACGAGCAGGGCGAAGGCGAGAAGTTCGAACTGCCCGGCCTGTGGTTGACCTCCGACGAGCTGGCCGCCCTGCTGGCGCTGAACGAGCTGATCGGCCGCTCCGGCCCCGGCGTGCTGGCCGGCGCACTGGCGCCGTTCAAGTCGCGCATCGAGGGCCTGCTTTCCAACCACGACAACGGCAAGGCGTTGCCGATCGAGCGGATCAGGGTGATTCCCTGGGGCGAGCGCAAGCTCGACCAGCAGGTGTTCCGCACGGTGGCCGGTGCGGTGCTGCAGCGACAGCAGCTGCGCTTCCGCTACCGCGCGCGCACCACCAATGCCGACAGCCGCCGCACGGTGTCGCCGCAGCGGCTGACCCACTATCGCGACAACTGGTATCTGGACGTGTGGGATCACGACCGCGAGGCGCTGCGCAGCTTCGCCGTCGACCGGATGGCCGAGGCGCACGCGCTGGACAGCGCCGCCATCGACGTCCCCGACAGCGACCTCAACGAATTGCTCGCCTCCAGCTACGGCATCTTCGCGGGCAAGCCCAAGGCCTGGGCCACCATCCGCTTCTCGTCGCACGCCGCGCGCTGGGTCGCCGACGAACACTGGCACTCGCAGCAAAAGGGCGAATGGCTGCCCGACGGCCGCTATGAACTGAAGCTGCCCTATTCCAACTCGAAAGAGCTGCTGATGGACGTGCTCAAGTACGGTCCGGATGCGGAGATCGTGGCGCCCATGTCGCTGCGCGAGGAGATGAAGATCCTGCTGCAGCTGGCATTGGGCGGATACGCCCAGCCATGACTGGCGCTACCACTCCTCGGTGGCGTTCGCACAACCCGGATGCACGATGAAGCGACTCCCGCACGGCACCTTCGCCTCCTCTCCCCTTGGGAGAGGATTGAGGTGAGGGCGGCGTGCGACGAAACTTGAGCGAAGTAGGCTTTGAGATGGCTTCCGGGCGGGGGGCACCCTCTCCCCAACCCTCTCCCGGAGGGAGAGGGAGCAAACGCGAAATGCGCTTTAGCTCTATTAAAACGGCCAGAACTGCGGTATCAGCCACATCGACAACGCGCAGAAGATGGCGATCAGCGGGATGCCCACCTTCATGAAGTCGGTGAAGCGATAACCGCCGGCGTAGTAGACCATGGTGTTGGTGGGATAGCCGACGGGCGTGGCGAACGAGGTGGCCGCGGCGAAGGCGACGGCCACCACGAATGGCCGCGGGTCCACCTTCATCGCATGGGCGACCGACACCGCGATGCCCACCATCAGCACCACCGAGGGATTGTGTCCCATCAGTTCGGTGAGCAGGGCGGTGAGCAGGTAGACCATCAGCAGGGCGGCCAGCGGGCCGTGCTCGCCGACCACGCCCAGGCCCATCTGCACCAGTTCCTGCGACAGGCCGCTGCGCTCGATCGCGATGCCCAGCGGCAGGATCGCGCCAAGCAGGATGATGATCTTCCAGTCGATGCCTTCGTAGACGTCCTTGCGGCCGAAGCAGCCGGTGATCGCCATGGCGATGGCGCCGCAGATCGCGGCGATCGGAATCGGCAGCCAGTGCAGGCCCGAGGCCACCACCACGCCGGCCATGATGGCCGCCGCGTAGAACGCCTTGCGTGGCGTGCGATGCGTTTCCTCGCGCTCGCTCAGCACGATGAAGGCCTCGTCGTTGCGCAGGTTCGACAGGGCGTCGTCGTCCACCAGCACCAGCAGCACGTCACCCACCGCCAGGCTGACGTCGCTGAGCTTGTCGCGCAACAGCTGGCCACGCCGGTGGATGGCCAGGGCGACCGCGTCATAGCGCCAGTTCAGGCCGGTCTCGTCGAGCCGCCGGCTTTCCATCGGGCTGGCCGGTGCCACCATCAGCTCCACCATCACGCGCGAGCGGTCGTCGCCCTTGGCATAACGCCGGTCCGGTGCGTTGCGCAGGCCGGTGCGACGCTGGAATTCCTCGATCTTTTCCCAGTCGCCGCGCACCAGCAGCACGTCGCCCACGGCGATCTCCTGGCTGCGCGGCGACCACATGCGCTTTTCGCCCCGCAACAACTCCAGCGGGTAGACGCCGTAGCGCTCGCCCAGCTTCGCATCGGCGATGCTGCCGCCAACCAGCGACGACTGTTCGGTCACTTCCAGCTCGGTGACGTATTTGCCGATGTCTTCCTGCTCCGGCATCTCCGCATCGATGTGGCGCGGCAGCAGCCAGCGCCCGACCAGCATCAGATAGAGGATGCCGACCACGGCGAGGATCACCCCCATGCGGGTGAACTCGAACACGCCGAACGCCGGCATGCCGTGCTTCTGCGCCAGCGTGTCGGCCAGCAGGTTGGACGAGGTGCCGATCAGCGTGCACACGCCGCCCATCTGCGCGGCGTACGCCATCGGCATCAGCACGCGGCCTGGCGGCGTATGCGTGCGCTGGCACACGCGCAGCGCCAGCGGCAGGAAGGTGGCGACCAGGGCGATGTTCTTGACGAAGGCGCCCAGCGGCGCGATCGCCAGCATCAGCGCCAGGGTCAGCAGCCAGGGACGCCTGATCCGGATCAGCCAGCGGCTCAGCGGTTCCAGCGCACCGGAACGTTCGATGCCCAGGCTCAGCGCGAACATCGCCGCCACCGTCACCGTGGCCTCGTTGCTGAAGCCGCTCAGCGCTTCCACCGGCGTGACGATGCCGAGGATCACCAGGGTCGCCAGCACCAGCAGGGCGACCAGATCGATGCGCAGCTTCTCGCTGGCGAACAGCGCCATCGCCAGCGCGATCACCGCCACGGTCGCCCAGGCCTGCCAGCTCACGCGGCAGGCCCCGGCCCGCGCACGCGGCAGGGCTTTCGGTCAGGAATGGATGATGAAGAAGCCATGCGTGATTCCGTGTTCGTTGCCGCCGGCCGGGTGCCGCAGCCCGGTCATACTAACCAGCCGCCGCCACCGTCGCTCGCGGTGATGCAGCCTGCCAACGGCAGCGCCTGCATTTCGTGATTGAATGCCCGCCATGAAAGCACATCAGCCCGGACCGCCCTCGACCACGCCGCAACTGCCCGCCGCGCCACCCGGGCCGACGGTGGCGCTGGCCCTGGGAGCCGGTGGCGCCAAGGGGCTGGCGCATATCGGCGTGATCGAGGAAATCGAGGCGCAGGGTTACCGGATCGTGGCGATCGCCGGCACCTCGATGGGCGCCCTGATCGGCGGCATCCATGCCAGCGGCAAGCTGGAGGTCTATCGCGACTGGGTCTGCGCGCTGGCCAAGTTCGACGTGCTCAGGCTGGTCGACTGGACCTTCACCGGCGGCGGGCTGATCAAGGGCGAGAAGATCATCGAGACGATGCGCGGGCTGATCGGCGACGTGCAGATCGAGGAGCTGCCGCTGGCCTTCACCGCGGTGGCCACCGACATCGAGCGGGGCCGCGAAGTCTGGCTCAGCCGCGGCTGCCTGTTCGACGCGATCCGTGCCTCGATCGCCATCCCCACCGTGTTTCGTCCGCACCTGATCGACGGGCGCCGGCTGGTCGACGGCGCCCTGCTCAACCCGGTGCCGGTGACTCCGCTGATCCGCGAGAACGCCGACTACACGATTGCCGTCAGCGTCGACGGCGCGCCCGTCACCACCACGCCACCGCAACCGCCAGTCCGCGACACGAACGCGCAAGCCGGTTATCGCCAGCGCATCGGCGACTTCATCGGCCGGATGGTTTCGCATGGCGAGAACCAGCCGCCGGTGCCGGGCACGCTCGACCTGCTGACCCAATCGATGGACCTGATGCAGGCCAACCTGGCGCGGCTGCGCCTGGCCGCCTACGAGCCGGATCTGCTGATCGAGTTGCCGCGCAACATCGCCAGCGCCTACGAGTTCTACCGGGCGCGCGAGCTGATCGAGATGGGCCGCCTGCAGGCCCGCGCCACGCTGGCCAGCTGGCCGCGGGCGGGCACGCCGCAGCGCGAGGCCTGAAGGTCGCGGCTCAGCGCCTGTAAAGAAAACCACTTCCTGTGGTTTTCTTCTATCGCACGTCCGGTACCTGCCCGGACGTGCTCACATGAAGCAATCACTTGCGTGACCGCTTCATGTCCGGCCATCCGTGGCCGGCCTGAGAGGTTGAAACTCACAACCTCTCAGCGCGGCCCGTGCGAGCGCAGCCAGTTTTCCAGATACGCCTTCAGCGCCACCGCGTTGTTGTGTTCCTCGTCGCGGGCGCCGTACAGCAGGGTGAGCTTGTGCCGGCTGGCGCGCTGCGCCAGCGGTTGCCAGTGTTCGGCGAGCTTGTCCAGTTCACTGGCGTAGCGATGGCGGAAACCGTCCCACAACGCGGGATCGTGCCCGAACCACTGGCGCAACGCGGTCGACGGCGCCAGTTCCTTCGCCCACAGGTCCAGCGGCACCGCGTCCTTCTTCAGGCCGCGCGGCCACAGGCGATCGATCAGCACGCGATAGCCATCGGTTGCTGCAGCCGGTTCGTAGACGCGTTTGACGGCAATGCTCACGGGCAGTCTCCCGATGCTCCGGATCAGCCGAGGACCCGACCCAGCATACGAGCCTCCGGTTCGGGCGACGTGACCTGGATCAGAGTTCCTCGACCCGGGTGACCTTGCCGCGACGCATCAGCCAGGCCACGCCGCGCAGGTCGGCCAGGCCGACCCACAGCCGGTCCAGCATGCCGTACTTGGACACGCCGGCGGTGCGCGGGCGATGGCCGACCGGCACGCTCTGGGCGGCGAAACCGGCACGCTTGACCAGCGCCGGCAGGTAGCGGTGCATGTGGTCGAAGTAGGGCAGGCGCAGGAACACCTCGCGCTCGAACAGCTTCAGGCCGCAGCCCGTGTCCGGGGTGGCATCGCGCAGCATGCGCGAGCGCACCGCGTTGGCGATCTTCGAGGAGATGCGCTTGTTGAAACTGTCGCGGCGGGTGGTGCGCCAGCCGGCGAACAGCCGCGTTTCGGCCGACGCCGCATCGCGGGCGACCAGCAGTTTCGGGATGTCGGCCGGATCGTTCTGGCCGTCGCCGTCCAGCGTGGCGATCCACGGCGACTGCGCCGCGCGCACGCCGTTCCACACCGCCGTGCTCTGGCCGCTGCGGGTCACGTGGTGCAGCACCCGCAGTTCCGGATGGCTCGCCTTCTGCGCCGCCAGCACCGCGCGGCTGTCGTCGCTGGAATCGTCATCGATGTAGATGACTTCGTAGTCGACCTGCCCGCGCAGGGCGGCAGCGATTTCGGCCAGCAGCGGCGGGATGTTGTCACGCTCGTTGAAGACGGGGACGACGACGGAGAGTTGCGGCATGGGGCGGGCCTTTCAGCAGAACGGGCACCGCGAAGGGCGGCGAACGCGCAGTTTAATGCCTGCCGGCTCGAACCGTCGAAACCGGGCCCAAAACCCGTTGTAAGGAAATCCGCGGCCACCGGGTCATCTACCGCAGCCGGAATCGTCCGGCATCCACGGGAGAGACCCATGCAAGCCCAGACCATCCTCAGCTCCGCCCTGCTCAGCCTGCTCGCCGCCGGCGCGCTGGGCGCCGCCAGCACCGCCCACGCCGCCGACAAGATGGCCGCCAGCGCCACCCAGAAGTGCTACGGCGTCAACGCCGCGATGAAGAACGACTGCCAGTCCCCGGGCCACTCCTGCGCGGGCCAGGACAGCAAGGCGCGCGATCCGCAGGCCTTCGTGGCGGTGCCCGCCGGCCTGTGCGCCAAGCTCGACGGCGGTTCGCTGCAGGCGCAGGCTGCCATGTCGCACGACGCCATGATGAAGAAGAGCTGACAGCCGTGCCCCCGTCACGCCCCGTGCGTGCGCAGCCGATCCCGACGAGTGTCGGGATCGGGCTGCGGCCGGCGCACGTCGCGCACGTGCTGCAACACCGCCCCGCCGTGCCGTTCTTCGAACTGCACAGCGAGAATCTGTTCTGCGCCGGCGGCGCCTTGTGGGACGCGTTCGACGCGCTGCGCCGCGACTACCCGGTGAGCCTGCACGGCGTGGGCCTGTCGCTGGGCTCGGCCGATCCGCTCGATCCCGCCCACCTCGCCGCGCTGCGCGCGCTGGTGCAACGCGCCGAGCCCGCCTTGGTGTCCGAGCACGTGTGCTGGGGCGCCATCGGCGGGCGCCACTACAACGACCTGCTGCCGCTACCCTACACCGAGGAAGCGCTGGATCTGATGGTGGCGCGCGTGGGCCAGTTGCAGGAAGCGCTGGGCCGCCGCGTGCTGGTGGAGAACGTCTCCAGCTACATCCATTTCAGCCACTCGACGCTGAGCGAGTGGGAGTTCCTTGCCGCACTCGCCGCGCGCAGCGGCTGCGGCCTGCTGCTGGACGTCAACAACGTCTACGTCAACAGCGTCAACCACGGCTTCGACGCGCAATGCTTCATCGACGGCATCCCCGCCGACGCGGTGGGCGAACTGCACCTGGCCGGCTTCACCCGCAAGCACGGGCTGGGCGGCGAACTGCTGATCGACTCGCACGACCAGCGCGTCGATGCCGCCGTGTGGGCGCTGTATGGCTACACGCTGGCCCGCATCGGGGCCAGGCCGAGCCTGATCGAATGGGACCAGCACCTGCCCGATTTCGCCGTGCTGGAGGACGAGGCGCGGCTCGCCACGGAGCATCTCGATGTCGTCACCGCCCTCGCTGCGTGAACTGCAGCACGCGTTCGCCGGCGCCATCGTGAACGGCGCAGCGCCCGCGCTGGAACCGTGGATCGCCGCGCGCGGCATCGCGCCCGCCGCCCGCCTGCGCATCTATCGGAACGCGAACCTCGCGATCCACGTCGATGCGCTGGCCACCAGTTTTCCCGCGCTGCAGCGCCTGCTCGGCGAGGACTGCTTCGACGGCCTCGCCACCCGCCACGCTGCGTACCGCGGCAACCGCAGCGGCAACCTGCAGGACCATGGCGCCGACTTCGCCGCGTTCGTGGAAGCGCAACCGGAAACCGCGCCATGGCCCTGGCTGGGTGACGTGGCACGGCTGGAATGGCTGCGCCAAGAAGTGGCGCTGGCCGCCGATGCCGCGCCCGCCGATGCGGCAGCCCTGGTCGCCGCGCTGGCCGACGCGGAGCAACCGCCGCGGCTGCGGCCCTGCGTGCGCGTGCTGTCCTGCGCCTGGGCGGTGCTGGATCTGTGGCGTTGTGCGCAGGCGCCGGAACACGACGCCATCGACCCCGCCGCGCCGCAATCCGTGCTGCTGTGGCGCGAAGGCAGCCAGGTGGCGATGCGTGCCATCGCACCCGCGCAGGCCGCGTTCGTGGCCGCGCTGCGGCACGGATCATCGCTGGATCTGGCGCTCGCCGCCGCCCAGCTGATCGACCCGCAGGCGCCGCCCGAAACCCTGCTGCGTCCCCTGCTCGAACACGCGCTGCTCGCCGCGTGATCCGTCATCCACTTTCCGAGGAATCGCCCGCATGAACACCACCGTCGCCATCGCCCGCTGGTCGCGCCTCACCGCGCAACTCGCCGTGCTCACCCCGCTTGCCCTGCTGCTGTTCCGCGTGTTCGTGGCGCTCGCGTTCTGGCGCGCCGGCACGGTGAAGTGGGACGACCCCAGCGGTACCGCCTACCTGTTCGACAACGAATACCAGGTGCCCCTGCTCGCCCCCGCGCTGGCCGCCACGCTCGCCACCTGGACCGAACTGGTGCTGCCGTGGTTCCTCGCCCTCGGCCTCGGCACCCGCGTGGTCGCCGCCGTGCTGTTCGTCTACAACATCGTCGCCGTGGTCTCCTATCCCGCGCTGTGGCCGAACGGCCTCTGGGCCGGCCTGATCGGCGGCGACTTCAACGACCACAAGGCCTGGGGGCTGATGTTGCTGGCCCTGGTGGGGCTCGGAGCAGGGCGGATTTCGCTGGACGCCGTGGTGAGCCGGCGGTTCCGGTGACGGGAAGACTCAGGGTGCCAACCGGCCCGGCGCCTCGTTGACCGTGCGGCGCTGCGCGGTCTGCGCGCCGCCCACTCCATCGATCGCCGCGCGCCAGTGGCGCGCCACCGCGTCGAACGGACGTGCGCCACCACGGTCGGTGAGCATCACCAGGGTGCCGTGTTGCAGCGGCACGATGCGGCCATGCCAGCCGTCGCGCTGGAAGTCGCTGGCCTTGGCCACCTGCTTGTGCGGCAGGTAGAGCACGGCGACCGGGGTGCCGCCGACGCGGCTGACCAGGTGTACGGTCTTGTAGGGGCCGACCGGGCAGTCGTGCACATAGGTGACGTCGGCGGGGGCGGGGCCGCGCAGGCTGACGCCGCGCACCGCGAAGCCGTCGACGATGGCCGGAGCGCCGATGGGCTGGACGAGCTCGAGCGAGTGGATTTCGTCGGGCATGTGCGCGACGGCAAGCGCCGGCAGCGAGCGCGCATCCAGCTGCTTCCAGCCGTAGCCGCCGAGGCCGAGCGCGAGCAGCAGCGAGGCGGCCAGTGCGAACGCCAGCTGGCGGCGACGGGTCTGCTGGCGGCGCTCGCCGGTGGCCTGGGCCAGCAGCACGCGCTCGGCGAGGCCTTCGGGCACGGACACCTCGAGCGCGGCGTGCAGTTCGCGCTCGAAGGCCTGGGCGCGCTCCCACGCGGCGGCGCACGCGGCGCAGCGGTCGCGATGGGCGAGCAGCTCGGCCGCGCGCGAGTGCGGCTCGGCGCCGAGGCGGCGGCGGAACTCAAGGCAGTCCATGCTGCGCCTCCGGGCGGCCGCCCTGCAGGATGGATTTCAGCTTCTGCCGGGCACGGAACAACTGGGTCATCACTGTGCCGGGCTGCTGGTCCAGCTCGGCGGCGATCTCGTCGCAGCTCATGCCGCCCAGCACCTGCAGCAGCAGCGGTTCGCGATATTTGTGCGGCAATCGGGACATGGCTTCACGCAGTTCGGCGGCATCGCCGTGGCGCTCGGGGCTGGCCCAGGCGGCGTCCTCGGCGAGGTTGTCTTCCAGCTCGACGGTATCCAGCGCCTTGCGCTCATGCAGGCGCGCGTGTTCGCGACGCAGGATGGTCAGCAGCCACGGCTTGGCGGACTCGGCCTCGCGCAGCGCATCGAGGCTTTTCCACGCGCGCAGCAAGGTCTCCTGCACCAGGTCCTGGGCCAGCGCGTCCTGCCCGCACAGCCAGTAGGCGAAGCGGTACAGGTCGCCGGCGTGCGCGCGGGTCAGCGCCTCGAATTGACGTTGTCGGGAACTCACTGCCAGATAGACCGGCCCGGAGCGTTTCATCTTTCACCAAGGTCAGCGGATCTTGCCGAGGATGCCGTCGAGTTCGTCGTTGCTGTGGTAGTGGATCACCAGCTTGCCGCGGCCGCCCTTGCCCTGGGCCAGCTCGACGCGGGTGGCGAAGCGCTCGCCCAGCTCGCGTTCCAGCGCGCTGATGTTCGGGTCGCGTGCCGGCGCGTGCCTGGCCTTGCCCTTGGGCGCGGTCTGCGCGCGGCGGGCGGCTTCCTCCAGCTCGCGCACCGACCAGCCCAGCGTCGAGGCCTGGCGCGCCAGCGGCACGGCGATGGACTCCTCCAGCGTCAGCAGGCAACGGGCGTGGCCCATTTCCAGCTTGCCTTCGTCAAGCAGGCGCCTGATCGCCTCGGGCATGTCGGTCAGCCGCAGCATGTTCGACACCGATGCCCGCGAGCGCCCCACTGCATCGGCGGCCTGCTGGTGGGTGAGCTCGAAGTCGTCGATCAGCCGCTTCAGCGCGTCGGCCTCTTCCAGCGGGGTGAGGTCCTGGCGCTGGATGTTCTCGATCAGCGCCATCGCCGGCACGGCGGCCTCGGAGACCTGCTTGATCAGCGCGGGGATCTCGCTCATCTGGGCGCGCTGGGCCGCGCGCCAGCGCCGCTCGCCGGCGATCAGCTCGTAGCTGTGCTTGCCCAGCTCGCGCACCACCACCGGCTGGATCAGGCCCTGCGCCTTGATCGAGGCGGCCAGTTCGTCCAGCGCCTCGTCGTTCCAGTGCCGCCGCGGCTGGTACTTGCCGGGCTGGACCTGCTGGATCGGCAGCATGCGCAGCTCGCCTTCCTGCGCCAGCATCGACGGCGTGGCGTCGCCATCGCCGCCGAGCAGGGCGTCGAGCCCGCGTCCCAATCCACGTTTTTTCGCAGCAGCCATGTCTAGAGCCTGTTCATGATCTTCAAACACCCCGCGCCGGAATCTGTTTGCGCGCAGGCCAAGGAAGAGTGAGGGAGTGGACGTCCGTCCACGACCGAATGATGACGCCGGCCTGCACGCAAACAGATCCGGCCCGATGGGTTGTCATCCCGTGGCCGCCATGCGGCAGCGCGCGGCTTGGCCTGCCGGCCAGGCAGGCCGGCACCACGCACTGCCACCTGACAGCCACGGGATGACAACGCGGGGTGTCTGAAGGTCACGAACAGGCTCTCATTCCTGGTGATTGGCGGCCGGCGCCTTGAGCGTCGGACCGCTGTCGTCGTGTGCCGGCGCCGGCGCCGCCACCTCGATGTCTTCGACCGGCTCCGCCGCCACGTTCCGCGGCAGCCCGCGCTCGCGCCGGATCACTTCGCCGGCCAGGCCGATGTAGGCGATCGCGCCGCGCGAGCTGCGATCGTACAGATGGATCGGCTGGCCATGGCTGGGCGCCTCGGCCAGGCGCACGTTGCGGGGGATGATCGAACGCAGCACCTTGTCGCCGAAATGCTGGGTGAGCTGGGCCGACACCTCGTTGCCGAGGTTGTTGCGCACGTCGTACATGGTGCGCAGCAAGCCTTCGATCTCCAGCTTCGGGTTCAGCCGGTGGCGCACCGCCTTGACCGTGTCGAGCAGGCTGGAAAGGCCTTCCAGCGCGAAGTATTCGCACTGCACCGGGATCAGCACGCCATCGGCCGCGGTCAGCGCGTTGAGGGTCAGCAGGTTCAGCGAGGGCGGGCAGTCGATCAGGATGGTGTGGTAGTTGTCCGCCACCGTGGCCAGCAGTTCCTTCAGCCGGTGCTCGCGGGCCAGCGCGTCCATCAGCTTCAGCTCGGCGGCGGTGAGATCGCCATTGCCCGGCAGCAGGTCGTAGTGCGCATCGGTGGGCACGATCGCGGCGGCCAGGGTCACTTCCTCCAGCAGCACCTCGCATCCGCTGGCCTGGATGTCACGCTTGTTGACGCCCGACGCCATGGTGGCATTGCCCTGCGGATCGAGATCGATCAGCAATACCTTGCGCTTCGCCGCGGCCAGCGCCGCGGCGAGGTTGACGGCCGTGGTGGTCTTGCCGACACCGCCTTTCTGGTTGGCGACAGCGATGATGCGGGCCATGGATGGATAGCTACCGTTCGCGAAGGACGGCTAGATTAGCATTGCCGCCGCGGCTTGCCTGCCGGGCCGGCCGCCGGTTCACGCCACGATGCGCTGGCCGCTGGCCGCATCGAACAGGTGCAGCCGCTCGCGCGCCAGGCCCAACGGCACGGCGTTGCCGGGCTCGGGCAGGGCTTGCGGCGCCACCCGGGAGACCAGCGGCTGGCTGCCGTGGCGCAGGTTGAGGAAGACCTCGTTGCCGACCGGTTCGAGCACTTCAAGCTGCGCGGTGAGGGCGGCCGCGCCGGACGGCTGCGGCTGCAGGTGCTCCGGGCGGACGCCCAGCACCACCGCACGATCGCGCCACGGCTCCCACGCGGAGGCCTGCGGCGGTTCGCCCAGCGCGATGTCGCCCTGCGCGGTGACCAGCTTCCAGCCGTCCTGCCGCTGCAGGGTGCCGTGCAGCAGGTTCATCGCCGGGCTGCCCACGAAGCCGGCCACGAACAGGTTGGCCGGCTTGTCATACAGGTTCATCGGCGTGTCGATCTGCTGGATCACCCCGCCATCGAGCACCACGATGCGCTGGCCCAGGGTCATCGCCTCGATCTGGTCGTGGGTGACGTAGACCATGGTGGCCTTGAGCTGGCGATGCAGCCGGGCGATCTCCACCCGCATCGACAGGCGCAGCTTGGCGTCGAGGTTGGACAGCGGCTCGTCCAGCAGGAACACCTTGGGATCGCGCACCAGCGCCCGGCCCAGCGCCACGCGCTGGCGCTGGCCGCCGGACAGCGCGCCGGGGCGCGAGGCCAGCCGATCTTCCAGCTCCAGCGTCTTCGCCGCCGCCGCCACGCGGCCGTCGATGTCGGCCTGCCCGTGGCCGCGCAGCTTCAGGCCGAAGCCCAGGTTCTCGGCCACCGTCATGTGCGGGTACAGCGCGTAGTTCTGGAACACCATCGCGATGTCGCGATCCTTGGGCGCCACGTCGTTGACCACGCGGCCGTCGATCGCCAGGGTGCCGTCGCTGATCGTTTCCAGGCCGGCGATCATCCTGAGCAGGGTGGTCTTGCCGCAGCCGGACGGCCCCACCAGCACCAGCAGTTCGCCGTCGGCGATATCGAAACTGGCGCCCGCCACGCCGACGTGGCCGTTGGGGTAGACCTTGCGCAACTGATCCAGGCGTACGGTGGCCATCGGCATCTCCGCGGGGGGTGGCCACGATGGCCGCATCGTCATCGGTGTGAATCTTCATCGGTTCGGCCACGGCATGCCCAGGCGTGCACAGCGGCGAAACATTCGGCTATTCTGCCCATGTAATCGTTTACATCAAGCACTTTGATTGCAGGAATCCCGATGACACGCCCCAGTTTCCGCTTTCCCGACGGCTTCCACTGGGGTGCCGCCACATCGGCCTACCAGATCGAGGGTTCGCCGCTGGCCGATGGCGCCGGCCCCAGCATCTGGCAGCGCTTCGCCCACACGCCGGGGATGATGGTGAACGGCGACACCGGCGACGTCGCCTGCGACCACTACCGCCGCTACAAGGGCGACGTGCAGTTGATGAAGGCGCTGGGCCTGCAGGGCTACCGCTTCAGCATCAACTGGGCGCGGGTGCTGCCCGAGGGGATCGGCCGGGTCAATCCGCAGGGGCTGGATTTCTACTCGCGGCTGGTCGACGAATTGCTGGAAAACGGCATCGTGCCGAACGCCACGCTGTTCCATTGGGACCTGCCGGCGGCGCTGGACGATCGCGGCGGCTGGCTCAACCGCGACATCGCGCACTGGTTCGCCGAGTACGCCGAGGTGATGTTCAAGGCGCTGGACGACCGCGTGCCGCGCTGGGCCACGCTCAACGAACCCTGGGTGGTCACCGACGGCGGCTACCTGCACGGCGCGCTGGCGCCGGGCCATCGCAGCAAGTACGAGGCGCCGATCGCCGCGCACAACCTGATGCGTGCCAGCGGCGCCGGCATCCAGGCCTATCGCGCCCATGGCAGGCACGAGATCGGCGTGGTGTTCAACATCGAGCCGAAATACCCGCACAGCGACAGCGCCGAGGATCTGGCCGCCACCCGCCGCGCGCATGCCTACATGAACGAGCAATTCGCCGACCCCGCCCTGCTGGGCAGCTACCCGCCCGAGTTGAAGGAGATCTTCGGCGAGGCCTGGCCGGACTTTCCCGAAGACGATTTCAAGCTGACGAACCAGAAGGTCGACTTCGTCGGCATCAACTACTACACCCGCGCCGTGGTGAAACACGATGCGAACGCCTATCCGCTGAAGGCGGTGCCGGTGCGCCAGCCGAACAAGACCTATACCGAGACCGGCTGGGAGGTGTTCGAGCAGGGCCTGACCGACACGCTGACCTGGTTCAAGGATCGCTACGGCGACATCCCGCTGTACATCACCGAGAACGGTTCGGCGTTCTACGACCCGCCGGTGGCCGAGAACGGCGAGCTGGACGACCCGCTGCGCACGAACTACCTGCGCAAGCACCTCAAGGCGCTGCACAAGGCGATCGGGGCCGGAGTGAACCTCAAGGGCTATTACGCGTGGTCGCTGCTGGACAACCTGGAGTGGTCGCTGGGCTTCTCCAAGCGTTTCGGGCTGTACCACGTCGACTTCGCCACCCAGCAGCGCACACCCAAGGCCACCGCGAAACTGTATGCCCGGGTGATCGAGAGCAACGGCGCCGTGCTGGACGACTGACCCATCGGAAGCTTTCGCTTCCCCTGCCCCGCAGGGGAAGGAACATCGCTCACCCCGTGCGGCCGAGCACCAGCAGGTGGCGTTCGGCCGGCAGGCCCGGCACCGTCAACTCGTGCGTGCTGCGCAGCGCGAAGCCCGGCGGAATGCCCGGCAGCTCGTCATCCGGCCGCTTGCCTTTCATCGCCAGCCAGATTCCGTCCGGGGCCAGCAGATGACCACCCCAGCCCAGCATGTCGGCGAGGCTGGCAAACGCCCGGGCGGTGACGCAGTCGAACTGGCCTTCGACGTCTTCCACCCGCGACTGTTCGGCACGGACCCCTTCCAGTTTCAGCGAGCGGATCGCCTCGCGCAGGAAGCGCACCTTCTTGCCGTTGGAATCCACCAGCAGGATCTGCCGACCGGGCGCGGCAATCGCCAGCACGATGCCGGGCAGGCCCGGACCGGTGCCGAGATCGGCCAGGGTCCGGCCCTGCACGTACGGCAGGATCGCCAGCGAATCGAGCAGGTGGCGAGTGATCATCTCGTCCGCATCGCGCACCGCGGTGAGGTTGTAGGCCGCGTTCCAGCGCTGCAGCAGGGCCTGGTAGTCGAGCAGGCGCGGCACCGCCTCGGGCGGCAACGACAGGCCAAGCACGGCGATGCCTTGTTCGAGTCGTGCCTGCAGGGCGTCGCGGCTGGTCATCGGTTCACTCGTCACATGGGGCCGCAAAGTATCGACGGCCGCTGCCGCGCTTGCCAGCCCCGCCAAAAGAAAAACCCGCCGTAGCGGGTTCAATACCTGCAAATCCCCTGCGGCGCGAGCGTTCTGGGACGCCCTGGCGCGATCTCCCCGTTCCGGATGACGTGGTTCAGGCGGCGTCCAACTCGACCCGCGTCACCATCATGCCGCGCTCGCGCAGCGCGCTGTTCAAGGACTGCTTCATGCGGGCGCCAAGGTCGCGCCGATCGGTGTCGGCGGCGGCAGGCTCGTTGCGCAGCGCTTCGCGGGCGCCGCGGCGGATCAGCTGGTCGACCTGCTCGAACACCGCGTCCGCCCGCTCCGGCTCCAGCACCTGCCAGTACACGGTACCGCGCACCTCGCCGGCATCCTCCTGCGACGCGTCCAGCCGCAGCGTCTGCCCGGCCAGGTTGATCTTGTGGGCGACCCGATCGAACAACGGCAACACCAGATGCGTCCCCTGCTGCAGCACCCGCACCAGCTTGCCGCGGCGATACAGGCTGTGAACCTGGCCGGCCGGCACATGGCGCACGGCGCTGGCGACCAGCACGGTGGAGACAAGCAGCAGGGTGAGGGCAGCAGTCATCATGGTCTGGAAAAACAGCAAGTTGCCTATCGTTTGTTGAGTAACCGCGATAACTTGAGGATACAGTTGACTGAGTCCACAAAGATTAACCTGCATTTAACGGCGAAACTGAAAATTTAACAAGCGGTCAGGCGGGGGCCGATAACGACGCCGGTCACAGAACCGTCAAGCCGCCGAATACCATGCCTCAATCGTGCCAATCGACGGGCGGCGACGGCATCCGGGCGCAAATCGGTGGGCCGGGCAGGCACCACGGGATCTGCCCGGAGGCACGCTTCGCTGCGCGGCAGACCTGCCGCGGCGCAGCAGAGGTTTCGTTTTACAAGCGCTTTACAATCGGCCATGAAAACGTTTACGTTGGCGCCGCAGTGCGGTTCCCTGTTCGCGGATCGGGTCGACAATGCCAGCAGCAACCATCAAAGACGTAGCGCGCGAGGCCGGTGTATCGGTGGCCTCGGTGTCGCGCGCGCTGAATGGCGGCCGTGGCGTCACCGCCGAGACCGGCCAGCGCATTCTCGAGGCGGCCCAGCGCCTGCGCTACGTGCCGCATGCCGCCGCCCGCATGCTGATTACCCGGCGCACCAACACGGTGGGCGCCCTGCTGCCGGATCTGTACGGCGAATTCTTTTCCGAACTGATTCGCGGCATCGACCTGGCGGCGCGATCGCGCGGCCTGCACCTGCTGGTCTCCAGCTCGCACGATGACGCGGAAGCGGCCGCCGCCGCCCTGCGCGCGATGCAGGGGCGGGTCGACGGCCTGCTGCTGATGTCGCCCCACGCCGATGCTGACTTCCTGCGGCAGAACCTGCCGCAGAATCTTCCCACCGTGCTGATCAACACCCGGCTGTCCGGCGCCGACTACTGCGCCCTGTCGGTCGACAACGACGGCGGCGCGCGGCTGATGGTCGAACACCTGCTGTCGCTGGGTCGCCGGCGCATCGTGTTCATCCAGGGGCCTCCGGGCAACCGCGACGCCACCCAGCGCGAACTCGGCTATCGCGAATCGCTGGCCGGCCATGCACCGGACAGCCCGGTGATGATGCTGCGCGGGGACTTCAGCGAAGAATCCGGGTATCGCGCCGGCCAGCAGGTACTGGCGATGCGGCCGCGGCCGGATGCGGTGTTTGCCGCCAACGACATGATGGCGATCGGCTGCCTGGCGGCCCTGCGCGAGGCCGGCCTGCGCATTCCGCAGGACATCGCCGTGGGCGGCTTCGACGACGTGCCGATGGCGCGCTACGTGACACCGCCGCTGACCACGATCCAGGTGCACATCGCGGAACTGGGCGGGCAGGCGATGGCCCTGCTGGGCGAACAGCTCGACCACCCGGACGACGTGCGCGCGGGCAGCCGGCGACGGGTCGGCGCCGAGCTGGTGGTGCGGGCGTCCAGCGCCGCGCCCTCGGGCTGACACACACCGACATACCGGCGCCGGATCGCGCCGGAAGAAACCGCACCGGGCAGGGGTCGGTGCAATCCAGGCGGGCCGCGGTAACGGTCCGCAGACAACGGCACGGCAACGACGGAAGAGCGTTCCACCACCTTGCAACGATTACGGGAGAGGGTCAGTCATGGTCAATCAACGTACGTTATCCAGGCACATCTCGCTGGCGCTCGCCGGCCTGCTGGTCACCGCATTCGCGCTGCCGGGCGCGCACGCCCAGACCAGCACGGCGATCCTGCGCGGGCACGTCAGCGCACCGCAGGACGCGATGCCCACGGAGGTGGTGGCCACCAATACCGCCAACGGTTTCGTCAGCAAGGCGAGGGTCGGTGCGGACGGCAACTACACCCTGGCCGGACTGAGCCCGGGCAGCTACACCATCGTGGCCAGCGGCAACGGCAGCAGCGCCAGCCGCACCGTCACGGTGCAGGTCGGCCAGGCGCTGAACCTCAACCTGGACGCCGGCGCCGCCGCAGCCGGACCCAGCACCAGCAATGCCACCGAGCTGCAGGGCGTTTCGGTGAACGCCACCACCCTGGTCGAGACGCGCACTTCGGAAGTGGCCACCAACATCAGCCAGAAGCAGATCCAGCAACTGCCGCAGAACGAGCGCAACTTCCTGGATTTCGCCAAGCTGGTGCCGGGCGTGACCACCTCGCGCGACCCCAACTCGAAAAGCTTTTCGTCGGGCGGTCAATCGGCCGAGAATGTAAACGTTTTCATCGACGGCGCCAGCCTGAAGAACAACGTGCTCAAGGGCGGCATCGCCGGCCAGGATTCCACCCGCGGCAACCCGTTCTCGCAGGAGGCGGTGCAGGAATTCCGGGTACTCACCAACAACTACAAGGCCGAGTACGAACAGGCCGGCACCGCGATCATCACCGCGGTGACCAAGTCGGGTACCAACGAATTCCACGGTTCGCTCTACGACTACTTCCAGAACACGTCGATGATCGCGCAGAACTCGTTCGACAAGAAAAACCACGTCAAGAAACCCGAGTACAAGCGCGAACAGCGCGGTTTCACCCTGGGCGGACCGATCATCAAGGACGTGGCGCAGTTCTTCATCAACTACGAGGAGCGCAAGGACACCGCCAACAACACGGTGCAGATCAACGACCCGCGCTTCGCCCAGTACAACGGCACGTTCTCGGCGCCGTTCAACGAGAAGACCTTCTTCGGCAAGTTGAGCTGGCAGCCGAACCACGACAACAACGTCGACCTCAGCCTGACCACGCGCCGCGACAGCGAACAGCTCGGCTTCGGCGGCACCACCGCCTACAGCGCGCGCAGCAACCGCAAGAACAACGTCGACGACCTGCTGCTGAAATGGCAGAAGCGCGGCGACAGCTACACCAATGACCTGCTGCTGGATGCGGGCACGGCGAAATGGCACCCCACCTCGGCCGAATCCGGCACGGTGCGGGCCATCTACGATCCCGGCATCGCGGTGATCGGCGCCGGCGGCGACCTGCAGGACAAGGGCCAGAACCAGCGTACCTTCCGCGACGACTTCACCTGGTTCGGCCTGCCCGACCACACGATCAAGGCGGGCATCAAGTACGCCGCCTACGGCATCACGCTGGAACAGAACAGCGCCACCGTGCCAACCTACTATTTCAGCGAGGACGCGGCCTATCCCGGCGGTTTCAACTCGCCGTACAAGGCGGTGTACGCGCCCAACGGGGCCAGCGCCAACCTGCACACCAACCAGCTCGGCCTGTACGTGCAGGATGACTGGGACATCACCGAACGCCTGCAGTTGAACCTGGGCATCCGCTGGGATTACGAGACCAATGCCCTCAACAAGGACTACGTGACGCCGGCCGAGCAGATTCCCACGCTGGAATACCTGGGCCTGCAGAACTACATCAGCAACGGCCACAACCGCGACGGCTACAAGGGCGCGATCCAGCCCCGCCTGGGCTTCTCGCTGGACGTCAGCAAGGACGGCGACCAGAGCACCACGATCTTCGGCGGTGCCGGCCGTTACTACGACCGCACGCCGTTCGACTGGATCAGCCAGGAGGAGCTGCACTCGCTGGTGCCGAACTACACCTTCCTGTTCAGCCCCGGCGGCGTCACTCCCGGCACCATCGCATGGGACCCGAGCTACCTGACACCGGAAGGCTTGAACGGCCTGCTGGCATCCGGCTCGGCCGGTTTCAGTTCCGAAATCGACGTGATCAACAACAACACCAAGCCGCCGCACACCGACCAGTTCAGTCTGGGCGTGCGCCAGGTGATGGGTGACTGGACCGCCTCGCTGACACTGGCCCGCGTGCTGGGCTACGACCAGTTCACCTGGATCTGGAACCGCCTGCCGGAGCCGGGTTTCGTGCTCGACCAGATGCCCGGCAGCCCGTACGGCGTGGTGCTGCACAACACCGACAAGAAGACCCAGTCCAGCAGCGTGCTGGTCAGCATCGACAAGCCGTACACCGAGGCGTCCGGCTGGGGCGTGGGCCTGGCCTACACCTACCAGCGCGCGCGCCAGCAGGGTGGCGACAACTACTCGCTGGACTACGTCGATCCGGCGGGCTACTTCGCCGACAACGTGGGCGAGAAGCAGCACCTGGTGCTCAACGGCATCGTGCGCGGCCCGTGGGACACCCGCCTGACCGGCATCTTCACCTATGGCTCGGGCCTGCCCTGGGACTACTTCGCCAACGTGCCGGGCTGCGACTACAACTGCATCTTCTACAAGAACGGCAAGTACGGCCAGAAGTACCTCAACCTCGACCTGTCGATCGCCAAGGAATTCCGCTGGGGCGAAAGCCAGGCGCTGGAGCTGCGCTTCGACGTGATGAACGTGTTCAACCGCGACGTCGACAACGGCTACATCAACAACCAGTACAACTGGGGCACGCTGAACCCGAACCCGGACTTCGGCCGCGCCACCAGTGCCGACCCGAACCAGACCCGCCGCTTCCAGATCGGCGCCCGCTACACGTTCTGATCCGCTCGCGGCAAGGCACTACCGATTCAACCGTCCGCCTCGTGAGAACGGACGTCTGGACGCCCACCTGAACCCGCGCCCCCCGCGGGTCCAGGTGGCGTCGCTCACAAGTACGGCAGACCGATCATGACGTTTCCCCACCGGCCCGCATGGCTTGCCTCCCTCCTGCTCGGCCTGGCCCTGGTGCTGGCAGCTCCCGCCAGCCCGGCCTGGCAGGCCCGACCGGACCCCACTCCCGCCACCACCAGCCCGCCCGAAGTGCCGGCGCTGGTCAACGACCTCGAACAGCGCACCTTCCAGTTCTTCTGGGACAGCGCGGACCCGGCCAATGGCCTGGTGCCCGACCACTATCCGGGCGAATCCTTCTCCAGCATCGCCGCGGTCGGCTTCGGCCTGACCGCCTACGGCGTGGGCGTGGAGCGCGGCTACATCACCCGTGAACAGGCGGTGGAGCGCACGTTGGCCACGCTGCGCTTCTTCGACACTGCGCCGCAGGGCGACAGCGAGGACGACGACAGCGGCTACCACGGTTTCTTCTACCACTTCCTCGACATGAAGAGCGGCCGGCGCTTCGCCCGCTGGACCGAGGTGTCCACGGTCGACACCTCGCTGTTGCTGGGCGGCGTGCTGTTCGCGCAGTCGTACTACGACCGCGGCACGCCGGCCGAGCAGGAAATCCGCACGCTGGCCGACCGCATCTACCGGCGGGTCGACTGGCCCTGGGCACAGGTGCGCGCACCGCTGATCAGCATGGGCTGGACGCCGGGCGGCAAGTTCATCCCGCACGACTGGGAAGGCTACAACGAGGCGATGCTGGTCTACGTGCTGGCGCTGGGCTCGCCCACGCATCCGGTGGACGCCGACGCCTGGACGGCATGGACCCGCACCTACGACCGCAGCTGGGGCAGCTTCCACGGCGAGCAACTGCTGAACTTCGGCCCGTTGTTCGGCCATCAGTACAGCCATGTGTGGATCGACTTCCGCGGCATCCGCGATGCCTGGAACCGCCAGCATGACCTCGACTATTTCGAGAACAGCCGCCGCGCGGTGATCGCCCAGAGGAACTACGCGATCGCCAACCCGGGCGGCTGGACCGGCTACGGCCCGAACATGTGGGGGCTCACCGCCAGCAACGGTCCCGGCGGCATCGTCATGGACGGCAAGAGCAAGCGCCAGTTCTACGGCTACACGGCGCGGGGCGCCGGACTGGGCTACCTGGTCGACGATGGCACCCTCGTGCCCACCGCGGTCGCCGGCTCGATCGCGTTCGCGCCCGAGCTGGTGATTCCCGCGCTGGAGGAGATGAAGCACCGCTACGGCAGCGCGATCTACAACCGGCACGGCTTCGTCGACGCCTTCAATCCCAGCTTCCACGTGCAAACGGAGTTGCGCACGGGCAAAGTGCTGCCGATGGGCTGGGTCGACAGCGAGCAGCTGGGCATCGACCAGGGGCCGATCGTGCTGATGATCGAGAACTGGCGCAGCGACTTCGTCTGGAACGTGATGAAGAAGAACCCATACATCCGCAAGGGACTCCAGCGCGCCGGCTTCCAAGGCGGCTGGCTGGCCGCGGAGGCGTCGAAAAAATGAGCTGCCGTGCGCGCCCGTGGCGGCACGCATGGCTGGTGGCGATCGCCTGCTGCAGCGCCCTGCTGGGCAGTTGCACGCAAGCGCCGGACAACCACGAACTGACGTTCTGGACGATCGGCCGCGAAGGCGAAGCCATCGTCAAGTTGCTGCCCGCGTTCGAACGCGCCCACCCGGACGTCCACGTCAGGGTTCAGCAGCTGCCGCTGACCGCCGCGCACCAGAAGCTGCTTACCGCCTTCGCCGGCGATTCCACCCCGGACCTCAGCCAGCTCGGCAACACCTGGTTGCCCGAGCTGGCCGCATTGCACGCGCTGGAGTCCTTGCAGGCGCGGGTCGACCGCTCGCGGGTGATCCAGCCGCGCGACTACTTCGCCAGCATCTGGGCCACCAACGTGATCGACGGCACGCTGTACGGCGTGCCGTGGTACGTCGACACGCGGCTGCTGTTCTATCGCCGCGACCTGTTGCAGGCCGCCGGTTTCGCCGCACCGCCACGCAACTGGGCCGAGTGGCGGCAACAGCTTGCTGCGTTGAGCGATCCCGCCCGTCACCGCTACGGCATCCTGCTGCCGACCAACGAGTACGAGCAGCTGATGTCGCTGGCGCTGCAGCAGGACTACGGCCCGCATCCCGGCGACGGGCTGCTGCGCGACGGCGGCCGCTACGGCAACTTCGAAAGCGCGGGCTTCAGGCGAGCGCTGGCGTTCTACGTCGACACCTTCCGGCTGCGCCAGGCGCCGGCGATCACCAATGTCGAAGCGGGCAACCCGTGGACCGAGTTCGGCCGCGGGGTGTATGCGTTCTACCTGTCCGGCCCGTGGAACATCGGCGAATTCCGCGCGCGCCTGCCGGCAGCGCAGCAGGACGACTGGGCCACCGCGCCCCTGCCCGGCCCGACCGGTTCCGGCATCGGCGTGGCCGGCGGTTCCAGCCTGGTGATCTTCCGTCGCTCCCGGCACAAGGACGCGGCGTGGCAGCTGATCGAGTACCTGTCGCAGCCCGCGGTGCAACGTCAGTTCTACGACCTGCTCGGCGACATGCCGCCCCGGCGCAGTTCGTGGGAGGGCGGCGCCCTGCATGACGACCCCATGGCGCGCGCGTTCCGCCAGCAGCTGGAGCAGGTGCGGCCGGCGCCGGCCGTGCCGGAGTGGGAGCGCATCGCCAACGAGATGCAGCTGGTCGCCGCCGAGGCGATCGCCGGCCGGCTGACGATTGACCAGGCCGCCGCCGAGATGGATCGCCGCGCCGACGCGATCCTGACCAAACGGCGCTGGGTGCTCGACCACGCCCATCCTGACCAGCTCCGTGGGCACACGCCATGAATCCGCAACGCACGGCCTGGCTGTTCCTCGCCCCGGCGCTGCTGGTGCTGGGCGTGTTCTTCCTGCTGCCGGTGCTGGCCGCGCTGCTGCTCAGCCTCACCGACTACGACCTCTACGCGCTGGCCGACATCCGCAACCTGCGCTTCGTGGCGCTGGGCAATTACTGGGCACTGCTGCAGCGGCCGCTGTTCTGGTCGGCGCTGGGACACACGGTGTACTTCGTGGCGGTGGGCGTGCCGTTGTCGCTGGGCGCCTCGCTGGGCGCCGCGATGCTGCTGAACTCGCCGCTGGCACGCTGCAAGCCGTTCTTCCGCACCGCGCTGTTCGCGCCGGTGGTGACCACGGTGGTGGCCACCGCGGTGATCTGGCGCTACCTGTTCAACACCAAATACGGCATGGCGAATCATGTGCTGGGGCTGGTCGGCATCCATCCGGTGGACTGGCTGGGCGATCCGCACTGGGCGATGCCCACGATCATCGCGTTCGCGGTGTGGAAGAACTTCGGCTACAACATGATCATCTTCCTGGCCGGCCTGCAGGCGATCCCGCCGGACCTGTACGAAGCCGCCCGCATCGACGGCGCCTCGCCCTGGCGGCAGTTCCGCCACATCACCCTGCCGATGCTCAAACCCACCATGCTGATGGTGGGCATCCTCACCGTGTCGGGCTACTTCCAGCTGTTCGCCGAACCCTACGTGATGACCGAGGGTGGCCCGCTGCAAAGCACGGTCAGCGTGCTGTACCTGATGTACGACGAAGGCTTCAAGTGGTGGAACCTCGGCTCCGCCTCGGCGGTGGCGTTCCTGCTGTTCCTGATCATGTTCGCGGTGACCGTGCTGATGCTGAAGCTGTCCCGACGCGGAGAACATCCCGATGGAGGGCCGGCATGAATCCGCGGCTGGCCAGGGCGCTGGTCAACGGCCTGCTGATCGGCGTGGCGGCGGTGGCGCTGTTCCCGCTGCTGTGGATGCTGTCGGTGTCGTTCATGGCGCCGGGCGCGGCCAGCGCGCTGCCGCCGCCGCTGCTGCCGCGCCATGCCAGCTGGGACAACTACCGCGAATTGTTCGTGCACGCCGGCATGGGCCGCTACCTGCTCAACAGCCTGCTGGTGGCCGGCACCATCACCGTGCTGTCGCTGGCCTGCAACCTGCTGGCCGGCTACGCCTTCGCCAAGCTGCGCTTCGCCGGGCGCGAGCGGCTGTTCCAGGCCTTGCTGGGTGCGCTGGTGATCCCCGCCCAGGTGGCCATGCTGCCGCTGTTCCTGCTGCTGAAATACATCGGGCTGGTGAACAGCTACGCCGGCGTGGTGGTGCCCGCGCTGGCCACCGTGTTCGGCATCTTTCTGGTGCGCCAGTACGCCCGCGGCATTCCCGACGAACTGCTGGAAGCGGCGCGGATCGACGGCGCCGGCGAGTGGCGGATCTTCGCGCAGATCGTGCTGCCGCTGCTGAAGCCGATCATCGTTACGCTGGCCATCTTCACCTTCCTTGCCGCGTGGAACGACTTCATGTGGCCGCTGATCGTGCTGACCGGGCAGGACCATTACACCTTGCCGATCGGCCTGGCCTCGTTGGCGCGCGAACACTCGCAGGACAGCGAGCTGATGATGGCCGGCTCGGTGGTCACCGTGCTGCCGGTGCTGCTGCTGTTCCTGACGCTGCAGCGCTACTACCTCGAAGGCCTGCTGCTGGGCAGCGTGAAAGGCTGACGATGCGCCGCTGCCTTCCCGCCCTGCTTGCCCTGGTCGCGATCAACCACTTTGCACATGCCGAAGGGGCGTCACGAACCCTCGACGACTTCACCCAGCCGAACGCCTGGCAAGCCATCGCCACCGACGACATCAGCGCATCCCTGCGCCCCACCAGCGGTCCTCACGGCAAGGCGATCTGCCTGGACTTCGACTTCAACGGCGTGTCCGGCGGGCCGAGCCTGCGTCGCACGCTGCCGATCACTTTTCCCGACAACTACGCGCTGTCGTTCGACGTGCGGGGCAACATGCCGCCGAACGACCTGCAACTGAAACTGATCGACGCCAGCGGCGACAACGTGTGGTGGTATCGACAAGAGAACTTCCGGCCGACCGATGCGTGGCAGACGATCACCGCCAGCCGGCGCGACATCGTTTCCGCCTGGGGTCCGGCGCCGGACCGCACGCTGCGCCACACGCAGACGCTGGAATTCACCCTGTATGCGGGGCAGGGCGGTCGCGGCGAATTCTGCGTCGGCAATCTCCGCCTGACACCGCTGCCGTCCGCGCCGGTCGACGAGCCCGCGCCGGCCAGCGTCACCCCGAATGTCCGGCTGATGCAGCAGGCACGCAGCGCACCCCGGGGCATCTATCCCCGCGGCTTCACCGGCGAGCAGAGCTACTGGACCCTGGTCGGCGTGGACGGTGGCGCCAAGCAGTCGGCGCTGCTCTCCGAGGACGGCGCGGCGGAGGTGCGCAAGGGCGGCTGGTCGATCGAGCCGATGCTGCTGGACGGCGATACGCTGATCGACTGGGCCACGGTGAAAGCCACGCAAAGCCTGCAGGAGGGCTACTTGCCGATTCCCACCGTGCACTGGCAGGCCAGCGACCTGCGGCTGGACACCACGGCCTTCGCCAACGGCACGCCGGCTCGCTCGAACCTGCTGCTGCAATACCGCCTGCACAACGACGGCGCGCAACCGCGCACGCTGACGCTGGCCTTGCTGTTGCGACCGTTCCAGGTCAATCCGCCCACCCAGTTCCTCAACACGCCCGGCGGCATCAGCCCGATCCACGACCTCGAGCGGGACGGTCGCGGCGTGCAGGTCAATCGGGCGCTGCGCGTCGTGCCGCTGCAGGCGCCCACCGCGTTTGTCGGCAGTCGCCATGGCGAGCTCACCTTGCCGCAACGGCTGGCCCGCGGCGAGCGGCCGCGCATCACCGCGCTGCACGACGACAGCGGTTACGCCCAAGGCGCGCTGCTGTATCGGCTGACCGTGCCGGCTCACTCGGCCGTGACGCTGGGCCTGGTGGTGCCTTCGGACTCGTCTTCGTTCGCCCCTCCCGCCGACGCCACGCGCTGGCTGCAGCAACAGCGCGACGAGGTGGCGGCCGCATGGCGCGCAAGGCTCGATCGCGTGACCCTGCAATTGCCGGCCGCCCAACAGGCGCTGGTCGACACCGCGCGCAGCGCGCAGGCGCAGATGCTGATCTCGCGCGATGGTCCGGCGCTGCAGCCGGGCACGCGTTCGTACGCGCGCACGTGGATTCGCGACGGCGCGATGATGAGCGAGGCGCTGCTGCGCAGTGGTCACGCCGACGTCGCGGGCGCGTTCGTGCAGTGGTACGCGCCGCACCAGTTCACCACCGGCAAGGTGCCGTGCTGCGTCGATGCGCGCGGTGCCGACCCGGTGGTGGAGAACGACAGTCCCGGCGAACTGCTGTTCGCGATCGCCGAATGGTGGCGCTACAGCCATGACCGTGACGGCCTGCAGCGGCTGTGGCCGCACGTGGACCGCACGGTGGCCTACATGGATCGGCTGCGCGCCAGCGAGCGCACCCCGGCGCAGCAGGGCAGCGCGCGGTACGGCCTGATGCCGGCCTCGATCAGCCACGAAGGCTACTCGGCCAAGCCGATGCATTCGTACTGGGACGACTTCTGGGCGCTGCGCGGCTACGACGATGCGGTCGAGCTGGCACGCGCCCTGGGCAGGCACGACGAGGCGATCCGCTACGCCGCCTCGCGCGATGCCTTCCGCGCCGACCTGCAGGCCTCGATCCTGGCGGCGGTGCACGAACACCGCATCGACTTCATTCCCGGCGCGGCCGAGCTGGGCGACTTCGACGCCACCTCCACCACCATCGCGCTGTCGCCCGGCGGCGCGCAGGACTGGCTGCCGCCAGCGCTGCTGCAACAGACTTTCGAACGCTACTGGCACGGCTTCGTCGCGCGGCGCGACGGCGACAAGCCATGGGATGACTACACTCCGTACGAGTGGCGCAACGTGGCGGCCTTCGTCCGGCTGGGCTGGCGCCAGCGGGTGCCGGCGCTGCTCGATTTCTTCGTGGCGGACCGCCGTCCCGCGGGGTGGAACCAGTGGGCCGAGGTGGTGGGTCGCGACGCGCGCGAGCCGCGCTTCGTGGGCGACATGCCGCATGCGTGGATCGCCTCGGACTTCCTGCGCTCGCTGTACGACCTGTTTGCATGGGAGCGCCGCAGCGACCAGGCGCTGGTGCTGGCCGACGGCATGCCGGTGGACTGGCTGCGCGGCGAAGGCATCGGCATCGCGCACTTGCGCACGCCCTACGGCGAGCTGGGCTATCGCCTGCGCCAACACGACGGACGGCTGGAGCTGTCGCTGCCGGCCGGCAACGCGATGCCGCCCGGCGGCCTGGTGCTGCGCTGGCCGTATGCCGGCCAGCCGCGCGGCACGGCGCGGCTGAATGGCGCGCCGGTGGCGTGGCGGCGCGGCGAGATCGTCATCCGCTCGCTGCCTGCCACGGTGCAGATCGACCCCGCCCGCTGATCCCGACGGCGAAAACCGCTTGACCGCGAGGTTGCCACTACTGTACTAATGCACACAGTACACAAGGTACAGCCAAGCGGAGATCCCTGATGGCCCGAACCCAAGCCCTGCTGATCCAGATCGCCACCGGTGATCCAAGGCCGATCAGCAAGCAGATCGTCGACGGCGTGCGCATGAAGATCGCCACCGGCGAGCTCGCCGTCGGCGCGCAGCTGCCCAGCGTGCGCGGACTGGCACAGCAGCTGACGATCAATCCGAACACCGTGGCCAAGGCCTACGCCGAGCTCACCGGCGACGGCTGGCTGGAGTCGCGCCAGGGCCTGGGCCTGTACGTGGCCACGCCGCGCCGGCGGCTGAGCAATGCCGAACGCGACCGCCGCATGGATGACGCCGTGCAGAACTTCGTGCACGAGGTGGCCGCGCTGGACTATCCGCCCGAGCGCGCGCTGGGCCGGCTGGAACGCGCGCTGCGCGTGCTGGCCCCGAAGAAATCCGCCTGATCCGGAGGCGAGAGACGAGCATGACCGAGCCGACACCTTCCGAGTACGTGATCGAAACCGAAGCGCTGTGCAAGCGCTACGGCAACAAGCTGGCGCTGGACCAGCTGGACCTGCGCATCGCCAGCGGCCGCATCCACGCCATCGTCGGCGCGAATGGCGCGGGCAAGTCCACGCTGTTCCGCATTCTGCTCGGCTTCCTGCCGCCGAGTTCGGGCCAGGCCCGCATCCTCGGCCGCGACAGCCAGCGACTGACACCGAGCGATCGCGGCCGGATCGGCTTCGTCAACGAGGAGCACACGCTGCCGAACTGGATGCGCGTATCCGCGGTGACCGCGATGCAGCGCCACCATTACCCGCGCTGGGACGAGCGTGCGTTCGACGAGGTGATCGGGCACTACCACGTGCTGCCGGAGCAGAAGGTCGGCCAGCTGTCGCGCGGCGAGCGCGCCGGGTTCAACCTCGCGCTGACCCTGGCGCAACGGCCGGAGCTGCTGGTGCTGGACGAGCCGACCCTGGGGCTGGACGTGGTGGCCAAGCGCGCCTTCCTCGAATCGCTGCTGTATTCGAACGCGGCCGGCCAGTGCACGGTGATCTACTGCTCGCACCAGATGGAAGAGGTGGAGCGGGTCGCCGACAACCTGATCATCCTCGAACGCGGCCGGCTGATGAACATGTCGGCACCCGACGATTTCTGCGCACGGGTAACCCACTGGGTGGCGGACATCCCGTTCGCCGGCCCACCCCCGGCCAGCGTACCCGGACTGTTGCAGGTACAGCGCATCGACGGCCTGCACCACTACCTGGTGCTGGACCAGGACGAGGACTTCGCCAGCTTCCTGCAGGCCAGCGGTGCGCGTTCGGTGCAGAGCATGCCGGTGAGCCTGGACCGGGCGGTCAACGGCTTCCTGGCCAAGAACCACGCCGTGCCGGCCGCGGCCTGAGCGCTACCTTTCTTCGAGGAAACAACATGCGCGATCTCTTCAGGGCCGAACTGCTGCGCTTCCGCAGCTGGACCATCGCCGGCGCGGTGCTGCATCTGCTGGTGCTGGGTTTCCTGACCCGCGTGGTCGACCTGGCGCAGCAGCCGCTGCTGGTCTACCGCGTGTTCGGCGGCGTCTATGCGCTGGCCGGGCTGTTGCTGGGGCTGTTCCAGATGGGCAGCTACCGGCGCCCCAACACCTGGCTGAACCTGTTGCACCGGCCGTTGCCGAACTGGCGCATCGCCGCGGCGCTGCTGGGTGCGGGCGTCGTGTTGCTGGCGCTGGCCGCGGCCCTGCCGATCCTGCTGATCGTCGCCTACCAGCACGGCATGACCGCGCGCGTGGTCGATCTGCGCCACTGGCTGTTCCCGCTGGCCGCGCTGCTGATCGCCACCTGCGGCTACCTGGCCGGCGCGTACTGCATGCTCGGCGGCCGTCGTCACTCGACTTGCGCGCTGGTGTTCCTGGTGTTGCTGGCGGTAAGCCAGGCCATCGGTCCACGGGTGCTGATCGTGCAGGCGCTGGCCCTGCTGTGGCTGGCGGCGATGGTGCTGGTCGCGTTCAAGCCCGACCTCAGCGCGCCGCCGCGTTCGCTCGCCGCCACCGTGATCACCGCCTTGCCATTGCAGATGGGTGTCTATCTGCTGGCCTTGTTGCTGGGCTTCGGCATGGAGATGCTGTGGATCATGCAGGGCACGCATCCGAACAACATGAGCGTGCCGCCGCCCGGTGGCCACAACGAAACCGAGCGGATGACGGCGCAGCAGCGCATGCTGGCTGGCCTGGCCGTCAGCCGCGCCCCGCAGGCGCCGCTGTGGCGCGAGCAGGTGGCGCTGTCCGAGGTGCAGCCGATCGGCTCGCAGCTGGCAGCGACGCCGGTGCGCAACGAGCTCACCCACGCCGCGGCGGCGCAGATGGAATTCGATGACGACGAGCTGCGCGTGCGCTGGGTGTTCAGCCACGATCGCATGCGCTTCGAAGGCTATCGCCTCACCGACGGTCGGCGTTTCGGCGAGCTTGGCGTGGGCACCGACGATGCCGCGTTCCCGGCACCGGCGCAGGCGGCCGGCAGCCTGCCGGCGCTACCCAGGGGCGATGGCGCCCTGATCGCCGGCAACACGCTTTATCACTACGTCAGCGCCAGCCATCAGGCATTGCCGCGCATCCGCCTGCCCGCCAGTGAAATCCTGGCCGGGGTGACGCCGGTGGGCGAAAGCCTGGTGGTATTGAGCGATCGCGCGCTGTATTTCTTCGACGGCCGCGACGCGGCCGCCGGCGACGCCTTGCTGAGCCCGCGCCAGCGGCTGCCGATTCCCGGCCGCAGCGGCGACCTGCGCGACATCGATCTGATCGAGCTGGTGGACGGCTACCTGGTGTCGTTCTCCTTCACCACCTACGCGCACGAACTCACCGGCGTGGCGCCGTACCAGAGCGTGCTGTGGCTGGACGACTCCGGCCACGTCACCGAGGTCGCCCATCGCGCGATCGGCTACGACTACCCCGCGCTGTACCGCTACAAGGCATGGTGGCCATCGCCGGCACTGTACGCGCTGCGCGTGGCGGCGCTGGAGCTGTTCGCGGTGGTCGACCCGCTGGACGTCACCGCGCCACCGCCGATTCCCCGCCGCGTCCAGCTGTTCGCCGGCGCCCTGATGCTGCTGTCGCTGCTGGCGGCGATCTGGCTGTGCCGTCGACGCGCCCTGTCCACCCCGGCGCGGCTGGCCTGGCTGCTGGCTTGCGCCGTGGTCGGACTGCCGGCGCTGGCCAGTCTGTGGCTGCTGTATCCGGCCGGCGAATACGCGACGTCCCGACGCAGGCTGCGGCCCGCCACCGCCTGACCACGCGCGGCGCAGGCCGCCTCGCCCCTTGATGATGCGGCCCGTCGGCATGACGGGCCTACAGCCGGAGACATCCATGTCCACGTTCCCGAAGTGGTGGGCGGTGCCGTGCGCCCTCGTGTTGGCGCTGGCGAGCGGAGCGCTACGTGCCGATGACGCGGCAGACGCTGCCGCCCTGCATCGCGCGGTCGCCATCGAGCAGGCGCGCCCGCCGGCGCCGCGCTTCCCGCGCAGCGCCTTCCTGGTCGACCGGATGATCGACAGCGTGAGCCTGTCGCCCGACGGGCGATCCGTCGCCTGGCTGCGCGTGCAGGGCAACCAGCGCAGCGTGTGGTTGCAGTCGACCGCGGGGGGCACCGCGCGGCAGCTGCTGTCACGCACCGAGGCGCGCCAGCTTTACTGGTCGCGTGACAGCCGGTGGCTGCTGCTGGAATCGCCGCGCCAGCTGTTTGCGCTGGCGGCAGTCGGCCAGGGCGGCTCCGGCATCGTCACCGCGCTGGGTGGCGGCGAACGGCGCGAGCTGCGTGCCGTCGATCCGCTGCGCGACGCCGCAGTCGTCATCAGCGAGCAGGTGCCCGCCGCGTCGCCGGCATCGGCCAGGGCGTGGCGCCTGTTGCGCGTGGACATCCACGGCAAGCGCAGCCTGCTGCACGAGGACGCCGATGAGCTGGCCGGCTTCGCGTTCGATCCGCGGGGTCGGCTGGCCTTCCTGGAACGGGTCGAGCACGAGGACCTGGTGATCCATCGCGTCGACGCGAACGGCAGTCTGCACGAGGTGCTGCGCTGCCAGCGGTTGCAACGCTGCAACCTGTTGCCGGTGACCGCACCGGACGGCGAGCTGCTGTTGCGCACGGATCACGGCGGCAACCTGCTCGACCTGGCGCGGCTGGATGCGCTAGGCACGCTGCACACGCTGCTCACCGATCCGGCGGGCGAAGCGGACCTCGATGCGCTGCTGCTCGATCCCGTCGACGGCCAGCCGCTGATCGCCAGCTGGCGCAGCAGCACGTCGGCGCAGCGGGGGCTGGATACCCAGACGCAGCAGGCGGTCGAAGCGATCGCCCGCCACTTCCCGCAGCGCGATCTGGACATCCAGGTCGGTCGCGGCGCGCAGGCCGCCTGGCTGGTCGGCGAGCGCGGGCCTACGTTGCAGGCCGGGCGCTGGCATCTCTACGAGCCGTCATCGGGTCGGTTCACGCCGTTTCTCGACGACGCGCTGGTGCAGCAGCGCAGCGGCAAGCCGCTGCAACCGCTGCCCGGGGCGGCGCTGGCGCGCAAGATTCCGCTCAGCTGGACGGCTTCCGACGGCATGCGCCTGCACGGCTTCCTGCTGCTGCCGCCGGGTGCCGACCCGGCCACGTTGCCGCTGGTGGTGACGCCGCATGGCGGTCCGTGGAATCACGACCGTCCGGATTACGGCAGCTTCGGACAGTTCCTGGTCAATCGCGGCTACGCGGTGTTCCAGCCGCAGTTCCGCGGCTCCACCGGCTACGGCCGCGACTACGTGTTCGCCGCGCGGGGCGACTTCGGCGACGGCCGGGTGCAGCAGGACATCGTGGAAGGCACGCGCCATCTGCTGGCGCAGGGCATCGGCGACGCGCAGCGGGTGGGCATCGCCGGCGCTTCGTTCGGCGGCTATTCGACCCTGCTCGGGGTGACCTTCCAGCCGGCGCTGTTCAAGGTGGGCGTGGCGATCGTGCCACCGGCGGATTTCGGCTGGGACCTGCGCTGGGTGTCGCGCAGCAATGAAGCGCTGAACCTTTCCCGCTACATCCCGTTCGAAGCCTGGCTGCGCACGCTGTCGCTGGATCTGGGCGACCCGCTCACGATGGCACGGCTGCATGCGCAGTCGCCGCTGGCCAACGCGGCACGGATGCGGCGTCCGCTGCTGTTGATCGCCGGCGGCGAGGATCACCGGGTGGCGATCCGCGGCGTGCTCGCGTACGCCGCGCAACTGAAGCTGCTGGAGCGGGACGTCAGCCTGCTGGTGGATGACGAGGCTGGCCACACCAACGAGAACCCGCTGGCCAAGGAGGCGATGTTCTACCTCACCGAACGACTGTTGCACCGTCACCTGGGCGGCGTCGCAGCCGCGCCGCCGGACGCGGCGATGCGCGAGTACCTGAAGAAAAATTTGCGACTCAGTGGAAAGGATCTGCGCGGTGAGTGAATCGCGCCGACGGCCCGGTGCTTCCCTGCACGGAAGCCACGCAGGGCGGACACTGTCCGCCGGTTCTGCTTTTGTTGCGGCTCGGCGGAAAGAGGCGGGCAATGCCCGCCTCTTTCGACAGAAGCGCGCTTCGCCCAGGCAACGCTGGACGCGTGGACCCTCACCCCAACCCCTCTCCCGCAAGGGGACTTCCTGCGGTCGCCGGGGGAGAGGGAGCAACGCGCAAGAAGCGCGTTATCTGATTAAAAGCGGCCGGCGCGGAAGTCGGCGATCGCTTCGTGGATCTGCTCGGGCGTGTTCATCACGAACGGCCCGTAGCGCGCCACGCTCTCCTTGAGCGGCCTGCCGGCGACCACCAGCAGGCGTGAGGGCTGGTCACCGCCGGCCAGCTGCAGTCGTTCGCCTTCGGACAGCACGCCCAGTTCGCTGCGCCGCAGTGATTCGCCGCCGACCAGGGCTGATTCGCCCTCGAACACGTAGGCGAAGCCGTGATGGCCGGCGGGCAGATCCAGCGTGAACTGCGCGCCGGGCTGCAGGCTGATGTCCAGGTACACCGGCGCGGTGACGATGCCTTCGACCGGTCCGCTGGCACCGGCCAGTTCACCGGCGATCACCTTCACCTCGACGCCGGCTGCCGGATGCACCACGGGAATCCGTTCCGGGCCGATGTCCTGATAGCGCGGTGCGGTCATCTTGTCCTTCGCCGGCAGGTTCACCCACAGCTGGAAGCCCCACATCAGGCCGTCTTCCTGCTGCGGCATTTCCGAATGCAGGATGCCGCGGCCGGCGGTCATCCACTGCACGCTGCCCGGGGTGAGGTCGCCCCGGTTGCCGTGGTTGTCGCCGTGCTGCATGTGGCCGGCCAGCATGTAGGTGACGGTCTCGAAGCCGCGATGCGGATGCTCGGGAAAGCCCGCGATGTAGTCGCCGGCCTGGTCGGAACGGAACTCGTCCAGCAGCAGGAACGGATCGAGCATGTCCAGCCCGGGCTGGCCGATCACGCGCTTCAGCTTCACGCCGGCGCCGTCGGAGGTGTCCATGCCGCGGATGCGGCGGGTGATGTGGCGATCGCTCATGGCTTGCTCCGGTGGAGGGAAGGACTGGCCGCCAAGATGGCCCCGTTCGAGCGTCTGTCCAAGCGCCGGCGCGGGAACGGATCGTTCCGGCAGGGGCAACGCCGGGGTCAGTCGAGCCAGCGGAATGCCCGGGCCAGCTCGGCCGGCGCGTCGTCCGGATAACAGCGACCGTGGGCGAGAATCACCCGCTGCGGCTGCCACGCCAGCATGCGCGCCAGGCAAGTGCGCGCCTCGTCCTTGCGCCCGACGTAGGTCAGGCGCAGGTCCAGCGGCGCCTTGCCGTCGGGATCGATCACGCCGCCCAGTCGCGCCATCCAGCGCATCGCTGGCGGGAGTTTTTCTGCTTCGAAGTTCTCGATCAGGTCGGCCAGGATCAGGGTTGCGCTGGCGCGATGCAGGAAGACGATTTCCTGCATCACCCGGCTGCCGCGAAAACGCAGCTGGTCAATCGTGGCGGCCCAGGCCGGAGGCGGCGCATCGTCGAGATCCGCGTCGAACGCGACCTCGATGTGCTGGCTGGCGGCGCGTTCGCGCACGCCCGGCGAGGCCCACGCCGTCGCCTGCGGATAGCGCCGTTTCCAGGCCGCGATGTGCGCGTAGTGCAGCAGGTTCGGCGACACCAGGTGACGCACCGGGCCGAGTGCGTCGATCGCGGCGAACAAGGCTTCGTCGGGCGCGATCGGCGAGTGGCACCACAGGCCGCCGTCGGCCAGCTGCACCAGGCTCATGCGGGTGGGAAACGGTGCCCGCAGCCCCAGTGCGGCCATGTGCACCAGCGGGCCGTCGACGATCCAGAGGCCGCTGGCGACCGGCTTCAGCGTGTTGAGCGGGTGGTACAAACCGACTTCGGACACGGCGACTCCGGGATGAACGGAAACGCGCCTGCAGCCAGGCAAAACCCTGTTCAGTGCACCCAGTGGCCGCTGCGCTGGCGCGGCGGGGTGGCCTCTTCCTGCTTGCCGGGACGTTGCTGCAACACCATCGTCTCCACTTCGGCTTCAGTGGCGGGTTTGGCCTGCCAGTACTGGTTGACCGCACCAAGCACGGTGGGCACCTGGGCCAGGCATTCGTCGTACTCTTCTTCGCTGAGTTTCTCGAATTCGGTGTCGGCACTGAGGATGCCCTCGTCGACGGCCAGAGCCATCACCGGACCCAGCAGTTCCATCAGTTGCGGGTCTTCGGCCAGGCGGTTTTCCCACAGCGCCGCGCGCAAGTCGATGCCGCGGCTGAAGCCCTCGCACCAGCCCGCGGCCGACAGCATCGGGCCGCCTTCCATCTCCACTTCGCCCAGGATCGGCTCATAGGCGTCGACATCGAGCTCGGCGCTGATCGAATCGTTGAGCTTGGCCAGCAAGGCCAGCACGCGATTGCCTTCGTCCTCGTCGGTGAACGGCTCGTGCAGCACTTCATGCAGCCATTCGTCGGGCAGCACCAGCAGCGGGCCCACCGCCAGAGCGCTGAGCAGGCCGTGGACGCCGTCGAGCAGCAGGTCGCCTTCGCTGGTATGCGCGCGCAGGTAGCGATCCAGTTCTTCCAGTTCGCTGTCGTCCAGCGAGCTGGGCCATTCGGCTTTCGTCATGTCGTTCATATATCCAGTTCCAGCGTCACCGGCGTGTGATCGGAAGGGCGTTCCCAGCGTCGCGGTTCGCGGTCGATCGCTGCCGCCGTGGCAGCGGATTTCAACGCCTCGCCGATCAGGATCAGATCGATGCGCAGGCCCATGTTGCGGCGGAATGCCGCCTGCCGATAGTCCCACCAGCTGAAGTGCCCGGCGTCGGGCTGGAACAGGCGGAAACTGTCGTGCAGGCCGAGGTCGGTGATGGCCTTGAGCGCGGCGCGTTCCGGCGGCGAGCAGAGGATGTCCTCGCCCCAGGCCGCCGGATCATAGACGTCGCGGTCGTCCGGGCAGATGTTGAAATCGCCCAGCACCACCAGGTTCGGGTGACGCTCGTGCTCGCGCGCCAGGAACTCGCGCACTTTCGCCATCCAGTCCAGCTTGTAGGCATATTTTTCGTCGCCGACCGCCTTGCCGTTGACCACGTACAGGTCGACCACCCGCAGACCGCCGACAGTCGCCGCCAGGATGCGGCGCTGCGGATCATCGAGGCCGGGGATGTCGGTGATGATGTCGGCCGGCTCCTCGCGGGCCAGGATCGCCACCCCGTTGTAGGTCTTCTGGCCGGAATACACCGCCCGGTAGCCGGCGGCAGCCAGCTCGTCGACCGGGAACTTCGCGTCTTCCAGCTTGGTTTCCTGCAGCGCCACCACGTCCGGCTGCGCGTCAGCCAGCCACTGGGTCAGGTGCGGCAGGCGCACTTTCAGCGAATTGACGTTCCATGAGGCGACTTTCATCGGGTCATTGTACGGGGAAGCGCCGGAACGAGGCAGCGCAGGCGGGCCGTGGCGACGCGACTTTCGGGGGCAAGGCGGCGGTTTCGATGAACGGAAACGCGGGTTCGGGGACGTTTGCCTGAAAAACCCAGCAAACCGCCGAAATACGGTGTATGCTGGTCGAGCAAGAGTACCGCGTAAAGGCGACCGCTTGCTTCTATTGCGGTTCGGCGCACGCCGCCAAGGGCCGCAAATCATCCATGCTTCAAAGGTAATGTTACATGTCGGATCGTCAGAGCGGTACAGTCAAGTGGTTCAACGACGCCAAGGGTTTTGGCTTCATCACCCCGGAAAGCGGTGACGACCTGTTCGTGCATTTCCGCGCGATCCAGGGCACGGGCTTCAAGTCCCTGCAGGAAGGCCAGCGCGTCACGTTCGTCGTCACCAAGGGCCAGAAAGGCCTGCAGGCTGAGGAAGTCCAGGTTGCCTGATTCCCCCGGGAATTGAGCGGTCTTGAAGAAACCCGCTTCGGCGGGTTTTTTCTTGCCCGGCGTCTGGACTTTCCCGGACAACGCCGCGGCGATGGCCGCGGCGTTGCGTCGGTCAGAGCAGCCCGTGGCTGCGCAGCAGCGCCTCGGGTTCCGGCTTGCGGCCACGGAAGGCGATGAAGCTTTCCAGTGCCGGCCGGCTGGCACCCACCGACAGGAACTCGGCGCGGAAGCGCTCGCCGGTGGCGCGATCGATGACGCCATGTTCCTCGAACTCGCCGAACGCATCGGCGCTGAGCAGTTCGGCCCACAGATAGCTGTAGTAACCGGCGGCGTAGCCACCGGCGAAGATGTGGCTGAAGCCGTGCGGAAAGCGCTGCCAGGCCGGCGGATGCAGCACGGCCACCTGCTTGCGAACCTGCTCCAGCACCGCCAGCGTGCGTGCGCCTTGTGTCGGCTCGTACTCCAGGTGCAGCAGGAAATCGAACAGGGCGAATTCCAGCTGGCGCACCAGGAACAGTCCCGCATGGAAGTGGCGCGCGGCCAGCATGCGCTCGAACAACGCATCCGGCAGGCGTTCGCCGGTCTCGTAATGCCGCGCGAACAGGTCCAGCGCCTCGCGGTTCCAGCCGAAGTTTTCCATGAACTGGCTGGGCAGCTCCACCGCGTCCCATTCGACGCCATCGATGCCGCCGATCGAGGGCAGCGCGATCCCGGTCAGCAGGTGGTGCAGGCCGTGGCCGAATTCGTGGAACAGGGTCAGCACGTCGTCATGAGTGAGCAGGGCCGGCTTGCCCTCGGTCGGCGGCGCGAAATTGCAGGTGAGGAAGGCCACCGGCAGCTGCTTCCGGTCGCCGTCGTCGAAACGGGCGCGGCACACATCCATCCACGCGCCGCCGCGCTTGCCATTGCGCGCGTACAGGTCGACATAGGCGCCGGCGAACACCTGGCCATCGGCATCACGCACGTCGTAATAGCGCACGTCCGGATGCCATACGTCGACGCCATCGCGCACGGCGAGGGTGATGCCGTAAAGCTTTTCGGTGAGGCCGAACAGTCCATCGATCACGGCCGGCAAGGGGAAGTACGGCTTCAGCTGCTCCTCGTCCAGCGCGTACTCGCGCTGGCGGAGCTTCTCCGACGCATGGCCGACGTCCCACGGTTCGAGGTTGTCGAGCTGCAATTCCTCGCGGGCAAAGGCGCGCAGGGCGGCCAGTTCCTGTTGCGCCACCGGCTTGGCGCGGGCGGCCAGGTCGTGCAGGAATTCCAGCACCTCGGTCGGCGAGCCGGCCATCTTGGTCGCCAGCGACTCCTCGGCGGCGTTGGCGAAGCCCAGCAGCCCGGCCGCCTCGTGGCGCAGCGCCATGATCTGCTCGATGCGTGCGCTGTTGTCGAACTTGCCCGCGTTCGGGCCCTGGTCCGAAGCGCGCGTCTGGTACGCCCAGTAGACCCGTTCGCGCAGGCCGCGGTTGTCGGCGTAGGTCAGCACCGCCTGCACGCTGGGCTGCTTCAGGGTGACCAGGTAGCCATCCAGCTGCTGGTCTTCGGCGTACTGGCGCAGCACCGCGCGACCGGAATCGGGGATGCCGGCGAGATCGCGCTCGTCGGTGACGTGTTCGTGCCACGCCTCGCTGGCATCGAGCACGGCGTTGGAAAATTCGGTCGAAAGCCTGCTGAGCTCGACGCCGATCTCGCGGAAGCGCGAGCGTGCCGGCTCTTCGAGCGCCACGCCGGACAGGCGGAAATCCCGCAAGGCGTGCTCGACCAGCGCACGCTCCGGCCGTGGCAGCGACGGAAAGTCCGCCGCATCGGCCAGCGCCTGCACCGCGGCGTACAGCTCGCGGTTCTGGCCCAGTTCGATCGCGTGGTCGGTGAGCTTCTCCTCGGCCGGCGCGTAGACCTCGCGCAGCGCCTCGCTGTCGGCGACGGAATGCAGATGTGACACCGGCGCCCATGCGCGCGCCAGCCGCTGCTCCAGCCGCTCCTGGGTCAGCATCACGGTGGCGAAGTCGCGCGGCGAGGCGGGCGCCAGCAAGGCATCGATACCGGCGCGATAGTCGGCCAGGATGGACTCGACGGCCGGCAGCACGTGTCCGGGGCGGATCTGCGAGAACGCCGGCAGCGTATCGTCAGCCAGCAGGGGGTTGTCGTGACTCATGAACGCTCCTTTGCGATGCGCCAGCGTGGCAACCGGACGGGGCGAAATCAAGCGCGGCGACGTGACGACGCGGCCCCGCCGCTAGAATGCCCGGATGAACTCCTTGCGCAGCTTCCAGGGCGTCACGCCCACCCTCGGTCAACGCGTCTACGTCGATCCGGCCGCCAGCGTGATCGGTGACGTGGTGCTCGGCGACGATGTCTCGATCTGGCCCGGCACGGTGCTGCGCGGCGACGTCCACCACATCCGCGTCGGCGCAAGGACCAGCATCCAGGACGGCAGCGTGGTGCACGTGGCCCACGCCGGTCCGTACGGTCCGGGCTTTCCCTGCCTGATCGGCGAGGGCGTCACCATCGGCCACGCCGCCGTGGTGCATGCCTGCACCATTGGCGACTACTGCATGATCGGCATGCATGCCACCGTGATGGACGGCGCGATCGTCCACAAATACGGCTTCGTCGGCGCCGGCAGCCTGGTGGCGCCGGGCAAGGTGATCGGCGAGCGCGAGCTGTGGCTGGGCAACCCGGCGCGGTTCGTGCGCCTGCTCAGCGACCGCCAGATCGAGCAGCTGCATTACTCGGCCGACCATTACGTGCGGCTGAAGGATCGCTACCTGGCCGGGGGCGAATGACCGCACCGCGCGCGCTGTTTCCGCGCAGCTGCAACCGGCTGCGCCGCAAGAAGGTGATCTGCCTCGACCTCACCGGCCACTGCGCGTTCATGCAGCCGGAGCCGGGCGTCCTGCTGTTGCGAAGGGCGGAACCGTCGCTGCGTTGACGGCCATGCCGGCTCAGCTTCCCGCAGCCCTTGCCTGGCGGATGCGCTCCGCCTCCGCCTCGTGCTGCTTCGTCATGAGGTTGCGCGCGGCGGAAAGCTTGCCGCCAAGCAGGGCCAGCGTGAAGTTGTCGCTGTCGAACTCGCGCAGCAGGTCGATCTCGCGCCGCGCCTCTTCGAGGTCTTTCCGGTTGATGGTGCGTTCGATCTCTTCCGAGGCGCGCACGAACGATTCGCGCAGGGCCTCGTGGGCGGTCAGGTTTGCCGGCTCCAGCTGCAGCACGCTGAGGTAGAACTCGAACGCGTTGCTGCCGGCCGGCGCTACCAGTCGACCGTCCCGCATCGCGTCGCGGGCCAGCCCGAGCAGGATGCCGGTGCCGCTCTGCGCATCGTCGGTCGATGCCTCGCTCACCCCGCCAGTCGACAACGCGGCGTCCTCGATCGCGGCATTCGCCGCCGCTTGGCCATGCCGGAAAATCCCGACAGCCGCGACCAGCACCAGCAAGGAGACGAGAGCAAGCGCGTATCGATGCGACACGGCGGAAGGGAAGCGGGACATGACACCTGCTGCACAAGCGATGGCCGCGCACTGGAGCCTCCGTCATCGACGCGCTCCCGGCGGGTGGCGGCATCTTGGCGGCGATTTGTTGCAGTCGTGTGGCGTGGCGCTCACGTCGTCGCCGTGGCCGCTTCCAGTCGCGCCAGCCACGCCAGCGCATGGGCGCGATCCGTACCGCACATCGCCGGCTCGGCGCGCAGGCTGCCGCACACCGCCGGGCGCTCGGGCCGGCCGAAGATCGCGCAGCGGTTGTCGTCGGTGAGTTGCACGCAGCGCACGCCGGCCGGCTTGCCGTTCGGCATGCCGGGAATCGGCGAGGAGATCGACGGCGCGATGCAGCAGGCGCCGCAACCGATCCGGCAAATCGCCGAACTCACGCGGCTTGCTGACGCAGGGACTGATAGACCGGTTCGGTCTCGGGGCGCCGGCCATGCCACAACTCGAACGCGTCGGCCGCGGTTTCCACCAGCATGCCGAGGCCGTCGACGGCATAGCGCGCACTCGCCGCCTTGGCCCAGGCCAGGAAGCTGCCGGCGGCGGGGCCGTAGGACAGGTCGTAGCACAGCGCACGCGCGCCGATCAGCGAAAACGGCAGTTGCAGCGCCACGCCCAGCACGCCGGCCGAGGTCGCGTTGACGATCAGGTCGTAGCTGCCGATATGGGCCAGGTCGTCCCAGTAGCGCGTGTGCGCACGCGCCGGGTCGCCGATCGCGTCGGCCAGCACATCGGCCGCTTCGGGCGAACGGTTGACGATGGTCAGCGTTTCCACGCCGGCGTCCAGCAGGTTCCACGCCACGCCATGCGCGGCGCCGCCCGCGCCCAGCAGCAGCGCGGTATGGCCGCGCAGGTCCAGGTCGTGGCGCTCGGTGATGTCGCGCACCATGCCTGCACCATCGGTGTTGTGTGCCGCCAGCTCGCCGTCAGGCAGCCGGGTCAGCACGTTCGCGCTGCCGGCGCGGGTGGCGGCCGCGCTGCGCTGGTCGGCCAGCGCGAAGGCGGCGGCCTTGTGCGGCAGGGTGACGTTGGCGCCGCGACCGCCGCTGGCAAAGAACCGCCGCACGGCCTCGGCGAAATCGGCCGGGGCCGCGTCGACCGCGCGGTATTCCAGTTCGATGCCGAACTGTTGCGCGAACGCCTGGTGGATGCGCGGTGACAGCGAATGGCTGATCGGATGGCCGAATACGGCGAACTGGGCGATGGGCATGCGATTCCCCGCAGGATGTCTGGCCACTATTCTACAAGCCGGATTTTTGGGGAAGCGAAGTCGCAGGTGATGAGATGGCGGTCCGGCAACTTGCGGACAACCTGTCCGAGGAGAGCTCCCATGCGCATGCCCGTCCTGCCCTCGCCGCGCCACCTGCGCCTGCTCGGCGCCGCCGTGCTCTGGTTGCTGGGCGGAACCCTGTTGCTTCTGAGCATGCTGGTGCCAGCTCATACGGAGCTGCTCGGCTGGACGCCGGCGTTCTGGCTGTGCGGCGCGCCAATGATCGTGGTGCTGGTGCTGGAGCCGACGCTGCCGCGGCAGGTGCTGGCGTTGTGCCGACCGCAGCGACGCGCGATCCGCCGCGCCATGTGACCCCGGCGGATTGTCCGGCCGGTTCCTTGCAGGGCAGCCGGCGAGTCGATATCTGCCTACGACTTTTCAGTATTCCCGCAGCAGCTCCAGCGCCACCCTCGACGTTGGCGTTCAACGTCGCAGGACGGCCCGACGTGGCCGGTATCCGGCACCGGCTCGGCGCCCGGGTGCAATGATCCAGGGCCGGATCAGTTGCTGTCGGGAGCGCCGGCGTCACGCCTGATTCTTCCGGCCTGGAAGCAGCCGCTGACCAGGAAGGCCGTGCGCACGACGCCGCTTTACAACATTCGCGCAGGCGTGGGTTATCTGCTGCTCAAACTCGCAGGGTTCGAGGTGAAGGACGTGCTCGACAAGGACAACACGATCCACCAGCTGACCGTGAAGGCTGGCGACAGCTTCGACAAGCTGGCGCATGCGCACGGAAGCACGGTTGCGGTCATGCAGGCATGGAACCCCGGGGTGCGTGGGCTGCACCCAGGCCAGGTTCTGAAATATCAAAAGGCCCCGCCAGACGGTCGCGGGATGGCGGGCTGCCACCACGGCAAACGTCGCCATGTATGACGACGCGGCCTGCGCGAAAAAGCTGGATTTCGCCCTGTCGGTCATCCAGCAGGGCAACGTGCCGCCATGCCGGCCGTGATCCGACGCAGGATGGCCGTGCTGGCGGGCCTGATCCTGCTGGTCGGTTGCGCCAACGCGGGCGATGCCATGCTGACTGGCCAGTTCGAGGGAAGCGGCCGGCAATGTCGGGGCGTCCTGTTGGTGCAGGCCAGGATCATCGCGTGGCACACCCCGTTTGCGAGCTGTGCAAGAACAGCCTACGAAGTGCTCGACCAGCCCGCCGTTGGCGGCGCGACGCGCAGGGTCTTCCTGTTGAAGCCGGGTTCCGCCTGCGCCTTCGCGGTGATTTCGCTGGAGCGGGATGCCGAACATCCGGAATACTGGAATGCCACGGGCTACCGTTCGCGCCAGGATTACGACGACGGCAGCGACGACACGCTGCGTTGCAATCTCACCAGGAAGGAAATCGCGTCAGCGTCGCCCCGCTGACGAAGGGCGTCTGCCTGAACCCGCCCGTTGCGCACGGGACATCGCGGGAACCGTCGAGGCGCCATCGGCCCCGACCCGCCCTCTGCACGAGACGATCGTCCTGCGCTCAGCGCCTGTGAAGAAAGCCACTTCCTGTGGTTTCCTTCTATCGCGAGTCCGGTACACGCCCGGACTCGCTCACATGAAACAGTCACTTGCATGACTGCTTCATGCTCGGTCATCCATGGCCGACCTGAGAGGTTGAAAACTCACAACCTCTCAGCGCGCGCTGCCGCCCTGGCGCTTGCGCTCCATCCGGCGCAGGAACTCCTGCATGATGCGCGAGTACAACTCGTCGCCGAGATGGGCGTCCTCGACGCCGGCATCGATCGACGGATTGTCGTTGACCTCGATCACCACAGGCTTGCTGCCGACCTGCTTCAGGTCGACGCCGTAGAGGCCATCGCCGATCGGCTGGGTCGCCTTCAGCGCCAGCTTGACCACCTCGGCCGGCGCGTCCTTCACCGCAATCGTCTCGAAGCCGCCGGACTTCGCGGTGCCCTTGGCGCCGTGGTTGTAGATCTGCCAGTGGCCGCGCGACATGTAGTACTTGCAGGCGTACAGCGGCTCGCGGTTGAGCACGCCGATGCGCCAGTCGAATTCGGTGTAGACGTATTCCTGCGCCAGCAGCAGCGCGCTGTGCTGGAACAGGCCGCTGGCCGCGGCGGCCAGCGCCGCCTCGTCCTCGACCTTGACCACGCCCCGCGAGAACGAACCGTCCGGGATCTTCAGCACCAGCGGGAAGCCCAGCTTGGCGACGACTTCCTTCATGCCCTTGCTGTCGTCGCGGTAGAGAATTTCCGTACGAGGGACAGCGAGCTTGCGCGAGACCATCAGGTCGTTGAGGTAGATCTTGTTGGTACAGCGCAGGATCGAGCTGGGGTCGTCGATCACCACCATGCCTTCCTTCTCCGCGCGATGGGCGAAGCGGTAGGTGTGGTTGTCCGAGGCGGTGGTCTCGCGGATGAACAGACCGTCATATTCGGCCAGCCGCTGGTAGTCGTTCTTGCCGATCGGGTCGACCTCGATGCCGAGTTCCTTGCCCGCGTCGATGAAGGCCTTCAACGCCTTCTTGTTCGACGGCGGCATCTTTTCCTTCGGATCGACCAGCATCGCGAGGTCGTAGCGGAACTGCCGGCGCGCACGCGGCTTGCGCCACAACTTGCGCGAGAAGCGATCGAGCTCCTCGGCGAAGGCGTCTTCCTGGGCGTCGTCCAGCGTGTGCAGGCCGACCGGCTTGATCGAGCTGACCTGCCACACGCGGTCGCGCTCGAACTCGATGCGCAGCAACGGGCAGGGGAACATTTCGAACACCTGCCGGGCCAGGTCCTGCAGCGCCGGGTAGGCGGTCTCGCCGAAGTAGACCAGGATGCCGAAATCGGTGGTGTCGCGCCCGCCGGCAGGCAGGAAGTGGGTGAGCTTCTGGTTTAGGTCGTCGATGTCCAGGCCGTACAGCGAGCGCCGGCGCAGGTCGTTCACCGTGCGCACCGACGGCATCACCTTGTGCCCGCGCGCCTCGGCCAGCAGCGACACGTAGTAGCCGGTGCCCAGATATTTGTAACTGCGGCACAGGTTGATCACGTGGGTGCGCTCGTCGTCGCCGCCGACCGGCTTGCGCAGGTAGTCCATCGCGCTCATGACATCGACGGACGGATAGTACGAGCCCCAGTCGGAGGCTTTTTCGACAACGATGACCAGACGGGTCATGACACCACTCAGGCGATGCGGCGACGGCGGACAGGCCTGCGTGGGCAGGGCGGTACGTGCAAGTCGCGCAGTTTGGCACAGCAACCACGCTGCACAAGGGCAGGCGCTGAAGCGTGACTAAACGGCACGAAGGCACTGCGATGCGCACCTTCCGGCCCGCCGGCTGCTAGAGTCCGCGCGTGCCGACTCAAACGCCCCTAGCCTCACCCGACTCCGCGCGCCGCGTCGTGGCGGAATCCGCCGATGTGCCGCCCGTTCCCGCCGGCGCGCGCGTGCGCCGAGCTGCCTCGTCCGACCTGGACGAGCTGGTCGCCCTGGAACAGCGCAGCTTCAGCAGCGACCGACTCAGCCGCGCGCAGTATCGCCGCCACCTGGACAGCGATACCGCGATGATCCTGGTCGCCACCGGCCACCCTCGGCCGTTGCTGGGCAGCGCCGTGCTGTTTTTCCGCAAGCGCAGTGGCGTGGGTCGGCTCTATTCGCTGGCGACCCGGCCCGAGGCACGTGGCCAGGGTGTCGGTGCAGCCTTGCTCGAAGCGGTGGTGAATGCCTGTCGGCATCGCGGCTGCCGCGCGCTGCGACTGGAAGTACGCACCGACAACGCCGCTGCGATCGGCTTGTACGTGCGCGCGGGGTTCCAGCGCATCGGCCGCTACGAGCGCTACTACCAGGACGGCGCGGACGCGTGGCGTTATGAAAAGTCGCTGGACTGAGCGCCGGTCCGTTCAGCCACCCAGCGGCTGCCCGATGCGCCGCTCGGTCGCCTCGTCCGGCCGCGCCACCAGCGCGCCGGTGCGCATCAGGCTCACCGTGTAGTGGCCCTGGTCGACCAGCGGCAGGAACGCGCCACTGCCGTAGACCGTGTCCACCTCGGGCAGCCAGCGCGGATACTGCTTCTTGAGGTCGAGCAGGTCGAAGCGGCCGTTCTCGCTGAAGTCGATCACCGTGCGCGGCGCGTTCATTTCCTGCGCCGCATCGTCATAGCGGCCGGACAGGCGGTCGATCCGGTACAGCGGCGGCACACCGGCCAGCAGCGCCGGCAGTTTCCATTTCAGCACCACGGCCTCGATGCGCCACTGGTCTCCCGCCAGTTGCACCTGGCGCGTACTTCCATCCGGCCAGTTGAGGGTGACGTCCCAGCGCTGCGGCGACAGTATCCGCGCGTCGATCTCCACCACCGGCGCCTCTTCGCCCAACAGGCGGTAGCCGCGCAAGGCATAGCCGGCGCCGGCCAGCAGCAGGGTCAGGGCGAGGCAGGTCAGGCAGAGCAGCGCACGCCAGCTGGCCGCCAGTCGACGACCGCCTTGCAGGCGCTGACGCACGGCCACCAGTTGCACCAGGGTGGCCAGTGCAAGCACGGCAGCCAGCACCAGCAGCAGGGTCGTCGGCAAGCGCAGCAGGGTGGCCCAGTCCATCGTCTTAATCCTCGTCGCCGCGGCCGGCGACCTGCGTCGGCATGATAACCGGCGCCCGCTGAGCGGGGTGCCCGGCCTCGCTATACTGCGCGAATCCACAGGAAATCCCGCCATGTCCCGTACCCTTTCGCTGCTGGCCTGCTGCCTCGCCCTCGTCCTGCTTGCCGGCTGTGGCAACAAGGGCCCGCTGGTGCTGCCCAGCCATCCCGCCACCGCTTCCACCGCGACGGCGCCGGCGACGGTTGCACCGGCCAGCCAGCCACGCTGAGCGGCACGACCCGATGCAGCTGCGCTTCTCCAAGATGCACGGCATCGGCAACGACTTCGTCGTGCTGGATTGCCGGCAGCATCCTTTTCCGCTGAACCCGGAACAGATCCGTGCGCTGGGCGATCGCCATGTCGGCGTCGGTTTCGACCAGTTGCTGAGCGTCGAGCCCGCGCGCGATCCGTCCTGCGCGTTCTACTACGGCATCTGGAATGCCGATGGTTCGCCGTCGGGCCAGTGCGGCAACGGCGTGCGTTGCGTGGCGGCGTGGCTGCATCGCGCCGGCGCGCTGGCGCTGGGCGAGCAGGTGATGATCGAAAGTCCTTCGGGGCCCGTGACGGTACGCCTGCTGGACGCCCACGAGGTGACCGTGGACATGGGCGAACCCATGTTCGAACCCGCGCGCATTCCGCTGTCGGCCGAGGCGAGGGTGGATCGCTACGAGATCCTCGCGGGTGATCGAAGCGTCGAGTTCGGCGCCGTCTCGATGGGCAATCCCCACGCGGTGGTGAGCGTGGCCGATCTGGCCGACCCGGCGCTGGAGCAGCTCGGTCCGCTGCTGACCAGCCATCCGCGGTTTGCCGAAGGCGCCAACGCCGGCTTCGTCCTGCAGCTGGACCGCACGCAGTTGCGTCTGCGCGTGCACGAACGCGGCGCCGGCTGGACGCGCGCCTGCGGCACCGGCGCCTGTGCCGCGATGGCGGTGCTGCACCAGCGCGGCGAGGTGGGCGACTCGGTGAGCGTCGAACTGCCCGGCGGCAAGTTGCGGATCGATTGGGCCGGCCCCGGCCATCCGCTGTGGATGACCGGTCCGGCCGCCTTCGTGTTCGAGGGCGAATGGCCGGTTCCCGCGGTCGACGGCGACCGGGGCGGTTGAAGCGCGCCCCGGTCCATCGCACACTCGCGCCAGGCGGCACGCATCCTGCGCGTGCCCCGGAACGGTTCGAGGAACTCCGCGCATGACCGCAACCCTGCTCGACGATGCCACCCAGGCCCGGGTGGTCGCCGCTTACCTGAAGCGCCATCCGGAGTTTCTCAGCGAGTATCCCGAGCTGGCGGCCAAGCTGACCATGCCGCGCCCCGAGGGCGCGGTGGCCTCGCTGGCGGTCTATCAGCTGCAGAGCCTGCGCGACAAGAACGCGGAACTGGAACGCCAGCTGGCCGAGCTGGTCGCCATCGCCGCCGAGAACGAAAAGCTGATGGAGCGTGTCCATGCGCTGACCGTGGCCCTGCTGCGGGCGAACACCATGGAGGTCACCGTGCGCACGGTCATCGCCAGGCTGTCCGCGGATTTCCACACCGAGCAGGTACGCCTGCTGCTGTTCGGCGACGAGCCGCAGCTGCCGCGCACCGACTGGATGCAGCAGATTCCCGAAGGCGCCAGCGCACTGCCGGAATTCAGCGAGTTCCTGCACAAGAACGAACCCGTGTCCGGACGGCTGGCGAGCGAAAAACTCGTGCGCCTGTTCGGCGTCGATGCCCCGCAGATCCATTCGGTGGCGATGATGCGGCTCGGCGACTGCGGCATCCTGGCCATCGGCAGCGCCGACCCGGACCGCTTCCAGCCGGGCATGGGCACGCTGTTCCTGAAGATGATCTCGGCCACCATCACCGCGGCGCTGGCGCGCTCACGGGACATCTCCTGAGCCGGCGATGACGCCCGAACAACAGGTCGAACGCTGGCTCGGCCGCCTCGCCGAAGAACGCCACGCGTCGCCGCACACGATCGCCGGCTACCGGCGCGACCTGGCCAAGCTGCTGCGCTTCATGCAAGAGCAACGGATGGCGTCGTTCGATGCGCTGGACGCGAACCGGATGCGCACCTTCATCGCCGGCGAGCATCGCGACGGGCTGGCACCGAAGAGCCTGCAACGCCTGCTGTCGTCCTGCCGCAGCCTGTTTCGCCAGCTCACCCGCGAAGGCCAGCTGGCGAACGATCCGCTGCTCGGCGTGCGCGGCCCCAAGGTGCGCCGCAAGCTGCCCCAGGTGCTCGACGTCGACGAGGCCACCGCCCTGGTCGAAACCGACAGCGGCGGCCAGCTCGCCGTGCGCGACCGCGCGATGCTGGAACTGTTCTATTCCAGCGGCCTGCGCCTGTCCGAACTGGTCGGCCTGCGCTGGCTCGACCTCAACCTCGACGATGGCGAGGTGCGCGTGCTGGGCAAGGGCGGCAAGACCCGCATCGTGCCGGTCGGCCGTCACGCCGTGGCGGCGCTGCGCGCGCTCGGTGCGGAGCAGGGCATGCCGGCCGACGGCCCGGTGTTCCGCGGCCGCGGCGGCGCGCCGATCAACCCCCGCACGATCCAGCTGCGCATGAACAAGCTGGCGCTGCAGCAAGGCATCCCGAAACACATCCATCCGCACCTGCTGCGTCACACCTTCGCCAGCCACATGCTGGAATCCTCCGGCGACCTGCGCGCCGTGCAGGAACTGCTCGGCCACGCCGACATCGCCACCACCCAGATCTACACCCATCTGGATTTCCAGCATCTGGCCAGGGTCTACGACGCCGCGCATCCGCGAGCCAAACGCAAACCGTAAGCTGTGCTCCCTCCCCTGCATGCAGGGGAGGGGTGCTTTTGATCTGAAAGTCAAAAGCCACCCCCTCACCTGAAGGACTCCCTCCGGTCGCCAACCTCCCCCTGCTGTGCAGGGGGAGGAGCTTGACCACCGACATTGAAGCATCCCGGCCATGGCCCCATCTCATCCGCTCAGACATCCTCTTGCGGAGCACCCATGGAATCGTTTCACGCCACCACCATCGTCTGCGTGCGCCGCGACGGCCGCGTCGTGATCGGCAGCGATGGCCAGGTCACCCTTGGCAACACGGTGATGAAGGGCAACGCGCGCAAGGTGCGCCGGCTCGGCAAAGCCGGCGAGGTGGTGGCCGGTTTCGCCGGCGCGACGGCCGATGCGTTCACCCTGTTCGAGCTGTTCGAACAGAAACTGGAAAAGCACAACAACAACCTCACCCGCGCCGCGGTGGAGATGGCCAAGGAATGGCGCACCGACCGCCGCTTCGGCAAGCTCGAGGCGATGCTCGCGGTGGCCGACAGGGAAACCTCGCTGCTGATCTCCGGCAACGGCGACGTGGTCGAACCCGAACACGGCCTGATCGCGATCGGCTCGGGTGGCCCATTCGCCCAGTCCGCGGCGATGGCCCTGCTGGAAAACACCGAACTGGATGCCCGCACCATCGTCGAGAAGGCGCTGAAGATCGCCGGCGACATCTGCATCTATACCAACCACAACGTCAGTATCGAAGAGCTTTGAGGCGGGAACGGGGAACAGGGAACGAGGAACGGCAAACCGCCGACCGCTGTCCCCTGTTCCCCGTTCCCTGTTCCCCGTTCCTTTGAGTAAAGCCCATGTCCGAACTCACTCCCCGCGAAATCGTCAATGAACTCGACCGCTACATCATTGGCCAGCATGACGCCAAGCGCGCCGTGGCGGTGGCGCTGCGCAGCCGCTGGCGGCGCATGCAGTTGCCGGCCGAGATGCGCAACGAGATCACCCCCAAGAACATCCTGATGATCGGCCCCACCGGCGTGGGCAAGACCGAGATCGCGCGACGCCTGGCCACGCTGGCCAACGCTCCGTTTGTGAAAGTGGAGGCAACCAAGTTCACCGAAGTGGGTTACGTGGGCAAGGATGTCGAGTCGATCATCCGTGACCTGGCCGACGGCGCCTACAAGCTGACCCGCGAGCAGGCGGTCAAGCGCGTGCGCTCGCAAGCCGAAGACCGCGCCGAGGATCGCATCCTCGACGCGTTGCTGCCGCGCCGGCAGTCCCAGCCGAGCGACTGGAGCCACGACGCCACGCCCGAGCCCGCCATCGAAAGCGACACCCGCCAGAAGCTGCGCAAGCAGTTGCGCGAAGGCACGCTGGACGAGCGCGAAATCGAGCTGGATTTCGCCATGAACGTGGGCGTGGAAATCATGTCGCCGCCGGGCATGGAGGAGATGGGCGCGCAGCTGCGCCAGATGTTCCAGAACATCGGCGGCGCCAAGACGCAGAGCCGCAAGCTGGCGATCAAGCTGGCCCGGCCGCTGCTGATCGACGAGGAAGCCGGCAAGCTGCTCAACGACGAGGAGATCCGCGCCCAGGCGATGGAAAACGCCGAGCAGAACGGCATCGTCTTCATCGACGAGATCGACAAGGTGGCGCAGCGCAGCGACCACGGCCACGCCGGGGTCAGCCGCGAGGGCGTGCAGCGCGACCTGCTGCCGCTGGTGGAAGGCTCCACCGTGTCGACCAAGTACGGCCCGATCAAGACCGACCACATGCTGTTCATCGCCTCCGGCGCGTTCTCGCTGGCCAAGCCGTCCGACCTGATCCCCGAGTTGCAGGGCCGGTTGCCGATCCGGGTCGAGCTGTCCGCGCTTTCCGTGGACGACTTCAAGCGCATCCTGCGCGAACCGCACAACGCGCTGACCAAGCAGTACGTGGCCCTGCTGGGCACCGAGGGGGTGGGCATCGAGTTCTCCGATGCCGGCATCGACCGGCTGGCCGAGGTGGCCTTCCAGGTGAACGAGCGCACCGAGAACATCGGTGCGCGCCGGCTGCACACCGTGATGGAACGCCTGCTGGAGAAGATTTCCTTCGAGGCAGCGGACAAATCCGGCGAAAAGTACCTGATTGACGCCGAACATGTAGACAAAAACCTCGGCAGCCTGGTCCAGGACGAAGACCTCAGCCGCTACATCCTCTAGCTTTTGGGGTACTAACAAGCCGCTCAGGCGGCTCTGCTAAAATGGACGCCGTGAATAACGTTATCGAATTGAAAGGCACCGGCCAGCGCGCCCTGTTGCGCGAGGCGCAGCAGAACCAGACCCTGATCCGGTTGTGGCGCGAAGGGCTGGAGCACGGCAGCTTCTGCGGTTACGTGGGTGGCGTCGGGCGCGAGTTCTTCCTGCTGTGGGTGGTCGGCGACGGCATCACCTACGACGGCATGTACGTGATGCGCCACCGCGACATCTCCGAACTGGAGGCGCCGGACAAGCACCACGTGTTCTTCGCCAAGGCACTGGCCCTGAAACACATCCAGCCGCGCCCGCCGCGCGGCTTCCCGCTGGACAACATCCGCGAAGTGATCCAGGCCGCCGGCGCCCAGGCACCGGTGATCGGCGTGCATGTCGACAGCGAGGATGAATCCGAAGTCTGCTACATCGGCCGCCTGGTCGACGTCGAGGAAGACGGCTTCAACATGCAGGAACTGAGCCCCGACGCGGAGTGGATGCGCGAGCCCTCGTTCTTCAGCTGGGACGAAGTCTCCACCGTCAGCATCGAGGACGCCTATGCGCAATCCCTGCTGGCCGTGGCCGGCCCCGCCCCCGACCTGCTGCCCGGCGGCGACACCGGCATCGGTCGCGTCCCGTCCCCCTGAGCCTTGAGCTCCCTCCCCTGCAACGCAGGGGAGGACTGGGGAGGGGTCGCTCTTCGCCCCCGCCCAAGCCCGCCTCCACCGCCCGCAGCAGCTAAGCTCTCCCCCTTCAATCGTGGAACCTGCGCAAGGGGTTTGAGCCATGACACGCATCGTCGTCGTCGGCAGCATCAACATGGATCTGGTCACCCAGGCGCCGCGCTTCGTCGGCCCGGGCGAAACCATCCTGGGCGAACGTTTCCTCACCGTGCCCGGCGGCAAGGGAGCCAACCAGGCCGTCGCCGCCGCGCGACTCGGCGCGGAAGTGGCCCTGGTCGGCGCGCTCGGTCGCGACGCCTTCGGCGACCAGCTGCACGCGGGCCTCACCGCCGAACACCTCGACCTCACCCATGTCGCCCGTTTCGACGACAGCGCCAGCGGCACCGCCTCGATCACCGTCGCCGAGGGCGAAAACCAGATCATCGTGGTGCCCGCCGCCAACAGCCGCGTCATGCCCGCCCAGGTCGACGCCGCCCGTTCGCTGATCGAACGCGCCGACGCCGTGCTGGTGCAGATGGAGATCCCGCTGGAAACCGTCGAGACCACCGTGCGCCTGGGCCAGCGTCTCGGCGTGCCGGTGATCCTCAACCCCGCGCCCGCGCAACAGCTGCCCGTCGACTGGCTGAAGCTGGTTCGCTACGTCACGCCGAACCAGCACGAGCTGGCGATCCTGCTCGGCGCCGATCCCGGTGAAGACTTCAAGGCAATGATGCAACGCGCCCCAGGCCCGGTCGTGCTCACCCGCGGCGGCGAAGGCGCGTGGTATCGCGAGCAGGGCGAACCGCTGCACCAGGCCGGCTTCACGGTCGACGTGGTCGACAGCACCGGCGCGGGCGACACCTTCAACGCGGCGCTGGCGGTATTCCTGCATGAAGGCCTGCCCACCGCCGTGCGCAAGGCCTGCGCCGCCGCCGCGCTGTCGGTGACGAAGCTGGGCGCGCAGGGCGGCATGCCGCGGCTGCGGGAGCTCGAGACGTTTCTCGCGGACCCTGCCCGCACGTGAACCTGCTGGAAATCGCCGCCAACCTGATCACCGGCGCCTCGATCCTGCTGGCCGGACGCAACAGCGTGCACACCTGGTGGACCGGCATCATCGGCTGCAGCCTGTTCGCCTTCGTGTTCCTGGAAAGCCGTCTATACGCCGATACGGTGCTGCAGGCGTTCTTCGTGGTGACCAGTGTGGTGGGCTGGTGGCAGTGGCTGCATGGCAGCCATGGCGAGGCACTGCCGGTCACGGATTTGCCGACGCGCCAACTGTTGTGGCAGCTCCTCTGCGGCACGCTGGGTGCGCTCGGCTACGGCGTGCTGCTGCATCGCTTCACCGACGCCTATGCGCCGTTCCTCGACTCCACCGTGCTGGCCTTCAGCATCGTGGCGCAGTTGCTGATGATGCGCCGCCACGTGCAGAGCTGGCCGTTCTGGCTGCTGGTCAACTCCATCGCGGTGCCGCTGTACGCCAGCCGCGGCCTGTACCTCACCTCGGTGCTGTACGCGGTGTACTGGATCAACGCGGTGGTGTCGTGGCGGCACTGGCTGCACCTGCGCGGGGCCGAACCGGCGGCTGCGGCGTGAGCGAGCGATATAGTCGCGGCCTGGTGGTCGGCAAGTTCTGCCCGCTGCATCGCGGCCACGAACTGGTGATCGACGCCGCGCTGGCGCAATGCGACGAGGTGCTGCTGATCAGCTATACCCGACCCGCGTTCGAGCGCTGCGACGCCGAAGCGCGCGAGCGCTGGCTGGCCGAACGGTTCCCGCAAGCGCGGCGGCTGGTACTCGACGACGAACGCTTCACCGCACTCGCCGCCAGCCACGCCTGGCCCGGCCCCGCCACGCTGCCGCACAACGACGACGCGGACGCCACGCACCGCGACTTCGTCGGCTGGCTGTGCGATAGCGTGTTCGACTGCAGCGTCGATGCCGTATTCACCAGCGAGGACTACGGCGACGGCTTCGCCGCCGCGCTGACCGCGTATTTCCGCCAGCGACGCGATCCGCGACACGCCGAGGTCCGACACGTCTGCGTGGATCGCGAACGCCACGCCATCCCGATCTCCGGCAGCGTGCTCCGCCGCGATCCGCACGCGCACCGCGAACACCTGTCGACCACCGTCTACGCCGACTTCGTGCAACGGGCCTGCCTGCTCGGCGGCGAGTCCAGCGGCAAGACCGCGCTGGCGCAAGCCCTGGCCGAACGCCTCGACACCGCCTGGGTTCCCGAATACGGCCGCCAGCGCTGGGTGGAGCAGGGTGGCGCCCTGGTCTACGACGACCTGCTGCACATCGCTCAAACCCAGCTCGCGCACGAACGCCAACACGCCGCCAGCGCCCGCCGCTGGTTGTTCTGCGACACCAGCCCGCTCACCACCCTGCTGTACAGCCGCGACCTGTTCGGCCGCGCCGACCCCGAACTCGAACGCCTCGCCACCCGCCACTACGACCACGTCTTCCTGTGCGCTCCCGACTTCGCCTTCGTGCAGGACGGAACGCGGCGGGGCGAAGCGTTCCGGCGGCAACAGCACGACGAATACCTGAGGGAACTGGCTACGCGCGGCATGCCGTTCACCCTGCTGGAGGGCAGTCCGCAACGGCGTGTCGCCACGGCACTGCGCGTGCTCGCGACGAGCTGAGCGGAACGTTCGGGCTCATTCCTGCCCGCGCGTGGACACCAGTCCCTGGATCGCTGCCCACTGGCCGATGTCGTCGCGGCGGATCGCGGCGGCCATCAGGCCGGGGAAGGCGTCGGGAGTGCAGGCGAAGGAGGGCACGCCGAGGGCGGCGAGTTTGGCGGCGAGGGCCTTGTCGTAGGACGGGCGGCCTTCGTCGCTCAGCGCGAGCAAGGTGATGAACTGCACGCCGGCGTCGACCAGTTCGCGGGCGCGGGCCAGCAGGCGTTCTTCCACGCCGCCTTCGTAGAGATCGGAGATCAACACCAGGATCGCGTTGTGCGGTTCGCGGATCAGCGACTGGCTGTAGCTCACCGCGCGGTGGATGTCGGTGCCGCCGCCGAGCTGCACGCCGAACAGCAGGTCGACCGGATCGTCGAGCTGCTCGCTCATGTCGACCACGCTGGTGTCGAACACCACCAGCCGCGTCGACACCGCCGGCAGCGAGGCGAGCACGGCGCCGAAGATGCTGGAGTACACCACCGAGGCGGCCATCGAGCCGCTCTGGTCGATGCACAGGATCACCTCGCGCTGCGGCTTGCGCGCCTTGCGGCCGAAACCGACCAGGGTCTGCGGGATGATCGTGCGATGGCTGGGCTGCCAGTGCCGCAGGTTGGCGCGGATGGTGCGGTGCCAGTCGATCTCGGCATGCCGCGGGCGGCGGTTGCGGCGGGCGCGGTCGAGCGCGCCGCTGACCGCCGAGCGCATCGGCTCCTCCAGCTTGCGCAGCAGCGCGTCGACCACCTGGCGCACCACCAGTCGTGCGGTTTCTTTCGTGCCGGCGGGGATCACCTGCGACAGCGAGATCAGGTTGGCCACCATGTGCACGTCGGGCTGGATGCTTTCGAGCATCTCCTTTTCCAGCAGCATCTGGCACATGTCCAGCCGCTCCAGCGCGTCGCGTTGCATCACCTGCACCACCGAGGCGGGAAAGTATTTGCGGATGTCGCCGAGCCAGCGCGCCACGTTCGGCGCGGAGCCGCCGCGACCGCCGCGTCGCTGCAGGCCGTGCTTGCCGTCGGGTTCGTACAGCGCGGCCAGCGCCGCATCCATCTGGCCCAGCGCGCCGTCGAGCGTGCCGCAGCTGTCGGCGGCGTCGCTGCCCAACACCAGCCGCCAGCGTTCGGCGCGGCTGGTGGAAGGCAAGGTGTCGTCGTGCTCAGCCATCGGCCACTCCCAGCAGTTCGCGCAGCATCGGCAAGGCGCGCCGCGCGCGGTTTTCGTCCCACGCCAGTTCGGTGACGGCGGCACGCGAGGCGCCGGCCGGCCGCTGCACGCGCAGGCCCAGGTCGCGCCGGTCGGCGGCCGCGAACGCGGCGAAGCTGCGCCGCACCAGCGGCAGCACGCGCACGAAATGCTCCTCGCCGAGGCCGGCGATCCATTCGTCGATCAGGGCCCACAACGCGTCGCTGTGCAGCAGCACGGTGGCGTTGCGGTTGAGGAAACCGTCCAGCCATTGCGCGGCGGGCAAGGGTTCGGCACCGGGCGACAGCTGTTGCGACAACTGCCGGCGCACCTCGTCCAGCGGCAGCACCGCGGCATCCAGCAGCAGGCGGGAGCACAGGCCGCGCAGCAGCGGCGTGCCGCTGTCCGCGTGGGCCACGATGTGCAGGGCGCGTTGCCAGGCTTGCTGCTGCGATTCGCCCTGGCGCAGCTCGACGGCGCGATCGGCGGCCAGGATCTGCTCGCGCGCCTGTGCGGCCGGCTCGTCGTCCAGATCCGCCAGCGCCAGCGGCAGGCCGAGGCTGGCGCGCAACAGCATGCTGTCGAACAGTTGCGCGACCTGGGCCACGTCGGTCTGGCGCACATTGCCGTAGCGATACACGTTGGCCAGTGCGGGCAGGGCGCCGAGCAGAGCCAGTGGATCGGCATCGGTGGCGGCGCGCGCCTGCAGTTCGGCGGCGACCTGCTCGACCGCGCCGGGCAGGTTCGCCAGCAGCACGCGATCGATCAGCGACGCCAGCTCGGACAGCCGGTTCGCCGCGCGCGCCTGCTCCAGCGCGCGCGCCGTGGCGGCCAGCGCGAGCGTGTGGCCGTAGCGACTGGCCACGATCAGCTCGACCGCGAACGACGGCTCCCACGCCAGCTGCCACACCTCGTGGAAGGTGCCGCGACTGGAACGGCCGACCGCGCCAAGTCGCCCCCACTCGATGCCGAGCAGGGCCAGCCGGTGCAGCAGCTGGCTGCGCTGGCGGTCGTTGTCGTTGCGCAGGTCCAGGTCGAGCGCGCGGCTCAGCGCCTCGGGCTTCAGGCGCAGGCGTTTCTGCTGGGCTTCCAGGTCGCGCTGCAAGGGCACGGTGGGCACCGCGGACGGCACGCTGCCGAGCGCGTCGCCGAGCATCAGCCGTTCGGCGATCAGCCGCATCGGCGCGTCGTCACCCATGCAGATCACGCTGCGGGTGGCTTCGTTGAGTTCGTCCAGTCCGGGCGCCGGGCGCTCGCGCAGCGCGGCCAGGGTATCGGCCAGCCGGCTGGCCTCGATCAGGTGGGCGCTGGAGCAATCCAGCTCATGCTCGCGCAGCAGCCGCGCCACCCGCGCGAACCAGCCGATCGCGCGGCTGCCGTTCGCGGGCTGGCGCCACAGGTGGTCGTACCAGCCCGGCGCGGCGATGCCGGCGGCGTAGCCGCTGCGGCGGGCCAGGTGGCGATACGTCCACGGCACCCAGGTGGTCTGCGCCTTGAGCTTGTCGACGCCCTTGAGCACGGCCTTGTCGGCGGCCGCGGTGACGCTGGCGGCGAGCGCCGGCACATGCCACGCGCCGCAGACCACCGCGATGCGCGCGTGGCCGGCCTTGCGCGCATCGCGCAGCAGGCTGCGCATGTGCGCCTCGCGAATCGCTTCCTGCGCCTCGTCGCCGCGTAGACGCTGCGGCGCGTGCGTGCGCAGTTCGGTCATCGCCGCGGCGATCGCCTCGAACAGCCCTTCGCCGTCGCCGCGTTCCTCGACCATGTGGTTCCACCAGCTCTCGCCGTCGTCGTAGCCGGCGGCATGGGCCAGCCAGTCGAGCGGATCATGCGGCAGGTTGGCCGTGGTTTCGTCGACGACCGCTTCTTCATCGGACGCCGCTTCGTCGATGTCGGCGGCCGTTTCCTCCGCACGGCGCGCCTGCTGCTGCCAGGCCAGGCTGATCCCGGCCGGCACGTCGATGAACTGCACCGGCACCGCGGCCTGCGTCGCCCACTGCAGCGCCTGCCACTCGGGCGAGAATTCGGCGTAGGGATGGAACACCGCCAGCTGCGGATCGTCGACGGCGTGCGAGAGCAGCGCCACCGGCGGCTGCATGTCGGCATCGGCCAGGTGCGCCAGCAACGGCTCGCTGCCGGCCGGGCCTTCGATCAACACGCAGTCCGGCTGCAGCGTTTCCAGCGCACGGCGCAGGCTGCGGGCGCAGCCCGGGCCGTGGTGGCGGATGCCGAACAGGGTGACCGCGTCGGTCATCGCGAGCTCACGCCTGCTCGCGGAAGGCGCGGTACAGGTCCTTCCATTCGCTGCGTTCCTTCACCACGGTTTCCAGGTATTCGGTCCACACCACCTGGTCCTGCACCGGGTCCTTCACCACCGCGCCGATCATGCCGGCGGCCATGTCGGCCGGACGCAGCACGCCGTCGCCGAAGTGGCCGGCCAGCGCCATGCCGTTGTTGATCACCGAGATCGCCTCGGCGGTGGACAGCGTGGCGCTGGGCGATTTCAGCTTGGCCTTGCCGTCCTCGGTCTGGCCGTTGCGCAGCTCGCGGAAGATCCGCACGATCCGCGTCACTTCCTTCAACGCCGGTGGCTCGGCCGGCAGCTGCAGCGCCTGGCCGAGTTCGGCCACGCGCTTGACCACGATCGACACCTCTTCCTCCTCGCTGGCCGGCACCGGCAGGATCACCGTGTTGAAGCGGCGCTTCAGCGCGCTGGACAGTTCGTTGACACCCTTGTCGCGGTTGTTCGCCGTGGCGATCACGCTGAAACCGCGGGTGGCCTGCACTTCCGACGCCAGCTCGGGAATCGGCAAGGTCTTCTCGGACAGCACGGTGATCAATGCATCCTGCACGTCGGCCGGGATACGGGTGAGCTCCTCGATGCGCGCGATCTTGCCCAGCTTCATCGCCTGCATCAGCGGGCTGGGCACCAGCGCGGCTTCGCTGGGGCCGTTCGCCAGCAGTTGCGCGTAGTTCCAGCCGTAGCGGATCTGCTCCTCGCTGGTGCCGGCGGTGCCCTGCACCAGCAGGGTGGAATCGCCGCTGATCGCGGCGGCGAGGTGCTCGGACACCCACGACTTGGCCGTGCCCGGCACGCCGAACAACAGCAGCGCGCGATCGGTGGCCAGGGTGGCCACGGCGATCTCCATCAGCCGCCGGCTGCCGATGTACTTCGCGCTGACCTCGAAGCCGTTGTCGAGCCGGCCGCCGACCAGGTAGGTGACCACCGCCCACGGCGACATCAGCCAGTTGCCGGGACGCTGCCGCGTGTCGACCTTCCTCAGCTGGTCGAGTTCTTCGGCGAATTGGACCTCGGCATGTTGACGCAGGACGGCAGTGCTCATCGAAGCTCCGTGGAACGCGTGGATCGGGCAAGGGAATCGTGCAACGCGCGGCGCACCGCGACGATGCGCTGGAAGTCGGTCAGGCATTCGGCCAGCGCCGGGGTCTCGTCGCCGCGACGCGGCGGCAGGCGCAGCGCCGGCAGGCTGTCGGGATGCAGCAGGGTAGCCAGCTCGAGCAGCACGGCGCGCAAGGCGTAGTCCTGGCGCAGTGCATCGCCTTCCAGCAAGGCGTGCAGGCTGGGCAGCAGCGCGGCGGAATAGCCGGCGGACAGCGTTTCACCCGGGGCGCACGCGCCGATGATCGGTCCGAGCAGGCCGACCTTTTGCAGCTCGGCGAGGCTCCGCGGCCAGTGGCGCTCGCGTTGCGCCATCGGCAGCAGCGCCAGCAGGTCGGACATGCCGTGGCGGAAGATCGGCGCGTTCGAGGCCAGCATCGCCTCGATCCATTCGGGGTCCGCCGCGCCGACGCGCTCGCGCCAGCCGCGCTGCAGCGCCTCGGCCCAATCCGACCTGGCGCCCCAGGCCAGCAGTTCCGCCGCGCGCATCCCGGTGTGTTCGCACCACCACGCCAGCGGCACCTGCCGCACCAGCTGGTACAGCCACCAGGCACGTTCGCCCAAGGTCTCGTGCTGCGGCCGAGTGGACTCGATCGCGGCGCCGGCCCAGTCCGGGTCGACCGCCGCGGGCGCTTCGCACTGCCAGCTGCGGCCGAGCATGCCGCGTCTGGATGTGACCAGTGCAGCCGTCCATAGGCGCAGGCGTCGCGCGTGGGTCGCATCGGGCAGCAGGGCCAGCAGACGGGCCGCGATGTAGCGCACCTCGCGGCTGCGATCCTTCAGCAGGCTTTCGAGCAGGGCAGCATCGTCCGCCTGCAGGCCGATCGCCAGCAGCTCGACCAGCGCCGCGCGCTCCTTCACTGCCAGTTCGCCCAGTTGCGCCTGCAGCAAGACGTTCGCCGCCGCGGGATCACGGCGGCGCAGGGCGCGGAAATACTGCGCGCGCTGCTCGATGCTGCCTTGCTGCCACTGCTGCTCCTCGTCGTTCGCGTCTGGCGCGCTTTCGCCAGACGAAGCGGCATAGCGCCAATCCGGATTGCACGCGGCCAGCCACTGTCCGCGCGCGCCGAGCTGTGGCAACAGCGCCGCACGCAGGATCTGCTGCCGCTGGCCAGCCTGCAGCGCGGCCGGCAGCAGCGCGGCGGGCAAGTGCACATTGGCCGCCGCCAGCCGGAGGCAGGCCTCGTACTGCAGGCGCAACGGGCCTTCGGCGAAGGCTGAAGCCAGCGCGGCGCAGGCGGGATGATCGTCCGCCAGCGCCTGTGCATCGGCGGCGGCCGCGGTCGGCGGGACCACCGGCGGCGGCAGGCTCAGCGCCGCGAGGCGGCAGGCCGCCAGGATGCCGGCGACGCGGCAGAAACCCTGCGCCGAATCATCGCCCTGGGCGGCGACCGTCGCCATCAACGCGCCGATCTCCCCGTCGGCAGGCATCGGCACACTGCCTTCGATGCCGACCAGGGCAGCCTTCAACCAGCCGTTCATGCGCGCGTCTCCAGCGCCCACGTCGCGCCCGTCGACGCGCGGGCAGCGAGCACGCGCAGACGCCGGCCATCCCACTCGCCCATCAGCTGCATCGGATGTCCGCCGCTGAACGCGAGCAGCGACCAGCCATTGGCCAGGTCGGTGCGCAGCGGAAACGTGCCGGCACGGGTATGCAGGCACCACTGCTCGTCCTGCCGCAACGGCGTGGCCTCGGCCAGCAGCATCGGCACGGCAGGCAGCCACGGATTGCCGGCCAGCGCATGCGAGGCCTGATCGATCGCTTCGTCCGCGTCGATCGTCGGCCAGGCTTGCGCCACGCCGCTGCCCTGCTCTACCGCGATCGCCCGCAACGGCACGCTGCCTGGGTAGAAATGCAGGGTGGCCGGATAGCTGCAGCCGTTGCTCCACGCGCCTTCCCAGTCACGGCCCTGATAGGCGTAGTCCAGCAACAAGGCATGACGACCGCTGTCGTGGCCATGCAACCAGATGCGTCGCTCGCTGAGCCGCTCATCGTCGCTTTGCACCCGCTGGCCCAGCACCAGCCAGTGATCGGTGATCGCCTCGCCGCCGGCCAGTACCTCGTCCCTGTCGTGCGGCCAGCCCAGCGCGCTGCGCAGATCGGCCAGTCGGGGCGGGGCCAGCGTGTCGCGGCGGGCGACACCGTCGATCAGCAACTGCAGCAGGCCGAAGCGCTCGATTGCTTCCTCGTGGCGGCCGCCGGCGAGGGCATCCAGTGCCTCACCCAGCCGCTGGGCCAGGCCGCTGGCCTGGGCGTCGACCATCCGCGCCGCCATCGCGGCGCCGTCCTTGCGCTGCGCCTCGCCGAAGCGGGCCAGGCCGTGGCGAAACTGGTCGGCCATCCAGCGCTGCAATTCGGCGCTGCCGTCCTCGATGCGTTTCCAGCGCGCGGCCTCGCGTTTTGCCGCGGTGGCGGCGGCCTTCTGCGGATCGGCGGGCGGCTGCTCGGCGGCCTGTTCCTTCTTCGCCGCCTTGTCGCGACGCGAGGCCAGCCATTCGCCGACCCAGGCCGGCTGCTCGCTCGGCGTGGCCAGTCGCGGCTGGCCCTGCGCATGCATCAGCAGCAAGGCCAGCGCGTGCTTGCAGGGAAACTTGCGGCTGGGACAGGAGCAACGCGTGACCAGCGCGGAGAGATCGACCTGGGTCTGGTACGGCCTGGCGCCGCTGCCCTTGCACTCGCCCCACAACGCCTCGCCGTCGACACCCAGGCTCGGCCACTGGCCGTCGCCGAGCAAACCGCCGGCCGCTTTTGCCGAGGCGCTGTCCGGTGCCAGGGCCAGTACCTGGTCTCGAGTCAACGCGGTGGTCATGTGTCTGCCGGTTCCCTTCGGTCGTCATCCATGTCCGCCGAAGCATAGCCGAGGTCAGGCGTTTCTGAAGAGCGGCGTGGCCGGCTTACTTGCCGATGCAGAAGCTCGAGAAAATCGCGCCGAGCAGGTCGTCGCTGCTGTAGTCGCCGGTGATTTCGCCCAGCGCGTGCTGGGCGTGGCGCAGTTCCTCGGCGGCGAGTTCACCGGCGCGGGTGGAGCTCAGCGCGTGGTCGGTCTGGTCGAGGTGGACGGCGACTTGCTGCAGGGCGAGCACGTGGCGGCGCCTGGCGCTGAAGGCGCCTTCGCCGCTGCCGGCGCCGGCGAGCAACTTGAGATGCTCGCGCAGGGGGTCGAGGCCTTCGCCGGTCTTGGCGGAGGCCCACAGCCAGTGGGCGTGGTCGCGTTGTTCGCGATGCGACGCGAGCCCGTCACGGTCGATCTTGTTGATCAGCACGATGCGTTCGACGCCGGCCGGCAGTGGCGCAAAGAAGGCGAGGTCGGGGGTGGCGTGTTCGGCATCGGTGACCAGCAGGGCCACGTCAGCACGCTGCAGTTCGCCGTGGGCACGGCGCACGCCTTCGCGTTCGACTTCGTCGTCGGTGTCGCGCAGGCCGGCGGTGTCGGCCAGTTCGAGCGCGATGCCGTCGAGGCTCAGGGATTCGCGCAGCACGTCGCGGGTGGTGCCGGCGATCGGCGTGACGATGGCGCGGTCGGCACCGGCCAGCGCGTTGAGCAGGCTGGACTTGCCGGCGTTGGGGCGGCCCACGATGGCGACCCGGAGGCCGTCGTTGAGGCGCACGCCGCGTTGCGCTTCGCGCAGCAGTTCGGCCAGTTCGGTGCGCAACCTTTCCAGTTGCGCGGTGATCGCCGGGTCGGCGAGGAAGTCGATTTCCTCTTCGGGGAAGTCGATCGCCGCCTCGATGTGCACGCGCAGCGTGATCAACGCTTGCAGCAGTGCCTCGACCTTGCGCGAGAACACGCCTTCCATCGACTGCAGCGCCGCACGCGCGCCGGCTTGCGAACGGGCGGCGATCAGGTCGGCGACGGCCTCGGCCTGAGCCAGGTCGAGCTTGCCGTTCAAGAAGGCGCGCTCGGTGAATTCGCCGGCGCGGGCCAGCCGTGCGCCGAGTTCGCAGACGCGACGCAACAGCAGGTCGAGCAGCACCGCGCTGCCGTGGCCCTGCAGTTCCAGCACGTGCTCGCCGGTGTAGGAGGCGGGGGCGGGGAAGTGCAGCAGCAGGCCGCGGTCGATCAGTGCGCCGGCACCGTCGCGGAACGCGGCGAAATGGGCGTGGCGCGGTTGCGGCGGGCGGCCGAGCAGGGCTTGCGCGATGTTCGGGACGGCGGGACCGGAGACCCGGACCACGCCGACGCCGGCCGCGCCGGAGGCGCTGGCGATGGCGGCGATGGTGTCGGTGGTTTCGGCGGTCATGGGCGGGACTTTACAGGGCGTTTCCGGTTTTCCAGAAACGACACAGCCGCGACGGTTGCCCGGTCGCGGCTGTGGGTTGCCGTTCGGCGCGGGATCAGGCCGCCTTGGGCTTGGCCACTTCCTCGCGATCGATGTGATGGGTGATCCACCACTGCTGGCCGAGGCCGACGATACCGTTGACCGCGTAGTACAGGCACAGGCCGGCGGGGAAGAAGGCGAACATCACGGTGAACAGCAGCGGCATCACCTTCATCATTTTCGCCTGGGTCGGGTCCATGCCCGCGGCGACCGGGTTCAGCACCTGCGTGCCCAGCATCACGATCGCGTAGATGATCGGCAGGATGTACCACGGATCGGGCGCGCTGAGGTCGGGGATCCACAGGAACGGCGAATGATGCAGTTCCAGGCTGTACTCGAGCACGAAGTACAGGCCGTAGAACACCGGCATGGTGATCAGCACCGGCAGGCAGCCGCCCATCGGGTTGACCTTCTCCTTCTTGTACAGCTCCATCATCGCCGTCTGCATTTTCTGCTTGTCGTCGCCATAGCGCTCCTTGAGCGCCTGGACACGCGGCTGCAGCTTGCGCATGCGGGCGCTGGAGCGGTACTGGATGGCGGTGAGCTTCCAGCTCAGGCCCTTGATCAGCAGCACCAGCAAGATGATCGCCACGCCCCAGTTCTTGGTGATCGCGTGGAATTGCGACAGCACCCAGTGCATCGGCACGGCGATGATCTTGAACATGCCGTAGTCGATGGTGAGATCAAGACCCGGCGCGATCGCGTCCATCGTGCCCTGGCGATTCGGACCTACGTACAGGCGCGATTCGCTGGTGGCTGTCTGGCCCGGCGCCACGCTGATGGCCGGACCCACGGTGCGGATCAGGAAGCGCGGATGGGCACTGTCCGGATTGATCGTGTCGGTGAGGTAGTGCTCGGTCTGGCCGGCCGGCGGAATCCAGGCGGTGACGAAGTACAGACGCAGCATCGCCGCCCAGCCGCCCTTGATCTGCGCGTTGAGCTGGTCCTTGGGTTCGGCGAAGTCCTTGAACGGCAGCTTTTCGAACTTCTCGCCGGTGAACCAGGCCGCGCCCTGGAAGCTGCGCTGTTCCGGATTGGAATAGTTCGCCAGCCAGTTGCTGGCCTTCGGCGGCTCGACGCGCAGCAGCTGCTGGTAGGCGTTGCCCTGCCACGGCGTGGCGGCGCCGTTGTCGATGCGCTGGCTGACGCCGATCACGTAGCTGCCGCGCTTGAAGGTATAGGTCTTGGTGACCTTGAGGCCCGCGGCGTCCTGCCAGGTGAGGTCGACCTTCAGCTCGTCCTGGCCATCGGCCAGGACGTAGGAGGTCTTGTCGCTGTGGAACAGCGCCAGGTGGTTCGGCTGGTCCGCCGGGGCGGCATCGCTGCTGCTGACCAGGCCATTCTGGGCGACCGAGTAATGCGCCTCGTCGCTGGACAGCAGCACCGTCGGCGGCGGGTTGGGGTTCTTGTGCGTGCGTGGCGCGTTCGGATAGGCCAGCAGGTCGGCGTGCACCAGGCTGCCTCCGCGGCTGTCCACGCTGAGCTTCAACACGTCGGTCTGCACGGTGATCAGCTGTGCGGCGGCGGGCGCCGTGGCATTGGCCACGTTGCCGACGGCGGGGTTGGAGGCGGCTGCGGTCGAGCCGGGGATCGCACCCGGCACACCGCCATCGCTGTTCGGCGCCGCGGTAGCCGTCACGGTGTTCTGCGGCGGCCTGGGTGCGTAGTCCTTCTGCCAGGCCATGAACAGGAAGTAGGCCACGGCGACCAGGGCGAACAAGAGGAAGGTGCGCGTTTGATTCATCGCGTAGCAGATCCGGGTAACGCCACGACACTTGTCAACGCCGCGGAGACAGTAAGAAGGAGGTCAACGCTCGATTGTGGTGGTGTCGCCGGCGCGCTTCAATGGTTCGGACGATGCGGTCTGGCTGGCCAGCAGCTTTTTCCACAGTCCATCCAGTTCGGTGAGCAACTGCGGCCCCGGCACACCGGCGGCCTGTTCGCGCGCCATCACCATCATGTCCACCGCGGGAAGCTGGTGGCGCACGCGACGGAACGACTCGCGCAACAGCCGCTTGATCCGGTTGCGCTCGACCGCCCGCTTGGAAACGCGCTTGGAGATCGCCAGGCCCAGACGGGCATGGCCGAGCTCGTTTTCGCGAAAACGCATATGAAAACAGCGGCCGCCTGCGCGTCCGCTGCTTGTCCGCAAGGCGGCGAAGTCACCCGGCCGACGTAACCGCGCGTCGCGCGGCAGCCCGGCGCTGGACATCACGCCAGGCCTGATTACGGGATCAGGCGCTTGCGGCCCTTGGCGCGACGGGCATTGATGACTTTGCGACCGTCGGCGGTGGCCATACGGGCACGGAAACCGTGGGTGCGAGCGCGCTTGAGCTTGCTGGGCTGGAAGGTCCGCTTCATGGCTTACTCCGAAGGGAATATGGATAAAAAGGTTGGAAAGTATGGCGGGGATTTGTCACGGCTGTCAAATGCCCGCCCGGCGCAAGCTGTGGACATCCATGTGGATATCCGTGCGGTCTGCCTGTGGAGGCAGCTGTTAGACTAGCCCATCACCCCGCGCAGCAGCGCTTCAAAGCAGTGGTTGATTTCATTC